>OZ254083.1:1492500-3506888 GCA_965267555.1 Cytophagales bacterium | reverse complement strand
CTCTGGTCTACTCTGCCTTGAAAATCAATATGTGGACCAATACCGCCATCATCCTGCATCATTACGGATACACCTGAGCCATCATATTTTTTACTGCTTAAATAAGAGGTATTAATTGTATTTGACCTGTGAAGCGTTCTGGCGGTAAAGTTTTCTGCTTTTCCTTCGTCTTGCCCTATTTCCAGATATTTCACGAATTTATTCTCGGCCAGCGAATTGACCTTTTTCTCATCAATTAAAATTTCAATGGCATGAAGATTTTCCATGCTCTGAATTATTTCAAGGTCGGAGATTGCAGCAATTTCTGAATGAGATATCGAGAAATCGATGTTTTCAAAAGTTCTAAGAACCAATCGCCTTTTTGCGCCTTCTATGACATATTCAGGATACTGAGAAGTTGCAATGAATTTGTCCAATTTAAGATCGGGAGTCATCGCTGTCATGGCATGTACATGCCATTTTATAAGATCCTGATATCTCGTATTTTGATTTAAATGCGCTACAAAAGCCCTGTTAGGTATATAATCCAATAAAATTACACCCTTGGAGGCCATTTGCTCTTTTTGAAACTGATCCGGTAAAATTGAAAATTGTAAAATTCTTATAATTCCATCTTGAATCAATTCATCGGCAAATATTTCAACTTTACCGCTCATATCGTTGATATTCTCAGCTTTAATACTTTTGGCTTCGAGATAAATCAAATCTGAATTTCGATCCATTTTTACATAAGGAAAAACAAAATTATTTCCTTCTTCACTGGCAATTTGTGCATTTGTCGGTCTCAATATTCCCGATAGGAAAATCAATACAATTGCCGTTCTACTCAATTGGAACAATGTCTTCATAAAATTTATATTCTGATTTTAGTAATTAATTGATTCTTATATTTTCTGCAAAAAGTCTATTTGGAAAGGATGTTAATCGATGAATCCAACTTCACTTATTCTATTTTGACTTATAAAAATAATGCATAAATCCCAAAGTGGAATTATTTTAATCAATAAACCCATTAAATGGGCATTGATTCATTAGAGTGACATATTATTAGATAAAAACGATTTTATTGAATTTGAACTCTCAATTGGATATTCAAACATGCCCATGTGACCGCAGTCATCTAAAATTGTAAAACTGCAATTTGATATAAAACGAATCTGTTGCTGTGAAATGTGAAAAGGTAAACTGGAATCATTTTTACCGGATATAAAATGAACCGGCACTTTTGATAATGCTAAATCATCGCTTTTATCTTCGCGCTCCCGCATCATTTCCATATATTTTATCATAGATTCCTCCGAGTTCTG
This sequence comes from Cytophagales bacterium, assembly GCA_965267555.1. Lineage (GTDB taxonomy): Bacteria > Bacteroidota > Bacteroidia > Cytophagales > CCMP332 > CCMP332. The sequence continues at coordinate 3,505,581 of OZ254083.1, read as the reverse complement.
CAATCCTTGTGATATGGAGCTTTGAATTTCTTTTTGGCAAGGGCTTCTATTTTTCTCAAAGAATAAATTAGGAATAAAATTTAGCAAAAACGCTTCTTTTCCATTGTTCCGAATAAAATTGCTAGTCTTATTTCTTTGCGTTCTTTTTTCCGGCGAATCGGAATAGATGGATGAATGAAAAAGACAAATAACTTCAAGCATTTCATCATATTCATGAAGCAAATTTAAGATGACATAGCCTCCAAGTGAATGGCCTATCCAGACTGCTTTGTCAATTCCTATTGATCGCAAAAATTCGGCGACCAAAGCAGCTACAGCTGATAATGAATTTAATGAATCTGGCAATTGACTCTTACCAAAACCAGGCAAATCAATGCAGATAAATTTATGACTGTTAAAGAATTCTATAAATAGGGGTATAAAATCATCCCACATTTCCTTCACTTCACAATAGCCGTGAAGAAAAATGACATGATTTTGTCCTTCACCAAATATTTTATAATTCAGTTCGGGTGTTAAAGACATTAAATATTTACAGCAGAATTGATGTAAAGGCGTGCTGCATTGACGATTGCATCGGCATCGTATTCGCACTCTTTGTAAAGCTCAGGCTGAGTACCATGCTCAACTACTCTATCGGGTATTCCAAGAATTTTAACACTTGAATTAAAACCTTTGGATGCCATGAATTCGAGTACAGCACTACCAAAACCACCAAGAATACATCCATCTTCGACGGTTATTATGTATTTGTAATTCTTGAAGATTTTTGTGAGCAGCTTTTCATCCAGTGGTTTTACAAAACGCATATCGTATAATCCGGGATCAAGCCCCTCTTTTTCAAGACGCTCAACAGCCTTAACTGCTTCATTTCCAATATGCCCAATGCTCAATATTGCAATATCCTTGCCTTTCTTTAATTCCCTTCCTGTACCAATTTCAATTGCTTCCATTTCGGTTTTCCATTCGGGCATAACACCCTGTCCTCGGGGATAGCGGATAGTAAAAGGGCCATTAAATTTTGTGGCTGAAAACATCATGTTGCGTAATTCTGCTTCATTCATAGGTGCAGACACAACCATATTTGGAATACAGCGCATATAGGCTAAATCGTAAGCGCCATGATGTGTTGGACCATCAGCTCCGGCCACACCGGCTCGATCCAGACAAAATATCACATGTAGGTTTTGAATGGCAACATCGTGAATAACCTGATCGTATGCCCTTTGCATAAATGTGGAATAAATATTGCAAAATGGCACCATTCCCTGTGTGGCTAAACCGGCTGAAAATGTGACGGCATGTTGCTCAGCTATTCCCACATCAAAAGCCCTTTCGGGGATTTCCCTCATCATAATATTTAAAGAGCAGCCACTGGGCATTGCAGGTGTTACGCCAACTATTTTCTCATTTTCCCTTGCCAGTTCAACGATGGTATGACCAAATACTTCCTGATATTTTGGAGCCTGTGGTTTATCAGGTGTTTTCTTAAAAATCTCACCCGTTATTTTATCAAACTTTCCCGGAGCATGCCATTTGGTTTGATCAATTTCTGCTAAGGGGTATCCTTTACCTTTGATTGTAAGGCAATGCAATATTTTTGGACCCTGAATGTCTTTTAAGTCTTTGAAAACTTCGACAAGATGCAGGACGTCATGACCATCAACCGGGCCAAAATACCTCAGGTTTAAAGCTTCAAATAAATTACTTTGATTTAAAACGGCCGATTTAATTCCATTTTCAATTTTAGAGGCAATTTCCTGTGCATTAGCACCGAATTTGCTCATTTTCCCCAATAAATTCCATACCTCATCTCTAAACTTATTATAAGTATGGCTCGTGGTAATGTCGGTGAGATATTCCTTTAGAGCGCCTACATTGGGATCAATGGACATGCAATTATCGTTCAGCACAATTAAAAGATTGGAATCCGAGGTTCCGGCATTGTTCATTCCTTCAAATGCCATACCACCGGTCATTGCTCCATCCCCAATAACCGCAATGTGTTGTTTATTATGATCTTGCTTTAAACGCGAAGCTTCGGACATTCCCAGTGCCGCTGAAATCGATGTAGAACTGTGACCAACACCAAAAGTATCGTATTCGCTTTCGCTTCTTTTTGGAAAACCCGATATACCTCCATAAATGCGATTGGTATGAAAGCGATCCATTCTACCGGTCAGAATTTTGTGCCCGTAAGCTTGATGACCTACATCCCAGACCAATTGATCATTTGGGGTTTCAAATACATAGTGCATTGCGACAGTCATTTCGACAACACCTAAGCTCGCACCAAAATGACCTCCATAAACAGAAACCGTATCTACGATATATTGTCTTAATTCCTCACAAACTTGAGGAAGTTGTTCAGGTTTTAATTGCCTGAGATCACTTGGAGTTTTGATTTCAGCCAGTAGTTTGCCGGGTTCAATTAACATGCCGATAAATTTGAATAAGAAACAAGCCTCTTATATAAAGGTTTCAATCTATGAAGTTTTGTAGAGAACAAAGCTACATTTTTTTGATATTTACAAAAAATTAGGACTTGATACCCATTTCGTGAGCTTTGAAATAAAACTACCCCTCTTTGAAGGACCCTTTGATTTGCTTCTATTCTTTATAGAACGCGATGAATTAGATATTTATGATATTCCAATTTCAAAAATAACCAGGGATTTTCTCGATTACCTACAGCATTTGGAAAAGCTTAATATGGATGTTGCCAGCGAATTTATTTGGGTGGCTGCCTCATTGATGAAAATTAAATCCAAGCTTTTGCTACCAAGACCTGAACTGGATGAAGAAGGCAATGAAATTGACCCTAGGGAAGAATTGGTTAAACATTTATTGGAATATAAAAAATACAAATCGGTTGTTGATGATTTTAAAAACCTGGAATCGGCTAGAATTGACAGGGAGACCCGCGGAAACCTCACCGAAGAAATAAAATCTCTATACGCCCAAAATAATGTAGAGGCCGAGCTACAAAATCTAGATTTGTACAAGCTGTTAAAAGTGTATCAAAAGGTTATCGAAAGGTATGAATATGAAAAAAATCTACCCAAGCACGAAGTTGTAGAATACCCCTATACGATAGAAAAACAAAGAAAATATATTTTAACCCTAACCGGAACCAAAGAAAAGGTATCATTTGTTGATGTAATTTCAACAAATCCGGATAAAGTAGCTGTAATTTTTAATTTTTTGGCAATACTCGAATTGCTTCAAATGAATTATCTAAAAATAACGGTCGGAGAAGGCTACAATAATTTTTGGATTTCAAAAGGTGAAAAGGTAAGCGAGGATTTAGAAAAATAGCAATCATGAATCTTTTTGAAAAAAATGATGACAAGGGCAAAATTGATATGTCAAAAGAAGTACTTCATATAGTAACAAGAAAGAAAAAATACGATATCCCTTTATTTGAAATTCACTCGATTCAATTTGTTTATAATAAGTCTGTTCTCTGGTTGGTGATGGGAGGCGTAATTGCTTCTCTGGCTGGGGTAGGCTTTATTAAAAATATAATAAACCCCTGGGAATCGCTGATCTATATCGTTTTTGGGATTCTACTATTTTATTATGGATGGCAGGGAAGAAGCATGTTGCAAATCGTACACGGATTGCATAAAAAAATAGTCATCAGCGTGGACGATAATGAAAAACGTTGGTATAATTTTATTGCTGCATTCAGGGAGCTCAGAGCCCGATATTAAAACCTACGCGTATTACAGGATTGGAATAAGGCGTCAATTCCGTTTCTGTTAAATTGACAAGGGCCATAATAAATAATGCGGAGCGCCCTAGGTTTTGCACATAGCCTCCTCCTACGAGAACCGAATTTATATTTGTTCTTGGATTATCCGGTGGAAATCTATAATCCGTTAAATTTAAAAGCTCATACTCAGCATGTGCAAATAAATTATCTACAAAATGATAGCGTCCAAATAAACGAGCCCCATATTGGTTATCTTCTAAATTTAAATCGGAGCGTCGAAAATATCTGTATACAGGTCCTCCACCGGCAAGAATTCTGGGTTTAACCCAAAGCCCAACCAGAGGAGATACTTCAATGAAAGTATACAGATTCCCAAATTGCAGACCTAGGTTACCTCCAAGATAAATCCTCTCCTTTAGTGGAAGGTTGGAAAAATTATCATTCCGGTTTTGTGCATTCTGCCCAAATGAAACAATAGATATGAATATAAAAAGGTATGCCGTGAAGATATTTTTAATCATAATAGTAATACCAATGCATAAAAATAACTCTTTTGGTATAGGTGTATTATATTTGGCAATTCAAATTATTAATTTTTGCTTTCCGTATTAACAAAAAATTTCCCAAAGTATATCTGTCTTGCTTGCGTCGGATTTATGACAGTAGCTATAGCAAAAGGACAGGAACACGAATTATCACATAAACCGGCAAATTATAATCAGGATTACTTTCTAAACGAACCACTACCAAATCTTGAAGTTTTATGCTTGCCTAATCCGACATACGATACCACTACCTTTGAATACGAGTTAAAAGAGGCGGGAGAAGTATCTTTAAAAATTTACAATGACATGGGCCATAAAATTGATGAACCTTTCAAAGAGTTCAGAGAAGCGGGCACATACACGATTCAGTGGTCTCCCTTAAATTTGAAATTAAAAGGAGGCGTTTATTATGCCAGGGTTGGACTTGGGGATAAATACCGACTTTTAAAAGTGAGATATATTGAATAATTTATAGCAATTATAATGTCAAATGCTATTGATTTATTAAGCGAATGTTACGCTGCTATTTTTATAAGAAGAGAAATTTACATTATAATAATAAATAAAAGTTTTAATCACTTTGAATCCTCTTAGTTTTGCAACGATTTTTCACCTCAAAAAACAATTATGAAATCAATTATTACTCATTTTAAAACGAGCTTACTTTTAGTTTTTGCTTTACTGAGCACAGGCACATTTGCTCAGCAGCGATTCGATGTTCAAACTTCTGGCGCTTCAGCCTTTATTCCCTCAGCACTCACTATCAACGTAGGAGATACTGTAGTTTGGACCAACTCAGGAGGCAGCCATAATGTCAATGGAACTCAGGCGGCATACCCTTTAAACCCTGAAAGTTTTGGAGGTTTTGCAGTTTCGGGAAGTGGTTCATCCAACTGGCCTTTTACACATGTGTTTACAATCCCCGGTTCATACGATTATAGATGTGATCCACATGTTGGGAATGGAATGTCAGGAACAATACAGGTTAATGCTGTTTCCACAGCTTGCGCCGATTTGTATTTTTCTGAATATCTGGAAGGTGCTTCTAATAACAAGGCACTGGAAATTTACAATCCTACCAATGCAAGCGTAAGCTTAAGTAATTATTCCGTACTCCGGGATAATAATGGAGGCACTACCAATACCGATACTTTTCAAATGGACGGGAGCTTGGCACCCGGCGAAGTATATGTTATTGCCAACCCAAGTGCAGCCGCGGAAATTCTCAACGTAGCGGATACCACAAGTTCTGCAACTTTTTACAATGGAGATGATGCCTTACGTCTTTTAAATAATAGCACGGGTCAAATTATTGATGTAATTGGTGTATACGGTGTTGATCCGGGGTCAAATTGGCCTGTAAATGGAATTAACGGTGTAAATGGAGCAACCAATGAAAATGACTTGGTAAGGGATCCCGCTGTTAATTCAGGTGATACTTCATGGACAAACACGGTTTCCAATCAATGGTATGTTTTGCCAAGAGAAAATTTTAACAATCTGGGCATACACAATGCACAAATTTGTGGAAGTACTATCTCCGCATATTTGATCGAGCAAGTCAAAGGATTGGATTCTAATCTTTCACCCGATTCTCTTGGAATACAGGCACAATTAACAGGAATAGTTCACAATCCGGACCAGGGTTTTAATTCTTCAGAGTTTGCCATGCAGGATGGAACAGCCGGAATTTGGGTTACAGGTGCGGACCCGATTCCGGGTTATCCTAGCGGAACGGCTGAAGGAGATATTGTACGCGTTTTTGGTACAGTGGCTTTTAGCAATGGTGTAACTCAATTTGCTGCAGACTCTATAAATCTAATTGGAAACACAAATTTGTATACAGCAGAAAAATCTGACACATTAAATGAATATACGGAAGGTCGATATGTTAAACTGGATTCTGTAAGAATAGTGAATAATACTCAGGACTCATTTGATATTACAGGAAGTGGAAATAACTACACAATTGTAACACTTCAGTCCGATACATTTACATTGAGAGTAGACAGGGATTACGAATTGGATTTTGAAGGAAATCCTGTACCGACCGGACTGTTTAATGTAACAGGTGTAGGTTCTCAGTTTGACTTCTCTGCTCCTCACGATGCAGGATATCAAATATTCCCTTCAAGATACACGGATTTGGAAATTCTCACTGTGAGTGGAGATGTTATTGGATTCTCTTCAGCTGCAGATAATGTAGATGAAGATGCAGGTTTATACCAAATTATAATTACCACAAGTGATACCTTAAGTTCACCTGCCACCGTAGATGTAGTCAACACAGGCAATGGATCAGCAGCTTCGGGAACAGATTTTACATTCAATGATACCACTTTAAGTTTTTCGAATACGGCAATTGATTCATTTGTACTCGATGTTACCATAATCGACAATGCACTTGTAAACTCAGATAAAACCGTAGAATTTGCTTTGAGAAATATTTCCGGGGCACTTTACGGACTTGATACTGTATTTACTTTAACAATCGTAAATGATGATGTGCCAACTTATGATATTGGAACGATTAGAGGTAACGATAATTTAGGTGGAACAACCAATGTTGGTGTAGCAGATTCACTTGGCGTGGTTTGTCGGGTATATGCGATTGTTACGACACCGGATATTGGCGGTAGCAATAGAAGTGTAACCTTACAAGATGCTACCGGAGGAATTTCAATCTTCCAACCGGGAAGTGCTAATCCACCGGCATTAAATGTAGGAGATAGTGTAGAAATTGTAGGTCAGGTAGGCCAATTCAATGGCTTATCACAATTTACCAACAGTACTGTAATTAACGTTATATCGTCAGGTAATGCGCTTCCTGCTCCGATGATTGTAGACTCTCTTGGAGAATTTACAGAATCGAAATTGTTACAAATGAACAATATGAGTTTTGTGGATCCGGCAATTTGGACAGCTTCTGCCGGCGGCTCTTCTTTCAATATCGACATAACAAATGGTATCGATACATTTGTGTTAAGAGTAGATAGTGATTTGCCAATTCACAGTCAGACAACACCTCCGGCTGCACCATTTGACCTGGTATGCTTTGGTGGTCAGTTTGATGGCTCTGATCCTTATACAAGCGGATATCAGGTATTTGCTATTGATTCAGCAAGCTTTATGCCGGTTACCGGACCAGGATTACCAAGCTACGCTATTGGCGATGTCATCGGTACAAATGCAAGCGGTGTAGCAGATTCAGCTGGAACAGAGTGTAAACTAACTGGTGTTGCTTATGGTGAAAACTTCAGAGCCGCTGCAGGTGGATTGGAATTCACGTTGATAGATCCAAATAATAATGATGATGGTATCGCGGTGTTTTCTTCTACCGGTTTGGGTTATACCTTAACGGAAGGTGATGAATTGCGTGTAATCGGGACCATTGATCAGGTATTTGGATTAACCAGAATTGTGGCGGATTCGATTGTTATAATATCGACTGGGAACACCTTAAAAACACCTTCTGCAGTAACTTTACTGAATGAATTCTCTGAGTCTAATTTAGTTCAGTTGCAAAATGTAGAATATTTATCGGATGGTAGTTGGACAAATTCAGGTGCAAGTTTTGATGTACAGTTTTTCAATGCTACCGATACTTTTACCGTAAGAATTGATAATGACTGTGACCTTTATGGATCAACTGAACCAAGCGGCATTTATGATGTTACTGGAATCGGTGGGCAATTAGACCTTAGCACACCATTTGACTCAGATTATCTCTTGCTTCCAAGAAGGGCTTCTGATTTGGATTTAGTCAATTCAATTTCTAATCAGTTAAGTGGCCAAAATCTAAGCGTTTATCCTAACCCTTCTCAAGGACTTATCACGATAAGCGGTATTTCTAAAGGAGAAAATGATGTTCAGATCATAGATTTATTAGGTAAGGTTATTTATTCTGAAAGGACAAATGAAAGATCAATAAATCTTAATCTTGAGAGTTTGAAAAGCGGACAATATATCTTGAGAATTTCAAACGAATCAGAATTGAACAGATCGATTATAATAATAAACGATTAAATAATAATTAGAACGATCATTAAAGCCGTCTTGAAAAAGACGGCTTTTTTTTGTCAGAACAAAAAGCCAAGCCTTACAAAGAGGGATTGATCACCGCCATTGCCAAAGGAATAGTCGGCAGACAAAACAGCCATATCAAATGGTGCCAGCCACAGACCAAAACCATAACCGCGATGCCAGTCATTGGTATTCTCAAATTTTTCGAGTTCCGCACTACTGTATACCTTCGTCAGATCTGTTTCATTTTCGGACCAAACTCTGCCGATATCATGTAGTAACAAAAATCCAAAATCACTTATCAGAAATTCATTTTGAATAGTAAAAAGTCTAAATCGGAGCTCTGTATTCTGGTAAAAGGTGTTTTCACCTCGAAATCTATTTCTTCTGAACCCTCTTAATTTCTTTAAACCGCCAATACTCGGCACAAGAAAAAATGGTGTATTCCCAATTATTGCATCTGCCCCGGCCCTTAGCGCCAGAACGGTCTTAAACCTGTGACTTAAAGTAAAGTAGAAGGATTGATCGGCACTCAATAAGACCGCATTTTCCTTCCCCTCATTTATGTCGTAAAAATAATTGCTTTGCAGATTCAGACGCATCCCTCTTTCTGCAAAATTCCTGTCATTTCGCGAGTCGAACTGATATTCAAAATGAGGCCCTGCGAACCTGAAATCTTGCAGCAAGCCATTTATGGAACTGTCGCTATTTAAATCTAAAATAAAACGTGGATCATCATCGTGATCTTCATTCAATTCCGCTTTTACATTAGCGCGCAGGTAGCTCAGTCCAAAAGTAAAACGGTGTTTCTGATTTCTCGAATCACCTTGAAAACCAATTTTTAGCCTTTCTGTATCAAATCGCACCCGGTAATATTGATTGTCATTATCTAAGCGTTCTTCATTAAGCAAGCTGTTGTTGCCTAATCCATAGAAAAATGTACTGAAACTTGGAATTGAGACTAAAGCCTGAATGTTTAAATCGAGCTTTCCTGCAAGATCTGTGAAAATTCCGCGATAGCTGACATTATAATTGGCGGACTTTGGTGCTATGTTCCCAAGAAGACTGTGCTGATTTTTAAAGGGATCTTTCCTAAATCCATGAGTGGTATAAATGGGACCCCCTCCCAAATAGATTCCGTCATCCGGATTATAATTAATAAATACAAAGGGCATTAATTTGTTGTATTTAAAGGCTCTCCGATTGTATTCATTTACATCATCGCGATTGGATGTTTTATTTTTTGTTTCTGAGCTCTTTTCAATTTCGGTGCTTTTCTTTTTGTCATATACAATGGTTTTTTTACCCAGCCCTTTTACTTCGGAATTATCACGGATTTTATCTTTTCCTCCACCTCCAATGATTCTCACTTTAATTCCTTTTTTTGACCTTCCATCTAAATGGAATTCATCTTTGCCTTTTAGTCCATAAAGTCGTATTTCTTTGGTTGTACCAAATACAAACTCCCTTTGGTATAGCTTATCCTTTTCTTTTCTAGATTTTTTACCAACTTCATAGACTTCTACGAGCGTATTTCCATTGTCCAACCTTTTGACATCAAAGCGATTCGCTTTATTCGTACCTAATACATTGACACTTTTGGAGAGAAACTTATGATATTTTTCAGCATAGATTTTTAGGTCATCTCTTCTTTGTTTTAACTTTTCTATTATTTGATCACCCCCTATGTCATAAATTTCTTTTGGCAAATCTTTAATTCCTGCTTCTATTACCTGATCGCTGAGTCTTTTTTGTAAAGTATCTGCAGAAGCGATCCAATCGCTTAAATCAGGCTCCGTAATAAAATAGCGGTCAAAATATCTTGCATTGAAACTGAGGCCATTGACATCGCGAATTTCTGATTCGAAACCCTGAAATTTCGGAATGCCCCATTTTCTTGATGCCAGATTTAATAATAAACCGTCTGAATAGAAAAATGCCTGATCCCTGTCCCTGGGAATTGGCCTGTAAAATTTGTGATCATCATCTACTTTAAATTCTGCCCATCTCCATTGATCGTCATGCCTGTCCCAGTCTCCAAGCCACATGTCAAATAAACGAGATTTCACTACCCATTTTTCATCAATTTGATGTTTGGCGGATTTCTGCGTTTTTTCCACAATATCAAAGGTACTTTCAATATCTCGCGGACGACCGAAGCTTTTTATATCTTTTCTCTCATGTGCAGGGCGCTCTTCATACAAATACAAGCCATTGGCAAAATCGTATTTGTAATCTCCCAAACGAGGGTCATCATTTAAATACACCAATTTCGGATTCGTATGATAAACATTTGCAGCATCCGCCAGTTTTGGAATTGCAAAAGCAGCGTAGGGGTGAGAGGCTGATATTTGATCGTTAATAATTTCTGCAAATATGGTTCCTCTTATTTCAGCAGGAACGGCATTTTCGGGATATTTTTTGATAGAACGCAATACATATTGTTTTTCATCCTGGGTTTCCAGACGTAAAGAACGCGTTTGCATACCCCCACCTTTTTTGACAATTTCAAGTCCACCAAATTCCTTACCCCAATTAAAAACAGGGACATCCTTAATTTCAGTGACCCATTCTTTTCGGTAATTTAAACCCAATAAGCCCGGTCTTTTCTTATTGGCTTTTTTTAAGCCTTTATCCGCTGCAGCCCTTACTAGATTATTATCATAGTCTTTGTATTCGGCTATTATTCTTATTGAATCTTTAGGTTTGGCAGGAAAAATTTGTTTTTCAAATAGTTTGCTTGAAGAAGAGTTCAGCTCAAGATTTAAACTGCGATCAGTTCCGTAAATAACTTTTGCATAGCCATTGGCAATTGAATTAAAGCCATCAGTCGATTTGAATTTGCTGTACGTTGAACCGCTTAAGGAACCCGCGATTACCTGTTCGAAATTACCAAGGCTTCTGTAATCGAGATGATCTTCGTTAGCTGTGATAAAAAGTAATTCACTTGATTCAGACAATGTATTCTGCAGATATTTTTTAAAAAATCTGCTTTTGATATTACTAAGATCCCCTGGATTACCAAGTAGTTTTCGATATGCGATATAAATACTACCAAAGATGGGTAATGGTATATATTGGTTTTGGTTTTTGATTGAAAATGGGAAAATATGATGTTTCAGTTTAAATCGTCCACCTACAGGTCCGGAAGATTCTATTGGATTAATCGCTGTAAAAATTACCCGCTTATTAGCATTCCGTTTTAATATTTCCTCAATGGCAAGAAGAAATTCAACTTTTCTGGTATATGTACAACCTTGTTCTGCCTTGGGAACTTCGAAATCATTTAAGAGCCAATAATCATTTATTAAAATCAGTGTTAAATTTTCGTCAATGCTAAGTTCGTAGGGCCCGGGGCAGGCATCATTGGCTAACAAATAGTCCTGACCTTCGAGTGATTCGGCGATTTCAGAGTTTAATCTGACAATTGTTTTGCTGGAATTTGAATTATTGCGATTCCATTCTTCAAAACCCGGAATAAATACATATTTGATATTATCAGCACGTGGTAATTCATCAAGAAAACCCATTAATTTATCCTCATCTTCACCTTCGACTGAAGTAGTTTTGTGGTAATCACCTAAAAAAACAACGGTCTTCGGATGAAGTGACTGGGCCAGATCCTCTCTTAGACTGGAAAAGGTTTTTTGATTGATGGAATCGTTTTGATAAACACCTGAAACAAAATAAAAAGCATGATTAATATCCTGTGCAAGCAATTCAGAATAGAAGAAAATAAAGCTTAATATGGTTAATAAAAAAAGTCTCACAATGCCGTATGAAACATGAAATCTAATTAAAATGAGATAAAAGCCTTATAAATAATTTCATTTAACAAGTTGAAAAAATGAAATGCGAGGTCCGATTTGTTTCCTCATCGTTAATTATGATTAATTAAATCATTAAATGTCCCTTTAAGCCATCTCCAAAGTTATTAAACTGTTAAGTCCGAACATTTTGGCCCATTTATCCATTAATTTAGGTGTAAGCAAATATTAAATCATGGATTTAAATCAGTTAGTACATGCCAGTGAGATTTTGGACAATCTCAAAAGTATTGAAGATGCAATTCTGATTGAAGGTAAAACACTTAGCGAAAATGGCAGAGCAAGAATCAATGAAATCATTGAGGAATGCTATGAGGCCTTAAGCAAAACCTGCGATTGTGGAGACCGGGGAATAAAGGAATTTAAACGCATTAATGTTTTAATTCTGGAAACCTGCCTCAGCATTAAGGAAAATGTAGAATCGAAGTCAGGATTTTCAAATATTATGGCCTGACATTGAGACATTGCCTGTATCAGGCAAAAGGCCTTTAACGCAAATCAAAATGAAAATGAGGATTTAAAATCTTTCAACTCCTCAAGGAAATCCTTGTTCTCTTTAATTAAGTCCAGCAGTTGTTTTTCATTTTCATCAATCAATACATCACGCATTCTAATGTTTTGATTAACAAAGATATACTCAAGTTCTGGATATATTTTTTTCAATTCCTCCACAATGTCGTTAATCGAAAAATTATATTCTGCTAAATTATATATACCGGGAGATGGTCCTCCATTTAGCATTGAACTCATAATTCCGGACAGCTTATCGACATGAATAAAAGCGCGATGCTGTTCTCCACTTCCGTGAATAGAAATTCTTCCGGTATAATTGGCTTCAAACATAAACCGGTTAATGACAGCATCAAGACGAATGGCCGGATTAAATCCATAGACATTGCCGGATCTTATGATAAATACTTTTTTGGCATCTTTTAGTCTTTTTATATGCTCCTCACCTTTTAATTTGGAAATTCCATAAAAAGAACGTGGAACTAGATCGGTGTTGAGGTTTATAGGATCTGTATGAGTGCCGTATACGGATAAACTGCTTAAATAGTATACACTCTCCACTTCAGATTCTTCAATCGCCATTGCCAATTCCGCGGTTCCCCAATGATTGACCTGTTCAAAGCTATGGGCATCAAAATCAGCATAAGGTGTGGTAACTTTGGCCGCCAGATGAATAACGATATCAATACTATTCAGGGCTTTTTTAAGTTTTCTGCTGTCCAGCATTTCGCCCTCAATAAAATTAACCCGTTGCGCGTTAATTTCTCCATTCAGAAATAGGGCATAGTTTTTTCTTGAAAGATTATCGTAAACAGTAATCCTCGTTTTTGGAAAATCAGAAAGGATTTGATGAATCAAAGAGTAGCCTATATAACCGGCCCCACCTGTAATTAGGATATTCATTTGCCAATTAGCTCTGTGTGCAAACCGCACTCATTTTTTTTCAACCCTTGCCACCTTCCACTTCTTTCATCACTGTCTTCAAAAGACATTTTTCTCGTGCAAGGCTCGCATCCAATGCTTAAAAATGCACTACTCTCGAGCGGATGTTGGGGCAAATTTTGTGTTCGGATATAATGCCAGATCATTTTTTTGGACCAGTTTAACATGGGATGATAACGCAAGGTATCATTTACCCCTTTTTCCTCATAATCAAACTGGCTTCTATTTTCATTTTGATCTTTTCTAACACCACTTATCCAAACATTGTGCTTTAAGAGTACGGGCTCCATTGGCAATGTTTTATTAAAATAACAGCATTGATCAGGGTCTGTGGTATACATCAAATTCCCCTGTGAGTTTTTTTGTCGGATTCTTGAAATTGGCGATTCAAGATTGATAATATTTAGCTTGAATTCTTTCTTGATTTGATCTCTGTAAATTAAAGTCTCAGGGAAATGATACCCGGTATTTAAAAAATAGACGGGAATATCAGGGTCTATTTTAGATAAAATATGAAGCATTGGAATGCTGTGACTTTGAAAAGAGGAAGAAGCAAAAAGTTTAAGTCCCTTTGATTTATAGTCCTTTATTTTTGTCTTAAACAGAGCAATTTCCTTGTCAATCAGCGCTTCAGTATCCATTGATCTAGTTTTTCTTGTCTGAAATAAATTCCTTGTACATCATGCTCGGTTGCACTTCCGAATTGTTATGGTATTTGCCCTCCCTATAATCTTTGTACTCTCCCAACAATTCGTGAAAGTAAACCTGGCAAACTTCAACATTTGGATAGATTTTAACGGCTTGAATACAAAAGATTTCCAGAGTCCAATGTCCTTTTGCTCCAACATTTCCCAAACCTGCAGTTATATGGATATGTATACCCAGGCGACCAACGGAAGAACGCCCTTCTAATTTTGGCACCAATTCTTTGGTAAATGTCTTTTCTACTGTTCTTCCAAGATATAATTTCCCCGGTTGAATTATAAGACCTTCTTCGGGGATAATGACTTTTTTAAACGTGTTTGGTTTTTTCATATCCAAAACCGCATCATCGTAAACCAGAAGTTCATTGTGAAGTCTGAGGTTATAGGAATTCGGATTTAATTGTTTTTCACTGAAAGGTTCAATGTCAATCTGGTTTCCCAGTCTTTTTTGTATTTCAAGGCCTGATAATATCATTCTATATTTTTCTAAGAGAGTCCTTTAGAACTTGAAAGCTCGAAAAATAGTTCTTATTTCCCTTGCAATTGAGATGATTTGATTCTTCAATTATAGCATTTATTCGGAGGCTGTCAAGTGGGTAATAAGTGAAATTTTTTGAAAATGGAATGGTAGAATCCGCTTCAATTCTGGTGTAAAGATTGGCGAGCGCCTCGCTTTGGTATGAAAGACCACAGATGATTTCCACAGATTTTAAATCTCCTTTTAATTCATTTTCCGCGGAATAAGGGCTGTTTATAAGTAGATCAGTCATGGCCGGAATATTTGTAAGATTTGTGTCTGTAAATGACTCCAGTGTTAAGGGAATTCCATAAACATTTAATATTTGTGAAAGGGCCAAACCATTATTGGCATAGGACATTTCTCTAGCCATTAATGCCGCTAATTCCGACTCCCCTTGCATGAGCAGAATTGAAGCACTCGACAAAAAGATTTTACCACCGGGAACGGCAAAAATTCTGGAGTCTAAGCTGTCATCGATTAAAAAAACGTTCCAATCGTACTTCTCCGGATTCATTAAGACTCCCGAATTTAACAGGCTGTCCTTGACGCTTTGAAGATAGGAATCTATAAAATTACTTTCAGTTATTATCGTCCCGTATTGCGATGGATTTTCAAATATTTCGTCAAGCACAAAAGCAGACAATTGCAATTCATCGTCAAGTGTGAATTCTGGCTCAGGATCACCCTCGGGACTCTCATTGCATGCAAAGAACAAGAACGCTAAAATGATATAAAGGACTTTTCTCATGAATTTACAACGCGCAAATACATTAAATCAGCATATTTTATTTGCCTTTTAATAGGGTTGCGAAGTTATGCATTATTAATAAAGATATTTAACACCCAAACTCAAAGAAAATTGCGATGCACTGAAATAGTTATCTTCTTCGAGTTCGATGGTCCTGCCATTTTTTCTAATGCTTGTAAGCATAACAAGATTGATTGAACCTCTTAAACCAATTGAAAAATTGGTTGATATTTTTCTGTCAATAGCCGTACTAAATCCAATGCCAACACTTTCACCTCTGTAAGAATACTGTTCATTTAAAATGTTTATGTTGCGGTTTAAATGAGCTAAACTTAAGCCAGCCCCAGCTACAAAATCCCAGGTTGAGGAAAACACCACGTAATAAGCTTTTGGTTGTATGTAATAAATTTTAACGCTTTCTTCGACCTTTCCAATATCCTGAAACACAAGGAGAGAGTCGTAAATGACAACATTTTCATCTGCTCGACTGTACTGTGCAAACTGAAATTCAATACCGCCACCGAATCTGAAGTCTGGAATTTTTGATATTTCGGCATAAAATGATTTACCATTTCTAAGCGGGGCAAAAAATTTTTCATAATCCGGACCAAATTCTTCTATAGGGCGTTCTAAAAAATAGGAATAGCCAAAACCCAGATCTGCTCTCCATTCCGGCTGTTTGAAAATTATATAATTATTTCTTTTTCCTTTTCTATTCTCAATCTCCCTCCCTGCGTAGAAAATCTTAATTGTATTAATTCTGTCAAGGGAATAAACATTTTGGGCAGAGGAGTCCGGGAATTTATATTGAACATATTGATTGTCTAAATGAACAATTTTGCAAAAAACAGTGTCATTATCAGTGATAATTATCATGTCCTGTGACCGGGCTTTAAAACTTAACAGTAAAAGCCAGAGGAAAATACAGGTATAAAAAGTTATGAAGGAGTTTTTTGTCATTTATGGAGTGAACCTGACAATGGCTCTTTTTCAATTTAAATATATTGGTAGTAAAAATAATATTATGAAAGCAATCTGGAATGATAAAGTAATTGCCGAAAGCAATGAAACGGTGGTCGTTGAAGGGAATCATTATTTCCCGGAAAAAGATGTCAAAAAAGAATACCTTAACAACAGCGATACTAAAAGTCATTGCCCATGGAAAGGCGATGCTTTATATTATTCGATAAATGTCAATGGTGAGATAAATGAAGACGCCGCCTGGTACTATCCGGAACCTTCTGAATTGGCCAAACAAATAAAAAACCGTATTGCTTTTTGGAAAGGTGTAGAGGTAACAAAATAACATGCCCTTCCTTTGGAAAGTCAAAGGAATAATCAATATTGAGGAAAAATTTCAATTATGGATATTTTTCTTCAGTCGGAAACCTGGGTGGCATTACTGACTTTAACTTTTCTTGAAATTGTACTGGGGGTTGATAACATTATTTTCATCTCCATAGTGTCAAATAAATTACCCCAAAATTCACAAAAGAAAGCTCGAAATCTTGGATTGACATTGGCCCTGGTGATGCGGATAGGCTTATTATTGGGATTGAGTTATATTCTGGGTTTTACACAACCGCTTTTTTCAGTTTTTGATTTTGAAGTAAGCGGAAGAGATCTGATTCTTGCTGCTGGTGGACTTTTTTTAATATTCAAAAGCACTGTTGAAATACATCATAAAATGGAAGGGCATACCCCGGATAGTTCATCTGCCATCAAAGAGTCATTTTCTGCAGTTATTATTCAAATAGTATTACTCGATATGATTTTTTCAGTTGATAGCATACTGACTGCTATCGGGCTGGCTGAGGAGGTGATAATAATGGTCATAGCCGTGGTCATTGCCATGATCATTATGATGGTATTTGCAGGAAAAATCTCCGATATTATCAATAAACATCCTACACTTCAAATTCTGGCTCTTTCATTTCTTATCTTAATAGGATTTATGTTAATCCTGGAAGGATTACACAAACATATTCCAAAAGGTTACATCTATTTTGCTGTATTTTTCTCTCTTATTGTAGAAGTCTTTAATATAAGAATCCGCAAAAAGAGAAATCCTCTGGAATTGAATAAACGTCTGCCGGTAGAGGAATAAACAAATGAACCCGGTGCGGGTTATTCTTTGATGAAACTAAAAATAATAACAAGAGTAAAGCAGCCCATGTTAAAAGTATGGGATGGTTTTGACGAATCCTTGTTTGTAAAATTATCTCCTCCATTTCCCTTTGTAAAATTGCTGCAATTCGATGGCAGTACAAAAGGCGACAGAGTAGGCCTTGAACTCAATTTTATCTTATTTAAGCAAAAATGGATCAGCGATATAATTGATAATGGTAAAAATGAAGATCAGATTTATTTTATTGATAAAGGTGTGGTTTTACCCTTTTTTCTAAAAAAATGGCAACACAGGCATATTTTAAAAAAGTACGGGGAGGGAACCAAAATAATAGATGATATTGAATACAGCACGGGGACCTTTTTGACCGATATACTTATGTTTCCTGCATTATATTTACAATTTTTATATCGAAAACCTGTTTATAAAAAAATTTTCTTTTAATGCTATGAGAACGATACTGTCACTTTCTATTTTAATATTCTTTCAAGGATTTCTGGGCTATACCCTAGGCCAATCCATTCAAAATGAAATAATTGGAGAATGGCTGACTACCGATAAAGATGCTGTTGTGAAAATGCATTACGGCAATAAAAATGGCCAGGATAAAAACAAGATCTACGGTCAATTGACTTGGCTTGAAGAGCCTAATAATGAGGATGGCAGTCCAAAAAAAGATAAAGAAAACCCCGATGAAAACTTAAGAAAGCGAACCATTCTGGGCCTTACAATTATTAAAGAATTAGAGTGGGATGGTGATGAAGATGAATGGCTTTGGGAAGATGGAAGTGCTTACGATCCGGAATCGGGGAATACCTATAGTTTTAAAGCATATATAGACCCGGAACAACCCGATATCCTGAACTGCCGCGGATATCTTGGGTTTTCACTTCTAGGACGCACAGAAGTTTGGACCCGGAAAAAATAATTGAGCGATTATTAAAATAAAAATCTTAAAATCTCTCTAATTTTGTATCCCAATTGGTGATTTAGAATTAAATGTTTTAAAAACCTATCACCACTAAAGATTTTAATGAAGAATAAATACATTGACCTCATTGACCAGACTTTCGATTTTCCGCAGGAAGAATTCACACTGGACAATAATCAATTAAAATTTCACGGTATCGATTTGATGGGATTGGTGAAAAAATACGGCACCCCCCTGAAGTTTACTTATTTACCGAAGATTTCTGAAAATATCATAAATGCCAAAACCTGGTTTGCAGAAGCCATGCAAAAGCACGGTTTTAAAGCGGACTATCATTATTGCTACTGCACGAAAAGTTCGCATTTTTCATATGTTTTGAATGAGGCTTTAAAAAATGATATTCATATCGAAACGTCATCGGCTTTTGATATTAATATTGTTGAGTCGCTCATGGACAGTGGAAAACTGACCAAAAAGAATTTTGTGATCTGCAACGGCTATAAACGCGATCAATATGTAGAAAACATTGTAAGATTGATAAAAAAAGGCTTTAACAGGGTTATTCCAATAATCGACAATGTGCAGGAACTTGGCCTATTAGATGAAAAATTAAATCAGGAATTTGAAATTGGCATAAGAATAGCATCCGAAGAAGAACCCAAATTTGAATTTTATACTTCGCGTCTTGGAATAGGTTACAAAGACATTGTACCATTTTACAAAAATCAAATCCTTGAGAAAGAAAATGTAAAGCTTAAAATGCTTCACTTTTTTATTAATACCGGAATTAGAGATACTGCCTATTACTGGAATGAGTTGACAAAATGCCTTAAGGTATATGCAGACTTAAAAAATGTATGTCCCGATCTTGATTCCTTAAATATCGGAGGAGGTTTTCCAATTAAAAACTCCTTGAGTTTTTCCTTTGATTATGCTTACATGATCAATGAAATCATTTCGCAGATTAAAGCAATATGTGATGAGGAGAATATTCCGGAACCAAATATATTTACTGAATTCGGATCTTTTACGGTAGGTGAAAGCGGCGGTGCCATCTTTGAGGTTTTGGGTCAGAAACAGCAAAATGACCGCGAAAAATGGAACATGATTAACAGTTCGTTTATGACCACTCTACCTGATACCTGGGCAATAAACAGGCGCTTTATCCTGCTCCCTTTAAATCGTTGGGACAATGAATACGAAAGAGTGCTTTTAGGTGGCCTGACCTGCGACAGCGATGATTACTATAACTCCGAGCAACATATCAATGCCATTTATTTACCAAGGTTTAGAAAGGACAAGCCCTTGTATATAGGATTTTTTAACACAGGAGCCTATCAGGAAACGGTAGGCGGATTTGGTGGTTTACAGCATTGTTTGATTCCGAACCCCAAACATGTTTTGATCGATAGGGATGAAAGTGGTGATATAAGCACAAGGGTATTTGCCGAATCTCAGAAACCCGAGGATATGTTAAAAATATTGGGATACTAAAATGAAAACGTTTGCCGGAATACCTGAAGAATACCATCAATTAGACAATGCAGAGATCGTATTAATACCTGTGCCTTACGACGGTACCAGCACATGGGGAAAAGGTGCGGATAAAGGTCCGGATGCTTTTCTTGAGGCAGCTGAAAACATGGAGCTCTTTGATATTCAGACAAGGACAGAAGTTTATAAAAGAGGCATTCATCTTTCAAGGGCTGTTTCTGAAAACAGTAGTCCCGAAGCAATGGTAATAGCGGTTCACAAGGCCGCAAAAAAATTTCTAGATAAAGGTAAATTTCTTACACTTATTGGAGGCGAGCATTCCATTAGCATTGGAAGCATTCGAGCCTTTGATGAAAAGTTTGATGATTTAACCGTTTTGCAAATCGATGCGCACACCGACCTGAGGCCTGAATATCAAGGTTCGCCCTATAACCATGCCTGTGCAGTTTATGAGGCTTCAAAAAGAAATAATCTGATACAGGTGGGAATAAGAAGCATGGATATTGAAGAAATGGAACACCTTGATGAATCAAAAGTATTTTGGGCTCATGAAATTCATAAAAATATGGATTGGGTAGAAAGGGCTATCCAATTGATGACGGAAAATGTGTTTATTACAATTGATCTCGATGCATTTGACCCTTCTATCATGCCCAGTACCGGAACACCTGAACCAGGTGGAATGACCTGGTGGCAATTGGATTTTTTTTTAAATAAGGTGATTAATTCAAAAAAAGTGGTGGGTTTTGATATAGTAGAACTTGCCCCCAATAAGTTGAATCGAGCACCAGATTTTCTTGCGGCCAAACTGTATTACAAACTCCTGAGCTATATTTTTTCAAAATAACAAATCATGGCAAAACCAATTTCAGATTTTATAGAGAAATATTTTCTTCATTTTAATGCTGCCAGCCTCTTGGATGCAGCCAAAGGCTATGAAAAACATCTCGAAGAAGGTGGTAAAATGATGATCACTTTGGCGGGAGCTATGAGTACTGCCGAGCTGGGTAAAATATTGGCGGAAATGATTCGACAGGATAAGGTCAGCATCATTTCTTGTACAGGTGCAAACCTGGAAGAGGATTTGATGAATTTAGTGGCACACAGCCATTATAAACGCGTTCCAAATTACAGGGATTTAACTCCGAAAGAAGAATGGGATTTGTTGGAAAAAGGATTGAATAGGGTGACGGATACCTGTATTCCCGAAGAAGAGGCATTTCGAAAATTGCAAAAACATATTTTTGAAATATGGAAAAATGCAGATGAAAAAGGAGAGAGAAAGCTGCCACATGAATACATGTTTCAAATGATTCAATCAGGCGTTTTAAAAGAGTATTATGAAATTGATCCTAAAGATTCCTGGATGATTGCTGCTGCAGAAAAGAACTTGCCAATTATTGTACCCGGGTGGGAAGACAGTACCATGGGGAATATTTTTGCTTCATATTGCTATAAAGGGGAATTAAATGCATCCACCATGAAAAGCGGTATAGAATACATGACTTATTTATCCAAGTGGTATATTGAAAATTCGGCAGGTAAAGGCATCGGTTTTTTCCAAATTGGTGGCGGAATTGCAGGCGATTTTCCAATATGCGTAGTGCCAATGCTTTATCAGGATCTGAAAATGGAAAACATTCCTTTTTGGTCTTACTTTTGTCAGATTAGTGATTCTACTACGAGTTATGGATCTTATTCCGGTGCAGTTCCAAATGAAAAAATTACCTGGGGCAAATTAGATGTCAATACACCGAAATACATCATTGAGTCAGATGCTACAATCGTTGCGCCATTAATTTTTGCCTACCTTTTAGGCATGTGAAATCGCGAAACAATTTAAATTTTATTTCCAAACCCTAAGAACTGTATAATGACCAAAACTGAGCTGGCCATTATTGATAATTGCCTTTTCAATCTCTATTTCATTTTCTCCTTTATCAAATAAATCTTTTGAAAGAACAGTAACAATTCCTTTTTGTCCGGTTGTTACATGATCCGTGAAATTGAATTTTAAATTATTCAGGTACCTGCCATTGAGTTTCACTTTGTAAATGGAACAAAGACAATCTAGTTTGTTTTTTGCTTGATCATCAGTTGAACTTGAAGTTTGCACTTCAATATTGGACTCGTTTGCTTGAAGCGTAAAATTCCATTTCCAGATACTTTTATCTTTTAATTCTAAATCCGGGCATTTGGCTTCTATGACCAAATTATCATTTGGATCATAACGAATGAAAAGGGGTAAATAATTATTCTCAAAATGCATGGAAGGAATCGAAGCACTTACAATCAAATTGTTTTCTTCGTTCCGAATATCATCGTAGTGATTTGAATTGAGATAAAATTGACTGTTACCCGAAGAGAAATAATAATTCTGATCCAAATTTACTGCTGCAAATAAGATTCCAATAGCAAATATGAGGAGGTATACAATCCTGATTTTTTTTTTCGTAAATCTACTTATTAGGTGGTAATAGATACTTCTGCTGACCGCAGAGAGCGTTATATAACCAAAGAAACTATAGAATGGAAAATAAAACTTACTTATGGATTTAAATTTTTTGAAGAAGCCAAGTGAGAAAAAATCAATCATGTAAATGATGGCCGTTATGACATATATGAAAATGAGGGAATTGCTCAATATGGCAAAAACCGTTGCTCCAAATCCTGAAATTATATTTGTGATGGATTGAAATAAAACACCCAAAATGCCACCATATACGATGGTCAGGCCAAAAGCAAGTATGATACTTATGAGAAGAAATGAAAAGGAGAAAATTACCGAGCAGATATCATCAAGAAAAAGGACAAGATCATCAAGATTTCGCACCTTTTTTTTGAGTTTATCCGTGAAATAATCGCTGTAATGCATTTTATTCCAATCCACATGATCTTGAACAGATCGTAAACCAATGGTGCCTATCCAAAAACCTCTTAGTAATAGGTGACATATAAGACTGAAAGTCAGTACAGATATGCTGAGCCCAACCATCCAAAGGAAAATATAGACGATTGCACTTATAGGGGACTGGAGGTCGTAATCAAATGGTAATCTTTGGTAAAAATCACTGTATTCTGCTCTCCCGGCTAATAAAAGAAAAATGGTAAAGGCAGATACCAATAATTCCAATTGCCAGCTTTCCTGGGCCAGATTCTTTAGCCAGTTTTCTGTACTATCCGATTTTTTATTGGGGTCTTTATCCAATTGTCGAACTTTTCATTCCTTAATATATTAAGAAATGAATTATCCTTTAGCTCGGTTAATTAAATAAACACCAAAAATGATTATTACAAGACTGATAAAATGCAATAAAAAAAGCTTTTCTCCATCAAATACTCCCCACATAACTGCAACAAAAGGGATAAGATAAGTTACAGAACTAGCCATTAGCGGATTAGAAATCTCAACGAGTTTGTAAAACAACATAACCGCAAATCCGGTACCAAATACTCCAAGTAATAAAACATAGATGGTAGCAATCATCACATCATTATCCGTCAACACTTCAATAAAATAACCATCGAATAATAGATAACTAAAGCCAAATGGTACAGTAAAAAGTAATGCTGTACTGGAGGTAAAGGTAGACTTGATGCCCTGAAGTTTACCTTTGATGATATTTATACCGGTTCCATAACAGACTGTGGCCAAAATCACCAATAAAGCGTAAGTGTTGAATTGACCCAATTCACCTTCAGAACCTACAAAAAGTAAAGCAGAAGAACCTATTAAGCCAATTAACATTCCCCAAAATTTAGCCCTTGTTATGGTATCGCTAAAAAGGAGCGCTCCAATCAATAGTGTAAATAGGGGTGTAAGCCCGTTGAGCATCCCGGCCAAAGAACTTTTAATGAATTGCTGGGAATAAGCAAAAAGAAATGCAGGTATTAAATTTCCAATTACTCCAACGAGAAAAATAAATCGAAACCTCTCTTTGGGAATTTTCAAAATATTGGGCAGGGACCATGGCAAAAGTACAAGCCCTGCTGAAACTACCCGTAATGATGCGATTTGAAGGGGGTTTAGCGCAATCAGCCCCTTTTTTATAAGAATAAATGAAGAGCCCCAGATCAAGGCTAGTATCATTAGCATTAGCCAGATTTTGACCTCGGTGCTGAGTTTTGACATTAGGCTAAAACAGAATAAGCATCTGCGAATTCAAACCTTATGGCGTTCAAAATCTCAAATAATTCATTCGGATTATCAGATTCTACGAGCTTGGTACGAATGGGTTTAAAATTTGGAATTCCTCTGAAATAATTGGTATAATGTCTTCTCATTTCAAAGATTCCTTGTCTTTCTCCTTTCCAATCCAATGAAAATTTCAAATGTCGGATACATGTGTCAACACGGGTATCCATATCCGGTGGAGGCAGATGTTCTCCACTTTCTAAATAATGCTTGATCTCATTAAAAATCCAGGGATAACCAATGGATGCTCTTCCTATCATTATTCCGTCTACGCCGAATTTCTCTTTATAAGCTTTGGCTTTTTCGGGGCTGTCTATGTCTCCATTACCAAAAATTGGAATTTTGATATCCTGATGATTTTTCACTTCGGCAATGTAGGACCAGTCTGCTTCTCCTTTATACATTTGTTTCCGGGTTCGGCCATGAATGGTTAAAGCCTCAATTCCTACATCTTGTAGTCGTTTGGCTACCTCCAAGATTTTAATATTATTCTCATCCCAACCCAGTCTTGTTTTTACGGTAACGGGTTTCTTAACCTGCTTTACAATCTCAGCAGTCATTTTTTGCATTTTGGGAAGATCTAAAAGAATGCCGGCACCGGCACCCTTGCAGGCAACTTTCTTTACAGGGCATCCATAATTGATATCGATCAAATCCGGATTGGCTTCCTCTGCAATTGCTGCAGCTTGTCGCATTGAGTCGATTTTGTCCCCAAAAATTTGTATGCCAATTGGTCTTTCGTATTCATATATATCCAACTTCTGCACACTTTTTTCCGCATCCCGGATTAACCCTTCTGAAGATATAAATTCCGTGTACATCAGATCAGCACCATTTTCCTTGCATACAGCTCTAAAAGGCGGATCACTCACATCCTCCATCGGTGCCAAAAGCAATGGGAACTCCCCTATTTCCAATGATCCAATCTTTATCATGCCGCAAATTTAGACATATTAGAATAATGTTGATCAAACTTAATTGTTTGATTGTGTCAATCTTTGTTTAAATGATATTTTTGCAGAAATTTTGAAATGGAAGACCAAAATTATTTAAACCGGAGTTTTAATCCCTGGTATCATCTCTTTTTTCTTTTTGCCTTTGCAATTGTCGGGCTATTAGTTTTTAATTTTTTTGGATTTCTCTTTGCGTTTATAGCGGTTAATTTTGATTTTAATGAATTGCTGAGAATAATGGAAAACCCTCTCAGCAGCCCCGAAACAAGAGTTCCTTTGTTAATTGTCCAGGGAATTACAGGAATTGGAACATTTATTCTGGTCCCTCTGATTTACAGAAAATACGTCGATCGAAGTGGGCAAATAACTCTGGATATTAATCATAATGAAAAGCCCAAAAATTATCTCATTGTCATCTTATTTACTTTTGCTATCATGCCATTAACAGCTCAGTTCATGGAATGGAACCTGAGTTTATCGTTCCCCGAATTCCTGTCAGAATTTGAAAGACAGCTGAGAGAGACCCATGATTTTGTTGAAGAATCGACGAAGCATCTGGTCAGTCTGGATGGTGTTTTTGAATTGGTATTGGGGATCATAGTTATTGCTATAATTCCCGCAATAGGAGAGGAATTCCTATTCCGAGGCTTTTTTCAGAAGTATTTAATTAAGGGCTTTAACAATGTTCATCTCGGTATTTTTGTAACTGCTTTTTTGTTTGGACTTTTTCATCTTCAAATTTTTGTCATTCTGCCGAGGATTGTTCTGGGATTTGTTTATGGCTACTTCTATCATTACTCCAAAAATCTCTTGATTCCCATGGTGGCGCATTTTGTAAACAATGCCTTTATGGTGACCATGTTATATTTGTACAATCGTGAAATCATTGATTTCAATATCGAAGATGAATCACAGATATCGGCAACTATGGTCATATCCTCATTGGTATTTTCTGCCTTGCTTTTCTTTTATTTGAAGTCGAAATATTCTGCAAATACAAAATCGGAATGAAGAATTGGCAGGTTGTATTTAAATCAGATAATTCTCACAGAGCAGAAATTGTAAGAGCGATTCTTGATGAAAAGGATTTAAACCCGGTATTGATCAATAAAAAAGATTCAAATTATCATTTTGGACTTTTTGAAATTTGTGTTTCACCGGATAATGTAATCAGAGCGATCAAGATAATTGACAATGAAATAAAATTTGAATAACCTTAACAATCTACAACTGCGAATTCTGGTCGGCATTTTTGGTGCCGTATTGGTATTGTTTTGCATTCATTATCACGAACTCGGTTTTTTTGGATTGTTTCTAATCATAGGATTATTAACACAACTTGAATTTTACAAATTACTTGGCCTCGATGGTATGTTCCCATTAAAAACCTTTGGTACACTTACCGGGGGCCTGCTATTTTCGATTACTTTTTTTATTCAAAAAGGATGGGCGCCTACAGATGCTTACTATGTCTTGTTTCCATTGTTGTCCTTGAGTTTTATCATAAAACTTTATAAAAAGGAATTGTTTCCATTCGTAAATGTGGCCTTGACTTACCTCGGACTGATTTATGTGATGGTACCTTTTTGTTTGCTGACTGTGGCTGCCTTTCAGGATGGAGTTTATAATGCGGAAATAATTGGAGCTTCGTTCTTATTACTATGGGCCAGCGATACGGGCGCTTATTTTTCGGGTAAATATTTTGGCCGGCGCAAATTGTTTAAGCGAATCTCACCAAAAAAGACCTGGGAAGGCACACTTGGAGGGGCCATTCTAACTTATTTGATGGCATTTGGGCTGAGTTTTCTTTATAGGAGTTTTCCCCAAATCGATCTCTACCTAATCGCCTCCGTAATCATTGTATTGGGAAGTTATGGCGATTTGGTAGAATCCCTTTTTAAAAGAAGTATGGATATTAAAGACAGCGGAACATCTCTACCGGGTCATGGTGGTTTTCTCGACCGATTCGACGGATTATTGTTGGCCGCGCCATTCATACTTTTGATAATTAAATTCTTTTAAATAACGATTTTGCATTGCGCAAAATATGCTATTTTTGAGTGCGCTAGTGTTTATGAACAATTAATCAGACCTACATGCCCTATCTTGAGCCTGCTCCAATAAAAGATCATGATAATCCTTTTGAGTCAATGATGTCGCGTTTTAATGTAGCGGCAGAAATTCTCGGCCTGGATGAAGAAACCTACAATGTATTAAAAAGCCCTGCCAAACAGGTTACTGTAAATCTTCCGGTGACAATGGATGATGGCACTATTCGCGTATTTGAAGGCCATAGGGTAATTCATTCCAATATTCTAGGCCCTTCTAAAGGGGGTGTAAGATTTGACATGGGCGTAAATATTGACGAGGTGAAGGCACTCGCAGCCTGGATGACATGGAAATGTGCTGTAGTCGATATACCCTATGGAGGTGGTAAAGGAGGCGTTAAATGCAATCCAAGAGAGATGTCGAGGGGAGAAGTGGAAAGACTGGTACGTGCCTATACCACGGCCATGATTGATATTTTCGGGCCGGACAGAGATATTCCTGCCCCGGACATGGGAACCGGTCCCAGGGAAATGGCATGGATGGTCGATCAGTATTCGAGAGCCAGAGGTATGACGGTAAATGCCGTTGTTACCGGGAAGCCTTTGGTGCTGGGTGGTTCGCTGGGAAGAGTAGCAGCCACAGGTAGGGGTGTAATGGTTTCCGCATTGGCAGCCATGGAAAAAAGAAGCATGAGCCCTACCAAAGCATCCTGTGCTGTTCAGGGGTTTGGAAACGTAGGAGCCAATGCCGCTTTATTACTGGCAGAAAGAGGTGTAAAAATTAAAGCAATAAGCGATATTTCAGGGGCTTACTGGAATGATAACGGCATCGATATTCTGGAAGCAATAAAATTTAAAGACAATAATAACGGTAGTCTTGAAGGCTATAAAGGCGCTCAAAAAATAAGCAACGATGAATTGTTGACTTCGAAGGTTGATGTTTTGGTTCCTGCTGCATTGGAAGATGTGATCACCAGAAAAAATGCAGATAAAATCCAGGCCAGTATGATCGTAGAAGGGGCCAACGGGCCAACTTCTGCAGGTGCTGATTCTATTATACACGACAAGGGCATAATTGTAGTTCCCGATATCTTAGCCAATGCCGGCGGTGTTACGGTTTCCTATTTTGAATGGGTTCAAAACAGATTGGGATACAAATGGTCAGAAGAAAGGGTGAACAGAAGAAGTGATAGAATAATGAAAGAGGCCTTTGATCGCGTATACGACGCTGCCGTGAAACACGATGTATCCTTGCGAATTGCGGCCTATATTGTAGCTATTGACAAAGTTTCGAATACCTTTAAACTCAGAGGAAGTTTCTAATGATCCACAGGGAAGGAAGAGTTTTTCTTGTTATCATAGCCATCGTTTTTATTGCAATAAATGCATTGGCTTTTTACTTCTTTCCAGAAGTGATTATTGCCAGCTATATTTTGGGATTACTCAGTTTTGGAGGCTTTCTTTTTTTCCTTCAGTTTTTCAGAAATCCTAAGCGCATTACACCAAAAGATGAAAAAAAGATCATTTCTCCGGCTGATGGCAAAGTGGTGGTAATTGAAGAAACAAAAGAATCTGAATATTTAAATGAACAAAGGATACAGGTCTCAATTTTCATGTCTCCCTTAAATGTACATGTCAATCGAAACCCTGTTTCGGGAACAATCAGTTATTTTAGATACCATCCGGGCAAGTATTTAGTAGCCTGGCATCCTAAAAGCAGTACTGAAAATGAACGCACGAGTATTGTATTTAAAATGTTAAATGGAACCGAAATAATGCTCAGACAAATTGCTGGAGCAGCAGCTAGACGAATCAAATGGTATGTGGAAAAAGATTCAAAAGTAGAACAAGGCGGAGAATTTGGATTTATAAAATTTGGCTCGCGCGTCGATCTGTTTTTGCCTTTGGACTACAAGATTAAAGTCAAAATAGGGGAACAAATTAAAGGGGGTATCACAACAATCGCCGAAATCCCTGATTGACCAAAAGTTCAACTATTTTTTCGAGATATTTCCGGTCTTTGGTATCAAAGGCATTCAGTTTTTCACTATCAATATCCAATACAAAATAGACCTCGTCATTGTATTTTCCGGGAATAACGATTTCCGATTTTGAAAAGGAGGAACATGCAATATGTCCGGGAAAATTATTGACGTCAGCTACAATAATGGTCTCTTGATTTTCCATTGCCTTACCACAAACTCCTTTTCCAAAATCAATTCTGGTACAAGCCAGTGGGCCTTGATAAGGGCCTAGAACCAAATTTTGTTCATTCTGATCAACCAAATAAAAACCTACCCAAAGCCAGTTAAATACTGTTTTTAATACGGCCGCAATATTGGCCATATTGGCTATGCTGTTTTCTTCACCATGAATTAAAGTTTCTATTTGAGGAATTATTTCCTGATACAAGCTTGATTTATCAGAGCCTTTTGTAAATAGTAATTCTTCAGACATAAAAAAAGCCCGCTTTTCAGGCGGGCGTTTAATTTTTTAATTATTGAAAACTTATATTCTTCTCTGAGCTTCTATGTCTCCTAAATTATAAGTTCCACCCGGTACAAGGTTAAGCGGTGTACCCGGTTGATTTCTTATCGGATGAATATTAAATAATACATCGCCACCTGTATTGTTGTCTCTTACAACAACATCTTCCATAAACAATTCAGCTTCCAATACGCCTTCTACAGTTCCTGGAATGTCCGTAATTCTTATTTCTCCGGTAGATGGACTTCTAAAATTAACAGAGGTTAATTCGACATTAACGTCAGTTAATTTACCATTACCTGAACCCATTGGGTAATCCAAAATTGTATAAACAACAAAAACGCTTGTTGATGTAAAATTATTTGGATCTTGCAATGCCGGAGGTACACCTAATAAATTATAGTCTCCATAAATTCTGGCCTGTAATTCAGAATTCTTCTGGAAAACAGTAATTGTAGAAGACACATTTCTAACCTGATTGGAGTCGTTGTTTAACGTTTCAGGAAGAATTTCTGCGGTAAAATTAACAATAGGATCGTCTTCTCCGGTTAAAACAGAACCATTTACCGTTCCGGGATTTAAACCTTCAAAATGTGCAATTCCGCCGGCTACAGTAGTTTGAACCATTGATTCACCACCTTGTGAAATTGTCACAAATGCACCTTCAATACCACTCACTTTTCCATCGATTGTAGCATTTCCAGGAACTACCTGAACTGAATAGTTATAGCTGGCAACGCCCTGAGGATTTGGATTGGTATCTTCTTGAGGAGTTGGTTCTTCATCACCTCCGTCATCATCATTGTTGCATGCTGTGAATAGCAAAGGCAGGATTAAGAATGGTAGTAGTGCAAAATAGTTAGTAATTTTATTCATTGTGAGTCACTTTTAATTGAATTCAAGGCTTAAATATAGTATTTATCTAAAACATTCAATTAATCTTAAAAAAATAATAACAGTCCTCTTTTAAAATTTTCTTAGAACTTGCTCTGTCAAGATTAATTTCAGGTGCAATTATACCCTTTTTAATTCTCAAATTTCCTTCAAAAACATGAATTTCATCATAAATTCCTAAATCAAGAAAATTTTTTAAAGTTTTTGGCCCGCCTTCCACGATAAGCGAAGCAATCTTTTGCTTATATAAATGATTTAAAATTTGGGGTATTAAAGCCTTATTTGAATCTAAGCGAACCCAGTTCACATGATCAGATTCCTTCTCCTTTAAATAGTTAAATACAATTGTCTTGGCTTCGTTATCAAAAATATGGCTGTTCGGTGAAAGTGTATTTTCAAAATCAAATGTAAGTCTCAACGGATTTTTACCTTTATAATACCTGGTATTTAGCCTAGGGTTGTCATTCAATACGGTTTGTGCACCCACGAGAATCGCATCTTCCCATGCTCTCAATTTATGAGAATACCTCTGAGATATATCATTGCTGATTTTTACAGTTCTGCCATTTTCTCCGGCAACAAATCCATCTTTACTTTGTGCCCATTTGAGAATGACATAGGGTCTTTTATGCAATATGGTGGTGAGGAATTTTCGATTCAGCCATTCGCCTTCCTTTTTGAGGATACCGCTTTTGACTTCCACATCGGCCTCTTTTAATTTTTTTATCCCCTTTCCCGATACCAAAGGATTTGGATCCTTTATTGAAATATAAACTTTAGGAATTCCTTTTGCGATAATCAAGTCTGCACAAGGAGGGGTTTTCCCATAATGCGAACATGGTTCC
This sequence comes from Cytophagales bacterium, assembly GCA_965267555.1. GTDB lineage: Bacteria > Bacteroidota > Bacteroidia > Cytophagales > CCMP332 > CCMP332. The sequence continues at coordinate 3,474,069 of OZ254083.1, read as the reverse complement.
AAACTCACAAAGAGTTCGCTTTTCATTAATATATCATCGCTAACCTGTCTAATGGCATTGACTTCGGCATGCGCCTCACCATACATTTCATGCCATCCTTCTGCAATAATTTTGTTGTTATGTACAATCACGGCACCAACCAAAGGATTTGGACTTACCCTTCCTTGCCCTCTTCGAGCAATGTCTATGGCACGGGCCATGAATTTTTCTTCCCTACTTAAAATGGACATAAGCACAAAATTCATGAATTTTAGGCAATGTTTGATAAGCCTTATGAAATAAGAAACATTCACCGGCAAATCAGGGAAATTCTGTTGAGCAATTACGGCATTAAGGAAGCAGATTCTATTGCCGAAATTTTACTAGAAAGTCGGATTCCGGGAATTAGGTTGAAATTGATAAGTGATCCTTTTATGTCGATTGATGAGAAAGACCTGCGCGATATTTTTGAAATGCTTCTCGAACTAAAAAGTCACAAACCCATTCAATATGTACTGGGTGAGACAGAATTTATGGGTTTAACCTTTAAAGTGGATGAAAATGTTTTGATCCCCAGGCCTGAAACCGAAGAATTACTCAGTTGGATAATACAAGAAGATTTATCTGAAAAAATAATTCTCGACATTGGAACCGGCAGTGGCTGTATTCCAATTTCTATTGCTAAAAAAGGACCTACCTCCATAAAAGCTTATGCAATGGATTTTTCTAAAGCCGCATTGGAAGTGGCGAAGCAAAATGCAAAAAATAATAATGTTGAGATCGTATTTTTTGAGGATAATATATTAAGCCCGCAAAGATCTAATCAGAATTTCGATATCATAGTAAGCAATCCACCCTATGTAAGAGAATCGGAAAAAGTACTTATGGCAGACAACGTTTTAAAGTTTGAACCGGAAAGCGCGCTTTTCGTAAAAGACAGTGATCCGCTGATTTTTTATAATGCGATTATTGCGTATTCAAAATTGTATTTAAGGCAAGGCGGCCTTTTGTTTTTGGAGATCAATGAGAATTTTGGATCGGAGCTTCTGACTCTACTCGGCAATGAGGGATTTGGGGAAATAGAATTGAGAATGGATTTAAGTGGGAAAGAAAGAATGATTAGAGCACGTAAAATTCTTTGATTATTGATGTCGTTGAAGTATTGATTTTTACCATTCCATCCTTTTTCACCACAAATTTTGATTTATTCCTTTTAAGATTTAGCATTTCCTGAGGTGAAGTACTCAATTCAATTTCATCGCCTTGGTTTTTCCATTTTCTCCATTCCCCACTAAAAGCGTAGGATTTGAAGTCATCACTGTAACGAATAATTTCAGAAGCAGATCTAATATTTTTAATGTCGATGTCCTTATTCGAAGCCACATGGATCGTAGGATTTGAGATTTTATTTAGTAATTCTGTCCAATTGTGTTGATAACTATGGTACTGCAGAGGCATTTGATATTCCATTTTATTCAGACTCGCAGCTTCAGAGCTTTTTGGTCCGAATATGGCATCTATTTTAAAACCTTTATCGATAACCCAATCCAACTGTTCAAAATCACAGAATACCTTAGGGCTCCATTCCAGCAATTGATCAAATATTTCTTCACGAATTTTTGTGATTATGAGTATTGCCGGCTCTTGATTATCCTTTATTATATGATGTGAAGACATATTCTGAAATATAAATCAAAGAAAGATGTGCATTTTAACATCGACTTGTAATTTTGCAGCCTAATTACTCAATTAATCTCGAATTCTCAAGCTATGAACCAGGAAAGCGAAATCTTTAAAAAATTAATTGCCCACTCCAAAGAATACGGTTTTGTATTTCCTTCAAGCGAACTCTACGATGGCCTTCAGGCTGTTTATGATTATGGCCAAAATGGTGTTGAAGTAAAAAATCAACTTAAAGACCTTTGGTACAAATCCATGGTTCAAATGAATGAGGATGTTGTCGGCCTGGATTCAGCGATTTTCATGCACCCAAAAATCTGGCAGGCCTCAGGACATGTCGATAGTTTTAATGATCCCTTAATTGATAATAAAGACTCAAAAAAAAGATACAGGGCAGATGTGCTGATTGAAGACAAGGCAGAAGAATACGAAGCTGAAGGCCAAAGCGATAAAGCCAGTGCACTGCTTAAAAAAATGGCAGAGTTGCTCGACAATGAAAATTTAGATGCGCTAAGAGAACTTATCGTTGAAGAAAATATTAAATGTCCACTGTCGGGCTCAAGCAACTGGACTGAGGTCCGACAATTTAATTTGATGTTTTCCACACAAATGGGTTCTGTATCTGATGATTCAAATGCGATTTATTTGAGGCCGGAAACTGCTCAGGGAATATTTGTTAATTATTTGAATGTTCAGAAAACCGGAAGGAAAAAAATTCCATTTGGCATAGCACAAATAGGAAAGGCATTTAGAAATGAAATTGTGGCGAGACAGTTTATTTTCAGAATGCGTGAATTTGAGCAGATGGAGATGCAGTTTTTTGTAAGACCCGGTACCGAAATGGAATGGTATGAGGCCTGGATGGAAAAAAGATTGAGATGGCATCAGGCATTGGGTATCGATCCCCAAAACCTTCGATTGCATAAACATGAAAAATTAGCGCATTACGCCAATGCCGCATCAGATATTGAATTCAAATTTCCTTTTGGATTTAAAGAAATAGAAGGCATCCATTCACGGACAGATTTCGATTTGTCAAGGCATATGGAGTATTCCCGTAAAAAAATCAGCTACCACGATCCGGAAATAAACCAAAGTTATACTCCCTATGTAGTGGAAACTTCCGCTGGAGCCGATAGGCTGTTTTTAATGCTGATGTGCCATTCGTATACAGAAGAAAAACTGGAAGACAAACAAAGGATATATCTTAACCTTCCCCCATTTCTGGCTCCTATCAAGGCTGCTGTATTTCCTTTGGTTAAAAAAGATGGTTTGCCTGAGAAGGCGATGAAAATTGTCAACAATTTAAAGATGGATTTCAAAGTCGTTTATGAAGAACAGGGGGCTATCGGGAAAAGGTATACCAGGCAGGATTTAATCGGAACTCCATTCTGTATTACTGTAGATCATGAAAGCCTGGAAAATGACACCGTGACCATCCGGGAAAGAAACTCCATGAAGCAAGAACGTGTTAAAACAGGAGCTCTTAGCGAAATAATTGGCAATAAAGTGAACAATAAAGAATTTTTTCAAAAACTATAATCAAGATGTGGGAAGAAAAAGACAAACAATTATGTAAAGATTTTGAATTTAAAGATTTCTCAGAAGCCTTTTCATTCATGACACGCGTAGCATTGGAAGCAGAAAAAATGCAGCATCATCCCTGGTGGAGTAATGTGTACAATAAAGTGGAAATTAAACTGAGTACACATGATGCGGGAGGAATTGTCACCGATAAGGACAGAAGACTCGCAAAAAAAATTGATCAATTGCTAGAAGCTTGACGATCACCTGAAACCACTAATTCCACATCATTTAGAATAGTAGTTTTCCGCCATTTTTACATTTTTACCGGCTTTTTTACATCCTATTTTACGGCACGGACGTAAATTAAAAGATCGTTTCTAAATTGATTTACTATGTGGAAGGAAAACAAAAAAAGTCTCAGCAGATCATTCGAATTTGCAAATTATGTTGAAGCGTTCGGATTTGTAAATAAAGTGGCCATGTTGGCCTCGAAACAACAGCATTTCCCAAAAATTTGTATTGAAAAAACCAAAGTTGATATTTCGCTTTCTACGGATAAAATAGGTGGTTTTGTGACTCAGAAAGACCATGAATTAGCCGAGGAAATAGATGAAGTATATGGGAGGAAGGAAATCCTGAGAAAAAGCGCCTGATTGATTCCTATATTTGTGGAAGAATTGCATTTATTAAATGAAGACTTCCCAATTTTTAATAGTTCTTATCCTTTGTCTTATAAGTTCAGGTTTTTTAAGTGCCCATAACGAACAGGACGATGAAATGTCATTGCTGTTTATCGGTGATATTATGGGGCATGATGCCCAAATAATTTCAGCTTACGATTCGAGTACGCAATCTTATTATTACGAAGAGGTATTTTCACCGCTCAAGCCAATCATTGAAAACAAGGATTTTACAATTGCCAATCTGGAAGTAACCCTCGCCGGAAAACCTCACAAAGGATATCCGCAATTTTCTTCACCTGATGAGTTAGCTTTAGCTTGTAAAAATGTTGGAATGGATGTTCTGGTAACAGCGAACAATCATTCTTGTGACAGAGGTAAAAGCGGGATCATAAGAACATGTAATGTGCTTGATTTTTACGACATTAAACACACGGGAACCTTTCGAAATCAGGCAGATAAAGATTCTATGAATTTACTCATTCTGGAGAAAGGAACAATAAAAGTGGGTTTGCTGAACTATACCTATGGTACCAATGGCCTCCCATTTCCAAAACCAAGTTTGGTTAACCTGATCGATTTGGATTCAATGAAAAAGGATATTTCGCATGCACAAAAACAAAAGCTTGATAAATTAATCGTTGTAATCCACTGGGGACTAGAATATCAAACAGAAGCCAATAAATCGCAAAAAGAAATTGCGGAATTCCTTTTCAATAATGGTGTGGATATTATAATTGGATCTCACCCGCATGTTGTTCAGCCAATGGAATATTATCCCGAAAGAAATCAAAGCAAAGAAAAACTAGTGGTTTATTCCCTTGGAAATTTTGTATCCAATCAGCGAAAATTCAGAACAGATGGTGGGGCCATGGTGGAAATAAAGCTTAAAAAGGACTCGCTTGGTACCAAAATTTCAGAAAAAGGCTATCATTTGACCTGGGTAAACAAAAGCACCATCAATGGTAAATCAAAATTTGAGATACTTCCCTGTGCCCAGATGGAGCAAAAAGAATTTGAAGGCCTTGATCGTGAAACAATTGAAAAAATAAAAATCTTCACCGAAGATTCGCGATCACGATTAGATAAACATAACATCGATTTTCCTGAAATTAGCCAAATCGAATAATGGAATATTATTCATTGTATTTTGTTGGTACGCCCATTGGCAACCTGTCTGATATGAGTGAAAGGGCCAAAGAAATACTTTCTTCGGTAGATATAATTCTGGCAGAAGATACACGCAATTCGGGTCTTTTATTAAAACATTTTGACATTTCTGCTAAAATGGAAAGTTTTCATGCCCATAATGAGCATAAAAATTTAAGTCGCATTATTGAGCGGATTCAACATGGAGAACGATTTGCACTGATCAGTGATGCCGGAATGCCGGCGATTTCGGATCCCGGTTATTTGCTACTCAGAGAAGCAGTAAAATTCAATATTGATTTTACGGTAATCCCGGGGCCTGCCGCCTTTATGATGGCCTTATTATTATCCGGATTTCCTACAAATAAATTTATTTATGAGGGTTTTATTCCACATAAAAAAGGGAGGAAAAGCTTTATTGAATCCTGGGAAGAAGAAAAAAGGACTGTCGTATTTTATGAAAGCCCTCATCGAATCGTTAAATGTTTGGAACAAATGAAAGAAATTCTTGGTGGGGAAAGAGAGGTGGCCGTAGTGCGGGAGATCACAAAGAAATTTGAAGAAACGCTTCGCGGCAGTCTGAATGAAGTTTGCGAATTATTCAAAACCAAGACCATTAAAGGCGAGTTTGTAGTGGTTTTGAAGGGGGTTGAATGATCCCTTTTATTCCGTAATTACAAGAATGCGCTTTGTGGATTCCCGTAATCTCCAGTACAATAATGCTTTGACGGCTACTTTCTTATGTCATTTATAGGTAGGAAACTCTATTCTAAGAAAGCATCTCTTTTTTTACTTATTTTGCCCCAAAGAGGAATAAATGCAGGCTACACTCATTCAAAACTGGAGTTTTCTTGATAAAAGGCTCAATCGTTGGATACTGAGCATAAGTTCAGGTATATTGTTGAGCATTTCCTGGCCGATAAATGGTTTTCCATTTTTAATTTTTATTGCATTCATACCGCTATTAATACTCAATGAAAAATTGGAAAGAAGTAAGAGCAGCTCATTTTATTTACATGTCTATTCTGCTTTTCTTATCTGGAATGTCTTAACCACCTATTGGGTATATAATTCCACCCCTGTTGCAATTGTTGCCTTCACCGCCAATTCATTTTTGCAAATGATACCAGTTTTTGCTTTCAGGATGACTTTTTTCCGGGCCAATCGAAATTTTTCTTTTACCGCTCTTCCCATCTACTGGATCTCTTTTGAATACCTTCATTTGACATGGCAATTGTCATGGCCATGGCTTAGCCTGGGAAATGTATTTTCCGAATACCCCGAATTTGTGCAATGGTATGAATATACAGGTGTTTTGGGAGGCTCTCTTTGGATCTGGCTAATAAATATTATGATTTTTATCTTTATTAAGCGCTGGAAGGAGCCAAATCAAAAATTTCCAAGGCTCTTTATGGTCTACACCCTCCTTCTCATTGCAAGTCCGATTGCCGAATCACTTGGACGCTACAACAGTTATGAAAACCAGGGTGAAATGGCTGAAATAGTCGTTGTACAACCCAATATTGATCCATATAAAGAAAAGTTTGCAGACTCTGAGAATTTTATTCCTTTTGAAGAGCAAGTACAGCGATTTATAGCATTATCAAAATCAAAAATCACAGATCAGACCAAATTGCTCATCTGGCCTGAAACGGCAATTGATAGCCAGTTCGATGAAACAGCACTCGATGATTACAGCATTCTGGATTCGATTAGAGCATTTAAAAATTCTTACCCGCAAATGGCCTTACTTACGGGAATAACCACCTTTCAATTTTACCCTGAAGGCACTAAAAGTTCATCATCACGCTTTGCCGAACGCTATGGATTGTATTACGATATTTACAATACAGCATTATTTATTAATCATAAAGACCAACTCCAAACTTATCATAAATCCAAACTTGTTCCCGGGGTAGAAATCATGCCTTATCCAAGTATTTTTGGATTTTTACAAGACCTTTCAATTGATCTTGGCGGCACATCCGGAGGTTTTGGCAGGCAGAGCGAAAGAACGGTGTTTGAAACAAATGATGGTTTAAAAATAGCCCCTGCGATTTGTTATGAATCCATATATGGAGATTTTATGTCGAATTACATGCGCAAGGATGCGAATATGATAGCCATAATCACCAATGATGGATGGTGGGGCGATACGCCCGGATATCATCAGCATAACTCTTATGCAAAGCTAAGAGCCATTGAATTTCGCAGAAGTATAGCGCGCTCTGCAAATACCGGAATATCGGGATTTATAGATCAAAAAGGAAATGAAATCATTCAAACTGACTATTGGAAGGAAGATGTGATTATCAGCAATATACAATTAAACAACACGAATACGGTATATGCGGATTGGGGCGATTATTTAGGAAGAATTGGAGGATTTGTGGCCGTGGCCATGTTTTTATCAGCATTTGTAAAAGGCAAAACCACAATAGTAAAAAAACCAAAATCGTAAATGGACCTGAAATTAATAAGCAATCAGGTTGCAAAAATTGCTCAAAAAACAGGAGCTTATATAAAAGCGGAAGCAGGGAAAATTTCTTTAAAACGCGCAAACTATAAAGGCCTCAATGATCTGGTGACATACGTCGATAAAGAAAGCGAAGAGAGAATCGTTGAGGAATTAACCAAATTGCTCCCAAACGCCGATATCCTTGCTGAAGAAGGGCAGTATCCAATAAAAAAATCTAAATTAAAATGGGTCATCGACCCACTGGATGGCACGACTAATTTTGTACACGGTATTCCGGCATATGCCATTTCAATTGCATTGCTTGATAATGACGAGCCCCTCGTAGCTGTGGTATTTGACGTGGAAAGGGAAGAATGTTTCTCAGCTTTTAAAGAAGGCGGTGCTTTTTTAAACGGTGAAAAAATTGAAGTATCAAAAAGTCAAAAATTGTCAGAATGTCTAATGGCAACAGGTTTTCCCGTAACCGTATTTGACAAATCATCCCGCTTGTTGAAAATTACGGAATCCTTTATCAGGGAAACGCATGGTGTTCGGAGAATTGGATCTGCTGCTTTGGATTTGGCCTATGTTTCCTGTGGAAGGTTTGATGGTTTTTTTGAATATAATCTCAATGCCTGGGATGTTGCAGCAGGTGTGCTGCTGGTTTTGGAAGCCGGTGGAAATGTCAGCGATTTTAAAGGAGGTGATAATTATATTTTCGGTAAAGAAATATTAGCCGCCAATTCGGTCCACAGTGAAATGCTTCAACTAATATCTTCAGATTGGGAATAAATATTCACCCATTCACTTAGTTTAAAGATGTCTTCAAACATTTTACAATAAAAGAATTGATTATACCTTTAGATTAGCATTAGAATCAAAAAATCAATGCTTGAAAAAAGATGGATATTAAAAGCAGTTCCTGACCATTTAAAGGTTCAAAAATTGGCATCTCAATTAAATGCAGACAGGATTCTTGCCTCGCTTTTAATTCAAAGGGGAATAGACAGTTTTGAAGAGGCCAGAGAATTTTTTAGACCAAAACTGGAAGACCTTCACGATCCTTTTCTAATGAAAGGTATGGGCAAAGCAGTAGACAGAATCCAAGCTGCCATGGAATTGGGTGAACATATCATGATATACGGCGATTATGATGTAGATGGCACAACATCGGTTTCGCTGGTTTATGGATTTCTTAAGGAAAAAAACTACCCCAATCTTCACCATTATATTCCCGACAGATATGCGGAGGGATATGGAATATCCTATTCAGGCATCGACAAAGCAGAAGAATTGGATGTCAGTTTAGTGATAGCCTTGGATTGCGGAATAAAAGCGGTTGAAAAGGTAGATTATGCCAATCAAAAAGGTATTGACTTAATTATTTGTGATCATCACACACCCGGAAAGATATTACCAAAAGCGCATGCAATCTTAAATCCGAAACAAAATAATTGCGAATACCCTTACAAGGAATTATCTGGTTGTGGCATTGGCTTTAAGTTGATTCAGGCAATTTGTATATCCATGGGATATGATCCGAGGGACGCATTTCAATTTATAGATTTAGTAGCTGTAAGTATTGCTTCCGATATTGTTCCTATTACAGGAGAAAATCGGGTACTCTGTTTTTTCGGTTTGCAAAAAATAAATAAAAACCCATGTCCGGGGATAAAAGCATTGAAAAATATTGCTGAGTACCAAAGCCAAAAGGACATGAATGTGCGAGACCTGGTTTTTGGGATCGGCCCGAGAATAAATGCCGCCGGAAGAATGGATAAAGCCATAACGGCGGTGGAATTATTGTTGGAAAAAGATGCTGAAAAGGCCTCAGAAATGGCCTCTTTGATCAACAGTCAAAATTCAAATCGGAGGGACTTTGACAGCAGTATTACGGTGGAAGCCGTTGATATGATTAAGTCTTCGGAAAACCTAATGAAGGCCAAAACGACCGTACTCTTTAAAGAAGACTGGCACAAAGGCGTAATTGGGATTGTAGCTTCGCGATGTATTGAGCACTATCACCGGCCCACTATTATTTTTACGGAATCCAACGGGAAAGCCACCGGCTCTGCTCGTTCAGTACCCGATTACAATATTTATGATGCGATTTTACAATGTGAAGACCTCCTGGATTCATTTGGCGGACATCAGTTCGCAGCAGGACTAACATTAAAAAAGGAGAACCTTCCCGTGTTTAGCAAGCGATTCGAAGAAGTGGTTTCCTCCAATATTTCAGAAGAGCTTTTAATACCGCGGATTGATGTGGATTTGGAGATAGATTTATCTGAAATAAATTTTGCCTTAATTAAGAATTTGGATCAAATGGCGCCATTTGGTCCGCAAAATATGCAACCGGTCTTCATTAGTAAAGGGGTACGCTTATTTTCTGATTTGCGCATCTTAAAAGAAAAACACTTAAAATTTCAGATAATACAGGGAAAATCCTTTCCTTATCAATGCATAGGCTTTAATTTTGTTGATTATAAGGATATAATAGACAGTTCAGAGCGCTTCTCAATTTGTTATTCCATTTCAATCAACGAATTTCGCGGAGAGAGAAGCATCCAACTGCAGATCCGTGATATTAAAGCAAATGAAACTCAGAGCTGAAAGTCTTGTAAAAAAATACAAATCCCGAAAAGTTGTAAATGATGTAGGTGTTGAGGTAAATCAAGGCGAAATCGTGGGTTTGCTGGGTCCTAATGGCGCCGGTAAAACAACCACTTTTTACATGATCGTGGGCCTGATTAAACCCAATGAAGGACGGATATTCCTTGATGAAAAAGAAATTACAGAATTGCCAATGTATCGCAGGGCCAAACAAGGTGTTGGCTATTTGGCACAGGAGGCCTCTGTTTTTCGTCAACTAACAGTAGAAGAAAACATACTCGCTGTATTGGAAATGACTTCATTGTCAAAAAAAGAAAGACAGGATAAATGCGATGCTCTTATTGAAGAATTTAGTCTGGAACATGTCCGCAACAATAAAGGCATGGTATTATCGGGAGGGGAAAGAAGAAGGACAGAAATTGCCCGATCATTGGCCGTAGATCCAAAATTTATTTTGCTCGATGAGCCCTTCGCCGGAGTTGACCCCATCGCCGTTGAAGAAATTCAAAGCATCGTGGCTCAATTGAAAAATAAAAATATTGGCATACTGATAACCGACCATAATGTAAATGAAACGCTTTCGATTACAGACAGGGCTTATTTATTATTTGAAGGGTCTATTCTCAAATCCGGTACAGCCGAAGAACTCGCCGCAGATGAGCAAGTGAGAAGGGTATATTTAGGGAAGCATTTTGAATTGAAAAGAAAAATCTGAATTGGAACTTTTTAATACACTTCTTTCCTGGTTCATGAAAAAGCGAATCTCCCAAATTGAGCTTTTCAAGGAACATCCCATTGAAGTTCAAAATGAAGTGCTTGCAAACCTGTTGGGAAAATCAAGAAATACAGAATGGGGGAAAAAATATGCTTTTGAAAACATAAGGAGCTATCAGGATTTTAAATCTTGCGTGCCAATTGTCCGCTATGAAGATATAGCAGACATTATTGAAAAAGTGATGAAAGGCGAGGATAATATTCTTTGGCCTTCCGAAATAAAGTGGTTTTCAAAATCTTCCGGCACAACAAATGCCAAGAGTAAATTTATTCCGGTCAGCAATGAAGCCCTTGAGGATTGTCATTTTAAGGCAGGAAAAGACTTACTTTCCATGTATTTAAATAATTTTCCTGATTCAAAATTATTTACAGGAAAAGGCCTGGTGATTGGAGGTAGCAGTCAGGTCAATCATCTGAACTCCAAATCCTATTATGGTGATATTTCAGCAGTGATCATGAAAAACCTTCCGCTCTGGGCTCAATATGTAAGGGTGCCAAGCCTTGATATTGCGCTCATGGAAAAATGGGAGGAAAAAATTGAAAAAATGGCACATGCTGTCAAAGATGAAAATATTACCAGCATAACAGGAGTTCCAACCTGGACTATCGTATTGCTTCAGAGGATTCTGGAATTAACCGGAAAAAAGAAAATCATCGAAGTTTGGCCCAACCTCGAATTGTTTGCACATGGAGCTGTTGCATTTGGCCCATACCGGCAACTTTTTGACGATTTGATAGGAAAAAAAATTAATTACATCGATTCGTATAATGCATCCGAAGGATTTTTTGCGATTCAGGACAGAACAGATCACGAGGATATGTTGCTCATGCTGGATTATGGGATATTTTATGAATTCTTACCGATGGAGTATTTGGATAAGGATCACAGTAAAGTGGTCACATTAGAAGATGTGGAGACGGATAAAAATTATGCGATGATTATCACGACAAATGCGGGTTTGTGGCGATACATGATAGGTGATACCATAAAGTTTACCACCAAAGCACCATTTCGAATTAAGATTACCGGCAGGACAAAACATTTTATAAACGCCTTTGGGGAGGAGATGGTGATCGAAAATGCCGAAACTGCGATTGCTGAAGCCTGTAAACAATGTGGGGCGAGCATCGAAAATTTCACAGCAGCACCAATTTATTTGGAGGTAGGTAAACGAGGAGGGCATGAATGGGTCATTGAGTTCATAAGCAAGCCAAACTCAATTGAAAATTTTACAAACATTCTGGATTCCAAATTAAAAGAAATCAACTCCGATTATGAGGCAAAAAGACAAAATGATATTGCCTTAATTAAACCCAGAGTACATATTGCACCGGAAAAGACCTTTTATAACTGGATGAAAAAACGAGGCAAACTCGGTGGTCAACACAAAGTGCCTCGCTTAAGTAACAGTCGGGAATTTATAGACGAAATTCTAGAAATTATTTCCACTTAATGGTACAACCAATAGCCTTTGTACTGGAAATAGCCACTTTCTTCCCTTTTTTTAATGCAGCAATTGCATTTTCTACGTATTTGTTTTCAACATCATCAGCACTTTGTGGATTATCATCGATAGCACCGATGTATGCCACCTGATATTTATCCTGCACTTTGTTTAAGAGATACACATGTGGTGTTCTGGTCGCACCATATGATTTTGCCGTCTTTTGAGTTTCATCAAACAAATACACAAAAGGATAGGCCTTTTCTTTTGAACGCTTTATCATATTCTCATACGAATCATCCGGTTGTTTGACAGGGTCATTGGGATTAATGGCAATAACTGGATACCCTTCTGCAGCATACTTTTTGTGAAGGTCTATAATCCTTTGTTCGTATAGCTTGGCATAGGGACAATGGTTACACGTAAAAACAACGATAAATCCTTTTGCATCTTTATAGTCCCCGAGGGACACCATTTTACCGTCTACGTTTTTGAGGCTAAAGTTTCCGGCCATATCACCCACATTGTAACCTCCGGCAAAACCGGCGGATACTGAAATAAGGCCTATCAATACAGATAAAAATAATTTTTGTACTAAGTTTTTCATAAGAGTTTGTTTATTGTGCTTTCAAGTTCTTCCAGTTCTAATTCTTTTTCCATGAATTTAAGAACTTTTGAATTTTTAACGAAAATTGTTGCCGGAATTGCTCCAGACCATTGAGGGCTTACCTCATCTATCCATTCGTTGTATTTGGTATCATTTAGCCAAATTATTTCACTTTTTAAATTTTTCTCTTTTATATAGGGCAATAGTTTAGACTTGTATTGTTTTTCAAAATCAAGACTGACAAGGATCACTCTTACATTCTTATTGGCATATTTTTTATTGACTTCCTCAAAGTATGGCAATTCTTTTAAACATGGCCCACACCATGTAGCCCAGAAGTTGATCACCATTAAGTTATTATTTTCTTTTTTATCGAGAATCTCAGATTTAAACTCTTTAAAATTGTAGACTTTCACCTCGTTTTCGGGGTAAGAATTTGCCGATATTATAAAAGCAATTGCAAGTATGTATAAGGTCTTGAGCATGGAATGAATTTGCCTGTCAATAGTATATAACAAACTTAAATAAAATAAATTTCACGTTTAAAAATTCAAGTATTAATCAAAGCCTGCGAACCCAACTATCTGTAAATGAATAGATATTTCTAGATGTATGAAATTCTAAGTTTAAAATGGCCTAAAACTTTTCCACAAATTGAAAAATTTATCCACAGGCATTTTTGTAATTATGTTAATTATCTGCTAATCAATTACTTAATAAAATATTTTTTGATTTGAATTTTGTGGATAAGTCAGCATAATTTTTTCATAACACCGGCATAATACTGTAACAATGGCTCTGAGGTATAATATTTATAGGAAAAAGGAAATAAAAATCGCTGAATAATTTTACTTAAAAAATTAATCATGTTTCCTGGGTTTGCCTGATCTTATTTCTGTAAGTATTAAATATTCTGGACTTGGATAAAAAGCCGATATACTTGCCTTTTTCAATTACCGGTAAATTCCAGGCGCCTGTAATTTCAAATTTTCTCATAACCTTGTCCATGCTCTCATAGGGATACACTTCTCCGGGAGGGCTGTGCATTAAATCTTCAACGAATGTGTTTTCCTGGGATTCAGCATCAAACATGATCTGTCTTATATCATCCAGTGTTACTATGCCTCTTAAGACTTCATCTTCATCTACCACCGGGAATATGTTTCGTTTTGAATTGCTAACCAACTTCACCAGATCTTTTAATGTAGAATTGGGTGAAATGGTGAGCAGGTCCCTTTCAATTAATTTATCCATTTCGATGAGGCTCAGAACCTGCCGATCTTTGTTATTGCGTATTAATTCTCCTCTTTGAATTAATCGTTTGGTATAAATAGAATAAGGTTCAAAATACGAAGCCGTAGAATAAGCCATAGCCGATACAATCATTAGAGGTATAAATAATGTATATCCGTTGGTAATTTCCGCAATAAGGAATATGGCCGTCAATGGAGCGTATTGTACTCCGCTCATGATACCGCACATTCCAACTAATATAAAATTGTTAACTGATAATATTTTATCTGCACCAACCTGATTAACAAATGAAGAATAAGTAAACCCCAGGTAACCTCCGACGACTAAACTTGGTGCGAAGATTCCACCGCTACCTCCTGCTCCTAAAGTAATGGCAGAGGCAATTGGTTTTAACAAAACCAAGAGAAGCGTAAATATCAATATAAATCCTTCATTTGAGATCTCAGAAAAGAATAGGCTGTCATTTAATATATTGCTTTCAGATTTTGTGAGCGTGATAATGCTATCATAACCCTCACCGTACAATGGCGGAAATACAAAAATTATGGCGCCGAGCAATATACCACCGATCCAGGGCCTCATGCGATAATTCAACCGGGATATTTTATTTTCAACTATGGGTACGATTCTTGAAAAATAAACCGAAAATAGTCCACATAAAATCCCGAGAATGATATAATAAGGAATTTCTACGGCTTGAATTTCCTCAACCAATCTAAATGAGAATATGATATCATCTCCTGTCGTAAATTTAGAAACCAGCGAAGCGGTTACCGAAGATATTAATAGGGGAATAAAATTTTGAATGGTAGCCTGAGCCAGAATGATTTCTATGGCAAATATTACTCCACCCACCGGTGCGTCAAAAATGGCGGCAACTCCTCCTGCAGCACCACAACCGATCATCAGTGTCCTTTTATTGTGATTAAGATGCATTATTCGACTGATGTTTGATCCTATGGCCGAACCGGTAATGGCAATTGGGGCTTCCAATCCAAGCGATCCACCAAAACCTACGGTAAAAGTACTTGTGACCATTCTGGAGTACATTTTAATTCGATCGATAATGCTGGATTTTTTGGATATGCTATAAATAATATCCGTTACGCCATGACCCAGATAGTCTTTAAAAATTAATCGCCCAAAAACCACCGTGATCAGTATTCCAATCAGAGGATAGAATACATATGATATATTGGCGTTTGCTATTTCAAAACCGGAGGTCAGAAAATTTTGAATATAATGAACCGCAGTTTTAAGGGTAACTGCCGCGAGGCCGGATACTAACCCGATTACACCGGAAAGAATAAAAATGAAATTCCTGATCGGAATATGCTTAAGTCTCCAAATAAGAAACTTCGTCAGCAGTTCTTTGAACATCCGGCAAAATTATAAATTACAATCTGATTAGAGCAGATAAATTAATTCTAGATGAAAAACAGGATAAACGAGCTATTAAATATTAAATATCCAATTATACAAGCCGGCATGGTATGGTGCAGCGGATGGAAACTGGCAAGTGCTGTGTCAAATGCCGGGGGCCTTGGATTAATCGGTGCGGGCTCTATGTACCCGGAAGTCCTTGAAGAACATTTGAAGAAATGCAAAGCTGCCACAGACAAAAACTTTGGTGTCAATGTGCCTCTGCTCTATCCCGATATTGAACAATTAATGGAAATTATATTGAAACATGAGGTGCCGATTGTTTTTACATCAGCAGGCAATCCGAAAATTTGGACTGCGCATTTGAAATCAAGAGGAATAAAAGTCGTTCATGTGGTTAGCAGTTTAAAATTTGCACTTAAAAGTCAGGAAGCCGGAGTAGATGCCGTGGTTGGTGAAGGATTCGAGGCCGGCGGGCACAATGGGAAAGATGAAACCACAACCCTCTGTCTTATCCCTGAAATGGCCTCCAATTTAAATATTCCGGTCATCGCGGCAGGAGGTATTGCCAGTGGAAAGGCAATGCTTGCAGCTATGGCATTGGGCGCGGATGCGGTGCAGATAGGAACGCGATTTGCTGTTTCGAAAGAATCATCAGCACATGAAAATTTCAAAAACAGAATTATTGATGCCAAAGAAGGCGATACGATCTTGACATTAAAAGAAATAACTCCTGTGCGATTGATAAAAAACAATTTTTACGAACAAATATTGGAATATAAAAAAAGGAACGCTTCAATTGAAGAGCTAAAAAATCTGCTGGGAAGGGCGAGAGCAAAAAAAGGAATTTTTGAAGGCGACCTTGAAGAAGGAGAGCTGGAAATTGGTCAGATTTCATCCAGCATAAAAAAAATAGAACCCGCTGCTGAAATTCTGAAAAACATTTGGGAAGAGTTTCTAAAAGAAAAACAAAGAATTACAGAAATGAAGATATAAAAAAAGCGGACCGGAGTCCGCTTTCACTTTAATTTGTATTGTAATCTACTCTGTTAAATTCTTTGTAAAATAACTTTCAAAATGATCCTTTGAGATATCTTGAAAATCTTCCGCTTTTCTTTCAAGTGTCTGATGTTCGGCCTCAATTTCAAGGTATTTTATTTTATGCGTTCTCAAATCTTCCATACCCTCCGCAGGAATTTCATAGTACATTTCATAGTCAGAGTGTTTTTTATTGTCTGAAAGCTTTCCGCAGTATTTTTGAATAGGTTTGAGATCAACATCTGAACCATTATCAAGATATAGGATAATATATTCAGAGGTATCAATACAACCAATATTCAGTTGCGTATTGATCCATACTTTTAAAAATGTGCTTCCTTCTTTTTCGTAAAGTTGAAAGTCAACTTTTGACTCTAAATCATGGATAGCAAATTTTTCACCCATGCTCTCGTATTCCATTTGTGCTAATCCCATCAAAGGCAAGAAAAATACCAATGCACTTGCGTATAATAATTTCTTCATTTTCATTTTTTTAATATCAGGCTAAATTAATAAATATTTCAGAGAGCATAGAGACAATTCCCGTGCCAGAAAAATTATTTTATAGGATTGATAAGAATTAGCTGGAAAATTTTTGCTGCGTTTCTTCTGATCCCCGGATTACCTTCTTTTTAAGTTCTGATTTAAATTCATCCAGTTTTTTGGCAATTTCCTGATCAGAGGCTCCCAATATTTGAGCAGCGAGAATACCCGCATTTTTTGCTCCGTTTAATGCAACCGTCGCAACGGGAACCCCGGATGGCATTTGTAATATGGAGAGCAATGAATCCCATCCGTCAATTGAATTTCTGGATTTTACCGGAACGCCAATCACAGGTAAAGAAGTAAGTGATGCAACCATTCCTGGTAAATGCGCCGCTCCGCCGGCACCTGCAATGATGACCTGTATGCCTTTATTTCGTGCATTTTTAGCAAAATCAAACATTTTATCAGGAGTCCTGTGCGCCGAAACTATATCTACTGTGATTTCTATTTTCATTTCCCTGAGAAAATCAATCGCCTCCTGCATAACATTTAAGTCTGAGGTGCTTCCCATGATTATGGCCACTTTTGCTTTACTCATGCTATTATTCTGAAATTTTCTTTAACAAATTTAATCTTTTCCTTCAATGAAGCTGCATCAGCATCCGTAATGGTAATATGCCCCATTTTTCTGAATGGCTTTGTAATTTTTTTGCCGTATAAATGAATATGAACTCCCGATACCTGTAAAATTTTCTCCATTCCTTCATAAATGGCCTCTCCGGTGTATCCTTCTGCGCCCAACAAATTTACCATGGCGGATGGGACACGAATATCTGTAGATCCGGGCGGCCAGTTTAAGATGGATCGAAGATGTTGTTCGAATTGTGAGCTCTCATTCGACTCAATACTTTGATGACCACTGTTATGGGTTCTCGGTGCCATCTCATTAACCAGAATATTACCATCTTTTGTTAAAAACATTTCAACGGCCAAAATTCCCACCATGTCCAGCTTTTCAATAATTTTTATGGCCAGTGATTTGGCTTTACTTTCATTTTCCGGACTCACATTAGCAGGTGACATTAAATAATCAACCAGATTGGCTTCCGGGTGAAAGACCATTTCCACCAAAGGAAAGGATTGAATTTCGCCTTTGGCATTTCTGCTGACAATGCAGGAAATTTCTTTTTCCAGGTCTACAGCTTTCTCAATTAAACCCGGTTCGGAAAAGGATTTAGCTATATCTTCTTCGGTTGTAATTTTTTGGACACCCCGTCCATCATAGCCATCTTTTGCCAGTTTGTGAAAACCGGGTATCATATCCGGGTGATTTTTAATGTCTTTATTGCTTTCTACATTAACATAGTCGGAAGTGGGAATCGAATTCTCTACATAAAATTTTTTCTGGGCTCTTTTATCCTGAATAAGTTTAATAACCCTGGCTTGGGGATATACGTGTTTTCCTTGCTGTTCCAGGTCAGCTAAAGCATCGGCATTGACTTTCTCAATTTCTATGGTGATAATGTCCAGATCTTTGGCAAAATCCATTACATCTTCATATTTTTTTAGATCACCGACTTGAAATCGGGCAGCAAGATTTTTGCAAGGCGCGTTTGGATCGGGATCCATTACATCGAATTCAATATTGTAATCAATTGCTTTTTGAATAAGCATTCTTCCAAGCTGGCCACCACCAAGGACACCGATTTTTTTATTTGAATTCATTTGAACAGAGGTATTTTGATTTAAAAATAAAAAACCCATCGCGATTAAACGACGGGTTAAAAATTTTGGGTGACTGATGGGTTTCGAACCCACGACCCTCGGATCCACAAACCGATACTCTAACCAGCTGAGCTACAGTCACCATTTTTTTAGAGCCGCAAAGTTATACAAGAATCAAATTTTAAAAAAGAGAAGAGCGGAATTGAAATAAAAATCCAAAACAAATTACAGAGTTTTCAAATTGTAATGATCCCAGATGAGTGCACTTGCACCTAGTACGGCCGCATTTCTATCCATCAGGCCAGAAATCTCCAGTTTTGTTTTATTCGCAAATACCGCCAGCATATTTTTATCCATATGTTCTTTGGTGGGATTAAGGATCAAATTCCCGGCGTTCATTAAGCCGCCAAAAAGGAAAATGGCTTCGGGACTAAAGAGAGCTACAATATCAGCGAGCTTTTCGCCCAAAATTCTACCGGTAAACCGAAATGCTTCCTGCGCAATAAAGTCACCTTTATCAGCTTCTTCTGCGATCATGTTTGAGTGGAGATCTTCATAGCTCACATTGCGCAATTTGGAATCCTGATGATAGAATGATAAAAATTCAAAAATCGTCCTTTTAATTCCTGTGGCAGAGACATAAGTTTCAAAGCAACCGTTTTTTCCGCATTTGCAACGTCTTCCATCAATTTTAACCCGTGTATGACCTAATTCACCTGCAAAACCATCGCTACCGTAAATTAACTGCCCATTACTGACAAAACCACTTCCCAGCCCTGTGCCAAGTGTGACAATCGCAAAATCTTTCATTCCTTTTGCTTTGCCAAAGTGCATTTCTCCTATGGCCGCCGCATTGGCATCATTGGTTACAATTACAGGCACATTAAAATGTTTTTGGATTTCTTTTACAATAGCAATTTTACCTTTCCAGGGTAAGTTTGGTGCATGTTCGATAAATCCGGTAAGATAATTTGCATTTGGTGCTCCAAGACCTATTCCCAATAGCTGAATTTCATTCGATTGTGATTTTAAAACAGCATTTAATTCTTGAGCAAGTGTATTGATAAAAATTTTTGCGTCGCTCTGATCATCGGTTGGCATTCGACTCTCCTTGAGAATATTCCCATCTTCATCTACGAGACCAATTTTGGTGTAAGTTCCTCCTATGTCAATTCCAAATGCCGCTTTCTTCATAGAAAAGCAATATATTTATTATCAGTCAAATCTATAAATTAATCGATCAACCTTACTTAATAACCCGGATGGTTTTTGTTTAATAATTGCATCAAACAGGCAAGGTGAAAAAACAATACGCTTGGAACCAAAAAACTTGGCAGCCAAATTATAGGGTATTGCAAAACAGCAATATTCGCCTGTTCTAAACCATACATCTGAAATGGATAGGGTGTTGAGAAAATGCCATAGAAAACAACATTAACCAAAAAAGCAATTCCCAAAACATTCCAGATTTGAATCCATCTTTTGTGAATGGAGGTGTTTGAATAAAACAACATGGCCATTACCGGTGCAGACAAACCAATTATGATATCATAATTTCTTCCCGAAAAGGTCATGATTTCCGGAATGAGTTTTTCCATGAATAATCCATAGAGTACCAATTCAATGGGAACCCGAATAACATGAAAGAAAGTCATCCACTTCCCTGGCATTTTTAAGATGCGGTCTTTTTTATAGATAAGAATTAAAATAACAAAAAGGAGCGGTGGAACGATTGCCAATAAAAACCGCGGTGGTAATGATTTTGTATCACTCAAATAAAAATTATGATTCGCGAGATAGGCTTGCAAACTCAACCAAACAAAAATTATGGCCCCAACATAAAGAACAGATAAAAATGCTTTACTTTTATTTTGATAGGACTTGTAAATATTAAATAGTAAGCCAAATAAGGCTAATGCTGTTACGGCATAAAAAGTAATATAAACTGCACTGAATAGGTCCATAACGTGAGTCGTAAAGCTAGCGACAGTTTGCAAATTAATAATAAATAAACTTTACATAAATATTTTCTATGAAGCCAATTCTATTCTATACAATGTTATTGGGATTACTCAGTCAAGAAGAATTATGTTTAGGACAGAAAATTAATCCCGAAACTATAATCGCTAAATCGATTGAATTTTACGGTGGCGATAAATTTAACCCTTCAGATATCAGCTTCGTATTTAGATCTAAAAAATACGAAATTCATTTGGATGGAGGCCTTTATGAATATAAACGCACTTTTACAAAGCAAGATGAGCAGATAATTGATGTCTTGAAAAACAAGGGTTTTACCCGTTTTGTGGATGGAGAGGAATCCTTTTTGGCGAAACTCAGATCCGATTCCTATTCGAGTAGCCTTAATTCCGTCGTTTATTTTGCCCTTTTACCATATCGATTGAAAGATGAAGCTGTAAATTCTCAATATTTGGGAATATCATCGGTGAAAGGCAGAAGCTACCACAAGATAAAAGTTACCTTTTCCGAGCAATCAGGGGGTGAAGATTTTGAGGATGTATTTATTTATTGGTTTGATACAGAGGATTATTCCATGGATTACCTGGCTTATAGTTACCTTGAAACAAAAGGACCCGGATTAAGATTTAGAAAAGCCTATAACCTTCAAACTGTCAATGGTTTGACATTTCAGGATTACGAGAATTACAAAGCCAATCCTCTAAAATTTAAGTTAGAAAATCTGGATGTTCTTTTCAATGAGAATCAACTTGAGCTCCTCAGTAAAATTGAATTGAAAAATATTGATGTAAAATAAAAAAAGCCGGTTCAACCGGCTTTAGATTAAGATATTGGATAAACAATTTGAGTCAACCATTTAGCCGTATCGGGTTCATTCATCGGATCGGTAATATAGAATTCCAATGACTCCCCTTTAAGCTCAAGGCTATTGACCTCCATGTATTTTTCAATGTCGTCATAGGCGGTATTCATTTTTTCATAGGCACCGTAATAATCCCCTTTAACGCATTCAAATGCCTCCATCGAGCCTGTTTTCACCATTTCATTTCCTTCTCCTGCGTCACCGTCTACCTGCATGGCAAAAGTAAATTCAAATTCTTCACCCATGGAATGCCAGATTGCAAAAGGAGCACCTGCATTATTCAAGCCATTCTTCTCCATGTATTCCATCATCAAACCGGCCATTTCTCCCATTTTGGCGCTAATGTTCTCCATAGTCGCAGAACCACGCACACTCACATAATTCATAGCAGGCATGTCAGCCCTGCTTATATCTATTGAATATGTGGGCATAGTTTCGGCCAGATTTTTTAGTTTACTTAATCCTTTTTCAAAATCTGGGCCTAACATTCCGTCAAAAGCCAATCCAAAATATCTGCCTATAACCGGGAAATCATCCATAGATGATGTCATGGCCCATGAAACTTTTACACCATCACTTACTTTTTCAAATTTCCAATTGCCATTTCCAGGACTCATTCCTTCAAATTCGAGCAAAGTAGAGATGGAAGCATTGTCTACATTATCAACAATGGTCAGACATCCTTTTCCAACGGTTTCAGGATCACCATCCCAGCAGTACTTGGCATCTTTTCCTTTTTCCGATCCAAAAAACTCAATCTTCATATCGGGGTCCATTTCAGCCCAGGGGGACCATTTCTCCCAATTATGCAGATCGTTAACCTGTGAATAAACATTTTCCACCGGTGCTTCGACAACAATCGATCTTTCTACTGTTACTTCAGAGGGTAAAAAGAAAGATATGATAACGATTAAAGCTATCACTACTAATAATCCAATTCCAATTTTTTTAAGCATAACTGTTTAATTTATCAAAGACTAATTTCCTGATTTAAAAACTATTATGCAATAGCGGGCTTTTCTTTGATTAATGAGATGATTTTTTTTAAAGCGGTTTTTGCATCTGAAATGCCATGTATATTATTCATATTCAATACCAACATGTCTTTGACTTCTTTTAGCTGGCACAATTTGGGATGCTCTTTAACAAAACTTAAAATAGCTCCAAAAACTTCGCTTTGAAAATAACTTTCATTGGACGTATCAAGGATATAGCCTTTGAGCTTTCCAGATTTAAGACTCAATTTCCCAAAGCCAAGTTCCTCCGCCATCCAGCGCAAACGAGCAGTTTCTATTAAATCCTGTACACTGTCCGGCAACTTGCCAAACCTGTCTTTTATTTGTTCGACAAATTCTTCGAGCTCTTTTTCATTTTTAACATTGTCAAGTTCTGTGTAAAGACGAAGTCTTTCTGAAACATTTGGAATAAATGTTTCCGGGAACCGAACTTCAAGATCAGTTTCGATATTGCAATCCTTGACAATTTTTTTAAGATCTATTTCATTTTTAAAGAGTGCTGCAAATTCATTTTCTTTTAATTCCTGAACCGCTTCATCCAAAATTTTATGATACATATCGAAGCCTAGATCGTTAATAAAACCGCTTTGTTCTCTTCCCAGCAAGTTTCCCGCTCCTCTAATGTCGAGATCTCTCATCGCTACTTTAAATCCATCTCCTATTTCTGAAAACTCCTCTAGGGTTTTAAGCCGTTTTCGGGAATCGGCTGAGAGTCGGTTGAGTGGCTGCGTTAAGAAATAGCAAAAGGCTTTTCTGTTTGAACGGCCCACTCTTCCCCGCATTTGATGCAAATCAGAAAGTCCAAAACTATGCGCCTGGTTAATAATAATCGTATTGGCATTGGGAATATCCAGGCCTGATTCAATAATGTTTGTCGATACTAAAACATCGTATTCTTTTTCGACAAATTTAAACATGGCTTTTTCCAATATACTTCCTTCCATTTGCCCATGAGCTATTCCAATTCTGGCATCAGGAACAAGCCTTTTGATAATATTGGCCAGTTCCTCAATATTTTTCACCCTGTTGTGAACAAAAAATACCTGCCCTCCCCTTTGGAGTTCATAGCGTATGGCATCTCTGATTAAAACCTCATTGAATACATGAATTTCTGTTGCGACAGGCTGCCGGTTCGGCGGAGGGGTGTTAATTACAGATAAATCGCGGGCACCCATTAATGAGAAATGTAAGGTTCTGGGAATTGGAGTTGCTGTTAAAGTCAATACATCTACATTAACTCTGAATTCTTTAAGTTTTTCCTTGACTTTAACTCCAAACTTCTGTTCCTCATCGATGATCAGCAAGCCAATATCTTTGAATTTTACATCTTTTCCGACTAAACGGTGGGTTCCAATAATAATATCGATCTTGCCTTCTTCAAGGTCTTTTAATGTTTTTTTAATCTGTTTGTTCGTTCTAAACCGGTTGATATAATCCACCCTTACTGGAAAATCTTCTAATCGACTTGAAATGGTGTGAAAATGTTGCAATGCCAGAACTGTTGTGGGAACAAGAATAGCAGTTTGTTTACCATCCGCTGCCACTTTGAATGCAGCTCTGATGGCTACTTCGGTTTTCCCAAAACCAACATCTCCACAGATGAGTCGATCCATGGGGTATTCCTTTTCCAAATCTGATTTTACGGCCACCGATGCCTTGGCCTGATCAGGTGTGTCTTCATATATAAATGAAGATTCCAGTTCAGCCTGAAGAAAAGAATCCGGGCTAAAAGAAAAACCCTTTGTAGCTTTTCGTTTAGCGTATAGTTCAATGAGATCTTTTGCAATGTCTTTTACTTTCCGCTTTATTTTTTTCTTTTTATTATCCCATTCCGGACTTCCCAGCTTATTGATATTTGGCATTTCGCCTTCTTTCCCCGAGTATTTGGAAATTTTATGTAGCGCATGGACATTGACCAGTAGAATGTCATCATCTTTGTATATAAGCCGGATTGTTTCCTGAACTTTTCCATTCAGCTCTTTTCTTTCCATACCCGCGAAACGCCCGACGCCATAGTCGATATGGGTGACATAATCTCCCGGTTCAAGCGATTGCAATTGCTTTAAGGTTAAAGCTTTTGATTTGGAATATTTTTCCGTGACTTTGTATCTGAAAAATCGCTCAAAGATCTGATGGTCGGTGTAGCAGGCAATTTTTCTTTCAAAATCAATAAATCCTTCTCGAAGTGATAATAACTCAGGACTTATATTTAGATCGGCATTTAATTCATCAAAGATATTTTCTAATCGTTGAATTTGACCTGGCTGATCGGCAATTATAAAATTTTGAATTCCGC
Source organism: Cytophagales bacterium (assembly GCA_965267555.1). Classification (GTDB taxonomy): domain Bacteria; phylum Bacteroidota; class Bacteroidia; order Cytophagales; family CCMP332; genus CCMP332. The sequence goes on along the minus strand of OZ254083.1, from coordinate 3,449,117 downwards.
GGTCCTGATTTTCCTCCAAATGCTTGATAAGGATCTCAAAATTCTTGTTGAAACTCGGTTGACCACCAGATTCAAATTTAAAGACCAAGGCATCCTTATGATATTGGGCAATACCGAATTCAATATTTACATATTTATCGAGGCTCTTTAATATAGAATCAGAATTTTCATATAAAACCTCTGGTTTTAGAATTATTTTTGTATTGGAGCTGCTTTCAAGTAGTTTTTTATAAGTTTTACTTACTTTATCAAATACATCCTCGGCCAGCTCTCCAAGACCTCCGATATCTTTTAACCATATTTTGGAATTATTGGGTAGATAATCAAGAACCGAGACTCTTTCTTCTTCGAGGAGCCGCGTTTGAACGTTTGGAATGATGGCAATCTTATTAATTCTATCTACTGAGAGCTGAGTTCCCGGATCAAAAGTTCTGATACTTTCAATTTCGTCACCAAAGAGTTCAATCCTGTAAGGCAAATCATGAGCAAATGAGAACAAATCAATAATACCCCCTCGTATCGAAAACTGACCAGGTTCTGCCACAAAATCGACGAGTTCAAATCCAAACGAAACAAGTTCAGTTCGTTTCTTTTCGAGATTAATAGTTTCACCTACTTTTAAATGAAGCGTATTTTTGACGAGTGATTTCTTATTAATAACCTTCTCGGCTAGAGCCTCAGGATAGGTTACAATAAGCTCACCTTTTGAATGCCTGGCGTTAAGTCGGTTTAACACTTCGGCTCTTTGAAGAATATTGGCATTTTCCGTTTCTTCAAATTCATAGGCTTTCTTATAAGAGGTGGGAAAAAAGGATACACGATAATTGGGCAGTAATTGACGCAGATCACTTAAAAAATAGGCAGCCTCTTCTTTTTCATTAAGTACAAACACATGATTTTGTTGATGTATTTGGTAGGTCGATGCCGCAATTATTGCATCCAGACTTCCTGAAATTCCATTAATCCTTATATGCCTGTTTTCATTGGGCTTTATTACTTCAGCAATAGAATTGATAATAGAATCCTGCTTATAAATATTTAAAATCTCGCCTTTTAACAATCTTTTGGTCTTTATTTACAAATGTATCTTATCAATATGAATTGATTCCACATTGACTATTAATAATGCACTTTTTGAAAATACAGTTCGGAGTTTTAATAACAGTGGGGAAGAAATGCGGTTTTCAATTTTATTAAATTGAGAGCGAATCTAAATTTTTCACTATTTTTAGAGTTTGAAGGAAAAATATTTTATAATTTTTCGGTCTTATTCGAAAAAATTTTTGATGTATATGAAAATGAACTTACTGCGATACCTTTCTGTCATTACCCTCGGATTGTTATTATTTGCCTGTGAAGAAGATGATAAAATCACAGATGATTTACCACCGGAGGATGCTGTAAATTTTACATTTAAACCATTGCAAATAAATCAAACAGTGGATCAGAATGGCAATACTTATTTTGCCAGTGCTACATTGGTGGTAGATGCAGATGTATCTTCTGATGCTCCCGATGGTTATAGCAAACAAGTATTAATTCAAGTCGTTAAATGGGAAGATGGTGAAGAAATAGAAATCACCAAAGGTGCCCAGTTTAATCTAAGTGGAAACGGTGCCGGCGATTCAAAATCGTTTAATCTGAATTTCGATAATATCGTAGATCAGCAAACTGAATTGAATCTGGCAGCGAATATCCTCGAAGCTGGTTCGCTGAGAAAAATTAAAGGCCAGGGAATTTTTGTAAATGTCGAAACCGAATCTGAAGATAATACAGTTCCATATAAAATAAAGAGCATTATATGGGATACTGCAGTTGACAATAACAAAGACGGTTTCTTTGCAAGTAGAAGTGTTGATTTTATCGTTGCAACCGAGGGTGCTGTTGAAAAAAATCTCACAGGAGTTATAAGGCTTATAAATGACAGCAATCAGGATACAAGTCTGGTTGCGGATATTGCTCAGTTTTTAGTTAAAAGAGAGGGATTTTCAACTAATGAAATTAGTTTTAGCATTAATCAAGCTTTGATCCCGAATAGAGCTGGTTATGAAGTCCTGATGCAATTCAGTGAAGTAGGAAATCCGGGTGAAGTAGCTTTTGAGCAATTGTACAAAGCGGCCGATTTAGTAAGAATTGGATTTGAGCCAACATTGTCTGACGATAGGATATATTCTCTTCCGAGCGATCCAGTGGTATCATTAAATAATCTGGATACGGGCACTGGCTATTATGACTCCGTATTTGTAACCTTTTCAGTTGTAGCAAATTCTGATCTGGTATATTCAGATTTTGATTTAGGAACAAATGACTTTGATTTGAGAGCACCTTATGCTAGAATTGAATACTTTAAACCATATGACCCTACTTATGTGAGTTATCTGACGCTAGCCGATTCAATGCTCGTGGATGATCCGGTAAATGCTCAGCCAATTGGTTTCTTTGTATCTGACCTTGTGCCTGCCGGAGATACAGCGACTTATGAATTTAAAATTCAAATTGTTGAGCCTGCTGAAAACTTCTTTAATTCAATTGAAGATGTAGTAGTAAGAGAGTATTCTAAGGATGACTTTGCTGTTCTAGGTGATGTAAAAATTGATCCTTAAGAAAAATTAAATTATAAAATATCAAAAAAGGACATCCGAAGATGTCCTTTTTTTATTTGAATTAGATTTACTTTTACACACCCAATAATAATCGGGTGGGGTCCTCAAGAAGTTCTTTTACTCTAACAAGAAAACTCACAGACTCTTTTCCATCAATAATTCTGTGATCGTAAGACAAGGCCACATACATAATTGGAAGTATTTGAACTTCGCCATTGACAGCCATGGGACGTTCAACGATATTATGCATTCCAAGAATCGCCGATTGTGGCGCATTAATGATTGGAGTAGAAAGCATTGATCCAAAAATTCCGCCATTGGTTATGGTAAAGGTTCCGCCTGTCATTTCCTCTATGCTGAGTTTCCCATCTCTAGCTTTTACAGCGAGCTTGTAAATTTCTTTCTCAATTTCGTCAAATGACATGTCCTCCGCATTGCGAATTACAGGAACTACTAAACCGCGAGGGGTGGAAACTGCAATAGAAACATCGCAATAATCTGAGTATACAATTTCATCACCATCGATTTGACCATTTACAGCAGGATATTCCTGAAGGGCCATACAGCATGCTTTTGTAAAGAATGACATAAATCCCAGGCCGATCTCATATTTTTCCTTAAAGGACTCTTTGTATTTTTTTCTAAGATCCATGATGGGTTTCATGTTCACTTCGTTAAAAGTGGTCAGCATCGCTGTATCATTTTTAACTGAAACCAATCTTTTTGCAATTGTCTTTCGCAAATTGCTCATCCTCTTTCTTTCCTGATTTCGATTTCCAGAGGATTTAACGCTTGACTCTTGACTGCTCTCTTCTGATTGTCCGGATTTGCTTTCCGATTTTTCAGCCGCTTGAGCATCTTCTTTTGTTATGCGACCACCAACTCCCGTGCCTTTAACATCAGACGGGTTGATGCCTTTTTCTTTTAAAATTTTTGCTGCTGCTGGTGAAGCATGACCGGCAGCATAGCCATCTGAATCTGTATCTTTTTGACTTGAACTTTGGTCTTCAGAAGAAGCACTTTGAGCTGTGCTTTCTTCTTTTGCAGATTCATTCGCATTCGATTCAGCAACTTCGATTTTACAAATCAAATCGCCAATTGCCAGAGTATCACCTTCGCTTGCCACATGTTGTAAATAGCCGGAAGCTTCTGCAGGTAATTCGAAAGTGGCTTTATCCGACTCGATCTCACAAATGATTTCATCGAGTTCAACAAAATCTCCATCTTCTTTTAGCCAGGTACCTATGGTGACTTCATTGATTGATTCTCCCACAGGGCTTACGCGCATTTCTTTAATCTCTCCACTCTTTTTAGAGGAGCTCGCTTCGGAACTCTGTGTTTTACTTTCTTCTTCTTCTTTTTTAGAATCTGTTTTCTTGGATTCGTCAGAACTCGTTTTTGAACCTGATTCACTTGCTTCAGTATCTATTTCACAGATGGTATCACCTACTGCAAGCGTATCGCCTTCCTGGGCAATGATTTTTATTTTTCCTGCCGATTCAGCATTAAGTTCAAATGTGGCTTTATCGGATTCAAGCTCACAAATGATTTGATCCATTTCAACCATATCCCCATCTTCAACACTCCATTGTCCGATGGTGACTTCGGTAATTGATTCACCGACCTGAGGTACTTTAATTATTTCACTCATAATACTTTTATTCCAATGCTTTATTTATAAGATTTTTTTGTTCTTCTGCATGTTTCTTATGAAAACCGGTAGCAGGAGAGGCACTTGCTTTTCTACAAATTACATCAATATCCCTTTTGCGATAATACCTCATTAAATAATTCCATGAACCCATATTTTCAGGCTCTTCCTGGACAAAGAAACATTTTGCTTTACTATATTTTTTAAAAATGGCTTCCAACTGCTTTTCCGGTAAGGGATGCAATTGTTCTATTCTGACAATCGCCACATTTTTTTTGTCCTGTTTTTCTCTTTCCTCATTTAGCTCATAGTATATTTTACCCGAGCACAGCAACAATTTTTCAACTTTTCCAACGGTAACTGTATCATCAATTACTTCCTGGAAATTGCCTTTTGTAAACTCTGAAATTGGTGATACACAAGCCGGATTTCTCAACAATGATTTTGGCGACATATTGATCAAGGGTTTTCTGAAAGGCCAGGCAAGTTGTCTTCTCAATCCGTGAAATAAATTGGCAGGTGTGGTGATATTAGTCACGATCATATTGTAATTGGCACTTAGCTGCAAAAATCTTTCGAGTCTTGCACTGGAGTGTTCAGGCCCCTGCCCTTCATAGCCATGAGGGAGAAGCATTACCAAACCATTCATTCTGTCCCATTTGGATTCAGCTGCGGCAATGAATTGGTCGATCATTACCTGTGCTCCATTGGCAAAGTCTCCAAATTGTGCCTCCCAAATTACCAGGGCATGCGGATTGGCCATGGCATAACCAAATTCAAATCCTAAAACGGCAAACTCAGATAAAAGCGAATTGTAGATTCTCAGTTTTTGCTGATTTTCCTGAATAAAATCTAAATTCGAATAGGGTTCATTGCTCTCTGCATCAAATAAAATAGAATGTCGGTGTGAAAAAGTACCCCTGATTACATCTTGTCCGGAGATTCTTACAACCTGATTATCTGCCAATATTGACCCATAAGCTAGCAGTTCCCCTGCTGCCCAGTTTAACTTTTTCTCTTCGAAGAACATTTTGTTCCGTTCTTTCAAAAGCCTTTCAATCTGCTTGAGAGGTTTAAAAGCTTTGGGAACTGTACAAAGCGCTTTGCCAATGGCGTCGATCTGTGCTTTTTTTATAGATGTATTTGGAGATTTTTCAAAGTCAGCAGGTTTGGAATTGCGTAATTCTTCCCAGCCAAATCCAAGCTCTACCGATGAATAGCTCAGTTTTTTCTCCTTGACCATATTTAGTCTGTCCTGTAACAAAGACCTAAATGCTTTATCCATTTGCTTTGCAATGTTTGCATCGCTATCACCTCTTTCTGTAAGAGCTTTGTTATATACTTCCCTTGGATTAGGGTGTTTGGCTATGGTGTTATACAGCTTTGGTTGAGTAAATTTTGGTTCATCACTTTCATTGTGGCCATGTCTTCTGTAGCAGACCATATCAACAAAAATATCGCGATGAAATTTTTGTCTGAACTCAACAGCAATTCTCGAAGCAAAGGTAACGGCCTCAGGGTCATCTCCGTTGACATGCAGCACCGGGCTATCAATAATGTCGGCGATATCAGTTGAATAAATACTCGATCTGGCATCCTGAAAATCAGTGGTAAATCCCAATTGATTATTGATAACAAAATGGATCGTACCTCCGGTATGATAGCCTTTCAATTTGGACATCTGCGCTACCTCATATACTATTCCTTGACCGGCTAAAGCTGCATCTCCATGGATTAGAATCGGCATCACTTTGGAAACATCATCATCAAAAATATAATCTGATTTTGCCCTGATAAATCCTTCAACCACCGGATTTACAGCTTCAAGATGAGATGGGTTGGGAGCCAGGTTTATTTTAACCATGGTACCGTTGGTAGCTTTAATGGAACTGGAAAAGCCAAGATGGTATTTTACATCACCATCGCCCATGGTCGTGCTTGGCGGGGCATTTCCTTCAAACTCATTAAAGATTTCCTCATAGGTTTTCTTCATGGTGTTGGCCAAAACATTCAGACGACCCCTATGCGCCATTCCTATGACAATGCTCTCTATTCCCAATTCTGCACCGGTGTTAATCATGGCATCAAGTGCAGGTATTGTGCTTTCTCCACCTTCAAGAGAAAACCTTTTTTGACCTATGTATTTGGTGTGGAGAAAGTTTTCGAAAACGACGGCTTCGTTCAACTTGGAAAGAATATGCATTTTCTCTTCCTTGCTTAGGTTGAGGTTTAGATATTCCTTTTCACTTTTATCTTTAAACCATTGCCGTATTTCCGGTTCCCTGATTTCGTAATAATCGAATCCGATGGTTTGGCCAAAGATTTTCTTACATCTTTCAACAATTGATTTTAAAGTGGTTTTACCCAAACCCAATTCATGCCCGGCATGAAATTCCTTTTCAAGGTCACTTTCGCTGAGGCCAACATCTTTTAGTTCCACACCGGCATTTCTGTTCAGTCTTTGTCGCACCGGATTGGTATTGGATATGAGATGCCCGTATTCTCTGTACCTCTCAATTAGATCATAGACCTTTACCTCATCCAGGGAAAAATCTTCAGAAGAGACCGCTTCTCCATTGTCCCATTTTTTAGATGCAAATTCAAACCCTTCAAAAAATTTCTGCCAGGATTCATCCACAGATTCGGGTTTAGATTTAAATTCGGTGTATAAGTTTTCGATGTAGTCGCCATGCGCATTGGCGATGTAAGAATATTTATCCATATCCCAGAGTGTTGGTAAAACCAAAGGTATGTATTCTGATAATCAATGAAAAATTGCCTAAGCGATTATACACTTATTTAATTTGTGCGTAGTTTGACAGATAGCTGTATGCCTCTGTTAAAGAACCCTGATCTGTAATGGTGGCTGTCTTTAAGATGTCGTTTTTGTCCTTATTCCAGAATTGGGGAAGTACATTTGAAATTAATTCTTTTCCAAAATCTTCAGAAGCATCTCTCGGCAATTCGCAGGGTAAATTATCAACGGCCATTACCGTAATATTTCCCTCATCGCTCAATGCTTTTTCAATGCTGTCATCGCTCGGATTGTAATCGTAAATCGGATCCTCAATTGTACTGGGTTTTTTAGTTGAAGGAATACTTCCTTCAATATCACAAGTGATGTCTGCTATTATTCTAATTCTAAAATCGTGGCCAGCACTCTGCTCTCTTGAAAATAAAACGGGACTACCCGGATCCCAATAAGCCCCGGCTATAAGCAAATCCGTTTGATAGGCAAACTTTAAAAAATCGCTTTTAAAATGTTCCGGGTGTTGATAAAACTCATTTCTGCTGAATGGAATACCATCTTTATGATAATGATAATCCCGTGAATTTAATTGAGTGAATACCGGTTCCCTAAAACTTTCTTCCAAATATTCAGCAGGCGTAACCTTTTGAATATTCATGCCGTGAAGCACTTCCATTGCACCTTTTGATACCCTTCCGCCACCGGTTAAGGCTATTTTTATTGCCGGTAATTTCACTTTAGTGAATTCTCTTTTGAGATCTTCAAGATCAAAACAACGATGCGCCCGACGAATATTGAATAAATTGTATCGCTGTCCGAAAGTCCAAATACCATTATAAGCGCCAACAATTCCCGCGTATCTTCCAAATGCTATAATGCGTTTTCCATTGGTATCTGTCAATACTTCATAATCAATCAGACGAATATTTTTCTTAATTATCGTTTTGAGCAAATCGCGATTATACGGCTGCTCTTTTATCGTATGAGAAAAGAAAAAATAGGTCTTATTTTCGATCAATTGGTTTTTAGGAACCTCTTTAACACCCATTAAAACATCGCAATCCTTTACATTCTTTACAACTTTTATTCCTGCTTCTGTATAATCGACATCTTTAAAACAACGAATATCACTGGATTGGACAACAATTTCAAGTTCAGGAAATGCTTCCATGGCTTCAGCACATTGGGCGGGTGTCATTGGCACACGTTTATCGACCGGTATTTTCTGCTCCTTAATTAATCCAATTTTAATCTTTGCCATATCTGATTGTTCTGGTAAAATAAGACCGCAATTTAAGCTTCATTCCTTCTTTTTGGAATTTTTTACGAATCAATTCAATCTTTTCATCGATAGAGTTAAATAAATCATAAATTTGAACTTCGTTTTGAATGTAGATGATATGGCCTGGTTTAATAGGAAAGCCAAAGGAATTCAAACCCCTACTGATCAGAAAAAAGATGTACCCGATGGATTGTGGTACAAGACGCCTTCCGGAAATATTAGTCATATGGCTGAGCTTAAGAAAAACAGCTATGTTGTTCCGGAAGATAACTATCATGTACGGATTGGTTCCAAAGAATATTTCGAAATAATATTTGATAAAAATAAATTTCAGGAGCTGGATGCAAATATGTCTTCAGCCGATCCATTGAATTTCGTCGATACCAAAGCTTATCCTTCACGGATTTCAGCGACTCAACAAAAAACAGGATTGAAAGATGCTGTTCGAACAGGCGTTGGTAAAATGAACGGTAAGGAAATGGTCATTAGTTGTATGGATTTTCAGTTTATCGGCGGAAGTATGGGATCGGTTGTTGGAGAAAAAATAGGTCGTGCAATTGATTATTCTAGAAAGCACAAAATACCCTTTTTAATGATATCAAAATCCGGAGGTGCCAGAATGATGGAAGCAGGGTTTTCACTTATGCAACTTGCCAAGACATCTGCAAAACTCAGATTGCTGGCCGATGAAAAAATTCCATTTATTTCTTTATTAACAGATCCAACTACCGGAGGCGTTACAGCTTCATTCGCCATGTTAGGTGATTTTAATATTGCCGAACCGGGAGCACTCATTGGTTTTGCAGGCCCAAGGGTCATCAGGGAAACCATTGGCAAGGATTTACCCAAGGGTTTTCAAAGTGCAGAATTTTTATTGCAACATGGATTTCTTGATTTTATCGTTGACAGACGCGATCTCAAGCGAACACTTACGGATTTATTGAAAATGCTTGAGAATTAAAAAACCATGTGCGATTTAAAGCGTTGAAAATAGTACAAACATTAAAGTCTATTTAGGCTTATTAAATATATTTGCAGTTAATATTAAATACCAAAATAAAATCTAAATGGTAATCATTGCGTCAATAATAGCTTTTACAATAGTGATTGTTTTGCTGGTATTGATATTACTTTTTGCTCAATCAAAATTAGTGCAGCAGGGTGATGTCAAAATTGTAATCAACGGGGATGACTCAAACCCGGTTGTTGCTTCTGCCGGTGGAACTTTACTATCTACATTGTCATCCCAGAAATTGTTTCTTCCTTCTGCATGTGGTGGTGGAGGAACTTGTGCCATGTGCAAATGTGTGATAGAAGAAGGAGGAGGAGATGTGCTTCCAACAGAGGAAGGGCATTTGTCAAGATCTGAAAAGGAAGAAGGTGTTCGTCTTTCCTGTCAGGTCAAAGTTAAAAACGATATGAAAATCAGAATTCCGGATGAAATTTTCGGAATTAAGAAATGGGATTGTGAAGTGGTTTCAAATTATAATGTCGCTTCCTTTATTAAGGAATTTGTTGTAAAACTTCCGGAAGGTGAAAACCTGGATTTTAAATCAGGCGGATATATACAAATTGACGTTCCTCCAATTGAGGTAGACTTCAAAAATTTCGAAATTGCACCATTACCTGATGATCCGGCCGGAGAAGATAAGTTTAAACCGGAATGGGATAAATTCAACCTCTGGGATCTGAAAATGAAAAATGATGAGGAAATTTTCAGAGCCTATTCAATGGCCAATCACCCGGCAGAGGGAGATATCATAATGCTTAATATAAGAATTGCCACACCACCTTGGGACCGGGCAAAAAACACATGGATGGATGTGAATCCGGGTATTTGTTCTTCCTATGTTTTTTCAAGAAAAAAAGGTGATAAAGTAACCATCTCCGGGCCTTATGGTGAATTTTTTATCAAAGAAACCGATCGTGAAATGGTTTATATAGGTGGAGGCGCAGGTATGGCACCATTGAGGTCTCACATTTTCCATTTATTCCATACGCTTAAAACTAACAGGAAAGTGAGCTACTGGTATGGTGGAAGATCTCGAAGGGAATTATTCTATACCGAACATTTTAGAAAAATAGAAAAGGAATTTCCAAACTTTAGCTATCATATTGCACTTTCCGAACCACTTGAAGAAGATAACTGGAAAGTAAAAAAAGACATTGACGACAAAGAAGGGGAAGGATATGTTGGATTCATCCACCAGGTGTTTATCGATAACTATTTGAGTAAACATCCGGATCCGGAAGAAATTGAATTTTATTTCTGTGGACCGCCAATGATGAATGCATCAGTGCTAAAAATGTGTGACGAATTTGGCATACCTCCTGAAAATGTCGCATTTGACGATTTTGGAGGATAGCAAAAAATTAAAGGAGAAAAATTTTCTCCTTTTTTTATTTTTATTTGTTTTATGAGCTTAAGCATTTTTTTTAATCCTCTTGAAGATAAATTCCTATCCTTTTCAGGAAACAAACACAGTTTTGGTCATAAACTAAGTAAAAATGACTCCACTCCGGTCAATTGGCAGCAACATGACATTGCCATTATCGGAATAGATGAATACAGAGGCTCCCATTCTGGCCAAAAACAAAATGGCGGACCTGATATTATTCGCACCGCATTGTACAATTTGTCGGGTTGGAACAGCGAGAAAAAGATTATCGATCTCGGAAATTTAAGACAGGGAGAAAACTACAAGGAAACCCAAAATAGATTACAAAGTGTGCTTGAGATGCTCTTTGAAAATGAGATCACCAGTATAATTATTGGCGGGTCTCAGGATCTTGATTTACCCCAATATGCAGCGGCAGAAGTACTCAATAAAATGATCAATTTTGGAAGCATTGATGCAAAAATTGATTTTGAACCCGACTATGATGGGGTTCCGGCAGATCGCAGTCATTTACATAAAATACTCACACATGAACCCAATTATCTATACAATATTTGCAGTATAGGTTATCAATCTTATCTGGTTCAGAAAGATATGATTTCACTTATGGAGAAATTGTATTTTGAAGGAATACGACTTGGAGCAATTCACGATGATATCAAGGAGATTGAGCCTTTTTTAAGAAACCTGGATATATTGAGTTTTGATATATCTGCATTGCGCGGACAAGATGCGCCTGGCCAAACAGACCCACAGCCTTTTGGGATGAGCCCTGAACAGGCCTGTCAGCTCGCCTGGTATGCAGGTCACGGAGCAGGTGTAAAAAGTATTGGTTTTTACGGCTATCAGCCAAAACAGGATAAAGACGCTTTAACTGCAAAACTGTTAGCAACAATGCTGTGGTATTTTGTAGAAGGATACGGCCATAGAAAACTTGAAACTTCTTTTTCGAGCAACGATTATCAAAAATTCACTGTCGCTTTTAGCGGATCTCCTTCGGAATTAATTTTTTACAAAAGCCTTAAAACAGATAAATGGTGGATAGAAATTCCTTTGCTCAAAAGCCAGAATAAATACAAACATTTTAAATATATACCTTGTAGTTATCAGGATTATCTACAGGCAGGGAAAGGAGAGGTGCCCGATAAATGGATTCTTGCCCAATCGAGAATTGCCTGATTTTTTCTAAATTCCATATTGCATTATGGCAAAATGGAAAATATTAACACCAGGCCTTTTATTTTACGCATTTTCAGCAATATGTCAATTTGATGTTCCTCCGGAAAGTGTAGGTGGAAAGGCAGAAGCTAAAAGAATCATCAGCGAAGCTTTTTGTCCTGAAAATATCAATCCAGAAAACAGACTACCGGGAAAAATAATTCTGACTTTTATTATAAATAAAGATAAAAGTATTGATTCATTGAATTTTGCAAAAAGTTTTAACAGTGATGTAGATAAAGAAATTGAAAGTGTATTCCCCGCAATTCAATGGCTTCCAGCTTTAATTGAGAATGAGCCTGTAAGTGCCTGGCACATGTTTGAATTTCGCGTTAATTCAAAATTTTACCAAAATTCTGATTTATGCGATGCCAAACCATTTGGTAAAATTTATACTTATGACGAATTGAATGAGAAACCCGAGTTTGTTTGGGGCGATTTTAATAAATGGGTTTACAACAAATTGGAATATCCCGAAGTGGCTTTAAAAAAGGGAATTGAAGGTTCTGTACTAACGCAATTTGTGATTGAAAAGAACGGAAAATTAAGTAATGTAGGGATTGCAAAAAGCGTTGGAGGAGGTTGTGATGAAGAAGCTTTAAGAGTTATAAGATTAAGTCAATGGCGACCCGGTCGAAAAGAAGGAAAACCGGTAAGGACACAGTTGTATTATCAAATTACATTCAAGACAAGAGGATCCAATTTTAAAACGATTCATTCAGGTGATATGATTAAAGGACAATGAGATATATTATTATCGCAATTTTTTTATGGCCAACAGTTCTTATTTCTCAGGACAAAGCAAAAAATTATGGAGGCCTGAAAGAGAAAAAAAGAATGTTTGAACAGGAGCTCTATTATGCACCAGGTTCATTGGAGAATTATTACGGTGGAAAGGTAGAACTTGAATTTGATCTCGATGAGAATGCTCTGATAAATGATATTCGAATACTTCAGTCAGTGAGCAAAGAACTGAACGCAGAGGCCATAAGGCTTTTAAAATTAATGCTTTGGATTCCGGCCTATGAAAATGGGAATCCGGTCAAAACTAAAGAAACAATTTCATTTAGGTTTAATCCTAAAAAGTATAAACAGATTTGTAATAAAAGAGGATATGAGCTCGAAAAACCTGATTTAGATTTCACTTTCAATGTATATAATGAAAATCAACTTTCTTCAAAGCCTCTTTTTCTGGGGAAAGAAAAAAATTTTCAGAATTATGTAAAAGATAATCTTGAATATCCCGAAGAAGCAATAAAGAATAATGCAGAGGGAATAGTTGAAATACAATTTGTGGTAGAGCCGAGCGGGCGTTTAACAAATATTCACATCGCAAAAAAGCTGGAAGCAAATTGCGATATTGTTGCAAAAGAGCTAATTCTAAAGTCAAAATGGAAGCCCGGAAACATCAATGGCCTTAGTGTAAGGACACTAATGAGTAGAAAAATATATTTTTCACCTAGGGGAAATCAGCCCTTTATTTCAATACCCGAAAAAGAATAATTCTTTTTTTTAATTTTTTAGTAACCCATCCGGCATTATACCGTATTAAAAACTAATAACTAACAAAGTGATTTAAAACTCACAAAGTAGTTTCTTGGTTTAGTGCGTAGTTTAAGGCTGGCTTGGTTTCTGAGTCAGCCTTCTTATTTTCGCCTTCAGTGAATTTTTGTTTCCTTTTTTTTATTGCCAACTTTCTAAGTATTGAAAATCTTGCCGTAATTTTTAGTATAGGCTTTGTGATTTTTAATGCAAAAGGGAAGATTATTTCCTGGCCATTAGGAATTATTGGTTCGGCATTGTACATATGGGTTTTCATCAATGCGAGGATTTACGGAGATGCTCTTCTTCAATTATTTTATGTCATAATGGGAATTTATGGCTGGATGCAATGGCACAATTCAATTAAAAGCAATGCAGTTTTGCCTATCCATAGAGCGAGCCTTTTTCAGCTAAGTAAATTTCTCATTTTAGGACTGTTGTTAGTGCCTGTTTTTGGATTCCTCTTGGATAATAAAACCGATTCAGATATTCCATATTGGGATGCTTTTACTACAGTATTTAGTTTTATAGCCACGTTTATGATGGCAAAAAAAATATTAGAGAACTGGCTATTTTGGATTGTCATTGATGTTACTTGCATATTTATATATGCTTTTAAAGGGCTAAATTCAACTGTATTGCTATTTATTGTATATACACTAATGGCTTTATACGGATTTATAAACTGGAGAATAATGTTCAAAAAGCAACAGCACAATGCCTAAAATCGTTTTGATCGGGTCAGAATGCTCCGGAAAGACAAGTTTGGCAGAATCCCTCACTGAATATTTTGATATTAATTTCCTCCGGGAGTATTCAAGGCAATATGCCGAAAATAAACAAGGCGAATTAACTTATTTGGATGTATTGCCTATCGCTAAGGGCCAATTGCAATCTGAATCTGAATTTATTAAAAATTCAAACAGCCATTTATTGCTTTTTGATACTTGTTTACTTTCAACATTGATTTACAGTAAAATATATTATCAAAAAGTACCTCAAGAACTAGTCAAATGGCTTGACATCAATTTATACGATCATTTTTACTTAACCTATCCCGATCCTGAATGGAAAGAGGATGGTATTCGCAAAATGCCAATGTCAAGATTAAAAATGCATGAAATCTTTTTAAACGAACTCATACGATTTAAGGTATCTTATACCGTATTACAAGGAGACCTTGATTCCAGAAAGGAGATCGTTATTGGAGATTTGACATAATACCAAAAGACCAAGTTTTGAAATTGTATCTAATTCCTTAGATTTAATTATTCTCTTTCGCAATGATAGACCACAAAAAAGTAGCTAAACACTGGACAAGGAATCATTTCTTACTCTATTTATATCTATGTGCAATAGAAGCCGATGATGTGTTAGAAGAAAGTGAGGTTGATGATCTGTTGGATCAGTATGAGACCATGAATATTGGGGACGAAAACTATGTTAAAACCTTTAATGATGTTTTAATAGAGTATAAGGCCCATGATGAAAAAGAAATAATTGAGTTTATTCATCAATATATTCCGGAGTTTTTCGCCGATCCGGAAAATGCAAAGAAATTACTCGATACTTTGGATAAGCTATCTCTCTCAGATGGAAATTTAAATCCGGAGGAAAGCGATATCATAAAACTGGTATCCAGATTAGTCGGTAGCTAGGAGCAATTCCAAAATCTTTATATTTTTGGCTTTCAATAAGGGGTGCCTAAAATTTCAGGCTGAGATCATACCCAAATAACCTGATCCGGATAATGCCGGCGTAGGGAGTATGGTAATTATAAAAGGAATTCCCCGATTCCTGTTTTATTACTTTAAATATTTTATTTATGAAATATGCATTATTGCCGGCTTTCATATTAATATATAGCCTATCAATTGCACAAGATTCACTAAAAAACATCAAACTCGATGAAGTCTATATTATGGGTATTAGGGCTAAAACAGAGGCCCCGGTATCCCAAACGACAATTCGCAAAGCAGAATTGCAAAAAATAGATTTGGGCCAGGATGCTTCCTTGCATTTGGAAAGACTAAGTCCATCCATTGTGACCTATTCAGATGCCGGAACTAATTTTGGTAATTACATGAGCTTTCGTTTACGCGGCATGGCGCAGGATCGCATAAATGTGACGCTGAATGGTATTCCTTTAAATGATATGCTCGATCAGGCTGTTTATTTTTCAAACTTTGCCGATTTCAGCAACAGCATTGAATCGGTACAAATTCAAAGAGGGGTGGGAACATCAAGCCATGGCACCTCTTCTTACGCCGGTTCTATAAATTATGAAAGTGTTAGTCTCTATTCTGAAAAACCCAGGGCTGAGCTGCGATTAAGTGGTGGAAGTTTTGGTTCTATGGCTGTGGCAGCAGAAGCCTATACTGGAAAAAATGAAAACGGATTTTCGGCTTATGCCAGAGCATCAAGATTAAAGTCCGATGGTTATAAGGATTACTCAGGAAGTGATGCACACTCGTTTTTCTTTTCGGGGGGATATCTTGGTAAAAAGCATGTTCTGAAGTTTACCGGATTTATGGGTAAAACGCAAAATCATCAGAGCTATGAATACGTTTTAAAAGATGTAATAAACAATCGTCCAAAGACCAATAATAACAATCCCAATGATATAGATGACTTTGAGCAAGATATGGCCCAGCTTCAACATAGCTATTTTATTAATAAGCGTTTATCATTATCATCAATACTTTATTATACGGGAGCAAGAGGTCATTTTCCATATGCTTTTCCTCAATTGGTTTCAATTCCTATTGATACCCTTTCGATAGTTTACGATACTACTCTATTAACTCAGTATAACTACGGGATTGTCAATAACCAGTTTGGAGCCACCAGCAATCTACATTACAATAGCAATGCGCTAGATATTGATGCAGGCATTCATCTATATACCTTCAACAGGCGAAATACGGAAGATATAGCTCCAAAGACCAAGTTTCCCTATTTATATCAAAACAGTTATAAGGACGAAGCCTCCGTTTTTGTAAAAGCACGTAAATCAATCGATGCATTAAATATGATCCTCTTTGCGGAATCTCAAATGAGATATGTAAATATGGATTTTGAACCGGGTCAGGATGGAATCAATAAAACTTCAAAATCATACTTTTTTATAAACCCAAGAATAGGAATTACATACAATTTAAATACTAATATGAATTTGTATGCTTCGTTTGGCCGTTCAGGTCGAGAACCTACCAGGATTGATTTTTTCAGCAATGATTTTAATATAAAAGAGGAGTATGTCAACGATTTGGAAATAGGATACCGTTTGACCCATGAAAAACTGAAGTTAAACGTGAATGCCTTTTATATGGACTTTGAAAATGAGATTACAGAATTGGGCGGGGTAATACAAAACACCTATTTTGAAATACGCCAAAATGTACCCAGCAGTCAACGATATGGACTTGAGTTGGAATCCGAGTATAATTTATTTCAAAATCTGATTTTTAGATTAATGGCAACATATTTAAAAACAAACATTGATAATGTCACTTTGGATAACAATAGCGAGAATAATGTAGAACAGGTCTTATCTCCTGATATTATACTTACGCCAGAGCTGAGCTATGCGCTAAATGAAAAACTAATTTTTAATATCAATGCGAGATACTTATCAGAAGCATACACGGATATATTTAACCGACCTGAATATCAAATTCCATCCAGTTTGGTTTTCAATTTGGGAATAGATTATAAAGCCACTGATAATATCAGGGCATCACTTTTTGTCAATAATATCACGGATGAATTGTATTTTACCGATGGTGCACCGATTGACAGCGACTTTGATGGTATATTAGATGGACCGGGATTTAGGGTTCAAGCGCCGAGAAATATAATGGGACGGCTCTCATTCCTTTTCTAACTTTAAAATTTGCAATGATGTTATTGAATATTCATTCCGCGATTAGTTTGCAATATGGAATCATTATTTTATTTTCCTATTTCAATTCAGGGAATGGATAAGGATCATATTCGAAAACTTACGTCTGAAACCAAAGCAGTAAAAAAGGTACTACACATATTTTTAGCTGTATTGGTTATCATTATTCTTTATGTTTTAAAGCAGTTTTTCATACCGATTGCCCTGGCCCTTTTCTTTGCCATGTTACTCATTCCCCTTCTTTCGAAAATGGTAGAGTGGAAACTTCCGGTAGGAATTAGTGTGGCAACAATTTCAATTTTATTCCTCGGTCTAATCTTTCTATTTGGTTTATTCATATCAAAAATGGCCAGCAAACTGGTAAGTGAATCAGGAGAATTGAAGGAGCAGATTTCTGAAAAGGTCGGCGAGGTACAAATTTTTCTTGAAAGTTTTGGTGGAGGATATTTTGAAAAACAAAAAATTTCGGAAAGCCTGAGAAATATTATCAATCCCGATTTTCTTTTTGAATACACCGGCGATCTGGCTGGCTTTGTTGGAGGGTTTACGGCTGATTTTTTTTTAATGTTTATTTATCTGGTAGGATTTCTAAGTGCGATTCAGAACTATAAGCATTTTTTAATTTATCTCTTCGGCAACAAGGATGAAGCAAGGAATAGTCAGATTCTTGGAATTTTCGAGCAATTAAAGTCTTCATTGTCCCGATACATGTTGGTTAAAATTCTGATTAGCCTTGGCACGGGTACGGGCTATGCGCTTACCTGTTATATATTCGGAGTCAAACATGCCATTATTTGGGGTTTTTTGGCATTTTGCTTGAATTTTATCCCTACAATTGGCTCTATAATTGCCACGATTCCTCCATTTTTGTTAGGGATAATTCAATTGGACTCTTTTTTAACACTGTTCCTACTTCTAGCGGTATTATTATCCGTGCAATTATTCTTTGGCAATATATTGGAACCCAAAATTCAGGGCAACAGCTTCAATATTAATTTTGTTTCTATAATACTCGGGCTTGTACTTTTTGGAGGATTATGGGGAATTATCGGAATGTTATTATCCGTGCCACTTCTAGTGCTTTTAAAAATTGTATTATCCGAAATACCTGAAGCGCAATTTATTGTAAGATTAATGGCTACCAACCGTGAAGTGAGAGAATGGGCCAGGGAAAATCAATTTGAACAAATAAAGGAGAAATTATAAGAATCCATCCCTGATGTCGCGATCTCTCAATGCCTTAACAGCTTTTCCGTAACTCTCGGTTAATTCGCGAAATTTTTCAACATCACCGCCTCGATCCGGATGATGCTGAAGGCTCAATTTTCTAAACCAGTATTTTACATCTTCCATGGTAGCATCCCAATCAAGTCCGAACACACTTAAATAACCCGGAATTTTTCTGAACTTTTCAAATTCATACTTTTTCTCTGCGGTACAGAAAATTTGACCCATGGCACGAACCTCACCTGTGTCATCCAACTCTCTTTTGCTCACGGCAAATGTTGGGGCATTATCATCCGTTGTGAAACCGTCTTTATAGGGCTCGCTGTAAATGATCAGTTGCTTTGGAAGCACTTTTTTGATTTGGAATTTTGCCTTGCCGTATTTGGCATATAAATATTCAACCCGTGCAGTTTCCCGAAATTCGGAATTTCCAGATTGCTTTTCTATTTCTTGTTCCAGATACTCCTGAAGGGCAAAGTCTGGATTAATACATAGAGCTCTTCTGTCTTTTAAGACCTTAAGCACATCTTTTTCTGCTTGCTGATAAGAACTGGAAGTACCGGTATGCTGAGGTCTGTCGCTGTCTAGTGCGATTACCCAAAAAACTTTGTCTTTATCAATCCTTGCGGCAGATACAACATTGTTGAATTCCAATCCCTTTCCATCAGGATTAACAAGTTTCTCCATTAGTTTCTTACCACTTTTGGTTTCTTTAAAACTTGTTTCAAAAATTGTCCCTTTCGGATTGAGTTCCAATTTGTGCGCTTTTTGGTGTTTGTATGAAACTTTAAACTTCGAAATTAACTTTTAAAGTCATCAGTAAAAAATTAATTTTACATTCATGTTCCAAAATATACTCGTCATAACAGCGTTTTTAGCGGCTCTGTTCTATATGCTGCGACTTGTTTATAAAAACTTTTTCTCTGAAGAAGTTCATTGCCCGGGTTGTAGCGGATGTTCAACAATCGATTTTGCGAGCATTGAAAAGAAAATGGAAGAAAAATTCAAGAATTAATCTTCTAGAAAACTACCGAGTATCGAGCTGGATTCTTTACCTCTATTTTGTCCATATGGAGCCAAGGCCTGAACTAATTTTCTAATTGGCATCGATTGCAGCCAAACTTTGCCTGTTCCTTTTAAAGTAGCTAGAAATAAACCTTCACCCCCGAATACCATTGATTTCAATCCACCGGCTCTTGCCACATTAAAATCCAATTGTGATTCGTATGCCACAATACAACCCGTATCAACCCGTAAAAGATTATTGTTTAATTCTTTTTCTACGATAGTTCCTCCCGCATGAATAAAGGCTTTTCCGTTACCTTGCAATTTTTGCATGATAAAGCCTTCTCCACCAACCAATCCCGAACCCAATCTTTTATTAAATGTAATGGAAATTTTGGTTCCTAATGCCGCACACAAAAAGCCATCTTTTTGAACGATTAATTCATTATTCGATCTTTCAGATAAATCAATTGGAATGACTGTTCCGGGAAAAGGAGCTGCAAATGCAACTCTTTGTTTGCCCTGTCCGCGATTTGTAAAATGCGTCATGAATACCGATTCACCTGTTAAGAGTCGACTCCCGGCAGATAGCAATTTCCCCATCAATCCCTGATCGGGGTTGGACCCGTCACCCATTTTAGTTTCAAATGCAATTCCCTCATCCATGTACATCATTGCACCGGCCTCAGCAATTACCGTTTCATTTGGATCCAGCTCAACTTCAACCAATTGAATGTCATCGCCAATAATTTTATAATCTATTTCATGTGAATTCATTGATCTTCTTTTTTTTCACCCCCCTTATCGATGTCATCGCGATCTCGCAATTTTTTATCATCCACATTTTTATTTAAAAATTTATTGATTTTTTCGATATCCATATTGCTCTGAATTTCTCCAAAATTATTGATGCTAATCTCGAAACCATCTAAATCTTTATGGACACGAGGTTTGGTCTTTTGCTTTTTTTTCTTCTTGGACATGTCCCTTTTTTATTTAAAGTTACAAAAAAGGAAATTCAATATAGGTTTTAAGAAATTTTCTCTAAAGCGAGGTTTAATCGGGCAATGAGTTCTTTTTTACCCAATATTTCCAGCAATACCATGAGGTCAGGTCCCATGCCTGCGCCCGTGACTGCCAAACGCAAGGATGGCATTACTTTACCCATTTTAATATCTAGTTCTGCCGTTGTATCGTAATACAATTGCTTTATTTTATCCGCCTTAAAGTCATTTAAATTTTCAAGATTTTCAGCAAATTGCTTAATGGCCCTTTTCGCATCCATGTCCCATTTTTTCTCGACGACTTTCGGATCGTAATTTACAGGACGTTGAAAACAGGTGCGACTTTCATTAATCAGATCTGAGGGAAATACCAATCTTTCTTTTACCAGTTCAATTATATCATTGAGTTTTTGCTCATTGTATTCAAGGCCTTCTTTTTTAAGATCTGCAATGAGGAATTTTGATAATTCTGAATTTGACTTTTCTCGTAAATAATGCTGATTGAACCACTTGGCTTTTTCGATGTCAAATTTTGTTCCCGCTTTACCAATTCTTGAAATACTGAATTTTTCTATGAGATCATTGAGACTAAAAAACTCTTCATTATTTCCCGGACTCCAACCGAGCATTGCGAGAAAATTATTCATCGTTTCGGGTAGAAAGCCTCTTTCTCTGAAACCCGTACTTTGTTCGCCGGTTTTCGGGTCTGTCCAATTCAATGGAAATACCGGAAACCCCAATTTGTCGCCATCTCTTTTGCTCAACTTACCATTTCCATCGGGTTTTAGAATGAGTGGTAAATGCGCAAATTCAGGCATTTCATTTTCCCAACCCAGGTATTTATACAAAAGAACATGCAAAGGCGCAGAAGGCAACCATTCTTCACCCCGAATTACGTGCGTGATCTTCATAAAGTGGTCATCCACAACATTTGCCAAATGATATGTGGGCATTCCATCGGATTTTAATATGACCTTATCGTCAATGGTTTCTGATTCCACCATGACCCAGCCACGCACCAGGTCATTAAGCCTGACCTCTTCTTTTCTTGGCACTTTTAATCGCACTACATAAGGCTCACCTGAGTTTAGGCGCCTTTCTACTTCGTCATCTGGCAGTGTGAGAGAGTTTTTCATACTTTCTCGTGTAACCGAATTGTATTGCGGATTTGGGACCCTTGCTGCTTTGAGTCTTTCACGCATATCATCCAGCTCTTCGGCCGTGTCAAAAGCATAATATGCATAGCCCTTATCGATCAGTCGATCTGAATATTGCTTGTACATATTTTTTCTTTCAGATTGTCTATAAGGCTCGAATTTACCTGGATTAAGCGGGCTCTCATCCGGTGAAATACCTAGCCAGTCCAAAGCTTCCATAATGTACGCTTCAGCACCGGGAACAAAACGCGTTTGATCCGTATCTTCAATTCTAAGAACAAATGTCCCACCTTGATTTTTTGCAAAAAGAAAATTAAATAATGCTGTTCTTACTCCTCCAATATGCAATGGACCCGTTGGACTAGGCGCAAATCTTACTCTTACCGACATAATTTAAATTTTGTGCAAAAGTATAAAAGAAGGGGGGTTTATCTTAGAAAATGCAAGGATCAATTGAATACCTGTAAAAGCAGTTCGCGACTTTTTTTTGAATGAAGTTTAAAATTACCGAGTACTATAGAATAGTTGATGAATAAGACAAGAATAGCTGCTATTGAATATTCTATTTTGAAATATATTAACAGAAAGAAAACAAAAGCCAGAAAACAAATTGACGTCCATAAAATAAGATACAACTTGGAACCTCTATGCAGGTCGTATTCCAGCTTAAGGAGAGATTCATTTTCACTTTCAACGAATTCCCCGCGAATCATTGGGATAAAATATTGAGGGTAGGATGTGTTTTGAGAAATGATGAAAGAGTTTTCTTTCAGCAAACCATTAAAAAAAATAGACTGAGTATCTTTAGAGTTTTTTCGACTTGGAGATGCCACTTTCTCCCTCAGCTTGTCAAGCAATATGTTTTGTGAAGCAGAAAACAAATGTGTCTCCCGGATGTAAAGTCCTGGAAAATGCATTATTTAACAGCAATACAGGAGATTTCTACATTGACATCTTTTGGCAATCGGGCAACTTCAACCGTTTCTCTCGCTGGAGGATCTTCTTTAAAAAAATTTCCATATACCTGGTTTACTTTAACAAAGTCATCCATTTTTTTCAGGAAAATACTGCATTTCACAATGTGCGAATAATCCATACCCGCCTCAGTTAGAATGGCACCAATATTTTCCATAACCCGCTGTGTTTCAAGTTCAATGTATTCAACTTCCATTTTACCCGTATCGGCATTCATAGCAATCTGTCCTGAAATGTAGAGTGTATTGCCGGCATAAACCGATTGGGAATAAGGCCCGATTGGTTCGGGCGCATCACTTGAATTGATAATTTTTTTGCTCATTTTTGATATCCGAATTAAGAAATAAAGATATGAATGTTTTTGCGATAGGTAGTGAAAAACGGACGAAGGAATTAAAGGAATGCTATAACCAAATTGAATCAGCCGGAGATTTTGCTAAAATTTCTGATAAAATAAAATCCGGCGATGCTGTAATTCATTTTTGGGAAAGTGAAAGTATCGATGACATACATGAGCTATTAGCTCTCAATGAAGTTTGTATATTAATAAATACACTGAATACAAGTCTGGCAGAATTACAGCTATTTACGGGGATGGTCAGTTCCAATATTATGGGTTTTGCAGGTATTCCTGGTTTCATAAATCGAAATAAATGGGAAATCACTGCATTAAGTGATGATTCAATTGCCAATTTTCAATCATTTTTTAAGCTTTTAAATGTAAAACCAATTCGGGTTCAGGATCGTGTAGGGATGGTCACACCACGAGTCGTATCCATGATTATAAATGAAGCTTATTTTACCGTAATGGAGGGAACCGCAGAGAAAGAAGACATTGATATTGCAATGAAATTAGGAACAAATTATCCGGAAGGTCCTTTTTCCTGGTTAGAAAAAATTGGAATTGAGCATGTATATGAATTGCTCGATGCACTTTATGAAGATACGCATGATGAACGATACAAAATATGTCCTTTGTTAAAACAGGAGTATCTCAATGCAATGAACAGGGCATAGCTATTAATAAGTACTTGTCCGTCTGAAATCCACTAGTGATTACTTCTTATTCCACAGTCACCGACTTGGCCAAATTTCTTGGTTGGTCAACATTTGTTCCTCTTAGCACGGCAATATGATATGATAAAAGTTGCAATGGCACCACTGAGACCATTGGAGATAATGCTTCATGGCAATGTGGAATTTCGATGGTATAATCTGCTATTTTTGGAATAATATCATCTCCCTCTGTAACAATTGCTATAATGCGACCTTTTCTTGCTTTTACTTCCTGAATATTGGAAATTATTTTTTCATAGGAACTGTCTTTTGTCGCAATAACAACCACCGGCATTTCTTCATCAATCAATGCGATTGGACCGTGTTTCATTTCAGCTGCCGGATAGCCCTCTGCATGGATATAGGAAATTTCCTTCAGTTTTAATGCGCCTTCTAATGCGACCGGAAAATTATAGCCTCTACCCAAATAGAGGAAATTGCTTACGTCTTTAAATTCTTTTGCTATTTTTTTAATAAGCTCATCCTGTTTGAGCACTTTTTCTACCTTATCGGGAATTGAATTCAAATCCACAAGAATTTCCTGATATGTTCTTCTTCTCATTGTGCCGCGGGCATCTGCGAGAATCAATGCCATCATCGAAAGAACGGTCAATTGTGCTGTAAAAGCTTTGGTACTGGCAACTCCTATTTCAGGGCCTGCGTGGGTATAGGCACCTTCATGCGAAAATCTTGCTATAGATGAGCCTACTACATTGCAAACACCAAATATGATAGCACCTTTGGATTTGGCGAGTTCCATGGCTGCCAGTGTATCGGCAGTTTCTCCTGATTGGGAGATTGCAATTACGACATCACCTTCCTTTAAAACTGGATTTCTATACCGGAATTCAGAAGCATACTCAACTTCTACCGGAATTCTGGCAAATTCTTCAAACAAATATTCAGCAACCAGCCCCGAATGCCAGGAAGTACCACAAGCTACAATAATAATTCTATCGGCCTTGACAAATTTGTTGTAATATTCGCGAATTCCACCGAGAGCTACTTTACCATTGTCGAGCTGGATTCTTCCCCGCATTGAATCGCGAATGGATTTTGGTTGCTCAAAAATTTCCTTCAACATGAAATGGTCAAATCCACTTTTCTCAATAGATTCCAATTCCATTTCCAGTTTGTGAATTAAAGGACTTTTTACTACGTCTTCAGTGTTCTTTATGGATAGATTCCCATCTCGAATCACGGCAATTTCAAAATCATCTAAATAAACGACTTCATTGGTATATTCGATTATTGGGGTCGCATCTGATGCGATAAGAAATTCATCTTTTCCAACGCCAATAACCAAGGGACTTCCTTTTCTTGCTGCAATCAATTGATTGGGATTATCAAGGGAAATAATGACGATTGCATAGGCTCCTATTACCTCATTAAGCGCTAATCGAACTGCCTCTTCCAGCAGACAATTATGTGAATTTTTGATGTATTCAATAAAATGTATTAATACTTCAGAATCGGTTTCACTGGTAAACTTATGACCCTTGCTTTCCAGCTCTTTTTTTATTGAGCCATAATTTTCAATGATACCATTGTGAATTATTGCATGATCTGATGTAGAAGAATAATGCGGATGTGCATTTATATCATTTGGCTCGCCATGAGTAGCCCATCTAGTATGACCTATTCCAACAACACCTTCGGTGTCCTGATTTTCTATGAAATTCTCAAGATCAGAAACTTTACCTTTTTTCTTAAATACCTTTAGATCTCCGTTTAAAATTGCAATTCCGGCGCTGTCATAGCCGCGGTATTCCAATCGGTGCAAACCCTTTAAAATGATAGGTGCAGCTTGCTTTTGTCCAATATAGCCAACTATTCCACACATAATACTTTATAATTTAATTGATCGGTATGTAATACACAATAAGTTTAACAGGGCTTTCTTCATCTTTGTAGGCCCCAAATTTCAATTGGTTGACAGAAGATCCGTTCAAGGAAGGAATCATAATTAAATCTGTAACACTTTCTCTACTACTAATTAATTCTCCAAAATAGGAAGTCACATCTACGGAGTAGGTATTATTAAACCTGCTTCCCGACCCAACTTCTCCACCGTTGTATAAATCAAGGTTATCATTAGAATCCACTTTAAACAAAAACAGTTCAAGTGGAGGGGAATAATAATCATCATTTTCTACATTGGCATCAATTGATAATATGGCTTGTTCAACGATAATATTTCGATGTAGGTTTCTTAAATTTTTAAATGTAGGAAAATCAAAACGAGAGATAATCCCGGTACCTGCAAGTAAAAATACTTCATCATTGGTAAGCTCTGAGCTGATCTTTTGATTGTTTCCTTTCAAATCGGATAAAATGGGTGGCCGATCATGGGTAATTTGATTAAATCTTTGATAATTCACGGATATCGGGAATTTATAAAAAGTAGTGTCGGCTGTTGAGTCAACACTGGTTCTGTAATAAAGAAAGATACCGGAAGTTATAGTAGATGTTGTGGAAGATGCCGGGTCTACTTCAAATCCAATTACAGACCCTTCCGAAGTCTTAGTAATGAGAGCTAGCCCTTTAAAATATTCAACAAAATCAAGTGGATCGTTGAAAAACTCTAGTTCTCTATTGTTAAAAAACTTTTGTCCAAGGTCATTTAAATTTATCCTCAAATTTTTATCTTCAATATCCTGGGCTGAAAATACAATTTCAGCTTCTGCTTCCTTATCATACTCAAGCGATTCAGAAGCTAAATAATTTTTGCTGAGATCAAAACCTTCCTTTAGACGGTGTACTCCCATTTTAATACTGGCATCCGGATTACCAAATATATAATTGGGCCTCAATACTAAAACCATTGAGTCATATTGCGGATTTTCGATATTCAGAAAATTATTTCCGGTGATTGCGGTTTGCAGAAATGCATTGCAGGTCGTCGTTCCGAATTCTTCATTCTCAACTTTTCCCACCAGCAAGGTACTTGCTGAAGAAGTAACAATAGAGTCTCTTAAAAAAGTACTTGTTTCAATGTCAAAGGTGTCGACAAGAATTGCCTGCAGGTTATCTCCATTTCCAATACCGGGAGCGGAGATATTTTCTTTATTTGTGCAAGACCAAAGAAAAAAGGCCGGTACGATTAATCGAACCAGCCATGATTTAAATAACATATTATTGCCCGGATTAACCCGCCAAATCGTTGTAAAGATTGTATACATTGTCAACCATTTCATCATCTGAGGCAATGGTTTCAAGTTTTTTATTGCTTTGTAAATCTTCAAATATCGTGGCGAGATTATCTTCAACTGCATCTCCTGCATGGAGTACTTTATCGGCATATTGGGTCGCAATTTTAATGAATCCTTCAAAATCCGCTGACTTTAAGGGACTAAGAAGATTCTCATCAATATCAATCATCCTTGCTTTCTCAAGAAGATCTTCGCCAAATTTATGAGTAAATCCGTTGTCATAAACGGTATACACACTTTTAGCACTCTTGAAAATAGGATCATTTTTATAAGTTGTTTTTAAATAAAGTGGGATTAAACCGGTGATCCAGTCATGGCAATGCACGATATCCGGAGCCCAACCCAGTTTTTTTACGGTTTCTAAAACACCTTTACAGAAAAATACTGCTCTTTCACCGTTATCCTCATAAAACTTATTTTGTTTATCGTAGAAAACGGACTTTCTGTGGAAATAGTCTTCATTGTCGATAAAATATACCTGCAATTTGGCATTTGGGATAGAAGCAACTTTTATCACAAGCGGCTTTTCCTCATCGCCTACAGGGATATTAATGCCTGAAAGTCTTACAACTTCATGTAATCTGTTCTTTCTTTCGTTGATTAAACCAAAGCGCGGAACGAGTATTCTGATTTCCATACCTCTTTCCTGCATAGCCTGAGGCAATTTTCTTACGAATTCCGCCACTTTCGTGGTTTGAAGAAAGGGGTTGATTTCTGATGAAGCGTAAAGAATACGAAGCTTTGACATATATATAGGATTTGTTAAAAGATTGGCTAAATAGCTCACAAAAATACCACTAATTTTGAATATTTACAACCATATGCTTTCTTTGGCTCCATTCTAATAAAGCCCGGACTTGGATGTAATAAGCCGAATTGACCACCTGAATGAAATTATTCGGGACAATAAGAAAAAATTAAAGACCTCTGGATTTATACCCACCATGGGTGCTTTGCACGAGGGCCATTTTTCTTTGGTGAGCAGGAGTGTCAATGAAAATGATATTAGCATCTGTAGCATTTTTGTAAACCCACTTCAGTTTAACAATCACAATGACTTAAATAAATACCCCAGAGATCTGGATAGGGATATTGAGCAATTAGAAAAACTGGATTGCGACATAGTATTTGCTCCCGACAGCGGGGCCTTTTATAGGGAAAAACCAAAAATTGAATTGAACTTTGGCCCATTAGGGAATGTGCTTGAAGGTCATTACCGACCTGGTCATTTTAATGGTGTTGCTATTGTTGTATCGCGCTTGTTGCATCTGGTTGAACCGGATAAAGCTTATTTCGGATTAAAAGATTTACAACAATATTATATCGTGCGTCAAATGTGTCTTGATTTAGGCATTAAAGCTGAAATTGTCCCATGCGAAATAGTTAGAGAATCAGATGGCCTGGCGATGTCATCCAGAAACCGAAGACTTTCGAAAAAAGACAGGGCTATTGCACCCCTGATTTACAAGAGCCTGAAAGCGATTAAATCTGAAATAATAAAAAGTGCTGAATTTAAAAGTGAGTTAAAATCTCAAATAGAGTTTGACCTACAAAAAAATAATATTAAACCTGAATATCTGGAATTGGTAAGTTTGCCTGATTTTGGTCTGAATCCTGTACTCAAAAAAGGAAATGATTATGCCTTGTGTATAGCTGTAATGCTTTCCGATATTCGTTTGATAGATAATATTCGGTTCCAATTGTAAACATTAAAGGAACTTATTAGAAAGCATTTGGTTATTTTATAACTTTGCAGCCTCAATTTTGAGCTTCATGAATATAGAAGTCCTTAAGTCAAAAATCCATCGCGTAAAAGTCACACAAGCTGAACTTCATTATGTAGGAAGTATAACCATTGATGAAGATCTGATGGAAGCTGCCAATATTCTTGAGAATGAGAAAGTACAGGTGGTGAATATTAATAATGGCGAGAGATTGGAAACGTATGTAATAAAAGGCGAAAGAGGTAGTAAAGATGTTTGTCTCAACGGCCCAGCGGCAAGAAAGGTACAGGTAGGCGATATCATCATTATTATATCTTACTGTTCTATTGATATCAGTGAAGCTAAGAGCCACAAACCACTGGTTATTTTTCCCGATTCAAATAATAGTATTTCTTAATTTTTAAAAGGCTGAAAAAGACAATCATATATATCCTGTCATTTGTCGCCGGTGGCGGCCTGATCTGGTATACGTATCGAAACGAAAACATAGGTGATGTCATTTCTAAAATCAAGGATGCACACCTGGAATTTATCTTGCTTTCTTTTTTGGCGATGATTCTTAGTCATATTGCCAGGGCTTACCGATGGAACCAATTGTATCAGACCATGGGATTTAACCCGGGTACGGGGCGTTCGTTTCTGGCTGTTATGTTTGGCTATTTTATGAACCTGGCAATTCCGAGGGCAGGTGAAATTTCGAGATGTGCTTTATTGCGCAAAACAGATAAAATTCCTTTAGAAGAAAGCATAGGAACGGTCGTTGCAGAAAGAGCATTTGATCTGCTTACGATTATTGTTATTGTAGCACTCGCCTTTTTATTCAATTATGAACTGTTTAATCAAATATTGAGTGCCACACAAAATACCGGTGGGGAAAACACCTCGGAAGGTTCAGGTTATGCGCTCTGGATATTTATTGGAATTCTTTCCGTCATCTTTTTTATGTATTTACTCAGAAGAAGGCTAATGAGATACCGATTCTTTGCAAAGATTGGAGCTTCATTGCAAAAAGTGGGCACCGGTATTATGAGCATCAAACATGTTGAAAATAAATTCATGTTTCTTTTCAATACAGTGGTGATTTGGGTGATGTATTTCCTGGCCAGCTATGTTGTATTCTTTGCCATTCCCGCTACCTCACATTTGGGTTTGGATGTTGCTCTTACCTTATTAATTGTAAGTACAATGGCAATGATAGTTCCTGTTCCGGCGGGAAGTGCTTATCCTCTATTTGTACAAACGGCATTAACTATTTATGGTATTTCAACTTCCGACGGAAAAGTATACGCTACTGTGATGTACGGCTCAACAGTACTTATGATATTTATTATTGGAGGTATTTCATTTTTAATTGCGGCATGGATTGCGAGTAAAGGCGAATGATTGATACTGAGAAAAAAATAAGTACACTTCAAGAATTTCTTGTAATTAGGGACAAACTCAAAAAGCAAGGGAAAAAACTTGTTTTTAGTAATGGCTGTTTTGACATTGTGCATTTAGGTCATATCGACTATTTGCAAAAGGCCAGAAACCTTGGCGATTTTTTAGTACTTGGATTAAATAGTGATAAAAGTGTAAGAATGCTTAAAGGCGAAGGCCGGCCAATTATTGATGAGGGGTCGCGTGCCAGATTAATGGCATCCATGGAGTTCATCGATGCTGTCATTTTGTTTGATGATTTAACCCCTGAAGAACTTATAAGTGTCATTTTGCCAGATATTTTGGTAAAAGGGGATGATTATTCAATAAATGATATTGTTGGCTCAAAAATTGTTATTGAGCATGGAGGTGAGGTCAAAACTATTTCTCTTGTAAAAGGGTATTCGACTTCAAAAATTATAGAGAAAATAAAATCTTAAGCCATGTATATATTAATAATAATTGTATTTGCTATAGTCAGCTTTGCCGTGCAATCAAGATTAAAAAGCAAATTCAAAAAATACTCTCAAACACAACTTTCCAGTAATCTTTCGGGTAAAGAAATTGCCGAAAAAATGCTTAGAGATAGTGGAATTTACGATGTAAAAGTTACCCATGTACCTGGGAAATTGACAGATCATTACAACCCTGCTTCAAAAACAGTCAACTTGAGTGAGGAAGTTTATTTTGGAAGGAATGCGGCAGCAGCGGCAGTTGCTTCCCATGAGTGCGGACATGCAGTTCAACATGCCAATGCTTACAGTTTTCTTGAATTCAGATCTGCAATGGTGCCAATACAAAATGTCAGCGCCAGAATTATAAATATTGTCTTTGTTATGATGTTTTTTGGGGCATTTTTCCTTCAAGGTGCAATACCTATGGAAATGGCATTGCTCGTAATAATAGGTTGCTATGCTGTGTTTACACTTTTTGCTTTCATCACATTACCTGTGGAATTTGATGCAAGTAAGAGAGCCCTCGCTTGGATAAGTAGTCAGGGAGTTGTAAACGCCAATGAACACAATATGGCCAAAGATGCATTAAAATGGGCAGCGATGACATATGTAGTAGCAGCCATAGCTTCATTAGTAACTCTGATGTATTGGATAATGATGTTTTTGGGTAGAAGAGATTAAGTAACATAAATAAAAAATAAATGGATTTTCAGCTAACGGAAGAGCAGATAGCGGTTAGGGAAGCAGCGAAAGACTTTGCACAAAAGGAATTGCTTCCGGGTGTAATTGATCGAGATACAAAACAGGAGGTTCCCCTCAAACAGCTAAAAATGATGGGGGAATTGGGTTTTATGGGAATGATGGTCGATCCAAAATACAATGGTGGGGGCATGGATACAGTTTCATATGTACTCGCCATGGAGGAGATTTCAAAAATTGACGCATCTGCTTCTGTAGCTATGTCTGTAAATAATTCACTGGTCTGTTGGGGACTTGAAACTTATGGAACAGAAGAGCAAAAAGAAAAGTATCTCAAAAAATTAGCTACTGGTGAAATGATAGGTGCTTTTTGTCTTTCAGAACCCGAAGCGGGATCTGATGCAACATCTCAAAAAACAACTGCGATTGACAAGGGGGACCATTATTTGTTAAATGGAACCAAAAATTGGATCACAAATGGCAGCATAGCGGACGTTTGTCTTGTAATTGCTCAAACATACCCTGAAAAAAAACATAAAGGCATCAATGCGCTTATAGTTGAAAAAGGTTCAGAAGGATTTGTGGTTGGAAAGAAAGAAGATAAACTCGGAATTAGAGGTTCCGACACCCATTCTCTTATGTTTTCGGATGTAAAAGTGCCAAAAGAAAACCGAATAGGGGAAGATGGTTTTGGGTTTACCTTTGCTATGAAAGTGCTTAATGGAGGTAGGATAGGAATTGCTTCACAAGCATTGGGAATTGCGAGCGGTGCTTATGAACTTTCATTACAATATTCTAAGGAAAGAAAAGCATTTGGTAAAGAAATTTCAAAACATCAGGTAATACAGTTTAAACTGGCCGATATGGCAACACAAATAGAAGCGGCCAGACTTTTATGTTTGAAAGCTGCGAAACTTAAAGATGATCATGAAGATTATGCGACAGCCAGCGCCATGGCAAAATTGTATGCCTCTAAAGTAGCTATGGATACCACAGTGGAAGCTGTTCAGGTGCACGGTGGTTATGGTTATGTAAAAGAATTTCATGTCGAACGGCTGATGCGTGATGCAAAAATCACTCAAATCTATGAGGGCACTTCTGAGATTCAAAAAATAGTTATATCCAGAAGCATTCTATCGTAAGGAAACGACGATCAATATTGGAATTTTTCAAAACACTCTTCGGAGTGTTTTTTTTTGATTTGTGAAATTTACTAAATTACATCCCCTTTTGTTAATGCATTTTACTAAGATAAATTTGGATTTATCAAACTCCAAACATGGAGGACTACAATAAAATATTAGAAAGTTTAAGTATTAAGTTTACCAGTTTGAGGAATGTTAAAATTCTTCAACCTCATAAGATTTTCAATTTCCATGACTTTGAGAATATTTTGATAATGGTCCATAATGGAGAAATCTCAACTGAGGATAACAAGGTTACAGCAAGGCAGGGTGATTTGTTATTTATCCCCGCCGGAAAAACCATAACGATATGTTTTGGAAAAGGTAATTTTACCGAGCTACAACAGGATAAGTATTTGGTTGATAAAAATAAGTACGTTAGCTATACCAAAGAAAGAGTACCTGCACTAAACCCTGAAGGCTCTTACAGTCTCTTATCATTTGAAGCCAAAATATTCGATTCGGTCAATTTTTATTCTTCCCTTGACATACCACCATTTTTAATAAAAAACAGGCCAGCCATTGTAAATCTTATTTTAGATACTATTAAGGAGGAATTTACAGAATTGCCAGGACGGGAAAGAATAATAAAATGCAATACCGAAAAAATTGTCCTGGATGTATTTCGCTATATCCTCGACAATAAAATATTTATTGAAAAACTGGCCACAAATTTGAATTATTTTAAGGATCCAAGGCTGATTGATATATTTAATTTTATCAAAATGAATTTGGGAGGGGATCTTTCAAACCGTGTTTTAGCCAATGTGGCCAATGTCTCTGAAGATTATGTAGGCCAGTATTTTAAATCAATGACGGGAATCAATCCGCAGGACTATATCGAATATCAAAGAATGGAGAAATCGGTCGGTCTTCTGAGGACAACCAAAAAGAGCATACGCGAAATAGGAATTGAAGTGGGTTATAAGGATACCGCCTATTTCTGCAGAAGATTTAAAATGATGTTTGGAATTTCCGCAGGGAAAATGAGAAAAAGAGAATCATTAGTCAGAGCCTGACTATTTTAAATACCCGGAGTTCAATTCTTCGAGGCTGACCTCATTATTTTGCAATGCATTTCCGATTACGACAATATCTGCTCCTGCATCAAATGCATTTTCCATTTGTTCGTAATTTCTAATACCTCCACCCACGATTAAGGGGCCTTTTATTTCATTTTTAACTGCTGTGATTATATTCTGTGCAATTGGATTTTCCGCACCGCTTCCGGCATCCAAATAGGTTATTTTCAAACCGAGATATTGTCCGGCAAGCGCCGTGCATGCAGCAATATCAGGCTTGTCGGCAGGTATTGGCATTGTATTACTCATGTATTGAACTGTAGTTGGCCTTCCTCCATCTATGAGCATATATGCCGTAGGTAAGACCTCTATTTTGGATTTTTTGATTATAGGGGCTGAAATGACTTGCTGACCTATCAAGTAATCGGGATTTCTTCCTGAAATTAGCGAAAGGAATAAGATAGCATCTGCCTTATCAGAAATATGGCCTGAATTACCGGGAAATAGAATTACAGGCTTCGAATTAATAGTTTTCAAACTCCCAATTAACTCATCTAGGCTTTCTTTCTTTAATAAACTACCGCCAACAAATAAATAGCTTACATGCTTGAAATCAACAGAAAATAAATTTTTCAGTGATTCATTGTGATATTCATCCGGATCCAATAAAAGAGCCAGTGACTTTTTTCCCTGTTGAGAATCTTTTATTATTTTTTTAAGGATTCCCCCCATTGTTTTTTGGTTTATTTTTATCTAAATCCGGTAGTATGAAACTCTTGGCAATTCCGAGTAAAAATGGGATTGCAATAGTTTTTAAAGCAGAGCCAAAACGCGAAGGTTTGCGCTTTGATTTATTTTTAATTACATCGGTGTTTTCTTCTTTATCTGAGGAATCCGAAAGAAGCTTATAGGATAGCGCGATTCCAAGTCCAATTGAAGTGACAATTAATAGATTCTTTCCAATTTTTAATGCACTTTCACCAAGGTCCTCCCGAAGGTTTTCAAATTCATTCAAATAGGCCTCTGCTTTTTCTAAAAGCTCTTTTCGTTCCGGGCTGATATGGCTGTTGTTTTTACTCATTTTTATCGAAAATAAAGAAGTCTATTATACGATGAAAAACCAATTGAAGGCTTTTGTTTTTTCTGGTAAGAAAGAGCAAAAGCACAACAATAGCATAAAAAATGGCCATAATAAAAAAACCGTAATATCTGCTATTGGTGATCTCATTGATGTAAAAAGCCAGGCCCAGTGATATAAACAATAAGATCAAAAGTAAAAATAGCACGATACCAATAAGAAAGATGCCTTTCATCAGGTATTCGCTACTTTGTTCTTTGATATCCAGTTTTAAAAGTTCCACCCGGACTTCAATATATTTCTTAGCTATATCGATTATCTTTTGTAAATCAGAAACCATATTTCAGCTCATTCGAAATATAAATATCGTAAAATTGAGACCTTTGTTCGATTCTTATTTAAGAATTATGATCCCTGAAAAATAAATCAGGAGAAATGGAATGAGAAAAAAAGTTACAATAATATACCCAAATCCTACCATTCTGTATTTTACAGTGGCATTTCCAAGTCGTTTAGCAATATAAATAGGGACATTTCTTAAAGCGGAAAATGGGAAAAATATTAAAACGCCTAAAATGTTGAATATCAAATGTACCAAGGCAATATCAAGGGCGGCTTCGGACTTTGAAATTGCAGCGAGCAATGCTGTTACTGTTGTTCCAATATTTGCCCCCATTAAAAATGGAAAAGCTTTTTCCAGACTTACCTTTTTTGTGGCTACCAGAGGGACCGTAATTGAAGTTGTTAATGAACTCGATTGCACCACAGCGGTAATGCCCGTGCCCCAAAGCAATGATTTAAATGAATTCCCAAAAAAGTATTTTTCAAACTGATCCTGTCTTTCACCGATAAAAAAGCTTCGAATAAGAAATGAAAATATCCGAAGTGAAATAAACAGTAATACGAAGGACAAGAAAACCAGAATTATTCCAAACCCTTCTGTTATGGATATAATGAAATTACTCATGGTTTGAAGCAGGGTGAATATAATTCCTAAACTTATTCTTGACCCTTCTTCCGTATAAATATTTGAAGTTAAAAACAATGCTCCTTTGGATAGGATACCAAAAGACATTTCTAAAGGAAATAGGATAACTGTAACAAAAATGTTAAAAAAATCATGGGCAGTTGCCGCAGCGATGGCTCTTTTAAATTGGTTTTTCTTGGTTATATGGCCTAATGATACAATGGTACTTGTGAGTGAGGTGCCGATGTTTGCTCCCATTACCATGGGAATTGCCCCTTCAAAACTCAATGTTCCCGATGCCACAAGAGCTACCACCATTGAGGTTGTAGTAGAACTTGATTGGATTATTGCCGTGGCAAGAAGTCCAATAAACAAACTGACAAAGGGATTAGAAGTAGCAGAAATGATATGCCTCGCAAATGCCCCGCCGAATTCTTTAAATGACATTTCCATTAGATTTATGGAAAACAAGAATATGAAAAGAATAAAAATGATAAGTGCAATCTTTCCTAGCAATTGGGCATGAGAAAGCGAATTTCTGTACTTAAAATTCCTAAACCGAGCAATTTTCATAAGTCGGCAAATATCATAAAAAAGCACTTAATTGTTGAATCTCAGTGCTTAAATATGAAATGTTAACAATTAGATGATGTTAATTTTTGCCTTTGCCAGCATCCATTATTTGCCTTGATATGAGCTCATAAATTTCTGCTATTTCAGGATGAGCCTGCAGGAGCTTGAGGTGTTCTTGAATGGTTTCCATATCTCCTCTTTTTGCCGGTCCGGTTTGGGATTCGTAAGGACCCATTTCAAAAGCCTTATTAAGTGTTTCAATAACCAGTGGTTGTAAAAGTGAAATACTTAAATTCGAATTAACAAGAATGTCATCAGAGATGCTGAGCATATGATTGACAAAATTATTGGCAAATACTGCAGCAAGATGAAGTTGTTTTCGTTTTTCACTGGAAACAAATGAAACATTTTTACTAATTGACCGAGCCAGAATGGTCAGCTTATCCGAAAGCAGCTCGTCAAAACTTTCCACACATATTGGTATATTTTTGAATTCTGCTCGTCTTCCTTTGCTAAATGACTGCAAAGGGTAAAATACTCCTGTT
This sequence comes from Cytophagales bacterium, assembly GCA_965267555.1. Taxonomy (GTDB): domain Bacteria; phylum Bacteroidota; class Bacteroidia; order Cytophagales; family CCMP332; genus CCMP332. The sequence continues at coordinate 3,412,467 of OZ254083.1, read as the reverse complement.
GAACCAGGAAAATCACTTAATACATCAATATGAGCAAAACCAGAACAATGAACAAGATGAGCTCCTTCCGGCGCTTTAATATCTTTAACTATATCTTTTAAATTATCATCTTTTGCTGTCAGAAGGATAATTTCAGTATCCTCTGAACTGAAGTCATTATCGTCAATAGCCCTGGTATTATAAAGGGAATCAGCCAGTATTTCTGCTGAATGTAAATGTAAACTGGATATGCTGTTTATTATGTGACCGGCGTTTTCCAAATAGGGCGCCAAATTGCTGGCGAGATTTCCAGAACCAATAAATGAAATTTTAAAACTTCGAGCCATTATTCAAGCTGTTTGTCTCGCATTTTCCTGAATTCGCTATAACGTCGGTATATAGCAATACAGAACCCAAAAACCATGATTAAGGTACCAATCCATAAAACATTTATCAAGGGTTTTTCCATTGCTTTCATAATGATGTAATCTTTTTGCGCCGTCTCTATGCCAAATTGTATTTCATTTTTATCAGGAATTATATTGTGTATTGTCATTTTAATCCCCAAAGCGGTAGATTCATCCGGTATTCTTCCCACAAGGTCATTTCTAATTATAAAAACAGGTTCAAGAAAGTATTCTTTATTATTGCCCAATATTTTTACTTGTGCTTTGACACCTGCCTCAGTGTCTTTGAATTGGATTCCCTCATATTCATAAATTCTTTCAATTCTTTCAAGCCTTGCTATAAAATCATTGATAAAGAAAGTGTCGGAATTCATGTCTACAGATTCTATTTCTTTTTCACTCCAATCGAGTTCTTCATTTGGATTTATAATTGAAGAAACGTGTGTATAAATATCTTTATCCCAGATTCGTCTAATATCAGGTGAAGCAATCAGGCCGCCCATAGCCTCATTGACCTGGGCTCGTGGAAAAAGTGTAAATTCAGCTTTACCATTCTTCTGATATTCTACCTCATAATAGGTGTTTTCACCGTATACTTCTACAGTATCTCCTTTTTGGTATATTATTTCTCCCTTGTACTTCAAATCCCTTTCAATAATTACCTCGTTTTGATCTGAGGTAGGACTTAAAAAGTCTTTATCCAAGAAAATATTTTCATTTCGACTTTCTACTCTGGGTCCACGGTAAATTACACTGTATTGATCCATTTGCTGTGGGGCGTCTCTCCACAACAATATATTTTCTCTATTCATGCTTTCGGAAAAGTTCTTACTGTAGGGAATCCCGCTGGCATTTAAAGAAATTACTTTTGAATAGCCAGAAGAAAACAGAATTCCGATTAACATCATGGCTATTCCAATATGTGCTATTGAGCCACCGGATAATTTAATATTGGATTTTCTCAGAGAAATCAGGATTGTGGAATTGGCTACAATAGAAAATATCGAGCTGCTCATCAAAACAATATATGATGCCTCATGCATGTCAATAAGTAATAGCACTGCGCTTGAAACTAACATGGCTATGATTGCAGGCGTACTTAAAGCCTGCCATAAAGTTTTTTTATCTATTTTTTGCCACCAAAAAAATTGACCGATAGCTGAGAGAAGTGCAATAGCCGATGCAAACCAAATTTGAATATTGGAATAATGAGCAATCGGATCCGGAGGTGGGGCGATGTTAGAATCAATACTAAATAATTTTATAATGGCATTAAATACAGGTATGGAAGTGGTAACAAATACCTGAAATGCCGCAAGGCCTAGTGTTGTGGCCCCAATAAAAATCCAAAATTCTCTGGAATAGGTTGAAACTTCAATTTTGCTAACGGGAATGTCTTTCCACCTCTTAATAAGAAGCGCTGCACTGATAAATGTGAAAAATAATAGGTAAATGAGCAATTGGCCAGACATACCCATGTCTGTAAATGAATGGACCGATGTATCCTCCAATACCCCGCTTTTTACAAGATAATTGGAATATAAAATCAAAATAAATGTAGAGATCAACAAGATCATTGAGGATTTTAATCCACGTCCACTTTTACGATAAGTGATCATTATATGTATGGAAGCCACTAAAACTAACCAAGGTATATAGACCGCATTTTCCACGGGATCCCAATTCCAATAACCCCCAAAATTGAGCGTTTCATAAGCCCAGTAACCTCCCATAAGAATACCTGTACCCAATATCATAGCCGCCACCAAGGTCCAGGGAAGTGCTGGCCTTATCCATTCCTGATATTTTTTTAACCATAAGCCAGACAGGATATAAGAGAATGGAACAAGGGTTAGGGCAAACCCAAGAAAAGTAGTGGGTGGGTGAATTACCATCCAGTAATTCTGTAGCAACGGGTTTAATCCGGTTCCGTCTTCAGGCACAAAATCGGGGTTCAATTGAAATACGGGCAAATCCGTCATCACTTCTCTGAGTAATATGAAAGGGGAAGTCCCAATCTTTAAATTGATCCAGGGTATTACCACGCCGAGTATCATCGAAGCTAAAAAGGCTTGAACAGCCATAAAAATGCTCATTGCCGGAGCTTCCCAGTACTTGTTAACCCGAATAAATATTAATCCCAAAATGCTGTGCCAAAAAATCCACAATAGGAAACTTCCTTCCTGGCCTTCCCAAAAACAGGAGATCATGTATTGGGTTGGTAAATTATTGGAAGAGTGATTCCAGGCGTAATGATACTCGTAATAATGATTGTAAATTATAATAAATAATGCGATTACGGTACCTAAAACAGCAATCAGGTGGATATAGAATGATGTTCTCGCGAATGTCTTCCAAGAGCTTTCATTTACTTTTTCACGCACAGCGAAAAAAAATCCTATCGAAGATAGAATCGCAGTAATAAAAGATATGATAACTAAAAGATGGCCAATTTGACCAATCAGAGTTCTGAACATCAGGAAGCCACTTTTATTTCGTCTTCAACATATTTAGACGGGCACTTCATGAGAATTTTTTCTGCTACGAATACTTCACCCGACATTTTACCAACAACCACAACCTTTTCCGACCGTTCAAAATCCACGGGTTTAGGCTCATTGTAATAAACCATGCACGTTTTTTTATTTTCATCTACGAGCTGAAATGAAAAGGAAAGCTTATCGCGCTCATCCATTCCAATAATTTCACCTGAAGATGTTTTTGGAAGTTCACCTACCACATGCACAAGCTTTTCAACCCTTTTATCTGACATTTTTTTCGCCTCATCAAAAGTGACATATGTGCCGGCATCTCCTGCAGTAGAAATTATTATGCCTATTGCAATGGCAATTACTATTATTCCGATGATATGGGATTTCTTCATTTTTTATTCTCCAAAGAATCTACTTCTTTTTCAAGCTTTTTTAGTTTTCTGTCTGTTTGAAAAATATAAATCAATATTCCAATTAATATGACCAATACCACGGCAATAACAACATAGATTTTTCCATTGGCTCTCATTGCATCGGCCATCTCAACTTCCTGTGCAAAGCCTGTAAAGGGAATAAACAGAACGCTAAGAAAACAGCATAAAAATATTTTTAGTTTATTAATTGTCATCAATTTTATCTTTTAAAAAAGTTATTCGTACTCTTAGGCTGCTTATCCATAGAATTAGCATTGTCCAGCCAATTATAGATGGATAAAATACCATTCGCATGTTGTTATCAAGATCGTAAATATTAAAACCGGGGTTTCCGCCACTTCCCGGATGTAGGGAATCGGTTAATCGCGGTAATATATAAAGCAATGGAATGAGGGTTGAAAAGGCAAAAATATTATATATGGCACTTATCCTTGCCCTTTGCTGCGGATCTGTAAAAGACCCTCTTAATACGAAGTATGCCAGATAGATTAACAAGGCAATGGCCGCACCATTTTGTTTGGGGTCGCCACTCCAAAATGCTCCCCAGGTAAATTTAGCCCAAATTGATCCGGTTACTAATCCCAAAATTCCGAGAATTACACCGGCATTGGCGGTTTCTAGTGAGAGAATATCATTGTATTTATTGCCATTGGCCAGATAACGAATTGCATATACCACGGATATAATTAACACTATCATCATGGAGAACCACATGCTCACATGAAAATACTGATTTCTAATGCTTTCATTTAAAATGGGAATTTTTGGAACCGGCATTAAAAAGCCCCCAATTATGGTATAAAGCATCAATAAGACTGTGATTATTTTTATGTCTAACCTCTTGAAAAAGCTCATAGTTTATGAACGCCAAAGATAAGGAAAGAGGAGGTAAGTAAGGCTTCCCATGATGAGGTTTATGCCAAGTAATTGGAATATCAAATTGGAGATTTCTTGGCTTTCAATTCCGGTCAATGCATATTCTGAAAGTTTAATCAAAATTAACAGAATGGGAATTATAACGGGAAAACCCAAAATGACCATAAGCGTGCTGGCATTACCTGTTTTTGAAGCAATTCCGGAAATTAAGCTAAGTGCTATTGAGAAACTAATAGCACCCAGTAAGAGGGTAGCTATAAAAAGAACAATATCTTCCAGTGGATTTCCCAAAACAAGCGCGTAGAAAAGAAACGCCAGGGCACTTAAAAAAAGCATTAAAAATACATTGTAGAATACCTTTGAGATGATCACCGACAGCGGTGAACATGTCTGAAAATAATAATAAAAGCGTTCGGGTGATTCCTGGATAAATGTCTTAACAATTGAATTTACAGCAGAGAAGACCATGATAATCCAAAAAACCGTATTCCAGGTTTCTGGAGCTATAACCGAACTTTTTACTTCGAAGGCGATATAAGAAATAAAGATGGTACAGAATACATATAGCAGTATTCCATTAAGCGCGTATCGATTTCTCCATTCAAGGCGGAAATCTTTTTTCATCAGCGCTAAAACTTCTCTAAACAAAGGAAATTGATTAAGGATCAATTTTGACGAGGGTACCAATGGTCGTATTGCTTTGGTAGCTCATTACGGTTTGGTTACCCGATTCTGAAATCGTATACACCCAAGTCGGGCCGATTATGGTAGAATCCAGTATTGTTCCATTTTCAAGTGCAAATCCGGTAATCGTAAATGAAATAACCCGGTTTTCTTTATCTGAGTAATAGTTACCAAAAGTGCTATCCAAATTCGCCGTATCTAGCGGATTATCAATTAAGTTTTTCTGACCATAGGTCTGATCTTCCAAAAACGTAATTGTAACAATCTCATCGGTCCAGGTGCCAAAGATCTGCTCATCAGGTTCCGGATCACCTGACACACCACAACCCGAAATGATCGCAATGATTATAAATAAAATCGCATTCTTTATATTCATTTTAGAACGTAATTCCTATGGATGGTTGTAAATATATGCTTAAGAATAATTTATTGTTGTTTTCAGAATTATCCTGATTTAAGTCAAGCCCAACTTTAAGATTTGCAATAATAGCATTTGGAACCACCATGACTTGAATTCCGGTAGCACCACCAAGCCCAAATGGATTAGGTTTTTTTATTTCATTAGGAGAACGAAGGCCATCAAGTTCTTTCCATCGGTTGTAAAGGGTATAAGGCATGGGATTACCGTCAAAATAAATTATGGTATTGTAAAACAACTTGCCTTCGAAAAACAAGCCAACAGGGGCCTCACCTCTGAAAAAGTATCGTCCAAAGATTTCTGCCCTGAATCCGTCCTGTTGATAATCTTCAGGTCTTACTTTAAAATTTTTATCATTGCCGAAGCGCTCATTAAACTTATACATGCCCGCAACTCCAAAAGTCATCACCCCCATAGGGACCTCAAATTCTAAGCCTATCGTACTCCAATAAATGGCAGGTGAAATTTTTACATTTGGGCCCGGACCGCGAAATGAACCCGGTGCTTTCATCATGACCGGATTGTTTATTTTCATCACAGAAAATGGGGTTTCCGCTTTAGAGCTATTAAAAATCAATAGCAGGATGAGAAACAGAAATAAACTCAATTTTGCAGCCTTGCTTAACATATAATTTGCAATGAATGTCAAATATATAAAAAAAGCACCTTTCAAATATCACGATTGGTCATTCTTAATCTATATTTCATTGGATGTCTTTCTATATTTGCCTTGTTATGAATAAGGAACTCGATAGACTGGAAAAAGAAATTGAAGCGTTAAGCATAAGCGATTTAGAAGAACTGGAGTCATTTCGCCTAAAATATCTTAGCAAAAAAGGCCTTATTACTTCATATCTGGAAAAACTAAAGGAAATACCCAAGGAAGAGAAAAGGGCATTTGGCCAAAAAATCAATACCATAAAAAACAAGGCCAAAGACAAATTTAACAGTCTAAAAGAAGAATTGGAGTCGGGTGGACAAGCAAAAACAAAAATTGATTTTGATTTTAGCCTGCCTACTTATGCACATGAAGTTGGAAGCCGTCACCCGGTGAATATTGTCAAAAATCAAATGGTAAAGATTTTTGAGAGAATTGGATTTAATTTAAGCTATGGCCCCGAGATTGAAGATGACTGGCATAATTTTACAGCACTTAACTTTCCACCGGATCATCCTGCAAGAGAAATGCAGGACACCTTTTTTCTTGAAAAGAACCCGGATATCGCCTTAAGAACACATACATCTTCGGTTCAGGTTCGTGTGATGGAAAATCAAAAACCGCCGATAAGAACCATTTCTCCGGGAAGAGTATATAGAAATGAAGCCATTTCCGCCAGGGCACATTGCATGTTTCATCAGGTAGAAGGTTTGTATATCAATAAAAATGTAAGTTTTAAAGATCTCAAACAAACCTTGTACTACTTTGCAAGGGCGTTTTTTGGAGATAATACTGAGATCCGATTTCGGCCATCGTATTTTCCATTTACCGAACCAAGTGCTGAAATGGACATTTCATGTTTTATCTGTGGAGGGAAAGGTTGTAAAATTTGTAAGCAAAGTGGATGGGTAGAAATCGGCGGAGCGGGCATGGTAGATCCAAATGTGCTCGAAAACTGCAAGATCGATCCGGATGTGTATTCCGGTTATGCATTTGGTATGGGAGTTGAAAGAATAGTGATGTTGAAATATCAAATTGATGATATTCGTTTACTTACAGAAAACGATGTAAGGCTTTTACGTCAGTTTAAAAGTGTGATCTGATGGCAATTAATGAAATTAAAAAAGTAGGAATAGTAGGCGCAGGCACAATGGGTGCCGGAATAGCCCAGGTGGCCGCATTGGCAGGTCTTGAAGTAATTATATTTGACCTTGCTTCAGAAGCGCTTAAAAATGGTGAAAATCAGATAAAAAAGAATTTAGCCAAAGGGGTAGAAAAAGGAAAACTGGATGAGAAAGATGCTGATAAAGCGCTAAAAAGAATAATATTTACGCATAGTCTAAGAGAGTTAATTTGTGACATATTAATAGAAGCTGTAGTAGAAAAACTGGATGTTAAAATTGATATTCTCAAACAGTTGGAAATTCAAAATGATGAGGAATGTATTTTAGCAACAAATACCTCGTCGATCCCAATAACCAAAATTGCCTCGGGTTTATCGCGTCCGGAATATTTAATTGGGATGCATTTTTTCAATCCCGCACACATCATGAAATTGGTTGAAATAATAAAAGGCGCAGATACAAAAGATATTGTAGTTCAAGTAGTTAAAAACCTCGCATTATCAATGGGGAAAACACCTGTTTTGGTTAGGGATGCTCCGGGATTTGTAGTTAACAGAGTTGCGAGGCACTTTTATGTAGAATCACTTAAAATTTTGGAGGAAGGTGTTGCTGATCATGAAAGTATTGATCATCTACTTGAATCTTTCGGTTTTAAAATGGGTCCCTTTAAATTAATGGACCTTATCGGAGTCGATACCAATCATTCGGTTACCCAGCGAATGTTTGAATCGTTTTATTACGACCCTAAATTCAGACCCAGCAGAATCCAGCAACAAAAAGTTGACGCCGGTCATTGGGGTAGAAAAAAAGGAAAAGGGTTCTATGAATATTAAACGTTCAATATTTATCGCCACAGTCTTATTCTTTTTTTCGTGCAACAACGATGATGATAATTCGCAAAATTTAGTTGATAATTTGGGAGTGGTTAATATAAGCATTGACCTCAGCGATCCAGACAATCAAATCTTATTACAGAATAAGGGTTATAAGTATTTTGAAGGGGGAAGACGCGGCGTTCTGGTGGTCAACAGGAATTTAAGCAATTTTATTGCTTTTGAACGAAATTGTACCTTTCAACCCAACAATACCTGCGCAACAGTAAGCATGCATCCTTCTTTGGAGTTTTTACTGGATTCTTGTTGCAGTAGTCAATTCGACCTGAACGGACAGGTCTTGCAGGCACCGGCAACAGACCCATTGATTCAATACAATACTTTTCAGGTGGGCAATGAATTGAGAATACAATACCCTTAAAGCAATTCTGAAATAATATCGTCAACGCTAATACCGTCGGCTTCAGCCTTGAAATTTCTCACAATTCGATGTCTTAAAATTGGTGTTACAACGGCGTGTACATCCTCAATATCAGGAGAGTATTTTCCCTGTAATAATGCATGGCATTTCGCACCCAGGATTAAATATTGTGAAGCCCTTGGTCCCGCACCCCAGTCGATGTATTTCTTTGTGATTTCAGTACTTTGCTGACTTTCTTTTCGGGTTTTATTAACCAGTGTCACTACATATTCGATCACGTTGTCGGCCACTGGCACTTTTCTAACGAGTGTTTGATATTTTAAAATGTCCGCTTTGCTCAATACAGGATCTACAGATTCCATCTGATTTGTAGTGGTCTTTTTTACGATTTCAATTTCGGAATCGTAATCGGGGTAGGTCAAAATAATATTGAACATAAACCTGTCGAGTTGGGCTTCAGGCAATGGGTAGGTACCCTCTTGCTCAATAGGATTTTGAGTTGCCAGAACAAAAAACGGCTGATCTAAAATATGATCTTCGCCTGCTATTGTCACTTTCTTTTCCTGCATAGCTTCGAGCATGGCAGATTGCGTTTTAGGTGGGGTCCTGTTAATCTCATCGGCTAATATTATATTTGAGAAAACGGGGCCTTTTATAAATTTAAAATTTCGATTGATATCCAGTGTCTCTGATCCAACAATATCCGATGGCATTAAATCCGGAGTAAATTGTATCCGTTTGAAATCGAGATGCAAAGCTGAGGCTATTGTATGGATCAAAAGGGTTTTGGCCAATCCCGGAACCCCTACCAACAAACTATGACCATTACAAAACATGGATATCAAAACTTGTTTAATGACATCGTCTTGTCCAATGATCACTTTGTGGATTTCTGAACTAAGTTTTTCGTAATCTTTAAAAAAGGCCTCGGCCAATGCTTTGTCTGATAATTCAGCCATGTTATTGTAATATTTTACATTGATTGTATTCATCGTCTATACTGATGAACACTTGATTTTTTGTTTTCTCAAACCACTCCTTTTTTTTCTCAAAACGTTTTTCATCTAAGGTGGCTTGATAGATTTTTTGGTAATCATCCTGAAGATTGGCCTGATGCGGAGCTACCTTATCTTTAAAATAAATGATCCGCATGGCCCTTTGTCCATCTGGTTTTGTGTATACGATTGGATTAGAAATTTCGCCTACTTCCATAGTGTCTAATACAAAATAAAGATCTGTATCCAGCCTTTCAAGAGGGATCTTTGTGGACCCTGTATTTTGATCTACCAGTATTCCTCCATTTGGTTTAGTATAAGGATCCTGGGAAAATTCTTTGGCGGCTTGTTCAAATGTCATGGAATCATTTAAAATCAATTGCTTGATGGAATCCATTTCCTTTAGGGTATAGCTGATATCCAATTCGGAAAAATTTGGGCGCAGTAAAATATGTCTCGAATTAAATTCATTTCCTCTTTTACCCACCATTTGTATCAGATGATATCCGAATTGTGTTTTTACAACGGGAGATACCTGTCCGGAATCTAATTTCATAGCTGCAGCCACGTAATCGGGATCCAGATCGGATTTCTTCCAATAGCCAAGCTCTCCGCCTTTTTCTTTGTTTCCAAGGTCCTGTGAATACTCTCTGGCCATCACTCTAAAATCAGTTCCATTTAATATTTGATCTCTAATTGAGTTCATCTTGCTGATTATTGTTTTTTTCGAGCCCTCACCCGGATTTATATCTCTGGCTAATACCCCAACGACAACTTCTGTAGAGAAAAAGGGCAAACTGTCTTCAGGTATTTGATTGAAAAATTTTCGGACTTCTTTTGGGGAGGCTTCAAGGTTTGAAGCAATTTTTTCATCCATTCTTTCAATAATCAATTGATCCCTCACCTGATCGCGAAACTCATCTTTAAATTCATCAATTGTTTTTCCATAGAACTCTTCCAGTTTTTTTTCCGAACCAAACTGAGAAGTAAAAACCTGCATTCTCTGATCAAGATTGGATTCAACGATATCTTCTGAAACAGTCACAGAATCAATTTCCGCTTTGGCCAGCAGAAGCTTATTTATTATTAAACTTTCAAGTACACGACATTTAGCATCACCGACCAATGTCTGGCCGCTCGATAAATATTGAAGGTAAGCAACTTCCATTTCGGATTTGAGAATGATATGATCATCCACCTTCGCAAGAATTTTATCGATTACAACCGACTCGGTAATTTGGCCTTTTGCATTCAATGAAAATGCAAACACTAAAATTAAAATGATTTTAGTCTGTAAATATTTCAAAGCTATTTTGTTCAACGCCCTCCTCGTAGATCTTATTCTCTAATTCCTTTGATAACGAGACTTTTCTTTTATTAATTATAATATTTTGAATTTGATCTTTAACAAATTCTATTGGAGAAAGCTGATCCTGGATTTTATACTCTTTAATGTATAGCAGATATTTAAACAGCGAGTCCTGGGTTTCCACCATTTTATTATTTCTTAAAAATTGAATCTTATTTGGGATACTTTTTAAGGGGGTATTAAGGACAATATCATCAAAATTCAGCCAAATTGAATCCTCAAGATTATAATTAGAAGCAAACTGAAAACAGTAGGAATTTAATTCCTGCAGGTCTTTTGATTTAGAAGATGAAATGGCCCTTCTGATTTTTGAAAATCGCGGAGCGTCTTTCGGAACCTGAATATATCTGCAACGTACGATGTTTTGGTTTAATAGGAAGTTATCGAGATTTTTTTGATAGTATTCCTGGATTTCTGATTCTTTGACGTTGACATCGAGATTTTCTGAAATGTATTTTTTCTTGAATTCAAATGTTGTGAGTGCATACCGGTAATCTTGCACCTTTCTCTCTATTTCTGCGCGATTGATGTCAATAACCTCTTCCGCTTTGTCCAGGATCAGCTGCTTCCTCACCCAGGAATTGATATAGCGATTCGTGATGCTTATGCTGTCTTCAACAGAAGTCGCTTCCGCTAAAAGTGGGTTGAGGTCTTCCTGGTACAAAAAGACCTCATTTACTCTTGCAATTGGTATTTTTTCAACAGATTTTTCCTCGGTATCACTTTTTCTGGTGATGTAATCGCAAGCCGTGGTAAAAAGAACAATGCAAATGAAAAAATAACGCAATATTACTCCCTGATCAATTTTTTAATTTCCCCTTCATTGTACTCAATGGGGTATTTTTGTCTTAATGTATGAAGCCATTCATTTTCCAAATATTCCTGATAATCGGAAATGACCTCACCACGAACCTCGTTTAGTTCTTTGGGTCGTGGCTCTAATACTTCATTTATTTTGATGAAATAGGTTCTATCATCAAAAACAAATGTGTACTCACCGGGTTCCCATTCCACCTTGTCAAGCGCGGGAATATCCCCTTTTTCAAATTTTCCTCTTTGAATTTTTAAACCCAGAGGAGAAATGCTGTTGATATAATTTTCAAGTGCATTGTCTTTGCTAGATAGAAACTCAACTTTTAAGCTTCTTTTGATCTTATCACCTTTTTCTCTATCGTATCGATAGGCTGCATTTATAGTGAGAATCTGATCTTCCGGGACTCCACTTTCAACCAAATAGGATTTCACTTTTTCCAACCGATCAGTCACTATATTCTTATTAGACCCCGCTGCTTCTTTTTTACTGGTTGTCGCGGTAAGTCTGACATAAAGGTGATCTTCATTTCTCAAACGCTTGGTAAGTCGTAATAATTTATCACTGTCTACTTCAGATAAGCCACTGGCTCTGTAATCGTAATAGAAAGTAGCACTATTTGGTGTAGTCACAGGATATTTACCATATGGCAATTCGGTTTTGACTTTTTCAGCAATCAGTTTATTCTCACAATCGTAAATTACCGCATCGACTCTTTGTTCCCATTCGTATTTGTTTCGGTTTTTTTCAAAATAATTTTGAAGACCGGTAGTATCTCTCGTGGATTTTGACCAGACTTTTTGATCCATAAGATTGAACATTAAAATTCCATCTCTGTATTCTTTATAAAGCATTTTAAAGTCATAGTATTTCTCTTCTAAATGTCTGTTTTCATAATCCAGCAACATATCATCTACATAATCGGAATAGCTTAATTTGACATAAAATTCAGGGGAAACCTTTCTTGTTTTCTTTTGCGTGTTCATGTATTTATAGAAGTCGGCAATCGAATAGGTTTCATCCATTATACTAATAAGCGATTGACTAAAATCCTTATCCTTTGGCGGTATGCTAAAATTACCATTGATCACGGAGGAATCTGCTTTGGAAACAGCCAGATTCAAGGCACCTTCGTGCTCCACCAGTTTGTTTTCTTTACGCAATCTTTTTAAAAGAACTTTTTGTCCCATTTCTGATCGGGAATCTCTTTCTATCCTAACTCTTAAGCCCTGCTCCATCTCTTCAAAACTTTCCAGTGGCTGCTTTTCGAGCAATTTTATAATGTGCCAACCATAAGGTGTTTGAACGGGTTCAGAATAGTCTCCAACATCGACAAGAGCAAATGCTGCATCTTTAAATTCATTAACTATCCTGCTGTTAACGTCCAGCAATTGCAACTCACCATCTCTGCTTTTAGAATTACCATCTTCAGAAAACTGCCGGCAAAGTTCGCCCCAATCTTCACCTGCTTTAAGTTTTGAGTAGATCTTATCAATTTTATTTTTGGCATTCAGCGAATCCGGTTTATCCATTCCCTGACTTGCCCTAATCATAATATGAGCAACTTTATATTTCCCTTTAGAAGGTCTCTTATCCGTAACTTTCAAAATATGGTAGCCAAATTGAGTCCTGAATATCGGAGAAACTTGTCCTACCTCTGTTTTATAGGCCATATCTTCAAAAGGATAAACCATAGAAAAAGAAGAAAAATAACCCAAATCTCCCTTTGATACTTCAGCTGAACGATCTTCTGAATATCGTTTTGCCATTTCTCCAAAATCCTCACCTTCTGCTATTCTTTTTCTAAGCGTTTCCATTTTTTTATAGGCGGTGAGTGTGTCTTTTGGTTCAGCCTCAGGTTTTACAAGCACCAAAATATGTGAAGCTCTTACTTCTTCTTTCAAACGCTCATAGGCTTGCTGAACCAGCTCTTCGGTAACTTTCTTTTCGGTTAAATAGGGTTTTGCGAGGCTCTTTCGATGACCTGACAGCTCTTCGATAAAGGCCTTACTGGTGTCCATTTTCAAATTTTCTGCTTCCTTGATTTTCAACCTGAAATTGGTATATAGATCTAAATATTCGTGGACGCTCTCATGTGAATAAAAGTCATCTGAACTCGAATTATGTTTTTCATAAACATATTTGAATTCGTCTACATAAACCGGTTCTTTTCCAATTGTAAATATGACCGGCTTATCCGGACTTTTGGATGCCGGATTCTGACAGCTAGAAATGGCTATAAAAGCGAATAATAACCAAATTACACTTACTTTGTTCATACCTGTTTATTTGGGCTTTTTTATTAAAATGACTGCAATTTTACATAAATTTTTTAGGCTTTCGCAATGCAATAATTGAATGTTTGAAATTATTCAGTACAATTCAAAAAGCTGGGATGCCATATTTTGTCACCGGCTGTAATTTGGAGCTTCTCTGGTTATGAACACATCATGCGGATGGCTTTCTCGAACACCTGCAGTCGTAATTTTGACAAACTTCGCATTTTGAAGAGAAGGGATGTCTTGAGCTCCGCAATAACCCATTCCTGCTCTTAACCCACCAACCATTTGATAAAGCACTTCGGATACCAATCCTTTGTAAGGCACCCTTCCAACAATTCCTTCCGGAACTAATTTTTTAATATCATCCTCTGCATCCTGAAAATAACGGTCTTTCGAACCATCTTCCATGGCTTCCACAGAGCCCATACCCCGATATGACTTAAATTTTCTTCCTTCGTAGATAATAATTTCCCCGGGAGCCTCTTCGGTACCTGCTAGCAATGATCCAATCATAATCGAATCTGCTCCTCCTGCCAATGCTTTGACCATATCCCCTGAATACCGCACACCTCCATCGGCGATAATCGGTACTCCGCTATTCTTCAATGCTTTTTTTGCCTCGATTACGGCACTCAATTGAGGCATACCTACACCTGCTATTACTCTTGTAGTACAAATACTTCCGGGCCCAACTCCAACTTTCACTCCATCGGCACCTGCATCGGCAAGGGCCTTGGCCCCTTCAGCTGTAGCCACATTTCCGACGATAATATCCATTTTGGGAAATGCGGATTTTGCCTTTTTTAATGCATCAATTACACCCATAGAGTGTCCATGAGCCGTATCAATACCAATTACATCGACTCCGGCAGACTTTAAAATTTCAATACGCTCAAGATAATCGGGTGTTATTCCAACTGCGGCACCCACGCGTAATCTCCCAAAACTATCTTTACAGGCATTAGGCCTGTCTTTTTTCTTTAAAATATCTTTATAGGTAATAAGGCCAACTAATTTGCCGGCTTTGTTAACGATTGGAAGTTTTTCAATCTTATGTGCTTTTAGTATTTCCTCTGCCTCGCTCAGGCTAATGCCCTCATTCGCCGTTATTAAATTGCTTTTGGTCATGATATCAGAAACCGGCGCTTCCATATTCTTTTGAAACCTCAAATCTCTATTTGTAATAATGCCAACAAGATTTGATTCCTTATCAATAACAGGTATTCCACCAATTTTAAATTCATGCATGATACGGTCTGCATCCTTTAACAAGGCATCCTTTTCCAGTGTAATCGGGTCGAGAATCATTCCGCTTTCACTTCGCTTGACTTTTCTGACCTGTTCCGCCTGGGCTTCTTTACTCATATTTTTATGAATAAAACCGATGCCTCCTTCCCTTGCAATAGCAATGGCCATTTGGTATTCAGTGACGGTATCCATAGCTGCTGAAACAATGGGAACATTAATAGCGATGTTTTTGGTCAACATCGATTTTGATTCTGTATCTCTTGGTAAAACCTGGGAATAGCCCGGTACGAGCAAGACATCGTCGTAGGTAAGGGCTTCGAATATTACTTTATTGGATTGGCTCATTGCAAACAAAATTGGAATTCTATTTGCGGTGCAAAGCTAAGTATTTGACATTGATAAAAAAACAAATAATTCTGACATGGCATGCTGCGGTCGAATTTGTCATACACAGGACAAGGCTTTATTCATATAATTCACTTATTGTTTCAAAATTTATAAGATGATACGATTAGGATTGATAATACTTATTGTTTCAGGCTCTTTCGCCACCGTAATAGGTCAGGATTTTTTCAAGGAATCAGATGCGTTTTTTAGTAAATATGTTCAGGATGGCAAAGTCGCTTATTCAGAAATTCATCTTAATTCAGAAAAGCTGGACAAACTCACTGATGATATTAACTCCTATTCCTTGGAGCAGGCATCTGACAAAGAGGAAAAAGCTTTTTACATCAATGCTTATAATATTCTCGTAATTAAAGGGATTGTAGATAATTATCCATTACAATCGCCATTGGACAAAGAAGGGTTTTTCGACAAAGTAAAATACAAAGTTGCGGGAGAGACCCTAACGCTCAATGAAATTGAGAATATAAAGCTAAGAGATAAATATAAAGATCCTCGAATCCATTTCGTTCTGGTATGTGCGGCTCTATCATGCCCGGAACTAATTTCCTCAGCCTATCATCCCGAATCTCTGGAAAAGCAAATTGAATCGCGTACGATTAAAAGTCTGAATGATTCGGAATTTATAAGAGTTTCTGAATCAAAAATTGCCATTTCAGAAATTTTTAAATGGTATGCAGAAGACTTCGGCGGGAAAAACAATTTTGTAAACTATATCAATAAATACCGCAAAGATAAATTGCCTGCAAACACGACTTTAGACTTTTATGCATACGATTGGGCTTTAAACGAAAAAAAGTAAATAGGGAAAAGGCCGAGCAGTCCGAACCTGATCCCGAAATTATTTTCCAGGACTTCAATATTCAAACCTATACACCATCTGTGTTACTTAAAAAAGGGCAATGGGAATACAAACTTTTCAATAATCTATACACCCAAACAAAGTCTTTTAAAAAGGGAAGAAAAACAGATAATGGAAACAGGCAAAATTATTTTAGCGCTATTCATCAATTCCTTTATGGCATTGGTTCGGATGTCAATATAGGCTTTGACCTTTGGTTTAAATCCGTTCATGTGCAATCTAATCCAAAAGATAATCCAATAGGGACATTTCGCTTCAACCATGAAAACAGCGATTATGCTATTACAGGGATAGGGCCGAAAATTAAAATTGCACCTTTCAATAAAATAAAAAGACTATCTGTTCAATCGACTGTTTTGTTTCCCCTGAGGAATGATCTTGAAAACGCAAATAGCAATAAGGCTTTTCTTGAATTTGACAGGAACGCTTTGTGGTTAACGCAGATCTTTTTTGATAAACCGATCGGAAATGATTTTCAACTATTTTTTCAATTGGCGCCCTGGTACACTTTTAGTAGAAATTCATTTAGAGAAAAAAACTTTATTCAAACACCTACCAGCATATTTTTTAGTTGGTTTGCCAATGATCGCTTAACTTTTTATGTTCAAAACGAATATTGGCCGACCCATTACAACAGTATAGAGCAATCATTCGAAGCGTTTTATTCATGGTTTAACCAATCCGGCTTAGGAATAAAGTATCAATTAATCCCTGGTTTTTTAGAAGTAGAAGGCTTGTACACAAATTTTTGGTTGGGAAGCGATGGAGAAGGAGCAGGGGAAACGTATAATTTGGGACTTAGAATTATCAATTAAAATCAAAATACTCGTCTTCATCGAGTTCTAAATCCTCCTCTTCTTCTTTTTGATTTTTTAATATCTTTTGAAGCTCTTTGACTTCTTTTTTTATTCCTGTTTTAATATTCTCCTTTAAGGCTTCTTCATTGTATTTGACTTTATAATCGGTACTGGTTCCTATCAATTTTATAAGCAATTTAGTTTTTCCACTTTTGTCATCTTTTATTTTTCCAAATCTCTCATCACGATCAATTTTCTCTCTTGTTACCGGAATTTCAAAATCGTAATTGATATGATTGTCGAAAGTGTGAGTTCCCTGAACATTAATAGTTCTAATGTTGGAAGAGATTGACATTTTTGGTAAAGTTATCAAGCTGTTCTTAATGAATATTTCATTTTCGAGCTCCTCGAATTTTAAATTCATTAAATCATCCTCTCGTATAAATTTACTTACAGCCTGCAATGGTTCAAATAATATCAAACGCCCGTTTGATATACTAGAATTGATCGAAAATATGTGTTTATCCGTATTAAATTTAAGATGATCATCAGAAATCATAAAGCCCGTAAAAGAAGCTGTTAATTGACCTTCCAAATGTCTCTGTTGAATAAATTCCTGATTGAAATTCTTGAAAATGTAAAAAACACTATCGATATAGACATTCTTTAGATTACCACTTGTAAACCATTCAATCCTTTTTGGATTTCTTGCGTCCAGATCCATATTGATCATGATTTGCCCTCCTGCAACATTCATTCGGACTGAATCAATTTGCAAAGTCTGATTTTTTATACTTAGATCTCCATTGATGTTCTGAGCCTTAAAGCGTTTGAAGTTTAATTTTTTAATGTTGAGGTGATGTTTATGATAGATTCTATCGGGTAATTTTAAAATGTATTCATTTTTTTCATCGGAGTCATTAATCCATTCTTCTAAATTGATGAAATCACTTGTTACACTAGTTTCTATAAACATTCTTGAATTTTCCCGGAGGAAATAATCCATGGAATTGGAAACAGTACCGCTCAATTTAAAGTCACTTTTCACCGTACTGGCCTGAAGGGATTGAACAGTTAATAAACCATTATCGTAAACAAGTTGTCCATTCATGTCTTTTATCAATACACTCGGTTCTATTGTTTCGAATTGAATTTCATTTAAAGTCAAAATTCCCGAAAGCTCCGCACCTTGTGGGAAGCCCGACTTTTTATTGGGCAAAAGGCCATTGTAAGACAAATCAATATCGATTATGCCTTGGGCATTGTTTTTAATTGGAAGGTTTAAAATACTGGAAATTAACTCCACCTTCTGACTCGTGAACAGCTGGGCTTTTATTTTGGGCTTGTTAAAGTCCACAATTTTGAGAGAAGCAGAAAAATCAGCATTATCGTTTTTACCTTTTATGGACTGAAGATTTAAAGAAGAGATTTTCCATTTTGACAAATCGGAAAATTTCCAATTGGCCATCAATTCATCTATTCTGATGGCTTGCTCCGGTTTTTTGACTTTTAATTTTATCGACTGAGACTTAATGGTTAAATCACAGGCCCATTTGTTTTTTGATACATTGCTATTGAGTGTAATATCAAATGCGAACTTGCCATCTAGATCGTAATCGACAATGTATTTTTTAACTTCCGGGTTGAGGAAATTATTAAGTTTTTCAATCTGAAATTCTTTTGAGCTGATTGAAATCTCACTCTGATTTCCCAATAGGTCCAAAACTGCTTCACCTTCAATATTTGAGCTATACAAATAGGCTTTAAGATTAGAAATAAGAATGAATTTCGATTTGAGACCCATTTTAAAGTTGTGATTCAATTCAATAAGCTCCTCAGAATCGAATTTAAAATTATCAGATTTTAATTTTAAGACTTTCCACTTTCCGTTATGATCTGCGATAATTTCATTGTCATTAATTTGACCTGATACGATGGCCTTTTCAGCGTAGAAATTGAAGTTTTGATGTTCTATTCGCGATTCATAGTCAAGAAATACATTGGAGAGTATTATTCTTTCAAGTTTTACTCTTTCTCCTTTCTCTGAATTTTTTTTGAGAATATTGTAATTGCTACAGCGCTGATCCCGAAAAATATAAATCCGGCCATTTTCCAAATAAATGCGACGAATATTAAAATCGCCTTTGAAGATAGCTATTGGGTTGGCAAGTATTGAAAGCTTTTCTAAGCTTAACAAGGGTTCAGAAATACCGCAGTTTGCTCCTCGAATTGAGGCATTTTTTAGTTCAACAGCAACAAAGGGCCAGTGTTCAAATATATTGAGATCAATTTGTTCAACTTTGGCTTCAACGTCCAGATAATTATTGATTTCACTAACAAAGGCCTGAATAATTTTATCCTGATTAAAATAAAAATAAGTGACGATACCTGCCGAACTCAGAATGAACACAAGCACCAGAATGCCAAATATGATTTTTAGTTTACGCAAAAAGAGCTTTTTATAGCGGAAAACGAATCTATTTCAATTATCGTTGCTATTTATATATTTTTTATAAAAATATTCCATTTTCTTTGCCTCATTTCAAAAAGGATTTACTTTTGCAGTCCCTTTTTGGACGATGAAAATTAAGGGCGCTTAGCTCAGTTGGTTCAGAGCACTTGGTTTACACCCAAGGGGTCGGGGGTTCGAATCCCTCAGCGCCCACTAAAGAATGCGAAATCCTCGCTTGCGTAGCAAGCGGGGATTTTTTGTTTAACAGTCCAAAGTCGCTTTTCATAAGTTTATGATAGTACACCATATAATAATATAGTTTGGATAGAGATAAAATTTATTATTTGAGAGATGTTTTACATCTATATTTTATACTCAAATCAAGCAGATCGTTATTACATCGGCTTTACTTCAACAGAAATTTCGGATCGACTTCAAAGGCATAATTCCAATCACACAGGATATACTGGAAAATGGAATGACTGGGAGGTGGTTTATACTGAATCGTATTTAACCAAAGAAGAAGCGATAAGAAGAGAAAATCAAATCAAGAGTTGGAAGAGTCGGAAATTGATAGAGCGAATAATTAATTAAGTAATCAGAGCATCCCGATTTAACATCGGGAGGGTCGGGGGTTCGAATCCCTCAGCGCCCACTAAAGAATGCGAAATCCTCGCTTGCGTAGCAAGCGGGGATTTTTTGTTTAACAGTCCAAAGTCGCTTTTCATAAGTTTATGATAGTACACCATATAATAATATAGTTTGGATAGAGATAAAATTTATTATTTGAGAGATGTTTTACATCTATATTTTATACTCAAATCAAGCAGATCGTTATTACATCGGCTTTACTTCAACAGAAATTTCGGATCGACTTCAAAGGCATAATTCCAATCACAAAGGATATACTGGAAAATGGAATGACTGGGAGGTGGTTTATACTGAATCGTATTTAACCAAAGAAGAAGCTATAAGAAGAGAAAATCAAATCAAGAGTTGGAAGAGTCGGAAATTGATAGAGCGAATAATTAATTAAGTAATCAGAGCATCCCGATTTAACATCGGGAGGGTCGGGGGTTCGAATCCCTCAGCGCCCACTAAAGAATGCGAAATCCTCGCTTGCGTAGCAAGTGGGCTTTTTTGTTTAATAGTCCAAAGTCGCTTTTCATAAGTTTATGATAGTACACCATACAATAATATAGTTTGGATAGAGATAAAATTTATTATTTGAGAGATGTTTTACATCTATATTTTATACTCAAATCAAGCAGATCGTTATTACATCGGCTTTACTTCAACAGAAATTTCAGATCGACTTCAAAGGCATAATTCCAATCACACAGGATATACTGGAAAATGGAATGACTGGGAGGTGGTTTATACTGAATCGTATTTAACCAAAGAAGAAGCGATAAGAAGAGAAAATCAAATCAAGAGTTGGAAGAGTCGGAAAATGATAGAGCGAATAATTAATTAAGTAATCAGAGCACCCCGATTTAACATCGGGAGGGTCGGGGGTTCGAATCTCTCAGCGCCCACTAAAGAATGCGAAATCCTCGCTTTCGTAGCAAGTGGGGATTTTTTGTTTAATAGTCCAAATTCGCTTTTCATAAGTTTCAAATCTCAAAATGAAACCCTTGCTTTATTAGCTTATTGTAATTGGATTTTTTAAATCTGAACAAGGTTCCGGGCCTGCCTGCGCCGCTACTTTTTACTTTCTCATTGAGCTCCTCGAGAATATTAAAACTCATCATTTTTCGTTTAAAATTGCGTCTGTCTATTGGACGGTCGAGGAGTGAGGAATATAAATGCTCTAAATCCGCGAATGTAAATTTATTATCCAACAATTCGAATCCAATTGGTTGGTATCTAATTTTACTTCTAAGTCTTTCTATGGCTACTTTTAAAATCTCTTTGTGATCAAAAGCCAATTGTGGAAGCTTTTTAAAATTAAACCATGCAGCTTCTTCAGCATCGGTGCTTGCTTTTACCTTTTTGAACTGATTTGAATTGACCAAACCAAAATAAGAAACCGATATTACACGCTTTCTCGGATCTCTATTGGGTTCTCCAAAAGTGTAGAGCTGTTCAAGATAGGAAATTCTAACTCCGGTTTCTTCTTCCAATTCACGCTCAACAGCTATATCCAAAGCCTCATCATCAAGGACAAAGCCACCTGGGATGGCCCATTTTCCTTTGTGCGGTGGGTACTTTCTTTTAATGAGAAGTATTGATACGCCATCATCCTTGCTATATCCAAATACAATGGCATCAACGGCTACTTTGATATTTTGTGTCATTTCTACGCGTAAAAATAGTCATTAAAATCCATTCTCAGTGTCATTATTCGCAATTATTAATAATTTGTGTAAAAAAAACACAAAATATATTTGAAATCTAAATTTCTCATTTTATATTTGTGTCAATAAAACACAAATAAGATGTTGCAAGCTTTGTTTAACGATAATACCAATCCTGTTTTTTGCTACTTTTCCGAAAACAATCAATATGAAGATCTCAATGTCGGATTTGAAAAAAAATCCATTGATCCCATCCTCGTTGAGGATATGGCTGTCGAGAAATACGTATCCATCCTGTTCGTCGATATTGCGGATTTTACGCAACTCAGTGATAAAAACAAGGCGAGTTCAGTGGCTAAAATGTTAAAAGAATACTATGATATAGCAGGTAGGATTATTCAGAAACATCATGGGAGTATCATTGATTATTATGGCGATGGCTTTTTAGCAATATTTGGTTTAAACGGCAACAAAAAACATCCTAAAAACCTGGTAAAGGCCGCTTTGGAGCTTCAGGAGGCTGTAAAGGCTTTTAAGCCAAGGGCTATGGAATTATGTCATGAAGATTTTAATATTCGGATTGGAGGTCATTCGGGTTCTATAATCTGGGAACGCATAGGAATTCCCGGTATGCACAAACACGCAGCCATAGGCGATTCGGTTAATTTTGCTTCAAGAATAGAGCAGGCTAATAAATTTCTTGAAACGCAGTTTTTGGTTTCTGAAAATTTATACCAACAAATTCAAAAGGACATTGTCGCTCAAAAATCATTTAATATCAAAGCAAAAGGTAAAGCGGGAATGCATAAAGTTTATGCATTAGTCTAAATGTATATTCATATGAACATTATTATATTAAAATCCGACATCGACTCCACAGAAAAATTAAAATCTGTTGGAAAAGCACTATCCAGTCTAACAGAAATTCTTGATTGGAATGTAGATTTCCTGGATATTGATAAGGTTTTGAGGATTGAATGTACTCAGATTGTTTCTGAGAGTGAAGTTATTCAGCACTGCAAAAATGTCGGAATAATTTGTGAACCTCTACCCGAATAATTCCTTATCTTCATTATAATGATACGCCAGGCTATTTTGAAGGATGCAAGCCAAATTGCTGAAATCTACAACTACTACATAGAAAATACCATTGTATCTTTCGAGACCGAAGCAATTACTTCCAAAGAAATGCAATCGAGAATGAGAAATGTAATTCCGGCATTTCCATGGCTGGTAAAAGAAGACAAGAGAAAAATTCTAGGTTTTGCTTACGCAAATAGATGGAATAATCGATGTGCTTATGAGCAATCAATTGAAACTTCCATCTACTTGAGAAACGGCTCGACAGGAAAAGGAATTGGATATGAATTATATAAACAGCTCCATGATATTCTGCTGGATAGAAAGTATCATGCTTTAATAGGAGGAATCTCACTTCCCAACGCTGCCAGTCAGGCGCTTCACGAAAAACTCGGTTATAAGAAAGTTGCCCATTTCAGGGAAACCGGTTATAAATTCGGAAAATATATTGATGTTGGCTATTGGGAGAAGGTTATTAATTAAAATTTTTTTCGGGTTTCAACCAGCCTAAATGCGTATGCTTGAAATCATCCGGATATTTCAGACCATAACCAAAAATTCTATCCATACTTGAATGAGCAAACAGAATTATACCCGCAAGTTCTCCTGTATGTGATTCGAGATGGAATGCCAGCAGAAAGATCAAAATGGCTAGTCCTTTATGATGAAAAATATTGTAGCTGATGGCTCCGATTTTTGAATTGAAAAAATACCCGAGCATGCCTATATCGGGTAAAAGAATTAAAAGAGGAAACCACCACCAAGCAAGGTCATAAAGAGAGAAGAGAAAAATTGACCCAAGGAACATCAAGAGCTCTTCCAGTTTTAATGTATTGCGCATTTTTTATGTGCAATATAAATATTCTTTAGGCTCCCAGTTTAGAAAATGCCTCATAAACAAGAAAAGCAGGCCATACTAATGCTTTGAGAACTCCCAAAACTCCACTTCCAAAACTTGTGGCTGTAGAAATATAATAGATTAGCGCACCAATAAATCCGAGTCCATAAACGGCGCTGTTTGGACCATTGTCTCTAATTTTATCTTTCATTTTTTAAGGCTTTAATTGGGTATTTAAAATGGAATTAATTAAAGAATTAAAGAATGTTCTTTGGCAAAATTGAGCATGATTTAAGTCAGTTCTCCATGCGCTTTGAAATAGCTTTTCATGGGCTTCCAGTAATAGGTATGCCAGCCATTTGAAACATTTTCCGCAATCACTTTTGGCAATTCTGTTTGGATAAAAATCAGTCGCGTACCGCCCTCTTCATTGTCTTCCAAATGAAATTCTATTTTGGACCAGTGATCCTCGGGCCAGTTATCTTCGATAGCTCTCCAATTCTGAACAATCTTTTGTCCGGGTTTTAATTGAACATTTTCACCAATTATATAGCCGTCATAAGCAGAAAACTCAGCACCTTCGTTTGCATCAATATGTGCTTCTGCATCTGTAAAAGCAGCATGATGTTTTGCTTCCATAAGAGCTTTGTAAACCGACATTGGGCTAATTTCAAAATCTATTTCCTGGCGTATTTTGACGGTTTCCATTAATTCGAATTTAAGGATGTAATATATTAATTGTCTGAAAAATCAAATTGCAATTTAACCAGTTTGGAATAAATTCCACCTTCTTTGAATGCAAGGTCATCATGCAATCCTTCTTCCTCAATTTTACCCTCATTCAGCACAAAAATCTTATCCACTTTTCTAATTGTAGCGAGTCTATGTGCGATAATTATCGTCGTGCGGTTTTTCATCAACTCATCCAGGGCTTCCTGCACCAGCATTTCTGATTCCGCATCAAGAGAACTGGTCGCTTCATCCAGAACTAAAATCCTGGGATCTTTTAACAAGGCTCTGGCAATGGCAATTCTTTGTCTTTGCCCACCTGATAATTTGATCCCTCTTTCACCAACCAAGGTTTCAAATCCTTCGGGAAATCGTTCAATAAATTGTAAAGCATTTGCTTTTTGGGCAGCTTCTTTAATCTCCTCATCACTTGCTCCGGGCCTTCCATAGGCAATATTCTCTTTGATCGTTCCACCAAATAGTATGACCTCCTGAGGAACCATTCCCACATGATGTCTATATGCTTTTAAATCCATTTCGCGAATATCTTTTCCATCCAGACTGATCATTCCGGAATCGGGATCATAAAACCTCAGAAGTAATTGAATTATCGTTGATTTACCCGCACCACTATGGCCCACCAAAGCAATCTTTGAACCGCTGCTTATTTGCAGATTTATATCCTCTAAAACATTGATTTCTTTCCTTGTCGGGTAGGCAAAACTTACATTTTTAAACTTCAGATGTCCTTTGCAATCATTTATATTCACGGGATTTTTCACCTCTGCGGATTCCTGCTCTTCCTCCAGGATTTCCAATACTCTTTCGGAGGCACCTACGGCTTTTTGTATCTGACTGTAAAGCTCACCAAGACTACCAACAGAAGCTCCGATAAACATGGTGTAAATAATAAATGATGTCAGGTCACCGATACTAAGTAAACCTTCCGATACCATTCCTGCACCGTACCATAGTACCAGAACGATTGCACCAAATAATCCGAAAATGATAAAGGAAAAAAATACCCCGCGATAGACAGCAGTCTTTAATGCCAGGCCAACTACTGTCTTTAGATTTAGCGCGTACCTTTTATTTTCATAATCTTCGTTGGTAAAAGATTTGACAATATTAACAGCCTGCAAAGACTCCTCGACAATGACATTGGCATCGGCCAGACTGTCCTGTGTTTTCTTTGAAAGCCTTTTGATAAACCTTCCAAACACCATGGCTACAATCACCAATACAGGAAATACCGAAAGCATCAGAAGTGTTAGCTGAGCGGATTCCCAGAAAATGATTCCAACACCAATTACGAATACGGTTATCTGTCTGAAAAACTCTGCAAGTGTAGTGGAAAAGGTTTCTTTAAGAAAAGCCACATCATTGGTGATCCTTGAAAAGAGCTCACCAATCCTTCTTTTATCAAAGAATTCCAGATGGATATGAAGCAGTTTATCAAAGAGATTCTTACGAATATCAGCCATGGAATTCTCACTGACTTTGGCAAACAAATAAACCCTCGCAAAGGAGAGTGTACTTTGCACCACCAAAATGGCAACCATAACCAGGGCTATTTGATCTATTCCCTGAAGAAGCCAATTTGCCTCACCAATTGCTGAATCAACAAGTTTTCCAGTGACATAGGGAAATATCATCACAATGGAACTCGAAAGAAAAAGCGCGATCATGCCGCCAGCGAAATATCCTTTATAGGGCAACATAAATTTGAATACCCCTAATAATTTTTTAAAATTTTCCCTGCTCAGTTTTCGCTTGTCCTCTTCGGGTAAATCAACTCTCCTTGCCATTATGCTTTTTTAATTAAATCCTTTAAGGCATACCATTCATCTCTCAGTCGTGCTGCTTCTATAAAGTCCAAATCCTTAGCAGCCTTTTCCATGTCTTTGCGGGTTTTATCCGCCAGTTTTTCAAGATCTTCCTTAGGCATATACTGGATCACGGGATCGGCAGCAACTGAAGGTTTTTCTTCTTCCTGATAGTAATTTTTAATTCCTTTTTTGGAATCCGCCACTTTGGTCTGACCTAATATGGCCTCCTTGCTTTTGCTAATTCCTTTTGGCTCAATACCCATTTCTTTGTTGTAATCTTCCTGAAGTTTTCTTCTTCTTTCAGTTTCTGAAATCGCCTGATTCATGGAATCGGTAACTTTGTCAGCGTACATAATCACACGGCCGTTCACATTTCGCGCTGCCCTACCAATGGTTTGAATTAAAGAACGCTGATTTCTTAAAAAGCCTTCCTTGTCCGCATCCATTATGGCAACCAATGCCACCTCTGGCAAGTCCAGACCCTCTCTCAAAAGGTTAACACCCACTAAAACATCGATAACACCTAGTCTTAATTCCCTAAGAATTTCTGTTCTGTCAAAGGTTTTAACCTCCGAATGGATATAGCGTGATTTGATATTGAGATTTTTAAGAAATTTGTATAATTCCTCAGCCATCCTTTTTGTAAGCGTAGTAACCAAAATTCTTTCACCGGCCTTTATCGCATTATTTATTTCTTCAAGTAAATCATCAATTTGATGCGTACAAGGCCTTACCTCTATTTTAGGATCTAACAAACCTGTCGGGCGTATGATCTGTTCCACAATTACTCCTTCGGAAATCTGCAATTCGTAATCACCTGGCGTCGCGCTAACATAAACCGTCTGATTTTTCATGGATTCGAATTCATTAAAAGTCAATGGCCGGTTATCCAATGCGGAGGGCAACCTGAAGCCATAATCCACCAGGGTTTCTTTTCTCGACCGATCTCCACCCCACATGGCTCTCACCTGTGGAATGGTCACATGACTTTCATCTATGATCATCAAATAATCTTCCGGGAAATAATCGAGAAGACAGAAAGGCCTCTGTCCGGCCTGTCTTCTGTCAAAATATCTGGAATAATTTTCTACACCAGAACAATATCCCAATTCATTGATCATTTCAAGATCAAAATCAGTTCTTTCCTTGATTCGTTTGGCCTCCAGAAATCGTCTTTCCTTTTCAAAGAATCCAACCTGCGTCTCCAGGTCTTCGCTGATCTCCTGCATAGCCACATCGATCACTTCCTTGCTTGTCACAAAGAGGTTGGCAGGAAAAATTGTGATGCTTTTTTCATCCGATATTTTTTTGCCCGTATCAGGCTCAATCATCTGAATAGCTTCAATTTCATCGCCCCAGAAATAAATTCTGTATCCAAAATCAGCATAAGCAACAAAAATATCGACAGTATCACCCTTGACCCTAAATGTCCCCCTTTTGAATTCTGCATGTGAGCGACTGTATAAGATATCGACGAGGTGTAGCAAAAATTGCTTTTGAGATACCTGGTCTCCAACACTAATACTTATGACATTTTTTCCAAATTCATCCGGATTGCCAATACCGTAAATACAGGATACCGAGGCTACCACAATTACATCTCTTCTTCCTGAGAGAAGAGAGCTCGTTGCGCTAAGTCTCAGTTTTTCTATTTGCTCGTTGATGGAAAGGTCTTTTTCAATGTAGACATTTGTCACGGGCATAAAAGCTTCCGGCTGGTAGTAATCGTAATAGGAAATAAAATATTCTACCGCATTATCCGGAAAGAATTGTTTGAACTCGCCATAAAGTTGTGCAGCAAGTGTCTTGTTATGACTTAAAATTAAAGTTGGCCTTTGTGTTTCTTGGATAACATTGGCCATAGTGAACGTTTTACCCGTACCTGTGGCACCTAAAAGTACTTGATTGGACTCACCATTATTTACGCCTTCCGCCAATTGACGGATAGCCTCAGGTTGATCCCCTGTCGGTTGATATTCTGATTTTAATTTAAATTCCATTATCTATTATCCTGCCAGATGTTCCAGGATTCTTCAGCCTGCAAAATTAGCATTTCCAAACCGTTTTTAATGCCGGCCCCCATCTTTTCAGATTTTTCAAGAAATAATGTTTTATCAGGATTATAAACAAGATCAAAGCAAAAGTGATTTGAACTGAGAAATTGATATGGAATATTCGGACATTCCTTCCTATACGGATAGGCTCCAAGCGGACTGCAATTGATAATTAAAGATGATTCATTCATTAGCTTTTCATCAAGTCCTTCATATGTTAATTCTGATTTATTGGGATCACGACTAATGACCTTATAATCAATGTTTAATTTTTTTAAAGCATATTGAATGGCTTTTGAAGATCCACCTGTTCCAAGAATGAGTGCATTTTTATTTTTATCAAAAATGACTTTTTCAAGACTTTTTGTAAATCCAAGCCAGTCAGTATTAAATGCGATAATTTTATTTTCAGTAAATTTTAAGGTATTGGCCGCACCAATTAATTTCACCTCCTCGCTAAGAACGTCACAATAATTCAAAACCTCCGTCTTAAAAGGAATGGTAACATTTAATCCAATAGGATGGTGCTTATCGATGATTGTTTTGAGATCACTTAACTGTTTTATTTCAAAATTTTCATAGGTACAATCCCGAATTCCTTCACTCTTAAATTTTTTATAAAAAAAAGATTTAGAAAAAGAGTGCTTGATAGGGTAGCCAATTAATCCGAAACGTTTCAATTCGATGAAATATTACCAATTTTTTCAAGGCCTAATACTAAAATCATTCCCAGACAAGCTAAAAGAACCGCCCATAAAAGTTGGTGTGATGTAGCGTAAAGTTCTGCATAATTAAATGGACTTATATTTTCTTCAAGAAAAGGTACTTTTTCACCACTCGAATTCAAACGGTATTCCAGGGTTTCTTTCCAGGGCCAAACTTTGTTCAAAGAGCCGAGCATAAATCCGGTCAGTACAGAAATGGTTACAGATCTGTAATTGTTCAATACATAGCCTAAAAGCCTTGCAAACAAGGTAATCCCGATAATACAACCTAGTGCAAAAACAAGCAATTTAGTACCATAAAGAATGAGTTCATTGCCATTGCCTGCTTTTAGGGCATCACTAAATCCCGTAACTGCGCCCAGTACCACCGAATAAGAACCCAATAAAAGCAGTATAAAACTTCCGGAAATTCCGGGAAGAATCATGGCGCAAATTGCGATGGTAGCGCTAAAGAAAATATAGGCTAAACTATCTATTCCTCCTGCCGGACTGCTAATGGTTATTAAATAAGCGCTAATGGCTCCAAGTAGCAGACTTAATATGTTTTGAATATTCCATTTATCAATTTGCTTTCCTACATAAATTACAGAAGCTACGATTAAACCAAAGAAAAACGACCAAATTAAGATAGGTTCATGCGTAAGCAAATACTTGATAACTCTTGCCAAAGTGATGACACTCGAGAGTATGCCGAAAACTAATATGGATAAAAATCTTCCGTTGATTGCTCGCCAAAATGACTGAGGACCCTCCTTAAATAAAATTTTCAGTGATTGAAAATTGACCGAACGAATAGACTGGATCAATTCGTCATAAATACCGGTTATAAAGGCAATTGTTCCACCGGATACTCCTGGAACAACATCTGCGGCCCCCATACTAAATCCTTTTAGATAAAGTAGCAGAGCGGCTTTAAATTTTTGCATTACTTATTAAGAAATGTATTAAACGTATCTCCTCTTAAGCCCAGTCTGATGGTCTCCAATGGGATCACTTCATTCGGAGCAATATTACCAAGATTCACATTGGTGCCGAGGAGTTTGATAAACCAAACCTGTTGTACTTTTTGAGGTGCTTCCCAAATAATTTTTTCAAAGGGGATTTTTGTTAAAATTTCTTCAACAAGTCCTGATCTAACCTCACCAGAGGATCTAAAAAGTCCTACATTTCCACCTTCTCTTGCCTCTCCAATTACTTTCCAGGCACCTGCATCCAACTCATCCTGCATTAATTTTATCCATTTGTAAGGCGGAATAATTTTCTCTGCATCTTTTGAACCGACTTCCGATAGCACGGTCACCTGTGAGGATAGTTGTTCTATGTATTTACATTTTTCTTCATGATCCAGATCTATGGACCCATCTGAAACTTCACAATGTTCCAGTTTATATTTGTCTAGTACTTTCCTGTAATCATCAAACTGATCTCGAATAACAAATGCTTCAAATAAAGTACCACCAAAATATACCGGTATTCCGGCATCTTTATAAATTTTAATTTTTTCTTCAAGTTTGGGATAAACATAGGAGGTGGCCCAACCCAGCTTTACGACATCTACATGTTCCGAACATGATTCTAAAAAATCTTCTACTTCCCGGCAACTTAAACCTTTATCCATTGCCATAGTCAATCCGAAATCCCGATCTTTTTTTGTTCTTTCAGGGATGTTTTTTAAGGTATAATTCATTCGTTTTCGCCTTCTCTGAATTGATTAATAATATTATACAACATTTTATTGGCTTCCAGGTCGGGAAAGTAGTTGTATAGATCCGCGTGACCTTCAAAGTCCAAAAGTAGGGCATTTTCCAAATATTGAAATGCTTTTTGATAATTCCCGGTTTTGAGGAAACAAACAACGAGTCGATAATACAGAATTGCTGATTCCGGTAGTTCTTCTACACCGGATTTCAATAGACTGATGGCCTGATCAAAATTATTTTCTTCCAGGTACATCTCCGACCACGAAACATAGAGGTCGGTATCCATCGGATTTAAAACTTCTGCCTGTTGAAATGCTTCTTCGGCAGAATTTACATTTCCTGTCTTGTATTCATTTTGAGCCAATTTCAATGCACTGTTATAATCACCTGAATTTAATTCAAATGATTTTTTAAAGAAATGAGCCGCCTGCATCCATTTCTCCTCAAACTCCATGATCAATCCCATAAAATACCATGATTCATATAATTCGGGATCGCTATCAATTGCTTTTTGAAAATTTTTTACCGCTTTGTCAAATTCACCCAGAGAAATATAAACCTGGCCAATTTTAAGAAAGAGTTCTGCATCTCCGCCCTCTTCTTTGAGCACCTTAATATACATATCAAGGGCTTTATCCAAATCACCCAGCTCATAATATACCTGGCCCAATTGGAATATTGCCGGTGTATTGGCTTCATTTATCGAACTGCTGTATTCAAATGCCTGCTGTGCTTTTTTAAGGTTTCCCGTCTTTTCATATAAGACACCTAGGTTATACCATGCACCGTCGTAATAGGGATTTTTTTCAACGAAAGCTTCAAAAAAATCAATTTCCTGTTCGAATGCTTCGGTAATTTCAAGACAGTACACTAATTCATCAAGCGCATCGTCATTTTCAGGATTTTCAGTGAGCGCTTGTTTGTAATAGTCAATGGCTTCATCTATGTGGTTGCTAATCTGATAGGCAAAGCCGATATTGAAGAGCTCTTCATCCTTATCTTCTGAGGCATCCAAAACCTTTGAAAAATATTCATGCGCTTCACTTTTGCGATTGTTTTGAAGATAAAGTGAGCCTTTGACAAAAAGTAAATCATAATCATTTGGAAAATAGCTTTCAGCCTGTTCCAAAACTTCAAATGCTTTTTGATGTTCTCCGGTACTGTTGTAAAGCTGTGAAAGCGTTAAAAACAAATCCAGTGAATAAGGGTGTTGCTCTAGAGCAATGGCACAGGCTTTTATAGCCTTTTTAATTTTACCAGTGCCCTGATAGTATGTAACTACAGATTCAAACACAGCCACATCCATAAAATGGATGCTTCCGGATGAAAGCATGTCTTCAAACTTCTTAACGTTTTCCTGCTGTTCTCGAAGATTTTCGGGTTCTTCAAACATAGAATTCGCAAAACTAAATTTAGATGAACAATATAAAAATTAAATGTTATAATTCG
Organism: Cytophagales bacterium; assembly: GCA_965267555.1. Classification (GTDB taxonomy): domain Bacteria; phylum Bacteroidota; class Bacteroidia; order Cytophagales; family CCMP332; genus CCMP332. Next base: position 3,380,216 of record OZ254083.1, on the reverse strand, counting down.
CTCAATTTCGGAGCGAGTTTTGGACAAACCCATTGAAGGGTATCTTCCAGACTGCGGTATTCGATTTCCAGCTCTTTTTTGCTTTTCTCTGATTTGAGAACATATTGACTGTTTGCAGAGTTGGCAGAATCTTTTGTAATTATTGGCTTTGATCCGAATACAAAAGATCTTATCGATTCCAATCGCCAGATAATATTTGAAAGGGTTTTGCTAATTTTTATTGCCGGCGCTTTGATATTCCAATGATGAGCGATTTTTTGAAATAATTCTTTAAATCGAATTGTGCCAGCACAAATGATAAATCGTTCACCGCTTATTTGTTTTTCTAATACTCTTATTACCGATTTGGAAACATCGCGCACATCGACATAATTCAAATTTCCTTCCGTATAGAATTTGCTCTTTTTCCAAACATAGTTAAAGAGCTGCGTGCTGCTTTTTTTGGGGTCACCCGGGCCGAGAATAAAGCCGGGGTTTAATATTACAGCCTTCAATCCTTCTTGTATGGCTCTCCAGACTTCCAGTTCAGAGTAAAATTTTGATTTGGCATAGACAGAGTTATTTGGACTTTCCTCCCATTTAGTAGACTCATCAAGTTCAAATTGCGTTTTAGGTCTGCCTACAGCGGCTATAGAGGAAATTTGAATAAAATGGTCGACTTTTTTTTCATTGGACAGGTCTGCCAGATTTCGGGTGCCATTTACATTAATGGAAATCATGCTTTCCTTATCTTTTTTGTCATAAGAAACCACTGCGGCTGAGTGAATTACAATATTGCAATCGGAAATGGCTTTTTCCATCGCCAGATAATCGCACATGTCCCCTTCAAACCATTCTACCTGATCCTTGATATCTTCGACAAGATTAAAATCAGAATTTGATCTACAAAGTGCTTTTACTTTATAATTGCGTTTTAAAAGATCCCGAACAATAAACGAACCTAAAAGTCCGGTAGCACCTGTTATAAATACTTTGTTCTGCATTACAATAGGCTATTATTTTTTAGCAATGGCGAATTTAATTTTCTGATGGACCTGGAACCCAAACTTTTATCAAGAAGTTCAGCATGTCGCAAATTGTGAACATCAGAACCTACAAAATCCACAATATCCTTTTTAATCATATTCTTAGCCATTTTCTCAACCGGCCTTGAGTAATAACCAATTACTGAATTAAGGTTTAATTGCATAAAAATTCCTTTTTCTCTTAATTCTATGAGTTTATCCAATTGCCCTTGATAATATTGATAGCGTTCGGGGTGAGCCAAAACCGGCTTATACCCCTGACTTTGCATTATGAATATGGCTTCATCCATATGGATGGGAAGATTGATATAGGGGAGCTCAAAAAGTAGGTAATTACCTGGAAGTGTGAGAATTTCTTCTTCATTCTTTAATATTTTAATGAGATATTCATCCAGAAAGTATTCTGCTGCTGCCCCAATTTCGATACCGATATTTTCTTTATCAGCTGCTTCTTGCACTTCATGTAGACCGGATCGAATAATTTCAGGGGTATTTTTATAAAAATCTCCCATAATATGAGGTGTAGTAATAACCTTTTTAAAACCAAGATTTTTAAATTTTTTAAGAATGGCCAAGCTTTCCTCAATCGTTCTTACACCATCATCAATACCCGGTATTAAGTGCGAATGCAGATCAACCTTTATTGTTGAATTAAAAGACTTTTTATTTGACCCGAAAAATTTTGAAAACATAAATGAATGTACTTAGAATATTCCTAAGAACTTCTTTTTTGAGCTGGACTCACCATAATAACCCGAACCATAGCCATATCCATAACCGTAATTGTAGCCATATCCCCCAAGTCCTCTTCTTCTTTTTAAGCCATTGAAAATAATACTTAAATGATCAATTCCTTTTTGCTTTTGAAGCTTTTGTATGCTTTTCAAAAATCCTTTTTTAGAATATTCAGATCTTAAGATATAAATGGGAATATCTACTTTTTTCATCAGGATAATCCCATCGGTTACGAGACCTATAGGTGGAGAGTCCATTATTATAATATCGTATTTTTCTTTCAGTTTTGAAAGAATATCGTCTAGCTGTGGTAACAAAATTAATTCTGAGGGATTTGGGGGCGGTGGTCCTGATGAAATATAATCAAGATTTTCCTGCGAAGTATGTCTAATAGCTTCATCCAGTTCCATTTTACCAATAAGCAAATTGCTCATGCCAAAGTGATTTTCTTCGTTTAAGGCGATATGCAATTTTGGCTTTCTCATGTCCAGGTCAAGCAGAATTACTTTTTGATTGGACATGGCAATGACAGCACCGAGATTAACCGATACAAATGTTTTTCCTTCACTGCTAACGGTGGATGTTACACTTAAGGTTTTTTTACCATAATTTCCGGGAGTGATAAAATCGAGATTGGTTCTAATGGATCTTATTGCTTCAGCTATTTCTGATTTAGGATTATCCGTTACAATCAATCTTGAATACCTACTTTTTATTTTTTGTAATGGCACAACACCGAGCATAGGAATGTTTAAATATTTTTCAATTTCTTCAACAGAATCGATTGTATTATGGCTTATATACCTTATTCCGATCAATAGTAAAATCAATAATAGTGCAGAGCCAAAACTAATTAGGTATACATCCGATTCTTTTGGGAAAACCGGGACTTTTGGAAGATTTGCGGGGGAAAGCACCTGAAAATCGGGAATGGTACCGGCCTCACTAATTCCAAATTCAGCTTTCTTATCCATTAGGAGTAAATAGAATTTTTCGTTTAAATCATAAATCCTTTTTAATCTTTTGTATTCGGTTTCCTTTTCGGGTAAAGCTTTTATTTCTCCCTCAAGACCAGCAATTGCTTTCTTTAATTCTGCTATTTCTTTAGAAGTAATTTGTCGGTCATTCTCCAAGGCATTTTCAAGCGCCTTTTCCTGAATTTTTATGTCTTTTTGGGCGTATTGAAAGGCCAGCGTATTGGGATTGGTAGAATATTTTAATACTTCCAGCTGATTTTTATTTTTCATCAGCTGATTCATTTTTTCATCATAAGCCTGAAATCCCGGGTGTGCGCTTGTAAGTTGTTGATAATATAATGTGTCGCCGGCTTCAACGGCCTTTTTTAAATTTTTTAGTATGATCAATTTTTCATTTTCTGCTCTTAGCTCCTCTCTGAATTTTTCAATTTTTTCCAGTCTTTTGGAAAATATATTATCGATATCCGTAGTCTTATTTTCTTCAACAAAGGCTTCGAGCTCCTTTTCGGATTGCGTCAGTTTTTCTTCGGTTTTATTTAATTGATCATTGAGAAAGTCAATGGTTTGTTTTGAAGCTTGATTTTTTAGCTCCAGCGTATTTTCCAAATAGACTTTATTGATAAAATCAACAATGGTTTTGGCTTTTAATGGATTGGGGTCCCGATAGATAATTTTCAGTGTATTGGCAGAGGGATTAAGAATTTGAACAAAGAGATTGGACTTTATCATTTCGACCAGGCTCCTATGGCTATTCACAATAAAATAAAACTGGTTTTGATTGATATCAGACACATCATCTGATTTTTGGGTAATAAGAATTTCCAGATGATCATTTTTAAATGCTTTATTAAAAATCAATTGCTCTGAAAAATTTTCACCAAGTAGTTTATAGTTAATACTAAGATTTCTCTCATCAATGATTTTCACCTCAATCTTTTGATCGAGTAGATCGGGGTGCAAATAATTGTATTCAACTTCAAAAAAGGAGTTCATGAATCGCTCATCATCTTTTATTGTACCTTCAGTCATATAACTAACTTTTAAGGCATCCAATTGATCTATGACCTGATCGTGAATGAGCTCTGATTTTATAAGTTCAACTTCTCCGGACAGATTATTGGAAACGGTAGGATTTTGAAGTTTTGAAATGCCTAATGCGTCAACATCACTTTTAATTTCCAGCTTTAATACGGAATAAGATTCGTAAATGGGTACTGTATATCTTAGGTAGATAAAACTTCCGGCAAAAGCGATAAGCAATAACAAAACAATCCAAACCAGACTTTTGGAGAGAATAAGCAAAAACCTCCTGAAATCAATATCTCCCAACAATTCCATGTTGTTGATCTGATTCTCAGTTGTGTTCACGATTTGTTTATTATCTTCTTCTGACATTATCGCGTTAGTAAGACAATAATGGTTACAAAACTTGTTAACAAATTAATGATAGGCGCAATTTCTCTGGTTGCTTCAGAAACAACACGTCGAACAGGTTCAATATATACGATATCCTGATTTTGCAATTCAAGATTCGCGATTTGCATTCCTTCTATTGTACTCAAGTCTATAACTTCAACATAAGGATTACTCAGATTACCTCTTATCAATCGAATATTATGTGATTTTGAGTAATTTCCAATCCCTCCACTGATGGCAAGCGCTTCAATCAATGTTGTGTTTTCATTGGCCAAAGGGACTACCATACCCTTTTCTCCATTGAATATGTAAACGCGTCTGTTTTTAATTGTTGTTACGACAAAAGGATCTTTGTAAAACTCTAAATACTTTTCTCTCAGGATGCTATCAGCCTGATATAGCGTATACCCTGCCAGATATACATTGCCAACCATGGGAAGTTTTGCGCTGCCATCAGGCCTTATGAGATAATCCGGTCCGGATGTGTTCTTGAGGCTGTTCAAGTTACTCACACCAAATTCTGATCTCAATTGAAAGTTAGGGTCAATTAAAGCTTCACCCTTGTTTGTTTCTACATTGAGTTCAATTATATCGTCAGGTTTTAATACATACTCCGATTCAATTTTTTTTAATGATTCAGCAATTTCATTGTCCATTTCAAAGTCATCTGTTTGAAACATGATATTTTGCCGATAACAGGAGCTGTTAATTAATAAAAACAGTATGGCAGAAATTGGAACAAAGATTTTCATTTTATTAATCTCTTAAGGTTTCAAATCGAGGAAGTAATTTGTCCTTGGAAGAAATAATTGGATCATCGATGCCCCATTCTATGTTCAGATCGGGGTCATTCCAAATTATTCCGGATTCGGCATCGCGGTTATAGTTCGATGTACATTTATAGTTTAATATTGTATTTTCAAGTGCCAGAAACCCATGTGCAAAACCTTCCGGTACGTACAATATTTTTCTTTGTATATCATCGATCAAGAAACTTTTATGTTTGCCGAAAGTCTTTGAATCTTTGCGAATATCAACGACGACGTCCAGGATTTTCCCCTTAATTACACTAACAAGTTTTCCCTGTTGACTTGGATCATTTTGAAAATGCAAGCCTCTTAAAACACCTCTTCTTGAAACTGAGAGATTATCCTGTACAAAATTGATATCTAATCCAATTTTTTTAAAAGTCTTTTTGTTGTAAGACTCTAAAAACTCACCTCTTTCATCCGGAAAAATCGTAGGTAATATCTCAACTAATCCATCAAATTCTGTTGTTTTCAACTCCATATTGCAAGTTTAACTTAATTTATCTGCAATTGCATTGTTATAAGCCTCGAAAATGCGCTTCTCAGCAAAGCTTTTTTTAACAAATTGTCTACCATTTTTTCCCATTTGTTTTACATTTTCCAAAGGCATTTCAATTAACTCAATCATTTTTTGAGACAGGTCATGGGCATCTTTAACATTACAAAGCAAACCATTTTGATTTTTATTAACCAATTCCCTGCACCCTGGCACATTCGTTGTAAGTATCGCTTTTTCCATGCTGAGCGCTTCCATCAATGCTCTTGACATCCCCTCTCTATAACTTGGAAGGACAATGACATCTGCCTCAGCTAAAAATGGCCTGACATCTTCATTTGACGGATACCATTCAATTTTATTTTCTTTTGAAATACGGATAATTTCAGTTTTAGTATAGCCAAGGTTTCCTTTTTCTTCCGCCTTCCCCAATATTTTAAAATGGACATTTGAATATTTATTCCGGACCAAGCGGGAAGCTATAATATATTCACGTATTCCCTTATCAAATATTAAACGGGAGACCATTAAAAAAGTAAAGTTCTGTCTGTTATATATTCCATCAATAGGCTTAAAGTAATCTATGTCTAATCCGGATCCGGGTATAACCCCTGTGCGACTGTGTTTAACAATTCCTGTCGCTTGGAAAAGATTTAAATCATCATTATTCTGAAAAAATACTTGTGATGAATTTTTAAGTGCGCTTTTGTACAAAGTTTTTGCGATGTAAGAAGAAAGTCTTTTTCTTAAAAATACTGTACCCAATCCTGATATATTATTGATAAAGGGAATGTTTTCGGAATGTGCGGCCAGTGAACCGTAAATATTTGGCTTGATCGTATAGAACAAACAAATATCCGGTCGTATTTCCCTAATTAATTTTTTATAAGAAAGCAATAATCTAAAGTCACTAAAAGCATTGGTTCCTTTTTGACTGATATTAATATCATAAAATTTAATGCCCAGTGAGATTAATTTATCACTGAATTCATCCTTTGGAGCACAGGCATAAACTTTCATGCCATTATCCATAAAATTCTTTAAAAGATTTCTTCTGAAATTGTAAATATTCCAGGATGTATTAATTGAAATCAGGATTTTTGTACCTTTTTCCGTCAAAGTTTCTACCGCTCAATTCATTAATAGATGTATCGGACTATCAAGAAACAAAAAAGCGGAAAAAATATTAATTAATGGAGAATCTATTTTTAAGATAAACCCTGCCTACCATAGATTTATCCATGAACTAAGCTTATTAAGAAATTTTGAGAATTTTCCCGGTGAGATTAGGAAAATCAAATAAACTAAGACGGTTGAGAGAAAAATGATTACAAAAAGATCAGTCATTACACGAAATTAATGGTGTAAAATTACAACTGATTTATCGATAGAATATTAAGTGAAAATGAATTATTAGTGAAGTTTAATTTTATTGATTTTTTGGAATTATGCTTCTTCCCATTTGAATCCAATGGAATGATAATTTTCTATTCTTATCGAGGATTGCGTAAGATATTTTCTAAGCTTGCTGATAAATACATCGAGACTTCTTCCTTTAAAATAATCATCGTCACCCCAAATATTTAAGAGAATTTCCTCTCTTTTTACGATGCGATCTTTATTTTTAATCAATATTTTAAATAGCTCTTTCTCTTTTTCGGTCAATTTGATTTCATCCCCTGTAATTGATAAAAGATTCTTTCTGAAGTCTATGATTAACTCTTTGTAGGCGTAACGGGATGGCTCATGCGCATCCGGTGAATTGGCAGTTCTTTTAAGAAATACATTAATACGGTAGATTAATTCTTCCATGCTAAAGGGCTTTGTGATATAATCATCAGCCCCGCTTTTAAATGCATTTAATTTGTCTTCCATCATGTCTCTGGCTGTCAGGAACAAAATGGGTGTCTTTTGATCTTTTAATCGAAATTTTCGGGCTAAAGTAAATCCATCACTTTTTGGAAGCATGACATCCAAAAGACAAATATCCGGTGCATTGTTAACAAATGAATTTTTACCGCTTTCTCCGTCTTTAAACCATTCTACGATATACCCTTGCTTCTGCAATTGGTCTTGAATTAAAAAACCGAGATTTTGATCATCCTCAATTAATAAAATTCGTTTTTTCATGTCAATGGAAGAATTATTTCAAAATACCCTGAATTTTCATTGCTTACCCAACGGATTTTACCTTTATGTGCAAGAATCACATTTTTCACATAATGCAACCCAAGGCCGTAGCCATTTTTGTCATGCAAATTTCCCTGGCTTATTCTAAAAAATGGGCTAAATATGCGTTTCTTGTATTTGGCCGGAATTCCCTGTCCATTGTCTTTCCAGGAAATAATCAATTGCTTTTTAATTGTTCGAATTCCAATTTTAAGTTGTGGAAATTCAGGACCGTATTTGATTACATTGTCCAATAAATTATGGATTACATGCTCCATGTGTAGTTTATCGAGAACAACAGAAGTATCTGACGCCAATGAATTCAGATCAAATTCGATTTTGTTATTGCTGCTCAAATTAAATCGCTCAAGAATGGTTTTTAAAAAGGATAAAAAATCGACCTCTTCTTTTTCCAGGCTTAAACCGTCTTTTTCACCGCGGGCTTGTTCCAAAACATTTTCAATCTGACGTTTTAATTTTTCAGCTTCGTGTGAAATAATCTCCAGATATTTTTGCGATTCCGAATCAATATTTTTTGTATTCAATACTGCTTCAGAGCTCAATTTTATACTAGAAAGAGGAGTTTTTAGCTCGTGGGTCATATTATTAACGAAATCTCTTTTGATTTCAGAGAGTCTTTTTTGTCGAAATACAATGTAAAGGGATATTGAAAAAAATATGACAATCAGGAGAAGTACCAGGGAAAGCAAAATCCACCCTTTCAATCCTCCTATCAAAGTCTTTTCAACGCTTGGGAAAAAAACACCAAAATAGTACTGGTCTTTATCCCATTTGGGAAATATTAGTTTTTCTTCGGGAGAATCCTGGCTTTGGGTTTCACTACCATAGAGCAAATGATCGTTCTCACAATCATAAATCGTATAAATGTAGGGGCTATTAATGTATCGCGATTGAAATTTTCTTTCTAAAAGATTATCGAGAAGCTGGAGATCAATTTGATCATTGATCATAACCACAAAATAGTTTTCGGATAGTTGCTCTACAGGAAAATTATCCTGAACCCTATTGCCATTGTATGCATAAATTTCTGCAGCAACTTCACTTAAGGCTTGGAAGACATTTAATTCAAACTCCCTCTTTTTAACATTAAAAGCCTGATGAAACCAGAAGAATTGCAAGAGTGCAATTGAAAGAATGGAAACTATTCCAATTATGACTAAAAAACGAAAATGCCTGCTTTTCACAGGCATAAATTAGATTTATATTGGCACAAAGCCAATATTTTAACAATTCATTAACAAAATTTTTAGCTCAGATCAATATTGATTTTTTGCGATTAATTCGGTCTCAAACCAATCTTCCAAACATTTCTTTTGAGTTTGTAAATTAAGGTCTCCGGAACAACAACTCTCATGTGAAGTAAAAGTTTCTACACTTTTTAAATCAGCACATTTAAGAATTTCAACTGTGGAAATTTCATCTCCGGTAATGGCATATATGGTATTATAAGGATTGCTTGTTTTATCAATCTGATCCGTAAATTCATTTAAAGACCAGTAGATCAATCCAACTGCAAACAATCCGACACTTAGCATGGCTTTAAATTTTAACATAATTTCTAAATTTTAATTAAAAGACCTGATTCCAGGTTTATTTAACATTTCATTAACAAGTATTAAGAACTTCTTAACACTATGTTATACGGGAAAAGCTGTGATTTGGATACATAAATTTTTTTTTAACCAAAATTTCTTAATTATGAAATACGCTTTAATTATTCTTATCTCAGTATTTGCCCTTGGTTTTAATACCAATGCTCAGGTAGAGTCCTTTATTTTAGAACCGGAATATTCAAGTTCATCCTATGCGAAAATGGCGATGATGGAAGAAGAACATGATTTTGGACGAATTGAAAAAGGAATTCCGGTATCTCACACCTTTAAATTTGAAAACAAAGGAGATGCGCCTTTGATAATAAGCCAGGTCAAAACAAGTTGTGGCTGCACGGCTTCAGAATATTCAAAAGAGGCGATACTTCCCGGTGAGGAAGGTTATTTAAAAGCTACTTACAATGCATCTAAAGTTGGGCATTTTAATAAAAGTCTTACCGTATCGTCCAATGGGGGTGATGTTGTATTGAATATAAAAGGAGAAGTTTATTGAATTTTAAAAAGAGAAATACCCGGGGCTTATAACTCCGGGTTTTTTAATGTGCTTCTAACCAATTAAGACCGGTACCCATCCCAATTTCCATAGCGACCTTCATAGGTATTGCATTTTTCATTGTATCTTCTACTTTATCTTTTAATCTTTCAAGTTCATTTTTGTAAACGTCAAAAACCAATTCATCATGTACCTGAAGTATCATTTTCGATTTCATTTTCTCTGATTTCATCCAGTCATGGATTTTTATCATAGCCACTTTAATCATATCAGCAGCTGAGCCTTGTATTGGGGCATTTATAGCATTTCTTTCAGCAAATCCTCTTTGAGTCTGGTTTCTTGAATTAATATCTCTTAAATAGCGTCTACGGCCCAAAATGGTCTCTACATATTCATTTTCTCTTGCACTATTTATAACATCATCCATGTATTTTTTAACATTGGGAAATTCTTTAAAATACGCTTCAATAAGAGCTGCTGCTTCTTTTCTTGGGATATTCAATCTTTGCGAAAGTCCAAATGCAGAAATTCCGTAAATAATGCCAAAGTTGGCAACTTTGGCTTTTCTTCTCATATCAGAATCGACCTTATCCAAATCCACCTTAAATATTTTACTGGCTGTAGATGCGTGAATATCAATGCCCTTTTCAAAGGCATCCAACATACTTTTATCTTCCGCAAAAGCGGCCATAATTCTCAGTTCGATTTGTGAATAATCAGCTGATAATAAGATGTGTTCATTGTCTCCGGGTATGAATGCTTTTCTTATTTCCCTTCCTTTTTCAGTTCTGATAGGAATATTTTGAAGATTGGGGTTTGTTGAACTCAAGCGTCCGGTTGCGGCTACAGCCTGATTGTATGAGGTATGAATTCTACCATCTTTTTGACTTATTAATTCAGGGAGAGCGTCAACGTAGGTTGATTTAAGTTTCTGATATTCCCGAAAATCGAGAATCAAAGCAGCTATTTCATATGTATTTGCAAGTTGAGAAAGTATTTCTTCTCCCGTTGCGTATTGTCCGGTTTTTGTCTTCTTTGGTTTTTCAACCAGTTTCATTTTATCAAACAATATTTCACCGAGCTGCTTTGGTGAAGCTATATTAAATTCAGCACCTGCGATTTTAAAAATCTTATCCTGCGTTATCTGCGCTGCCTTCCCCAATTCATCTGATATTTCTTTTAATGTTCCGCGGTCTACTTTAACTCCCGAAACTTCCATATCTGATAATACTTTTACCAATGGTGTTTCTACTTCATTAAATAGCTTTTCCTGGTTATAGGATTTCAGCTCGCGTTCCAGCTTGTATTTGAGCTGAAGTGTGATATCTGCGTCTTCTCCTGCATATTCTGCAACCTCTTTAGGATCAACATCACGCATATTGCCTTGATTTTTACCCTTTTTACCGATCAATGTTTCAATGGAGACCGGTGTATAATTCAGATAATTTTCGGATAGGGCATCCATATTGTGTCTTTTATCCGGCTCAATTAAATAATGGGCCAGCATGGTATCAAATAATACGCCTTTTACCTCAATACCGTAGGTCAATAATATGGTAATATCATATTTTAGGTTTTGCCCTATTTTTAAAATTGATTCACTTTCAAAAACCTCTTTAAACTCACTTAATACCGCTTTGCAAGCTTCCTTGTCCTCTGGCAATGGTATATAATAAGCTTCATGGACATTGTAGGAAATGGCTAGCCCCACAATTTCTGCTTCAAAGGCATTTACATCGGTGGTTTCAGTATCAAAGCAAAACTCATCCTGTCTCGATAAAAAACGGATAAGATTTTTTCGTTTGGATTCAGAATCAATTAAATAATACTGATGTTTTACTGTTTGAATATTCTCTTTTTCCGGGGAGCTGATTAAGGCCTCTTCAGATTCGGATGGGATAAACATATCAATTTGATTCTCATCCGATTTTTTCTTTGAAGATGCACTTGATTTTCCAGAATCACCATCATCGCCAAATAGTCTTTTTTTGGTTGTTCTGAATTCTAGCTCATCAAGGAGAGAAATGAGTTGCTCATTGTTTGGTTCAGTATGACGTAAATCTTCCTCCTTAAATTCAATTGGAACATCTATAGCAATAGTTACTAGCTTTTTTGATAAAATACCTTGCTCTCCAAAGGCAATTACATTTTCTTTTTGTTTTCCTTTTAGTTCATCGGCATGTTCTACCAGGTTTTCAACAGAACCGTACTGCTGAATTAATTTTTTGGCCGTTTTCTCGCCAATTCCCGGTATTCCCGGAATATTATCAACACTATCACCCCAAAGGCCTAGGATATCTCTTACCTGATCGGGCCTTTCGATTTCCCATTTATTGATTACTTCTTTTTCCCCAAGAACCTCTACTCCTTTGCCCATAAAAGCAGGTTTGTACAAATAGATGTTTTCTTCTACCAATTGGCTGTAGTCTTTGTCAGGCGTCATCATAAACACCTCAAAACCTTTTTTTGCGGCTTTTTTTGCTAAAGTGCCAATGACGTCATCGGCTTCGTATCCATCAATGCCATAAAGTGGAATATTGAAAGCTTCAACCATTTTGATGACAAATGGAATATTGCTTTCAATATCTTCAGGTTGTTCCTGTCTGTTTGCTTTGTAATCTGTGTAATCCTTATGTCTGAAGGTTGGAGCCTTAGTATCAATTGCAACACCAATGTGGCTTGGCTTTTCCTTTTGTAAAATTTCTAATAGAGAATTTGTAAATCCATAGGTAGCTCCCGTATTCACTCCTTTGGAATTTATTCTTGGATTTTTACTGAAGGCGAAATGAGCCCTGTAAATCAAGGCCATGGCATCCAGAAGAAACAGTTTCTTTTCGGGCTTCGACATTTTAATAAATTAGTTTAGCTAATATTTCTCCTCTCTCTTCACTTTTCAAAATGACTTTTGTTTTTGAATCTATATGATAGCTTTCCAAACGTTCTCTTTTTTGATCAAAATAAAGCATAAGCTTTTTTTCAGATGCATAAAGATAATTATCCTCAATGATGGTTGCAGATATCATTTTTGGGAAATAGGCATTAGAAGGCTTTACTTTTAATTCCTTTATTTTCGAGTTATAATCAGCTTTTTTTAATCGATATACCAGGGACTCATTGACAAGCGAATCGTATAATGGCGCCAAAGCTGGTTTGTTTATATCCATTGCCTTAAATAATTCCAGTTCCTCCGACCAGTCAATGTCGCTTTTAGAGACAGTGGATGAATCATCGGTAAATATGACAGTCTTTTCTAAAGTGGGGGATAAGGAATCGAGAAGTTCAATCTGTTGATTAATTATACTCAATACATCGTAATGAGTGGCAGGATAATTAAAATCTTCATTAGATGGGCTGCATTGAAAAAAAATAGCAGTTGTTAAGACTGCTATTGCAATTGATATTATTCTCTTTCTCTTCATTTACTTTTCGCCTGGTTGGCAACTTTATTCATTGCTGCTTTAATTTCATCCTGATCACCCAGATAATAGTCTTTGATATAGTTCAAATTGTCATCAAGCTCATAGACCAAGGGAACCCCTGTAGGAATGTTTACTTTAAGAATATCATCCTCGGGCATATTTTCAATTAATTTTTTAAAAGCCCTAATACTATTTCCATGGGCAGCAATAATAATTTTTTCACCATTTTTTAACCGCGGGAATAAATCCTTTTCCAGCAATGGTTTTATGCGTTCAACTGTTAAAGCCAGACTCTCTGTAAGAGGTATTTGATCTTCGTCTAAACCGGCATATCTCGGATCTTTGCCGGGGTACCTTTCATCTTCTTTTTCGAGCGGAGGAGGAGGTGTGGCATAACTTCTTCTCCAAATCAGGACTTGTTCGTCGCCGTATTCTTTAGCAGTTTCAGCTTTATTCAGACCCTGAAGTGCACCATAATGTCTTTCATTCCATCTCCAGTCTTTGATTACCGGGATCCATGCCTGATCGATTCCGTCTAAAACAAAATTCAATGTTCGGATAGCTCTTTTTAAAACAGAAGTGTAAGCCATGTCAAAGACAAATCCTTCTTCTTTAAGCAATCTACCAGCCTCCTTAGCCTGAGCTTCACCCAATTCTGTAAGGTCTACATCTTTCCAACCTGTAAATCTGTTTTCTTTATTCCAAAGGCTTTCGCCATGCCTGACTAAAACGAGTTTGATCATATTTTGAAAATTTGCACCAAGATAAGGAATGAAATATACGATTGACACAGAAAGTAAATATTACTGTATCAATATAAATTTATGATTTGAATTGAATCCTAAATTAGGGTAAGAAGTAAAATTCTTTACTTTCTCTTATCTGGCTTTAACAATGCTTCGGACGATTGTCGTATTCCTGGTTTCAATTTTTATAAAGTACAGGCCTGCAGATGAGCCCTGTAAATTGATTGGATTCTTCTTATCTAATTCTGTTTTGTAAAGTATTTGACCATTTATATCGGTAATTTCCAGATTTCCTGTAGGTTTTTTGTCAAAATCTATATGAATAAAATCATTAAATGGGTTAGGATATACTTTGACCTTTAAATTCTCAGCAAGATTGTAAAATACAGAAATCACTTTTGAATATTCGAAGTTTCCATCTTGGTCTATTTGTTTAAGTCTATAATAATTTTCACCATCATATAAATCATTATCAATAGCACTATAATTTATGACTTGATTTGAATTTCCAGCTGCATCCACACTTTCGAAAGAAGTCCAATCAAATGCTGTACTACTTTTTTCCACATTGAAATGAGAGGTATTTGTTTCATTAATCGTTATCCAATTTAGTACAACTTTATCCTCGATCAATTCCGCATTAAAATCAATTAGCTCCAAAGGCAATGGAGCACCGGCACTGGCCCCAATGGCAAATTTTGAAAAAGTAGTATAACCTGTTCTTTGCGCAAAACCATTGCCGGCATCATAAATTCTTCCAGCGGAATCCAATGGAGGCATCAATGTTGTTCCGGCTAATGCATCCCATTCATTGTAATTCGTTGATGCAGAAGGCCTTTTTAAAATGGTAAAAGCATTATCCAATGTTCCGTTCAATCCAGTGATATTCTCAACATGCAAACGCAAGCCATAACTTCCACCACTTATTGCACCAACCGGATTTATATCCCATTCTGCATCCTCAAAAATGTTGACTATTGCAGGACCATCTGAAGCTATTGCAGGGTTTAAATTTCCATCCACATTATTTCCAACCTCATTAATAGTTGATACGGATACTTCCAATGCGCTTATTCCTCCAGCATTATTATTTATGAATTCCATAAGTTGATAATCTGCTGAATTGCCACCGGTTCCAACAGGGAATGGAATTGTATCAGTATTAGCCAAAATGTTCTTTCTCATTAAGCCTGTTATAAAACTGGCGGATGAATATCCTGTGATATCAGCGGGGTCTGTGCTGCTTAATATAAGCGTATTTCCATTCGCATCAACAATTCCATCTGTAAGCGTTAAGCGATTGCTAATGGTTACGTCACCGTCTAGGGATAATTGCGGCCCTGTACCAAAACTATTATTGATTTCTACATTGACATAATTAAAATTATCACCAGCTCCACCGGTGTTTTGAGGGAATGTTTGAGCGTTGGCTGATCCATTAAATTCCAGTGTGGAATTATCATTCATATCCAAGATTCCAAAGTTTGCATTTCTAATAAAATCACCCCCCATGGATAATCTGCTATCATTGTTTAATTCTATTTCTGATTCTCCGGAAGCAATTGCAAAGAATTCAATATCACCTGATACATCTAAGGTTGAATTATTGTTTAAACGTGCGAATAAATTGTCAGCACTTGAAAAGTCGGTATCAATTATCAAATTACCTCCAATGCTACCGGATGTGTTATCATTAAAGACAAACTCCATATCATCTCCACCAGTATTGCCATTGTGATCCAAATAAACATTTCCCGTTACATTGAGCTGAGCAGTACTTCCAACAGAATTATTTCCTAAGTGGATTAGTAAATCATCTCCTCCTTGATGATTCGCAATTAAATCACCGGTAACATTGATTTGAGCATCATCATCAATTAGTAAACTTAAATCTCCTCCAACTAATGTAAGCAGTGTTAATGAATCTCCGACATTCAATTGAGTACCCAGACCATTTACACTTAATGTAGTGTTTTCACCCCCGTCATCCAGCTCGAGGTCTACATTATCATTGACGGTAAAACTTACGCCTCCATTTATATTCAAACTGGCATCGTCGTTTCTCACATCATTTTGAATATGCAGTGAATTGATGACCACGTCACTTACAGGAGCATTCACGTCAAATCCATCAATTAGTACTACTGAGCTTGTTCCGGGCTCACAGTCACATGTTGCTTCACCTATTCCTATAGTTGACCAGGTGCTGCTGTTGTTCCAATCTCCATCCAGTCTTGCATAGATATTAATTGGACTCACACTAAATCTATAATTAAAGTGGTTTATCCCACCACCATCATTGGTAGCAATTATTTTTGATGAACTGAATCCTTCTTCAGCGGGGTTGGTCACATTGTTAATGATAATGTCAAAGTTCAGTCCTTCAGCAATGGAAGTAGGGGCATTAAAAATTAATGTGTCATTGGTCTGAGTTGTAAAAGATGAAATAGCTACACCATTAAATGTACTGCCAGCAGTCGTAGCAGTAGAGAAATCTCCATTTGGCAATACAATGATTACCTGATTTCCCATTGAGATTTCCAGTGTTTTGGTGACATCGCTTTCAATATTTTGATTATAGGTAAATGTGGTAATTGCAGACGGCGAATCGTCTGCATTGGTTAATGTCGGATTTTCAAAACAAGAATTAGTTGGTGCTGCTTCCGAACTTACTTCGACATTATCAATGGTCCAGTATTCATTGGTGGCATTATTCCTAACCAATGCGCGAATTTCAACTTCGCAGCCCAATAAATTTGTTGAAATAGCTTTTACAGGGCCAAAAGGCAAATCATCCTGATGTGTTCCATTTGATTCAAAATTCTCCCAACTTGCTCCATCCAATCTGTATTGAATACGAATTGAATCTGTATTTTCAAGGGTGCCAAACTCACCATATTCAACTTCCAGTTTTATATTATCATAATTGGAAATATCAATGGTTTCCGTAGTCCAGGCATTTTCGAGAGGTACATTTCTTGCAAGCAAGCCTCTTGATCCATCAATCATATAATAATCTTCAACACGGAATGAAGTACCGGAAAGTAAGTTTTCCAAAGTCCAGTCGATGCCGACATCGTTGGAATTATTGTCTACAGCGACGCTGGCATTATCGGCATAGGATTCAAAATCTTCGAACCAGATGGAGGCGGGCCCGACGGTATAGCTGTAATTGAAATGGTTGATACCGGTTTCATCGTTGACGGCTTCCAGGGAGGCGGTGTACTCACCATCGACGGCCGGGTTGGTGGCTCCGATGATCAGGATGTCAAAGGCGGCGCCTTCGGCAACGGTGGAAGGGGCGAGGAACTCCAGGGTATCGGTTGTTTGTGTGGTAAAGGCAGCGATGGCATTGCCATCAAAGGTACTTCCTAAAGCAGTGGCTGATGAGAAGTCGCCATTGGGCAACACGATGCGCACCAGGCTACCGGCAGAGACGTCCAGGTCGAGGACGCCGTCTGTGGGCACGGTTTGGGAAAAGGTATAATCGGAGGCAGCCGCAGAGCCGGTTTCCGAGACGCTCATGGAGGCAGCAAGAAAACAGGCGTTATTGGTGGCATCCTCAGAGGAGACACGCACATTATCAATGGTCCAGTATTCATTGGTGGCATCACAGGCGGTGGTAACGCGCACTTCGACCTGGCAGCCGAGCAGCCCGGTGACGGTGGCTTTCTCAGGGCCATTGGCCATGTCATTGGCATGGAAACCGTTGTTGAGCCGTATCCATGCGGCACTGTCGAGGCGGTATTCGATAACGATGGAATCGGCAGCTTCCAGGGTTCCGAACTCCCCGTATTCCACATCGATGCGCACATTGTCGTAGGCCGAGATATCGATGCTTTCGGTGGTCCAGGATTTGGAGATGCCCAGTCCGGTGTTGCGGGCGAGAAGTCCCCGTGCCCCATCGATCATGTAATAGTCTTCAACGCGGAAAGATGTTCCGGTATTACCGATGGGATCCAAAGTCCAGTCGATGCCGACATCGTTAGAATTATTGTCTACAGCGACGCTGGCATTATCGGCATAGGATTCAAAATCTTCGAACCAGATGGAGGCGGGCCCGACGGTATAGCTGTAATTGAAATGGTTGATACCGGTTTCATCGTTGACGGCTTCCAGGGAGGCGGTGTATTCACCATCGGTGGCCGGGTTGGTGGCTCCGATGATCAGGATGTCAAAGGCGGCGCCTTCGGCAACGGTGGAAGGGGCGAGAAACTCCAGGGTATCGGTTGTTTGTGTGGTAAAGGCAGCGATGGCATTGCCATCAAAGGTACTTCCTAAAGCAGTGGCTGATGAGAAGTCGCCATTGGGCAACACGATGCGCACCAGGCTACCGGCCGAGACGTCCAGGTCGAGGACGCCGTCTGTGGGCACGGTTTGGGAAAAGGTATAATCGGAGGCAGCCGCAGAGCCGGTTTCCGAGACGCTCATGGAGGCAGCAAGAAAACAGGCGTTATTGGTGGCATCCTCAGAGGAGACACGCACATTATCAATGGTCCAGTATTCATTGGTGGCATCACAGGCGGTGGTAACGCGCACTTCGACCTGGCAGCCGAGCAGCCCGGTGACGGTGGCTTTCTCAGGGCCATTGGCCATGTCATTGGCATGGAAACCGTTGTTGAGCCGTATCCATGCGGCACTGTCGAGGCGGTATTCGATAACGATGGAATCGGCAGCTTCCAGGGTTCCGAACTCCCCGTATTCCACATCGATGCGCACATTGTCGTAGGCCGAGATATCGATGCTTTCGGTGGTCCAGGATTTGGAGATGCCCAGTCCGGTGTTGCGGGCGAGAAGTCCCCGTGCCCCATCGATCATGTAATAGTCTTCAACGCGGAAAGATGTTCCGGTATTACCGATGGGATCCAAAGTCCAGTCGATGCCGACATCGTTGGAATTATTGTCTACAGCGACGCTGGCATTATCGGCATAGGATTCAAAATCTTCGAACCAGATGGAGGCGGGCCCGACGGTATAGCTGTAATTGAAATGGTTGATACCGGCTTCATCGTTGACGGCTTCCAGGGAGGCGGTGTACTCACCATCGGTGGCCGGGTTGGTGGCTCCGATGATCAGGATGTCAAAGGCGGCGCCTTCGGCAACGGTGGAAGGGGCGAGGAACTCCAGGGTATCGGTTGTTTGTGTGGTAAAGGCAGCGATGGCATTGCCATCAAAGGTACTTCCTAAAGCAGTGGCTGATGAGAAGTCGCCATTGGGCAACACGATGCGCACCAGGCTACCGGCAGAGACGTCCAGGTCGAGGACGCCGTCTGTGGGCACGGTTTGGGAAAAGGTATAATCGGAGGCAGCCGCAGAGCCGGTTTCCGAGACGCTCATGGAGGCAGCAAGAAAACAGGCGTTATTGGTGGCATCCTCAGAGGAGACACGCACATTATCAATGGTCCAGTATTCATTGGTGGCATCACAGGCGGTGGTAACGCGCACTTCGACCTGGCAGCCGAGCAGCCCGGTGACGGTGGCTTTCTCAGGGCCATTGGCCATGTCATTGGCATGGAAACCGTTGTTGAGCCGTATCCATGCGGCACTGTCGAGGCGGTATTCGATAACGATGGAATCGGCAGCTTCCAGGGTTCCGAACTCCCCGTATTCCACATCGATGCGCACATTGTCGTAGGCCGAGATATCGATGCTTTCGGTGGTCCAGGATTTGGAGATGCCCAGTCCGGTGTTGCGGGCAAGTAGCCCCCGTGCCCCGTCGATCATGTAATAGTCTTCAACGCGGAAAGAGGTTCCGGTTAAGCCGATGGGATCCAAAGTCCAGTCGATGCCGACATCGTTGGAGTTATTGTCTACAGCGACACTGGCATTATCGGCATAGGATTCAAAATCTTCGAACCAGATGGAGGCGGGCCCGACGGTATAGCTGTAATTGAAATGGTTGATACCGGCTTCATCGTTGACGGCTTCCAGGGAGGCGGTGTACTCACCATCGACGGCCGGGTTGGTGGCTCCGATGATCAGGATGTCAAAGGCGGCGCCTTCGGCAACGGTGGAAGGGGCGAGGAACTCCAGGGTATCGGTTGTTTGTGTGGTAAAGGCAGCGATGGCATTGCCATCAAAGGTACTTCCTAAAGCAGTGGCTGATGAGAAGTCGCCATTGGGCAACACGATGCGCACCAGGCTACCGGCAGAGACGTCCAGGTCGAGGACGCCGTCTGTGGGCACGGTTTGGGAAAAGGTATAATCGGAGGCAGCCGCAGAGCCGGTTTCCGAGACGCTCATGGAGGCAGCAAG
This sequence comes from Cytophagales bacterium, assembly GCA_965267555.1. Lineage (GTDB taxonomy): Bacteria > Bacteroidota > Bacteroidia > Cytophagales > CCMP332 > CCMP332. Next base: position 3,360,045 of record OZ254083.1, on the reverse strand, counting down.
AAAACAGGCGTTATTGGTGGCATCCTCAGAGGAGACACGCACATTATCAATGGTCCAGTATTCATTGGTGGCATCACAGGCGGTGGTAACGCGCACTTCGACCTGGCAGCCGAGCAGCCCGGTGACGGTGGCTTTCTCAGGGCCATTGGCCATGTCATCGGCATGGAAACCGTTGTTGAGCCGTATCCATGCGGCACTGTCGAGGCGGTATTCGATAACGATGGAATCGGCAGCTTCCAGGGTTCCGAACTCCCCGTATTCCACATCGATGCGCACATTGTCGTAGGCCGAGATATCGATGCTTTCGGTGGTCCAGGATTTGGAGATGCCCAGCCCGGTGTTGCGGGCGAGAAGTCCCCGTGCCCCGTCGATCATGTAATAGTCTTCAACGCGGAAAGAGGTTCCGGTATTACCGATGGGATCCAAAGTCCAGTCGATGCCGACATCGTTAGAATTATTGTCTACAGCGACGCTGGCATTATCGGCATAGGATTCAAAATCTTCGAACCAGATGGAGGCGGGCCCGACGGTATAGCTGTAATTGAAATGGTTGATACCGGCTTCATCGTTGACGGCTTCCAGGGAGGCGGTGTACTCACCATCGGTGGCCGGGTTGGTGGCTCCGATGATCAGGATGTCAAAGGCGGCGCCTTCGGCAACGGTGGAAGGGGCGAGGAACTCCAGGGTATCGGAGGTTTGTGCGGTAAAGGCGGCGATGGCATTGCCATCAAAGGTACTTCCTAAAGCAGTGGCTGATGAGAAGTCGCCATTGGGCAACACGATGCGCACCAGGCTACCGGCAGAGACGTCCAGGTCGAGGACGCCGTCTGTGGGCACGGTTTGGGAAAAGGTATAATCGGAGGCAGCCGCAGAGCCGGTTTCCGAGACGCTCATGGAGGCAGCAAGAAAACAGGCGTTATTGGTGGCATCCTCAGAGGAGACACGCACATTATCAATGGTCCAGTATTCATTGGTGGCATCACAGGCGGTGGTAACGCGCACTTCGACCTGGCAGCCGAGCAGCCCGGTGACGGTGGCTTTCTCAGGGCCATTGGCCATGTCATTGGCATGGAAACCGTTGTTGAGCCGTATCCATGCGGCACTGTCGAGGCGGTATTCGATAACGATGGAATCGGCAGCTTCCAGGGTTCCGAACTCCCCGTATTCCACATCGATGCGCACATTGTCGTAGGCCGAGATATCGATGCTTTCGGTGGTCCAGGATTTGGAGATGCCCAGCCCGGTGTTGCGGGCGAGAAGTCCCCGTGCCCCGTCGATCATGTAATAGTCTTCAACGCGGAAAGAGGTTCCGGTATTACCGATGGGATCCAAAGTCCAGTCGATGCCGACATCGTTAGAATTATTGTCTACAGCGACGCTGGCATTATCGGCATAGGATTCAAAATCTTCGAACCAGATGGAGGCGGGCCCGACGGTATAGCTGTAATTGAAATGGTTGATACCGGCTTCATCGTTGACGGCTTCCAGGGAGGCGGTGTACTCACCATCGGTGGCCGGGTTGGTGGCTCCGATGATCAGGATGTCAAAGGCGGCGCCTTCGGCAACGGTGGAAGGGGCGAGGAACTCCAGGGTATCGGAGGTTTGTGCGGTAAAGGCGGCGATGGCATTGCCATCAAAGGTACTTCCTAAAGCAGTGGCTGATGAGAAGTCGCCATTGGGCAACACGATGCGCACCAGGCTACCGGCAGAGACGTCCAGGTCGAGGACGCCGTCTGTGGGCACGGTTTGGGAAAAGGTATAATCGGAGGCAGCCGCAGAGCCGGTTTCCGAGACGCTCATGGAGGCAGCAAGAAAACAGGCGTTATTGGTGGCATCCTCAGAGGAGACACGCACATTATCAATGGTCCAGTATTCATTGGTGGCATCACAGGCGGTGGTAACGCGCACTTCGACCTGGCAGCCGAGCAGCCCGGTGACGGTGGCTTTCTCAGGGCCATTGGCCATGTCATCGGCATGGAAACCGTTGTTGAGCCGTATCCATGCGGCACTGTCGAGGCGGTATTCGATAACGATGGAATCGGCAGCTTCCAGGGTTCCGAACTCCCCGTATTCCACATCGATGCGCACATTGTCGTAGGCCGAGATATCGATGCTTTCGGTGGTCCAGGATTTGGAGATGCCCAGCCCGGTGTTGCGGGCGAGAAGTCCCCGTGCCCCGTCGATCATGTAATAGTCTTCAACGCGGAAAGAGGTTCCGGTATTACCGATGGGATCCAAAGTCCAGTCGATGCCGACATCGTTAGAATTATTGTCTACAGCGACGCTGGCATTATCGGCATAGGATTCAAAATCTTCGAACCAGATGGAGGCGGGCCCGACGGTATAGCTGTAATTGAAATGGTTGATACCGGTTTCATCGTTGACGGCTTCCAGGGAGGCGGTGTATTCACCATCGGTGGCCGGGTTGGTGGCTCCGATGATCAGGATGTCAAAGGCGGCGCCTTCGGCAACGGTGGAAGGGGCGAGGAACTCCAGGGTATCGGTTGTTTGTGTGGTAAAGGCAGCGATGGCATTGCCATCAAAGGTACTTCCTAAAGCAGTGGCTGATGAGAAGTCGCCATTGGGCAACACGATGCGCACCAGGCTACCGGCAGAGACGTCCAGGTCGAGGACGCCGTCCGTGGGCACGGTTTGGGAAAAGGTATAATCGGAGGCGGCCGCAGAACCGGTTTCCGAGACGCTCATGGAAGCGGAGGTGAAACAGGCGTAATCAGATACACTGGTTCCTTCTACCAAAACGTCATCAAAAGTCCAATACTCATTATTGGCATCACAGGCTGCAGTTACACGAATTTCTAAAACACAACCGAGGATTCCGCTAATTGTGGCAGTATCCTGTGATACGGACATATCATCAGACTGAAAACCATTGGAAAATCTTAGCCAGGCACCACCATCCAGGCGGTATTCAATCAAAATAGAATCTGCAGGTTCCAAAGTTCCGGTCTCACTGAACAAAACCGAGGCTAAAACATTTTCGTAGCCGGATATATCAATTTGTTCGGTTTGCCAGGTTTTAGATATACCTAAGCCTGTATTTCTAGCTACAAAGGCTCGCAAACCGTTGATAACAAGGGCATCTGAAACGCGATAGGCCGTTCCGGTATTACCTATGGGTTCAACGGTCCAATCGATGCCGACATCATTGGTATTATTGTCTACGGCGACGGTAGCATTATCGGCGTAGGTTTCAAAACCTTCAGACCATATTGTGGTTTGAGCTGGACTTATCTCAAAATTTGCATTAAAAAGCAAAAAGAGCAGAAAGGCTTTTAATAGCCGCGATTTGGACTTTATAAAGGTCAAAATAGGACAAAAGGAAGTTTACGTATACAAATGTATACAGTTTAGAGTTAATAAGAAACCGCTTTAAAATATGAATCCGGCAATTAATCCGGTCAAAATAATTAGAGGCGAGGGCACTTTGCTGAACATGAGCAGTAAAAATGTTATTAGAATAAACAAAAGATTCATAATGTCTATAAATCCAATATTTACAATATCTACCCCAATGGGTTCGAATAAAATAAGTGCGGCTGCCACAACTAAACCTGAACTGGCCGCATTAATTCCTTCCAATGAAGCGCGTACAACTCTATACTGTTTAAGCGATTCCCAGAACCGAATTATAAAAAATATCAGAAATGTTCCCGGTAAAAAAATACCTAATGCTGCCATTGAAGCCCCTAATATCTCGCCACCGATACCCAATTCCCTAAGTGAAAGAGCACCTACAAAAGCACTAAAACTAAAAACCGGCCCGGGAAGTGCCTGGACCATTCCATATCCGGTTAAAAACTCTTCGGAACTTAAATAGTGTTTAAATTCTACAAATTCGGTGTGTAAATATGGAATCAGCACCTGTCCACCTCCAAAAATCAAACTTCCGTTTCTATAGAAATTTTCAAAAATCAATAGTGGTTTATAGGCAAGCAAATTACCTAATAATGCGGCGAGCACTAATATTCCCAGATATAGTATGAAATTCTTCCAGTCAATATTAAGTTTTTCTTTGTCATCCTGTTTCGGCTGTTGTTGAAACTTCATTGCGGTAATGACTCCACCGGTTAAAAGTAGAATTGGAAATACCCATGGCGAACGAATAAAATAACTGATTACTGCGGCTATAACCATGAGTGCCCCTCCCAATTTAGTATTAATGACCTTTGATGAAATGACATAAGCCGCATATGCGACAAAACCGACAGCCATTGGCTGAATAAAACGTGCAAATTCCATCGAGCGCTGATTTTCATCAAGATAGGAAATCAAAACACCAGCAGCAGTCATTATCGTAACCGCTGGGAATATCCACACCAATAATGTAAGATAAGCCAAGGTCGCTCCACCTTTTTTATATCCAATTGCCGTAACCGTTTGTGTTGAAGTGGGCCCCGGAAGAATTTGGCAAAGAGCGAGCAATTCTAAAAGTTCTTCTTCTGTTACATAGGCCCTTTTTACTACAAATTGTTTTGTAAAAAGAGCGATATGTGCTTGGGGTCCTCCAAATGCAGTCAGTGAAAGGCCGAGTACATCTTTAAGAAAAATAAAATACCTGAAGTCCCTTAGCTTGGCCAAAACTTATTTTTTTAAGCCGATCTCTTTTAATCTCTCATTTAAAAATTCACCTGCACTGATATCATTAAATTTTTTAGGATTCGATTTTGTAACACAAGAATCAAGGCAACTTAAGTCCATATCGGATCTTGGATGCATGAAAAATGGTATAGAATATCGAGAAGTTTTCATTTTATCCTTGGGAGGATTGACTACGCGATGAATGGTCGATCGCAACACCCCATTTGTCAACCTTTCAAGCATATCTCCAACATTTACCACTATTTGATCGGGAAGGGCTGTGATTGGAATCCATTTTTTATCCCTTCGCAAAACTTGCAATCCTTCAGCACTTGCACCCATTAAAAGTGTAATGAGATTTATATCACCATGTTCTGCAGCCCTTACGGCATCTTCAGGGATTTCTTCGGGATTTTCGATTGGGTAATAATGAATTGGTCTTAAAATGGAATTCCCTTTTTCAACTTTTTGGTCAAAATAGTTTTCATCTAAATTTAGATATAAGGCAATTGCTCTGAGTACCTCTTGCCCTGCTTTTTCCAATGTTTGAAAGACTTTGATGGAAATATCTTTGAGCTCAGGGATTTCTTCGGGCCAAATATTATCAGGGTAAGTTTCATCTAAATTTTCAGGAGAGCCTGAGGGCTGTCCAACATGATAAAATTCTTTTAAATCTCCTGTATTTCTCCCTTTCGCGTGCTCTTGTCCTTTGGGGGTATAGCCTCTCTGTCCGAAAATGGATTTATCGTGATATTTTAACTTTATTTCATCCGGGAGAGAGAAAAACCGCTTATATGCCCCGTATAATTTTTGAGAATCACTTTCCGATAATCCATGGTTTTTAAGGGCTATAAAGCCAATATTCGAATAAGCTTCACCAAGCTTATCAACAAAACTATTTTTTATTGTGTTATCGTTTGATTTGAAATCATTGAGATCCAATGATGGTATTTCATCGTGTAGAACAGTAGTCATAAGTATTTATTCTGAGATAAATTTAATTATATATCAGTTGTGCACAACTTCTCTCAAAACATTAATTGATTTGAATGGCCCAAAGTTATCCAAATGATATTGGTAGTACCTAATAAATAATTCCAATAATTGGAACCTATCAGCGCCCTTATCTGGCATTTTATTAGAATTTATAAGATTGTCTACAATTTTGGATTGATGGGCGTCCATGATAATCCCGGCTGAATTAAAGTCAACTAGCTTGTTTGGTGCAAAACCCAGAAAGGAGCTTAATTTTAACATAAATTCAATGTGAAAATCTTCAATATGCTCTTTAATTTGATCAAACAAGGCAATTTGCTCTACGAGAAAATTAAATTTTGTGGAATTTGCACTTTCTTCTTTTAGACATTTAATGAGCAGCTCAGCCAGAAACATTGCAATAATTATTTTAATGGGATGAAATGGGATACTTTTAAAGGGAAGGAAGAGCTTCAATTCTGAGATGCGCTGAATTTCTTTGCTTTGATTTTCGTAAACAACCATATCCAATATGCTCAGACTTTGAAAGTAGGCCATTTTGCTACCTTTTTTACTACTTTTTACACTATTGACGATATATGATCTGAGGCCAAATTCTTCAGTAAAAACTTTAGCAATTATTGAGTTGTCTTTGTAGCTGATATGACCTAAAACAATTCCGCGTGTTTTGTGAAGCATTATTCAATAATAGCGAATTTTGTATTACAGAATTCCTCTCCATCTTCAGTCGTTGTTAGAATATGATATACCCCTGATTTCGGTTTTGCATTGTTGTAGGATCTTAAGTTCCAGGTTATTGAATTTCCTGTCGCTCTCTGCTCATAAAATAACTTACCACCATTGTCAACAATTTTTACGATGGCATTTTGCGGAATATTATAAACACTCAAATCACCCAGATATCCCGGTTTAACGGGGTTTGGGAAAACCTTTATGTCATCGCAAACACTATTTGAACTTGTCGCTGTACCACGGTATGATACAATTCCATCATTGGTTGCGAAAAAGACTTCACCGTTTTGCTCATTTATTTCAATATCAACAATTCTATTGCTTATCAATGGACTGTTATCGACAGTAAAATTGGCAATAACATTGGTGCCATCCGGTTCAAATAACCATACTCCACTATTTGTTCCAACCCATTTCCGATTGGCCGGATCTACTTCAATTGATGTAATAATTTCCTCCCGCAGCAAAGGCCTGTTTTCAAAAATAGGAGTACTCGCATCCACATTTCCACCGTCAAAAATCCTATCCGGATTAAAAAATACTGCTATACCGTCATTTGTGCCTACCCAAATATCACCATCAAGATCTATGGCCATATCATTAACAGCATTAGTTGGAAGATTGCCATTGCCTTCGGCCGCATTTAAATTTCTAATTTGATTTTCTTCTTCATTAAATACAATGATTCCACCAGTGATATTAATTACTCTACACCAAATGTTATTGCCTTCGTCTGTCAGCATCTGATCTACACGATCGAGATTTTGAGCTGAAAATGGAAGTGTTCGCCATCCATTTTCAGGACTGTAAAAATTTATAGGTGTTGGAGATTCACTATTTGCCAGTACCAATTCACCGTCCTGATTTTCAGTCATTGCCGTAACTCTAGTAGAGGCGAAGCCATTTAGAATATTGAATAATGTGGAGTTGTTTGAATTAAAGACCTGAAAAGAATCAGAATCATATTGCAAGAGCAGGCCGTATCCAATAGAGCCCAATGCAAGTACATTTGCCGATTTATAAAAGTATGGTTCGTATAAATCAAGAAGGAACTTTCCAATATCATTGGTATTTGGCAATGCCTTTGGTAAATAATTAATCCATTCTCCATTTTCATATATGGAATAGCCAAAATCATTGAGCTGTTGGGTAAAGTTTGTCTTTCTTCCTCCTGAAGTCACAACCAATGTTCCATCATTATAGGCCATACGTGCCACAAGATTTTTAAATGGACCATTTGGATTAAAGTATTCAAATTCTCCATTGAGATTTGAAATAAGACCTCTGTCCGGTGATGCAATCCAATATTTCCCATTATTATCTATAAGAAAATCATCGGGAAGTGGAAAAATTTCTAGTTCGGAAATTACATTGCTCAAGGTGTCTGCGGAATTCCACAACTGTATATTATTGCCAGTTAACAAGACTAATTGATCTCCAATAATTTTAAGTTTCTTTATTTGATTTCCCAGTCCGGGCTTTCTTTCCCGCCATTTTCCTGATTCATATTGCCATAATTCGGCAGAATTGCTATTGTTTCTTGCAACAAATATTGAATTGTCAAAGGCCACCAAGTCTGACCAATTAGTTTGAGGAACACTGTCAGTTGATGCAAACAAACGCCAATTATTAACATCCTGCAGATTGACCAAACTATTAAAAGGGGCTTGCATGATGCCCTGTGATGTAGATAAATATATGCTATCGCCATTGGTATCAATAGCACTGGCGTAAATTTCAATTTGGCTGTTATTGCCAAGTCCAAGATTTCTGTAATCCTCCGCGACTTCGACTTTCTTCAGGTCCAATTTTACCAATCCAAAAGAACAGGAAAGAAATGCAAAATCGCCATCAATGAAAATGTGATTAATTCTTTTGGAACCCACAATTGCAGAAGATTGAATTATCGCATCGATGTTTATTATATATCCTTCACGATCTACGAGGTCAATATTTCCGCTTTCATAAGCAATTATTAAAATAGAAAGCGCTTTATGGTATTTTAATACAGAAATCCTGTTATCATTTAGCCCCTGAATTTTACTTATTTTATCAATTATGCGGGTTTCAGGATCTATTCTAAACAGTCCATTTTCAGAAGCGGAATAAATGTATTTATCCGTTTCTTCTATGGCTTTTATTTGGTAGTAAGAAAAATGCGTTCTCCAACTTCCAACCGGAATATTGGATTGGGCCAAAATTTTTAAAGGCTCCAGGAATATCAGGAGCAAAAAAATCCCCGAAAAAGAATATTTCATGGCTTGAGAACGCGACTTAAACATTCTTATTTTACTCATCGAGATTGAAACATGCGCGACACCTGGCCTGGTATTCATCAGAGGCGCCGAGCATCACGGTTTTATTTGAATTTTTAATTCGATACGAAAATGAAGCAAGGCTTCCACAGCGCACACATATAGCATGTAGCTTTGTTACAAATTCTGCATTCGCCATTAACTGTGGCATAGGGCCAAATGGATTGCCCTTGTAATCTTTGTCCAACCCCGCAACAATTACTCTCTTTCCTTCATCAGCTATAGTTTTGATAATTGCAATAATATTCTGGCTAAAAAACTGGGCTTCATCAATTGCTATTACTTGCGCATCTTTGGATAATTTAAGAATGTCTTTTTCATTTTCGATTACAATTGACTCCATTGCACTTTCATCATGAGAAACAACATTTTTTTCATGGTACCTTTTATCCAAAGAAGGTTTAAATAGCTCTATTCTTTGTTGTGCAATTTTAGCACGACGCAAGCGCCGCATTAACTCTTCAGTTTTGCCTGAAAACATGGGCCCGGAAACCACTTCTACCCATCCTGAATTGGCAATTTCACTATCCTGAAAAAAAGGTTCTGTAAACATATTAATAGGAGTAATTCATATGAGGTAATTTATTTTCAGGACTCACTTCAATTTCAATGTCCCCGTTTATTTTACATTGACATGCCAGCCTTTGATTTTCTTTTAATAAATTCTTATTCCGATACTTCAATTCGGCACTTGTTAATGGATTGAGATTTTCGAAGCCTTTAATAAGGGTTAATTTACAGGTAGTACATCGCCCCTTTCCACCACAGGTATGCATCCAGTCAATAAATTCAGCATGAATGGCTTCCAAAACTGAATTATTTGAAAGGTAAAATGGTACCTTTCTATTAAAGAGGTTCTTAATAAGAATATCTGGCATCTTTTTTAACTTCGCAAATGAAAGAAAATTCAATATGGAGAGCAAACTAAACCTTATTGCCATTCAGGACTATTCAGAAGATTTGGCTGGAATTTTTCTGGATGAGCTAAAAGGGCAAAAAAGTCATTTTTCGGGCAAGGACATTTTAGCGCTAAACGAAGTCAAACAAGTAAATCTTTTCATTTTGAAGGAAATTTTCTTTAGCTGGAAAGCGCAAAATATTCAAATGAGAAGTCCATATTTTGATTTTGAGAATAAGGAAGTTAGTGAGGCTCTCAATGAATTTATGAATTTATTGTCCAGGAATATAAAAGTGCCATTTGAGTTAATGCATGAACTTTACAGTCATGCCATCAGAGACACCATTCTGTTTTATCTCGTGCCTGATTATTTTCTGGTTCATTTTATAAATGAATTAGAAGATGAAATGCTAAATCGCGAAACTTTAAAGCAATACAAAACATACCTGGATCTCAACAGGAAAATGTATGAAAATTTTCTTGCTAAAATTGACGCTGAAAAAATTGACTTAAGCAATAGGGCAAAACTCGGGGAATTAATTCATTCCATAAGTTTTGATGCAGAAGAGAAGGAGATTTTCGACTATTTTTCATCAAAGAAAAATCTTGATATTGAGTTGTTTTTAAAAATTGAGGAAGAAGAAGATGAGCAAAAACCCAAACCCGATTCAATAAAAGAAGGTAAGAGCTATCAATTTGATAATGAGCAGATTGTAAATGAAAAATATAAATCCGAATCGGGTATTTTAAATGATAAACTCAAAGGAGAAAAGTCATCCTCTTTGCTTGATAATATGCAAAAGCAAAAAATCAACAGTATTTCAAAATCAATATCGCTAAATCAGAGATTTGTTTTTATTAAAGAGCTGTTTGGTGGAAATCTGGATAATTACGATAAGGCCTTAAATACTTTGGATTCCTTTAATTCCTGGGAAGAGGCCAATCAGTTTATCGAAGAAGAACTCGCTCCTGAATACAACTGGGATATATCAAAAGATTCAGTAGCAGAATTTAATGAAATCATAGAACGAAAATACAAATAGACTATCTGCCCAGAATTTGCAATCGGTGAGCATCTAATTTGAGCAATGTGAATAGCAAAATTGAAAAGGCTACCAATGCCGAACCGCCGTAACTAAAAAATGGCAAGGGTATTCCTATAACAGGAAAGAGGCCAATAGTCATTCCGATATTTACCATTACGTGAAATAAGAAGATACTGGTCACGGCATAGCCATAAGCTCTTGCATATCTGGACTTTTGGCGCTCTGCGATTTGAACGAGTTTTATAAGAAAAAAAACAAAGACAGAGACCAAAATTAGCGAACCTACAAAGCCGTGTTCCTCTCCAACGGTACAAAATATGTTATCTGTACTCTGATCCGGAATAAAGTCAAATTTTGTTTGTGTTCCTTTTAAATAACCTTTGCCCCAAAATCCTCCGCTACCTATTGCAATTTTCGATTGCGTCACTTGCCAACCTGCACCCATTGGATCGGCATTTGGGTTTATAAATACCTGAATCCTGTTTTGCTGATGGGGTTTTAATACATTGTTAAACACATAATCCACGCTGATCACCAAGCCAATAGAATAGACAACAGCCATTATGACTAATATGATTCGTTTGGCTTCCTTTAAACTGAAAATTATTCCGAGTATTCCGATGGTGACCATCGCCCCGATAATCACAATTTTTGACACCAATAAGGTCAAAATAAAAAGGATGGCGGAAAGGACGCCTATAATTAAAATGATGGGTGACATTCCTTCCCGAAATAAAACCAGAATAAATGCGGAATACACCAGGGCAGAACCGGTATCTCCCTGTAAAATTGTCAATGCGAGGGGAATTAAAATAATGGCAGCTATGGCCACTATGTGTTTGAATTTTCTAAAGCTGAAATTTGATTTGTTTAAAAACTTTGCCAAGGCTAAAGCACAGGCGTATTTTGCAAATTCAGAAGGTTGAATTCGGACGCCTCCTATTTGAAACCAGGATTTGGAACCGGCTACTTCTGTGCCCAAAAATAATACGGCAATTAGACTTGCGATTACCAATGCATAGATTAGCCAAGAGAAGGTGCGGAAAAAGCGGAAATCCATGAGCATAATAATCGATGCAAATACCAGGGATATTCCTATCCAAATCAATTGCTTTCCTGAGTTAAGGGAAAAATTGAAAATACTTATAGGATTTTCCGGATCGTACACGGCAGCATAGATATTTAGCCAGCCAAATGTGATCAGCGCCAAATAAATGGCTATGACGGTCCAGTCGATATTATCCGTAAGTCTTCCTTCGGTTCTCATTAATAAATGAATTCACCTTTCTTAATATAATCTTCAAGCCAGGTTCGTTTGATCTCCCCCAATAAATATTTTTCGATCATTAAACCCGTAATACCGGCAGCGGCTCGCCCGCCTTGTCCTGAATTCTCAACAAATACGGAAATGGCAATTTTTGGATTTTCTTTTGGCGCAAATGCGATAAATACCGAATGATCTTCACCGTGTGGATTTTCAGCTGTCCCGGTTTTTCCGCAAACATCAATATCCGGAACATTGGCACGCAATCCGGTACCTTTTTTTACCACTTGCTCCATGGCATCTATGACAATTGGAAAGTGTCCGGTATCAATGCTTGTATAGTTTCGAACTTTGTATTCCTCAGGAATACTTTCTTTTCCATCGATATCTTTGATAAAATGAGGAATTTTATAGTAACCTCTATTAGCTAATATTGCAGCTAAATTGGCCATTTGAATTGGTACAATAGAAATTTCACCTTGTCCGATGGCAAGACTGTAAATGGTAGAAAACTTCCAACGGTTATCACCGTAAAGCTTGTCATAGTAATTGGGTTGGGGTATAAAGCCACCTTTTTCATTTGGAATGTCTATTCCAAGTGGAGTGCCAAAACCAAAACTTCTGATGTGTTTATTCCATGTGTCCAATCCAATTTCTGAATCCTTATAGGTATTTTCATCTAGATTTTGATTTATTATTCTTCTGAATGTTTCTCTAAAATAAGGGTTGCATGAGTTCTTAATCGCCCCCTTTAGATCTTCAAAATAATGATCGCCATGGCAAGCAATTATATTTCTGTTACATGTAATTCTTGTATAAGGGAAAATTACCTCTTCTTCAAGGGCGATTAAAGCCTGAGCTAATTTAAAAATAGAACCCGGAGGATAGGGGGACATTAAAGGACGGATAAAGAGAGGTTTCAAGGTGTCTTCCAATAAACTTTGATAGTTTTTTGGGAAATCTCTTCCCGTTAAAATATTAGGATCGTAGGAGGGCGCCGAAATAAATGTAAGGATTTCACCGGTTTTTGGTTCAATGGCCACAACGCTGCCTCTTTTTCCTTCCATTAACCATTCAGCATATTGTTGTAGTTCAAGATCGAGAGTGGTTTTGATGTTTGAACCGGGGGAAGAAAGCGTGTCGTAAAGACCTTGTTTAAATTTTCCTTTTACCAGGCCCCTGACATTAACCATTTGGTAACTAATTCCTTTTATTCCTCTTAAATCCTGTTCATATTCGGATTCCAGGCCGCTTTTTCCAATAAAGTCGCCCTGTTCATAATGTTCATTTTCATATTTTTCGAGTTGTGATTTACTGATTTCTCCAATATAACCCAAAGCCGATGCCATGCTTTTATGAGGATAAGAACGCACTGTTCGGGGAGATACGTAAAAGCCGTTAAAGCCCACCAGATTGTCTTCTATTTCTGCAAATTCTTCGAGAGGCAATTGCTTGATAAAAATCGAAGGTTTTACATACGAATAGGATTTAGCACTTTTTAACTTCTCATCGTAATTCTCCTCATCGATATTAAAAATTTCACAAAATTTACTTTTTTGATCTTCTTCAACCTCTTTAGGTACCACCATAACATCAAAAACTGGTTCATTTTCAACCAGTACATTGTTTTTTCGGTCGAGCACCAATCCACGGAAAGGATAATGCACTTTTCTCTGAATAATGTTATGCTCGGCGGCTAATTTGTAATTGGAATCCAAGACCTGAAGCGCAAAAAGCCTTGATATAAATACAAGGCCGATTAATAGTATGATTCCGATAAAGACGTATTTTCTATTATCTCTCATGTTTTAATCTTGCTAAAAAGGAGCAATTGAACTGTAATTATCATCACCAACGAAAACACAGCAGAAACGGCTGCATAAAGCATGGCTTTAAAAAACAACGAAAAACTAAAAGCATCGAGGCTATAAAGAATCAAATGATGACTGAAAACCAAAATCGAAGAGTACATCAAATACCATCCCCAGCCCATTTGATTTACCGTAATTCTCATTCCAATTTCAAAGCCACTTTTAGGATTCAATAAGCTTAATAAGCCCGGCCTTATAAACATTAGAAACACCGATGCAGCCGTATGAATTCCACCGCTTTGATAAAAAATATCTAAAATTAATCCGGTACCGAAAGCGATTAGTAAACCCAGAATTTTGTCGAAATTAAAAGGTAGCATTAAAAAGAACCCAACGTAAATAAAGCAAAAGCCATATTCCAGGAAGTTAAGCTGACTGAATACAAAAAGCTGTAACAAGATAAAAACAAAAAATGCGCTTATGTGATATATTAAATCTCTGCCCATATTAGTCCCTGGATAATTCCTGTTCCAATTCCAATTTCTCCTCTCTCAATCTATTCCCTACCAAATAAACATGTTTAATAGAGTTAAAATTGGTGAAGAGTTTTACACTTAGTTCGTAAAATGTCGCATCTGCCGGAAGGTCTACCTCGGAAATGACACCAATATCGACATCTGATGGAAAAACAGCATTGAATCCGGAAGTTTTCACAGTGTCGCCCGGATTTATTTTGAGATGTCTCGGTACATAGAGAAGCCTCGATTTCTCCGAACTTTCAGCATCCCACTTCAAAGTGGCCTGAATACCACTTGGACTTATTTTGGATGCAACATAATAGCCGGTATGGAGAACTGATACCACCGTAGAATAATTTGAAGATACCGATTCAACTTTACCAATTATTCCTTTTGAGCCAATTACAGCCATATTTGGTTTTATTCCGTGTATGGCCCCTTTATTCAGAGTGATATAGTTGTTAAAGCGATTGGTCGAATTGTTAATGACTTCAGCGGGAACATAGTAGTATTGCTGAAGTACTGAAGGAGGCCGGTCACCTCTGGGCGATTGATTTGGTGAGTTTGCTCTTTGTGCTAAAAGCTCTCTTAATTTGGCATTTTCAAGCTGAAGTTCTTTGTTGTGTTCTCTTAAATTTAAGTATTCGCTTATATTGCTTGTGCTTGATTTAATCCTACCGGAAATCTCTATTCCGGCTTTTACAATTTTTGTTTGCTGATAAATGGTTCTGTTTTTTATCAGAACAAAAGACAGGTATTCTAAAAAAAGAAAAAGAATAAATGCGCGATAGCGATATATTAATTGAAATAATCTTTCCATGAAAGATTATTTCATTAAGACGGCTTTATATCGGTCGAGATCTTTTAGTGGAATTCCCGTTCCACGAACCACTGCTCTGAGCGGATCCTCGGCAACATGCACCGGCAATTTTGTTTTCATGGAAAGCCTTTGATCCAGACCTCTTAAAAGAGCTCCTCCTCCGGTGAGATAAATGCCATTGTCGTAAATATCTGCAGATAACTCAGGTGGACTTATTTCGAGAGCTTTGAGCACTGATTCTTCAATTTTGGAAATAGACTTATCCAGGGCAAATGCGATTTCTGAATAGGAAATTTTTATGACTTTAGGTATACCGGTCATCAAATCACGTCCGCGAATTTCGTAGTCTGCAGGAGGGTCGTCCAGTTCTGTCAAAGCCGATCCAACTTCAATCTTTACCTTTTCCGCAGTCCTTTCTCCAATAAGCAAATTGTGCTGTCTTCGCATATAATCCAGAATATCTTTGTTGAACACATCACCGGCAGTTCTAATAGACTGATCACAAACGATACCCGAAAGTGCAATGACTGCTATTTCAGTTGTACCGCCACCGATATCCACCACCATGCTCCCGACTGGTTGTTCTATGTCAATGCCTATCCCCAGAGCTGCGGCTATAGGTTCCTGGATCATATATACTTCTTTGGCATTGGCATGTTCAGCAGAGTCTCTCACAGCTCTTTTTTCCACTTCTGTAATTCCCGAAGGAATACAGATCACCATTCTATGACTCGGACGAAATAGTTTTTTCCCCTCATCTGTCATTCTGATCATTCCTCTGATCATTTGTTCAGCGGCGTTGAAATCTGCAATTACACCATCTTTCAGGGGTCGGATTGTTTTAATATTTTCATGGGTTTTTTCATGCATTTGCATGGCTTCCCTCCCAATAGCTAGAACTTTGCCTGTTGCTTTGTCCAATGCAATAATGGAGGGTTCATCCACTACAATTTGGTCCTTGTGAATGATTAATGTATTTGCTGTCCCTAAATCGATAGCAATATCACTTGTAAAGAAATCTAAAAATCCCATAGTGTCTCAGATACTTATTCGTACGCCTTCAAGTTTTCGAGTGGCAAAGATAATTTTTTTAATGTTTGAAATGTCTGATTCCGGTAAAAACCATAGATAATTCATTTTTATTACAATAATCAATGGAATCCTGGTCTTTTATAGAGCCGCCCGGCTGAATGACGGCTTTAATCCCCGCCTTATCTGCAATTTCTACACAATCCGGAAATGGAAAGAATGCATCCGAAGCCATAACGGCACCATTTAAATCCATTCCAAATCTCAAAGCTTTTTCTATGGCCTGATTCGCGGCATCTACTCTCGAGGTTTGTCCCACACCGGATGCCAACATCTGATTTTCTTTTGCCAATACGATTACATTTGATTTGGTGTGTTTGCAAACCTTATTAGCAAAAATTAAGGCATTGATTTCAGATTGACTGGGTTGTTTTTTCGTAACAACTTTTAAATCTTCTGCTTTTTCTATCGCAAGGTCTTTGTCTTGCATGATAACACCATTCAAAATTGTTTTGAACTGTGGTTTTGAATCAATTTTTAATTTCTGCTTTAGCAGTATTCTATTCTTTTTACCTTTTAGTATAGTTAGAGCTTCATCTGAAAAAGAGGGCGCGATTACAACCTCACAAAATAATTTATGAATCTCTTCAGCGGCATCTTTATCGATTTCCCTGTTGGTGGCAAGAATACCTCCAAATGCCGATACCGGATCTGCTTCCAGTGCTTTTAAATAAGCCGACTTTACTGTTTTTCCCAATGCCAAGCCGCATGCATTGGTGTGTTTTATAATGGCAAATGCCGTTTTATCAAATTCCTGTATTAGTGCGACTGTTGCATCAATATCTACTAAATTATTATACGAAAGTGCTTTGCCATGAAGCTGTTCAAACATATCTTCAAGAGGGCCGAAAAAGGTTGAAGCCTGATGCGGATTCTCACCGTATCGCAATGTTTTACCGGGTTTTAAACTTTCTTTAAATACATTGATTTCTAAATCTTTATTAAAATATTTAAAAATAGCTGTATCATAATCTGAGCTGGTTTCAAATGCATGTGCAGCAAAAAGCTTTCTTTCGGCAAGACCGGTACTGGCTTCTTTTCCCGTAAGCACTCTTTCTAAGTCCTGGTATTGATCTTTTGAAGCCACAACTAAAACGTCTTTATAGTTTTTTGCTGCGGCACGTATCAGAGAAATACCACCAATATCAATTTTTTCGATAATTTCTTTTTCATCCTGCGTATTGGCAACTGTTTCCTGAAATGGATAAAGGTCAACAATAACCAGGTCGATCGATGGGATCTCATAATTTTCGGCCTCTTGTTTATCCTGGGCAAGGTCTCTTCGGTAAAGAATTCCACCGAATATTTTGGGGTGCAAGGTTTTTACTCTACCACCGAAAATTGAAGGATAAGAGGTCAGGTCTTCAACAGGAATCACTTTGGCACCGCTTTCTTCCAGGAATTTTTGGGTTCCTCCAGTAGAATAAATGGTGATATCTTTTTTGATTAATAATTGGATCACCGTTTCAAGACCGGTTTTATGGTATACTGAAATTAATGCGCTTTTTATTGTTTTGTCTTGCATGAATGCACTGGGTTTTAGCCAAAAATCAAATTTATTGTTTTTTCAATTACAGCAGGATAATGTTTGTATTCTTCAGCATGAATTTTTTCTTCCAAATCTGAAAGCCCGGTATTCTTATCGATCGGAAAACGCGATTGAAAAATCAATTTACCTTCATCGTAGTTTTCATTCACATAATGAATACTTATACCGCTTTCTTTTTCATTTTGTTCCAACACGGCCTTATGGACGTTGGAACCATACATGCCCTTGCCTCCGAATTTTGGCAAGAGGGCGGGGTGAATGTTAATAATTTTATCGGGAAATCTTTTTATTAGATATTCAGGAATGAGCAGTAGAAAACCTGCAAGAACGATAAAATCAATATTATTTTTTTCAAGTATGGCTAAAAGCTTTTTTGGATCATTAAATTCTTCTTTTGACAAAAAGACATATGGAACCGAATGCTTTTTCGCTCTTTCTAATACAGTTGCATTTTTCTTATTGCTAAGAACCAATGCGATGTTGATCTTTTTATTCGTTTTAAAATACCGGATGATATTTTCGGCGTTTGTTCCAGAACCCGATGCGAAAATGGCAATGTTGATCAATTCCAATTGTTAATTTACCCAAATCATGCTGATAACTCCTGAAAGTAATATCGCCTTGCAGAAGTTACTGCAAAAATGAAATTTATCTTTTGTATCAGCCCAATAAATAAAGTATAATAAAAATAGCGTTTCTGTACTCAGTATTATTCCAATAATCCAAAAACTCCAGAGGTCGATATAAAAATCAAATACAAACAGACCTGCAAGAAATAAAATGGCTATTACATAGATATATCGTTTGGCTCCTCTTTGTCCGTATACTATTGGTAGGGTATGGCTACCATAAGCAGAGTCGCCTTTCACATCTTCCATGTCTTTGACAATTTCTCTGATGAGAGAAACAAAAAACGCAAGACTGGCATAAAGTCCTACAAATAAGTAATTGCTGTTGTAATAGATCGCGATAATTAGAATCGATAATGCAGTCAGTATGGCGATTAGAAAATTTCCCCAAAAGGGCGTCTTTTTTAAAAACGCTGAATAGAACCATAGAGAGGAAATGGAAAAAATGTGCAAAACAAGTATTTTATAGGAAACCAAAAAGCCCGTAGCCAGTGCAATTAAATTCAGAATGGAATAAACGAGCAGCATCTCTCTTCTCTGTAGAATTTTACCGACGAGAATTCTTTGTGGACGGTTGATGGCGTCAATCTTGACATCGTGATAGTCATTGATAAGATAGCCGGCGGCGGCAATAAGTATGGTTGATAGCGTAACGAGCATTAATTTATAATCCAGGCTCAAGCGCAAGACCCTTGATTCAGGATCAATTAAAAATATGGCTGTAAAATATTGAGTGAAGAATAATATTATTAGGTTGTTGACCCGAATTAGCCTTAAAAATCCCTCAATAAATTTGAATGCACCTGACACGATTTAAAGTTGATAATTAAATCTTGGAATAATTAATTTCTCCGCCATTTTCTAATGTTAAGATAAGATTAATTAAAGAGTGATAATAGAACACCAATTTGAATGCACATTGTGATTTCCGGGATTCCAATTTCAAAATTTTATTAAGTAAATGTTAATCAATGGAACTCTCAAGTCTAATTATTAACATTTTCATAAATAAATAGAGGATAGCCATTTCATTTAAAGCTTTCAGATTTGCGAATGATTAATAAAAACAAAATTGAAATGAAAAAATTATCCTTTTTATTCACTGGAGCTCTTATGGCTTCTATGATATTTATTTCCAGTTGTGGTGATGACGACAATGGTACTGTTTCTCCACCGGAAATGTTAACAAATGATCCGAGAACAGGTGACCCTTTAATATTTTTATCAAGCAACATAACTGCGGATAGAACATTTTCAAAAGATACAGTTTATGTTCTTTCGGGAAGAATAGCAGTAGAAGCAGGTGCTACATTAACCATTCAGGCAGGTACAATCATTAAAGGAGAAGCCGGAACAGGGCCAAATGCAACAGCCTTGCTTATTGCTCGAGATGCTAAAATTATTGCTGATGGAACGGCTACAGAACCTATTATCTTTACCACTTATACTTCGGAATTATCAATTTCTCAAATTGCAAGTGGCGATTTTGTCGACCCAAAACTGAGCCCTGAGTTCAATGGTTTATGGGGAGGATTGATTGTTTTGGGAAATGCTCCAATTTCAGCATCAGCAGCAGAAGTACAAATAGAAGGTATCCCCACTTCGGATACCAATGGATTATACGGAGGAGATAACCCGGCGGATAGTTCTGGAATCATAAGATATGTCTCAATTCGTCATGGTGGGGCTAACATCGGAGCCGGGAACGAAATCAATGGTCTTTCTCTTGGAGGTGTTGGTAGTGGAACTGTCATTGAAAATATTGAGATTGTAGGTAATCAAGACGATGGCATTGAATGGTTTGGAGGAAATGTAAACGTCTCCAATGCTTTGGTATGGAATTGCAATGATGACGGCTTGGATACTGATCAGGGATGGTCAGGCACATGTAGCAATTTTATTATTGTTACAGTAGGTGGTCATAATTTTGAATTGGACGGTCCAGAAGGATCAACTTTACTTGATGTTCAGCACACACTTGAAAACGGAACAGTTGTTCACGCATCAATTGACAGTGATGATGAGATTCTGAGATCCGCACAGGACATTATTAATACCGATGATAATTCAGGCGCAATCCTCAGAAATATATTCATTACAGCTATTCCTTCAGGAGTAAAAACAAATGATGTTACATATGATAATGTGGATTTTGAAAATGTAGTTCTGGATGTCCACCCTGCAAATCTTTCAGACTATATTGGTGCATCTACTATTCCAGTCGGAATTTCTGCCGGTAGCACTGGGAATAAGGCAGATGTCAGTGTATTTTCCTGGACCTGGGCTGGACAATCAGGTAGCCTTGCCGGATTGTAATTCATGTTAATTTAATGTAATCACAACCCGGCCATTTGGCCGGGTTTTTTAGTGTAGTTATAAAAATAAATAACACTGAGTTTACAGTATCTTAACATTAATACAGAGTTATTGAAGTATTGGCAAAGTAATTTTGCGGCTGAAATTAAAGACTTCGTCTGATTAAGATAATGAAGAAATTTTTACTCATAATTGCTTTATCGATAATTGCTCAACAGAGCTGGGCTCAAAAAGGAATTATTCGCGGTTCGATTATCGAGGCTTCTAATGGAGAACCGATGTTTGGTGTTACGGTAGTCATTAAAGGAACGACCAACGGTTCAATTTCAGATTTTGATGGTCAATTTGAAATCAAAGCGGATCCGGGTACTTACGAAATTCAGGCATCTTTTATTTCATTCGCACCAATTACAATTTCCGGTGTAAATGTCAAGGCCAATGAAGTAACCTTATTAAACAATATAAGGATGGAAGAGGATGTAAAAACTCTTGATGAGGTAATTGTTACCGGTGAAGTGCTTAGAAATTCTGAAGAGGCTATATTAACCGTTAAAAAAAGATCAGCTAGTGTAATCGATGGTATTTCAGCAGCCAAGTTTAGGAAAATTGGGGATTCGGATGCGGCAAGTGCTATTAAAAGAGTAACCGGCGTTTCCGTTCAAGATGGAAAATATGTTTATGTCCGAGGTTTAGGTGACAGGTATACAAAAACCATGTTGAACAATGTGGATATCCCAGGTCTTGATCCTGATAGAAACACACTTCAAATGGATATTTTCCCAACCAATCTTATTGATAACATGGTAATCTCCAAATCATTTGTAGCAGATCTTCCAGCAGATTTTACCGGTGGCTTGGTAAATATTGAAACCAAGGATTTCCCCGAAAAGAAAACAATGACCTTATCCTTAGGAATGGGATATACACCTCAAATGCATTTCAATCCGAATTATTTAAGTTATGAAGGTGGCTCACTTGATTTCCTCGGAATTGATGATGGAACAAGAGCTATTCCTACGGGTGAAACACCAAATTTTCCGGATCCTGCAATTGGGGATTACACAAAAGAATTTAATTCAACCCTTGCTGCTCAACAGCAAACAAGTTTCATGAATTATAATATCGGTATTTCATTTGGTAATCAGATCGGTATTAACGAAAACAAAGAATCCTCAAAAGGAAATAAACTGGGTTATATATTCTCTCTAGCATATAAGTCGGAGACTAATTTATACGATAATATGTTTTATGGTGATTACCAAAGACCTTCAGACCCTACAGAAACAGAATTAAATTACGCTACCACTTTGGATGGTTCATTGGGCAACCAAAATATTCTTATTGGTGGAATTACAGGTTTAGCTTATAAAACCAGATTATCTAAATACCGATTAACGGTTATGCATTTACAAAATGGTGAAAAAAGAGCTGGCCAATTCAATATTGATGATAACGGCGCTGCTGTTGGAAAATCAGGCTATACTGGATTTTCTCATAACCTTGAATTCAATCAGAGAGGATTAACCGATATCATGTTAAATGGTACGCATTACAATTCAAATGGACGTTGGGAGATTGATTGGAGACTTTCCCCAACCATTTCAACTTTAAGCGACCCAGATATTCGAAGGGCAGCTTTTTCTTATACTGATCCAAATGGCAATTATTTTTTCAATGCCGGAGAAGGTGGATTCCCTTCAAGGATATGGAGAAATCTGAGCGAAATTAATGCAGTGGCGAAAATTGACCTTGCCAGATCGTATGAATTTGGAGGCAAAGATGCAAGGTTTTCTTTCGGTCTGAGCAATACATATAAAACAAGAGATTATGAAATTAATCAGTTCGACTATGTTTTTCAGGGTGCAAATGATAGATTCTACGAAGAAATAAATAACGATCCCGACAATATTTTAACTGATGAATATATTTATCCTTCAGGATCAAACACAAATATTTATATCGTTTCCGGAAATAATATACCAAATCCAAATCAATACAACTCAAATGCGAATAATTTCGCTGCCTATGTTTCAAATGAGTTTAATGTAATCCCAAGATTAAAAACAGTATTGGGATTAAGAGGCGAATATTTTGTACAAAGACATACAGGAAGAGATGTACTTGCGGCTCAGGGTAATCCTGCTGGCAGATCATTGGACAATGAAAAGGTTTTAGATGCTTTTGATTTGTTTCCAACGGCCAACTTTATTTATGCTCTAACTCCTAATCAAAACCTGAGAGTTTCATATTCTAGAACAATAGCAAGACCTTCATTTAAAGAGTTGTCTTTTGCTCAAATTCTAGATCCTATTAATGGAAGAACTTTTAACGGAGGTTTATTCCCAATTCAAAACAATAATGACAACTGGGATGGTAATTTGACAGAAACAAGAATCAATAATTTTGATTTAAGATGGGAGCTATTCCTTGAAAAAGGACAAATATTTTCAATTAGCGGATTTTACAAGCAATTTGATAATCCTATAGAAATGATCCGACTGCCAGCACAGCAAACCGGATCTGATTTTCAGCCGAGAAATGTAGGCGATGCGGTTGTCTACGGTGCTGAACTTGAAATCAGAAAATCATTTGATTTTATTTCAGAAAGATTAAGCAAAATTAATTTTAGTTCAAATTTAACCTATGCTATTTCAGAAGTTGACATGACAGATGTTGAGTTCAACGCAAGAAAATCTTACGAGAAAGACGGAGAAAATATTGAGAGTAAAAGACCGATGGCCGGGCAGGCACCTTACATTATTAATACCGGTTTGTCATACTCCGATATTGAGAAAAACTTTGATGCCGGATTTTATTACAACATTCAAGGCCCAACCTTAATCTTTGTTGGTACAGGTTTGATCCCGGATGTTTATGCTGTTCCATTTCACAGTTTGAATTTTTCTGCAAACAAGGCATTTGGGCCTGAAAATAGAATTAATTTAGATTTCAAAGTTTCAAATATTCTGAACGATGTGCGAGAGGAAGTCTTTAGTTCTTTTGAGGCAGAAGATCAATTTTTCACACGTTTCAGTCCTTATACCACATTTAGCCTTGGATTGAAATACGACTTTTTCTAATAGAAGTAATTTAATAACAAATTCAAAGCCGGTCGAAATCCGGCTTTTTTTGTGTTTGGATAATGATTAATTTAAAGTCAAAATTGCTTAATGAAACAGTCCATATTTATAACCTTTATTGTATTAATGATTTTTGACTTCCAATTGAGTTTTGCCCAAAAAGTCAAGGGGAGCGGAAATATTATTAAAGTAGAAAGGGATGTTGAACCCTTTACAGGCATAAGAACAAGAAGTTTTGTAGATGTGGAACTTGTTCAGGGACCATTCAAATTGGAAATTGAAGCCGAAGATAATCTTATCGAGTACGTCGAAACAAGGGTTGTGAAAGACAATCTTATCATCGAAATGGACGATGAAGCAAAAATTAAAACAGAAAAACCGGTAAGGATATACTTGCAATTACCTGATTTGAAATTTGCGGAGGTGAGCGACGTAAGTAAGCTGAGTACAAAATCTGTAATTACAACCGAAGAAATCCGCCTTGAGGCTACCGGTGCCTCCCAGTCCAATTTTATATTTGATGTAAAGATCCTGAGAATCAGCCTTTCCGGATCGAGTAGTTTGAGAGCCACTGGCTATGCGGTAAAACAGAAAATTAAAATGGAAGAAGCCAGTAAATACGAAGCCAGTCAATTGAAATCCGAGGATATAGATATTGCCGCAAGTAGCGCAAGCAAAGCAGAAATACTGGCTTTCAACAGCATATTTGGAGATTTAAGCGAGGCCTCTCAATGTATTTATTACGGAGAACCAAAAAAAGTAGATGTTTCAACAAGTGATGCAGCCAGCATTTCACAATTGAAATAATTTCAGAAAATAGGCCCGATTAATCATCTGATCTCAATTTTTCACCGTTTAAAATAATTGGGCTTTAACATTTGAATTGCTTTGATAGCTTTGAATATTGATTATGGCTATTTCAAAGAAATTATCATATCTCTTTCTTCAACTGAGCACCATCGTCCTTTACACGCTTTTTATAGGAGGTCTGATGTATTTTTATGGGGAATTCAAGTTGAATTACCTCATAGAGGCCAGTTTATTTATTAGCCTTTTTATTTTAAACACACATTTTCTCAGACATTTCATTATTCAATACGACTGGTTTAGTTTAAAATTCAATAAGCTGATTCTTAGAGCAATAGCTATTTCAATATTAATGGGGATAGTTTTTTTTCCGCAAAGCGTGCTCAATGCTGTGGGATGGCAAACCATTACATGGGCCGAATCCTTTGAAAGAGCCAATATTTTTTATCAAATCAGCATCTTTTCAATATTGTTTTTGCTCTGGCTCCTTATTTATTTTCTTTTTCATTACATCTCTAATTATCAAAGGAGTTTAAAAATGGCGGCCTTGATGAATGAAGCCGAACTTAAGAATCTCAAATCCCAGCTAAATCCTCACTTTTTGTTCAACGCTTTAAACAGTGTAAGAGCCTTGGTCGACGAAAACCCTCAAAAAGCTAAAAAGTCAATAACTGCCTTATCCAATCTACTACGTTTATCCTTGCTTGCCGGTAAAAAGAGAGTCGTGCCTTTGTCGGAAGAGCTGGAAACAGTAAAAGACTATTTGTCCTTGGAACAAATTAGATTTGAAGAAAGGCTTGAAACACGATTTCAATGTCCGATCGAAAGTTTGAACCATAAGGTGCCTCCCTTGATGCTACAAACCCTGGTTGAAAATGCTATCAAACACGGTATTTCGAATTTAAAAGATGGAGGATTAATTGATATCCGCTCGTTTGTAAAGGGAAACAAATTGCATCTTGAAATCAGAAACTCAGGACAGTATGTAAACGGAAAATCTAATAAATCGGGTGGGCTTGGTCTTAAACTATCAAGAAAAAGACTTCAATTACTTTATAATGAAAATGCGTCATTAACGGTAGCAAACGAAAATAGCAACACCGTATTAACAGAAATAATAATACCAGAATATAAAGGCGATGAAAACAATAATAATTGACGATGAAAGGCTAGCGCGTCAGGAATTAAAAAACATGTTAATTCCTTTTGATGAAATTGAATTGATTGGCGAAGCAGCCAATGCCGATGAAGCCATTGAAATGATCCAACAAAGCAATCCTGACCTTATTTTTCTGGATGTTCAAATGCCAGGTAAAGACGGTTTTGAAATGCTTCAGGAATTAAATTCAGTACCGTCGGTCGTTTTTGTCACGGCCTATGATGAATACGCCTTAAAAGCTTTTGAAGTCAATGCGATGGATTATCTCGTAAAACCGGTTCAACCGGAAAGATTAAAGGAATCGATTCGAAAATTACTCGAAGACTTTGACAAGAAGGCGAGGACCCGATCGGGTAAAATAGCCAGAAATAATTTGACTGGAGAAGATCAGGTGTTTGTAAAAGATGGGGATAAATGCTGGTTCGTAAAACTATCCGATATCAGAATGTTCGAATCCGATGGAAATTATGTGAAAGTGTATTTCCATAATTTCAGGCCCTTGATTCACAAATCCTTAAATGCTCTGGAAGAAAAACTCGATGGAAATGAATTTTTCCGAGCAAGTAGAAAATACATTATCAATTTGAAATGGGTTGAAAATATTGAGAGCTGGTTCAACGGTGGCTTGATGGTGCATTTAAAAGGTGGAGATAAACTGGAAATCTCCAGAAGACAAGCCGTTAAGTTCAAGGAAATGATGAGTCTTTAGTCAGACTACAAAAAGTTCTGAAGCAATTTCATCCGCTATTAACTTAGCTTTTTCGCTCAAAGTGAAGGCTGCGGATTTTTCGATTATCATGCCATTGGCAATAAAGTCTTGAAGTGTGTTTCTTATATCCGGGTAAAATTTTGAATTTTGAATTTTGACTTTATCTATTCCCCACTTAGTTCTGAGCCCGGTCATTACCATTTCATTAAAAATATTGGAAGCACTCAGCACTTCCGTTTCTCTATTTAAAATACTTGATTTTACACCTTTTATATAGAGTGCATTATTTGAAGGGTTTATTCTACGTATTTCACCGTTAAATGAATGTGCAGATGGCCCTATCCCCAAATACTTCTTGCCAAGCCAATAATTGGTATTGTGAAGCGCATAAGAACCATCTCTTGCATAATTGGAAATTTCATATTGCTCAAATCCCCAATCTTGTAATAATTTATTGATTCCGAGATACTCTGAGACGACTTCATCTTCATCCTTTTCTTTCAATCGCCCCTTTTTTTTCCAGTTTCCAAAAACAGTTTTTTCTTCAATTGTGAGTCCGTACATGGATAGGTGCCGGATCTCTTTGTTTTCTAAGACTTCAAGCTCATTATTAATAGCACCAGGTTTTCTTCCCGGAATGCCATATATAAAATCTACACTCAAATCACTAAAACCACATTGAATTGCATTTTCAATTGAATTGATGGCTTCTTTACTATTGTGGCTGCGGTTTATAAAACTAAGAATTTCATCATCAAAAGATTGCACGCCTATGCTCAACCGATGTATCCCAATTTCCTTGAGACTTTTTAAATAAGAAATACTTAAATCATCAGGGTTGGCCTCCAAAGTGATTTCTTTGGCCGTATCACGGTTGAAATAAAATGTATTTTCGACAGTCTTTAATAATGAATCTAATTTCTCTGCATTAAAAACCGAAGGCGTTCCACCGCCAAAATAGAGCGTTTCAATTTTATCATTATCAAAATAGTTGCGTTCATCTTTCAGTTCTTTTACAATAGCCCGATAAACTTCATCTACATTTTTAAGAGAGGTGGAAAAATGAAAGTCGCAATAATGACAAGCCTTTCGACAAAATGGAACATGGATATAAATTCCAGCCATTTAATTCTTGATTATCAATTGAATTGACATAAAATCAATATTTTTGAATTTGATTGTAAACCGGCATCAAAGTTATTTTTTTTGGAAACACCTCAATTTGAAATTTACGATTATATTCTTCCATTCCTTTGGTCTTTCCTATTGGCGGTATTCGCTATCCCTTCGATTATTTTTGTTGCGCATATAAAAAACCTCCTGGACGAGCCGAATAAAAGAACTGTTCATATGTCCTTAACGCCCAGATTAGGAGGACTCGCAATTTTTGCAGCCTTTATGTCATCACTGACAATTTTTGGCACACTTGATTTTGGTATTCAGCAATTGCTGGCCGGTTGTATCATTTTATTTTTTATTGGATTAAAGGACGACCTTGTTTCTGTATCGGCATTTAAAAAATTCTTCGTTCAAATTCTCGCAGCGGGAATAATTATTTTTATCGGCGATATTAGAATTACCAGTTTCCAGGGCGTTTTTGGAATTTTTGAAATAGATGATAAATTAAGTTATCTCTTTACATTTCTGGTTATAATGGGCATTTCCAACTCCATCAATCTGATAGATGGCATGGATGGTTTGGCGGGCAGCATTTTATTGATTATCACACTTTCTTTTGGTCTTTACCTGCATTATTACGGAGGAGAGTATTATTCTGCATACGCCATGGTGGCCGTTTGTCTGGTAGGTGGAATTTTGGGATTTCTTCGTTTTAACTTTAAAAATGCATTAATATTTATGGGTGACACCGGTTCGCTGGTCAGCGGATTAATTGTGGCCGTATTGGCTATAAAATTTATTGAAATGAATAAAATCCCTGCGGGGCCCTCTGTGGCGGTGTCCATTTTAGTTGTGCCCATATTTGATACATTGCGCGTTTTTACCATAAGAGTTATTAATGGTGTTTCTCCATTCTCACCGGATAAAAACCACCTGCATCATCAACTCCTAAAAATCGGTTTAAAACAGGGTGAAACACTCTTTATTTTAATCTTTTTTAATATTCTGGTAATTCTGATTTCAATTTATTTTTCAAATGCCGGTAATTCAACCATGATTACAATTCTGGCCGGCCTCTTTATTATTACCAATTTGATTATTGAGCTTTTAGTGAAAAGTAAGGCGAGGAAATCACATGCTTAAAAAGTCTTTTGTTTTATTTCTGTTCTTGGTTTTTGCTGATTGTCAAAGCATAAGTGCTTCGGAGTACAATACCATAGAAGATTTGATTTTCAAGGCGGAACAAATTGATAAATCTAGTGGTATTCGAATCCCATGGAATGGAGCCAATACGAGTTCTTCCATTTTTACAAAACTCGATACAGCCTGGTCTGAAAACCTGATAATAAACATTGTCCACCCGAAAAATTATTCAATTTTTCTCAATAAGGTCTTAATATACAGAGCTAAAGCTCCGGACAGTGTTCAATTTACATTGAAAGAACTAAGACGAATTAGTTCAAAAAAGCAATGTGAACTTGAGCATTTTTCTGAATTCTTAAACAGGTCAAATCTGAAAGTTGAACTGCTTAAAAAAGCAGATTCAATTGAGAGTTCAATAATTGACAAACAGGAGCGTCCAATTAAAAGGCCTTATCTCGAATCAATTTTTTTGGGCTTCTTTTTTGCTCTCGCGATGGTACGAATCCTTTCCAAAAGAGAGTTTGATTTTTATTTTTCAGGCAATTTCCTGAGATCGCCCCGCTTGACAATAGAAAAATTTCTCGGCGACAGCATCAACCCGCTCTTGTTGTTATTGGCCATTTTAGTTCTGGCTGTATTGCTCAATGCTTTTGTTTATGACTTTGAATATTTCAATTACGAGTTCAGGACTTTTTTTGGCTTTAGCATTAATAACAACTGGATAAAAATCGGTCTGTATTCCTTTTTAATAGTTGTATATCTTTTTCTAAAAAGAAGCTTTTATCTTTTTTATTTATGGATCAGACAAGAAACGCGTAATTTTTCCGCACTTTGGAGAACCTATCTTTTAAGTTTTAGCAATCTGAGTTTTTGGTATTTTTTACTTTGCAGTATTCCCCTGCTCTTAATATCAAATTTAGAATTAGGGAATTATTTTCAAATCTTATTCTTTATATTTGCGGCTCTAAATGCAGTCGGTGGGATAATGACTTACTTAAATTTTAACATTAAAGCGGATTTATTGACCATTTCGGGCATTTTAGCAATTGATGTCTTTCCAATCATTTTATTGGTGCATTTACTAACCTTTTAATTTATTTCTGAGGTATGAACAACACTGATACTAGCCTAATAGACGAGAGAAAGAAAAAAGTATCTTCTATTTTGGTATCACAACCCCAACCAAAGCAGGAAAACTCTCCTTACCATAAACTGGCTGAGAAGTATAAATTGAAAATAGATTTCAGACCGTTTATTGAAGTACAGGGCGTTCCATTTAAGGAGTTCCGTAAAGAGAAGATTGATCTGCTGAGCCATACTGCTGTTATATTTACCAGTAGAAATGCCATAGATCATTTCTTTAGAATTTGTAAGGAAGCCAAGGTGGAAATGCCACCTGATATGAAATATTTCTGTATTTCAGAACAAACGGCTTATTATCTTCAGAAATACATCGTGTTGAGAAAAAGAAAATTATTCACTGGCCATAAGACGGTAAATGATCTTCTTGAAATAATTAAAAAACATCCTGAAGAAAAATATTTGTTTCCATGTTCGAGTATCAGAAAGGATGATATTCCTGACTTCCTAAAAGAGAATAGTATTTTCTTTAAAGAAGCAGTTATCTACGAAACGGTAGCAAGTGATTTGTCAGACCTGGCCGATATCAAATATGATATTATAGCATTTTTTAGTCCCTCGGGTATCAATTCCCTTTTTATTAATTTTCCGGACTTCAAACAGAATAATACTAGAATTGCAGCATTTGGCCCAACAACAGCCAAGGCTGTGGAAGAAGCTGAATTAATATTAGATATTCAGGCACCACTTCCTCAGGCTCCTTCAATGACCGGAGCAATTGAACAATATATAAAAGAAGCCAATGGTCTTAAATGATAATTAATTGATTCATTATTTTTAATATTGGCTTTTTATTACATAGTTTTAAGGCATTTTATAAAAAATTCGTGATACAAACGACATTATGAAGAGAGTTTTACTGCTACTGGTTACGATTGTAACATTCTACCTTCCAGAGCTTTACGCACAACAAGACCCACTGTTTAGTCATTACATGTTTAACAACCTGTACAATAACCCCGGTTATTCAGGTATGGAGGGTCAAACTGATTTTTTACTTATAGCCAGAAACCAGTGGTTGGGTTACAGCAGTAGTTTTGAAAATAATGGTAATCCGGTTAGTGGTGTATTTTCTTTTAACACGCCAATCTTTAAAATTTCTTCAGGTATAGGGGCTACTTTTATGTATGAGAGTATTGGGGTTTCAAGAAACGGTAATTTTTTGTTGAACTACAGTTATCATTATCCAATAGCCAACGGAAGATTGGGCCTCGGTATACGTCCCGGAATTTTTTATCAGGCTTTGGATTTCACAAAATTAAATCCGGTAGATCCTAATGATCCAAATCTATTAGGGGGAAATGAAACACAGATCAAGCCAGACCTTGGATTGGGGCTTTGGTATCAGGCAGAAAACTATTATGTAGGTGTAGCAGCGGATCACATGATAGCTTCAGAATTTGATTTTAATACAACAGACACTGATACATCCCAGGGGCTTAGAAATCAGCTGGTTCCACATTATACATTTACTGCAGGCTATGTTTTTGAAGTAACATACGAACTAAAAGTAACTCCTTCCGTAATATACAAAACGGCGGAATTTAATCAGGGCTATTTTCAGCTGGGAGCAATAGCAACTTACAATGATAGAATTTGGGGTGGCTTAACTTACAGACAAGGTGGCGACCTGACTGCTTTAATAGGAATGGGATTTCTTGAAGACAATGTTTTAAAAGCTGGAATAGCAATAGATTATGGATTGCAGGGCGACAGAAATGACGCACTAAGTCCATTGTCTACAGAGGTATTAATTTCGTATACATTACCGGTTGCCGCACCTGGAGCGAAACCTGTGATACGAACTCCTCGTTTCAGGCATTAAAAGGAATTGGGCTTCATTCTCATATTTTGATAAGTATATAATTAATTTTAGATTTGATTTCGTTTTTGAAAATATGGGGATTGCAATAATTTTAAAATTCCACAGTTTATAGGGAACAGGCTTTTTTGAATGAATTTATTTAGTGGTGTTATGAAAACACATTTTTTCACAAAATTGCTCTTAGGAGCGCTCATCATGGTTATAATTGGTACATCCTGCAACAGGCTAGGTACAATTGACGATGGTGGTAATTTGATTGGAGTTCCAAACAGATCCGGATTCCAACAATTCACTCCTTTTGGAATGGTTTATTGTCCTCCGGGAACTTTCCACATGGGGCAGGCAGATGAAGATGTGCCGCATACCATGATCAACCTCAACAAGCAGGTGACAATTGGTGGGTTCTACATGGATGATACCGAAATCACAAACAATGAGTACCGACAGTTCGTCTATGCGATCATCGAAGATTCTCTAGAATTGCTCGGTGAAGATTTTGTGTATGGTGAACTTTATCCTGATACAACGGTATGGATGAAAGATTTCTCTCACCATATGGGAGATCCTCTAACAGAATATTATTTTTATCACCCGGCACACGATGACTATCCGGTCGTTGGTGTGGACTGGGTTGCTGCCAATTACTTCTGTGATTGGAGAACCAAATACTTAAATGCCTGGAGAGTGGATAATGGACTTTTCCCAATGCCAAAATTCAGGTTACCATCAGAAGCAGAATGGGAATACGCTTCAAGAGGTGGAAGAGACATGGCGATGTACCCTTGGGGCAATCCATATATTAGAAATGGAAGAGGTTGTGCATTGGCTAATTTCAAACCGGGTCGTGGTAACTATTACGATGATGGCTTTGCTTATACTTCACCCGTAGGATCGTACTTTGCGAATGACTACGGATTATACGATATGTCAGGTAACGTTGCAGAATGGTGTCAGGACGCCTTTTTTGAAGCATCGGTACCGGTTGTTTGGGATTTGAACCCAACTTATTTTGATAATAATGAACCGAGGAAAGTGATTCGAGGTGGTTCCTGGAAAGATGTAGCCTATTACCTTCAAACAGGTACTAGAACATATGAATTCCAGGATACAGCTACTTCGTTCATTGGTTTTAGGTGTGCAATGACATTCCTTGGCCGTTCTTCTGGCACAGAATTTTAAAATTTCTTACTATTAGGATTATTAGAGCTTATTAACAACGTAAACGTCAAAAATTATGGCACAAAAAGGTGGTTTTAAAGAGGTATTATTTAAAAAGATAATGCCAATGGTATATGGTATTGGTGCTTCTGTAGTAATTGTAGGAGCCATGTTTAAGATCCTTCACATACCAGGTGCAGGATTTATGCTCGGTGTGGGTTTATCTACTGAAGCAATCATTTTCTTCCTTTCTGCATTTGAACCAAGTCATGATGAACTTGATTGGTCAAAAGTATACCCGGAATTAAAAGAAGAGTCAGGTGAATTTGAAGAAGAAGATGAATTCGGAATGCCTGCAACTTCTGAAAATGCTACAAAAAAATTGGACGATATGTTCAACGAAGCCAATATCAATGATGAACTGCTCGACCGATTGGGAGAAGGCTTCACCAAGTTATCTGAAACTGTAAGTGGTTTAAATAATATATCAGATGCCGCCAGCGCGACAAGCGAATACGCTGACAGTGCAAGATCTGCATCAGGTAAACTTCGCGAAATGAATGATAGCTATGATAAAACAGCTTCAGCTATGTCAGAATTGGCAGGTGCTAGTGAAGATGCCAAGGAGTATCATGAGCAGGTTCAGCAAATCACAAAGAATTTGGGAGCTCTTAATTCTGTATACGAACTTGAATTGCAAGATGCTAATAGTCACTTAAAAGCAATGAACAAGTTTTACAGCAACCTTTCTGTTGCACTTGAAAACATTGCAGAAGCAGAGCAGGATACAGAAACATTTAGAAGCGAACTTTCTAAATTGTCTTCTAACCTGACATCCTTGAATAATGTTTACGGAAATATTCTAGCCGCAATGAAGGCTTAATTAACTAAAAGCAAAAAATAGCTATGGCAGGCGGTAAAGAAACACCAAGACAAAAAATGATCGGTATGATGTACCTGGTACTCACGGCCCTTTTGGCCCTCCAGGTAAGTAGTTCCGTGATGTATAAGTTCAAATTTCTCGAGGAGAAAATTGAAACAGTAGTGCGTGAAACTTCTGGCCGAAACATCAATGTTGTAAATAACATTAAGGCAAAGGTCGAAGAACGCGGTAATAAGAAACAGGAAGTTGAAATTCTTAAGACTGCTAAAGAAGTAAGATCGAAAACTCAGGGAATCGTTGATTACATTGAAGAATTGAGGGAAACACTCAAAGAAATCGATGGTGTAAATCCGGAAACGGGATTCTATGAAGGAGCGAAAAATGAAGATAATGTTCAAACAATGTTTATTGGTCCAAATCAAAATGGTAAGGCCTATGAACTGAGAAAGAAAATTGATGATTATTGTGCCTATCTTCAGAAACATGCTACAGAGGATACAAAAGATGACTTTAAGTCATTTGCTGTAGATGCAAAAGATGACCCTTTCTTTAGTAAGATAGCAGATCAAAAATCAAAGGATTTTGCAGAATTGACCTTCCAAAATACTCCGATGGTTGCAGCAATGGCCGTAATGGCAGAAATGCAAAGTACGGTCGTACAAATGGAAAGCGAATTGCTAAATGAGCTGGCTTCAGAAGTAGGTGCTGCTGATTTTAAATTTGACGTATTGCAAGGAATGGTCAGACCGGAATCAAAAGTAGTAGCTGCAGGTACTAAATACAAAGCTGAAATGTTTATAGCTGCATTTTCATCAACTGTACAACCGGAGATGTTTTACGGTGGAAAAGAGATCAAAGTTGAAAATGGTATCGGTCTTGTAGAATTTACAGCCACACCCGGAAAATACGATAAAGAAGGACAAGCTAAAAAAAGCTGGAAGG
This sequence comes from Cytophagales bacterium, assembly GCA_965267555.1. Taxonomy (GTDB): domain Bacteria; phylum Bacteroidota; class Bacteroidia; order Cytophagales; family CCMP332; genus CCMP332. The sequence goes on along the minus strand of OZ254083.1, from coordinate 3,325,498 downwards.
GTGAAATTAAGCTTGCAAAACCAACCGGTGGTGATACTGTAATAGTTGTTGAAACAGATTATATTGTTGCAAAACCTGTTATTCAAATTCAATCTGCATCTGTTCAGGCATTGTATAGAAATTGTGGTAATGAACTTAATGTGCAGGTACCGGCACTTGGCCAGACTTATAATCCTAAATTTAGCGTAAGAGGCGGGGCTGCAATTCCAAGTTCTAAAAAGGGTATTGTAACGGTAATTCCTACTTCTAAAAAAGTCACATTGAGTGTTAGTAGTAATGGGAATGCCATTGGTTCACAAGATTTTAAAGTTCGATCAGTTCCTTTACCAACTTTGGTTGCAAAAGTGGGAAGAAGACCTGCCAATGTTAGAGATGGAGAACAGGCACCAGGTCCGAGAGCTATGGAAATTGATGTGCAAGCTGACAAGGATTTTGCATCGTTTTTACCAAAAGATGCGAGATATAAGGCAACTGAAGTTATTGTCAAATTAGCACGTGGTAAAAGAGCCGTTGCTCAACAAACGTTTAGGACAAGTAGATTAAATCTTTCTTCTTTTGCTGCGCAAGCGCGACCTGGAGACAGATATTCAATAGAGGTGAAAACGGTAATAAGGCGAAATTTCCGAAACCAAAATGAGGAAGTTGATGTACCGGTGACATCTCGTTACATCATAATACCAATTATCTAAAAAGATTAGAATGAAAACCTTAGGTAAATTATTATTAACACTTTTTATTGTTGTAGCCTTGAGCGATATCTCCTTTTCACAGGAGAATATAAATTCAGGTTATAATGACTTGTCTGTACGACCAATACACTCTTCGGACATAATGTTCAAGAAAAGAGTGTGGAGAAGAATGGACCTAAGGGAAGTTCAAAATTCGGCCTTCTTTTCCAATGGAAGAGAATTAACGCAATTGATTGTAGAGGCTGCAAAAAAAGGTATCGTACAGCCTTATGAAGCTGATACCTTGGGTACGCCCATGTCAATGGAACAATTCCTTGAAAACCTGACCAACCCTGCCATTGAAGGGTTTGCGACGGAAGAAGAAGAGGAGGATGATCCAATGTCGGATCCAAATGATCCATTTGCGGACCCCAATGATCCTTTTGCCGATCCGAATGATCCATTTGCTGATCCGGGAGGAGATGCTGGTGCCACAGATCCTGATGATCCATTTGCAGAAGATGGCGGTGGAGAGGATATGGCTATAGATCCTTATTATTTACCCAGAGAGCTTTTTATCATAGAAGTTCAGGAAGATGTTATTTTCGATAAAAAACGTTCAAGAATGTATTATGACATCTTGACTTTTAAATTGATTGTAGATGCATCATTAACACCTGATGGAATTGATAAAACGGTGGCTGTATTTTCATATACAGAATTGGTAGATAAATTATTTAAAGACAATCCTGAGGCTATTTGGTTTAACGATCTAAACTCTGCAGAGCACCGAAATTTGCAGGATGCGTTTGATCTTAGGCTTTTTGCTTCAAGAATTATTAAGGTATCAAATACGGATAATAAATTTATCGTGGATATCTATGGGCCAGGTAAAGCAAACCTTTACGGCAGTGACTGGTATGAAATGAAAATAATGGAATACGAACACGAGTTGTGGGAGTTCTAATACTCTAATAGTAAAATTAAAAGCGGGCCTAATCTCCCGCTTTTTTTATGCTTTTAAAAATATGCGTGCCTTTGCTTTGGCCAAGCAGATCGATTAATTCCTGCTGACTTGCTTCCTTTATTCTTTTTACACTTTTAAATTCTTTTAAAAGAAGGTTTTTTGTTTTAGGTCCAATGCCCACAATATCATCCAACATGCTTTTAGAAACTCTTTTACTCCTTTGATTTCGATGGTGCGTTATTGCAAAACGATGGGCTTCATTTCTTAAATGTTGAATTAATTTTAATCCTTCGGATTTCTTTGAAACCATCAAAGGATAGGGATCACCCGGTTTATATAGTTCTTCCAATTTTTTAGCTATTCCAATAACAGGTATTTGGACTTGAAGATTAATTAATTCTTCATAAGCAGCGTTTAACTGGCCTTTTCCACCGTCGATGACAATAAGATCGGGCAATGGTGCTTTTTCTTGCAACAGCCTTGAATATCGTCTTCGAACTATTTCTTTCATTGAATCAAAATCATTCGGCCCCTCTACGGTTTTTATATTAAAATGCCTGTATTCCTTTTTAGCCGGTTTGCCATTTTTGAAACATACCATAGAAGCTACAGGATTTGATCCCTGAAAGTTTGAATTATCAAAACACTCTATATGAAAAGGTACCTTGTTTAAATTCAATTCTTCTTTAAGTGTTTCTAATTTTCTTAGATTCGGGTCAGGTATATCCACTTGTTCAATGGAAGATTTATATTCAAGGGCATTTTTAATTGAAAGGTCAAGTATTCTTTTTTTATCACCGGATTTGGGATGATTTACCATGATCCCGTTTATATCTTCTTCAATTTGAACATTGGAAATAATTGATTTCACCGGCAAATCATCACTGCTCTGATGTGATAGAATTTCATTTAGAAATACCTTCAATAATTCCTGATCGTTTAAGTCCAGTGGATTTTTCAGCTCTACATTTCTGGTTTTGATAATAGCTCCTTCATGCAAATGGATATAATTGCCGAAGATCTTTTTAAGGCCGTGAACAATCGTCAATGCGTGGATTTCAATATCAGAGATGTTGCTTACCAATGATTTGGAATGATATTGTTCCAGATTATTGAGTCTTTCCTGAAAACTTTGAGCCTTCTCAAATTCAAGCTTATCGGCGAAATGCTGGATTTTTTGTTTAAAATGGTCTTTGACCATTCTAATTTTTCCTTTCAAGACATTTCGGGCCATTTCAATATCTGCATTGTAATCTTCTTCTGAATAAAGATCTTCACAGGGGCCAAAACAATTGCCAATATGATATTCCAGACAAACTTTAAATTTTCCTTTTGCAATATTGGATTCCGATAAATTCAATTTGCATGTTCTGAATTTAAAAAGTTTTTGTAGGAGGTCAACCACCTGTTTTTGAACTCTTACCGATGGATAGGGGCCAAAATATTCCCCATATTTTGAATTTTTTCTTCGGGTGTGATGAATTCTTGGAAATCGTTCTTTAGTAATTACAATGTAAGGATAGGTCTTGCCATCTTTTAATAATACATTGTACTTCGGCTGATGCTCCTTTATTAAATTGTTTTCAAGTAAGAAAGCATCGGACTCCCTGTTAACTACAGAAAACTCAACTTTCTCAATTTGTTTTACCAGTCGTTTGGTTTTCCTGTCCTTTCCTTTTAGGGATGTAAAATAACTGTTGACTCTTTTTTTAATATTCTTGGCCTTACCCACATAAATTATATCTCCATTCTCACCAAAGAATTTGTATATCCCGGGTTCATTAGGTAAGGATTTTAAAATTGCAGTGTCTACAGCCAAAATTAGTTAAAGATATCTCTGTCCGGATTTTCATTTAAATCGGGTATGTCTACATCAACTGAATCATTTGCAAAAGGATTGTTGAATTTGCTACAGTCCAATTCAATATCAATTTTTACTTTTTGTTCAAAATCACCCTTATCAAAATTAAGTGTTGAATCAGCATAGATCTTTTGCATAAACAGTCCCCAGATCGGCATAGCCATTCTACTTCCCGATCCCAGTGCGATGGACCTGAAGTGGATCGATCGTTCTTCTGCCCCAACCCATGCACCTGCGACCAAATCTTTGGTAATTCCCATAAACCAGCCATCGGAGTAATTACTTGTAGTTCCCGTTTTGGCAGCTATCATATTATCCTTTCTCAAATCCCAGCGGTACAAGCCCAGTGCCGTGCCATTTCTTTCTTCAGTAGCCCCACGGAGCATGTAAAGCATAATTTCAGCAGTCTGTGCATTCAATGCCTCTTTGGTCCTTGGTAGAAATTCCTTAAGTACATTGCCGTATTTATCTTCAATCCTTTGAATATAAAAAGGTTCGGTCCACAAGCCTTTATTTGCAAAAGTTCCGTAAGTGCCTACAAGCTCATAAAGCGAGAGATCACTTGTTCCCAAACATAAACTCGGAACCGGTGCAAGCTCACTTTGTATTCCCAATTTTTTAGCATAATCCACAACTACTTCGATTCCCACTCTCTTCATAAGATTGGCTGTGACAGAATTAACAGATCTCCCAAGAGCCTGTCTTAATGTGAGTTTTTCATAAGACCATCTTCCTTCCGCGTTCTGTGGTGTATACGATTCTCCTGTGGGTAAAATAAAGGTGACGGGTGCATCTTCAAGTTCAAAACAAGGTGTATAACCATTATCTATTGCAGCAGTATAAACAATTGGCTTGAAAGTAGAACCCGGTTGTCTCTTGCCCTGACGCACATGGTCATATTTGAAATAGCGATGGTCAATACCTCCGACCCAGGCTTTAATATGTCCATTTTTAAAATCCATCGCCATAAATCCAGCATGCAAAATATGCCGGTAATACTTCAATGAATCAATTGTACTGAAAGTGGTATCGATATCACCATTCCATGAAAACACCCTCATTTTTTTTGGCAGATTAATATAATATTCAACTGAATCGGGATGCTCGGCATATTTTTCTTTGAGTTTTTTGTAATACTTCAATCTTTTTACCGAGTTCCTTATATAGCCTCTTAATTCTCTGAAATTTTCATCCACCCATGGATTACGTCCTTTCCAATGTTCATTAAATTTATTTTGAAGCTCGGGCATATGTTCTTCTATGGCTTTTTCAGCATGTTGCTGTAGACGGGAATCAATGGTTGTATAAACTTTCAATCCATCTGCAAAGAGATCGTAACCATTGGCATTACACCATCTCATTAAATCCAGTTTTACAACTGAACGAAAATAGGTGGCGAGCCCTTTGCTTTGATTGTCTACATCATAGTATTCCAAATTGATTTTTAAATTCGAGAGAGAGTCCAACTCTTTATCATTAATGTAGCCGTATTTGTGCATTTGGCCCAGAACCCGGTTTCTTCGATTAATCGAATTATCATAATTGTAAACAGGGTTATAAGAATAGGTAGCACCCAGTATTCCAACAAGCACCGCCGCTTCTTCGATATTTATTTGTTCCGGACTTTTTCCAAAAAAAGTTTCCGAAGCCACTTTAATCCCAAAAGCATTACTACCAAAATCGACCGTATTTAAATACATAGTCATAATCTCCTGTTTGGTATAGGCCTTTTCAAGTTTTATCGCCATCAGCATCTCTTTGGCTTTGGCTATGATGATGTTGATTTTTAAAAAGTTTACATCTTTCAGAATCCCATTATTATGGTCTCCACGAATTTTGAAAAGATTTTTCGCCAGTTGCTGTGTTAAAGTACTTCCACCACCCTGCGATCCGAGAAATATTACAGCTCTTAAAATAGCCTCGAAATCAATTCCGGAATGTTTGTAAAACCGCGCATCCTCCTGTGCCAATAGCGCATTGATCAAATGTGGGGATAGATCTTCATATTTTGTATTTGATCTGTTTTGTCGATAGTATTTGCCGATTATTTTTAATTCACCCTTGCTGTTTCTATCTGAGAAATAAATTTCCGAAGCTACCTCACTCTCCGGATTCTCAAGAATTTTAAGTCCGGGAAGGGTACCATACAAATTCATGAAATTTATGGATACCGAATAAAAAAACAACACTATTCCCAGGACGAGTGAAACAAACACTACCCAAATAGCAGCAATTACTTTACTTGATTTACGCATTAAGAATTAAAGATAGTTATCCTGGAAAAAAGTTTTATACTCTGAAATATTCTTTGAATTATAAAATAGAGGAAAATTCTTTGATCCTATTACAAAATATTCAGGATTAACATTTTGATAGCTTTTTAAGAATTTGCCCCTGCTTTGAAAAGCCTGATAATAACGCATGGCATCGTCTTTTGATTCAAATTCCTTTATAGAAAAAAGGATACGTTCCGTATTCAACAGCAATTGACTGACCTTTAGCTTTTCAATTGAAAAATTGGCTTTGTTAAAATCCGAAAATTCAATCATTACATCGTTGGTTTTCACTCCTTTGTTTTCAATGGTAAAGAGGAAAAAATGGCGGTCTTTTGGATTAAATTCATAAGGTGTTTCTTCACCTTTTTCTCCCGTGGCTTCTGACACATTTTCTTCAGGGCTTGTCGCGGCGCGTATATAATCATTGGCTTCGTCAAGTAGTTTTTTTGCAAAAGGCAATACTTCACTGGTGTTATATTCTTCAATAAACCCTTCCAGGTCGCTTTTATAAGCCAGAATGTCCTTTTGTTTTCCTTTTATTATAATTCTGAGCAAAATGGCTTTATCAATAAATGTGGTTGAGCTGTAATTTTCGATGATATTATTTACATTTTGCAGGGCCATTTCATAATTGCCTATTTGATAATTGTCATAAGCCACCTTGTATAATGCATTAGCTTGCTGATCCTCCAACTGGGCCTCTTTTAAATAATCCGGATTTAAAATGAGTTTGGCATACAGGGATTTTGGATACTTTGTTAATAAAATGTTTTTATAAGTCTCTGATATTTCCTTACTGCTTTTATCCTTTACCAGATAGGACAATTCCTGTTCGTCTTTATTGATAAAATAGAGAAAGTACATGACTTCTAAATTGTATTCGGAATCCGGGAATCTTTCAAGAAGAGTGAGAAAGGTCTCCGTTGCATTTTCGTATTCTAAAAGGTTGAGATTGTAAATCTTGCCGAGGGTGTAATAGGCCTCTTCGAGTTTTTTATTGGATGCAACCATGCTTTCTTCATCAAATGGAATATCCTTTAGCAATTTCATTCGTTGAACTGCCAGATTGTATTCTTCTTTCGACTCAAAGTCCTCCGCTTTTAAATTAAATTGTTCTTCTACAAGTGTTTCATCTTCTTCTGAGCTTTCTTCCTCTTCATTAAAAGCAACACCTTTATTTTGCCTTCTCCAGTTGTCTTCCAAAGCTCTTCTGCCCCAAATCCGCACGAATTCTGTCTGACCTATACTTACTGCGGAAGCATTGTAAAAATAAAATCCGGATTGATCATTATTGCTTGAACCAAAACCATCCTGTGCATCACCGTATCGGAGTTCATTGTTGGCCAGAGCATTTTCCTGCTTTTCCCTTTCTAATCTTTTCCGCTCCTCTTCTTTTTCAATGATTTCATTTAAATAGCTAATGAGCTCTGTGGAATCCATTTTGGCAAGTTTTTGCACACTGTCTTCATATTGAATTATTGCCAGTTGCTTTGTAAAAGTTATTAATACCTCATGACGTCTTTTAATGTTTTCATAGTCTTTGTGATCCTTGCTCAGCGTTTGTAATGTACTGTCGTAATAGGCCTTTGATGTCTCGTATTCCTGCAAATCATCATAGTGAATTTCTGCCAGAAGGAGATAGGAATAAGCTTTTTGATTGGGATTGGCCTCGCTTGCCGCTACTGATTTATACAAATAGGATAGGGCTTTATTTATATTATCCTGTTTGTACTCAAATTTTGCCAGCTCATAATAAATTTTGTCTTTATAATCTTCATTCTTTTTATCCTTAAGCAACTTTTCAAAATATTTCTTTATCTCTTTAATGTCTGTTTCTGAATTGAAGCGCGTAACCTGTGCCAGATATAATTTAGAATAAAATGACAGGTCATAGGAGGGGTTACTTTTTAAAGTCAGCTTATAATGTTCATAGGCTTTGTCATTATTGCCCAATTCCTGGTATAATTGCCCGAGAATAAAATGCTGTCTTGCTCTAAAGCGTTTTGGTTTGGTAAACTGAACTGCGATTTCCATGTTTTCAGCCATTTCTTCCAGTTCACCAATTTCCTGAAAATAATCAGCCCTTGCCTGGGTTACCTCTTTAATTACTTTTTTATCGAGCGGTTGTTTTTTTAAATAATCAGATACTGCCCTGGCATTGTTGAGCTCTCCCGCTTCAATAAAAGATCTCAATAGCCATGACAAAGCCAAATGTCTTGCATTGTCATCTTCGCTTTTCGAGTTTACATATTTGAAGGTCTGAATGGCATTGGGAAAGTCCCTTTTATAAAATCTTGCCCTGCCAATCAGAATATAGCAATCATCTACCCATTTGCTGTTTTTATGATATTGGATTGGCAAAGAAGCCTTTTTAATGGCATCCTCTGCTAATCCCGTCAACTGGGAAGACATGTCTTCATCCATTTCATCGTAGACATGGAGTATTTCATTAAAATTATTCTGTCTCTCCTGATTTATTTTAAACTCCGCATCGGAAAGTTTTTCTCTTGCGATGTAATAGGCATTATAATGTGCGGTCGTATTGTGATAGGTTTTGGCAATAGGATTATTTCTTTCTGCTGAACAGGAGATCAGCAGTGAAAACACAGCCAAAACGGCAAAACCAATATAAATGAGCCTGTAATTCAAATTAATTTCTCTGAATGATTAACAAATTTCGGACTTCTTTATTATAAAAATGAGTAGATATTAATAATGTTATAATTTTGCGGCACATTTGACTACTTTGAAAAACCGCAAAACATTAAGTTCCTGGTTAACAACTAAATACCTTTTGGTAGTTCGAAATGAAGAAAATTTCGCTGAAAAATCTTCATTCAGTTTTACCTATGCAAAGATAATTGTAATTAGTTTTCTGACATTAGTTATTTGTAGCGCAGGTAGTGTTTTGCTTTATAATAATGTTTTGAAATCCTGGTTTTTCTCGGGCGAGACAGAATTTGATATTAACAAAAAAATCGTTGAACTAAGTCTAGCAGTCGATTCATTGTCCAATGAAGTTGACAAAAAGGAATTTTTTATCAATACCATACAGTCGGTTGTTTCGGGCGATTCCGTAATTGGTCTTTCTTATGAAAGAGATACTAATAATCTATTTTCAAACAGTGAATCCGGATCGGATGCATCGGGCCGATTAATTGACTCTTTGCTAAAAGATGAGTTTGAAATAGGGAAAACATCCAATATCAATTTGGTTTACAGAGATCAATCAAGCTTACAGGATATGTATTTTTTTCCTCCGGTAGAAGGTTTGGTGACCAGGGCTTACAATACCAAAATTGATCATTTTGGGATTGATGTCGTAGCAAAAAATAATGAGCCAATAAAATCAATAGCGGATGGTACCGTTGTTTTATCAAGTTGGACTGAAGATTCCGGTTATGTTATCGCACTGCAACATAAAAGCAATGTATTTTCAGTTTATAAGCATAATTCAGAATTATTAAAAAAAGTTGGTAATTTTGTGCAGGCAGGCGAAATAATTGCAATAATTGGTAATTCAGGCGAGATAACGACAGGTCCTCATCTCCATTTTGAAATTTGGTACAACGGAAATCCTGTAAATCCGGAGGAATTCGTTACTTTTAATTAGTAGAGTTTATGTTTAATAATAAAGAGAATAAAAAAGATTTGACTGAACTAAGAGATTCTAGCAACAATATAGGAAAAGGCACAATTCTCGAAGGCGATATTCAGACATTCGGTAATATCAGAATAGAAGGAAGACTTACCGGAAACGTTAAGTCTAAATCTAAAATAGTATTAAGTGATTCTTCTGCCGTTGATGGCAGTATACTTGCCCAGAATGCGGAAGTAGCGGGAGAAGTCAAAGGAAGTGTAGAGGTTTCTGAATTACTCATACTAAGAAGTTCAGCTACCATTCACGGAGATATTATGACCAACAAGCTGGTTGTTGAAGCCGGTGCCACGTTTAATGGCTCGTGTAAAATGGGAGCTATTGTAAAAGAAATCACCATCGGGAACAAGGAGGAGAAAGATAGAACCGAAAAAACAGCCTAATAATTTTTATAAGTACTCGGGCCTTGGATTACAAATGCTTGTTACTATAGGATTGGCTACTTTTTCGGGCATTTGGTTGGACAAAAAGCTCGAAATTAAATTTCCTGTTTTTACATTATTGTTCTTATTGGGATCATTTGCAGGTTCACTCTATTTAATACATCGCGAAATCAATTCGTAAATGCGTTTTGCCATTTACGCCTTCATTTTAATTTTGATTGAGCTTGTATATTTAATAATAAGCTATTTCCTATTCCCGGAAATTGCCTCTTACCTGGCCTATTATTTGTCGGTTGCCTCAATCTTACTTTCAATATTTTTCTCAAAATACCTTTTTCTCCATCTGACCCGAAGAATTCAGGCTAGCAATTCACATTTCTGGGTAAACGCCAATCTTCTGGCTTTTGCTGTAAAATTTATTCTGATAATTGGCTTATTGTTTCTTCTGACTCTGTTTGTAGAAAAAGGCGCCAAAATAATGATCATTTGGACTGCAATTTTGTATTCTTTACTACTCGGCGCTGATATTTTTTACGATTTAAAAAAAACTTCCAAAGAGACAAAAAGGATGTCTTAAAAATATTGGATCAAAATTTTTTTTTGGGGCCATAATATCTAGATTTGCAGTCTAATTTTTGAGGCTCCTGAAGGCGAAATTGTAGAATGTTGAAAATCAAAATCTTAGCTTCAGCTTTTTTATTTTCTGTAGTATTTATCAGTGGTACATTTTTACCGCAAAACGCAAATGCTTCCGAAGAATCCGGTGATGCTTTTAATCCCGGTGAGATGATCATGCATCATGTAAAAGATGACCACACATGGCATTTTTTTGGTGATGTCACACTTTATCTTCCGGTCATAGTCTATTCTGATGAAAAGGGACTGGATATCTTTATGTCTTCGAAGTTTTTTAACGAAAATCACGAAACAGTACCATACAAAGGTTATGTGCTGGAGCATGGGCATATTAGCTTAGAAAATGGCGGACATGTTTCCGATTTTTCAATCACAAAAAATGTAGCATTTCTGTTTTTAAATTCCGCATTGCTTTTGTGGATTTTCTTTGCTGTTGCAAATGGATATAAAAAAAACAAAGGGAAAGCACCAAAGGGTATTCAAAGCTTTTTTGAGCCAATCATAATATTCATCCGAGACGAAGTAGTAAAACCAAATATTGGCGAAAATTACAGGAAGTACCTTCCCTATATGTTAAGCCTTTTCTTTTTCATTTGGTTTGGAAATTTATTGGGATTATTCCCCGGGGCTGCGAATCTGACCGGAAATATTGCAGTTACGCTAGTGCTTGCTGTGGGAACATTTATACTTACCAATTTCAGCGGAAATAAGCATTATTGGAAACATATTTTTTGGACACCGGGAGTTCCCTTACCATTAAGAATTATCATTTTACCTGTGGAACTAATAGGAATTTTTACTAAACCTATTTCATTAATGATTCGACTTTTCGTCGCTATTACCGCGGGTCATATTGTTATATTAAGTTTAATTGCCTTGACTTTTATTTTCAGTTCTTATGCTGTAGGGCTGGGCAGTTCTATAATCGTAATATTTATCAACCTGATTGAGTTGTTAGTAGCAACGATTCAGGCATATGTTTTTACAATGTTCTCATCACTGTACATTGGAATGGCAGTGGAAGATCATCATTAGTTTTTGTTTCATCCTAAATAATAAATTATGTTATTGTCAATTTTATTGGATATGAGCCTAGCAATCATGGGAGCCGGAATCGGCGCCGGATTAGTTGCGATTGGTGCTGGAATAGGGATTGGTAGAATCGGCGGTTCTGCTATGGAAGCCATGGCCAGACAACCTGAAGCCTCAGGAAAAGTACAAACTGCGATGTTGATTATTGCAGCTTTGATTGAGGTAATCGCGCTTTTCGGAGTGGTTGTATGTTTACTTATATCTCTGGGATAATCATTTGAACCCAATTCCGGCAATAGGTCGGTTTGGGTTCTTTTTATCAAAATTTATAATATGGATTTATTAACACCGGGAACAGGATTAATTTTTTGGCAGGCACTTACATTTCTTATTGTCGTTTTCCTTTTGGGAAGATTTGCATGGAAACCAATATTAAGTGCTCTTGAAACGCGCGAACACTCCATCGAAGAGGCACTCCGATCAGCAGAGATCGCCAAAGAAGAAATGGAGAAACTTCAGGCGAGCAATGAAAAATTACTTCAGGAAGCAAGAATAGAAAGAGATCAGATCATAAAGGATGCACAAGCTGCTGCGGCTACAATCAGGGATGAAGCAAAAGTACAAGCCGAAGAGAGTGCAAATAAAATTATGGTCGATGCCAAAGCAGAAATTGAACAACAGAAAAACTCAGCAATTAGCGAAGTAAAAAACCTGGTTGCAGAACTTTCATTGGACATAGCCGAAAAGGTTTTGCGCAAGGAATTGGCCGATAAAAAATCGCAGGAAAATTTGATTAAGGACTACGTAAAAGAAATTAAATTAAACTAGCATGTCTGAAATAAAGGTCGCTATAAGATATGCAAAATCACTTCTTGAGGAATCTGTAAAGCGGAGCAAAGAGGAGACCATTAAGTCTGATATTGACTTATTTACAGAGACTGTCAAATCCAGTCGCGATTTGAGAATCGTATTATCCAATCCAATAATTGGTTTTGACAAAAAAAGCGAAGTTCTCAAGAAAGTATTTAAAGGAAAAGTAGATGACCTTACGCTGAATTTCTTTCAATTGGTTTGTAAAAAAGGCCGAGCAGCAAATTTATCAACCATTGCAAAGGAGTTTGAAGCTCAGTACAACGCATATAAAAATATTAACAAAGCCAGTATCACTACGGCCATTGAACTCGATGATTCATTAAAAATTCAATTTGCGAAGATTATTGAAGAGGGCTTTGGTAAAAAAGTAGATCTGTCAGAAAAAGTTGATGAGGATTTGATTGGAGGATTTATTCTAAGAATGAATGATCGCCAGATCGATGAATCAATTCGTCAAAAACTAAATCAGCTTAAATTAAACCTTATTGATCAATCTTATAATTCATTAATATAACATGGCACAAATAAGACCGGATGAAATTTCAGCCATACTCAGAGAGCAGCTTTCAAACGTTAAAAGCGAAGCTGACCTTGAAGAAGTAGGAACAGTACTTCAGGTAGGTGATGGTGTAGCGCGTATTTATGGTTTAACAGAAGCGCAATCAGGAGAGCTTTTAGAATTTGAAAATGGCCAAAAAGCTATGGTTCTAAACCTTGAAGAAGATAATGTTGGAGCCGTAATTTTCGGACAATCCAAAGAAATCAAAGAGGGCGATACTGTAAAAAGAACCAAACAAATTGCTTCTATTGAAGTCGGCGAAGGAATTGTAGGGCGTGTGGTAGATACGCTGGGTCAGCCTATTGATGGTAAAGGACCTATAGAAGGGGAGAAGTACTCAATGCCTCTGGAAAGAAAAGCACCTGGTGTAATTTATCGTCAGCCGGTAAACGAACCATTACAAACGGGTCTGGTATCGATAGATGCAATGATTCCAATTGGAAGAGGTCAAAGGGAATTGATTATTGGTGACCGTCAGGTAGGTAAAACGGCCGTTGCAATTGACACCATCCTTAATCAGAAAGAGTTTTATGACAAAGGCGAGCCTGTTTATTGTATTTATGTTGCCATTGGTCAGAAAGCAAGTACAGTTGCTCAGGTGGTTTCAGTTTTTGAAAAATACGGTGCATTAGAATATACGACCGTTGTGAGTGCAGCGGCATCTGATCCAGCGCCAATGCAATTTTTTGCTCCATTCGCCGGAGCTTCGATTGGAGAATATTTCAGAGATACGGGAAGGCCTGCATTGGTGATTTATGATGATCTGTCAAAACAAGCAGTAGCATACCGTGAAGTATCACTTTTATTAAGAAGACCGCCGGGCCGTGAAGCCTATCCGGGTGATGTATTCTACTTGCATTCCAGGCTATTGGAGCGTGCGGCAAAAATCATAGAAGATGACAGTATAGCTAAAGAAATGAATGACCTTCCGGAGTCCTTAAAGAAAAAAGTAAAAGGTGGAGGGTCATTGACAGCTCTTCCGATTATTGAAACTCAGGCCGGAGATGTTTCAGCATATATTCCCACAAATGTAATCTCTATTACGGATGGCCAAATATTCCTGGAATCGAATCTATTTAATTCGGGAATCAGACCAGCCATTAATGTTGGTATATCCGTGTCGAGGGTAGGTGGTGCAGCTCAGATAAAATCAATGAAAAAGGTTGCCGGTACATTAAAACTCGATCAGGCCCAATTCAGGGAATTGGAGGCATTTGCCAAATTTGGTTCCGACCTGGATGCAGCTACTAAAAGAACCATTGAAAGGGGAAGAAGAAATCAGGAAATATTGAAGCAAGGACAATACAGTCCTATTTCAGTGGAAGAACAGGTGGCCATGATTTTCGCCTCTACCAAAGGATTTATTGATGCAGTACCTTTAGAAAAAGTAAGTCAATTTCAGGAAGATTATATTCAACTTTTGAGGGCTCAGGCCAAAGAAACCCTTGAGGGTTTAAGGTCGGGTAAACTTGATGAGAGTATAACTTCCGTGTTGGAGAAATACGCAAAAGAAGTCGCATCAAAACTGTCGTAAATTAGATGGGAAGTTTAAAAGAGGTAAGGAACAGAATTGCATCGGTAAACTCAACACAGCAGATTACAAAGGCTATGAAAATGGTATCTGCTGCCAAATTGAGAAAAGCACAGAATAGGATTACTCAGATGAGGCCCTATGCGCAAAAACTCGATGAAATACTGGGAAATGTAAGTATGATCTCAGAGGAGCTTCAGAGCGTATTCACCAGAGTGCGGCCTGTAGAGAATATTCTTTTGGTTCATATTACCTCTGATAAAGGCTTATGCGGACCCTTTAACGGTAACATCAACAAGTTTACCTTAAAAACAATCAAAGAACTTAATTCAAAGTATCCGGCTGCAAGTATTAACGTTTTGCCCATCGGGAAAAAGGGAAAGGACTATCTCAAAAAAAATGAAATGGTTTACGATGAAAGATATGTTCATTTATTTGACAGTCTTGATTTCGATAAGGCAGGCGACGTTGCGGACTATATTATGAAATCCTTTGTCAAAGGTGAAATTGATGAAGTACATGTCATGTACAATCAATTTAAAAATGCCGCAACACAAATCCTGACTAAAGAACAATTCCTGCCGGTGATCCCTCCGGTGGATGAAGAGTTTAAAAGCTCTCCCAGCGATTATATTTTTGAACCATCGGTGGATTATATAATAAAAGAACTGATACCTAATTCACTTCGAATTAAATTATTTAAGGCATTATTGGATTCAAATGCTGCCGAACACGGCGCGAGAATGACCGCCATGACACAGGCCACAGATAATGCGGGAGAATTATTAAAAGAGTTGAGACTGACTTACAACCGAACTCGTCAGGCGGCCATTACCAAGGAAATTCTTGAAATTGTCGGTGGTGCGGAAGCACTGGAACAAGCCGGTTAATTCGCAAAGAAATTTTAATAATAAGTTGAGAATGCCGGCATTTGCTAGCATTCTTTTAATAGTGATAGTCTCCGTAAGGACTTTTAATGGATAGTTCAGTCTTATTCGAAGCTTTCACTTCTCCAACAATTTTAGCCTGGAGATCAAAGCTATTGGCTATTTGAATTATCGACTTTGCACGATTTTGATCACAGTAAATTTCCATCCTGTGACCCATATTAAATACCTTATACATCTCCTTCCAATCGGTATTACTTTCAGATTGAATTAATCTGAACAATGGAGGTGTATCGAATAAATTATCCTTTATTATGTGCAAATTTTCAATAAAATGAAGGATTTTAGTTTGGGCACCACCCGAACAATGAATTATTCCACCAATTCCCGATTTTACTTCGCTTAAAACTTTTTTAATTACCGGGGCATAGGTTCTGGTTGGCGACAAAACAAGCTTACCGACATTTAGGGGAAGGTCTTCAAATTTATCATCGATTGACCGGCTTCCTGAAAATACAAGTGAATTCTGGATAGAGGGATCATACAATTCTGGGTATTTTTCAGCGTATTCGTGTTTGAATACATCGTGACGGGCGGATGTTAATCCATTGCTTCCCATGCCAGCGTTGTACTCGCTTTCATAACTGGTTTGACCAAAAGAGGCAAGGCCCACAATTACCTGTCCAACCTTGATTTTTTCATTGCTTATAATTTGTTTTCGTGGCCAACGGGCGGTAATCGTATTATCAACCACAATAGTACGTACAAGATCGCCGAGGTCGGCCGTCTCACCACCGGTACTTCTTATACCTATCCCATGAGAACGCAACATTTCCAAAACCTCTTCAGTCCCTTCAATCAGAGCTTTCAACACTTCACCCGGAATAAGATTCTTATTTCTTCCTATGGTCGATGACAAGAGCATTTTGTCTGTAATTCCTACACAAAGGAGGTCATCGACATTCATAATAATCGAATCCTGTGCAATGCCCTTCCAAACGCTCAGATCTCCTGTTTCTTTCCAATATAAATAGGCCAATGATGATTTGGTACCGGCACCATCAGCATGCATGGCAATACAGAAATCATCATCATCACCAAGATAATCCGGAATTATTTTACAAAATGCATTTGGAAATATTCCCTTATCGAGATGCTTAATGGCTGCGTGCACATCTTCTTTGGATGCTGAAACCCCGCGTTTGGAATATCTTTCATTCATAAGACAAAGAAATAAAAAAGCCCCTTCCTATAAAGGAAGAGGCCAAAATTTTCTATTTGAATTTTTTATTCATCTTCGGATCCACCCTCTTCTTCCTGCTGAATTGGTTGAATTTCCTGCTCTACATCAAATCCGAGAATTTTAAATTCTGTTCTTCTGTTTTTCTGATGTTCTTCTTCCGATTCTGCATTTTCAACTATTAGGCGAGATTCACCATATCCTTTCGGAATCATTCTTGTTTCATCGATGCCGTTATCGGTCATATACTCCACAGCAGACTCCGCTCTTTTCTGAGAGAGTTTCTGATTGTATTTGCTATCACCTCTGGCATCTGTATGAGAGCTTAATTCAATTCTCATATCAGGATTGTCTTTCAATAGTGTTACAAGCTTATCCAACTCTTCAGCAGCATCATCTCGAATGTCTGAACTGTTATAATCATAGTAAATATTTTCTAGAACGATAACCTTGTTAACTTCTTTCTTGATCAGACCCAATGTATATTTTATATCTACGTCATTCTCAAAATCAGGAAGATCTTCCTGTGGCACCGTTTTTCCTATGGTAGAGAATACTGCATTTGCCGTCAAATAATCTTCTTTTTCAGCCACAACAGTGTAATTAACACCTGTTTTTACTTCATTTCTAAACTCTCCCTCTTCATTGGTACTGCCTTCGTAAATTACCTGGCCTCTTGAGTCCATTAACTTCACTTTTGCATTTGGAAGAGGATCTCCCGTAGCTCCATCAATGATTTCACCGGCAACATAATAGGTAGCAACTTTGAAATCAGGACTGTTGTTAATGAATTTGTAAATATCATCATCGCCTTTTCCACCTTCGCGGTTCGAGGTGATGTATCCTTCTTTCTCATTAATAAATATCAATCCAAAATCATCATAAGAAGAATTTAAAGGCACGCCCATATTTGTAACTTCAATGTTTCGACCATCGCGAACGGCTTCAAAAACATCCAGACCTCCCATTCCGGGATGACCATTAGATGCGAAATATAATTTCTTGTCATCAGAAACATAGGGAAACATTTCATCGCCCGGTGTGTTCAATGCCCTACCCATATTTCTTACCCTTCTGAAATTGCCTCGTCTGTCCATTTTAGACATATAAAGGTCAATTCCTCCTCTTCCACCTTCTCTGTTTGAGGCAAAATACAAGGTTCTTCCATCCGGTGAAAAAGCAGGGCTTGCATCCCAGGCATTCGGATCTGAAATCTGTAATAATTCAGGCTCAGACCATTCTCCTTTTTTATTTTTTGAGATGTAAAGATTTACATCCTGATCTCCTTTTTTTCTTCCGTCATTTCCTCTTGCAAAGACCATGGTCTTGCCATCTTTGGAAAAGGTAGCACTGGCCTCATGCCTTTTGTCCGTATTAAATTGCTCACCCAGGGGAACTGCTACACCTGACTTTTCAGAGGCATCATCAAATTTAAATTTGTAAATGCCGGTAAAGCCCTCTCCAGTGGCGGGGAAAATATTTTCTGAATTTCTATCGGTCGTAAATATCATCTCCTGATTGTAGAATACTGTACCGTATTCCGCATCAGGCGTATTTACAATATCTAGATTACTCAGCTCGAAATATGTTTTCTTCGTTTTGATTTCCTTTACTTTATCAATGCTCTCCAAATATGCTTTGGCAGCAGATTTTCTTCCCCGGTCTTCGCCCTCATCGATATAGTCCTGATAAAGACTTTTAGCTTTATCGTATTCTCCCACGGTTTTATATCCATTGGCAAGATGAAACTTTGTAGCTTCATCCGCTCTTCCCGTGTTTAATGCAATTTCATAAAATGGGATTGCTTCTCTGATTCTGTTGGATAATCTGTAAGACTCGGCAATTTGAAAAGAAGCGATTGCAGAATCGGCACCATCTGCAAGGCCTTCCTCGTAATCACTTATGGCAAATTGGTATTCGCCTTTCTCAAATTTTTTATTACCCTTTCTGACCATTTTGTGCAAATCGCTTGAACAGGCGCTTGCAAGAATTGCGAAAATCAGTAAGTAGGCGTAATTAGTACTTCTCATAATGTATTTATAGTTCTCGTTAGGACGATTTTCGAATAAATAAGCCGGAAAATTAAGTAATTCTACCTTAAGGCAAAAGAATTATCTTCCGACCTTCAAAAATAATCATTTAAGCGGAGTTTTTTGAAAATATTTGTTTAACCAGGATTCTTCAGCGCGCAGAAGCCATTTATTCTTTAATTCATCACCTTTTGCAATGGAATTATTGTAAATAAGGGTACCTTCTTCAATTACCGCGCTATGAACAAGTTCTTTGATCTTCAAGAATGCCGTAGAGCTTATCCCATCTTTAGATCGGAAATAAACCCTTGATCTGTCTGTCAGGCTTAATTGGTATTTTTTTTCAATCTCGGATATAAAATGATTCAGTGAATCAATGGAACAACCTGTTGCTTTTTCAAAAGATTCATCCACAGCAATGATCAAAAAATGGCCGTCCAGAAATAATTTATAAGACTTCAATTCTTTACCATGGGCTTTCCACCTTCCAAGAAAGACATCGATATAATTTAGAATTTCATTTCTTATTCCCTCATTGACTTCTTGAGGAGAGGCAAAAATCCAAACCCTGGAACTGTCCGGTATGTGCTTTAATTCATTGTATTTCACAAAAAATATACATTAGTTGAGATCAATAAGTTCAGCGAGATCCAATACCTTAACGGTCTTTTCTTTTTCTTTATTTTTTACGCCATCAGACATCATGGTCATGCAAAAAGGACAGGCGGCTGCAATGACTTCGGCACCTGTTTCAAGGGCCTCTTCTGTTCTTTCAATGTTAATTTCCTTATTTCCCGCTTCCGCATCTTTAAACATTTGGGCTCCACCCGCGCCACAACATAGGCCTTTGGTTTTGCAGCGTTTCATTTCAATAAGATCAGCATCAAGCGCTTCAATTACTGCTCTTGGCGCTTCATAAACGCCGTTTGCCCTTCCCAGGTAGCACGAATCATGAAAAGTGATCTTCCGTCCTTTGAATTTTCCGCCTTCCGCAATTTTTAGTTTTCCAGCGTTGATTAAGGTCTGCAGATACTGCGAATGATGCAGGACTTCATAGTTGCCACCTAAATCGGGATATTCGTTTTTTAATGTATTAAAACAATGTGGGCATGCGGTTACAATTTTCTTTATTCCATAGCCCTCCAATACCTGAATGTTGGACATGGCCTGCATTTGAAATAAAAATTCATTGCCGGCTCTTCTGGCAGGATCGCCAGTACATGATTCTTCGGTGCCTAATACGGCAAAATTGATATTTAATTTATTGAGAATTCGGATTATGGCCTTGGTAACCTTTTTATACCTGTCATCAAATGATCCGGCGCATCCCACCCAAAAAAGTATTTCAGGTTTCTGACCTGCAGAAGCCAATTCTGCCATTGTTGGTATTTTTAATTCTTCCGGCATATTAATTATCTGATTTTAGTTCATTGGCCCAGTTGAACCTATCTGATGGAGAAAAGGCCCATGGAGCAAAATTATTTTCAATATTCGTCATCATGGCGGTCCACTCAGGAGGTGTTTTGGATTCTTCCATTACTTTATACCTCCTAAGCTCAAGTATTATTTCAAGTGGATTGATACTCACCGGACATGCCTCGACACAGGCATTGCATGAGGTGCAAGCCATGATTTCTTCTTCTTTGATAAAGTCTCCCAAAAGATATTTGCCATTTTCCAGACCGTGTTTCCCGACATCTTCCATTCTGTCCCTGGTATCCATCATTATTTTTCTTGGGGAGAGCTTTTTACCTGTAATATTAGCAGGACATTCAGCCGTGCAACGTCCACATTCCGTACAGGAATAGGCATCCATTAAGTTTTTCCAGCTTAACTGATTTACATCCCTGGCACCAAAGCTCGAAGGAGGTGCTGCATCACCTTCTGGTTGTTGCATTCCAAGCATTATTTTCACCTCATTGCTGATATCATCCATATTTTTAATTTTCCCTTTTGCTGTAAGGTTGCTAAAGTATGTATTGGGAAATGCCATAAATATGTGTAAATGCTTGGAGTATGTTATGTAAACGGCAAAAGCAAATATGCCGGCAATATGAATCCACCAAAAAAACCGTTCAAGGACAATATTCATTTCAACTGATAATCCATTGTATAGTGGTATTAGCATTTGGCTTATTAATAAATTACCTGTTTCGGTATAATGCTCAGCACCCGCATTTTGAAGTATCTGATCATTTGCATTCATCGAAAGAATCGCAAACATCAAAACAATTTCGATGATCAGAATAAGGTTCGCGTCAAGTTTTGGCCAGGAAGTCATTTCACTTTTATGAAAGCGATCTATGCTCAATACATTTCTCCGGATGAGAAATACAAGACAGGAAATAATTACACCAAGAGCAAGAATTTCAAAGAAGTTGATCAAAACACTATAAAATGAGCCTAAAAGGGGAGCAAATAAGCGATGTGTTCCAAAAATTCCATCCAAAATTATTTCCAAAACCTCAATATTGATCAATACAAAACCTATGTAAATAATGAAGTGCATGATACCTGCAATAGGTTTATCAAACATCTTCTTCTGACCAAAAGCCAAAAGCATCATTTTTTTAAAACGCTCGGAAGAGGGGCCGCTGGGTTTAAAAGACTGCCCCATCTTTATATTTCTCTTAATGAAACTTACGCGCTTATATATTAGCCATCCGGAAATTCCGAGTAATATTAAAAAACCTATTTGTTCTAAATATGCCATTTCTTAGTTTAAAAAAATCCTGAAGTATTTGTCACTAATGTAAAATTAAATAGCTTTGCAAGCCAATTCGGTGACGTAGCTCAGTTGGTAGAGCAAAGGACTGAAAATCCTTGTGTCGGTGGTTCGATTCCACTCGTCACCACAGCCCTGATTTTTCGCACTTGTGAAAACATCAGGGTTTTTTTTGCCCTTTTTAATCCACTCTAAGCTCACCACCCTACAATTTATTGAAAATATTTCAATCGTATAATTTCTTTTTCACTGAGGTATCGCCATTGCCCTCTGCTTATCCCTTTTTTATCGAGTCCCGCAAACATTACCCGGTCCAATTTTTCTACGCGATAATGATAATGCTCAAAAAGCCTGCGGATCACCCTGTTTTTTCCAGAATGAATTTTCACACCAACACTTGTAGAATCATTTGATACAAGTGCTATGTCATCAACCTTGACGATCCCATCTTCAAGTTCGGTGCCTTCCTTAATTTTTAAAAGGTCTTCATCTTTCAAGGACCGGTTTAAAACCACTTCATAAATTTTTGGAACGGCCATACGGGGATGAATTAATTTCTGCGCAAAATCACCATCATTGGTAAA
This sequence comes from Cytophagales bacterium, assembly GCA_965267555.1. Lineage (GTDB taxonomy): Bacteria > Bacteroidota > Bacteroidia > Cytophagales > CCMP332 > CCMP332. The sequence goes on along the minus strand of OZ254083.1, from coordinate 3,303,588 downwards.
CAACAAAACGCCAGTGGTCATTCGATCCAATCTTCCTACCGGGTAAATGCGTTGTTCGGCAGCTTTTGAAACGAGTTCCATTACCGTTTTTCGACCTTTTGGATCATTTAAAGTGGTAATAAATCCCTTTGGTTTGTTGAGCAGAAGATAGACGTATTTTTCCGGTTGAATGACCTTCCCCTTGAATTCTACCTTATCCTCTTTTCCAATTTTTGTCCCGAGCTCTGTGACAATTTTGCCATTAACTTTTACTTCGCCATCAGCAATGAGTTTATCTGCTTCCCTGCGAGAACAAATCCCGGAGTTGGAAATATATCGGTTTAGTCTTATTTCAGTAGATTCCTGTGCGAGGTTTTCTTTTGGCGCGATTGGCCGGTTTTTTTTATTGGGATTGGAGCGAGAAGCCGCTCTTTTTCGCGAAGGTTTTTTCATAGGATTATCCCTCCTTAACCTCACCTATTTCATTATCTTCTGTTTTGAAATCCTTGATGGTCGGTAATTCCGAAAGCGAATTTATCCCGAAATAATCAAGGAATCGATCGGAAGTGCCGTATAAGATCGGACGGCCAACAGATTCAGCCTTTCCCTTAATTGCAATCAATTCTTTTTCCAAAAGCTTTTGAATGGTATAGTCACATCCAACACCTCTTATTGCCTCCAGTCCGGATTTCGTAATGGGTTGCTTGTATGCAATAATGGAAAGCGTTTCGATAGCCGATTGAGATAATCTTTTTTTAGATTTTTGCTTTAACAGAATCGAAATACTCGCCTGATAGGAGGGTTTTGTTAAAAACTGATATCCACCACCCGATTTAATGATTTCGAAAGGGAATTCTTCATCAGAATATTTCTTAATCGAATTTTCTATGGATTCACTAATATCCTTTTCGGGGACCTCAGCATCAAACATCTCCGTCAGACATGAACGTATTTCTTCGATTGTAATCGGTTCACGAGCACAAAAAATCAGAGATTCAATGTGATTTTGAAGAAAATCCAACTAATCCTGCTTGAGTTTGGCTTCGATTGAATGCCTTGTATGCGGGACGGCCTTGAGCCTTTCCTTGGCAATAAGTTTGCCCGTATCTACACAAACACCGTATGTTTTATTTTTGATCCTGACAAGAGCCGCATCCAATTGTTGAATGAATTTGACCTGACGGCCTGCCAGTTGATTTAAATTTTCCTTTTCAAGAGCTTCAGCACTATCTTCAAGCGTATTGATGTTGTTAATCGTGTTATCGGTACTCTCGTCGTTTTTTCGACTCAAACTCTCTTTTATATACTCCAATTCGGTCTTGGCTTTGTTGAGTTTATCAAGTATAATTTTTTCAAATTCTACCAACTCTTCGTCCGAATATCTTAGCTTGTCTTCAGCCATTTCTATGAGGTTTTGTTTAATGTGATTCAAGCATTAAATTTCGCTTGAGCTTGAAATGCCGAAAATACAAATAATCAACGAATAGCACAGAAGGATTTACTTAATTTTTAGTATAAATTAGATTAAAATGAAATCAAAAATATATAGCAGAATATATACATTATTAATCCTAACGCTTGTTTCATACGGCCTTTTAGCACAAAGTCAGTATTCTGAAAGTACAAAAAGGGCGGTACTCGTCATTCACGGAGGTGCAGGTACTATTTTAAAAGAAAATATGAGTCCCGAAAAAGAAGCAGAGTTGATCGAGACCATGGGAAAAGCCTTGATGAAGGGCTATAAAATCATCAAAAAGGGAAAATCAAGCGAAGAAGCTATAATAGCGGCCATCAATCATTTAGAAGATGATCCAAATTTCAATGCAGGCAAAGGGGCCGTGTTAAACGAAGATGGCATTGTGGAAATGGATGCTTCCATAATGAACGGGAATGATCTGCAGGCGGGAGCGATTGCAGGTGTACATGGTATTAAAAACCCAATTAATGCGGCCAAGGCCGTAAAAGACCATTCCAAACATGTTTTATTGAGTGGGGAGGGTGCCGAGAAATTTGCCAAAAGCGAAAAAGTGAAATTTGAAGAGCCCGAATACTTTATTACAGATAAGGCGAAGGCATCCTGGTTAAAAGCCAAAAAAAACAGCGAATCCAGTGGTTACAGGAATCTTCCTGTTGAAGATCATAAATTTGGAACGGTAGGTGCCGTAGCTTTGGATAAAGATGGAAATATCTCTGCCGGAACTTCAACAGGAGGAATGATCATGAAAAAATACGGTCGAATTGGTGATTCACCATTAATAGGAAGTGGTACTTATGCGGATAATAGCGTAGCTGGTGTATCCTGTACCGGTCATGGAGAATTTTTTATACGCTATGCCGTGGCCTATGATCTTATCGCACTGATGAAATACAAGGAAATATCCATTAATGAAGCCGCTGATGAAATTATCCAGAATAAATTAATGAAAGCAGGCGGAGCCGGAGGCTTGATCGCATTGGATAAAGATGGCAATTTTGCTTTTTCATTTAACACTCCGGGGATGTATAGGGCTGTGATATTTGAAGATGCAACGATGTTAATAGGTTTTTACAAGGAATAATTATTAGGCTTGAGCTGGAGAGAAAAGCTATACATAATAATATTTGAAGCCGACACACCGGCAGGCAAAGCCTTTGATGTGGCATTGCTTTTTGCCATTGGTACCAGTGTTTTACTGGTCATGCTGGAAAGTGTAAGTGAAATTGAGAGCGAATACAGACCTTTTCTCAAGGCTGCCGAATGGCTTTTCACCATATTATTTACAATCGAGTATATACTGCGGATTATAAGCGCGCATAAACCATTAAAATACATTGGAAGTTTTTTTGGTATCATTGATCTCATTGCTGTGATCCCAACTTATTTGGCATTTTTTATTGCCGGGACCCACTATTTCGTTGTGATAAGAACCCTGCGCTTGCTGCGTGTATTTAGAATATTAAAGTTGGCAAAATATGTAGGAGCCTCGAAAATAATATCAGAGGCACTTGTGAACAGTAAGGCCAAAATTTCGGTGTTCCTTTTTGCCGTTTTAAATGCCGTGATCATATTAGGTACCCTAATGTATTTAATTGAAGGCTCGGATAGTGGATTCACAAGCATTCCGAGAAGTATTTATTGGGCAGTCGTAACCTTAACGACTGTAGGTTATGGTGATATCGCCCCTTCAACGGTCATCGGTCAGTTTTTAGCTTCAATTATTATGATCCTCGGATATGCCATCATCGCTGTCCCCACAGGAATTGTGACATCAGAGTTAACCAGATCAAGAAATAACTTTAATGTTTGTCCAAATTGTGCTACAAAAAATGATTCGAGTAACAATTATTGTGGTAAATGCGGCCATAAACTTGAAAACTTGGGCAATTCCTAAATTTTACCTCCCAAACTCACTACTTTTTTGATCTTATTTCGCTTGCCTTCCAAATCAAAAAGATCAAAGAGAATTATATAATTGCCCATTTTTGATTTTTCTCCAAAATCATTGACTCCATCCCAGAAGAAATCATTTCTGTAGGCAAGCGTCGTATTATTGGCAAGATTTTTAATAAGAGTTCCTCGGGTATCATAGATATTTATATTGACGATCGCATTGGAATTTTCTGTATCAAAGCGTATATGAAGCAGATCCTTATAGCCATCCCCATCGGGAGAAAATAAAAGCGGCTCTATGTATACAAAATCTTCTGTTGCCACACTTTCCATGGATTTGGAATTCAATAGCCCCGGACTACCAAATCCGAAAGATGCACTCGCACTGGTCCAATTATCAGTCTGGATACCGGATATTTCGGAGGAAACTCTTTCCAGAGATACACCTTTTACATCGTCTATTAATTCAAAATGAAAATCTTCAGAATAAAAAGCAGAATCGATTTGTAAATGGTTAGAATCCAGTATTGAAAGTTTGCCTGATTCATTTGTAAGAGTGGGAAAAGATGTTAATTCCAAAAATCGCGTGCCCCGTTTTGGGAAATGCTGAATAATTGAAGCAGAATCTTCGCAAATCGTAAGAAAGTCATAAGCATTCAAAATAAAATCTTTTTCGCATATGAGGGTTTCGGATTTTAATGTTCCGTCAAAATCATAATAGACCAAAAGGGTATTTTCAAGATTTATATTTTTTGTGCTGCGATTATAGATTTCAATATATTCAGAAAGGCCCTGTGGTGAATTAAAAAATATTTCATTGATGATAAGATCATTTTTAACAGGACTTTCAGGTAGGATAAATGTTTCCTCCAATTCCGCAAAATTGAGCGCACAATCTGCCAAATGATTAAGCGATAAGGTATAAATGGTATTGTTTTTTAGTGCTTTGTCCAGTTTCAAATGCAATCTTTTTGAAATTCGCTCGGAGAAATCAAGATCAACAACAGCATTATCGGGTTTCAATTGGATATTTTTTAAATGCAGAAAATCGAAATCGAGCCATTCATTAAAGTGAATGTCAATTTCAGTATTCGTAAGAATGTCGATATTAAAAATTTCGGGGGGCAACAGATCCGGTTTATCAAATTGGATAGAATTGATTTTGCCCGGTGTACCCCCATCCGGATTCATTGAGGCATCCCAATTTAGTTCTTCCGCACAGGGGTTCTTCGTATCTATCATTTCAAGGCTCCAGCCTCCCTCTCTTTTATCTGTATCGCGTATCCAGTCAGCCGAATAATGAACTTTATGAATTGTGCCAGGCCCTTTCTTCAGGTAAATTTCATCTTTATCATTTTTTAAGGAAGTCCAGGGACTCAGATTGATCGCTTTTGAGATTTCATGCATCTCCTCAAATTTTGATGATGGACAAAGAATCAGATATTCCCCGGGCTGAATTGAGATCGCCGGAAGGCTTGCGCTGTCTTCTTCTGATATGATGGAAAGGGAATTTAGGCTTAGAATATTTTCTGAGGCATTAAATAATTCAATGTATTCTGTAGCCGGAAGGGAATTTTGTGGTTCCGGATCAATCATTATTTCACTAATAATGAGGTCAAATAATTCAGGGCTTTTTCCAATGCCAAACGAAACACTAAGGTTTATGGAAAGATTGCCTTCACAGTCGATGACCGAGTCGATGTGCATTTGATTAACCTTTCCTGAATCCAATGGAAATTGAAGCGATAATTCTATGGAATTGTCTATAATTAAATATGAATTTATTTGATTATAGGGCTCAAAAAGGATAAAATCGGCTGCATTTTGATCTGATTTTAGTATTTCATCAAATTGAATTCGGAGATAAGTCGAATTGAAAACCTCGATCAATTCCAGCTTTGGCCCGCTAAGATCGTTTGTTGGATTAAAAGTCGAATTCACTTCACCGGGTGTTCCTCCGGTACCGCTGACAGAATAGGCCCAGTTTTGGTGATCGCTGCATTTCTTAAAAGGATTTATCCTTTCTAAGGTCCAGCCACCCTCATCCTTAGCACTGCCATCCGTCCAGTCATCATCATAGGTAATTTGATCAAGCAATATATTCTCCGGACTTAATAATGTTAAATTATCACCGCTGTTGTTTAGGCTGGGCCAGGGATCCAGCCCATGAACTTTGCCATACCATTGAAACAGAGCCGTATCTTCAATAGAACATAATATGAGCTGCTCACCGCTGTCTAATAAAATTTCTGGAAAAATGACTTCTGTATTCGCATCGCTGTATTTGATACCATTGAGATTTACAGTTTCCGAGGAAATATTCAGCAATTCAACAAATTCCTTGTCCGGAAGGCCTACAACCGGTATGGGATCGTACATCAATTCATTAAAGAGCAATGTGGAGGAATGGGGTGGGGGGTAATATGAAAATTTGCAGGAATCTAATTGAATCCATTGGTTTTGACGATCAGAAATATTTGTGAGGCTCAAGGTATAATTTCCGGCATTCAACTTTTCATTTGTACGCAAGGTGATGCTTTGCGGTAATGAATCTTGAATAAAAGCAGCTGATGGATATGAAATTCCATTTGAAATAAAATAATTCGCAGGATTCGCAGCAGTTATGCTATCAATTGGATTACTGAAAATGACTTCTAGTGTTGAATCGCTTAAAGCAGAACATCCGATTAATTCAAATGGGCCATCCCGGATTTCAATATTATCAAAATAGAATTTATCACTTCGCGTGGCACTGTGTTTACAATAAAAGCCTAAAATATTTTTGATGTCTATGCTATTGTCCAGGGTTTGTCCCTGAAAAATAAAATTGTTCTGCATTGAAGTATCAGCATAGAGCGACCACTCTCCCTGATAGGATTTGATGACTTTTATAGCTATTGCATTGCTATCACGTCCAAAATAACCCGGCAATCCATCAATTATTTTTGTGTGATTTGCCCCTTGTTGACGATACAGGTCAATGCCATCATCGGAACCACTTTCACCACCCAGTTTAAGATAGTAGCCATTGAGATCGCCTTTAAGGTCAGTGTGATCTGCACTTAGGTAAAATCTGGCGTGATTGCTCGAAGAAGTAGCAAAATCGAGGATGGCTTCAAATTCCCAAATTGTATTCCGGCTCATTTCATAATTAGAATAGAGATAGATTTCGGAATTAAAGGCCGGTCCCTGGCTTTGCAATTTATTGCTGTCATTCACCTGGAAAAAAGCAGTATCGCCATCCCATTTTGGATTTTGAATAAAATCGCCATCATCAAAATTTTCGATAAATTGAGAAAATGCCGATTGAACAATAATACACTGAAAAGCAAAAATTACTATGGCCTTCACATAACTAAAGTATTTTAGAATTCTTTCCTTTGCCTTAAAATTGAGTGAAATGAGATTGGCATTGATTGGAGCAACCGGTTTGGTGGGTGAAGAAATGCTCCGTGTATTGGAACAAAGAAATTTTCCAATTGATATGATTATTCCTGTGGGATCAGAAAGGTCACAGGGAAAAAAAATTGTCTTTAAGGGAAAAGAACATGAAGTACTCGGTATTTCCAAGGCGCTTTATTTAAAACCGCACATTGCCTTATTTTCTGCTGGCTCAGAGCCTTCTAAGGAATGGGCCCCAAAATTTGCCGCTGAAGGATGTTTTGTCATTGACAATTCTTCTGCATGGCGTTATGATGTAGATAAGCCATTGATTGTTCCGGAAGTGAATGGAAATGCATTAAAGGAATCCGATAAAATTATTGCCAATCCCAATTGTTCAACCATTCAGCTCGTCATGGTTTTAAAATCTCTTGACAGGGCATTTACACTCGAAAGAGTTATCGTTTCCACTTATCAGTCGGTAACAGGCACCGGTAAAGCAGCCGTGGATCAATTGAATGCCGAGAGAAATGGCAATTTTGAACACAAGACCTACCCCTATCAAATCGATATGAATATTATTCCTCAGATCGATATATTTATGGACAATGGTTATAGCAAGGAAGAAATGAAAGTTGTATGGGAAAGTCGTAAAATATTGGATCTTCCCGAACTCAATGTTACCTGTACTGCTGTTCGTATTCCTGTAATGGGTGGCCATAGTGAATCCGTCAATATTGAATTCAGGAATGCCTTTGAACTGGATAAAATCAAAACAATTATTGAATCCATTCCGGGGGTGGTTGTTATGGATGACCTAAAAAAGAGCCTTTATCCGATGCCTTTATTTGCTCAGGGTAAAGATGAGGTTTTTGTCGGCCGGATTCGAAGGGATGAGAGCAGGGACAAATGTCTGAACTTATGGATCGTTTCTGATAACCTACGCAAAGGAGCCGCAACCAATGCCGTGCAAATAGCCGAATACCTATTGAAGAAAAACTGGATTAAAAATGCTTCCTGAAGCAGCCTTTGATCAGGAAATTAAGAATTTCATTAAAGAATACCGGGAAGCGGACCTCGAACACTTATTATTAAAACGCCCGGGTAAAAAAGAATGGGACTGGATCTGGATCGGCCAACAAATAGAAGGATATCAGAAATCAAAAAAGAAATTACCTTCTATTGCTTCGCGTTCGCAAATCATATATCCAAAAAGATTGTCCATTCAGCAATGCAGCTCCGAACTCAGTGCAAAATTTAAAAGGACCTTGGTAAAAGGGAAAAATTGCCTCGATTTAAGTGGAGGTTTTGGAATAGATACCATTTTTCTTGCCCAAAATTTTGAAAAGGTAATTTATGTTGAGAAGGATCAACAGTTATGTGATATCATGACTCACAACAGGGAGGTATTGGGTCTGGAAAACAAGATTGATATCAGACATAGTAATGCAGAGACATTTTTAAAAAAGATTGAAGAGTCCTTTGATTTGATCTATATCGATCCGGCGCGAAGAGATACTCAGGGTAAAAAAGTTTTTCGGTTTTCAGACTGCAGTCCTGATATTATTATGCTGCTGGAGCTGTTACAGGAAAAAGCAAAAAAGATACTCATCAAAGCAGCTCCCATGTTAGACATCAGTCAGGGGGTAAGGGAGCTTCAATATGTAGAAGAAGTATTCGTTCTGGCCAGTTCAAGAGAATGCAAAGAACTTTTGTTTTTAATGGGGGAGGAAAAAAATAACAATCCAAGAATTACTGCTTTTCAATTGGATTCGGGAAAGCGCTTTTCATTTTTTGCGGATGAAGAAATTCTATTGGAAGCGCAATTATCAATAGAAGGTAAATATTTATACAATCCGGGCCCTTCCATATCAAAATCAGGTGGTTATAAATCGCTTGCTAAATCCTTTGATTTAACTATTGCTCATCCCAATACGCATTTATTTTTTTCAAATGATATAAGAATAGATTTTCCCGGTAAGATATATAAAATCCAAAGCCTGATTCCATACGGTGAGCGCTATGATTTTGGAGACAAAAAAAGTACGATATTCTTAAAAAATGTTCTTTTGGAGAAGAAAGATATCTTGAGCAAATACACTTTAAAAGAAGGAGATGAGCAATTTGTGTTTGCTTTTACCTCAACAGATGGGAAAATTTTACTGGCCCATTGTGATATTTTAGAGACTTAATTCTTATCCTTCAAGAGACGAATTTCATTCTGCAATGCTTCAATCTGTTTTTGCTGCTCCTGAATGGCTTTAATCGCTATTATTGAAAAATCGCTATAGGAAAGCGCCTTGGTTCCATCTTCCGCTGTTCTTACCAGCTCTGGGAAAATCTGCTCAACTTCCTGTGCGATAAAACCAATCGTTTTTTTATCCTCATTTTTCATATGGGTGTAATGGTAGCTCACAGGCTTGAGTTGGGTAACATCATTTAAAACAGTACCGATTTGAGAAATATTTTTCTTTAATGCACGATCGGAGGGCTGAACGTAATTTCCCGAGCCGCCTTCCACATAGGCTACCCGTACGCCATCGTCTTCGAAACTATAGTGTATACCGGAATGAAAGGTACGCCAATAGGAGCCTGACCAATAATACCTGATCGCGGATGAGCCTCCAATGGAAGCGTCGTTTTGAATGAATTGCAATTGGCTGTTTGGTGTGGGTGTGTTAATACCAACATTTCCCCCCATAAAATAGGCTGAATAAGTTCTACCCGCCAAAGCTACATAGGTTGTCGGTGCAGTCTTATTCGCTCCGTTGGAGGCAAGTACGCCCCATCCGGCGACACCATTATCCGTTTGATGGCCCCAAAGCCCAAAATTATTAAATCCGGTAGGGTTATTATCGTAGCCTGCCGCAAAGGCCTCTGCATAAGTAAATGCTCCTGCATCATCCCCGGTATTATTGCTATTGCCATAAAATGCATTGCTTTGAGATGATGCCCTGTTGTAAACCACAATATTGCCATTATTGGTGCCGGCAGCCAAGGTGGAAAAGATTTTTAAGGGGCGGTCGGGAGTGGTGGTACCAATTCCTACATTTCCGCTAAAATAGTTTTGGTCTTCGCCAGAGACATATACTCCGTATTTCGTTCCACTTCCTGACATATTGCCGAAAAATGCGTATTTATTATTGAGCTGTGTTCCTGATACATTTGATCGCACTCCGTAATTGGTTCCTAGATTACCCTGCGTATACGCATCAAAACCAATATTTGTGATAGAATTATTGGATGCCAAACCAACAACACCCCTATTAAAAGATGAAGTAGCCGAACCATCGGCTGAAGCAAAAATTGCATTTTGTTGTCCGGGTCCTATACCTGAGACCCTTGCTTCCAGGGCAATTTTCTGAACATTTGCATTCTCGGATATGGATACCCTTAATCCTTTTGTTCCACCGACCGAACCTGTTCCACCAGAAACTTCATTTGTAATAATGGCAGCCGTAGAGCTGGTTTGAGCATAAGACACATTTAATTTGACGTTAGGATTGATAACTCCTATTCCGACATTTCCAGAAAAATAATTTCTATCCTCTCCGCTTGTGAACACACCGTAAGTGTTGGATGAAGTGCCGCTGCTGTTTACATATACTCCGTAGGAAGTTCCACCGATGGAATTGTTTTGCATATTGTATTGAGCACCGAAAAAGGGCCCTGTACTGGAAACTGTACTTAAAACATCTGCATAAAGCGCCCATCTGGTGCCTGTACCCGGATTGTCGATGTATGCCTTAAAGCCCATGGCCTCATTTCCCACACCTGTGGGTATAATATAACTGTCTACACCGGTTATTCTTGATCCGGTAGCTGCATTGCTCAAGATGTTAAAAAGACCGGTTTTATCATTGGTTCCAAATCCCATATTGTTAAGAATTCCATACTGAGAAGATATTCCGGTGTAGTTATTGTCGAGTTGTAAAACGGTATTATTCACCGCATCACCTGCCGGTGTTAAAAATTGAACTTTTGCATTCGCAGGAGCTGAAGAACCTACGCCCAATTTACCATTGGATGTAATTCTCATTCTTTCAATATTATTGGTACGGAATACAAAATCCTGCAGATCGGTGGTTCCGATAAAATTAATTGCAGAGTTCGTGCCTGCATTGCCGTTCAACGTCCAACCCGGAGAAACGCCATTCCAGGAGAGTCCATTCCAGTAAAAAATTTGATTTTGCAGGGTATCGTAAACAAACATCCCATAATCCGTAGCAGCAGGTATAAATGTCAATACATTGACTTTAGGAAGCAAGAGACCAAGACCGAGATTTCCATTATTAAGGTCTAAAATGGCATTGGGATTAGGCGATGTAGTCCCAATACCCACATTATTCTGAGCGCCGGCAAAGGATATACTCAAGGCGAAAAGCGAAATGTATACTAGTTTTTTCAATTCTACTATTAATATGCTTTGTAATGATAAGGTAACTGATATTCAGTTCTTTTTGCAATTTACGATGATTTTAGAAAATGGTTGTAAATGAAAAAAGCCACGGCTTAGGTGGCTTTTAATTTATATAAGTGTTTACCTTATTTATTACTGACTTCAGTTCCCATTAAATCAAAGACTTTTTGAAGTTTGGCTTCCAATTCCAGATTTTTCGCTTTTAGGTCTTCAAATTCATTTCTGGAGACATTATTTTGAGTTTGTTTTAAACTTTCAATTTCCTGGTTTTTAGCTTCAAGTTCAATTTTCAATTGATCAACCTGATCTGCCAATTCTTTGATGGCATTTATTTGAGCATAATTGATTGCATTGAAATCAAAATTTAACAATTCAGTTTTTTCTTTATCTGTGGAATCAAGCTTGGCTGAAAAAGTAGATACTGTGTATGGAGCAATTTCTTTTAAATCCTGAGCTATTATACCTACTTGAGCCTCTTTACTTGGTTCTATTCCAGCTTTGCCATTATATCTGAACCATACAGGATTGATTTTTCTAATAATATTTAATCCGTCCATGTATTTTCCATCTATAGATTTCAGTCTTTTATCGGAAACATTTGTCCAAGCAGTACCGGTTGTTTTCGCTGCTGATCCACTCACATAAAAATCATAAATCTGATCTGTTGGTGTATTGACAGTTACGGTTCCATCTTCCTGAACAACCAGATCGGATGAGCCGTTATTTTGAACCCGGAACGCGGCTTCACCTGCGGCGGTTCTGTTTACATGAAGTTTTGAATTAGCAAAAGTTGTTCCAATTCCAAGTCGGGCATCTTCATCTATCCTCATCGCTTCTGTCATTATTGCTCCTTGTCTGGTGTAAAATCTTAAACTAGAATATGTAGAATTGGAATTTTCTCTATGGGCAGAAATCCGGGCAAAATTATAGTCATTTACGTTTCCCGGATCCAAATTGGTAAAGTTAATGGCCCCTATTTCATCATTTACACCTCCGGAACCACCATAAAGTTCTAACACCGCAGGACTATTATCAGCATAACCATTCCCTACTGCATTAATTGTCAGTGTCTGTGGTGCGATGGAAACATTGACAGGATCATGGAATTCAAAACCACCAGTATTTCCCCCAAATGCGGCATCACCTGTTGTTTCAATTGTTAAAAATGTATTTGTAGTTCCTAATGTAGTGGCATCCGAAATTTTAAAGGCATCAACGTCAGAATTATCTACTCCTAAAGTCCAGGTGTTTCCTGCAATTAATCTAAGGCTGGCATCACCAAGACCAAGATTCTGAATTTCCATTAGCGGATTAGCAGTTGTAGTATTGTCTTGAACCTCTAAAATAGCACTAGGCAATGTTGTTCCAATTCCGACACTTCCACTAAAGTAATTTCTGGTTTCATTCGCTACATAAATTCCATAATCTGTACCTGCACCGGCATTGTTATTATCTATTAATAATGAATATTGTGTTGATCCTCCAGTATAATTATTATCGATTAAAATTCCACGTGCTGTTGAGGATTGTTCAACTTCCAACATATAAAGTGTTGAAGGTGATGCGGTTCCAATACCGGTAAGCCCTTCTATGATCATACCATTGGTAGGTGCAGCACTGGTTCCGGAATAAGATGCTCCTATTGCCACGCTTCCTTCAACATCCAGATCATTTGCAGGTGTTGTCGTTCCAATTCCAACTTCTCCATTGCTTTCAATCGTTATTGCTGTTGAAGTCGAAACAAGGCTCGAGGGGGCAATTTTGAACTTGTCTAGATCACTATTATCGATACCAAAAGCCCAATCCTGAGCACTTACTCTAATATTAATTGCAGCATCTCCTGTACTTGTATTCTCTACCACAACTTGTGGCGTAATGGCTGAAGAAGAATTTTCGACTTCCAATTCTACACCAGGATTAAGTGTTCCAATCCCTAATCTTCCGGATAAATAGTTTCTATCTTCTCCGGTCATATAGATTCCAAATTTCAATCCATTACCAGATGCAGTACCATAATACAGATATTTTGAACTGGCTTGAGTTCCAGCCACATTGGAATACACACCATAATTGGTACCCACATTTCCATTGGAAAATCCCATTAAACCATAATTCACACCGGTACTGTTACTTCCTGAACCAACAACACCCCGGCTTTGGCCTGAGCCACCGCCATCTGATTCGCCGAAAACGGCAACTTTAGTGGCATTAGCATCACCGGAGACACGTGATTCAATTCCGGTTTTTTGCGAGGTAAGCGTGGCATCATTTACCGAAACTCTGAGACCCTTAGTTCCGGAAATAGATGAAGTTACACCTGAAGGTTCATTGGTAATTTCAGCGGCAGTTGCATTTGAAGTAGATTCATTTACTTCTAATTTTCGGTTTGGAGATGTAACGCCAATTCCTACGTTTCCTGAGAAATAGTTATCGTCCTCACCTGTTAAATAGATTCCATATTGAGTTCCGCCACCTGATCCAATGCTTGAACCGTAATACATATAGCCATCGAAATTTCCATCATTGTCCATTTCAATGAAATCACCGTAAACAAATCCATTGACCGCAGAAGGTTTGCTAACTATACTTCTTGTACCATAAACATATCCGTTTCCGGGATGGTCAACAGTATTATTTGTTCCAAAAATTGAAAATGCACTTCCTGCATTTCCATTGACATTATTAGATACACCAAACTTCTCACCAGTCCCATCAGATGAAAGAAAATTAGAGGTACCAAACTTTGAGCTGGCGCCATTATAGTAGTTCGAATTACTTATATTCGCTGTAACTGTAGAATTTCCGGGTTCTATATAATTGTAGAACCTAACAGGTGCGATCGTATTATTTCCGATCGCTGCATTTCCATTGCCATCTATAATCATTCGATCAGCTCCATTGACTCTGAACTCCAACTGCTCGGCGGTAGGAGTCGCATTGTGTGTATATCGTAATCTACCTACTGTAGAACCTGCGACTCTGAAATTTACATTGGAAGTATTTGTATTTGTCCCTGCATCCAAACTTATAAAGGCATTATTGGCTGCTTCAACCAAGATACCTGTAGCCCCCGTACTTGAAACGGTTAGGTTTTGAGATGGGGTAGAAGTTCCTATACCGACATTGCCCGTATTGGTATTATAAATATCCGTTCCATTTCTTGCCCAATTTATACTATCAGACAAATCTATAGAGCCTACATCTCCACTATTATTTACAGTAAGCAATCTTCTACCGGAACCTGCAAAATCAGGTAAGTTAATCGTACCTCCACCACCAATAGTCAATCTTGGACTAAAGCCAGTATTTAAAATCATACCATTCGGTGTAAATATTTGCAAATTATCACTTGATCCCGGATTGCCTATAGAGCCCAAAGGCACAAAATTTCCAATTCCATCTGTTCGGCCAAATTCCATTTCTACCGAGGCAAGAGAATTGGTTCTCATACTTTGTAGTCTTAAGTTAACAAGGTCATCTTGTACATGTAAATCAGCTTGTGGTGCTGTAGTACCAATACCCACTCGGATTGTTGATGTATCCCCTAATACAATAGAATTGCTTTGATCAACCAAAGCATTATAGCCTATCGCAATGGCATTTGTAAGAGCTGCAGCACCTACATTGGCACCATGTCCAAGAGCAACATTGAATGTTCCTCCCACATTGGCTGTCAATGCCTGATATCCTATGGCTGTATTGCCCTGCCCATCGGTATTTAAAGCGGAGCGGCTACCAATGGCTACATTGCCATCATCGTTATTATTGAGCAATGAAAGATAACCCATGGCAACATTATCATTACCACTTGTACTGTTTTCCATTGCAGCATTTCCAACTGCCGTATTCTGTGTGCCAATTATATTTCTTAATGCTGCATAACCTATACCTGTATTGGCATCTGAGCCCGTGTTATTTTCCAGGGCCAGTGAACCAAAGGCTGTATTGCCATCGGCCGTATTGGCAGCCATCGCCTGAAATCCAAAAGCAGTATTATTAAATCCTGCACCATTATTTCCAGCCAGATATCCGAGAGAAGTGAAAGCTGTTCCAGGTCCTGCGATTCTTCCTGCAGCTGTATTATTAATTCTAAAACTCAAAGGCACACCGTCGGTCGTACCGATAAAGTTGGTTCCGTCAACTGTTCCTGCATTTCCGGTTAAATCCCAGAAAGTACTTGCACCCAGTGGTTGCCAGCTGGCTTCACCTGTGGCATTAGAAGTTAATACATAACCCGTTTGTGCACCATTTACGATTATGACCGAATCAAATTTGGCTGCATCGCCCACCACTTCAAGTTTGTTGGAAGGCGTAATGGTCCCAATTCCTACATTATCATTATCGGCTATCACCAATGGCGTGGAACCTAAATTGTAGTTGGCAACATAAAAATCTCCTTCAAGTCCGCTTCCAACACTGCTGGCATCCGTACCAATTCCATAATAGCCAACATCCGTTTCCAAATCATAGGATGCTATTCCGTCATCGGCCAGATTTTCTACCTGAACGGCTACCCAGCCTGCAGGAATACTATCCGTTACGTCGAGTTTTTCATCGGGGGCATAATCTCCTATGGCCACATCTCCTGTAGCATCGTCAATGATTAAACGCGCTTCACTGTCATCGTCATCGTAGATCACTAAAGAATTATTGGCAAAGTTTGAACCTTCATAACGGATTTCCATTCTATTGACATCGTTGACAAAATCCAATGAGGTTTGACCATCTGCATTGCTATTTACAATTTCCTGAAGCACAAAGCCACCTGCACCTACATTTCCCTGTAGTGATAAATCACCGTTTTCAAAAAGTCCTGAGTAGGTTGCACCATTGGCATCCACATGAATACCTGAGGTAGAACTAGGGTTTCCTAAAACTTCAATCGCCGTGACCGCACCAAATGATTGGGCGCGCAAAGCGGCAAAACCACCTGCTGCACCTAATGCTTCGACACCAATATAATTACCTTCGGCAATCACTCCATAACCAAAGTTAGCGGCCGTCGCAATAGATGTAGCATAAATTGCCGCACCGTCCTGTGATCCTGTATTGGTATTTATAAATCTTCCAACGAATTCACCGGTAAGAACATTATCTTCAACCTGTAGCCTGCTCGCAGGAATACTTATTCCAATACCCACGTTTGCGTTATTTCCTAAAACAAGTGAATTACTGGCGCCAACGATTGCATTCGCACCGATAGCGGAAGCGTTTGATAAACCACCGGCGCCAGCATCTGCTCCGCCACCGATAAATGTATTGCTGCTTCCAGTTATATTTGTTGCTCCGGCACTTACACCAACTGCAACATTACCCCCACCGCCTACATTTCCTTGCAGAGCCTGATAACCTAGTGCGGTATTATTTACTCCACCTACTGTATTTAATAATGACTGATAACCAACTGATGTATTGTTAACCCCTGTTGACAGGTTTTGAAGAGCTCCTGTTCCAATACCAACAGAGTTTACATTATTATTAGCCGACTGGCCTGCACCAAGTCCGAAGAAAGCGTTTGCTCCTGCACCAACACCGATTCTACCTGCGTCATTACCATTTACTCTGAAGCTTAATGCTACGGCATCAGTTGTACCAATGAAATTGGTTCCATCTACGGTTCCTGAATTACCCAATAAATCCCAGGCTGTACTTGAGGGGAGCGATTGCCAGCTGGCTTCACCCGAGGCGTTTGAAGTTAGCACATATCCATTTTGTGCGCCATTGACAATGATTACAGAGTCGAATTTCGCTGCATCACCTATAACCTCTAGTTTGTTGGCAGGAGTGATTGTTCCGATCCCTACATTTCCATTTTGCGCTACAACATCGCCATCTGCAAAATATCCAGCGTAATTATTAGTTCCTCCGGAGGCGGAACTGTAAACACCATAATTGTTTGTCGCACCTGTGGCTGTTGCAACTGCATTTAAACCAAAAGCATTAGTGGCTGTTGTAACACCTTGCACTTCACCTTGAACACCTACAACCCAACCGGTATTTACGGTATTAAAACCAACACCTCTTACGCCAATATTTGAAGAACTTGCATTGGAAGCTTCACCGTTTACACCAATGGAAAGGGTTCCGCCAAAACCTCTTCCGCTAATTCCAAAGTTTTCAGATGCAGAGCCCGAAACAAGAGAATTGATGCCTTCATTTCTGGCGGCATTAAAATTTGTTACTGCATTTATTGCAGAGGCATTAGTGGTATTGAGAACATCCAATGGATTTGCCGGACTTGTATTACCAATTCCTACTCTTTCATTGGCCTCATCGATATACAATACCGAATTAGCTCCGCTGGAAATGAAATCAATATTTCCTGATCCCATATTGATACTTTGGCCAGCGTCGTAGGCGGATTGCAATGTGGCGGTTGCACCAATATCGGTGGCACTTTCCCATGCCGAACCATTCCAGACTAATAGTTCATTTACCAAGGTATCATAAACCAATAATCCTCTGTCAGCAGGCAAAAGAGTCATGAAACTAGTGTCAACTCTGTTAAGTAAGAGACCTTTGTTTTTGCTTCGCAGTTCGAGATCCGAATTAATATTAAGAGGATCAACAGCAGGGTCTATGGGTCCAACAGCCATTTGGGTTCCTACCAATACCGAATTATTTTGGAAAAAAGAATAAAAGCCATTGAATTCGAGTACTTCTGTCAGGCCATCCGGAGCAAAAAATTCTATGCGGCCAAATCCATCGTTTGTAATAGCTCTGCTTCCTTCAAGATATAGACCTGTTTGTGCGTTTACATTGCCTGCTACATCCAGATCAAAGGCAGGAGTATTAGTACCTATTCCTACTTGCGCGGTATCAAAATAAATATCTGTTCCATTTGACTGCCAGTAACCCACCACATTTGGTGGAGCTGTTAGAGAGTTTTGATAATCGGCGCCCTGTCGTTGAGCAATTAATGTAAAATTCCTGTCTTCAAAAATTCCATTATCAGTAATCCTCGTATGAATTTGGACTGATGATGCGGTAACTGAACCAGATACTATTGAAAAGCCTCTGGCAGTCTCTTCAACACTACCTGAAACACTTGGAGCTTCAGTAAAAAATCCAGGAGTAAAGTTAATTGTGACATCACCAACTCCATTACGCACAACATTTTGAATAAACGGATACGATTGGCTTGTAATTGAAACAGCACCATTGTTCTCAATTCTGGCACTAAACACATTTGCCGGAATGGTATCATTTGCTCCTCCTATTCTTACCAAAGGTTCACCCGGAGGCCAGACACCTGCAGCTTTTGGACCAAATATGCTATCACTTGCGGTATTGATATAGAAATCTCCATCTACTCCATCCCCGGGAGTCGGATCCACCAGGCCATTTAATACCGTATTTCCGTCAGTTCCGGCTGGCCCAACCAGAGAAGTTCCGGTTCCCCAAACACCAGCAGTTTTAGGACCAAAAATGCTGTCTGTAGTTGTATTGATAAAGAAATCACCATCTACGCCATCACCGGGAGTCGGATCAATTAATCCACTTAGAATGGTATTGCCGTCAATTCCATTGGTACCGGCAGCACCTGCAGGTCCCACCAAAGACGTTCCGGTTCCCCAAACGCCAGCAGTTTTTGGACCAAAAATGCTGTCAGTTGTGGTATTGATATAAAAATCGCCATCCACACCATCGCCCGGAGTTGGGTCGATTAATCCGCTTAAAATCGTATTGCCGTCAATTCCATTGGTACCGGCAGCACCTGCAGGGCCTATCAAAGACGTTCCGGTTCCCCATGCCCCGGCCGTTTTAGGACCAAAAATACTGTCTGTAGTTGTATTGATAAAGAAATCACCGTCTACACCGTCGCCGGGAGTCGGATCAATTAATCCGCTTAGAATGGTATTTCCATCAATTCCGTTGGTACCCGCTGCTCCTGCTGGGCCAACCAGCGATGTTCCTGTTCCCCAAACACCAGCAGTCTTAGGACCGAAAATGCTGTCTGTTGTGGTGTTGATAAAGAAGTCGCCGTCTACACCGTCGCCGGGAGTCGGATCTATTAATCCACTTAGAATGGTGTTTCCATCAATACCATTGGCACCGGCTGCACCTGTCGGGCCCACTAAAGAAGTTCCTGTTCCCCATGCACCTGCAGTTTTAGGACCAAAAATGCTATCTGTTGTGGTATTGATATAAAAGTCGCCATCCACACCGTCGCCAGGTGTCGGATCGACTAATCCGCTGAGTATGGTATTACCATCAATACCATTGGCACCGGCTGCACCTGTCGGGCCCACTAAAGAAGTTCCTGTTCCCCATGCACCTGCAGTTTTAGGACCAAAAATGCTATCTGTTGTGGTATTGATATAAAAGTCGCCATCCACACCGTCGCCAGGTGTCGGATCGACCAATCCGCTTAGAATGGTATTTCCATCAAGGCCATTAGCACCGGCTGCTCCGGCAGGACCTACCAAAGACGTTCCTGTTCCCCAAACACCCGCGGTCTTAGGTCCGAAAATACTGTCAGTTGTTGTGTTGATGAAGAAATCACCATCTACGCCATCGCCCGGAGTTGGGTCGATTAATCCGCTGAGTATGGTATTACCATCAATTCCGTTGGTACCCGCTGCTCCTGCTGGGCCAACCAGAGAAGTACCTGTTCCCCAAACGCCAGCAGTCTTAGGTCCGAAAATGCTATCGGTTGTTGTGTTGATGAAGAAATCACCGTCTACACCATCGCCTGGAGTTGGGTCGATTAATCCGCTTAAAATGGTATTTCCAGCGGGACCGGGAGCACCGGCAAGGTTGACTGTCCAGGAACTAAAGGTTCCTCCACCCGTGATTGAAGTCACATTGACATCCAATGCACCTGTAGAAGGGTTATAAGTGGTTACCGTACCTTCCATAAAATTTGTACCTGATTCAGCAATGATTACGGTTTGAGCGGCGGTATAAGCCAATGCCGTATCCACTGTCAGTGATTGTGGGCCCAGTGAAATGGTCAATGTTGTTGTAGAAGATGTGGCATAACGATCACCATCAGCGCCATCGGTTCCGGCTGCTCCGGCAGGACCCACCAAAGAAGTTCCTGTTCCCCATGCACCAGCGGTTTTAGGACCAAAAATACTGTCTGTTGTTGTATTGATAAAGAAATCACCATCCACACCATCACCCGGAGTTGGGTCAATTAATCCGCTGAGTATGGTATTGCCGTCAATTCCATTGGTACCGGCAGAACCTGCAGGGCCCACCAAAGAGGTTCCTGTACCCCAAACGCCAGCAGTTTTTGGACCAAAAATGCTGTCAGTTGTGGTATTGATATAAAAATCGCCATCCACACCATCGCCCGGAGTTGGGTCGATTAATCCGCTTAAAATCGTATTGCCGTCAATTCCATTGGTACCGGCAGCACCTGCAGGGCCTATCAAAGACGTTCCGGTTCCCCATGCCCCGGCCGTTTTAGGACCAAAAATACTGTCTGTAGTTGTATTGATAAAGAAATCACCATCTACGCCATCACCGGGAGTCGGATCAATTAATCCGCTTAGAATGGTATTTCCATCAATTCCGTTGGTACCCGCTGCTCCTGCTGGGCCAACCAGCGATGTTCCTGTTCCCCAAGCGCCTGCAGTCTTAGGTCCGAAAATGCTATCGGTAGTTGTGTTAATATAAAAATCACCGTCTACGCCATCGCCTGGAGTTGGGTCGATTAATCCGCTGAGTATGGTATTACCATCTATTCCATTGGCACCGGCAGAACCTGCAGGGCCCACTAAAGAGGTTCCTGTGCCCCATGCACCAGCGGTTTTAGGACCAAAAATACTATCGGTTGTTGTGTTGATAAAGAAATCACCATCTACGCCATCACCAGGAGTCGGATCAATTAATCCACTTAGAATGGTATTTCCATCAATGCCGTTGGTACCCGCTGCTCCTGCTGGGCCAACCAGCGATGTTCCTATTCCCCAAACACCAGCAGTTTTAGGACCAAAAATGCTGTCAGTTGTGGTATTGATATAAAAATCGCCATCCACACCATCGCCTGGAGTGGGGTCTATTAGGCCGCTAAGAATTGTATTTCCATCTGCTCCTGCCGGACCGGGAGCACCGGCTAAGTTGACGGTCCATGAACTAAATATTCCCGCACCGGTTATGCTGGTCACATTGACATCCAATGCTCCGGTTGAAGCATTATAGGTAGTCACCGTACCTTCCATGAAATTTGTTCCTGATTGAGCGATAATTACAGTTTGAGCAGCAGTATAGGCTAAAGCTGTATCGACTGTCAGTGATTGAGGGCCCAGTGCAATGGTTAATGTTGTTGTTGAAGTGGTCGCGTATCGGTCGCCGTCTAAGCCATCGGCACCGGCAGGTCCTATTAATTGAGTTCCCGCACCCCACACACCTGCAGTTTTTGGACCAAAAATGTTATAAGTCGTGGTATTTATATAGAAATCACCATCCACACCATCCCCCGGGGTTGGATCAATTGTTCCGTTCAAGACTGTTCTTCCATCAGTACCTGCGCCGCCGGTTCCTGTTCCCACCAATGTCCAATAGGTGCCGTCAAAATATCGGAAAGCCTGTGCAGTCGTATCATAATAAATAATTCCGGTATTGGCAGGGCTATTTCCAAAAACACCTGTATCAGCAGCACTTAACTTTGGCATTAAAAATCCCAATGGTGAATTGGGATCGAGGTGTAATATGGCGTTGGGATTAGGTGTAGTTGTTCCAATTCCAACATTTTGCTGTGCTTTTAATTGTGAGTTGCCAAAATAGCATAGAGCCAGCAATAGCAGGGGAAGTAATAATTTTCTCATAACAGAATGTGTATCGTGCTTAGATTAATACGGACAAAAGCCCAAACGTAACAATGTACTAATATAACTCAATAATCCTTTTTTTGGGAATTATATTGCCTCTAAATTGATACGCTGTTTTAATGGGAATGTTCAGCCAAAAAGGCCTTCAAAGTATATATTAAATATAAAAATATTGATATTTCAAGATATATCTATTGTTATGTCTTACAGGCATACTTTGAATTGTATTATTTGTATAGCGATTTTCAGAAAATTATTTAAAAAAGAAGCTTTATTTTTTCGCCTCCATGCTTAGAATTGCATTGAGTTGATCAATCTGTGCCTGTAATAAATTTAGTTTATTTTGAACAATATCATCTGACTTATTGTGCTCAGAATTCAGGACCTGTAAAGATTCGATTTGAGATTTTTGTAATTCGATGATGGCTTGTTGTTCTTTAATTGCTTCAACTAGAACAGGAACAATACTACTGTATTCAACGGTTTTAGTATTCAAGGAATCGTTAGAGGTATTTACTACCAAGGGTAGAATTTTTTCAACATCCTGTGCCAGGAATCCCAAATGTCTATTATTGTCGAGATTCAATTTAGGATTGGTTAGTGTATCCCACTCAAATGAAATTCCGTTTAAGGACAGTATTTTATTGAGAGCATTGTCAATTGGCTCCAGGTTTTTCTTAAAGCGTTTATCCGAAAGATTGTTGTATGCACCAACGCCTGCTACAGATCCGTTAACATGAAGTCTAAAAGTAGGATTGTATTCTCCTATTCCGACATTACCTCCGGCTCCATTTAGAACAAGATTTGTCCAGGCAACAGAAACCTGATTTCCCTGAATTTGTGACCAGCTATTAGATGGAATAGCACCATCGGTAAAAGTATTGATTTGCAAGACATTTTGATTCGTGCCATAATCTCCAACGTTTAGTACAGTTCGGACTATTGCAATCCCATTAACATCAAGTGCACCTCCGGGTGAGGTTGTGCCAATTCCTACTGAACCTCCATTAAAAATAGCCGCATAATTATTATCTGCCCCTGAAACTGTTACATCCAATCCAATATTGGGTTGATTAACCGTTGCAACACCCCAGGCTCCTGTGGATTCTATTTTCAAACCAATTTTTGTGCTATTGGAACCGCCAACTTTAGTAACTAAATTTTGAATTAACATTCCATAGTGACCAATAGATCGAACTCCTGAATTAAGCACTCTCAAAGCTGAACCGTCAATTCCGGAAGCTATATTATTTTCAAAATATCCTGCTGAGCCATTACTTGCCTGCGTTACAACACTCAGTTGATTGCTACCAGGATTGTTCGTCCCAATGCCTACAAATCCGGCATTGTTGATAAACATTCCGGTATTTGGATTGGAAATCGGATCTGAGGTCGCATAAAAACGATATCCCGAATTGAAGCGGGCTGTAAATTGGTCAGAAGTACTTGAAGCTGTTAAACCGGGTGCACTTCCACTCCAATCCCCCATTACAAAAGAACCGAGATGGTTAGCCTCTGCATAATTTCCGATGGCAATTCCCCTGTTACCTCCTACAGTATTTCCCGTGCCAATCGCAATTCCACCGAAACCAGAAACGGTATTATCATATCCAAACATAATTTCCCCATTTTGAGGACCGGTAATGGTATTGTTTGTTCCAACAGTGAAAGCATAGTCATTTCTATCGATATTCGTATTTTGAGTTAAAGTGCCTCCGAGATCAACCGTATTTCCCGAAGAACTCAAACCATTCCCTGCCACGGTAAATCCAGTGCCTGAGGTCCATGTTGGTGCAACTCCGGGTCCCCCGGAAGTCAATACTTCACCCGCAGCACCGGGCAGATTGTTTGGCATCAGAGCCCCATCAAATCTCAGATTCCCATTTACATGTAATTTTTCCGTAGGTGGGGTTATATCGATTCCTACATTTCCCGAAGGATCCAATACCAATTGGTTGATGTTTGGAAGGCCATTCGTACCAATTAGTAAACTTCCATTTTCTCTGTTATTTATGGTTGCCGTATTTGATCCACTGATGCCTACTATCAGACCGTCGGTGGCAGATGTTCCCAGAAAATCGTTGGTGATAATCATACCGGTAGAACCCGCTGCGCTGCTGATATGAAGTTTTTCGACTGGCGCAGATACTCCTATTCCAACATTGGCATTATTTCCGAGAACTAATGCATTACTCACATCGACAGATGCATTGGCTCCGATCGCTGTCGCGTTCGTTAAATTATTAACTGTTACGTCGGCATCATAACCGATGAGGGTATTTAAACTTCCCGATGTAATTAGATTTCCGGTTTGATAACCCACCGCTGTATTGCTACCTCCAAAAGCAGCCATTAATGATCTCCATCCTATGGCTACATTATCATTGCTATTTCCATTTTGTAAAGCCTGGCTACCAAAAGCCGCATTTCGCGCTCCGGTTGAATTCACAATCATGGCATTATTTCCAACGGCCGTATTATGCGTTCCAGCCGTATTGGATTGCAAAGTGGATCTACCAAAGGCGGCATTAAATTGAATATGATCGATTCTTCCGGCAGGCACATTGTTGACTCTAAAGTTTAATGGAATATTATCGGTAGTACCTATGAAATTAGTCCCGTCGATTGTTCCTGCATTACCTAAAATATCCCAGGATGAAGTAGCTGCAGCAATTGCCTGATTTGAAACGGCCGTTACCCTTCCAAATGCGTCCACGGTGATTTGCGGCGACTGTGTAGAAGACCCATAGGTCCCCGCAGTTACGCCTGAATTATCCAATGCAATAGTACCAGTTGTAGTGATCGTACCACCTGTAAGTCCTGTTCCGGCCGTAATACTCGTTACGGTTCCGCCACCGCCGCCGGCCGTGGCTCCCGGTTGATATTTTATAATATAATTCACATATAGATTGACTGGACGAGTTTCGGATGATGTTCGGCTGCCTGCTACGTTCGAAGCAGGCCCATTTAATGAAAATCCACCAACAACAGCCCCTCCTGAAGTAGCCTGATTGGCAAAAGCACCGGTTCCAAATACATTATGAACAATATTGGATTGATGCTGATGATCCTGA
This sequence comes from Cytophagales bacterium, assembly GCA_965267555.1. Taxonomy (GTDB): domain Bacteria; phylum Bacteroidota; class Bacteroidia; order Cytophagales; family CCMP332; genus CCMP332. The sequence goes on along the minus strand of OZ254083.1, from coordinate 3,278,583 downwards.
AAGGCATCCAACTGGTAACTACCAACTGCATTGCCACCATTTCCACCGGTATATTGTGCAATCCTTGAACCTGCATCAGGATCAAAACCCGAGCCACCGCTCACTCCACGCATAAATTTTCCTCTTAAATCCGGTACCCTGAAATTAGTAGCATTAGTTGTTCCCCAAGCCGTCCCAATGGCTGCAAAAAGATCAGCATAGGTGGTTCTCGAGATTAAAGCACCGTCGCAAGCTAAATAACCGGGAGGAATTGCCCCACCTGCGAAAGCCATAATGGTACCAACAGGTTCGCCACCTGCGCTTGAGTTTCCAAGGGTGTCAAAATCTGTTCCATTCCAATACAATATCTGATTTGCAATAGAGTCGTAATAGATCAGGCCTCTATCCAAAGCTGCGAGTCCGCTGATTTGAGAAGCATCTACTCTGTTGAGTTGCAGACCGCGATCATTACTTCCAAGAGTTAAATCCGCATTGACATTCGGTGTTGTAGTGGCAATTCCTACATTAGCAGTATTGGTTGCAGTATTAACCCCGTTAATACTTCCCAAAATTAATGCGTTAGACTGATCTACTCTTGAATAAGATCCTATTGCTATTGCATTGCTAAGATTTCCGGAGCCTACATCTGAATATCGCCCTATCCCTATATTGTCTGTGCCTATAGTATTTGATTGAAGTGCGTGGTCCCCAAGCGCTGTATTTCCACCTCCGGTGGTATTACCGAATAGAGACCAATGACCAAAAGCAGCATTTTCTCCTCCTGAAGTGGTATTGGACATGGAATTGGCTCCAACAGCTGTATTTGGACCTCCCGTTGTCAATGCCCCTAATGCCTCACTACCTACCGCCGTATTGGCTGAACCGTCAACATTGGCATCCATCGTGGCATCACCTAAAGCGGTATTTCTTTCTCCTGTAGTATTTTGACTTAAACTATTAAATCCAAATGCAGCATTCCTATTTCCTGAGGTGTTGTTATTGAGTGCATTTATACCAAATGCGGCATTCGAGGTTACTGCACCGCCACCCAGACCGGCCCGAACACCATTGATGCGTATATCGTCACCAACGACATCCAATTTGTAATTGGGATCTGGTGAATTTGTGCCTATTCCAACACTTACATTATTCCCTAATACAAGCGAATTATCCAGACTAACAACAGCATTCGCACCAATAGCTGTCGCATTGTTTAAACCGGCTGCGCCAACATCCGATTGATATCCAATTGTAGTATTTGAGTTACCGAATGTGTTGGTCTGCATACTTAAAACACCGACGGCAACATTTTGTGAACCACCCCCGTTTAGAAGCATGGAGGATTTACCTATGGAGGTGTTATTTGATCCCACGGAATTTGTCAAAGCTGCATGTCCAACAGCCGTATTATTGTCACTTGTGGTATTATTATCACTTGCCAGAAATCCAACTGCGACATTGGCTGTTCCGGTTGTATTTTGATTCATAGCACCTCGTCCGACCGCTGTATTTTCACTGGCAAGATTATCCCTTAAAGCAATATTTCCAATGGCCACATTGGCATTACCGATAACATTAGACTGTAAAGCGCCAGAACCGACTGCTGTGTTTCTAAAACCTGTTGTATTCAAGGCACCGGCATTTGAACCTATCGCGGTATTCTCTGAATTGGTGTTTAAATTCAATGCATTAAAACCAAAAGCCGTGGAGCTGGTAGCAGAGTTACCCAGTCTACCGGCCGACTGGTTATTTACCCGAAATGACAAGGGAATATTGTCTGTCGTTCCAATAAAATCAACTCCATCTACGGTACCAGTATTACCTGTTAAATCCCATGATGATCCACCGCCGGCTGGCTGCCAGGCTGATCCATCCCATGAAAATATTTGATTCAAAACAGAATCATAAACCATTAAGCCTTCATCGGTAGCCAGAGGAGTAAATCCGGCAATATCAACATTTGGCAAAAGCAGACCCAAGTCCAGCGCTCCGTTTTCAAGGTGCAGGAGTGCATTGGGGCTGGGAGTAGTGGTTCCGATTCCGGTGTTTTGAGCCTTTACTACAATTATACTGGCAGCAAAAAGCAGGGGGAATAAAAGTTTTCTCATAGTGATTTTAAAAAGGATGGTTGAGCCTGTTTAATATACATCGGGCACTAAATATAATCATAGAATGATTATAAAATTGTCTACCAATTAATTTATACCTGCAAGATGCAAAAGGAAACCGAATTTATAATCAATATAAATTAGTAGCTCATTTGGATTCGAGAAATTCTATGCGCTTTTGAAGTTCTTCGTTTTTATTATTCAATTCCTGTAGGGCTTTCACAAGAACGGGTACGAGTTCGGTATAATCTATTCCCCATGGAACAAATCCAAGTTCAGAAGACAATTTGGCATTTCCCTCTCCTCTGAACGCTCCATCATCACCTTTGTCGACAATTTCAGGAATAATATTGTACACATCCTGTGCAATTAGACCGATATTTTTATTTTTTTCAGACGTGGTTTTGAAATTATACTCTTTAACCGATAACTGTAATATTTCATTTAAGCCATAGGAAGACTCAACTATATTTTCTTTCATTCTTCGATCCGAAGATGAAACCCAGGAAGTTCCACCCGAAGGAAGGTAAACACCTGTTAAGTCAGCACTTCCTGCATTTGTTACATACAGGGCATTATTACTAGCTCCCCATCTATGCATATGTGCCATATTTGTATTGCCATTAACCCACCAGGTTCCATAAAATGCAGTACCATCAACTGCATAATCACTTCCGGAGACGTGAATATCACCTCTGGTTGATGGGTTTGTTGTACCAATCCCAATTCGATTATCATTCGTCATAAACATGGTGGTTGCGGAGCTATTATTTCTGATATGAAATCCTCCTGATCCATAATTCATGTACATAATATTATCGGACCATCTTGGCCAAAAATAATTTTCATATGTACCCCCGGAATTTCTGGCAACGAATGTACCTGTATTTTCAATTGCAAATACCTGGCCCGTACCACCTAAAGTCAAATCATAATTTGGTCCGAGTGTCCCTATTCCAACATTCCCAGTAAAATAATTAATGTCTTCATTGGAAACCGTAAGTCCGTATCGCGTCCCTGTTCCCGCTCCGCTGTAAAATAATCGCATGCCATAAAAAGCTCCGGTTCCACTCGTATTTAGAGCACCGTAATAGGCGAATGCTGAACCTGTAGATTGAATGACCTGATTGTAAATACCGTATTGAGGCAAAGCTCCGGTGTAATCATTGATCAAAGCTGCAGAATAAGAGTGCAAACCAGAATTGAGCTGCAATTTATATGAAGGACTTACCGTGTTTGTCCCGATTCCCACCTGGCCTTCAACAAGTAAACCTTCAGCCGGGGCTGTGCTGGTTCCCGAATAATTGCTTCCAATAGCTGCACCGCCCTCCACATCAAGTCTGTTTGTCGTGGTATTTGTTCCAATACCAAAATTTCCCGTTGGTGAGACCACAAAACGATAGGCAAATGCGGTCTGATCATAAAGTCCAAAGTGACCCGTTCCGGGAGAAGCGCCAGTACCGGTAGAACCTATTATATCATAAATCCTGCCCAAGGGATTATTAAATCGTATAGTCGGGCCGACGGTTCCTGTTGTATTCAGAATAACGGCATTTGAAGACCATTCGGCATTGGCGACTTCCAGCGCACCACCCGGATTTGTGACGCCAATTCCAACACGTCCGTCATCACGCACAGAAAAGAGGTTTGTGGGCGTGCTGTTGTTGACCAATAGGCCATGACTTGCCGAAGAATTACCACTGCTGGTGATTTCTAATCTCGCCTGTGGATTGGTTTCCGCAATACCGACATCGCCATTATTGGTGACCACCATTCGATGAGATCCCCTCAAAAAAGTCATAAAACCTGGATTTCCTCCTGTATTGCCCAAATATCCAAAGGTCCAGTTGGCCGGATTTACCCCGGCATTATTAAAGTCCATCAGGGTATTGGAACCTGAAGAATTCAGGCCTGCAATGCTTCCGGCAATATTTTCGACTACCGTAAGTTTATATGCAGGTGTATTGATACCAATACCGACATTTCCTGAATTCAAACTAAAAATATCAGTTCCGTTCACGCCCCATTCGGAAGTGGCACTGACCCAGGCTGAGCCATTCCACATGTAAACTTTATCATCCACGGTATTGTACACCATCATTCCGAAATCGGCAGGACCCAAAGTGAAGGTGGCGATGTCCTGACGTGGAAGGAGCAATCCAAGCGGACTTCCGTTATTGTCCAGTTCTAATAAGGCATTAGGATTAGGTGTGCTTGTACCTATACCGGTATTATTTTGGGCATTGACCAAAAATGCCAAATGCACCATTACTAACAACAGATAAATATTTTTCATCCTGGTAAATTTAAGTCTTGCGATCAGGAAATAAGAGAAATATAAAGATACATAGCTCTTATATATTTTTTATAGAAATAAATCTAATTTGTATTGGTATTAATTACTTTGATTCAAGGGCCTCAATACGTTCTCTCAGCTCCTTATTTTCAGCTCTTAGCTCCTGTATTGCCTTTAGCGCTATAACACTCAAACCGGCATAATCCACACCCAATTGATTTGGAACAAGTGGGTTTCCTTCTCCCTCGCTATTTTCAGAAACAAATTCCGGAAATTCCTTTTGTAAATCCTGCGCAAGCACACCAATATATTCCCTTTGATCTTGCTCATTATGAATATATTGATATTTTTTTACCGATACATTCATGACTTTGTCCAATACATCACCAATCGGACTTATGTTCTTTTTAAGCCTTGCATCTGAAGTGGCGGTATAAGCGCCTGTTGTTCCATTAAAGGTTCCAAGATTGCTACTTCTCCCAATAAGCATAGCACCGGAAGAAGAGGCGTAAAAAGACCAACCAGAACCAATAGAACTATTTTCAATACGGATTCCATTATCTGAAAATGATCCTGTGGGACCACTGACATGGAATCTGTAGCCTGGCGCTGTTTCATTGATTCCAACTCTATTTGCTGAGGCGTCCACGACCAATGAACTGGCATCCACCCTAAAGTCCCCATTATTATCATTTTGGACAAAAAGTGTTGAATTTGTATTGGTTATGATTTCATTGCCGTCTAATCTAAGTGAACCTCCTATCTCTAATACTCCGGAGCCGCCAGATCCACTGGCATCTGTTAATGCTGTCAATTCTAATCTTCCAGAAATTAAACCGGTCCCTGTTACATGCAGGTTTCTTGTTGGAGAAGCGGTGCCAATGCCTACAAAACCCGAACCTCTTGTAATCGATACTGCATCAATGGTTGTTGCACCATTATAGGTTTGTAGTTTTAACATATTACTTGAGCCATCATAAGTCAAACCCCCTCCATATGCAGAAACACCGGGATCTGAATTGGCCTCTAAGAGTTGAATTGCACCGCTATTTACAGCATTTGAAAATGCCGTTGTAGTGCTGCTCGTCAATCGTATCGTCGGATCGGAGGGATCATATATATGTAATTTCTCTAAGGGATTAGAATCGTTAATTCCAATATTCAGACTTGCGTGATCCATGGCCATTAACAAACCCGAAGCTGTGCCGCCATTAATACCTCTTTGAAAGATTAATTTGCCCGCTCCTTCACCATTTGCGGATCCGGTGTTAATTACATGAAACCACTCTCCACCTGCAGAACTATTGTTCATTGAAAGCCATGTGCCAACAGTTGAAGAACTTTGAATTTGAAGATTTAACTGTTGATTGTCCAAAATTGTCAATGTTGCGGCAGGAATAGTAGTACCAATACCAACATGGCCATCATCTCTTACCGTAAGGGTGGGATTTAAACTTGAATTTGACATTAAAAGCCCAAATGAAGCAGAAGAGTTGCCAGCTGAATTAATTTCCAGACGTGCCTGAGGATTAGTTTCAGCAATACCAACATCGCCATTATTGGTGATCACCATTCGATGAGAGCCTCTCAAAAATGTCATAAAACCGGGATTACCTCCGGTATTACCCAAATATCCAAAGGTCCAGTTGGCCGGATTTACGCCTGCATTATTAAAGTCCATCAGGGTATTGGAGCCTGAAGAATTGAGGCTGGCTATGCTTCCGGCTATATTTTCTACCACGGTAAGTTTATAAGCAGGTGTGTTAATACCTATTCCTACATTTCCCGAATTCAAATTAAATATATCCGATCCGTTTACGCCCCATTCGGAAGTGGCACTGACCCAGGCTGAGCCATTCCACATGTAAACTTTATCATCAACCGTATTGTAGACCATCATTCCGAAATCGGCAGGACCCAAAGTAAAGGTGGCGATGTCCTGACGTGGAAGGAGCAATCCAAGGGGACTTCCGTTATTATCCAATTCTAACAAAGCATTGGGATTAGGGGTAGTCGTACCGATACCGGTATTATTTTGGGCAAATGCTGAAAAACCAATTAATAGGAGTACTGAAATTAGGGTCGTATTAAAAATTTTCATGATATTCTCATAGAATGGACTATTAAATTTAAGGATTTAATAATTTGATTCACTGTTATTTAGTTATTTTCTAAAGCTTCAATTCTTTCCTTGAGTAGCTCATTTTCTGATTTCAATTCCTGCATAGCCTTAATCATTACCGGGATCAATTCCATATGATTCATCAAAAGGTCTTTGTTTTGACCAGAAGTTTCTTCGACTACTTCCGGGAGTACTTCCTGAACTTCCTGAGCAATCAATCCCAATTGTAGACCTTGTTCGGGGAATTCATTCCATTGAAAGCTGACCGGATTGAGTCTCATTATTTCATTAAGGCCATATTGAAGACCGCTTATATTATTTTTATATTTTCTATCGGATGTACCCAATATACCGGTAGTATAATAAATGCGATTCCAGCGAAACGAAGCACTACCTAAATCCAGTCCCGCATTGGCGTAAGGCCCAAAATGTGAGGTGCTTAATACGGCAAGTGAGCCCCCAACATTATGTCTGAATAACAACATACCCGAAGTTACCTGTTGACCGATGACAAAAAGACCACCCGTACCTGAAGAGATAGTATAGGTATTTGTACCCGATAAGGCTGTTCCGCTTTCCAAAACAATTGAAGAGCTGGCCGAAGAAAACAAGGCAAGGCTTGAATTAAAACTTTCTATTTTCTGTGAAGAGCTCGCGCCACTGCTAATGAATAAATCATAAGAAGGATCGGGAACTGAACCAATTCCAACATTGCCTGAAAGTTCCGACTGTCCTGTAACCACAAGCGGGTACAATGGATTATTTGAGCCGATTCCCACATTGCCTTGTACAACGAGGCCATTGGCAGGAGCCGTTACAGTTCCTGCAAAACCGCTTCCTATGGCAGCTCCACCTTCTATGTCAAGCCTGTTGACCGGGGTGGATAATCCTATTCCAACGGCATTTCCGCTGCTTATAAATAATTTTGGATTGGATAAATTGCTTCCCTGTGAAATAATAAAATCGGCGTTGGCTGCATCATCTACACCAATGGTCCAGTCTATACCATTGTTATCGGCATTAAAGGTAAATTCAAGATCGTTGCCATCGCTTCGAAACAAAGTAATATTTCCTTCATTGAGATTTAACAGGTCAGAATTTGCCCCACTACCCAAAGTGACATTTCCGGCATTGCTAATGGTCATTCTGGGTGAAAAATTGGTTAGAAACTGAATAAATTGAGGGGATGATATTTGCAAATAGTCACCGGATCCGGGCGTACCTATGCCCCCCGTTTTAAAAAAACCTCCACCACCATTGTCGCGGCCAAATTCCATTTCGGAATAAGCCGATGAATTGCTTTCTGTACTTCTGAGTCTGATGGCAAAGGAGCCTGTCGCTTCAACATGAAGTTTGGTTTGTGGATTTGTGGTGCCTATCCCTACGTTGCCTGAATTCAAATTAAAAATATCCGTTCCATTGACTGCCCATTCGGAAGTGGAACTGACCCATGCGGAACCATCCCACATATACACTTTATTATCGACCGTATTGAATACCATCATCCCAAAATCCGCAGGGCCCAAAGTGAATGTAGAAATATCCTGGCGTGGCAAGAGCAATCCAAGTGGGCTTCCGTTATTGTCCAGCTCCAATAATGCATTGGGATTGGGTGTGCTTGTTCCAATTCCAGTGTTGTTTTGAGCGTAAAGACTGTCCAGAGCTAATAATAATGCTGAAAACAGTAAAATTTTATGCATTTGTGTTTAAATATAAATCTTTAAAAAGTTCAAAATTATCACCATTAGTTAATACGGCAAAATGATAAAACGTAAGTCTAAAATGATATATAAATCTTACGTTAATAAGAAACATAGGTTTGGAAAGCTCAGCCCAGCTCAAATATTTTAAAATGCCAATTAACAAACGGCAATTATTTACAGTCAAGCGGAAATTATTTTCAGTGTTTTTGAACTAGTTTTAAGCTTAGAAGTTTTTATAACATGAAGAATTCAATACTCGCAATTTTACTTCTTTTCGGCTGTTTGAATGCAATGGCCCAGTTTCAGGGTTATAAGTTTAGATTTTCAAATGATCCAATAGTGATTGAGAACGGCGATACCCTGGATTTTCCCTGGGCGGGAGGTTTGAATGCACCACAATTTAATACATTGGATATCAATGCCGATGGCATGGAAGATCTAACCCTTTATGATCAAAGTTCAGGAAGAATGGTGGTATTTTTGGCAAATGGACAGGGCTATGAATTTAATCTCGAGTATTCAGAAACATTTCCCTATGGTTTTAATGGGATTTACGGATGGGTATTTTTAAGGGATGCCAACTGCGATGGTCGTAAAGACCTGTACACCAAAACACCAGCCGGGGCACAGATTTATCGCAATTTGAACGGTCCGGTCAATTATCCGGTCTGGGCTACCTTTGACCCAATCATCCAATACGATACGACTATTAATATTCCTATTAGCGAAGCAGATATACCGGCATTTGAAGATGTGGATAACGATGGCGATATAGACCTTGTCACTTTTGAATTCAGCAGTGGGGGAACCATAGATTATTTTCGAAATCTATCTCAGGAAAGGGTTGGGAATTGTGGTATTTCCGAATTCGAACGCGTTACACGATGCTGGGGTAGAATATACGAATGCCAAACTTGTGGCAAATACGATATTAATTTAGCCGCCAATTGTTATATCAATGGGAATCCTGCCAATTTGTATTGTCAACCAAGAATGGGACTTCATGCAGGTTCTACCATGCTGGCCATTGATATGGATGGCGATGCGGACAAGGATTTGTTGCTCGGTGATATCGGTTGTAGTGAAGTGACATATCTTGAAAATGTGGGATCAAATACTTTTGCGCAATTTGATTCCGCAGAATTGGGCTACCCCTTCAATACTACGCCGATTAACTTCTTTGTTTTTCCTGCGATGTTTTATGAAGATGTGGACCAGGATGGCGTAAAGGATTTACTGGTAACCCCAAATACTACAGATAACCCTGCTGGAGCAATTGATCTGGCAAATTCGGTTCATTTTTATAAAAATAATGGTACAACTGCCATTCCAAGTTTCACCTATATACAGGATGACTTTCTTCAGGAAAATATGATAGATATTGGAAATTACTCTAGTCCTGCACTTGTAGATTACGATGCGGATGGAGATTTGGATCTCTTTGTAGGGAACAGGGGCAGATCAATTAATGGAATACAAAGAGGACGACTATATTATTATGAAAACACCGGCGACCAAAATATACCTGAATTCACGCTTGTCGATAATGATTTTTTGGGTTTGTTTGGTAGGGATGTCGAAAATATAAGGCCATTTTTTCATGATCTAACTGGAGATGGTGCTTTGGATATTGGTCTTTTATGGGGTGAAAATGGCGGTCTGGATTATGAGTTGTACATGGCGGCGAATACATCCGCTGCAGGCAACCCAATGAGTTTTAGCACTGATAGTATTCGAATTTATTCTGACAGTCTCCCGCGTATATTTCCTGGAGATTTCCCAAAATTTTACGATTTCGATCAGGATGGTAACGATGATCTTTTTATGGGCATTAGCAATTTTTCCTATATGAAATATTATCGAAATAACGGGACCATACAGAACCCTGCATTTTCTGAACAAATATCAGATGTTGGCTTTATTGGTAGTCCCTTGGGCAATACACAGCCGAGTTTTGAATTTCTTGACTATGATGGAAATGGCGATATAGACATGCTCTATGGCGACATTCGCGGACGGCTAAGAGTTTATCCCAATTTTATAAATGAGATCAGTTTGGGCGATACAATCGATTTCAGATCAAATGTGATTGTCAATGATACTTTAAGTCCAGGAACACCAATTGATCAAAAGTTGAATGAATTTCTAAAATTAGCATGTGGTGATTTAAATAATGATGGAAAAGTGGATATACTGCTCGGTACAAAAACCGGCGGTTTGCATTATTTTATAAATGAGTCCACGCCTATAAACGGGCTTGGTTCACTTTATGAAAACAGAAAATCCCTTAAAGTTTTTCCGGTTCCTTCTTCAGATGTGGTTAATATAAATTCTGAAATATCGGGTGAGTTAGAGGTCTTCGATCTAATGGGTAAATCCTATTTAAAAGGCCGTGTGGAGACCAGTGAAGACTTTAAAATTGATCTCTCTGACTATAAATCAGGTATATATTTTCTAAAATTAAAAGGAGATAAAGGCGAAATATATTCAGGAAAAATGATAAAGAATTAAAGGATCTTAAATTGATCCTGATCCTCCAATAAAGGAAACTTTTTCCGGTAGGCCATTAATTTATCTTGGGAAAATTCAATGTTAAAAATACCATCCTCATTTTTCAATTCCATGAGTGCATTACCCAGAAAGTCATATGCTGCGGAATTTCCAGAGTAGTTTAATCCTTTGCCATCAATGCCAATTCTATTGAGACCTATTGAATAGGCTGCATTTTCCAAAGCTCTTGCTTTTAGCAGTGCATTCCAGGCCGAAATCCGTGTCTCGGGCCAATTGGCTACATAAATTAGAAGATCATATGGGTCGGTTTTAAGATTTCTGCTCCAGACCGGGAACCTCAGATCATAGCATATGAGCGGTAAAATTTTCCATCCATTTAATTCAACCAGGCATCTTTCCGTTCCGGCACTAAAATATTCGCTTTCAGAGGCAAAGGTGAAAAGATGTCTTTTATCGTAATGGGCATATTTGCCGTCCGGTTGCATCCAAATCAGGCGATTGAAATTATGTCCATTTTCTTTTATAATCAGGCTTCCGGTAATTACAGATTTCTTTTGAGCAGCCATTTTTTGCATCCATTTGAAACTGTGCAAATTCATGGGTTCGGCTAGTTTTTTTGTATCCATGGAAAAGCCGGTACTGAACATCTCTGGCAGCACAATCAGGTCTGTAGGATGATCTATTCCCCAGATTTTTTCTTCCAGATGCGCCAAATTGGCCACGGGATCTTCCCAGTGAAGATGTGTCTGGATGAGTGATACCTTTAAATTCTGCATAAAATATTTGCGGCTTTAACCAGGGTTTCATCGCTTTTTGCGAAACAAAATCTCAACATTTTTGGATCGTAACCGTCTGAGTAAAATACAGAAATTGGTATGGAGGCTATTTTGTATTCCTTGGTAAGGTATTCGGCATAGGTCTTATCATCACGATCGTCCATATGCCCATAAGAAAGCAATTGAAAATACGTGCCTTTTGAAGCAGAAAATTTAAATTTTGAATCTTTGATCAATTCTAAAAATTTGTTTCTCCTTCTCTGATAAAACCGCGGCAGGTCGAGGTATTCATTTTTAAACTGCAAAAATTCGGCAAAGGCCATTTGGCTGGGTGTATGAGTTGAGAAACATACAAACTGGTGGATTTTACGAAAAGACTTGGACAAGCCTTCAGGGGCTACACAATATCCCACCTTCCAGCCTGTATTATGATAGGTTTTCCCAAATGAAGAAATTATAAAAGACCGGTCCTTTAGGCTTTCTATCAGCATGGCCGATTGATGTATTTCATCATCGAAAATAATATGTTCATAAACCTCATCGGAAATGACCCACAGATTTCGGGCTTCGGCTATTTCTGCCAGTCGCTGCAAGTCCAGCTCGGTCCAAATGCTACCGGTAGGATTATGAGGGGTATTAAAAATTATCGCCTTGGTCTTATTTGTTATTTTTTCTTCGACCTGGTTCCAATCTATTTTAAAATCAGGCGCTTCGAGTCTAACAGGCACACAAATACCTCCATTTAAATCAATAACCGGTTTATAACTGTCATAAGCCGGTTCAAAAATTATTATTTCATCACCAGGTTCTGTTACAGCGGAAATCGCTACGAATAATGCTTCGGTTGCTCCTGAAGTAACCGTAATTTCTGTTTCGGGATTGTAATACACTCCGTAAAGCGACTCGGTCTTTTCCGATATTCTTTCTCTTAGCTTAATATGTCCGGGCATCGGTGCATATTGATTGGCTCCATTCACCATGTGTTTGTGAACAAGGTTGACCAATCGTTCTGAAGTCTGGAAATCCGGAAATCCCTGGGATAGATTTATGGCATCATTGTCCTGAGCCATTTTCGACATTATTGTGAAAATTGTTGTTCCTACATCCGGTAATTTATTGGGATAAATCATTATCGTGCCGGGAAGCGCATTTTATAGTCTACTTCAACCTTTCCTTTTGAGATATTATTTAGTTTTCCTTTCAAAATCCTTTTTTTAAAACCACTCAAATGATCTGTAAAAAGAATTCCTTCAATATGATCGTATTCATGCTGGATGATTCTGGCTTTCAAACCTTCGTATTCGTCTTCGTGATAAATCCAGTCTTCATCGTAATATTTAATTTTAAGCCTCTCCGGTCGATCCACATTTTCCCGAATATTGGGGATACTCAAACAACCTTCTTCGAATGTCCAGTCATCGCCAAATTCATCTTCGATTTCCGGATTTATAAAAGCCTGTTTAAAACCCATTAATTCCTCTTCTTCCATGGGCTCACCATCGATCACAAAAATTCTCAGGTTTTTGCCAATCTGAGGTCCGGCAAGGCCTACACCCTTGGCCTGATACATCGTTTCAAACATGTCAGCTACGAGCTGTTTTATATCGAGTTCATCTTTACCAATTTCTCTTGCTCTTTTTTTAAGTACCGGGTCACCATATGCTACAATCGGATAGATCATAATGTATTTCTTTCGAGATATGACTGTAAAATAATAACAGCCGAGGTTTTATCAATATTTTCTTTCTTTTTTCGATAAGCTTTGCTTGTTCCACCGGCAATCATTGCATCCAATGCCATTTTTGAGGTGTACCTTTCATCTTCAAGGTGCATGGGCATTTCCGGAAATGTTTTTTTTAAGGTGTTTACAAAGCCCCTTACATGTTGGGTATTGTTTGTATCGCTACTGTCCAAATTTACAGGCATACCAATTACAAAGGCTTCAACATCTTCTTTTGTCAAATAGTTTTTAATATAATCGATAATGTCCTTGGAATGCACCGTTTCCAAAGGCGTGCAAATAATTTTTAGGGGATCGGTTGTGGCAACTCCCACTCTTTTGGTACCATAATCGAAGGCGAGAATCCTTCCCATTAGTTGAGATAGCGTGTACTTTGTATTTTTTTCTGAACTTGCTTTTGAAGAGCGATGGCTTCGGGAAAAAGAATTTCGTTTTCGATGCAGGCATGCCTCGACAATTCCTCTTCAAATTCCTGCAACTCAGCAAAAATAACACGCAAATTTAATTCGCAATTTTCGGGCAATTGGTAATTGGAGGTCAGTTTTCGAATACCTTCCATTTCATCATCATCCTCATGATGTGAAGCGGCCATTTCGTGAATCGGACGTTGATTATTTAGCATAAACAGCTTTCCCGGATTTTTACCTCTTTTCACAATGGCATGCATCTCCAATACCGTTCTGAAAAGCTGATCTTCTTCTTCATGGATGTGATGAATAAAATCATCAACAAATATTGGAAATATGAACTTGAGATCCTTGATGATATCTGAACAATCGAACTCAAGCGGATCCAGTTTTTCAATTAAAGCCTGCATATAAGGCAAGCGACGCCAGAGAAAACGCTGATGTGTGCTTTGCAGATAGGCAATCAAAAGATCAACAGGGATTGTTTTGAGGTCTGAAAGAGAAGGCTGATTTCTCAGCGAATACCAATCAGCCATATCTGAAAGCAGTAAATTAGAATCGATATTGTGCAACGAACAAACATCTTCAACCGTCAGATCGGAATACTTGGAATAAAAAATTCCCCGATCATAAAGAAATGATCCCATTAAAGGCTCTTTTTGAAGAATTTCGTATAAAAAATGCTTGCTTTGAAACAATTTACTGCGAATTTGAATTCAAATTTATGAATCAATGATTTAATTCACAGGTTTGTGAATAAAAGATATCCACAGATTTAAAAATTTTGTACAGAAATTTGCAGAGTTTTAAAAATTAAAGAGGTCATTATTATCAGTATCAGATGCTAAGAAATCTCAAAGTACTCATAATTGTTATCGGTTTTCTCGTATTGGGATTCGCCATAGGGGCTTATATACCCAACAATGAATCAGCAAAAGGCTTAAATACAGGTTTTTCAAAATTCAGGGAAGTTCTGACCTATATCGAAAAGGACTATGTGGATACCGTTAACCTGGATGAGTTAACAGATTTTGCCATTCAGAAAATGCTTGAAAAACTGGATCCGCATTCGATTTACATTCCACCAAAGGAAGTGGAAATGGCCCAATCGCAATTGAGAGGAAATTTTGAAGGAATTGGCATAGAGTTCAACATATTACGCGATACATTATATGTGGTAACACCTCTCAGTGGTGGTCCATCTGAAAAAGTTGGAATCAGGGCCGGAGATAAAATTATTAAAGTAGATGGAGAAAATTTTGCAGGGATCGGCCTGAAGAATTCCGATGTATATGAGGCATTGAGAGGTGATAAAGGTACTAAAGTTCAGCTCTCCATTTTACGGCCCAGGAAAAAGAATCTGCTGCAGTTTACCGTGGTAAGAGATAAAATTCCAACCTTCTCCGTGGATGTAGCCTATATGCTCGATGACAAAATCGGCTATATTAAGCTCAATCGTTTTTCAGCTACTTCATACGACGAATTCAACGAAGGACTCAATAAATTGAAAAAAGAGGGTATGAAAAACCTGATTTTGGATTTAAGAGATAATCCGGGAGGTTATTTGGATAAAGCGGTAAAAATCACAGATGAGTTTTTAAAGGGTGAAAAGCTGATCGTATATACCAAGTCAAAAAACGGGCGCTATGATGATGAATTAAAGTCGAACCGAAAAGGTGAATTCGAAAAAGGAGGCCTTATTGTATTGATCAATGAGGGGAGTGCCTCTGCTTCGGAAATTGTATCCGGAGCCTTACAGGATCACGACAGGGCCTTGATCGTTGGAAGACGATCTTTTGGCAAAGGGCTGGTACAGCAACCAATCCCATTGAGCAATAAAGGAGAACTGAGGTTAACCGTATCGCGCTATTATATTCCAAGTGGAAGAAGCATACAGAAAACTTATGAAAATGGCGTAAAAGATTATCACGAGGATTTTCGCCGGCGCGTTGAACATGGTGAGTTGTTTCACGAGGATAGCATAAAGTTTGCGGATAGCCTTGTATATAAAACAAGTTCAGGAAGAACGGTCTATGGAGGTGGTGGTATTATGCCCGATGTCTTTGTTCCCAGGGATACCAGCAATTGGTCTGATTTGCTTGGTGATCTTTACTCTACAAATGTAATTCGTGAATTTTCCTATGATTGGGTGGAAGAAAAAAGGGCTGAACTCGAAGCAATGGGGCTGGAAAAGTATATTTCCGAATTTAATATTGATGAAGCCATTTTGGGTGAATTATTAATTGCTGCGAGCAAAGCGGGGATCGAATACCAGCCCGATGATATTTTGGAATCGAAGGCCTCTCTGCAAATTCAATTAAAGGCACTAATAGCCCGGAATATTTGGGGCTCTGAAGGATTCTTCCCAATTTACCAACAGGAAGATGAAATTTTGCAGGCTGCGCTCGACAATATGGATGAAGCGGTCGGTTTTGCCAGAACAAATAAATAATGGGATTGGAATTGATTTATCTTTTCACCGGGGTATTGCTTGGTGTGGCAATCGGTTGGTTTATGGCCAAAAACAAAGGAGGCTCAGGTGATCTTAATACCTATAAAGCGCAATCCGAAGAAAGATTAAATCAAATTTCTGAACTGAAATCCAAGCTTGAAAAAGAAGAATCGGAAAATGAGCTTTTACAAAAAGACCTCGCAACCGTGGAGGCCAACTTTAGAAATTTAGAAGAAAAACTTCGCTTTCAGAAGGATGAATTGGAAGAATTGCAAAAGAAATTTGCCACTGAATTTCAGAATCTGGCCAATAAGATATTTGAGGAAAAGAGTCAGAAATTTACTGAGCAGAATAAATCCAATCTTGGGGAAATCTTAAATCCACTCAAGGAGAAAATTGAAAAATTTGAGGAGAAGGTGGAAAAAACCGGCAAGGAAAGCCAACTTTCCAACACGGCATTAAAGGAGCAGATCCTCCAACTCAAAGAGCTCAATCTTCAAATGAGCAAAGAGGCGGAAAGCTTGACAAAAGCCTTAAAAGGAGACAGCAAAGCCCAGGGTAATTGGGGGGAAATGCAATTGGAAGCCATACTTGAAAAAGTTGGCCTCGAAAAAGATGTGCATTACGAAAAAGAGAAAAATCTAAAGGCAGAAGACGGCTCCAATCAAAGATTGGATTACATCATTAAGCTTCCGGATGATAAATTTCTCATTCTGGATTCAAAAGTTTCTCTTACCGCCTATTCCAATTATTTTGAAGCAGATGATGAGTCCGAAAAAGAAAAGCATTTGAAAAATCATATCAACAGCATTTACGGGCACATCAAGCTTTTAAGTGAAAAACAATATCAAAAGCTATACGATATCCAACAACCCGATTATGTGATGATGTTTGTGGCCAATGAGCCTGCTTTAACCATGGCTTTGCGTGAAGATCATGAGCTCTATGAAAAGGCCCTGGAGAAAAACATTGTTCTGGTTTCCACAACTACTTTAATGGCGACTCTTAGGACCATATCCTATATCTGGAAACAGGATCTTCAGAATAAAAATGCCCTGGAAATCGCCAGACAGGCGGGCAATATGTACGATAAATTTGTGAATTTTGTAGATGATCTGACCTCAGTTGGAGTGAATATGGATCGAGCTAAAAATTCATATGAAGAAGCCATGAAAAAGTTGTACGATGGCAAAGGAAATTTGGTTAAACGCGCTGAAGATCTAAAAATACTCGGTGCAAAAGCCACAAAACAATTAGACACGCGAATTGTAGATCGCATTTCGGATGAAACCTAATGGAACTCACACCTGATAATAAACTCAAGAAATTGATCGTAGTAGGCGATCGTGTTTTGATCAAACCAAAACAGATTTCTGATAAAACGAAAAGCGGATTGTATCTTCCACCGGGGGTTCAGGAAAAAGAAAAAATACAAAGCGGCTATATCATAAAAGTGGGCCCCGGATTTCCCATTCCGCTTCCTTCGGATGACATCGATGAACCCTGGAAAGATGTAGAGGAAAAAGTAAAATATTTGCCTTTGCAGGCAAAAGAAGGCGATCTCGCCATTTTCCTTCAAAAAGGTGCATTTGAAGTGAATTATGAAGCTGAGAAATATTTTATTGTGCCCCAGCATTCTATCCTTCTTTTGGAAAGAGAAGATGATCTATTTGAGTAATCACCACGACAGGGCGATATTGACTTTACGCTTTTTTGGCTTACATCATTTTAATCCAATGCCTAAAGCCATAGCACCATCTGTTATTTTCAAATGATTAAACCCACCATTTTCGTCAATTAGTCTAAGCTCCGTTTTGAATGTTATTTTCCGCGTTGCTTCGCCTTCGGGGGTAGACAGATAGGGTTCAGATGTTAAAATTTCAAAATAGTTGTCCTCAAAATCGGCCAGGCTCAGTTGAGTATTATTTATAATCAAATAGCTGCTGACCACAGGGCTTTTAATGGCATTCGACAAGGTATCTCTTACAGCAATTGACTGGTAATCAAAATTTGAAATACATGAATTTGGATTCAATCCCGTATTAAATTGTAGACATTTCTCATATATCTGTGAACTTCTGGATTTTGCTTTCAAACACAGTTCAATGACTTCATCGGAATTACTTTGAATAGCTACTTGCCGGGTGTTTACCATAGCTCCATTTTCCAATGTCCATTCATAATTAATGGCTTCAAATCCACTGATCTGCGGTTCAAAAATAATCAGACCCGTTCCACTTTGAATGGTATTGATTTCCAAATTTCCTTTGAGATAGGGCTTTACCTTTTGACATATTTCAGCCACACATGCACCTTCATTTACAATGTTCAGACATACCGAATAATCGGTTTTTGTCTTAGGATATCGATGCACAGGGTTTATTTCTGTGGAGGTATTTCCATCTCCAAAATCCCATGAATAACTGAAGGCAGGATTATCGAATTCGGAATTAAATGATACTTCATAAAATTCGACAATCGAATCGGATTGCAATGTAAGGCTTCCGGCCTGGGTGATAGAGGCTGCACTGGTACTATCTTTTGCGGAAATGGCCAATTGAAAATCAAAAGCCACCGGATCAGTGGTATTGTTGTCTTGTGTTAAATAAAACCGGGAGGAATACCATGAAATCCCATCCGGACTTTGATAAGAAAAAGCTTCATTAATTGCACTTTCACCTGCGTAATATTCAAAGCTCTCACCGTTTAGCTCACCGATGATATAAAATTCCGGTGTTCCAGTAATTGGTTGTGGCTCATCTCTATCTTCACAAGAAATGAGAAAAAGCATGAATACCAGGGGGTATAAATATTTATTTAAAATCTCCATATGCTATATTCTATTCCGAGTCTCAAATGCATTCTATCTGTCAATGCATTTTCACCAATTTGATTTTTGTAAAGCGAATTTGCTCCAAGCCTTCCCAAAAGCTGAAGCCTCAAACGATCGCTAAGCGTGAGCTCATATCCAAGAATCAGACTGACCTGGTTAGGGCTTAAATCTTTGTTATATCCGCTGATATTTTGCTGTTCTTCGCTTGTGCTGCTGTTTGTAAATGACTTATAGGATTCCTGACGCAAGGAACTGTAGGATTGAAGCAGCCTGCTGTACTGAACACCTGTCATTATTGCATGCATATTTCGAAGCCGGTATTTCAAGTAAAACGGCACGGCGATATAATTCCCTCTGTTTCTTCTGATTTTGAAGGTATTGGTGGTTTTTCCAAAACCGTAGACAATTTGCTCTATTGTTTTTTCATTTTCTGAATAAATTAATTCTTCATAAAGAATGGCAGCCCCGAACTCTATGCTGTAATTATGAATTTTGGAAATACCAATTCCCGCATAATAGGGCATTCTGCCAATCGAAGTTTCACCGCTTGAGGAATAATTCAATGGCATAATTCCGGCGATCAGATTCACTTTTGTATTCCAGTGATCTGGCAAAGCTAATTCGCCCGCTTTTCCAGCGGAATTATTATAGCTTTCATTTGAACCGGTCATTTGGGTTTTAGCATATTTTATTCCGAGCATACTGGCAAAGAAAGAGCCCTGTTCCATATCAGATGATCGCTCATTTAAATTTCTTTTCTCTTCGGACTTTTCCAATTCCACTTCAAATATTACAGTTGGACTCAATGGTTTTGTACGGCCATAATTAGGTGCATTGTAATTCGACTTAAACTTTCCCGATTCTTTGGTTTTAAATGGCTTTTGGTTTTCCCCTTTTTCGGATTGATGCTTTTCCTGTACTCTTTCATTTTCCTTGTCTTTTTGATCTAATTGTGAAGCGGGTATTTGATTTTTTGAAGATTGGGAATTTTGCAAGTCCGCAACATTTTTAGTTTCAGCGATATTGAGGGAGCCAGGGTAGTGGTAAAGCCCCAAAGTTCCCGAAAGAAGCAATAATCCGGCTAAAAACCAGATGACAATGCCTCTTCTTCTTTTAGCAGCTTCATGGGCAATAATCGCTTTTTCTGCACCCGCCCAGGCAGCTTCATCAAAAGGAAAACTCGCCTCCGAAAGTGTATTCTCAAATAATTTGTCCAGATCCTGATCCTTCATATACTTTTAACTAAAGTTTTTTTTTCCACTCTTTCGAGCATCTCTTTTAACAATCCACGCGCCGTAGAAACATGCCATTTGGATGTGCCTTCAGATATTTCCAATTGCTTGGCGATTTCCTGGTGTTTAAAACCATCTACGGCATACAAACAAAACACCCTTTTACTCATATCCGGAAGCTGATCAAGCATTTCGTACAAATAGGCCGCATCCAGCTCCAGGTCAGCAAGATTTAAATCGCTTTGTTTTTGTTTGGGGACAATCGTCATTTCCACGCTAATATTTTCCTTGTACTTTTTATTTTTTCTGAAATCATCAATTATTGTATTGAGCATGATTCTTCTTATCCATAGTTTAAATGGTACTTCGCTTCGGTATTTTTTTAGATTGTCCAATATTTTTAAAAAAGCCGTATTCAAAATTGCTTCTGCATCGTCTTTATTGGAATGATAACGCCGGCAAATGGCCATCAGGAAACCGTAGCACAATTTGAAAAGCTCAAACTGGGCCTTGCGTTCTTTCTTGATGCATGCCTTTATTATCTCCTCATTTACCATTTAAAGTCAGTTCTATTTATCTGACAAACAGCTTTTTACAAATTATACCTTGCTTTGTAATTATCTGTAAAATGTATAAACCACTTTGGGGTCGCTCTTTAAATCTTATTCTTGTTTGGCTATCTGAATAGTCAATATCCAGAGCTATTTTTTTTGTTTCAATATTTCTCAATACCAAAGCATATTCCTGGAGATTCTCGTTTATATAAAACTCGTCCTCAATTGGATTTGGGAAAAGGGAAAGATCTGAATAGACTATTTGTTGTTTTATTGAGGTGGCTAACCAACCGTTTTGAATGCTCAGACCTATGCTATCACGGGGGAATGCATTGCTCAGGCTTACATCTTCTTTAAACATATAATAACCGGGATAGTCGGTCCCAACTTTGTAATCACCAAAAGGAAGATTATTAAATTCTACATTGGAATTTTGATCTGTAATATCGTATTGAATAATAGTTTGATTGAGATCTTCAATCCAAACGACTGCGTCTGAAATGTATTGATTAAAAGAATCCCGTACAGAGACTACAACTGAAGCAGGTCCGCTGAGACTATTCGGATTATTTGAAAAATTAAAGTTTATTCCCTGCTGGCTGGAATTTAAAATAATGGATCCCGCATCTCCCCAGTAAAATTCATTTTGCCAATACTGTGGTATTAAACCCGGATCTTTCGAAATATTTTCGGGCATTACTTTCAAAGAATAAGCACCGGGATTTAATCCATGAAATACATAGGCTCCATTGACATTGATTGTTGTATCAAGGGCAGCGATAAATGGAGCTGAGCCGCTATTAGTCTCTTTATAGAGAATGACCATGTCCCCACTCCTGCTGATAAGGTTGATTCCAATGTTTCCACTAATATTCAACAGGGAGGTGTCGAAGCTCACCTGTACGGAATCGCAATAGGTACAGGGATTTAGAGAATCTATTTTCTCAAGGCAAACATTGTAAATTCCTGGGTTTTGATAATTATGGACCGCATTAATTCCGGAACTGGAATTTCCATCACCAAAATTCCACTGATAAGAACTCGTCGGATTTGTTAAACTATCATTGCCATAAAAGCCGAAAGCAGAGCCGAAGTCCTGATAGCTGAAATTAAGAGAACAAGGAGGTCCAAAAGAAATAGACACAGAATCGCAATAAACATCTGTACAATTGCCATCAGAATAAGTCAGGCAAACTAAAAATACGCCGACAGTATTATATTGATATGTAGGGTTTTGCAGGTTAGAAGTTCCGGTTCCATCGCCAAAATCCCAGGAAACGGTATATCCCGGTGCAGGAGGACTTGGAACCAAAGTTGATGAAAATTGAATTGTATTCTGGCTGATATTGCTAAAAGTAAAACTGGCTGAACAAATTGGAGGAGGACAAATTTGAATCGAAGTGATTAGTGAGTCTGAAACATTGGAATCCCAAAAATCGGTCCAAATCACCGTATCACCATTGCAGTCATATGTGAGAAACTGAAACTGAGCCGTAGAATCCTGTAAATTTCCGGAAGACCTGAATATGCCATTGGCATCCGTAGTATCAATATCAAAAGGAGTCCAAACAAATGTCTGCATGCGATAGATTTCCACTATTTTTTGAGGAATACCCGTTCCATTGGTGTCGGCTACGGTGCCCTCTATAAAAATTGGAAGTGCTTTAAGCGTTCCTATTTGAATAAAAAATATAAAAAGGAGTAAATTATTCTTCATGCCGGGGTTCATTGCAATTAACTACACGAAAACAAATCGCATAGGGTTGGGTAGATTATTTGAAAATAAAAAAAGGTGAGCAAAAGCCCACCCTTTTCATTATAGAACCATTTGGTTTGAGGAAATTATTGCTTTACAAACTTTTTAGTGAATTGACCTTTTTCACTTATCACCTGAATAAAATAAATTCCACTTTCCAAGTTTCCTACCGCCATCTGAGCTTCTCCATTATCTGAATTTTCGCTCATCAATACTTGTCCCTTAAGGTTTGAAATAGTGATTTCTGCCTGTGAAATGTTTGCTTCGGAAAAATCAATACGTAATACATCAAAAGCAGGATTCGGATAAAGTCTTGTTTGTATGGCCAGTTCGTTTTCAAAACCCAGCACCACTCTTACACCCAATGTGTCAAATTCAAAGACCGTATTGGAGTTAATTTGAGAACCGGTCAGGCTAATGATTTCGGGACTCATGTTTTCATTTACGATCTCCAAAATCAATTGATAAGTATCCAAAGCCACATTGTCAAAACTGAAATCTCCATTGGCATCGCTCATATCGAATTCCAATGCATTGCCACTGGCATCTCTCAAATGTACTGCAACATCTTTGATGGGATCGCCGGGGCCAGAAGCCTTATTTGGGCCTTCAATTACAGAACCTGTGATCGTTCCTGGTCCTGGAGCTGCCGAACTAATTGGTACAAGATTGATATCCTTTTGATAAGAACTGGCATTTAGAATTATGACCGTTGCCGATGACCAATTGACCTCATCACCATAATAGGTAGGGAAAAAGTTTAAAAAGTCCGGATCATTTGGGTCGAGCATGGCCAAAACGGTATATGAGCCTGATGACAATCCTGTAAAGAAATAACCACCGCTATCAAGCGCCACGGTATCCAAAGCTGTTAAATTTGAAACACTTCCTGAAGAATCCGCCGAAAATAAGACAGCCAAGCCAGATTGCGCCCAAATATTTGATTTGTATACAGAACCTGCAAGATCGATACCCATAGGATTTGAGCTAATCAATACTGAATCACAGGCAGTCGCAGAGCAAGCGAAAGTACTGTAGGTAACGCAAGCAGTGTATAATCCCGGTCCCGGGAAGGTATGATTGACAACCGTACCCTGATAAAAACTTCCATTGATATCCCATTGATAAATACCGCCCGGTGGTGGCGCATTTACGGAAAATGTGCCGGTATTACCTACCACTGTCTGACTGAAAGACACTGAACATGGTATAACAACACTTCCACAATAAGCAAAATTTGAAACTATGGTATCACTTGCCTGATTGATGACATAATCATTGGTTAAAGTATTTCCATTGCAATCCACAATTGAAATATAAAGGCTGTCAAACATCTGTACTGCAAAGGAATCCACATAGTGCCCGCTGCTGTTTGTTTGCGTTGAGCCGTTAAAATTTAAAGTCTGGTAATTGACGGTAATATTGGAAACCCCTTGTCCGGTAGAATCTGTGACCTGACCCATAATTACAATGGCCTGAGTTTGTGAAAAGCCCTGAAGGTTAAGAAAAACACCTGTTACCAGGAGAAGTATTAGATTTTTCATTTTAGTTTTTATTTGTTTTAAGAGCTACACGTTAACAAGCTAAGAAATGGTTGGGTTTGAATATAGAATAAAATTAAACAACTAGATATCAGTTAATTATAAATACCTTTTTATCTGATTAGATGAGTCAAAAGTAATTTCTGACTATTTCAACAAATGCTTCAGGCTGTTCGGCATGCAGCCAATGTCCTGCATTTTTCATGGTTTCAAACTCTGCTTTCGGGAATATTTTGATTATGGAATTGAAATCTTCATCATTTATATAATCCGACTTAGCACCCCTGAGAAATAATATTTTGCCATGATATGAGGCTTCAAGGGCCTGGCCCTGGCCTACGATTTCAATCTTATCCGTAATGACAGGTAAATTAACAAGCCATTTATAATTGCCATTTTCTGTTCGTTTAACGTTTTTTAGTAGAAAGGCCCTGATTCCAAACTCCGGAATGTACTTCTTGAGTTGATCTTCAATTTCTTTTCTTCCTTTCACATTATCAATATCCACTGAATTTAAACCTTCCAGAATTGTCTGATGATGAACCGGGTAAGCTTTAGGCCCGATGTCAGCGATTATGCTTTTTGCAATATTTAGGTATCCGTTTAGAAGAAATTGCATTACTGTTTTACCCCCCATAGAATGACCGATAAGATATGGATCTCTTATTTTATGTTTTTCAATAAATTCTAAAAGGTCTTCTGCCATCACCTGATAATTCCACACATCCGAATGCGGACTTTGACCGTGATTTCTTTGATCAATAGACCAAACGGTATAGGTGTCGGCCAGCATTTTTGCTATGCTCATCCAATTATCAGAAGAACCAAAAAGCCCATGCAATATGATGATGTTTTTTCCCTCACCCTGTTTTCTGTAAAATAGCTCCATTAGATTAGTTGTCTTTTGTACATATTGATGGTATTTTCCAGTCCCAAATAAAGGGCATCGCTTATGAGCGCATGGCCAATGCTCACTTCCTTGAGCTCCGGGATAGTATTCACAAAAAATTTCAAATTTTTCAAATCCAGGTCATGGCCGGCATTTAAATCGAGGCCAACATTTAAGGCCGCTTTTGCTGCTTTGAGGTAGTCGGCAATGGCCATTTCTTTATTCTTGTGATAAAGACTTGCATAGGATTCGGTATATAACTCAATCCTGTCGGTACCACAATCAGCGGCAGCGCTTGCCATTTTTTCATTGGGGTCAACAAAAATAGAAGTTCGAATTCCTTTGTTTTTGAATTCACTTATGACCTCTTCCAGGAATTCTTTGTTTTTAATCGTATCCCATCCTGCATTGGAGGTCAACACATCGGGCCCGTCCGGTACCAGTGTTGCCTGTGCGGGTTTCACTTTCAAAACTAAGTCAATATATCTTTTATCCGGATATCCTTCTATGTTAAATTCGGTTTTCACCACTTCCTTCAGGTCAAGTACATCCTGGTAGCGGATATGTCTTTCATCCGGCCTGGGGTGTACGGTAATACCTTCAGCACCAAATCGCTCACAATCAATAGCCACCTGCAGAACATTGGGTACATTGGCACCTCTGGCATTTCGAAGCGTGGCAATTTTATTAATATTTACACTGAGTCTTGTCATCCACAATTTCTGTTAATTTTGCACAAATATACCCTTCATTATTATGAGTTTGAAAACTAAGATCGATTCAGATATTAAACAGGCCATGCTGGCTAAAAAACAGGACGAGCTGAGAGCTTTACGCGCCATCAAATCAATGATTCTTTTAGCACAAACGGATAGCGGTGCGGGAGAAAATCTTTCCGAAGAAGAGGAAATGAAAAT
The DNA here is from genome assembly GCA_965267555.1 of Cytophagales bacterium. Lineage (GTDB taxonomy): Bacteria > Bacteroidota > Bacteroidia > Cytophagales > CCMP332 > CCMP332. The sequence continues at coordinate 3,252,766 of OZ254083.1, read as the reverse complement.
ACTGATGAAAGCCGCAAAACAAAGAAAGGATTCCATTGATGTATACAAAGAACAAGGCCGGGAGGATCTTGCAAAAGAAGAGCAGGTTGAGTTGGATGTCATTCAAAAATATTTACCGGAAATGATGTCTGAAGAAGAAGCGGAAGCAAAAATTAAAGAGGTAATTTCAGAAAATGGCGCTTCAGGTCCACAGGATATGGGTAAAATGATGCCATTGGCAATTAAAGCATTAGGCGGAAAAGCCGATAATAAAATGATTGCTTCGATACTGAAAAAACTTCTGACATCTTAGATGGAAGTAATTGATATAGTATTAGCCTTACCTCTACTTTTTGGTTTTTACAGAGGTTTTAAAAAAGGTTTGTTGATGGAAATCGTAAATATTCTTGCTTTAATTCTGGCAATTATTGGCGGTTTTAAACTAATGGATCAGGCTTTGCTTATTCTGATTGATACTTTTGGGAAACCACATCCGGCTTTTCCTTTTTTGGCATTTATGTTGGTCTTTATTGCTATTGTTCTGGCCGTAAATGTATTTGGAAAGGCATTAAAAAGCCTGATAGGTTTGACCATACTTGGTAGTCTAGACAAATTTGTCGGTGGTTTAATCGGCGTTATCAAATGGGCCTTTGCCATTAGTCTTGTCCTCTGGATGATTAATGCATTTGCACCGGATTTATTTGATGAACAAATGCGGGCCGATGCTTATTTATTGCCACTTCTTATTTCCTTTGCACCGCATCTTTTTCACATTATGCTTGGATTTCTGCCTTTTCTCAGCGAAATGATGGACTCGATTAAAGATCTCTTATCACCTGACAGTGTTGCTAATTATTGACAATTACGATTCCTTCACCTATAATCTTCTTGATTATTTTGAGCAGTTGGGACAAAAATGTCAGCTCATAAGAAATGATCAGGATCAAAAAGACTGGCCCAAAAATCCGGATGCGGTGGTTATCTCTCCTGGACCCATGGATCCGTTCCGCGCCGGCCATTTAATGCAGATGATTGATTATTATTGTGAAAGAGTTCCTGTTCTTGGAATATGTCTTGGGCATCAGGCACTGGCCTTGAAATTTGGTGCGAAATTAGAGCATGCAGACAAACCCATGCATGGAAAAATTAGCAGAATATATTGCGAGAAGGATTCCATTTTTGAAAATATTCCAAAAAACTTCAATGTGGTACGTTACCATTCATTGATTATAAAGGAGCTGCCTAATACGCTTACAGCCCTGGCCAAAACCGACAATGGAGAACTAATGGCTTTCAAACACAAGACATTAGCTGTCTATGGAATTCAGTTTCACCCTGAGGCTGCATTAACAGAATACGGTCTTCAACTTTTGGAAAATTGTTTGCATTGTTTTGCTCAAGACGCAATCAATTAAAACATTTTCTTAATTTGCAAGCTTTCACGATCGATTTATGGAAGTAAAAAAGTCAGGCAAATTTGAATACATAGATGAAGGCAAAGGAGATATTCTTCTTTTGCTCCACGGCCTTTTTGGTGCCCTGAGCAATTGGGAGCATGTAGTCAATGAATTCAAAAAAGACTTCCGGGTAATTATTCCATTAATGCCGATCTACTCAATGCCGAGAAGAAAGGCTTCGGTTGATGGATTGGTTGATTTCATCGAAGAATTTGTGGAAAAGCAAGAGCTTAAGGATTTGACCCTTTTGGGAAATTCATTGGGGGGTCATGTGGCGTTGGTCTATACCTTGAGTTTTCAATCCAATGTAAAAAAATTAGTGCTTACGGGAAGTTCCGGTCTTTTTGAAAACAGCATGGGCGGCTCATTTCCCAAAAGAGGTAATCAAAAATATATAAAGGAAAGAGTGGAATACACATTTTACGATCCCAAAACGGCATCCGATGAATTAATAGAGGAAGTTTTCGAGATCACCAGCTCTATCCCAAAATGTCTCAATATTGTGGCCATCGCCAAGGCGGCCCAAAGACATAATCTGGCCAATGATCTTCACAAAATTAAAGTCCCTACACTATTGATTTGGGGATTAAATGATACCATAACGCCTCCTATGGTGGCGCATGAATTTCACAGACTCATCCCAAATTCAAAACTTTCGTTTATAGATAAATGTTGTCATGCTCCTATGATGGAAAGACCGGAGGAGTTTAAGGAAATTTTAAGCGACTTTTTAAGAAACAAATGATAGCTGTCGATTTAATCAATCAATTAATCCCACCTTTAAAACCTGAAGACAGGGCATTGCGCGCCATTGACTGGATGGATGAATTTCGCGTTAATCAATTGCCGGTAGTGGATGGAAATAAATTTTTGGGTTTAATTGATGAAGACGTAGTTTTTTCTTCCAACGATCCTGATCAACCGATCAATGATCTCCAATTAAAACACAACAATGTATTTATTGATAGCCAAAGACATCTGTTTGAGGTTATTAAATTGGCCATTGATAATCAGCTTGATGTGGTTCCAATTGTTGGAGAGGATGAAAATTATTTGGGTGTCGTAACCGTCAACGATACGGCGCGGGCATTTTCTCAATTGGCATCTGCAGAATATCCCGGAGGTATTTTGGTATTGTGCATGGATGAAAAAGATTATTCTCTGACAGAGATCAGCAGGCTGGCTGAAGCGGATGATGTAAAAATACTCAGTGCTTTTGTATCGAACGATCCCAAGGATAAGAAAAAGCTGAGAGTGACACTAAAGTTCAATAAACAGGATATATCCCGTTTGATCGCTACCTATGAACGATTTGAATATAAAGTGATCTCTCAATTTCAGGAAACTTCTTCATCCGGATATGAAAAAGAAAGACTTAACATTTTATTCAAATATTTGGAGCTATAGCTTTTTTGGCTAATTTTAATCTTATGCCAAAACTATTTTGCCGCTCATGAATGTCGCTATCAACGGTCGCGATTTTACAGGGAATTTGCTAACTGTGATCCAGGATATGTTCGCTTTTTTGGAAGCAAAAAACTGCGCCATTCAGATCGAACAGGATTTCAGGGATAATTGCAAATCAAACAATGTAAAGCTTCCCAAGCACACCATTTTCTCAAACCTGCATGAATTAATCGACGCTGACCTTGCCATTAGCATTGGAGGCGATGGCACACTGCTCGAAACCGTTTCGTATGTGGGAAAAAAGGAAATACCCATCCTCGGGATAAATATGGGTCGATTGGGATATCTCGCAACAACCAATAGAGAAGATATTAGCGAATCCCTGAGTGAATTTATTAATGGAAATTACGAACTGGATAAAAGAACCCTTCTCTCCTTAATAACACCGGATAAACGCTTTGGAAATAAAAATTTTGCCTTAAACGAGGTGGCAATTTTAAAAAGAGATACCTCATCCATGATTCGAGCACATATTTCGGTCGATGATGTTTTTCTAAATTCCTATTGGGCAGATGGAATCATTGTTTCTACTCCTACGGGAAGCACCGGCTATTCATTGAGTTGTGGAGGCCCAATCGTACTTCCGGGTTCAGAAAACCTGATTATTACGCCGATCTGTCCGCATAATTTAACCATGAGGCCATTGATAATTCCCGATAAGAGCAAAATTCAAATCGATCTTGAGGGAAGAACTAAAAATATTCTGATTTCACTCGACAGCCGTTCGGAGTCCGTGCCCACTAATTTTTCCCTGAAAGTTCAAAAGGCCGGTTTTAAGGCCAATTTAGTCAAACTGAAAAACAGTGTTTATTTCAATACGCTGAGAGAAAAATTGAACTGGGGCAAAGATGTCAGGAACTAATGCATTGTCCATTACAAATAAAAATATTTAATTTGTACCTGTTTTGGCTTCACTTATAGTGATTATTATGAAAAATAAAGCTTTGTTCCTACTCGTTTTTGTACTCCTTATCGGTAGTGTGGCCGATGTAAAGGGACAATTTTTTAGCAGGAGAAAACATTACTCATCTATTGGCGGCGGACTCTGCGGGATGAATTATTTTGGAGATATTGTACCTAAAGATGGAATTGCGAGTGCGGATCTAAGTTTTACCAGGCCTCAATTGTCTTTTACTTATTCGCGAAAATTTCATCCGCGATTTTCAGTAAAAGGGACTTTTTCATGGGGTAGGTTACAAGGTGATGACTTTTCTTCAGCTGATCCGGGAGATGCCGAGAGCGGTCGATTCAGATATGCAAGAAATTTACATTTCAGGAATGACATCAAGGAACTTGCTGTAGTTGGAGTCGTGGATCTGTTTGAGAACAGAGGTACCTTCTTAAAAAGACCGGTCTTGATTCCATATGCATTTTTAGGATTTGGCGTGTTTCATCACAATCCCAAAGCAAGAACACCTGTTGATGAGGGGAATGAATGGGTTTCTCTTAAACCTTTAAACACTGAAGAAAGAACATATTCATTGATCCAGCCTGTAATTCCGCTTGGGCTTGGGGTTAGATATAAACTAAACAGAAATTTTGATATCGCCTTTGAAATGGGCTACAGATATACATTTACCGATTATTTGGATGATGTGAGCGGGCCGTATAAAGCATTGGCTAACTTTGATGATCCTCTTGCGGCAATGATGTCGAACCGGACGGGAGAAGTGACTTCGGCTTTTACGGGAGAAACAAGAGATCCTGTTTACAATACACTTTATGGAGGAACAACCGATATCACCGTGGCTGATAAAACATTCCAGATTGCCCAGGGTGTAGACGAAGGAGAAAAAAGAGGAAACTCATCCGACAATGATATTTACATCGTTTATGGTTTCCATGTTACATATATCCTTTACAAAGGGATGAGATCTCCGAAATTCAGATAATAGCGAGCCAATATTTTCGTTAAGCCAGCAATGCTGCAAGATTCATTTGATTTTTCAATCTTGAAAAAGTTATTCATTGTAACCTTTCTTTTTTTCACGACCAACTTTGCCTTGAAAGCACAGTCGGGAGAAATAGGAATTGGATTGGGAAGTACAAATTACCGCGGTGAAATATCGCCGAAATACGATTTTTATTTTCAACGTCCGGCAGGGATGTTGTTTTACAGACATAATTTCAGCCCTATATTTTCATTGAGAGGTTCTTTTATGGCTGGGATGTTATCGGCTACCAATCAGAGGTACTCCGATGCGCTTTCACAATTTCGTCCCTTAAAATTTAATGCCACTGTTTACGAAGGAGCATTAATGCCGGAATACAATTTTTTTAATTTTCGAGGTAAGAACAATATTCCCAAGGCAACTTTTTATTTTACCGCCGGGCTGGCATTTTATCGCTATACGACATCAGCGCCACAAATCGAAGCAGGCGGACCTCCTTCATTCAGTATGGCAATTCCCATGGGTTTTGGCATGAAAGCCATGCTTGGCGATTTGACCAATATCGGTCTGGAATTCGGTGCCAGAAAAACATTTGATGATTACTTCGATGGTGTCAGTGATACCTTTGGGAATGGCATTCAAAGGGGTTTTCGTTATGATTATGATTGGTATTATTATGCCGGTGTATCGATAAGTTATATCATTTACAAAATACCTTGTCCTTATTTCACCTATTAATGGCATTTTGATGCTAATTCTTTAGCTTTGCAATCCATTTTGAAAAGGCGTCTCTCCATATGGTCGAAAACTTAAAAGACCGCATATTATCAGACAATTTGCCGCAACACATTGCCGTTATCATGGATGGAAATGGCCGTTGGGCAAAACAAAAAGGTGCGCAAAGGATCTTTGGACATAAAAATGCGATAAATGCGGTTAGAGATATTTCCGAAGGTTGTGCGGAGCTGGGGGTTAAATACCTAACGCTTTATGCATTTTCCACTGAGAATTGGGGGCGTCCCAGATATGAAGTAGATGCGTTAATGAATTTATTGGTTTCTACCATACGATCGGAAACCAAAACACTAATGGAGAACAAAATTAAATTAAATACCATAGGCGATTTGGATCATTTACCAAAAAAATGTCTGAAAGAACTGAAGGAAGCTAAAGAAATAACAAAAGACAACGACAATATGGTATTGACCCTTGCGCTGAGCTATTCCGGCAGATGGGAAATATTGGAAGCAGTCAAATCTATGATAAAGGATGGAATGAGACCGGAAGAGGTCAATGATAAATCGTTTAGGGCACACCTTTTTGATCCTCTACTTCCTGACCCCGAATTACTTATTAGAACAAGTGGCGAACTTAGAATTAGCAATTTCCTGTTATGGCAACTGGCCTATTCAGAATTGTATTTTACTAAAACACTATGGCCCGATTTTAGAAAGCAACACCTTTATGAGGCATTGATAGAATATCAACAAAGAGAAAGAAGGTTTGGTAAAACAAGTGAGCAGCTCAAGGCACATTAGAGATATGCGCAGATCAATTCTTCTAATTACCATACTTTTTATTTACTCACTTTCCTGGGCCCAAATCCGGCTAGGAGAGCGAAAAGCATTTGACATTTCATATTCCAATCCCGCTGAATATGAAATTGGTGGTATCGAAGTCACCGGTGTATCCAATTTGGATGAAAACTCTTTAATTTCCGTATCAGGACTTAAGGTTGGGGATAAAATTAATATTCCGGGTGATGAGATAAGCGGCGCAATCAGAAAACTATGGAAACAGGGTATTCTGGGCGATGTAAAAATATTAGTGACCAAAGTAGAAGGTAATTTCGTGTTTCTGGAAATTCGACTTAGTGAAAGACCGAGACTTTCAAAATTTGGGTTTAGAGAAAAGAAAAATGGGAAAATTGAAAACCTAAAAAAAGGCGAAGCCGACGAACTCAAAGAAAAACTGAACCTGATAAGGGGAAGAATCATAACTGATGCCATCAAGAAAAACTCAGAACGAAAAATTAGAAATTACTATGTCGATAAGGGATTTCTAAATGTGGAAATAAACAGTAATATCGAAGAGGATCCGATTTTAAAAAACAGCGTCGTCCTTAATTTTATAGTTGAAAAAAAGGAGAAAGTTAAGATCAAAGAAATCGTTTTCGAAGGAAATGATGCCGCCAAGGATTCAAAGCTGAGGAAAAAAATGAAGGGCAATCACGAAAAGGTTAGAATCAGCCTTGGGAAAAATATCAACCGCGATCTCCTTAAACTGGACAAAGTCACTTTTAAATCTTTCTTTAAAAGGGTAAAAGAACTGGAGCCCGAGGATTTTCAATATTACATTACCTCCAATCTGAAACTCAATTTTTTCAACAATGCCAAATTCAGCAAAAGTGCTTTGGAAGAGGATAAGGAAAACATTATTTCCTATTACAATTCTCTTGGTTATCGGGATGCTGAAATTGTAACTGATACCGTATACCAATTAAATCCCGAAGAACTTAAAATCCGAATGACGGTAGAGGAAGGTAATAAGTACTACTTCAGAAATATAGAATGGACCGGTAATTATATTCACTCAGAAGAAGAATTATCGGCGATCCTCAATGTAAATAAAGGGGATATTTACGACCGAGAAGAATTGAGCCGTAGATTAAATTTTAACCCCAATGGCTTTGATGTTACCTCCTTGTACATGGATGATGGTTATTTGTTTTTCAGTGTTCAACCCATTGAAACAAGAATCATAGGAGATTCCGTGGATATGGAAATGCGAATCTATGAAGGAGAACAGGCCACCATCAATGAAATAATTATTAGAGGAAATACCGTAACTTCAGATGATGTGATTCGAAGGGAGATACGAACCTATCCGGGTTACAAATTTAGTCGAAGGGATGTAATAAGGACGCAGACATTTCTGGCTCAATTGGGTTATTTTGACCCTGAAAAGATAGGGATCAATCCCATGCCCAATCCGGTAGACGGTACGGTCGATATTGAGTATGTAGTAGAAGAAAGACCAAGCAATCAAATTGAATTATCCGGAGGATGGGGAGGTGCATTTGGTTTTGTAGGTAGTCTTGGGCTTGTAATTAATAATTTCTCTACTCGGAAAATGCTTAAGCTCAGCGAATGGAGTCCGCTTCCCAGTGGTGATGGACAAAGACTTTCACTTCGAGCTCAGGCAAATGGCAGACGATTTCAAACCTATAGCTTATCATTCACGGAACCGTGGTTGGGTGGCAGGAAACCGCATTCATTAACTGTGAGCTTCACACATTCGAGGCAAAACCTTATTAGCAATTTAACCAATGAAAAATTTGGCCATTTTTATATCTCAGGGGTTACCCTTGGTTTAGGTCGGCGACTGCCATGGCCGGATGATTATTTTGTGCTAAATAATACGGCATCTTTATTATTTTATGATTTAAATAATTTTGGAGTAGGCGGTAACCTTAACCTCGATGGCATTGCCAGAAACTTCTCATTGATAAATACCATTTCAAGAAATTCAGTCGATAATCCAACCTATCCAAGAACAGGTTCTCAGGTTTCATTAAGCATGATTCTTACACCTCCTTATTCACTGTTTAGAGAAGATAACAATTTTGAAACAGATGCAGAAAGGTATCGATGGATTGAGTATCATAAGTGGATGTTTGACAACTCATGGTATATGAGTTTGGTAGGAAATCTTGTATTGAACGGAAGAATGCATTTTGGATTCGTCGGATCTTACAACAAAGACATTGGGGTTACGCCATTCGAGCGATTCACGCTCGGTGGATCGGGACTGACCGGTTTTAATCCACTACTGGGAACGGAAGTAATTGGTTTGAGAGGTTATGAAGATGCTTCTCTTAATCCGTATTTACTCGGCGAAAATGTAAGCAATACATCTTTTGAGCAGCTTACACCTAGTCTGCTGGCAACACCGGGCCTTGCTTTTACCAAATACGTAATGGAACTGCGATATCCTTTATCATTGAACCCATCGGCGACTATCTATTTACAGACCTTTTTTGAGGCGGGAAATAACTTCGCTTATTTTGAGGACTTTAATCCCTTTGACTTATATCGATCTGTTGGTGTGGGAGCTAGGATTTTCATGCCGGCATTTGGTTTGATTGGTGTGGACTATGGTTATGGCTTGGATCCGGTACCGGGAAGACAAGGCGTAAACGGTTCTCAGTTTCATTTTTCTATAGGGCAACAGATACGATAATACATCTCTTATGAAAAAGATTGCATTATTTTTATTTTTGGCACCCATTTTGTCGTATGATTTAAGCGCACAGCGTTTTGGCTATGTCGATGCGAATTTTATTCTAACTCAGATGCCTGATTATAAAAAGGCGGAAGAAGAGGTAAATTCCTTATCAAAAGCCTGGCAGGATGAGATTTCAAAAATGAAATCGGAGATTCAGTCCATGTACGATGAGCTAAAAGCTGAAGAAGTATTGCTGACAAAAGAAATGGTGGATGAACGAAAAAATAAAATTAAAGCCAAGGAAGAGGCTTTGAAGGAGTATCAGCAAAAAACATTTGGCTACGATGGACTCTTATTTTTGAAAAGGCAGGAGTTGATACAGCCGGTGCAGGACAAGATATATGAGGCAATAGAAGAAATTTCAAGGCAAAAAAAGCTTCATATTATGTTTGATAAATCAGGTGATCTGGTGATGTTATACACGGATCCAAGGTATGATTATACTGATTTTGTTTTGGAAGAACTCGGATTGAAAGAACCGGAAGAATTGGAATAATAAAAACGAAAATTTATAAAAATGAAAAGAATATATCTCATACTATTGACCGTCGCTCTTTTTGGGAGCCAGAATGTTTTTGCACAAAATCTGAAAATAGGATACGCCAGTCCTAATTATATTTTGGCTAGCATGCCTCAAAGCAAGCAAATTGAATCACAGCTTGACACCTATGGCAAACAACTGGAAAACCAATTGGATAATAAGATTAAGGAGTTTGAAGGTAAATATCAGGCTTATGAGGCGGGCAAATCTACCATGACCGAACTTATTCGAGCCGATAAAGAGCAAGAGCTTCAAATGATGAATAAGTCCATACAGGATTTTCAGAAAAAAGCCCAGGACGACCTTCAGAAAAAAGAAAATGAGTTGCTCGCCCCACTTGTGGATAAAGTAAACAATGCCATTAATCAAGTGGCCGCTGAAAAAGGATATACCTATATTTTTAGCAGTGATGCTGCATTAGGTGCTTCTTTCATTCTTCATGCCCCGGAGGGAGATGATGTTTCCGACCTGGTTTTGGCGAAACTCGGTGTTACAAAATAATAATTTTATCAGCCTCCACCCGGAGGCTTTTTTGTTTTGAAGCATAAGCTAAATCATATTCTGGTAATAGCACCTGCAGGTAGAATAAATATGCAAGAACTGCAGAATGGTATAGAGATGCTTCGCAATGCGGGATTTACCGTTGAAACGGGAAAAAATGTAAATAAAATTCAGGGTCCCTTTGCGGGAAGCGATGCCGAACGTCTCGAAGATCTACAATGGGCCCTCGATCATCGCGAAGCAGATGTCATTTGGATGGCCCGCGGTGGATATGGTTTAACCAGAATTATTGATAATATTCAGACAGAAGGCTTTTATCGCAAACCCAAATTGATAATGGGTTTTAGTGATATTACTGCATTATTTCTTGATAACAGATTTGAAAAGTATCCACTTTTCCATTTTTCTATGATAGAATCCATTAGGGAAGGAGAATTGCAAAAATTGATAGATCTGTTGGATAAGAAGCAACAAGCAATAAATTGTGAGTCAAACCTTGAAAAAGCAAGCATTAAAGGATCCATAACAGGTGGTAATTTGAGCTTGATCGTTAATCAATTGGGTATTGTGAATCCCGAATTTTTTAAGGATAAGATTCTCTTTCTTGAAGAAATAGCAGAATACGATTATAAAATTGATCGTATGATTATTCAGCTTAAAAGAGCAGGTATTTATGCCAAAATCCGCGCTTTGCTATTGGGAGCTTTTAGTGAAACTATAAATGGACGCTTTCCCTTGTCGGGAGTTTATGAATCCATTGTTGAAGAAGCAAAAAAATTCAATATCCCCTGCTTTTACAATTTACCCATGGGGCATATACACCCAAATCATCCATTGTTATTCAATGTGCCTACAGAACTTCAATACTCAGCTGGCCTCTTAAACCTAAAATATCAGTTCGAATAGGTATTTGATTTCTGCTTATTATTTATGTATTTTTGCGGTGTTAAATTAAGAGAGGGGACTTCGTGAGTCCCCTCTTTTTATTATGATGCAACTTTCAGAAGATCAAATAAGGAAATGGGTAGAGGAGTTAATTGAGGATCCTTCTTTGTTTGTTGTTGAAATTGAAATCAAGGGAGATAGAGCTGGTAAAAAAAAGATTGCCATTTATCTGGACGGGGATGATGGAATAAGCATTGATGCTTGCGGTAAGATTTCCAAAAAACTGGGAGCAAAAATGGAAGAAGTAGACCCCGCCTTGCTACAATATCATTTGGAAGTTTCTTCATTTGGTGTTGGCAGGCCTTTAAAAATGCATCGGCAGTACAAAAATAATATTGGCAGGAAAGTAAGAATAGATCTCGGAGAAGGAAAATCTCAGGAGGGAATTCTAAAAGAGGTGAGCGACAATGCTCTTGTTTTGGAAAAGAAAAAGAAAAAAGAAGTTCAAAGATTGAATTTTGAACTGGATAAAATAAATAGCATACAAGTATTAGTATCTTTTAAATAAATAAAATGGACAGCGCAACATTAATTGAGTCGTTTCAGGAATTTGCAAAATTCAAAAACATTGACCGTCCTACGATGATCCACATTTTGGAGGATGTTTTTAAAACACTCGTTAGAAAAAAGTACGGTTCTGATGATAATTTTGATGTTATCATAAATACAGATAAGGGAGACCTTGAAATCTGGCATTACAGGGAAGTAGTAGCAGATGATGCAGAGGACATTGATTTAAATATTCAAATTCCATTATCTGATGCAAAAAAAATAGAAGAAGATTTTGAAATTGGAGAAGAAGTAGCTGAAGAAGTAAAATTCGAAGATTTCGGACGGCGTTTGGTGCTTACAGCACGCCAGACCTTAATGCAAAGAATAAAAGACCTTGAAAAAGACATCCTGTATCAGAAATATAAAGAGCAGGTTGGAGAAATTGTTACCGGTGAGGTGTATCAGGTGCTCCCCAAAGAAATTTTAATGGTAGATGGCGAAGGAAATGAGCTGGTTGTAAAAAGAAGCGAGCAGATACCAAAAGACAGATTCAGAAAAGGAGATACTATAAGGGCGATTGTCGACAGGGTTGAAATGCTCAATGGCAATCCGAGAATTTTGCTTTCAAGAACTTCACCTAAATTTCTTGAGCGTTTATTCGAAAATGAAGTACCGGAAGTATATGATGGCCTAATTCAAATCAAAAAAGTAGTAAGGGAACCCGGTGAGAGAGCAAAGGTGACAGTGGAATCATTCGATGACCGTGTTGATCCGGTAGGTGCTTGTGTGGGAATGAAAGGTTCAAGAATTCACAGTATTGTAAGAGAGCTCGATAATGAAAACATCGATGTTATCAATCATACTGAAAACAAAGAACTTTTGATCCAGCGTGCTTTGAGCCCGGCAAAAATCAGCACCATCAAGATGGATCCGGATGAAGACAGGGTTTCGGTTTATCTCAAACCCGATCAGGTTTCATTGGCCATTGGTAAAGGCGGTTTGAATATTAAGCTGGCCAGTAAATTGGTGGGATTGGAAATCGACGTTTTCAGAGAAATCCTGGAAGGCGAAGAAGACGATGTGGACTTGATGGAATTTACAGATGAAATCGAAGATTGGATCATCGAAGAATTAAGAAAAATCGGTTTGGATACCGCAAAAAGCGTATTAAAAACCGGAAAAGAAGACTTGCTTAGGAGAACGGATTTAGAGGAAGAAACCATTGATGATGTAATCCAAATACTAAGTCAGGAATTTGAGTAAAATTTTTTATAGAATAGAAAAAACGGGATATTTGGCCTATGAGTGAAAAGACCCTCAGAATAAGTAAGGTATCGAGAGAGCTGAACGTTGGGACTTCAACCATTATTGATTTCTTGGCAACCAAAGGACATAAAGTTGATAACAGTCCTAATGCCAAAATAACAATGGAGCAATTCGATTTGCTTCAAAAAGAATTTGAAACCTCAAGAGCGGCTAAAGAAGAAGCCTCGGGAATGACTATTGGCACAAAAGCCAAGGTAGAGGGGGAAGGTGCGTCCACGAACCGAACGGATAAATCAGAACCAGAGGATCAAATACTCATTAAAAATGTAGGTGTTTCCGGAAAGAAAGATAACTCACAATCTGAAGAGGTAATCAGGGCAAAGGCAAGTGTTCAGGGTACAAGAGTACTTGGTAAAATTGACTTGGATAAGAAAAAGGCCGATAAGGAAGAGGAAAAGGCAAAGGAAGAAGTCAAAAAAGAAACACCGAAGGAAGAGCCAAAAACAGAGCCAAAAAAGACTGAGGAGAAACCGGAAGCGAAGAAGGAAGTAAAAACAGAAGAAAAGCCGGTTAAGGAAGAAAAGAAAAAGGAAGAAAGCAAAGCCGAAGAAAAGAAACCCGAACCTGAAACCGTAGCCAAGGAAGAAGCAAAAGCTGAAGAACCCAAAGAAGAAGAGCAGGTCGACAAAACAGGCAAAACGATTTCTGCGAAAGCGGACAAATTACAGGGGCTTAAAGTTCTTGGTAAAATCGAATTGCCCAATAAACCCGAAAAGAAAGGCCCTGAAAAAGTGGCATCCTCAGATGATTCCCATAAAGACAAGGATGGAAAACGCAAAAGAAAGAGGATAAGAACAGGTAACGATAACAGGAAAAAACCAAAAGAGGCTCAGGCTAAGAAAAGTCAAAAAGAAGAAGTTTCTGATAAGGAAATACAGGAGCAGATTAAGGCCACAATGGCAAAAATTTCCGGAGGAAGTAAAAGTCCTTCAGGTGTTAGAGCCAAATACAGAAAAGAAAAACGTTCTGCCATGGCCCAGGCCAGAGAGGAGGCAGAAGAAAGCGAAGACAGTAAAATATTAAAAGTAACCGAGTTCGTTTCCGCGAATGACCTGGCATCGCTAATGGATGTCAATGTGAATGACGTGATATCTACTTGTCTTTCTTTGGGAATGTTTGTGTCTATCAATCAGCGACTCGATGCAGAAAGTATTACCATTATCGCCGACGAATTTGGCTACAATGTTGAATTTGTAAGCTCTGAACAGGAGTCGGAAGAGGATTTGACTGAGCAGGATCACGATGAAAATATGATCGAACGTGCTCCGATTGTAACCATAATGGGACATGTTGATCACGGTAAAACCTCCTTGCTCGATTATATTCGAAGCGCCAAAGTAACTGAAGGGGAAGCCGGAGGAATTACACAGCACATTGGAGCCTATGATGTGGTAACCGATTCAGGAAAAAGAATAGTATTTCTCGATACACCCGGTCACGAAGCCTTTACGGCGATGAGAGCCAGGGGGGCAGCCGTAACCGATGTTGCCATTATTGTAATTGCAGCGGATGACAATGTGATGCCTCAAACAAAAGAAGCAATCAACCACGCTTCCAATGCAGGGGTGCCTATTGTATTTGCCCTAAACAAAATGGATAAGCCGAATGCCAACCCGGATAAGGTAAAAGAAGAATTGGCGAATATGAACTATATGGTTGAAGACTGGGGTGGAAAATACCAGTGTGAGCAAATATCTGCCAAAACCGGTCAGGGCGTTGAAGAACTGCTCGAAAAAGTATTGCTCGAAGCAGAACTTTTGGAATTAAAGGCAGACTCCAAAAAAAGAGGTAATGGAACGGTAATTGAAGCCGAGCTGGATAAAGGAAGAGGTTATGTAGCCACGCTCCTCAATGAATCCGGCATCATGAAAGTTGGAGATGTAATTCTTGCAGGTTCGCACATGGGTAAAGTAAAAGCCATGTTTGATCACCGGGGGAATAAGATGAAAGAAGTGGGGCCGGCTACACCGGCATTGGTTCTCGGTCTCAATGGTGCACCACAAGCCGGTGATAAATTCAATATCATGGAATCTGAGCGTGAGGCAAGGGAAATTGCTAATAACAGAGCTCAAATCCAAAGGGAACAAAGCATTCGAACCAAAAAACACATTACGCTCGATGAGATTGGTCGACGATTGGCGATTGGTTCATTTAAGGAACTGAACGTAATTGTAAAAGGTGATGTGGATGGTTCCGTTGAAGCATTGGCCGATTCACTATTGAAATTATCAACAGATGAGATCAAAGTGAGTATCATACATAAAGGCGTTGGTCAGATTTCTGAATCAGACGTTTTGCTTGCATCAGCTTCTGATGCCGTCATTCTTGGTTTCCAAGTAAGACCTTCAGCTACTGCAAGGAAACTAGCAGAAAACGAGGAGATCGAAATCAGAATGTACTCTATCATTTACGATGCAATCAACGAGATCAAGGATGCCATGGAGGGTATGCTCGAGCCAACCAAAGAAGAAGTGGTAATTGGTACTGTAGAAGTGCGCCAAACCTTTAAAATTTCCAAAGTGGGTACCATTGCAGGTTGTTTTGTCAAGGATGGTGTGGTGAAAAGAAAAAGCCAGGTTCGTGTTGTTCGCGATGGAATCGTTGTGGCTGATTCCATGATCGATGAATTAAAACGCCATAAAGATGATGTAACTGAGGTTAAATTTGGTTACGAATGCGGTATTCGATTGAAGAGTTTCAATGACATTAAAGAAGGGGATGAGCTTGAGGTGTACGAAGAGAGAGAGATCAAAAGAAAACTATAGTAGTTAAATTAAGAATTAAGATTTAAGAATTAAGACTGCGGTTTTATACCTTGTAGTCATGCAATCACACATTAGTATTCCAATTAATTCAGTATGTTTCGTTTTTTGGCAAGAAAATGAAACCAAATTTAATTAGGGATAAAACTTTTAATTTTGCTGTTGCAATAGTCAATCAGTGTGATGTTTGCGATCTGTTAAAGAGTATAAAATAGCCGATCAATTATTACGATCCGGAACATCAATCGGTGCCATGGTCTTTGAGTCAAGACACTCAGAGAGTAAAAAAGATTTCGTACACAAACTCTTAATTGCATTAAAAGAATCGGATGAAACTGAATTTTGGTTGAGATTGCTTAAATCAACTAAGAAAATATCTGAGAATAATTATCATATATTATTTAAAGACCTCGATGAAATTATCAGAATATTAAGTTCAATTGTTAAGACGACAAAAAGTCAATTGAACAATCCCAATTGACTTTTTTATATCTCAATTCTTAATTCTTCTACTCTTCATCCATAAAGGGATATGTAAAGTTCTTAGCCGGAACATAAGTTTCCTTAATTGTTCTTACTGATATCCAACGGTGTAAATTCTGTGCGGAGCCGGCTTTATCATTGGTACCGGACGCTCTTGACCCACCAAATGGCTGTTGGCCAACGACTGCCCCTGTCGGTTTATCATTGATATAAAAATTACCAGCCGCATGCTCCAATGCCTTAGTGGCTTTATCGATAGCATAACGATCTTTGGCGAATACGGCGCCTGTCAATGCATAAGGTGAAGTGTCATCAACCAATTTTAATACCTCATTGAATTCTGACTTATACACATAAATTGTCACCACAGGGCCAAAAATTTCTTCACACATGGTGGTGAACTGGGGATCTTCGGTCAATATAACCGTTGGTTCGATAAAATATCCCTTGGAGTCATCGTATTTTCCACCTGCGATAATTTTCGCCACTTTTGAATTTTTAGCCTCATCGATAAATTTGGAAATTTTGTCAAATGAGCGTTTATCAATGACAGCATTAAAGAAGTTTCTGAAATCTTCCGGACTGCCCATTTTTATATTTTTTAAATCGGCGAGTAGAAATTTCTCTACATCCTTCCAGATACTCTGATCGATATAAACTCTTGAAGCTGCAGAACATTTCTGACCCTGGTATTCAAAAGCTCCTCTTGTAATGGCCGTAGCCACTTCTTTGGCATCTGCCGAACGATGTGCCAGTATAAAGTCTTTTCCTCCCGTTTCACCTACAATCCGTGGGTAGGTTCTGAACTTATCAATATTGGTTCCTATGGTTTTCCAGATATGCTGGAAAGTTTTGGTACTTCCTGTAAAATGTACACCGGCCAGATCGCGATGCTTAAATACGATATCACCGGTCGTTGGGCCATCGGTATAAATGATATTGATAACACCATCGGGCAGACCCGCTTCTTTCATGATTTCCATAAAAACCCAGGCCGAATAAATCTGAGTTTCGGATGGTTTCCATAAAATGGTATTTCCCATCATTGCTGGCGCAGCTGCTAAATTTGCTCCAATTGAAGTAAAGTTGAATGGCGTAATTGCTGCAACAAAGCCCTCAAGAGGTCTGTATTCTGTACGGTTCCACATGCCCGGTAAGGAATCGGGTTGCTCCATGTAGATTTCCTGCATGAAATAGGCGTTGAATTTTAAGAAATCTATCAGTTCACATGCCGCATCTATCTCTGCCTGAAAAACACTCTTCGATTGCCCAAGCATGGTCGCGGCATTCATTTTAGCCCGGTATGGTCCTGCCAATAGATCTGCTGCTTTTAGAAACACACTAACGCGTTGTTCCCATGGCAAAGCTGACCAGCTTTTTTTGGCATCCAGTGCAGCATTTATGGCCTGATGGACATGGGTTTCATCGCCTTTATGAAAATGAGCAAGAACATGCTTATGCTCGTGTGGTGGTGTAATTTCAACTTTATTGTCAGTTCTGATTTCCTCTCCTCCAATGAGCATCGGTATATCCATTACACTGGATTTTAATTCAGCCAGTACGGATTTGAGTTCTTTTTTTTCCGGGCTTCCCGGGGCGTAACTTTTGACCGGTTCATTGACCGGATATGGAATATTTGAAATTGCTTTTGACATCGTATGAAATTTTTTGCAAAAGTAAGGTATAGCATACGAAGCCCCAACACAATGCAATTCCTTTTTGAATTACCTAATATTTACTATAGATGATTTTTTAATTCTATTAAATCAGATATGCTGTGATTCATTTCTATCTGACAATCGCGTTTCCGTGGATTGTAATGAATGCGATCCATGCCTGTATTAAAAGCGCCCTGAATATCAGTTTCGGGGTTGTCGCCAATCATTATACTCTCTTCAGCATTTGTACCGGCTTTTTTAATAGCATATTCGAATATTGCAGCATTGGGTTTTGTGATTCCTATGCATTCCGAGGTAATGGTTTCCTTAAAAAATGGTTTTAAACCTGAATTCACCAGTTTACTATTTGTGCTCCCTTTGAATCCATTTGTGATAATATGTAGTACGTATTTCTCCCTCAAATATTCAAGAACTTCAATGCAGTTTGGAAGGACATGAGGTTTTTTTGGACAGATCTCCAAAAAAGCTTCTTCCATTTTGGCTGCTAGCATCCGGTCATTAATTCCAAGATGTCCTAGGGTTTTAAAAAACCGGATTTCTCTCAGCTCATCTTTATTGACCAGGCCTTTGTTATAGGATCTCCAGAGCTCAAAATTTACAAGTCTGTATACTTCGAGTAATTTTTCCTGAAGTATGTTCAATTTTGAAAGCTCAAAAAGGAAATGCAGTTCGTATAGCGTTTCTTTGGCATTCTTTTCATAGTCCCATAAGGTGTGGTCCAGATCGAAAAAAATGTGTTTATATTTTTTCACGCAATAGTTTTTTGAGATTGATCTTACTTGTAGATAGCTCGCGATTAGAATTAAGAACATCACAAGTCTCAAGATCGTTTTTTAACAGGGGATCTTTTTCAAAGTAATTAAGCAATTGTGTTATTATTTCTCCAAACTCATCATTAACAGAATAAAGAACCCATTGATCGATCCTTTTTGATGAGACCAATCCGGAAGTTTTAAGATAGCCCAAATGCCTTGA
The DNA here is from genome assembly GCA_965267555.1 of Cytophagales bacterium. GTDB lineage: Bacteria > Bacteroidota > Bacteroidia > Cytophagales > CCMP332 > CCMP332. Next base: position 3,233,980 of record OZ254083.1, on the reverse strand, counting down.
AGTTTTGGCTTGAGTAAATTCAAGCACCAATTCGAGGTCAGAAGTTGAAAGAGGCCCTTTTTTGAAGAGCAAATTGATCACCCTAACTCTGGGTAGCTCTGAAAAAGCTTTAAATATTTGTGTGCCGACCGATGTGTTAAATTGCTTTACTCGCATACTCTAATATAAGCCTGACGGCAATAAAATCGTATATTTGATGTTCCTAAATTGAAATATTATTTCTTTATGGCACTAAGATTGGCTGCATTATTTCTATTTATCATTGCATTTTCTGTCTCTCAGGCACAAGAAGATCGAAAGGTGGTTCAAATTGGTGGATTAATTGTCACCGGTGATAGTGCATATGGAGTGCCCGGCGTTCACATTTATGTCGATGGTTCCGGTCGGGGAACAACTTCAAATGAATATGGATTTTTTTCATTCCCAACACTCGTAGGCGATACCCTGACGATATCGGCAGTTTCCTATAAAAAAAGAACTTACGTGGTCCCTGATAATGGCAAAGATCAGATTACCGCTTATATAGAATTAAAACAGGATACCATCATGCTTCCTTCCATTAGTATTTATCCCTGGCCGACCGAAGAGTTGTTTAAGGAAGCATTTCTTGCCATGAATCAAACCACCGGAGAAGAGTTCTTAAAACGCGGAACCATGAACGAGAATCTCTTGCTAAAAATGCAATATTCTCTATCGATGGATGCGAGTCTGAACTATGCCTTTTACATGAACAACTATGCCGAGATGCAGGGTAATGAATACATGGCACCCACACTCTCTTTGATCAACCCTTTTGCCTGGGCGCGATTTATTAAGTCTTTGAAGAACAAGGATGAAAATTAGTTAGCGATCGAGAAATCGGCTTACGGCCATCATTGAATCAGTTGGATTGGTCCAGTATTTTCGGCTTAAAACAAATGTGTATTCCCAGTTTTTCTTTTGAAGTTCCATAGGCCTGTAAGCGAATACTTCCTTTGCACTATAACTTTCGTAAAAGAGGTCATCATCGGTGAAAATCAATTTAGCCGAATCCCCTTCCTTCCAGACCATAAGGTCAACGAATGGTAAATTTTCAGAATAATTTATGTTTTCTTTATCCAGCCATTTTTTAAGACGATTTTTCAAATACCATTCCTGCTTAAACCCTTCTTTTTCGCTAAAATGAGAATCGTATTGTCCATTTGAGACCTGCAGCGCGAAGGCAAGATAGGACTTTAATAATTTTGGCCCTTCGTGTTTTAATTCTTCCGTTTTTAATTCCTGTGGTAATATACTAGCCACGATATCAATTTTTTGTCTGGCGCGTGTAATCGCCACGTTTAATCTGTTTTCACCACCGGCTGAATTTAAGGATCCAAACTGATGCCTTAATTTACCCGAGGAATCCTTGGCATAAGAGATGGAAAAAATAATAACATCGCGTTCATCGCCCTGAACATTTTCAATATTCTTGATAAAAAGATCTTCAGGTATCTGCCATTTTTCATTAATGGAAACTTCCTCCAGCAAATCCTGAATTAAATTTTGTTGGAAGAAATTAAAAGTAATGATCCCTATGTTGGTGATGCCCTCTTTGAAGTAGTTTTGAACCAAACGTATAACTTCTTCTGCTTCCATCACGTTCTTGTTGCTTTCCCAGATGCCATAACTCAGATGATGGTATTTAATGGCCGGTTCCGTATTGAAAATGGCATTTGGTGAAGGGAGAAAACGCAGGGAAGAATTATAAAAATGTTTGTTGGAAAAATCGATAAGGTCCAAACTGGAACTTCTATAATGTCCTTTGAGCATTGTAGTCATTAAATATCTGCTACCCAGATCGAGCAATGAATCATTTTCAAGATCGGGATTGTCGTCATCCTCTTCTTCGTATCTGACCTGGTATAAATTATTGGGCTGCAACTGCTTATCATCACCCAATATAACCACCTGTCGTGCGCGGTAGGCTGCCGGAATTCCTTGTTCCGAAAAACATTGAGATGCCTCATCAAATATCACCAAATCAAATATTTCTTCGATCGGAAACATGGCAGAGACCGATTCGGGTGAAGCCATCCAGCATGGAATTAAATTAAAGAGTTCTTCAAAATGCTTGGATATCAATTGCCTCAGTGGCCAGATCTTTCGTTTCTTATTCACCTGATGCTGTAAGTCGCGGTAACTTACAAGATTGTTGAGACGATTGTACTCAAGCGATTTGTATGTCATTTCCCTAAGGCGCATCAATAAAATTTCACTGCTGGAGGATTCTTTTTCCTTTAGCGACTGCTGTAATTGGGTAATCTTTTGATCCAATTCTGAACTGCCTGCCATACGCAATTCCGGGTATTTTATTTCCAGATGTTCAATCCAGGTAAGGGAAAGAGAATTTAACAAGGTCGGAATTACCTTATCGGGATGATCAACATCGGGCACATCGAGGACTTTTTGTAAAAGTTTTATGTCGGATCTTGGAAGTTCACCCTTTAGCCTGTCGAAATAGCAGATATCTTCAAAATCGGAATTTAGGCTTGAAATTAATTTGTCCAGATTTTTTGCAGAGAATAATTGCTCTTCGATCTGTTTTTTGCTCAAGTGTTTGTTCCAGACCTTAAACTTCTCATGTATGATCTTTGATAACTCAATAAGACCTTCCATTTTTTTATTGATATGCTGAAAGCTATTCTCCTTGAATTTGAAATTTTCCCTCACGGTTCTAAAACTTTCAATAATGGCTTTTGCATTGAGCGCTTTTTGCTGAATTTCAAACCATTCCTGCAATTTTTGTTTCTCTCTTGAGTCGGGCACTTTTATGAGCCAATTTAAATTTCGCAGGAAAGATAAATTGTGTTCAAGGTTCATCCTGTTATTTAACTTTTGCTCAAGAATATTGAGATTGGAGGGGTTGAGTTCAAGGCCATTGCTGACCAATACTCTCTTAAGTAAATAGCTCTCTTTGCTAAAAAGGGAATACAACCACCAGGTAATGAAATTTTTTCGTTTTGAAAGCGCATTATCCAATAGTTTTTGAACATCGACCAATTCTTCAGATTTGCTGCTTTGTTCTACCCCTTCACCGGCGAAACAGTCCATAATGATTCTCTGTCTGTTTTGTAATAACAGGAGATCAGTATTTTTATCGATGTAATGTCTGAATGATTCAAAAATTTCTTCATCTTCAATTATTCTCAAAAAAGCTCTGAGATCTTTCTCAGCATCGAGAATAGATAAGTGTTCTTCAAGACTCATTTCGCGGATGGCAAATTGAGTTATGGTTTCATTGACTTTTTTCTTAAAAACCGGAATTTCATTGAGTGTACTAACAATTGTTTTCAAATCAAGTCCGGAGAAATCCTTAAAACTCACCCGGTCTTTCCACAAATATTCTTCCGCTTCAAATTTGAAATACATTTTTATGTATTGATCCCAGGCTGAAAGCTTTTCATCGATTTCATCCATGCGATAATGACTAAACTCTTCATCGAGCTTTACCGATAAATTGTTTAGGTCTGAACGCAGGTATAACTCTTTCGCAGAAATACCGGCCTGGCTAGTATCAAATAGTGCATTTTTAAAGTCATCCAGGTCCTCTGTCAACTGATCTATTTGCCTGCATGCTTTGAGGTAATTTCTTTCCAGAAATATGGAATCAAGGCCATTGTTGATTTGCTGATATTCGTCGAGGCTTTCAATTTGCCTGTTTATTTGTTCATAAATACTTTTTCGGTCATTTTTAAAATCGTGTACCAGGGCACAAAATTTCTCCGCTTTTATTTCCTCAAGGCGTTTATAGACCACATCCAGCGCGGCTCTTTTCTGGCATACCAGCAATACCCTTTTGCCGCGTGATGCAAAATCTGAAATCAAATTACAGATGAGCTGACTTTTTCCCGATCCGGGAGGGCCCTGTATAACAATAGAATTGTGTTTTTTTATTGCTTTTAGCGCATTTTCCTGTGAAGCATCAATAGGAAATGGCGTGTAGGTTTCTTCCTCTTTTAGTTTGTTTAAAAATTTCATCCTATAGGCCGAACCTTCGGGCTGACTTTCTTCAGGACTTGGATTTTTGCCGGCAAAAAAAGCTTCAAGATCACCAAAGCGATTGCTTTCTATAAGTTCATTATAGTCCGTTACAAGATGCGAACCCGATTGTGGGAAAATTCCAAGAACGGCCTCTGAAAATAGTTTTAATTCACCCGCCTCGTATTTTTTTTCAAATTGGTCTTTTTTAAATTGGTTAAAGGGAATAATCCTTTCCATGAAAAGATCCTGATTGAAATTGAGCTCTATGGGTGAATCGCGAATAAGCTGATAAAGAGAAGTGAGGAAGGGTCTTATCTCATTGTCAAAATCGTTAAAGACGGTTTCCAGAAAATCATCCTCAATTCGTACTTTATTAAAATAGGAAAAGGCTAAAAGAAAACTCTTATTGAATGTTATATTCACATCTGACCGTGAATAAAGCATCCATTTATTTTCTTTTAGCTCGAGCCTGACCGGAAAGAAAAGTAGCGGACATCGCACCATTTGCTCACCCAATAATTTTCCATGAACAAAGGGCCAGCCGAGATATAAATCCTTTGCACCACTTTCCCTAAATATGAAATTATCTCTTCTTTGAATTTTAGCAAGGTTGGCTGAAACATCGTTTCTTTTACCGACCCGCGGATCAATATTTTCGGTAAGGAAATAGGATTTGCCCCTGCTCAGCTGCTCTATAATTTTTAGACCTTCATCTTTTTTTAAAGCATCAATTTTATGAAAATCAATATCCTGATAGGCGGTATTTCGGAGAAGAAATAAAGACCTGTTTCTCTGAGATAGATTGGTGAGCCGTTTTAGATATGCTGAAAGGATGCTTTTCATGCGGATTTAAAAATAAGAAAAGCAAAAACCTTTGCTTAGATTATTATCGATTGATTTTTTAGAATGTCTTTTTATCCGCGTCTTGGATTAATCCCGAGCCGAAAACCGGAAAATAATTCAATCAGATTGTCTTTATTTCCTTTTAAATCTGGAAAAAGATTTTTTTACAAAAGCCTTAAAAAACGAATACTGGCCAAAAATAAAACCATAAAATAGCAAAAAGACCATATAGACAGGTAAGATCAGGATATAATATATGATGCTCACATAAAGCGGTAGGTTTTCTGCATCAAATCCTAGAAAATTAAAAAGTGGCTTTTTTAAAAAGAGAACCGTAAAACCCGTACAGCTAAAGACAATCAAGATCATTACAATCCTGAATGTCGATTCCACACCCCATCTGGATTTTAACTTATCTATCCAGCTCATCCTTCACTTTTGAAAAATGATGGAACAAATTCCAGGTGGATTCATTTGGCAGTGGGGCTTCTATATGTATTGGTTCATTTTTTACAGGATGTTCAAAAATCAGAGCTTTTGAGTGAAGGTGAATACTTCCGTCGGGGTTATTTTTCCCAAAACCGTATTTGACATCGCCTTTAATCGGGCAGCCAATTTTAGCCAGTTGTGCACGAATCTGATGAGGGCGTCCTGTTTTTAATTCAATTTGCCATAAATAAAAACCACCTGTTCTTCCCAAAATCTTGAAATTGAGCTCTGCTTTTTGCGCACCAGACGTTTCTTTTCCAAATACATTGACAAAATTTTTGTTTGTATTCTTTTTCAGCCAGTGAACCAAGGTACCGGATTCGGTTTCCGGTTTGTCTTTGGTCAGCGCCCAGTATATTTTTCTTATTTCCCGATTTTTAAAAAGTGCATTCATTCGCGCAAGACCTTTGGAAGTCCTCGCCAATACAATTGCACCACTTACCGGACGGTCCAATCGATGTATGACACCACAAAAAACGGCACCCGGTTTATTGTATTTCTTAGCTATGTATTCCTTTACTAATTCGGAAAGGGGTGTGTCTCCTGTTTCATCACCTTGAACCAATATACCTGCCGCTTTATCTACAGCAATAAGGTGATTGTCTTCATAAATTACCTTAAAATACCTGGATGTGTTTTTCAATACGACTCTTTGTCTTTCGGAAAATCAAGATTCTTGATATCCTTGATATAGTTTTTAACAGCCTCGCTCATAACTTCATGCAATTCGGCATACCTTCTGATAAATCGAGGGGCAAAATCTACAGTAATGCCAAGCATATCATGGCTTACCAAAACCTGCCCATCTACATCCTGTCCCGCACCGATTCCAATCACTGGAATTTTGACGGATTCAGCTACTTTTTTGGCCAGTTTAGCCGGAATTTTTTCCAGTACGATACTAAAGCATCCACATGCTTCGAGAAGTTTTGCGTCTTCAATAAGTTTTTCTGCTTCTGCCTCTTCTCTGGCACGCACTTCATAGGTGCCGAATTTGTAAATAGACTGGGGTGTTAAACCCAAATGCCCCATTACCGGGACTCCGGCTGAAAGAATTCGAATAATCGATTCCTTAATTTCGGATCCTCCCTCCATTTTGACGGCATGAGCACCCGATTCCTTCATTATACGAATCGCAGAACGAAGTGCTTCCGATGAATTTCCCTGATAACTACCAAAAGGAATATCCACAACAACCAAACATCGGTTAATTCCCCTTACCACCGAAGAAGCGTGATAAATCATTTGGTCAAGTGTAATTGGCAAGGTGGTTTCATGTCCTGCCATTACATTCGAAGCCGAATCACCAACCAATAAAATTTCAATTCCCGCTCCATCCAGAATTCTTGCCATGGAAAAATCATAAGCGGTCAGCATTGAAATTTTCTCACCCTTATTCTTCATTTCCTGAAGCGTATGCGTAGTGACTCTTTTAATATTGTCTTTTGCGACTGACATTTTAGTGATTTAGGATGTAAAACTATTAAGAAGAATCGATACTGCCGATTAAAGCATGAATTATTAATAATTCAAAATAATCTGTTCGAAAACAATACAAAAACGGACGAATACGAACAGTTTTTATATCTTTATTTCCTCGAAAAGCCTCAAAATGCTTGTGCTTATATATTTCAGTACTGGCATTGTTTTGGCAAATGAGCTATTAAATTTATGATACATGGCATCTGAGAATGAGAAAATTAAAGTACTGATAGTTGACGATGATGAAGATGTGCTTCTGGCGGCTAAATTATTATTGAAAAAACAGTCGATGGATGTGGAGATCGAAAAAAATCCTAATAAGATTCCATTTCTGCTTAATAACAACAGTTACGATGTAATTCTTCTCGATATGAATTACAGCATGGATACGACCAGCGGGAAAGAGGGATTTCACTGGTTACAAAAAATACTGGAACTCGATCCGTCGTCGGTGGTGATAATGATAACCGCATTTGGTGATGTAAATATGGCCGTGCAGGCGATCAAAGAAGGGGCCACCGATTTTGTATTAAAGCCCTGGCAAAACGAAAAATTGATTGCCACGATCAATTCTGCATCAAAATTGAGAAAATCATTTCAGGAAGTAGAAGACCTGAGACAAACCAAATCCGCTCTGATCAAAGACCTTTCTACAGGTTCGGAAATACTGGGTCAGAGCAATGCCATGAAGAATGTATTTGCCATCATTAATAAAGTGGCGAAGACCGACGCTAATGTCCTGATACTGGGAGAAAATGGTACCGGTAAGGAATTAATAGCAAGAGAAATTCACAATCAATCACTTAGAAATAAAAATGCCTTTGTAACGGTAGATATGGGTGCTTTGAGTGAAACACTTTTTGAAAGTGAACTTTTCGGACATAAAAAAGGCGCATATACCGATGCCAAGGAGGATCGCCCCGGAAGATTTGAAATTGCCCACAAGGGAAGTTTGTTTTTGGATGAAATAGGAAATCTTACGGCCCCCTTACAATCAAAACTTCTTACGGTTTTACAAAACAGACAGGTGACCAGACTTGGAACCAATAAAGCCATTCCAATTGATATCCGTCTGATTTGTGCTACCAATATGCCCTTGCTCGACATGGTAGATTCAAGTGAGTTTCGACAAGACTTGTTGTACAGAATAAATACGGTTGAAATTCACCTTCCCGCTTTGAGAGAGCGGATAGATGATCTGGAATTACTGGCCAATCATTTTCTTGAAATGTATTCAAAGAAATACAGGAAACCGGTAAAAAAAATAATGGCATCCACCATCAAAAAACTACAATCCTATCATTGGCCAGGAAACATTCGCGAATTGCAACATGCCATAGAAAGAGCCATAATTATGTCAGAAGAAAATGCTTTGCAAGCCGATGATTTTTTCTTTTTAAATCAAAAAAGCGATTCGTCTAAAGTACCAGTGGATTCCTATAATCTGGATGAAATGGAAAAGGTAATGGTTCAAAAAGCGCTTGATAAACACGGCGGAAATATCTCAAAAGCTGCCAAGGATTTAGGACTTACGCGGGCTTCCCTTTACCGCAGATTAGAAAAGCATGGGCTTTAAAAATTTCCGCTTAAATGTAATCATCAGAGTATTGGTGCTTGCCGCTTCTATTGCAGGGCTGATTTATCTGATTCTCGATACCCAGTATTACGCGACCATGGTCGGACTGGGAATATTTATTATCATTTGGCTTGGTGCGATTATCAATTACGTGGAGAAAACTAATAGAGACATTGCCCAATTTCTCAACTCCATTAAATTTGACGATTTCTCCTACACATTTACTGAAAAAAATATTGGAGGTTCCTTTGACAGGCTTAACAAAGAATTCAATTCAGTTATTGGCAAATTCAGAGAAATCCGCGCTGAAAAGGAGGCCCAGTTTCACTATTTAAAAACGGTAGTACAGCATGTTGGTATTGGTTTAATTTCATTTCGCGCCAATGGTGAGATTCAATTGATCAATTCAGCCGCAAAAAAACTACTCAATGTAATTCCCCTACGCAGTATTGAAGATCTTTCAAAATTCAATGAGGAATTGGCCCGCAGGGTCGAAATATTGGGAAATGGTGAAAAAGACTTAATTAAAATCCAAAATAAAAATACCGAATTGCAACTTTCCATTGCAGCAACTGTCTTTAAACTCAGAAAAGAAGAATTTAAACTTGTTTCAATTCAAAACATTCAAACTGAACTCGAGGAGAAGGAAATGGAAGCCTGGCAAAATTTAATCAGGGTTCTGACCCATGAAATAATGAATTCTGTGACACCGATTTCATCCCTGGCCTCTACGGTTGATGACGCCATAGTTGGGCATATTACCGATAATCCCAAGCCCTTGGAGGTGAATAAGGAAGACCTTGAGGACATGCATATGGCCATCCAGACCATTAAAAGACGCAGCGAAAGCCTGATCAAATTCGTAAGTGATTTCAGAAATATGACCAGGATACCTTTTCCGTCTAAATCCCTTTTCCATGTAAAAGATTTGATGGAGCATATTCATCAACTGATGAAACCCGATATCCAAAAAGCCAATGTCGCATTTGAAATGGAGATCGAACCTGATAACATGTCGCTAAATGCAGACCGAGAACAAATCGAGCAAGTGATTATAAATCTGTTAAAAAACGCGATTCAGGCATTTGGAGATCAAAAAGAGAAAAAATTATATCTCCGTGCATGGATGGATGCCCTGTCGAAAATTCACATTACCGTTGAAGACAATGGTCCCGGAATAGAAAAAGAAACGCTGGAAAGAATTTTTATTCCATTTTTTACCACAAAAAAATCAGGATCGGGAATCGGTTTAAGTCTTTCAAAACAAATCATGAGACAACACAAGGGCAGTATCAGCGTGGATTCAATTAAAGGTGAACGGACGAAATTCACTTTGAGATTTTAATATTTAAAAAAAATATAGATAGAATTAGATTTTTTAATGAATTTAGCATCAATAAGTTTTGAAGTATGGCAGAAGTATCAGAAATCAAGAAAAAGGTAAACGATATTCTAATAAATTCAATCGGAATAGAAGAATCGGAGATTACCGAAGAAGCAAATTTAATTAAAGACCTTGGTATTGATTCCCTGGATTATGCAGAACTTGTAATGGAATTCGAACAGAATTTTGATATAAAAATTCCCGATACGGATGCGGAGCAATTAGCAACCGTAGGGCAGATCTACAATTATATCGAGAAGCATTCCAATTAGCTACTCACATAATTTTTCAGACGAACTTATTATTAATTCCACCTCCGTCTTTATTCATTTGAAAAAATAATCGAAGAATTTTGATCAGAATGGCAACCTTTGGAGCACTTGCCAGTCTATAGCTTAAGAAGGTCAAATTAAATTTATCAATCATGCCGATGAAAGTCATGATCGCTATAGTTGCGATTTTGTTATGCTCAAATTTTACACATGCACAAGAGAAGTTTACCATTTCGGGTTATGTCAGGGATCAGGCCGATGGCGAAGAACTGATCGGTGCTACAATTGTGGTTAGTGAACTCGGATCAGGTACCGTTTCCAATCCCTATGGCTTCTATTCCTTAACACTTCCCCGTGGTGAATACAAGCTGGAGTTCAATTTTGTCGGTTACGAAAAAATCGTAAAGTCGATTCTTTTGGACCGGAATATAGAAATGAACCTCGACCTGCCAGGTTCAAATATTATCACGGATGAGGTCATCATAGAGAGTACAAAAGAAGATCTCAATGTAAGCGATATTTCGATGAGCAAAGTTGAAATGAACATAGAGCAGGTTAAAAAGTTGCCTGCACTTTTTGGCGAAGTTGATATCATCAAAACAGTTCAAATGATGCCGGGAGTAGTTTCTGCAGGTGAAGGGACATCAAGTTATTTTGTAAGGGGAGGAAGCTCCGATCAAAACCTAATCCTGATTGATGAGGCACCAATTTATGACCCATCACACATGTTTGGATTGTTTTCGGTTTTTAATGCGGATGTAATAAAAAGCTCTGATCTGTACAAAGGAGGAATTCCAGTAGAATTTGGTGGGCGATTATCCTCAATATTGGACATCAGAAGTATTGATGGAAATAACCGCAATTTCGGTGTAAACGGAGGTGTGGGATTACTGGCCAGCAGATTATTGATTGAAGCACCAATTCAAAAAGAAAAGAGCTCATTTCTGCTCGCAGGGAGACGTTCATATGCAGACCTCTTTTTAAAATTTTCAAATGACGAAGACCTCAGGGATGATCAGGTATATTTTTACGATATAAATGCTAAAGTCAATTTCAGGGCCAATAATAACAACCGATTTTTTATCAGCATATACAATGGCAGGGATGCACTCAAGTTTGGAAACGATTTTGGATTTGACTGGGGTAATAAAACAGCTACTATTCGATGGAATCACCTTTATAACAAAAGGCTTTTTTCAAATACTTCATTGATTGGGAGCATTTTTGATTATGGACTTGAATCAAATGGCGACGCTTTGGGATTGGAATGGACTTCAAATATTTCAGAACTCAGTTTGAAAAATGACTTCAATTATTTTCTCAATACCAACAATACGATTGACTTCGGGTATCAGGTAAGCTGGAAAAGATTTTCACCGGGGAAAATTGTTCCGGAAGATGAAACATCCATTTTTAATAAAGTTGAATTGGAGCGAATGTATGCCTTGGATCATGCATTTTATGCAGGCAACGAACAACGAATCTCATCAAGAATATCCATGTCTTACGGAATTAGATTATCAATTTTTCAAAATATGGGTAAAACGCGCATCTATAATTATGCGGATCAATCAGACAACTTAAGCAACCGGCAGGAAAACATTCTGGACACCATTGACTATGATCATTGGGAAAACATCGTGACCTATATCAATCCTGAACCCAGGTTTTCAATTCGCTACCTCCTCAACGAAACAAATTCGATAAAGGGGTCTTACAACAGGATGGTGCAAAATGCCCATATCATTTCCTCAGGTACAGTACCCTTACCTTTTAATACCTGGAGTCCGAGTTCCCCTTATTTAAAACCGCAGATCGCGGATCAGGTGGCATTGGGGTATTTTAAAAATATTAAGTCAAATATGTATGAGTTTTCAGCCGAGGTATTCTATAAAGACATCAAGAATGTCACCGATTTTGCCGACAATGCTGAAATATTTTTCAATTTTCACCTGGCAAATGAATTTCGACAGGGCGATTCTGAAGCCTATGGTTTAGAATTATTTGCGAGAAAAAACAAAGGCAAACTGACGGGTTTTGCAAGCTATACCTTGTCAAGGGCCACAAGAACAATTGAAGGGGTCAATAATGGAAAAACATTTAATGCCAATTATGACCGAAGACACAATTTTAACATCATTGCTACCTATGCTTTAAAAGAGCGCATTGATATTGGTGCCAATTTTACCTATTCATCAGGGAGGCCAATTACAATTCCAAGTGGTAAATACGAGTACTTAAATTATACAGTTCAGCAATACACGGCTCGCAATGCCTACAAACTGCCGGATTATCACAGGTTGGATTTATCACTAACACTCAATGGGAAAAAGTACAATAAAAAAGGAGAACCGCGAAAAATGACAGATGCCTGGGTATTCTCAATTTATAATGTTTATAACCGTCAAAATGCATTTACAATTTACACCGAAACAAAAACAGATGAAGAGGGGAATGTGATTGGAGATGGGCGTGAGCTTGTAGCAAAAAAAGTTTCACTTTTTGGCATTATACCATCAGTTACTTACAACTTCAGATTTTAATACAATGAAAAATAAAGAAATAATTATCGCCATTATCGCTACTTTCTTTTTTGTGGCCTGCGAGGAAGAAATTCAATTAGATGTAGATCAAACCAAAGAGCAAATGGTCATTGAAGGTTTATTAACAGACTCATTAAAATATCATGAAATTAGATTAAGCACAAGCAATGGTCTCTACGACAAAAATGGCTTTCCAGCCGTGGATAATGCAAGTGTTTCTGTGACAGAAAAATCAAATAATGGAATAGAACGGGAAATTGTATACGATTTAACTGAGAAACCGGGGCTTTATCGTTCTCAAATAAAATTTGAGGGTAAAATTGGCAACAGTTATGAACTAAAAGTAGATTGGAAGGGACAGACTTATTCCGCAGAGGATATACTTTTGCCGGTTACAAAAATTGATAGTCTTGTGGCTGAACCCGTAGAGGAGGATTTTGAGCCCTGGGATGATCTGATCGATTCATTGGGAACAGAAACAGGGCCCTTTTATTATATTAAGTTTTACGCTATTGAACCGGGAGATCGAGTTGATTTTTACAACTGGCGATTTTACAGAAATGGTGTTTTTAAAAATTATGAAGGAAGGGATGTCTATTACGCTTCGGATGAAATTGTAAGAGAGGAAATCGATGGAATTTACATTCCCGGTGTTTATACCAAAGGGGACACGGTTTATATGGAGCAATTCAGTATTTCAAGGATAGGCTATCTGTACTATTTTGATCTTGAAACCGTCATCAACTCAGATGGAGGAATGTTTAGTTCTGCGCCGGCAAATCCCAGAAATAATATAAGCAATGGAGCCCTTGGATTTTGGCAGGTTTCTGCTGTTAAAAATATCAAGTTTATTATTCCTTAATAATTCTCTGATAAAATAATAGAAACGCTTAACAAATTTCTGGTTACAAATTTTTTGATTGCCAAAGGATTCCCAGTTTGACAATTAATAAAACAATCCGTCCAAATGTATCCGAAGACCTAAATTTAGATAAGAACCATATTATTCATTCTTGCTTTTTTGCTCGGTTTTTTGTAGTCTTAGTATAGCATTGACTTATTTTTTAGTCAATAAAGTACTAATTAAAACGTATGGGAAAGAAACTACTCTTAATGTGTTCCGTCATAGCATATTCTGGAATACTATATTCTCAAGGTTTAAGTGTTTCTGGTACAGTTACAACAGAAAATGGAGAGACCTTACCGGGGGTGAATGTAATTGTTCAAGATGCTAATATGGGAACGGTAACCGATATTAACGGACAGTATTCCATAGATCTTGAGGATCCCAATGCCACTTTACTATTTTCGTTTATTGGATTTAAAAATCAAGTTATCCCTGTTGAAGGAAGAACAAGCATTGATGTGGTCTTGATTGAAGATATTGGACAATTGGAAGAAGTAGTGGTAATTGGATACGGTGCCTTAAAGAAATCAGATCTGACCGGTTCAGTTACTTCAGTAAAAAGCCGGGAAATTGTAAAAGCTCCTGCAGCAGATCCCGTGCAATCACTTCAAGGTAAGGTGGCGGGGCTTCAAATTTTAAATAGTTCGGGTGCTCCCGGAGAAGACTCCTATGTTCGTTTAAGAGGAATAAATACGCTTAATGACAATCGGGTATTATATGTTGTTGATGGTGTGATTATTGAAGGAGGAATCAACTTTCTGAATAGTCAGGATATTGAATCAATAGAAGTATTAAAGGATGCATCGGCCAAAGCTATTTTTGGAACGAGAGGGGCTAATGGTGTGATAATAGTCACAACTAAAAAAGGTAAGGGAGATGCCAAAATCAACCTAAGTTCTGAGTACAGCGTAGAAAAAGTAGCAAACAGGATTGCACTTATGGACGGTCCGCAATTTGCCACGCTTTTAAATGAGGCCAACCCCGGCACCTTTAATAATATTGATGCATTGCCAAATATAGACTGGCAGGATCAAATTTTTGAAGATTGGGCTCCTTTGCAAAATCATACGGTTTCTATTTCCGGTGGCTCTGAAAAACTGAATTATTACTTTTCCGGGGGCTATTTTGGACAAACAGGTATAATTCCAAAATCGGAATTTGATCGCTACACACTAAAATCAAATACAGCATATCAGGTAAAAAAATATTTAAAGATTGGGAGCTCATTGACCGGTGTATTTACAGAAAGACAAAATCCACCAAATGTGGTAAATACTGCTTATCGAGCCTGGCCAATTGATGATCCTTATAATCCGGATGGTACTTTTGGTGAAGTGAGAGGTGCCGGAAATCCATTAGCCGCTATTGAATACACCAATAACGAATCGAAAATATTCCGAATGATCGGAAATGTTTATACCGAATTTAATTTTCTGAAAGATTTTAAATTTAAAACGAGCTACCAATTCGATTTGGGCAATACAAAAAGTCGAAGTTTTACTCCGGTCTATTTTGTCTCTCCTACACAGCAGGTAGAGGAGAATATTTTAACCATCAATTTCAACGAAGACAGAAGCTGGATTTTTGAAAACACTTTATCTTATTCAAGAGAATTTAAAGAAAAACATCAGGTGGATGTGGTATTGGGTTATTCTGCCCAGGAAAATAACTCAGAGTTTATTTCCGGAACAAGGTTAAACCTTCTCGGTGAGGCTGAAGAGCTTTGGTATCTGAATGCCGGTTCGGCTGATGATCAAAGAAATTCAAATGGGGCATCAACGCGGGCTATAAACTCGGTTTTATTCAGGGCTAATTATGTGTACGATTCAAGATATTTGTTTACAGCGACAATCAGAAGAGATGGTTCTTCCAGCTTTGGTGAGAACAACCGTTATGGTAGTTTTCCGGCCTTTGCGCTTGGTTGGAATGCTTCCAATGAAGATTTTTTCCCTGAAATGGCATTAAATTTTTTGAAGTTTAGAGCGAGCTGGGGTATCAACGGGAATCAGGCCATACCATATTTAGATCAATATTCCAGAATTGAATCAAACAATGATGGTGTATTTGGAACAAATGAATCACTGAATTCAGGAGCCACTTTTTCGGGCCAGCCGGGTAATTCAGATTTAAAATGGGAAGAAACAACAGAATACGATGTGGGTGTAGAACTAGGCGTATTTAAAAGCAGACTGACGGCCACTATTGACTATTACAACCGATATACCAGAGACATACTTGTATTACTCGATCTGCCGGGATACGTAGGCGCGGGGGCCTTTGTTCAAAAAAGGTTTAATGCGGCCGATGTTCGCAATTCAGGAATAGAATTTACTTTGAATTGGGAAGATAATATTCGAGACTGGAATTACGGTCTTGGGTTTAATGGAAGTACAATAAAAAATGTTGTGGAGGACCTTGGGCAGGGTATACCGGGTGCTCAGGAAGAAATATTTTCGGGAAATCTGGGGAATGGTCAAAGGGTAACAAGAACAACGGTTGGCGAGCCAATTGGATATTTCTATGGATATAATATCGTTGGCGTATTTCAGAATGAAGATCAATTAAATGCAACACCGAGTTTGTCTCAACAAGGCGTAGGTGATTTTATTTATGAAGATGTCAACGGGGATGGAGAAATAACGCCTGACGACAGGACGATAATAGGCACATGGATACCCGATTTTGTATATGGATTTAATGCTAATGTGGGTTACAAAGGCATTAACCTATCTTTTGATTTTGTGGGCCAAATAGGAAATCAGATTTATGATGGCAAAGAAGCTAATCGATTTAGCACCTTGAATTTTGAAGAAAAATATCTGGACAGATGGACTGGAGAAGGCACTTCAAACACTGACCCAAAAGCATCACTTAGTGGAATAAACTTTCAACCATCGAATTATTTTGTGGAAGATGCATCCTTTTTAAAACTTAGAACAGTTACACTTTCTTATGAAATTCCAACAAACATCCTTGAAAAAATAAAAATACAAACGGCCTCCATTTATTTCAGAGGAACAAATTTGTGGATCAAAACAGATTACAGTGGTTATTCACCTGAAATTATAAGCCGAAATCCGGATAATACAATTAGCAACTCAGCTATTGGTGGAATTATTGATTTTGGATCGTATCCTACAACGAAAGTATGGAGTGCGGGATTAAAACTTAATTTTTAAGAAATATGAAAAATCATAGATTGCTATATTTCGCTTTTATTTTTCAATTTATTTTATTCTCATCATGCAGAGATGAGTTTCTTGAAAGGCCACCTTTGGGTTCTTTGACAGATGGTACATACCCCGCCACTTCAGATGAAGCAATAAGTGCGACCAATGGGGTCTATAATTCACTTCGACAATGGCAAATTAATACAGGAGGGTTTCCTTTATTGGACATCATGTCTGACGAATCCAGGAAAGGAAGTAATCCGGGCGACGGAATTCAGGTCGATGCCTTTGATAATTTTTCATATACACCTTCGGACGCGGCAATTGAAAATTGGTATAGAACACTCTATCAAGGAATAAGAAGATCACATTTGGTGATAGAAAGGGTGCCTAATATTGGAGATATGGATGACAATCTTAAAACAAGGTTAATTGCAGAAGCGCGATTTCTGAGAGGTTATTTCTACTCATTATTATACAGAGGATATAGAGATGTGCCGTTGGTGACAAGTTCAGAAGCTCCAAGCGGTTTATCCAAAGCAACGGGAGAAGAGATTTTCAGTACCCTGATCGAACCGGATTTATTATTTGCTCTAGATAATTTACCCTTAAAATCAGATTATTCAGCTGAGGATGCCGGAAGGGCCACAAAAGGTGCAGCTGCCGGATTATTGGCCAGGCTGTATTTATTCAGAGGTAATTTCTTATTAGCCGAACAATACGCAATGGAAGTAATCAATTCAGGGCAATATTCTTTGGAAGATAGTTTTTCAAATGCTTTTTCAGTAATGGGAGAATTTGGACCTGAATCTGTTTTTGAAATTGGCGCTTTGCCTGAAAATAGTTTGGATAGAGGAGGGAATCAGTATGCCAATACCCAAGGAGTTCGGGGAACACCAAATTTTGGTTGGGG
This sequence comes from Cytophagales bacterium, assembly GCA_965267555.1. Classification (GTDB taxonomy): domain Bacteria; phylum Bacteroidota; class Bacteroidia; order Cytophagales; family CCMP332; genus CCMP332. The sequence continues at coordinate 3,216,399 of OZ254083.1, read as the reverse complement.
ATTTAACCGGCCTTCCTACCAATGGATACAATTTATGGGCAATGATCCACGTATGGAAGCAAGTATTTTTTTCCTGGGTGAAACTATTGATGGCGAAACAATTTTGGGAGACGGCAATACACCCGACACAACTTACGTAGGCAATACCAATGAAATTTTGGAAATAGAAGTATATAATCAAAAAGTTTATGCTTCAGGCGAAGGAAATCAAGCAAGATGGGGACATAATCGTCGTGTTATACGTTATTCAGATATACTTCTTATGGCAGCTGAAGCAATGAACGAAAATGACAAAGCATCAATGGCATTACCTTTTTTAAATATGGTGCGTCAGAGGGCTGATGCGGGGCAAAATATATTGGCTGATATTACAACAACCGATAAAACTGGACTGCGCGATGCTATTCTCGAAGAAAGACAAAGAGAACTATTTTTAGAAGGCTTGCGATTCTGGGATTTGGTGAGAACCGGAAGAGCGGAAAATGTTTTAGGGCCATTGGGTTTCGAAAAAGATAAACACGAAATATTTCCAATACCCCAATCAGAAATTGATATTTCACAAGGAACAATTACTCAGGCACCAGAATGGCAATGATGTTATCTGAGTTTTATAATAGTTTTAACTAAAAAGTAAATTTAAAAACCAATAATTATGAAAATGATAAGAACAAGTTTTTGGTCAGTATTACTTGTCGCAGCAAGTATGTTGATTTTTATTTCCTGCGGTTCCGATGATGATGGTGGTTCAAGTGGTCCTGATGGGGTTACACTTACATCATTAATGGCTTCAGGAACGTCCTTGAGCACCGGTGCAGATACAACGGTGGATCTTAACGGTGCAACATCTGCAACAGATGTACCTCCTAATTCTGAAATTACGGCTGAATTTTCCAAAGAGTTAAATGCCAGCTCGGTTACAACTTCTTCGGTAACAATTTCCGCCGGAGGTGAAGCTGTAGATATTGTTGTAACTACAAGTGGAAGTACTGTAACTATCACAGCAAGTAGTGAATTGCCAAGAGGTACAGACCTTACTATTACTTTTGCCGGAAGTATTACTGCTGCCGATGGTGGAGCGCTTGCGGAAACAACAAGATCATTCCGTACTGATGGTAGGGCAGTTGTTACACCTCCACTGGCAGGAAATCTACACGCTTACTGGAAGTTTGACGGTGATGCCTCTGATGCTATGGGAACTTATGATGATGGAACGGAAGTCGCTATAGAATATCAGGCAGACCGTTTCGGAGCTCAATCAAGTTGTGCTTATTTTGATGGCGATGCCAGTATTATTGAAATAGCAGATGCAGATGTAATGATGGATGATGCAACAGATTTTACTGTGAGCTTCTGGGTAAAAACAAACTCTGATGGCCATGTAAATGAAAATGGCGATCCAACTGGACATTTTGTATTTGGTCTTGGTGCATTTTATGGTATTCAATATGAAATTTTCTCAAGCTATCACGGCTCAAAATTTGCTATAAGCTATGAAAATGATACCACAAATTTCTCAGAAGACATGTGGTTCCCAGCAAATGCAACAGATAATACCAACGGTGGATGGCAAGGTTGGGATTTTGCCAAGTCAATTGATGAGACTACCATGGAAGGCATTTTAAAAGATACATGGGTACATGTTGTATACGCTTATAATGCGACTGAAAGAAAAGGTTCGATGTATTTCAACGGAGAATTGATGAAAAGCTTTGATTTTGATCTTTGGCCTGATGGTGACCCAAAAAGAGGTACCATTGGCGTAGATTTTAGAGGAGCAGAACCGGATGTAGTTAATGAATTGGCATTTGGTTTTGTTCAATCACGGGCAGGTACACTTTGGGATTCTGAGCCTTGGGGTGGATATGATATTACAACCTCACAGCATTTCAAAGGTTGGTTAGATGACTTTAGAATTTTCCATGGAGCTTATTCTGATACCGACGTGGAAACTCTTTATAATGCTGAAAAACCATAATTTAAATAGTTGAAATAAATACAAGAGGCTTCTTCTCAGAGGCCTCTTTTTTTTACATGAAAAATATAGGCCTAATACTATCGCTGCTTATTTTTATTGCTTGTGCACAAGACGATGATTCCACAGGACAAAACCCTGCTCCGGGTTTGCTTCAGCTTAATTCGGTTAAAATCGGATCAGAAGATCTCTCTGCTTCAGTCTTGAATGAAGACCTACCCGTTGATGAACTAATACTTCTCATTTTTAATCAGGATTTGGATACATCATCAGCAAAAGAAAATATTAAACTGCTGGATTTCAATCAAAAAGAAATTGGAATTGGATTTAGCTTCATCGATAATAATCGGACGGTTTCGATTAAACCAGATTCAATTTTAACTCACGAACAGGAATATCAAATTCAAATAGGGTCAATATCTGCAAGGAGTGGTGATGTATTTCCAGGGCTTAGCTATAGATTCAAAACGGAACCAGGCAGTTTTGAACTACTTAGTGCGGATATTTCCGGCAATACAATGCTTGACAACACAATTATCAAAAATATTTCTACAGATTTTACCATTGAATTGACTTTTTCAGAAGAGTTGGACCCCCTCACTGATTTTAGCAATTTCTTTTTTCTAGGCACTTTACAAGCAAGTTTTGAACTAAACAACGATCGGAAATCACTGAGCATAAGCTATACAAATGCCGAATATCTGAACAAGTATAATTTTATTATTTCATCCAATCTCAGAAGCGAAGAGGACTTTAGGTTTAATGGCTTTAGCAAAAGTTTTTACACTTCAATTGACAGCACCTATAAATTTCCAATAATAAGCGATGATGAATTGCTCACTAAAGTGCAGGAAGAAACCTTTAAATACTTTTGGGATTTTGCGCACCCTGTAAGTGGATTGGCAAGAGAAAGAAACAGTTCGGGGAATACAGTCACGATTGGTGGTTCGGGATTTGGAATCATGGCTATTATAGTAGGTATTGAGAGGGGTTTTATTAGCAGACAGCAAGGCGTTGATCGCCTTGAGACTATTGTAAATTTTCTCCAAAATGCGGATCGTTTTCACGGTGTATGGCCGCATTGGATGGATGGAAATACGGGAAATGTTATTCCTTTTAGTCCTGATGACGACGGTGCGGATTTAGTGGAAACGGCCTTTATGATACAGGGATTATTGACGGTTCGTCAGTACCTGAACGGATCAAATTCACAAGAATTGGGAATCATTACAAAAATTACCCAAATGTGGGAAGAAGTAGAATGGGATTGGTTTACAAAAGGAGGAGAAGATGTACTTTACTGGCATTGGTCTCCAAATTTCCAATGGCAAAAGAATCTCCAGATCAGAGGGTGGAATGAATCAATGATCATTTATGTATTGGCGGCCGCTTCGCCTACACATAGCATCAATTCAAGTGTTTATCATCAGGGCTGGGCCAGATCAGGTGGAATTGTCAATGGAAATATCTATTATAATATTGACCTGCCACTTGGCAGTAATTTAGGTGGGCCGTTATTTTTTGCCCATTATTCTTTTCTCGGATTGGATCCTAGAAATTTAAGCGATCAATACGCAAACTACTGGACTCAAAATGTAAATCACAGTCTAATCAATCGCGCATATTGTATCGACAATCCAAAAAATTATCTTTTATACTCCGAAAGTTGCTGGGGTCTGACGGCCAGCGACAATCACATGGGATATTCTGCCCATTCACCCTCTAATGATCTTGGTGTGATTACACCTACCGCAGCCATTTCCTCTATTCCATATACGCCGACAGAATCGCTAGAGGCAATTCGATTTTTCTATTATCTTTTGGGTGATAAGTTATGGGGGCAATATGGATTCCATGATGCTTTTAATGTAAATGAAGATTGGTATGCTAATTCATACCTCGCTATTGATCAGGGACCTATCATTATTATGATAGAAAATTACCGCTCTGCTTTACTTTGGGATTTGTTTATGGGTGATTCAGAAGTGCAGGCAGGTTTAAATAAATTAGGAATAAATTTTTGATTTAATATCAGTGTAATTGCCATTTGAAATAAACCAAAAGAAACCGCTATGAGAAATTTTATCTTGTATGCTTCCATTCTCCTTTGGATGATGTCTTGCGGGAAATCAGGTCAAAAGGAAAAGCAATTGAAAAAAGTGTCAAAAGAATCAACAATAAGCGATGATTCACTATTGAATCTGGTACAATATCAGACATTTCAATACTTCTGGGATGGAGCCGAACCCAATAGTGGCATGGCACCGGAAAGAATTCACATGGATAATATATACCCTAAAAATGATGAGCATGTGGTAACAACTGGAGGTTCCGGATTTGGATTGATGGCCATAATTGTCGGGGTTGAACGCGGTTTTATTAAGAGAACGGAGGCCATTAAAAGATTTGAGCGAATATTAAATTTTCTTGAAAAGGCCGACCGCTTTCACGGTGTATGGCCCCACTGGCTGAATGGCGAAACAGGTGAAGTTGTGCCATTTAGTAAAAAAGACGACGGAGGGGATCTGGTAGAAACGTCCTTTTTGGCAGCTGGATTATTAACTGTGCGCCAATACCTAAATCCAGAAGACCCTCATGAAAAAAAACTTATTGATCAAATTAATATACTTTGGGAAGGGATTGAATTTGACTGGTATACAAAGCGCAATTCAGATGCTTTATACTGGCATTGGTCACCCAATTATGGATGGGAAATGAACTTCCCCGTTCAGGGCTACAACGAGTGTCTTATTATGTATGTATTGGCAGCGGCATCTCCTCTTCATGCCATTGATAGAACACCGTATGAAATTGGCTGGGCGAGAAATGGAGCTATAAAAAATGATACTGTATTTATGGGTCTGGAAACAGTATTGGATCATTATGCAGGCAATGATGACCCAATTGGACCTTTATTTTGGGCTCATTATTCCTATGTAGGATTGAATCCAAAAAATTTGAAAGATCAGTATGCCGACTATTGGAAACTCAATACTAATCATGCGAAAATTCATTATCTGTACTGTGTTGAAAACCCCAATGAGCATAAGGGTTATGGCGAAAATTGCTGGGGTTTAACTTCGAGCTATTCCCCCGAGGGATATGCTGGCCACCACCCTGGAAATAGTGATATTGGCGTAATCACACCAACGGCTGCATTATCTTCATTTCCTTATACCCCTAAAGAAAGTATGGCCATGTTGAGATACATGTATGAAGAAAGATCAGAGCTGATTGGAGAATATGGTCCATATGATGCATTCAGAAATTCAGATGATTGGTATTTACCCCGCTATTTGGCGATCGATCAGGGACCCATACCTGTAATGATCGAAAATCATCGCTCCGGATTAATCTGGAACTTATTTATGTCGGCAAATGAAGTGGGCCAAGGACTTGATAAATTGGGTTTTACCTATGATTAGGAAATTAATTTTTGTAGGTTCTTTACTATTTTTTGTACTCGGATTGCGGGCACAGGAATTTAATTATGGACAGCACCATAATAAGGGGGAAAAACTCAATTACAGGGTTCTATTTCCGGAAAATTTTAATACAAACGACAAATTCCCACTAGTCCTTTTTTTACATGGTTCAGGTGAAAGAGGAACGGATAATGAAAAACAGCTGGTTCATGGCAGCAAGTTATTTTCAGAAAACATTAATTCCTTTCCCGCAATTGTAGTGTTTCCTCAGTGTCCTCCCGATCAGTATTGGTCAAATGTTGTAAAAAAGAAAACGAACGCGGGCATTGATTTTGAATATTCTTACGGAGGTCCTCCCACACCTGCTATGGAATTGCTTTTATCCATGCTTGACTCAATGCTTACAGAAAAATTTATAGATAAAAACAGAGTTTATGTTGGTGGTTTATCAATGGGAGGAATGGGTACATTCGAATTGCTTTGGAGGCGCAATGATACTTTCGCAGCAGCATTTTCAATTTGTGGTGGGGGGAGTACGGAATTTGCAAATCATTATGACCAAAATCTAAGCATTTGGATTTTTCATGGAGCAAAAGACGACGTGGTAAAACCAGAACAGTCGAAGAAATTAGCAAATGCTCTGGATGGTAAGATCAAAGAAGTAAAATATTCCTTATACCCCAATGCCAATCACAACAGCTGGGATCCTGCCTTTGCAGAAAAGAATTTGTTACACTGGTTGTTTTCAAAAACCAAAATGCCATAGTTATGAAAATCAAAATTCTATTAATTATTTTTTTAGCTGTTTCAATTCAATCATGTAAAAAAGGCGATAATCAAATGAGTGCCAAGAATCAGTTTCTGGATTCTCTATTGTCGGAATTGACAATCGAAGAAAAAATAGGGCAATTAAATCTTCCTTCAGCCGGCCATATTGTAACAGGACAGGCCACAAATTCTGAAATTGCCGAAAAAATAAGAGAAGGAAGAGTTGGGGGACTTCTGAATATCACGAAAGTAGATAACATTAGATCTGTTCAAAAAATTGCCATCGAAGAAAGCAGACATAAGATTCCTTTACTTTTTGGCCTTGATGTAATCCATGGCTACAGAACAGTTTTTCCAATTCCATTGGGGTTATCCTGCTCCTGGGACATGAAACTAATACAAAAATCTGCCAGCATTGCCGCTCAGGAAGCAAGTGCTGATGGTATTTGCTGGACATTTTCACCAATGGTGGATTTATCTCGAGATCCGCGCTGGGGAAGAGTTGCTGAAGGATCCGGTGAGGATCCATATTTGGGTGCTGAAATCGCAAAGGCTATGGTACGCGGATATCAGGGAGATGATTTAACTAAAAATAACACACTTCTAGCTTGTATTAAACATTTTGCACTTTATGGTGCTCCGGATGGCGGAAGAGATTACAATACTGTTGATATGAGCAGAATTCGAATGTATAATGAGTATTTTCTTCCATACAAGGCAGGTATAGAAGCAGGAGCAGGAAGTGTAATGATGGCCTTTAATGAAGTGGACGGAATTCCTGCCACAGGAAATAAATGGCTAATTGATAATGTATTGAGAAAACAATGGGGATTTGACGGATTGGTATTTACCGATTATACGGGAATAAATGAAATGATTAAACACGGAATGGGAGATTTGCAGGCTGTGTCAAAATTAGCCTTGGATGCCGGAGTTGATATGGATATGGTTGGAGAAGGCTATTTACAAACGCTTAAAAAATCATTTGATGAAGGAAAAATAAAGGAGGCGCAAATTGACTCTGCATGCAGACGAATATTGAAGGCCAAATATGAATTGGGATTATTTGATGAGCCTTACAAATATTGCGATCCCGAAAGAGCTAAAAATGAAATCTATACCAATGCCAATAGACAGATTGCAAGGGAAATAGCAGCCCGCAGTATGGTATTGTTAAAAAATGATGGTGATGTATTACCACTCAAAAAACAAGGAAAAATAGCCATAATTGGTCCATTGGCTGATAACAAAGAAAATATGTGTGGTACATGGTCTGTCTCCGGTCAATTTGACAAAGCCATTTCATTGAAACAAGGTATTGAAAATAAGCTTGGAACGAACGCAGAAATCTTTTATGCTAAAGGCGCCAATTTTGTAGATGACAGTTTGTTGGAAAGTCGTGTGAGTACATTTGGAAAACCTACATATCGTGATCCCAGGCCTGCTTCTGAAATGATACGCGAAGCACTAAAGGTGGCAAAAAAGGCAGATGTGATAATTGCGGCCATGGGAGAGGCTTCAGAAATCAGTGGAGAATGTTCAAGCAGAACAACACTCGAATTGCCAAATGGGCAAAGGGATCTTCTAAAAGCGCTGCTAAAATTAAATAAACCCATTGTCATGGTTCTCTTTAATGGCCGTCCTTTATCAATAGGCTGGGAAAAAGAGAATATGCCCGCCATTCTGGATGTTTGGTTTTCAGGCTCAGAGGCCGGTGATGCCATCGCAGATGTGCTCTTTGGTGATGTGAACCCATCCGGAAAACTGACCATGTCTTTTCCCGTAAATGTGGGTCAGGTGCCTGTTTATTATAACCATAAAAATACGGGAAGGCCACTTGAAGAAGAATGGTTTAAGAAATTTACCTCGAGCTATATTGACATTCCAAATGAAGCTCTTTATCCATTTGGTTATGGATTGAGTTATACAAAATTTGAATACAGTAATCTGCAATTAAGTACACAGAATCTAAAAATGGGTTCAGAATTAAAAGTTAGTGTTGATGTCAAAAATATCGGATCAAGAAGTGGTGAGGAAGTTGTTCAATTGTATATCCGAGATTTAGTTGGAAGTATTACCAGACCGGTAAAAGAATTGAAGGGATTTGAAAAAATAATGATTAAACCGGGAGAAAAAGAAACGGTGGAATTTATAATTGACATGGAAAAATTATCATTTTACAATTCCGAACTTGAATTTGTTGCTGAAGCAGGTGATTTTGAAGTCTTCGTAGGCGGAAATTCTGTTGACCTGCTCAAATCGTCCTTTACTTTGAATTAAAGCATGTTAAGAGGTGTAATATCTCTTTCATTTTTTCTGTTTGTGCACCTTATATATGCCGGGCAGAGAGAATCGATTTCCCTAAACAGTGGCTGGGAATTCTCAAAGGGAGAATTTCTCAAAGACATTAAATCTTGGCAAAAGATTAATTTGCCTCATACCTGGAATACAGAAGATCCATTTGATGAAAAAAAAGGATATTATAGAGGAGCAGCATGGTACAGAAAACACCTGGAATTTTCAGAAGCTCAATTAGAAAAACATCATTTTATACATTTTGAAGCAGTCAATCAAAAAGCAGAAGTATACTTAAATGGACATTTACTAAAAACCCATATTGGTGGATACACTGGATTTTACGTCGCTATTGATTCGGTCTTGCAATCAGGCCAAAATGTATTATTGGTCAAAGCTGACAATTCTCATGACAAAGAAATAATTCCACTAAAGGGAGATTTTAATTTTTATGGGGGCATTTATCGCGATGTTCGCTTAATTAGCTTGAATTCCATTCATTTCCATCCGGGTGAATTTGGTGATTATGGTGTTTTTGTTGATTTCCCATACATAGAAAAGGAATCGGCACTTATAAATGTGCGAAGTAATATTTTCAGTGTTACAAGCAGGAATGCTTTATTGAACTTCAGACTTTTTAATGATAAAGATTCCCTAATCCTTTCGCATAATGAAATGTTGAATTTGAGCGATGGAATCAATAAAATCCAATCCGTTTTACCGATAATCAATCATCCCGAGCGATGGTCTCCTAATTTGCCTAAACTTTATTCCCTGCAATTGTCCTTGCTTGATCCAGGTCATAACGGTTTGCAATTGGATAAACTGGTAATTCCGATTGGTTTTAAAACCTTTAGATTTGATTCAGAGAAAGGCTTTTTCATCAATGATCAATCTACTAAATTATTGGGTGCCAATAGACATCAGGATTATGCTAAAAAAGGAAATGCACTAACCAACTCTATACATAGACAGGACATGGGTATTCTTAAAGAAATGGGAGGAAATTTTTACAGAACCGCACATTACCCTCAAGATCCTGCTGTGTTAAGAGCTTGCGACAGTCTTGGATTGCTAGTGAGTATGGAAATACCCCTCGATCACGATTTGACAGATTCTCCCCGTTTTAATGAAAATTGTAAAAAAATGTTGATAGAGATGATTAGGCAGAATTACAATCATCCTTCAATTATTATTTGGGCATATATGAATGAAATGTTGCTCGGCAGAAACTATGAAAGGGATAAGGGAGAAATTAAAAAAATATATGATTTAGCTCTTCAGATTGAAAAAATTGCACGTAGCGAGGATCCTGGTAGATACACGATGATTCCAAACCATGGAGATTTGGATCTCTACATGAATTCCGGATTAACTGATATCGCAATGATTAACGCCTGGAACCTTTATTTCGGATGGTATGAGAATGAACTTGGTGCGGGTAAATTCTTAGATGAATATCACAATAAATTCCCGAATAAACCTGTATTGGTGACAGAGTTTGGTGCTGGTGCCGATCCAAGAATCAGGTCTTTCGAACCCATTAGATTTGATTTCTCTCAGGAATGGGCGACTCGTTTCCATCAGGAAAATCTTAAAGATTTCATGGAACGCAATTATCTCGCGGGAGCGGCAGTTTGGAATCTGGCAGATTTTGGTTCAGAAAACCGAAATGACGCAGTTCCAAAAATTAATAGCAAAGGTCTGATTTCATTTGACCGTAATCCAAAAGATGTCTTTTATTTCTACAAAGCTGCTCTAAGCAAAACACCAATACTAGAAATAGGAGCTAAGAATTGGGACCAAAGATTTTTCTTCAAAAAAGAACAAATTATAGAGGTTTTCTACAATGGTGAAGAACCCAAACTGCAATTGAATGAAAAAGAAATCTCGGCATTTGACACATCAGATTATTTAAACCGGTATATAGTAAATCTTAATGAGGGTAATAACTGGCTTAGGTCAAATATGACATTTAAGGGAGAGACTGTTGTTGACAGTTTTAATTGCACATTTAACCTTGTGGATGCAAGCTTTATATATGAAAATAGGCTTCGTTTGAATTGCGGCAGTAATTTTTTCTTTATTGAGAGCATCAACAAACAATGGATACCTGACTATGATTTGGGTGATTTTGGTAATGTTTTAAAGGGCGATGTATTTTTTCCAAGAAACCGGGGGATCGGATCAGACCGTGATATATTAAATACAAATTTGGAGCCAATCTATCAAACGATGCGTATTGACCCTGTTTATCAATTTGATCTTGATACGGGAAACTACAAATTGAACTTTCATTTTTCCAACAATTTAAATGAGATATCTAAGTTCAGAATCCTTATTAATAATGAACCGGTAGGTGAAGTCTTGAATTTCGAAGAAAAGGATTTTTTTAAGGCAAAAATAATAGAGCTATTGGTTAGGCTTGATCAAAAAGGTCTTGAAATAAAATTTATTAATTTAGAAGGAAAGTCATTTTTAAACGCCCTAGAAATTGAAAAAATATGAAGGCTGCTATTAAAAAAATACTCATTCTTCTTGTGGTAAGCTTAGCTACTTTTTCATGTGAAATGGAAAACAAAAGAGAAACCGAGGTCACTGATAAATTGGATTTGCCGAAAATTGAAAGCGCGTCCCAACCAATGAATGTTGTTTTTATCCTTAGCGATGATCACAGGTATGATTTTATGGGCTTTATGAATAAAGTGACTTTTTTGGAAACACCGGCCATGGACAAAATGGCCAATCAGGGAGCTCATGTAGAAAATGCTTTTGTTACTACCTCCCTATGTAGTCCGAGTAGGGCATCCATTCTGACGGGCCAACTTTCGCACCGGCATCAGGTAATCGACAATCAATCGCTGGTTTCGGATACGTCTTATTTTTTTCCTCAATATCTTCAGAGGCACGGTTATGAAACCTCATTTTTTGGAAAATGGCACATGGGCGAGCATCATGCTAATCCAAGAAAAGGATTTGGACATTGGGTGAGTTTCAAAGGTCAGGGTGTTTATTACAATCCAACATTAAATATTAACGGAGAAGAGAAATATTTTGGTGACAGTAGCTATATCACAGATTTACTTACCGATGAAGCCCTATCCTGGTTAGACCGAAAGAGAGATAAGAATAAGCCTTTTTTTATGTATTTATCACATAAGGGTGTTCATTCAGATTTTCAGCCTGCTCAAAGACATTCCGGTAAATATCACAATGAAAAACCCAGCTACCCTCCAAGTATGTTTCCCGAGCAAAGGAGCGCCGAAGAGTACAATTATAAGGATGTACCGGAATGGGTAAAAGAGCAGCGGCATTCCTGGCACGGTGTAGATTATATGTATCACGGCGAAATAAATTTTGATGAATTTTACCGGAGATATACAGAAACCTTATTATCAATTGATGAAAGCATAGATGAGGTGTTGAATTATCTTGAAAAAAATAATTTACTTGATAACACAATTGTATTCTACATGGGAGATAATGGATTTTCCTTTGGCGAACATGGATTAATTGATAAAAGGCATGCCTATGAAGAATCTATTCGGGTTCCATTGCTGATTTATGGAGGAAAAAATTACATAACTAATAATAAAATCAAGGAGTTAATTCAAAACATCGATATCGCTCCAACCATTTTGGAATTAGCCGGCTTGGATAAACCTTCCAACATGGACGGTACTTCTTTTGTGGGATTGTTAAAAGGAGAGAAAATGGAGTGGCGTGATAGGATTTATTACGAATATTTCTGGGAACGTCCATTTCCACAAACTCCGACTGTGCATGCTGTTCGCACAGATAAATATAAATTTATCAGATACTATGGCGTATGGGATATTAATGAATTGTACGATCTTGAAAATGATCCCATGGAAATGAACAATTTGATTAGAAGTGAAGAACACAAAGAAATTGCGCTTGCTTTAAGAACTGATATTTTCAAATGGCTTGAAGAAACTAAAGGAATGAATATTCCAATAAAAAAAGATTACGGACATCGTTTCGATTATAAATATGATGGCACCTATTAGATGCTAAAAAATTTCAGTCCAGCATTATTCCTGTTTTTGCATTGTCTTCTAATTTCATGTAACCATTCCCTTGAAACTGAAATGATTTTCATTGAAGGTGGTGAAACAACTATTGGCTCGGAAAAAGGAAATGAAAATGAAAAACCTGTTTTTAAAGTAGAAGTTAAACCTTTTTATCTAGACAAACACCCTGTAACAGTAGCCCAATTTAGGGAATTCGTAAAATCGACCAATTACAAAAGCCAGGCGGAAAGGTTTGGCAATTCCCTTCTTTTCAATTTCAACAAATATAAATACGAGTTACGAGAAGGGGCTTATTGGGAATATCCTTTGGGTGTGGATGGCCCTAAAGCTAAGGACGACCACCCTGTAACTCATGTAAGTTGGAACGATGCCATGGACTACGCAAAATGGGCCGGTAAAAGACTACCCACAGAATACGAGTGGGAATATGCCGCTAAGTACATGCATGATCAAAACGATATTTACGCCTGGGGCAACTCAGTAAAAGATGAAAATGGGAATTATCTGGTCAATTTTTGGCAGGGAAATTTTCCATTTAAGAATGAAAACCTTGACAAATATATGTACAGCTCAGAGGTTGGTAAATTTGGAATTAGCAATTGTGGATTAACGGATATGGGAGGGAATGTATGGGAATGGTGTTTGGATGTTTATCGACCATACGGAATAAATGATGTTAAAATTTATGCAGATTCAAACATGAAAGTCATAAGAGGAGGATCCTTTATGTGTGACCCCGATGTATGTCATGGTTTTCGTGTAAGTGCAAGAACATTTTGCTCCGCCGAAACGTCAAATTTCCATATGGGATTCAGATGCGCGAAAGGGGTTGTGGAATGAAGGAATGAAGGAATTAAAGAATTAAGGAATTAAGTTAATCTTATAGGTTCTTAATTGAAGTTATAACTATGCTCCTTAAAATTTTTATGACTTCGATCAGTTGTAAATGAAAGAATTTAAAAGTTTCTTGATTGATTTTTTTTGGGTCTCTCAGGAGTAAAATCCAGTACTCGCATTCTTCAGCTTCTTTTAAAGCAATCTTTAATTTGTGAATAAAATCTTTTTTACTTTCTGCATATTTTGATTCTCTGACTTGTGCGCCTACAGAAGTGCCTGACCTTAACAATTGCTTGGAAAGAACATATTCATTCCTTGAATTAAGCTCATCACAAATTCTGATTGTCTTAAGGGCCAGGATATAAGATTTATCGCGAATTACATTATCACTCATTTTTTATGAGTAAATAAATCAAAGCTCATCGATAAAAATTCATGAAATGTATGAAGAATAGATATTAATTATTTAACTACTTAATTCATTAATTCTAAGTTAGCATTCCTCCGTCGACTTGAAGAACTTGCCCCGAAATGTACGAACTCATATCACTGGCAAGAAAAACACAAGCATTGGCAACATCTTGCGGTGTTCCTCCGCGTTTTAATGGGATGGCATTTTTCCATTCATCCACCATTTTTTGATCCAGGGCTTCGGTCATTTCAGTTTCTATAAATCCGGGAGCAACGGCATTGCAACGTATTCCTCTTGAGCCCAATTCCAAAGCGACAGATTTTGTAAATCCAATGATTCCCGCTTTAGAAGCAGCATAATTGGCTTGTCCTGCATTTCCTTTGATGCCTACCACTGAAGTTATATTTATAATTGAACCACCTCGCTGTTTCATAAGTTGACGCGTTGCTGCTTTCACTGTATTGAAACAGGACTTCAGATTCACACGCATCACATCATCCCACATTTCTTCATTCATACGCATGAGAAGGTTGTCTTTGGTGATACCGGCATTGTTGACGAGAATATCAAGAGAGCCGAATTCATCAATTACAGAATTAATTAATTCTTCAGCCGCACCAAAGTCGGCTGCATCGGATTTAAAACCCTTGGCATTGACACCCTGTTTGGAAATTGCAGCCTCCAGTTCTTTTGCTTTTTCCTCCGAAGAACGATAGGTAAAGGCCACATTGGCACCTCCTTCTGCCATGGCCATGGCTATTCCACTTCCGATTCCTCTGGATGCGCCGGTTACAAGTGCTGTTTTATCTTTTAGTAGTTTCATTTGTTCTAAATATTTGAGCTAAAATATAAAAAACATTAGATAGCTTTGAATTTGATTAATTGTAAATATTCAATTTAAAATTGCATTTCAAATTTGAATTTACAATTCCTAATTATCAATTGATTGCTACCTTTGCCGCTCACAATTGATTTTTAAAACGCATTAAAGATATGGCTAGTAAATACGATCTTATTGTTCTGGGCAGTGGTCCCGGTGGATATGTTGCTGCAATCAGAGCTTCTCAGCTGGGGATGAAAGTAGCAATTATTGAAAAAGAAAGCCTCGGAGGTATTTGTCTGAATTGGGGATGTATTCCTACCAAGGCCCTTCTGAAAAGTGCTAATGTTTTCGAATATATCCAGCATTCGGAAGATTACGGTATCAAAGTGGGATCTTCAAAAGTTGATTTTAAAGGAATGATATCCAGAAGCCGCGGTGTAGCAGATGGGATGAGCAAAGGAGTTCAGTTCCTGATGAAGAAAAATAAGATCGATGTGATTATGGGATTTGGGAAATTGCTGAAAGGTAAAAAAATCGAGGTCACCGATGACAAAAAGAAAAAGACCACTTACGAAGCCAAAAATATAATAATTGCCACCGGGGGCAGGGCAAAGGAATTACCAAACCTTAAAATCGACGGTAAAAAAGTGATCGAATACAGAAAAGCTATGTCAATGGATAGCCAACCAAAGTCAATGGTGGTGGTTGGCTCAGGAGCCATTGGTGTCGAATTTGCCTATTTCTACAATTCTATCGGAACCAAGGTAACGGTCGTCGAGTATTTGGACAGGATCGTTCCCAATGAAGACGAGGAAGTGTCAAAGCAACTCGAAAGAATCTATAAAAAAGCCGGTATGGATATTATGACATCAGCTGAGGTTACAGCTGTAGACACTAAAGGCAAAGGCTGTAAAGTTAATGTCAAAACAAAAAAGGGCGATCAGACCATTGAGTGTGATGTAGTTCTTTCAGCGGTAGGCGTAGCTACAAATCTGGAAGGAATTGGATTGGAAGATGTTGGAATAAAACACGAGAAAGGCCATGTCAAAGTAGATGATTATTACAAAACAAGTGTGGATGGTTATTATGCAATTGGCGATATTGTAAAAGGACCAGCCCTGGCTCACGTCGCATCCGCGGAAGGCATCACTTGTGTAGAAAAAATTGCCGGACATAGTCCTGAACCGATTGACTATAACAATATACCCGGCTGTACCTATTGTAGTCCGGAAATTGCTTCAGTTGGTTTTACGGAAAAAGCTGCTAAAGAAGCAGGATATGAAATAAAAGTGGGGAAATTCCCTTTTTCAGCTTCAGGTAAAGCCAGTGCAGCCGGAGCTAAAGATGGATTTGTAAAAGTGATTTACGATGCAAAATATGGGGAATGGCTTGGAGCACACATGATCGGAGCCAATGTCACCGAAATGATCGCCGAGGTAGTAGCGGCGAGAAAGCTGGAAACTACCGGTCATGAAATTTTAAAAGCGGTTCATCCTCATCCAACCATGTCCGAAGCCGTAATGGAAGCTACCGCCGCTGCCTATGATGAGGTTATTCACCTGTAGAAATTAGGAATTAAATTTAAGAATGGAGATGCTTTGCAATTGCAAGCAATTCTCCATTCTTAACTTAAAAATCGCTTTTGATTAAATTTCTTTCCCTTCTTTTTTTAGTTTCTTTTTGACCTTATTCAATTGTTTTTCACCAATGTAATCTTCAATTTGTCTTTCCAGATTGATAAATGAACCTTTTTTAACACGGTGATAAGAAACCAATATTATATTCGACATGGTATGCGGTTCGCTGATTCCTCTTTCTTCAAAGAAAAAATACAAATCTGAATCACCATCGTTTAAACCCCAATGACTTCGTATATATGCACCTACACTGAGATTGTAGGCATGAGCCAAATCACCTTCCTTATGCCGAATAAAATTATACTGATCTGTTTTCGTTAAGTGTTCATCAAGTGCAATCATGCATTCTTTGAGATTTTTCGGAACTTTACCGGTGCTTTGAGCACTCAGATTTGAAAATTGGACAAAAGTCAGGAATAGAAGTATGAATAACTTTTTCATCATTTAAATTTGAATACCTTTTTTACTAACAAGAAGGGTGCCACAATAGCATAATAGGAATTGTGAATTTAAAGTTTCAATTCATTCAAAATTGCATTTTAAATATATCGATTTTAATAAATATTTAATAATGAACTTTAAAGATCGGCTTCAATGATGAGAATGGATCTCTATAGAAATAAATCCAATATAAAAGTACTAATTCTTGTAATTGCACTTATCATAGGCGCCACTTCATTAATTTACACCAACTTTCTTGTAACTAAATTAGAAGAAAGAGAGAAAAAGATTATTGATCTCTACGCCAAAGCGCTGGAATATGTTGCCAATGCGGATCTTGATGAAAATATAAATTTTATAACATCAGAAATTGTAGAAGTCAACAATTCGATACCGGTAATTCTTACCGACGAAAATGGAATACCCACAAGTTCGGCCAATTCAAGAAATATCCTTTTTCCAAAAAATGCCTCCGAAGAAAGAAAAGTAGAAATCCTGAAAAAAGAAATAGAGATAATGAAGGAGGAGAAAGATCCTATTCCTGTAGAAGCTTATGGCGTTACTCAGTATATCTATTATAGAAATTCAAATCTAATATTTCAATTAAAATGGTATCCCTATGTTCAGCTTACAATAATCGGGATATTTGGAGCTCTGGCTTATCTCGTTTTTTCAGTGACCAGAAGAAATGAACAAAACCGCGTATGGGTGGGTATGGCGAAAGAAACGGCCCATCAATTAGGCACCCCGCTATCATCGCTTATGGCCTGGTTGGAATATTTTAGATCAAATGAAAATTTAAAAGATGACCCCGCCCTAGACGAAATAGAGAAGGACATCCAACGTCTCAAAATGATTACGATGCGTTTTTCCAGTATTGGTTCAGTACCAAAACTCGAACCTTATAATATGGAGGAAGTGGTTAATAGTGTGATCGACTATTTAAAAAAGAGGTTGAGTTCAAAAGTAATTTTTGAGGTAAAAAATGAATTGCCTGAAGGCACCAGGGTAAAATTAAACTACTCTCTTTTTCATTGGGTTATTGAAAATATTTGTAAAAATGCTGTGGATGCCATGGAAGGTACGGGAAAATTGTCGCTGCATATGGCAATTTCTTCCAATAATCAGGTATTTCTTGATATTAATGATTCCGGCAAGGGAATTCCCAAATCGGATATAAAGGAAATTTTCAGACCGGGTTATACAACCAAAAAAAGAGGTTGGGGATTAGGTCTGACTCTGGCCCACAGAATTATTGAAGAATATCACAACGGAAAGATTTTCATAAAAAACTCTGAGCTCAATAAGGGCACAACTTTTCGAATAATATTGAGCATTTAAAAAGCTGTTTTACATTCGATTTTACCTTTGGATTATTAAATATAAAACTTAGTTTTGCACTCTAATTTTTTATAGGTCCTTATACCAGAATCGAATGTCAAATAAAGGTAAAATTGTACAGGTTATCGGCCCGGTTGTTGATGTGGCTTTTGAAGGAGAAAATAAACTTCCAAATATTTTAGATGCTCTGGAAGTAAAAAAAGAAGACGGCACTTTGGTTGTGCTGGAGGTTCAAACACATTTGGGTGAAGATACTGTGAGAACCATCGCCATGGATGCGACGGAAGGAATGAGAAGAGGAATGGAGGTGATTGACAAAGGCAAACCAATTGCCATGCCACGCGGTGAAGCAATAAAAGGCAGACTCTTCAATGTGGTAGGCGATGCAATTGATGGTATCGGTGCTGTAAGTAAGGAAAATGGGCTTCCAATTCACAGAGAAGCGCCAAAATTTGAAGATCTTTCAACTTCTACTGAAGTTTTATATACAGGTATTAAAGTAATCGACCTGATTGAGCCATATGCTAAAGGTGGTAAAATTGGTTTATTCGGTGGTGCTGGTGTAGGGAAAACGGTACTAATTCAGGAGCTTATAAATAATATAGCCAAAGCCTATTCCGGACTTTCTGTATTCGCCGGGGTCGGTGAAAGAACAAGGGAGGGAAATGACCTTCTCAGAGAAATGATCGAATCGGGTATTGTAACTTATGGCGATGATTTCAAGGAATCCATGGAAAGTGGAGGATGGGATTTATCAAAAGTTGACAATGAAAAACTCAAAGATTCAAAAGCGACATTCGTTTTTGGTCAGATGAACGAACCTCCCGGTGCACGTGCACGAGTGGCACTGTCTGGTTTAACCATTGCCGAACACTTCCGTGACGGCGAAGGTGATGAAAAAGGAAAAGACATTCTTTTCTTTATTGATAATATTTTCCGATTTACACAGGCAGGATCAGAAGTGTCTGCACTCCTTGGAAGAATGCCTTCTGCTGTGGGTTATCAGCCAACCCTCGCAACTGAAATGGGAGCTATGCAGGAAAGAATTACATCAACAAAGAGAGGTTCAATTACATCGGTTCAAGCTGTTTATGTACCTGCCGATGACCTGACTGACCCTGCACCGGCAACTACTTTTGCTCACCTTGATGCTACAACCGTATTGTCAAGGAAGATTGCGGAATTAGGGATTTATCCGGCTGTTGATCCATTGGATTCAACTTCAAGAATTATGTCGAGAGAAATTTTGGGTGATGATCACTATGATACTGCTCAAAGGGTAAAAAATATACTACAGCGATATAAAGAATTGCAAGACATCATTGCAATCCTTGGTATGGATGAATTATCTGATGAAGATAAGTCAGTCGTTCATAGAGCAAGACGTGTTCAAAGATTCTTATCACAGCCCTTCCATGTCGCCGAGCAGTTTACAGGGCTCAAAGGCGTGTTCGTTGATATTAAAGAAACCATACGAGGCTTTAATGAAATTCTCGATGGTAAACACGACCACCTTCCCGAAGCTGCATTTAACCTGAAAGGTTCGATTGAGGAAGCTGTAGAAGCTGGTGAAAAAATGCTCGCCGAAGCAAAATAACATGTACATAGAAATATTAACACCGGAGGATAAATTATTTGAGGGAACGGCCAGCTCTGCTAAGTTCCCTGGTTCTTCAGGCTCTTTTGAAGTCTTGGAAAATCACGCTCCTCTAATAAGCAGTCTTGACGATGGAATTGTAACTGTTCGATCTCAAAAAGGTGAATTGAATTATCGCGTAGACGGAGGTGTAGTAGAAGTATTAAAAAACAAAGTCACGGTACTGCTGGAAAAAGCAACAGAAATATAATAATAGCCCTGACGAATTCAGGGCTTTGTTATGATATAAGCTGTTGAAGCTGCCAATAGTCCTCCTACCAAACTTGCCACAATATAAATACCGGCAATCAGGTAATCACCTTGTTTAAGCAAAAAGAAATTTTCATAAGTAAAGGTAGAGAAGGTCGTAAAACCACCACAAAAACCTGCACTTGCCAATAGCATCAAATCCCGGTTTATAGCAGGATCCCTTTCATTGAAAGTTATTAGAAAGCCCAGTAGAAAAGATCCCGCAATATTTACAATAAAAGTTGCCCATGGAAATCCAGAAGAACCCAGGGTAAAAAATAAAATACTCAAATAATAGCGGAGCGCACTTCCCAGTCCTCCACCAATAAAAACCATTAATAGCTTCACATATCAAGGTTATGAAAATGAATGTAATTCATCAAATTACTTTGTTATTGTCATATCAAAATTATTACATTTGACTTCCTTTAAATGATTAAATATTGAAAGTTTGGCGTGAACTAGCCTTGTTAGTATTGGTATTCTGTACCGTTCTCTCTTGTAATTTTAACCCTGATGGAGTAAATCCACCAAGTTGGAAATCAAGTTTTATTGGACCTCTGGCTAATTCAAAAATAACGCTTGAAGATCTTTTGGATTTTGATTCTCTGGGCTTTAATTATGAAGTTTCAGCTTCAGAATTGTCCAATCAAATTCCACCCGGAGGCGCAACTTTCCCCATATTTCCTCCATTCTCGGTACCCTCCCTACCCCCAGATACTTTTGATATTGCCGAGGGTTTTCAATATGCCATTTTTGATTCCGGAGAAATTGTATTTGAGTTCATCAATAATCTGCCCATTACACTTAATTCAGGTCAAATAATTAGCGTATACAGCGTGGTAGGCCCTAATAGAAATCAATTGGGTGATAAAATATTTGATTTCACACTGGAAGATGACCTGCAGGCAGGAGGCCGTGCAACCACTATTTATAGCGATTTTACTGGTCTGGTGGTATCTTCGCGATTAATAATCCAAATTGATACCGTAAGCTCTCCCGGCAGTACTACTCCTGTAACTTTTGATTCCGAAAGTGGCTTTGAATTGACTTTCTTTTTCAGAAATATTAAAGTTCGCGAAGTTGGGGTATCCGCTGGAAATTCATTTGTTCTGGGTGATACTACACCATTTACTTTTAGTTCAGGCACCATTCCTTCTACACTTGAATCCGGCCTATTGAAATTGCGATTGAGAAATGGGATTCCACTTAACATTGACCTCAACCTTGATCTTTATGATGAGAATATGGATCGATTAGGCAGTTTTATAGAGGCAGGACAAAATATAATAAGCGCATCAGATACTTCGACGATCACTGTGGTTGTGGATGAGGAAAACCTCGACCTACTAAATAATACAAGTTTCCTGGTATCTTCAGTCCTTTTGGAAGATCAGGCCGTTCAGGGAGATACGGTTATTATCAATTCTGATTCCCTGGTGAGAGCAAAAATTATTGGTGAAGTAAATGTAGATCTGGTGAAATGAAAATAAGATATACGATACTATTTGCTTTTCTAATGCCTTTGCTCTTAAATGCACAGCATAATATTGGGACCACCTATTGCGAACATAATGACCTTAATGCATCCAGATATCAACCCTCTGAACTGGATTTTGGAGATAAGAAATTTCAGATCGGCTTTAATTACGATTTTTTTATTGGCAATAGAAGCATTGATTATGCGGAATTAAATACGGCATTTAATGATGATCAGCTGACACAAGAAGACATTCAAACTATTGTGAATGAATCGGATGAAATTAATCAAATTGGTCTGGGACAAAACTACCAGGTTATTGGACTCGGATATCAGTTAAGAACGCGCTCGGGAAAAAAATATGATATAGCTTTTACAATTGTCGATAAATTTTCTGCGACACTTCAACTATCAAAAAATTTTTTAAAACTGGCACTTGAGGGTAATAATTCTTCGTTTTTCAGAGGCCAACGTGTGAGTATGGGAGAGACTAAATTAAGTGCTCTTTATACCAGGGCATATTCTTTTAATATTGCAATGCCTGTTTTTTTTAAAGACAATGATCATAAAGTCAGGATCGGTATCCGACCAAAATTTGTTCAGGGCATGGCCGGAGTCAACCCGGAGTCATCCGAAGTGTTTTTAACCACTGAGCAAAATGGCGAATTCATACAAATGGATTTTAATTATAATTATCAAACTTCCGGAATTCAAAATTTTGATCCATTTAAGGCAAATGGTGTGGGCTGGGGTCTGGATTTTGGTGTTACTGGCTTTATATCCGAACACTTTGAAGTTGTGGCCAGTGTCCTAAATCTGGGCTCGGTAACCTTTAAAAATAATGTTAAGACTTATTCAAAGGAAGGAAGCCACCGTTTTGAGGGCATTTTCATACCCAACTTATTGGGTGCATCTCCAGCCAATTTAGAATTTGAGGAAGAAGCCAGCATTTATAATCCCGTCATCACAGAAGACGAATCATTTTCAATGGGCCTCGGTGCGAGATTTGGTTTGGAATTACAGTATAAAACACCGGAAAAGCCGAGAACAAGAAGAGCCATGACCATGGCGAGAAGTATTAAAAAAGGTAAGGAGAGACAAGCAAAGCAAAAAGAATACGAAGGAAATATTTCAAACACCGTGTACTTCACTTACATTCAAGGACTGGATGAGCAACCGGGAAATACGACACGACCCTTTGTTTCAATAGGTTATATGCACGATTTTCACGATTATTTTGATATTGGTGTTTCAGCGGCCTATGGTGGATTTAATAATTTGGCCCTGGGAGCATTTTTTGCAGTAAATATTGCCCATCATGTAAAATTTGGTCTGAGTTCCGATAATCTAAGTGCTATAATCGTTCCAAAGACAGCGACCGGTTTTGATATAGCGACAAATTTCTCCGTTTCCTTCTAATAAAAAAACCCCGCAGCGCGAACTACGGGGCTTAAAGATTTGGGGGTGTGTTATTGGAGACCTTTCAAATCCAATAAGGGAACGAAGACTATCCCCGCCTTCCTTCACTGACACCCCCTCAAAATCTTGGGTCAATTATTAAGTCACTAAATGGTTTTACCCTTTTGGTAATTCTAAAGTAGCAAAAATCAGGTCTGATTGAATAACCCTTTTTGGGGGATTTTTAAATTTTTAGTGCTTAAATAGAGCTTATTGAGATATTTCATTTTGAATTTTGTCAATAAAAGGACAATTGAAAGCTGAATTATTTATCACTTTTATACTATGAGAAATGCTGTCATCTTTTTTTCGCTTCTTTTCCTTGTTATTTCATGCAATGATTCAAAAGAAGAAACCATGGATCCCGGATTGATTGTTGAAGCACCCGATGATCAAATGGAAATCGAAGAAATTCTGGCGGGGACTACTTCTCGCGCATGGGTCAACGAAAGTTTTAATTTGGAAATCTACGGTTCTCTCGAATGCAGGTCTGATGATATTTTTACTTTTTTCGAGGATGGCACATTTGAGTACGACGGAGGTCAATTGCTTTGTGGCGATTCTGACAATTCACAGATAGTAACAGGTACCTGGGAGGTGGATGTTGACAATAATCAAATAATATTTGACAAGGGCCTTAATTCCGAAGTAAGGGCTGATTACATCACAGTGAAAGAAAGTGAATTAAGAGTAATAGGTTCCTGGAATAGCCTGAGTATTGATGCCAGTTATGTCAGACAGTAAAACCGGCTTCGGCACTTAAATTCACATTTCTTTAATTTAAATCAACTTATTTTTTAAGGCTTTTTCGATTGCTTCAGCTTTTGAATGCACCTCCAACTTCAGGTAAATATTTTTTATATGAGTCCTGATGGTTTCCTTATTGACAAAAAGCTCATCGGCTATAGTACTGTAGCTTTTACCTTTCGAAAGCAATTCCAGCACTTCTGTTTCCCTTGCTGTCAATGGGGAATTGAGATTTCTTTGAAATGAATTCACAACTTTCCTGGCAATTTGGGTGCTCATCGGCGCACCGCCATAATGGGCATCTTTTATGGCATCCAATAGTTTTTCGGGTGGGGTATTTTTGGTCATATAACCGGTTGCACCAGCGCATAAAGCCTCAAAAATGAGATCATCATCTTCATGCACAGTAATCACAATCACATTTAGTCTTGGAAACAATCGTCTGATTTTTTTAATCCCTTCAATTCCGGACATTCCCGGCAACTCAATATCTACGAGCATGACATTTAAATCATGATTTTCAATATCCTTCAGAGCACTTTCACAACTTCCGTAACTGACAACACACTCATAATCATTTGATGCATTAATTAGTAAAGTAAAGCCCTCTCTAATCAAATTATCATCCTCAATCATGCCTACTTTTATTTTACTATTCATCCTTATGCTGTTTTAAGATTCTTTGAAATTATTGTATTTGGTTTTAGACGGATCAGCGTCCCTTTTGGGATATTTGATTCTATACTGAGCTCGGCTGCTATTTTTCTTGCGCGTTTTTTCATATTCTGGAGTCCATTTCCAAATTTGTTTTCCATTTGCTGAATGCCAATACCGTCATCACTAAGTGTAACCATTGGAATCGTGCTGTTCTGTATTTTATTAAAACTGAGCTCAATATTCTTCGCATTCGAATGTTTGACGGAATTGTTGATTGCCTCTTTAAAAATTAAAACAAGATGTCTTGCAAAATCAGTGGTCAATATATTTTCATTCAGGGATTCTTCAATTCCCGAGACTACAAAATTCACATCTGTTTCAAGGGTCAATTCATCACCAAAATCCTTTAATCGGATGGCTAATTCGTATACCGTATTATTATCGGGGTTGATGGTCCATATAAAATCTCTGGTACCATTGTAAAGCTTTTGAGATTGTTCGCCTATGGAATGAACAACCCCCTTTATGTCTTCGGACTGTTCTTTCAATCTCTGTTTTAATATTTCTGTCAGTACATTGATCCTGGTTAAATAGTGCCCCATTTCATCGTGAAAATCTGCTGCAGCTTTTTTTCTTACCTTTTCATTCAAATCATTTTGCATCTTTTCAATTTTCAAGACGTAGCTGATCTTATCATTTAACTTTTTGCGATAAAAAAGATAAATCAAAACGGATATCATTAAAATGACAGAAATGTAAAACTCAGCCATTTGCCAGATAGGTGGGGTTATTGAAAATTGCAATTCGGTACAATGCTCATTCCAAATACCATTGTTATTAGACCCCCGAACCATTAAGGTGTAATCGCCTGGTTTTAACTGAGAGAAGGAAACGCTTCGTTGATTTCCCAATTGTATCCAATCCTTGTCCAGGCCTTCCAGTTTATAGGCGTATTCGTTTTTTCGAGGATTGGTAAAATCGAGTGATACGAATTCTACCGTGAAATTATTCTCGTCATTGTTAAAACGCAATGTTGGTTTTTCGAGTAAGTCTCTGAATGAGTATATTTCTTCGCCAAAGCGCTTTACTGAAGTAATATGAACCTTGGGTAAATGTAAATTGACAATAATGTCTTCGGGATAGAACTGCGTGACCCCTGCAATACTTCCAAGCATTATTTGTCCATCTTTTTTCTGATGAAATGCGCCAATATTAAACTCATTGCTAATAATTCCATCCCCTCTTACAAAATTTTTAAATTCTTCAGTTTCCGGATCGAAAGTAATAATTCCCATATTTGAGCTCATCCATAGTTTATTTTCATTATCGCGGAAAATGGAATACAAATATTCATTGGGTAGCCTTTGACCATAACCATAATACTTAAATATGGCTTTGTGATTTTCAAATTTGAGTTGATTCAGTCCATGAGCGGTGGCGATCCAATAATGACCATTTATATCCTCATGAACGTGATTAATATCATTAGAGCAAATGCCATCAGGATTTAATGGATCATGGAAGAAATGGCCAAATTCATATTTACCTTCTTTCATAGAAATTCTGTGCAGTCCCCCAAAAGTTGAAAGCCAAAGATTTCCTTTGCTGTCTTCATAAATATTTTTAATGCTGAATACATTTTTATCATAAAAATCTTCGGGCAGGTATATGAATTCTTCAAATATTTTTTGATTCGGATGCCATTGATACAAACCTTCTGTTGTGGCAACCCATAGCTTATTATTTCCGGAAAAATGTATATCGTAAATGTAATTTGAATACAATCCGAATTGGCTTGAATTGTCTATATTGTAAAAGGCTATGTTAGCTTGTTCAAGGTGTCCGGGATCTGTGTTTTTGATGTTTATTTTACCAAGTCCATTCACGGTTCCTATCCATATATTCCCTTCATTATCTTCTTCAAAAGCCCTAATTTTTGTATTGCTAATTTTATTTAGATCGCCTAAGCTTTCCTGGTAATTATAAAACTCATTTGTTTTGGGATTGTGTATACTGATTCCTTTTCTTGTCCCATACCAATTATAACCTTGTTTATCAGTATAAATGGCAAAAACGGCAGAATTGACAAGACCCTGTGAATTATTTGCTCTTTGAGTAATATTCTGAAAGTTACGACCGGATAATGATAGCTTTTTAACACCATCAATGTCTGTCCCTATCCAAAGAATTTTTTCATCAGAAGATTGGTAAAATGTGGTATATGTAATTTCACTTTGAAAATTATTGCGGATATTGTCTTCGCTAATAAGTTTGAAAATTGTATTTTCTCCGGCTTTTCTGGACAATAATTTACCATCTAAGGTACCCACCCATAAATTGCCCTCGATATCCTGATTAATAAATTTTACTCCTTGGTTGAATTTTGAGGAAGAATATGGAAGTAGTTTAAAATCAAAATTTGATACTGCTTCTTCCGAAACATGAAGGCTTTTATTACAACCCACCCATAGTCGGTTTAGGGAATCAATAAAAATACTCTTTACATTAAAAGTCCTCTGATTTTGCTTTTTAAATGGATTGATCAGATTAAAGGTAAAGGAGTTATCGGATTCTAAACTCAAACCGATCAAGCCCTTATCAGTGCCGATTAAATATTTCCCATTTTTAAATTCAGTAATGGTAGAAATGAAATTTGAACTTCCCGGAAGGTGTCTGTTTTGAAAAAAGAATTGCTCAATAATAAAATCCATTTTTCCCGAAGAACGAATCAGATTTAGTCCAAATTCAGTAGCTACCCATATATTTCCTTGTCTGTCTTCAATAATTTGATTTATAGCATTATTGCTCAAACTATTTTCTTTGAGCGGGTCGAATTTAAAATTGAGAAAGCTTTCATTTTCCGGAATGAATAAATTCAATCCGCCCCCATTGGTTCCTATCCAAAGCCGGCCCTTGCTATCATTGAGAATATTTGAAATAAAATTTGACGAAAGACTTGTCGTATCAAAAGCCCTGTGTTTATAGACCTTAAAATTGTGTCCATCGTATCTGTTAAGTCCATCCCAGGTACCAAACCACATAAAACCGTACTGATCCTTCGTAATGGCATTGACCTGATTTTGAGACATGCCCTCTTCAATTCCCAAATGATCAAATGTATATATTTGAGCTTTGGACTGAATAGACAACAGAACAAATGCGAATATTAGTGTACGCAAATACATATTTTAAATTTAGCAAATACCTCGTGCAATTTGCTCACCCAAACTGGGTGAAGGGAATTATTAATATTTTAAAGCAATTCTAATACCAGTTAAAACAATATAGTACGTCTTTTTGGTTTCTTAACTTATATGGACAAAGATCAAAGCAAATATAATTTACTCTTGAGTTTGCCTATTTTATTGGCATTGACACTGGTAACGGGGATTCTAACGGGCTTAATGATATTTAACAAAGAGACTAAAATTAATCTATCCCAAAACCCGCATTATAAAAAATACAAAGAAATTATTAGCCTGATTGAACGTGAATATGTCGATGAAGTCAACTCCGAAGAACTCACGGAAACGGCTATCAAAGAAATGCTCGGTAAACTTGACCCGCATAGCAGCTATATTCCCTATGAAAATAAAGAGATGAGTGAAATTTCATTTGAGAGCAATTATCAGGGAATCGGAATTGAATTTAACATAATAAAAGATACGCTTGTGGTTATTGCGCCATTAAATGGCGGGCCTTCAGAAAAACTTGGGATACTGCCTGGCGACCGGATCGTCAAAATTGACGATGAAAATGTTACAAATATTGATTTGACCAATAAAATGGTATTTGAGCGTTTAAGAGGGCCAAAAGATTCCGAAGTGAGTCTTGAAATACGCAGGCCCGGAAACAAGAACACCATACAATTCAATGTAATCAGAGATGAAATTCCAAGCATTTCGGTAATAGCAGCTTATATGATTGACGATTCGAATGCCTTTATTAAGATAAGCCGGTTTACGGAGAGTACAGCTCGTGAATTCAAGCAAAAACTCAAACAATTGAAAGAATTGGGAATGCAAAACCTTATTCTTGATTTAAGAAATAATTCGGGAGGCATTTTGTCATCAGCCCTGTTTATTGTAGATGAATTGCTCAAAGACGATAAACTTATTTTGTACACCAAAAGCAAGGATAAAACACGAGATTTTGAATACAGATCGAGAATAAAAGGCCAGTTTGAAGAGGGTAGCTTAGTTGTACTTATAAATGAAGGAAGTGCTTCGGCATCCGAAATTGTCGCCGGGGCTTTGCAGGATCACGACAGAGCCGTTTTAATTGGACGTAGAAGTTTTGGGAAGGGTCTTGTTCAGTCTTCATTTGATTTAAATGATGGTTCGGAACTAAGGATGACTATTTCAAGATATTATATTCCTTCAGGCCGATCCATACAAAAGCCCTATGCAAACGGGAAAGAAGAATACTTAAATGAATTAATTGAAAGGTATGAGAAAGGTGAATTTTTTCATGCAGAATACATAGACTTTCCCGACTCTCTCACTTTTAGCACCAAATCCGGTAGAAAAGTATACGGAGGCGGGGGCATCATGCCAGATATTTTTGTTCCAAGCGATACGAGTTTGAGAAGTAATTTTCTTCTTGAGTTAAATCGCAAAGGACAGCTATACGAATTTGCTTTTGACTATTCCAATCAGCATCGGGAATTCCTGGAAGCAATGGGAGAGGAAAAATTCGTGAAAGAATTTAAAATCGATAGAAAGTTATTAGATACTTTGATTGAGTTTGCTATAAATGAAAATACTATTTACAATGAAGAAGATTTTCAGCGTTCTGAAGAAGTAATAAGAATTCAACTCAAAGCGCTGATCGCGAGAAATATTTGGCGAGATAATGGATTTTATAAGGTGTATAATTCCATTGACCCAAATTTTGAGGCTGCATTGGATGAATTGCAATTGCTCAATTAAGGTGTAGATTTTCGTATCATTAAATTTTCTGCTTTCATTTTGCTTTCAAAATCATAGACACTGTTTTTATTGTCCACTACAGTAACCTTTGATTTTTCTACGCTTAAATTGGAGTTTTTTAGGAAAGCCAGAACAAGCAGAAAATAAAAAAGAATAATTTTGATCCAGAATGGTATACTAAGATTCTTCACAAATCTTTCTAATTACTAACAACATGCTATTTTACGAATTTGATTTCTGAAAGTTTAATAAAAATGAAAATAAAAGTACTTTTTGTGTGTCTGGGGAATATTTGCCGTTCACCTATGGCGGAGGGATTGATGATTTCAAAGATCAATGCAAAAGGTGTCGATTATATTGAAGTGGATAGTGCAGGAACATCAAATTATCACATAGGTGAAATGCCCGATAACAGAATGATGGAAACTGCGGCTCAAAATGGCATTATTCTCAAAAGTAAAGCGAGACAATTTTCAAAGGCAGATTTTGAAAAATTCGACTACATCCTTGCAATGGATAAGAGCAATAGAGAGGACATTTTAAATTTAGCGCAAAGTGATATGGATAGGAAAAAGGTGCATCTTTTACGCGATTTCGATGATAAATCAGTGGGTGCTGATGTGCCAGATCCATATTTTGGTGGCCAAAAAGGTTTTGAAAATGTATTTGAAATTCTCGACCGCTCTGTTAATAACTTTCTTAATTCAATTCTCGAACACCGCACCTGATATGATATATTGGCAGGTTTTCAGAGTCCTTTGTTCCAGGATAACATTGTAACTATCAAGAATTCTTGAGATGCTTTTGTGTTCGTGATTTACAATGGTAATTAAAGAGAGGTTTTCAATTTTTTCTATTTCGAAGGCATATTCCAGATCCTTTATCAAAGCATCAATTTTATCCCTTCTGTTGTCAATGGCAATGGTCAGTGAAATGGCCGAGTTTTGCATCAGGTTAATCTTAATCAGATTTTCATTTAAGGCGTGAAATACAAGACCGATTTGCTCCTCATTAATAAATGTAAAATCCTTTACCTTGAATGAAATCAGTGCTTGATTTCTTTTTAAAATAGTTACAGGTAAAAGCTTTTTAGCCGCCTCATTGCTTATAATTGTCCCATCCTGATCGGTTTTAATAAATGATTTTACATGCAGGGGGATATTTTTATTCGCCAGGGGTTTAATTGTTTTTGGATGGATAACGGATGCACCGTAATAGGTCATTTCAGAGGCTTCGGAGTAAGACAGGTTTTGAAATTGAGAAGTGTCCTCAAACAACTTTGGATCAGCATTTAATATTCCAGGCACATCTTTCCATATGGTTATTGATTCAGCGTTTAAAACATTGCCAAAAATTGCAGCGGTAAAATCCGAACCTTCTCTGCCCAGCGTACTCATTCTGCCATCTTCGGTGGATCCAATAAATCCCTGTGTAATGTACAAAGCTGCTTGATCTTTTAAGGGGAGAATTTCTTGTTCGCTTTTTTCCCAATTAATAAGACCTTCTCTGAAATCGTTAGTTGTAATTATAAATTTTCGGGCATCCAACCATGAATTTGAAATTCCCTGATCTTCAAAAAAATTGGATAGTATTCGTGTTGATATCAATTCACCATAGGGAACGATCCGGTCATATTTTTCACTTTCCGATATGGAACTTTCAGATTTAATGCCCTTAAGCGCATTTTCTAATTGCTCCATATAAGACGCGAGTTCATCGATGATTTCTTTTTCATTGGCGGATCCTAATCCGCGAATAATATTAGCGTGAAATGCTTTTAGGTTTTCGAGGTCCTTTTTATAATCAAATCCGTCTATGCATTTGTATAAAATTTCCTCAAGTGCATTGGTCGTTTTACCCATGGCTGAGACAACAACAACCAATAGCTCATCCTTTACATAATGTTCACGGATGATTTGAACCATATTAATCACGGCTTCTGAATTCTTTACAGAAGCACCACCAAATTTGAATACCTTGTGCATATTCCTATTAAAACGGGGCGCAAATATAATTCTTTAATAACTATATTTGCGATTGTATTGAAAGCCTATGGAAGAAACAATTGCCAAACGCGTCGGCACAACTTTAGATCGATTTATAAATGAAAAACAAGCTGAATTTGCTTTTGCGACGGGTGAATTGTCCCAACTTTTAAGAGATATTGCTCTTGCTGCAAAAATAACCAATAGGGAAATAAACAGAGCCGGACTTTCGGACATTACGGGCTCATTTAACAAACAGAATGTTCAAGGAGAAGAACAACAGCGCCTTGATGTCATAGCCAATTACCGCTTCATGAGAGCACTGAAAAAAGGAGGAGAAGTTTGTGCGATTGTATCTGAGGAAGAAGAAGAAATCAATTTTACCGGAAACGACGATGCCAAATATGTCATAGCCATAGATCCTTTGGATGGCTCCTCAAATATTGATGTAAATGTTGCAATTGGTACAATATTCTCCATTTACCGAAGAAAATCAAATATTGGTGATATGCCTAAAATGGATGATGTTTTACAAAAAGGCTCTGAACAAATAGCTGCCGGTTATGTCTTATACGGTTCGAGCACCATGCTCGTTTATACCACCGGACATGGCGTAAATGGTTTTACCTATGAACCGTCCTTAGGAGAATTCTTTTTGTCTCACCCAAATATGATTACACCGGAAACCGGTAGATTATACAGTATCAATGAGGGGAATTTTAATGACTTCGATATATCACTAAAAAAATACATTGAGCTTTGTAGAGAAAGGATGTATTCTGGCCGATATATTGGGTCTCTTGTTGCAGATTTTCACAGAAATTTACTTAAAGGAGGGATTTACATTTATCCTGCTACACGAAATTCTCCGAAAGGAAAATTGCGATTGATCTACGAATGTAATGCGCTCGCATTTATTGTAGAACAAGCGGGGGGTAAGGCTACGGATGGCAAAAACAGAATATTGGATATTGAACCAAAAGAGCTTCATCAAAGAGTCCCTTATTATGTTGGCTCGCGAAAAATGGTAGATGAAGCCATGAAAAACATTTAAGATTTATATTTCTCCCTCCAATATATTTTTTCTTCTTCCCTTTTGATGACCAGCTCTGCAATTTTAGAATAGACTTCTCCGGGATCTGAATTTTCCAAAACCTCCTTTAGTTTACTTTCTGAAATATCCATTCTGTACATGATCGATAAAAATCGTTCAAAATCATTTTCAATCATGCCTTCTATTAATTGTGCTATGGCTTTATGAAACTCTGTTCTCGAATTGATTTTCAAGATCTCCGGATAATCATCCGGTATTTCCAGACTAATCCTTAGTCCACCGGCAATTTTATTTAATTTAGACACTTGCTTATTCATAGCTTCCAATGCTAAATTACTAATGAAAAAATACTTAGTTCCAATTCTATTTTTATGTTTTTTGACCGCTTCTTATGCTCAGGAAATTAAGGTCGATGCCATTGCAGGTTTCAATGCTTCACAACTGGATGGTGATAGAATGGCTGGCTTTAATAAATTGGGCCTTTTGTTGGGAGGTTCAACAGGTCTAAACCTAAAGGAGAATTTCCAAGTAGAATTTCGAATTTTATACAGCCAGAAAGGCAGTCGATTTACGGATAAAGATCCTATTGATTTAAATTACAGACTTAATTACCTCGATTTTCCTTTGGTTTTCCAATATCGTCTTGATAAAAAATTATTTGAACTGGCTGAAAACATAGAGCTGGAAGCAGGTTTACAATTTTCGTATTTATTAGCGGCAAAAGAAGGCGATCCTTTAATCGGTTTTGTCAGATTATACGATGCATTTGAGCCAAGAATTTATGGCTTTATTTTAGGTTGTTCCTATAATTACGACAGATATACCTTCAGATTAAATTTTCAAAGGTCATTGGTCAGCACCAATAAATTCTTGTCATTTCTGGACCGAACCTTGAGCTTTACTTTGGCTTATCGTTTGGGTAGTGCTTAAAAAACCAGATCGATCAGCCCTTCTTTTGAGGGGTAATTGGCTTTTGACTTACTTTTTTTGAGGAGGCGCTTTGATTTTTTGCTATTGGTGCCTTTTTGGGTTTTGCTTTACTGACTTTCTTTTTCTCTTCTTTTTCGGCTGTGGATTCACTTTTTTCCTCATCCTTAAAGGAGATTTCCGGATCTTCCGCTAAAATTATGGAATACCATGCAACCAATTTCTTAACATCTGAGTGATATACCTTGTCTGTATCAAACTGAGGGACAACTTCTTCTAAAAATGAAAACAATTCACTGCTGTCATCTTTTGAAGAAATGGGAAGTGATGTGGCATATTTGCCTTTTATTTTTTTATATACATCCTTTAAAGGTATGGCTCCTTCCTGGTCAGTAGTGTAAATAGAAATTTCTTTGAGCAGGGATACACGATGATTAGGTCCTAAGACCATTTTTTTTCGTGAATCATTTAATTCTTCAACTATGTAACCGTTTTTGGTTGGTTTTAATATCTTGTAAAGCCCTCCCTTACCGGTTACTGATACGATTTCGTCAAAATTTAACTTCATAAGTCAGATTCTAAAGCCTAAAACTAGATGTTTTTGCAAATAGATGAATAAAAAATGTAATACCAATAAGAATATCAATTAACTGGCATAATGTTTTACAAAGTTTAATATTTCACTTTTGCCTCTTTGTTTTGTTGCACTGCTAATAAATATGTCTGGCAAATATTCCCAGGACTTGAGCAATTCGTTTTTATAATTTTCAATCTGCTTTTTTGCTTGGTTTGATGATAATTTATCAACCTTGGTAAATACAATTGCAAATGGGATTTGTCTAATTCCCAGGTATTCCAAAAATTCCAAATCAATATTTTGAGCCTTATGTCTTGAATCTATAAGAACAAATACGCAGTAAAGGTTTTTGGCCCCTTCCAGATAATCTGTAATTAGTCTTTGAAATACTTTTTTTTGACCTTTGGAAACCTTGGCATATCCATATCCGGGTAAATCCACAAAATATAATTCATTATCAATTTTAAAATGATTAATTAATTGGGTTTTACCAGGCGTAGAAGAAGTTTTAGCTAAATTTTTTCTATTGGTTAAATAATTTATCAGACTTGATTTACCTACATTTGATCTCCCGATAAAAGCAAATTCAGGCAGATCATCAACCGGACATTGTGAAAAATCGCTACTACTTTTTACAAACTCAACCTCTTTAAGATCTTCCACTTTCGTCATTCCTTTCAAATTGAATAAATTAATTATGTAAAATATATAAATTTACGGTGCAATAAATTGACTGCTTGAATATTTGACATGAATATTCTAATTAAACCTGTGTTATGAAAGTTAGCTACCCTTCTTATTTCTTAATTATTTTGATATTAAGTCTTTGTACATCAAATGCTTTCTCGCAAAACAAAAAAGAAATCCGACAAATAGAACCAGATGCCAAGGAGTTTTTTAGAATCGAGGAATTTCATCGCGCTCTGCCATTGTATATTAAGCTCGATTCCCTATCGCCAAACAATGGACTTTACAATTTTAGAATTGGTGTTTGTTATTTGAACTCCTATGATAAAACAAGGGCCTTGCCATACTTTGAAAGAGCGGTGCGCTTTGGATATGAAGAGGAACACCTCGATATGTATTTGGGACGATCCTATCATTTGAGCCAGTATTTTGAAAAGGCCATCGGTTATTATGAAAAATATAAGGCCCACCTAGAAGAAATTGACGAAAGACCGGATGAATTAGTCCAGGTGACAAAGTACATCGAGGAATGTAAGGTAGGTAAGGAACTCGTTAAGCAACCTGTTAAAGCCGATATTGAAAATTTAGGCGCAAAGATGAATTCGATTTACCCTGATTATGTGCCTGTAATATCAGCAGATGAAGAAGTACTGATCTTTACTTCAAGAAGACCAAATTCAACAGGCGGCGAGATGGAATTTGAAACCGGCCATTACTATGAGGATATATATATCTCAGGCAAGAAAGACAAAGAATGGACGCCACCTATTAAAATGCCTCATGGTATTAATACAGAAAAACACGATGCCTGTATTGGTTTATCTCCGGATGGTCAAAAACTATTCATATACAGGAGTAATCAATCTTCAACATTCTCAGGAGATATTTATGTAAGTAATTTAAAAGGGAATGAATGGTCAGAGCCCGAACGAATGCCGGAGCCAATAAATTCAGATGGTTGGGAGCCTTCTGCCAGCATTACACCAGATGAAAAAACCATTTATTTCACAAGTGACAGAGAAGGCGGATACGGTGGTACAGATATTTATATGGCGAAATTATTGCCATCAGGAGAATGGGCGAAGCCTAAAAATCTTGGGCCTAAGATAAATACCAAATACAATGAAGACGGGCCATTTATCCATCCGGATGGCAAAACACTCTATTTCAGCTCCAAAGGTCATAAAACCATGGGAGGTTATGATATTTTTAAGACCGTTTTAAATGCGGATAGCAATGATTGGTCGGAACCGGTAAACATGGGATTTCCTATTAACACAGCCGATGATGACATTTATTATGTACTTTCTGCTGATGGTACCAGAGCATATTTTTCAAGTCATCGTGAGGATACCTACGGAGAGAAAGATATTTATGTGGCCCATCTTCCTGTAAAATCCATTGCAATTATCCAGTTTAAGGGTCATGTATTCAGAGATGATACAAAAGAACCGGTAGCTGCTACCATTACCGTAACAGATCTGACCACACAGAATATCGTTGGAATAACCAACTCTAACAGTTTTAACGGGCGTTATACCACCATTTTACCCCCACGTAAAAACTATGCGATAAATGTGGATTTACCGGGCTATCTGTTTTATTCAGAAAATATCAATATTCCCGAGCAGGTGGAATATTATGAGGTAGCCAAGGAAATTTATCTCAAGCCCTTGAAAACTGAAGGCGGAAAAACCACCATGAGAAATATATTTTTCCTTCCCGGGGAATCAGAGCTTAGAATCGAATCACAGATTGAATTAAATAAACTGTACAGAAAATTGATCGAGAACCCTGAAATAGAAGTGGAAATTGCTGCTCATACGGATAATCAAAATGAATCTGTTGTGAACAAATTATTGTCACAGGCCAGGGCACAGACGGTAATGGATTATTTGGTTGATAAAGGAATTGAACCCGATAGATTATTTCCGGTTGGCTATGGAGATGCTTTCCCAATCGCTTCAAACTTAACTGAAGAGGGAAGAGCCAAAAACAGGAGATTGGAAATTATAACCATTCACGGATTGGATAAAGGATTAGTAGATAATCCTGATGAACATGGATATTATTATCGCAAGGGTATAACTCCATTTGAAGAAGAAGAGGCCGATGTAATAGCCGACGTGAAG
This sequence comes from Cytophagales bacterium, assembly GCA_965267555.1. GTDB lineage: Bacteria > Bacteroidota > Bacteroidia > Cytophagales > CCMP332 > CCMP332. The sequence continues at coordinate 3,179,873 of OZ254083.1, read as the reverse complement.
AACATGGACTACTTTAAGTCAAAATACAAGGTTGGTGATAAACTTGATATAGGCGCAAACGTTATGTTTGAATTTGATTCTGATAAGGTCAGAAGAGCTTATTACCCTGTATTAGACAGCGCAATTAAAATCTTAAAATTGTATCCGAAAGTAAGCTTTGAACTTGCAGGACACACCTGTAGTATTGGCCCAACGGCTTATAACCAGCTCCTATCAGAAAGAAGAGTAAATTCCGTGGTCAATTATATGAGTGGAAGAGGAATAGATCCGGCAAGAATGGAAAGAAAGGGATACGGAGAATCAAGACCGCTTGTAAGCAATTCAACCATTCAGGGAAGACGCAAAAACAGAAGGGTAGAGTTTATTATCAATAAAATTGAATAAATTAAGGACTTCGGATTTAAATCTGATTTTAATTCAAAAAATAGGTTATTTTTGAAAACAGTCAATTTTCACATTGGTCTGAATTCACCTAAATGATAAGTTTTTCTATGGGGACACGCTTTTTATTCATTTCGATTATTATGATTTCAGGATCATTTTTAAGAGTCGATGACTTAAAAGCTCAATGCAATCCCGGTGAATTGGTAGAAAATTGTATTTCTCAATTGGATACTAATTTTCATTTCCTGAAAAGTTATCAATTGGATGGACAAGAAGGTGACAATACGATGATTGAACACTCCTATGTTCTAACAAGAAGCACGGATTACCTAATCAACTTATGCAGTGAGGCTGAAGCAGAAATGGATATTGCCATTGAAATATTTGATTCTAATCGCAAACGTGTTGCAAGCAGTAAAACGGATAGCCTATTAAATAATACCCTGGAATATGATTGCAGGGTTACAGGTATTTATTATTTACAATATACCTTTATCAATTCAAAGTCACAGTGTGGGGCCAGCGTCATAGGTTTTAAAAGCGATTGACTACTTTTTCAGAACTTTAAATTCCACTCTTCGATTTAATTCGCGCCCTTCTTTTTCATCATCATTGCTTGCTAGTGGCTTTTCTTCTCCATAACCTACTGTTGTAATCCTTCTTGGATCGATTCCTTTTTTAACCAGATATTTCTTTACTTCTTCAACCCTTGCTTTCGATAGTCTTTTATTAAATTCTTTTTTACCAATATTATCGGTATGTCCTCCGAGCTCAATTTCAAGACTAGGATTTCGGTCGAGCATATTTTCAACCTTACTCAATTCATCAAAGGAACTCGATTTTATACTCGATTTATTGAAGTCAAAGTAGATATTTCTCAAAACTTTTGTTGTTCCTACGGATAAAGGCTTAAGAATTATCTCTCTATCTTTCTGTGTTATCTCATCTTCCGATCCGTCAAATAATATGTCTTCGTTAATAAAAGCAAAACCATCTTTTTCAACAGAAAGCCGGTATGTGCTGTTGTCGGGATTTTCTACTTTAAATTTATAAACCCCATCATCCATTTTTCTTTGTGCTGCAACGATCTGGTTATCCACATTGATCAATGAAACCTTAGCATTCGTCAATTCCCCGCTTTGATCTTTAATTCTCAAATTAAGTATAACATTCTTTTTTTCCGGGGCTGCTTTTTCAGCCACAGAACTTGTCGTATCTCTTGATACACTGTCACTTTCTTCGGGTATTTCAAATTGTCCTTCTTTGATTGAGTATATATCAGACAATCCATAACCACCGCCTCTTACCGTGGCATAATAAGCGATTTCACCATCATTGGATGACACAAAATAAATATCATTGTCAGATGTATTGATGGGATAACCCAAATTGACAGGATCTCCCCAGGACTCTTCTTCTATGAGATATTCAGACTTGAAAATATCGTATCCGCCCATTCCTTTGTGACCCTTGCTACTGAAATAAAAATAATCACCTGAAAAATCGACAAAAGGGCCATCATCATCGTATTTGGTATTGATTACAGAACCGAGATTTTTCGCTTTCTTCCAGGCTCCTTTTTTATCTTTAACAGAGTAGTAAATATCACTGCCTCCATAGCCTCCGGGCCTGTTGCTTGAAAAATAGAGCGTGCTTCCATCGGGAGAAAGGCAGACAGAACTCTCCTTAAAACCCAGGGAATTTATATTGGGACCTATGGTTGCCGGCTCAGACCAGGTTCCATCTTCAGCTTTATTCGATACCAGGATATCACCGTTGTTTTCATCTGTATACAGGAAAAGAATATTGCCATCGGCTGATAAAGACAAATTCGAATTGTGAAATTCGGTATTTATTGGAGTTCCAATATTTTTTGCGGACTGCCACTTTCCATCTTCAAAATTGCTGTAAAAAATATCTTCAAAAAATTCATTGTCAATGTCTACATCCTTGGACAAATTGCCATCCTTTCTTCTCGTAGTAAAAATCATCAGAGAATTTTCTCTGTTAATAACAGGGGCATAGTCATCGTATACAGAATTGATTTGTGCACCCATGTTTCGGATGGAGTAATTTTGAGGATTGGAAACAAACTCTTTTCCATTATAACACTCAAGTATTCTTTTTTTCACTTCTTCGCCATCCACTTTATCGCTTCCGCTGTATGTCGGATTTTCTGATAGCATCTCTTCGTATTTCTGATAATACCCAATGGCTTCATCAAAGTCAAGTCCGAATTGAAGACTGCGTCCGATCAGATAATTTATGGAAAATTTATAATCGGGATTAAGGCTCAATACCTTTTTGAAATAAGTGGCTGCGCGGTCTTTATTGATCGTTTCAAGGTACATTTTACCCGCTTTGAAATTGGCATCTACGTTTTCGGGATCTATTCTGGCAGCTTGAATGTAAAGTTCCTTGGCCACTTCTTTTGCAGCAGTGCTCTCCATAACCAGGTCGGCCTGTCTAACAAATTTTGCCGCAACTTCCTTTCTCTTTTCAGATATTTGAGAAAATAAGGTGATCGAATATAAGGATAGCGTCAACGATAGTAAAATAGCCTTATACTTTCCTGGCATATTTTGATTTCTTTAATTCGTTTTTCGTGAAATTCAGGTCAAATTAACCAAATTATTCAGCAATTAGCCCAAAAATCACCTCAGGTATGCGTGCAAAAATACTAAATCTGAAAATCAGATATTATATTTTTCATTTATCCTTTTAAAAATAAGTCGTAAAATACTGAAAATCAATTATATAAATTCGAATTGGATCGAGAATATGATTTGTGCTATTTAAAACATGAATTGAACAAGGCTTAATTACTGATGTTCCTATTCTTTGGGTTTTGTTTTCATCCGGTAGAATCTAACTTTGCCACATCAAATGAAATTATGACAGTAGTTCCGTACAAAGAGAAAAAAAGTGGGAAAAAAGAGCAGGTCGCAGAGATGTTCGACAATATTTCAGGGAATTACGATTTTCTGAATCATTTTTTAAGCCTTGGAATAGACATAATCTGGCGTAAAAAAGCAATCAATCTTTTGAGAAAATCGAATCCAAAAATGATTCTTGATGTTGCCACCGGAACTGCCGATTTTGCCATACAATCAATTTCACTCAAGCCCGATCAGATTATTGGCGTTGACATTTCAGAAGGGATGCTTGAAAAAGGGCGTGAGAAAATACATAAAAAAGGGCTCGAAAATGTTATTCAGTTGAGACATGGAGATTCTGAAGATCTTCCATTTGATAACAATTATTTTGATGCTGTGATCGTTGCATTTGGGGTGAGGAATTTTGAAAATCTCGAATTAGGACTTAAGAATATTTTAAGGGTATTAAAGCCGGAAGGCCAATTGGTGGTTTTAGAATTTTCAAAGCCAAAGAAATTCCCAATGAAACAACTTTTTAGTTTTTACTTTAAATTAATTTTGCCCGTATTGGGTAAATTAGTTTCAAAAGATAAATCTGCTTATACCTATTTGCCGGAGTCGGTAGATGCTTTTCCCGAAGGCCAGAATTTTAATACCATTCTTGAAAAGATTGGATTTAAAAAAGTGGAAAATATTCCTCTGACTTTCGGAATCAGCTCAATTTATATTGGACAGAAATGAGATTTATAATCGCCATATTACTCTGTTTGTGTCTGGGACAACATGTTTACAGTCAATCTGCTTATAGGCCGGAACTCAATTTACCTTATTACGATGATAAATGGTTCCACCCGGGCTTTTTTGTGGCGGTTAATTTTGCCAACTATTATCTTCAGCATGATCCTCTATTTTTTACGCCTTCAAGATTGGATTCTGTAGTAGCGGCCAATCCAATAGGCAGTCCCGGTATCACGCTGGGTTTTATCGCCGGACTTCGATTACACGATCAGGTACATTTTAAATTTCTTCCCGGAGTAAGTTTTTATACCAGGGGTGTAGAGCTTGACTTTGCAAATGGAGAAAGGGTAAGAGAAACCATTGAAAATACATTTTTGGAATTGCCATTAATGCTGAAAGTCAGATCACAAAGAAAAAAGAATTTCAGAATGTACATCCTTGGAGGTGTCAAACCAAGCCTTGAGATAGGCTCCAGATTAAAAGAACGAACCGAAGACCAATTGAGAACCTTAAGCTCTGACTTTGCCATTGAATATGGTTTCGGATTCGATTTCTATTTTGAAATGTTCAAATTTGCTCCGGAGATTCGTTTTTCACATGGGTTTAACAATATGATCAATGCTGATCCGAATATTTTTGCTACCAGTGTAGAAAGTCTAAAATCCCATACCGTAACGATTTATTTAAATTTTGAATAATCTTCAAACAGCCCTTATTACCGGTGCGAGTTCCGGAATCGGTGAAGCCACTGCAAAGCTTTTAGCTGAAAATAATTACCGTCTTATTCTCTGTGGTAGAAATACTTCGAAACTCAAGCAATTAAAATTTGAGCTCAGTAAAAAAACCGAAGTGGAGAGCTTAATATTTGATGTGAGGCAAAAGGATAATGTATTTCAGGCGATAGCATCTTTACAGGGAGATTTTTGCAATATCAATGTTCTGATCAATAATGCAGGAAATGCACATGGCTTGTCCAGCATTCAGGAAGGTAGTATAGAAGATTGGGACGCGATGATCGACGGCAATGTCAAGGGATTGTTATATGTCACAAAAGCCGTATTGCCCCTGATGCAGGCACAAGAAAAAAAGCATATTTTAAATATTGGTTCGATAGCCGGAAAAGAAGTGTATAAAAATGGCAATACCTATTGTGCTTCCAAATTTGCTGTTGATGCCCTCAATACTGCCATGAGATATGATTTTCTCGAATTGGGGATAAAAGTATCTGAAATTAGCCCAGGATTGGTCGAAACAGGATTTTCTGAAGTTCGGTTTAAAGGAGATAAAGCAAGAGCCAAAGAGGTGTACAAAGGATTCACACCATTGTACGGGGAAGATATTGCAGAGCTCATTCTCTATGTACTTTCAGCACCGGCGCATGTCAATATAGCAGAAACACTAATACTCCCATCGGATCAGGCAGCCTCAACGATGGTGAAAAAGAGCAATTAGTTTATTTTTGACTTAATGCAAAAATATTTTTGGATAGGATTATCATTTTTACTCTTTTCTGTGAGTATCGTACTCAGTTTTTGCAGCGAGCAAAAAGAGACTTCAAACAAATCTAAACCAGATCATTCAAGTCAATTCTTAAATCTATCACCTGAAGCCAAATTTGTCGGCACAGAAAATTGCATTTCTTGTCATTCTGAGATTCACGAAGATTACATTCACACAGGCAAAGGCCGCGCGTTCCATTTGGTAGAAAAGGCTAAAAGCATTGAAGACTTTAGCAATATTCATGTCTATGATTCTTTTTCAGGCTATCATTATACAGCTTTTTGGAGCAATAATGATATGATCGTAAGGGAATATCGATTTGAAAATGGAGATACGACCTACATCCGCGATGAACGTGCTCAATTTGTAATTGGTTCCGGCAATCAAACGAGGTCCTATTTATTTGAAGAAAATGGTTATTTCTATGAATTACCCATCACATGGTATGTAAAAAAAGGAATTTGGGATTTAAGTCCGGGTTATGAAAATGGTGCAAATACTAGGTTTTCGAGACCTATAAGTCAGATGTGTATGAATTGTCATAACTCCGATTTCGAGTTTGTCGATAATTCTGTCAATAAGTTTTTAAGTCTTGGAAATGGGATTGGATGTGAGAAATGTCATGGTCCCGGAAGTCTGCATGTTGAAAAAAGAAAATCCGGAAAAATTATTGACGATTCTATTGATTTCAGCATCATCAACCCTAAACATTTGAGTCTTGAACTTCAATTTGACGTATGCCGACAATGTCATTTGGAAGGTGTGACGGTAAATAAAGCCGGAAAAAATTTCATGGACTTCAGACCGGGGATGTCACTAAATGATTTTTGGGAAGTATTTATTCCTGTGGGTGAGAATGCCAATGATTTTGGCTTTGCCTCTCATGTTGAAAGATTGCAAATGAGTGAATGTTTTAAGGCTTCCGGAGTTAAAATGAACTGTACTACCTGCCATGATCCTCACAAGCCACTTGCAGAAAATGCAGTATCTTTTTACAATGAGAAATGCCAAAATTGCCATGGTAAGGATGCCTGTGGGGCCGATCACCAAAGTCTAAGTTTAAAAAATAACAGCTGTATTGCCTGTCATATGCCAAAAGACGGCACAACAGATATCCCACATGTTTCGACATCAGACCACTTTATCCGCGTGTACGAAGACAGTTCTGACAACGAGAACAGTGAAAGTGATGGATTAAAGGAATTTAGAAATTTCACTTCGAAAAAAGAGAATAAAAGAGACGTATTTCTGGCGAATCTGGAGTATTATGAAAAAGTTGAACAAAATCCTGGATATCTGAAAAGAATAGCGTCTTTTATATCAGAAGTAGAGCGCGATCAGCAGATTAAATATTATTATCTCACAAAACAGGATTTGCCGGTTCATTTATTATCTCAAAATCCCAAGAGTGAAAAAAATCCATATACTGCTTTTTACATCGGTGAAACTTTAAAGCGTCAAAATGAGAATGCCATCCCCTGGCTTGAAAGAGCGGTGGATTTGGCACCTGCTAATATTGAATTTGCCAGACGACTTGGAAATGCTTACATGGATGCAAAGAATATAGCAAAAGCTAAGATCATTTTTTTGGGGATATATAAAAAAAATAGTCTGGAAATACCTGCATTGGTCAATCTCGGATTTATTTATCAATTGGAAGGAGATTTCCCAAAGGCATTAAAATTTACCAAGCAAGCACTTGAATTAGACCCTTTGTATTTAAGAGCCAGAGAAAATTTAATCAATATATATCTGAATATGGGAGATATAGATGGTGCTGCGAAGCTTCTGGATGCCTTAATAATTGAATATCCGGAAAAAACACAATATAAAAATCTAAAAAAACAGATGGAGCGGATGAAAGTCAATTAGTCCATATGATTCATAAGGACTTCGGGAATTACCCGATGATCACCTTCAAATTTCACAATTTTCAAATGCCGAACACGATCAAGCAAGGCTGTTGTTTTTTGAATATGCTCTTCTTTTAAAAAAGGATCTCTGCCCCCGTAAAATATTTTAACATTTTTACCCAAGAGTGTTTTATCCATAAAATCTGCATTCATATCTGGTGGGAAAATAGTAGCCCAGAGATATAGATCATCAAAAATTAGCTCACTTTTTGCAATCCAACGACATATCGTAGCACCTCCCTGTGAAAAGCCAAGTAGGCTAATTCTATTGGCTCCGCATGATTTCACTTTTGAGATCATTAGTGATTCCAGATATGAGAATTGGTTGCTGATTTCTAATTCCCTGTTGTGCTTTGTCATCCACGATGCACCAACATTTCCACTCAAGCCTTCTAAATAAAAGTGCGATAGGCCCTCAGGAGCTATAATCAAATTGTTCTTTTGATCTAAGGCATTAAATTTTTTAATAAATCTTGAAGCCAACTGACCGTATCCATGACAGACCAACCAAATTCGATCCGGATTTTTAGAATTACCTATTTGAAAATAATTCGCCTTAAGGCTAAACTCATGTATTTTCTCCATTGGGTTTTACCTTATAAATTTTCTCATAGCGTTTTATAGCTTCAAATTGATTGGATTCTTTTAACCACAAAATTGATTCTTTTACACCCAATCCGAGATAGGAGCCTTCCCGGAGATTTTGACGAATCTTTTTAAGGGTTTGATTTTGGAGTTTTTGATCAAAGTATATCAAAACGTTTCTGCAGAAAATTATATCAAAAGTCGATTCAATTGTTTGCTGAACAAGGTCATGGCATTTAAATCTTACATTTTCCAAAAGAGATAAGTCCATTTGATAACCCAGGCCACCTTTCTTGCAATAGTAATCAAGTGTCTTTTTTCCCTTTGAATGAACATAGTTTTCACTGTTTTTTACAAAACTGTGATTAAAATAATAGCCTTTTCTGGCAATATCAATGACAAGGGGGTCAAGATCAGTAGCTAATATTTTGGCCTGATTAAAAAGTCCTGCTTCGCGCAATAATATAGCAAGTGAAAATATCTCTTCTCCAGTGGAACAACCGGCAACCCAAATCTTTAATTCACCCGAATTTGAAATATTCGGGATTATTTCATTTTTGAGGGCAATCCAGAATGGGGGATCTCTGAACATTTCGGTGGCGCCAACTGTGATTTCATGGACAAGGCTAATTTTAAAATCGGGTTCTTCTTCTATTTTAGTAAGAAGTTCATCGGCATCTTCAAGGCCAAAAATTGTGATGAGGTGTTCTATTCTTCTTGACAGCGAAGCTTTTGCATAGCCACTAAAATCCAGTTGGTAATATTTATGTAAATGACTAACTACAGATTCGATGATCTCGATATTGAGGTCTTCATGCTTTTTTAAATGAGACTTGTCCTGATTTGGAGGTATGGAATGTGATTCTCTCGCCATTTAGTTCATTTGGAATATAAGATATAACGAAAAAATGGCATTCGGAATAAAATGTAAAAGCTTTTTTGAGTGAAGCCAAAATTCGCATAAATTGGCACCTGCATCTTATTATATGAACAAAATCCTCATTATTGGAGCAGGCCACTCCTCCAGCACATTAATAAAATATCTTATCAATGAAGGTCAAAAAGAGGCCTGGGAAATAACTGTCGCTGACCTCAATTTAGAACTCGCAAAAAAGAAGACGGAAGGATATGCTAATGCACAGGGAATAAAATTTGATATTACGGAAAGCACAGCTGCAGAAAAGGCTATTTCCGATGTTGATGTGGTTGTATCCATGCTGCCGGCATTTTTACATATTGAAGTGGCTAAAATTTGCTTAAGGCAGAAAAAGCACTTGTTAACCGCATCGTATAATACCGATGAGTTTACCGCACTGGACGCGGAAAGCAAAAAGAATGATAGACTGATTCTCATGGAAATGGGTTTGGATCCGGGAATAGATCATATGTCTGCCATGAAGGTCATCGATAAAATACGATCTCAAGGTCACGAACTTGACACCTTTGAAACTTTTACCGGGGGCTTATTGGCACCGAATGGTAAGGACAATCCCTGGAATTACAAATTCACCTGGAACCCGCGAAATGTAGTTTTAGCCGGTCAGGGGATTGTGAAATTTGTTCAGGAAGGACGGTTTAAGTATATCCCTTATCACAAATTGTTTCGAAGGACAGAACGAATTCATATACCTGATCATGGGTACTTTGAAGGCTATGCCAACAGGGATTCATTAAAGTACCGCTCTGTTTATGGTCTTGAAGATGTAAGAACATTATACAGGGGAACATTGCGAAGACCCGGATTCTGCAAAGCATGGAATATTTTTGTGCAGCTAGGCGCAACAGATGATACCTATCAAATGGAAGGTGTAAAAGAATTGACGCATCGGCAATTTTTAAATTCATTTTTGTACTACAATCCTCATGATTCCATCGAATTAAAACTCGCCCATTATATGGGTCTTGAAATGGAAGGCGAGGAAATGTATATGCTGCGATGGATTGGAATGTTTGATGAAGAACCTGTTGGTATTGACAAAGGAACACCGGCCCAAATTCTTGAGCATATTTTAAAGAAAAAATGGACACTTTCACCTGATGATAAAGACATGATTGTCATGTATCACAAATTTGTATTCAGGTTGAAAAACTCCAACAAATTAAAAGAAATTAATTCCCACATGGTCGTTTTAGGTGATGATGCTGAAAATACCGGGATGTCAAAAACTGTGGGTTTGCCACTTGCTATTGCTACCAAACTCTTATTGAAAGGTGAAATTAAAGCCAGAGGTGTTTGCGTTCCTACGGACCCGCTAATCTATGAACCCGTATTGCATGAGTTGGAGTCTGTAGGCATAATATTCAAAGAAAATGAAATCAATGCCTAAGAATATTTTGCAACAATGATTTTTTTCGGATTGTATTCATATAACAATTCGAGTAAATAATAGGAGATTTATAATAATTCCATCGGCTTACCTGTATAGATAGCCCTGTTTGGATATTTATCTTTATTTTTAAAAAAAGAATTGCCCCAATACAGATTAACGGTCAAGCTATTCTGCCTATTTACTAATCTATAAATATGAAAAAATCTTTGATTGCTGTGTTGATACTCATAGCAAGTATTAATAGTCTTATCGCCGATTCTAATAGAGATATAATACAATCCTTTTTGAATGCGAATCAAAAAGATTTAAACCTTTTGAGTGCGGATATCCAAAGTTGGAGAATTTCAGATTCGCATACTGATAGCAGAAATGGCATAGAATTCATATATATACAACAACATATCAATGGTATCCCAATTCAAAACAGCCAGGCCAATTTTGCAATAAAAAATGGTAAGATTCTGCATGCCGGCAATCGCTTGAAAAGAAATACTCTTGCACGTAAATCAAGTCTGAAACCCAGTTTAACACCGCAGGATGCAATTCGGTCTGTGATTTCATCGATGAATTTGGGGACACTTGAAGATCTTGTACTTCTCGAAGAACAATCAGAAAATAAATTCCTTTTCTCAAAAGCAGGAGTATCCCTGGAAAATATTCCAGTGCAATTGATGTATTATCATACAAAGGATGGTATGCGTCTGGTTTGGAATTTATCAATTTATGAAAAATCGGCAGAGAATTGGTGGTCCTGTTCAGTTGATGCGGAGACCGGGCAGCTTTTGAATAAAGTCAATTGGGTCAATAAATGTGAATTTGGCCATTTTCATATTGAAAATGAAAGGGAAGAATCGAATAAACAAAATAGTACTTCGAAGAAATTAACAGGTGGTCAATACCGTGTATTTGAATTACCTCTTGAAAGTCCAAATCACGGTCCGAGATCTATGGCTGTTAATCCTTCGGATTCCATTGCATCTCCATATGGCTGGCATGATACGAATGGCCAATCGGGAGAGGAATTTACAATAACCAGAGGGAATAATGTTTTTGCCTATGAGGATGCAAACAATACGAATTCAGCAGGATTTAGTCCGGATGGTGGGGCTTCACTAATTTTTGATTATCCGTTTATTCCGGGCACTTCCCCAAGTACATATCAGTCGGCTGCCATTACCAACTTATTTTACCTCAATAATAAGATGCATGATATTTGGTATCAATACGGATTTGATGAAGCATCCGGAAATTTTCAGGTCAATAACTACGGAAATGGAGGTACAGGGGGTGATGAGGTAAATGCAGAGGCACAAGATGGTGGCGGAACCAATAACGCAAATTTTGCAACTCCACCGGATGGATCTAACCCAAGAATGCAAATGTATATTTGGACAAACAATTCCGGTGTTGATTTGACCGTAAACTCACCGGCAACGATTGCGGGAACTTATTCAGCCGTCGAGGCTACATTTGGCCCGGGTTTGAGTTCTCCAATCTCCGCTGATTTGATACTGGTGAATGATGCCACTTTGCCAAACCCGAATGACGCCTGCGATCCCCTTATTAACGGTCCGGCGATAAATGGTAAAATTGCTGTCATCGATCGTGGCGATTGTACTTTTGTAAGTAAAATACAACTCGCTCAAAACGCCGGGGCAATAGCTGTTGTGATGATTAATAATATCGGAGGTGGACCAATTGCGATGGGTGGGTCTTCTGCTGGAATCAACATACCCTCAGTTATGATTTCACTAAACGATGGAAATCTGATAAAAAATGAGATGTCAAACGGTACGGTCAATATTACGTTAAACCCTCCCTCCACCAATGGTGATATCGATGGCGATTTTGACAACGGTATAATAGCACATGAATACGGTCATGGAATTTCTACACGATTGACCGGTGGCCGATTGAATTCCGGATGTTTACAAAGTGCAGAACAAATGGGCGAAGGATGGTCGGATTGGTTTGGGCTAATGATTACCATTGATTCTGGAGACCAGGGCTCTGATATTCGCGGTATTGGTACTTTTGCCGTCAACCAACCAACAAATGGAAATGGAATTCGACCGGCTCCCTATTCAACTGATTTTAATATAAATAATTATACTTATGCTGCTACAAACAATTCTGCGATAAGTCAGCCTCATGGTCTCGGATTTGTATATGCTACCGCACTGTGGGATTTGAATTGGGCATTAATCAATCAATATGGAGGTGTCCCTGATCCTGATATTTACTATGGCACAGGTGGAAATAACATCGCAATGGATCTTGTGATAACCAGTTTAAAGCTTCAACCATGTAATCCTGGAATGCTTGATGGTAGGGATGCCATTCTCGCAGCCGATCAATTGCTGTATAACGGTGCGCACAGATGTTTAATCTGGAATGTATTTGCCAATAGGGGATTTGGATTTTCAGCATCCCAGGGATCTCCGAATAATAGATTTGATCAGGTTGAAGCATTTGATTTGCCTCCTTTTTGCCAGACCGCCACCGTCGCTCCCACAGCAGATTTTACGTTTAACCCTGCCCAGGGAACTTGTGAATCAAGTATTAATTTTACCGATGCAAGTATTAATACCCCACAAAATTGGCGATGGGATTTTGGAGATGGCAATACAGATACCACCTACAATCCTTCCCATGTTTATTCTTCACCGGGAGTTTATACCGTGAAGATGGTGGTCTCTAATACCATTGGAAGCGATTCCATTGTAAAAAATGTGACCATCAACAAGCCTCAGGCATTATCTGTGGCGGATAAAGAAGTCTGTTTTGGCTTAAATGCAATTTTATTAGCGTCTAATAATTTAGGAACAGTGCAGTGGTATGATCAATCCAACAACTTTGTATCATCCGGTAATTTATTCATCGATCAAAATGTAACCACTGATAAAGTATTTTATGTAAGAGATTTCCTAAGTTCGACTTGTTCTTCGGATTTCGATACTGTAAATATTAAGGTAGTCAAAAGTGATTTTACCTATAATCAAAATTTATCTGTTGTAAGCTTCACAGATGCCTCACTCGGTGCTACATCCTGGTTATGGGACTTTGGAGATGGTAATACGTCTACTTCGCAAAACCCCATTCATAGTTATTCAAATACGGGAATTTATAATGTCAGACTAAGTCTTAACGGTGGTCCTTGCCAAAGTTCGCAATCTCTCGATATCATTGCCGGCCTGCCGAAATCTGTTCAAAATAAGATTAAAATATATCCCAATCCTGTTAATGAAAGCCTAAATATCAAATTTAAGGATGTCTTTGCCTCCAAAACCCTTGTGTCTTTCGAAAATATACAAGGATCTGTTATTGAGACCTTTGAAATTCCAGCCGGGGAACAATTTTTTGAAATTGATGTTAAAGAGTATTCTCCTGCCATTTATTTATTGAGAATAAAAAATGCTTCAATAAATAGAGTCGAAAAATTAATTATCGACTAAAGGACATATGTTGATTAAAATTTAAACCATTAATACGATGAAGAAAGCACTACTGAGCGCGCTGGCAATTCTTGTTTTTCAATTTGGTGTAAAAGCTCAAGAGATAAATCAAGAAATAAGAGCATATCTAAATGCTCATATACAAAATTCGAATTTGAGCAATGAAGATATAGCAAACTGGGAAATCACAGATAGCTACATTGATAAAAGAAATGGGATTCGATTTGTCTACATAAGACAAACAGTTAAAGGCATACCTGTTCAAAATGGATTGGCCAATTTTGCCCTTAAAAATGGGGAAGTCGCATATATGGGCGACCGGCTCATTTCCGACCTTAATAAAAATCTTCCTTCTTCGAATCCTTCCATAAGTGCAGAAACTGCTATAAGCAGAGCTGCGGCGCAATTAGATATTGAAGCACCAAATGGCCTAAGCCTGATCAGCACCGAATCAGAAAGAAAATTTATTTTTTCAAATGGAGGCATTTCCCTTGAAAATATTCCGGTAGAGCTCATGTTTTTGAAAACTGAAGATGAAAGTACCCATTTGGTTTGGAACTTATCTATATATGAACTTTCAGCTCAAAACTGGTGGTCTGTTTCTATTGATGCCCACAATGGTGCATTACTCGATAAAGTTAACTGGGTTACACATTGTGAATTTGGACACAGTCACGAAAATGAGGGACACTTTAGCGAAGAACATCTGGTTCAGTCTGAAAGCGCAGCCAAAATTACTTCTTCGGATTACAAAGTGATTGCTTTGCCGGCCGAAAGCCCAAATCACGGCCCTTACGTAACCGTCAGCGATCCGTCTGATTCTCTAGCTTCTCCATTTGGATGGCATGATACGGATGGTTTGGCAGGCGCAGAATACACCATAACGAGGGGTAATAATGTGCACGCATACGAAGACATCGATGGTATTAATAGCAACAATCCAGGCACCAGTCCGGATGGTACTTCAGCATTGCATTTTGACTTTCCTTACACACCGGGAACAGCGCCAAGTTCCTATACGGATGCCGCGACTACCAATTTGTTTTACCTCAATAATATGATGCACGATATATGGTATTATTATGGTTTTGATGAAGCCGCTGGCAATTTTCAGGTAAATAATTATGGACGTGGAGGCATTGGTGGCGATGATGTAAGAGCCGAAGCTCAGGATGGTGGTGGAACTAATAATGCCAATTTTGCAACACCGAGTGATGGTAATAGGCCAAGAATGCAGATGTATTTGTGGGGAAGCGGAAATTCGGCAAGAGATGGAGATTTTGACAATGGCATCATTGCGCATGAATATGGGCATGGAATTTCAAATAGATTAACAGGCGGCCCTTCGCTTAGTGGTTGTCTTTCAAACGCAGAACAGATGGGAGAGGGCTGGTCCGATTGGTTTGGCCTAATGATTACCATAGATTCGGGGGACCAGGCCACTGATAGACGAGGAATCGGAACCTTTGCCCAAGGCGCACCGACAACAGGCAATGGCATTCGGCCGGCACCTTATACCACAGATTTCTCAATAAACAATTACACTTACGGTCGAACCAATAGTGGATTAAGCCAGCCGCATGGAATAGGATTTGTTTATGCCACAGTCCTGTGGGATTTGAACTGGGCCTTGATCAATCTTTACGGTGGAACGCCAGATCCTGATCTTTATACAGGAACAGGTGGAAATAATATTGCAATGAATCTGGTGATGATGGGAATGAAATTGCAACCTTGCAGTCCGGGAATGATCGATGGACGTGATGCTATTATTGCGGCAGATGATTTATTGTATAATGGCATACATAAATGTTTGATTTGGGATGTGTTCGCCAATCGTGGTTTTGGGTATTTTGCCCAACAGGGAAGCCCTAGTAGTCGCTCAGATCAAATAGAGGATTTCAATCCTTCACCATTTTGCCAGACAGCAACGCAAGCTCCAATTGCTAATTTTGGATTTAACCCTCAATCACCCGCTTGCAAAGGCGATGTTAATTTTAGCGATTCCAGTTTGAATATCGCTCAAAGATGGTTTTGGGATTTCGGAGATGGGAGTACAGATACATTTCCTAATCCAAAACACTCTTATTTAAACGCGGGCACTTACACCGTACAATTGATTGTCACCAACAATATTGGAAGTGATACCATCTTTAAAACCATAACGGTCGGTCAACCGCTACCACCCGTAGTTTTGGACAAAGAAATTTGCGAAGGTGCAAATGCTGTGCTTGTTGCTTCAAACGCCGAAGGAACGATCGAATGGTTTGATTCAGGACTAAATTTACAGGCCACAGGCCCTATATATATCCGGTCTAATGTTACTTCAGATGAAGTTCTTTTGGTTAGAGATAATCGTTCCGGACCCGGATCATTTTGCATTTCTGCCTTTGACTCGGTGTTCATTAAAGTTTTGAAAAGTGATTTTACTTATACTCAAAATGGAGCGACTTTTAATTTTACAGATGCCTCCAGTAATGCCAATGCCTGGTCATGGAATTTTGGCGATGGTAATAGTTCAACTTTACAAAACCCAACCCATACTTATGCTGCAGGGGGTAATTATACGGTGCGTTTGAGTATCAACGGCAGACCATGTTCTAAAACGGAACTTGTGAGTGTCATCAGTGGAATAAAAGATGTAAATGGTGTTGGTAAATTCAGCTTGTATCCAAATCAAGTAATGGTATTGTTAACTTAAAACTAGCCGAAACTGCTAAGACGGATATGCATTACTCCATTCAGGATTTAAGCGGGAAAACTTTAGTTAGAAATAAAATTGAAAAAGGACAGAAATCAATACTTCTAAAATTAAATGATTTAGAACCTGCTATGTATTTGATTCAGATTGAGGGAGGTGATTTCAGTGAAGTTGGCAAATTGCTATTAGATTAGTAAATGAAGAAGTGAATAATAAATAAGCCGCTTTATGCGGCTTTTTTTATTGAATTGAAATAATCACTTTTCCACAGTGTTGGGCATCACCAAAATACTGAAGTTTTTCAGCAATATCTCTGAACGCATAGGGTCCATCAATTATAAATTTTATTTTTCCATCTTCGTAAAGTCGATTGATAGCTTCAAGTTGATTATTTGGATTTAGCGCTAAAATTTTGAATCTTTTTTTACCGACAAGGCTAAAAAAGGGGTTTAATATCAGAATTGAAATCAGATTTTTAATGTTTCCGCCAACAGTAAAATAGTTACCATTTTTAGTTAATGATCCTGCATAATCAAAAATACTTCTGTTGGTTTTAGCATCGAGAATTAAATCGTATTGAATACCGTTTTTTGTAAAGTCCTCTTTTTTATAATCAATAATATGGTCAAAACCCAAACTTTCCATCATGGAAAGTTTGTTTCCACTGTCAACACCAGTGATTTCGGCATCACTATTTTTTAATAAGTAAAAAGCTGAGGTTCCAAAACCTCCCCCGGCTCCATTGATTAAAATCCTTTTGAATTTCATTCCTTTTCCCAGACCAAAAATAGACTGGTAGGCCAATTGAGAGGCATGTGAAACGGCAGCAGCCTGATCAAATGGCATATTTACAGGTTTGTGAATAATTGATTTTTCATTGACACATACGTATTCGGCAAATGTACCAAAGCTAAATTCCGAGGTATCACCATAAACAGCATCTCCAACTTTAAAATTGGTCACATTTTTACCTATTGCATCTACCACACCTGAAAGCTCCATTCCGGGAATTGGATTTTTTGGTTTTTGCAATCCGAACATGAGGCGGTATAATT
The DNA here is from genome assembly GCA_965267555.1 of Cytophagales bacterium. Lineage (GTDB taxonomy): Bacteria > Bacteroidota > Bacteroidia > Cytophagales > CCMP332 > CCMP332. The sequence goes on along the minus strand of OZ254083.1, from coordinate 3,162,336 downwards.
TTGGCTCTCCTCGCACCATGCTCCAATCCCAGTCATTGATAGCAGTGTATTTAACTTTGACCAATACTTCGTTTTCAGACGGTTGAGGGATATCAATGTCCTTTATTTTAAGAACTTCTTCAGGTAGGCCGTATTTTTCATAAATAGCTGCTTTCATATTTAATTATTAATAAACAGTTTAAAATAGAATGAAGGCTTGGTCAGCTCCTTTTTCAAATCAATGTCATCCAGCATCGAAGTAATTAATTTTCTCACTGATTCATTCTTTTTTGCCCTGTTAACGATAAAGTTGAATAAACCCGGATATTTCAAAAGCATTTGCAATTTTCTTCCAATCCTGAGTTCATTCCACATCCTTTTGTATATTTCATTGTCATATCTGAGGTTGAACATTGCATCGAATTTTCTTTCCTGAAAACAGTTTTGAACATGCCCTGCAGCAACCCTTGCGCTTCTGATTGCATTGCCGATTCCCTCACCGGTAAAAGGGTCTATTAAACCAGCGGCATCACCCAATAGCAAATAGCGATTACCAGAAATTGTCCGTTTTTTGGATCCAATTGGCAAGCCAAAACCCTGTACCTTTTCCAATGGTTTCGCTTCTGAAAACCTGGTTCTGAGCTCGGGTTCGGTCTCTATTAGTTCTTTGAGTTTAGTCTTGAGATTTATTTTTTTTTCAGCTACGGTACTTGAAAGTATTCCCAATCCAACATTTGCCTTGTTTTCAGCTAAAGGAAATATCCAAAAATAGCCAGGGAGGAGCTCTTTATAAAAATGCAATTCGATGTGCTTTCCTTGATTAAATCCTTTTACATTTTCATAATATTGCCGGACTCCCGCTGAATGGTGCTCTCTTTCTAATTTGTTTTTTGAAAGAAACTTATTAACAATAGAATTGGCCCCATCGGCGCCTAAGAGAATTTTACATTTAAATACCTGATCCTCACTCTTTACTTCTACATATTCCTCTTTTTCAGAAATTTCTTTGACATTAATGCCTTCATGGACTTCAATATCACGGCTTGATTTTATTTGGTTGAATAAAAAATTATCGAAGTCGATGCGCTTTGAAATGAAACCACCACTATTGGGCCTGGCCGGGTTTAAAAAGGGAATTTCAAGTTTTTTCTTATTGGGAGCGATGAATGTGACCCCGGAAGAGTTTTGTTTTTTTACGTTTTTAATAAAATCCTCTCCCAAATTATTATCGATCTTATACAATTGATTAACAACATCCGCACTCAATGCATCACCACAAATTTTATCTCTTGGGAATACTGATTTTTCCAGTAATGCCATACGAAAACCCTTGCCGCTAAGCAATCGAGCAGCTATGGATCCCGATGGTCCTCCTCCTATGATGACAATATCATATTCTTTTTCCAGGGCTATCATTTATGATTGAAAATCACAGGAAGAAATTCAATGAATTCATCAAATATTTTGTATCGATAATTATGCTTTTATTTTGATAAAATAAATCATCAAAAATCATTTATACATGCTGGTCTATCAAAATTGTATTACCATCAGGATCTCCAATCATTATACTGGCTGGTCCTTTGGTATTTTCATCGGCCTCACTTATCAGCTTTATACCTCCTTCTTTTAACTTTTTTTGAATGGCCCTTATATCTTCAAAATCCTTGATGTTATTTGCATTGCTGTCCCAGCCCGGATTAAAAGTTATAATATTATTCTCAAACATACCTTGAAATAATCCGATTAAAGCGTCCTCATTTTTCATGATTAAATAATTTTGCTCCATACTCCCCGCAAAAACACTAAAACCAAGTGTTTCATAGAATTCCTTGGATTTATTCAGGTCTTTTACGCTTAAACTGATTGAAAATGCACCTAATTTCATTTTTTGAGATTTATGTTAAAAAAATCATTTCCAGCTGAAATGTTTAAACAAATAAATCTAATCAATTTCAATTAGAGGGTTTGTGAGGATTGGACAATTGTTCTCATAACTTAGCCAAAGCAGAGGCCAAGCCTATTGCTCTTCGCCAGGCTGCGAGTTGACCAAGATGCATCGATTCATGCGAAATGCACATGAAATACAAAAGCTCTCCCAAACTGGGGAAATGATTGCTAAATCTCCATTTTACTTTTTCATCAAATCGTTTTGCATCCAGATTTATAATTAATTGTTCTACATTACTATGTTGATGTCTTAAAGCCTTTAATAAAATTGCTTTTTTAGGATATAAATCAGGATTTGTATCCGGTTTCCTTGGGTCTCCCGGACCTTTTCTTTTAAATATACTCTCCCATTCTGAACTGATTTCATAGGGTCCGCCTAAATATTTAGATGTCATGGCGGCAGCAGATACCAAATGACCAATCGTAAAGGCGGCATGATTTTCAAGACCCTTTGAAGGAATGGTACTCATCATTTCCTCATCTACACCATTTAAAAGTTGCTCAGCGTACTTGAGATTGAATTTATAAGCATTTATCAAGAGAGATTTCATAGGATATATTCAGCTGTTATAATTAGAAATAAGTAATTCAATAATACTGCAAGGCTTATTGGCTCATGTGATAATTTATGATTTCAACACCTCTGATTATTTTTCTGTTTTCTCGAATGGTTTTAAACCCTTTTGCTTCAAAGAAAGGTCTTGCCGTAATACTTACATCGGAAATTAACTTTTGATTTCCGCTTTGCAGCGATTCTTTTTTGAGGATTTCATACAGGTGATTGGCAATTCCTTTTCTTAAATGATCCTTGTGAACATATAAAAAATCAATGTAATGAGCGTCTAACAATGATGCGAATCCCAGCGCAATTTGGTCTATTTCAGCAATAATCGTAAATTGTTTTTCAACCATCCTCTTCCATCTTTCTTTATCTTTAGTGCTTGCAATCCAAGCCTCAATTTGAGGAGGCTTATAGTCCTCTTGGCAAGTAGATTTTACAGTTTCGGTAAACAGTGTTTGAAGGAGATCAATATCTTTCAATTCCGCTTTTCTTGACTTTATGGTATCCAATTTCCTATGCATAAACAGAACCGGTAAAATAGTAAATAGCTATAAATTCTAATGCTTTCATTTAAATGCTTTGACAAAAGGATGTATTAAGCGGGCCACTTAATAAAAGAGATTTCAAGCAATCGGCTTTCACAATCCGATCGCATATATATAAAGCAGACCAATATCCTAATTGCATACAGCAATTGGTATCTTTTGAAAAGAAAATTATTTAATTGTATATAATAATTTCCTATTTTTTGATGATAGGTATTAATTTTCTTTGAATCCAGTTCACGCTTGTGCTGATAAGAACCCCAAAAGCAGAGGCAAAATAATTAAACCCAATATCGATGGGATCGAATACCCGATAGGGCAAAAAAACCTGGATAATTTCATCCAATAAGCCAATTGTACCTGAAATGAGCATCGCATAAACAGCAGGCGACTTAATTTTCAGGCCATTTGTTTTTCTTTCGATGAGTGCTTCCTTAATGACTATTGCCAGCAAACCGTATTCAAACAAATGGCTCCGTTCGGCAACAGTTAGATCCATCCGCAATAAAGCCATTCCAATTACCGCAATTATGCCGGCATAAAGCCAATACTCTACTTTTCTGTTTACACTTCTCAAACCGCTTATGAAAAATACAGAAACCAGTAAAAGAAAAAGGTAAAATGTGCTTTGCTCAATCAGACGTTTCTCTATCATAAAATTTGCGATCCGGCCACCAAAAAATAGCGTGCTGTAAATTGCCATTAAAATTAAGGCCGCCCAAAGCCATAATCTTTTTTCCCGATGAGATGAGAATTTTATCATTTTCAAAAGGCTTTGCTCTTAATTTATTATGAGGGACAAATTAAACCAGGACCAATACTTTCCCTTTGGCTTTACTTGTCTTCTTTACGAATATATGTAAAAGATTACTGCTTAGAGAATTGTTCCAAATGCAAGATTGATTGTACCTTAGGCATCCTTGTAATTCTTTATCTCATCTTATTTTGTTGCTGTTAGAGCAATACTTTTTACACGTGAAGCAATGTCTTTGGCCTCATTACTATTGAGATTAAAATCCATTTCATGAGCCAATTTTTGTATTTGAGGATCTGAAATCATCAATTCAAGTGGAAACTCAGATTTGCTTTCAATTTTGATATTCTTGAATCCGGCATCTTTGACGTAATTCAAATAGTCTTCCAATTTCTTTGCTCCGGCAACACAAGCAATATGGGCGGCGGCCGAATTTTTTATTTGATCGGGAAGTTCTTTTTCCAATACAATATCGCTAATAGAAATCTGTCCACCTTCCTTGAGAACCCGATAGGCTTCCTTATAAACTGCTCCTTTGTTGAGAGAAAGATTAATTACACAATTGGAAATGACATGTTCTGCAATATTCGATTCAAGTGGTAAATTTTCAATATCTCCTTTTACAAATTGTACATTTTTGTAATCTCCTTTTTCGGCATTGCTTTTGGCCAAATCGAGCATATCATCAGATAAGTCAATTCCAATAACCTTACCCTTCCCACCTACAATTGGAGAAACGATGAAGGCATCAAAACCGGCACCGGAACCTAAGTCAATAACGGTTTCGCCCATTTTAATGTCGGCCATGGCAGCGGGATTGCCACATCCTACGCCTAAGTTTGAGTTTTCAGGAACTGAATCTAACTCTTGTTTTGTATATCCTATAACTTCAGCAACATTACTTGCTGTATCAACCGGATTACAACAGCTAAAAAATTTAGAGAATAATCCATTTTTGACATTTTTGGCTATTTTCCCATAGCCCTCTACTGTCGATTGCTTTACTGTATTTGAATCCATTTTTCAATTATTTATGATTGTTTAATGGAACGAAGTACAGGTAATATGCAAGCCTATCAATTGACTTAGATCAAGTTCGACTGAGCTTTTTTCTAATCCGGCTCAATGTTTCAGGTGCGATTTGCAAATAAGTGGCCAGAAAGTTTAAGGGTACTCTTTGCAGCAGTTCCTGATCCTTTTCCAGTACCAACCGGTACCTGTCGGTGGCCGATAAGTCTCTTAAGAATCGACTATGGCTTTCAGTTGTTATAAATTCGTTTTCTGCTGCAAGTCTTCCCAATTGCTGCCAAAACAAGTCTTTTTCATACATTTTTTGGAGAGTATCAAAAGAAAAAACAACAAGCTGCGACGGTTCTATGGCCTGGATAGCTATATCACTTTCTTGATGCGTAATTAAACTGCTGTATGAAGTAGCAATGGTATTTTCTTTACAAAAACAGTTCGTCACCTCTTTTCCATCATTGAGATAAAATAGTCTTAGCAAACCTTTTTCGATAAAGGCAATTTTTCGGCTAATTTTTCCTTGTCTTAAAAAGTACTCACCGGCATCGATGCTTTGAATCGATAAATGTGGGCGAATATCTTCAAATACATTTGGAGAGTAGTGTGGAAATTGTTTTAAATAATTATTGAACGATTCCATATTAAGCTCTTTCATGAGAGAATGCAGTAAATTATATCACGGTTTGCCTGCCATCGCATAAAGTTGAAAATATGAACTTATTTATTGTATTCTCATATTTGTAAATTTTACTGATTCAGTATTTCAGCAATATAATCTTCAAAATAATGTTTCAAATACGCGTTGATATTTCTATCTGTAGTTAGCAATTCATTTGACTTCATGTAGAATGATCGGGCATTTTCTTTGCCATTTATATCCTCAATAACCTGGGCCAGGTTCAACATGGCATGTGCACTCATAGGGTTATCCCTGACATTTAACTCATGAAATTTTAAACTGTAATCCATTTTACCCTCTCTTCCAATTCGATTTGCCATCCTTCGAATTGAAGTCATGGTATTTTGATATTTATTCTCCGGATTGGACTTATACTGCTCATAAAATGCAATAGCCTCCTTAATACGGTCTTGCATAGCCAGATTATATATACTTTCAGTAAAACCTGTCTTATCTTTTGAATAATTTCTGACTCTATCCAAAATTGGTTCTTCCAATTTAAAGAAAGCCTCAGATCTTACTGGTAAATAGATATCCGGAGATACCCAATTATCTTTTACAAAAGGTCCCGCAGGCTGAAACCATTCCGAAGAGTAGCTTATTTTAAGTTGACTATTGGGAAGGGTAAGCCAGTAGGAGTTTTCGCCATATAAATTAGGAGCGGCACCCGTTGGCTCTCCGATAAATATGGGTTTACAATACTTCCGTATCTCAGCACATAACACAATCGAAGCAGAAAGCGTTAATCTTCCCGTTATCACAAAAATTTGTCCTTCGGGGACTTTTTTCTCATAATGGGACAAAGCGTATATAAGTGGATAAGTAAGAGCACTATTTCCTCCTATATTTCTGCGCAGATCTAGTACTAACCTACGAGGGGCTCTCTCGGAGGTGATTTTCACTATCTCATCAGACAATGTCTCAAATTTGTGCGAATTGTTTTCAGTACATCTGTTTAATTGAACATATAGTAGCTTATTTTCTTTTTCATAAGAATACCAGAATATACTATCATTATTGCGATAGGCAATTGGTAGATCGCCAGGTACTTTATTATGTGCTGAAATCCATTTTATTGAATCTTTATCAACCGGCTTAAATTTAAGTACCCGGGATGATTCAGACTTATTCATTTCTAATGTGACAGAATCTGCATTTTCTATAAACTTAAATCGCTTTAAAACCTCCGGATATACGATAAACCTGCTTACGGAAATTAATTTTGTAAATTCATTTTCATTATAACCAATATTCTTGACCCTTTCGAAGATAGAATCTATAGTGATTCCATTAATCGAGATTATTTCGCTACCAATATATTCCTGGTATTCTTTTGGTGCTTTTGTAACAAACAGTCCATCTTCAAAAGGATAAACATCCAATGGAATTCGCTGGAAATTAAACCCATCTTGATTTCTAAAGTCTAAAAATGTATGAGCATCTCCGACCTGGGCAATCAATTCACTTATTCTAATGATTAACTCTTTTTCTGAGATAGAATCTGATAAAGATTTCAGTTTATTAATCCCATGCAAAAAATCTTCTTTACTACAGGTATGAAATAAATTGGCATGTCTCTCCTCCAATTTAATTTGCAAAAAATCAAGATCATCATGCCAATCTTTTGTAGGTAATAAATTCTGACCTTTTAATTGAAAAAGCCCTAAGAAAAGTAATGTTAAAAGGGTATAGATTTTCATTTTTACTTTATTTATATGGCAGCAGACTCGGGTATGAAACATTGGGCATTTCGAAACTGTGTATTAGTCCACTGTTATTGAGTTTGCTCATGAAATTAAATTTGCAGAAACCTATTTCTGCCCTATGTTTTTTACCCAAGCTTGGCAATAGTTTTTTTCATTACGGGTAGAAACCTTCCTTTCGGAAAACTCTCAACTTTGTCAAAAGTTACAAATCCTTGACTTTTGTAAAACGGTTCAGCATTTGGGTCAGCTTCAACTATGATTGGTTTTTCAAAATTTACAAATGTCTCAACAGTTTTTTCAAGTAGTTTTTTCCCAATACCTTTTCCGATATGTTCTGGCAACACCCATAAATGAAGAATTTCATAGTTTTTACTATTTTCTATAATAGAAGAAAAACCAATTATTTTACTTTCATTTTCAACTACAAGAACATTTTGCTTCAAAAGTTTATCGCTATTAAGTGTCAGTTCGTCCATCCAATTCACAATCCAGGATTCCAGATACCCCCAATAAGTTTTAGATAGTAAGCTTATTTTATTAAGAGTTTCTAAATCATCTATTTCAGCCATCCTGAACTTCATCAGCGCAATTTAAATTGTTTCCAACGCTTAGTGTAATGTTCGTGACTCAGGTATTGCACCGGATTCGCGCGGTTATGTACTTTAAACATTGTTGTGATTCGTGCTTAATGTTTAATCAAGTTTTATAGAAATATTCAAATGACCACCCAACCCTTCATTTATTATTCTTTGAAGCGTTGAAAATCGGATGTCTTTGAGATTTCTTTCCAATTTCGATATGTAAGATTTATTTGTTCCCGCTAATTGAGCGAGTTGTTCTTGAGTAAGACCCTTTTTTTCCCTTGCTTGCTGTATCATTACACCTAGCTTAAAAGTATCATATTCATTTTCGAATTGTTCTCTTTGAACAGTACCAATTTTACCGACCTTCTTATCGATAAATTCTTCTAGACTTGTCAGGTTGCTATTTTTTGGATTCATAATACTCTCTTTTTATTTGCTCAGCTTTTTCAATTTGCTGTTTAGGTGTTTTTTGTGATTTCTTTTGAAAGCCATGACCTAAAACAATTAGATTATCAACATCGAAAAAGCAGAATATTCTAAAAATATTGCTTCCAACCTGAACTCTTATCTCATAAAGCCCTGAAGAGTTTTTGATGTGTTTTAAATATGTTTCAGGAATCTGATCAAGTTCTGAAACGACTCTTAAAGTCCATAAAATTTTCTTTTTTACTTTATCGGTCTGTGCATCAAAGAACTTTTCGAAGTAATCTTTAAAGAAAAAGAGATCACGTTTTTTACTCACAGTTCAAAATTACAAAAAGTAGCCCGATAAGACAACTTGTATTATTTGTATGTGGCACAACGCTTAGGATAATATAAGTAAAGGCATTAATGGGTAAGGTTTTTATTTTAGATGATGGTAGGCTCTTTTTTCAGTTTAACCTAAAAATTTGGTTATTGTCCTTGTTTAAATATTTGATGGCCTCATAAGCTGTTTTATAACCAATTAATACACCGGTTATTAAAAAGAAGTAGTACAGAAACCCAATTGGCACTTTCGCATCAAATAATTTAAAACCAACAAGAATTAGAAAAGAAATTCCAAAGATCCAGCTCACAATCTTTAAAGAATTCGAACAAAGAGATTTTTTAAGTTCATATTTCATCGTATCAATTTCAATAAATGAGTTATTACTCCTATCACAACAAGTGCACCTAATGCGTAGAGTGTTATGTCGTTCCAAGTTGAATTCATCTCTTTGAAAACAATTCTTGACAAAACAAGTACTACCATTCCAATTTGACAAACAATATTTATTGTTCTAATGATTTTCAAGACAAATAATTTCAATCAAAATTTACAAAATAACGTTTTGGCTAAAATGTCGTGCAGCGGTTAGGTTGGTTGGGTATGCATTTTAGCTATTGTAGTGCTTTCTTATTTTTTTTTCATTTGGTTCCCATTCAAATAATTTTTCTTCCATTGGATTCCAATTCTTTAGTCTATTTCCAAGTCTGTTTAATGAAGCTGGTTCTGACTTAATTTCAAATTTCGAATCGTGATGAGCTGGTCCAGTTCCATTGTAAGTTGCTTCAATTCTCAAAGCCGAACGTCCATTTGATTCAATGCAGTAAGCTTCAATCAATAGATAGTAAGCCCATTTGTCTCCTTTTTCTCCGAGTACGTAGATTGCTTTGTCTTTAGTTGATTTGGGGAATTCAGTCAAATTACTTGCGAAATTTTGAAATTCGTCAGAGTAGCCATAAAATTCCAAAGTCGTTGAACAAAGTTCATTGCTAAAGAATCCTTGGAAATGAATTGTGTCATCTCCTTGGTCAATATTGAGAACTCTTATTTTAATTTCAGATTTCATTTATTCAGCATGAAACACAACGTATCAAATGTATGGCAAGGAGCTACGGCAAAGCGGACGAAGTCCGCTGTGGGTCGGATTTATGGGGCTCTTTGCTATACATGCTGTTGGTGGCAGTTTTCAAATTTTCAATAATTTCTCCATAGTCTTGGAAACACTCCCTTTTTTCCAGATCAGAAATATCTTGCGGTCGAATTGCACGTCCGCAATTGGTATGTATTTTACATTCGGATATTCCATTTCAATATCGGGTACCAATGAGATACCAATACCGGAAGCGACCAAAGCTTTTGCAGCATCATCTCCCTTGGCACGGAACACCACCTTCGGTTGAATATTTTTTTCTCTAAGGCATACTTCCACTTCATCGTACAAAGAGCAATTCGTCCGTTCAATTAAACTTTGTTTATCAATGGCTTGTATGGGTAGCTTGCTTCTGGTGGCAAAAGGATGATTGTTGGGAACTGCCAAAACCAGTTTGTCTTTTCGGATAAGGTGATATTTAAAATCACTATGGTCAAACGGAATATACTTCTGAAAATAGCCATCTATACTTTCACTTTTAAGCATCTGGTGCAATTCCGACTCGCTGTTTTCAATGATTTGGGTTTCGATGTTGGGAAATAACTCGTGAAAAGATTTCAGCATGGGTACAATGGCGTTAAAGTCTATTTCACTTACCACTCCTAACTTTAGTGGTTTGCAATATTCTTCTGAAAAAATGCTTTCCATTTCGTTCCACGTCCCCAGCATTTGTCTGGCTTTTGGCAATAGCTGTTTCCCCTCGTCTGTTAACAGTACCTGACGATTGTCTCGATAGAACAATTTACAATTGAGTTGTTGCTCCAGTTTTTTGATACCTGTCGAAAAAGTGGATTGTACTACATAAACTTTCTCCGCAGCTTGGGTGAAGTTGCCTACCTCAGCTAAGGCCACAAAGTATCTTACAAATTGTAGGTTCATCATCTACAGTTACGATGGTTGCTATCGAATAAATCTATTTTGACGATACAAAGATAGCGCGCAATTTTGTATCGTCAAAACAAATCATTACACGATGAACAATCTAAAATAGAGATAATGGATTTTCAAGAAAAACTGGAAGGCATAAAACAAAGGATTGAAGGTAATATGCCACCTTCTTACTTAAAAATCATGCATAAAGCGACCCACGATTTAGAAAAATCTGGTATCCAGAACAAAGTGCTACAAGTGGGGCAAGAAGCTCCTGCCTTTGAATTGTTCAATCAAAATGGCGAGGCAATTTCAAGCGAAGAACTTTTATCCAAAGGGATGCTGGTGCTTACATTTTACAGAGGAGTCTGGTGTCCCTACTGTAATGCTGATTTAGCCAACCTGAAAAAATACGTTCCTGAAATTGAAGCGACAGGGGCGACCTTATTGGGTATTTCACCTGAACTGCCGCAATTTCTTAGAAAAATCAGCGCCATGCAGAAATTGAATTTTGATATACTGCATGATGAAAAGAATGTGTTGGCAGCTCAATTCGGATTGAAGTTTTTCTATCCGCAAGATTTGAAAGAATTGTATCGGGATAAATTCAACATCAACCTTGAAGTGCAACAAGGGAATGATGAATGGGCGTTGCCGATGCCTGCAAGATTTATCATCGATCAGGAAGGTATTATTCGATATGCAGAAAGCAAAGCTGATTACAGAAATCGCCCTAATCCTGACGAGTTAATCGAAGTATTAAAAAATGTAGAAAATCAAAAATCAATAGTAAAATGAGAAAAGTATTTATCATCAACGGACACCAATACTACCCATTCGCAGAGGGTAAACTGAATGGAACTTTGGCAGAAAAGGCTGCTGAATTTTTCAAGGGTATCGGTTATGAAGTTAAAACCACTACCATGAATGACGACTACGATGTGGACGAAGAAATCGAAAAGCATCTTTGGGCGGACATTGTATTTCTGCAAACACCTGTTAACTGGATGGGCGTGACCTGGAGCTTCAAAAAATACATGGACGAGGTTTATACTGCGGGTATGTTCGGAAAACTTTGCAATGGAGATGGTAGGAGTGCCAAATCACCAAAGGAAAATTATGGAGCAGGGGGTCTTTTGACACAAACAAAATACATGTTGTCATTGACCTTCAATGCGCCTAAAAAAGCCTTTGACGATGAGAGCGAATATTTGTTCGCAGGCAAATCGGTGGATGATCTACTATTCCCACAACACATGAATTTCAAGTTTTTTGGAATGCAGCCGCTACCGACCTTTGCTTGCCACGATGTTATGAAAAACCCTGAAGTGGAGGAGGACTTGAAACGATTCGAGGCGCATTTAGAAAAACACATTGAAAGATCTGAAGAGCTGGCATCATGACACGACCAACGCCAAAACATCAGGCACCCGATTTAAGCTTTTCATTAATTAGTGGAGGTCAATGGGAACTCAAAGCACAACGTCCCGACCGATTTACGTTGGTTGTATTTTATCGGGGCTTGCATTGTCCTATTTGTGAAAGGTATTTGCAACAACTTCAAGACCTATTGCCTGAATTTGGAGCAAGAGGAGTAAATGTGGTAGCAGTAAGTATGGATTCTGAAAAGCGAGCACGGCTTTCACGTCAAAAATGGGAGTTACCTGATCTTACGGTAGGATACGCATTGCCTGAAGCCACAGCAAGAAAATGGGCGTTGTACTTGAGTGCGGGAGTAAGAGATGGAGAACCCGATTTGTTCAGCGAACCTGGTCTGTTTCTCGTTGATTGTAATAATGATGTTTATTATGCAGCCATTAATAGCAATCCCTGGGGTAGACCTTATTTGCCTTCGTTTGTAAAAGCAGTTGATTATATCGTTAAATCAGGTTATCCAGCGAGAGGTGAAGTAATTTAAAATGCGGATATGGATTTTGAATTGATACACAATGAAGATGGAAACCAGTACGAATTCCAAATTGAAGGCAGGGTTGCCAAGGTGGAATATATCCTGAAATTCCCCAGTATCTATTTGACACATATCGAAGTACCTTCATCATTGGAAAAGCAAGGAATAGGGTCTCAATTGGTTCTGAAAGTGTTGGAAGAGCTGAAGATGAAAAAATTAGCCGTTGTCCCTTTATGTCCATTTGTGGCAGCTTACATCAAAGAACATCCTGAATGGATGAAAATTGTGGATGGCCGATACCATATAGAGTAAAGTTGTCTTCATTGTTATAACACAGAATACATGCTGATAAAAGTTAGATATTCTACAAAAGAAATGTTGCATTGGACCCGATGGGAAACTTTCGGTTTCCTCGCTTTTTCAGCTGTGGTTGTGCTGCTCTACGATACCCTGGGGTTAACTTTTTTAAATGTCCCGTGGACTCCAGTAGCATTGATCGGTACTGCGGTCGCTTTTATTCTCGGTTTTCAAAACAATGCTGCTTACGATAGAATATGGGAAGCTCGTAAGATTTGGGGTGGAGTTGTCAATACTTCCCGTACCTGGGGTATGAAAACCAAAGACATGGTGACCAATGAAAAAGCAATCAATCCCATTTCAGAAGCCAAACTAAAAGAACATCGAAAAACGCTGGTTTATCGCCATATTGCATGGCTTACGGCTTTGCGCCATGCCATGCGGCAAACCAAAAAATGGGAAAGTTTTGGGCTACATCGCACCAATCGGGAATGGGCAAAAGTGATTCATATACCTGAAAAAGTTTTCAGTCTGGAATATGATTTATTTCATTATCTCGAACCGGATGAATGGGAATATATTTTGAGTACAAACAATAAAGCGGCAGCCACACTTTATTTGCAATCCAAACATATTCGGGAACTCAAAGAGCAGGGCTTGATTTGGGAATTTGCCTTTTTGGAATTGGAAAATGTATTGGAGGAATTGTTCACTTTACAAGGTAAATCAGAGCGAATTAAGAATTTCCCTTACCCTCGTCAATATGCCACTTTGTCTTATATGTTCGTTTGGATATTTTTGATATTATTTCCATTTGGCATTGTGCCTGAGTTCGCAAAAATTGCTGAAAATTTAAGTACCGATTTTTCGTGGGGCTGGTGTTTCACCTGGTTGGCAGTTCCCTTTTGCACAATTGTTTCATGGGTTTTTCATACCATGCAGCGGATTGGCACTGTCGGTGAAAATCCATTTGAAGGTTCGGCAAATGATGTTCCGATTTCCACCATTGCCAGAGGTATTGAAATTGATTTACGGCAGTTGTTGGATGAAGATTCCAAGATAATTCCCAAACAATTTCCAGAGGAGTATAGTGTTCAGATGTGAGATTGTTCTTTTCTGATTGCCACCAACGGTTTGTGTATGAGCAGTAGCTGATTTTAAGCAACTACTTTTCAGTTTAGTAATATACTTTATTTAAAGGAAAAACGGTTCAAGTTTGCACCTGAACCGCTATTGCTTATACACCGTGTTGTAGGTAGTTATCTTTCTTCAAACAATTCATTAATTGGTTTTCTAACCTTCTTAGAATGTTGGTTAATATCGTCTAAACTTCGATACCCTATTGCTAATATTATGCAAGCATTTAGCTCTTTATCATTTAGTCCTAACAATTTATTGACTTCTTCTGATTCGAAACCTTCCATCGGTGTAGAATCTATATTCAACTCAGCACAAGCGGTTAATGCATTTCCTAAAGCTATATATGCCTGTTTAGCAGTCCAGTGAAACATTTCTGTTTCAGATTTTTCTTTTAGTTTCCCTTTTACAAAATCTCCATAACCAGAAATTTTGTCAATTGGGACTTCATTAATCTTTGATTTTAATAGGATTAAATGATTTACATCCTTTTCCTCAACTTGAATATAATTGCAAAAAACGAACAAATGAGAAGCATCTGTGACCTGAGATTGATTCCAAGAATGTGGTTTTAATTCTTCTCTTAATTTGGAATCTTTTATTTCTAAGACCTTGAAAGGTTGTAAACCATATGAAGAGGCAGAGAGTTGAACCGCCTCTTTAATATAGTTTATGTCTTGCTCAGATACTTTTTTTGAAGCATCCATTTTTTTAGTAGCATAGCGCCACTTTAAATTCTGAATTAATTGCATATTAATCTTGTTTTATAAATTGAGCATCTACTACTATTTTTACTTTGTCTGATACCACAATGCTTCCTGCTTCTGTAACAGCACTCCAAGTTAAATTGAAGTCTTTTCGATTGATTTCTCCACTAATTTCAAACCCTGCTTTGGTTTGTCCATAAGGATCTACCGCAACACCATTGAAATCTACATCAAGTTCTTCCGTTTTGGTAACATCTCTAATGGTGAGTTCTCCTGTAAGTTTCTCTCCATTAAATGAGGAGGAAGTAAATTTCATTTCAGGATAAGTCTCAGCATTAAAAAAGTCATCAGACTTCAAATGTGTATCTCTGTCTTTGTTTTTGGTGTTTATCGAATCAATCTTTGCATTGAAACTAAGTTTAGCGTTTTTAAAATCATCATTATCCGATTCTATACCTGCAGTAAATTTTTCAAAATGTCCCGTCACTGTTGAAATCATCATATGCTTTACTTTAAAAGCAATTTCTGAATGTGCTGCGTCAATTGTCCAGTTTGTTGTATTCATTATTGTTGTATTATTTATAGTTAAAAATTATTTTCAAATTATATACTCATAGGTACCTCCATAAGCAAAACTCGGGAATTTTCGTTTGCTGTTACGTTAATCGTGTTGGTGTCCCAAATACCCATACCATCTCTTTTGCTGAGTTTCTCTCCTTCTATTTCTGCATCTCCCTCTAAAACGAATGCATATATTCCATTGCCTTCTTTTTTGATTTTATATTTATCCGACTTGCCTTTTGTAAAATCCCCTAAATGAAACCAAGCATCTTGATTCACCCATACTCCTTGATCGTCTTTATTGGGTGATAAAACTTGGTAAAACTCATTCTCTTTTTTAATGTCTCTTATTGATATTTGGTCATATCTTGGCGTTACATTTCTTTCTTTTGGAAACACCCATATTTGTAAAAATTTTACTTCTTTATCTTTGTTTTTGTTGTATTCAGAATGAGTAATACCAGTACCTGCACTCATAACTTGTACATCACCTTCTCTAATTACCGCTATATTTCCCATACTATCTTTATGTTCTAAATCTCCTTCTAATGGGATAGAAATAATTTCCATATTATCGTGAGGGTGAGTGCCGAAACCTTGACCTGCCATAACTCTGTCGTCATTTAATACTCTAAGTACCCCAAAATTCATTCTTTCAGGATTGTGATAATTAGCAAAACTGAAGGTGTGGTGTGAGTTTAACCAGCCGTGATTTGCGTGTCCTCTTGTGTCTGCTTTGTGAATTACTGTATTCATTGTTTTTACTTCTTTATTTGGTAAATGATTAAATCCTACTTGGTGCATCAACTTGTCGTAAGTTGATTTTAATTTTTGTTTTGTTTCAGCATTTAAAATATGAGGAGCTACAGCACCTACAGCTCCTGTTAGTAATGCCGATTTTATAAACTTTTTTCTATCCATATTTCTTTGCTTTAAAATTATAATACAAAGATTTCTCAATTAAGCTAGGTGTGGAATATGAAAAAGTGCCGAAGACTTATGAAAATCCGATATTCAGGATTTAAGCTCTTGTTTTTTGAAGATTGAAGGCGATAGCGTGGTACATTTTTTAAAGAAAGCACTAAAATTTGCAGGTTCATTAAACCCTAATTGATAACCAATTTCTTTATTCGTCAAATCAGTAAAATAAAGTAGTCTTTTTGCTTCTGTTGTAATTCTTGTTTGTATATACTCTTTAGCTGTTTTGCCAAGTTTAGCTTTAATAGATCGGTTTAGGTGGTCTGGAGTGATATGTAGCAATTTTGCATAAAAAGAAGTAGAATGTTCTTTTCTGTAGTGCTTATCGACAGCAGATTTAAAATCGCGAATAATACCATTAACCTTCCTTGATTCGTATGAGTTTATCGTACAAATATTGCTACATTCAATAAGAAAAAGTTTAAGATAAGCACCAATTGACAGCAATTTATTTGGCTGTTGGTTATGGTAATATTCTGCAATTTCGTTTGTGAAATGTAATATTCTATCAAAAGATTTCTTTTCAGGAAGTAGCGGTGGGGTTTGTCCGTAGTTTCTAAATAGGTTTAGGTCTGAAATAAAGGCTAAAGGTATAGAGTTCTGCACCAAAAAGTCTGTAGAAAAAGTCATTGCATAACCATAGGACTTCTCTTTTTCAATTACTTGGTGGATTTGACCAGGAGAGACAAAATAGATTTGACTGTCCTTTAATTCATAGCTTTCAAAATCAATTTTATGTAGGCCTTTAGCTTGTTTTATTATTAAAACAGTATAATAATTGTGTCGGTGCGGTTCGTCAGTTGCTCCTTGCCTTGAATCAAAAATATCCTCCATTTTTGAAATGCTAAAATTCAACTTTTCATCATTCTTATTTATAGTTTGATATGTTTTTACAGAGTTCATTTTAATTACCTACAACGTTTAGCTAAAGTACCAAAATCATTACATTTCGTTTGGCAAGCTGTGCTCTTTGAACGCATAGTCAAGGGAGAGCATGCCTGCCTGACGACAGTCAGGGACTTTAGCGCTTGTTGTGAAGTGTTTCTAACTCAAGTTGAGTGGACATTTAAACTACCACCAACAGCTCTTAGAACCTTAAGTATTGTTTCAAACTGAGGCTTTGAACCTTTTGCTAATGCTTTATATAGGCTAGGTCTGCTTAATCCAGTTTCTTCAGCAATTTTGGTCATTCCTCTCGCCTTTGCAACATGACTTAAAGCCGTTTTAATATCTTCTGCATCACCTCCTTCAAGTACTGTATTTAAGTACTCTTGAATCATTGCATCATCTTCTAAATATTCAGCAATGTCAAATTTTGATATTTCATTATCTGCCATTTTCAAGTTCTTTTAAATTTAATCCACAGTTCTTTAGCTCTTTTAATATCTTTTTCTTGTGTGGACTTTGTACCACCACATAGAAGAAGTACAATCAAATTATCTTTTTGCTTTAAATAGACACGATATCCTTTGGCATAATGTATCCTAAGCTCACTAATTCCTTGACCTACAGGTTGACAGTCTCCAAAGTTTCCATGTTCCTGGATTCTTTGAATTCGAAATAGAATTTTTGCTTTAGCTCTGTTGTCCTTTAGCTTCCTTAGCCATTTGTCAAAGTCTATTGTCTTTTCAATAGAATACATAAACAAATGTATTCACTTGGATACAAAATTACAAAAAAAAGAGCTGGAAATAAGTTTTAAGTGAAATGCTTCACAACGTTTAGTATATGGCATGTGGGGCAGTAGAAAGCGATGAACTTTCGGATTTGCTCTGAGCCAAAACGTTGTATTTTGTTTTTAATTTATTCATTCTTAAAAGCCAAATCAACGATTTGGCGGTGTTGGTAAATAGCACTGAACTTTCGTTAACCACCGAACGCCCTATTTGCTATATACCGTGTTGTGCATAGTATTTTTAATTTTTCCATTCTAAATATTGGGTCGGACGCTCTGTATCGTTCCAATGAATTTTCAAAGTGTCCTTACTTACCGAAACAATCTTTCCTTTTTGGATAAAGTCATTGTAAAATAAGGTCAGGCTGTCTCGATTCAATAAATAATGCATTGCTCCATCTCCGTCATAGTCCACTACATAAAATTCAGTCGATTTAAACCAAAAGTCTGCATGAGGTCCGTCAGGGTCTAATGTCCAAATTTTGAACAATTCTGTAGTATCAACAATAGGGTTGGTGATTATTGACTTTTCAGGTCTGTCAATATTTTTACTTTCCAAATCTGTGTTATACTCCGAAATTGTATAAGTCTTTCTGTCTTGCTCGTCAGCAAGTTGATTATACCCCTTTAAACTGTCAGTCTTTTGTGAAACTGAACGTTCTTCTATAGATTCACATTCTTTGGTTTCATAATTCCATCTTCCACCTTTATCCAAGCAACTGTCGACTTTGAAGAATTGGTCAATTTTCGGATAAGCCCAAATTCCTGTCAGAATTAAGAGTAGTCCTAAGATTAATATGATTAGTCTATTGCGGTTCATTTATATTATGAACAACGTTTAGGCTAAGATAAGTAAACGGATTGGTGGGTTAGGTATTTATCTTAGCTGATGTTGGAGAACGTTTTTATGGAAATTTATTATAAATATCCTTTCTATGTGATGTTATTATTAAGGTTATTTCTTTGTCTGAAATCTCTTCAAAACCTACTCTGTAATCGCCAATTCTAATCCTATAATATGATTTATAACCTGTGAGCTTCTTGCAATTGTTGATATCCTTTATTGAGCTACAATTCTCTAGTTCATCTATCAATTTTATCACCTTCTTATTTAGTGACTGATTTTTTAACTTTTTAGTGGTTTTGAGGAATGATTTGTCAAGATTGACAATCATTTTGAACGTAGGCTTTTCAAAAAATCTTCTTTTGAGACGGTTTCTCCTGTTTTGGCGTCATCAATCATCTTTCCAAAAACAAGGTCCTCTAATTGTTCATCATTAATAGACATAACATTTCCACCTAGCTTTTTCGCAAGATCAGAAAGGATTTTCTTACTTTTTTTATCTGCCTTAATGATTAGAGCACTCATAAAAATTGAATTTAACTTAAAGTTAGTAAATCTTAAGATTATAAAATGTTCTCCAACGTTTAGCTAAAGTATGTGCTCAGCGAGGTCAAGGGAGAGCATGGACTTTAGCTGATGTTAGCAAAAGTTAAAACTTTAGGTATAAAGATTATCGCACCAACTGTAATTGATATTATGGCAGAAACTAACACAGCTGCTGCACAATAATCTTTAATAATACCTATTTCTTTTTTGATTTCGGGTTCCACATAATCTGCAAGTTTTTCCACAGCGGAATTAATTAATTCAATTATAAAAACTAATCCGGATACAATTGAAATCGCAATCCATTCGTATAGACCTATTTCAAATAATATCCCGCAAAGAAGTACAGCAATTAAAAGGGTTAGATGAATTCTTGAATTATGTTCATTCTGAATTAGAAGTTTTAATCCATTCACAGCAAAGCGGAAACTGTATATTCTATTCTTAAATGAGAAATTGCTTTTTTCTTTCATCTCAATTAGGGCAACGGAGCATTAGTTCTACCATCAAATAAATCTATCCAAATAAGAAAATTCATAATAAATAGAATTGAATTAATTAGCCCTAGAAAAATAACAAATACTGATTTTAGTAGATTTTGTATAACGCCTTGACTTTTGAAGTATTCCCTAATACTTAAGAATATAACTACCAATAAAATCAAGATTAAAGGTGAATTTATTATAAATCCCATCTTTGGTTTTAATATTCCATCAGCCAATATTGCTATTAAAAAAAACATCAATAGAACATTAAGTGGAACCAAAAACGCGCTAACTAGAATTGGAAATTGTCTTATGATATTCATTTAATTTTTGCTAACGCTCAGGTAAAATGCTGTGTGGCCTGTGCTTTGTTAAAGGCACTAAAGTAGCGATTCTGGCTCAGGCTCACAACGGTTCAGATACAGCACGTTCCACAAGCATTTTTCCGAGTGGCAGTAAGAAAAGTAGAAAGCACTGTCTTTTCTAAAAGCCAGAAATCGCGGTTCAGTTGCACTGAAAGTAGCAGATAGGCAGTAGCCACATGCATTTTTACCGCCTGTTACCTGTCGGCTATTTTAAATTGTAGTTGATTAGGTTCGATGATCTCTGTTCCCTCAAAGGGATTCAGTTCCAATAAGTCCTGATCTCCTGTTACTAGAAAGTCAGCCTTTGAAGCTCTGATCAATCCAAGTAAAAAGTCATCTTTCGGATCTCTACATATGTTCGGATACTCTATGATTTCATAGTCAGTCCCGATGAAGTTCATCAGTTTAAGAAGTTCGGCTACTTTCTCTTTGCTGAAATATTTTTGAAATTTCTTCCTTCGTGTTACTTCAATCAACTCCGTTCGAAGTTGTTCGGATAGTATAATTTCAATTCTCTGAGAAGTTAGAAGTTCTGTCAACTCACCAAGTTGATGACCAATGAGGTAACTGATCCAGATAATGGTGTCAAATATGACCTTAGTTCGCTTTTCGCTTGTCATAAAGGTCTTGTCTGACTTGTTCAACCTCTGACGTAATCTCCTTCATAGAAAGTTTGTCAGTTCGGAAAGCAGTCAAAAGTTCAGTCAATTTGGAGCCAATAGTTTCCTTCTCAAGTTCTCGGGAAATCTTAATCTTCTGTTCACCTGGCAAGTTCTTAACCAGTTCTAGTATCTGTGAGAAAGAAAGGTTCATGTTCGCTTCCATAAGATAAAGTTACGAAAAATAGTACTATCTGTTATTATGGCGCATCTGACAGGTAACGACCAGCTATGATGAGTGGGGATTAGAAAGCACTAACCTCTCGTCTCGCACATAGCCACGCCTTGATTTAAAATTAAAACTTGTGGCGGACTTTCCAAGCGCCACCAAACTTTCCTGACCAATGAAACCCCATTCATTCATAGCATTTGTTACCAGCTTTTTAGTCCGCTAGCCATTTTTGGAATTTCTTCGTGAATTTGTATTCAAATTTTGCAGGTTGCTTCCATATCATTAGTCGGATGTTAGCCGTGTCCTTTGATAGTCCAGTTATGCCAGTTCCTCGTTCACCTAGATTAGAAGAAAAGCTGTCATATTCTTTCTTGAATGTTCCGAAGTTGTCCGTGGAAAATCGAAGGTTTAGTGATGTCGAGTCAAATGTTCCATGTACTGAAACGATACCGTTTGATAGTTGCAAAACTGTATCGGGTTTTGAGGTTATCAATGAGTCGTTGAGTACGTAAAATTGAAGTCGACTAACAGTTAGATCGCAGCTTCCAGTACTGTCCACGGTGCAACAGTGAAGTTCAAATACATGATCAGGAATATTGAATTTATGATCAATAGCAGCAGTCAAAAGGAAATTCCTGCTTTCAATAGACTCAAACAGATCTTCGGGTAAAAGTTCGTCATATCGTTCGTATGCGACTTGTGCCGATTTCCATTGATTTATTGGGTGGTACTCACCCTTTGGATAGGTTACAGCAAGAATTGATGCGTCAACCACCAAGAGAATTACAATTAATAGCGTCTTGTTGATTTTAAGTCGGTTGCTAAACTTGTAATAAAGAAATGCACTGAGTCCACCAGTTGTAAAAATGATCGGGTAGTAGATTAGCAAACAAAGTCCATATCCGCAGGGTGTTGGGAAAAAGCTTAACACCCAAATCGGAATTATGATGTTAGCAAGAAAGATAAGTATTGATATTACTGTCTTCGTCATGCAGATAATTGCTGGTAACGTCTTCGTATATGCCCCGTGCCAGCCTTTTCCACAACCGGGAGATACACAAAAAATTAGTTTATTTAAAGCTACTCATTTTTTGTGTATGAGCAGCTGGTATGGGGTATATGCGTTGTTGTACTGCGTTTATAATACTTCTGATTTATCTTTTCCATGCGGTATTGTAACAATTTGAAAGTCATCTTCGAATACTTTATATCCTGGGTTTTCCTTTTTAATTACTACAATTTGAATTCCATAGTTTTCAAAAATTGGAACCAAAGCATACATGTTTTTCAAATGTTGATTTGCAGTATCCTTAAACCATGAGATTGCAACGTTCGATTTATGCTTATTGGAATGCTTGTTAAATCTTTTTGGCTTATCCAGCTCTCTATTAAACCATTCTCTAATGTATTCAAGTCTTTGTTTATCGTATTCGAAAACGTGCTCAGATCTTATTAAAAATCCCAAAGCTTGGAAAACACCTGTTTTTTGTTCACCCCACTCATTTTTGAATTCTGTAATAAATCTCAAATACATTCTTCAATGCTGTACAACGCCTAGCTAAGCGGCGGATGTCCGAAACTTGCTAGGTAACGATAAAAGTAACGAAGGTGCACCACCCCGACAAACTTTCAGAAAGCGACACCCAAAGAAAGACATTCGCCAGAAGCGCAGGAAAAAATAGAAAGCTGTGAAGTCTCAGAAGGTGCACCGAAGTGGGCGATTTGCTCATGAGCTAGGCAGATGGCTCAGCAGACATCTGCCGACTTAGCGACTGTTATAAGCCGTTTTCTTCAGTGTTGATAAGTTCAAATTTCTCATTATTGAGAAGTTCAGTAAACTTATTTCTGTTGAGGCTGTTGGCAGTTCTGTAGTGCCAGTGATGATAGCCGAATTCTATGTTGTAGAATTCCTTTGTCTGTTCAAAACCTAAGTCAACTACATGGCCTATGAAATTCGAAAAAATTTTCTCGTCCTTGGTGTGTAGCTGAATCTTCTTGTGATCACTCAAAGTCAGGTTTGTTTCACCGAGCGGTGTGTGAGCAACCAAAGTAACAAATCCGTTTTTTATCGTTGTTTCCCCAGTGGAGTTTAAAAAATCAATAAGAGCTTCTTTAGTAGTGATTTTCTTGCTTGCCCAAAGTTCGTCTTCTAGTCCGTCCCATTCATGAGAAATGTAAAGCCAAAATGCATCTATGGACGGTAGAAAATCAAGGGTCTTATAAAAGACTTCTGAAAGTCGAGTGTTGTCAACAACGAGTTCAAATTCAAAAACTCCATTGTCGTTCTGATTATATGCCACAAAATTTTGTTGAATTAAATCTGGATCCAGTTCACTTTCCTCAGTATCAAAAGCAATTCCAGTTGGAGGTACAAATGAATATTCTTCATCATTCAGTTCGTATGCACTTATGCTTTGAAGCATGTAAGATTCTGAGTCAATCTGAACTGCCTCATTTGGTAATTCAAAATTTTCAAGAATGTCGAGTCTAGTAGTTTCTATTAATTGTGGATTATCAAGTCCTTCTGATATTGCAATTTTAGCTGCTTGTTCAAGTGCCGCCCCACAATGGTCACCGTGTACGTAGAAGTTCGCAAATCCTCCAGTTGTGGCGTCAAGGGTTCCTTGGAGCATAAAGTACCAGAATTCTTTTTGATTGTTCATTCAGTGAGTTAAGCGATGGCTTATAACGTTTAGGCTAAGATAAGTAAACGGATTGGTGGGTTAGGTATTTATCTTAGCCGATGTTGGCTTTAGGTGCTTTTTCTTTTGTCATTATTCATTTCTTTTCAATAAACTTTTTTGGAATATAACTCACCACTTGAGTGAATCATTGACTTATTACACTTCTGCATTTTCAGAAAACATCTTTATGTATTAAATGAAAATTATGGTACGCTATTATTAGAGATAAATTCGGCTTTTGAACATAATTTCTCAGTCATTTCAGAAATTCTAAGGATATGTTAATCAATCTGGTAGACTACCTTATGGATTGTGAATTCTCGTTTCTTGGTTAAGCTAAGCTCCATCCATCCATAATAATATTCGTCTTGTTCTGAATTGTTCAACCATCTAAATACAAAAAATTTATTCCCCATTCCCATTATACCATGGTGATAGTCATGATGTAAAGCAAACGAGTTTGGGTCATCATTAGATTTTACTTGGTATAGGTGGTTTCGATGTGCATAAAAGCCAATATTCAAGAAATGAGATAATATTTTATTATCATCCGCCTTATTTGACCATTGTAAAGTTGTATCCCTGAGGTTTACAGAATCTTCTGGTAAAAAAAATTGGGTATCTGTTCCTTCAAATACCTCATCTTTCAGTGTGTCTGAAAAGGGAGAAATAATCGGAGATTCGTATGATAACTGATGTAGAGAATCAAATTCAGGAAATGGAATCAATCCACTACCCTTAAATGTCATGACATAGCCATCTTCTCGATTCAAAGTCAATGCTTCTTCAATATAAATGTGTACACTATAAATCGTATCCGTTCCTCTATTAGCATCATTATAATAATCGGCAATCTCTACCTGAAGTTTTGGATAAATGGGGTTATCAATATAAAAATCATATTCAATTATTTCTCCATATCCGTAAGTTCTGATATCCGTTGGTTGCGGATTATAGATAGTATTCGTATTGAAATTATGGTCAAGCTCACTAAACTTTACCCAAAGAGGAGCAGTTTCCTGCCTTTTAGTGGGAATGCTGACATCTGACTCTTTGTTACAACTCAAAATTAATGTCAATAAAACAATGAGGTATGTAAAGTTTTTCATGTTATCAATTGTTCATGCGGTTATGTAAGTTTTTTTGCACTTCTGTTTTAGCATTAAAGCCAACGACCAGCTATGATGAGTGGGGATTAGAAAGCACTAACCTCTCGTCTCGCACATAGCCACGCCTTGATTTAAAATTAAAACTTGTGGCGGACTTTCCAAGCGCCACCAAACTTTCCTGACCAATGAAACCCCATTCATTCATAGCATTTGTTACCAGCTTTTTAGTCCGCTAGCCATTTTTGGAATTTCTTCGTGAATTTGTATTCAAATTTTGCAGGTTGCTTCCATATCATTAGTCGGATGTTAGCCGTGTCCTTTGATAGTTCAGTTATGCCAGTTCCTCGTTCACCTAGATTAGAAGAAAAGCTGTCATATTCTTTCTTGAATGTTCCGAAGTTGTCCGTGGAAAATCGAAGGTTTAGTGATGTCGAGTCAAATGTTCCATGTACTGAAACGATACCGTTTGATAGTTGCAAAACTGTATCGGGTTTTGAGGTTATCAATGAGTCGTTGAGTACGTAAAATTGAAGTCGACTAACAGTTAGATCGCAGCTTCCAGTACTGTCCACGGTGCAACAGTGAAGTTCAAATACATGATCAGGAATATTGAATTTATGATCAATAGCAGCAGTCAAAAGGAAATTCCTGCTTTCAATAGACTCAAACAGATCTTCGGGTAAAAGTTCGTCATATCGTTCGTATGCGACTTGTGCCGATTTCCATTGATTTATTGGGTGGTACTCACCCTTTGGATAGGTTACAGCAAGAATTGATGCGTCAACCACCAAGAGAATTACAATTAATAGCGTCTTGTTGATTTTAAGTCGGTTGCTAAACTTGTAATAAAGAAATGCACTGAGTCCACCAGTTGTAAAAATGATCGGGTAGTAGATTAGCAAACAAAGTCCATATCCGCAGGGTGTTGGGAAAAAGCTTAACACCCAAATCGGAATTATGATGTTAGCAAGAAAGATAAGTATTGATATTACTGTCTTCGTCATGCAGATAATTGCTGGTAACGGTTTGGGTATGGTGCGTGTCCCGAAGGGCATGCACTATACCCGTTGTTGGCGGTAGTTTTTTAAATTTTCCACGTTTTAATTGCTAGCTCCGCTAACTCTTTTTGGCGTTCATTAATGGTTTCTGTGGACCATTCATCATAGTCTGCAAGAGTGATAGTCAAAGCAAAACTCGATTTTTCGTAGAAGTCCTTTTTAGACTCAAATGAAGAGTTCCCAATCTCCGAATTCAATTTGGTACTCATGATGGCTAGATTCCCCAATCTTTTGACATATGCTCGGTGTGTATCTTGGTCTATATCCCAGGTATCATCTGGTGATTTAGGAAGTACGTGTTCCAAGTTAACCGCTGAAGTGTCGGCATTTGGTATTAGTTCGGGATTTTCTTCGCCATTTTTCGCCTTTTCCAAGGTCATTAAATAGTATCTCGCCAAGTACTGTTTAGATACTGCAGCAGTTTCAAATGCCTCCTTAAATTGAGTGTCTGTTGGCACTCTGCTTAATTTTTCTTTTAGTTGAGAGGTGGTTGAGATTTCTCCAGAAGAAACTTCTTTGGCTCTTTCGCTAAACTGCTGTTCTAGTGCGCCACCCCCCAAGCCACCATAAATCAGAAATCTAACAGAAACAGACACCAGAAATTTCAACGATTTTTCAACTTCATTTGAATTGAACTTTGAAATTATTGAAAGTAACAATGGCCTCATTTGAGTCATTCGGAATAAATTCAGGGTCGCCATGTGATTCTTTGCAGAATCTGAATAGTCAGACCAAAAACTATTGCTTGTATCTATTAAGGCAACATAAACTCTAGCAGCTTCTTCAAGATTTGAGGAAAAGTCTATTGCTCTTTGTTTCGAGGTTATCTTCCCCTTTATGTTTTTGTATAGGTCTCGTTCCCTTGTAAGACCGTAAATGGACGACCAATATTGGCGTAAAAAGGTCACCACCAGATCTTCATTCTCTGTATTCTCAAGCAGTGAATACATTTTAGTCCAATTCTCTTGAACTTCAGTCAACCTATTTTCAGCTTGTCCGAGCAGAAAATTTTTGAGCAGGTCTGAAATTGCGAGCTCAAGCCCTCTGTCGTTTAAGGTTTCAAATATTGTAAAGGCATTAGCATGATTAGGCACTTTGACAAGAATCACTTTTAGGTGTTCATCAATAAATTCGCATAAATCAAGCAAGCTGTCTGTAGGGTTATTAGAAGTTGAGATATAAGCTGAAATCTTTTTTTTAGCCAACTTGAAAGCAGATAACAATCTATCATGAGAAGCTCTGGTGGTTTCAATATCCTGAGAAGGATTCAGTATTATTCTATTGTAGAAGTAGTTATTGTCGTTATTGTTAAGTCTGAGGTTAGGAACTTCTTCTAATGACCTTCTGTCAGTACTTGAGAGATATTGACCTTGAATGTGGTCAACACGTGCTTGATCGTCTTGGGATTGAAAGTAATCTCGAATGGCGGCTAAGAAAATCGAAATAGTCGCTAACCTTTGTTGACCATCCACTACTTCATCTCTTTCATTTCCTGAAGAAATAACAATGGATCCAATGAAATATTCATCTTCCGCATTACGAATTGAAGTTAATAGATCGTCATACAAATCATTTACGTGAGAATCTTCCCATGCATACGACCTTTGATAGAGCGGCACTGTCAGCTTATTATCGTAAATTGTGTGTCCTATGCCATCAAGTTCAATAGTTAGTTTGCTAATTTCTCTTGCCATATCTTTTATTTCATTATCTCAATATTCCTTCTGTGACAGATGTCTATAAAATCTCCAATATTGAAACTTAAGAGATAATCTATTTTTAAATTATTGTCATCAAGCATTGCCCGAATGATTGAATCCACTAAGCTTATGGGTCTATTGAATAACAATGTAGTTTCAAAAGAATGATTCAATGCGAAATCTTTATACTCTTTGTCATCAATTAATTGGACGTTATTCAGATTTAACAGCCGTTCAAATTCTCTCATCCACTCGGTTCTTCTAGTGAAGCGAGTATTAATTGATTCATAAAGGGTGGGGAAAGGCAGTACTATGTTACCCATTTCAAGATATTCAGCTAGTTCATTGGCTTCACGATGGTATTGATCTCGCTGATCATAGAGTGCATACCAAAATCCTGAGTCAACTACTATGTTATTCATCCCCGTCCGTTATGTCATTATCTTTCTGCCCATAACCTTCCCACGGAGATGCTCGTCTGTTTCCAATTATGAACTTTCCGCTGATTTTTTGAACGCCTTTATCAGTTCTCAAACGCACGACATAAACTCGATCACCAGGTTTAAATGTCACATTCTTTTCAAGATCTTTTTTTAATGCGCTCAGTAATTTCGAATCAGTTCCATTGAATTCATAATTCAGAAATGCTATACTATTTCCAGCTTCTTTCGCATCCTTATTGTCGAGCCATGCATATAGACCTGGAAAATCTCCTTTGATTCCAAGGTCATATGATATCCAAATTGCTTTTTTAGTCATAGATTCCTTTGTTTTTAATTACCGCCAACGTCTGTGTAAAGTATGCATTTTATATCCATTATGTCAATGGGCTAGTAATTCAGTCTGAAAAATCTATCCTGTCCAATGGACTTTCAATTTTTCTGAGATCCATTTGCGCGATGTGTGTGTAGATTTCTGTGGTCCTGCTCGAAGAATGGCCTAAAAGTGTCTGTATATAGCGTAAATTTACATGCTGCTCTACCAGGTGAGTGGCAAAACTGTGTCTTAAGGTATGTACGGTATAATCATTATCGAGTCGGGCCTGAATTTTTGCCCTGTTAAAAACCTGTCGCAAACTCGCGGGAGTATAGGGCCCTCCATATTGGCCTTGAAACAAAAAATTTTCCGGCTGATAGACTTTAAAATATTTTCTTAGTTGTTCCAGACATTTTTGAGAAAGCAAAGTAGTTCGATCCTTTTGGCCTTTAGCCGCTCTGATTTTAATAAACATGTTTTCAGAATCGATATCATTGATTTTCAGCTTACACACTTCAGAAATACGCAAGCCTCCCGAATAAACGACAAAGAGCATAGTTCGATGCTTGAGATTTTCAACCTGATTTAACAATCGCCTGATTTCGTCCGCATTCATTACTTTCGGTATGCGCTGTTGCTTCTGTGGCCTTTCAAAATAATATGTCGTTCTCGGTTTTCCACATACCTGTTCCAAATAGAACTTGATGGCGTTTATACATTGATTCTGATAGGATCTGGATATTTTCCTTGTACGGACAAGATATTCGAGATACTCCTGAGCATCTTT
Source organism: Cytophagales bacterium (assembly GCA_965267555.1). Lineage (GTDB taxonomy): Bacteria > Bacteroidota > Bacteroidia > Cytophagales > CCMP332 > CCMP332. The sequence goes on along the minus strand of OZ254083.1, from coordinate 3,133,357 downwards.
TTCATTCCAGTCTGTTGATTTTCTTTTTTCAAAATATTTCAAAAATCCTTTAAACATACTGGTATAGGTTTCAATAGTACTGGAGCTGTATCTCTTCATTTCCAGCTTTGATCTTAATAATTCAATAGAGCTTTTCATACGCTAATTCAGGCTTAAAACTAATTGATCGGTCAACATAAGCATTGGGTTTTGTTATTTTGAAATGTTTAAAACGGTTATAAGTGTTTGAAACGTTTCAAACGTTTCTCGCAAGGGATTGAAACTATCTACTTTTAAATTTTCAAGACCATTCTCGGACTTAATAACAGAAAACAAAGATTATGAAAGAAGATACCGAACGACTTTGTCTTAGCTGTCAAAAACCTCTCTTAGGAAGAAAAGACAAGAAATTTTGTGATTATCACTGCAGAAATGATTATCACAATGAATTGAAAAAAATGTCAGAAGTGTATTTAAACAAGGTGAATCTGATTCTTCGGCATAACAGGGATGTTCTGGTGAAATTTTGTCCTGAGGGGAAGGTATTGGTTTTCGAAACGGAATTGAGAAGGCTGGGATTTGTTCCGGAGTATTTTACCGGATACTATACTTCTAAAAGTGGGGGCAATGTTTATCGATTGTGTTACGAATGCGGTTTTAGAGAGAATCCCAAAAATTTAGGACAATTGATTCTTGTGAGGTTCAACTTCACTGATCCCGTAGCGGTGACACATCAATATAACTCTCAATTCTCAATTCTTAATTCTTAATTTCCCTCGTATCCAAGATCCTCATTCAGATCATCACCCTTTGAAGCCTTCACGGCTAATTCATCACATCTTTCATTTTCAGGATGCCCTGCATGGCCTTTTACCCAAAAATATTTGATTTTGAATTTTTTGTGGAGCTCTAAATAGCGTTTCCAAAGATCAGGATTCTTTTTCTTGGCGAATCCTTTTTTTGCCCAGCCGAATACCCAGCCTTTTTCTATCGCATCCACTACATATTTCGAATCGGAATAGATGTAAACAGGAAGGTCGGACCGTTTCAACATTTCCAGGCCCCTGATCACCGCAAGCAATTCCATGCGATTATTGGTGGTTTTTCTATACCCTTCCGAATGTTCCTTGTATTTGTCTTCAAACTTAAGCACGACACCAAAACCACCCGGACCCGGATTGCCACTCGAAGCACCATCTGTATATATTTCTATGCCCTTTTCTTTAGCCATTTCTCCATATGCTTAAATAATACATCGAAATCAGGCCTTTTAATAGCAGGAAAATTGGCTATTCGAAATGTTTTATTTTTCCAGGGCCCATAACCATTCCCAAGCATGATTTCGCGACTTTCGAGATAGCGCTTCAGATCTTTTAATTCGGCTTCGGATATTTTTACCGCAATCACCGTATCCGATCGCAGCACTTGATTTTCAATTAATAACTCAAACACATCAATGGCCTCGATTCTCGAGTAAATATGTCTTGCGCGCTTTTTAATTTTTTCTGATTTTAACTTTAGCCCTCTGTGATCCTGCAATAATTGCCACAAAAAATAAATATTAGTTGTATTCGGTGTATAAGGACTTTGCCAATTGCTGTAATGCTTGTGTAAATTGCTTATATGATTGTAATAAGGTTGACCGGAGATTTCTTTGAGCAGTCTTTTATGCATAAACATCACCCCCATGCCTGCCGGTAGGCCAAAGCATTTTTGTACCGAGGCAAACCATATGTCAGCAGCCAACCAGGGCAATTCTACACCCGCCATGCTCGATGTGGCATCTACCGCGATAATACTATGCGGATTTAAACGTCTAAGTTCTGTTAAATAAGTATCGGGTAATTTGCTGCCGTTGGACGTTTCGTTATGCGTAAGACAAATGATATCTTCTTTGACATTTTTCAATTCTGGTGGAAAACGCTTATAACCAAAACTTTCACTTCTGGCATTGTTTCCAAGCGCAACATTCATATTGGCCCATTTTTCTCCAAAAGACCCATTGAATACATGTAAAAATGACTTGCCTGCAAATCCCTGAGCAATGATTTGCCAGCATTCAGTAGCAGAAGAAGTGAAATAGACCTCATAGTCCTGGGGCAGATCAAAGACTTCCTGGAAGAGATCCACGATTTCACTGTACTGAAACATAAATGCTTCTGATCGGTGATTCATTTCAACCATTCCACTCTCTAAGCCTTCCTGCAGCCACTGGTGAAGGCGTTTATCGATTTTAGAGGGTCCGGGATAAAAATTTATCAACGTCTGTTGCCGTATTTAGATACCAAATGAATCAATGCAAGCGTATAGCCTTCGAGGCCGAAACCAGAAATGGTACCATCACAATATTTTGACATCCAGCTTTTATGCCGGTATTCTTCCCGGGCATAAACATTGGATATATGCACTTCTACGCAGGGGCATGAAACTGCGGCAATGGCATCCGCAATGGCTACGGAGGTATGCGAATAGCCGCCCGCATTGATAATGATCCCATTATAGTCAAAACCCACTTCATGGATCTTATCAATGATCTCGCCTTCAATATTGCTTTGGAAATGATCGATCTTTACATTGGGAAATTTATCTCTCAATTTGAAAATGTATTGCTCAATGGGCTGATCTCCATAAATATTTTTTTGCCTCAAACCCGTGAGATTAATATTTGGGCCATTTATAATTTGAACTCTTGCTTTTTGATTGACTTTTGGATCCATCTTCTTTACTTTATCGGGCCAATGAGTTGGGATATATACATAAAAGAATTTACGGCCTATCTAAAATTAGAAAAAAGCCTTTCAGAAAACTCCGTTGAGGCTTATCAGCGCGATGTGGTAAAGCTAAAACAGTTTTTAGAAATCAACAATCGCGATAAAAATCCCACGGAACTCGCAGCCGATGACCTCAGTGAGTTTTTAATATTCATTGAGAAATTAGGGATGTCTTCATACAGCCAGGCGAGAATTCTATCGGGCATACGTTCATTTTATACCTATCTGCGCATGGAAGACCTTGTAAAAGTGAACCCTTGCGATATGATCGATGCTCCAAAACTGGGTAGAAAACTACCCGATACCCTGGAATTTCATGAGATCGAGAAAATTTTCTCTGTCATAGACCTTTCGAGCCCGGAAGGCGCCCGAAATCGAGCTATGCTCGAAACTCTTTATAGTTCGGGTTTACGTGTCTCTGAGTTGATCAATCTTCGCATTTCCAATCTTTTTTTTAATGATGGTTTTATAAAAATTCTCGGAAAAGGCGATAAGGAAAGATTAGTTCCGATTGGAGAGGATGCGATTAAATTCAATAGAATTTATATGAATGAAATTCGCAATCACGTCGTAATTGTTAAAGGCTTTGAAAACTATCTTTATCTCAACAGAAGAGGTAAATCGCTGAGCAGGGTAATGGTTTTTATGATGATCAAGGATTTTGCCAAACAGGCGGGAATCAAAAAAAATATTAGCCCGCACACTTTTCGACACTCCTTTGCTACGCATCTGATCGAGGGCGGGGCCGACCTAAGAGCGGTACAAACCATGCTCGGCCATGAAAGCATAACGACTACAGAAATATACACACACCTCGACCGCGATTATTTAAAACAAGTAATTAAAGAATTCCACCCTAGAAGCTAGGATTAGGTATTTGCTTTATCCTATTTTTGCGCCGTGTACAAATCCATCCTTCAACCGATACTTTTCCGACTCGATGCTGAAAAAGCTCATCACTTTACCACAAGCCTTTTAAAGGCCGCTTTGAAAATACCAGGTGCAAAAAGTATTTCAAAATTACTTTTCTCATTTAAAGATAAAGGGCTTGAAAAAGAAGTTTTTGGCTTAAAATTTAAAAACCCCCTGGGCCTGGCGGCAGGTTTTGATAAAAACGCCGAATTTATCCATGAACTTTCTACTTTTGGATTTGGATTTATTGAAATCGGCACCGTCACACCCTTGGCACAGTCGGGAAATCCTAAACCGAGGCTTTTCCGTCTTAAAAAGGACTCAGCACTGATTAACCGGCTTGGATTTAATAATCAGGGATTACAAGAAGCCATACGGCGATTGAAAAAACGGCCCAAAGACCTGATCATTGGTGGCAATATTGGGAAAAACAAGACCACTTCCAACGAAGAAGCTTATCGCGATTATGAAATATGTCTTGAAGGCCTTTATCCTTATGTTGATTATTTTGTTGTAAATGTAAGTTCACCGAATACGCCGGATCTGAGAGCTCTGCAGGAAAAAGAGCCTTTGCTAAAGCTTTTATCAAGACTTAAAGAAAGGATGGCGGAAAAAATTAAAGAAAAACCCATCCTGTTGAAAATAGCGCCTGATTTGAATTCACATCAAATCAATGATATAGTAGAAATTGTATTGGAAACAGGAATTTCAGGAATGATTGTCAGTAACACCACCATTCGCAGAGATGGTCTAAAAAGCAATAAAAAATTAGTTTCGGAAGCGGGTGGTTTAAGTGGCCAACCCTTGAGTGAGAGATCTACTGAAATCATAAAAGAAATTAAAAATAAATTGCCCGGTTTACCACTAATTGGCGTTGGTGGAATATCTGATTATGAATCAGCCAAAGCAAAACTCAATGCCGGTGCGGATTTGATTCAAATGTATACGGGCTTTGTTTATGAAGGGCCGGCAGTTGTAAAAAGAATTAACAAAGCAATTCTTAAAGAGAAATAGATATTTTTGCTCTTAGGGATTGCCACTAAATTCAATAAATTTGATTTTTCCCGAATATGGCGAGAAACAGCGCGAATCAAAATACTTATAAGACTAAAAAGGAAAAATCCGGTAGCAGAAAAACCATCCGTCTGAATTTTCTTCACGATAAGAGATTTCATCTGGCTGTGGGATTTTTTCTGATGGCACTTTCTATTTTTCTTTTCATAAGTTTTCTTTCCTATTTGTTTACGGGAAAATACGACCAATCGGTAATTGGAGCGATAGGTTCGGAGGATTCCAGAGATTTGGGACTCGAAAGTAAAAACTGGTTAGGCCTTTTGGGCGCATGGGCCTCACATTTGTTTATTTTTAAATGGTTTGGAATTGCCGCATTTTTTATTCCCCCGCTCACCTTTTTTTCAGGGCTCGAAATTTTGACCAAAAAACCGGTATTTAGCCTTTGGCGATTTTCGCAACTTTCGGTATTTGCGCTAATCTGGATTAGTCTGTTGCTCGGATATATGGTTTATCAGTCCGAAAATTTACAGGAACTTCAATACATCTGCGGTGGTATTGGATTTGAGTTCGCCATCGTCCTGCATAGCCTGATTGGCTGGGGTACAATAATTTTCCTGATTCTGAGCCTGGCCATTTTTATCGTCTTCTTTTTAGATATAAATAACATTTTCAGTTTTAAAACCGCCTTTACTAATGACGAAGAAGGAAATATTGAGTCTGAAAATGAGACCGGAATCGGTGATAATCCTTTTGATTCGGCGAGCGAAGAAGATGTAGAAAAGGCATTTGACCTATACGAAGATTTCAAAGGTGAGGACTCTGAAAAAGAAGATATTGAAGAATCCACCGAAAAAAATGAAGCCCCGACAACAGAACTGGTAATAGAAGAACCAACCCTTGAGGAAAGCATTGAAAAAGTAGAAGAAGATCACGAGCTGGAAGTTGAAGAGAAAAAAGAGGAAAAACACATTGCCGAACTCGAACACTATGATCCCAAACTCGATCTTTCCGATTATAAATATCCCTCGGTCAATTTGTTAAAAGATTATGAAGATACTGGTGGCAAAGTAACCAAAGAGGAACTCGAGGCTAATAAGGATAATATTGTAGCAACTTTATTGAATTTCAAAATCGGAATTTCCAGCATCAAAGCTACCATTGGCCCGACGGTCACCCTATACGAAATTGTACCCGAGGCGGGCATAAAAATCTCCAAGATCAAAAGTCTGGAAGATGATATAGCCTTGAACCTCGCAGCCCTCGGAATTCGAATCATTGCACCGATTCCGGGAAAAGGGACCATTGGTATTGAGGTACCCAATAAAAACAGAGAACTGGTTTCGATGAAATCGGTCGTTACAACGGAAAAATTTCAGGATTTTGACAAGGAGTTGCCCGTTATTCTTGGAAAAACAATTTCCAATGAATTGTACATTTCGGATTTAACCAAAATGCCCCACCTTCTTATGGCCGGTGCCACCGGTCAGGGAAAATCGGTTGGTTTAAATGTCATACTGACATCGCTGCTCTACAAGAAACACCCATCGCAACTGAAGTTTGTATTGGTCGATCCCAAGAAAGTGGAATTGACACTTTTCAATAAAATCGAGAAACATTTTTTAGCCAAACTTCCGGATAGCGAAGAGGCGATAATCACCGATACTAAAAAAGTGATCAACACCTTGAATTCGCTTTGTATCGAGATGGATACCAGGTATGAAATGCTCAAGGATGCCGGATGTAGAAATGTCAAGGAGTACAACAAAAAATTTACCTCGCGCCGATTGAATCCGGAAAATGGCCATAGATTTCTGCCCTATATTGTCTTGATTATTGATGAACTGGCAGATTTGATGATGACAGCAGGAAAAGAGGTGGAAACACCCATTGCGCGTTTGGCCCAATTGGCCCGGGCCATTGGAATTCATTTGGTGGTGGCCACACAAAGGCCCTCAGTCAATGTTATTACCGGTATCATAAAGGCCAATTTCCCGGCCAGGGTTTCATTTAAGGTGACATCCAAGGTAGACTCAAGAACCATTCTCGATGCAGGGGGTGCTGATCAGTTGGTTGGAATGGGCGACTTTCTTTTTTCACAGGGATCAGAAACCATTCGACTGCAATGTCCTTTTGTCGATACGGATGAAGTGGATAAGCTTTGTGATTTCATTGGCGATCAACGCGGGTATGAAAGTGCCTTTAAACTGCCCGAATATGTAAGTGAAGATGAAGACAAAATCGGCGATTTTGATATCAAAGACCGGGACAGCATGTTTGAGGAAGCCGCCCGACTGGTGGTTATGCATCAGCAAGGTAGTACTTCACTGATCCAAAGAAAATTGAGTCTGGGTTACAACCGGGCAGGAAGAATAATTGACCAATTGGAATCCGTAGGAATAGTTGGTCCATTTGAAGGAAGCAAAGCCCGTCAGGTTTTAATACCCGATGAGCACAGTTTGGAACAGTATTTGAGTGATTTGATAAAAGACTAAAACACATGAAAAGATTAATAGTAGTTTGTGCGATATTGGGAATGGCTTTTGCCTCACATGGGCAATACGATAAAAAAGCCAAAGAGTATCTTGACAAGGTGAGTGAAAAGTTTCAAAAAATCAATGCATTCAAAGCCAGCTTTACCTATAGCATGGAAAGTCCGGCCAATGATGTCAGCGATTCATTTTCGGGAGAAATAATGGTCAAGGGGGATGATAAAATAAAATTGGATCTCAGGGACCAGATTATTTTTATCGATGGCACCACACAGTGGAATTACCTTCCCGAAGATAAAGAAGTGAATATTGTAGAATACGATGCCGAGGAAATGGAATTTTCGCCGGATAAAATTTACAATCTTTACAAAAGTGGCTATAAATACATTTACATCGAGCCCATTACGGAAAAAGGTAAGACTTATCACGTCATTGATCTTGTACCTGAAGACAGAAACAAGTCTTTTTTTAAGATCAAGCTTTTTATTGAAGATAAAACAAGCAATATCGCCAGCTGGAGGATTTATGAGAAAAGCGGAAATAAATACCAATATAAGATCACATCCTTTGAAGAAAATGTTAAACTAAGCGACTCTGAGTTTAAATTTGACAAAACGAAATATAAAGGCGTAGAGGAGATTGATTTAAGATAATCTCCAACGAATTGAAATAGAACAGGCAGATTTGTAAAATTCTGCCTTTTTTAATTATTGACTATACTCAAATGCTAAAATGATATACCTCTGGCAGGTCCAGGCTTTGCAATTGGATTCAAAGCTACTCATTCGAGGAACCGTTTTAAAAGGATCGGGAAAAGGGTATCGCCAGCCCAAAAGCATACTTGGAAATTTATTCAATGTAATCGGCACCTATCGCAAAAAAACGGTTTCAAAAAAACAAATAGACGTTTATCATAAAGGCAACAAAAAATCAGTAAAGACAGATAAAAAAGGATATTTTGAAGTAATGATTGATTACTTTGAGAAGGAGGAAATTAAATTCTCCATCGGAAAGGATGAATTACCGATACCCCAGGAATATCCGGTAATCTTTAAAAGCGGCCATTCAGAACTCGATGTTATTTCCGATATCGATGACACCGTTTTGGTATCTCATGCTACCTCAATTTTAAAACGCGTTTATACCCTTCTTTTTCTCAGACCAAAAAAAAGAAAGTCAATCGTATTTACTTACGAACTGTTGAATTTCACCAAATCCTTGGGTATGAGGACTATCTATCTTTCTAAAAGTGAAAGCAATTTATTTGGCCTGATTTCTTCATTTATCAAATACAGCAATTTGCCAAAAGGCATTCTTATTTTAACCCCTTTTCTAAAATTCAAAAATCTTCTTAAACCGGGCAAAGGCAAATTATACAAAGAAAGAAATCTGGAAAAAATCCTCGAAAACAGCGGGAGTAAAAAATTCATTCTAATTGGAGATGATTCTCAAAATGACATGCGTGCCTATACCCATATTTGCTCGAAATTTCCAAACAGGATTCCGTTGGTATATATCAGGCAAACCTCTTTAAAGCGCGATAAAAGTCAGGATGAGCAATGGAAAAAACTCCTCGACTGTGGCGTTAAAGGCATATACTTTAATGACTCCGACGAATTTGAAAGTACTGAAATTTCCAATCTGAGAATATGAATTATTTGTTGGTAATAAATCCTGTTTCAGGAGGTGTGGACAAGACAGCTTTTTTATCAGAAGCAAAGGATTTGCTTCACAAAAACGGCCATGACCTGGAGGTTTTTAAAACAACGGGAAAGAATGATGATGTCAAATTGAAGAAGAAAATATCAGAATCCGCACCCGACAGACTGATTGCCGGAGGCGGTGATGGTACTATTTTGCTCTGTGCTCTTGCAGTAAAAGATGAAAATATTCCCATGGGAATTGTGGCATTGGGTTCCGCCAATGGAATGGCAGCTGAATTAAAAATAAATTCTGATCCATTTGAAGCCTTAAAAGAAATTCTGATGTCCTCTCGTTTTATTGATCTCGATATTTTAAAGATCAACGAGAAACATTACTCCATACATCTAGGTGATGTGGGAATCAATGCGGAAATCGTACATAAATTTGAGCAAAACGAAAAAAGGGGGATGGCTTCCTATGCAAAATTCTTTTTTGAGGAACTCAGAAATTCAAAACCCTTTAAGGCCAAAATCAAAACAGAGGTTGAAGAACTAGAAGAGAACTTGCACATGCTGGCGATCTGCAATGGCCGTACCTTTGGTACCGGAATACCCATAAATGTTCAGGGAAAACCGGGCGATGGCCAATTTGAATTGGTACTTATTAAAGAGATAAATATAAATGCCTTAATCAAAGCGGGATTGTCAAAATTTGACGAGCGCTTTTTTAGCGAAGAAGGCTTAAAAGTGATAAGCACGGGAAAAGCGGAAATCCAACTTGAAAAGGATAAAATACTACAACTGGACGGAGAAATTATCGGTGATGTGGATAACATTGAAGTTGAAATTTTACCGGCAGCCGTTTCGCTAATTGTTTCCAGATTATAATATAACCTGTAAAAAAAATAAAGACTGTAGAACAAATCGTTGAAACCTATAATATAGGGTAATCTTGAGTATTTCTGTATTTGGAATGCTAACCGAATCGAGATATCCAATTATACTTAGATTGAATTGAAATTTTAATATATTTTCGGCTTAATAATACCATAGATTGATAAACTCGTATTTTAATTCTTACCAGTTATTTTTTCTCGCTCTTAGCTTCGTATTTCTATTAAGCAGCATAATCTTTAACATCAAAGACAAACAAAGGCTATCCCTGATTTTATTAACTATTTCGGCCTGCTCTTTGTATTCTTTTGCTGCGCTTCTTGACCCGTTTTTAAACCTTTGGGATGAGCGTTTTCATGCATTGGTTGCTAAGAATATGATTTCAAATCCATTTAAGCCAATGCTTTACACGGAGAAGATAATTGATATTGCCTATGATAATTGGGATAGATATCACATCTGGCTACACAAACAACCGCTTTTTTTATGGCAAATAGCCATCTCTCTCAAATTATTTGGAATAAATGAATTCGCCCTAAGACTGCCCAATATAATAATGGCAACATTGCTGGTGCCTATGGTTTACAGGATGTCGAAAATTTTGGTTAATGAACGAGTGGGTTTTATCGCCGCTATATTGTTTATCAGCACAACTTATTTTTTGGAGCTGGTTGCCGGAAGACAGACCATTGATCATAATGATGTAGCCTTCACATTTTATATTACAGCAAGTATATGGGCATTTTTAGAATATAGATTTTCAAATAATAAAAAGTGGATTTATGCAATTGGCCTTTTTGCCGGTTTTGCAATTTTAGTAAAATGGCTGGTCGGTCTTCTTGTTTTTTTTGGATGGTTTGTTTTGAGAATACTGGAAAGGAAATACAGAATCTCTGAAAACAAAGACTTATTAATTTCAATTTTTATTGCCCTGGGAATTAGTATGCCATGGCAAATTTATACCTACATAAGATTTCCACAAGTGGCCATTGCGGCGAATAAATTAAATGCGATTCATTTTACGGTTCCTTTGGAAGGCCATTCTGGCGATATCTGGTGGCACCTAAATAAATTCGATTTGCACTATGGTGCGCTTGCTCCATTTTTAATAGTTCCCGGATTACTGGTTTTGAATAAAATGATCAAAGACAAGAAAATGTATTATGTGCTTTTGTCATTTTTAGCCGTAGTCTATTTATTTTTTTCAATAGCAGCCACAAAAATGCCCTCTTTTACGATTATAATCATATCGATTGTTATGTTAGCCTTGGCCTCCTTAATACAAATGGGTCTTGAGAGGATTGAGACGGTATTTAATTTAAAGAAATGGATTCATTCATTAATTTTTTTAGGCTTACTGTTATCAATTTCTATAATCCGAATTGATATAGATTATTTACAGGCCAAATACACACTTTGGAAGAAAAACAATCATTACAGCAGAAACCTGATTCACAACAAAAAGGTATTTACCAATTTAGACATACCTGAGAATACGGTATTATTCAATGTAAAAGGCCGGCATTATATTGAAGCGATGTTTTATACCGATAGAATTGCCTATAACATTATGCCAAACAGGAAAATTTTAAATCAACTCAAATCTAAAAATTTGAAAGCGGTGGTATTTAAGAGTCCAAAAAAGAAAATACCCGGCTTTATCAAAAATGATCCCGATGTAATTGTTATTGACAAGGTAATTAGAGGATACCGATAGCGATAAATTAAAAAGTAGTCCCAATTCTGACATCCATAATCTCTGCTACCTCCAAATGGGTTTTCATACTAAAACCCAGATTAAGATATTTTCCCAATTGATAAAACAGGGCATAGCGCTGATAAAAAATTGAAGAGGTATTGGGATAATCTTTGTATGCATAAAGGCCCAATTGCTGTGAAAAAATAAAACGCCCGAGTAGAAAACCATGCCCTGCCATTATATTAAACGTTCGATGATCAAAATCTTCTCCCCATCTTTGATTTCTCAGTTTCCAGGAGCCATCGGATATGTACTCACAGCCAATAAGTAATGCATTAAGTTTTGAAACAGGCTTTATCAGGCCGGCTTCAAGACCAAAAACCGGCCGCTGAACATCGCTCATGCTGCTGTCAAATGCCTCAACGGTTTTAATCGAAGCAATCAATCGGGTATAATATCTCAATTCTCTGTTGTATTCGCTGATTTTTTGATATTTGTTTAAATCAGAACGCACCGGATTAAAAACATAATCAAGACCTAGTGCTGCTGTAGGAAAATTCATACCCAGATTGGGCTGTTTCATACCGCCATTTGAAATATGATTGTAAAACAATCCACCGTTTAAAATTAGATTGGGATTGAACTTGTAATTAAGGTGCAAACTTACATTTAGCATATAGCTCAATGCTGAACTGTAAAAAAGATTTTCCGGGTTGCTGTTTTCATCATAAGGTTTATTCAAATAGGATAAAGCCATTGAAGCCCGATATGAAAAATTCAATCGATTATTCACATTGAAATAGGGCTCAAGAAAAAAGCTAAGATTATAGGATTGGCCCAATTGCGCCTTATTCCCATAATCAAAATAGGAAAGGCTGAAACCGGTGCGCGCATAACAATTGCAGGAGCGCCATGATTTTTCTGAAATATTGAACCGGCTAATATCAATTTGCAAACCTCTTGGCGTGCTACTGGCGATATCCTTAAGCGTATCGCGATGGGGAATGATAAAACCGCCTAAATGAGATTTAACACCAAGGAATATCGGCCTGCTGCTTTCATTTGTGTTTTGAGAATTGGCTTTTAGCGTCAAGCCAATCAATATTATCAATAAAACTTTAGGTAATGAAGACATAAGGCATTGAGCTTCATTTCTTAATACTTTTTTATAGAATTAAAGCAATTAAAATAAAAAAACCCCCGGTAACAACCAGAGGATTTCTATTTAACCAATTATAAAAAATTTTTAAGTCATGCTTATTTTTTGAATTCGAGAAGCATTTTTTGAAATAGCTCTTTGTTATTCAATTCTTCTATTTCAGGCACATCTCCATTCAATCCTTCCTTTTCTTTCGAATTGATACTGTGATCCTCCTTGTAATAATAAATACGCCAGTTGTTCTCATTGTATTCAAGACTGCTCAGGTTTTCCACCCAATCTCCGGAATTTAAATATCGAACGGAATTACCATTATTATCCGTAATGGATCTATCCGTTGGTTGATGAATATGACCACATACGATCAAATCATATTTTTTTTGAATTCCCAGTTCTGCTGCCGTTTGTTCAAAACTGTTAATAAAAGAAACGGCCGATTTGACATTGTCTTTAATGCGTTTGGAGAGTGAGACTTTCCCTTTACCAAATAGGGCACGGATACGATTAATACTCAGATTTAAAATAATTAATGCATCATAGCTGATGGCACCTATTTTAGCCAACCAAGGTGAATATTGCATGGTAAAATCCAAAATATCCCCATGAAAGAACCAGGTTTTAAGGCCATTTAATTTCATGTCATATTGATTGACTATTCTAAAATTACCCATTTTCAGTCCATCAAACTTTCTAAGCGTTTCATCGTGATTGCCGGTGATGTAAATGACCTTAGTTCCTTTTGATGCCATATTGAGCACCTGTTTTACAACTTTCATATGAGAATTGGGCCAATAGCGTTTTGAGAATTGCCAGAAATCAACAATATCACCATTTAGAATGAGCGTTTTTGGCTGAATGCTTTTAAGATATTTATTTAGTTCAGAGGCCTGAGAACCATAAGTACCGAGATGGACATCAGAAATTACGACAAGTTCTACTTTTCTTCTCTTTTTATTCATTTCAACGGAAAAGGAAACCCATTTTCTCATCTTAAAAGAAATGAATAAATATGAACTGGATTTTATCGGGTTATGATATAATTGTTAAGCCATGGGGCAAAAAAAAGCCTCTGAATGATTAGAGGCTCTTTGATCAAATATAAGATCGGGCTTAAGATAAAACTTCTCTGACCTTATCAGCAGCTTCGCTTAAAAGGATAGCAGAAAATACTCTCAAACCTGAATCCTGAATAATTTTGGCACCTTCTTCGGCATTAGTTCCTTGCAATCTTACAATGATTGGCACTGGAATATCGCCAATTTTTTTATAGGCTTCTACAACACCGGATGCCACTCTATCGCAGCGAACGATCCCTCCAAAAATATTTATAAGAATCGCTTTTACGTTAGGATCTTTCAGTATAATTCTGAACCCGGCTTCAACAGTAGTTGCATTGGCGCCTCCACCCACATCAAGGAAATTGGCAGGTTCGCCTCCCGATAGTTTGATGATATCCATAGTAGCCATAGCCAATCCTGCGCCGTTGACCATACAACCTACATTTCCATCTAATTTAACATAATTAAGATCAGATTCGGCAGCCTCTACTTCCAATGGATCTTCTTCACTTTTATCTCTTAATTCTGCGATTTTAGGATGTCTGAACAAGGCATTATCATCAAAATTGACCTTGGCATCCACGGCTATAATTTTATTATCGCTCGTTTTCAGCATGGGGTTGATTTCTATCATAGAAGCATCTGTCTCTTCATAGGCCCTGTATAAATTGAATAAAAACTTAACACAATCTTTAAAGGCATTACCACTCAATCCCAAAGCAAAAGCTACTTTTCTAGCCTGAAAGCCTTGTAATCCAACAGCCGGATCAATCCATTCTTTAATTATTTTTTCCGGAGTCGATGCCGCAACTTCCTCTATATCTACACCGCCTTCGGTACTCGCCATGATCACGTTCGATCCTGTAGCTCTATCGAGCAATATTGAAATGTAAAATTCTTTGTGCTCGGATTCTCCCGGATAATAGGCATCCTCAGCAATAAATATTTTTTGTACGACCTTTCCCTCTTCTCCTGTTTGATGCGTTACCAGGGTGCCACCCAGAAGTGTTCGCGCCATATTCCCTACATCTTCCGGTGTTTTAGCAATGGCAACACCTCTTTGATCACTCCCTTTAATTTTCCCTTTTCCTCTTCCTCCCGCGTGAATTTGGGCTTTTACAACAAATATGGGTGTTGAAGTTTCAGACTTAAGTTTTTTAGCAGCTTCAACAGCCTTATCAGGTGACTCTGCTACAATTCCCTGTTGTATGCTGACACCAAAATCCTTTAATATTTCTTTTGCTTGATACTCGTGGACGTTCATTGGATATGTTTTGAATTGAGTTGCCAAACTAATCCATTTCAATTTCAATTTCAAGAATGATTGATCTATTCAATTGCTTTATGCTTAATTTGCCATCTGTAATTATAAAATATGCTCAAAGCTCAGGCAATTACAAAAAGTTACGGTAAACTCCAGGTGCTTAAAGGCATTGATTTGGAGATCAAATCAGGAGAAATAGTTTCAATCGTTGGTGAATCTGGTGCCGGTAAAAGCACATTATTGCATATTTTAAGCTCTCTTGATGAACCCGACAGTGGTTCCGTTTTCCTGAATAACAAAGATGTCAATGCAATGAAACGCAGGGATCTGGCGACATTCAGGAATAATGAGATTGGGTTTATTTTTCAGTTTCACAACCTTTTGCCTGAATTTTCTGCCCTTGAAAATGTGATGATTCCGGGGATGCTGGGCAAAAGAAAAATCGAAGAGGTCAAATCAAAAGCCAAAGAACATCTTCAGTATTTGGGCTTAAGTGAAAGAATGGACCACAAACCTTCCGAATTATCAGGTGGGGAGCAACAAAGAGTGGCAGTGGCCCGTGCCCTGGTTAACGCACCAAAGATAATTTTTGCCGATGAGCCTTCCGGAAATCTCGACTCAAAAAATGCAGAAGAACTGCACAAATTGTTTTTTGAACTCAGAGATGAATTCGGCCAAACATTTGTAATTGTTACCCATAACAGAGAGCTTGCGAAAATGGCTGATCGCAGGATTCAAATGATTGATGGGAAAGTCAGTTCCGATTAATTACCCAATATCTGAAAGAGTTCGTCCAGCTTTGGTGTGAGAATAATTTCAGTCCTTCGATTCTTTTTCAGGGCTTCTTTTGTGCCTGCTTCATCGATTGGCATATGTTCGCCCCGGCCTGCAGCAATTACTTGTTTTGGATCAACTCCATTGTCAACAAGTATTCTCAAAACTGAAGTGGCACGCATGACAGAAAGATCCCAGTTATCGTTCATGTATTTAGAAGATTTGGAAATTTTTTGCGTATCGGTGTGGCCCTCCACCATTACATTCACTTCAGGTTGATTTTTTAAAACCTTGGCCAATTGAACAAGCGCTTGTTTACCTTTTTCATCGATCTCTATACTTCCTGTTCTAAAAAGCAATTGAGATGCAAGCGACACATATACTTTTCCATTTCTCACCTCAACACTCAGGTCGTTTTTCTCAAAACTCAATAAGGCATCATTGACGATGTCCTTTAATTTTTGTACGGCCGAATCTTTTTTGGCCAATACACCCTCAAGTTCCTGTACTTTCCTTTCTCTCGCCTCAAGATTGCTAGTAAGAGAATCGATCGATTTCTGGTTAGCCATTAAAGCTTGTTCGAGATCGATTAAGGCTTTTTCTTTCTCTGCGATACTTTTAGTGAGCTTATCGGATTTTAATGTTGATGATTCTAATAATTCCTTGTAATTGCTTTGTAACCTTTTGTTGGAAGAATCCAGTTCAGAATATAGGTTTTCCGTTCTTCCAAGTGCGCTTTTAGTATCTTCCAACTCCTGATTAAGTTCTTCATTTTTGGCTTTGGTCGAATTGTATTTG
This sequence comes from Cytophagales bacterium, assembly GCA_965267555.1. Lineage (GTDB taxonomy): Bacteria > Bacteroidota > Bacteroidia > Cytophagales > CCMP332 > CCMP332. Next base: position 3,116,903 of record OZ254083.1, on the reverse strand, counting down.
GCATTCAATTCGGCAAATTCTTCATTGCATTTATCCAGTTTATCACTTGATTGTTCATTCTCGGCAGATAATTTTACTTTTTCTGCCAGCAATTCATCATATTTTTTTGTCGATACACATGCCGACATAAATACCATAGCAGCGATTATTGGGATATTAACCTTCATTTCGAATTGATTTATGATTATTGCAAAGTAATTCAATTATTATAAGAATAGATTTATTTATGCAACTATTTTGCATTTTCCGAGGTTTAGATAATCCCGATTTTACATATTATTCCGGGAATAGTAATTGGTGAAGTAAATATCTCGTATTTACTATTTTTACTCATCGAAAACAGTAAAAAATGAACAAAATTCTTTACACACTCTCGCTCCTTTTATTTTTCTCAGTTCTATGCAAGGCGCAATCCTGGTATGAATTGCGGGCTGAGGGGGCGAATTTTCATGAAGTTAGGGAAGCTTATGATGCGCAGTTTGCGAAAAAACAATCAAGGGTCAATAAGCCCTTTGAAAGATGGGCACATCGAATGAATGAAATCACATGGCCAAATGGTGAAATAAGTAAAGATATTCCCAATTATTATCTCTTGAGAAAGGAGATGGCCAAGAAGTCTCACAGAGCCAAATCAAGTGCATATCCACAATGGACAAATCTGGGGCCAAGTATTGTGCCTTTCGGAGGTGGGAATGGCCGGCTCAATTTTTTAAAATTTCGACCGGATTCATTGAATGTTTTGTTTGTAGGTGCACCAGCAGGTGGCTTATGGAAGTCGACCAATGGTGGACAAACATTTACTCTGATCAATGATACACTTCCGGTTATAGGATGTAGTGATTTGGCAATTGATCCTGTGAACAATAATATCATGTACCTGGCTACAGGAGATAGAGACGGTTCGGATACTTATTCTATTGGGGTATTAAAATCTTTTGATGGTGGATTGACCTGGGACACCACGGGATTGCAATGGAATGCGAGCGATTTAAAGACTATTGGACGCTTGGATATAAATCCTCAAAATGAACAAATGATTGTGGCTGCAACGAGCGATGGATTTTACAAGTCTGTAAATGGGGGCTTGACCTGGTCGCGAAAAAGAACAGGAAATTTTAAAGATGTGCATTTTAAACCGGGGGATTCTTCTGTGATTTATATTTCCAGTAATGAGGTTTTGGTATCAAATGATGCCGGGGAATCATTTTCGGGCACCAATGTAAGTGGTTTTTTTAACAGGATAGAACTCGCCGTAACCGAAGATGACCCAAATTATGTCTATGCCCTGGGTTCTCAGGGAAATACAAGTCGTTTTGAATCATTGTGGCGATCCACCAATTCAGGACAATCCTGGACAAATCGATTTGACAATTCAGCTGGCGTTAATCTTCTGGGAGGTGACTCAGACGGAGGAGATAACAGAGGTCAGGGTTGGTATGATCTCGCTTTGGCTGTTTCACCTATTGATAAAGATCGGGTTGTGGTAGGAGGTATCAACGTTTGGGAGTCTCTCAACGGAGGCGGAAGTTTTGGAACAAATTCAATTTCGCATTGGACCGGCAATGGCGCCACTTACATCCACGCTGACCAACACGATTTGGTTTTCAAACCCAATTCCGGTGATTTATACGCAGCCAATGATGGGGGAATTTTTTATACCTCTGATAATGGAATAACATGGACGGATTTGACGGAAACATTACAGATCACGCAGTCTTATCGATTGGGAATAAGTCAAAATACAGCTGGATTTTTACAAGCGGGAAATCAGGACAATGGAACCATTCGAAGAAATTTGACCGGAACCTATTTATATGAGCAGGTAAACGGTGGTGACGGCATGGAAACCATTATTGATCATACCGATGACAACATTACCTATTCCGCTACGCAAAACGGAAGTTTATACAGGGCGGTTTCAGGTGCCTATTCGGGAATAAACAACAACATCAACGAAGGCGGATACTGGGAAACTCCCTACATCATGGATCCTTTTCAAAATAATGTTCTTTTTGCAGGTTTTAACAATATTTTTAAAACCAACAATGCCGACGATCCAAACCCGGGTTCAATCCTTTGGGTAAAACGAAATAACAGTTCTTACCCAAGCGGAGGAAAAACGACCCAATTGGCAATGGCGCCCTGGAATTTGGATATGTTAATGGCCGCAAAAGGCAGTAGTTTATATCTTTCTTCGGATGGCGGTGTAAACTGGTCGCTTATATCCGGTTCACTACCCAACTTATTTATTACGAATATTCAATTCTCTCCATATTTCAATCCTGGTACATTTACGGCATACGTAACCCTCTCTGGTTATTCAAATGGAAACAAAGTATACCAAACGATCGATGGTGGCCAATCCTGGCAAAATATTTCAACGGGTATTCCAAATGTACCGGCCCAATGCATCGTGATTGATCCTACTACATTTACTACCGAAGAATTATATGTGGGTACCGATGTGGGTGTATTTTACAAAAATGATAACATGAGCCAATTTGAACCCTATAGCAATGGATTGCCAAATGTTTGGGTTCAGGAAATGGAAGTTCAGGTCGCAGAGGGTTATATATATGCTTGTACCTACGGAAGAGGATTATGGAAAGTCCCATTGTATTCAACTGTTGTTGGATTTAACAATGAAGACTTGGTGAAAAGTGAGTCCTTTGAAATTTCTGTGTTTCCCAATCCATTTACAAATCGGCTGGAGATTAAATATGATATAAAAACGGAAAGTGAAGTTTGTATTGAGATTTTAGATCTTCAGGGAAAACAAATTTATTCCCATATCAATAGCAATCCACTATTGGGTTTGAATAGCTTGAATATTGAATCTGAAATGGCAGAATTGAGTGGCGGGATGTACATTTTCAAATTCAAAACCGGAAGTGACGAAATCACCCGAAAGATTATTAAAAATTAAATAAATATACTTCTGTAATACATCGGGAATCACTTAATTCCCAAACCAGCCCTCGCGGTCCAGACTTCTATATTGGATGGCTTCAGCCACATGTTCAATGGCAATGTCCTCGGACTGACTTAAATCGGCAATGGTTCTTGACACCTTAAGAATACGATCATAAGCTCTGGCCGAAAGGCCTAATTTCTCCATGGCTGTTTTTAAAAGGGTATTGCACGCCTTATTGATTTTACATAGGTCTTTTACCATTTGGGCGGGCATCATGGCATTGCAAAATATTTCAGGTTTTTCTTTAAAACGAAGATTTTGAATTTCCCGTGCTTTAATTACGCGCTCTCTGATGGCCGTACTTTTCTCTGACTCCTGTTTTGAAGTCATTTGATCGAATGAAACAGGGGTTACTTCAATATGTAGATCTATTCGATCCAATAAAGGACCACTAATCTTACTCAAATAGCGTTTTACATCAGCAGGAGAATCGGGATGATCCTCACCGGGAACATAAAACTTCCCTGAAGGACTGGGATTCATGCTGGCGACGAGCATAAAATTAGCAGGGTATTCAACCGAGGCTTTAGCTCTGGAAATGGTCACTCTTCTTTCTTCCAGCGGTTGACGCATCACTTCGAGAACTGTTCTTTTAAATTCCGGTAGCTCATCCAAAAACAAAACACCATTATGCGCCAGTGATATTTCACCAGGTTGGGGATTACCTCCGCCACCTACTAGTGCCACATCGGATATGGTATGATGAGGCGTTCTGAATGGCCTGTGGGCTATGAGCGAAGTATTTGTGCTGAGTTTACCCGCGACAGAATGAATTTTTGTTGTTTCAAGTGCTTCATGAAGGCTTAATGGAGGCAGTATGGATGGCAGTCGTTTGGCCAGCATGGTTTTACCCGCTCCGGGTGGGCCAACCATTATTACATTATGACCGCCTGCTGCGGCAATTTCCATTCCGCGTTTGATATTTTCCTGGCCCTGCACATCGGCGAAATCGAGATCGAAATTTTTTTGAAGATCAAAGAAAAGGTCTCTGGTTTCTGCAAATACCGGTTCTATGGTTTTACTGCCATCCAAAAAATCAACCGCTTCGATTAGAGTATTGATTCCGATGATGTCTAAATCGTTTACAATAGCGGCTTCGGACGCATTTTCTGATGGCACGATCATGCCTTTTAATCCCATGCGTCTGGCTTTTATGGCCAATGGAAGAATGCCTTTAATGGGGCGAACCGTACCGTCCAATGAAAGCTCCCCCATGATCATATAGCTCTCTAGCGCTTCAGATTCCAATTGATTCGCTGCCTTGAGTATTCCCAAAGCAATAGGCAAATCGTAGGCTGACCCCTCTTTTCTTACATCTGCAGGGGCAAGATTGACAAGCAGCTTTCTTCTGGGGAAATGATAATTATTCTCTTTAAAAACAGATTCAATTCGAAACAGACTTTCTTTTACCGCATTGTCCGGTAGGCCAACTACATAAGCTTTGGTTCCTTGCACAATATTGACTTCGATTGTAACGGTCAAAGCATCGACGCCCAATAAAGCACCACCAAAGGTTTTTGCAAACATCAGCCCTCCAATCCTTTCTTAATAATACCGATCATACAATGAATAATTTTGATATGAATTTCCAATAAGTGATCTGCATAAGCATTATGATGACAGAGGCCTTAAAAATATTGTTGATATTAATCTCATCACTATGAAAATGTTCCAATATGCTTTTTGTTTTAGTGAATTCATGTTACATAAGATCAATACTATTCATAAAACTTCAAAAATTAAAAATCATAACGACTTTAAAATACGTACTAATGTAAACACCGTCCGAAAATGTATGAAACATACTTATGACTTATTCTAACAATATCTTCATACGATTACTTGATTTTATATCAGTGTGTAATACTCCCAAAAAACTAGACCATAGACTTAGTTAAAATTAAAATTTTTAATTTGACTAAAATCTATGAGAAACAAGAGAAGAAAATTCAGTTCGGAGTTTAAAGCCAGAGTAGCTTTAGAGGCGATCAAAGAGCGAGAAACCCTCGCAGAATTATCAAAGAAACATGAAGTAAGTCCAGTTATTATCTCTCGCTGGAAAAAGGAGTTTTTAGAGAATGCATCCAGTGTTTTTTCGAATGGTAGAGAAGCCAAAGAAGAAGAAAGCGTGGATGCCGAGAAGCTCTATGCTCAAATCGGTCAACTGAAAGTGGAGAATGATTTTTTAAAAAAAAGCTTGAAGAAAACAGGACTGTGAGAGAGCGGATTGGATTGGTCAGCAGAAGAAGCCGAATGAGCAAACGGAAACAGTGCCAGCTCCTGTCATTGAACAGAAGTAGTCTGTATTACAAACCGCTTGGAGAGAAACCTGAGAACCTGAAAATCATGCGCATTATGGACGAGCATGCAGCCAAAGAACCAGCAGAAGGTGTGAAATCCATGCAGTTTATGTTAAAGAGCAAAGGCTATCATGTCAATTACAAGCGGGTCAGAAGGCTTTTAAGAAAAATGGGGCATAGAGCCATCTACCCAAGGAAAATGTTGAGCATTCTTGGAGAAACCGATTATATCAGACCCTATTTGCTTAGAGACCTGAAGATAGAGCGTCCGAATCAGGCTTGGAGCATTGATATCACCTACATCCCAATGGCAAAAGGCTTCATGTACTGCACGGCAGTCATGGACATCTACAGCCGAAAGATTATGGGATGGGGTATTTCCAACAGCCTGGAAGCTAAATGGTGCGTAGAAGTAGTGGAAGATGCCATTGCAAGACATGGAAAACCAGAGATCATCAACTCGGATCAAGGTTCACAGTTTACTTCCAGTCTTTGGATTTACACCATGAAAGAAAAAGAAATCAAAGTCTCCATGGATGGAAAAGGCAGAGCAATAGACAATCGATGGATTGAAAGATTCTGGAGAACCTTAAAACACAACAGAATCTATCTCAATCCACCAGAAGACGGACTAGATCTCTATCAAATGATCAGAGACTACGTGACTTACTACAACGATGAAAAGATGCATCATTCCTTCGAGGAAACTCCATCTAATCGCTTTAGAAAAGCAATCAAAATGAACAAAGAATTAACAGAAATATTAACTAAGAAAACTGAGGAAGTGGTCTAAGAATTGGGGAGTATTACAAGAAAAAACAAAAAATGTAATTCTTCAAGTAGCTTATTGCTTCACCCATTTCTTTCTGAATATATCCTTTTGACTTTGCACTTCCAGGATGTACATCCCCGAAGATAAAAAGGAAATATCCAAAATAGTAGCCGAGGACAAGGTTTTGGTCGAATGCACAACTTTACCATGCAAGTCTAGAATGCGAATATCAAAATCTTCATATCGCCTATCTTTTAGCTCAAAACTCAAAACAGACTCCGCCGGATTGGGATACATCCGAATGGCATTTTCGTTAAGCATATGCTCGGCTCCACTGACCTGAAAGTCCAAATTTCTTGTAATCGTATCCATACAGCCATGCCAGTTACTGACAATCAGCGTCACATCGAGTGTGTTATTTCCTGAGGTATCAAAAAGGGTGAGAAGGGAATCTGAAAAACTCGTATCGCCCTGAGATGTATACCATTGATACTGATAAATACTGTCATGGTATTGCAATCCTGAAAAGCTCGAATCGTACAAAGTAAGAATGGGTGCTTGGTAATCGTAGTAAAATGCTGCCTCGGGGAGGTTCCATGTGCAGTAATCGGGCACAAAGGCCTCACCAACACTGTCGTAGCGTGCTGCGTAGAGTTCGTTTGTTAATGATTGACCTGGCGTTCCATCTTTCCCGACTCCAATCATAAATCCTTCAGAACTTAGCTCTATATCAAACATAGTTTTTTGCAAACCATTGGCTTGATTAAAGTATTTGACGCCATTTCCATTCCCATCTAATTCTAAAAGAAATATTCCGGAATCCAAAGTATATCCCTGATAAAATGCTCCGCCGGTTTCAAGAGGTTTAATCACAGAAGTACTTCCTTTAAAAAAAATTGTATCCCAAATGACAGTGGACATAGTATCAAATGATATAATAAATGCTCTTTTAGAATTTATTGGATCAGAACTATGTCCAATCATTACTGCACTACCATTTTTCATTAAATCGATCCGCGAATAGTTAATATCCATATTCGAGAATCCATTGATCTGGGGATAATGCTCAGCGATGAGATTGCCTTTGATATCGATCTGCATGATATAAGGAGTGGCACCAAGAGCCACTGTTTCTGAATAGCCTGAAATAAAAAAACTTCCATCAGGCATTTCTACAAAATCATGAGCGCTTTGATTGAATAAAATGGGAAAGTATTTTTCCCAAAGGATATTGCCCAGACTGTCAAAGCGTCCGGCATAAACATCTTGGAAATATTGATTGGTATCTGTTAAACGGTCTCCAATGGCTAAATAACCTCCATCGTTCAGTTCTCTCACTTTATGAAAATCTGAGTTGCCACCTGTCAAATTCAGAATATGTTCCCATTTTGGATTTCCCAAAGAATCAAATGAACCAATCCAAGTACGACCTGAGCTATTACCGCCAACGAGTAAAAAACCATTACTTGAAGTAGCCAAATGATCCTGCGGACCGATAGTAGAAGCTAATGTATCTAAATTTAAAAAGCCGAAGTTATTGCCGTGTTTATCAAATCTAACCAACACAAAGTCATTATTACTTCTTCCAAGCGCTTGAAAAACGGAATCATTCACATTCCTGACTTTAGTAAAATTTTGTGAACCCGGTTCTGGACCAATTGTAAGCTCCCAATTCAAGACTTGTGAAAAAGACACTTGAAAAAATAAACTGAATATTATCAATAACAGTAGTCTCACTCCACGATTATTTTGAACTGTTTCGAATTACCCTTAGAATTGGTTAACAACAAGATATACACTCCATTTTTTAAAGAAGTCAGTGGAGATAATTTGTATATATTATTATCAACTTTTTTAATTGTAAAGGTGACGTTTTTTCCACTTACATCTGAAAGTGTAAAAGCTTCTATTTCCGAATTTGACTTAATTGAAATGAAGCTATTTTTTACAGGATTGGGATTTATTTCAACTTCGAAAAGGTCTTGAATTACTTCGTCATCCCCACTCAAACGAGGAAGTGGAGGAAAAGGAATAGATTGCACATTAGCACATGTAGGAGGAGGATTAGTAATAATTTGATTATACATATTTGCTTCAATCAAGGCATCTACTACTAAAGGCGTAGAGCTAGCTCCTGGATAAACGCCAAGATTTGAGCTTTGATTATTTAAATCTCCAACAAATTCATTTTCATAGCGATAATATTGAAAAGTAGGCATTGATGAATTGGAGGTAGCATTGTCATCCCAAATAGAATACCATCCAGACGGAACTTGCCAGTCTCCAACATTTCCTGCACAACTACCTCCGAAGCAAGCCACGTTTGGATCGGGGTCATACCCGGCAGAAAAATCCGGATCAGCCGGAAAACCATTGCCATTTGGCATGACAAAATTAGGGAATGAATTGTCTCCGCCAATATCATTCAATTGCGAACCGTTGGTTAAAAACAGACCATACCGATTAAATGAATGATCAAAAGGTTGTTTGAAGTGGTTGCAGGTCATAGAAAGGCTAAAAGATATACCAGAACCTGGATCGTTGTCTATGTTTATAGATTTGATACAATTATAGAATATATTCTCATTTATTGTCATTGGATTAGAGCCTTCAACACGGATAGCTTCATCAAAATTGTTAAATTCTGTGCCTGTAACAGTAAGCGGGTAAGTATCGGGTGACCTCAGACCTAAAACCGGACGACTTGTTGTAAAAATATCCGAGGTTGAATTGTAAAGATTAGTGAAATTACACGCCAAAACTTCAAAATTTGTGCTCATGGTTTTTAGATAAATCCCTACAGAAAACTCATCATAAATAGTGGGTGTTGAACAAGGCCCTCCAAAAGCAGGGCAAAACAACATTTTATCTATATTAAACTGATAGTTTTCATCAACTGTTCCCGGGATCTCAAACGTGCATCCCCCAAAAGAGGCCGTTTCGGTTCCGTCAATAAAAGAAGCAGCGAGGGTATTATTAATAAACTCGCAATCAGTTACATGTATGGCTCCAAAACCTGTTGAAGGAAAAACCGCTATTCCAACCATGTGATTCTCAAAAATATTATTGTGAACCTCACCCTGAAATAAGCTCATGTATTTACCTGTATAAATAGAATATCTACTTCGAAATAATTCATCTGTATTATTTGCGTCATTTATGTTTAATGGGCTTAAAAGAGCCCCAGGTTCACATGTGAAAGTATTATTAGTAATATTTTGGAAGCTACCTACGTCTTCTGCAAAAACACCTTTAAAATTATTTCTAAATATATTTTCATCAAAATCAAAATCATAGGCAGCGTTTCCGGCTGAGATTGACTTAAGATAAAAAATACCATCATATGCATCCTCAAAATTTGAATTTTTCATAACAATAGAATTTCCTCCGGAAATCGCAATTCCTCCCCACATCGCCCCGCAATAGCTTTTAAGGTGTCCATTTTGAATATCTAATCTAGCCGAAGGGTAAGTAAAAATGTATGGTCCTTCCACAGTGCCGCCTGGGTTTCCATTCGGATCTGGCACGGCTATGCCTTCAAATAATAAGGAACCACCATTAATTTCATATGTTCCATTGGTTAAAACTAAATCATTGTCAACTTTATACACTTTGTCAATAACGTTTCCCGGGCTCCATGCACTCAAAATTGGTAAATTCGGACAGCACCTTGCATCAATTATTATAGACTTAGTCAATGATACAGAAGCAGCGCATGATTCTGATTCTTCTCCACCTGCCATTCTACCATGGGGGTCTACAGGGTCTTCCTGAGTACAGTTGTAAACTATTTCCAGTTTTATTTCAAACGCTCCTTCTCGTTCCCATTGAATTAATGGTGGATTCTGACCTGTATATGAAGAAGGTATTCCATTTTCAAATGTCCAATTGTAAGAAATAATATTTCCAGTTATGGTTGAAGTGTTCGTTATGGTTATATCCTGATATGGACAACTTTGAGAAACAGATACCTGAAAATCAGGTACAGGTACAGTGGCATAACTTTGAAGATTTAAAAGAATCAGGGATAATAGCAATGTTTTTTTCATCATTTCCGTTTAATGATTATCAATAATTTTCAATCAAAGAGAATAATTTTCTCTTCTTAAAATTTGATCTGGAAATGATTAATGAATACTCTGTATTCGATAACTTGTTAAATATAGTAATATTTTCGATTTGGAATAAAATACAATTATAGTCTAATATGATTGACTAAGTTGGAGAGAGCTAGTTTCTTCAAAAACACTTCTGATGATGGCGCTGCTTCTATTGGATGTACTATTGATTTAAGTGGTGTTAGATTTACTATAGTTAAAAATGGATTCAATTAATATTTATTGATACAATTCCATGTATAAGATATCACATTCCGAGAGAGTAAGAGTATTTGATGGTTCTAACCATGTTTGTTTACATGAATGTTTTCTTTCAGGAAAAACTTTTATTATTCCAGTATACGTTTCAAAAAACTCTGGAACAATTCCATTTGGCACTTAATCAACATGGAAATACCCAATGGTCATCTCAAATGCTGAATCATAAACGTTCACAAGTATTCCACAACCAGAAGTAGAATCAGGAGAAAAGCCATGATTTTCTAATACAAATATTGGGGCTTCGATTAAATAAGGATCATTTGAACCAGTTGTAGGGTGATCGCAATCGTCATTTTTGCAGCTGAAAATGACTATAAGTAATAAAAAAAAATATTTCATTCTACATCAAATCTTTTTGCAAACATTAGCCCTCCAATCCTTTCTCAATGAGCCCGATCATACAGTGAATAATTTTGATATGGATTTCCTGAATGCGATCGGCGTAGCCGTTGTGTGAAACGCGTATTTCTACATCCGAGTGTTCTGCAAGATGCCCACCGCTTTTTCCGGTTAGCGCAATGACTTTCATGCCCTTTTGATGCGCCGCTTCGGCTGCATTGATGATGTTTTGACTATTGCCTGAGGTTGAAATACCAAGTAGAATATCACCTTTTTGCCCCAATGCACGAATATATCTGGAAAAAACCCGATCGAAACCTAAATCATTGCTGACACAGGAAATATGAGAGGGGTCAGAAATGGCCAGAGCGGCAATGGGATCGCGATCTTCCCGGTATCGTCCGGTAAGCTCTTCAGCAAAATGCATGGCATCGCAATGGGAGCCCCCATTGCCACATGAAAATATTTTACCCCCCTTTTTAATTGATTCAATCATCATTTCTGAGGCCTTTGATATTAACTGGAAGTTTTGCTCATCAACAATAAAATGGTCCAATACATTTTTTGCTTCTGTCAATTCATGCCGTATATGATCAATACTGTTCATTTTATTCAAAGATTAAAAATCAAAATTTCTTAATTCGGTATTCCAACGTAAACCCAGCTGGAAAATGTGTGAAGTAGTAGTTATAGTTCCTGAGGGATTTAAATTTGGATCTACATTATTTGGGATTTGCAGATTATTCGGCTGGTAATCATTTATTCTCAATGTATAATTGAAGTCAATAAAGAAATTATGCTTAAGCATATAACTAAAATTTGTGTTGGTTAGGAATACGTTTTGCTCAAAACCCTGTCCCAGAGTATTTTCAAAATCCTGTACCCGGCTAGAATAATCCAATCTTATATTTTGTCCATAATTGTTTAAAACTTCACCATTTACGATTAAATCACGTCCCCGATTGTAAAAAATACTCTTGGATTTAATATTAAGTCTTGGAAAAGGTTGGTATCTAATGATTCCAATGCTCTCAATGAAATTTGCTCCCAGTGGGTGAGCCAAAGGCTGCTGAAAATGCTGGTAATTGGTAAAGTCCGAAACATGGGCATAGGTATATGGACGTACTGCATTTACTTCGTATTGCAGATCCAGATTGTCAATTCCGAAAGCATTCATGTATTTGACACCACCTTGAAATCCAAATTTATTTCCCCACCAGCCATTGCCGGCCCTGAGATTCGAAACAATCAATTCATCAAAAATCAATTGGCCGTACAAGGCTACTTTTTTGACAGGCATCCATCGCCAGTCCAATCCAACAGTGGCATTATCAGGGCTGCCTACATTTTGTTCAATTGCTCTGTAAAATATAATCGGATTTAAATAAGCGAGGTCAAGGTTGTTGTCTTCGGGCCTTCCATAAATAACATTTTCAAAAATCCCGATATTGAGTTTTTTTCCAATGTTTATGCTCAAATGGTGAAAGGCCATGTATTTTCTTGGAAAAAGCCTTCCCGACCTTTGATAATCGGCAGTGAGTTGAGCAAAAATATTGGTGTATTTTAATTTCCAGACCTGTGTTTCAACTTTCAGAAATAAATAGGGCGCCGCGAAATCAGAAAGAATCAATGAGCGCTGGCCATTGCCAATAAAATTTCGGTCATTTCCAAATTGTACAAAAACATGTTTGCTTGCATTAAAGGTGACATAGCCCCGTGCATTGAAGAAATCATAGCCTTCCGATCCAAATGGTTTCCAGAACCCTTCGCCAGGCACAACGGTATCTTCTTTTATCCTTTGTTCAACATATCTTGGCACACGCATCTGATTTTCAGTGATCGAAGAAAAAAAACCGATTTTATTATCAATCATACCGCGAACCATGACACCTCTTGTATTGGTATAAAAATTTCTGCTTTCACTGGGATATGCATCTGTACCAATTTTTAATTCGGGATTATTTATTTCTGCACCTACATTTAAATGTAAAATAGGATCGGCATGAATTTGAAAAACATCCTTTTCATTGTAGTAAAAAGCGTTGGCCTTTTTTTTATAAAAGTGTTTTAGAAAAGGTTTATTTGAATCTTCTTCCTTTTCGGTCCACTCATGACTGTCATTCAGAAGATACTGCTTATTGAAGAGATCGGCTTTTGAAGTAAAAACAGAATCTTCTTCCAATGCTTCAATAATATTTTTTCTGGTATAAGGTTTAAATGAAGTGAATACCGAATTATAGTTTTTTCTATTTAAAATTTCATACCTCTGAAGGAGTCGAGTATATTCACGGCTAGTGGGTGCATAAACACCCTGGGCCTTGAGAATTGAAAATGGGACAAGCCATAAGAATATGATGAGTAGATTATTGCGCATATCATTGAGGTCTCGTGCTGTAAAAAAACTACATTAGATTAAGTTTCGAAAAGGAATAGATGAGTATTATTCGTTTAAAAAGTAATGAAATTGACCCAAAGCAATGGGATGAGCTGGTATTTCAGTGCATGTGGTCAAGAATATTTTCGAAATATGACTATTTAAATGCTGTAAACCCTGAATTTGAAGCATTGGTAGAAATCGACCATGACAAATATTTGAATGCATTTCCACTGTTATATAAAAAAAGATTTGGCATCAGATATATGGTTCAGCCGATTTTTACACAGCAACTTCAAATACTTAGTAGGAAAAGTGAAGTAGGAGAAGCTTTTTTGAATGAAGTCCGCCATGTTTTGAAGCAAAGTATATCAATGCGTTTATCACTTGATGCTTATTCCGCAAGTCAATTGCTAAAAGGTGCTAATTTTCATTCCAGCCGGCGAATTACTTATGTTTTGGATCTCACAAAGGAGGATTTTGGACAAAACTTTTCAAAAAATCATAAAAGAAACATCAAAGCTGCTAATAAATTGAATTGGACCCTGGATATCAATAATGATTTTCGCGCATTGTTGAGTGGGTTTAAAATGAATAAGAAAAGGGAAATAAAATTAAGTGAAGATTTTTTAAATGTTTATGATCGAATTATCCCTTTTTTTGCTGGTGATAAAAACATAAATATATTTTCAGCACTTGATGAAAACGGTGATATAATGGCATCTGGTCTTTTTGCAGGTTATAAAGATGTAATGACCTTTTTGCTAAGTTTTTCAAACGATAAAGCCAAAAAAGCCGGGATTATGCATGCTATTATTAATGAATGGTTACTTAATTACAGCAAAGGGTATAAACAATTGGATTTTGAAGGTGGCAATATTGCCTCTCTGGGCCGTTTTTATTCGGGTTTGGTGCGGTAAAACAGGAATTTGTATTTCTGGAAAGGCATCGATTTCCTCTGGCTTTATTAATAAAATCCTGAAATCCTTTATTAATATTGACAAAGATAATTAGCTCAATGTTTAATTTCTATATATTTGAACTCCTGTATTTAATCAGGAAAACCTTTAATGTTTATACTAGCGAAGGAGAATAGCATAGCTAACAATATCCTTATCGAATTGAGAGACAGGCACATACAAAAGGATAGGGCGAAATTTAGATCAAATATCGAACGCTTGGGTTCATTACTTGCTTATGAAATTTCTAAGTCCTTGAGCTATGAAAGTATTGAAATACAAACCCCTCTGGGTATAAAAAAACAAAACAGATTGGTGGAATATCCAAATTTAGTGTGTGTAATGCGTGCGGGGATGCCTTTTTTTCAGGGATTTCTAAATGTCTTTGATAAGTCCGATTGCGGTTTTTTAGGTGCATATAGAAATACCTCCGGCAATAAGGATGAAATTCAAATTGAAGCCAGCTATTTCACAAAGCCCAACCTCGATGCTAAAGATCTCATTATTGTTGATCCGATGTTAGCAACAGGGAAGTCTTTTGTAAAAGCCATTAAGGGTATTAGAAAAAAGTTTAAACCAAAATCAATACATATTGCCGCACTGGTGGCAAGTATTGATGGAATTGAATATATTAAAGAAAATATTGAAAGCGAGATCTGGACGGTAGATATGGATGATCACCTCAACGAAAATGCATATATTGTACCCGGTTTGGGAGATGCCGGAGATTTATCTTTTGGTGAAAAAATATAGTATTAAATGATAGACTTATTTTTTCTTATACTTGGTTTGGTGGTACTTATTTCAGGAGGTGAGTTTCTGGTCCGGGGTGCTTCCAATATCGCTCTAAGATTAAAGATATCACCACTGGTGGTAGGTCTTACCATTGTTGCTTTTGGCACTTCAGCCCCTGAATTACTTATTAGTGTAAAATCCGTATTATCCGGCATCGATGACCTCGCGATGGGAAATGTTGTGGGTTCGAATATTTGTAATCTGGGATTGGTCCTTGGTTTTACGGCAGTAGTTTCGGATATCTATATTGAAAGAAATACTTTGAGGTTTGATTGGCCCATGACCTTTTTTGCCTCAATTGTGATGCTCTTCGTTAGCTCGGAATTATTTTGGAACAATCGCATAATAGAATTCTGGGAAGGGCTTCTGTTTTTCTCAATGCTGGTCGCTTTTACATCTTTTTCTATGATCAAAAGCAGAAAAGACACCAAAGCCAAAGAGGCATTAATGGAAGAACACGAACTGACAGAGCCAGAACAATCTACCAGAGCTTTATTAATAGACCTTTTAATGATCATCATTGGCTGCGCGGGTTTGTTTTACGGTGCAGAATGGTTTGTGGAAGGCGCTGAAAAAATAGCCTTGCGTCTGGGAGTCTCGGAAAGAGTAATAGGAATAACACTGGTTGCATTGGGCACGAGTCTTCCCGAATTGGTTACTTCTGCCATTGCTGCTTATAAGAAACAAACCGACTTGGCCCTTGGAAATCTTCTCGGCTCAAATATTTTTAACATATTTTCAATTCTGGGAATTACCAGTATGATTCAGAGTATTAAAATTGACCCGGTCATATTGGAATACGATATGTTATGGATGATGGGCATAACGGTACTGGTCTTGATACTTGCTTTGATCAGAAAAAAACTGGGACGCATAGAAGGCGTAGTTTTATTGGCTTTCTATGTGGTTTATACCTATAGTGTCATCAATTAATCCTTCGATTCGTTTTCATCTTCATCGGGCATCATTTCGATATCATGAATAAGTACTTTTTTACTGATACGCTGCCCTGTAGGGGTGGCCGCCAATCCGCCTAATGCTGTTTCTTTATAACGGGCTTCCATGCTCTGGCCGATTTCTCCCATGGCCATGACACACTCATCAACGGGAATAACAGAATCAACGTCGGCAATGGCAATTTGGGCGGAGGAAAATGCAATGGCCGCACCACTGGCATTTCTTACGACACAAGGAATTTCAACCAAGCCGGCAACAGGGTCGCAAACCAATCCGAGCATGCATTGAATGGTGATGGCAACGGCATTAAATACCTGCGTATTCGTGCCCCCCATTAAATAGACCAGTGCACCTGAGCCCATGGCCGCAGCGCTTCCCGTTTCCGCCTGACAACCGCCTACGGAACCTGCGATACTCGCATTTCTCTCTATGATCAAGGCAATTCCTGCACCAACCAGTAGGCCTTCAAGAATTTGTTTATCGCTATATCCGTGTATTTCCTGAGCGGTGTATAAAATACCCGGCAATATTCCCGAAGCACCCGCAGTTGGAGCGGCAACGATTCTGCCCATACAACTATTTACTTCTTTGGCAGCAAGAGCCCTTGACACGAGTTTTTGAAATTCAGGTGATAACAATGTATGCTTATTTTGGTATACTTTTTTTGCACCATTATTGATCATCCCCGATCGGGATTGCATGTCTTCTTTCAAGCCGGTATCTACGGCTTTACGCATCACATCATAAGCCTTTTGTAAATGGTCCCAAATGCTTTTTTCATCACGAGACTTTTGCTCTGTTTCATAGGCTAGAACAGGCTCAAACAACTTTTGATTTTTTTCCTTACAATAGGCTTTCCATTCTTCGAAATTGTTAAACAATAGTCCCATATCAATTATTTTTTTCGTAGTAAATAACAGATTCCCTGCTCGGCTTCTCGCTTTGTCGCCATATAAATCCTCTCAATCGTTTTTCTGGATCCATAAGTTCCTGCGGGGGTATAAATTTAGCATCGGGTTCTACATAGAAATGTATGAATTGTAAATCTTTTTCAGCAAAATCCAAAGTCATATTACTGCATAAAACCCTGTTCATACCAATAACGCTCAAGTCTTCTTCTTTAAGTGCGAAATAAATGCTCTCTCCATTTCCATCTATAACGATCTGACGAATAAATACCGAGTCGAAACTGGCCACGACATGTCTTCCTTTAACCTGGTTGAAATTTCCAATTGTATCCTGAGAAATAATAAAAGCATTGATATCCATATATACCTTATCAATGGCACCATTTGCCATTTGGATAGCAATGGTATCAGCTGTCATTTGATTCTTTTCAGCCCAGATGACCGGATCATTAAAAAAAGTTATCATTGAATCCACCGAGTTATATACCATAGAATCACATTTCCCCTGCATATCTGTTTTATAGATCCTCACATTGCGATAGCCCAGAATTTTTTTATCCTCCGTAGAATCTACGTTTTCAGAAATAAGGGTATCGGCGCGCATGTATAGCGTATCATCTTCCATGGGATATAGCATCAATGTATTACCCCATAATTTTGAGCGTCCTTGCTCTCCCCCAAAAAGCATAATGTCACCGGTTAAAATAATATTTTCTTCTTTGGAGTACAGAAATACATCGCCCCAGGCTTTGCCGGAATTTCCATTTTGAGAGAAAATCATTTCATTCGCTTCCATTATGTATTCTTCGTTTTCAAGCCGATTTCTGGCATTGAGGTTGGAGAGTTTTGCCTGGGTGTCGTATTGGCCGCTTTCTGTATAAACCGTTCCGCTTTCGCTGATTATTTTGGTGGGGCCGGTGAAGTAAACGACCTTTCTTTCCGTGTGGTAATCCATAGTATCTGAAAACATTTCCCTTTCCGGCGAAAGTAAATGCACATCTTTTTTGAAATACATCATTTTCAGATCGGTATCATATCTGCCTTTCTCGCTGGTCAGGGTATTATCTCCATTTATGATCTTGCCTCCTTTAATATAATAGGCCTGATTACTGTTCAGGTCAAAATCGAGATAATCCGTATAAAGCTTCATTTGAGGATCTGTTAGGATCACATTATTTCGTGCCTTGGCGAGTTTTTGACTGCCTTCATAGGTCAACTTATCACAAGTCAATGTCAGGGTATCCGACTTAATCAGCTTGACACGACCAAAGGTTTCGAGTTTGTTGTTATTCTTTACATACTGATATGCAGAATCACAGTAAAGGGTTATATCTTTTTGCTGTAAAATGACATTCCCCAAAAGTTTATTGATCTTTTGATCTTCGAATTTTCCACTTTTAAAAACATCTGTCTGCTTAATATTTACATTTTGTGCCCTCAAGAGGCTCTTTTGTAAAAATAAAAGTGCAAAAACAATATAAAGCTTGTAAATTTTCATCCTGAAGCGCACAAATTTACGCCGACTAGCATAATATGTTAGAGCATTTCTCAAATTTACTTAAAGAAAGATTTAGACTTAAGAAAAATAACAAACTCCTCTTAGCTGTAAGCGGTGGCGTCGATTCAGTGGTTTTATGCGATCTGATGAGCAAAACCGGCTACGAATTTGCGATAGCCCATGTCAATTTTCTTTTAAGAGGGGATGATTCGGAAAAGGATGAAAATTTTGTCAAGGATTTATCAGGCCGCTATGAATTGCCTTTTTATTCGCATCGTGAAAATGCAGGCGAAAAAGCAAAAGAATGGAAGTTATCGGTTCAAATGGCAGCCCGAAAAATACGATATGATTTTTTTGATCATGTTATGGGTAAATTCCATTACGATTATCTATTAACGGCTCACCATTTAGACGATAGCTTTGAAACAGCAATTTTAAACTTTGTTAAATCGGGCACCTATTCTTCCATATCAGGCATTCCCGAAATCAATAATAATATTATCAGACCCTTGCTGTCTTTTTCCAAAAATGACATTTTAGAATATGCCAAAAATTCACAATTGATTTGGAGAGAGGATAAAAGCAATTCGGCTTTATATTATCAGCGCAATGTTGTGCGTCATAAAATCGTACCCGTCATAGAAGAAATAAACCCTTCTTATTTAAATACCTTTTCCGATTCTTCCAATCAAATGCACCTTTTAAATTTCTTTTTGGAGTCTAAACTGAAGGAAGCAAAATCAGAATGGATCATTGAAGAAAAAGATTTAGTTAGAATTAGCATTTCAGAGCTAAGGGATAAACCCGAAGAATTGTTGATTTTTTGGGAATATCTTAAAACTCTGAGTTTTAATTTTAATCAATTTCAAGATATGGTAAAAAGCCTAAATTCTGAAAGCGGGAAAGTATTCTACACTGATGAATATATGTGTGTAAAGGACAGGTCAGAGTTTATTATCACCCTAAAACAAAGAACAGCAGCAGAAACAATAGTAGAAAAGCCGGAGGATTTAATTCAGCTGGAGAATCATTCAATAAAGGCCGCTCATCTTGAAAAGAATTTCAAAATCGAGAAAACCGAAAAGGTGGCCTTATTAGATGCCGGATTGATCCATTATCCATTAAAATTAAGGCCCTGGCAAGAAGGCGATAAATTTCAGCCTCTTGGAATGAAAGGAGAAAAAAAAATAAGTGATTTTCTAATTGATCTTAAGATTCCGCTAAATTTCAAAAAGAATCAATACGTTCTGTTATCTGGTGAAGAAATTGTTTGGGTAGTAGGTTACAGGATCAGCGAGAAATTCCGAATAAGCGACAATACTAAACAGGCCTTAAGGCTAGAATTATCATGAAAAATCCTTTTGGAAAATCCTATGGACTCGATGAGTTGAATTTTTTCAGATTCCTGTCAAAAATAAATCTGTTTAAATATTTGAACAATGATGAATTAGCACTACTTGTTCCTTACCTGCATCAACGGAAGTACAAAAAGGATGAAGTGGTCTTTTTTAGAGGAGACCCAAGCCAGGCTTTGTATATTGTGAAATCGGGAAAAGTTTCACTGAACATTGATATTGGAGAAAAATTTGAAATTTTAACCAACCGCACAGCCGGTTCCTGTTTTGGCGACAATTCCTTATTGGCAAAATCAGAAAGGATTTACAATGCCATTGTGGAATCTGAGCACTGCGCACTTTATGTAATTCCACAAATAAATATCTTGGATCTTTTTGATAAAAAGGTGGCTATTAAAGCAAAAATGCTTCAAGCTCTTGCAGAATCCTATTATGAATTAAATCAAAACCTGTATAAATCCTATAAATCATCTTTTGGGTTTTTCGAATTGTCCAATGCTTTTGATAATATCTCTTAGAATATCTCAAGAATGTTCTAAATGATTATTTTAGCGGAAATTCTTAATTAAATCTTAAAACATTAAAAAATGAAAGTAACAGTAGTAGGGGCCGGAAATGTAGGAGCCACTTGTGCCGACGTCTTAGCGTACAAAGAAATTGCCAACGAAATTATAATTGTAGATATCAAAGAAGGTTTAGCTGAAGGAAAAGCGCTTGATATTTGGCAAAAAGCGCCAATCAATACCTACGATAGTTATACTTCAGGTTCGACCAATGACTATTCAAAGACTGCAGGTTCTGATGTTGTGGTTATTACATCAGGATTGCCCAGAAAACCCGGAATGACAAGGGATGACCTGATTTCAACAAATGCCGGCATTGTAAAAATGGTGACTGAAAATGTAATTAAACATTCGCCCGATGCCATAATAATTGTGGTTTCCAACCCATTGGATGTTATGACTTACCAGGCGCACCTGACTTCGAAATTGCCGAGAACAAAAGTAATGGGGATGGCCGGAATTCTTGATACTGCAAGATATAGAGCCTTTTTAGCCGAAGCTATTAAAGTTTCGCCTAAAGATATTCAGGCAATGATTTTGGGTGGTCATGGCGATACCATGGTTCCACTACCCAGATATACTACAGTTGGCGGTATTCCCGTAACAGAGTTGATCGATTCAAAAAAGCTTGATGAAATTGTGGAGCGAACAAAATTTGGCGGTGGAGAACTCGTTAAATTGATGGGAACTTCAGCCTGGTATGCTCCGGGTTCTGCAGCTGCTCAAATGGTTGAGGCAATTGTCAAAGATCAAAAAAGAGTCTTCCCAGTATGTGTACAGTTGGACGGGGAATATGGTATTAAAAACTGTTACCTGGGTGTTCCTGTTATATTGGGTAAAGACGGTGTCGAAAAGATCATCGAACTCGATTTGAATGATCAGGAAAAGGAACTGATGAACCAGTCGAGAGATCACGTTTTTGAAGTGATGTCTGTTCTGGATAAAATGAAATAATCAATTCAGTTTCAAATAATGGCACCTTTTGGTGCCATTTTCAGTTTTATGGATGAATATGAAAAATAAATGGATTTACATATCGATTTTATTTATCGGATCAGCAGTTTTTTCGTGTAATAATGACGATGAGGGTACGATTCCGCCAATCAATAACCCGGCGCCTGAAGGGAAAGACTGGGTGTATGAACCCACCGAAGTCGAATTGGAAATACCGGCATATTTTCCTGAAATTACAGATAAAACGATCATTGAAGAGAAATTTCAATTGGGTCGCCACCTCTTTTATGAAAACCGGCTTTCCAGAAACAATACCATTTCATGTGGAACATGTCATCATCAGGACAAAGCTTTTACCGATGGTCGGCAGTTTAGTCTTGGGCTATACGGTGAACCTACTCCCAGAAATGCCATGTCAGTGGTCAATATGCTTTGGGAGGATTTATTTTTCTGGGATGCGCGTGCAAAAACTTTGGAGGAACAAGCTTTAATGCCAATTCAGGATCATATAGAAATGGATTTGACTTTGGCAGAAGCAGTTGAAAGACTTGATCAGCTGGAATTGTACGACAGTTTATTTTTTCATGCCTATGGCGACACCTTAATTACACCTGAAAGAATTGCATTGGCCATTACAGAATTTGAAAAGGGGATCATTTCAAAAGATTCTAAATTCGATAAATTTAAAAGAGGTGAAAC
The DNA here is from genome assembly GCA_965267555.1 of Cytophagales bacterium. Taxonomy (GTDB): domain Bacteria; phylum Bacteroidota; class Bacteroidia; order Cytophagales; family CCMP332; genus CCMP332. The sequence continues at coordinate 3,095,077 of OZ254083.1, read as the reverse complement.
AAGTTTATCAACAGAGGAAAAATTAGGATTTGAGTTATTTACCACACATCCGGATAATTATTGGGATCCCGATAATCAAATTAATGTTTATAGGAGAGGTGGAAATTGTGGTGACTGTCATGTGAGTGTCAATTTCAATAAATTAATCGGAACTCAAGGAATTAAAAACAATGGACTTGAATCCGATGCAAGCAGGAAGGATGAAGGCTATTTTAATGTAAGCAATAATCCAGAAGACAAGGGGAAATTTAAAACCCCGAGTTTGAGAAATATTGAATTAACCGCTCCATATATGCACGATGGTCGTTTCAATACTTTGGAAGAGGTATTGGATCATTATAATGAGCATGTTCAGGTCAGTACAACACTAAGTACCCTTATGGAAGTAAGTAATGATATCAATGGAAATATTATTTATGGTCCGGATGGGAAAACAATACAATTAGGTCTAACAGAAAGCGAAAAGTCTGCAATTATTGCTTTTCTTAAAACGCTTACCGATAATGAATTAATTTCTGATACCCTTTTTAACAACCCATTTCTAGAAGAATGAAAAATCTAATCGCATTAATCATCCTTTCTTCATTCTTAATTATTTCATGTGATAATGATGATGACCCAGTTGTTGTACCGGAAGCTACTTCAGACCTTGTCTTGAATTTTGAATTCAAAGTTAACGACGAGGTTTTGGAGCTTGGAACGGGAAGATATGTTCTGGCCAACGAAGATACGGTGAGCTTCGACCAGTTTAAGTTCATTTTAAGTAATTTGACTTTAGCCCAAGCCGATGGTGGAAACTGGATTGATGAGGAGGGTTATTATTTGGTAAAAGCATCCAATAGCGCAACTAATTTTCAGTTGACCATTGAAAATGTTCCTGTCGGCAATTATTCATCACTTCAATTCCATATTGGAATGGATTCTGCCATGAATTTCAAACCGGAGAGTTTCCCCATTTTATTTCAACAGGAGGGGATGTACTGGGATTGGAATACCGGCTATAAATTTTTATTGCTGGAAGGGAGGTATTATTCCTCTAGTCTTTCCACTCCAAATAATTCTACCGGATTGGTCGCTCATATCGGTGATATGATAAACCTTGAAATCCCAAATTTCAATTTTTCAGAGCCTTTAAACATACAGGCTGAAAATGCTGGAAGCGTGAATTTTAATATTGATTTGGAAAAAATTTACACCGAGCCCAATTTACTTTCACTCAAAGAATCCAATTACAGAAATGTTATGGGTGGACCGAATGCTTCATTAATCTCAGAAAATTATGGTAGTGAGATGATTGTAATTACATCGGTTGAATAATTGAAATGGCATAAAACCATATTGCCTTTTTTCTTTTTAGCATCCATTCTGGTGCATAGCATAAATCTGACCTTTATAAAAGTACACTTTGATTTAAACAAGGAATATATTGCCAACAATTTGTGTGTAAATCGATTTAATCCTGACTCAGATTGTAATGGACATTGTTATCTGATGAAAAAACTCAAAGTTGAAACTGAGAAAGAGGCTGAAAAAAAAGCTGTTAACAGCCCGGTATTGAGCTTTGCTTTTTTCCAGAATGAAACCGAAGAAATCAAATTTAACCCGAAAAGGGAAACAAGGGAAAGCACATATTTTATTTTAGATTCTGAGAAAATAATAAAGGATCCTTTTCTGGAATTGGAATGCCCACCCCCTAAATACGCTTGAATTCAATGTATTCCGTTTGGCTTTTCCTAAAGCCTTCAATTATTAATAAACTCTAAAATTTATAAAATGAAATCTTTAAAAAGCATTTTTGCTGTGCTTCTGAGTATGGGCATGGCATTCACTTTTGTATCATGCGGTGACGATGATGATACAAATACCCCAAATCCCGGCACTGCTGACGGTACGGGTAAATTAACTATTCACTTCGACAATAAGTTTGACCCCATGTCCGGAGTGGAATTAAACTTGAATGAAGTATATGCAACTACTTCTGGCGATAGCCTTTCAATAGATGGCATCAGGTATTGGATTTCGAATATTATTCTTTTCAATGGAAGTGATACGGCCTTTCAGGATGAGGATGGGTATTATTTGGTAGAAAAAACAGCCGATAACACACGCGAAATGATTGTTATTGATGAAGTTCCAAGTGGAACATATACCAGCCTGGAATTTGCGCTTGGAGTAGATCCCGCCAATAATGATACGCTCGGATCCGGAAAGGGAGAATTAAGTCTATCCAATGGTATGTTTTGGGCATGGAACACTGGCTATAAATTCTTGAGGTTAGATGGAACTTATTTTGAAGAAGACAGTTCGAATTTCCAACCATTGAGGATTCATACGGGTTTGAATGCTTATTATATTAAAAAAGAAATACCACTAGCAGCAAATTTGGTAGTGACTGATGGCGGTGATCACATAGCGCATTTCATGGTCTCGGTCAAAACAATTTTTGAGCAACCAAATTCAATCGACATTGGAGAAAAGGATGGTATATGGATGTTTTTCACCGAGGAAGATGCCTGGGATAGAATGAATGCAAACATCTCTAATATGTTCATGTTACATCATGCCGAGTGATTAAGTATTTAACGCATATTGGATTATTGATTCTGACAATGATCTTTTATTCTTGTCAGAAAAATAATGAACCTCTACCGCAAGATGAACCTTTTGTGGTGGAGGTTCCTTCCAATTTTGATGCCCTTCCTATCCCCGAAAGCAATGAATTTTCAGAGAAAAAAATTGAATTGGGTAGACTCTTATTTTATGACCCCATTCTCTCTGGTAATAATCAGGTTTCTTGTGCTTCCTGTCATATTCAAGACAAGGCATTTACCGATGGCGATGCCCTGACCAGAAAAGGGGTGAGTGGTAAAGCATTGTTGCGTCATACGCCCGCTTTAATAAATCTAGCATGGATGCCGGGTTTATTTTGGGAAGGTGGAGCAAAAAATATCGAATCATTGGCGCTAGGTCCCATAGGCCATCCCGATGAAATGAATCAGGACATCGTTGAACTGATCGGGGAATTAAATGAGGATGGAATCTATCCCAGTCTATTCCAAAGTGCTTTTAATAAAGATGAAATCCAGCTTACACATGTTCTAAAAGCCTTGGCACAATTTCAAAGGACACTTATCTCAGGAAATTCCAGATACGATAAATATATTCGGAATGAAGAAGGAGTCGCTTTATCCATGCAGGAGCTCATTGGCTTAACATTGTACAAAGATCACTGCAGCAGCTGTCATTCGGGCTTTTTATTCACCGATAATGCATTTCACAACAATGGCATTGACAGTTCCTGGAATGATTTTTCCAATGAATATATTTTTACCGGCAGATACCGGATCACTTTTGATTCATCTGACCTTGGAAAGTTCAAAACCCCAACATTAAGAAATGTAGCCCTTACAGCACCCTTTATGCACGATGGAAGATTTGGAAGTCTCAAGGAGGTGCTTGACCATTACAGTTCTCAGGTAAAATATTCTCCCAGTCTGGATAGGCAATTTATCAGGGAAGACGGAAAATATGGAATACCCCTTTCCGAGCAAGAAAAACGTGATATCATTGCTTTTTTAAACAGCCTGACTGATGAGGAGTTCATAAGCAGTGAACAATTTTCATCTCCAAATTAAAAGGCTTTTATCTTATTAAAACTTCATTTTAGCCGGTTTGACAATGCTTTTTGGCAATGAAATTTATAATTTCAATTATGAAATATATTTTGATGATTAATTTTTAAAATCAACCTAAATAGTCATCGAGGGCGCGTGTTTTAAACTCTTCCCACTCCCACATGCTTAATGATTTCTTTTGATTTAATTCAATCAGTTTATTTATTACCTCTTTTTTAAATTTCAGATTTTCCGCCATCTCCGTAGCAATTTCCATTTCTTTTTCGTCTACAATATTATCCACCATCATTAATTTGACCATTTCAAAGAGCTGGTTGATTTTTTGATCAAAGTTTACAGGAATTTTTTGTTCTGCATTTTTTTGCTCCCTGAAAATTTCGAGGATTTGATTTTTCTTTAAACCGTAGTGCTTGCCAATTTTATTGAGTAAGTCTATTTCATCGGCGTGTAATTTTCCATCTGCTTCGGCAAGCGCAACGAGGTTTTGCAAATGCATTTTTTTATTTTGGAGACTTTGGTATTCAAAATAACCGATCATTGTATAAAACTAATGACTCTAAAAGATAATGCATAAAAAAAGCCGGATTCAATCCGACTTTTTTATTTAAGCATGTTTTGGCTTATTTAATGACAAGATCCTTGACCAAACTGCTAATTTCATTGCCAACCGTAACCGTATATTCTCCATCTACAAGATTGATTAAATCAAAGCGTTTGTTGTAAATTCCTTTACCTTTAACCATTTCAGTGTATATACTTTGACCTTCTTTATCTTTCAGATCGAGTGATACGGGCTTGTCGGTTTCATTTTTGAAACTTACGATATAGCGGTGATCTTCGGTATTTTGAAAAACTGATATTTGTAAATCACTGGCTTCTACACTTACAGGTGAAGTAGATTTTCTGTTTTCAGTTCCGCTTGCAAATGCAATATTTGTGAATAATATTGCCAATAGGAGTATTAGAAATTTTAAACGTAACATAATAATTTAATTTTGACCTCAATCAAAATCCTCCAAAGCGCATGCCAAAAAAAGAAATCAGTTTAGCAGATTTAAATGAGTTTTTTTGGATAAAGGGGGCAAAAGAGGGTATTTTAACGGACAGCAGCTGTTCGATTTTGAACAATAAATGTTTGAAAAAATGACTCAATTCGGATTGAAGCTTATGAATGAGCTTTAAATATTGGAAATAGAGGCTTTTTTAAGTTTGGCATCTTTATTGGCATTAAAAATCAAAACTTAGTAGGGATACGATGGATCGAAAGATTGAAAAGAAAAAGTGGCCACCAAAAAAGATCGCAATATGGTTGGGATCGGCATTGCTAGTTTTATTTATAGCCTATAACCTGATTATTGCCGATGGCTCTCGCAAACTCAATATCGATAAAGAGCGAATTAGTATTGCAGAAGTAAGCTTTGGAGATTACATAGACTACATTCCAATTGATGGTACGATACAACCCATCCGCACGGTAACACTCGATGCCATAGAAGGAGGGAGAGTTGAAAAAAAATATACAATTGGGGGAACGAGTATTAAAGAAGGGGATACAATTCTAAAATTGACAAATCACAACATGATGATGTCATTTCTGGAACAGGAAACCCGTGCTTCCGATTTAATTAACAACCTTCAAAGTACCAGACTGAGTCTACAGCAAAATAGATTCAGATTGAAAAGATCTTTAAATGACATTAATTATAATTTGGCCAGGGCGGAGGACATCTACAAAAGAAATAAAGAATTGTATGAAGAAAAGGTACTGTCAGAACAGGAATTTCTTCAGTCAAAATGGGATTATGAACGATTAAAAAAACAAAGAATGATTGAAATTGAATCTCAGAGAATAGATTCAATTAATATGGTAGCCCAAATTAGCCAATTGGAACGAACCCTTTCGCAAACAATGCGAAATTTAGAATTCAACAGAGAAAATTTAAGTAACCTTTTAATAATAGCCCCAATATCTGGTTTGATTAGTTCTATTGATCAAGAGGTCGGTGAGTCGGTTGATCCGGGTCAGAATATTGGTCAAATAGATGATATCAATTCATTTAAAGTGCGAGCGCTAATTGACGAACATTATGTTTCAAGGGTTTTCCCCGGCCTGAAAGGTTATTTTGATTTTGCCGGGGCTAGACATGAATTGGAGATTTCAAGGGTCTATCCCGAAGTTACCAATGGTCAGTTCAGAGTTGATATGAAATTTGTAAATGATTTTCCCGAACAAATTAGAAGAGGACAGACCACTCAAATTCGTTTGGAATTAAGTGATCCTACCAAGGCGCTTTTAATTCCTCGCGGTGGATTCTTCCAACAAACCGGTGGAAATTGGATTTTTGTATTGGATGAATCATCAAATGAAGCCGTTAAAAGAAAAATTCGCACAGGTCGTCAAAATTCTCGCTATTATGAAGTTTTAGATGGCTTAATTGAGGGTGAAAAGGTAATCGTATCCTCATATGAGGGATATGATAATATTGATAAATTAGTAATAAAGGAATAATTAAACTTATAGAGCAATGATCAAAACAGTAAATCTAACTAAAGTTTACAGAACAGAAGATGTGGAAACCACAGCCCTGGATCAGGTAAACATTGAAATAAAAGAGGGGGAATTTGTGGCGATTATGGGCCCTTCGGGATGTGGCAAATCTACACTTTTAAATATTTTGGGATTGCTTGACAACCCCAGTGGTGGAGAATTCCATTTTGCAGACAAGGAAGTTTCGGGTTTTTCTGAAAGACAAAGAGCTGATATGCGTAAATCCAATATCGGATTTGTTTTTCAAAGTTTTAATCTCATCGACGAACTGACTGTTTTTGAAAACATTGAATTGCCTTTAATTTATCTTAAGGTGCCCGGTCAGGAGAGAAAGCAAAGAGTTACCGAAGTGATGGAGCAAATGCAGATACGACACAGAGAAAATCATTTTCCACAACAGCTTTCGGGTGGACAGCAGCAAAGAGTAGCTGTGGCACGCGCGGTTATTGCAAAACCCAAATTAATTCTGGCTGATGAGCCAACGGGTAATCTTGACTCTACCCATGGGCAGGAAGTGATGTCTATGCTTTCTTCGCTTAATGAAGCCGGCACCACAATAATAATGGTGACACACTCACCTTCAGATGCAGAATACGCACATCGTATTATTCACTTATTCGATGGCCAGGTGGTTACCGAAAATGTGAAAGAAAAGGCGCTGCTCTAATCAGAATTACATATTGATAAATTTTTGCCCCTCCTTGGGGCAAATCTGTTTATTTTTGAAATTCATTAATCTGAATTCCATGCCTAAATACATATATGCTTTTTTCCTTGTCGTTTTAAGTTTCAATCTCACTTCAGGAGCGCAGAACAAAAACGAAGCCTATCAATACAAAGTTGATTTGGTCAATTTGAAAAATGATATGGTCAAAGTAGAGTTGATTGTACCGGCACATGATTACGCTGAGCGCATAGAATTTCAGTTCCCAAAAATTGTTCCGGGGACTTATAGCATTTATGACTTTGGAAGATTTGTCAATGATTTTGCCGCATTTGATGCAAAGGGGCGAGTCATCCCGGTAAAGCGATTGAGCCCAAATCGCTGGGAAATAAGTAAAGCACAAAGCTTGCACAGCATTAGTTATTGGGTTGAAGACAGTTACGATACTGAAAAAGACACTGTGATTTTTGAACCGGCAGGAACCAATTTCGAAGAAGGCGAAAACTACCTTTTAAATACATTTGGAATCTTTGGATATTTAGAAGGTTTGAAACGTAAAGCCTTCGATTTAGAAATTGTTAAACCGGATGGTTTCTATGGTGCAACGCCCCTACAAGTTCTCATGACATCTGAGAAGCAGGATCGATTTCTTTCAGTTGATTACTATGAATTGATTGATTCTCCCATTATGTATACCATTCCTGATACCACTTCAATTTATCTGGGAAAGACGGAAGTGGTAGTATCTGTGTATTCTCCTAACAATATTCTCAGTGCAAACGAAGTGATGCAACAAATCTCTCAGATTCTAAATGCTCAGGCCCAGTACCTGGGTGGAGATTTACCAGTCGATAAGTATGTAATTTTGATCTATCTTTTTGACAAAATACCCCTTTCAAACGGCTCCGGAGCTCTGGAACACTCTTATTCAACCGTACTATCCATGAGGGAGCAAAGTGCCGAAAATATTGCTCAGGGCATTATCGACGTCACAGCCCATGAATTTTTTCATGTCATTACGCCACTAACCATACACTCTGAAGAAATACACAATTTTGATTTTCAAAACCCTCGAATGTCAGAGCATTTATGGTTATATGAGGGTTTAACGGAATATGCAGCCGGTCATGTGCAGCTGAAAGAAGGACTTATAAACTTCGAGGAATATTTGAGATTGATACGATCAAAAATCAGAATTTCCAAACGATCATTTAACGATACTTTAGCTTTTACCACAATGAGTGAAGGTTGCCTTGACGAATATAAAAAGGAATATCCCAATGTGTATTTCAAAGGTGCTTTGATAGGTTTATGTCTTGATATTAAACTTCGTGACTATTCCGACGGGGAATACGGAACTCAAAATATGATGAAGGACCTAAGCAATATTTATGGGAAAGATGAGGCTTTTAAAGACGAAGAGCTATTTGACAGAATTGAAATGGTGACTTACCCACAGATTGAAGATTTTTTCCAAAATTATGTCGATGGAAATGAGCCATTGCCTCTAAAAGAGACACTTGAAATGATCGGTGTTAAATATTATGATAGCCTGATAAGTACCGAAATTACATTTGGAGATGTGGGTCTGGGCTACAATGCGGAAAAAGACCGAATCATCGTCAGATCGACCGATAATTTAAATGATTTTGGCAAGGAAATGGGGTATGAAGAAGGAGATGAGATTATTCGTATCAACGGAATACTTATTAACGGTAGCAATTTCAACAAAGTGGTCACGCAACTCAAAAATGGTCTGAAAGAAGGGGATGAGCTAAAATTTTCGGTTGTTCGCTACAATAAAAAGGGGAAAGAAAAAGAATACGATTTAATTGGAAGTGCAATAGAAATTGAAAAAACCAATTATCATGTTCTGGAAGCCATGAATGATCCAAGCCCTGAACAATTGGCATTGCGAAAAGCCTGGGGAGGGATTTAAATTATTCGAGATAATCCGCCATTTCCTCTTGAAGATGCCTGCTTTCACTTTTAGCCATTTGAGCAAAATCTTCTCCATTTGAGGCATATATTATTCCCCTCGATGAATTGACAAGTAATCCGACATCGTCATTCATTCCGAATTTTACAACTTCGTCAAGACTACCGCCTTGTGCTCCTACACCCGGTACTAATAGAAAATGATTTGGCGCAAGTGCTCTAACTTTTTGCATGTATTCTGTCTTTGTGGCGCCTGTAACAAACATTGTGTTTTGATTTGAACCCCATTTTGAACATTTCTCGATCACATGTTCAAAATAAAATCTTTGATCATGGGCTTCAATCATTTGAAAATCTTCACTTCCCCTGTTTGACGTCAATCCCAATATAATAACCCATTTATTATCGTATTCCATAAAGGGCTTGATTGAATCTTCGCCCATATAAGGAGCAAGTGTGATGGCATCAAAATTCATTTGTTCAAAAAATGCCCTGGCATATAACTTACTTGTGTTGCCAATGTCACCGCGTTTAGCATCGGCTATTTTAAAAATATTATCAGGGATAATTTCAAGTGTCTTTTCCAGGCTTTCCCAGCCTTTAGCACCGTGTGACTCATAAAATGCGATATTAGGCTTGTAGGCAACACAATAATCCTTTGTGGCTTCAATAATTGCTTTGTTAAACTCAAAAATTGGGTCGGATGAATCCAAAAGATGGGGAGGTATTTTACCGAGATCCGGATCAAGGCCAACGCTTAAAAAACTGCCTTTTCTTAAAATTTCATCTTTTAACTGCTGGTAGGTCATATGGCAATAATCAGGAAAAGCAATGAGAAAAAAAACTTGCAGTCCAAGTTCGAATTAAAGATTTTATAAACAAGCAAGGCCGCACGCTGTTTATAAAGAAAAAGTACATAAAATGTCAAATTATTTAATAATTGGTGCTAGTTCCGGAATAGGCGAGGGGATCGCTGCAAAATTAAAGGAGAAGGGACATAGCATTTTCGCAACACATAATAAAAAATCACTCGAAATTGAAGTAGATGCCTCTCAACAATGGGACGTCAATTCGGATTCAGAATTGGAAATTATTCCCGAACAGTTGGATGGTTTAATTTATTGTCCGGGAACCATTAACCTCAAGCCATTTCACAGGATAAAAGCAGAGGAATTTCAGGAAGAAATGAATATAAATTATTTCGGTGCCGTAAAGGCCATCCAGCAATCCTTAAAAGCTTTGAAAAAATCAGATGAGGCATCGATAGTTCTTTTCTCAACAGTTGCGGTTCAAAATGGAATGCCTTTTCATGCGAGTATCGCAAGCGCCAAGGGTGCAATTGAAGGCTTAACAAGAACACTTGCTGCGGAATTTGCCCCCAAAATACGTGTCAATGCCATCGCACCTTCAATCACCGATACGCCTCTAGCTGAAAAGCTATTGAGCAATGAAGATAAAAGAAAGGCGAGTGAAGACAGGCATCCCTTAAAGAAAATTGGAACCGTTGAAGATATTGGTAATGCTATAGAATTTCTCCTCGGACATGAATCAAAATGGATGACAGGTCAGATTCTGCATTTGGATGGTGGTATGTCATCAACGAGACCCCTTTGATATGAATGTCAATCACGTAGATATCGAATGTATGGACAAGCGTTATAGAACGCAGTTTGTCAATTCACTAAGCGGCTTTAAGTCGCTTTTTTTAATCGGAACTATAAATAAACAAGGTGATCCCAACCTGGCCATTTTTAATTCTCTTGTTCATATCGGAGCCAATCCGCCTTTACTTGGATTTATTTCCAGGCCAAACACTGTAGAAAGACACAGTATTGAAAATATTAAAGAGATTAAATTATTTACCCTCAACTCGGTTGAAAAAGCATTTTACAATAAAGCCCATCAGACTGCTGCCAGATATAAAAAGTCAATATCTGAATTTGAAGCAGCCGGTCTCAACATGCAGTTTTTAGGCGATTGTCAGGTTCCTTTTGTGAAGGAATCTGCATTAAAAATTGAAATGATTTTCAGAGAATCCTATGATATTAAAAGTAATGGCACCCACCTTATCATTGGCGAAATTCAAAATGTCTATTTGCCCAAATCATGCCTTGAAAAAGATGGTTATGTTAATCTTGAGAACTTGGGAATTTTAAGCGGTTCGGGCTTGGATGCCTATCACGAAACAAAATTGATTGAAAGACTGCCCTATGCCAAACCAAAATTCTGATATTTGCCATAATGGCAAAAAGGTATAATCCCGGGGACTTAAACGAAGAACAGGTTTTCGATAAACTTCTTAGATATTGCGATTATCAGGAGCGCTGTCGCTATGATATTTTCAAAAAATGCCACTTACTGGGTGTTACAAATAAAGAAACACAGCTGGACTATATTCATAAATTAGAAGAGAGTGACTACTTAAATGAAAAGCGTTTTGTAAAAGCTTTCGTCAATGGAAAATTTCGAATAAAAAAATGGGGAATTAAAAGAATTGAGAGGGAGTTGAAAAGCAGAAAAATTACTGAAGATCTCTTCAGGGATTTACTGGATGATTTAAATGATAAAAGCTATAAAAGGCAGTTTGAGGAATTAGCAATTCGCAAGTGGGAAAGTATAAAAGCCAAAACCATCTTTGAAAAAAAAGCGAAGCTGTTTAGATTTTTATACGGGAGAGGTTATGAAAGTAATATGATCAGCGATTTCTTAAAAAAGTATTAATCCTTCTTTACAAAACGTATTTCTACGTCTTCGTTGGTCAGATTTTCAAGCACAGGTTCAAGAATCATTAAAATGTGATCTTCTTTAATCTCCAGTTCCAGAGGTTGAATGGCCTCTGCATCATGGGATTTAACCATTTCGTTTATCGCATTTTCAATTAATTCTTTCTCGATTTTGCTTTTGGTAATTATTCTAATGTCATCGGACAATGTATAGCTAAACTGACTTGGATAAGGCACAACCAATGTCATTACCGAATCGGTACCAATCTCAAAATCTTCCGAATTTACTTTGGTAAAATCTATTCCGGCAAATGCAGTTCCTTGTACTATCGCGATTGGTTCATCGCCGGATATGGAATATTTTTTTTCAATATAGGGCTCTAAAGCCTCGTAAAAAAGCACCTCCTTAAATTTATAATGCATTAGCTCGAGTTTACCTAAGCCCATAATGAGCTCCTCTACGTTTTTTTGTTTTAAGGAAAGTTTAGCTTCTTCAAGGTCTTTCTCCATTTTATTTTCAAGCATCCAGTAGATACCACCTACCAATAAAATAGAAAGGAGCCAGGGAAAAATTCTGATAAGAAAACGACTACCCATAATTCAATTTTCTAGTTTACTTTTTGGCCATGTATGCAAAGCCATTTTTGGCCTGTAAGCCACCTGTATGGATAATTAGTACTTTATCCTTAATGGAAAAATAGTGTTTTTTTGTTAAATCCTCTAATCCAAATAGCATTTTTGACTGATAAATGGGATCGATTTCAAGTTCGTTATTTGTTTCAAAAGTACTTATAAAGTCGTTTAGGGCCATATTTTGCTTTGCAAATCCACCAAAATGAAAGTCGTGAAACAATTCCCAATTTTTTGGATAATTCTTAGTATAAGAATTAATTATTTCTTCGAGGTATTGTCCGTTTTTCAAAGCCGAAAAACCCAGAACCTTGCCCTTCCCATCGGTTTTTCTTATTAAACCGGCAATGCTTCCACCACTTCCAACTCCAATACAGTAGTAATCATAATTGAGTTCACTATCCGTCAGCATTTCTGAAGCGCCTTTTACACCTAATTCGTCTGTACCACCTTCGGGAATGACATGTACATAGCCTTTTTCGCTTTTGATTTGTTCAATTATTTTTTGCCGCTCCTTTTCAGAATTAAAAGTTTGTGGCGATAAAAAGAATAATTTCATACCGGCCTCTATACAAAATTGAAGGTTTGGGTTTTCTTTATAATGTTCGAATCCACGAACAATACCATAGCAAGGGATTTGTAATTTTTGACAAAGACCAGCCAAAGCATATAAATGATTTGAAAATGCGCCTCCAAAACTTAGTATTGCAATATTTTTTTCATTTTGAACCTTGGCAATATGGTATTTCAGTTTAAATATTTTATTTCCTCCGTATATAGGGTCTATTAAATCAAGTCTTTTGATAAAAAAAGCGGGTCCATCCTTAATTTCCGGGAATTGTATTCTTTGAATTGGGATATTTGTGCTGCTGTCGAACAATTCCATATTTTGCAATATGAATTCTGATCCTGAGAATAACAAATCCGAAGAGGAGGAAGAGCTGGTATATGAAAAATATCGGGTCACTGCCGATGAAAAACAATCTCTGCTTCGAATTGATAAATTTCTTATGGATCGACTCAATAATGTCACCAGGACACGGTTGCAAAATGGGATTAAAGCCGGATTGGTATTGGTCAACGGCAAAACCGTTAAACCCAATTATAAAATAAAGCCGCGGGATGAAGTGGTTGTTACCTTACCGGAACCCCCAAAAAATATCGATATCATTCCGCAGGATATCCCCATTGATATTATCTATGAGGACAAAGACCTTTTAGTTGTCAATAAAGAGGCAGGTATGGTTGTGCATCCGGCAATCGGTAACTGGGATGGCACATTGATTAACGCGCTAATGTATTACCTCGGTTCACTACCTGAAGCAAGTGATAAGGCTCCGAGACCCGGCTTGGTGCACAGAATTGATAAAAACACTTCCGGGCTTTTACTCATAGCCAAAAATGAATTGGCACAATCTCATTTGGCCAAACAATTTTTTGATAAAAAAACAGAAAGAACCTATTACGCATTGGTTTGGGGAGAACCCGGAGAAGAGAAAGGAACGATAAGCGGATACATCGGAAGGAGTCAGAAGGATCGAAAAATACGCAGTCTATATGATGAAGAAGAGAAGGGAAAGTGGTCGGTAAGCCACTATGAAATAATTGAACGATTTAGATATGTAACATTGGTGAAATGTAATTTGGAGACGGGGAGAACGCATCAAATCCGAGTGCACTTTCAGGCCATTGGACATCCTCTTTTTGGTGATTTCGAATATGGGGGAGATAAAATCCTAAAGGGTACACGATTTTCTAAATACAAGCAATTCATCGAAAATTGTTTCAAACTGATGCCTGCCCAGGCACTGCACGCCAAAACCTTGGGATTTGAGCATCCATCGACGCATAAATTCATCCAATTGGACTCGGAATTGCCAAGTAACTTTCAAGAATTACTGAAAAAATGGAGAAACTATACACAATTTCCCAAGGAAGAAAAAAATATTGATTAAACTTATTCCTCGTTATTTGCTCAATTATGGAAATTAATAATGTTATAGATGAAGTTTACTCGCGATTTGAAATTTCTGATAATGGCGAGGTATTGGGAGAATTATCCTATGATGTTCCTTTTGATGACCGCTTGGTCATAAAACACACTGCTGTATCAGCCGAATACAGCGGTCGGGGATTTGGGAAAAAACTTATAAAAGAAGTTGTTAGCTATGCCAAAGAAAAAAATCTGGAAATAGTCCCTGTCTGTTCATATGCTGCTAAAATGAAAATGGAACATCCTGAGCTTTTTGAATAGAAATTAAAGGATGTTGACTTCCATTGAAAAGCATTTTCCGTTAATTCCTTTTTATTGTTTTTTTCTGGTTTTAACATTATTATCCCTGGATCATATATTTTTTTGGGATACGGTTCAGTTGGCCAGCATGCAGGCCCATCATTTTTTTGAAAACGGACTGAATAATACATTATTACCCAATAAAATAGATAGCGGTCATATTCCTGCTTTTGGCTTTTATCTGGCAATTTTATGGAAGATTTTTGGCAAAACACTTTGGGTTTCGCATTTAGCCATTTTACCCTTTTTGTTGGGAATAGTTTGGCAAAGCAATACACTGATAAGATATTTTATTCCTAAACCCTATGCTACCCTTTCTCTTATACTGTTTTTAGCAGAACCTACACTTTTAGGACAATCGGTACTGGTGAGTCCTGATATTGTACTGGTCTTTTGCTTTTTGCTTATGCTCAATGGCATTCTAAAAAACCAACGCTTTCTAATCGCAATAGGACTTATAGGTCTCTTTTTAATTTCAATGCGCGGACTGATGGTGGCCTTTTCGCTCTTATTATTTGACATTTATCTGAATGCTTTTGATGAAAGAAGACTAAGTTTTTCCCAACTTCTTAAAATATCATTAGCCTATTGGCCGGCGGTCATAGGAATATTACCATATTTCTTATTTCACTACGCAGAAAAAGGCTGGCTCGCATATCATCCCGATTCACCCTGGATGGGAAGTTTTGAAAGAGTGGGAATTGAGGGCTTTCTATATAATATCGGTATTATGATCTGGCGCATTATGGATTTTGGAAGAGTGTTCGTAATAATAGCAATAGTATTAATTACGCTTACACGATTAGGCAAAATTAGATTGCATAAGAAATTTAAATATTTAATTTTTATGATGGCATCCCTGGTCATTTGTTTGGGATACAGCTTTACTACCTACAAATACCTGAGTGCGCACCGCTATTTGCTGCCCCTATATCTGATCTTATTACTCGGCTTTTTGTATATGTTATTCGTATTTGTCAGCAATAAGAGAGTGCAAAACATCATATATCTTATTGTTTTCGGAGCTTTATTGTCCGGACATTTATGGATATATCCTGAAGGAATAGCCAAGGGATGGGATTCAAGCCTGGCGCATTGGCCTTATTATGAACTAAGAGAAAAAATGAATGCTTATTTAGAACAGAAGGATATTGCCTATTCAGAAGTGGCCTCTGAATTCCCCAATGTTTCTGAAAGGCGATTTATGGAATTAAACGAAAGCCATGAAAAACATCAATACTTCAACCTTGACTCCAATGATTACGTGCTTTACTCTAATGTTTACAATAATTTTAATGATGAAGAAATAAATCAACTAAAAAGAAATTTTAAACCAATTCAATCTTTCGAAAAGCGCGGTGTGTTCATGTCATTATATAAGAAAGAGAAAACTGAGAAGTGAAAATTTTTCAAGAAAGTTTGTTCAATGAATAACTATTCCTTCATGTAAAAATTTAGAAACAAGCGATTGCTATAAACCGCTAAGACAAATACTTTAATTTTCATTCAATTTTTAATTCAAAATTCTAATTTCTTAGTGGACCCAACTTATCTTTGCAGTATGGCAAAATTAAATGCGCTACAAGCGATAAGTCTTGGGAAATGTCCCCGTTGCCGAATTGGTGACATCCATAAAAAACACATATTGAATCCCTTTAGCCTTACGGCCATGCATAAAACATGTCCTCACTGTGGTTTGAGATATGAAAAGGAAACAGGATTCTTTTACGGGGGAATGTATATCAGCTATGGTATATCTACAGCTTTGTTCTTGGTCGTTGGATTTAGCGTTTTCTATTTGTTTAACGATCCACCTGCCTGGGTTTATATAAGTATTATTTCTGCGGCGGTATTATTAATATTCCCCTACAACTTTAAATACAGCCGTGTGATTTTTCTTTATCTTTTTGGGGATGAAGGTTATGACCCTAAGTATACTGACTAGTATTTTTTAGTATTCCTATAATCTCAAATTTGTCAAATACGTTTTCATTGTGAGGGGCGTCCGGCAGTTCATGCGTCAAATCCTGACCGGCCCAGTGTTCATAGTGCATTCCCTTTTTCCAAAGCTTGGAACGACTGACATCGTAAATATTTCCTTTATAGGCTATCCATATTTCATCTTTGTCTTGTCCATTTCTCAAGGCAAGTTCTGAAGCAGTATATTCCGGAAGTAATGAATGATCAGCCAATGCGAAGTTTCATACCTGGCTTAATGGTATTGCTGCTTAAATTATTGAGCTTTTTGATTTTTTCAATACTCAAGCCCTCAAATTTTCTAGAAATGTCCCAGAGTGTATCTCCGTATTTTACGAGATATATTTTATCGGCGGGAATGGGACTCTTTGGTTTAACTGTTTTTGCATATTCTGTTGTACTTGCCGGAATGTAACCGGGGACCTTCCAAATCACCAATTTTTGGCCAACCCGAATGGTGTTTGAACGCAAATTGTTCCATCGTCTTATATCAGAAACTCTCACATGGTATTTTTCAGCAATAATTCCCAATACATCTCCACTTCTCACTCTGTGATAGTGCTTTTCCTTTCCAAAAGGACTCAGTCGATCGACCTGTGCGATTAAGATGGTTTCTTTTTGATTGAGTATTTCTGAATCTTTTAATATTTCATCTCTTTCGGATTCAAAATAATCGTAGGTCATGGCAGGAATCCTCAATACATAATCTTTTCTATGCATCGGTATTACATCTTTTTTTATCTGAGGGTTTAAAATTTTTAAATCTTCAAGACAGATATTGAGATTTTTAGCCAGTCTGTTTAAACTCAAATTTTGACTGATTCTGATTTCATTAAATTCCGGAAAATATTGGTTGTTGTCCGGGAAAAGCAGGTGTTCATCTGAATAATTAAACACATAGGTAATGGCAATAAATTGTGGGACATAAGAACGCGTCTCTCTTGGCAAATAGCGATATACCTGCCAAAAGTCTTTTTTATATCCGGAACGTCTGATGGCTCTTCTCACATTGCCGGGACCACAATTATAGGCGGCCAAAGCCAGGGGCCAGTCATTGAACATGCCGTATAGAAATTTCAAATATTTGCAGGCGGCCTCAGTGGCAAGAAAAGGATCCATGCGGTCGTCAATAAGAATATCCGCCTTGAGTCCATAACTTCTTCCTGTGCTGTTCATAAACTGCCATAAGCCCACAGCATAAGCGGGAGACACTGCTTTAGGGTTTAAACCCGATTCTACAATTGCGAGGTATTTTAATTCATCCGGAAGTCCGTGCCTTTCTAATGCTTCTTCAAAAATAGGGAAGTACAATTCCTGAGCATTCATGACCGCCTGCGTATAAGCTCTGTCGCGGCGAATAAAATAATCTATAAAGCCACTTACTCTTCTGTTATAAGGCAGAGGTACATGATTCTCAATACACGACAAACGGTCTATTAATAGATTTTCATCCAGTTCCAGGTATTCATTTTGACAAGTGACCTGAGGTATCCCCGAATGGGAATCCGGTATAAACAGTAGTCCGACAAACAAAGTCAGTGCTATGTTAAGGAAGTACTTTTTCATTGATTTCATTCTCAATATAATTCGAAAAAGCGAGTAATTTGGTTTCATCAAATGCTTTTCCCATGATTTGAATACCAATAGGCAGCCCTTTTGCGTCTTTGCAATATGGTATAGAAATCGCAGGTAATCCTGCTACGGAAGCTTGAACGGTAAATAAATCAGCTAAGTACAAACTCAATACATCATCTGTTTTTTCACCTATTTTAAATGCCGTTTCGGGTGTTGTTGGATTTAAAACGAAATCCACTTCTTCTAATTGTTGAAAAAGGAAATCTCTAATTTTTCTACGTACACGCTGGGCTTTGGTGAAATAAGCATCGTGGTACTTTGCACTCAGCACAAAGGTGCCCAGCATTATTCTGCGCTTTACCTCTTCCCCAAACCCCTCTGTCCTGGTATTTTTGTACATCGCTTCAAGCGTATCTGAATTTTCACTTCGATAGCCATATTTTACGCCGTCAAATCGGGATAAGTTAGTACTTGCCTCGGCCGTTGTCAAAATATAATAGGTCGGCAAAGCATAATCCATAAATGGGGATTCTAAATTTACAATTTCATGTCCTGCTTCTTTCAAGGCCTCACAAAGCTCTAGTGTTTTTTCTTTGACTTCCGGTTGAACACCTTCGGAATCCAGGGCTTTTCTCAGCAGTCCTATTTTTTTCTTTCCTTCAGACTTCAAACTTTTTGAATAAGCAGGCACCTCTTTTTGAGAAGCCGTACTATCCATTCCATCAGCACCGGCCAGATATTCCAACACAAGGGCGGCGTCTTCGACTGATTTGGAAATAATACCGATGGTATCAAAGGAACTGGCATATGCGATAAGTCCGTATCTGGAAATTCTGGAATAGGTAGGCTTTAGTCCGATTACTCCGCAAAAAGCCGCGGGTTGTCTTACTGACCCACCCGTATCACTTCCCAGTGAAACCTGGCACATATTCATTTGCACCGCAACGGCAGAACCCCCGGAAGAGCCTCCAGGCACCCTTTCCGGATCAATGCCATTTTTTACTCCGCCAAATGCTGAATTTTCATTGGAGGAACCCATAGCAAATTCATCGCAGTTTTGTCTTCCAATAATTATCGCATCCGCATCGATAAGTTTTTGGACAGCAGGACTTGTAAATTGAGATTTGAAACCATCCAAAATTTTACTTGAGGCTTGCAATCCATGATCTTTTAAACAGATTACATCTTTTAATCCTACAACCAGACCGGCAAGCGGACCCGCTTTACCCGAAGCCACTTTGGCATCAATCTCAACGGCTCTGGCAATAGCTTCTTCTTCATAGACTTCAAGAAAAGCGTTGAGTTCAGAATATTTTTTTATCTGTTCTAAATGAAACTCTACAAGTTTCTTGCAGGTCAGACTGCCGGTTTTTAAAGCATTTCCAACAGCTCTGAAATTCCGGAAATTTTCCAATGATTATTTGTCTTTGCTGGCCTCTTTGCCCGCGTCATCAATTTCGTCCTTGATTTCTTTCGTGGCGTCTTTAAATTCCCGTATGCCTTTTCCCATTCCTCTGGCGAGTTCGGGTATTTTTTTAGCACCAAAAAGTAATAGAATCACAAAAAGGATCAGAATAATTTCCGGCCCTCCTATGCTAAACAAAAGTATATTTATTAAAGTAGTCATGATTTCTAAATATTTTCAAAGTTACAAAATGTTATACGGATATTAAATCCATATCAAAAAGCTATTTTCTAAACAGCCAATCTTCGGGATTTAGCTTTTCAAAATCTCTCCAAATCTGGAATTGCATTTTACTTGTACCATCCTGATCTGTAGCTACTTCACCAATAACATCTTTTGTACTGATTTTGTCCCCTTTTTTTACTTTGACATTTTTGATTCCGGCATATACCGTAATATAGTTTCCATGTTTGATCATTACAGCTGTATTATTTCCCGGTATAATTGCAACAGTTAAAACAGTTCCTTCAAAAACAGCTCTGACCGATTCTCCTTTGCTTGATTGTATATCAATTCCATCATTTTTAATTTTTACACCCCTCAATACAGGATGGTTGTTTTCTCCAAATTTTTCTGAAATAAATCCAGTTCGAACCGGCCAGGGCAATTGTCTTCTGTTTTTCTCAAAGGTAGCCGCTAGTTGCGCAGCTTCAGGTGTCAATGACATTCTGCCCGTTTTTCCAGCACTTTTTTTAACTTCTTTCTCTACGAGTTTTTTAATAAGCGTTTCCAAACGTTTTGCATCTTCCTTCCTTTTCTTTAATTCAGAACGCAGTTGTTTTTCTTTTTTCCCGAGATCAGCCAGAAGTTTTTGTTGTTCCTGACGTGATTTTTCGAGTTTTTCAGATTCTTCTTTTTCCAAATTGAGCAGTTCTTCTTTTTGTTTTTTTGTTTGAATCAGTATTCGGTTCTGCTCATCGAGGTATTCCTTTACTTTTTCAATTTCCCTGGCTTGGGCCTTTCTTGCTTCGGCGTATTGCTCCAGATATTGTAATCGTCTTCGGAATTCATTGAAATCTCCCGAGGAGAACAGAAACATAATTTTTTGTAAGGCTCCCCTGTTTTTTTGAGCATTGTAAAGCATGGCTGCATATTCTTTTTTCAAAGACTTCAAATCTTCTTCGAGGGCATTAATAATCTTTTCGTTTTCCTCTATTTCTTCATTCAGGTAATCCAATTCCCGCTGAATTGTATTTATTAGAGCCTGTCTTTGGTTAATTTGATTAATGAGCGCCCTAAACTGTCCAAGCGTTGCCTTTTTTTTGTTCTGTGTTTGCTTTAGTATTTTACTGGCTTCTGCAATTCTTCGCTGGTTGGCACTCTTTTGTTTTTCCAGGCTTGATCTCGATTGAGAAAATGCATTAAAAACAAATAGGAATAAAAATAAAAGGGTAAAAAAATTAGTTCCTGACATATCGATCCGGAATGCTGAAAGGAAAGCTGAGATCCTCCTCTCCAGAAAGTATTTCAAAACTGTTGTGATCAATTGAAATATCAGAGCTTGAACGTTTCTGGTTGGAAAGGTAAGTCATTTTAGCAATAATTTCATTGGGGTAGACATTATCACCTTCTTTTACATAATTTTTATAATCTATTTCCAGAGAATTATTGGAAGGAATTTCTGTCACCCGAATCATTTCTATATGTCTCAAAGAGCTTGAAACAAAATATTCAAACTGATAAAAACCCTCTTTTCTAATTAAATAGGTCATATTGCCTTTCTCAAGCCTTTTACCCTCTTCTAAGATTTTCCCGGGGACATTTGCAGTAATAAGACTTTCAAAGAATTTATAATTCAATTCAAAACCCATTTTCTTTTTAAGATCTTGGTAGGACATCCCGGAATATGATTTTTTTAATCGATCGATCATATGCACGCTATCCTGAAGGATCAAGATTCTGAATGCCTCTATTGTGTGCTGTACCGAGATCCAAATAACGGAATCCTTTTGAACTCGAATATGCAGGGTCGCTTTGTTATTTTGTCTTTCGTCGGAATACTCCATTTTGGATTTGATTTTTAAATATTCGAAATCCATTTTTTTAGGAGCATAGTCAAAGTTTTCGACAATAAGCAATTCTTTCTTACAGGCGAATAAGAAGCTGGCAAGACTTAAAAAAATGATGAAGTGAAGCTTATTCATATAATTTTTGATCCCGGATCTTTCTATCGATTTCTTCAGAAGCATCTTCAAATTCAGAGGCCTTTTTCCATGCTTCCAAAGCTTCATCCTTTCTTCCGAGTTGAAAAAGAATATCGCCATAATGTTCATGCACAACACCCGATTCTGAATCAATTACAGCTTTTTCTATGTATTTTAAGGCTTGATCATACTTTTTCAATTTATATAAAACCCATGCATAGGTATCGAGGTAGGTGCTGTTTTCCGGGGACATTTGCATTAATTTTTCACACATTTCCTCAGCTTTATCGAGATCTTCCTCTCGAAGCGATAAATAATAGCTGTAATTATTCAAAACATGTTCATTATTGGGATTGATACTCAATGCTTCTTCGTAAACAGCATCCGATTTCTCAAACATTTCCAGGTTGTTGTAGGTATCCCCAAGAGTGGATAGTATATCACTTCGCATTGCGCTCTTGTCAACAATGTATTTTTCAGCCATTTCCAGACTATTTCTTGCAGATTTATAGTCATTTTTAGAATAATAACCCAGGCCGTCCATAAACCATAACCTGCCCTGGTTTGGAAATAATTCCAATGCTTTTGAGGCATAATGATTGACTGAATCGTAATCTTCCATTTCAAAATGCAGCAAAACAATATTGGTCCAAATGAGCAATTCAGAATCATCTAATTGTATTGCTTTTTTATAAGCTTCAAGAGCGAGTTCTTTTTCCTGATAATTCAGCAAAATATCCGCTCTAAAGGCTTGCACTCTTCCATCCTCAGGATGTGATTCGGTTAGAATTTCTGTTAATCTCAATAGACTGTTCTTTTCGTCTTCAGAATAGGAAAAACGCATCAGGTTTGATATGATGGCCATTTTGCTTTCAGAATCAAGACTTTGATTATAAAAGGCTTTGTTCAACATTAAATTTGCCGAATCGAGTTTTTCTTCTGACCGATAAATATCGGACATCAGGATTAGCGCCTCAGGGTTATCCGGGTCTTCCTCCAAAATGGAATTCAACCTTTTCAGTGCCTCTTTCTTTTTATCATTGGAAAGTAAAAGTTTTATTAAATCATAAGCATATTCCCTTTCATTGGGAAATGCTTCAATTAACTCTTCACCTTCAGCTATGGCCTCATCCAATCGGTTTAATTTTAAGAGTAATCTTTGTTTTTGCTGAATTACCTCAGCAGAAGCGCCAAAAACTTCCTGAATCTTACTATAGGTCTCTAGTGCACCCGAATAATCTTCCAGATAAGTCTGGATCAGAGCAAGATCAAAGTAATGTTCTTCAGCCCCTTTTACTTTTACGAGAAGGGTTTTAAGGGTGTTGGCTGCTTTCTGGAAGTCTTGTTCGAATTCATAAATACGCGCTAGCAGTAAATAATAGGCTTTATTCTGATCGTCAAATTCCAGGGCTTTCTTAGCATAGGGAAGTGCATCTCTTGGCTTGCCCTGCATCAAATACAAATCGGCGATTTTATAATTTGCAGCTGGCAGATCGGGCTTTATTTCCAGAACTTTTTCAAAGTATTTTTTAGCTTTATCATAGTCTTCGAGCATTAAATGCCGCATGGCTTCTACAAAATAGAATTCCGCTTCGGCATCGAGATCCCCTTCGCTAAAGTTTTTATCGATTTTGTCAATTTTATCCTTTTTCTTTTTGCGTTTTTGTGCTTCTGTAGCATTGGCAAAAATTAAAATCAGACAAAAGAAACAAATAAAAAAATACTGAAAATTGTTTCTATGCATTACTGGTTAAACATTATTCCAAGCGCGTAAAATCACCCAGACTAAGGGAACGGCTCGCACCTTTGAATTCCACATTATTTCCTATCATGGAATCGGCGATATGCCCATCTTCTATACTCGAATCCTTTTGAATTATTGTATTGCTCAGCCTCGAATTTTTGATTTTAGTTCCTTTACCGATTGAAACATAAGGACCTACCACAGAGTTCTCAATTTCAACGTCATCATCAATTAATACCGGAGGAATGATGACCGAATTTTTGACTTGTGCCTTATCCGACTGGAGCTTTTCTCCTCTTTCCTCCAAATAGGTTAAATAGCGCTGATTGGTTTGGATCGTCACCTTATAATTCCCACAATCCAACCATTCCGTGACTTCGCCCGGTTTAATTTTTACACCCTTTTCTTTCATATTCTCAAGGGCATTTGTGATTTGAAATTCTCCTTTATCGAGAATATTGTTATCAATAAGATATTGAAGTTCATTGCGAAGATTTTCTCCGTCCTTAAAATAATAAATGCCAATAATGGCAAGATCAGAAACAAAAGTTTCGGGCTTTTCTACAAAATCCGTAATAAAACCATCTTCATTTATTTTCACGACACCAAATGGTCTAGGGTCTTCCACTTTTTGTACCCATATAATGCCATCCTGATTGGTATCAAGGGTAAAATCAGCCTTAAAAAGCGTATCTGCAAAAGCGACAACAACATGGCCTTTAAGTGCTTCCTTGGCACAAAGAATGGCATGTGCCGTACCTAATGCTTCTTCCTGGTAAAAAATAGAACCTTTGGCACCTACGGATTCCGCTATTCCAATTAGCTGTTTTTCAACTGCTTCCCCGAAATGACCTATTACAAAGGCGATTTCTTCTACATCCTCCTTACATATTTTCACGATGTCTTTAACCAAGTGATGTACGATTGGTTTACCGGCTACCGGGATAAGTGGTTTCGGTATAAATAATGAATGGGGGCGCATTCTTTTGCCCATTCCTGCCATTGGGATAATTATTCTCATTGTCTTTTAGATTTTATTTTCCTGTACTGCCAAAGCCTCCGGAATTTCTCGAGCTTTCGGCCAATTCCTGGCTTTCGACCCAATTAATCGTTTCATGCTTAGCAACAACCAATTGAGCTATTCTTTCTCCATGATTAATTTCAAAACTGTCTTCTGATAAATTAACCAAAATCACTTTTACTTCTCCGCGATAATCAGCATCGATGGTTCCCGGGCTATTTAGTACAGTAATACCATGTTTTGCTGCAAGGCCACTTCTCGGTCTGACTTGCCCTTCGAAGCCAACAGGGATTTCGATATATAATCCGGTAGGCACAAGGGCTCTTTGGAGCGGTTTCAAGTTAATTGATGTCTCCAGATTTGCTCTTAAATCAAGACCTGCGGCGTGTTTAGTTTGATAGGAAGGGAGTTCATTACCCGACCTGTTTATCACTTTTATTTTCATAATTTTTATGAAATTCAAAAATAGCAAAAATACCCGTAATCAATCATTTTGAGCCTTTTATCATGACTGATAATCGGGAAGAAAAAATATTTTCATTTTTTTTTATGGAATAAGCCCTCATGATGCATCCTATACATGAAATCAAAAAAATGAGATCATGCATAAGGGAATTAATACACAGGGCACATTAATCAGTTTTAAGGCTTTTCAAAATCTTTGGCTTGATCCAAGGCATTTTCAAATTGCTTTTCAGACAGTCTTTTTATTAGCGGGGATAGCCGTGCTAAGTTGGAATCTGGAGATTCACAATTATCTGATCACGACAGTGGTATGTCTGTTAATTCAAGGCATAGGCATTCACTATACCAGCAAGGACTACAGCGGATTAAAAAGTGCATTGATATCTGCATTGAGCATTTGTTTAATGTTCAAAGCGAATCACATGAGCACTTTTGCTCTGGCAGCCTTGCTTTCAATAGCCGGAAAATTCTTGATCCGGTACAAAGGCAAACACATTTACAACCCTACCAATTTCGGTATGATACTAGCCATTTTAATAACCGGGGATGCATGGTTTTCACCCGGACAATGGGGAAGTGAAATGCTCTTTCTTTTTGTGTTGATGCTCAGCGCAAGCGCTTTACTTTTAAAAGTGGGAAGGCTGGATGTGGCATTGAGTTTTCTGGTGACTTTTAGCGGTTTGTATTTTTTGAAACTGGTTGTGTTCCTGGGATGGGAGTTCGATGTCTTTATCCATCATTTGTCGAGTGGTACATTGCTGCTATTTACATTTTTTATGATTACCGATCCGGTAACTACGCCAAAAAGTCAAAAGGGGCGAATTATCTGGTCATCATTGATAGGCCTGCTGGCATTTGCCATTAGCAATTGGTATTATGTCCATTCTGCGCCAATATGGGCACTTTTTATCATGTCCCCTTTATCAATTCTGATCAATAAATTTTACAAAGGGAAAACCTTTAGCTGGATTAGTAAATAAAATTTTTAACCAAAATCAATAATTATGAAAACGATCAAATTAAGCTTTTTACTCTTGTTTTTAACGCTCCTTGGAGCAAATGAGAGCAAATCTTTTTGTGGCTTTTATGTAGCAAAAGCTGATGCAAAACTGTTCAATAAATCATCTCAGGTGATTATTGTTCGCGATAGAAACAGGACTGTCATTACCATGTCCAATGATTACCAGGGAAGTGCGAAGGATTTCGCCATGGTCGTTCCGGTTCCGGAAGTACTTGTACGCGATAATATTCGAATTGCCGATCAAATGGTTTTTGATAAACTCGACGCTTATTCCGGTCCGAGACTGGTAGAATACTACGATCAAAATCCTTGTTATCAAATGCTTTATGAGCAAGAAATGTCAATGATGGACATGGCACCGCGAGCTGCGGGTTCGGCAGAACGAAAAATGAAAAGTACAGCTAAAAAATACAATGTTACCATCGAAGCAACTTATACCGTTGGTGAATACGATATTGTTATTTTAAGTGCTAAAGAATCCGATGGATTAAAAAGCTGGTTACTGGCGAATGAATATAAAATCCCAGCTGCTGCTGAAGATGTCCTTGAGCCTTACATAAGAAATGAGATGAAGTTTTTTGTAGTCAAGGTGAATTTAGAAAAGCAGAAATCCTTTGGGTTTACAACTTTGAGGCCCATTCAAATTGCTTTTCATTCAAATAAGTTCATGTTGCCAATCCGGTTGGGAATGGCCAATGCAGAAACTACGCAGGATTTGGTTGTTTATGCATTTTCCAAAAAAGGGAGAATCGAAACCACCAATTATAGAACCGTTGAAATACCAAGCAATAAAAATATACCTGAATTTATCCAATCAGAATTTGGTAAATTTTATGTTGATCTCTTCAATAGGGCCTATGAAAAGGAAAGAAAGCGTGCGGTATTTTTGGAATATGCCTGGGATGTGAGTTTCAGAAATCAGGTTAAATGCGATCCATGCGTTGGCCCGCCACCGGTTTACAATGATCTCAGAGAAGCAGGGGTCCATTGGCTAAAAAATAACGGCGGCACCAATGTTGAAGGCGATGTTTTTTTTACGCGATTACATCTGCGTTATGACAGACAAAACTTTCCTCAGGATCTGTTTTTTCAAGAAACACCCAATAAAAGTCAGTTCCAGGGGCGTTATATCATGCAGCACGCTGTAAAGGGAAATCTTGATTGCGATGAGGCACAGGCTTATATCAAGGGAGTAGCCAAAAGAAGAGAAAAAGAATTGCATCAATTGGCCAATCTGACCGGTTGGGACATTTCGGACCGCTATGATTATGTGGAAGAATTTGCTTCCAAGGTAAAAAAATCGGGTAATGACAATGGCTGGATTGAGCCCGATTTTAAAAAGGGCGGATTTTTAAATGATTCAGATGCTAATATTCCAATTGGTAAAATAGCTTTATTGTTGGCTGCTATTGTCTTTAGCAGCGGGCTGCGACTCTATTGGAAGCACATATAATTCAAATTAGAATAAATGAAAACCCTCGAAAATTCGGGGGTTTTTTTATTGCATTTTACATCTTACAGCTCCACATTTCCCCTGTCGCTTTTCGGTTTGAATTCGCCGATAAAAACGATGATTAAGAAAAGAAATATTAATGCAAAATGATATCCAGTGGCTAGAACCTGGGATGCCGGATGCCAAAAGAAATCAGCCATTACTAAAACAACTCCGAGTAAAATATAGAAAAGAGCATTTCCAATCTTATACGGAATGGGGTAGTTTTTTTGTCCATAAATATAACACATGATCATCATGGACAAATAGGTGAGAAATGCAGAAAAAGCACTGCCCATATATCCAATAAGCGGAATTAAAATAAAATTAGAGACAATGGTAATGACTGCACCGATGAAGGAAAAATACATTCCAAAACGGGTTTTATCGGTCAGTTTGAACCAGATGCTTAAATTATAATAAACCCCAAGAAAGAATTTTGCCAATAATAATACAGGCACCACCATAAGTCCGGTCCAATAGACTTCTGATCTCAAAAGGTATTTCAGCAAATCCAGATTTAGACTGACCGTGATAAAAACTAACATTCCAACAATAACAAACCACTTCATTACCATGGCAAAGTCTTCGGGGGCTTTTTCGGAATTGGCAGATTTAAAGAAAAATGGCTCGGAGGCAAATCGAAAAGACTGAATCATCAGCATCATAAATATGGCCAGTTTCGCTGCTGCACTATAAATCCCTACGGCGCCGTCGGCATCGAATTGATTATAAAAATTATCGGGCAACCATTCTTTGAGCAAAATTTTATCGAGCATTTCATTGGCAATACCCGCTATACCCATCAGCATGATCGGAAAGGAATAACTATAAATCTGTCTGATAAATCCTTTTTCAAAATTTGGCCTCCATTGTAAAATTACGGGACTTAAAAGGAGCAAGGTAAATGCACTGGCCAATAAATTTGAAATGAAAATAAAAGCAATACTTCCCGATGCAAATCCTATCCCCATTTGTATGCTTAAATCGGGATACCTGGGTAATATCAAATAAAAAAATACATTGAAACCTACGTTCAGAAGTATATTGATGAGCTTAATGATGGCAAAATTCCAGGCCTTGTTTTTGAATCGCAATCTTGTAAAAGGAATGGCGGCTAGCGCATCCAAACCCAGTATTATTGAAAGGTATTTTATTTCCTTTTGGTAGGCTTCATATTCAAGGAATTGAGAGATACCCTGAGCAGAACTAAAAATAAGAGTACTGAGAATAACACTGCTTAAAATAACCAGGGTGAAAATCTGGTTAAAGACCGTTGATTCTTTTTCATTTCGACTCGAATAGCGGAAATAGGCCGTTTCCATTCCAAATGTGAAAAGGATCTGAAGAAATGCGGCATAAGCATAAAGCACCGAATAAACTCCAAAAGCATCAGGATCAAAAATAGCCGTGTAAAGCGGCACTAAAAGATAATTGATCAGTCTTCCGAGTATGGTACTTACTCCATATACTGCCGACTCGCCCGCTAACTTTTTTAATATTCCCAATATTCAATTATCAATTGACAAAAATCAATGATATCCAAAATGGCATCAATTGAAAATTATCAATTACCAATTACGAAATTAAAATTGGATATTGATTTACTCTCCTTTGAAAATCGCTTCCCTTTTTTCGATAAAGGCTTTGGTCCCTTCTTTAAAGTCCTCGGATTTGCAGCAAATAGAAAATGAATTGGCTTCAGTTTGAAATCCATTTTCATCTTTCTTGTAATGAGCTACAACCGAATCGATAATCATTCCGATGGCGATGGGAGCTTTTTTAAGAATTTTATTGAGAATTTCACGGCATTTTGGAATGAGTTCTTCATTGGTAGAAACTACGTGATTAACCAGGCCCAGTTGACGGGCTTCTTCGGCATTGATCATATCTGCCGTCATAAGCAATTCCAGTGCTTTGCCTTTTCCAATAAGCTGTGTAAGGCGTTGTGTTCCACCATATCCCGGAATAATTCCAAGGTTTACTTCAGGCTGGCCAAATTTTGCATTGGCCGTGGCAATTCTAAGATGGCAGGCCATAGCTAATTCACAACCTCCACCTAAAGCAAAGCCATTTACAGCCGCAATTACAGGTTTTGGACATTCTTCAATAATTTCGAAAATCTCCTGCCCGTTTTCAGCGAATTTTCGCCCATTCATTTCATTGAGCTCTGAAATTTCTTTTATATCAGCTCCGGCTACGAAAGCTTTTGATCCTGAACCGGTAACAATACAGGCTTTCACTTCATCATCGTCATACACCCTTTCCATAGCAAGACGAATCTCCTCCATGGTTTTAATGTTAAGGGCGTTTAATTTCGATTCGCGATCAATGGTAATGGTTAAAATACCACTGTCTAGTTCAAGTTTCAGATTATCGAATTCTACCATTTAGAAATAGTTTTGGTTCTCAAAGATATGATTTGATTATGCGAGGGCAAAAAAGACCTATTTCTGACTCGCATTAAAGAGTTTTTGTTTTTCTTCTTTCGTAAGACTTTCATATCCCTTCTCTGCTATTTTATCAAGAATAGCATCGATTTCATCCTGATCGAGGTCAGTGACGTTTCCCGATTTAACTTTTTCGGTCTTTCGCTTTGTTTTTTTCTGCTTGTAGCTAACTTTTATTTTGGGTTTATCTTCAAAAATTCCTCTAAAGAAATCTAAAATCGATTGTATTGGTTTGCCCCAATCGTTGCCGGACTGCAATTGCCTGATATAAACCCAGCCGATAAATGCACCTCCGAGATGTGCAATATTTCCGCCTGCATTTGCACCTGTAGAGCCAAGGAATGATAGAAAAATATAAAAGGCCACTATCCATTTTATTTTTACAGGGCCAATGAAAATAAGGTGAAAGGAATAATCAGGTAATAAGACGGCCGCTGCTACCATTATGGCATAAACTGCTGCCGATGCACCCACCATTCCACTTACTTGAGAAGCGCGTTCTGCGAAAACGGGGACGGCATTGTAAAATAATAAGTAGAGTAAGCCTCCTGCTAAAGCTCCTAATATGTAAAGATTTACAACTTTTGGGCTTCCGAGATATTCTGATATCAAACGTCCAAACCAATAAAGGACCAGCATATTAAATAAGATGTGAAAAATACCACTTAGACTATGGGCAAAACTATAGCTAATGATGGTCCAGGGCCGTTTGATAAAATCAATTCCAATTGGAGGTATGGAAAACTGATTGTATACAAAACCAAATACCTCTTCGAGGCCGGTAAAAAAAGATAGTACCTTGAGGATGGCTAAAAAAACAAAAACGATCACATTGATAAGAATCAATTGATTTAATGCATTGTCATTTTGCCTGAAGGCGTTTTTAATATCGTCTAGGATGCCTGCCATTTAAAAATAATTACCCGAGTTTTTCCATTTGCGAATAAAGAAGAATGCAAATAGCATGCCTCCAATATGCGCGAGATGGGCAACATTATCTCCCGGAGCGTTTTGAAATAGGGCATATACTTCATAAAGTCCATAAAATGTAACCAGATATTTGGCTTTAATTGGTATTGGAGGAAACAGCAAAAAGATTTGAGTGTTTGGAAAAAGCATCCCAAAACCAAGCAAAATGGCAAAAATTGCACCTGATGCACCGACCATAGGAATATTGGCCTGGCGATTATAGATCTGATCGAGATAGGATTTGCTTTGTTCTATATAGGAAGTACTTTCAGGGTTTTCAGCAAATCCATTGATGAAATTATAGAGATCGCTGTATATATACGGCGCATGTTCATTGATAAATGCTGCAAATAAGTCAGGGTCGGCCGCAGCTTTGTATGCATTTATGTCAGCAAGTAGCATTTGCATTTCGAAGGTTTGCACAATACCATAGAGCAATCCTGCACCGACACCACAAACCATATAAAAGATAAAAAAGCGTTGTGAACCCCATGTTCTTTCCAGCCAGGGTCCGAAGAAGAAAAGCGCCAACATATTGCCAAAGAGGTGACCAATTCCACCGTGAAAAAACATATAGGTTATAAACTGATAAGGTGCAAACTTATCCGAACCAACATAATAGAGCGCAAACCAATTGGATAGCACACCATTGAGTATATAATCGAGAAAAAGAATAGCAACATTTGCAATCAATAAATTTCTTGCAACTGGTGTCAGTTGGAACATAGCTTATCAGGAATTTTGGAAGTACGAATTAAATTCATTTAGCTCCATTTTCATAATAGTGGGATTACCATCGGGAGTATAATTGGGCATGCGGCAGGCAAACAATTGATCGATGATATTGCGCATCTCCGTTTCAGTCAATTTTTTACCTTTTCTAATGGCAGATCTTTTAGCCAGAGATCGCGCAAGATTTTCCTTTTTATTGATTTTAAGATTTTTGGTATTGTTTTTATACTGTTCTATTAATCCTTCAAACAACTCTTTTTCATCCTCAGCATTTAAATTTGCCGGAAGGCCATTAATTACAATGGCATTTTCACCCATCGATTGAAAATCAAATCCAAGTGACTTAATTTCTTTTTCCAAATCGCTGACCAGTTGGAAATCAGCAGCGGATAAATGCAGGGTTTTAGAAAAAATAAATTGCTGGGACGAACCTTTTTTCTTGTCGAGCTGATCTAAATATTTTTCATACAAAATTCGTTCATGGGCATTGGATTGTTCAATGATTACAAATCCCGATTTAATTTGGGTTATGATGTAGGCATTATGTATTTGAAATACAGCTTTTTCTTCTATTTTTTCTTCGCTCGGAAGGTTTTCAGATTTATCGCGATTTAAAGAACTTTGTATGGTAATTGAAGTTCCATCATCCGATTCTTGTTTTTCCCCAAAATCCGTGTACAATTTTTGCCAGTTTTCGATATTTCTGTTGCCCTGAAAGCTACCGTATTGACTCTCCCGATTTCTTCCTTCCACCATTTCGCCTTTCTGAAAGGCAAAGCGAAAATTTTTAGCCTCATCGCTAAACTCATCGAGATTTACTTTTTTACTGAAATCAAGACTAGGCGCAAAACTGTGGCTGCCCAGACTTTTCTTCGCAGCTGCCTGGATAATGCCATATACCGTCCTTTCATCGTCAAACTTGATTTCATTTTTGGTGGGATGGACGTTGACATCAATATGACTGGGGTCAATTTCAATAAAAATGACGTGAAAGGGAAAACTGTCATCAGAAATCAAATCCTGATAAGCCATTTTTACTGCATGTTGTAAGTAATTGCTTCTTACATAGCGTTTGTTGATAAAAAAATATTGCTCCCCCCTGGTTTTTTTGGCAGATTCAGGAGAACCCAGATAACCCATTATGTCAAGCAGGTCAGTTCGCTCTTCGCATGGCACCAGATTTTCTTTGTACTGCTTACCAAAAATTTGAATAATCCTGACAGCTAATTTCGAAGGCTTGAGATTGAACACTTCGAGATCATTTTGGAAAAAATTAAAGGCGATATCCGGATTGGCCAAAGCTACACGTTGAAATTCATCAACGATATGCTTCATTTCGACAGGATTGGATTTGAGGAAATTGCGCCTTGCCGGAATATTGTAAAAAAGGTTTTTAACCAACACCGAAGTTCCGGGATTCATGGCAATGGCTTCCTGTTTTTTAAATTCTCCGCCTTCATTTCGAATTAACACACCCAGTTCATCACTTTCGCGTCTTGTTTTTAATTCCGTTTGTGAAACGGAGGCAATGGAAGCGATGGCTTCTCCTCTGAAGCCCATCGTTCTAATTTTGAACAAATCTTCGGCAACTTCAATTTTTGAGGTGGCATGGCGTTCGAAACAGAGTCTCGCATCTGTTTCACTCATGCCTGATCCATCATCTACAACCTGTATTAAGGTTTTGCCGGCGTCTTTGACGATAAGTGTGATATTTTTTGACCCGGCATCAACTGCATTTTCAAGGAGTTCTTTAACCACTGAGGCGGGGCGCTGAACTACCTCACCAGCAGCTATTTTATTAACTATGGCATCAGGTAAAACCTTTATTATATCGTTCATTTATTGCCTTGCTTGGCTTTGTTAAGCTCTTTGAATTTAAAAATAAGATAGCCCGCTATCAATGTACCAATTATACCGTAAATACCGTTATTTCCAAAGTAGAAGTATAAAACTACAGAACTAATTAAAATAACCAGGATGATTAACTGTCTTAAACTTGCTTTTTGGGATTTTCTCTCCGTTCTTTTCCACTGTGCGGAAATTCTTTCTCTTGAAGAATCGTTAGAGTCATCAGGAATTTGTTTTTTCGCCAAACTTATTCGCCTGTGCAAATCTTCTTTTACCGGATCGTAAAATCTTGGTTCGTAATGGAATTTTTGGTGCCTGGGCAATCTTATAAACGAAGGAAAACGCATTTAAAGAATCGTGCTTGAATGAAACAAAGATTTGAAATTATATATAAATCATTTCGGAAACATATCGATTTTAAAAAAAGTTTAGTCGTATTGAGGCTCAATCTCCTTTTAGGGCTTCTTTTTCTTTCCTTTTCTGTTTCACCCGCTCTTGCTCAAGTACCCGAATTAAATACGGATGAAAAAATAGCTCAGCTTTTCGCTTATGAATTGAAAAGGGAAGATGTTGAAGAAGACTTCAAATCCTTTAATAAAAATTTTGACGAAGGTCTTGGAATGCTGATCATCTCTATTGATTTAGATAAAAATGAAGTAGATAAGATAAACCGTGTATTAAATCGATTTGAGTCAAAACCTATTGTTGTATATAAAAATTCTGAAAACAATGAATTATGGCCTTCTTCTTTGTCTATTGGAGCAGTCAGTAATAAGCAAATATTGAGCAACTGGTCGGAAAATACGGGATTGTCTTTGTTGAAGGCCGGCTATCATTTTTCTTATTCTGTATTTCCCGGTATTTCCAAGGCACAGGAAGCAAAGGAAGCGCTTGAATTCAGCATCAATGAGGATTGGGAGATTGTTCAGGAAAACATATTGGCTATTGAAACGGGCTTTAAAAAAACCAAAATTAAAACCATTATTCCCGATTTTCCCGGTTTTAGAAATCAATCCACAGGATATGCCTTTCAGGTAAATTTGGATGAAAACAGAATAAAAAATATTGAAATGAAGCCCTATGAAGCCCTAATCAATAATGGTGCAGACCTTATTCAAATGAGTGCTTCATTGGTGAAGGACAGATCTGAAACTTTTACTCCATTTTTTCTTTCGACTGATTGGACAGAAAAAACACTTAGAAAAGAACTGGATTTTAAAGGTTTGGTGCTTTCCGCAGATATAAAAAATGTATCAGAATGGTACGATGCCAAAAACGGAGAGATCGAGCTGATGGCATTTGAAAATGGCAATGATCTTTTGTTGAATCCCGAAAATGTTAATGCTGCAAGACGCCGAATTCGTTCTTTAATTAAGAAAAGCAAGAAATACGAAAATCAGCTTAATGATGCTGTCCAAAGAATTTTAGCTTACAAAGAAAGTACAAATTTCAGGACTGAAGTAGGGGGCATTGCATTTCCGGATTTAGAATACGAAGAAATCCTCAGAAAAAGCATCACCGTTTTGGATGATAATGATATTGTACCACTTGCATATCTTGATACTAAAAAAATTGCCTGTGTTCATATAGGTATAGACTACCCAAATATAAGTTCTGTTTATCTCGATAAATACGATAGAATAAAGCATTTCTATTTGCGGGATAGATTTAACTATTACGAAAAATTTCAGGAATTAATTAAGAATCTTGAAGGCTATGATGTGGTCATTCTCCCTTTGGGAAATATTCCTTTTGACCCTTCGGAGAATTATGGCATCGGAAATCAGATACCGCGCTTTGTCACGGATATTTCAGATAAAAAAGATGTAATTATCCTGGCCCATGGAAATCCGATTATTGGTGATTTATTTCCAAACAGGGTAAGTCACATTATTTCCTACGATACCGGCTCAATTGCACAAAAACTTCTTCCTCAGATTCTTTTCGGTGCCAAAGCAGCTTTTGGGAAACTGCCCTTTTCTACCAATAAATATGCCTGGAATAGCGGCAAGTTGACCAAAAGTCTTAACCGGCTGGATTATGTTTACCCTCAGGAGGTTGGAATGGATGCATCCATCTTAGCTAAAATTGAAGATGTCGTACAAGAAGCCCTTGAGGATAAAGCCACACCAGGTTGCCAAATTCTCGTAGCGAAAGACGGCCATATCGTACTTGAAAAAGGTTACGGATACCTTTCATATGACAAGGAAAATCCCGTAAGCACAGAGACCGTTTACGATATCGCCAGCATCACAAAAGTGGCCGCGACATTACAGGGTGTTATGCTATTGTCGGAAATGGATGTAATAAATGTGAATAAGACAGCAAGTCAATATTTGTATGACCTTCGGGCAAGCAATAAAGATGATCTGTATATAAGCGAGATTTTATCACATCAGGCAGGGCTGACACCATATATTCCATATTGGAAACAAACCCTAGACGGTGAAGGCCTCGACGATAGGTATTATTGCGATAATCCTGATGATTGGTTTTGTGTAGAAGTGGTGCCCGGAATATATACCATCCGAACAATGGAAGATTCGCTTTGGAAATGGACTCTGGAGTCTGAATTAAGAGAAAAAAATAAAGATGGTAATTTTGGTTACAGGTACAGCGATCTTGGCTTTTACATCATGAAAAAGCTGGTGGAACGAAGAACCCGCCAACCCATCGAAGAGTTTTTGGAACAAAATTTTTACAGACCACTTGGAATGTCAAAAATGACTTTTTTCCCTTTGGCCTATTTTGATGAGGAAGAGATTGCACCTACAGAACAGGATAACTATTTCAGGCATACCATGGTGAGAGGAACAGTTCACGATCAGGGTGCTGCAATGTTTGGAGGTGTAGGAGGGCATGCCGGCTTGTTCTCAAACAGCATTGACCTTGCAAAACTTTTGCAAATGCATTTAAATAAAGGAAGTTATGGCGGGCAGCGGTATTTTCGACCCGAAACAGTAGAAACATTCGCACAGAGACATTTTAAAAACAACAGAAGGGGACTGGGTTGGGACAAACCATTGCGCAGTGGGAACGGACCGAGTTCTGATTTGTGTTCATACAATACATTTGGACATACCGGCTTTACCGGGACGGCCATGTGGGCGGATCCGGACTATAATTTGATATATGTATTTTTATCAAACCGGATTCACCCCGATGTAAATAATCGTAAATTGATCAAACAAAATATCCGTACGCGTATTCAGGATATTGTATATGAATCAATATTCATCAATGATATTAATCTAGAACAAAAATGAAAATTGGAATAGTTTGTTATCCCACCTATGGTGGCTCGGGAGTTGTTGCTACGGAGCTCGGTATTGCTTTGGCAAAAAGAGGCCATGAAGTACATTTTATTACTTATTCCCAGCCAACGCGTTTGGATTTTTTCAATGAAAACATTTTTTATCACGAAGTGGATGTTCAGGCCTATCCATTATTTCAATACCCACCTTATGAATTGGCGCTGGCTAGTAAAATGGTCAATGTCGTAGAATACGAAAAATTGGATATTCTTCATGTCCATTATGCCATTCCCCATGCTTCAGCTGCATACATGGCACAGCAAATTTTAAAGGAACAAAATATTAATATTCCATTTGTTACAACACTGCACGGGACAGACATCACTTTGGTTGGAAAAGATGCAAGTTATGAACCTGTAGTCTCATTTAGTATCAATAAATCCAATGGTGTGACAGCCGTTTCGAAAAGTTTGAAAGAAGACACTTTTAAACATTTTCACATCAATACCGAAATCGAAGTGATTCCGAATTTTATTGATTTATCGCGATTTAAAAAACAAAAGAAAGATCATTTTAAATTGGCCATTTGTCCTAACGGTGAAAAACTGATTGTTCATACATCTAATTTTAGAAAAGTAAAAAGGGTTCAGGATGTTGTAAAAACCTTTGATAAAGTGCGACATATTTTACCGTCCAAACTGTTGCTTGTAGGCGACGGGCCCGAGCGATTGCACATAGAAGAAATGTGTAGGGAATTGAATGCCTGTGAGGATATTCGTTTTCTTGGAAAACTCGATGCGGTAGAAGAAGTTTTGTCGGTAGCAGACTTATTCATTATGCCATCGGAAAAGGAAAGTTTTGGATTGGCGGCTTTGGAAGCAATGGCTTGCGAAGTACCCTTGATTTCAACCAATGCCGGAGGCTTGCCTGAGTTAAATATTCAAGGGAAAACAGGGTATTTGGCTGAAGTTGGCGATATCGAAGCCATGGTAAAATATGCAGTTCATATTCTAGATGAAAAGAATTTACCTGATTTTAAAAGAAATGCATTAAACCGTGCAAAAGAGTTTGATATCCATTCAATTTTACCTTTGTATGAAGGATTTTATCAAGGTGTACTAGCCAAAAGCAAAAAACAGAATATTACAGTTTAATCTTGAATTAATTCAAATAAATTCTTGTTTGTCAATTGTCAAATAAATTTATTTTTGCATACAATACGTAAGATTAATGGCAACAAAGACTCAAAAAACCAAGAATATAAACAGGGTTAAAGTTTTTGATAATCCTGTTCTAGAGTTACTCACAAAAACTCATATTGCTTTTCCATTAACTATCTTTCCGGTATTATCAGCATGGATGATTTATATGGCTTATTCCAGATTTTATTTGAATTCAGTCGAGATCTGGTCTATTTTTCTATTCTCTTTTCTTCTATTTACGCTAGTGGAATATATTGTTCACAGAAATGTATTTCATTGGGTACCAAATACGCCTTTAAAGCAGTTCATTCAATATCATTTTCACGGGGTTCATCACGCTGAACCGAAGGATAAGAAGCGATTGGCAATGCCAATTGTCGTGAGTCTCGCTCTGGCATTTTTTACCCTGGGCATGGCCTATTTGTTCATAGGAAAATATGCATTTGTATTTACTCCAGGCTTTGTAATGGGCTATACGGCATATCTTGGCGTGCATTATATGGTTCATGCTTTTGCACCTCCAAAGGAGGGTCCGTTTAAAGTATTATGGGTCAATCATGCCATTCACCACTACAAAGATGATTCTGTAGCATTCGGGGTATCTTCACCATTATGGGATGTCATATTCGGCACCTTGCCTAAGAAATCGAACAAGGCGGCCTAGAATTGTAGATTTTTTGAAATAGTAAAGTGAAAAGTCGTACCGGAATTATTTTTAGAATTTACCCAAATATCTCCCCTGTGCAGGGCCACAATTTTTTTACAGTTTGAAAGTCCAATACCGCTCCCATCAATTTTTTTATTAGCAGGTGAGCGATAAAATATTTTAAAAATGTCGTTCTGCACTTTTTCGGGAATGCCTATTCCGTTATCAGAAACAGAAAATTCCCACAGATCGGGTTTTTCCTTTGCCGATATTTTAATCTTAGGAGCTTTATTTTCTTTTCTGAATTTCATGGCATTGGAAATGAGGTTTTGAAATAAAAGTCTTATTTCCAATTCATTGCCAATAATTATGGGCAGTTTTTCAATTGTCAATTTGGCATTTGTATTATCGATTTCAGATTTCAGGTCATCTTTTATTTCACCGATTATTGACATTAAATTTAATTTCTTAAATGATTCAGATTCCCCTAATTGAGCATATTGAAGAATCCCCGAAATCAAGGTATTCATTCTTTTTGCAGAGTCTTTTATTTTGGATACATAAAGATTCCCGTTGGAGTGGAGCTCCTTTTTATTTTCGGACTGTATTAAATCTGCAAGTCCTGAAATGGTATTTACAGGTGCTTTGAGATCATGGGCTACAATATGAGCGAAAGATTCCAATTCCTTGTTTTTTGTCTCCAATTCCAAAGCTCTCACATCGCTCAGATCGTTAATTATAAGAGTATATGCTGACATCGTTTTTCCAAATTTTATTGGATTTACGGATATTCTTGCATAAAAGCTTGTGCCATCATTCCTTTTGAGCCAAAGTTTAAAAACGGTATCCTTTCTAATTTCAGATAGATTGGTATGGGCCGGCTTGCTGTTTTTGGAATCGCTGTAAAGCTCATTAAAATTCATTGATAGTGCGGATTTTTCGGAGTAGCCAAATATATATTGTGCACCGATATTCCACGTTTCAATACGCCCCAGATGATTTACAAGGATAAAGGCCTGATCCTTGATCTCATTGGTCATCATACGGATTTTACTTTCATACCTCTTAATTTCGGAGGTTCTTTTCTTTACTTCATTTTCAAGGTTTTTTTGAAAGGCATCCACAAAGTCAAAACCGCGATGCGCCAAGTTGACCAAAATTACCGCCACCCAAAGTCCGGACATTGATATTATTAGGTTTATACTTTGAGCCTGATCTTTGTTCAAACTCAAATTATAGTCAATTGTCATAAGTACAGTGATCAGCAGACCAAATGCTACAGATACATATTTCCACTGAAGAATAAACACGTATAAAATAATCAAAACATACATGCCCGAAACTGTTAAAGATGAATCGGATTTTCGATCGACTATAAATACGATTGTGGTCAGTAAAAGTGCAAATAAGGTTAAAGCGCTATTTTGTAATATGAATTTCTTATCCACTTAAAATCACGTTTTTGAATTATGACCTGAAATTTGTTCTGTCAATTTCAATATGGATTTTTCCTTTTCACTGAGTATCTGACGTAACATAAACAGTTCATTTTCAAGATCCGAGATTTTTTCTTCAGCATCTTCGCGTTGATCTTTTTCTTCATTCAACGATTCAGGACTTCTGAGAGAAAGAAAAGTCGGGAGGTCTTTTATCAATGCAAAAACAGTTAATACACTTACGATGGCCGTAATAAATCGTATGAGCGCACTCAATCTATAAGCGGGCCACCAAAAAATAATTGCGTCCATAATGTGTGTGGCCCCACAAAAGATTATAAATGCACTAAACAGCCAATAAAAAGATAAAAAAGGGATATCCGGTCTTTTTTGAACAAACCACATTATGATAACAGGTATAATAAAATAGGCTAGCCAAATCGATACATCGCTCATGATATACAACCAACCGTGAAATTCGCTCCAGGTACCACATATCCATCGTGGAGGCCAGTCTGATGTATTAAAAAGATTTGAAAAGAATTCTGAGATCTGGTCCATAAGAAAAGTATTTACACCTTGGTTTGAATGAAATTTCTAAAGGAAATTCCTATGGACTAAAGGTATTAATGAGGCAAAGACGAATTAATTTAGAATTGATACAAATATTACATATCAAATAAAGTATGAACTTTTTACAACCATTTCTTTCGCTGGAAATAAATAAGCATGCCTACAAAAATTAAAATCATTATTCCCCATACGGCAAAATATCCGTAACGAAAGCCCAATTCGGGCATATATTCAAAATTCATCCCATAAATACCGGCGACAAAAGTCAGTGGAATAAAAATGGAAGCCATGATCGTAAGGACTTTCATAATCTGATTCATCTTATGACCGAGTAAGGAAGTATGTAATTCGAGAAGTGAAGTAAGAGATTCTTTTTGCGATTCTACGGTTTCCTGTATTTGAATGACATGATCATAAACATCA
Organism: Cytophagales bacterium; assembly: GCA_965267555.1. Taxonomy (GTDB): domain Bacteria; phylum Bacteroidota; class Bacteroidia; order Cytophagales; family CCMP332; genus CCMP332. The sequence continues at coordinate 3,054,209 of OZ254083.1, read as the reverse complement.
TTGAGATAAATAAGCGTGCTTTCTTCAAAGAATTCATTTTCATCCTTTTTTACGGTCGTAAGCATCTCTCTCAGTGGTGTCACAACTCTTCGAAAACTGATTATTTTATTTTTAAGTTTTTGTACTTCAAAAATGAATTCATTGGTTGAATCTATTAATACGCGTTTGTCAAGGACCTCGATTTTTTCATTGATGTGTTCGATTATAAAAAAGTAATGATCTACGATGGTATCCAATAATCGATAGAGTAAATAATCGTTACCTCTTTTCCTCAATGGCCGCTTGGTATCTTTTGCTCTATGCCGAAGGCCATCAAAAATATCACCTTCCTTTTCCTGGAAAGAAATAAGCCAATTTTCGCCAAGGATAAAACTAATCTGTTCAGATATGATATGTTTTTGATCACCGGATATTCCCAGCATCTTTAAGGAAATAAATAAAAACTCATCGTGTTCTTCCAGTTGGGGGCGCAATCTGGTATTGAGAACATCTTCAAGAACTAAAGGGTGAATGCCAAAATGCTCACCCAGTTTGGCAATATTATCAGTTTCATGTAAACCGTCAATGTTGATCCAGCTGACAGATTTCTTATCTCTGAAAGGGAAAACTTCCTCAATGCTCTTACATTCAATTTCGCTGAGTTCTTCAGGATTATAGTCAAAAACAGTTATTCTTTGTTCTTCAATGGTTTTTTTACCGATATGTATTAATGTACCGGGAGGCAAACCGGCCTTCTTCGACATAAAATTTTCCGTATTAGTCATCGGCATTCAATTTTGCATTGGGAGCTAAATCATTTTTATAGACAATGGTTCGATAAGGGAATGGAATTTCAACCCCTTCGGCATCAAATCTTTTTTTAATTGCGATATTGATATCAGAGTGCATTTGAATAGCATTTATGGGATCATTGGTCCACACATAAGCTCTTAAATTAAGACTCGAATTCCCAAATTCCAGCAATCTAACATTGACCTGATGCCGGCCTTGCTTAATCTGTTCCTCGCTTCTATTATCTATGCAGCTTGGATGCCTCATGGCTTCTTCCTGAATAATTTTTGTGGCAAGCTCTATGTCACTGTCGTAGCTTATTCCAACTTCTATCCAGCGACAAACCGTTTCCTCCTGAATGCTATCATTGATAATGTATTCATTGCTGATAATTGCATTGGGAATTATTACTCTTTTATTTTCAAAATTTAAAATAATAGTGTGCTGCAGTGTAATGTCTTCAACAATTCCGTGATAGTCCGAGACACGAATCATATCTCCAACGCGAAATGGTTTAAAAATGACAATAAAAATTCCACTGATAATATTGGAAAATGAAGCCTGGGCCGCAAAACCAACAGCTGCAACCAAAATACCTGCTCCGGCGAAAATTGTAACTGCAAATGTTTTGAGACTCGGAATTCTCGAAATGATCATTCCAAGTGCCATGAGCCAAATAATAAAGGATACGGCATTTTTAAAAAATGAATATTTGGTGGTATCGGCCTGAAATTTTTCCTGTGCCGTATGCATGGCTCTGTTGATTAACCAGCGCGCGATTCTGGAAAAAATTATGGCTCCAAATAAAATGAAACTCGTAGCAATGACATGAGTCCAGATGGGTTCCAGACTATCAAAGTATTCCATATATATTATTATTCCTGCATTAATCTAATCAATGCCTATTAAAATGGGAAATGAAATGGTGAAACAATTCAGTGCCTGTCCTTCCAATATTGTTTCACAGATGCATTATAGGATCTTCCAATAGGAATATCAGCATTTTCAAGACTAATTTCATGTGCGGAGATCGCATTTATACGTGTAGAATTTACAATGTAGGAGCGATGGACTCTTAAAAATGCGTTGGAAGGCAAAAGGTTTTTCACCTCCTCCATAGTCATTCGCGATGTTATTTCTCTTTCTGCACTCAGGTAAAAAATCACATTATCTTTTTTGCTTTCGATATAATTGATTTCGTCGGGATAAATCTTAAAATACTTTGTCTTACTTTTTATCTCAACTGGGGATTTATTCTTATCATTTTGATGAAAAGAGTCATTTTTTAAACGCAAGAATATGCGTTGAATCGTATTGGCAAAACGCGACTTGGAGTAGGGTTTGAGCAAATAATCAAATACTTCAAAGTCAAAAGCTTCTATGGCATGTTCTGCATAGGCACTGGTTATAACCACAAGAGGCCTATTTTTCACAATTTTCAGAAATGCCATACCTGTAATCCCGGGCAGCTGTATATCAAGAAATATAACATCAACTTGATTTTCAATTAGATAGGACTGTGCTTTAAATGCATCGTAAAAATGTGCTTTGCATACTATGTTTTCGTGATCAGCAATGAAATTTTTAAATATTTCAATGGCCGGTTCTTCATCTTCAACCAGAATGCACGAAATTTTATCCATTTAAATAGGGTATTTTCAAATAGGTTTTAAACTCATTGGCATTATCTTCCTGAAATAGCTCGTATTCGTTTTCATAGATCAATTTTAGCTGAGACCTTATGTTGTCAAGTCCGATTCCTTTGGCATAACCGGTCAAATCCTTTTGATATTCAAATTTGGAGTTGCGGATTTCGAAAATTAAATATTTTTCTTCTGCATTTAAATTTAAATAGACATAGCTGTCTGCTTTTTGTGCACTAACACCATGTTTAAAACTATTTTCCACAAATGCGAAAAGTGTAAGAGGTGAGATGTTTTTAAAGGTATTTTCATTCCCTTTGATATCGAATTTAATATTAAGGCGTTTGCCGTATCGCATTTTTTCGAGAGCAATATAATTGTGAATGAGTTCTATTTCCTTACGAAGTGGCATCGAGCGGTTTTGGCATTCATAAAGCATAAATCGCAAAATATCAGAGACTTTTAATAGCATTTCGGCAGCGTCATCCGATTTTTTGAGCACCTCATTGTAAATGCCGTTTAATGTATTAAAGAGAAAATGTGGGTGAATCTGAGCTTTATAAAAATTTAGCTCTGCCTGTTTCTTCTCTGAAATGAGACGATTTTTACGCTGATCCCAATTTCTTTTATCCAGTAGGTATTGAAAGGTACCAAAGGCACCAATGCCAGTCGCAATTACAAGGTATTGACTTGCAATCCTATACCAATTAAAAAAGGTAAAGGTATAATCCTCACCAAAGTAATAGGGGAAGATAAAAATTGAAAAATTCCATCTGATTATTAAACCGGTGGCAATAATGCAGATCACTGAATAGAATACTTTTTTATAGAGCTCTAACTTTTCTTTTTTTATGATTTTGTAAAAAATAATATAGGTACAAAGAGCAATTAAGGGTACCCTTAAAATATTCATAAGGAATGCCCCGGTCCAAAGGCCATCGTATAAAGCAGATACAATTGCCAGAACAACCATATAGCAAAACCAAAAAATGAAATGCCACAGCTTCATGCTTCAATATTAAAGTTTTGGATAAAATAATATATGATTTTAATACAGATGACTTTACTATGCGATGAACTGCATGGATAAAAGACGGATAGCATATGTCGTCATTGATGAATTTCTGTCTTATTTCTCAGCTGTCTGTATCAGCTCATTTATTTTTCGGTTAATCCACATTAGATTCAATCAAAAAAAACATGAGATCATTTGTACTCTTTTTATTATTTATCCTTTCAAATACCACAATCGCTCAGATTTTTGAATTGAACAACAATGGACCATTGTCTCTAAGCAGCAATGACAGCAGAAGTGCCAACTGGATTGATATTAACAATGATGGCCATCTCGATATTTTCATAAGCAATGGACCTAGTTTTGGTCAAAACAATGTTTTGTATACCGGTGATGGAAATGGCAACTGGACATTTTTTGGCTCCACCCCAATGACATCAGATTTACAGCCCTCAGACGGTGCTTCCTTTGCCGATGCTTTGAATATTGGCTTTTTATCGGGTTTCGTAGCGAACTGGTACAACAAGAAAAATCTCTTCTATTACCGGGATAGCACTACTTCGTATGTAGCTTTAAATGGTGTACCGCCGGTTAATAAAAACAGTTATTCCGAAACCGGAGCTTTTGGCGATTTTGACAAAGATGGGTTTGTTGATTTATATGTGAGCAACAGCTATAGTGTTTTAAATAATTTGATGTATCATAACAATGGCGATGGGACATTTAGTGAATTAACAAGTGGCATAGCGGTTACAGATCAGTACAGTTCTAGATCGGTGAACTGGATTGATTTTGACAACGATGGTGATCAGGATCTATTTGTTAGTAATGAAAATGGTGAAAAGAACAATCTGTATCGCAATGATTCGATCGGAGTTTTTACACCCTTAAATGCAGGTCCGCTTGTCAATGATCAGTTCAACTCCATGAGCTCTTGCTGGGGCGATTATGATAATGATGGAGATTTTGATGTCTTTATTTCAAATTATGGAGCCGACAATCAATTGTACAGAAATGATGGCAACGAGGTATTTACATTGGTTTCAGATACGGTGGGCTTAAATGGTGGTTTGTCATTTGGTGCCAGTTGGGGGGATGTAGATAATGACGGTGACCTCGATTTATTCGTCGGTAATGCCTTCTCCTCTGGCCCGAAATTGAATGCCTTTTTCTATCTCAATAATGGGGATGGTAGTTTTAGCAGGAATACATCCGACACGGTAACTAAGGTTCAAATGTGGAATTACGGTAATGCATTTGGTGATTACGATCTGGATGGAGACCTTGACCTTTTGACGGCCAACTGTTATAACGGATCGGAACGAAACCACCTCTTCACCAATACAACCAGCCAGGATACAATTGCAAGTTCATTTATAGGATTTGAATGTGTAGGTACAATTTCGAACCGATCTGCTATAGGCACCAAAGTCAGGATCAAAGCAAATATAAATGGTCAGGATATTTGGCAACTTAGGGAAGTTTCCTCTCAAAGTGGATACTGTGGCCAAAATATGCTGAAGCTCCATTTTGGACTGGATGATGCCAGCATAGTGGATTCTGTTATAATTGAATGGACAAATGGCTTGACAGAAGTATACACAGCCCTTAATGCTTCGAGTTATTACAGAGTGATCGAAGGTCAGGGAATAGGAATTATAAATCATCTGAATTCTCAAAATATCGAAATAGACAATCTGGAAATTTATCCTATTCCTTCCCGGGATAAAGTGAATATTCGATTAGCGGATGGTCACCTTGATAAAATTGAAATTGAGCTATTTACACTTCAAGGTCTTTTAAAGCATACATGGAAAAAAGAGAAATCTAAAAATCAGGAAACATTTGAACTGGATATTTCCGGAATAGAAAGTGGAATGTATTTGATGCAAATTAAGATAGGTGCTCTAAAAGCAAACAGAAAAATCGTTATAGAGTGAATCTAAATTAGAATTTTTGGATTTTTAAATCTCTTGAGCCAATCCATACACCATCACTATTTTTCTTTAAATCGGTAATATGGGAAAATCCACCGTTTCTTTCAGCCTTTAGATGGACACCACTTGTTCTTGGGTCATCTGAAAATATCAGGGCACTCAGCCAGTATTCATCTTCACCCGGGGGCTTGATAACATAATGGATATGAGCAGGCTCACCACCTTCTTGCTGATAAGCGGCGGGCCGGATGCTTTCGAATCGATATTGGCCATTTTTATTGGTTTTCATCCACCCGCGTAAGTAACCGTGTCTTTTTCCATTGCCTGTTAAAGTATCGCTTCTTGGATATTCTCCATTTGAATTTGTATGATAAACATATACAATTACATCCGCTGCGGGAGTTTCTCCGTCCGGTTGATAAACTGTACCAGAAATTATCATGGCTTCGCCTGGTTCATCAGATCTTGCAATTCTTGTTTTCCAGCTCGCATCAGAAGGGGCTTCATTGGCACCACACCATTCGCAGGAGGAGTTATAAATTGACTGATTTTGTGATTCACTTTTTTGATCCGCTAAACCATCCTTATATTCATTTTTACTCTCGCAGCCTATTAGAGGCAAATAAATAAATAAGAAGAGAATTCTGAATTTCATACTTGAATATCGGCATTTTCCATTTGCACTACAATAAAATTCTAATTCTTAAAAGTTATTTGGTATCAAATAATATTCAACTTTGTTAAAATACCTGGATACAATTTGGTTCAATAAATCTCTGGAGTTTGGAAGATCCAATTGATTTAGCAAATGAATATTGAAATGAACAATTTCTGCTTAAATTCGTATTGATTTTTATTGATAAACCCGAAATTAAAGGCATCTCTTTTTTTGAGTCATTTGCATTGAGAAGGATAATTTTAACTTTTGTTTTTGTCGTTTCAAGTGTTGGAATAATCCTTGCCCAATTCTTAAGCGGCTATTCATATCGAAAAGAATTAACCCTGGATGGAAGTCTAATTTCCGGGGGAGGTACTCTTTCTGATTTCCCTGTTCTAATTGACCTTACGGACACTTCAATTCGCGATAATGCGATGGCAAATGGATTTGACATTGCTTTTACAGAATCGGATGGTACAACACAGCTCGATCATGAAATTCTCAGTTATGATAATAGTACCGGAAATATCCTGGCATATGTCCGCACGGATTTAACCGGAGCTACAAACAAAACCATATATGTTTATTATGGAAACGCAACTATTGTCTCGGATCCTTCTGTAAATACCACATGGAACACTGATTTTCAGGCTGTATTGCATTTGGATGAAAGCGGAAATGGAAGCGATAATGAATTTCTGGATTCAAGTCCCAATGGAAGACATGGTACAGGAGGAGGTTTGGCAGGGGCTGGAAGTAATGCCAGTACGCCTGATCAGGCAGCAGGTATTTTTGGACAAGCGCAAAATTTTATTGAGGGCAATAATGATAGAATTCGACTTCTGCCAACCAATGATGATTCATGGACAGCCTTTACGGTGCAGGTATGGATTAATCCCGATGGAACCGGTGATGATCGAATATTTGGAAAATGCTGGGGTACAGGAGTGGATGACGAAACATGGTTGCTTCGTCAGACCGGAGGCGTTATAGGATCGAGAACAAGAGTGGATACAGATAATAATACACAGGTCGATGATGACGATAATCCAATTGCTTACAATACGGGAACCTGGTATTTAGCCGCATACTGCTGGGATGCCAGCGATGATGTAATAAGAGTATATCTTAATGGCACTCAGGTTGCTACCGGCGCTACAGCAGGTGGAAATAATCTGACAATTACAGATGGGGGTGAGACAGATAATGCCACCATTGGAAATATACCGGGAGGAGGGAGAGCCTTTGACGGTCAATTACAGGAAGCAAGGGTATCCAATGTAGCACTAAGCGCAGATTGGCTGACTACTCAGTATAATATTGAAAATAGTCCTGCTTCTTTTATCTCTACAATAGGTGCGGAAGAGGGAAATTGTTCTCCTCCGGCTGTTCTTAATGCTTCTGCCTTTACATCATTTATTACTTCAGGCCAGCAGGATACGCTTACTTTTTCAGCGGCTTCCGGTGTACTGGATGGCTCAAATGTCATCCAATGGCAGCAATCCACGGACGGTGTTGTATTTACCAATAGTGCAGATGGGGTTATGGGCTCAAGCGGTTCAACAACAGATACATTTATAACCAGCATGCTTAGTCAAGACACCTATTTCCGCGTGAGCGTAACAAATTTGAGTGATTGCGATATTACAGGTGTAAGCAATTCTGTTCTGGTTTCGGTAGTCGCGCCCTACGATCCCGCACTGAGTGATTATACTAACCGAAGAAAATTTACAACCGACAATACGCTTGTTTTTGGTGATAATGGTGATGTTGACCCACACACTGACTTTCCCATACTTATTTCGATTACGGATACCTGTCTGCGGACGCTTGCTAATGGTGGAAATTTAAGAAGTGATAATGCCTACGATATTTTATTCACGGATTCCGATGGTTCGACTGTTCTTGATCATGAGACAGAATTTTTTGATCCACTTACGGGAAGACTTGTGGTTTGGGTGAAAATACCTTCACTAAATGCTACAACCGATCAGGAAATTTATATGTATTATGGCAATGCCAGTGTTACAGCAGACCCAAGTACTGTTAATACCTGGAGTAATGGCTTTCTTGGTGTATGGCATATGAATGAGGATCCAACTGTATTCAATATTGATGATGCGACCTCCTCTGATAATGATGCAAGACCATTAAATATGGAATCAAATGATTTAGTTGCCGGTAAGATTGGAAACGCTATTGACCTGGATGGATATGATGGAAGTGTCGGAGAATTTTTTGTGGTAGGAACCGACGACAATGTGCCATCAGAATTAAGAATTACTGGCGATAAAATAACGCTAAGTGCATGGGTTAATCTTAGCGCTACAGATGCGAATGAATATTCAATAATTGAAAAATCCAATAATAACCAGGATGTAGATATCAGTTATTTTCTAGGGCGAAATGGGAATGTTGTTCAAGCGCGACTTGGAACTCCGGAAACCGTTAATAATGGATTGAGATTGAATGGAACAAGTGGAATTGGAACAACAGATTGGGCTTATATTTCTATGACCTATGATGGAGATTTGGCACCGGCAAATAGCTTTTTTGTTTACCTCAATGCCCAGGTAGAGGATCAGGACAATAGAAGCGGCAATATTTTCACAGATGCAATAGATGAATTTTTTATTGGTGGTCGCGACGATGCAACCAACAGATTTTTTGACGGTACTGTTGATGAACTCCGCGTAGCAGATTCTGCAAGGACTCAGCCATGGCTTGAAACCGAATACAGTAATCAGTGCAACCCCACTACCTTTTTAACTTCAGGTAGCGAGCAGGGCTGTCCATCACCGGTAGAAGGAGGTGTTGCCACTGCTACAGACCCATCAATTTTTATTGGTGAAAATACCAGCATCATACTCAGTGATTATACAAATAGCGCAAGCATCCAATGGCAAAATTCTACCGATAACATCACATTCCTGGATATGGGTGGAGAAACAGGAAATCAACTTCAAATTGGGCCACTCAATGAAAGCACTTATTACAGGGCAGAAGTTACCAACGGTACATGTACGGATTATTCTACAGTAGCATTTGTACGTGCAACAGCACCAATTCTACCCGGTTATTCATTCAGAAAATGTATTCAGATTAAGGCAGATCAAGTAGCCGGCACAGATACCTTAGGAAATTTCCCTATTTATTTGGATATGCGAAATGATCCGGATCTAAATACAGATAATGTTAGAACCTATAATGCTGACGGTCTGCCCCTGGATATTGTTTTTTCAAGGGTCGTGGGTTCTTCACAGGTACTTATTGACCATGAAATTGAATTTTTTCAAAATGATGCTACAGATGGCAGCATCAGAGTCTGGGTTAAAATACCCTCACTTTCATCTCTAAGCGATACTAAAATTTTTATGAACTATGGAAATTGCAATGTGATCGAATCCGCTTCTTCGATTGCGGCAGATGATGGCTCAAGTACAACAAATCCAAAAAATACAAACACCTGGAGTAATGGCTTTTTAGCAGTTTGGCATCTCGACGATGACGTTTCAAATATCGCTACAAATGATACGGTTGAAGATGCTACAAATACGCAAGCCATTGGTTTTGCACAAGGTAATATGACAACAATAACAGGGCAGCTGGGAGATGGGATGGATTTCAGCGGTGCCGGAAATGACCGCATTATTGTAGGAACACTGAACAATCCGCCTGCAGCTCTTGAAAATATTGGCAGTGAATTTACGCTATCTGGCTGGGTTAATAGTAATAATTCCAACCCTGCTGATCGCTCTATGATTGAACTTTCAGATGGTACTGCAAACCCGGATTGTAAATATTGGTTTGGCCTAGACGGCAATGGTATGCAAATGAGAGCCACGGATATTGACGGTGATTTTATAAGAGAAGAACAGATTGGTGGAGGTGTATCAAGTGACATTGATGATGGGGAGTGGCATTATCTTGTGATGAGCTATGACGGTACTTCACTGGATGCCTTCATTGACGGTGCCGATTTCGGTAATTTCACATCAGCCGGATTTGCCGGTAACATCGATTCGGAAGCTGGGGATGATTTGCTTATCGGAAGCAGAAACAATGGAAATCTTATCAATGCCGAAATGGATGAACTTCGGATAGCAAATGCTGCCAGAGATCTTATTTGGGCAAGTACAGAATTCAATAATCAATCGGATCCGGTTTACGATTATGGAGATTTAGCCAATGCTTCCAATTTCTTTGAAGTTGAAGACGAAGAGTCATTTGTGCTCTGGACAAATGCTGATGCCGGAACAAATAACAATTGGAGCAATCAAAACAATTGGGGAATTTGTCGTTTACCTTTTGCCGATGAGACTGTGCGAATTCCTGATTCTACCGATAATATTGGGGGCAATAATCCATTATTTGATATTGCAAGTGATGGTGATACGATTGGTGGACTTTTGCTGGAAAACAATTCAAAACTCAACTTTGAAAATACCGGATTCACTCTCAATCTTATCGGAGACCTTACCAATAATTCCGGAAGTGATTTCACCGCAGATGGAACACTTAATTTTACAGGGACGAGCAATCAAAGCATTCAGGGATTGGGCCGGACGATTATAACAAACATGGAAATAAACAATTCCGGCGGTGTTAATATCGATGCACCAACAAGTATTACTACTAATCTCAATTTTGGAAGCGGTCATATTTACCTAACAGATGACACATTAACGATTGCGGCTGGAGCAAGTATTACAGGAGCTAATTCAAGCAGTTTTATAGTAACACCTTTTAGCAATTGTCTAAAACAGGAAGGTCTTGGAAATGGCGGAGTAACCAGCACAGTATTATATCCAATTGGAATTAATAATAGTAGCTATACACCAGCAAGATTGACCAATGCAGCTACCGGAACTTTGGATAATTATTGTATTCATGTTTGTGAAAATGTATATGAAGAGGGGACTTGTTTTTCAGGTACGCAAATTTCAACCGGTGTTGTCAACAGAACATGGTTTGTGGAAGAAGATGTTATAGGAGGATCAGATGCAACCCTTGAATTACAATGGAATGGTATTGATGAGGCGGCCGGTTTTACAAATACCAATGTTTTTTTTAGTCGTCATAATGGTTCAACATGGCAAAATTTGAACACACAGGACGCAAGTGGTGGAGGAGATCCCTATGTTGCAAATGCAAATTCTATAAACTCTTTTTCACCTTTTAGTATCATATCTGATCCATTAGCATTACCAATTGTGGCAATTGAGCTGTTTGCTTCAAACAATAGGGAGATTGTCAGTTTGAATTGGACGATTCTAGGCTTTGATGAAATTGATCGGTTATATCTCGAAAGATCACTTGGATCAGGAGACTTTCAAACTTTATCGGAAAATACTGACAGCACCAATTTATTTTTCCATTATAATGATGATCCTCCTAGTGGATATAATTTCTATTATAGAATAAAAGCCCTTACAAATTCGGGCAAATGGGTTTATAGCAATATTGTATCACAGAAGCTGTTAACTTCAGGCAAAATAGTAAAGGTTTACCCTAATCCATCAAATGGAATAATTACGATTGATATTGGGGATGAAGAAATCAACGAGCCCGTTGATGTTTCTTTGATTAAACTAAATGGACAGTTATTAAGAATACAAAGAATAGTAACTAACTCGAATAAAGTTTCGTTGGAATTAGATGTTCCATCCGGGTATTATTTTCTAAAAATCGGAAATAGTCAATTTCATTCTACGGTACCACTCATAATCGCAACCATAAATAAATAAACCAATCTTGTTTTGTAATGGCCAAAATTTAAGGCAGAGCAAAACACGTTTTTTTCAGAAAAATTAAATTGAGTTTATTCTTAGTCATAATTCGTTATTTTTAAATTATTCGGAATTTACTTTCTCCTTAAATTGAAATTATGAAACGCATAGTCTACTTTTTTATCTTTTTATTGGTATATGCATCAGCGTACACTCAGGAGTCCGGGCCGGCCAGTTCTTTTTCAGCCGGTCTACAAATTGCCAATTATCAGAAAGACTTTGGTATAGGTATTAATCTTACAAGCCCTTATTTCGCCGGGGATTATTTGGCCATCCGTTTGCGAAGCAATATGATGTGGTTTGAACATATTGATCAAAATTCCAAATTCACCTGGACGACCTATTCCAATCACTCGCTTGGTTTAGCCAGTGTTGCAGGCAGGATCAATGATAATTTAAGATTGTATGGCGAAGGGGGGATAATACTATTATTGCCATCTAATACTTTTTCATCAGAAGATATTGAAATCGGTGGCTATGGATTGTTTGGTTTTGAGTTTCATTTTGCCACTAATGACAATTATTATATTGAACTTGGATCGGTAGGTACAGGGGCATCTGCGGACAAAGTTCCGGGTGAACCGATTTATTCAAATGGTTTCGCGATTAACGTGGGATACAGGCACTTTTTTTAATTGAAACATTTTTTAATTGTCAAATGCTTTTTTTAGGTCAAAAAATGAGCTTTATAAATTTGAAATATTTATCTCAATTTTTTATTTCTCAAGCTTGATAAAAAATCCTTCAAAACAAATTTTAACATTCTTCTACCCTGATTTGTCTTTAGATATTTTTCCCTTCGTTTTGCATCTTTCATCGATCTGTGAAATTCACAGTAAATTAAATCAAAAGGTCTTCTTTCTGCTGTACTTTTACTTTTACCGTCATTATGTTCCTTAATTCTCTTAGTAATCCTGGTGGTATATCCCGTATAATTTTCGCCGTCCTTTTGACTTTTAAGAACATATACACAATAAGGTAAAATCATGCCATTCCTCATGATATAAACCTATAAAAAGAAAAAGCGACATGATTTGAATTCACACAATTAAAATGTGTATTTACTAATCGAGGGCCGGAACTAGAGCCTTTTTACGCTTCGCTTCAAAAACCACACTACTGGACGCCAGACTTTTTCATAAAATTCAATCGGTACTTGCTTAAGTATAAGCAAACAAAAAAAGCGGAGAAGTAGAATGCTTTATCGAAAATGAAACTTTTCAAATTTTCCATTCACTTCCCCGCTAGGATACCTCTATACGAAGTATCCTTTATCTTTTTTTGCAGACTCTGCCTCAACCATTGATTGGGCCAAGCCCGGAAGCGTGCGAAGCTCTGCTTCTGGGCTCCCCCAATGGTTTTTAACTCGAACCGAATTGAGAATGATTTAGAAGTATTGGCAAGATTAGCCAGAAGCCTACCAAATCACCATTTAAAAGCATATGCCTAATACGCTTAAATACGATATTCTTTGTTTTTACCTATTTGAGGTTGATGTATGTTAGTTTATTACCTCCCTGACTAGTATTGAATCAATTTTATACAACAGATTGGTTCAGAAATTATGGAATAAATAAGATTAGTTAATGCTTATAGGCAGGCCCTAAAAGAGCCTGCTTTCAAACATGAATAACCAAAACTATAATGGTTAATTTTTGATGATCCTTTTTACACCAATTTGACTATTGCTATCATAGATTTTAAGAAAATAAATTCCACTTTGAAATTTCCGAAGATCAATGCTAAAGAGATCGCTTTCTTGCCCTTTTAATGATTCGTCAATGATTTTACTTCCATTAATATCCAATATCTTAAATCGATAAGAATCATTCGTTTCTGAATCAAATTGGACAAAAATATTTCCGTTGCTAGGATTAGGAAAAACTCTTATATCTTTTAAATCCTCCTCTTTATCTAAATCACCTTCTTCTGAATTGTTTTCAATAAGATCATTGTGAATTCTATTTTGAATTTGATCGGCATTATATGAATTTGATGAACAAAAACTAACTATATCTTGATCCGAAGCTTCATTATTATTACTTCCAAGTAAATTATTGTGCTGTCTAAATTCAATTTCTCCCGTACCTCCGGCCCCAGCTCCAATGAAACTAGTTCCGTTGTCTTCGAAATATATATTTCCTACGGATCTTACATAAAGCTTGTTGTTAGTAGGCGTTGTTAACAAACCCGTGACAACCACATCTTCTGCATCTATGTATAAAATATTTCCATTAATCTTTGTAACAGCAGGATGGCTTGGTGTTATATTTCCTTCTAGATAAATCGTACCTGAATGAAAATCATTAATGAATATGTTAGGGTCGTTAATCACCAGTCCGGAAGAACTAAGGTGATCAACATTATTTTCTTTATCGAAAAGCAAATAAGTAAAAACTTGAGTTGTATTGATTTGATCTCCATCTGTGCTTAATTGATCAAAATACATATCTGCAATTATCTTCATTTCCACTTTCATAAGCTTCGTATTTTTAAAGTTCTCTTTTGAAGGCATTTTTGTAATTAAATGATCTTGAACAAGAGTATAACCGTCAATATTATCCAACAAATAAGGGCTAATAAGATTGTCAACTTGAGAATCATCAACTCTTTTACCTAATCTTCCTTCAAATTTTATCTTATTAACCTTATCCATGGGATAAAACTTTGAACTCATTTCAATGATATTTTTGCTTTTAGTAACATTTACCTTAGGCGATTTTAATCCAAGGGGAGATCCGCCAGGTAATATTGGACAATCAAGTAAATCAATTTGTGTTGGTGTTTCAGATGTTCGAGTGTAGTGATCGATTTTAAAGTTTGTAGTGTATTCAAAATCATTTACTAACTTATTTAAATGTAATTCTTCATGATTTTCTTCTGAACTGGTTAAATATGATTCGGCTTCAAATGTTAAAATAAATGCGACCGATAATTCAGTCTTTTCATTATCAAAATCTAATGCAGGATTTAGTTTGTATTCCAAAGGTTCTTTAATATAAAACATGAAATCATCAAATCTCTCACGATAAACATAATCATGACATTTTAATAAAGAACCTTCATATGGGTGATTCATTGGGTCATCATCTACTGAATCATATTTTGCAATTTTTGATTCATTGTATGTGCTATCAGAGTAAAAAACCAATTCAGGAGTTTTTAATAAGCTGAATAATCCTAATACTTCATCGTATGCAGGATAATTTGTAGCATTTATACCTTGTTGGCTATTATCAGATCCAGGATTTAAAAACCCTGTTACATTTAGAGTTGTAGTTCCTGTAAGATCACCAGCAAAAGATAGTTCTGAGTATGAAGCTACAGGCATTTTTGGTTTAACGGGTTTATTTGGTTTTTTCCCAATTAATTGAAGTGTTAAAAAGTCATAAGCCTTCCCAACAACTGTTTTTGTTCCTTTAGTGATATTTTTTTTAAGCTTCTCTTTATCCTCTTTGTCCAAATTGCTATAAAGTGTCACTTCATCTTCGACATCTCTTCCTAAAATAAAAGTAGTGGCTTGATTTAATGGATCAGTTAATTGATCTGCAAATCCAGCAGTTATTCCATTCTTTGCCCAATTTAAAAAACCAGCAACAACATCATTTTCATAACTTTTATAATCTCGAAGGTCGCTATTATACTTTGATAGTGATTGCTGATAATCTTCTAAAAGTTTATCAGCACGTTTATAAATTATATTACCAACCTCTTGTTCCTGAATACTTCGCGCATCCAAAAAATCTCTTTGGTATATTGGTTTATTGTTTGCATCAAATAGTTGATCTTGCAATGTGATTTGTCTTCCCTCAAGTATAAGAGTGGAATTATCAATTCCAACAAATTTAAAGTCTAAATAACTTGGATTAAAACAAGTGCAGGGGTCATACCCGACCTGAATATCTGTTGAAAACCATCTAGAAATTGATCCTGAAGTTTTTTGGTTAGATTGATATTGATAATTTTTGGTTACTTGATCAAGAGGTTGATCGTAAGGACTTATATGTCTGAATATTCCAGTATAGTGACCACCACTTGTTAATGGACCCAAACTAACTTCAATTTTAACGTCGTCATCATCGAAAGAATGATATAAGTTGGCAAATATTCTCATAATTCCCGTATATCGATTGTATAAAATTATATATGGTACTACTGAATTTCTTACGTTGAATGCTGCAGGAACTATGCTATTCGGATCAGCAACATTAATGGGGTCACCATTAGGATAGTAACCTGTTCCTAGCCAAAGTAACTCCCAACCATCCTCCCAATGAAAATCTCTTTCTGTCAAATCAACACCACTAGGATATAACTCTGGTCTTCCTTGGACACTTCCATTTGCAAAAGGATTATCCATTTGGATATTTGAACCTTGAATCCAGCCATTTATTTGCCAACCGGCATAATCATTTATGTCTATTGGATAAAATCCTAATCCATAGTTTTGGCCAACATTAAAACTATTTAAAAACGGATTCTCTTTAGATGGATTAAAATTATTATTTATTGGATTATTATAATTTGTGCTAATTCCATTGACACATTGGGCAAAGGATGAATAATTGCAAACGATAGTGAAAAATATTATTAGGTAAATTGAAGTCTTCATTTTATTTGAGGATTTTTCCATTGAAATTGTAATTAATATTTTGGTATGTATATGTTGCTGAAACTTCCTCACCAATTATTTCAAATTCGCCTTTTAGATTTGTTCCCAGTCCATTGCCATTCCAAATGATTAGTTTGTTTGTTATTCCTACTGTTCTTGATGAAATTGGAACAGTGTCATTTGCTCCAAAAAAATTAATAGCATGAATCCTTCCATCCATGTCACAGTTCGGATTCAAATTCGAATCATAAAAACCTAATTCTATAATAGTAGAGTCGATATCTCCTTCATTAAATACACCAATGAATTTATTTGCCGTTTTCAAATTGCAAATATTGACCTTGTAGAAATTTCGGAATACAGAATCTATGCCATCATCTAAAGGAAAGCATAATGAATCAGTTTGTTTTTGGACAACTAGTGCTGCATTATATGTACCTAATGGGAGATTTTGAATTTCCCTTTTAACTTCAAACCTATCTGGTCCTTCAATAATCTCAGTACCTAGATACCACTTATAATAATCAGCTGTAGTATCATTAGCTCTAAATCTAACTTCTCCTGCAGCTACAATTGAATCTTCCACATAGGTGGTGTTAAAAGGTGGAATAGGACTAATCTGTTCAGCAATTGTAAATTCTGCAGTTGTTTCAAAAGAGAAGAAACAAGGATCAAAATTATCACAATCCGGATTAGATGCATCCAGGCAAGGTGAGGAATCATCTGGATTGCAACCTACTAGTATCCAAATAAAAAGTAATAAGAGTGGTGGCTTATACATACAAGTTTCTACTTCAGTTTATTTTGATGCCTTCAACTGATTTAACTCTTCGTTTATTCTAATAATATGAAGAGTTAATTCTTCAATTTTTTCGAGTAATAAAATATTCATTTCCCCTACATTCATTCCAGTCTTGGCTATATTTTTCGCTGAAGGTATTTTTGGTAAGTGATGATTTGTTGTTATATAATTATTTAAACTCTCAAGAGGCATTAAATCATAATCTTTTTCAAATACATAATCTGGAATTACCCAATCATCTACAGTTACAATCACAGCATCTGATAGTACTTTACCTTTAACCATAAGCGAAGCATCAGCATGTAATCCATTATTAATTCTATCTCCAATGACAACTTTATCCTTGAGATTTATTCTACGTTCATCGGGTTCAAATCCTCCTCCATAAACTTCTAAAAGATTTGTTTCACCATTATATACAATTCTTCCAGAAAACTCATCCTTCTCTAAACCTTTACCAAATTCGATATAATTACTTCCTTCAACTGCCATATTACCTTTCAGGTATATCCGTTCAGTTATACTATTTAGAGAGCCAATCCCTACTCCAATAGCAAGATTTCCTGTTTCAATCAATGCATCATCTTTAAACCAAGCAAGACCTTCCAATAAACTAGACCCTTCAACTTTAAGAGGAGTCTTGAAAGTTGATTGCCCAGTGGACATACTCAATAAATTTGAAACATTTGAACCATCTTCTGAATAAGTGATCTTGAACAAGCCATCATTGATGATACTGTAATCTCTGAAAACTGTACCCATTCTATTTTGACTTCCACCACTCTGTGAAGTATTATCAGAAGAATAATTTAAACGAATAGTTGGAAAAAGAGCAGTACCTTCAGAATGATAAGATTCTAGCGTAGAAGTAGTTTCCACCGTACTGCTGTTGTCAAGCCAAGCCTCATGATTTTGTGCATTCAAATTGACAACGCCAAAAAAGATCAGAAAAAAAGTAAAAAAAGCATATTTCATTATACAAGCATTTAGTTATGTTACAATTCACCCAATAGGTGTTTAATCCTTAAACTTTTATTATTTGGATGGCATGTAGCACAACTAAGCAAAATACAACCTTGCTTTTTTGTGTGCGGAAAGACTGTTATTGACAGCTTTTTGGTAGGTATGAAGTTATCAAACCTATTCAATTCTAAGTATTAAATAAGAATTTTCAAAATTTCCAAGAGCATTTGGCTTTGTTCTGATTGTTCCAACTGTTGTTGATGTCGCTTTATTAACTTACGCCCAAATTAGCAAATACCAAGAACACCCATACCTTCAGAACCTTGACCTTCTTGTCACTATTAAAGACATATACTTCTCAGACAGCCGGAATTATCAGTCGTCTTTTAACGTGTTCTATGGGCCTGTAGGAGCATTCCTTCAATTCCTTTAAGGGATGGCATGTGTCTTTCTTAGTCCTTCTACTATCTTATAAAGAATCTTATTCATTTGAGCGATACCCAAGCCATCTTCTACACTTCCTTTTCATTGGCGCATGCCTTCATTATTAATTAGAACCGCTTTCTAAGCTATCTCACTCTTTACTCTTCTTTCATTGTATTCCTTTGGGCGTTGCTCTTCTTTGTCCGTAACACGGACATTTCACACTTCGGCTTATTTGTACTCATTTTTAACTTTCTTGAATTTGGCCATTAATCTCCTTAGGTGCAGCTTTGGTGGTGTCACCTTTTTTACAGACTGACCTTTGCTCTTCTTGGTCTCCACCGGGAATATCTCTTCATAGCTCAATTCCTGATCAGCCATGTCAGTTTGTAACAGAATCAGAAATCAATTCTGTGAATTTGAATATGGGGTTTATGTGTAGTACCCCCCTACGCCGAAGCGATTTCCAAACCGATTGACAAGACCCCGGGGGTGTCTTTTCAAAGACTTGTTTATTTTATAATTTTAAAATATACTCTTATGACCTATGAAGGAATACCTCAAAAGCATATCTAATGAATTGAAGAATTACAGCAAGTCACTAGATAAAACCTCAATACTAATCAATAAACCCTGGGCTGTAATCGATGAGGAACTGCAACTACAAAAGCTAATCTTCAAGAAAGATAAGGCACTTATAATGTCAATGAATGGCCAAGTATCTGAAGGCAGATGGGACTATTTTCCTGAGGCCAAAAGTCTTTTAATTGATAGAGGTTCTGATAAGATCTTGTGTAATGAGGTTTTTATCAATGAGGGGATAATAATCTTGAAATTGGATGGCACACAAAAGGAAGTCTTTGCTCTTGCGAATGAAAATCTAATACCCGACTTAAACATCTTGAATTACATAGAAAACTGGAAAAAAGTTAATTTGATTAATGATAATCTCTCAAATAATAAGGACATTTCAATTAAGTCTATTGATCATCATAAGAAACTTCAGGCAGGATATTCTTCAGAAGGGACAAGTATCAAAAATCCTGTTGTATTATTTCTAGCTATTGCAGCCTTCCTAATTCTGATATTACTAATGTTAGCATCCTCTTAAATCGCCACATTGTTTCAGTATTGTTTCAGTAGAAATACCAAAAAAGCCTGTAAGTGATTGAACTACAGGCTTTTTAATTAAATAAGTGGCTCCCCCTCTTGGACTCGAACCAAGGACCTATTGATTAACAGTCAACCGCTCTAACCAACTGAGCTAAGGGGGAATATGTTTAAATTTCCACCATTTGTCTCGCTCGCCGAAGTTTCAACGTAGGCGAGAGCTAAGGGGGAATGATTTTCCAAAACGGAGTGCAAATATACTGCCCTTTATAAAATTGCAAAACCCAAGAGAAAAAATTATTGTTCTTTTGTATAAGAATTATTTTTTGTGCGTTGCTAATTGATACTCGGACTATTTTATAAATGAATTTTTCTCGCTTTCTATTGATATTTCTGGCCTTTCTTTCCGCTTCTGTAATTGGCGGCTGGATTGCATTTGAATTGCTCAAACAGGACTTACCCAATCAATCTTCAGTTCAAATAATTAGACAAAGTTCTTCACCGGACTACAATTATGATTCCCTGGTTCCTAAAACCATTGCGATTCCCGAAGGGCTCGATTTTATTTTTGCAGCTGAGCGTGTAACACCTACCGTTGTGCATATCAGAACTTATCAGGATGATCTTTACAGAAGAAATAGTCGCTTTGGAAATTTATTTGACCGATGGATGGGCAGAGAGGGTGAAGATGGGTACCGGCCTCCAACAGGTTCAGGATCAGGAGTTATAATTTCATCAGATGGATTTATTGTTACGAATTATCATGTGGTCGAATCTTCCGATGAAATCGAAGTGATTTTGGATGATAAGCGCGAATTTTCGGCAAAAATTATTGGAACAGATCCCACCACTGATCTGGCTCTGATTAGGATTCAAACTGAAAACCTGCCATTTGTTCAATACGGCAATTCCGATAATGTCAAAATTGGCGAATGGGTGCTGGCCGTGGGCAATCCCTTCGACCTGACCTCTACTGTGACCGCAGGTATTGTAAGTGCCAAAGGACGAAATATCAATATTTTAAGAAATAACCTTGCCATTGAATCTTTTATTCAAACGGATGCGGCCGTTAATCCGGGAAATAGTGGCGGCGCCCTGGTAAATTTGAAAGGTGAATTAATTGGGGTCAATACCGCTATTGCGACGCGAACGGGTTCATTTGCGGGTTATTCTTTTGCCGTACCGGTCTCATTGGTTCAAAAAGTAACGGAGGATTTACTTGAATACGGCGAAGTACAAAGGGCTTTGCTGGGTGTCATAATTCGCGATGTAGACGCCAGTTTGGCTGAAACAAAAGGCATTGAAAAAATTAGGGGTGTATATATTGAAGAGGTCAGCGCCAACAGTGCTGCTCTGGATGCCGGATTGCAGAAAGGGGATATCATTATTGCAATTGAAGGTGCAGCGGTGAATTCTCCTGCAGAACTTCAGGAGCAGGTGGCCAAATTCCGTCCCGGGGATGAAATCGCAGTAGATTATTCAAGAAACAATTCGAATTTTTCTGTGGCTGTTAAATTGAAAAATACAGCCGGTAATACGGCCCTGGTACGAAGGGAAAACAATGAAATTATAAACATTGACGATTTAGGAATTTCCATTCAAAAATTGGATGCAGGTGAACGCCTAGCCTATAATCTTGAATATGGGGTAAAGGTACTCCGGCTCTTCGAGGGATTAATTTTGGATCAAACAAATATGGAGGAAAGCTTTATTATCACAGAGATAAATGGAGAAGAAATTTCAAGTCCTAATGATCTTAAGGCTGTACTCGAATCCCGAACCTCGCGTCTGATAATTGAAGGCCAATATCCCGGCGGAAGACAAAAGCGCTTTCAGGTGAGAAGGTAAATCTACTTTTACTTGCATGCTGTTGTGGAGGTATTAAATTTGCGGGTCCTAACTCCAAATAAAATTATATGTCTTCCGATATTAAAACAGCACTCGATCAATTAGGGATTAAATCAGAAAATTATGGCGTTTCCACAGGAATGAATTCCTGGAATGGAAATTCCCAAAAACTGGAATCACATTCACCTGTTGATGGAAAATTTATAGCCTCGACAAGCATGGCTTCCAGAGAGGATTATGACAAAGTCATGGAAGTGGCTCTCAGAGCATTTGAAAGCTGGCGATTGATGCCGGCTCCTAAAAGAGGTGAAATTGTAAGACAGATTGGAGAAGCCTTAAGAAAAAACAAGGAGCCCTTGGGAAAACTTGTTTCTTATGAAATGGGAAAATCACTCCAGGAAGGTTACGGAGAAGTTCAGGAAATGATCGATATATGCGATTTTGCGGTTGGGCTTTCAAGACAACTTTATGGCTTAACAATGCATTCAGAGCGCTCTTCGCATAGGATGTACGAGCAATATCATCCCATTGGAGTCGTCGGAATCATCTCAGCATTCAATTTCCCAGTAGCTGTGTGGGCCTGGAATTCAATGTTGGCCTGGGTGTGCGGCGATGTCTGTGTCTGGAAACCTTCAGAGAAAGTCCCATTATGTGCTATTGCATGCCAGAATATCGTTTCTGAAGTGTTTAAAAGTAATAATCTGCCCGAAGGCCTTTCAAATATTTTGATAGGAGACTACAAGGTTGGTGAATTTATGACCTCCGACAAAAGGGTACCTTTGGTTTCGGCAACCGGAAGCATTAGAATGGGTAAAATCGTGGGAAAAGCTGTTGCGGAAAGACTCGGACGATCCTTGCTCGAATTAGGCGGTAACAATGCAATTATTGTAAGTCCTGAAGCTGACCTGAAAATGACCATAGTCGGGGCAGTGTTTGGAGCCGTTGGAACATGCGGCCAAAGATGCACCAGTACCAGACGTTTGATCGTGCACGAATCCATTTTGGAAGAAGTGAGCATGAAACTCAAAAATGCCTACGGCCAATTGCAAATTGGGTCGCCTCTGGATGAAAATAATCATGTAGGGCCATTGATTGATAAAGATGCTGTAAAAATATACCAGAATGCTTTGGATGAAATTCGTAAACAGGGGGGTGAATTTCTTGTTGAAGGAGAGGTGCTATCAGGTGAAGGCTATGAATCGGGTTGTTATGTAAGGCCGGCTATTGCGATCGTTAAAAATGAATGGGAAATAGTCCAAAATGAAACTTTTGCGCCCATACTTTATATAATCCCATATAAGACAATCAATGAAGCCATTTCCATTCAAAATGGAGTTGTACAAGGTTTATCTTCGGCAATAATGACCCAAAACCTAAGGGAAGCCGAGTTGTTCTTATCGCATATGGGTTCTGATTGTGGCATTGCCAATGTAAACATTGGTACTTCAGGTGCCGAAATTGGAGGAGCCTTTGGTGGAGAAAAAGAAACCGGTGGAGGAAGAGAGTCAGGTTCTGATGCCTGGAAGGCTTACATGAGAAGACAAACTAACACCATAAATTACGGCACTGACTTACCTCTCGCGCAGGGAATTAAATTTGACCTGTAATATTTAAAGTAAATTTGAAGTTTTCCAGATTGTATTTATTGTTTAATTAGGAGTCTGATTTTAGAATATAGAGCAATGGCTAAGAATAAAATAAAAGCGGTAATGCTAATCGATGATAATGAAATTGATAATCTCATTAATCAAAAGATGATTGAAGCTGCGAATATTTGTGAAAACATCTACACGCATACCGGAGCTAAAAGCGCCATTGAATTTTTAAAGAATCTTGAAAAAATGTCGGATTCTGTCAATGACTTTTTCCCCGAACTCATTTTTTTGGATATTGATATGCCATTAATGGATGGATTTCAGTTTTTGGATGAATTCGAAAAACTATCCAATGAAACCAAGGGTAAAATTAAAATTGTAATGCTCACATCATCAATTAATCCACAGGATATGAGCAAAGCGAAAAAATATTCCTACGTTAAAAAATACATCAACAAACCTCTTACACAGGAAAATATAGAGAAGTTAGAAATTTGATTTAGGATAACCTTTCTATAAACTTTTCATCCAGCTTGATAAATCTTGAAGGGCAAAATGCCGGCCCTTGAACCTCTCCGATCTTCTTAATAAGTGCAGCTATTTTAGCCTCTTTTTGTTTTTTATTGTCATTGATAGAGGTTTTAAAAATTTTGGTAAAGATTAGAATGTGATGACATTGATCTTTACCAATTATTCTCATTTGTCTTTGTATGCTGTTGACAAGCTGAGTAAAAAGATCATAATCATTCATCAGACAATATTGAAGGGCCAATATTATTTTTACTTCAAGTAAAGCCAGAGGAAATTTTTTAAGCGAAACTTCATTTAATAAATTATTGATCCACTGCGCCGCTTCATCATACTTTTGGACATAATAGCAACAAAGCGCTCGATATATGATGTAAGTTACATGTGTAGATATATCATTTTTATCATATTCGAAATCTTCGAATAAGTTATTATTCTCTTCGTAAAGTTCATTTTCAATACCCATTCTCAAATTTCTATCAAGTTTAGTTAAAAGAAACTGAGCCGGATAGGTGTATAAACCATAATTACTGATAAGATTAGGACAATTGTCGTTGATGTCCTCAAAGAATTTTTCTGCCTTGCGATAGACTTTGTAATGATTGTAATATTCGAGTTTGAGGAATTCAAACACTTTTTTAAGATGATAATAAATTGAATCGAGATAATAGGACTCAAATATTTTTTCTACCCGATCAATGATATCTTCAATCGGCTCCTCGTCTACATCCGATTCAAATGACTCTGGTTCTACAAACAAACGATGAAAAATGGTCATACAACTCTGATAGATGAACAAGCGATGTGATTCATAGAGATTCATCACATTGTCCATTTCCTTTTTCATCAAAGCCAATTCCATTTTCTCGCTGTCTTCTCCTGAAAGAGAATAGGATCCGTATTTCTTGAAATATTCAGTTAGCAAATCCTCTGCTTTATCCATGGCAAGCATATAGGCCACGTGCTTATTGTAAAGCTGCTTGTAATTGAAATGCTCTTCCGAATGAATATGTAGCTTTTTTAAGGTCTTATAAACAATTGTTAGCTCGTTGGATAAATCATAATCCAGCAATGACTTCTCCAGTTTTTTAAGTGTGGCAATTGAAATGGCTTTCTTCTTGGTGAAAATGATTTCATTGATGTTGGCCACTTTTTTCAGAATATCGGTTCTGGGACTTTCCATTTGCTGGAGCAGATATTCCTCTATTTTTTGATTCAGCCTCGACCTCAGTGTGTAATAGGCATTAGTATTGACATCCAGTTCCTCCATTATTTTAGCATCGGAACTTTGGCTTTCCCTGAGAAATTTTAATAAATAACCTGACTTTTCTGCGTTACTTTCAATCAGTGAGTCGTATATAGTTTTATAGTCTTGTTCTGAAAGCTGTTTAATTATATTTTTTAGCTTGGCCATTGGGCATTATTTGAATTATTTCATAAACTCACTTGAACATGTTAATCTAGTCATGTTTTAAAGCGGCTTTTAGTTATAAAATGTAAAAAGACACTATATGTAAGAAAAATTGGCATTTGAAAAGAGAAATATAGTAATATGTAGCTAATTAACTATTCGTTACTTTTCTTTCTCACAACCAGGATTCTTTTTAGTGTAAGATAAATCGTTAAAATGAATATATCCGGTTCAATTATTTACGATTCTCTTGTTCAATACGCCCATTTTAACATACAATAAATTATAATTTTCTTTTAAGATCAACTTGGACAATAATAATAGAAGCGGTGATAAATTTGATAAGGCAGAATTTGAAGATCTGTTTAATGAAAACTATGAATCCGTTCGAAATTTTATCTATTATAAAACCGGTGATATAAAATTGGCGGAAGACATCTGCCAGGATGTATTTATTAAAATTTGGGAAAGAAGGTCTGAAATCATTCCCGAAAAAGTCAAATACCTCTGCTTTACAATTGCAAATAATCTTTCTTTAAATTATTTAAAACATTTGAAGATTGTTTATAACTTTAAAAACGCTTTTATAGAAAGACACGAGTTCGAATCGCCGGAGCATTTGCTCATTCAAAAGGAATTTGATCTAAAGCTTCAGGGAGTAATAGCAGAACTTCCTGAAAAACAGAGAGTTGTATTCCTAATGAATCGAATTGATAAGCTTACTTACAATGAAATAGCGGATCGCCTCGGTCTTAGTGTAAAAGCCATAGAAAAGCGCATGAGTCAGGCCTTGAAGGAACTAAATACAAAACTTCAGGTTAAAGTATAGTATATGGCAAAGGAAAGTCTAACATATAAGACCATTCAAAAAATGCTTGAGGAGCTTGAATCCGGAAAGCAATTCACAAAAAGATTAAGAGGACGATGTTTTAAGGAAGCGTCATTTGATGATCTTGAGTTCTTTTTGAGTAAATCAGATGCTGAAATACTTGAATTCGATTCAAAAAAATCGGGAAGCGGAAGAATGGTTTCTTTACCTTTTGTTAGAAAATACCCGATGGCCATTGCGGCTTCCATATCGCTGCTCCTTGTGGCATTGTACTTTTCAGTTAGACTATTTATTCCCAATGAAGTTGTAACCCAACTTGCACAATACAAAACGGTAGAATTACCCGATCATTCAAAAATTACCTTAAATGCTGACTCAAGAGTTGAATACAATCCTGTTTCCTGGTATTGGGACAGACATGTCTCACTGGAAGGCGAGGCTTATTTTGAAGTTGAAAAAGGCAGTGATTTTATTGTTTCAACCAAATCTGGAAAAGTCAGCGTTTTGGGTACTTCCTTTAATGTGAAAGACCGTGCCAATCAATTTCGCGTGGATTGCAAAACAGGAAAAGTGGAAGTTGCGGTGAAGGATCAAAAGGTTATTTTGCTCAAAAATGAAAGTGCTGAATTAAATGTTCTAAATAATAATTTGGCCAAAATCGATAATAAGAATAATTATGTGGCGACCTGGAAAAAAGGCTATTTCAGTTTTGATTCTGAAAGTCTTGCCGGAGTTGTTGAAGAATTGGAAAGGCAATACAATATAGAAATTGATCTGAGAGCTGGAAAGGATTATTTGTTTACCGGATATTTTCCAATCAGCAATATTGATAGTTCTTTGGAAACCGTTTGCTCTGCCCTCGGTTTAAGCTATCGTTTTCAGGACAAACAAAACAAAAGGACTGCAATAATTATTCAATAATCTGATTCGTGTGTCAATTCAGATTAATTCTATTGATCATTCTTCTGGGCTTATTCAAGTCCTTTGATACGCATGCTCAAAATCTGGATATAAAAATCAATGGCGATTTCAGAGGTAAGAATCTCAATGCCGTTTTAAAAGAAATTCAGTCGAAATACGACCTTCAATTCGCTTTTGATGAAAGAAGACTTTCAAAAGTGAATGTGAATAAATCCATCGACAATACAGAGTTAATCGATTTTTTAGTACAATATTTAAGGCCCGAGGGCCTTTCTTTTTATATTCTGGATGAAACCATAATAATAAAACCAGAAGAGGAAATACCCGAAGACCAACTTCCCGTTCTAAAAAACACTTACAATTTATCGGGCTTTGTATTTGATTCACTCACCGGAGAAAGACTGCCCTACGCACTGATAAAGTTTAGCCCCGGTGATTTGGTTTCTACCAGCAATGTCAATGGTTTTTTTTCGATCAAGGATATTCCGGTATCAAGGGGAAGTATTGAAATATTCTATCTGGGTTATGGAAAGGAGAATATTAAAATTGAATCGCTTGAAAAAACCGAAAATCTCCGTGTTTCGCTTTCTTCCGACAATGCGGTTTTAAATGAAGTATTGGTGGAAGGAAATCCAAATCAACTTGTTAGTCTTGGTGATGATGTTAGCAAGATTGCTATCAATCCGGCTCAGATGGAAAATTTGCCAAATCTCGGTGAAGTCGATATTTTCAGATCCATTCAATTATTGCCGGGTATCAATGGTACATTTGAAACGGCATCGAGCATTAATATTAGAGGAAGTGCCCCGGATCACAATTTGATATTGTATGATGGGTTCAACGTTTACCATCTGGATCATTTCTTTGGGATCTTCAGCGCTTTTAATAACAATTCCATCAAAAATATTCAGGTTTATAAAGGGGGTTTTGAGGCCAAATATGGAGGTAGAGTAGGAGGTGTATTGGATATTACCGGCAAATCGGGGAGCAGTGAAAAACCCATTTTCGGTTTGGGTTTAAACTTTATCGGTTTTAATGCTTTGGCAGAGGTACCCATTGGTGAAAAAACCAATCTTTTCTTTGCAGCAAGACGTTCAATGACCGATTTTTTTCCAACGAGATCTTACAAGGAATTAATTGAGAATGTATTAAATAATGATTTAAATGCAGAACCGACCAACATTTACCGAAGTTATGAAGAGCTTGATCCTGTATTTAACTTTTATGATTTAAATACAAAATTGACGCATCGCTTTTCTGAAAATGAAAAAATAGCTTTTAGTTTTTATCATGGAAGAGACATGCTGAAAATTGATAATACCTCCGATTTTCCCAATCTGACCTTTAATACTGAAAACAGAACACGCTGGGGAAATATTGGTGCAGGCTTAACCTACAGCAGACAATGGGAGAAAAATTTCTACTCAGATTTTAGCCTTGGCTATTCCAATTATTTTTCAAGAGTAACTTACGGTGCTACAAAAGAGTTTACCGATCAAAATGAAGAACTTGACGAACTTATAATTTTTGAACAAAAGAATGACGTTGATGATGTCTCTTTAAAAATTGATAATGGTTGGAATTATTCGGGCAATAATCAATTGGAGTTTGGAATGCTTATGACCAACAATGCCATTTCCTATTCTGTATTTAATGATAGCATTTTCACAGAAGAGCTAAGTGAAAGGGGTAATCAGACAGCCGCTTATGTTCAAAACAGGTTTAGGTTGGGAAGCCGAACCGAAATTGTCCCCGGTTTGCGTGTAAATTATTATGATATAACCAGGCATTTATTTTTTGAACCCAGATTAAATGCCAATTACAAGCTTTTTAACGGATTTACCTTAAAAGGTGCTTATGGCAGATACAATCAGGTCGTTAGTCGTGTATTACGTAGAAATATATTTGCAAGCAATCCCGATTTTTGGGTGCTTTCAGATGAAGAGAATATTCCTGTATTAAGTTCGGATCATTTAATCGCAGGCTTTAATTATAATTTAAACAGCCATTGGACCTTTGATATGGAGGTATATCAAAAATGGGACAGGGGGGTTCTCGAATACATTCCTCCGGAAGGTATATTCGCCAATGATGCTCCCGAGTATTCACCATATTTTCGAGGTACAAGCGAGTCCAAAGGAGTGGAATTCATACTTCAGAGAAAGGGAAAATATTTTAATGGCTGGATCAGTTATGCCTACAGTTTTAGTGAAAACCAGTTTGAAGAATTAAACGACAGCGAAAAGTATCCTTCAAATCAGGATCAGAGGCATGAAATTAAATTTGTCAACATATTTACATATCGGAAATTTGAAGTTTCAGCTGTATGGATTTACGGATCAGGCCGGCCCTACACGGCTCCATTGGGCAATTTCAATATTAATAATCCGGCTGATGGCGATATAGAAGTATTATATGTTAGCGATATTAATTCATTTAGACTACCCGATTATCACAGACTGGATATTTCGCTTAACTACAAACAAAAAATAGGAAAACTTGACAGCGAAATAGGTTTCTCCATATTTAATTTATACGACAGAAAAAATGTGAAATTCAGAAGATTCAGGAAAATCGATCAGGATATTCAGGTGGTTGAAAACACAATTGGCAATACCAATTATATACAAAGTGATTTATTTTTATTGGGATTTACACCGAACATTAGTTTGAAAATTAGATTTTAATGCGTGCCCATTTAATTATAATAGTGATTTTTATTTTAATCGGATTTATTTCCTGCAGAGAAGAGCTGCGTACCGATTTGAATGATAAAATTCTTATCGAGTCATTTATTATGCATGGTCAGGACAATAATACAATCGAGATCCGGCTTTTTTCGCCTTTAAGTAAAAGTGACAGTTCGCCATTAATCACCCCTCAAAACACGCAAATATCAAACCTGAGTAAAAATGTAGTTTTATTTCCGGAATTTGAATCCAATGGAATATTTAAACTGGATTCAAGGGCATTGAAACTTGGTGAGGAAGACATACTTGAGTTGAGAATCAATTACAAAGGAGAAGAGATTTACGCAAGCACAACCGTTCCCAATAGAACGCAGGAAATTGAATTAAGCAATCCAGATCTAAAAATCAATTATATTGTGGATGCTATTCCCAATAGAATTACGATGCGTTGGACTCCGGAATCAGACCCCGATTATTATCTGATTGAAATTGATACTGCAAGTAAAAACCCGCAAAAAATTAATGATGATCGAATTAATTCAGACCCATCCAACCCGTACATAAATAAAATTGGTTTTCCGATCAGCGGCTCAGAAATAGAAATTTCCTACCCTTCTGTTGGCTATTTTGGCAGACACCGAATAGTACTTCATCATATTTCAAAGGATTTTTATGATTTGTACAACAATCCTGTTCAGGGAAGTTATAATAAATTGAATCAAAGCGTTGTGAATGGTTTAGGCATATTTACGGCTATAAATTCGGATACAATTTATTTTAGAGTTGTTCCATAGTAGGGTATGAAGGGAAAAGATTGTAATCCTAATGAAAGATTAAATTGTGGAGAAGCAAGATTTAGATAAGAAAATATTAGAAAGCAGCAGACATTTTGAGGTTGAAGGGACTTTGACCAAAAGGCAGGCATGGGAAAGACTGCAGTCAAACATAAATTTTGAGTCGAAGGCAGAGATTATAAAAATGCCAGTTTTAAAATGGGCGGCTTCAATTATTGTCATTCTTGGCATATCATTTTTTGCATTAAAGAGTGCAGGTACACAAACCTATATTTCCGGTACAGATATTCTTGAAATTGAATTACCCGATGGTTCAGCCATAACATTGGATCAAAACTCAGAGCTTTCATTCAACAAATTTTTTTGGAGTATTGACAGAAATGTGATTTTAAACGGTCATGCATATTTTGATGTGGAAACCGGAAAAACTTTTGAAGTCATGACCCGCAATGGAAGTGTGGAAGTATTAGGCACTGAATTTAATATTGTTGAAGACGAAGAAAAGTTTGAAGTCTTTTGTTTTGAGGGTAAGGTTTCGGTTAAATCCATTGATCAGAATGAAATATTACTCACTGAGGGGATGGCTACTTCCTTGGTAAATAATAATTTAATTGATCCTTTTGCGTTTAATAAAGAAAAGATTGCAGCCTGGAAAAATGGTTTATTTTATTTTGAGCAAGAGTCACTATCCAAAGTGTTTGAACATTTGAGCCGATATTATAATGTCGCTATAAGTGTAGAAGTGCCTATTGAAAACAAAAACTTTTCAGGCGTTTTTAAAAAAGCTAAGATTCAAACTTCAATGGAAATTGTTTGTTCATCTATGGGTTTGAATTATGAGCTGAAAGGAAACAGTGTTATAATTACTGAATAGCTTAAGAAAATACCTTTGACATGCATATAAGAACAAAATCAAAAGAATCCTTAAAATCGCTTTACGCAGCCTTTGAAAACCTGGCCAAAAAAATGGGCAGGGAATTTCGCGAGCAGATTTCTTCTAAGGATTCCGGTTCCAGAAAACCGGTGAAAGGCTGAGCCTGTCAGTACAATTAAGTTTATAATTTTTTAAGTCTAGGAATCAATAGTAATTCCTTTACAAGGATTTTATTGCTATTAGTGGAGGATTCTAATATTGGAATTTCTAACTAGTTGCTATTTGGGATATTTATGTAATTCCCCGCAATTCATTTCATTCATGAATGATAAAATTCTCATGGAGGTTTGTGGAATAAAATGTGGAGAATCATAAAGTAGAATTTCGTTCCTCAATTCACTTTATGACGGGTATCGGATTCCCGCGAAGCGGTACCTTCGGCAGAACCCCTGCCTACGGGCAGGCAGGGATGACCAAGGTCGTGAGTATAAGCAATGATATTTTAATTCTCAACAAATGAAATTGTTAATGAACAAAGTGGAGAATCATAAAGTAGAATCTCATTCTTCGATTCAATTTATGATGAATGTTAGATTCCCCGAAATACGTTTCACTTATTCGGGATAAACTTCTCATGGAAGCTTTATGAATAAACTGTGGAGAATATCGGATTCGAACCGATGACCTCTACGCTGCCAGCGTAGCGCTCTAGCCAACTGAGCTAATCCCCCATATTAATCAAAAAAATCATTCAAATCGCTCTAGCCTCCCGATAGCCATCGGGGGAGCTAATCCCCCAAAGTAAGTTTCGAGTACAGCGTACGAGAATTAAAATCGCAAGCTGATGTCTTTTACCCATTGACTTTTTCAATAAGACTGTGAAGCATAGTCCTGAATTATTTGCAAGGCAAATTACTTCAGGGCTAATCCCCCTACTTCGCTGAAGCTTCGTAGGGCGCGGCCCTAAAAGTCCAGACTTATTGTTATTCAATATTGAGTTGCAAATATAGTCCAACTATCGAATTGGCCTTCTGGCTTTCACAAATTTTTTACGCCAATAGTCAGAAAATAATTGACTTTCGGTTACGCCCAGTGTCGTGCTTGAATGAATAAATTTGACATTCTCGTGTCCCTTTACATCTACGACTAGTCCCACATGCGTAATTTTTCGTCTTTTTTTCCCGGTTGCAAAAAATACCCAGTCCCCTTTTTTCAAACTCTTTATTCCAACTCTTTTCCCAAATTCAGCCTGTGCCGATGAGCTTCTTGGTATTTGAATATTATTGAGTTGATAGCTGGTATACAGCAAACCTGAACAATCCATTCCCGCCCTGGTGGTGCCACCCCATTTGTAGGGAGTTCCGATAAATTTTTTTGAGGTAAGCACTATGGCATTATTCAGGCGTTTTTTCTTTTTTCTGGAAAGCTTGATCGGACCTTTGGAAGAATTGGTCTTAGCCGGTTTTGAACTTTTGCATGCGTCTAATAGCGTAATAGAACAAAATGCCAAGATTAGGACAATAAATGTTCGCAGATATGATTTATTCGAATGACTCGGCAAGCGCATAGATATCTTTTAAATTTCTGCCTATTTCATCGTAATCGAGGCCATATCCAACCACAAATCTATTGTCAATTTCAAATCCTATGTAATCAATTTGAAAGTTTTCTTTGAAGGAAGCTTTTTTAAATAAAAGACAACAGGTCTTGATGGACTTTGGTTGATCCTTTTTTAAAAGATCTATTAAATACTTAAAGGTATGGCCGGTATCGATGATATCATCAATTAAAATAACGTCCTTATCCCTGATATCTATTCCCAAGCCGATCATTGTTTTGGCATTTCCGCTCGATTGAGTTCCATGATAGCTTTTCACTTTTACAAAGCTCAATTCCACATCTCCCTGAATGTTGCGAATAAGGTCAGCAGTAAAAATAAAAGCACCGTTTAATATTGAAATGAAAAGCGGTGTTGAATTATGATAATCTTTTTGAATCCGTTCAGAAAGGCTTTTGATCCTTTCTTTGATTTCATCTTCAGAAATGTACAATTCAAAAAATTTTCCGTGAATTTCAGGCATAAAAAAAGGCCTTTTTTAAAAAAGGCCAATTTTACAATTTTATAAATATAAATTGATTATAAATCCGAATTTTCACCGAATTTAATTGCTTTGGCTTTCGAAGTTTCGGCGCTATTTTCTTCATTCATCGATATTACTTCATTGCTTTCTTCAACTGCATTTTCCTCTTCTTCCTGAATGGTCATTTCAATTGTGTTCTCAGGGATAAGTTGACTTTCCGCTGAATCGACAAGAGGGATTGCAATAGAAGGAGCAATTACCAACGCAACAACCGACATCAATTTCAAAAGAATATTTAGTGATGGTCCGGACGTATCTTTAAAAGGATCTCCAACGGTATCACCAACTACAGCAGCCTTGTGAGGGGCAGAGCCTTTACCGTATTTTTCACCGTTGATGGTAACGCCTTCTTCTATCATTTTCTTGGCATTATCCCAGGCACCACCAGCATTTGATTGGAATATCGCCATTAATACTCCGGCAGAGGTCACTCCGGCAAGAAGCCCTCCAAGCATTTCAGGACCGGCTACAAAACCTACGAATACCGGAACCACCACGGCCAGCAAACCAGGAAATACCATTTCCTTAATGGACGCTTTTGTTGAGATTTCTACACATTTATCATATTCTGCAACTCCGTCAGCTGCTTCAAAAGTATCTTTATCCGCCTGCGACCAATCATTCTGATCTTTACCCTCATTTCTTTTCATCACATCGAGCGCAGCTCCAAGGGCCGGAATATCTTTAAACTGTCGTCTTACTTCTTCGATCATCGACATCGCTGCTCTTCCTACGGCATTCATACTTAAGGCTGAAAAAACAAAAGGCAGCATGGCACCAACCAACAGACCAGACATCACTTCAGGGTTGGCAATATTGATTTCGGCGATATTGGCTTGTTGCATAAATGCGGCGAATAAGGCCAAAGCTGTTAATGCAGCCGAACCAATTGCAAATCCTTTACCGATGGCGGCTGTTGTATTTCCAACAGCATCGAGTTTATCTGTTCTCTCTCTTACTTCTTTGGGAAGCTCTGCCATTTCAGCGATACCGCCGGCATTATCAGAGATTGGGCCATAGGCATCAACAGCCAATTGAATTCCTGTATTGGCAAGCATACCAACCGCAGCGATGGCTATACCGTATAATCCTGCGAAATAATAAGAGAGCAAGATGGCAGCTGCGATAAGGATAACCGGAATCGCAGTACTCATCATTCCTACACCGAGTCCGGCAATAATATTTGTAGCTGATCCCGTAACAGATTGTCTTACTATTGATGAAACCGGTTTTGTACCGGTACCTGTATAATACTCGGTAATTTTTCCGATACCAAGTCCGGCGATCAGACCGGCTAAGGTTGCAAAAAATACACCATTTGAAGTATATTCTGTTCCACCCACGCTCCATGAAGCAGGTAGGAAATAATTAATTATAAAATAAGAAGCGATCACCATTACGATGGCCGATCCAAATTCTCCTGTATTTAATGCCGTATGTGGACTACCACCTTCTTTTACTCTGACGAAAAATGTTCCAAGGATAGACATTAATATACCTACTGCAGCTAATGCTAAAGGCAATACCACGGCTCCAAGGCCATCTAAAGGAAAATCAGTGACTGTAACAAAAGCTGCACCGAGTACCATAGTTCCAATTATTGATCCGACATATGATTCAAATAGATCGGCACCCATACCTGCAACATCACCCACATTGTCTCCAACGTTATCAGCAATAGTAGCCGGATTTAAAGGGTGATCCTCCGGTATTCCCGCTTCTACTTTTCCTACGAGGTCGGCACCGACGTCGGCCGCTTTGGTATAAATTCCTCCACCTACTCTCGCAAATAGTGCAATAGAAGAAGCGCCAAGTGAAAAGCCCGCCAATACGTTTAATACTGTTGCAACACTGTCTCTATCTCCCAGACCAAAAACATTGGAATAGATTATAAATAAAATACTCAAGCCTAATACGCCAAGGCCTACAACGCCCATTCCCATTACAGATCCTCCGCCGAAAGCGACTTCAAGGGCTTTGCCTAAAGAAGTTCTTGCTGCGTTGGTGGTTCTTACATTGGCTTTGGTAGCGACTCGCATACCGAGAAAGCCGGCAAGGCCTGAACATATGGCACCAACTATAAACGAAAGGGCGACCAATGCACTTGAATTCATTTCATTGGCTCCTTTGAAGCCCAATAAAACAGCCACAGCAATTACAAAAATTGCCAGTACTCTGTATTCTGCTTTCAAAAATGCCATTGCACCAACTGAAATATGATTGGCGATTTTACTCATCTTTTCTGTTCCCTCTTCCTGTTTTGATACCCAGGACGATTTCCACACAACGAATAATAAGCCTAAAACACCGAATGCCGGTATAATATATAATAGGTTTTCCATAGTCAAGTCTTTAAAAACTAATAGGATCGATTTTTAATAGAGCGCAAAAGTAAAATTTTTATTAAGAATGGAATATTAATTGCTTTATTAATTATCAAGCCAAAAATTCATTACATTTTTGCAACATAAATTTTAATCAATTTTAAATGTTCTGCGTTTAAGCATATACAATGAAAATCAGAGTATTATATTTTACATTAATTACCCTTTTAACTGCAGTAGAGGTAAATTCTCAGAATCCAGATCAGGAAATTTTATTGAACAATCCGGCCGTGAGAATTAGGGCAACAGAGGCGGTTAACCTGATGTACGATTTTAAATTTGAGGATGCAAGAAAACGATTCAAATGGCTCAAGCAGGATTATCCGGAGCATCCCCTTTCTTATTTTCTCATGGGACTATTGTATTGGTGGAAGATAATGCCAAATGTAGATAATACTGAATACGATGAAGTATTTTTAACATATATGGATACAGCCATAGCAAAAGCCGAGCAAATGGGAGGGAAAAGAGCCGCTTATGCTGAAAAAGCGTTTTTTCTCGCCGGTAGCCATGCTTTTGTAGCAAGATTGCATTCCGAAAGAGCCGCATGGAGAAAAGCTTCATTATCCAGTAAGAAAGCACTTAATTATCTCGAGGAAAGCAGAGAATACACCGATTGGAGCCCCGAATTTTTATTTGGCGAAGGCCTGTACAACTATTATGCTGAATGGGTAAAAGAAAACTACAAATTCCTCAGGCCAATATTATTGTTCTTCCCGAAAGGCAATAAAAAATTGGGAATGAAGCAATTGGAGGATAATGCCCACACTTCTTTTTATACAAGAACAGAAGGACAGTACTGGCTTATGCGAATGTACTATTATGAAGATGAGGACGAGAAAGCCATTGAACTAGGTAAATATTTACATGAAACATTTCCGGATAATGCCTATTTCCACCGGTATTATGCCCGACTGTGTTTTACACAAGGCAATTTGTCAAAGGCAAAGGAAGAATCGCTTGAGATTCTGGAAAAGTTAAATAATAAAATGCCGGGATACGAAGCCGTCAGTGGAAGGTACGCCAGTTTCTTTCTCGGCTTTATTTCCTATAAAAGAGATAATCAATTGGAACAGGCAAAAGCATATTTTGAACAATGCATAGATTTCTCGGAAAAAGCCAATGATGAAGACGCGGGTTATTACCTTTATAGTTTTTCAAATTTAGCTGAGATTGCAGATAAACAAAACGATACCGAAAAGGCTATTTCTTTATACAGGAAATTATTGGATCTTACTGAAAAGAAAGATAAACTGCACAAGGAAGCAGTGGCATATCTTAAAAAGAAGGATGCATACAATGAGGGCTGGTGGCCTTTCTAATCAATTAATAAATATTTATGGGTGTTAAGGACCTTCTTATTTTCCCTATCATGGTCTTGATTGTATTTGCCATTTTTCATATCTGGCAGATAAAATCGGGAAATACGGGGAGAAGGTGGAAGCTGGCACTTTTTTTTAAAATCTTTTCAACGCTTTTCATAGGATTGCTCTATGAATATTATTATAAGGGAGGCGACACCTTTAATTTCTTTCATCACAGCAAGCAAATTTGGCTGGCAACATTGGATCATCCCATTTCCGGTATTAAAATGCTCTTTAATCATGGCGTTTTTTATCCAGAGCTCAGCGATTATATCATTCAAATGTGGTGGTTTAAAGATGAGTCCAGTATGATGGTCGCCAGAATTTCTGCCTTTTTTGGATTTTTATGTGGCCACAGCTATTTAGGAATAAGCATTTTCTTCGCCCTTTTATCATTTCTTGCCTCCATGTCTATTTACAGGGTATTCAAGGATATAAAACCTAATCTCGATCTTGAAATATTTATTATTTGCTTTTTTATTCCTTCAGTTGGGGTATGGGGTTCAGGCCTTTTTAAAGATACCATTTCATTTGCGGCTGCATGTTTTATTATTTATGGATTCTATTTTGGTTTTATCAGGCGAAGTAAGATTTTATCAAATGTGATTTTGATTGCTGTGAGTTCTTATTTTCTATACATAATTAAAATTTACATTCTGATTTCACTTTTACCTGCACTTTTAATCTGGGTTTTTATTGTCAACCTTTCCAATATTAAATCTCTGGCCATAAAAGCAATTATGGCACCTGTGTTTGTAGCGATTGCAGGCCTGGCCGGCTATACAATAATTAGCCAGATTACAAGTGAGAATGAAAGATATGCACTTAGCAATATTTCAAATACGGCCAAGATTACCGCGATGGATATTTATGCCGGGTGGGGGGCAGGTTCCGGGTCGGCTTATTACCTGGGAGCCCAGGATGGTTCTATTGGAAATTTTGTTAGCCTAATGCCCAGTGCTATTGTGGTCACTCTTTTTCGGCCATGGCCCTGGGAGATTAATAATGTTATAATGGTATTGTCCGCAATGGAAAGCTTTTTCTTTCTGGTTTTTACTCTTTTTGTGGTATTTAAAACAAAGCTTAGAAATTTTATAGGGTCAATCCTTGCCAATCCGGAAATTATATTTTGCCTGACTTTTAGTTTAGTACTTGCCATTGGGGTGGGTATCGCCAGTTATAATTTTGGTACCCTTTCAAGATATAAAATTCCACTAATGCCTTTCTACCTTCTTGCCCTGCTATTTATTTATGCGGATTATCAAAAATTCAGGAAAAGAGCTTAAAAAATGTTTGCGAATAAGTTTCAGTGGAATAATTTTTAACAATCTGTTCTCTTCCCATTTTTCCAAATTTCTCTCTTAAAGCCTGACTAACCAGAAGTTTTTCAAGAGCCTGAAACCATTCTTCTTCCTTATTGCATAAAAATCCCGAAGTATTGTGAATAATAATTTTATCATTGGGCGCGAGATTCGTAGAAACAGCCGGAATTTCAAGAGCCTGATATTGTATGAGCTTAAAACCACATTTTCCTTTGGTCCATTCGTTGATCGGTAAAGGCATTATACCTATATCCAAGTCATTTAGGTCATCGATTTCATTTTCTTTATTCCATTTTCTGAATTCCATAAAAGGAAGAGAAAAATCAGGTATCTGATTTGAAATTAATAAAAAACGAAATGGATATTTTTCATGCAGCTTATTAAGAATTGGCAATATCGGTTTTACATAATTAGATGTTGAATGAGAACCGGTCCAGCCAATTGTTATTTGGTTTGTGTTATGCTTTTTTGGGATGTATGTTTTTTCGGTATTTACAACCGTTGGCAATAAAATCACCTGATTATTAAATTCTTTTGCTTTTTGAGCCAGATATGCATTTCCAGCAGCAATTTTATAGGACCATTTGCAAATGGAATTAAATTTTTGACTCCATTTTAAACCCTCTGTAATTTTGTTTTGATCAGAGGTATTCTTTAACCAGATGGCATCATCAAAATCAAAAATGATTTTCTTTTTCAATACTTTGGCAAATACCCATTCAAATATGGGAGGGCCTAAAGGGCTGGCTTCTCTGTGAATTAATACAAAATCTGAAGAAAAGCATTGGATCAAATCTCCAACCCTTTTAAGAAAGCCAAAACATACGTAAAAAAATTTACTCAAAGTATGACCGGGAAGGTATAGTTTATTGTATGCCGTTTTAGACAAAAATGGTTTAATCGAAAATTGTATATCCTCCTGATTAGAATTTAGAATAAAAACCTCTATTCTAAATCTTTGAGAAGGGGCCAGGCCAATCGGGTATGGACATATGACACTAACCTTTTTCAATTTGCTGTATTATTTTTTGGTAGGCCTTTTTTGTGAATTCAAATCCTCGATAAGTTTTTGCCAATGGCATGATCATCTCAGCCCAATCGTTTCTACTGTTTCTGCTGAAAATTTCCATAAATTTTTCAACCGATTGCTTTAAATCATTCAGGTCAATAACAGAACCTACCTTTTTTTCTGTAATAATTTTTGAATCATCCCCTATGTCTTTTGTAATCATTACCGGCAATCCATTCGCCCAGTATTCACCTGTTTTAATTGGAGAACAGTATTTTCTATGAAGACTTGGCCTTACGGTCACAAGGCCATAATCTGCAGCGGAAAGATAATTCGGAACCTCATGGTGTTGTACTTTTAAAATAGCAATATTCCGGATATCATTAATGTGCTTCTTCAATAAATTTATTATTTCACTTTTTTCAAGAGGCGACAAGATGATGAAATAGAATTGATCGTTCAGATATTTTTTTAATTCTTTTAAAAGCAAAAAGAATTCTTCTTTTAAATAGATATCGCCAAATTTACCTACGTAAATACCGACCTTCTTTTCACTATCAATTTTAAGATTAAGTCTGGTACTTTTCCTTTTTTCCGAATTAAATTCAAAATCAGTTTGTTTGACCGCACATGGAGCGAGAAAGACATTCGATTCAATGCCCTCTTCGATTAATTTTTCCTGATAATTCATGGAAACCGGGAGCAGGGCGAATGCCTGATTTTTTATGCTTTGTTCCCATTTTTTCTCCAATATATAACTAATCGAATAGCGCGACCAGACTTTTGATTCCAGCATGTATTCTGCATGTGGCTCAAAGGATTCCACAACAAATGGCACATCCTTATTTTTACATGCAAGTAGTCCTAAGGCCCCTGCAGGAGCACCACGACAAATTAAAACATCAAGGTCATTTCTTTGAATTACCTTATTTATCTGATGAGGGAATTTTATAAAATCTGATAGCTTATTTAGAATTCTAAGACGTTTAAATGTTGATATCAGAGGGACATGTTTAATTTTTTGATTCTGAAAATGTTGCTCTTTAAAATATGATCGCTCAATAGTCAATAGGAATATATCGGATATTTCGTGAAATGAAGCGAGTATTTCTATATTCGGAAATACACTGGCTTTTGTCAACCCATCATCTATTCCCCAATATGACAAGTATGCAATTTTCATTTGTTTAGATAAACCGAAATGGCCGATAAAATGTCAAAATCCCTCAAATAGGCCTTTACCATCATATATTTAATTTTTTCCTTAGTTCTGATTAGTTGAGAGGCAGAAATTTCTTCCATTTGGGATAATTCTGATATTAATAGCTTGTATCCTTTTTCAAGGCCTTTAAGATTATTCATAGCGGAATCATTACCGGTCCGGTATTTTAATATTACCTCCTCTGTAAAATTGTATTTTCCTCCATTTTTGGCAGCTTGAATATAGAATAGTAAATCTTCAGCATGCGACATTGATTCTTTTAATTGAATTCCCTTTATGGCTAAACTCCGAATCATCCAGGTAGGCCCGAAAAATGTTTTTCCGCTTAAATTGACAAGTTCATTAAAAGGCTCCCCTCGAAAAGAGGGTTTCCATTTTTTTTGTAAAACACTTAATTGACGGTCGTAAATATCTACGGCACCATCCACAAAAAAAATATCTTCTGACCTTTTAAAAACTTCCATTCTGGATTTTAAACTGTCTTTCGTCAAAACATCATCGGCATCTAAAAAACATATAAAAGCACCTTCAGATA
This sequence comes from Cytophagales bacterium, assembly GCA_965267555.1. GTDB lineage: Bacteria > Bacteroidota > Bacteroidia > Cytophagales > CCMP332 > CCMP332. The sequence continues at coordinate 3,013,019 of OZ254083.1, read as the reverse complement.
GCTTAATACCCTTATTTCTCGCTGAAGAAACCCCTTCATTATTTTGATTTATCGTTTTGATTCGCTCATCTGAAAAACTTTCAATTATTGCCTGGCTTTGGTCACTGCTGCCGTCGTTTACAATTATCAATTCCCAGTTTGTCCAGCTCTGAATGAGAACAGAATTAATACTTTCCCGAACGAACTGCTCCGCATTATATACCGGCATTATGACAGATATTTTCTCCTTCAAACTCATGATTTCAAATCGGAAACTTTTTGTAATTCTGAATAAATCAATTGCGAATTTTTCCCTGGAATGAAATTAATACTATCGCTTTTTTTGCTGATGTATTTTTCCTCGTAGAAATCTTCAAATGGAATTAAATTTAGATCCTGGCCGAGAAATTGATTCACTTTGTTTCTGAAAATATCCGGATTAGAAATTAAGGCATCTATATCAAATAAAATGACCTCTTTTGGCGCTTGTTTTTTCGCACTAAGAAGTTTCTCATTGTACAAAGTATAGGTATTGGAAAAAGTCTTAATCCATTTTGACTTGTTCAAATCAATGTCGAGATACCATTCCAATTTTTTAAGTGGGTTTCTGGTATAATACCATTTATTTTTTTTCAATCGTTTATACAGGGATTCAATGACCATTTCGGGTTTGCGATAAATGCCAATTATTTTTAAATCGGGGATTAGCATTTGATACGAATCAAGAAATAAGCTTGTTCTCGGTTCCTTCCAGGACCAAATTTTCATCTTCATCCGCTCATTAATTATTGCTTTGGCTGTTTCAATTTCTTGACTGTTAAATTCAAAGTCATTTCGGTCAATGATAAGTCCTGAACGATGAAAACCCTCCCTTTCAAGAATTTTTGAATGAAATTCCAAAAACTCTTCGTCTTCAAAATGGCCTTTGGGATTAGAACTCGCTGCTTCAAGTAGCGAAAAGCCAAAAAAAATTCCGGAGCTCTGCATCCATCCGGCGATCAGCGAGGTTCCCGATCGGTGCATTCCTGCAATACAGAATGGTGTGGATGTCTTCATTATTGTCTAAAATACTTGATTCTCATCTGTTTTTTATTTGAACCCCATTTTCGGTTCATTGCCGGAATTTTAAATAAAAAATAGCCCAGAAGCACAAAATTACCCTTTATCCTCATCAACTCGTATGTATTTTTGCGAAGTGCAAAATATGGAAATAATAGAGGAGTAGTCAGAATATTAATAAGTAAAGCAAAAAGAAAAACTCCGTATGAAGCGATGCTCGTTTTGTATAGTGAAAATGCAAAAGACAGAAAGTTTTGCTGATAGGCTTTTTCCGGATGACTGCTTTTCCCCATAAAATGAATCACCGAAGCGCCGGTCCAGTAATAAATATTAAAATGCTTGCTTACGCGATTTCTGCATAGTTCGGTTTCCTCGGAGTACATAAAAATATCGGGATCGAAAGGCTTAACTTTTTCAAATACATCCGCTTTGAAAAACATAAATGCACCACTGACACCGCTGACAAAGTGATCCTCTTTGATGTCTTTTTTCTTCTTTCCAAACAAGGCATTGAGAAAGGGATTGCTTTTAATCAAAAGCTGAAGTTTTGAGCTTTTATAAAACACCGAATTTTGATGCGCTCCATTTTCATAAATAAGTCTACAGCCCATCAGTCCGATGTTATGGCTGAGTGCAAAATCGGAATTCATGAAATCCACGCATTTATCAAGTGCATGATCTTTTACTATGGTATCCGAATTTAATAGCAAAATGTATTTGCCTTTTGCTTTTTCAATTCCAAGATTATTGGCAGCTCCAAATCCGATGTTTTCATCATTATAAATCAGTCGCACCTCAGGAAATCGCTCAGAAATTAGTTTTGGCTTTTCTTTGCTGGCATTATCTATAACGATTATTTCAAATTGATGAGAATTTGTTTCCGAATAAATGGATTCAATGCAATTTAACGTCAAATCCTCTGTATTGTAATTGATGATGACTATGGATAAGTCCATTATTTGAATTCAGATATAAATTTCCCCAAAATTTCTTCAACCTCATCTATTCTTTTATTATAGGTATTTTGGGATGCGTATTCTATGCGTTTATTTTTCAAGGTATTATCTTCCGGCTGATTGATCGTATTCTCAATGGCCTTTTTATAATCTTCAAAATTTTGACACTGGATCAACAATTCAGACTTTTTATAATCAGAAAAGGGATTACAGATAACAGGTTTTCCTGAAGACAAAAATTCCAGAATTTTGTGCGAATTGGTTAATTGCTCCGGATAATTCTCAAAATCGTAAAAAATGAATAAAAAATCGGCTACCTGCATTAGTGCGGCTAGCTCTTTCTTATTCTTGAATCCGGGGAAAAAGACATTTTTAGCATCTATGGAAATTTTCCCGTTAGGACCAAAATGAATAAAATCTACCGAATCGAAGTATGTATAAATTTTCTCAGCCATTTTCCAATTGATATATGGACTGTCAAAATTCCCGAATGTTATGGCCTTGAATTTATTTTTTCCCGGTAAATCTGTACCCTGGTCTTTTAATATTTCACCCAGGAATAAATCGTCAATAGCATGAGGAAGCAGGTAAGACTGCGCATTGTACTTTTTTTGCCTGGTTAAAATATTCTCACTGACCGCAAAATTAAAATCAGCTGTCTTAGCGGCCCGGGCAAATAAAAAATCCTGACTCTTATCCATGATATGTGAAATATTCAATTGCTTTCTGTCTTTATCAAAATCTGCAAAAACCGAATTGTCAAATGACCATATGATATCAAATACGCAGCTCGATAATTTTTCAATTTTATGGAGCAAAGCATCCTGAATTCTTTTTCTTAGAGCATAAGGATAAAATCGAAATCCTTTAGGGAATCCCTTGTATGAGACTTTCCATAAATTATTTATCGAAGTAGAATTTACGGCATATTTATTTTCGGGTGGCCCAAGAAAATAAACCCGATTATTCCTTTTTGCCAATGTAATGGCATAATGATGTTTTGAAATTTGAATATGCTCCCATGGCTCAGGGGAAATAATCAATATATTTTGATCAGTCAGTTTCATCGATGACTGATTTTAGTGTGTCATAATATAATTTACCGACCCTTTTTTTATCGTAAGGATTAGAAGGCGAAGCATTTAATTTGATTTTACCCTTTAAATAAGCCTCCAGGGCTTGGGCCCAGCTTTCTGTATTATTTTCTACGAGAATGCCTTTATCTGAGATCAGTTCAGGTAAAGCGCCCACATTTGAAGCAATAAGAGCTAAATCACAAGCTAAGGCTTCAGCGCAAACAACTGAAAAGGTCTCATAGTCGCTAGGATGCAGGAAGACATCGTGATCTCGCATTATCGTTCCAATCTCCTCACTATTTTTTGCTCCCAAAAGGATAATATTATTTTGAGATTTATTTTCAATGATCCAATCTTCCATATCATGTAATAAAGGCCCAGCTCCAATTATTGACAATCGAATTTCCGGATTTGATTCAATACATTTTTTAAAAGCATTTAAAACAAGGAAAGGTCTTTTTGGAGACTTCCAAAAACTGCACATCAGGAATCTATCCGTCCTGTTTTCTTTCAATTTTGGGGGATAAAATATTTCTGAATCTACTGTATTCGGAATGATAAAAGATTTGAACTGGCAGTTTGAAAATGTGCGAATATCTTTAATTAATGTTTCAGAAACGGCCGCCAATGGCAATTTATGGCAAAATATTTTTTTTATCCCAGGCAATTCTTTTTTGACGCCAAAATTGTTTTTGTAGGCACTCCAGTGTTCGGAAATTAATACAGGTTTATTCACCTTATTTTTCAGGTATTTCCAATAGAGTAACATCGGGTAAGCGATATGAAAATTGATAAGATCAAAATTTTCAGAATACCGCTTGTTCACAAGTTTTCGATAAAGCCATACAAAATGAATCAATTCAACAAGCGACCAAAAATAGAGAGGGGTATAAATTATTGTTTGATCCAAAATTTTAGACCTCGATCGTTCGATTCTTAATTTTGAAGATTTTACGACTTCGAAATGGAGAACTTTGTTTTCGGCATACAGACCTAAGGCTTCAATTTGATTTTTTATAAATACAGCGCGCGATGTATTCTTTTTATTGGGATACCAACATGTGATATGAAGGACTTTCAAAGGAATTATAAATATAAGTATAACCTGTTGCGAAGATACGTCTTAATCGTTTCACCGTTTGCTTTAAAGTATGCCGATTGCTTTAAATGAAAGGGTTCATAATTCCATTTTTTTATGTGTTTTGACAATTTAGAATTTACAAGAGCCGATTCGACAGGAAAAATATCATCCTTCCATTTGTTCATATTTTGATCAGAAATTTGTTTCAACTCATTAGAATACATACTGTTACCGGCCCATTCTTCCCCCATTGAACTCGGTTTTAAGAGCATTGGGTGATAAGGAATTTTAACTTTTTCTATCAAATCCCGCATGGTATTTTCAGCTTCTAAAATCAGGTCTTCGTATTTTATAATAAAATAATCTGAAATAATATTCGCATTACTCAAAGCATAGGAAAATGATAGATTTATGCTTTCCACCAATTCCGGAAGTGATGGAAAACTTGCCCTTGTTTTGAATTTTCTCAAAGAGACCAGATTGGCATAGGGATTTCTCAAAATATGGATAAAAACACTATTGGGATAAAGAGATTTAAGATAAGAGGCGTATTGAAAATTTTCTACCGACTTTTCCACTATGCTGTGATTATCTTTAAAATTTAGATCAAGACTTGCAAAAATGCTTTTACACATATCTTCAAAGGATTTCGACATATCCTTGTTGTCCATGCTTTTTTTATGCGTTTTTAAAACTTCAAAATTGATTTTCCCGGCTATATTGATATCTGAAAAGGAAGATTTGGATTCATTGTATTCTTTAAGAAGTTTAAAAAGAGAATCGTAAAAATTTAAATTGTGGTTTTCATTTTTTCGCAAGGGGTATATTCCCGAGATTCCCAGATGTTCAATAAAATGGGATTCGATCGGGACTACATTTAAATCGGGATGGCCGTCAAAAAGACTTCGCAATAATGAAGTTCCGGATTTATGACAACCCAGTAAAAAGATGTACCTCATAATTAAATTTTGAAAACCGATTTTCGCACACAATATAGAAAAGTACGGTAATTAATAAAGCGAAAAGGATCCTTAACAATGGCATTAAAAGATTGTGTAATAGCTGCTTTGTAAAATTTAAAATACATATTATGAGCCGCAGATTTGCGATAGATCAATCCTTTATCAATCAGATAGGGTTTCTCCAGTTCTTTTAAATATTGTTCAAAAGGCCTTTTATCAGGTTTCATCAAGGAATCAGAATAATCCTCTGATTGCATCCTCTCATTGTGAAGAAATTCAATGGCTTTCATCCCTTCAAACTTTAGAAAATCATAGCCTTGCTTGGAAAGGGATTGAGAGTGATTTCTGTAATAGTATAAGCTTTCATTTAAATTGCCAACCGGAAAGCGTTCAGCAATGCGAACGGCAAGATCAACATCTTCCTTATTTCGAAAAAACCGATATAGCCCCCCCACCTCTTTTACAATATTTTTTCGAATCATCATGGTTGGTCCGTGAAACTGACTGACTTTTAAAAAATTTTCTTTAATCTTTTCTATATCATTGGTCATTTTAACGGTCTGCAGGATTTCACCGCTTTCGCTTAGGTTCACAAAGTCGGTACCGCACATTTCGAGAGACTTGCTTTTTAAGAATTGTATCTGTTTGGCAAAACGCTCTTTATGGGAATAGTCATCCGCATCATGTACGCTAATAAAATTACCTCTGGCAAGCGCAAAAAGTCGATTGCAAGTATTGATTTTACCCATGTTAGAAGGGTTATGACTGCGAATTATCCGGGGGTCAGAAAAACGCTCAATAATTGACTTTGTATTATCTGTTGAGCCATCGTCGGCAATTAATAATTCAAAATCTTTAAAACTTTGATTTAATATACTTTCAATAGCTTGCTGAATATATTTTTCAGAATTATAAGCAGACAGAAGAACCGATAATTCAGGTTTATTTGAAGGCATAAATCATTCCGACTTTTTTGCTTTGCGGATTAAAACTAAGCAAGCTAAACCCATTGGATTTTAGTTTTTCAGCAATTTCCTTTGGGCCTTTTTTATGCCATTCCAGTAAAATGCAGCTGACAGGTTTTAAAAGCGTTTCATTTAATGATTCGAATATATCATACTCGGATCCCTCACAATCGATTTTCAATACCAATGGGGAATTGGGGTTTTCTTTAATAATTCGATCCAATTCTGTATTAAAATCACGAAGTTCAAGTTTTTCTTTCTCGGTAGCATCAATTTTATCCAATACCAATTCTGTTCCCCAAATTCCTGTTCTTCCGCGATGATCAGGGGAATATTCAACCTCAATTTCTTCGTTTTTTGAAGACATGCCGAAGTTGTGTGACTCGATTTTGTTTCGAAAATCTTTATTGTAAGCAATATTCAATTTGGCAATTTCATATGTTGGTTTAAATGGCTCATAGGCATAAATTTTCTTAACAAATTCTTTTGAAGAAAAGAAGAGAGATGCCATTCCAACATTCATTCCCACATCCATCACAATGCAATCCTGCAATTGAAGACTATCGAGATTATAGCTGCCGTCCAGCCAAATTTCCTTTATTATAAATATTTCTTCTGCTGTGTAAACCGCAAATTTAAGATCGTCAATCCGGCAAAGGATTTGCCCTTCGTCAACCGTGAAGTGAACATTTTCCTGTTCTGAAAGTGTTTGGAAAATATTAAAATTTTGAAGGAGGAATGCATGGGCATGCAATTGAAATTTATTAGGATTTCCTTTGATTGAAAATGATTCTTTATCAGCTGAAATTATCTCTTCATAGCGATTTATTTCTGCAATTCGTTTTTCAATTTCATCGGACGAAAAGTGATATTTTATTTTTTGCTTTAATCGATATTTTATTCCCGGTTTGTTCAATTGGAGGAAATTTGATGATCTGTATAAATAAAAGTTTGCGTTTTCGGTATGATTTTTCCGGTGCCAAAAAAATCGCCTTCTTCTACCTCAAAAGCAAATCCCTGATGAATATAATCAGCCAGGGCTCCATTCATCGTAGCGTAAAAGGTTAAATAATAAATGCCTCTTCCAAACTGGAATTTAGGGATCTTGAGATAAATTCTGTCAAATTCTGAATTAATAGAATTCTTGATCGCCTGAGAACTAAACCATGCGATGCGCACATCCTGTTCCGTGTCGATCGCAAAATCAATGCGAAATGCACCTTCATTTTTATTGATCTTTCGATTTAAAAAGATTTCGAACACCACTTCTTCACCAGTTTTAACGATCTGTGTATAGGCCTTGTCCTTATCCAAAATTTTTATCTGATCAACTTTAAAATGCCCTTCTCCCTTTCGATGATCCAGGTTTATTAGCTTGTCTTTTTCAGTATTTGACCGATTGCGGGATACATAAGTTCGAATAACATCATTTACCTCGGCATCTTCGATGAGTCTGCCTTTTTCAAGCAATAAACCCCTGTTGCAAAGCGAACTTACCGCCGCCAGGTTATGACTTACGAAAAATACCGTTCTTCCACCTTCTTTGCTTACTTCATCCATTTTACCCAGGCACTTCTTTTGAAATTCAGCATCGCCAACGGCAAGAACTTCATCGACAATGAGAATTTCCGGTTCAAGATGTGCTGCTACTGAAAAAGCGAGACGTACTTTCATTCCACTACTGTAGTGCTTAACCGGAGTTTCTATAAATTTTTCGACTCCACTGAAATCGATGATTTCATCAAATTTTGATTTAATTTCTGCCCTGGTCATTCCCAAAATTGTACCGTTCAGAAATATGTTTTCTCTACCACTGAGTTCCGGGTGAAATCCTGTACCCACTTCGAGCAAGGAAGACACGCGGCCATTGATTTCAAATCGGCCGGTACTGGGATCAGTAATTCGGGAAAGTAATTTTAATAATGTACTTTTCCCTGCCCCATTTCTACCAACAATACCTACGGCTTCGCCTTGTTTTATGTCAAATGAAATTTCTTTTAATGCCCAGAATTCTTCTTTTTTGGAGGCATCTGGCTTTATCAGTGAACGGAGTTTATTCCCGATGCTGTGACGTAATTCACCGCTACGACTACTTCCAATAGAATAAGCCTTTCCAAGATTTTGCGCTTTTATTGCCAATTCTCCCATATCAAACAATATCTGCCATTACCTTTTCAACTGATTTAAAATAGTAAAGCCCGCTAACAAACATTACAATCACTACTGCAAAGGATAAATACATAAAATCGGATGGAGGATGACCACCCAGGAGCGCCCATCTGAAACCTTCAACTGCCCCAGCCATGGGGTTTAAAAAGAATATAAATGTGCCCCATTTTGGAAGATTGTCAATAATAAGCTCTGAAGGGTAGCCAACCGGTGTTGCATAAAGACCGAATTGTACCAAAAAAGGCACCACATGTTGAAAATCTCTATACCTAATTGTTAAGGCACTTAACCAAATTCCGACAGCCAGGGCGGAAATAATGGTAATAAGCACAAAGAGTGGTAAATAATATATGGGCCCGGCAGGTATAAGCTGATAAATAATGAAAAGAACAATAAGAAAAAGCAAAGCAATGGCAAAATCGACAAAGCCTACCAGCGCTTTACTTAAAGGGATCACCAATCTAGGGAAATATATTTTTTTAATCATTTCCTGATTGGTAATAATCGAATTTCCTGCCTGATTTAAAACAAATGAAAAATAGGCCCATGATGCCATTCCGCAAATGGCAAAAACAGGATAAGGAATATTGCCCGTGTCCACTTTTACGGCCCGTCCGAAGACAATTGTAAAAATTAATAGTGTAGTTGCCGGCTGCAAAAATGCCCAAATCAAACCCAAGTACGTTTGAGCATATCGCACTCTCAAATCTCTGTAGGCCAGGATTAAAAATAGATCTTTGTAATGAAACAATTCGTTTAAATCAAGGCTCAGGCCTTTCTTTTCCGCGTCAACTACTAGCTTCAATTCAATTAATTTTTTTCACCAATAAATACATCGCCCATACCCGGGCAGGACTATCTCCCGGATTGCCTGAATACAGGCTCTTTTCCAATTTTGAAACAGCCGACCAGTTTAATAACCCGCTTTCTTCGATTCGCTCGCGATTGAATAGTGTATTTTTCAATTCACTTTGCAATTCATTGCACAGCCATTTCTGCAAAGGTACCTCAAATCCATGCTTTTTGCGACCTATTATTTCTTTGGGTAGCATATCTTTAAAGCTATCAACTAGTATTTGCTTTCTATTTGTTGAATTCGCTTTCCATTCTGAAGGTAAACCAATCACAAAGTTTACCAGCTCATGATCCAAAAACGGAACTCTCACTTCCATACTATTGGCCATAGAAGCCTGATCCACTTTCATTAGCATATCATTATTTAAAACCAGTTTCAAATCATTGCTCAAAGTATCATTTAAATTTTTTGGAGATTTTATCAATCCCGTTTCCGAAGAAATAAAATCATCCGCAGAAATATGGACTTCGGAATTTAAATCGGCGTGAATAAACTCAATCGCTTGTTGCTCATTTGAAATTTTACACAAATTAAAATAAAGGTCCTTTGCATTTAGACCGGCATTTTCACCAAGCTTTATAATTCTTCTAATACTATTTCCTAAACTATTTTTTCTGGATTGCGGCAGGGAAGAAAGGAGCGGTTTGAGCCATCGCGATAAACTTACCTTCCAATGTCCCATTTCAATCATCTGCCATGCCTGGTGCTTCATGTAGCCTCCAAAGAGTTCATCCGCACCATCACCTGAAAGCGCAACTTTTAGGTCTGTTCCGGCTTTTTTGCATAATGCATTGTAGGCGATTATGGAAGAATCGGCAAATGGTTCACTCATGTAATCAACGGTAGAATACAATGTATCGACCAGATCTTTTTCTGAAATTGAAATCAGATGATGACGGGTTTTAAAATGTTTTGAAACGCATTCTGCGTATTTGCTCTCATCAAAAAATTTATCATCTGAAAATCCTACAGAGTAAGTATTTAAGTCCTCTTTTGCTTGGGATGCAAGTCCTGTGATTATACTAGAATCGATCCCACCACTTAGAAATGAACCCAAAGGAACATCCGCAACCAGACGACGGTTCACACTTTTTTCCAAGGTCTTTCTAATGATCTTTTGGGCATCCGCATAAGAACCATCAAAATTTTCTTCACTTTCACTCACCGGCAATTTATAATAGGATGCGGATTTCAATTTTTCTCCCTTTTTAATTTTTATCCATTTCCCCGGCAATACTTTTTGAATGTGTTTATAAATACTTAGAGGGGCGGGAATATAATTGTATTGAAGGTAAGCCTGGAGGGCAATTGGATTTATTTCTTTTCGGTCCGGCTGGTAGGATAAAACTGTTGAGAGTTCGGATCCAAAAATGAATTTATCTTCATCGATGGTATAATATAAAGGCTTAATGCCATAGCGATCTTTGGCGAGCAATAATTCATTGCTGCTTTCATCGTAAAGGGCAAATGCAAAAAAACCATTGAGATCGTTTATACCGTCAATTCCGTTTTCGATGATATGATACAGCAGTACTTCGGTATCGCTTGTGCTTTCAAATTCATATCCATTGTTCAGAAGTTCTTTGCGAAGTTCACGGTAATTGTAGATTTCGCCATTAAATACTAAGTGAAATCGGCCTTTTTTATCGGATATAGGTTGTTTTCCTCTTATTGAGGTGTCGATGATCGAAAGCCTGGTATGTCCCATGCAAAGCCTTTCGCGAACCAAAGTGCCCCTTTGATCAGGGCCGCGCTTTTCGAGCGTATTCATTGATTTTTGAAGGTTTATTGAAAAAACTCTCCCGATTTCATTGAAAGAATAAATACCAGTAATTCCGCACATAGCCTAATTGTCGTGCCAAATTAATGGATTTAGTTTATTCTTTTTATTCGTGAATGCGATTTGGTACGATCAATTTAGTTGTCGTTGAATCTTCGGAAATTTCTTCGCTATGATAATAAGGTAAATCGGGCTGTCCGGCATCTACCCATGCGCTGTACCAAATGTTTCCTATTTGGTGAATGGCACGTCTCATTTGTCTTTCTACCATATTGTTTAAGGCATTGTGATATGCTTGACAAAATTTTTTGGAGTAAACTTTTACATAAGACTTTGCCCTGTTTTCAAAACTGTATTTACTCTCTTCACCGATTTTCTCAGAAATGACCTTTTCAAATCTAAGAACAGAATCGAGTGCCAGATGCGCATTGGTGATGGATGTCCAAACAGTGGCACTTCCATGATTTAAGTAGATGGCTTTTCCCACAAATAAATTGTAGTTATCAATATACAATTCGGGCAATCGCGATTCCCACAATCCATGAATTCCGTGTTGGCCAGTCAACTGGCCATTATAATTTTCTGTGGTGTGTAAAGGGACATTGGAGTCGGCAATATAATGTCCAATGTCGGTGGAAATACGCAAAGCGCTTTCAAAATCTCTCTCTATAAATGCATCGGTTAGTAATTTTTTTAAGAGTAGGATATGCCAGGGTACAATTCCGTATGCTTTTAAGGTATCCTCGCTGTATAATTCAACTGCCTGATACCAATTATGCGGCATTTTGTAAATAGCAGAGTCTCCAAAATGGTCTATATCAATGTAGTGGCGCGCTGCCTCTGATGGGTCAATGTAACGTCGTTTATCGGGCTGAACTGACTTTTCAATGATATAATTAATGTTTTTCTTGTAAAACCCGATCATTTCAACCGGCAATGTATAAACAGCGAGCTCATTGATTTTTTTATGTGCAAAAAACCCCCACGCAAAGAGCTTTGTGGAAAAAAATAAACTTGTGAGTATCAGAATGCCGCCGATTTTAATATTAATCTTCATTTCTGTTTGCAAGTATGTTGCTCAAATCCTCTGATTAGCTTATCTTTGCAGCCAATTTTTTTGCTTATAACAAAATATTAATAGATGGCTAACCATAAATCAGCTCTAAAAAGAATTCGCTCGAACAATGCCAAAAGGCTAAGAAATCGTTATCAGCTCAAGACAACGAGAACCTACATCAAAAGACTTCGCGACCTTAAAGATAAAAAGGAAGCTCAGGATTTATTGAAGACTGTGACGAGCATGATAGATAAATTAGCGAAGAGGAACATTATTCATGCGAATAATGCTGCCAATAAAAAATCTAAATTGATGAAACACGTGAATAGTTTATAATATTCACGCCTTCACGAAATAGCCTCGCAAGAAATTGCGGGGCTTTTTTATTTTACATCGATATGAAACTCGATGAAAAAAAGAATGGTATTCTCTCATGGGTGGAACATGACCGTCCGAGAGAAAAACTTTTATTAAAAGGTAAAAATGTACTTAGCGATGCAGAGTTGCTCGCCATCTTAATTGGCACAGGTACCAAATCTCTCACCGCAGTAGATATCGCGAAATTGATTTTGAAACGCTGTGATTATAATTTAAATGTATTGGCACAGATGACGGTTAAGGATCTGCTAAATATTCGCGGTATCGGTGAGGCCAAGGCGATAAGTATAATTTGTGCATTGGAGTTGAGTCGCAGGCGCAGTGCTTCGGAATTGCCTGCAAAACCCAAAATGCAATCGTCATACGATGTATTTCAATTGATCACACCTTTTTTAATGGATTTAATGCACGAGGAATTTTATGCTGTATTTCTCAATCGGGCCAATCAGGTTTTAAAGGTTCATCACGTAAGTAAAGGAGGCATTTCGGGTACCGTTGCGGATCCCAAAATTATTTTTGCCGAAGGTTTGTCACATTCTGCCAGTGGCATTATACTGGTCCACAATCATCCTTCTGGAAATTTGAAACCAAGCAAGGCCGATATTGATTTAACTAAAAGAATGATTAGAGGCGGAATAATGCTGGACTTACCGATTTTGGATCATCTTATTTATTCTAACGCCGGATATTTTAGTTTTGCCGATGAAGGATTGATGAATTATGAATAGAAAATATATCTTATTTGCCTTAATAGCACTTGTCTTTTTCATTGTAATCTATTCCCTTAACTCGGGTAATTCGGCCTATGTAGAAGGGATCAAAAAAATTCAGGAAGAAAAAATCAATTTTTTAAGCCTGAGTCCCGATTCACCTGTCAAGGAAAAAATCAACCGATCGGCAATTCAATTTTTTGAACCTCAAAAAAAGTATAAGGTTAAAGCTAAAATTGCTCAGATTCCCGATGTGGGTAGAGTAGAACTTGCCACCAACGATGGCTCCATAAGGCCATATATCAAATTTGCAAGGGCAATTTTTGAAATTGATGGGCTAAAAGATTCTTTGATTGTATTTATTGAACCTACATTTAATGCGAATTACAAAAAAGCATTTATCCCATTTAAGGATAAGACGAGCGGTGTTGAAAGTTATGCTGCGGGAAGATACCTCGATGCTGAAATTAAAGATGATTCTTTCATTGAGCTGGACTTTAATCTGGCTTACAATCCCTTTTGTGCTTACGATGAAAAATTCAGTTGTCCTTTACCTCCTGAGTCGAATTATTTAGACATTAGAATTGAGGCCGGCGAAAAAAATTATAAATAACTTTATTAGCCCTCTGAAACATATACTTTTGCAGATTCGCTAAGAGCTATTATATGAAAGTATCGCTTAATTGGTTAAAAGAATTTATTGAAGTACAAGATGAACCCGAAAAATTGGCCGACAAACTGACATTTGGTGGTTTGGAAGTAGAAGGGCTTGAAAAATACGAATCTCTTCCCGGGAGATTGAAGGGTGTGTACATTGGCGAAGTTAAAACCTGCCAGAAACATCCAAATGCAGATCGGCTTTCACTGACAAGCGTAGATATAGGCTCCGAAAAAGAATCTCCAATTGTATGCGGGGCTCCAAATGTTGCCGAAGGACAAAAGGTATTGGTCGCTACCCCGGGTACCGTTATTTACCCCAAAAATTCCGAATCTTTTAAAATAAAGAAAGCAAAAATCAGGGGTGAAGTTTCCGAAGGAATGATATGCGCTGAAGATGAATTAGGCCTAGGTGAAAACCATGATGGAATAATGGTTTTGGATACAGATCTGCCAAATGGAACACCTGCAGCTGAACTTTTTAAGCCTTATAACGACATTGTATTTGAAATTGGGTTAACGCCCAATAGAGGAGATGCCGCAAGTCATTTGGGTGTGGCCAGAGATATTAAGGCGCTTTATCAAAAAGAGCTAAAGTCTTATGTACCCAAGGAATGGCCCGCCAAAGGGGAAATGAAAAACTTGGAGGTAGAACTTGTCGATCCGGAAGCCTGTCCGAGATATGCCGGAATAGTGATAAGCAATTTGAAAGTTAAAGAATCGCCTTCCTGGCTTCAGAACAAACTAAAAGCCATTGGTCTGAGTCCAATAAATAATATTGTGGATGTTACGAATTACATCCTGCACGATTTGGGTCAGCCCCTACACGCCTTTGATTATGATAAAATCTCTGGATCCAAAGTAATTGTAAAACAAGGCTTGAAAGGTCAAAAGTTTAAGACTTTGGATGAAGTTGAGAGGACCCTTCACGAAGAAGACCTCATGATATGCAATGGCGATAAGCCGATGTGTATCGGAGGGGTATTTGGTGGTATAGATTCGGGCGTTAATGAATCAACGACCAGTATTTTTTTAGAAAGCGCCTGTTTCGATCCTGTCTTCATTAGAAAATCCTCCCAAAGACATGGCTTGAAAACTGATGCAGCTTTCCGTTTTGAAAGAGGAACCGATATCGACTTGGTCATATCTGCATTAAAGAAAGCGGCTGTTTTATTAGAAGAAATTGCCGGTGGTAAAATTGCATCTGAGCTTTTTGATATTTATCCGAAGCAGGCCAAGGCGCAGGAAGTGGTATTGAAGAAGTCTGAAATTAAGCGATTGATAGGTGTGGAAATTGATCATAAAGAGGTAGTTAAAATCTTAAAAGATCTGGATATAAAGCTAATATCTGATTCAGATAAAGCCTGGAAATTTGAAGTACCTAAGTACAGAACGGAAGTAAACAGGGCGGCAGATCTTATAGAAGAAATTTTAAGAATTTACGGATTCAACAAAATACCATTGAGTAAAAATACAGGTTCAGAATACCTGGCGCCAAGTAATACAAATGATAAAAGCCAATTCGAGGATGTAATTAGTGATTATCTGATCGGAAGAAACTTTAATGAGATTCAAACGAATTCTCTCAGCAACAGTGAATTTGACTTGAAAGGGGAACATTTTGGAGAGGGATTCGAAAATGCCCTAATTCTAAATAAATTGAGCGAAGAGCTCGGTGCAATGCGAAATAATTTACTGTATTCCATGCTCGATGTGCTTCGACATAATGTAAACCGGAAACAAAAAAATCTAAAATTATTTGAACTGGGATTTATTTATGCAAAGAAAGGAAAGGCTTATCATCAAAAAAGGGCCTTATCCATTGCACTTAGCGGACAAGCAAACGAAGAATCCTGGCTGTCTGAAAATAAAGCTCAAAATTTCTTTGACCTGAAATCCGTTCTTAACGGTATTGTTGAAAGAATTGGCCTGCCAAAACCAGGATTTAAGTCCGGTAACTATAATTTCTTAAAAGGTGGAGGTTTTCAAATTTATCACAACAAAGAATTAATCGGCTGGGGGGGTTCGGTAGATGATAAATTGCTTAAAAAATTTGATCTCGATCAGGATGCCATCATCGCCGGAATTGAATTGGATAAATTTATCGAATCTGGAAAAAAAGATATTTTGTTTAAAGAAATTCCTAAATTTCCAGAAGTGCGTAGAGATCTTTCTTTGGTTTTGGATGAAGCAATTAGCTACGATCAAATCATTGCAATAGCAGAAAAAGAAGGAGGATCTTTAATTGACAGGGTTGGGGTTTTTGATGTATTCAAAGGAAAACCCCTTGATAAGGGAAAAAAATCCTACGCGATGAGTTTTATTTTAATCGATCCTGAAAAAACGCTGGAAGACAAAAGAATTGATAAGTTAATGAACAATCTCATCCATAAATACGAAAAAGAATTAGGCGCTGTCATCAGAAGATAAAATGAATGCTTTAGAACTTCAAAATCGGCTGGAAGGCTTGAATCTTAAACTTCAGGATTTCTTTAATTCATATCGGGAAATCAAAATTCAAATGGAGAATTTGAAAAAAGAAAATTCGGATTTGAAGGTTGAATTGGAAAGCAAATCGAGAGAGTTAGAGAACTTTCAAAATAACCATAAAATTGGTAAACTTGTAGACAAGATGGATAGTGGCGGGATGGATTCAACAGAGTTAAAAAACTTATTGGATCGCTACATAGGGGAAATAGATCAATGTATAGACTTACTTAAAGAATAATAGATTTGGATACGCTCTCGATAAAATTAAAAATTGCTGATAGGGATTACCCTTTGAAGGTGGCATATGAGGAGGAAGAGCATATCAGAAAAACAGCGAGAATCCTTAACGAAAAAATTAAAGAATACAGGGATAATTTTGGAATTGAAGACAAACAGGATCTTTTGGCTATGGTGGCCTTTGAGATATTGGTGGATAAGCTCAATCTCGATTCTGAACGTCAGGTGCTGTTTTCAAACCTTAATAAACAAGTTCAATCTATTGAATCCAAAATAGCGGAATTTATCTGATAGAATAACCTGTTGCCCATATCGTCTTCCACATAAATATATATGGAAATGATAGGATTAATAATCACAGGGCTCGTTTGTCTTTTAACGGGTTTTGCAATAGGGCGCTATCTGCTCAAAACACTACTCAGCAGAGAAGAAACCGAAGCTAAAAACAAAGCCAGACTTATTATTACTGAAGCCGAATCTAAGGCGGAAAGCATTAAAAAGGATAAAATACTCGAAGCCAAGGAAAAGATGATTTCAATGAAAAGCGAAATTGAAGATGAATTTGCCAGAAAGAAATCGATCATCATCCAGAACGAAAATAAAATCCGAAATAAGGATGAAAACCTGCGAAAATTAATTGAGGAAAACTCAAGAAAAGAAGCAGAGCTGGAAAGCATGAAAGAAAATTTGCAGGCGCAAATGGAGATTGTTTCCAAGCGAAAAGCCGAAGCCGACAGGGTCAAAGCCTCACAGGTTGAACGGCTTGAAAAAATGGCAAATATGACTGCCGATGAAGCAAAGGAACAATTGATTCAAACATTGAGAGATGAAGCCCAGACGCATGCTTCCTCCTACATCAAAGACATTGTTGACGACGCAAAAATGCGAGCTTCAAAAGAAGCCAAACGAATTGTAATAAATACCATACAAAGAATGGCGCCGGAGTTTACCATAGAGAATTGTGTCTCGGTATTCAATTTGGAGAGCGACGACCTCAAAGGAAAGATAATTGGTAGAGAAGGTAGAAACATTCGCGCTCTTGAAGCGGTTACCGGGGTGGAAATTATTGTTGATGACACTCCTGAGGCCATCATTATATCAGGTTTTGACCCTGTAAGAAGAGAAATCGCGCGCCTATCCTTACACAGACTGGTCGCTGACGGTAGAATTCATCCAGCTAGAATTGAAGAAATTGTAGCCAAAACAAGTAAGGATATTAACAATGAAATCATGGAGATTGGAGAACGAACAGTCATCGATCTGGGAATCCATGGTTTACATCCCGAATTAATAAAACTCGTTGGAAGGATGCGATTTCGTTCATCCTATGGCCAGAATTTGTTGCAACACTCCAGGGAGGTGGCCAATTTATGTGCGACCATGGCTTCTGAGTTGGGCTTGAATCCCAAAATTGCCAAGCGCGCAGGATTATTGCACGATATTGGAAAAGTAGTTCCCGAGGAATCCGAATTACCTCATGCATTATTGGGCATGGAACTGGCAAAGAAATATAAGGAAAAACCGGTGGTATTGAATGCCATTGGTGCCCATCACGATGAAATCGAAATGACTTCTTTGATTTCCCCAATCATACAGATCTGTGATGCAATATCCGGTTCAAGACCGGGTGCCAGACGTGAAATTATGGAATCCTACATTCAGCGATTAAAGGATCTGGAAGAATTGGCTTTATCCTTCGATGGTGTAACAAAGTGTTATGCTATTCAGGCGGGAAGAGAATTACGTGTGATTGTGGATGCTGAAAGTGTGGCGGATGAAAAAGCAGATGCATTGTCATTTGACATATCACAAAAAATCGAAAAAGAAATGCAGTATCCGGGTCAGATTAAAGTTACCGTAATCCGTGAGAAAAGAGCAATAGCTTTTGCCAAATAAAAAAGCCGCAATCAATGCGGCTTTCAATAGTTTCAAATTTCATTGATAATTAGCTGACTTTAGATAGTGTTTTCCCAATATCTGCTGGGGATTCTACCACATGTAGGCCGCACTCTCTCATAATTTTCATTTTAGCTTCGGCCGTATCATCGGCGCCACCAATAATAGCACCAGCATGCCCCATCCTTCTTCCCGGAGGTGCAGTTTGACCGGCAATAAATCCAATCACAGGTTTGGGATTGCCTTGAGCCTTAATCCATTTTGCAGCATCGGCTTCGTATTGACCACCGATTTCACCAATCATCACGATGGCATCGGTTTCATCATCAGCCATTAATAATTCTACAGCTTCTTTTGTGGAAGTGCCGATAATAGGATCACCGCCAATTCCAATTGCAGTTGAAATACCATATCCGGCTTTTACAACCTGGTCGGCTGCTTCATAGGTTAGAGTTCCTGATTTCGATACAATGCCCACTCTTCCTTTCTTAAATATAAATCCCGGCATGATGCCCACTTTGGCTTCTTCAGCTGTAATGACTCCCGGACAATTGGGGCCAACCATTCGAACATCACGTTTCTTAATATATTCTTTTACGGCGATCATATCTTTTACCGGAATGCCTTCCGTAATGGTAATGATAACCTTGATGCCTCCATCAGCGGCTTCCATAATTGCATCGGCTGCGAAGGCCGGTGGAACAAATATGATTGTGACATCAGCGCCCGTTTTGTCTACAGCTTCTTTTACGGTGTTGAAAACAGGTTTACCCAAATGCTCTTTACCCCCTTTACCAGGCGTAACTCCTCCCACGACATTGGTGCCGTATTCTATCATTTGTTCTGCGTGAAATGTTCCTTCTGAACCGGTGAAGCCCTGTACGATGACTTTTGAATTTTTATTTACTAAAACGCTCATGGTTTCTTTTTAAATGCCTTGCAAAAATATGTGATTTTGTCCCTTATCCAAACCTTAATTTCTTATCTCAAAAAAACATTCATTAATTCTCCGTGGTCGATATTTAAGTATATTCGCATGCCAAATCTTATTCTATTGAAAGATATAATAATTGCAATCGACGGTCATTCGGGATGTGGGAAATCAACTACTGCAAAGGGCGTAGCCAGGGAGTTGGAATATACATATGTGGATTCAGGGGCCATGTACCGCGCAGTTACGCTTTATTTTATCGAAAACAATATTGATTTTGAAATTGATGAAGAAGTTAAAAAAGCCTTGGAAAAAATAAATCTAAGTTTCTCCTTTTCCAAGGAAAAAGGCTTTTCTGAAATCATTTTAAACGGGCAAAACGTCGAAGAACAAATTCGAACAATGAATGTTTCTAAATTGGTATCCAAGGTAAGCAGTATTGTTGCTGTTAGACATCAAATGGTGGCTCAACAAAGATCGATGGGTAAGCAGAAAAAGATTGTTATGGATGGTCGGGATATAGGATCAAATGTATTTCCGAACGCCGAGCTCAAATTTTATGTTACTGCCAATATTGAGGTAAGGGTAGAAAGAAGGATGAAAGAATTAGAAGCGAAAGGAATAAATGCTAATTTTGAAGAGGTAAAATCAAACCTTTTGTCCAGGGATAAGCTTGATCAAAGCAGAAAGGAAAATCCTTTGATTAAAGCCAAAGATGCAAAAGTCATGGATACCAGTTTTTTAACCATTGAGGAACAAATCAGAATTGTCAAAAGAGAAGCATTACAAATAATCAATTCTTAATGATAAAGGTAGAGATAGATCAGAATTCAGGATATTGCTTCGGCGTGGAGTTTGCCATTCAAATGGCTGAGGATGAGTTGCACGAATCGGGTAAACTTTACTGTTTGGGTGATATTGTCCATAACGATATGGAAGTTAAAAGACTAAATGCAAAAGGTCTGGAAATAATCGATAAGGATCAATTGAAAAGCATTTCAGATTCCAAGGTGCTAATAAGAGCACATGGAGAACCACCTGAGACCTATAAAATTGCCCGTGAAAACAACCTCGAACTGATTGATGCTTCATGTCCGGTAGTTTTGAAATTGCAAAACAGGGTAAAACACTCTTACGATAAGTCAAAGGATATTAATGGTCAGATTGTTATTTATGGCAAACCGGGCCATGCTGAAATAATTGGACTAACCGGCCAAACCAAAGATGAGGCCATTATTGTTTCGGGAATTGATGATCTCGACAAAGTAGATTTTGACAAACCCATTACCCTATACAGTCAGACGACTAAGAGCACAAAAGGCTTTTACGCCCTAAAAGAAGAAATTGAAAAGCGAATTGAAGATTCCAAAGTCCGTAATAAATTAACTGAATTTGAATTTGATGCGAATGATAGTATTTGCCGTCAGGTTTCAAACCGTGAGCCTCAATTGCACAAATTTTCTCAGGAACATGACGTGATTGTTTTTGTAAGCGGTAAAAAAAGTTCAAATGGCAAGGCTTTGTATGCCGTGTGTAAAAATGTAAACGATCAAAGTTATTTTATTGAAAGTCCTGAGGAACTGGATGGAAAATGGTTTGAGACAGCCAATTCAGTAGGAATTTGTGGTGCCACATCCACGCCAATGTGGCTAATGGAAAATGTAAAATCAGAAATAGAAAAATTAAGTTTACTCAAAGAGGAAGTTTAATCTGTTTAAGAATCAATTTCTGCCAATCCTATGTAAATTTTTTTAATAAATTTGCCGAGAATTTTGAGAGCTGAGAAAAGCACTATGTCGAAAATCGTAAGGTTAAAAAAAGGGTTTGATATTAATTTAGCGGGAAAAGCTGAAAAATCACTTGATAAAATAGATCGAACCGAAACATTCGCAATAATACCTTCTAATTATCCTGGGCTTCAAAGACCAAAACCATCCATAGAAGAAGGGGATACAGTTAAAGCTGGTTCTGAATTGTTCTTTGACAAAAAGAATGCCCATATAAGGGCTACATCTCCTGTTAGTGGAGAGGTGGTAGAAATAAAAAGAGGTGATAAAAGAAAATTAGAATACATTAAAATTTTGGCCGATAAGGAAATTCAACATTTGGATTTCAAGGAGAATTCGGTTTCCGATATCACCAACCTCGATCAGGAAGATATAAAAAAGCAATTGATCGAATCGGGATTATGGGTCAACCTCATTCAAAGACCTTTTGGAATAATTGCAAATCCCGAAGATCAACCTAAGGCCATTTTTATCTCCGGTTTTGATACGCATCCTTTAGCGGCCGATATTGGTTTTACATTAAAGGGGCAGGAAAAATATTTTCAAGCCGGAATAACTGTGCTAAATAAATTTGCATCGGGCACCGCCCATTTGGGATTGAGTGCAGATAGCGAAGTTCCTTCTGTATTTTCTCAAATAAAAGATATCCAGGTAACCAAATTTTCAGGGCCTCATCCCGCGGGAAATGTAGGCGTGCATATTCACCATTTGGATCCTATTAATAAAGGCGATGTAGTATGGACCATTAGACCAATAGCCGTGGTTTGGATCGGCCGGTTTTTTCTTGAAGGAAAAGTAGATCTCAGACAAACCATTGCCCTGGCAGGCTCCGAAGTTAAGAATCCCAGATATTTTGAAACCATTGCAGGAGCATCGGTCAATAAATTTTTGGAAGGTAATCTTGATAATAACCATGTCCGTATTATATCAGGCAACCCACTAACAGGTCAAAGGATAAATAAGGATGGATATCTTGGCTATTACGATAATCTGATTTCAGTGCTACCCGAAGGAGATAATTACAAATTCTTTTTAACAGAAGGCTGGTTTTCACCTCAATTTAACCGCTTAAGTGCTCACAGAGCTTTATTGCTTTTTTCATTTCTCAATGGCAAAAAGAAAGAATACAAGCTCGATACAAATATGAATGGCGAGGAGAGGGCATTTGTACAAACGGGAGTTTTTGAAAAAGTAGTGCCCATGGATCTATTGCCTGTTTATTTGCTAAAAGCAATTATGGCAGAGGATTACGATGAGATGGAAGCCCTTGGGATTTTTGAAGTAATTGAAGAAGATCTGGCACTTTGTGAATTTGTCGATGTATCCAAAATGGATGTTCAGCAAATTGTTAGAGATGGTATTAATTTAATGCTAGAAGCGTAAAATAAATGAAGTTTTTAAGAGATATATTCGATAAGGTAAAACCTAATTTTGAGAAAGGTGGGAAATACGAAAAATTGTATTATCCCTTTGAGGCGTTCGAAACTCTCATGTTTACGCCCAAAACGACGGCTCCGCAAAAAGGAGCTCATATCCGTGACGCTGTTGATTTAAAGCGTCTAATGATGACCGTAATTGTGGCACTTATTCCTTGTTTGATCTTTGGGATCTGGAATACGGGGCATCAGCATTTTTTGGCCATCGGCGAAGAGGCTGACTTCATGACCAAATTCTTGTTTGGATCAAAATATGTGCTCCCTATTGTAGTGGTATCTTATGCATCAGGACTCGGTGTTGAATTTCTGTTTGCAATTTTTAGAAAACACCCGGTCAATGAAGGATTCCTCGTTACCGGAATGCTAATTCCTCTCATTATGCCTGCAACAATCCCTTTGTGGCAAGTCGCAGTAGCAACTATATTTAGTGTGGTAATGGTAAAGGAAGTGTTCGGCGGAACAGGAATGAATATCTTAAACCCTGCCCTAACAGCCCGTGCATTTCTTTATTTTGCTTATCCTTCACAAATTTCAGGTGATGTGTGGACCGTATTAGGTGATAATGCTCAAACCGTTGAAGGTTATTCAGGTGCAACAGCGCTTTCCATTGCTTATGAATCGGGAACCGGAGAAAATACCAGCAATTTGATTCAGGCTTACAGCAGTTTTTGGCAGCCTGATATGTTTTCATTAAAAAGTATGTTTTTAGGTACCATACCGGGTTCGATTGGTGAAACCTCTACCTTAATGGTTTTGATTGGTGCCGTGCTGCTCTTGGTAACCGGTGTTGGCAGCTGGAGAATTATGCTGAGTATGGTGCTTGGTGTGGCAGCGATGGCCATAGGTTTAAATATAATCGGCGCAAATGAATATATGAATTTGCCATTTTACTATCATTTTGTGATTGGGGGTTTGGCATTTGCAATAGTCTTTATGGCAACCGACCCAGTATCGGCAGCACAGACATTTGCCGGAAAATGGATATACGGGTTTTTAGCAGGGGTTTTGACCGTCATTATAAGAGTATTGAACCCTGCCTATCCAGAAGGAGTTATGCTGGCCATTCTTTTAATGAATGTCTTTGCTCCTCTTATTGATTTTTATGTAGTTGATGCTAACAAAAAAAGAAGATTAAAACGTGCAACAGTCTAATTTATACATCATAATTTTTTCTGCAGTATTGACAGTCGTCCTGGGCGGACTTCTGGCTCTTGCAGCTGTAGGCTTAAAACCTGAGCAGAAGAAACAGGAAGATCTTTTTAAAAAGAAATCAATTTTGGGTGCAGTAATGGAAATTGGCCCTGAAGATGATGTCTTAAAAATTTATGAAAAAGAAATCCAATCTTATGTAGTTGATGCAAAAGGCAATAAGGTAAATGAAGTAAACGGTGAAAAAGTTGTTGCTGAAAATATCGAAGTAGGAAAGGAATTTAAAAAAGCTCCGGAAGACAGGTTGTATCCGGTATTTGAAAAGTTAAACGAATCCGGAAATCTTCAATGTTATATTTTACCTGTTTATGGAAATGGCCTTTGGGATAAAATTTATGGCTATATGGCAGTAGAGCAAGATGGGAATACCCTTGCCGGAGCCGTATTTGATCATATTTCTGAAACACCGGGTCTCGGAGCCAGAATTACTGAAAAAGAATTTCAAAAAAGATTGGTAGGTAAAAAAATAAAAGATGAAAGCGGTGATCTGGTAGGTATTACCGTTCTGAAAGGGGAGGGAAATAATCCGACCGATCCGCATAAAATAGATGGATTATCCGGAGCCACAATTACTTCCAAAGGTGTTCAGAAAATGATTTATAATTATATGGGTCATTATATGCCCTTTTTTGAAAAGAAAGTAAGTGGTTCTAATCTAAGCTTGAACTAAAAAAATATGAGTACTGAAACATTAGAACAAGATCAAATTCAGGAGCAAGAAGTAGTAAAAGCGCCTAGTGAGGCTCTTTTATCAAAGAGGCGAAAAAAGTTAATGTCAGACCCTCTGGATGAGGACAATCCAATTACTGTTCAGGTATTGGGTATTTGTTCTGCATTGGCTGTAACGACTCAAATGAAACCTACATTGGTTATGGCAATAGCTGTAATTGCAGTGATTGTGTTTTCAAATTTGATTATATCGCTCTTGCGAAATTTAATTCCAAACAGGGTTCGTATTATCGTTCAATTATCGGTTATTGCTTCTTTGGTGGTCCTTGTTGATCAGGTTTTGAAAGCCTATTTTTTCGACATATCAAAGATATTATCCGTATTTGTAGGACTTATCATTACCAATTGTATCGTAATGGGTCGTCTGGAGGCTTTTGCTATGGGGAATAAGCCTTACGATTCACTACTTGACGGATTGGGAAGTGGATTGGGTTATGCCTGGATCATATTGGCTGTTGCATTTTTTAGAGAACTTCTTGGGTCCGGATCTGTATTTGGATTTAAAGTTTTCGAAGTAGCCGGCATTCCTTATGCAAATAATGGTTTAATGGTGAATTCAATCGGTGCTTTTCTAATAATAGGAATAATAATCTGGGTACAAAGAGCGAGAAACGGTTACGTAGAACACAATTAATAGTCTTATGGAATTATTTAATCTGGGAATCAAATCCATCTTTATAAATAATATGATTTTTGCCTACTTTTTGGGAATGTGTTCATATTTAGCTGTTTCCAAAAAGGTATCGACCGCAATGGGTCTTGGTCTGGCTGTGGTCTTTGTATTGACAATTACTGTGCCCGCCAACTGGCTTTTAACAGAATTCGTTTTGAAAGAAGGGGCCCTTACATGGTTGGGTGCTGAATTTGCAGAAGTTGATTTGAGCTTTTTAACTTTTATAATGTTTATCGCGGTAATCGCAGCGATGGTGCAATTGGTTGAAATGGTGATTGAAAAAGTGTCACCGGCTCTTTACGGTTCTTTAGGTATTTTTCTTCCTTTGATAGCGGTAAACTGTGCCATTCTGGGTTCATCATTATTTATGGTGACTTATGAATACAATTTGGCAGAGGCCACCGTTTTTGGATTTTCTTCAGGTATTGGTTGGCTACTGGCCATAATTGCCATTGCGGCGATTAGAGAAAAATTAAAATATTCCAATGTTCCCGACCCTTTAAAAGGTTTAGGAATTACATTTATTATTACCGGTTTGATGGGAATAGCTTTTATGTCTTTTATGGGCATTTCGCTATGATTATTGGATAATCCCTATCGGTAATTGCTAAATTTATCCACTTATGTAAAAAGACAGGCTTTTTGTCTGTCTTTTTATATTTTTGGTTGTCAAATAAAATTAAAAAATGCGCGTAGTTGTAATCCTCCTACTTTCACTATTATTATTTAATGCATGCAGCACAGATCTTGATGTAAATGCAGATTTTAGAGAAACGCCAATTATGTTTGGATTGATCAATCAAAGCGATTCGATTAATTATATCAGACTTCAAAAAGCATACAGCAATCAGGATGGAAATGCATTGGAGATAGCAAAGGAATTTGATTCGCTTTACTATGATACCACCAAAGTGGTATTATCATTATTGGAACTGGACCTTCAAAATAATGATACCACAATCGTAGATACGCTTAGTCCGGAATACAATGAAAATAAAGCACCTGGTGATTTTGCTGCACCGGGACAATATGTTTATAAAACGACATTTAGCGATTTCAAAACTGATGGGTACGAATACATCTTCAAATTTGAAAATACCGAGTCAGGGCAGATTGCATCTGCTGTCACGGATATAATTGACTGTGAAAGAATAATTTCTCCAATTCGATATTCCTGTAGGGATTTTGAATTTGAAGGCTCTTTAAGAAGAAACTTGGATTTTAATGAAGACGGCAGTAAGAATCCACTTTCTTTTCTTGAATTTGAGGGTCCTGAAAATGCCGCTTTTTTCTCTCTGGAGGCAGTTGTTGAATATACTGTTGAATATGAAGAAGATGACAGAGACAGAGATACATTTAGCACAAAGGATAATGTGTGGTCATTGATAACTTTGGATTTAGATGAAAATGTTCCTGGAAAATCATATGGTAGCAATGGTACGATTCCAATTGGAGAAACTGCTTTTGGGTCATATTTGTCTAGGGTTATAGATACTGAAAACGATGATGAAAATGGTGTTATTTCCAGAGCACTGCTGAATATTCAGTTCACTTTTTACTATTACAATGAATCCTATGAGAACTATTTGGAAGTAAATGGAAATTTTAATCCACTTTCACAAACAAGGCCGCTTTATACTAATGTTGACAATGGACTGGGATTAATTGCATCACGAAACATTCTTGTTACAGATAAATTACCCATTTCGGTTGTTAGCAACTTATTTGATACCAACTATTTTAGCAGATGGCCTGACCTCAAGTTCTTTTTTGAGGAATAATTATGTCATTATGACAGATAATTATATCTGATACCCACTTGGCATAATGCTTGTCCGTCCCATGTAAAGAATAAAAATAATATTAAGAACGCATGGGAAAAATAATAGGAATAGATTTAGGAACTACCAATTCCGTTGTTGCTGTAATGGAGGGAAATGAACCTGTCGTTATACCAAATAGCGAAGGTAAAAGAACCACACCTTCTGTTGTAGCATTTTTAGACGGTGGTAAAGGAGAAAGAAAAGTAGGTGATCCTGCAAAACGTCAGGCCATAACCAATCCTGAAAATACAATAATGTCCATAAAAAGATTTATGGGTCGTACTTTCAGTGATGCAAAAAAAGAAACAGAAAATATATCTTATAAGCTCGAAAAGGGTACGAATGATACACCTAGAGTAAAAATAGGAGATAGAAATTATACACCTCAGGAAATTTCAGCAATGATTCTTCAAAAAATGAAGGCAACAGCTGAAGATTATTTGGGCACTTCGGTAACGGAAGCCGTCATTACCGTACCGGCTTATTTTAACGATTCACAAAGACAAGCCACAAAAGAGGCAGGTCAGATTGCAGGCTTGGAAGTAAAAAGAATTATTAACGAGCCTACAGCCGCTGCATTGGCCTATGGTCTCGATAAGAAAAATCAGGATATTAAGATTGCCGTTTTTGATTTGGGTGGTGGTACATTTGATATATCCATTCTTGAATTAGGAGATGGTGTATTTGAAGTAAAGTCCACCGATGGCGATACGCACCTTGGTGGTGATGATTTTGATCAGGTAATTATTGACTGGTTATCTGCTGAATTTAAAAAAGACGAAGGCATTGATTTGACAAAAGATCCAATGGCACTTCAGCGTTTAAAAGAAGCAGCCGAAAAAGCGAAGATTGAATTATCTAGCAGTACCAGCACTGAAATCAATCTACCGTATATTATGCCGGTTGATGGAATACCAAAACACCTTGTGAAAACATTGACAAGAGCCAAGTTTGAACAACTTTCGGATACTTTGATTAAGAGAACGCTAGAACCTGTGAAGAAAGCTGTTAAAAATTCTGGTTTTAGTACCAATGAAATCAACGAAGTCATCTTAGTAGGAGGTTCAACAAGAATTCCTAAAATTCAGGAAGAAGTTGAAAAATTCTTTGGTAAGAAACCTTCGAAAGGTGTGAACCCCGATGAGGTTGTAGCCATCGGAGCTTCGATACAAGGTGGAGTATTGACCGGGGAAGTAAAAGATGTTCTTTTGTTAGACGTTACTCCGCTTTCCTTAGGTATCGAAACTGTTGGAGGCGTATTTACAAAATTAATCGAAGCCAACAGCACCATCCCAACCAAGAAGTCAGAAGTATTTTCAACGGCTGCTGACAATCAGCCTTCAGTTGAGATTCACGTACTTCAGGGTGAAAGATCCATGGCAAAAGATAACCGTACCATTGGTAAATTTCATTTGGATGGAATTCCTCCTGCTCCTAGAGGGGTGCCACAGGTAGAAGTGTCATTTGATATTGACGCCAATGGAATTTTAAATGTTTCTGCAAAGGATAAAGGTACCGGTAAGGAGCAAAAAATCAGAATTGAGGCTTCTTCAGGTTTATCCGAAGAAGAAATAGAAAAAATGAAGCAAGAGGCAGAAGCGAATGCTGAAACAGATAAGCAGGCTAAAGAGCAGGCTGATAAAATTAATTCAGCGGATGCAATGATTTTCCAGACAGAAAAACAATTAAGCGAGTTTGGTGAAAAACTATCCGATGCCAATAAGTCGAGTATCGAGTCTGCGCTTGAAAAATTGAAAAAAGCACATGAGTCTAAAGATCTTGCAGCCATTGATACTGCAATGGAAGAGATCAACACTGCATGGCAAAATGCATCCAGTGAAATTTATCAGGCTCAACAGGAGGCAGGCCAGGCCGATGGGGCAGAAAACGCTTCTGAAGCCGGTAATGAGTCTTCGGATGATCCTGATGTTACTGATGTGGATTACGAAGAAGTTGATTCAGAAAATAAAAAGTAATCTGAATTTTAATATTAAACGAAGCCCGCTTATTTTAGGCGGGCTTTTTTTATGGACAATTTTTCATTTTTTAAAAGTGTATTTGATGTGGTCAAGCTAATTCCGAAAGGCCGGGTAACCTCCTATGGTGCTATTGCGAATTATCTTGGAGCTAAATCCGGCGCGCGTATGGTGGGCTGGGCATTGAATCAAAGTATAAGTAACAAAGACCCCATTCCTGCTCATAGGGTTGTGAACAGGCAGGGATTGCTAACAGGAAAAATCCACTTTCCAGGTGATAGCATGGAAAGGGAACTTAAAAAAGAAGGTTTGATCATAGAAAATGATAAGATTTTGAACTTTCAGGAACGCTTTTGGGACCCGGAAACTGAATTGGATGTATTAAACTAAGACCTATTAAAATGAATTTCTAAAAATTTACTTTTAGCCTCCCGCATAAAAGAAAATGCTTTAAAAAATTTTAATTTAGCCCAAAATCTAAACTATGAACCCTGAAATTCTTTCTTCCCGGATAAAAGCAATGAAACCATCTGCCACAATTGCGATGGCTCAAAGGGCAAGAGAACTTTCCGCCAAAGGAGTGGATGTAATAAACCTGAGCTTGGGAGAACCTGATTTTCATACTCCGGAACATATCAAAGAAGGCGGAATTAAGGGAATCAAAGAAAATTATACGGCTTATCCGCCAATTCCCGGCTATGTAGATTTACGAGAGGCCATAGCGGAAAAACTAAAACGGGACAATAATCTGGACTATACGGCAAAGCAAATTGTGGTGAGCACTGGGGCAAAACAAAGCATTGCGAATGTCATGTTATGTCTTCTGGACCCGGGAGATGAAGTAATCGTATTTACACCCTATTGGGTTTCATATGTTTCGCTGATTAAATTGGCAGAAGGGAAACCGGTTTTAGTAGAAGGATCAATCGAGAATAAATTTAAAGTTGACCCGGGGGATTTTGAAAAGGCGATAGGGCCAAAAACAAAAGCCGTTATTTTTTCATCGCCTTCAAACCCAACCGGATCCGTATATACCAAAGAGGAGCTCGGGGAATTCGCGGCTGTTATTAAAAAACATCCAAATTTATTCGTCATTTCGGATGAGATATACGAGTATATTAATTTCCTGGGAGAACATGCATCC
The DNA here is from genome assembly GCA_965267555.1 of Cytophagales bacterium. GTDB lineage: Bacteria > Bacteroidota > Bacteroidia > Cytophagales > CCMP332 > CCMP332. The sequence goes on along the minus strand of OZ254083.1, from coordinate 2,983,003 downwards.
ATCGCCTCATTTCCGGAAATTAAGGACCAGGTAGTCTTGGTCAATGGATTTTCCAAAGGTTTTGCCATGACAGGTTGGAGAGTAGGTTACATTGCTGCTGCTCAGGAATTGGCATCTGCCTGTGATAAAATACAGGGACAATTTACATCTGCCACCTGTTCAATTGCACAAAGGGCAGCACTCACAGCAGCAACTTCAGATTTGAGTGAAACCTATAAAATGCGCGATGCCTTTAAAAAACGCAGGAATATCGTTTTGGAACTCCTCAATGAAATCCCGGGAATTAAAACATATGTTCCCGATGGAGCATTTTATATTTTCCCAGAAATAGACTATTATTTTGGTAAATCAAAAGGTGATTTTACAATCAGGGATTCGGTTGATTTTTGTATGTATTTACTAACTGATAGCCATGTGTCGACTGTAGCAGGATCAGCATTTGGTGCTCCCAAATGTTTTAGAATGTCCTTTGCCGCATCGGAAGATCAATTAAAAGAAGCTGTTAAACGAATTTCCAAAAGCCTGTCTGAACTATCTTAATGTCAGTTTTCACCAACATATTTAAGGGATTCGACAAGCTTAAGGTCATGGTGATTGGAGATGTCATGGTTGACTCATATTTATGGGGCAAGGTCAGCCGAATTTCTCCGGAAGCGCCTGTACCCATCGTAAATGTGGTAAAAAGAGAGAAACGATTGGGTGGTGCTGCCAATGTAGCATTAAACTTAATGGCTCTTGGGGCCAATCCTATTTTGGTTTCAGTGATTGGACAGGATTCGGACGGGGATGATTTTATGAATCTTTTAAAGGATCAAAACTTCTCTACCGAAGGCATTCATCGCAGTGAAGAACGGCCTACGACTATCAAACACCGCGTTCTGGGAGGCACCCAGCATTTACTTAGAGTTGATGCGGAAAACACCGACCTTCTTAAAGAAAAAGAGTATATTGCTTTAAAAGAAAAGATTGAAAAACTTCTTAAGGAATGCGACGCACTTATTTTTGAGGATTACGATAAAGGCGTGATCAGTGAAGACCTTATAGATTTTACGGTCAAAAAATGCAGAGAAAAAAATATTCCGGTAGCTGTAGACCCTAAAAAGAGAAATTTTCTGGCATACAAAGAAGTAGACCTTTTTAAACCAAATTTGAAAGAATTAAAGGAGGGTCTGAATATTGAAATAGTTCCGGGTGATAAACAAAGTTTGAAAAGAGCTTCTGATTCCCTGAGAAGTAAGCTCAATCATAAAATGACCTTATTGACACTCTCTGAATACGGTATTTTTTACGATGGGAAAACTTCGGATTTAATACCGGCTCATAGAAGGGAAATTTCTGATGTTTCAGGGGCAGGAGACACGGTAATCAGTATTGCTACTTGCTGCAAGGCTTTGGAACTGCCCGATTCACTATTAGCGGAATTATCTAATCTCGGAGGAGGACTCGTTTGCGAACATGTAGGTGTAGTACCGATTGAAAAAGACAACTTGCTCGAAGAAGCAATAAATAGCATCGATCCAGCACGACATGGCCTGGGCAGATAGATTCAATAGTTTCTTATATAACACCCGCGATAGGGTGCTCCGCTCTTATAGAAATGTAATGGGCCTTGCATCGCTTTTTGCCATTTCAATTCTGATTATAGTTTATGGTTTTGAGCTAAGCCAAAGTACGATTGAAATTCTGTTCAATGCACTGGATCTGATCTTTGGGCTTTTTGTTTTCAGTTTTTTACTCCGACTTTTATTCAATTTCCAGCGGTGGCAATTTATTAGGGAAAATATGACCGAAAGCATTGCCATGTTAATAATTCTACTTCATGGCATCTTCAATTTGCTTCTTCCTATTGTTCCAATTGAATCCCTTTTAAAATCAATCGGATTTATTAATTACCCCAATGTTTACAGAGTGCTTGTAACGCTCTTTTTGCTCTTTATTATCGGAATTGACTTTGTCAAAACCGGAACGAGCAACATTTTTAAAAAAGTAAGCCCACCAACATTTTTTATTTTGAGTTTTTTAGCTCTTATCGTCCTGGGCACAATTCTGCTTATTTTACCAAAAATGACGGTAGAAGAAGGAAGCATGGATCTTGTGGACGCTTTATTTACAGCCGTTAGTGCCTCCTGTGTCACCGGTCTGATTGTGGTAGACACGGCGAGTTATTTTACATTTCAAGGTCAAATTGTTCTACTCTTTCTAATGCAATTGGGTGGACTAGGAATAATATCCTTTGCAACATTTTTTGCCTTTTACATTGGACAGGGTGTTGGAATTCGACAGCAATCCTTAATTCAGGACTTCATGAGCTCTGAAAGTATTTTTTCAACACAGGGATTAATCAGACAAATTATCTTTTTTACCCTCTTTATCGAAATGTTCGGAGCCTTTTTGCTATTCGCATCCTGGGATCCCTCCGTTGAATTTAAAGACCTTGGAGAAAGACTGTTTTATTCTGTGTTTCATTCTGTTTCTGCTTTCTGCAATGCAGGATTTGCACTATTTCCCGAGGGCTATTACACTGAGCATTTAAGGTTTGCCTATTTCCATCATTTGATTTTGGCCGCATTAATCATAATGGGAGGTCTTGGATTTGGTACATTGCAGGATTTGTTTTCACCTCGTAAACTCAGAGAAAGAATGGAAAAACCCTGGGTAGACTGGAAATTGAGTACAAAAGTCGTTTTATATACCTCCGGTGCTTTAATTATTATTGGAATGCTAATGATTTTAATTCTGGAAAACAATAATACATTAGAAGGCCTTCAGACATCCGAAAAAATTATCGACGCTTTCTTTTTATCGGTAACCTCAAGAACGGCTGGTTTTAATACACTGGATACTGCCAGTCTTAAGCTGCCTACTTTGATCTTTGTAATATTTCTCATGTTCATTGGAGCTTCACCAGGTTCAACCGGGGGAGGAATTAAAACCTCCACTTTTTTATTGATTTTTGTTTCAGTAATTGCCACTATAAAAGGAAAAGACAGCATAGATTTAGGCAAAAGATCAATCCCAAGTGCATTATTATATAAGGCGCTTACTGTCTTTGCATTTGCAAGTACCTATAATTTATTGGGTGTTTTTGTGCTCAGTATTGCTGAGCCCGAAATTGCAATATTTGATCTTGTATTTGAACATGTATCGGCATTTGCAACCGTAGGATTGAGCACAGGCATTACTTCTCAATTATCTGATATGGGCAAATTAATAATAATGATTTCCATGTTTCTCGGCAGAATTGGTACTTTAACTCTTGCTGTGGCACTGGCCGGTTATAAGGAACAGCCATCATTTAAATACCCGACTGCTCATTTGATGATTGGATAAAAGCAATATTTTCAAGATAATACTTGGTGTACTAAGTACACTTTCTTAATTTCGTTCTTCAAATCAATTTTAGATTGCGATTAACTATACTAATTATAGTTGTAATTTTTGCGGTTGGTAAGGAAGTGTTAGCACAGGTTGTTACACTTGATCCAACTTTTCCTAAACAAACAGATACAGTAACCATAACTTACGATGCTACATTGGGAAATGGTGCATTAGAAGGTCAAAGTACTGTTTACGCACACATGGGTGTAATAACTTCCGAGAGCAACTCCCCAAGCGATTGGAAATATGTAGTTGGTGAATGGGGTACAGCCGATTCAGATGTATTGATGACCTCAATTGGCAATAATAAATTTACTAAAACCTATGATATTGCCGATTTTCACAACATTCCTTCCGGAGAGGTGGTTTTGCAATTGGCTTTTGTTTTCAGAAATGCAGATGGTTCAATTGTCGGTCGCTCTGACAACGGCGGCGATATATTTGTAGATCTTTTTCAGGGTTCTTATGCTGCCGCCATAATCAGTCCGACACAAGATTATCTTGTTGTGGAAAGCGGAGACACAATAGAAATGAAATCAAGTGCTTCTGAAATGTCTGAAATAAAAGTATTTGTCGATGGCAACCTTTTTGAAAGCATTTCGAACGCCCAGGATTTGATTTCGCAAATTCCGGTAGATGATTTCGGTGCCGGTAAATATTGGGTAAATATGGAATCCAGTTCCGGAACGGAGGTATTGAAGGATTCATTCTATTTTGTATATCCGGGAACCCCTTTTGTTCAGGACCCGCCAGCCGGAATTGAAGAAGGTATTAATTATGTCGGCGACTCATCTGTTACGCTAAACCTTTATGCACCATTTAAAGACTATGTTTTCGCATTGGGTGATTTCTCCGAATGGGAATTGGATACGCAATACTTAATGAATAAAAGCGAAGATGGTGATCATTTTTGGATCAGTCTGAATGGGCTCGACCCCAATAAGGAATATCGATTTCAGTATCAGGTTGAAGAGCAATTGCGAATAGCGGATATCTATTCAGAGAAAATTCTTGATCCCTGGAATGATCCCGAGATAATAAATGAAGGCGTATATCCCAATTTAACGCCTTACCCTACCGGTTTGACCAATGATCCGGTTTCAGTTTTTTACATTAACAAAACAGAATATCCCTGGGATACTTCAATCAATTACCAAAAACCTGAAAAAGAAAAATTAATAATATATGAAACCCTCCTGAGGGATTTTTTGGATGATCACAGCTATAAAGGATTAAAAGATACGCTTGATTATTTGGAAAAATTGGGTGTAAATGCCATACAACTGATGCCAATTAATGAATTTGAAGGCAATGATTCCTGGGGATACAATCCATCTTTTTATTTTGCTCCGGATAAATATTACGGACCTGATTATGAATTGAAAGCGCTGGTGGAAGAATGCCATCGAAGGGATATGGCTGTGATTTTAGATATTGCACTCAACCATTCTTTTGGACAAAACCCACAGGTGAGAATGTATTTTGATCCTGCTGCGGGCAGTTTTGGACAGCCAACCGGAGAAAATCCCTGGTTTAATCCCATTGCTAAACATGATTTTAATGTAGGTTATGATTATAACCACGAAAGTCTTAAAACACAGGAATTTGTCGATAAGGTATTGGCATACTGGGTAAATGAATATCATATCGATGGATACAGAATGGATTTATCAAAAGGATTTACGCAAGTGAATTCACTTGGTGATGTCGGTTTTTGGGGTCAACGTGACCCTTCGCGTATAGCTTTATGGGAAAGAATTAGAGATGAATTGTGGACCGTGGATAGCAGCACTTATATCATTTTAGAACATTTTGCCGAAAACAGTGAAGAACAGGAATTGGCTTCTAAGGGATTTATGCTTTGGGGCAATTGCAATCATGTATATAATGAAGCCACAATGGGCTTTGGCGGCAATTTGTCATGTATTAATTATCGGGATCGTTCATGGACTAATCCGCATTTAGTTGGCTATATGGAGAGCCACGATGAAGAAAGACTGATGTATAAAAACTTAAATTTTTCAAGATTTAATGATGATTACAACATAAGGGAGTTAGACACTGCTTTAAAACGGGTAGAATTAGCGGCCAATTTCTTTTTAACTGTACCCGGACCAAAAATGATTTGGCAATTTGGTGAATTGGGATTTGATTATTCAATCAACAGATGTGTGGATGGCAGCATAAACAACGATTGCCGATTATCACGAAAACCAATCGTATGGAATTATTTTGAAAATGAAAAAAGAAAACGATTGTACAATGTATTTTCAGAACTGAATCGATTGCGAAAGGAGTACAATGTTTTTCACAGCGATGATTATAGCATCGATGCCAATTCCTCCATGAAAAAAATAATTTTAAGAGGAGCGGAAATGGATATCGTGGTATTGGGCAATTTTTCAATAGAAGATGGGGAAATCACACCGTCATTTACACAAACAGGGACTTGGTATGAATTTTACACCCAGGATTCCATAGTCGTTGAAGATGTTGATCAAGCTCTAACATTGGCAAGAGGAGAGTATAGACTCTATTCTACACAAAAGATTATTGGAATTTTTAACGATGAACCACCAAAAATTCAGCCACCTGCTGTACCGGTTGAATTACCTGATTTTATCGTTTACCCCAATCCATTTAGCGATGAAACAACAATACAATTTGATAATGATACCGATCGGGAAGTAGATGTAGAAATTCTCGATCTACTCGGAAAAAAGATTCGTGACATTAGAGTTTCAAAAAGAGGAAAACAAGAAGTGATTTGGGATGGAACCAATTCAAAAAAACAAAGAGTGCCAAATGGGCAATACATTGTAAGAGTTGTAAAATTTAATAATGTACAAGAATATAAAATTTTGCTAGTAGATGAGTAAATGCTAAATATGGCTACCGGCAAAAGCAATAAAATTAAAGATAAATTATTGACAAAGATCATTTTAGGCTAATATATGAAGTTCGAAATTGTAAAGGATTTTGTAACTTTTACTTGGCTTTTTAGGGTAAAAACAAGTTGAGAAATATTAAGAATGTTAAATCTAAATTTTAAAATCATGATGAAAATTAAATCAATCGCGTATATCGCAATCCTATTTGGTGCTGTGGTATTAACAAGTTGTGGGGGAGATGATGGCGGAGGTGCCGTAATTCCACCACCAACAGGTGGATCTGATGACGGTCTTTACATTACAGGAACGGCCACTTCTGAAACACCTAGTGCAGCCGTAGAAATGGATGATGCCTATGTAGATGCATTTGGATCAACACCTCCATTTGCTGAAAGACCCGGTATGTATGAAGCTTATATTTATATGGAGGCCGGAGAATTCAATATCACTCAAATTGAAGAGGAAGTAGAATCAGTTTGGGGTGGTACGGTTACTGAAGAAGACCTCGGTAGTGGTAAATTATGGGTCAGCGCAGATTTTGCTGTGGGCGGAGATGCCTTTAGTATTACAGAAGCTGGTCTTTATCATGTTACAATCGATGTTACTTCAGGAACAGCTTACATCGTTAAGATAGATGCTTATGGATTAATTGGTCCAGCCGGTCCGGGATGGAGCTCAGATGCGCCATTAACGCTAAAAAGTGCTGATGCCAACTCCGTGGTATTTGAAGGAACCAATATTGAGTTGAAAGCCGGTGAGTTTAAATTCCGATACAACGAAAATTGGAATGCGGATAGAAGCGCAGCGACTCCAGCTGTAGATGGACTGAATTTTTTAACAAACTTTGGTACTACAACAGACGGTGGAGATGAAAATGGCGGATTCCAGCCAGGTGGCTTCAATTTCAATTTTACTGGAAATCCTGGAGCTTACACTGTAACCTTGACTTTTTCACCAGGAAAGGGATATGATGTTGCAGCTGAATTTGAAAGAACAGGAGACGGAACTGGTTTCGATCCAAATGAATACAATTGGGGAATCATCGGTGAGGCAACTGATAGCGCCTGGGATGCTGATGTGAATTTCATATACAAAGGCGAAGATGCTGGTACTCACAAATGGGTAGCTTTCGTTTATCTTGAAGATGGAGAATTCAAATACAGAACCAACGACGCATGGGATTTTGAATTAAATCCAGGTAATATCGACCATACAGGAGATGCAGCTTCTGAAGTAAGTGAAGGTGGTAATTTCATTTTGGATGCCGCTTCAGATTCAGGATATTATTATATCACAATTACAACTGCAGATGATGGTGCTTCATGGGCCGTTCAGTTTGATGCCGGTGTTTGGGGTATAATTGGTGCCGCAACTCCGGGAGGATGGGATAATTCCACACCTCTTGCCTATAATGGAGATAATTCGTGGTCTGCTGATGTCGTAATGACAGCAGATGAATATAAATTCAGAGCGAATGACTCTTGGGATCTTAACCTTGGTGGTGATCTCAATGCACTTACGCTTGATGGAGCCAACTTAGTTTCTACCGCGGGAACATTTACAGTAACTGTAATGACAGCGGATCACGGAGCTACTTATACGGCTACACTCCAATAATCATATTAAACCCTGCAGGTGAATTCCTGTGGGGTTTTTTTCACTTTTATTGATGAACCATGAGAAAACTATACGCACTTGCTCTGTTCGTACTATTTTCCGCAGCGAACATTTATGCACAAGACATTACAGTTACCGGTAAGGTAACAGATAGTGAAGATGGAACCGAACTTCCCGGTGTCAGTATCTTAATCAAAGGAACTGCTAAAGGTACTATCACCGATTTTGAAGGTAATTATTCTATTGATGCTCCATCTGATGCAACCCTGGTTTTTAATTATCTGGGTTATGAACCGCAAGAAATCTCTGTTGCCAATCAAACATCCATTGATGTACAAATGAGCACTGAAACGGAAGTATTGCAGGAAGTCGTTGTGGTTGGATATGGTGTAGTTGAAAAAGGCGATGTGACAGGAGTAATTAAAAAGGTGGACGAGGAACAATTTAATAAAGGAATGATCTCTACGCCACAAAATCTAATTTCGGGAAAAGTAGCAGGAGTTCAGGTCAGCGGATCCGGAGAACCCGGTGGAAACGCGCGAATTAGAATTAGAGGAGCCACATCAATTAATGCAAGCAATGACCCTCTTTATGTTATTGATGGTGTACCTATAGAAAATGAGGCCGTTACAGGAAGTAGAAATCCTCTTAATTTCCTCAATCCAAATGAAATTGCCGATGTAACTGTTCTTAAAGATGCTTCTGCTACTGCAATTTACGGAAGTAGAGGAGCAAACGGTGTTATAATGATAACAACAAAAGGAGGTGCGATAAGAGAAGGAAAGGCTTCCGATAAGCCAATAATCAATTATGATGGTTCTTCATCGGTGAGTACATTTCTAAATGCTGAATCGCAAATTTTAAGTCCTGATGAATTCAGAGCAGCCATTGCTGTTTTCGATGATGAAAGGGTAGATGATGAATCCGTCATTGGTCCGGCAAATACGGATTGGCTGGATCAAGTCACTCAAACAGCTTACTCACAACAACACAATCTTTCTATCGGTTCAAATATTCAGGATGGAAACTATCGTTTTTCTACAGGTTATCAGCAGGTCAATGGGGTTTTAAATGATACCCGTACGGAACGATACAATGTTAATTTTAACATTTCCAAAGGCTTATTAGACAACCGCTTGAATTTGCGCTTCTCAACCAAAAACGCTGTGGTCAATGATAAATTTGGAAGCAATCAGGTTGGTGCAGCTTTAAGTTTTAATCCGACACAACCCATTTATTTTGATACCACTTTATACCAAAACGGAGCTCCGGCAGGAATGACTGGTCGATTTGGGGGATTTACTGAATACAATGATCCGTTGGCAGTAGCCAATCCCGTAGCTCAAAGTAAACATCAAAAAGCCATTGGTGAATCCTTTAGGAGTATCAATAATTTCGAAGTCAATTATAAATTGCCTTTTGTTCCAGGATTAAGCATAAAAAACAATATTGCTCTGGATCAAAAAGTAACGGATAATATAACTTTCGCTCCAAACTTTATAAAGTCCGAACTTCGAACTCAGGGTCAGTACAGCTTCGAGCGATCTTCGGTTCAGTCTTTTCTTTATGAAGGCTATTTGAATTATGAAAAAGACATCGATGCCATCGATGCAAAAATTACGGCAGTTGGAGGATATTCCTATCAGTCATGGGATAAGTCTTTTGGATTTTTCAGACATGACTCTCTCAATACCAATGCATTTGGATTGGATGCTCCAGCACCGATTTCAAATTCAAATGTGGTCATTGGCAACAACGCTTTTGAAAACAGGCTGATTTCATTCTATGGTCGTTTTAATTTTGACTGGAAAGATAAATATCTCCTTACAGGAACATTAAGACGTGACGGTTCAACCCGGTTTGGTCCTGATAACAGATGGGCATTATTTCCATCATTTGCTGCCGCCTGGAGAATTTCCAATGAAGGTTTTTATGAAGGACTCGATAGATATGTCAATTACTTAAAACTTCGAGTTGGCTATGGTGTAACCGGAAATCAGGAGATTGATGATTACAGGTATTTGACAACCTATGAATTTTCAACGCCCACCGGATCTTATCAATTAGGTAATCAATTAATCAATACGCTAAGGCCAACGGCAGTTGATCCCGACATAAAATGGGAAGAAACCACTTCAATAAATATTGGTTTGGATTGGGAGATTTTAAAAGGAAAATTGGCCGGTTCTTTTGAGTATTATCAGCAAAATACAGACGATTTGATATTCGAAGTGGCAATTCCGGTAGGAATACTTCCAACCGATAAAGTGATTACCAATATTGGGGAAATGAGAAACAGAGGCTTTGAAATGGATATATCAAGTCCGATTATGACAAAAAGAGACTTTATGTGGAATGTTTCATTTAATGCGGCATATAACAATAATGAAATTCTCAGATTGGACAATACGGTAGCTGGCACGGAAGAAACAATTTATCCAAGAGGTGGTATTGCCGGTGATGTGGGTCAAACCATACAGGTATTAAAAGTGGGTGAATCAATTAATTCTTTTTATGCCTATGAACAACTGTATGATGCCAATGGTGACCCCATTTATGAACCCGTTAACAGAACCTTGATGTATAAGGATCAGAATAATGACTGTGTAATCAATGAAAAGGATTTGCGTGTTGTTAATAATGCCAATCCCGATTGGATATTTGGATTGACTTCAACAATGAACTATAAAAAAATTGATTTTTCATTTACGTTCAGGGCCAATCTAGGACTTTATGCTTATAATAATTTTTCATCCAATTATGGTGAATTGAGGAGATTGCAAACGGCAGTTCCGCAAAACATTCATACCTCTGCATTGGAAACAGGATTTGAACAAAAACAGATATTATCGGATTATTATATTGAGAATGCATCCTTTTTGAGATTAGATAATGTGACAATAGGTTATACTATTGATCGATTGGATTGGATGAAGGCAAGAATCTATTTTACGGCTCAAAATGTTTTTGTTACGACCAAGTATTCAGGACAAGATCCTGAGGTTCAACCTGATGACCCAACAAACCCTCCTGGTATTGACAACAATGTCTATCCAAGAGCAAGAACATTTATGGGAGGAATCTCACTAACATTTTAAGAAATTATGAAAAAGTTAATCTATACTCTAATTACAATTGTCTTTTTTGTTATTGGTGCATGTACAGATTTGGACGTAGTACCTAAAAACAGATTGACAGAAGACGTGTCTTTTCTTGAAGAAGGTTCTTATACGGCCTATCTGGCCAAACTCTACGCGAGTTTTATGTTGACAGGACAAGAAGGGCCCGCTGGAAATGCGGATATCACAATTATTAATGATGAAGGTTTTAGTTCCTATATGAGGGCTTATTGGAAAGCTCAGGAATTGACAACCGATGAAGCTGTGATTCGTTGGACCGATGCAGGAATACAGGATTTAAATACACATACCTGGTCTTCCGATAATCAATTTGTCAGGGTGCTTTATTACAGAATATTCTTTACGACTGCACTCTGTAATGATTTTCTTCGGATTTCAGAACCATCTTTACTGGATGAAAGAAATATTAGTTCGGAATTTCAAGATGAGATATTGATTTATCGTCTGGAAGCCAGATTTTTAAGGGCCCTTGCCTATTGGCATGCATTGGATCTATATAGAAATGTGGCATTGGTTACAACAATTACAGCCGAACTTCCATCACAAGTACCTCCACAGCAAATTTATGATTTCATTATTGGAGAATTGGAAGCTTGTGTCCAGGGATTGCCAAATGCTTCTGAGGCCGAATACGGTAGGGCAAGCAGTGAGGCAGCCCGTATGTTACGAGCTAAAGTTAGATTGAATGCACCAAATTATTTAAGCAATCCACCTCAGAATATTTATAATGAAGTGGTAAATGATGTAAGTGCTGTTATAAATAGTGGTTCATTCAGCTTGAATCCGGTTTATCTCTATAATTTCAATGCAGATAATAATACGTCTCCGGAAATAATATGGGCCTTATCACAAGATGGAGTCGCGTCCCAGGGATGGGGAGGTACTACATTTATGGTTAGAGCCGTTTTATTTGAGAATTCAATGGATGCAACTGACTGGGGTGTTGTAAGTGGCTGGTCAGGAATAAGAACCACACCGGAGTTTAACAATTTGTTTGAAATTTCAGATGGTGTTTTAGATAGTGCGGATTCCAGAAATGTCCTTTGGACCGTAGATGACAATGATCAAGGCATTTCACCAAGACCGGAATCTACACAGGCAGATATATTAGGAGAAGGTTTGGGCTATTTAGCTCCGAAATTTTCAAATGTGGCAAGTGATAGTTCAGCTGGAGCCAATTCGGATTTTGTAGATACGGATTTTCCTTATTTCAGATTGGCCGATGCATATCTAATATACGCCGAAGCCGTATTAAGAGGAGCTTCCAACGGTGATGTCGGTACTGCCCTTGGTTATGTGAACGAATTGCGAGAACGTGCTTACGGTAATAGTAATAATAATATTACCGGTGCTGAGCTGACTCTTGATTTTATTCTAGATGAAAGAGGTAGGGAATTATATTACGAGGCAACCCGCCGAATTGACTTAATCCGATTTAATAAATTTTCAAGCCGCGCCGGAGGAGAAGAACTAATTTGGGAATGGAAAGGTGCAGATGCTGCAGGAACAAGTATTCCTCCATTCCTTGAAATTTTTCCCATACCGGCATCAGACCTTGGGGTAAATGGAAATTTCCGTCAGAATAACGGGTACTAATGAATATTTTCAATACTAAACTATTATGCTCAGCAGGATTGTTCCTGCTGAGTATTTTTTGTTTGCAGGCACAATCCATTGAGCGCATCGAGCCACCGAATTGGTGGGCCGGAATGAACAGTCATAAACTTCAATTAATGGTTTATGGAGAAAATATCGCCAGCCTTGAACCGAGGATCAAGGATAAAGGAGTAAGTCTCGAAAAAATCAATAAGGTAGAGAATCCCAATTACCTTTTTCTGGACCTTGAAATTTCAAGTGAAGTGCAAGCGGGTGATTTTGATATTGACTTTCTGAATGGAAAAAAGAAAGTGCTTTCTCATAATTATGAATTAAAAGCAAGACGAGAAGGTTCTGCTCAAAGGAAAGGTTTTGGCCCTGAAGATGTATTATACCTGATAACACCTGATCGTTTTGCCAATGGCGATGAGTCCAACGATAACCTGGAATCTTATGAAGATAAAATCGATAGGGCTGATGATTATGCTCGACATGGAGGTGATATTGCAGGAATTAATAATCATCTGGATTACATCAAAGATCTGGGTTTTACATCCATTTGGGTAAACCCGGTTTTGGAAAATGCACAACCAAAATATTCGTATCACGGATATGCCACCACAGATTTTTATAAGGTAGACCCGCGATTTGGCAGCAATGAACAATATGCTCAATTATCAAAAAAAGCCAGCGAGATGGGTATTGGATTGATCATGGATATGATTGTCAATCATTGCGGTCATAAGCACTGGTGGATGGAAGACCTTCCGTCTAAAGACTGGATCAACAAAGTCGATATTTATATCGAGGCGGATACATTTATAAAAACCAATCACATGAAGAGTACCATTCAGGATCCGCATGTGGCAGAAAGCGATCTCGATCAGTTCATTCACGGTTGGTTTGGCAAATCCATGCCAGATTTAAATGTTAGAAATCCCTACATGGCCAAATACCTGATCCAAAATTCTATTTGGTGGGTTGAATATGCCGATCTGCAGGGCATTCGAATGGATACCTATTCTTATCCGGATAAGGAATTTATGACTCAATGGACCTGTGAAGTCATGTATGAGTATCCAAACTTTAACATTGTGGGAGAAGAGTGGAATACAGATCCCGCTATTGTATCTTTTTGGCAAAGAGGAAAGAAAAATAGCAATGGATATACATCCTGTCTGCCGAGTTTAATGGATTTTCCTTTGCAATCTCAATTGGTTAAAAGTCTGAATGCCGAGGAGGGCAAATGGGCTTCGGGCTGGAAGGATGTCTATGAAACTTTGGGAATGGATTTTCTCTATGCCGATCCTTACAATCTGGTGATTTTTCCGGACAATCACGACATGGACAGGATATTTACACAGGTAAATAAGAATAATGATTTATTTGATTTGGCCATTGCCTATTATAGCACCATGCGCGGAATTCCACAGTTTTATTATGGTACCGAAATTCTTATGTCCAATGAAAAGCCCGGTGATCACGGTGAAATCAGAACTGATTTTCCAGGCGGATGGCCCGGAGATACTATCAATGCATTTGAAGGCAAAGGATTAAATGCAAACCAGAAAGAGGCCATGAAAATGATAAAAAACATCTTGAACTGGCGTAAAAATTCCGAGGCGATTCACAAAGGAAAATTACTTCACTACGCTCCGGATACAAACTCCGTTTATGTTTTTTTCAGATATACAGAGAACGATAAAGTTATGACTGTACTGAGCAAAAATACCAATGAACTCGAACTGGATATTTCACGTTTTAAGGAAATACTGGAAGGGAATGAAAAAGGTGTGGATATCATTTCCGGAATGCAAATAGATTTAAGCAATGGCCTAAATATTTCTCCTATGAAGCCCATGATCATTGATTTTGAATAAATTAATTGCCATATCTTTTTTCCTTATTTTTTCACATTCAATAGTGAAAGCACAGGAAAAAAAGAACCCGGAAGTCAATATCGATATTTACGAAAACTTTAAAACCGAACTTATAAGTCCCAGGACGGTAAGAGTCTGGAAACCCAAAAATTATTCTCCGGAAAAGAAATATGCAGTGCTCTACATGCACGATGCACAAAATATATTTGGTTTTTTAGATACCTGGAATGATCAGAACTGGAATGTAGACGGAACGATAAACCAGCTTTTGGATCAGGGTAAAATTAAAGACTGTATAGTAGTAGGCATCGATAATGGTGGTATTTATCGCAGAACTGATTACATGCCACAAAAAGTCTTCGATAAAATTCCAAAAGACTATAAAGCATACATATATTCCATAAAAGAGGAAAATGCAGAAAGCAAATTCAACGGAGATGTTCGCTCGGATAAATATTTAAAGTTTTTGGTAAGTGAACTAAAACCATTCATTGACAATAAGTACGCCACATATACCGATAGGGAGAATACCTATATAGCTGGTTCGAGCTTTGGTGGCTTGATTTCTATTTATGCCATTTGTGAATATCCTCAAATCTTTGGTGGAGCCGCTTGTTTGAGTACACATTGGACTGTCACCTATGATCTGGACAATAATCCGGTTCCGGGATTATTCGCAGATTATTTAAAAGAGAATTTACCGGATCCTCAAATACACAAGATTTATTTTGATTATGGTACCGAAACCCTGGATTCATTGTATGAACCATGTCAGATGAAAATCGACAAAGTATTGGCACAAAAGGGCTATGACAAAAAAAACTGGCTAACTAAAAAATTTCCCGGAGACAAACATGACGAGAACTCATGGAGCAAGCGATTTCACATTCCTTTGGAGTTCTTAATGGCTGATTAGATTATTGCGGCTCCTTCATGAGAACCTCATCTTTATCATCTACAATTAGACTCAAAAGTCCGGCTAGAATCATTGAAATTCCACCTATGATCAATGCAAATATAAACTCACTTCCAAATAGAGAAGTCACCAAAAAGGCCAGTATACTGGCTGCTACCATTTGAGGTATTACAATAAAGAAATTGAAAATACCCATGTAGTAGCCCATTTTACTTGCGGGAAGTGAAGATGATAGCATGGCATAAGGAATCGATAAAATACTTGCCCAGGCGATTCCCACACCGATCATCGACACGATCAATATCAAGGGGTCATTGATGAAATAAAAGGAAATTAATCCCATTCCACCAAGACATAAGGCGATAAGATGTGTCATACGCCGACTGGTCATTTTTGCAAGCCAGGGCAACATAAGCGCTGCCAATGCAGCAATTCCATTATAGCCACCAAACAATATCCCTACCCAATCTGCACCTTCATCGTATTCCATTCGGACTCTTTTTAAACTGGATTCCAACTTTTCATCGAGTTTAAAACCGGATTCCGGAGCAACAAAATACTTGGCAAAATTCACAGATACCACAGCTAGTTGATTTTCTGAATTTTTGAGTTTTGCGAGATATTCTGCAAGCTCATTTTCTATATTCTTAAATTTCTCCAGACGTTCTCCCTGCAATACAGCCCTATCAAAATTCTCCATTTCAGTATTTAAGGTATAGAGCTCCTGAGCTGATAATTTCATGTCGTAGATATGACTTGTAATGCCCGAAGTGGTATAAATCCACATGGCAAAGAGAGCAAACCAGGAAAAAAACTGAACAAATGCCAACTGTATCATGGTTTTGGGCATATTTTGAAAATCCCGCACAATATTTACAAATCCGTTTTTGTATTTATTCCTGTACATTGGAATCGAAGCTCCCAAGTATGAAAATCCAAAAAGCCCGAATATTCCCGATAAGACATAAAGCTGTGGATCGAGCGAATTCCAATAAAAAACCAAAGTCAGTAAAGTCGAGATGAGCAACATGCCTAAACCAATGGCACTATAAGTTTTGGGTTTGTATTTGATTGGTGTAAAATGTTCTTTTTCCCTTTTTTCTTCATCTTCTTCAGGTGGATATTCTTTGGTTGTAAAAACCGTCCACATAACCGCTGTAAGAAAAGCAAATGCTCCGAGATAAAAAGACCATTTTACATTAGTAGGAATTTCATTGGCCCCCAGGTTTTCATCCTGCACACCGATTATTTCGCTAAAAAACCAGGGGAGGGCAGAGGCAATCACCGATCCAACGCCAATGAAGAAGCTCTGCATGGCAAATCCCCTTGTGCGTTGTTCCGGGGGTAATAAGTCGCCAACAAAGGCCCTGAAAGGCTCCATACTTATATTAATTGAACCATCCATAATCCAAAGCATGCCAATGGCAATCCAAAGAGTAGGAGAATTGGGCATTATAATAAGAGCAATGGTCGCCAGCAGGGCTCCTATTGCAAAAAATGGACGGCGTCTGCCCCAATAGGGATGCCAGGTTCTGTCGCTGTAATACCCGATGATAGGTTGTATGAGAAGCCCTGTTACCGGCGCAGCCAGCCAGTAGATTGCAAGATTTTTTGTGTCTGCACCAAGTGTCTCAAAAATTCGGCTGGTATTGGCATTTTGAAGTGCGAAACCAAATTGTATTCCGAGAAATCCAAAACTCATGTTCCAGATCTCCCAAAATGATAATCTTCTTTTTTCTACAGCCATTCGATTATATTTTTATAAATATTCTGTAATCGTGGGGTTCCAGACTCAGTTCTGAACCCTCTTCATCCACTTTAATAGCTTCTTCAGAATTAAAACTTTCATATTCACCAATTGCTAAGCCCTCTATTGAAAAATCAATTTTGAGACTATCAAAATTCAAGGCGACAAATACTGTATTTTCATTTTTGGAGCGGGAATAGGTTAATACTTTTTCGGGATTTGAATTCGAAATAAATTCCCAGTCTCCGCCATAGCTTCCGTTCCACAATGCTTCATTGCTATCTTTTAATGTATACAAATCTGAATAAAAATCTTCAAGTGGATAGTCATTCCACACTATGGTATCTTTCACAAAAAACTTCAATCGTTCATTCATTTTTGACTCTTGTCCGGAATACAGAAGAGGCATGCCATCAATGGTTGCCATCACTACAGCCCAATTTTTGTAATTTTCCCCGTATCGCTCGAAAACCGTTCCATTCCAGGAATTTTCGTCGTGATTGGATGTAAAATACATTCTGTAGGCTGCTTTACTAAAATTGCTGTCTTCTTTTATCATGTAATGATGCAAACTGTCAAAATTCATTTTGCCTTTGGCGATTTCATTGCTTATGTGGTGCATTTCCCATCCATATGTCATGTCAAAAGCAGGGTGAAGTTTTGGATTTTCTGCTTCTGCCAACATAAATATATCCGGATTTATACTATCGAGGGCTGCCCTTGCTGCTGACCAAAAGTCTTCGGGCACCCAATCGGCCACATCGCAGCGATAGCCGTCTATTTCACATTCCTGAACCCAAAATTGTAAAGCTTCAATCATTGCCGCGCGCATTTCAGGATTATCATAATTCAAATCAACTACGTCGGACCAATCGGTGCCTATGGGAGGGATCATTTGGCCCGCGCTGTCTTTGGAGTACCAATCGGGATGCGCTTCAACCCATGGGTTATCCCAGGCTGTATGATTTGCAACCCAGTCAATCAATACAAACATGTCTCTTTTGTGAATTTCATCAACCAGATTTTTGAAATCGGATAATGTTCCATAATTGGGATTTACAGCGGTATAATCTTTAACCGAATAATAACTCCCCAGTCCGCCCTTTCGATTTTTTTCACCAATGGGATGCACCGGCATAAACCAAATGATATCGACTCCCATTTCTTTTAATCGGTCCAGATGAGAGATAATTGAATTGAAATCTCCTTTTTCACTAAACTGTCGGATATTCAATTCATATATTACAGCAGATTTTGACCAATCGCTGTGATGCGTATAGGCTGATTTCGTTTTTTCTTCCGTTTCTTTTTCGACTGTGTGGCAGGCACTAAGAAAGAACACCAATGCGATTGCCGTTAAAAATAGTTTCATACTTATTTAGTTAAAATTTCAAAACCATGTGCTTTCACACTTACCACAGCATGGCCATTTCCCCTTTGCATTTTACTACCAAAATTAACTTTCAATGCCGATGCACCTGGAATTGCAAAGTTTTTGACTTTTGACACATTGTTTATTATCACTACCACTTGATCATTGAAATACCTTCTTTCAAATGTCATGGTATATTCATCAACATCGATTAGTCTTAGATCTCCATAATTCAGAGCCATGTGATTTTTTCTTATCTCAGCTAATTTGGCGACAGTATTGCGCATTTCTTTTTGGTCTTCACTCAAATTATCAAAAATCATCATGCGTCGGTTATCCGGATCATTGCCACCGGGCATTCCTATTTCATCGCCATAATACACAACCGGAATACCGGGAATAGTGAAATTTAATGCATGCAATTGTGCCAGGCGTTCAAAACCAATTTCTCCCTGATTGCTGATTTCCCTTGTCCAACCTGCCAATTTTGTATCTTCCCCCGGGTCGAGAGAACCGTCGGCAAGAGAGATAAAACGAGGCCGATCCTGATTTCCGGAAATGTAGCCCATCAGGTTATGATAACCGTAGAAGTTCAGACTTTCAGAAAGTGTTGAGGCCAGGTCAATCATAGAATTGTCTTCATTATTTAAAATGGTAATGGCTTTATCGTAGAAATTAAAATCAAATTGAGCATCCATTTGACCAGAATTGACATAACTGCCTATCAGTTCGGGATTGCCATAGGTCTCTCCAATTTGATAGATTGATCTGTTTTCAGGCAGAATTACCCTTTGTTTTAATTTTTTGGTCAAGGTCCTCCAAAATACTTCCGGAATGTGTTTCGTAGCATCATGTCTGAAGCCATCTATTTCATAATTTTCAAACCAGTACAAAGCAGAATCGGACATGGCTTCATAGACCTCCGGATTTTCGAGATCAAGTGTAGGCAAATGGGTATCAAACCAAGTGGTCAATCGGTATTCATCCCATTTTTCAGTATTCAAAGAACTATCAGGAAGGTAAAGCTCAGTCGCCCAATCAGGATGTTGCTGATAAACCGGGTGATCCAGATGCACATGATTGGCCACATAATCGAGTAAAACATTTTTGTTGTTTTTATGCGCAATAGATATCATTTGTTTCAAATCGTCTTCGGTTCCAAAGCGATAATCGATAGCTTTTGATTGGGCAGGCCAATAGCCATGGTAACCTGAAAATTTACTAACTACACCCCCTTTATCCCATAAACCCCAGGCCCCTTCGGGATTCAATCCGATAGGAGATAACCAAACGGTGTTCATGTTTAATTGATCAAAATAACCCTCATCTATTTTTTGACTTACCCCTTCAATATCACCACCTAAATAATTGGCTCGTGGCATTATCATTGGGTCATCAACGGGTTTATCATTATCCTTATTTGCATTGAAAAAGCGATCGACCATTAAAAAATACATTCTAAAACTGTGCTTATCTTTCCTGTTAAGCTCAGCAGTATTTTCTATAACATTTCCATTTTTCAATGGCACAAGCATGTCATTGGATAGCCCGTTGTTGTTAAAAGCCCAAATTCTTAAATGCGATCTTTCTTTTGTCTCTGCTATTTCGGGGATTTTTATTTGGATTATTTCTTTTTTGTTGGAAATGAAATGATCGGATAATTTATGATTCTCCCAGAAAGCAAGGATACCATCAAGTTTTTGATCGCTTTTTATCCGTATTGATCCATCCAGAATATTTGTGCCGTAGATAAATGGTTTGGCCTCATTAGGCGCTCCAACAATGATCCTTGAATTATATCCACCCGTGCCATTATCAATAGAATCTGGGTTAAATGGATCCAGAATTTCACGGCCATCAGCCACAACAAGATATTGATATTCTCCCGGGAAAAGGTATTTCTCATAGACCCAGTTTTCACCTTCTGGTTGCAATACTGAAGCTTTGTGATTCCAACCGTTGAAATTACCTTTTAATGAAAGGGAGGAGTATTGATCTGCAAAAGGCAATGAAAATTTATACTTCAGCTTGCGATTGGATTTTACAGGAATCGATAAAATCGTATCACCCAGATGAAATTTTATATCGGCCATCGGATTTTGCAAGTCCCCCCTAATTGTAAGTATGTTATTTTCCCATTTTGAGATCTCCAGACTGTCAGGGACGTCGATAGAATTTATTTTTCCGGGATTGATAAAGTAGTCCTCTAAATAAACCAAGGTACTATCGGGCTCCAATTGTACAGGACTCGCCAATGATAGGATTTCATTGCTGTATAAAATATTCGGATCAGCTTTTTGCTGACATGATAAAATCAAAACAGTCAATACCGGAATGGCAAAATTCCTTTTCATGATTTTAAAGCTTAATTTCAACTGATTTCTGACCTTTGAGTGCGTAAACCTTGGAGTAAACCATAAACTGAATATCATTATTCGAAAGATTTTCAACATTCAGGTTCGATGAACTTGCGGTGATTCGAAGTTCGGACTCTTTAAATCTGATCTTGAAGGATATCGAATCCCATTGTTCGGGAATTAATGGGTTAAAATGCAATTGTCCATTTAATACACGCATTCCACCAAAACCTTCGATCATGGACATCCATGTTCCTGCCATGCTGGTTATATGCAAGCCTTCGTCCACTTCACGGTTATAATCATCTATATCGAGTCGCGATGTTCTGAGATACATCTCATAGGCTTTTTCTTTTTTACCCAGCTTGCATGCTAAAATCGAATGAATACAAGGGGAAAGTGAAGATTCGTGGACCGTTCTCGGCTCATAAAAATCAAAATTCCTTTTAAGCGTATCTTCATCGTATTCATCTTCAAAAACATACAGTCCCTGAAGCGTATCGGCTTGTTTGATAAAGCATGAACGCAAAATTCTGTCCCAGGACCAATGCTGATTTATGGGTCTTTCCGATTCGGGAATATCATCGGCCATAATTTGTTCCTTATCCAAATAACCGTCTTGTTGAAGAAATACACCTAATTCTTTCGATTCCGGAAAATGTAGATGGTCAATTATTTTTTGCCATTCCTCTATTTCCTTTTCTTTGAAATTAATTCGCTTAAGCATCGGACTTACTTCGGGATGATCCTTCCATTTATTGATCATTTCAACACAATATTTCAAAGTCCATTGGGCCATTTTGTTGGTATACCAATTGTTGTTGATGTTATTTTCGTATTCATTGGGTCCGGTCACGCCTAGCATCACAAACTTTTGTTTTGCTTCAGACCAATTGATACGCTGTTTCCAGAATCTGGAAATTCCGATCAAAACCTCAAGGCCGTATTCCGCGATATATTCTTCTCCACCGGTGTAATTAACATAATCATAAATGGCTCTTGCAATGGCTCCGTTTCTATGAATTTCTTCAAATGTTATTTCCCATTCGTTATGGCATTCTTCACCATTCATGGTTACCATAGGATACAATGCCGCACCATTTTCAAATCCCAGCTTTTGGGCATTTTCAATGGCTTTTTGAAGGTGTTTGTACCGGTAGATCAATAATTGTCTTGCCACAGACTTGTCGGCAGTGCAAAGATAAAAATGCAGGCAGTAGGCCTCTGTATCCCAATAGGTGCTTCCACCGTATTTTTCACCTGTAAATCCTTTAGGGCCAATATTTAACCTATCGTCCTCACCGGTATAAGTTTGGTTTAGATGGAAAATATTAAAACGAATGCCTTGTTGCGCTGCGACATCACCATTGACTATGATATCACTGTGTTTCCATTTTTCAGCCCAGGCTTTGCTATGCTCACTTTGCATTTGCTCAAAGCCTTTCAATTTGCATTGTTCAAGATTGGAATAGCAATTTTTTGAAAGTTGTGCTTTGGGATGATTTTCAGAACTCAGATTGGCAGCAAACTTATGGATGCAAAATTCATCCCCTGCCTTAAGGTTTATTTCAAATACATTGGATATGTATTTTTCGGAGCTTTTCAGTTCTGTTACAGGCTGCTGAATTTCCTTGTTTTTAAAAACCTTATAAATCATTCCGGAGCAAACCTGAAAGTCGAGTTTTTTTGTTTTTGCTGTACAAAAGCCCTGACCGTCCAATACTTCCTTCTCTACTTCATCCCAGAATTTTTCATCGTAATTGGCATCGGTATTTTTTACGTCAAAGTCGACATATGGCTCCACGCTTAAAATAGCATCTTTATTGAGGTTTTTGACTTTGTACTGAATGGCTGCACATTCATCATCGACAAGGCTGCAAAAGCGTGTAGATTCTACTTCTAATTCATGTCCATTGGGGAATTGGGATCTGAATTTACGTATCAACAGGCCCTGCTTCATGTCCAATTCCCTGTGAAAATCTAAAACTTTCATTTTGGCCAGATCGAGGTTTTGGCCATTTACAGTGATTCGTAGGCCTATCCAGTTGGCTGCATTAAGAACCTTTGCAAAATATTCCGGATATCCATTTTTCCACCAACCAACGCGCGTTTTGTCCGGGTAATAAACACCGGCAATGTATGATCCCTGAAGAGATTTACCCGAATAATCTTCTTCAAAATTGGCTCTTTGCCCCATTCTACCATTTCCAATACTGAAAATGCTTTCAGAACCTTCCTGTCGATCCGGATCAAATTTTGTTTCTATAATTTTCCATGGATCGAGCTCGTAATAATGATCTCTCACGTCTTATTCTTAAAAGTTTAATATTTCCAAACTTGTATGTTCAAAACCCGGAATTACTTTATCGGCCATATTAAGCACATTTGGATCACCTACACCTATGCATTTCATTTTTGCATTTTTTGCAGCTTCTACACCGGCAATGGCATCTTCGAAAACCACACATTCATTAGCATTAAGTTCGAGTGCTTCAGCCCCTTTTAGAAATACTTCCGGATCTGGTTTTGAATTTGAAATATGATTCCCGTCTATGATCGCATCGAAGAAATCATATAAATCTATTCCTTTCAAAATGGTGGGGGCATTTTTACTTGATGAGCCGATTGCCATTTTAAAATTCCGACTTTTTGCATTTAACAAAAAGTCCTTTACCCCTGGCAGGATTTCAGATGGATCCATCTGTTTGATCAGCGTTTTATAGTGCTCATTTTTTTCATTTAAGAGAATTTCTTTCTCATGTTCGGCAATATCAATATTGCCCCAGTTCAGAATTCTTTTTAATGAGTCTTCCCTTCCTACGCCTTTTAACTGTTCATTTTCTTCATGGCTAAAGGGAACTTTAAGTTTATCGGCCAAAGCCTTCCATGCTGTAAAATGATATTTTGCCGTGTCGACAATTACCCCGTCTAAATCAAAAAGCAATCCTTTAATTTCCGGCATCTGGATTTAATTTTTTATTTGCTTTTTCCTTGTGAAAAACACCTAATATAAGTAATTCTGCGGAGGCACGATTAGTGGCAAGAGGAATGTTCATTACATTGCAGGTTTTAAGAAGATTTTCAATATCCTCATGATTGTTTTTTACTTCATGATCGCGGAAAAAGAAAACCATTGAAATTTCGCCTTTTTCAAGCATTTCTGTAATCTGGACATAGCCGCCCGATCTTCCACGGCTTAAATGTTGAACATCAATTTTAAGTTCTTCACCTTCAATAAATTCGGCTGTTCTTCCAGTGGCAATAATGTTTCTTTGCCATAGCCAATCTTGTTTGTCTTTTAAAAAAGCCCTTAAATCCGGTTTTTTCTTATCGTGTGCAATGACGGCAATATTTCTGTTAAACACCATTTTCATCTAATCTAATTTGTATTTAAGATGGTAGTCAATTAAACCATCAATTGGCTTTTTTTGGATTTTGCCAACTGTGAATTTATTCTCTTTTGCAACCTTTCGCAATATGTCTTCACAAAAATAACCCACCGACCCTACGAAATGCACCGGAACATCCAGGTAATTTTTAAAACATTTTATATGAATGTCAATAAATTCATTGAGCCCCTTTTCGATCAGAGCTTTCATATACTTATGATCCTTAAAATTGGAAATAAAACTCATATAACTTGCAAGGTAGACATTGGCATGGGGTTCTTTGTATACGGATTGGATTACCTTGTCTTTACTGGGCTCATATTCTTTTACAAATGGTTCTAAAATTTCCTTTGGTAGGCGTTTATAAAAATAATCCCTTAAAAGTGCCCTTCCAAAATAACTGCCGCTACCTTCATCGCCGAGAATATATGCTAGTGATGGCACCTCTTCATGAATTTTTTTACCATCAAAAAAACAGGAATTTGAACCTGTGCCAAGAATACATGAAATCGCAGGCTCTCCATCATATGTGGCATAAGCGGCTCCAACAAGATCGTGATCTACTTCCACTTTGGCTTGTGGAAAAAAATAACTCAAGGCTTCATTTAAGACCTTATTGAGATGAGAAGCAGATGCACCGGCACCATAAAAAAATACTTTTTCTACTCGCTTCAAAGGTGGAAAATGCCCTCTGTTAAGATGTAATTCCTTTAAAATGAATTCTTTTGAATGAAAATATGGGTTGAAACCAATTGTGCTGAATACGGAAATAATTTTACCGTCATTTTCTACAATCGCCCAATCGCATTTCGTGGAACCACTATCTGCTACAATAATCATTGCTTATTACTTTATGTTGATAAAATATCGGAAATCCTGTGAAGATTTTCATCCATTTTTGATGTTTTGGAAATAGCATCTTTAAGCGGTGTATAAACGATGTCTTTATGAATTTTTCCAACCATGCAATTGGATTTTCCATCAATTAGTCCTTCTACAGCACCAACTCCTAATTTACTTGCTAAAATCCGATCGTGAATGGAAGGTGCGCCGCCTCTTTGAATATGCCCTAGTATTGTGACTTTTGATTCATAATAGCTAAATCTCTTCTCCACTTCTTTTGCGATATCCACAGCTTTTCCCAGATGGCCGCCCTCAGCTACTATAATAATACTTGAGACTTTTTTACTTTCCATTCCTCTGTTGAGCTTGGAAATCAGATCTTCGATAGACATTTTTCTTTCGGGTATAATCGCCGCAATTGCCCCGGATGCCAGGGCACAACTCGTTGCAATATAACCGGCATCCCGACCCATCACTTCCACAAAGAATATTCTATTATGAGAAAGGGCGGTGTCTCTAATTTTATCCACAGCATCAATGACGGTATTACAGGCAGAATCGAATCCAATTGTAAAATCAGACCCGAAAAGATCGTTGTCAATCGTTCCCGGAATGCCCATGACTTTTACACCAAATTCTTCCTGAAATTTCATAGCCCCGGTAAAGGTGCCATTGCCGCCAATTACAATCAAAGCTTCTATGCCCCTTGACTTCAAATTATCAAAAGCTTTTTGCCGGCCTTCTTTCGCTCTAAAGGCCTCGCTTCTTGCAGATTTTAAAATGGTACCACCTTTTTGGAGGATTTGTGAAACAGATCGCGGATTTAAAGCGCGAATATCATTTTCAATCAATCCTTCAAAACCTCGGAAAACACCAAATACTTCAAGATTATAGTAAAGTGAGCTTCTAACCACTGACCTGATGGCAGCATTCATTCCCGGGGCATCACCACCTGAAGTGAGGACGGCCACCTTTTTTAAAGCATTGCTATTCAATTGATTATAAGACGTTTTAATTCGTTTTGGAAATCAAAGATACTGTTTTCTTACATAGTGTAATAATTACACTTTTTAAAAATTTCATATTTTTATATTTTGGCGGAAGGTACAATTGTAAACATCAATTGACTTTGATTGATTAACTATGGAATTGAAAAGTGGGATTAAGTCTGAAAACAGGATTCAAAATCCCAACATATCTGTCGATTGTGTTCTCTTTGGATTTGATGGAGAGAATTTAAAGGTGCTTCTAATCCGTCAGAAATCGATTGGCGCTGAAAATGAAGCCAAGCTCGCTCTTCCGGGTGATTTGGTTTTCGACAATGAAGACCTGGACAAGGCTGCGGTCAGGGTATTACAGGAATTGACCAGTCTTGACAACATTTCCATGTACCAGTTTCACACATTTGGAAAAGTCAATCGCGTAAAGGAAGTCAAAGATCAGGAATGGTTGAGAACATTCAGGGCCAAACCGGAAGCCAGGGTAATAACTGTCGGATATTATAGTTTGGTCAATTTAAATGAATACGAACCAAAACCCGCTTCATTTGCCGACAAAATCCTTTGGCACGATGCATTCGATGTTCCTTGTCTTGCTTTTGATCATAATGAAATATTCAAAAAAGCCTTTCAGACTCTTAAAGCTGAATTTAATACGAAGTCAAGGGGCTTTGAACTATTGCCTCAAAAATTCACATTAACCCAGCTGCAAACGCTTTATGAAATGATCCTGGATAAAAAACTAGACAAAAGAAATTTTAGGAAAAAATTCAAGAAAGAAGGCAAACTGATTGCTCTTGATGAAAAACAAGAAGGTGTTTTGCATAAACCTGCCCAACTATATAAATATTCAAAATAATTGGTTTTTGTATTTTCAAAAGGTACGCAAAAGGCAATTATATATAAGAAGTGGATAGAATTAATTTTTCATTCTTATTTGTTCTGTCAATTCTGACCTACAGGATTATTCGGATAATTTTCAAATTTTAAAGCACATCTTTATCTGTTGCCCGTAATGAGCAGTCTTCTTTTTAATTGGACTTTTGGACCTAAAGAAAACAGTTTAGTTCTGAAACTCCTGCAAAGATCTATCACAATTTTTACGAATAAGTAAATTGTATTTTTCAAAGAAATTTTTAATTGAGACATCTATTTATAAATAGATACGTAAATTCAAAGGTAGATTATTGGGAATGGTTTGATTCCAGATTTTGTAAACCCTAATGTGATCTTTTCCTTTCCCTTATTTTGGTCCAAGCAATAATTATTATGAGAAATTTAATTTTACCCTTCCTGTGCCTGATTTTTACGATTTCAAATGCAGATATCATCCGAGTGAATAATAATGCGGGAATTTCCGCTGACTATTCAAGCCTCCAAATGGCCATTGATAGTGCAAATTCCGGTGACACCATATATTTGGAACCATCGAGTACCAGTTATGGAAATATTAATCTGAATAAGAGCATAAGTTTGTACGGGCCTGGCTATTTTCTCGCCGAAAATCCGGGACAACAAGCCAACGTTAATACAAGTAAAATAAATATACTCAGTATGGTGAGTGGATCGGCTTTTTCATCTATTACAGGGATTCAGATTTTAAATTATATCGACTTGTATGTTGGCAATGTTGCCATTACAAGATGTTACTTTTCCAGTGGTAGCACTACTTTATTCTTTTCAGGGACAAGCGCGAATTCTAATGTATTAATTGCTCAAAATTATTTTTCAGGAACAATTTCCAATGGGTCAAATACACAAACCTTTACTGCGTTTTTTAGAAACAACTTAATTGCAGGCAATATAACTTTGGAACCGGGCATTGTTTGCGATTTCACCAATAATCAGATTGCTGCTACAAGTTCCAGTGGTATTCAAAATTCAACTTTTATAAACAACATATTTACTACAACAAGTGGATCATATGACCCCGCTAATCCCGCCTATAACAACGGCTTTCAGCATAACATTTTTGCCAGTACAAACCCCTCCGTCGATACAGCCCAGGGAAATCAAATTGGTGTGCCAAATGCTTCGATATTTGTAGGTATTACAGGGACTTCCACTGACGGGCAATGGCAGGTTGCACCTGGAGGACCTGCAGACGGTACAGGAAAAGAAATACCGGCAGGTACACCCACAGATATTGGTATGTATGGAGGCCCTAACCCCTATAAATTATCTGGTGTTCCGGCCATTCCAACTATTTATGACCTTGTTGTTCCCACTTCAAATACAACTGGCGGATTGAATGTAACGATTAAAGCAAAATCTCAGGATTAATATTCGCCATTGTGAAAAAATATTTTTTATTCATATGGCTTATGACGCTTTGCGTCTTTGTTCAGGCGCAGCCTCTTATAGTTCAAGGTGAATATTTTGTAGATAGTGATCCTGGCCTCGGAAATGCGGTTCCATTTACCATGCCGGCGGGAATTGACGTTTCTAGCAATTTATTGATCAATGTTGATACTTTAAATGCCGGAATTCACAATGTTTTTTTTCGTGTGGTGAATGCAAATGCCGAATGGAGCTTAACTTCTAACAGGCCGTTTATTAAAACCACTGCTACCAATTCTAATTTTGATCGACTCGAATATTTTTTTAATTCAGATCCGGGTTTTGGAAATGGTATTTCAATTCCTGTTCCCCTTGATTCAACGATTGACATTACATTTCCAATAAATGTTTCTTCGTTAAGTAATGGCCTTAACATTGTATATGTACGCGCAAGAAATGAATTGGGATTTTGGACATTTACCTATGCCAGACCAATATTCAAATTAGATGATTCCAATACTAATATTACGAGAGTTGAATACTTCTGGGATACCGATCCGGGTGAGGGCATGGCAATTAGTGTTCCATTTACGGTAGGAAATGATATTTCAACAGTTTTTGCTGCAGATTTAACCGGCTTGAATGATGGACTTCACAATCTATATGTTCGGGTTCAAAATCAAAATGGCTTTTGGAGCTTGACAAGTAGCAGACCTGTTTTAAAAATTACAGATCCAACATCTAATATTTCAGAAATAGAGTATTTCTGGGATACCGATCCGGGTGAAGGATTGGGAATTTCAGTGCCTTTTACGGCAGATACCAATGTTTCGGTGGTGTTTCCGGCAGATTTAACCGGTCTAAGTGGAGGGTTTCACAATCTTTACATCCGTGTTAAAAATGATCAAGGCAGATGGAGTTTAACCAATATTGCTCCCATATTTAAAGTGTCAAATGCCAATGCTAATATTATTCAGGCAGAATACTTTATTGATACCGATCCGGGTCACGGAAATGCTACTCAAATTCTTTTAGATTCAAACAATGTAGATATCGCTCAGAATACAATAATAAATCTAAGCGGAATATCAGGTGGATTTCACAATCTTTATTTAAGAGTTAAAAACAGCGAAGGGCTTTGGAGCTTAACACATAACCGGCCTTTTTTCAGATCATCCGGAGGAGCGGATTTAGTGCAATTCGAATATTTCTTTGATAGTGAACCCGGTCATGGAAGTGGCCAAGCCATTCCTTTAGGATCTGTGTCAGATACAGCCTGGACAGGTGTAATAGACCTGATGTCCATTCCTCAGGGGTACCACAGAATTTATTTAAGGGCAAGAGACGCTAACTCTTCATGGTCCCTGACTCATAGCAAAAGATTTGCATGGTGCAATGGCCCTCAAATCAATATTGGCACATTAACCGATACCATATGTCTCGGTGCCACTATATCGGTCTGGGATTCAACCACAAATCTGGATGCTACGACCAAGTATGAGTGGGACTGGGAATCGGATGGCCTAGTTGATGATACGACACTGGGAACAGTGAATCATACTTATCTGGATACCGGCACTTACTTTTTGACATTGGTTGCCACAAGTTTTGACACCTGTTATGATAGCACCGCCATTCGAATAACAGTATTGCCTCCACCTGTGGCAGATTTTGTTGCCGATACGGCTTGTCGAACTTTTCTTACCAGTTTTACTGACTCCAGTTTCACTGTATTACCTACGCAATATTCCTGGGATTTTGATAATGATTTAATAGCTGATTCATCTACTGTTGGAAATGTTCAACACGTATTTCCGGCAGCTGGAATATTTCCGGTAAATCTAATGCTCGACATGGGATACAATTGTCTGGATACCTTTACAGCCAATGTAGAAGTAAAAGAGCAACCCGTTCCTTTGTACATAGCTCCCGGAAATTGCTTGGGCGAATTGACTACATTAAATGATGTGAGCACGAATGTATTGCCGGCAGCAAAATATTTCTGGGACGTTCAACCCGATGGAATAATTGATGATACCACAGTCGGATCCATTAGCAGAACATATCCGGATACCGGTTTGTATTTTCCACAACTCATTATTGACAACCAAAATGGTTGTATCGATACCACTAGCAGGGGTATCAAAATTCATGGACTTCCATTTTTGAATACCATTCAAACTTCACCTACTTGTTTTGGAGGTTTTGATGGATCTGCCACGGTAAATGTTTTGGGTGACCCTACAAAATACACCTATCGATGGACTGATGAAAACAATCAGAATACTCAGACAGCCGTTGGATTGTACGCGAGGCGTTATCTGGTAAGTGTAACAGACAGCAACGGTTGCTTTAACAGGGACACCATAGATGTAATTAATCCACCTAAAATTGATTTGGTCATCACTTCTTCAAATGATGCAACCTGTGGTTTAAGTAATGGCAACGCTACCCTTGCTATCAATAGCGGAGTTCCGCCTTTCACATTAAATTGGACCAATGGCGATACGACCTTATTTATTGATAATCTGGATGCGGGTATATATATCGCAACAGTTACTGATGCCCAGGGTTGTAGCAATATTGTTCCCGCCTTAATCAGCAATACCAATGCTCCTACAATTAGTGTTAATAGCGTCACGGATGTAACCTGTTTTGGGGATGAAGACGGTGCCATTGATATAAATGTGACCGGGGGCGCAACACCATATACCTTTAATTGGTCAAATGGTGATACAACAGAAGATCTTTCCAACTTATCACCCGGGCCCTATGAAATAATTGTTACCGGGAGTGACGGATGTCTTTCGATAGTACAAGCCATCGTAGGAGAACCCGATAAAATACTCGTAGATGTACAAGGATTTGAGTCCTATTGCGGTCTTCCTGCAGGTTCGGCTCAGTCAAGTGTCGTTGGAGGATTAGGGCCAATATCCTATTTATGGTCCACAGGTGCAACAGGGCCATCCATTTCAAATCTGGATGCCGGAGTGTACACCTTGAATGTTACAGATACCAACAATTGTACAGAAGTGGGCTATGTAGCCATAAGTGACACCGGTTCGGCTACTATATTTATCGATTCTTTAATCGATGTGACTTGTGGTTTGGTTAATGGCGCCATGTACATTAAAGTACTAAAAGTTAGAGGCCAGCCTCAATTTTTATGGAATAACGGAGATACAACTGAAGATCTTACCAATGTTGATATAGGATTGCATTATGTGCAGGTCGCCGACAGCAATAATTGTAAAGCATTCGAATTTGGGGTTTTAGACTATATAGCTCCAATTCCAAACCCAATTTGTATGATCACAACAGATACTTTGGATTCTGTTGCCAATACAGAAGCTGTATTTGTAGTGTGGGAGAAATTGAATAACCCAGCAGTGGAGAGCTACAATGTATACAGGGAAAGTACCCAAAGCGGTGTATATTATCGCGTTGGGAATGTTAAAAAAACGGATCCCGGATTGTTTATTGATTCAACCTCAGATATTCAAAACAGGTGGTGGAGATATAAGATTACTGTTTTGGATAGCTGTGGCAATGAATCTGATATTAATGCTGTGGCAGCCTCAGCTCATAAAACGATCAATCTTAATTCCACGATCAATGCAGCCAGAGATTCAGCCTTTCTTATATGGGATCAATATATAGGTTTTCAATTTACAGACTACCTTATTTACAGATATGATAATTTCACCAATAGCTATACTTGGGTGGATACAGTTCCTTCAACTCAAAGAAAATACATAGACACCTCCTTCCCGCAAAATGCGGATACCATATACTATTTTGTATTTGCTGAGAATGCATTTGAGTGTGATCCGAATAAAGGCGAAGATTATACCAAAACGAGATCAAACCCTTCCTTTGCAAGTCGAATATTTATAGGTATGGCGGAAATTGATTTGAACAATAAACTTAAAATTTATCCGAATCCAACTAAGGAGAAAGTATATATCAAATACGAAAAAGAGATGCAAGAAATTCGTCTTACAAATGTGAATGGAGATCTTCTCAAAAAAATTAAAGGTTTTAATTCCGAAAAAGAAATAAGTCTCAAAAGCCTCCCATCCGGTGTTTATTTTATAAAGATCGAAACCAACGACGGCCTTATCGTAAGAAAAATTATCAAAGACTAAACATCTTTTCATAATTGGCGTATAATCTTTTCCCTATATAGATAATTGATAAAATATTTACATATTTAAGGTTCAAACGTGTAAACTATCCAATTAATCGGCCACATAGGGCATAATCAGGCAAGAACATGAAAAGATTTGCCAATACCATACTCAGTCTTTTTGTAGTAATTATTTTTAATTCAAATAGTCTATTAGCACAGTGCAGTTTTTTATCCGGAAGCAGTTCTGAAAATTTCTCAACATCGAGTTTATGTGCGCCTATCACTGTTTCCTGGGATATAGAGTATTCATTTATTGCTCCTGTTGACCCCTCAAAAGTATTTTTTCGATTTGAATGGAATGATCCTGCCAACACAATTCAGGATGTTCCGGCCAATTGCACCGGTTTGGATTGTATGCCTTCAAGTGGTACTCAGATGTTTACATATCCTTCAACAGGAAATAATTGTGAATATTTTCCAAAGGTTACCTTAGCCTATGATGATAATGGCAATGGATCTATCGAATCAATTGAATTATGTTCCTCTTCTGAGAGAAACAAATCCTTAAGAAGCTGGGCAACGGATAATACAGGATCAGGATTATTGGGAGTAAACCCTTCAAATACTGAACAATGTGTGGGCGAAGCTTTGAGCAATTTTCAAATTCAGGATATTACTATTCCTAACTGCGGGTCTATATCGCTATCTAATCCCAATCAGTTAACGCGCTGGGTCCAATTTGTATATGGTGATCAGAATTCAAGCTCACCTCAAATTCCCAATGTTACCATAGACACAGGAGGTGGAACAGTTCAGCTAACCGATAATAGCGGAAATTTAATTGCCCCTTTCTATGGGCCAATTGTAGAAATTCCACCACTGGTTTCAATTGCTGATTTAAATGAAATAAGTTATCCATTGAGTTTTGGCTCAAATACAACCATTGGAGAATCGTTTATAATATTTTTAAGAAACTGGAACACCTGTAATCCATACGATTCATTGCCTTTCAATGGCATGCCACCTTTGGATCCAGTCAATGGCGATTTTGCGCCCGAAACCGTTAGTTCGGAAATAGTTATCATTGGACCAACCGTGGCACAAGCGGGAATTGATCAGGAAATTTGTGGCAATAGTACTTTTTTAAATGGAAATGTTGCAAATGTTGGAACCGGCCTATGGTCCCAAATTTCAGGACCCGGCTCACTCATTTTAAACGATGCGGGAGCCCCAAATACAGCTGTAAATTTCTCCGGGTCCTTTTATGGAATATATAATCTCGAATGGCAAATAAACCTCGGTTCTTGTGTGAGTAAGGATACCGTGGAAATCATTTTTAACCCGAGCTCAACAGTCCCAGTATGCGGGCCAGATCAAAATATTTGTGGTTTATCGACGAATTTAATGGCCAATACAATTATTACCGGTTATGGTTATTGGACTCAGGTTGGTGGTCCTACCGGTCTTGTAATTTCAGATACCAGCGATCCGCAAAGTCAAATCACAGCGGTCAGCTATGGTACATATGTACTCGAATGGAGATCTAAAAATGCAAATTGCCCGGAACTCTCTGATCAAATTGAAATTACTTTTGATGAAAGTCCTTCTAGCGCTAATGCCGGAGTTGATTTTTCGGCTTGCGGTAATTCATCGACATTGAATGCTATAATTCCAAATGTTGGTTCCGGTATTTGGACGGTAATAGCATCTCCTCCAAATTCAAATCCTGTGTTTACCAATATTGGAAGTCCTAATTCTAATTTACAAACCGATTCCTTTGGGGTTTACGATTTGGTTTGGACCGTTTCCAATGGCATTTGCAGTGCAAGCAGCGATACGGTACAAGTCACATTCATACAAAATCCAAGTTTATCCAATGCCGGTCTTGATCAGGATATATGTGGGCTATCAGCAACACTATCGGGAAATACACCCTCTGTTGGACAAGGAAGCTGGACCAAAATTTCAGGACCCGGTGGAGCTATAACTTTTAATACTTCTTCTAACGATCCTCAAGCTTCTATAACAGTTCCCGGATATGGTGCCTATATTCTTGAGTGGAGTATCAGCAACGCGAATTGTGCTGTATCAACAGATCAGGTAAGCCTAAATTTCTACGAAACTCCTTCTAGTGCTGATGCTGGTATTGATCAACAGATTTGTGGAAATAACACAGTGTTAAATGCAGGTATCGTAAGCGTTGGAACCGGAATTTGGTCTTTGGTTAATTCTCCTACAGGTTCAAATCCATTTATAGCTAACCCTTTGAGTAGAAATTCAGTTGTTCTTATTGACACATTTGGGACATATACGCTGGCCTGGACAACCAGCAATGGCGTATGCAGTACAAATTCAGATACTGTAAATCTGGACTTTTATCAAAGCCCCGGTATACCTGTGGCAGGTGCTGATCAATTTGTTTGTGGGCAAACTACATCTTTACAAGGAAATCTGCCAGATGCCGGAATGGGAACGTGGGTTCAGGTTGCAGGCCCTTCCGGATTAACAATAAATACACCGAATGACCCTCTCACATCTATTAGTACAACGAACTATGGTATTTATGTCCTTGAATGGCGATTTTCTAATACCAGTTGTCCAACTCTAACAGATCAGGTTCAAATTACATTTGATGCTTCTCCTACTACAGCAGACGCAGGTCCTGATAAACTGATTTGTGGAAATGCCACAAGTTTAGAGGCCTTACCATTAAGTGTTGGTACAGGACAATGGACCGTGCTTTCTTCGCCAAATGGTTCAAATGCGGCTTTCTCAAATATTGCAGCCTATAATTCTTCGCTAAATATTGATTCGTTTGGAGTTTATATATTGAAATGGACCTCTTCAAATGGTTCTTGTCCTTCATCAGATGATAATGTAAAAATAAGCTTTGCCGAGATTCCGGATTATACGGTGAGCAATCAAACAGCAACACGATGTTTTGGAACTTGCGATGCCACCTTAAGTCTACAGGGAATTAAAGGAACGGCTCCACATTTTTTTAATATTACCGGGAAAGAAAATCTGGAGGGCAATACATTTTCAAACCTTTGTGCAGGGAATTATCAAATTACCGTTACTGATAAAAATGGATGTCAAAATTCCGGTACCATCACTATCAATGAAGCAGATAGCATTGAAGCTATTCCATCGGTTACCAATGCTACCTGTGGTTTAAATGATGGTTCTATTAATTTATCCGCCTTTGGAGGAACAGGAAATTTGAGCTTTCAATGGAACAATGGCGTTATATCTCAGAACATCAATAACCTTGTGAGTGGTTTGTATGTTGCGACCATCCGCGATCAAAATAATTGTATTGAATTACTTTCTGTGGCTGTAAATGATATTGGAGGACCTACGGTAAATGTCAATAATGTAACACCGGTTACCTGCCACGGATTATCAGATGGGGCCATTGATTTGGCCATCGGGGGAAACAGCTCTTATTTATGGTCGAATGGGGAAACGACAGAAGACATTATAAACCTACAGGCGGGTCCTTATTTTGTAAGGGCTTTGGATACCATCAGCAATTGTAAAACCTTTAGGTTGATCAATGTGACTGAACCAGATCCCATAAGCATTGCACTTTCCATCAATGAACCGGGTTGTGGATTAATGGATGGAACCGCTTCGGTAATCGTAAGTGGAGGTAATGGAAGCAACACGATTAATTGGAGTGGGGGTGGAATGGGTAGTTCTGTCAACGGTCTTTCAGCCGGTTTACATAATGTGACGGTTAGCGACTTTAAAGGATGCACATTGAGCAAAAACTTTAGCGTATCGGATGAGGGTGCCCCGTTAATATTTACAGATTCAATTGTAAATGTGAATTGCGGATTTAATTCCGGTGCGATATACATCAGTACAACGGGTAATTCAATGGATCATAATTTTTTGTGGTCAAATAACGATACAACGGAAGACTTAATAAATATACCTGTCGGAAATTATACGCTCGAGGTCACTGATACGGTCGGCTGTAAAGGGTTTTACAATCAGAATGTCATTCAGGAAACAGCGATTATTCCGGAAATTTGTATGGTATCGGTGGGTGTTCAGGATTCAGGTTTTTATAATAGAAA
The DNA here is from genome assembly GCA_965267555.1 of Cytophagales bacterium. GTDB lineage: Bacteria > Bacteroidota > Bacteroidia > Cytophagales > CCMP332 > CCMP332. Next base: position 2,946,379 of record OZ254083.1, on the reverse strand, counting down.
TAATACAATCCTATGGAGCAAATTGTCTGATCCCGATGCTTATGATCGCTTCAAAATTTACAGGGAATCCACCAGTTCGGGGGTGTATCAGCATATAGGATCTGTGTCAGCCAAGGATCCCGGCATTTTTGTAGATTCGATTTCCAATCCATTTTTGAAGTCATACAGGTACAAGATATCAGTTGTTGACACATGCGGGATTGAATCCGCTCTATCAAGCCATCATAAAACAATTCATTTAGTACAAAGCATAGCTTTGGCGAGTAATACAGTCAATCTCTTATGGGATGCTTATGAGGGTTTTGCTTATAGTACATTTTACATTTACCGAAATTCTGATTCATTGGGTTGGGAATTATTAGATTCCTTGGCATCCAATTCATTTAGTTATACTGATACACCTCCTTTTTCAATAACCGATCCTAATCTTTTCTATTCCATTGAAGTGAATTCACCTAAAGATTGCGATCCCAATAAGGGGGAAGATTATACTAAAACCAGGTCGAATCCTTCAACTTCCTTATATAGCCCGCCATTCCTTAGAATATCTGAATTAATTGAGCAAAAAAATTATAAAATATATCCTAATCCAACCTCAGATGTCTTATTCTTAAGTGATTTGGGTAATGTTAATAAAATGGAATATAGAATATTTGATTCAAGGGGGACTTTGATTGAATGCTCAAAATATACGAAAAATGGGATTTCAGTTAGAGATTTAGTATCTGGAATTTATGTTATTGAAATAATATCAGAAAAATCAATTTTCAAAGGTAGATTTATAAGATATTAGATTATTAAATGAAAAAATTGAAGTTTTGATAGACTTTATGACCTAGGAAGCCCATTTATTCTTGCAATTGATTGAATTAAGTAATCTTATAGCTTAATTTGCAAATTGTGTATTTACGCCTGATTCTTCTTTTTATTTTATCAATAGGGCATTATATAGCAATTGCCCAACCGTTTTCAAACAGCGGCAGATTACCGCTTTATAACATTAGGCCAGATGAATACCAACAAGCCCACCCACAAAACCATTGCATACTTGAATCAAACGATGGTAAAATTTTAGTTGGAAATAATGGTGGTATTATAACCTATGATGGGAGCGAATGGCGAAAACTAATTGGACTTGAATCAAAAGCTCTCACAATTGTAAAAGACTCTATTTCAAATATTTATGTAGGAGGAGAAAATGAAATCGGATATTTGGATATTGATTCATTAGGCGAGCTATTTTACAACTCCATACTTAAGACTTTCCCTGACTCATTACAAAGTTTTGGTCGCGCCTATTCTTTAGAATACATTAATAATTCAATAATACTTTTCACAGCCGATAAAATATTTGAGATTAAGAATAAGCGATTTAATTCAATGGTAACAGGGATTAAATATGGTGGGAGTTTTATCTACAAAAACAATTTATTTTATCTGATTCCAGGCGATGGGATATTTTCATGGAATAATGGTGCACCAAAAAGAGTTGCTCAGGATTTTAACCTTACCGATAATAGAATTTTTATTGTTGACAAGAATTTAATTTATGCTATTGGGCAAAGAAATATTTTGAAATTAAACGTTAATAATTCAGAGTTTAAGTTTAAATCAGAACACAAATATGATTTTTCAAATGCTCCACTAAAAATTCAGAAAGCAATTTATTATTATGATCTTATTTTATTGGCCACGGCGGATGAAGGTCTTTTAATACTGGATAATGACTTCAAATTAAATAAAAGAGTAAATACTAAAAATTCCATTCTACAAAATGATTTTGTTCGAAATATTCTAATTGATCAATCAAATGGCCTTTGGTTAGCTCTGGACAAAGGAATATCAGTATTGGATTTAAACTCTCCATATGTAAAATTTGAATCAAAAGAAAATGTCAGAGGGGTAATCAATGATTTATTGGTCAAGGATGAACATATCTTTGTTGGTGGATCACAGGGGTTAATTAAAAAAAATATTGGTGATTCAGAACCCTTTAAACTTGCTACCGATATTACAGGAGAATGTTGGGCTCTAGATAATATTAATTTAGATTATACAACAGGAATTGGATTTGCTACAGACAATACAGTAGAATTTTTAAAATCTAATGGTGTGGTAGATTCCATTGTTAGGGCCCTTCCTTGGGATTTGGCACAATCAAAATTTACACCTAAAAGATTGTGGGTAGGTAATGATAATGGTGTCATAACTGCCTTATACTCGAACAATAAGTTTGAATTTGAATTTCAAAATAGTCAGATCAATAAGCAAATTCGAAAAATTGTCACGACCAAAAATGGTGAAGTTTGGTTAGGAGCAAGATCAATACACTCTGGTGTATATTATTTGAATGAAAAAAAATTAGATTCTGGTATGATTATGAATCCGATATTTTATGATTCTACGTTTGGTCTTCCTTATGCACCTTATGTTTTTCCTTTTTTAATAAATTCAAAGGTGTATTTTGCAACCACAAAGGGTATCTATGAATTTGATAGAAGTATTCAAAAGTTTAATCTATCAGAAGATTTCAATCATCCATTGAAATTGAACAAAAGAAATATTTTAAACATGTGCCAAATAGGAACAGATAAAGTTTGGTTGACTTCTAAAGAACAAAATAAAGATTTTCAAAATGGGATATTTAACCTAAAGAATAAACAATGGATATATCAACCATTTATTGAATTAAGTAAGGCTGTTCAATTCGCATCTTTTTATGATTACGCAACCAATAATTTATGGGTAGGAGGCTCCGAAGGTCTTTTCCGAATTAAAAACTTAAATCCGGATCCTTTTAAAACTTATAATGCTTATATCAGTCAGGTCAAATACGATCCGGATTCCATTATGTATGGTGGTTACATGTTTGATGGTTTTGTGAACAATACATACAACTACAGCAGAAAACCTTTGCGGTTTTCCTTTGGCGCTAACAGCTATAAGCGCAAAGACGACCTGAAATTCAAATACTTCCTTGAAGGTTTTGATGAAACCTGGACAGATTGGAATGAAGAGGCTGAAGCTGTTTATACAAACCTACCCGGCGGTTCTTACACCATGCGAGTAAAAGCGATTGATTTTTTTGAAAATGAAAGCGAGGAAGCCAGTTTTTCTTTTACGATTCTCCCTCCCTGGTATTTAACGAGCTGGGCATATACCCTGTATTTCTTTGGATTTATCGGTTTTGTATATGCTGCAATTCGCGTTTCTACCATTAGTCTGCAAAGGGTCATTAAGGAAAACACTAAAGAAATAGTTGCGCAAAAAGATGAAATCGAAGCAAAGAATACTGTCCTTGAAAGTCAAAAAGGAAGAATTGAGAAACAAAATTTAAACATATTGGACAGTATTCGTTATGCAAAACGCATACAAATGGCGACGCTTCCTGCCGAAGATAAAATTCAAAATTCGGTAGAGAATGCCTGGGTCATGTACAGGCCAAAGGATATTGTTAGTGGCGATTTTTACTGGTTGGAAAACTATAAGGACGAGAAAACAGAGAAAACACTTATTGCAGCCGTGGATTGTACCGGTCACGGAGTTCCGGGAGCATTTATGAGCATTATAGGATACAATGGATTAAACAGGGTGGTTAGGGAGTACCGCTTGAACAGGCCCAGTGAAGTACTCGATAGGCTTAATGAAATTATCACAACCACTTTGAATCAACAAGGAACTCAGCGTGAAGAAATCAAGGATGGAATGGATATGTCTTTATGCTCTCTTGATAGGAACAATCTGAAATTAGAATATGCTGGTGCGCATAATTCGCTTTATGTTATTCGAAAGGGAGAGGAGAAGTTAAAAGTGAATGGGGAAGCTTTATCGGCAATTATGAATGATAAAGGCCATAATTTATATGAAATCAAGGCGGATAAACAACCGATTGGAGCTTTTGAAAATCGAAAGAATTTCACCAACCACGAAATTCAGCTTATAGAAAATGACATGATCATTTTATTTACCGATGGATATGCCGATCAGTTCGGGGGCCCGAAAGGTAAAAAGTTTTTCTACAAACCCTTTAAAAGATTACTTTTGAGCATAGCGGAAGAAGATGTGAAAAAGCAACACGAAATCATTGAAAATACATTTAATGATTGGATCTCTTATCCGGATTCCAATGGAGATGCGCATGAACAAGTAGATGATATATGTGTAATTGGAGTAAGAGTGTAAAATGAATAAATTAGAATATAAAAATAACGATCAATGCCAAAGACAGTAATACTTGTAGGTATGGGACCAGGTAATGGTGCTGCCCTGGCCCGAAAATTTGGAAAGGAAGGATATAAGATATACATGATCGGCCGAACCGAAGAAAAGCTGGCAAAATTTAAAAAAGAACTAGAGGCTGAAAAAATTAAAGCTGATTATAAAGTTGCGAATGCAGCAGATGAAGAACATTTTCGATTGGCTTTTAAACATATCTTTTTAGAGCATGAAAGCCCCGAAGTATTAATATATAATGCAAGTGTTCTCAGTCCCAGAATACCGTCTCGATTGGTACCTGATCATGTGGTAAGAGATTTCCGCACCAATGTTGTCGGGGCAATTATAGCTGCACAAGAGGTATTACCTTCCATGAAGAAAAAGAAAAAAGGTACAATCTTATTTACTGGGGGAGGACTTAGTATTAACCCCCATTTTGAATATGCCTCTTTGGCTATAGGAAAATCGGCTTTACGCAATTTTACATTTTCATTAGAACAGGAATATAAGGATTATGGTATCCATGTTGCGACGGTTACTATCAATGGAATGGTAAAAAAAGGGACCAAATTTGATCCCGAAAAAATCGCAGAAGAATTTTGGAAACTTCACAATCAGAAATCAAAAGAATGGGAAACAGAAATCGTTTTTGAATAATCTCGTTTTTGAACTCCTGAAAAAGCCTGATTGAATATACTTGTAAAAACACTCTTTGGTCTTGAAGATATCCTTGCTGATGAATTGAAAAGCCTTGGAGGGAAAAATATTAGAAAGACTCGAAGAGCTGTAAGTTGTGAAGGAGATATAGCATTTCTTTATTCGGCCAACCTACATTTGCGGACCGCATTAAAAATCCTTGTTCCTTTATATCATTTTAGTGCTTCCAATGAAGAGGATCTGTATAAGAAAGTCAGACAATTTGACTGGTCAAAATATATTGATTTATACCAGACTTTTGCCATAGATAATACAGTCCGCTCAAGTATTTTCAAACATTCAAAATATGTAGCTCTTAAAACCAAAGATGCAATTGCTGATCAATTCAAGGAAAAATTTGGCAAAAGGCCGAATGTTGATATTAATAATCCCGACATTCAATTGGATGTTTATTGTTCGGAGAATCATTTTACAATATCCATTGATAGTTCGGGTCAAACCTTGAACCGAAGGGGCTATAGAGTGAAAGGGCATGCCGCGCCGCTCAATGAAGTATTAGCCACCGGGATGATTAAATTGAGTGGTTGGCAAGCTGAGCAGGTACTTATTGACCCCATGTGTGGAACAGGTACGATTCTCATTGAGGCAGCGATGATGGCATTAAATATACCACCGCAAATAAACAGAAAGGTTTTTTCCTTTATGAACTGGAAAAACTATAATAAAGCCCTTTGGTATTCTATTCTAGATAGGGCGAAAGGACAAATAGAGAATAAAAATTTGAAAATATTTGGAGGTGATCACGATAAAAGGATCCTGGATCAAACACAAAAAACCATTCAATCTCTTAACCTGAGTGAAAACATTCAATTAAATCACGTAAAAATTCAGAATCACAAAAGCAATTTTAACAGGGGTGTGATTATTGTGAATCCACCTTATGGTGAAAGGTTGGATCACACTGAAATAAACTCATTCTATAAAAGCATTAGTGATGCATTCAAAAATAATTTTCAGGGATTTGAAGCCTGGGTGTTGAGTTCAAACCTTCAGGCCCTAAAACATTTAAGGCTTAAGCCATCAAAAAAAATTGTTTTATACAATGGATCTTTGGAATGTAGATTTCAGAAATATGAGTTATACGCCGGTTCTAAAAGAAATTAATATGCGATTGATCACAGTAATTATTTGTCTTGTTATTTCAATGGATTCGTTCTCACAGTTGGGTAGTCATGAAGTTTTAAAATCCTATCGTGGAAAAGATCTCAATGACCTTCAGCCTATAGAGGGAAATCCCATTATTAAAAAAATTGTACAGAAAAGAAAAGGGATAGAAGTAATCGATGCTGATGGTGAAAAGACTTTTAAAATCTGGGATGATATCGAAACAATAAATTTTGGCCATAATGAATATCATTTGGATATGGACTTAAATGGAATGTCATTGTCGATTCTATATAAACCCTATCCCTATACAAGCAGCGAACAAATACTTCAATACGGAATTGTAAAAGTTCCTGATTCACTCAATTCCAGCTCCATAAATTATTATAAGATCGTCTTTTTAAAGGATTTGGTGTTTGAATAAGCCTATTCGCTTCGTTCAAACCTATAAAATCAAAGATTTAAATTTTTAACTAATGAGGGATGATAAATATCCCATTCTGGGTGTGCATGCACTGAATGGTACGGCTATTGCAGTACCCATTTTTTGTTTTTTGAAGCTCTTTGAAATAAAATTTCAATTGCATCCTTAAACAAAAAATCCCGGGCTTTCACCCTGGACTCATTCAGTGCAGAGGAGGAGAGGACGGAACGTAAATAAAAGCTCCAGTGGAGCTTTTTAGTGACGGGCCAGGCAGTAGGGCGAGCTCCCGACGACTCGGATGACTTTACTAGGATTGGCTCCGCCGATCCCATTCATGATATCTTGTGCAAATAAAGCCTACCTCACTTGGCTCGGTTTTTTTTTAGATGTTCCAAGGAACAAGAAAAATAATGGGAGGGATGATAAATATCCCATTCTGGGTGTGAATGCACTGAATGGTACGGCTATTGCAGTACCCATTTTTTGTTTTTTGAAGCTCTTTGAAATAAAATTTCAATCGCATCCTTAAACAAAAAATCCCGGGCTTTCACCCGGGACTCATTCAGTGCAGAGGAGGAGAGGACGGAACGTAAATAAAAGCTCCAGTGGAGCTTTTTAGTGACGGGCCAGGCAGTAGGGCGAGCTCCCGACGACTCGGATGACTTTACTAGGATTGGCTCCGCCGATCCCATTCATGATATCTTGTGCAAATAAAGCCTACCTCACTTGGCTCGGTTTTTTTTTAGATGTTCCAAGGAACAAGAAAAATGATGGGAGGGATGATAAATATCCCATTCTGGGTGTGAATGCACTGAATGGTACGGCTATTGCAGTACCCATTTTTTGTTTTTTGAAGCTCTTTGAAATAAAATTTCAATCGCATCCTTAAACAAAAAATCCCGGGCTTTCACCCGGGACTCATTCAGTGCAGAGGAGGAGGGATTCGAACCCCCGGTACCTCGCGGTACAACGGTTTTCAAGACCGCCGCATTCGACCACTCTGCCACTCCTCTAATTTATTAGAATCCTAATTTAGGATTCCAGCCAAAGATTCAAAGTTCTAAATAATGCCTTTTAGTTTCAAAAAATTATATCCTTCAATTGATTTGAAAAACATTTCTTTTTTGTAGGCATCTGACTTGGTCTCAAAGGTTTCATAATAAACCAACTTCCTGGGTCTGTATGATTTTGTTGATCTTACTATTCCATTATTATGGTCTTTTAGTCTATTCTCAATATTCTTCGAATGGCCATAATAGTGTCGATTTACTCTTTTACTTTTCAATATGTATGCAAAGAACGCCATTTACATTCTTATTTGTGGTTCAACGGTTTTTCCCGAAGGGATCCCTTTGGGACAAGACCGCCGCATTCGACCACTCTGCCACTCCTCTAATAAATGTTTAAGCACCAAAACTCTATCTTTTTGCTTGAGCTCCGAAGCCAATGCAAAGGTGCAAAAACGGGAGGGCAAAACTAATACACTCTGTTTATTTTATCAAACAGGTTAGTGGTTATTTCTTTTGCGATGCCTTATTTTCTGTTGAAGTATTTGTGATTTTTCAAGACTGGCATTTAACTCAAATCCAAATAGTAAAATAAAGGATATGAAATACAGCCACAACATCAGTCCAATCATTGCGCCTATTGAACCATAGAGGCGGTTATAAGAGGCAAAATGATTAAAATAAAAGGTATAAGCAAGTGAAACTAATATACAAAGTACAGTAGCCAGAATAGCACCATATGAAAAAAAGCGCCATCTCTTGTGAATGGATGGTGCCCAGTAATAGATCACCGAAACCCCCAGGAGAAAGATTAGGCCTATCACAAGGTATTTTAAAATATAAAGCAAATAATACGTGGTATCTGTTTGCAAAATTTGCCATTCAACCATGGTATCTAGGGCAAACCGACCTACGATCAGGATGGCTATGGCCAGGAATAAAATTAAGGCTAATACCACCGTTAGAATTAATGATATCCACCTTCTGTAAATATAATTTCTCGTTTCTTTTGTTTTATAGCAGGCATTAAATGCGGCTATTAAAGCATCCATTCCATTTGTTGCTAAAAATAACGCAAAGAAAAAACCAAATGACAATAAGCCTCCTCTTGGCTTACTGACAATATCATTTATTGTGCCTTCAGCATTGTTATATATTTTACCGGGCACAACCTCCTGAAGAAAATCCAAAATTTTGACATTTAAATTTTCGATTGGTATATAAGGGATTACCGTAAACATAAATATCAAAGATGGGAAAATGGCAAAGGTGAAATTAAAGGCTACGCCATAAGCCATCATAGATATTTCATCATTAACCAATTTTTTCCAAAAGATTTTTCCAAAATTCCAAAGCGGAACCCTGTTTCCTGTGATGTGCGTATTTTTTAGAAAATTTATTAAATTCCTATAATGTGACGATCCCTCTATCTGCTCCTTATATTTCTTAAGTCTACTCAAAATAGGGTTTTAAATGTTCTATAAGTTCAATGGGCGGTTTGCAAGGCTTACCGCTTTCTTTTTTTATAAAAACTAATGTGGTTTTTCCACTGTGTATGTGTTCAGTATTTTCTCTAAAAATATCGTAGTGAAATTCAAATCGAATGCCGGGCATATCCTTAATGCTCACTTTCACAGTTAGCAAATCGTCATAATATGCAGGCATAATGAACCTTGACCAATTTTCCCTAACGGGAAGCAGTATGCCGTGTTCATCTTCCAGTTTTTTATAGCTGAATCCAATTTCCCGAATGGCTTCTACACGGGCCACTTCATAATAGGTGGAATAATGGCCATAATAAACATATCCCATGCGGTCTGTTTCTGAATAACGAACTCTAATTTTAACTGCTGTTTCGAACATTATTTAATATTCGCTCTGTTTAAAGCGCGTTGATATCGATTGGCGTTGTTAATGTGTTCTCTGATGGTGCGTGCAAAATTGTGATATCCTGAGAAATCTTCTTTGGCGCAAAAATAATAATAGTTATGATCTTCGGCATTTAATACGGCATCAATTGATGAAATCGAAGGTAAATTAATAGGCCCGGGAGGAAGACCCCGATTTTTGTAGGTATTGTATGGTGAGTCAATCTCTTTGTGAACATTTAAAACCCGCTTAAGCTCAAAATTTCCACTAGCAAATACTAGAGTCGGGTCGGCCTGCAATGGGATGCCTTTTTTTAATCTATTCAGATATACACCTGCAATTTTTGACTTCTCATCATTCCATCGCGTTTCTGCCTGAACGATAGAAGCCAAAACACTGACCTGGTCTCTTTTTAAATTGATTTTTGCGGCTTTATCAATTCTTACCTGATTCCAAAAATGTTGATACTCCCTTTGCATTCGATCACAGAGTTCTTCGGGATTTTGCTGCCAATACATCTCGTATGTATTAGGAATGAATAAGTTGACAATTGTGAAAGTATCCTTTCCATATTTTTCGCAAAACTCAGGGTCACGAAGTTTTGCTTCGAGTTGTTCCGGATCCATTTCAAGGTATTTACAGATTTTTTCACACAGGTCTTTTTTTGTCCTTACGTTGTTAAAAGTTACCGTCACCGGCACCTGAATTCCAGCTCTTAGTTTTCTGACGACATCGATATTGTTAGAATTCGGACTAATCATATATCTACCGGACCGGACCTTATCTTGATAATCAAGGACTTTTGACACAAAGGAAAATGAAAGTGCATCACTGATTACTTCCTCTTCATCTAATTTGGACACCAACTCTTTAAATAAAGTACCTTTTTCTATTTCAAGATAATAAGGCAAGTCCTTACCTACCAGGAAATTTGCGGCAAAGAATACCTGATAAAAATAAAATGTGAATGATATTATCATCACACCTGAAAATAAAAGTATAAGCGGCAGACGCGCTTTTCTAGCATTCATGGTACAAAATTAGATCAAAATAGACGCAAAAAATAAAATCAGATATTTTAAACCAAAAATTTAGTATTTGTTTGACTTGAACATTCCTTAGCCATATATTTATTGCAATATTATGGAAGCCGAAATATTAGAAATTCATCCCGTAAATCCCGAACAACGAAAAATTGATCAGGTTGTTGAAGCACTTGAACTGGGAGCTCTTATTGTATACCCAACGGATACAGTATACGGTATCGGCTGTGATATTTACAATTCTAAAGCCATTGCCAAACTTATTCAGGTACTGGGAATTAAGGGAAAACAAATGAATCTGTCATTTATTTGCAATGACTTAAGCCATATTTCTGAATATGTTAAAGGGCCGGATAATGCTTCATTTAAATTGATGAAGAAATATCTGCCGGGCCCATTTACCTTCATTTTGGAATCGAGCTCAAGAGTACCAAAAATCTTAAATGTGAAAAAGAAAACTGTCGGTATTCGAATTCCGGACAATAATATAATTCGTCAAATGGTAAGATCGCTCGGGAATCCCATTATTACGTCTTCCTTAAAGCTTGATGATGACATTGTTGAATACCCAACTGATCCCGCCGAGATATTCGAAATGTATAAAAACAAAGCCGATATTATTATCGATGGAGGTTATGGTCATAATGTTCCATCAACTATCATCGATTGTACAAAACCGAATTATGAAATAATCAGACAAGGATTAGGGGAAATTTACCTATAATCCTGACTTGGATCTTCGCTAAACATCATCTTGCTTGAAATTTCCTGTTTCCAGTTAGGATTACTGACCTCACCAATGGCTGTTGAATGCACTATTTCATAGTTAAAATTTGCGCGATTAGTCTGAGCAAAAACAAATTGAACGTTGCTTTGAGGTTGTGGTTCCGTAACAGAGTAATAAATCCACTTTTCATATGGAATTATTGCATTGTTAATTGCACTTCTCGACATATCAGAAAATTCGTCGTCAATGCGATTGGGTTTTCCATATTGAATATAAACTCTTCCGCGATCTGTTTGATATCCGGGCATGGTTTGTGTCTTGTATTTTCGTTCTACAATTTCAACCCGGTCCTTATATTCTAAAAACAAGATCCGCGCATCTTTATCCTTAGTTTCTCTTTTCTGAAAGAAATAGCATAAGAAATTAATTTTCTGTTTTTCATCACCTGAATTAACAACTGCCTCGGCAAATGCCCTTTCATTTTGTTTTGCCATTGGCATCAAAGCATCAACCAGGAAATTAAGGTTTTTCATATTAATGGTTTCTGCTATTTGACAAGGATCATAATTGTTGGAATCAAGTTCGATGGCTTTTTCTTCTTCATCTTCAACAATCAAATCCGGATGAAAACGCTGGAAGTATTTCTCTTTTGAATACAGCGAATTATTGGTGCGATCCTTTACTTCCAAAACCAGATTATAATCACCTGATGGGATAGGAGATAGGTCTATTTCTGCCAAAACAGGATTAACAGCATCGGTCTTGAGTTTTTTAAATATTCCCGCTTTGTCAATTTTTTCACCGGTCCTTGCATTGGTAATTCGCGCTTCAAGCAAATAAGTGGCATCCTTGCCTATAACCTGATCCGAATTATACACTTCGAGGTAAAAAATAAATCTATCATCGGCTTTGGCAAAGAAATTTGAATTTCTGGAAATCATTTCTATTCCATTTTTTACATTCGGAGCTTGTTTTTTTGATTGTTTATAAGATTTTAAATTTTGAATATCGCTCATCTGTAACAAAGCATTGTCAAAACCTACTTTTACCGGAAAGTTTACACTAAGGTTTGAGGGTTCAACGCTGGCGAGATCACGTGCAAAAAGGAAAAATGAATATTCCCCGACAGGAAGAATTATTTTGTGTTGTGTCAAATATTCCTCTGTTTTCAGGCTTTTTTCAGAATTTGGGGAATTTGTCAATCGGTAGGAGTCGATAAAAACGGTATCGTTTTGTCTGACCATACCCGCAATTACCTTTACCTCGGATACGAGCTTTCCCTCGGAGTTTTCTCTGTGTTTCAATGTATTCGCCGGAAAGCTTAAATAATATTCAAATAATCCCAGAGAATCATTGGCCTTGAAATTACAGTAGTCCAATGTAGCAGCAATTCCCTGTGAAAAAGATTCATTTACAATGAAAAATGAAATTGAAAGGATCAGAATTAGTTTTTTAATCATATTTGTTTTCAAAGAATCAAAGCTATTAAGATAACCGTTTTTAATCAATTTGAATTCATCAATGAAGAATGATTTCATCATATTACCAGCTTACCTGCTGCCACCCAAATCATATTTTACACAAATAAAAGCAGCTAAAAGTCTCATTATTAATGATGAAGAGGTATATAAAAAACAAAGTTTAAGGAATCATTTTAGCATATTAACATCGCAAGGACCACTTATGATTACTTATCCTGTCCGCAGACCATGGAGAGAAAAACCCATAAAACAAATTGAAATAGATAAATCACAGAAATGGTTAAAAAATCACTGGAGATCAATTAAAACAGCTTATGGGAAAGCGCCTTTTTATGAGTTTTATATGGATTATTTTGAATTGCTAATCAAAAATCCAACGGATAACCTACTTGATTTTAATCTCCAAAATCTAAAGCTATGTTTAAAAATTTTGGGAATAAATAAGAAAATTTATCTCCTAAGTAAGGAGAGAAATAATATATTGAATAAATCCCAATTTGAGTCAGAATTGGAACGATTTAAAAAATGGGATGTTTATTTTAGTCAGCAGCAAGACGAAATGGCATACCAACAGCAATTTGGCAATGATTTTGTTGCTGGATTAAGCATTATAGATTTGATTTTTAATCAGGGTCCGGAATCCGTATTGTATCTAAAAAACAAATAAACAATATTTGGTAACTGTGCGTTTTTTAATCTGATCTTACATATATAAATTGTGCGTAGCATTAAAAAGAATTAAATGTTACCTTTACCTAAGGCCATTTAGCCGTATTAATATTTATGGAAGCAAAATTTTCGAATAGAGTAAAAGAAGTCATTTCATTAAGCAGAGAAGAAGCCTTGCGATTAGGTCACGATTATATCGGTACTGAACATCTCTTGTTGGGCATGATTCGCGAAGGTGAAGGAATGGCTGTTTCCCTGCTCAAAAAATTAGGTGTATCCTTGGATGAACTTCGCATGTCCATCGAGCAGGCAACCATGGGAACAGCTTCACAAAACATTAAAAATCTGTCAAATATTCCTTTGACAAGACAATCAGAAAAAGTATTAAAAATCACCTACTTAGAGGCCAAAATATTTAAAAGCGAACTCATTGGTACAGAGCATTTATTACTGTCTATCCTGAGAGATGAAGATAATATCGCCACACAAATTCTCGAAAAATTTGATGTAAGCTATGATGTAGTCAAAGAGCTATTGGAATATCATCATCAAAATCCTGTATCGAGTCAAGAAACAGAAGATTCAGATGAAGATTCGAGCAAATTCTTTGGTGGAGGAGGCGGAAAAGGCGATAACCCAAAATCTGGTTCTGAAAAATCAAAAACTCCTGTTTTAGATAATTTCGGAAGAGATTTAACTAAATTAGCTGAAACCGATAAACTCGACCCAATTGTAGGAAGAGAAAAGGAAATTGAGCGTGTTGCACAAATATTAAGTCGAAGAAAGAAAAACAATCCCATACTTATTGGTGAACCGGGTGTTGGTAAAACGGCAATAGCTGAAGGACTTGCGCTTCGAATAGTTCAAAAAAAGGTTTCTAGGGTATTATTTGGCAAAAGAGTAGTGACACTTGATCTTGCATCTTTAGTAGCCGGCACAAAATACAGAGGCCAGTTTGAGGAAAGAATGAAAGCGGTTATGAATGAGCTTGAAAAAGCTACCAATGTCATTCTGTTTATAGATGAGCTTCACACCATTGTTGGAGCAGGCGGAGCGAGTGGTTCCCTGGATGCATCCAATATGTTTAAACCGGCATTAGCCAGGGGCGAAATTCAATGCATTGGTGCAACAACTTTGGATGAATACCGCCAGTACATCGAAAAGGATGGTGCTCTTGCAAGGAGATTTCAGGTGGTAATGGTGGATTCAACTTCTGTTGAAGAAACCGTCGAAATTCTTAACAATATCAAAGAAAAATACGAGGATCATCACAATGTAAATTATACACCAGATGCCATAAATGCATGTGTAAAATTATCTGATCGATATATAAGCGATAGATTTTTACCGGATAAGGCCATTGATGTCCTGGATGAAACTGGTGCCAGAGTTCATTTGAATAATATCCATGTGCCCGATAGTATTGTAAAATTGGAAGAGGCGATTGAAAATGTAAAAAAAGAAAAAAACAAGGTAGTAAAGAGTCAAAAATACGAAGAGGCAGCCCAATTAAGGGATAAGGAAAAAAAGCTGCTTGAGCAGCTGGATATCGCTAAAAACGATTGGGAGGAAGAAACCAAAAAAAGAAAATATACCGTCGATGAAGAAAATGTGGCTGAAGTAATTGCCATGATGACGGGAATACCAACCAAACGGGTTGCCGAGAAAGAAAGCTCCAAGCTGAAAGATATGGATAAGGACCTCTCTGGAAAAGTTATTGGGCAGGAAGAGGCAATTAAGAAATTGACAAAAGCTATTCAAAGAACAAGAGTAGGACTTAAAGATCCTAAAAAACCAATTGGTTCATTTATCTTTTTAGGTCCAACAGGTGTTGGTAAAACTGAATTGGCCAAGGTTCTTTCTACTTATTTGTTTGACAAAGAAGATTCGCTTGTAAGAATAGATATGAGTGAATACATGGAAAAATTTTCTGTGTCTCGTTTAGTAGGAGCGCCTCCGGGATATGTAGGATATGAGGAAGGTGGTCAATTGACTGAAAAGGTGAGAAGAAAACCATATTCGGTTGTCCTATTGGATGAAATTGAAAAAGCACATCCGGATGTATTTAATATCCTATTGCAGGTGCTTGACGATGGAATACTTACAGATGGACTGGGAAGAAGAGTTGATTTTAGAAATACGGTAATCATTATGACTTCTAACATTGGTGTTAGGGATCTCAAAGATTTTGGAATGGGTATTGGCTTCAATACACAATCCAGACAATCCAATCAGGATGATATTGTAAAAGGAACTATTCAAAAAGCCCTAAAGAAAACATTCTCGCCTGAATTTATTAACAGACTCGACGATATTATAGTCTTTAATTCACTTGAAAAAGAGCATATATTCAAAATTATTGACAATGCTTTAGAAACTGTATTCAAGAGAATTGATGCAATGGGTTATGGTGTTGAATTAAGCATCAAAGCCAAAGAATTTTTGTCGGAAAAAGGATATGATCCGCAGTTCGGAGCCAGGCCACTAAACAGGGCTATTCAGAAATATCTCGAAGATGCAATAGCTGAGGAGATACTGAAGGGCGATATAAACGAAGGCGACATTTTATCTGCTGATCATAAAGAAGGTGAGGAAAACCTCACAATTAAGATCAAAAAGAAAAAGAAAAAAGAACAGCCTAAAGAATAATATTGAGCCCTGATTTTTTTCAGGGCTTTTTTATTCAATTATAATTTTTCTTGTATTCGAATACGACTCAGAGGAAAACTTTAAAATATAGAAGCCAGAAGGAAAGGGTGATACATCAATTCTAATCAAATCAGAACTACTGTAAATGTCTTTTAAAATTTGTCCCTCTGCATTCATTAATTGAATGAATAGAGCTTCCCGCTTATCGTTTCTTAAATTTAATTCTTCTCTTGTAGGGTTAGGAAAAATCTTTAATTTCTCGGCATTTGCGAATGAATTAATGCTTAGAGATTTTTCAACCCTGAATGCTCGATTAACATAAATACTGTCTGAGCCAAATATGTTCGAAACCTTTAAACTAACATCATACCAACCTTCTGACTGAAGAATCATTTCTACATTTTGAGTATTTAAATTTGAAGAAAAAGAATCAGAGCTAATTAACCAGGCCCATGTATCAGGAAAATTGCTTGAATTATCCTGAATAATTAGGGTATCACCCGTTTTAAATAAAGTGTCTGATACAAGAAAGTTAGCAATTGGAGATTGCAATGCAGTATTTGTATCCAGGCATATTCTGTATGTAACAGAACATCCATTTGGCATCTGTGATCCGGTGCAATTCCCAAAGGCTCCGGATGCTGTAAAATAAATGGAATCGTCGAATTCAATATTGAAATAGCCCCCACCGGTTAGTCCATCTCCCCAACTATCGTACACGGTGAAATCATAGCAGCCCGGGCTCAAACAATACAAAAAAGAATCAAGAACGTTGGCTCGAAAGCTCGCTTCATTAAAGAGGACCAGTCCATTGGTGTCAGCAATTTCCAGGTTTAGCTCCTCCGGCCAATTATCGGCAAACATTTTGAAAGTCACTTCATTTCCGTCGATTATTGAAAAAGACATGGATTTCAAGTTATTGCATAAATTATTATCGGCTTGTCCGTTAACAGCTATTATTTCACTTATCAAGGTATAATTCCCAGGCAAAAAGTTGATGGTATCCAGTTGAATATTAATCTCCAGCCCAGGTGTAAGAATTCCCGACCAGTTTAATGTGTCAGTTGATTGCCCTTGAATTTCCCAGGATATTTCCAAGGATACAATGGTATCCGTACCTTTATTTTTGACGCTAATTTGAGGTACTTGTATACGATAACATGAGCTTTCTTTTGGAGAATTGATTTTTCCAATTGAAGCTTCCAACGCTGGTGTAAAAGTAAAATAGTTTCCATTTAGCGTATCAATTGTTCCTATAGTAGGATTTAACCAATCTGAAAGACGCGCTGAACTGTTACTTCCCTCATTCCAACTGTATGAAAATTTTCCATACCAATCACTGGTAATGTTGGAACAAGAAGCATATCCACCGTGAAGTTGTCCTACAATCCTCTTTTGGGAATTAAATAGCGGAGAACCGGATGATCCCCCTTCCGTGGTGCCATCATCCCATGAAGGTATACGCCAATGTGTTTCATTGCTATCGATGTTTGAACTCAGGTAATCGGTAGATTCTGTACTTTGGTATGAAAAACTGATTTTTTTTATATCGCCACTTGGATGATGAATGGCAACGGCTGTATCGGTACCGGTATTAATATTTGACCATCCTGAATAAAACACATTGTAAGCCGCAGGTGGCCTGCTGTCTAATTCTAGAAGAGCAAAATCACTACTTGCGGATGTTGCCACTAAGCTGGCACCACTTACTATTTGATTGGTTGGTCCATCGATATTAGCACAGCTCGGACTTTGATAATTAAAATAAAACATCCAATTGTTAACCCCCGCACCTGTCAGGCAATGATTTGCAGTTAAGAAATAAGGTGTTCCATCTTCACATGTATTGTTAACCATTGCCCCACTGCACCAGCGGGTTCCACCTGCAAGAACGATCATGGCAACGCTGTTTGTTTGATTAATCCAATCTAATCCCTCAGGACAATTAACATTATTGTTACACGGGCCGGAATCACCAAATAAAAAGAAATTCTTATATCCGTGAATCACTCGACTTATTTCTATTACAGGATCCGGCAGGGAAATTGGTGAATTGTATTCCAAAATTAGTTTTTCGCCGGGAATTAAACCCGTAGCAAATTCAGGATTATCATCTGTATTATTGTACGATGTAAATGCTCCCAAAAGATAACTGCGATCATTATTGTAAATAAATAAATTACCGCCTTTTGGTATCCGGAAATTACTATAGATCAAATTGATGCTGTATGCCTTGGGGCAAACCAGCTCTAATCTCCACACTTTTATTTCCTTATTTACTATTTCCTTGCTGGCAGACTTTGATAAAGAAATAGACATATCATGTGCTTTGCCAAAACGCAAAGGGCGATTCCGCAATTGATCAATACTGTCCTCTTTTAACAGCGATTCTACATTGACCTCAGGAAGTACGATGCTGTTTACTTTTTCCTGAAGTGCCATATCAAAAGAAAGCGGCAGACGATCTTCAGTTATTTGTGCGAAGATCTGAGTACCCATCAGGCAAAATATAATTAGCAAGTATCTCATTCTAATAAGCTCCGGAATATTTTCTGATAAACCATTCAATTGAAATTAGAAGCAATCCAATAAAGAATAACCAGTATAAAGATATAAAATCGATATTGACTTCTCTGCTATGAATTATTCCTTTGCTTTCATTACCAAGCAATTGGTCTATGCTTTCCTGATTTAATGCCGTATAAAAATTGCCCCCGTTGCTTTCGGCAAGTCGCTTCAATAAATTAAAATCAGCCTGAGAACTTAATAATTCCAGCTCCATTTTTCGAATCGAAAACTGACCTTTCACCTCAAAATTTTTATTATCCACCTCAGTATTGGCTGTATAGTTGTAGATTCCGGGTTCAAGTCCTTTAACTTCAAATTCCCTGTTTGCCGAATTTGTAAAATTGTATTCTGTTGTTTCACCTGATTCTTTACTGACCTTCAATTTAATTTCATTGTCATAAATAGGTTCAAATATGTCATTGTATACTTCTGCTTGAAAAAATACAGGCTTACCTTCATAAAGATTGTCTTCATTTTTTAACCTGATTCTAAATTTGCGTTTATCTTCTTTAAGCGATAGAAATTGGACCATTTTATTGATTAGTGCATCCGTAAATTCAAAATTTTCATTTAAAGAATATTCATGCATCCTCCAGGCCCATAAGCCATCGCCTAAAAGCATTCCGAATTTGTTATTGGATACTTGTTGAATTGCAAGGAGCGGTTTGCCGGTATTGATTCTATTGACAGCCTGGTACAAGATTATTTCAGTCCCTTGGCCAAGATTATAATTGGCAAAAGGAACTTCTATTGGAGGAAGTTTTGGCATCAATTGTTCAGAATTTTCCGGCAGTTTGAATTTTTGAAAATCCGGATTTATATAGGGATTGACTTCATCCATTTGACGCACTCTGGCATTAATATTTAAACCTTTAAATTCCCTGTTAAAATTATAATAATCACTGGATGGTCCCATTATAAACCAAATTGGCACTTCGCGTTCAATAAATTGCCGGATATATGCATTACCAACATTTTGAAGATTTGGGATTTGATGCATTATTACCAGGTCAAACTTTTCTTGTGGCAATACTTCTGTTGCAAGAGAAATACTTGTTACATCGTAATTCATACTTTTTGATAATGCATCTTTTATCGCTTTTATATCAGGATGCGGATTAAGGGATAAAACAAGAATTTTGTCTTTGCCATCAATTACTTCCAAATAAATATCTCTGATATTGTTTTCCAGTCTTTTTGGATCTTCATTTTCAGCTATCGCTTTAATTCGCAATCGTTGTTGTCCTGTTTTCTTGGCCAAAACTTTAAAATTCAATGATTTTAAGCTTTCATTCTGTTTAAATATTATTGTTTCTTCTTGCAGAATTTTATCACCACTTAAAATTTGAACTTTGACATTGGAGTTGTCAAAACCATTTTGTTGAATATCCACCTGGATGGGAAAAAAATTGTCGAGAAAGGCCACCTCATTATACTGGATATCATTTATCCAGATATCGACAACTGCTGAAGTATCTCCGAGTGCAAGTGTAGAAATTCTATTAGCATATTGTGCATAAAGTGGTGAAATACCGCGGTTAAAAAGCCCATCCGACACTAATAATATCCCACTTAAATTTCGGTTTTCATATCTCTTATCAATATTTTTCAACATTGACGAAAGATCAGTTTTTCTAGAATCGAATTTCAAACTATCGTTTAAATCCAGTACATTATCATTGAGATCAATGATTTCCAGATTTATATCGCGTTGGATAGCCGATTTTTTCAGGCTTTGGAGTGAATTATTTAGTCCTGCCTGCGGTTCAGATTCTAAATAGTTGCCTAAGGAACTTGAATTATCCAAAGCAATCACAAAAGATGGCTTTTCTATTTGGTTTTCGAAATGTTTAATAATGGGATTGATTAACAAAATAAAAAGCAGGCTAAATAATACGAACCTTAGTGCAAAGAGTACAATTCTTATATTTTTACTTATCCTTTCTTCTTTTCGATAGAGCAAAAAACTCAAAAGTGCAGCGAGAATTAATGCTGGTATAAGGAGCAAGGGAGAATATTCGAAGGTGACTGTGAAATTCATTCTGAAATGGTAAAAATACCGGGCTTAGATTTTTTGTAAACTGTTATGGTAATGATCAATACTTATTAACGATTTGAAATTGGCTAAATTAAGCTTCTTATTTTTCCTTTTACATTGTCTAATATTTTATGCTAACGCTCAAAATGAAATAATAGTTGGTGGGGAGTATACCAAAGTCTCAAACTATATCACAGATGCCAAATTAAAGGATTTAAAGTCAAATTTTGGTCGAAATAAAAGGATTCCAAAAAAATATGAACTTCAAATATTATTGGCGCTTTCCCATTATCCTCAATTAAGAGATGTTTCTATAGAATTTATTGAAAAGAAAGTCTTTGCTCCTTTGTCGGCATTACCCTCAATACCTTCAATGATCAGTCCTTTCGCCAATAGAAAATACAGGGTAATAATTTCTTTAAAGTCATCAATTGAAATGGAGCGGATATTATTAAAAAATTTGCCAATAAATGCTCAGGTAGGGGTTTTGGGACATGAACTTGCGCATATCTTGGATTACGACCAGAGATCATTTAGCGAGTTATTGGCGGTGGCCATCAATTATGGCATAAATCCAGCATATCACGCCTGGTATGAAAAGAAAACAGATTTAAGAGCCATAGAAAATGGTTTGGGATGGGAATTATATGCTTATTCAAAATATGTTAGAACTGTCTTTGGTAGTGTTGAAAGGGAAGTGAATCTTTCAGATGATTTTTATCTCCATTTCAATGAAATATTATACGAAATGCAAAAAACCGACTTGTATAATATCTATTTTCAACCCAACTCAATCAATAAGAGATAATTACGCTTTAGCAAATAAGATTAGTATAATATAAATATATTTCTATATTTGATAGCTCTTTTTGTAAAAACCAAGAAAAAGATGTCTTTTCATCTTCACAATAGAGAATGAAGTTATCTCTAAGTAATTCCAATAAAAAAGTCACATTGTGCAGACAAGGTTTTTCTTATCTTAAGAAAAATGGTCTGATGAAAGGTTGGAGAATTCACTCCGCGGGTTATGCCTTTCACCAAAAAACCGTTATGGGCAAAATAAGAACCAATTACCTGCACAAATTACTCGCCCAGGAATTTATTAAACAACCAAAATCTAAAAAGAAGTTGTTTGTCAGAATGATAAATGAAAACAAATTGGATTGTAGAGTAGAAAATCTCGAATGGGCAGATATGGGCGAACTCAGAAGACATCAAAATTCCCCCGCCAGACATTTTAGAGGTGTGTCTAAAGATGGTAAAAAATTTAGGGCGATATTGTATGACCAGGGTAAAAGGATATACATAGGTCGCTTTGAAACACCGGAGGAAGCTGCTTTAGCATATAATCAAGAGTCGATAAAACGCTTTGGTAAAACGGCAGGTCTCAATGAGGTTAAGGAATTGGAATTGGAACCGAGTAATTAAATTTTGCCATTTATATTTCCTTAAAATAAAGCTCTGCTTTTTTGAATTCTTCATGACTTTTGAAATTCACCATTGCGATTGCACTATCCCTAAAAAAACCTGAATTAACCAGACGCAAATAATTGTTGTACTTGGTTATCAGATTTACTCTGTCAAGATTGGGAATTGTTTTAAGTGGTTTTCTTAATGTTAATGTTTGCATGTCTTTAAAATTTATATTTCAAAGAAACATGCAGCCTGCGCAGGCTATTTGCGTAGCGGTATTATTTATACATTTTTCTCATTTTTTTTAACTCCTTTTGAATTTCTTCTCTGAGGTTTCTCGGTTTGAGGACTTCAACAGCACTTCCATAGCTGAGGATTTGAGACTTTAATTCATAGCTGATCATTACCTTGATTTCAATGATCAATTCATTTGTATTTTGACTTACAATTTTTTGTGAATGATGGATCGGTTGTGTTAAAATGTATTTGCCTTGAGAAGAATTGAACTTTAAAAGTATTTTTTTGACATTTAGTTTTTGTGGCGCCGTAATTCCAAAAGCATCCTTAAAATAATCCAGAGAGTTAAATTCCTTTTGAAATTCAAAATATTTCCTGGTTTCCTCTATCGATTCGATTCTGTCTAAACCAAATGTATTGATCATTTTTTTATTTTCGTTCCAGGCAATTAAATACCATCGCGATTTATATTCCTTTAAAAGATATGGATGAATCTTGTATGATTTGGGCTTTTCATCTTTAAATGAATTATAGATCAGGTCCACCACTTTTTGAGATTTAATTTGCGCTAATAATGGATTTATAAACTGCGTTCCTTGGGCGATAGGTGAAGATTCAAATTCAATAAACTCACTCTGATTATTCATTTCTACCTGCCGTGATATTTTATAAGAAGAGGCTATTTTTTCGATTATACCGGAAAATGGCTTTAGGATTTCCACGTTTTTGAATTGATCGAGTACGCGCGTTGCAAATTCGAGGGTTTCCAGGTCATCGTCATTTAATGGAATATTGTCAATGCTGTAATTGGCATCCTCATAGCGATAAGCCCCTTCTCTCGAATCGTAAATAATTGGAGCATTGTAGCCCAGGTCTGTGTCATAACGCATAGCTTGGATATCAGCCTGTATGGTTCTGGTAGAAATTGGCTTGCCGAGGGCTTCCTCACATTCATCTATTAAATCCTGCAATTTTGGAAGCGGCTTATACTTGTTTTTCAGCCTTCTATTAATTATCCTATATCTGATTAATGCGTCTTTATTTACAGGCATAGCAAAAAAAAGCCTTTCAATTACATTTGAAAGGCTTAAATATTAAGAGTAATAATTAATTTCTATCAATGCAATTGAGGTCATCGAAAGCCTGTGTTAACCTCGCCACAAAGCTTTCTTCACCTTTTCTCAGCCAATTCCGAGGGTCATAATACTTCTTGTTGGGTTTATCAGCCCCATCCGGATTCCCTATCTGAGATTGAAGAAAATCGTGATTTTCTTTTTCAAACTTGCGAACTCCATCCCAGAAAGCCCATTGCATATCGGTGTCAATATTCATTTTAACAGCCCCGTATGTAATTGCTTCGCGAATTTCTTCCTGTGAACTTCCCGATCCTCCGTGAAATACAAAATTGATCGGGTTGCCTTCAAGATTTAATTTTTGTTTTAAATAATCTTGCGAATTTTTGAGTATTATGGGTCTCAGTTCTACATTTCCAGGTTTGTAAACCCCGTGAACATTGCCAAAAGCCGCCGCTATTGTGAATCGATCTGATACCTCTGATAATTGTTCGTAAGCATAAAAAACTTCTTCCGGCTGTGTATATAAACGCGAGCTATCCACCCCGGTATTGTCTACTCCATCTTCTTCTCCACCTGTTACTCCAAGCTCAATCTCAATAATCATTTGAAGTTTGTTGAGTTTCTCAAAATAAGACTTGCTAATGCTAATATTTTCTTCCAAAGGTTCTTCCGAAAGATCTAACATGTGAGAACTGTAAAGCGGTCTTTTATGCTGTGCATAGAATTTTTCTCCGGCGGAAATTAATCCATCGATCCAGGGCAAAAGTTTTTTTGCGGCATGGTCGGTATGGAGGATTACAGGAACGCCATAGGCTTCTGCCATAGCATGCACATGTTGCGCACCCGATACGGCTCCGTGAATAGCGGCATTTTGATTTTCATTGGAAATGCTCTTTCCTGCAAAAAATACAGATCCACCATTTGAAAACTGTATCATGACCGGAGAATTAACTTTAGCAGCAGTTTCTAAAACTGCATTGACTGAATTTGTACCAACTACATTTACGGCGGGCATTGCAAAATCATTTTCATTTGCATAATTAAGAAGATCCTGAGCTTCTTGGCCGTATAATACACCTGGTTTGAAACGTTTTGACATTTTATTTTCTTTAATTAAGTGATAAGTTCTTAAAATTTATAGGTGATTCCAATTCCTATGACACTTTTAAATTGTGTTCGCGGTGCTATATCTGTCGGGTCATTTTCTGCTGCAATTTTTATATCCTGATCATAGATTAATTGAGTAAGTACGCTCGCCGACATAAAATCGTTGATTTTCATATTTAAATTGTTAATCCAGTTGACATCCAATACATCTGGGTTTTCAAGATAATTTGAAAATAGGTCAAGCACAGATTCAAACTCTACGTTCTTAACGACTTCTTTATTGAAATTCATCCTGAATGAGGCTCCAATTTCTGCCCTTACATTTTTTCCAGGTGTTATAATGTTACCGGTGCTATCCCTTACTGCCGCATCTACGCCGTATTCTCCATTGTCAGCCAATCTCTGATCCATGACCAAAGTAATTTTAGCAGTTAAAGGAGATAAAAAGAAGGAAAGGTATTCTGTGGGCTGATAACCAAAACCGAGGGCCTCCTGAATATAAGCGGGTGCGAGCCAATCGGAAATTTTATTTTCCACAAACTGTGAATCCGGGGGGTTATATCCCGGAGCAAATTGTGACCTGAAAGTTAATACATTGGTAAATGACCATTTGGGTTTAAAATTATAATCCAGTTCAGAAGTGAATAATATTTTATCATCGCTTTTAATTACCGGTGCCTCTCCCTGTTTGATCAAACCGTAAGCTACTTCAAAACTGTTTTTCCATTTAAACTTATTTTTTTTATAGTCGGCTCTTATCAAAAAATTACCTGTACCCGATACGGATTCCTGACCACCACCGGCCCAATTCGTCAGAGATACATTTGTGAAATTTAATCCAATTCTGCCTCCAATGACCCAATTTTTTAAAGAATCGGGTGTATTGGCCTGCTCATCCTGGCCGTACATCTTAAAATGGCAAAGGGTAATAAGAACTAATAAGAGATAGATTTTTTTCATTTTACCTAATTATTCGATGCGGCAAAACTAATATTTAATTTATTTCTGGTATCATATTGAAGTGTAAAAGCGATTTGTGGAAAACTTGGTGCATAACTTGTGGATAAGTTTAAAGCTGCAGGGCGCAATTTTATCTAAATTTAGAAAGGAATCATCCGGATACACCTATGAGAAAAAATGTTGGAGTTATGGACAAGTTGCTTAGAATGTCAATTGTTCTAATTATAGGTGCACTTTATCTGGTCGACGCAATTTCAGGACTTCCAGCAATTATTTTAGGAGGAATAGCACTATACCTTACAATTTCAAGCTTTATTAGCTTTTGCCCTCTTTATATGCCTTTTGGGTTTTCTTCCATTGAAAAAATAAAAAGTAGAAAAAAGAGAAGGCGGTAAATTAGCGATCCACCTCTCCTAGGACAATGTCAATTGAACCGATAATTGCGATTAAATCAGCAACAAGTGATCCTCTGGAAATTTCAGGTAAAATTGAAAGATTAATAAAGCAACCGGAACGAGCTTTACAGCGCAAAGGAATATCTGTTTTCCCATCGGATTTAATATAGAATCCCAGTTCACCTCTAGGATTTTCAGCTCGAAAATAGATTTCCTGTTCACTTGGTCTTATTTTTTTTGGACAAAATTCACGAGGGTCAAAATCTTTGCTTCTCTTGTAATCATTTTGGAGCTTGTGTAAACATTGTTCAATAATTTTTATGGACTCTTTACATTCCTGAGCTCTGACCCAGGTTCTATCCCAGCAATCTCCCGTGGTACCCATTTCACCTTTTCCGATTGGTACATCAAATTCCAGCTCCGGATAAACAGAATAGCCATCTACTTTTCTTAAATCGAATCTCAATCCTGAACCTCTCAAAACAGGCCCGCTGGCAGCATAATTAATAGCGAGATCGCGCCTGAGTACACCGACATTAGCAGTACGTTCGACAAAGATTTTGTTTTCTATAAGCAGCCTGTCAACTTCGGCAATTTTTGGTTTGAGATATTGGATGAATTCCGCACATTTTTCCTCAAATCCAATGGGAAGATCATAATAAAGTCCGCCGACCCATATATAATTGTAAAGCATTCGGGCACCGCAAATCCATTCAAGCATTCTAAGGATATGTTCCCTGTCTCTCATCATCCATAAGAGTGGGCTTACCGCTCCTATATCCACAGCATAAGTACCAATGGCAACAAAATGAGAAGCGATGCGATTAAGTTCTGCCACTAATACCCTAATGTATTCCACACGTTTGGGAATTTGAGAGCTTATCCCTAGCATTTTTTCAATTGCCATAGCATATGCATGTTCGGAATTCATAGCCGATACATAATCCATGCGGTCTACATAGGGAATGATTTGATTGTAGGGCAAACTTTCGGCGTGTTTTTCAAAACAACGGTGCAAATAACCAATATGAGGTACCACATCAACAATGTATTCGCCATTGAGCAGCGTTTCCAACCTCAGGACACCGTGCGTGGAGGGATGTTGAGGGCCGATGTTGATGATCATTTCTTCCCTTTTGAGCCCAGAAGGATCGTACCTGGAAGGTTCAGATTTATTTAGATGACCCTCGTCAAATTGATATTGAATCTTTGATTTATTATCGATATGGTTTTTTAGATTGCTCAAGACTCGCTTTCGAAATCAATGGTAATACCATGGTACTTTTCTGATGTCTTGTAATCTTTACGCAAAGGATAACCAATCCAATCAGCAGGCATTAAAATTCGCCTCAAATCAGGGTGGCCTTCAAACGGAATACCATACATATCATATACTTCTCTTTCCATCCAATTAGCAGACCGATATAGCTTAGTGATGCTTGGTATTGCCTGACTTAATTCATTTTTTTCTGTCTTATCAAGTTCAATTTTAATATCGAGATGTTTGTCATAAGGAATTGAATAAAGCCTGTAGATTACTTCAAATGTTTCATTTTCGGGATTGTCAAGACCGGTTATACAGCTCAAGTAGTCAAAAAACAATCCATTTTCATCTCTTAAATACAGGATTATCTCTGGGAAATTTTCTTTAGAAACCTTGACGCATTCTACATTAGAACTATTATCAACCAAAGCGATGTTATCGCTGCCAAATTTTTTTAATAAGGTATTAGTCGTCGACATGCTTTGATATTTTTGGATTAAATATTTTTGAAATAAGTGATCCGTCAGGATGCGGGGTAGAGGCTATTTTTTCCTGCAGTTTTAAAATCCCGCCAATAAGTGCTTCAGGTCGAGGAGGGCAACCCGGAACATACACGTCTACAGGAATAATTTTGTCTACACCTTTCACTACGTGATATCCATGCTCCCAATAGGGTCCTCCACAATTTGAACAGGAACCCATGGAAATCACATATCTCGGTTCCGGCATTTGTTCATATAGCCTTCGGACTCTATCCGCCATTTTAAAGGTCACCGTACCTGCTACAATCATAACATCGGATTGCCTTGGGCTGGGCCTGGGAAAAACACCTAAACGATCCAGGTCATAGGCAGAAGCATAAGTAGAAATCATTTCAATAGCACAGCAAGCCAGCCCAAACCCCATTGGCCATAGTGATGACAATTTGGCCCAGTTTAACAGGTCATCCAAGGATGTAATTGCAATATCGCCCTCTCCGGTTTTCAATCAGGTATATTTTTTATTTATGTCTTCGTAAAAGCTATCGGGAATATTGGATTGATATTCTTCCTTCTCGATTTTGGCTTTCGGCCAATCTAAAAAACCTTTTTTCCATACAAAAAATAAACCCAACAGCAGGATGGCAATAAATATGAACATTTCAATCAAGGTTAAATAAGACCAGAGGCCTTCACTTGCATTATTTAAAGCCGTATTATCAAATATTAATGCCCAGGGAAAAAGAAAAAGTATTTCCACTTCAAACAATAAAAAAATTAAAGCAATCACAAAATAACCCGGATTATATTGAATCCTGGCATCGTTTGAAGGTTCTTCACCGCTTTCATAACTTTTTAATTTTTCGACATTTGGCTTTGATACACTCAGCAAACGCGATGTGAGGATCCCAAAAATACTGAATAAGATAGCTGCGGCGAAAAACAGCAGAATCATAGCATAATTTTCAAAGTACGTTTCGCTCATATTCAAATTTGGGATTTATTTTTTAATACTAACAAGGTATACCCCGCTGAATATTAACATTGCAAAAAATATTTTGCTGATTGTCAATTCATCTTTCCCTAAAATTACCGCAAGAAAACTTGCCAGCAGCGGTTGTAAATAAATATAAATTCCCACCATGCTCGCATTGACATACCTCAACGACCAGGCATTTAATAAGTAGGCCATTATGGTGACAGCGAACACTATGTAAAAAATTGACAGATAGATTCTACCGGGCATTTGTTCCCAGTCTACCGGTATTAGGTCGCTGAATCCAACAATTGTAACAAAAGGAATGGCCAGTGTAAATATCCATTTCACTACAGTGATTGGGTGATATTTATCCATGATAGGTTTAACTAAAACCAGGTAAATACCATAAGAGCAGGCATTGATAAATACTAATATATCTCCTTTGAATGTATCGCCTGAAAAAGAGAATCCCGAATTTCCAATTAAGAGTATAGCACCGGAGCATCCGAGAAGTACACCGAGCATTTTTAATTTCGTGATCTTTTCCTTTAAGATTATCGCCGAGCTGATTAATACCAGGATGGGCGTGGCCGTCATAATAAGTGAGGCATTAATAGGGCTTGTCAGGCTCAACCCTTTAAAGAAAAGCAATTGATTGATGACAACCCCAAAGACGGTAGCACGAAGAAGAAGGAAGAAATCTTTTTTGCTTTTAAGTTTTTCCTTAATCCAAATGAAATGTATTATCCAGAAGATGGCCGCTGCAATTATGACCCTTATGACAATTAAGCCAAAAGGCCCTACATATTCGGGCATCACTTCTTTTGCAATGATGTAATTTCCGGCGTAAATCGCTCCAACTAAAAAAAGAACGGCGTGAATCGTAAATTTTGACGGCATTTGGATGGCAAAAATGTAGATTTTCAGCTACAAATTTTTTTTGGGCTTTGATTTTTTTATTCTTCCCGATAAAGAGCTTTTTAAATGCCATCTTGAAAGATTATTTCTAACTTTCAGAAATATGTTAACACAAAGAATTCCACTGGCTGAAAGACTTAGACCCGTCGATTTGGATACATTCATTGGGCAGTCGCATTTGGTAGGAAAAGGAGCTGTTCTCAGAAAGGTAATCGAAAGTGGTGTATTGCCTTCAATGATTCTCTGGGGACCTCCGGGAGTAGGGAAAACGTCTTTGGCCAATGTAATTGCCAATACTTTAAAACTTCCTTTTCATACCCTTTCAGCAATTGCGGCAGGTGTAAAAGATGTTCGCGAAGTGATTGAAAAAGCAAAACGATTTGGCAATGCAATTTTGTTTATCGATGAAATTCATCGCTTTAATAAAGCCCAACAAGATGCATTACTTGGAGCAGTCGAAAAAGGGACCATCACATTAATCGGTGCTACCACAGAAAATCCTTCATTTGAAGTAATCAATGCGCTTTTATCGCGATGTCAAATTTATATTTTAAAACAGCTTGAGGATAAAGATCTTAAAACCCTGGCGAATTATGCCATAGATCGGGATGTGGATATAAAACAAACAGGTATAATAATTAAAGAATGGGATGTCTTATTTAAAATCGCAAATGGCGATGGAAGAAAACTTCTTAACATCATTGAACTTGTATCACAGAACCTGGAAGAAAATAAAGAAGTAACAAATGAATTAGTACTGCAAATTGCGCAGCAGAAGCAAATCCAGTATGATAAAAATGGAGACTTACACTATGATATCATTTCCGCCTTTATTAAATCGATCAGGGGAAGCGATCCCAATGCCGGAGTATATTGGTTGGCAAGAATGATAGAAGGCGGAGAAGATCCTAAATTTATTGCGAGAAGATTGCTAATTCTAGCCTCGGAAGACATCGGAAATGCCAACCCCACAGCTTTGGTTTTAGCAAATGCCTGTTTTGATGCCGTTACAAAAATAGGTTGGCCGGAATCCAGGATAATTCTTGCCCAATGCGTTACTTATTTAGCCTCATCACCCAAAAGCAATTCTTCGTATCTCGCAATTGCAGAAGCTCAGGAAGAAGTAAGAAACAGTGGTAATTTAGGCGTCCCGATGGCTATTCGAAATGCGCCAACTAAAATGATGAAAGACCAGGGATATGGAAAGAATTATAAATACGCTCATGATTTTGAGGGTAATTTTGCATTGCAGGAGTTTTTACCTGATCAGTTAAAAGATAAAGTTTTTTATAAGCCCGGAAAGAACAAAAGGGAGGCCGACCTGCGCGCATATCTAAAATCAAAATGGCAGGGAAAATATAATTATTAGTATTTCCAATGATTATTTTAGACTAGTTTAAGGTTCAATGACCGAAGTAAAACCAAAGAAAAAGAGAAGCCCCGAACAACGGAAAAAGAGGCGTAAACGATTGATATTCGGATCATTCGGAATTACGCTTATTCTTTTATCTGTTTTTTCTTTGATTATAATAATATACGGAAATGCAATTCTCAAAAACTTCATCATCAAAACAGTTGAAATCAGGAGTGAAGGACTATACAAAGTTGAATTAAAGGATATAAATGTAAATTTTTTAAAACTCGGATTTGAAGTCAACCAATTTCATCTTATTCCCGACAGAACGATCTACAGAGCGAAAAAGGCGAAAGGAGAGGTAAAAACAGGGTTGTATGATATACAAATTCCACATTTTGAAGTAAATGGTTTGCGATTTCTTACTGCTTTTTATGAGAATAGCTTCATAATTAATTCGCTGATCATCAACAAACCGGATCTTCGGCTTTTAGATGTACCAATATTCAGAAATAACAAAGATTACAGAGAGGAATACGATGATATAAGACCAATCATCATGGAATTGGTTGAATATTTTTTAGTTCGTGACCTCTATATTAACGAAGGTGTTTTTGATATTTTCCTGGAAAAGGAAGGTCAGGTTGAAAATTTTACGGCATCAAAAATTACTTTGCGTTTAAAGAATTTTCAAATAGATAAAAGAAATCCCGAAGGCCAGGAAAAATTTCTTTATTCCGATGGTGCAGAACTTATTTTCAAAGACTACAAACTTGTATTAAAAGACGGGATTCATGTTATCGATGCCAACGAAATTGGAATCAATACCTTGGATTCTATTGTATATGCAAGAGGATTCAGTTTGAATCCCAGTCAAATTTCCTTAAATAAATTGAGAGAAAGCAGGAAATCCTATTTTACAACGTTCTTTCCCGAAATTTTGCTAAGTGGCGCAGATGTAATCAAAGCCTATGAAAAGGATACTTTTAATATTCAAAAGTTACTAATACTGCGACCTAAAATTGGTTATTTCAATCAGACACCTCTTTCAGAACGCGTAAAATCAGAAAAAACACTTAAAAATCAGGTTAACTTTTTCCCTTTGATTAATGGGTATCTGAATGAAGTAAATATCGGAGAATTTGATTTGGAAAAAGGGAATTTCAGATATGCTGAACCTTTAGAAAATGTCCCAGAAAATGTAGATATAAGTGGAATCGACGTTAATCTTGAAGGCTTTCACATTGATTCCACAGCTTACAGAAATTTTGAAAGAATATTGTATTCCAAAAATTTAGAACTTGATTTCAATTCATTTAGAATGTCGCTTCGTGACTCCGTACACGTACTTCAAGCCAATTCACTTTTTATTTCCAGTAAAGAGAAAATTCTAAAAGCAAAAGGGTTACAAATAAAACCGCAAAAGAATTTTGATAAAAGCATTAAAAAAGATCAGCTGAACATTCTCTTGCCTACTATAGAACTCAGGGGTCTGGATTTATATAAAATGTATCTGGAGGGAAATTTATTAGCCAATGCTTTAATTGTTGATGGTCCAGCGGTTAACATTGAAATTAAGAAAAAAGGGAAAAACAAAAAGAATAAAAAAGACCGCAAATCAGCCAATGATGTTTACAATCTTTTCAGTCGTTATTTGAAGTCATCAAGCATCGATCAGATTAACATCAACCAGGGCTCAATAGATTTTGATCAAACTGTTGAGGGGAAAAATGAAGAAATCATTGCTGATAATATATCACTAATCCTTTACAATTTCTTTTTGGACTCAATCAGTTTTGTCAGCCAGAATAATTTTTTGTTTTCCGAGAATATTGATCTTGAATTAAAAGACTATGACTTCTTACTGCCCAATGAGATAAATGAGATTAAAGTGGGTCTGTTCCAGTTTTCTTCTAAAAATAGAGAAATAAATCTGCGCGATATTAGCATGAAGGCATTGCGCAAAGATACCATTCGGCAGCGTTTAAAAAGACAGAGAAAGTCTGGTTATCTGGAATTTGAAATCCCAATTGTAAAATTTAAAAATGCGGATATTATTCGGGTTTTTAAGGAGCGGCAAATTGTTGTAGATAAGATTTTAATTGAGGAGCCTCACTTGTATTCTTATAAATTAGAAGAGTTGCCTAAGGATACAGTGCTTCCACCGGATTTAGATAATATTAAAAACAGCATTCAAAGTCTATTTCCATTTATTATGGTAAAGAACCTGGAACTTTCAAATGGTGAAATAAGCAGTTTCAGTATTAATGGTGATTCGAGTATTAATAACTACAATAATAAATTACACCTGACATTAAAAGGCTTGAATCTTATACCTGATTCGATTTCAATGTCGACTGAGAATATATTTTTCTCAAAGTCAGTCGATGCCGTTATCCACGATCAGAAATTATTTATAAATAAAGGCTTGTATCAGATTACTTCAGACTCCATGATCTATCGTTTTCCTGAAAAGCAATTAAAAATAGTTGGTTTCAAATTGGAACCTGTTTTAAAAGAAGGAATAGAATTTTCTGAATCTATAGAGATTTCATTTCACTCTCCAGTGGCAATTTTCAATGATGTAAATCTGGAAGAAGTGTACGATAATCAGATTTTAAATGTAGATAGCCTGAAATTTGATTCCTTGAAAATAGTATTGCAACAAAGAAATACAGCAAGGAAAGAAGATACTTTAGTCAAAGGCAATTTCAATATGCCGAGAATTCTAAAAGAATTAAATGTAAGTAGCATCGATATCGGATATGGAGAGATTGATTACTTTGATATCAAGAAAACTAAAATTGCAGAAGCTGTTTTCAATGGGCAAATAATTAAAACGGAATTGGCTGATCACACCCTTGGTGCTAAGCCTGAATCATTACCTTTTACGGACTTTCGTTTTGAAATTCCCAAAATTAAGTTTGTCGCTAAAAAGATAAATCACACATTGTTGATAGACTCAATTAATTTTGATTTAGCATCCAATACCTTTTCAAGTAAGACCGTTAATTTTGTTTTAGATAGTATTTATCGGGATTCTATTCGCTTAAATAATGCAGTTTATTCAAATGCAAGGATTGATTCATTTCATATTAGCGGCATTGATTTTAGCAACTTTTATGTAAACAGGAAGGCAAGGATTGACACCTTTTTAATTTGGAATCCAAACATTGAAGTACATGACTATGGTAATTCTGCCTCAAAGCCGGGCTTAAAAAAAATTGAATTCTACTCATTAATAAAGGATTTTATAAAAGAGATACAAACAGATGAAATCTTAATTTATAATGGCAAGCTAAAAAACTACAAGCATTCGAATGATAGCATTGAGCTCAGGACTTCATTAAATAATATATACATAGACCTTAGCGATTTTCGGGTGGATAGCCTTTCAGCCGGAAGAAATAGGTTTTTATTTTCTGAAGATGTGGTATTTAGATTAAAAGACTATTCTAAAATATTACCGGATGAAATGAACATGGTATTATTTGATGAAATTGGATTTTCAACCGGAGAAGAAAAAATTTATGCCAGTGGAACCCATCTTAAGCCATTGTACGATGATTTTGACTACGCGCGAACATTGGGATTTCAGAGCGATAGGGTAGAAGCAAAAATTAAAACAATCGAAATAAGAGCTGTAGATCTGGAAAAGCTCTATTTAAGTGACGAATTGAGGGCGGGAGAATTATTTATTGACTCCCTTTATATAGACGATTTTAGAGATAAGCGCGTGGCATTGAATGAAAATTTTCGTCCACCGATGATTCATGAAGTGATTAGAAATATTCCTGTATTATTTTCTATAGATTCAATTCACATAGTACATGGAAATGCGAGGTATCGCGAATTTGCCGCCGATGGAGAATATCCCGGTGAAATATTTTTCAACGATATAAATAGCAAGATTTATCTGATTTCAAATGATTCAAATTATTATCGGTATAGGCCTAATTCATATTTGTTTGCAATTGGGAAATTAATGGATCAGGGTGATATTATCATGAGCGGCAATTTTAATTTCATGGACACGAACAACACATTTAGTATAAGAGGAAGCTTAGGATCTATGGATATGACTGCCGTAAATCCTATGACAGAAAATGTGGCCTTTGTCTCGATTAAGAGTGGAATTTCAAAATCGTTGAATTTCAACTTTGAAGCAGATGAAGATTATGCCAAGGGTGATTTAAATTTTAAGTATTCAAAATTTAAAATTTTTGTAATTAATAAAAAAACAGGCGAGGCTGAGGGTTTGGACGAAGGAATCGTATCCTGGTTTGCAAATACCTTTTTGATCAATAGTAAAAATCCACATTTAGGTTTTTTTAAGGATGGTGAAATATTTTTTCGTAGGGATAAAGGCAAGTCGATTGTAAATTATGTTTGGAAGGCCATTTACAGTGGAATAAAAACGAGCATAGGTGCTCAAACACAAAAGAAATTACACAAAATAGCCGAAAAGGAAGAAAAAGCATCCAAAAAGAAGTAAAAGCTTATCTTCAATTAATTCACTAAATTTAATAGACTATTTAATCAATAAATCAAACCTATGAAACTACAACTACGGTATTTCTTAATTCTTTCCTCCCTTATATTTTTAGTATTTCTGTTTTCATGTAGCTCGGATGAAAACGCGGTAACACCTCTGGAAGAAAATCAGAATGAAAGTGTACTTATTTCAAAAGACACATTTTCAATAAGATCATCCGGCGATTTAAAATTATTTGTTGAAGCAGGCTTACCCGGATTTGATGCCTCAGCAATGAAATACGATGCAATTATTTTAAAAGTAGTATACAGGACAAAATACAAGGGCGAAGATATCAATGCTTCAGGCTTGGTCATATTACCATCTACAACAGATGAAGTAGATATGTTAAGTTTTCAACACGGAACCATTGGTTCTGATGCCGAAGCACCCAGTAATATCACGTTATCAGATCAGGCATCCCTGTTTTATGCTGCGATAGCTTCTACCGGAATGATTGCAGTCATTCCTGATTTTATAGGATTTGGAGCATCCGCTGATATTGCACACCCATATTATGTTGAAGATCTTACTGCAAGCGCAACAATAGATAATATTAGGGCTGCAAAGGAAATCGCTGAAATACTCGAGTTGGATTTCAACAACGATTTATACCTTGCAGGCTATTCACAAGGCGGATACGCCACCATGGCCACTCATAAATGGATTGAAGAAAAAGGACTGGATGGTTTTAATTTTATTGCTTCTTTCCCTTCTTCCGGAGGATATGATATGAAGGGATTTCAGGAATACTTTTTTACCCTGGAAACATTTCATCAACCTTTTTATATGGCTTATGTGGTAAATGCATTTAAAACTGCTTATGATATGAGTCTTAGTTTTAGTGATGTATTTAACGAGCCTTATGCATCAAGAATTCCGGACTTATTTAATGGCCAATACACGGGTTCCGAAATAAATAACCAACTCAACGATACCCTTAACGTGTTGTTGAAAGCCGAGGCTATTGCAGGTTTGGAAACCGATCCCTTGTATGCTGATCTTAAAATGCAACTAATTGAAAACTCATTGACGGATTGGGTACCTACTAAAAGAATGTTTATGTATCATGGTACGTCTGATATTACTGTACCTTATCAAAACTCAGTAGATACCTATAATCAATTAATTGAAAATGGTGCTTCAGAAAATATTGTAACATTTACACCACTGCAAGATGCAACGCATGGTAGCGGAGTAATTCCCTACATAGGCGAGTTAACCAAGGAATTAACAATACTAAGAAATTAGAATTCTGCATTTTTAGGTGCACGCGGGAATGGAATTACATCTCTGATGTTTGACATTCCCGTTATGAATACCATCATTCGCTCAAAACCAAGTCCAAAACCACTATGTGGTACAGTGCCATATTTTCTTGTTTCCAAATACCACCACACATCTTTTTCGGGAATACCGATTTCTTTAATTCTCGAACTTAGAACCTCTAATCGCTCTTCTCTTTGAGAACCACCCACGATTTCACCTATCCCGGGAAATAATACA
The DNA here is from genome assembly GCA_965267555.1 of Cytophagales bacterium. Lineage (GTDB taxonomy): Bacteria > Bacteroidota > Bacteroidia > Cytophagales > CCMP332 > CCMP332. The sequence continues at coordinate 2,909,646 of OZ254083.1, read as the reverse complement.
TCCATTGCGGCCACTGTCTTATCATCTTCATTGACGCGCATATAAAATGCTTTTATTGCTTTTGGATAATTGTAAATGATCACAGGTTTTTTAAAATGTTTTTCAACCAGATATTTTTCATGTTCAGACTGAAAATCCATACCCCATTCCTCAACCGGGTAATCAAACTTCTTCTTTTGATTTGGTTTTGACCTCTTCAATATCTCAAATGCTGCAGAATAATCTATTCTTTCGAAATCGTTATTAATGGCGAAATCCATACGATCAATCAAACCCATAGCACTTCGTTCATGTTGGGGTTTTTCAGATTGGGCTTTTTCAAAACGACCCGCTAAAAACTTGAGATCTTCTGATGCATGTTCTTTAACATAACCAAGGCAATATTTCAACAACTCTTCAGCGAGGTCCATATTATCATAAATATCTGCAAAAGCAACTTCCGGTTCAATCATCCAGAATTCTGCCAAATGCCGCGTTGTGTTGGAGTTCTCCGCTCGGAAAGTTGGGCCAAAAGTATAAACCTTAGAAAGTGCAAGAGCCCCAAGCTCTGCCTCCAATTGACCGGATACCGTTAGATTGGTTTCCTTGCCAAAAAAGTCTTCTTCGTAATTTACTTCACCATCTTCATTTAATGGAGGTTTTTTTGGATCCAGGGTTGTTACTCTAAACATTTCACCAGCACCCTCCGCATCGGAGCCTGTAATAATGGGCGAATGCAAATAATAAAATCCATTCTTGTTAAAGAAGTTGTGAATAGCAAAAGCCAAATGATGGCGAATTCTAAAAACAGCGCCAAAGGTATTGCTCCTGGGCCTCAAATGGGCAATCTCTCTTAAAAATTCAAGACTGTGTTTTTTAGGTTGCAATGGATATAATTCAGCATCAGCATCACCTAATATCTCAAATTTATTGGCTTGAATTTCAAAATCCTGACCGCTACCCACAGAAGGAACAAGTTTTCCAATTACTTTAATGGATGCACCCGTTGTAATCCGTTTGATCTCTTCATCGTCAAATGAAGCATTTTCTAAGACAACCTGAATATTATTTAAAGTTGATCCATCATTGAGTGCAACAAAGGAAACATTCTTATTTCCGCGCCTGGTTCTAACCCATCCCATTGCACTAACCTCATTCCCTTCATTTTCACCCTTCAATAAATTTTTAATTTCTATTCTTTTCAATTGCCTTAAATTTTGTAATTCTAAAGAAGCTGCAAAAAAAACTAATTTTAGCCAGTTTTATGAATCTATCTAATAAAATCAGATTATTTTTGATTTGAAATTTTATTCTTTTTCCAATTTATGCAGAGGATTAGTCTAAAGCAGACCTTAAGCCAGAAATTGTCTCCACAGCAAATTCAATTTATCAAATTGCTGCAGGTACCTACTGCCGAATTGGAAACCAGAATTGAAGAGGAATTAGAAGCTAACCCCGCTTTGGAAGAGGGAGAGGATGATGAAATTCGGGCCGAATCTGATAATTCTGAATCTGAAAAAACCGAAGAAAGAGATGATGAGATCGGTTTGGATGATTACCTTCAGGATGAATACTCGGGATATAAAATGGCAGGTGATGGACCTAATCCCGATGATGAAAATAAACAAACCCCTATAGTGTCCGGCTCCAGTCTACTTGAGCGACTTGAGAATCAAATGGGATTTAGAAAATTAAGTGACCGCGAGCTGGAAATCGCTAAACAAATAATTGGGAGCATTGATGCAGATGGGTATTTGCGAAGAGAATTGGAAGCAATCTCCAATGACCTGGCATTCTCAAAAAATATTGAAGCCGAATATGATGAATTAGAAAATCTATTATTTGAGGTTCAGAAATTGGACCCTCCGGGAATTGGAGCCAGGGATTTAAAGGAATGTTTAATACTTCAGTTAAAGCGAAAAAAAAGTGACCCCATTCGTCGGAAGGCGATTGAATTGCTGGAATCCAGTTTTAATGAGTTTTCAAAAAAGCATTACGAAAAAATTCAAAAAAAGCTGGATGTCGATGCCGACGAATTAAAGGAAATAATTTCGGAAATTATAAAGCTAAACCCCAAACCCGGGGGTAGCTCCGATGCAGCTCAAACAAGAAATGAATACATCATCCCGGATTTTATTATTGTAAACAACGATGGCGATCTGGAAATTTCATTGAATTCAAAAAATGCACCTGAGTTAAGGGTTAGCCGGTCTTATTCCGAAATGTTTCAGGCTTATGATAAAAGTCCAAAAAAAGACAAAGGGATGAAACAGGCGGTATCTTTTGTAAAGCAAAAACTCGACGCCGCTAAATGGTTTATAGATGCGATTAAGCAAAGACAAGAGACCTTAATGAAAACCATGAATGCCATCGTTCAATTTCAATATGACTTTTTTCTGGAAGGGGATGAAGGTAAACTTAAACCCATGATTTTGAAAGATATTGCAGAGCGTATTAACATGGATATATCGACAGTTTCAAGGGTTGCCAATAGCAAAGCTGTCCAAACAGAATTTGGTATTTACCCATTAAAATTCTTTTTTTCCGAAGGAATTGCAACGGATTCCGGTGAAGATGTCAGTAGCAGAGAAGTAAAACAAATGCTCAAAAGGTTTATTGAAGAAGAGGATAAGAAAAAACCGCTCTCTGATGATAAACTGGAAAAACTTTTAAAAACAAAAGGCTATCAAATAGCCAGAAGAACTGTCGCAAAATACAGGGAGCAGTTGGGAATACCTGTGGCGCGACTTAGAAAGGAATTGTAATATGAAGAAAAATCTGGCTTTGGCCATATCCGTTTTACTGCATCCATTATTGATGCCGAGTATTATTTTTTTAAGCATTTTTGAATTTGCTCCAATTATAATATCCAATGTTCAAAATAAATGGATATTACTTATGCTTATATTTTCAGGGTCATACCTTGTTCCAATATTCCTCATTTTGACGATGTATAATTTAGGCATTGTAAAGGACATTAAATTGGATAACAAGTCAGAAAGACGATGGCCAATGATCGCATCAACTTTAATTTATATAGCATTTACTTATTTATTGGTGGGTAAAACGCCTATGCTTATTCCTTTAATCATGATGGGAATAACATTTACATTGGCCCTTATTACAATAATTACCAGATTCTGGAAAATTTCAGCTCATTCTGTTGGAGCTGCAGGCACAAGTGCTTTTTTACTGCTTTGTGTGCTGCGATTCAACGAAATGAATCTTTTAATTCCAGCTCTGATAATGGTGGTATTATCGGGTATTTTAATTTCTGCAAGGTTGTATTTGCAAGCTCATACACCCAAGCAAATAATTGCAGGTATAGCCTTGGGTATAGTAGTATCATTCGGTGTTTTTCTAATTTGATTGCATGTATAAAAAACTCAAATACGAAGTAGAAAAGGGAATTGCAAGCATTACATTGAACCGGCCGGAGGTATTCAATGCATTCGATGATGAATTAAGTTATGAACTGCAATCCGCCCTTAAAGAAAGTGCAAAGAATAAAGAAGTTCGCGTACTTGTGATAAGTGGAGAAGGCAAGGCTTTTTGCTCAGGGCAGGATTTAAAAGCTGTATCTGGTGTTGAAAAACGATCTTTTAAGGAATCGTTAACCAAAAGATATAATCCAATTATCCGTTCCATGCGTAATATGCCAAAACCCATTATTGTAAAATTAAATGGTGTAGCTGCAGGAGCAGGTTGTTCATTGGCCTTGGCTGCAGATATGATCATTGCGGCTGAAGAAGCATCTCTGATAGAAGTTTTTGTTAACATTGGTTTAGTTCTAGATTCAGGATCGTCATTTTTTCTTCCGCGTTTGGTCGGTTATTCTAAAGCATTTGAATTAAGCACTCTTGGCTCCAAGGTTAAAGCAAGTGAGGCTGAGAAATTAGGGTTAGTCAATAAAGTCGTACAAAAAGAAGATTTAGATGCCGAAGTTCAGGCTTTGGCCGAGTATTATGCCAATGCACCCACCAAGGCAATTGGCTTGATGAAAAAAATGCTTAATAAATCCTATAATTTTGATTTGGATCAGGCTTTGGAGTATGAAAAATACTGTCAGGAAATAGCAGGAGGGTCAAATGACTATAAGGAAGGTGTTTCAGCCTTTCTTGAAAAAAGAAAACCCAATTTTAAAGGCCATTGATCAAATGGGGCAAATAAAATCGGGTTCTCCTATTTCTAACTTAATAAAATCAGAAAGTAACTACAGTAATTCCAAGAATTACATTTGATAAATTACCTTCAAGTTTTCCATCTGAATCGTTCAATTCAGATTCAAAAAGTTCAGAGAGGGCATAATAACCAAAGAAGTTTAAACTTCCGAATCCAATTCTGGCATGAAGCCCATATCGAAAGTTTTCCAGGCCTTTGCGCGACTTGCTTTTAAATTTAAAATTGTCGCCATCCAGTTCGTATTTAATTTTAGATTTTGCATCAATTAAGAAACCGATTTTTCCTCCCAAAGCAAAACGAAAAGACTTTTTTGAAGGCTTTGTCCTGAATCGGAATTCAACAGGGATATCAAAATAATTTGCATTCAACTTGGATTTTTCTATTCCAAAGGAAGAAGAGTCCGTATTTACTCCGGATTCAAACTCTGAGGCACTTAAGACAAAAAGCGTATTGTTTGCACTGGGACTTACACTTACCTCATTTGAAAACATGTAATTATCCGTTCCAAGTCCAAATCCCGGATTAAAAGAAAGCTTTTTTGATCCAAAAAGCCTGAAATCGTACATGTAATAAATATTTGCTGACCGGCTCTTTAAAAATTCAATGTCCATATTATCAGGTGTGCCTTCCTGAAGCATATTGTATCCAAATTCAAATACCAGTGTACCGGGAACTTTATCCTGATACTCCGTAAAATTGGGATCTGTAACCTCATCCTGCGCAAAAATTGCACTTCCGATAAAAATAAGCGTTGCACTAAGTATTAATTTGATCTTCATAGTAGGAATTTTGCTTTAAAGCTAAAATAAAAAGAAGTAGTGACAAACATGACTTTTATTCAAGTCTCAATTTATCTACTTTTGCCAACGTAAACGACAAAATAAGACATTGGACCCGTAGCATAACTGGATAGTGCACCTGACTACGGATCAGGAGGTTGGGAGTTCGAATCTCTCCGGGTTCACGATCAAGCGAAAAATCCATTTCTGGACACGAAGCAAGCCAATAAAAAAGCTTGCTTTTTTTATTGGTAAGCAAGTGGACAGGCATTCTGAAAAGAATGCATGGATTTTTCATTTGCAGGCCTGAATCTTCAGAGATCGACGCAGTCAATTACGTAGCTTGCTTTTTTTTAAAATGCTAAACTTTATTAAGTGTTATTCGATATTATCTGGTTGACAGAGAATTGAGTAAAATTCAAAATGCTTATTTAATGGATAACCTTTAAAGAGCTGACTTTTTCCCCTTTCTTGTTAATTATCAACAATTCGTAAATGCCTGATGGAAGGCCTTTAAAGTCAAGATTATTTTCCCTAGTTGTTAAAAGCATTCTCCCGTATGCATCATAAAGATGAACTTGGTATTGTTCCGGTAAATTTTTAATCAATAGAACATCCCTCACAGGGTTTGGATAAATTTTAATTTGATTTGGATTGTAATTTATCTTGATGACCTGACTGTATTGAATTTTTGAGTCATCATGTATCATTTTAAGTTTATAGTAATTATCACCGAGGATAGGCTCATAGTCAAAACTTGTGTAGTGCGATCCTGTAATTGAATTTCTACTTTCAATTGTTCCAATCTCCTTCCATTTCGTACCATTCAGAGATTTCTCAACAACAAAGCTCATAATGCCTTTATCTGAAGCGGTTCTCCATCTGAGTTCTACTTCTGATTCTTTTAATTCTGCTTCAAAGTTTACAATGTTTACCGGTAGTGGATTTGCCAGAGTTGTACTTGCCAAAGTAAAAGGACTAAAACTGCTAACCGCAGATCCACTCATAACAATTCCATCGGACAAAGTACCTGAAGTACCACCATTACCTTCATCTCGCCACATTGAGCCATCCCAGCGTGCAACACGTAAAGTTGCCGGTACTCCAACTCCACCGCTTGAGAGATCCCAATTGAGACTAACAAATACATTTGAACTACCTAGTACTCTATTCAAAATCCAGTGTTCGGTTCCACTTACATGATCGAGTGGGGGAGTTTCTATAGAGTCATGATAATAAGGGACAGGGCTCACGCTGTCTGGTGAAATATCAAAATATTGAGCCTCAAAGACATCAGTAACATTTGAAGGTGCTGAAATTCCTATAGTTTGAAGATTTCCATTATCACCAACGGGAAATGTAAATGCATCATCGCCGATTTTTCGAATTCGTTGACTAATATAAGATCCATTCCAGCCATTGTTCCAGGATGAATTGTCTTCGAATACAATAAAGTTTGTATCATTCAATATCAACCCACTATTGAGATTGAGATTACCAGTGATATGAAGATTGCCGTTTTGGATGATCAAACCCAGGTTGTTGTTTATCTCAAGATCAAAAGCGTTTAAATTGTTACCAATCACAATTCTGGATGTATCCAGACAGCCCCTGAATTCAAGCTCCCCGCTATTAGGAATTAATGATCCGTCAATATTTAAATCACCATAAATTGTCAGGACGGCAGAATCTATCAATGTAAGTGAGGCACCCGAATTAATATCAATTTGATTGACATGAGAGGCATTAGGTATTTCAGGATAATTACCTAAACCATTAGGAATAATCACATTATAAGCGGAAAAAGGAGTGCCAGCTGACCAATTGGTACTATCGTACCATTCGGTATTATTGCCTAACCATGTAGTGCTTACTGGCGTAAATACAGGATTTAAATTATTTGGAGGCACATCATTAATATGAATGCGATTGGACACGATTTCTGTAGAAGAACAACTTTGGAAATCCGGTGTCACAACGCATACGATAAGATCATTGTCTTTAATGGAATCCACATTAATTGAGGTGCTGTTGCCACCTATTGGATTACCATTTACTCTCCATTCGAAAATAGGGCTATCCCCTAAGTTAATTGAATTGGCTATAAAGCGACCATGACTTGGATTACCTATGAAAATACTATCAATTGTACTTCCAACAGTATTGAAACTAATATCGACATATAAAGGTAAAGTCGGACTATTGCCACTGGTAAAAAGTGTAGTGCCATTCAGTTTGTAATAAACTATATTGTCGATTACATCAATTCTAAACGTATCACCTGTGTTGTATGTACCTATAAACCCATTATTAGCACCATTTTCATAAACTCTTATATTTTGATTGTTCAGATAAAATGCATAATCAATATCTGTATAACTGGAATTCTGATTAATTGAATTTAATCCAATCATTCTATTTGTATTGGTCTCTGTTGCAATAAATTGTAAATAACCATTGTTTCTAACTTGATTATTACTAAATGCACTTGAATTCCAACTGTTAGTACCCGTTGTTTTTGAAACATTGTTAGCATCGGTTTCTACACCATTAATTGTAGCCCAGGTAATTTCTTCAATTTCATACTGACAACCATCTCTTTGAGTTTGTTCATGTTGAATATTGAAAATTGTAAATTCTTCGAATGAGACTTCTTCAATATTAATTTGATTTGAATAAACTACTGTATCTGCTCCACAACCGCTTGTACCTAAAATATATAGTTCAGCATTGATTATATCACTACCTGCAAGTGAGAGGTTGCTATAAATTGAGGAGTCTATACCTGAATTTGCGCCATTGAGTTTCCATTGGTAGGCAATATCGGTTTCTCCATTTACGAAAGCAGAGAAAACACCATATAATCCATTGTAAACAGTTATATTTTCAAAACTGCTACCAACTGTGTTCAAACTCATATCAACAAAAAGTGGTAAAGTTGGGGATACTAAGCTGGTATAAACAGGAAAGCCATTTTGATAATAAATTATTTCATTATCTATTACCGCTATTCTCAAAGTATCGCCAGAATTATAGCTTCCAACACTACCGCGATTACTACCGTTTTCATATACTCTCAGATCTTGATTAGCAACCAGATAAAATGCAAAATCTATATCAGTATAACTTACGTTTTGATTTATAGAATTCAAGCCAATCATGCGGTTTGCATTCGTTTCATTAACGATTGTTTGCATAAATCCACCTTCTTCAACTTTGTTGAAAGAAAAACCTCCGGAATTCCAGCTATTACTTCCACTGGTTTTATAAACATTGTTGTTTGATACTATGTCCAGACCAGAAATTGATTGCCAGGATACTTCTTCATTTGCAAAAAGACAGGAATGTTCGATCAACGAATCATTTCTAATAGAGAAAAGTACAGAATTTACAAGACTTTGCTCATTTATTACGACACGATTGGACATTAGAAAAGTATCCGGTGCACAACCTGTTGTATTGAGTAATGAAATATCACATGAAATGGTATCTCCTGCGGATAAGGCCAAATTCGTATAGATGGGATTATCTGTGCCTACATTAGCTCCATTGAGTTTCCATTGATAACTCAAATTATTGATGCCTTCAACAAAGGCTGTATAAATGCCATAGCTTGTATTGTAAACATAAATTTGCTCAAGCGTGGCACCAACATCATTTAGGCTCATATCAACATATAATGGCAAATTAGGTGAATTTGTACTGGTGTAAACGATATTTCCATTTTGAATATACCGAACTTCATTATTTACAATAGCTACACTTAAGGTGTCACCTGTATCATAACTTCCCCAGGAACCCATAAAACTACCATTTTCATAAATTCTTATATCGCCATTATTTAAAAGATAAAATGCAAAATCAATGTCGGTATAGCTTACATTTTGATTTACCGAATTCAATCCTATCATTCGGCGTGTATTGGTTTCGCTTGCAATAAACTGCATAAAACCACCTTCCTCTATTTTATTGAAAGAAAATGCCCCTGCATTCCATCCGTTTGATCCCGAGATTTTTTCAAGGCTATTTGTGGAAGAAGTTTCTTCAATTCCGGAAATACTTTGCCAACCGACTTCTTCATAGGCATAAATGCAGGATTTATCCACAATGGAATCATTTCGAATGGCGAAAATTATTTCATCAGCTAAATTTTGTTCGTTAATTAAAATTCGATTGGAAATTTCGATTGTGTCTGAAGAACAGCCAATAGTATTGATTAATGCAAGGTCGCATGAAATTGTATCACCTGCTACCAAAGATGTATTAGTATAGGTCGGGTTGTCCGTTCCTACATTGGCTCCATTGAGTTTCCATTGATAGCTCACATTACTCGCACCACTCAAAAAAGTAGAAAACAAACCGTAGGCTGTATTATTTACATATATCTGCTCTGCTGTTGAACCAATGGAGTTCAAGCTCATATCTACAAAAAGTGGTAAACTTGGACTAATAGTACTTGTATATATAATATTACCATTTAACAAATATCTGACAGTTGTATCCAGTACACTGATCCTGAGAGTATCACCTGGATTGTAATTTCCCCAGGAGCCCCTATTTAAGCCATTCTCATAAATTCGAATTTCACCATTATTGATTAGATAAAATGCATAGTCAATATCGGTATAGCTCACATTTTCATTTACAGAATTTAAACCAATCATTCTACTTGTATTGTTTTCATTAACAATAGTCTGCATATATCCCCCTTCATCAACCTGATTGTATGAAAAAGCACCTGAATTCCAACCTGAGGATCCACCACTCTTGATTACACTATTGGTTGCAGTGGTAGTTTCCAAACCGGAAATACTTTGCCATGCAACCTCTTCGTATGCATAATAGCAGGATTGATTTACAATCGAATCATTGCGAATTGAGAATATTAGATTGTTTTTAGGGTTTTTATCTTCTACAAATAGATAATTCGAATTCAGTAAAGTATCAATACCGCAGTCTAGACTTGAGCTAACCAAATATTCACAATATACTGTATCACCATCCATCAAGGTAGTATTAGTATAATTAGGGCTGTTTGATCCTACATTTGTACCATTTAGTTTCCATTGATAACTAATATTTGCCAACCCGGTAATCCCTGCAAAGAAACGTCCATATGCCTTGTTTACAATGCTTACATTTTCAATTGTAGAGTTTACAGTATTCAAACTCATATCGACATACAAAGGCAAAGTAGGAGCGATAGTGCTTGTATAAATAACATTTCCGTTCTGAATATACCTTACTTCATTTTCAATTACTGCCACTTGAAAAGTATCTCCGGAAGAGTAATTCCCCCAGGAACCCATAAAGGTTCCATTTTCATAGACTCGAACATCACCATTATTTAAGAAGTAAAAAGCATAATCTATATCAGTGTAACTAGAATTTTCATTAATAGTATTTAAACCAATCATTCTGCTAGTGTTCGTTTCATTTATCACCGTTTCTGCATAACCACCATTTTGAATACTATTATAGGAAAAGGCGCCCGAATTCCAGGAATTACTGTTAACAGATTTTTGCAGACTGTTAGTGGATGTTACATCAAGACCGGCAATATTTTGCCAACTCACATTTTCCCTAACATATAAACATGTATTTTGCTGTACAGAATCATTTACTGCATATGTATTTATATCAAAATCTATCGGAAGTGTACGAATGAGTACTGTATTTGAAACTACACTTGTTCCTGAACAACCACCTAAACTTGGAGTCAAAATGCATTGCAGGACATCACCGTCGACCAAATTATTTACATAACTCGTTGAATTAGATCCTACATTCATTCCATTAAGTTGCCATTGATATGTAGGTGTTGTCCCGGGATATGCGCTTGATACTGAATAAATTGAATCTGTTCCGTTACCAACGGCTACATCTTGCAAAGTCCCTAAAACTGTGTTGATGGAAACATCGACGAACAAAGGGAATGTTGGAGCTACAGAACTTGTATAAATCAATTTATTATTGGCTACATAATATACTGTATTTTCAAATGCAGTTATTCTTAGAGTATCTCCAGCTTTGTAAGCTCCAAATTCACCACGATTAGCACCATTTTCAAATATTCGTAAACCTCCATTATTAACCAAATAGAATGCATAGTCGAGATCTGTATAACTCGAATTGCTATTTAAATTGTTTAGTCCAATCATACGATTGGTATTAGTTTCAACAACAACAGTTTGCACGAATCCATTATTGTAAACTTCATTTACAGACCGGGCATCCGCATTCCAACTGTTGCCTCCACCAATTTTGATAATGTCATTTTGGGCTGATGAAGTATTGACAAAATCTCTCCATACTACATTTTCAATTGCGTATTTACATGATTTAGGTAAAACAGTATCAGCTTGTAAAGTGAAATAGCATTGAGCTAACAAAGAACCTACACTTCCTGTCAAAACAAACAATGTAAAAACTATCGAAAACAATAAATTATTCGAATGCATATTAAATTGATCCAATAATTCTTATTGTAGCACTGCGATCCGAATTTTTAGAATTTGGATGATTCGAATTTTCTAAAAACATACTATGATTAATACAATAGAGGTGGATATGAATCAAAAAATTAGATAGATACATCTCTATTTTTTCTTTTGATTGCTAACCAACACCTAATTACTGTCTTAAATTTAACCAAAGTCTGAAATAATGAAGGATTTTTTTGTTTTTAATAGGTTGTCATGGAAAAATACCAACCTGATTTGAGTTAAAAGATGATAGCATTTCTTAAGGGATAAAACGTTTACATTACTTTGCTAGAGTTTATTTTGAAGCTATTTAATATTTAAAATGTGCTCTGAAAAAAAATAAGATATTAGAATCAACCAGCTAATTATTTCAATTTTTCTAATTCCCTTAATGGCATCAGGAGTATTAATAAAAAGTGATTATGGCTTTGGAATATTGTGACACCATTAAATTGATATTTATGTCAAAATTGATTCGCAAGAATAATTTAAAGTCGAAAACAATTATTTAATTTTTATTGTCAAATCGAATCCTATATGCCAAAAGTAAATTGATAAAAGGCCCGTTTTTAGATTGCTGAAAGAAACCTTCATTAACTTTGTCTTTGGTTCCTTTCCAATATTCCTGATATGATCTAAAAGCTGTATGCCCAAGTTCAGCAGAAAATACAATATTGTTTATTGGATAATAATTTAAGTAAAATTTCAACATATAATAAGCCCAAAACCGGTCACCATCACGAATATAATTACTGTTAAAATTACTGTTTAATCTATATGTGGTAGTGATGGTTTCATGGGCAAGACCAAAGTGTATTTTTTTGAATGCCTTGTATTCAAGATTTAACCCCCTCGGAAGAATTCCGAAAAAATTTAATTTTTCATTAATTCTCCAATCTAATCCAACAACCGGGACAATCAAATTCCCAAAATATTCGCGATTGTAATAGAGTCCGAATTTATATCTGAATTTTTCATTTATTTTTTTAGTCGCAATAAAAATGCCTCCCATTTGAAAATCTTCACTGGTTATTCCTTTCCAATCGCTTGCGATTTTTGGGAACAACAGTAATAGCATGTTCCATTTTTCATTCCATTTTTTTCCGTAACCAATTTGAAATACTGCAGAATGCAGATCAAATGTATTTAAATTAGTTTTTCTTGTTCTTAATCTTATTCGCTCATAAAAGGTACCCAAAACAATGGCATCCTCATTCTTTAATACTAGGGGTAAAAAAGTATTAATTCTGGATTGGCTGATGCTAAGCGAAGAGCTATCCTTATCTAAATATGGCTGGCTTGGTGAGGCGTGATGTCTTATCGAAAAAATGTCGATGAAAGGTTGAGCGACAATAGAATTCCCGAAAAAAAATAGAAAAATAAGCGATACACCAAGACGGATCATTCTTATTTTATTTGACTACCAATTTATAAAAAATAAAGAATCCTAATTGAGAACCCTATTTTCAACAAATCAGAACCTGAAATGCAGTTTTTTTTGTTAATTAGTAGAAACAAAATAATTATGAAAAAGATATTACTATCAATAACATTAAGTGTTTTATTTATTGCGTTTTCAAATGCCCAGTTCATTTCAGCTGGCTTAAAAGCAGGTGGGCAGGCTGCTGCAACAGCACTTAGTCCCGATGACGGAATTGAATATTCAGGTATTTTTGGATATCATGCCGGAGCCTTTGCAAAATTAAAATCACCAGTAAAATTTGGGGGTAAAATTGAAGTTCTTTATTCAGCGAGAGGTGGGGATATAATCACGCCTGCTGTTAATTCCGGTCCATTTCAATCCCCTGAAACTACAACTGAATTTAGAGCGAGTTATATTGATATCCCATTAATGGCTACATTTAATTTTATTAAGCCTTTGGCAATCGAAGTTGGTCCACAATTTAGTTTTTTAACAAAAGGTGAGTTTTCTGACGACAATAGCAAAACAGACTTTGAACCAGATAATTCACCGGAAATAGGTCTGGCAGTTGGATTAGATCTAAATTTACCTAAGAAATTAGGACTTTATGTTAGATACAATCTTAGTTGGAATTCACAAACGCAATCTGCTACTGATCCAAATACCAATACAACAATTGAGACAAAAACTGATGTGGCTCAATCCTGGATTCAATTTGGTGTGAAATATCGTCTTGTAGAACCAATATAATTTACAAACTTCAATTAAGCCCTCATAAGAGGGCTTTTTAATTTACATATCGCCAAAGTTCTTTTTTGTCCCATAGAATTTGCGCTTCTTCCTCGCCTTTTTCAAAGGCCGATTTTGTTAGCAGTGCTGCTTTTTTTCCGTCAAAGTTGGTTCCATCGGCATTGAGATACATTTTTGCTAATAATAGCTGAGCGGGTGCATAGCCCTGATCTGAACTTTTGGAACACCATTTAAATGCAATAATCTTGTTTTTGGCAGTTCCCTCTCCCTCATAATGCATTTTGGCAAGAAAGTATTGCGCTTTGGCATTGCCTTTATTTGCGCAAATCCTAAATAAGTCCAGTGCTTTGTTGGGATATCGCAGCGTACCAAAACCAAAATAATACATTTGAGCTGCCTCTAATGCAGCAGGGTAATGTCCCTGTCTTGCGCTCTTTTCAAAGTATTTTAAAGCAATCTTATCTGTTTCTCTGTTCTTATCTCGGTAAATCTCTTTGGCAAATTCATATTGGGCTTCTTTAAGACCCTGATCTGCACTTTTTCTGAGCCAATACCTGCCTTTTGATTTGTAATCGCCGGTCTTTGCCAATGACAAATAATGCAATCCTAAAATTAATTGAGCCCCTTTATCGCCTTGTTTTGCACTATTTTGTGCAATCTCAAGCTGTTTTCCTGCAAGTCTGTGCTGCGCTTGAGTTGCAAGTGAAAAAACTAATAACAGAAAGAATGCACTGAGCTTTATAAGGCTTTTCATCGTATTGTGATTTAATCCGATTTATTGAGCGCAATTATTTTGCCAAAAACAGATTGAAATATTATAAATAAAAAAAGGAGCCTGGATCTAGTCCAAACTCCTCTTTAAAAAACCAAAAATAGGTTACTTAGCTCGCTTTTTTGTTGAGCATCAGAAATTCGTTAACCTGAACTTCGGTAAAATATCGCATTTGGCCATCCTTATCTTCATAAGAACGATGCAATAACTTTCCGTCAAGTGCGATTTCCTTTCCTTTTTCAAAGTACTTCTCAACGATTTCGGCTTGCTTGCCCCATGCCACAATATTGTGCCACTGAACGTCAGTAACTTTTTCACCTTGCTTATTTTTATATGATTCAGAGGTCGCCAAAGAAAATTTAGCAACTACTTTACCATTATCAAGATGTTTTACTTCAGGATCTTTTCCCAGATTCCCGATAAGTTGTACGCGGTTTTTTAAATTGTTCATAATAATAAAATTTATAATTTGTTCATGCAGCTGATACATCTCAACTGACCACACAAAGCTGAGGGGTCTTCACGAATTGATTCGGATATTAACCGTTTACTTTCGTTTCATTTACGGTTGTAATCGTTTAATTATGGAAATTGACAATAGAAAATGCCGCGAATGTGGTGAACAACTTAGAGGAAGATCAGATCAAAAGTTTTGCTCTGATCAATGCCGTACCACTTATAATAATCAACTGAACAGGGATGTTAGCAATCAGGTGCGCAACATCAATAACATTCTGCGACGAAATCGAAGAATTCTTGAAAGTTTAAGCAAGAATGAAAAGAAAAGAATACAAAGAGAACTTTTAATTCAACTCGGTTTTAACTTTTCCTTTCACACCAGCTCTTTCACTAACAAGAAAGGTCAAACATACTATTTCTGTTATGAAAGAGGTTATGTTCAATTAAATGAGAACCTTTATTTCATTGTTAGAAATGAAGTTTTTTAAATTTTAATGGTCATAACAGGCCTTTTTGCGTGGTTAACAACATCCTCTGCAATACTTCCACTTAATAGGTGCATAAGTCCTTTTCTTGCATGTGTAGGTATTATTACCATGTCTGCATCGATATCTTCAGCGAAATAAACGATTCCGTCTTCTTCAACTATATCTGAGTAAGTGTTAATTGTATAGTCATCTACATCGTATTTTTTCACAAATTCCTCCATCATTTGTTTCATGGTTCTGGTGGAATGAAAATCATTCGGTGTATTAATTCTCACTAAATGCAATTTTGATCCAAAAAGCTTTTGAATATGCTTGACAATAGGCATTACCTTTGATAAGTCTTCATTGAATTCACTGGCAAAAACAATATTTCGCAAGGATAGGTCTACATCGTCCTTTACAGCGATTACCGGCACTGGTGAATGTCTTACCAATTTCTCCGCTGTACTTCCTACAAGCACTTCTCCTAAGCCTTGTGCCCCTTGTGTGCCAATAACCATCACATCCATATCGTGATCTTCTGCTGTACCTACAATACTTTTGAAAACATCACCCATTTCGACATGTGAATGAAATTTTACGTGATCATGCCTAGCTTCTGAGGCCAATTTGTGAATTTTTTGTTTCACCTTACTTACTAAGGATTTTGTAAAAACAATTTCTTCATGTGAACCGGAAGTTTCTATTTGACCTTCAGCATTAAAACTTCCCTCAGAATAAGAAGCTGAAGGTGCTTCAATGACATGATAAATATGTACTTCTGCATTACTTTGACTTGCAAGTTCTTCTGCAAACTTGAAGGCATTATAAGAATGCTTGGAAAAATCCGTTGGTACTAAAATTCTCTTAATCATGACTTTATATTTTTATTAAACTTAAACAGCTACCTGCCATTTTAAAACAGAATTTGTAATTTATTAAGAATTTTTCTGATGATTCAAGGCAATCAATGAAATGATACAAATCATTCTTATTTCAGTATTTTTCTTATACATTAAATAGGCAAAATAAGGAGCAAATGAAAAATATTAGTAAAATATTGGTCCCAGTCGATTTTTCTGAATGTTCAGTCAATGCTTTGGATTACGCCATAAAACTAAGCGAGTATACTGGAGGTATGATATGTGTGCTTCATGCATATCACGTTCCTTACGCTTTTCCCGAAGCAGGGAATGCGATAAGCGGTGAGACTGTTAGGAATATTGAATTAAATGTAGAGGAAGAATTTGATGCTCTAAAAAAGCAATTCGATAAATATATCTCCAAATTTTGTGCTTTTAAAAAAGTAGCTTCATTTGGTATAGATGCTATTAATGAAGAATTGAAAAAAGATGAATACGACTTAATTGTCATGGGTACAAAAGGCTCATCCGGTTTATCAGAAATTATCATTGGCAGTGTGGCAGCAAATGTAATTGAAGAAGCAAAAGCCCCGGTTATTTGTATTCCTGAAAATGCGGTTTTTGAAAAAATTAACAATATTGCTTTTGCATGCGATTATGAAGAAGTCAAGGAGCCAAAGGAAATTGATAGTTTGAAATTTATTGCTAAAAAGTTTAATGCCCGAATCCATTTGGTCAATGTGAAGGAAAAAACGAAGGCAGGTCATTTTGAAGAAGCCATGTATTTTGAATCATTATTTGCTTCTATTCCACATACCCATAATACCTCCCGATTCCGTGACTTTGAGGCAGGAATTAATGACTTTGTAGAAAGCAATAAAGTTGAACTTCTGGCAATAATGCCAAGGAAAAAAAATGTATTGAAGAAAATATTTGGTTCGAGCCATACAAGAAAAATGGCTTATCATACCAAACTTCCAATGCTAGCTTTTCATGAATAAAAGGGTTAACTAAACATCGTCAAACCCACAAATGGTAATGATTTTTTCTTTGGCGGCATCAAAATCTAAATAAGGGCTAAAATAATTTCCCATATTCAAACCACGCACAATTAGAAGCAATGCAATGGCGAGTGTTATTGCAGTGGATATTTTGTTTAAAGAAAAGCGAAATCTTTTTTGTATCACTTGGTAGGATATCATTGTAGCAATAAGTGCCGGTAATGTTCCCAGGCCAAAAAACAACATAAATAAAGCTGATTCAATGCCATTTCCAAGTGCGATGGCCGAAACTAATGCTAACCATACCAAGCCACAAGGCAATAAACCATTAAGAATGCCTGTCACATAAAAACCACGAATTTTATCTTCATGGATAAATTTAGCGATGTTATTTTTTACCCAATTCTCGAAAAAATAATAGCGTTTCATGAAAAGGCTATTTTTAAAAATCATAGGAATGAATAGTGCAGCTATTAGCACTATACCCATACCAATGCTGAAATACTGTTGCATTCCGGCCAAATTGAATGAAAATCCAATAATGCCTAAAATGAGGCCTAAAATGAAATAGGTACTGAGACGCCCACTTTGATATACTATCCTTGCTACCCAGGTTTTATACCCACCAAAGCGACCATACGGCATAGCAAGTGCTAAAGGACCACACATACCAATGCAATGTGCACTTCCTAAAAAACCCATGGTCAATGCAGCAATTAGCATTTATGGAATATTTAAAACCTGTTCTGAGTAATAAGAATTTGATTCGGCGCTCCATTCAATTTTGATTCGCCATAAGCCTGATATTAAACCCTGATAAGGGATCAACTGAAGCCCATTTTCATCGGTTAACAATTGAATTTTCTGATCTTCACTCGCATTTGATGGTCTGAATAGATGAACATGGCCATTTTCAACTTTATCGTTAAATTTTAAGACAATGCTTGAAGATTCCTTATCCAAACTTATTTTCAGGGCACCCGCTTCAATATTATTTGTCATTTGATCTATGCGGTCCTGATAGGCGATTTCTTCCTGATAATAGTTTTCATCCACCAGATCAATGTTTTCTCTCATGGCAATTGTTACCATGGTAGCCATAATTCCGGCAAATACAATTAATGAAATCAGCAGTTTATTTCCCCAATTCATCCTCATTGCGATATAATTCTTACAGGGCCCAAAAAGTTCGTTTTATCGCTTGTCAAAACTTCATCTCCCTCCAAAACCAAAATATGAACCTTATTTTTCATTTGAGTTATGTTTTTTTCCTCTGTTTCTATAAAAAAGACACTTTCAACCGAACCCTGTGCAGGAACGATGATTTCATCGCCACCAATTATTTTTATTTCGCCTTCAAATCCTTCTCCAAGTTCGATTTTAACAGATTTTTCATTGAATGTTTTGTTGACAATCTGAAGGTTAAACAGATTGCTAATTTTACCATCATCGGTTTTTTGGTAGAGTTGCCCCGGAACTCTCATAACCGTCGTTTCAATATCAGTCCTAGTTGAAGTAAAAAACCCAAAAGCACCAAGAAGTACAAGTAAAACTAAAGAGTATGCAGCCACCCTGCCTGTGAATTTGAATGGAATTTTGTTTTCAATTCCCTGAATGGAATCAAATCTTATCAACCCTCTCGGCCGTTTTATTTTATCCATCACCGAATTACATTCATCGATGCAGGCAGTGCAATTAATACATTCCATCTGGGTGCCATTTCGGATATCTATACCGGTGGGACAGACATGAACACATAATTTGCAATCAATACAATCGCCAGTAACACTGTTATCAGCTCCTTTTTTAATTTTTCCTCTCGGTTCTCCCCGGTTATAGTCGTATGCCACTACCATGGATTCTTTATTTAATAATACACCCTGAAGTCGGCCATAAGGACAGATGACGGTACATACGATTTCGCGGACCTGGCTAAATACCAGATAAAATATAGCAGTGAATATAAGCAGACCTGAAAAGCCTGCAAGGTTGTCCAAAGGGTTTGAACTTATCAATTCTAATACGCGCGGCATTCCGACCAAATAGGCCATTACAATATGTCCGAAAAAAATTGATATGATGATGAAAAAGAGGTGCTTTAATCCTTTTTTTCTGATTTTTTCAGCATTCCAGGGCATCTTCTGCAACTTCATTTGTTGTCTGAAATCACCTTCGAAGAAGTATTCTATTTTGCGAAATACCAATTCCATAAATAATGTCTGTGGACAGGTCCAGCCACAAAATACTCTTCCATACACAACGGTAAAGAGAATTATAGATACCATGAGCGTTAAAACACCTATGACCACAATAAAAATATCCTGAGGCCAGTAAACCTGTCCAAAAAAAATGAATTTTCGGTCGAAGATATTTATGAGAAAAAAAGGCTTTCCATTGTATTGGATAAATGGAAGTGCCACAAAAATTAACAGAATGGAATAGCCAAGGAATAGCCTGTAGCGATGCCATTTCCCCGAAGGCATTTTAGGATAAATCCATCTTCTTTTGTTATCATCACTTACTGTAGATGGCGTATTTCTAAACTTATCGTAAAGCTCTTCTTCGAAATAGGCAGATTTCGGTTCGCCCATGCAATTTATTTTTAAAATCTTTACAAATCTAAAAGGGCGATGAATAGTTAATTATGACATTCATCAGTTTAGGAAATGATGGATTAAAATCATTATGATAAAGGCAATTCCCAGTGATTTACAAAACTCTATAAAAGTTAATTTAGAGTCTTTAACCGATTCTGAAATACAGTTTGAAGATTTTAATTTCAGTTCCGGAGGATGTATTAATAAAACAGGCATTTTAAAAACAAGTATTGGCGACTTTTTTATCAAATGGAACTCCAAGGAAATGTTTCCAAAAATGTTTGAGAAAGAATACAAGGGCCTGAACTTGCTGATCTCAGCTCAACAGAATTTGAAAGTACCAAAACCTCTTTTTGCAGGAGAAAATGAGGATCATGTTTTTTTAATTCTTGAAAATATTATTCCAACCAGACGCAAGCCTAACTATTGGGAAAATCTTGGACAGGGCTTAGCAGAACTTCATCGAAATTCGAATGAGCTCTTCGGGCTTGGTTACGATAATTACATTGGTTCTTTAATTCAAGTCAATTCTAAATCATCAGACTGGCTCGAATTTTTCAAAAAAAACAGGATTGAATATACTTTTAAAAAGGCCTGCGATTCGGGGTATTTCAATAAAACAGATCGCCAAAAAATGGATAATATATTCCGTCATCTGGATCAAATCTGCCCAAAGAATATAGGCCCATCATTAATTCATGGTGATTTGTGGAGCGGTAACTTAATGGTTGATTCAGAAGGGAATCCTTGTTTAATTGACCCGGCGGTCTACTATGGATTTAGAGAAATGGAGATTGCATTTACTGAATTATTTGGTGCTTATAACAGGGACTTCTATAACAGTTATAATGAACACTATCCACTGGATAAAGGCTATTTAGAAAGAAAGGATATCTGGAATTTGTACCCACTATTAGTACATGTAAATTTATTTGGCTATTCATACGCTTCTTCCGTAAAATCTATTTTATCTCGATTTGGGTAAAAGTGGATATTGATAATTCAAATAAGATTTGAATTAAATTGTAAAATTTATGAGATTGTTCTTTCGCATAAATTTCACCGTTTAAATTGGATCAGAATGAAACATAGAATTTATAGTCTTGAAGATTATTTGAGAAGTTATCGCGAAAGTGTTGAAAAGCCGGAGATATTTTGGTCACAAGTTGCGGATTCCTTTGCCTGGCGAAAAAGGTGGGATAGTGTTCTGAGCTGGGATTTTACCAAACCCGAAGTCAAATGGTTTGAAGGTGCAAAATTGAATATAACTGAAAACTGTATTGACCGACATTTGGTAGACAAAGGGGAAAAAACAGCGATATTATGGGAGCCCAATGATCCAAAAGACAAGGCCGTTAAAATTACCTATAATGAACTCTATCAAAAGGTAAATATTTTTGCAAATACACTAAAAAAACTTGGAGTAGCTAAGGGTGACAGGGTTTGTATTTACATGCCCATGGTCCCGGAACTAGCAATTGCAGTACTTGCATGTGCAAGAATAGGTGCCGTTCACTCAGTCGTATTTGCCGGTTTTTCTTCGAATTCCCTTGCTGATAGAATCAATGATGCCAGCTGCAAATTGGTGTTGACTGCAGATGGCTCCTATAGGGGTGCTAAAACACTCAACCTCAAAAACATTGTGGATGAAGCATTGGAAAAATGTTCCACTGTTGAAAAGTGTTTGGTTTACAAAAGAACAGGGGAAACGATTCAAATGAAAGAGGGTCGGGATATCTGGTGGAATGAAGCAATAAAAGATCAAAGCTCCGAGTGCAAAGCAGAGGAAATGGATGCAGAGGATATGCTATTCATTCTTTATACATCAGGATCAACGGGCAAACCAAAAGGAATGGTACATACCTGCGCGGGCTATATGGTTTATACCACCTATACATTTTTAAATGCATTTCAATATAAACCTGATGAAATTTATTGGTGTACAGCTGATATCGGTTGGATCACAGGCCACTCTTATATTGTTTACGGGCCTTTATCTGCCGGTGCAACCACCGTAATGTTTGAAGGGGTGCCTTCCTGGCCCGATATGGGCCGTTTTTGGGAGGTTGTTGATAAACATAAGATCAATATATTTTATACGGCGCCCACGGCGATTAGAGCGCTGGAAAAAGCAGACATATCTTTTGTAAAAAAACACGACCTCTCATCCCTAAGGGTTTTGGGAACAGTTGGAGAACCAATCAACGAAGAAGCCTGGCACTGGTACCATGATCATATAGGCAATAACAAATGCCCAATTGTGGATACCTGGTGGCAAACCGAAACAGGAGGGTTTATGATTTCTCCGATAGCCGGTATTACACCCACAAAGCCTTCTTTTGCAACACTTCCACTACCGGGCATACAACCTAGTATAGTCGATGA
This sequence comes from Cytophagales bacterium, assembly GCA_965267555.1. Lineage (GTDB taxonomy): Bacteria > Bacteroidota > Bacteroidia > Cytophagales > CCMP332 > CCMP332. Next base: position 2,887,504 of record OZ254083.1, on the reverse strand, counting down.
AAATGGCTTGGAAATAGAAGGAAATGGTGTTCAGGGGCGACTTTGTATTAAATTCCCCTGGCCTTCCATCGCACGAACAATTTATGGAGATCACGAGCGATTTAAGCAAACCTATTTTTCGGCTTTTGAAAACAAGTATTTTACAGGTGACGGTTCAAGGAGAGATGAAGATGGATATTACAGAATTACCGGAAGGGTGGATGATGTAATTATCGTGTCTGGCCATAATTTGGGTACGGCCGAAATTGAAAATGCCATAGATGAACATGAAAATGTAGCAGAAACTGCGGTCGTTGGCTTTCCACATGATATTAAAGGAAATGCAGTTTATGCTTATGTTACAACCTATGAAAGTCCCAAAGATGAAGATCAATTGCGACATGAAATTCTGGAATTGGTTTCAAGAACCATAGGTCCGATCGCAAAACCGGATAAGATCCAAATAGTTCCGGATTTACCAAAAACAAGATCCGGTAAAATAATGCGGAGAATTCTTAGAAAAATTGCAGAAAATGAAACTTCAAATCTCGGAGATATTTCTACTTTGCTAAACCCGGAAGTTGTTGAAATCATTAAAAAAGAAGCCTTATAGTCTTGTATTTAATGTAATTTTTTAAATGAGAATCAACATTTATAGCAGAAATTAATTTACAACTTTGAGCTGATTTCTGATCTTGAATTATTTTTTTAAGAATCTTGCTTTTAGAACCCAGAATTTCTTTTCTGTTATTATTCTTATTGATTTTCAGCGGCCATTCAAATTCGCAGGGATACGATTCTATTGAAGAACTTGAGAAGCAGCTCACCGAAGTAAAAAGCAAAAAGGAAAGAGTTGATATTCTAAATACCCTTACCTTTGATTACATCTTTACAAATCCACAATTGGCTCCAAAATATAATAATGAAGCAATTATATTGGCCAATGCCATAGATTATAAGAATGGGGAATCCCGCGCTTATAATAATAAGGGAATAATTTATAGGAATAGCGGTTTTTATGAAGAAGCGACGCTCGAGCATTTAAAGTCGCTTGAGATAAATAATAACATCGATAATTTAGAAGGTAAAGCACTGGATTTTTCAAATCTTGGGATGGTCTACTTGGATCAGAACAACTTTGACATTTCAATTAAGTATTTCAGAAGAGCTGTAAAAATAAAAGAAGAAGTTAAAGATTCAATTGGTATAGTTTTCACTTATAATGACCTTACAAGCGCATATATCGGATTAAAAAGATTTGATAGTGCGCTTTACTATTCTCAAAAAGCCCTTTTGCTTTCTAAAGAAACCAGTCAATTTTCACTTTTTGCACAAGCGAAATTTAACATAGCCAAGATCCATTATTTGCAGTATAAAATTGATCAGGCTGCATTTGAACTTAATGAGATAGTGGAGGAATGCATAGCAAATAATAATATCTATATTCTCTCAAAAGTTTACAATTTGCTCAGCGAGATTAAAAGGGTAAATAGAGATTTTGAAGCCGCTTTAATGTATGCTAATAAAGCGCTTGAAAACGCAAAAAAATATTCAATTTCAACGGATATTAATGAAGCCTACATTGCCCTGTATAAATCAAACGAATTATTAGGTGACTATGAAAGTGCATATAACTATCTCTCGATTTACAATGCACGCCTCGACAGCATGCACAAAATGGAAAACGAACAAAAAACCGTACTTCTTGCAACTCAATATGAATTTGCCCATGAACAAAAAATGTTGGAAGAAAGGTTTTTTGAAGAATTGAGTTTTCAGAGAACGATCCTCACCATTTCTATAAGTCTTGTAGTGTTTATCTTAGGAATTTTCCTTGTCTCTATCTGGAAAAACAAAAAATTAAAAGAGGCGAATCAAAGAATTGAAAAGATTGGAAAGGACATTCAAATTAAGAATCGGGAAATTCAGGAACAAAAAGATAAGATTCACTTGCAGGCTGATAAACTTATGAAAGCGAATGCTGCAAAAAATCAAATTTTCAATATTATCAGCCATGATTTAAAGAGTCCTTTGGAAAACTTAAATATGCTGATGGATTTGTCTAAATCTGATACCATTTCAGAAACAGAATTCAAGGAATACATTGAAAAGTTGGGCAGGAAATCAGAGACCATGCTTTTTACATTAAACAACTTGCTGACCTGGTCTAAATCTCAAATGGATGGATTGTATACCAATTCTGCTGAATTAGAACTTCTGAGTTTTTTCGAAGCTGAACGTCCCTTTTACAGGGAATTGGCTGACCCCAAAAATATAGATCTCAATATTGATTGCGATAATTCTATTGTCGTTAATGTGGATCAGGATCAACTGAGAATAATCCTTCGAAATCTAGTCAATAACGCTATAAAATTTACCGAAAAAAGCGGAAAAATTGATATCCGTGTAAAGGAAAACGGTGATAATGTAGACATATCCGTAAGTGACAATGGTGTGGGAATTAAACCGGAGGATATTGACAATTTGTTAAATGCGGAGCAATTTACCACCACTTATGGAACGGATGGCGAAAAAGGTACTGGAATAGGATTAAAACTTTGCAATGATTTAATAGAAAGAAATAAAGGTTCTTTTCAAATCCTAAGTGAACCAGGAAAAGGAAGCACTTTCAAGGTAAGTTTAAAACGCATTCTCGAATTACAAGGTTAAAATATTCGCTTTGGGTATTTTCTGAAAATCTATAAGGTCATTGGACCACTACCTTGATGCATTCACTTTTTGCTCCGTCAATCTGAAATATATACATGCCCGGATTTAAGTTTCTAATGTCAATTTTTTTGTCTTCTGAAATTGTGAAGACATCAATAATGCGTCCGTATATATCTCTAATAGTTAATTGAAACGAGCCCCGGACAGAAATTTTAATTGTTGCAAAATCAACAATTGGATTGGGGGTTATTTTTATAAATTCTGATATGCTGTTGTTTCTTAAATTATTGATAATCACATTAAAGAATATATCCGAGATATTGCCCAGCGCGGTATCATTGTGATAAATGATTAGCGTATCGTTGATGAGGTTAAGTGGTGTCCATTTCAAAGAGATAACTTCAGAACTTAAGGGTTTTATCATTAGGCCCTGAATGGTGTCGTAGTGGATTATAGCATCTTTATTAAGAAATTTTAAGCTATCAATGCGAAGTGGAGTAGACCCCAGGTTTCGTATTATAAAACTGCTGGTGATGGTATCATTTGAAGATGGGTTTGTATAACTAAATTGATTTCTGGACTGATTGTATATGGGCTTTTCAATTATCGGTAGAAAAGCGGCATATGGTCCTCCATAAATTCCCAGGTCATTTCTCAAGGTGGACTGAGAGGGAAATAGAGCGAAACCGGGATTGGATTGATCTTCATTATCATTATGTAGAGAGTCGGGATTTCCACTATCGAGTGAAACACTCCCTTGAATGGCTAAAAACGATGAATCTCTGAATCCAGGATTGAAATTGTAATTGATACCACTTAAAGTCCCCCCTGTAGTATTATAAGATGTTTGAAAAAACTGTCCATTCGAATTGGCAATTTCATCACCAAATTTCTGATAATTACCCCAAATGATATTATTTTCCAAGATTGTATTATCGCAGTCAATATTAAATAAGCCCCCGGCACTACCGGCAAAGCCTCCAAATCCAGAAACAGCAAGATTTGACACTATGGTATTATTTAAAACCCGGCATGATGTGGAATCAACTGTACAAAAAACCATAACACCTCCACCTCCAAATTGACTGCCTCCCCGATTATTATAAACCAGGTTATTACTAAAAATTCCTTTTGAATTATTCAGAACGACGCCGTTTCCGTACAATCCAGTATTTCCTTCGATTATATTATTATGGATAAAAGCACTGTCATAGAAAGTATGGATACCGCCGGCTCCGGAGCTTATTATGCCACCTGTATTGATTAAACAATGGTTATCATAAATGTAATTAAACCTTATTTCCGGGGAAGAATTTTGAATCGCCATTCCACCGCCTTCAATATATATTTGATTTGCTACCAAATTAAAAGGCGTGCCTAGCCCAGCTCTCAAGGTAAATCCCTGAAATATCATGCCAGTCCCGCAGCCATTGATTATCCTTACTACACTAGCTGTATCTGGGTTTACAGGCATGCTTCCATCAATTATTGTATTATGAATGTCCGCGAAATTAGAGGTGAATAAATAGTTGGATGTTAGCAATATGTCTTTGGCTGAAATCGTAATATTTTCAAAGTAAAGACCATTATCCACTATCACGGTATCACCGCTAATTGCACTATCAATGGCCATTTGAATGGTGTTATAATTCTGAGGCACAATCAATTGTCTTGCGGAAATATTAAATGTTATAAATAGAAAGGTAATTAGAAGTAGTTTTTTCAAATCATTAAATGTAAAATGATGCGAAAGAGATTCGCTTTGAAAGGTCGGCTTTTTAAAAATAGAATAAATTTTTACAAGAAAGACCGGGTTGAAATAAAAAAAGCAGGAATTTTTTCCTGCTTTTTATAAAAGGTCAAATTAAGATATAAATTACATTTCCGATGTGATGGATTGATTTAGTGAATCAGCCTTTGAAACATCTTCATTTATTTCCTCGGAATTTGAATCCGTTGAGGCTTCAGCTTCATACAACTCACCTTGTGGATCTTTTGGATTGGCAGGTGTAGTTCCGACCAATGTTTTAATATAGCTGGCAACACTCTGCATTTCTCCAGGTTTTAATTTCGTTTGCCAAGAGATCATACCTTTTTCGGGTACTCCGTATTTGATGGTTGTGAATATATCTGAGATTGACCCTCCGTGAATCCAATAATTATCTGTTAGATTCGGGCCTACACCTCCACCTCCATCAGCCTGATGACAAGCTTTGCATTCCTTGAGGTAAATCTCCTCGCCCTGCGCTAAGACCAGTTCGTCATCAATAAATTCCACTGATGTCTCATCGATGAGATTGGATTGTTTTTCACGCCATTCTGCGATAGCAATTTCAGCCTGTTTTACATCGTTTTCATATTCGGTAATCTGATCCTGAATATTGCCTATACCCCATAATTGCACGAGATAGGCGATAGCAAAAACTATGGTACCGGCGAAAATAGCGGTAAGCCAGGGCGGCATTCCATAATCCATTTCCCTAATTCCATCGTAATCGTGATCCAGCATCATGGAGGTTCTCTCTTCTTTTTCCGTGTATAATTTGCCGGTGATCAATTTTTCTTTCATTCTTTCCCAAAGCGTAGGCGGTTCAACAAACTCACCAGCCGGTGCCTTTTGTCTTTCTATTGCTCTTTGCATATAGCTAACCGTATTTACCATAAGGCTAAGCGTAATAAGCAATAGCACCATTACAGTGGCAATCAGAATTAAAACTGTAAGTAACAAGGGATCAATGGACATTAATGTTTCAAAAAATCCGGGATCCACTTGTTCCATTATTTCTTCCGATTGAGCATTCACAGGCATAATTGTTCCAAATCCGAGAATCAGAAACCCAATTAATCTGCCGCCTACTTTATATATATTATTAATCATGATTGTCAGTCTTTAGAGTTTTATTTTCATTTTCATCATCGAGAGGTAATTTCCGCATATGATCGATATAGGTTTTCCTTGTACTAAATGTCCAGAGCAACAAAAGCACAAAAAAGGTTATAAAAATTACCAGTGATATCAGCCCAAAATTTTGAGCGCCATCTATTCCTGAAATAATGTATTTATACATGGTCTTATTCTTTCGTTTTTAACATGGCCTGATCCTCTTTAACTTTTATGTCTGTCCCCAGACGCTGCAAGTAGGCAATCAGTGCAACAATTTCAGTTTCAGCAATGGTATTGATATTATCACCTTGAAGGCTTGTTACAATCTCATTTGCCTGGTTGATAAGGTCTTCATTTGCACTTTCTTCATAACCCAATTCGTAGGGTACTCCGAGTTTTCTAAGGGTACCAATTTTTGGGCCTGTTTGGCTCATGTCCACTGTTTGGGTGAATAGCCATGGATAAGCCGGCATTATAGACCCTGGCGAAATGGAGCTCGGTTCTAACATATGTTGATAATGCCAGGAGTCAGGGTATTTTCCGCCCACTCTATGCAAATCAGGCCCGGTGCGTTTTGAACCCCATAAAAATGGGTGGTCATAAACAAATTCTCCTGCCTTGGAGTATTCTCCATATCGCTCCGTTTCTGATCTGAATGGACGAATCATTTGCGAATGACAGCCTACACAACCTTCTCTGATGTAAATATCACGTCCGTGTAATTCTAAAGGCGTATATGGTTTTACACTGGCGATTGTAGGAATATTGGATTTAATCATCAATGTTGGTACTATTTCCACGAGACCGCCAATAAGAATTATTATGGCTGATAAAATTGTTAAGAGCATTGGTTTTCTTTCCAACAGTCTATGCCAATATGTATCGTCACCGCTAAAGGTCGGATTCTTTTCAAGTGCAGGAGCTTCCGCTTCTTCATTTGCCACAAATTCTCCGGCAACAGCAGTTTTATACAAATTATAAGTCATTACAAACACACCTATCAAGTATAATGTACCGCCAAGTGAACGCAAGAAATACATTGGAATGATTTGCGTTACTGTTTCAAGAAAATTGCTGTATTTAAGGAATCCATCCGGTGTAAATTCTTTCCACATCAAACTCTGCGTAAAGCCAGCGAAATACATCGGTAATACCCAGAAAATAATTCCAAGTGTACCAAGCCAAAAATGAACATTGGCCAATTTTTCAGAAAATAGTTTTGTTTTCCACATTTTAGGAACCATCCAATAGAGCATTCCAAAGGTGAGGAAACCGTTCCAGCCCAAAGCACCAACATGAACATGTGCCGGAATCCAGTCAGTGTAATGCGCAATTGCATTCACATTTTTTAGAGAAAGGAGTGGCCCTTCAAGAGTGGCCATACCATAGCAAGTAACTGCTACTACCATAAATTTAAGGATTGCACTTTCTCTCACTCTATCCCAGGCGCCTCTCAGGGTTAAAAGACCATTTACCATACCACCCCAAGAAGGTGCAATTAGCATAATTGAAAATACGGTTCCCAAAGCCTGCGCCCAACCTGGTAAGGACGTATAAAGTAAATGATGTGGCCCGGCCCAAATATAAATGAATATCAATGTCCAGAAGTGTACGATAGAAAGTTTATAAGAATACACAGGTCTATTAGCTGCCTTTGGCAAGTAATAATACATTAGACCCAAATAGGGTGTTGTCAAAAAGAAGGCTACCGCATTGTGCCCATACCACCACTGTACCAAGGCGTCTTGTACACCTGCATAAGCTGAATAACTCTTAAGAAAATTGACAGGCAATTCAAAACTATTGAAAATATGAAGTACCGCCACGGTTACGAATGTTGCTATATAAAACCATATGGCAACATATAAATGTCGCTCTCGACGCTTTATGATCGTACCAAGCATATTTATTCCAAAAACTACCCAAACAAGTGCTATGGCAATATCAATAGGCCATTCCAGTTCTGCGTATTCCTTAGATGTTGTATATCCCAGAGGTAGTGTAATGGCAGCAGAAAGAATAATTAATTGCCATCCCCAGAAATGCACCCAGCTCAAAAAATCACTGAACATACGGGCTTTCAATAGCCTTTGTAAAGAATAATAAACTCCGGCAAATATGGCATTGCCCACAAAAGCAAAAATTACCGCATTGGTATGCAATGGTCTTATTCTGCCAAAAGTGGTGTATTGCAGATTAAGATTTAATTCCGGAATATAGAATTGCAAAGCAACCCACAATCCTACTGTCATCCCGACAATCCCAAATAAGACCGATGCGATTATAAAATACTTTACAATCTTATTATCATAGTTGAAACGTTCTACTCCCATATCTATTTATTATTAAGTTTTTGTTCTGAATCATTATCATCGAATAAAATCCGTATTGAGGGTGTTACCTCATCGTCAAATTGGCCGGTTTTTACCGACCAAAGAAATGCGCCAAGAAATATCAAGGCCATTAGTATACTTATTGCAATCATTAGAAAAATTATTTCCATATTATTTAATCCTAAGTTTTTTGGCTAAAACATTAGTTGTTAGTGTCGAAAAAACGACAACGGTAATTGAGCTTAATGGCATTAAAATCGCTGCAAATACAGGTGTCAATAAGCCCTGTACTGCAAAATATAATCCGGTAATATTGTAAGCTGCTGATAAAATAAACCCGGTTTTAACTGTGCGGACGCTTAACTTGCTAAAATCCAATACCTTCTTTAGTTTATCAAAAGAAGAGCTGTCCATAATTACATCGCTGGCTGGAGAAAAATGGCCAGTATGGTCTGTCATCGAAATTCCGACATGACTTGCCTTTAGTGCTCCAGCGTCATTCAATCCATCCCCAATCATTATTACTTTATTATTGTTGCTTGACAAATCTGAAATATAATTCAGTTTATCTACTGGCTTTTGGTTAAAGCGTAAATCCGAATTTTCAGGTAACAAATCAGTCAGTAATTTTTCATCTTTATTTGTATCACCCGAACAAAGTGCTATTTGATATTCATTAGCAAGTTCAGGAAGCTGTGTTAAACTTGCTTTTCTCAGTTTATTATGAAATACGTATCGCCCTTTAAATGCACCATCAATTGAAATATGTACCCCAGGTTTTTCGGGTAAATCCAAAAATTCCGGCGATCCGATTTTAATGTTTTGGCCATTTATTTCTCCTTCAATGCCATGTCCTATCTCTTCCCGGTATTTCTTTACAGGTAGAATATCAGATTTTAATATCTCATAGAGTTTTCTGCTGGCCGGATGATTGGATAAGGCGCATAGTGATTTTATATATGCCAATTCCTGTTGGCCTAGGTTGTCGCCAATAAATTCGATTTCAATACTATTTGTTTCTGTTAATGTCCCTGTTTTATCAAATACCAGAAAGTTTGATTGCGCTAATTTTTCAACGACATCGCTGTTTTTTAAATAAAATCCCGCATTGCCTAAAATTCTTATTGTGTTTCCGTAAGTGTATGGAATTGTCAGGGCGAGAGCACATGGGCATGCAATAATTAATACCGCTGAAAATATTTTAATGGATTGCCCAAAATCAGGCAACCAGAAAAATCCGGCAAGGAATGCCGTGCTTAATACAAATATGGTAAACCATTTTCCGATTGAATCGGCTAAGCTTCTTAAGTTGGTATTGTTGTTTTTATTAAAATCCTGTTTGTTCCACAATTCAGTTAGATAGGAATTGGACACTTCTTTTATTATTTCAATTTCCAATGTGCCCCCTTCCTGTTTTCCACCTGCATAAATAATTTCACCTAATTCTTTAAAAACAGGAGTTGATTCACCGGTTACAAAACTGTAATCAATGTATGCAGTGCCTTTTAGTAAAATACCATCTGCCGGAATTAAATCTTGATTGCGCACTAAAATTCTATCACCTTTTTTGAGTTTTTCTAAGGGAATACTCGTATGGCTATCATTCTTAATAAGATTTGCATATAAAGGGAAATAGGATTTATAATCTCTTTCAAAGGATATATTTTGAAAAGTTTTTTGTTGAAATGCCTTGCCCAATAAGAGAAAAAAGATGAGCCCCGTAAATGAGTCAAAATAACCGGGTCCCTGGGCTCTTATAATTTCAATAGCAGATGTAATGAACAATGTTATCATTCCCAGACTCAGAGGAAGGTCAAGATTTATTATTTTTTTCTTTAATCCACCCAATGCCGATTTAAAATAATCCAGATCGGAATACAACAATACAGGAATGGCAAAAAGCAGATTGATATAAGCAAAATTGTCTTTGAAATTTCGACTTAAATCTCCAGTGAAGTCAAAATATTCGGGCATACTGAAAAGCATGATATTGCCAAAGCAAAATCCTGCAAGCCCTATTTGATAATATAATTTCCTGTTGTGATAAGAATTGCTCTTCTTTTTGGCATCGGCAAGGGAAAGAGCGGGTTCGTAACCCAGCGAAGCCAGTAGTATCACCAATTCTTTCAAACTTATCTTGGCTAAATCAAAGGAAACCGCCAATGTTTTTTTTGGGAAATTTATGCTGGATTGATTGATTCCTTTGTTCAATTTGTACAATTTCTCTAGGAGCCAAACACAGGAAGCACAGTGGATTTGTGGTAAAAAGAATTGAACTCTGGCCTGATTTTCATTTTTAAAGTCCAGCAGTTTTAAGATGATTTCTTCATCGTCTAGGTAATCAAATTTTTCAGATGATTTTATTTTTGGATTTATTCCCGGACTAGTGTCGATATTGTAATAGGTGCATAAATCATTTTGATTGAGTATTTCATAGACAGTTTTACAGCCATTACAACAAAAGTTTTTATGATCGAATGAAACAAGATTGGATGAACTGCATGCATCCCCACAGTGGTAACAATGTTTTTTTACCTGTATTTCAGAAATTGGCTTCATAAATCAGGCTCTAAATTCTCTGATTTTGAAATCTAGGTAGATGACCCATAGCAAAAGGCATTATGATCTATATCATATTTAAAAATTTTATCTGAATTGACATGTAATTTTTGAAATTGAACAAGAGGTATTTTCTTTGGTAGAAATTTAATAATGGAGAGAAAAGATAATTCAGTTATAGATCAAACATTTTCCGGAATCTATAAGCAATTATTTGAGGCTGCGGGCGAGGGATTATTACTAAGTAACAGAGAAGGAAAAATTGTATTGGCTAATCCCAGTGCAAATAAAATCTTCGGATACGATTCGGGACAACTTGTGGGAATGAAAATTGAAGATCTGATTCCAGAAGATAAGAAAGATATTCACAGAACTCATCGAAAAAACTATAATTCTAAGCCAAGCGTCAGAACGATGGGTGCGGGCATGGCGTTGTTTGCAAAAAAGAAAAATGGAGAAAAAATTCCAGTGGAGATAAGTTTAAATCATTTTAAACGCGAAGGTGAGTTATTCGTGATGGCAATGATCACGGATATTAGCAAAAAATGGGAACTGGATCGGCAGGTTTTAAAAGAAAAAGAAACAGCTCAAATGTATCTGGATGTTGCAAGTGCAATATTTCTTATCGTCAACAGAAAAGGCAATATAGAATTATTAAACAAATCCGGAGAAAAACTTTTAGGTGTAAATGAACAGGATATATTAAATACAAACTGGTTTGACCATTTTGTACACCCGGAAGATGTCCAGCTTGCCAAAAGCGTTTTTAACAAGGCATTTGAACAGGACAATCATAAAAAGCACTCGGTTGAATTCAAGGTTAAACCAAAAAACAAGAAGGAGAGAACCATATCCTGGTTGACTTCACCCTTGAAAAAAGAGAATGGAGAAACATATGCTGTGCTTTGTTCAGGCCAAGATATTTCGGATAGAATAGAGGCGAGCAAAAAACTTAAACTTTATGCCAATAAACTGGAAAAAATGGTTGAAGTCCGAACAAAAAAGTTGACCGAAGCTGTAGAAAATCTTGGGAACGCCAATAAGAAATTAGAAGAACAGAATAAGGAAATCAGACAGGCGCAACGCTTACTTCAGGAAAGCCAGGAGCTTTATAAAATCATAGCCCGAAATTTTCCAAAAGGAACCATAAGTGTTTTTGATAAAAATCTTGATTATGTGTTTGTAGAAGGAAAGGAGTTATACGAACTCGGAGTTACAAGCGAGATGTTAATTGGCACCAATTTGCTGGACCGTCTTTCACCTGAAATCAAAGAAGACACCAAACATGCCTTAATGGATGTTTTCAAGGGAGAGGCAAAAAAAATTGAGTTAAATCAAAAAAACAATTTCTACTTGTTAAATGCTGTTCCCTTAAAAGACATTAATGGAGAAATAAGCCAAATTATGGTTGTTGAACAAAATATCACAGAATCAAAAATGGTTGAAGAAAACATTAAGAATGCACTTAAAAAAGAACGAGATCTGGGGGAATTGAAAACAAGATTCGTATCAATGGCTTCTCATGAGTTTCGCACACCATTGAGCACTATTCTCTCTTCGGTATCTTTGATTAAAAAGTATCTTGAAAATGAAAATCCTGAAAAAATCGATAAACATATTTCAAGAATTAAATCTTCAGTGTCCAATTTGACGAATATATTAAATGACTTTCTTTCATTGGGAAAACTGGAAGAAGGAAAAATTGCCGTTCACAAAGAAAAAATTTCAATCCAACATTTTGCAAATGAACTTACGGAGGAAATGCAAAGTCAGGCAAAAAATGGTCAGAACATTAATTTCCAGTTTAGCGGCGATAGTGATGTATTTGAAATTGATAAAGGCATATTGAGAAATATTATAACTAATTTGCTATCGAATGCCCTGAAATACTCACCTGAAAATACGGAAATTTATTTCAGCTCTGAAATCTCAAACTCCATTTTGACTATATCGGTTAAAGATTCCGGAATTGGAATACCCATTGAAGAACAAAAATTCTTATTCGACCGTTTTTTTAGGGCAAAAAATGCTTCTAACATTCAAGGAACCGGCTTGGGATTAAATATTGTAAAGAAGTATGTTGAATTAATGGGAGGGCAAATTAGCTTTACAAGCAGTCCAGAAAAAGGTACAATTTTTACTGTTATATTTGACCAGCAAGACATAGATACCATAATAGAAGAGCAATGATCAAGATACTTCTAATAGAAGACAATGCGGACGTAAGAGAAAATACACAGGAGATTTTAGAATTGGCCAATTATCAGGTAGAAAGTGCAGAGAATGGCAAGATTGGTGTAGAGAAGGCCAAAACACTCTTACCGGACCTCATAATTTGCGATATTATGATGCCTGAATTAGATGGATACGGCGTATTATATATGCTATCTAAAAATCCTTTAACCGCATCTATTCCTTTTATTTTCCTAACGGCAAAAACCGAAAAAACCGATATTCGAAAAGGAATGAATATGGGAGCTGATGATTATTTGACAAAGCCATTTGAAGAAATGGAGTTATTGGATACGATTGAATCGAGGTTGAAAAGAAGCGAAATACTTAAAAAAGAATTTGACCAGAGTTCTGAGGGAATTGTTGAATTCATTGAAGAAGTAAAAGGAATAAAAGAACTGGAAAAACTTTCAGAAGATCGAAAAACCAGAAATTATAAAAAGAAATCGATTGTTTTTTACGAAGGTGATTATCCAAACTCTATCTTTTTTGTAAATACCGGAAAGGTCAAGACATTTAAAATGAATGAAGATGGAAAAGAATTTATCACCGGGCTGTATAAGAAAGGTGATTTCATAGGATATATACCCATTTTGGAAAATTCCAATCATCCGGATACCTGTATGGTAATGGAAGATTCTGAAATACTGGTTATTCCCAGAATGGATTTTTTGGATTTGGTTCACAGCAATAGAGATGTTGCAAATAAATTTATTAAACTTCTTTCTTCAAATGTGATGGATAAAGAAGAACAATTGTTGAACCTGGCATACAATACCGTGAGAAAACGAGTTGCCACAGCTTTAGTAAGTCTTTTTAATACCTATAAGGAAGAGGATAAAGATGAGTTTTCCATGCCCATATCAAGAGATGATTTAGCAAGCATGGTAGGGACAACCACAGAATCCGTAATAAGAACCCTATCCGAATTTAAGGATGAATCATTAATTTCTATTAAAGGAAGAAACATCACAATTCTTCAACCCGAAGAATTGGCCAAAATTAAATACTGATAAAAATCACCTTTTGCTTTGACTGTCCTCATCGCAGATCAAGGTGTGTCCTGTCATTTTTGTAAAGTCACAAATATGTACAAAGGTCATTTAATGTTGACCTTTTTTACTATTACAAGCGATTTTTACATGATTTCAGTACTTGTACCTACAGATTTTTCCAAGAATGCCTATCACGCGCTCAAGTATGCCGTATCCATGGTTAATGGAAAATCTATTCATGTGATTCTGTTAAATACCTATCAATTACTTCCCTCAACCAGCGAAATGTTTATTTCCATTGATGATATTCTTCAAAAGAATTCTGAGAATGGATTAAGAAATGAAATGGAAACTGTGAAAAAAGAATTTCCAAATAAAGATTTCACTTATGATTTGATATCACTCAGCGGCAGTCTAAAATTTGGTATCAAACAAGTGATTAAGGACCAAAATGTTGATTTGGTTATGATGGGAACTTGTGGTGCAACAGGTTTGGAAAAACTTTTTATTGGAAGCAATGCCTCTGATATCATTAAATCAATTGGTAAACCGGTGGTGATACTTCCGGATGAAGAGAAGATAAAAAAACTCGATAAAATTGTTCTTGCAATTGGTTACTCAGAGCCGGTTGATGCCAGAATGTTGCAATCGTTGAAATTGATGGCGGAACTAAATAATTCGCAAATCCATATTGTTTCCATAGTTCCAGAAGGCAAGTCTTCTGAAATAATAAAAATTTCAAACAAAGCAGCAGTTTGTGCTGAACTTGTAGATTTTCCACATAGCTATGAAATGATAGAAGGAAGTAATGTTGTGGATTCAATTAACAATTTTGTTCTCAAAAAAAAAGCAAACATGCTTGCTGTTATTCCGCATAAAGTGGGATTTTTCGAGAGTTTCTTTCACAAAAGCGTAAGCAAGGAACTTGTGCTACGAGCACAAATTCCCATGATGGCTATGCATTGATCAATATTGATTCTGAATCTACCTGGTAATGACCATTCTCGATTTACGAATTCCGTATTTCGGATGGGCTGTTTGTACAATATACACACCTGAAGCCTGGTCCTTCAAATTTAGCAAGACACTTTTAGTACCCTTATAGATTTCCTCTTCGAATACCTTGTGCCCCATTTGATTATAAATAGTCAGAACTTCCTCTCCTTCAGCAGGAGCTTCAAATTCTAATATTGAAGTTCCCTTGTTTGGATTTGGATATAATTTAAAGTCGAAGGTATTTAAATTTAATGGTTCGTTAACCGCGTTAGGCACCCAAATATTAGTTGTGTCATCACTTGCTACCTGATAAATTTCCCGTGTTACATTGTCCTGAATAAAGGCAACCACGTAAACACTATCCGGATTGTAAACATTGTTATAATTCCAATTGAAATTAATTGACCGAGAATCTCCAGTAACGTTAATATTATTGATATTGGTACCTGAAGCCTGTGGCAGGAATTTTTTAAATACGCTTCTAAATTCTACGCCTTGAGGTATTTGAATGGTTCCTCCGGAAAAGGCATTCACGGGAATGTATTTTTCAATTACAGCGATGAAAGCAGTATACTCCCTTCCTTGTACCAAATTCTGTTTAGCCGTAAAGGTAACTGTTCCATTGAGGTTATTGTTTGTTTTTGTTACACTCAAATCAATGTCAAATTTTGCGTCTTTGAGTATTCTTTGAGCCACAAATCTTTGTTTTCCATCATCAAGAATATTTGCGTTGGAAACCCATGTTGAGGTGACATTATTAAAGACATTTCCTTCAAAAACAGTCCTCGGGATAGTGGAAACACCATAAAACAAAGATCTGGCCCCTTGTTCCAATGAATTGTCCAAATTAACAGGATCTTGTCCTGGGAAATCCGTGTGATACTGGATATCCAGAATGTCATATTCATTTCTCAATGTATTCATCAACTCATTGTGATCTTGATCCCCTTGACGAGCATTTTGATCCGTAATGTTTGTGAAGTGCTCGATTAATGTCAGTTTATCTCTTTCCTTAATCCTAACGTTTCCAAATGCAAAACCCTCTCTGGCACCTACATTGGCATTAGAACTTCCAAAAGCAAATCTTAGACGGACAAATGGATTATTTGAACCTAGAGCTGGGTTATTTCTCAGTGTGTCCAGTTGATGACGCGCTTCTCTCCATAATGAATCCTGAATACTCCATCCTACCTGACCCAATGCCTGATTACCCGGATTTCCTGCGATGGAACTTTCATTGTACCAATTTAACCCTGTTTCTTCCAAACCAACTGTTCTCCAGGTTTGACCCCTGTTTTGAGAATATTGCAAAACAACTCCATCATTTACAGCCAAATCGCTGAAATAGTCAAATATGATCATTGGGCGTCTTACTCTAGAAAAATCAAAGCACGGACCATCCACATAGGATTTTTCAACTGAGTTGTAGGAACCGCTAGCATTTGTTATCCATACCTGCTGATTGCTTCCATTTGGACCTGAGTTTATTTTGCTGCTGTTTGGAACAGCTTGTTCCCAACTGTATCCAGAGCTAAGCGTGGCAGGGCGCCATTCAATGCTGTCATTATCGAAATCAGAAGAATATACGGTCCCATTTGAAAGATCAATCACAGGGCGGATATCGAGTCTTATTATTGTATCATCGGCACAACCGTAACTCGTTGCCAGATCCAATTGCATAGCATAGGCTCCCGGATCATTAAATTGATAGTTAAAGCCTCCGCTGTTTACAAATGAGTCTATAAGATTGTTTGGATCAAAAGGAAATTGACTCAACCTCCATTTGAAATCACCGCTTCCTACGGAATCAGTATTATCAGAATTATTAGTGAAAAGGATATCAATATCTTCACATATGTCATTAACATTGAATTTTGCATTAGGAGGCGCGCCAAAATAAATATCTCTGTCGGTATCATCTTGGCAACCAATAGTATTGGTTACAATTAATTCAATATTATAATTTCCTTGACCACGACCAGGTACATCGTAATCATAACTTGGATTTTGAAGAGTGGAGGTAACTCCCTGTGCGAGGGTCCATTCCCATGAAATAATGGAGTCGGGGGGATTTCCTGTTGTATTATTGTTTAAGGATGTATCTGTGAAGTTTATTGGATCAGTAATACAGAATTCATTCACTTCAAATCCAGCAATCGGGTCTGCATAAATATAGATATCCTGACTATCCGTATCGACACACGCGCCAAACTGAGTTGTTAGATCAACATATAATGTAATCGGGCCAACAGGTTGAAATTGGGGTGTAAATACATTTCCATTTGGATTTTGACCATTTGGAACTCTCCTTGAAATATTTCCGGCAAGAAAACCATTTGGCTGATCTTCAATGATGATGTAATTACTCTGATCAGATTTACAAAATGTTGAAAGGGAATTGACTGTATCCTGAATTGTAAATTCAATGTCCGGTTTTGGGTAAACTGTTACCGCTTTTGAAAGTGAATCTATACAACCATAACCATTAAGGACAGTATATTTTATGGAATCAGTGGTACCTTGATCTGTAAAAGCTGCTGATATAGCCTGTGGGTTAAAAGTTGCCGAATCATTGGCAATGTTTAAAATACCCGGGCCTGAAAAATAACCGGAATCAAAATTGGAAATTCCACCCAATCCAAATACCAAATCAATAGTATCATATTCACAATAACGTGGAGATGGATTAAAGCTATTATTGTTCAATCTTGGTAAAGGATTTACTATTAAATTTTGTAAGCGTTCATTTCTACAACGGGGAGCCGTTTCAGTCTCCGTAAATGAATACTGCAAAATATAATTTATCGGGTTCAAAACACTTTGTGCTATCTCATTTGGCTTAAGAAAGAAAAGTGTATCATTCGCCTGCCCACTTACAATATTCCCAAAGGTTTCAGATGGTAGGATTGGATTTCCACTGACAACGACTGAACCAAAACCGATCATTGAAGAAGTCGGCTGCACCATCAAGGTATCTACACTTTTGCATATTTCGGGGTTATTACCGGTTACCGTTAAATACGTAGTATCAATTAGTAAATCCAAATTTGGTGTATCCAATACATCGACAATAAATGTAAAAACATCCTGACAACCTGTATTGGAAGTATAGTTAAACTGTAAAGTGTGTGGACCAGTAAGATTTGTGTTAATTGGATAAAAAGTATAAACGGAATCATTTACGCCTGGACGAATACTGGTGCCAATTGTGCTTCCATCAGTCAAATCCGTAAATACAGATTCATTGTAGTTTACAGTAGAAGATATAGAGGTATCATTCCGTCCGACAAAATAGATGGAGTCACCATTAATACAAATCGGAATAGTATCATTATTTAGATTGCTAATATTGGGTTGGGATAAGACTGAATTAAATACATTGACACCAAGAAAAGGTTCAGCTTCAATATCTACCAATTTACTCACACTATCGATACATCCAGTAACAGTGTCGGTGAAAACATGTCGAATTTCGTATTGAGTACCAGAAGGAAGCGCAGATGAAAATTGAATAGTATCATTTGTTGGAGAGCCAATAAGACCACCGGGGCCTGGCCCAGGATCTGGTATAATTTTATATAATCCGGTACCGGTAATAGGAGGCCCTGGCAAGAATGACCTGTATATATTTACTGCGGGATCTTCCGTACAAAACTTATTAAAAGTAGGAGGATCTTCATTAAATGAGGAAATAGGATCGCCATTGATTTCAAAATTACTTGGAATGCCATTGACCTCAACATTTTGCGAACTGCTGTTAAAACATCCGGTCACAGGATGTGTAAATCCATAAGTTATTGTTTTAGTTCCCGATGAAAATGTTGAAAAGGTCTGCTGAGGATTGAATATTGCTTCTCCGCTGCCCAAATTTAACGTGTTGGTATTTGAGGAATTATAAGTACCTCCGTTCTGGTTTGCTTTTAACAGTATATATGTTTCATTGCTGCAAAAACGAAGGTCTGTAATTGTATCGCCCGTTAGAGTATCAGTGAGAACATATCCTACAGTAGGAAGTGGATTTACGGTCATTGTAAGTGATGCAGAATCCACACAGGTATTTCCGGGGTGAAATTGTCTAAATACGTATGTAACGATATGACTTCCAACTCCTGCTGTTGCAGGATTAAAAATTGCATTTTCGTTATTTTGAGAAAAAACATTTGAAAAACTGGTATTATCATTTCCTATTGGGGTAGGAGACCCGGTTATGCTTACAGGTGTTCCATCGATACATAAAGAATCGTCAAATACAGAAATTCCAACACTTGGCAATGCATTAATAGCAGTGTTTGCAAATGCTGTATCAATACATCCAATTGTATCAGTGAATACATAAAAGAATGTATCAGCACTGTTTGGTGATAAAACAGTTACGTCAATTATACCACTCAAGGAGTCAATCGCACTATGCGCTGCACCAACACCTCCAAAAAATCCAGTTCCTGCAGTTGGAACAGTGGTTCCACCGGTCAATGTATCCAGAAGGCCATTAATACAGTAGTCAACATCCAGACCGTTAAGTGTAGCTGTTGGAACCAGATTTACAGATCGTACTGAATCCACAGAATTGGTACAACCAAAAATATTTGTATAGGTGTAGGTAAAGTTCTGTGTACCCAAAGTTGGAATACCCGGAGTAAATTCTACTGTACCCAGGCTATCATTATTACTTAGTCCTGAACCAGAAAATATTCCAAAAGTTGTAACATTATCAGGTATTGGATTTCCGGTAATCAAATCGGTCAAATCATTTGAGCAATAGTTTCCACTTTGAGAAAATGTCATACTGGGAATTGGAATTGGATTAACAGTTAAACTAACAGTGCTGGTATCATTACAACCATTTGCATCTTCATAAATGTAAGTGACGATTGAATTTCCTGTTCCTGCGGTTAGTGGGGAAAAGTCAGCAGAATTTCCAAAATTGCTTATTCCACTTCCGGAGAAGTTTTGAACAGATCCACTTGCAGGGATTCCATTTAAAGTTCTTACGGGATCATTAAGGCAAAAAACAGTACTACCGTTTGTATTAATGGAAGCAGTTGGAGCTGTATTGATCCTAATTGTAGTTGTGACATTCAAAACCGAAGCACCTAATTGATAATCATATTGTAAAGTGTAATTACCAGGAGCTGCATTTGGATTAATAACTCCCTGTGTCGTACTTGCTCCGAGAGGAGATAAAACCCCTGCAATGGGCACAAATCCTATTGGTGTTCCTCCAGAGGCAGGTATTCCAGTAATCGTATCCAAAGGTTCATCGCTGCAATAGGCTGGTTCTTCTCCAATTATATCACCTGCACCCGCGCTAGATACCGTCACATTCAACAGATCTGAATCACTACATCCATTTATATCGATCTGAGTATAACTCAAATTAAAATTTCCTGCACCTGTAAGACCAGGGAAAAATTGATTACCAAATACACCAGGACCACCATATGTACCTCCTGCTGGGCTACCACCCGTGAGTGTAAATGCAGGATCAGTGGTCAAATAACTTGTTTGATCGATAAATGAAACCGAGGTGTTTTCATTGACCGTAATGTCTTCGGTATTGGAACTTACACAACCAAATTCATTTGTATAAGTGTAATCTATTGTAAAAGTTCCGGCTCCTGACACAGATGGGTCAAAATCGGAAATGCCATTCCCGCCATCGGTTAATCCCGAACCGGCTACCAGACTAAAAACACCCGTTGCCGGTAATGCCGGTGCAGGACTAGCAGAAATGGTTTGATTCCCATCTTCTACACATATTGAGTCATTAGGAACAGTAATAATAATTGTATTTCCATTGCTAATTTTTCTTTGTACCACATTAGAGGTTGCATCATCACCGCCCTTATAAGTAATCCTTCTAAAAAATCTTACATTCGTGTGAGGCCCGTTTATCGTATATGAGGCTGAGGCACCGGCTACAAATATTTTTGACCAGGAAGCCCCATTGGTTGAAATTTCCCATCTTATACTATCTGCACCTGGTTCTAAAGTATCACTAAAAATAACTAAGGGATCTGAATTGCCATTGCAAAGCGTGGTATCAAATCTGCCTGCAAAAAATTCAACCTCCCCACCGGTTATATTTCCTGGATCGTTTAAGGTGACTACCCCATAAACAGCGACGCATAAATTTGCATCTCGCACAGTCAATGTATAGCTTCCGGCTGAAAGATTATTGAAATTAGGACTTGTCTGATAATTTGAGCCATTGTTGATAGAATAGTTATAAGCTCCTGTGCCACCACTTACCGGATTGAAATTGATAAATCCATTGGAACCACCTACAAATGTAGGATCTCCATCAGTTGGTGCAGGAATAGAAATAGCGGCCGGGTTAATTATATTTTGATCGGTTCCATCTAAAGTACAACCATTGGCATCTCTAAAATAAACATCTTTATTTCCCGGGGTTAAAGATCCTGCTGTGGCGCCATTGGCAAAAGAAAATGGTCCACCGGCTCCATTTACAGAAAAAGTGAGTGGTGCAGTACCACCTGAAGCCAAAGCGGTAATTGTACCGTCATTTGCATTATTGCAAGTAATATCTGTTTTTGTGACGCTATTTTCAACTATTGGATTAGGTTCAGTGATGGATAAAGAAGAACCCGGTACACGACAGCCATTGGCATCTTCATAATAAACAGAATATGCACCAGGGCTTAATGAGTTAGCAGTAGCTCCACTTGGGGTGGCGTATGGTCCTCCGATTCCGTTTACTGAAAAAGTAATCAAACCTGTTCCACCGGTAGCCGTAGCTGTAATTGTACCATCATTGGCACCATTGCAAACTACATTTGTCCGTATTGCAGAAGATTCGGTAATTAATGATGGTTCATTAACTGTTTCATCTGGGGCATCGACCTGGCAACCGTTTGCATCCTGGTAATAAATATCATAAGTGGCTGCACCCAAATTATTTACCGTGCTTCCTTCATTGGTATTGAATGGCCCGGCAACACCATTAATTGAGTATGTGATTTGTCCTGTACCACCACTAGCATTTGCTGTTACACTACCATCTGTTAGACCATTACAAGAAATATCGACCGCTGAACTCGCACCGGGTGTGATTGCACTGGGTTCAATAATTATTACATCGGGAGCATCAAGCTGACATCCATTAGCATCCTGAAAATAAATATCGTAAGTAGCTGCACCCAGGTTATTTACTGCATTCCCGGTTATTGTAGAATATGGACCACCTATACCATTAATGGAATAGCTTATCGTACCGGTGCCTCCACTTGCACTTGCTGTTAAACTTCCGTCTGTAAGTCCATTGCAGGAAATATCAGTTTTGACATTTGCTGCGGGGCTAATCACCGATGGTTCAAATATTGCAAGGTCTGATGCATCCAATTGACAACCATTTGCATCCTCAAAATAGATGTCGTACAAAGCGGGTCCAAGGCCAGTTTCAGTTGCCCCTGAATTTGTCGAAAAGGGTCCTGCTGCTCCGCTTGTGGAGAATGTAATGATACCAGTGCCACCACTTGCTATGGCAGTAATAGTTCCATCCGAAACTCCATTACAGCTCATATCGGTTTTGCTCACAGATTGTTCACTAATTACAGAAGGTTCATTTATGATGCCCACATTGCTGCTGTTGGCCACACAACCAAGGTTATCCCGAACGGTTACGATATATCCACCCGGACCTAATGCGTTAATAGGAGAGGCGGAATAAGGATAAGAAGAACCAAAATCAATGGAATAATCGTAAGGTGCATTTCCAGAAGTTATATTTACCGTTATGGTTCCATCGCCATCGCCATTACAAGTGATATCTGTTGATGTAAGACTAATACCGGTTAAAGCTTGTCCTGAACTCAAAGAACCATGACTATTGAGACCAGGAGCATTGGATGCATGAGTTGCTGTTCCAGCTCTATCTATATCTGCAGCAGCAAGTCCGGGAGTGGAAGTTCTAACTCTTAAACCCGAAATAATAATGCTATCAGTAGTAGTTGCACTACCAAGATTAATAGAATATGTTATAAAAACGGAATCCGGAAAAACAGTAAAAGTGCCACTCGTAAATGAATCCGAAAGAAATACATTACCCGTAAATGGTTCGAATTGAAAACCGGCGGGTAATATTAATGAATAAGTAACACCTGACTCTCCGGCAAGAAAATCAGCTGGTAAAGATTCAATAATAACAATGGAATCAAGATTTACATAGTTATTATCAGGGCAAAGTTGCAAAGCTGTAGCCGGAGTGACGGTCTGAGCAAACAAAAAAGTATTGCTCAGTGTCAATATTGTAAAGGCTACAAGAAGAAGTAGTATTTTTCTCATAAATAGAATGTCTTAAAGCATTTGTGGTGCTTTGTTAAGATTAATACGGTAAAATGTGCTCTAAGGATTTAAAATTCCTTTATTATCTACTTTAATAGTATTAATAAGCGAATTACCCTCAAATCCCGTGTATCCAGTTATTATAAAACCACCATCTTTGGTGGGCGCTAATGCAAAAGCTTCCTCATCACCGGTGCCTCCATAGGTTTTCTCCCAGTTGATTTTTCCATCTTGTTTTATAGAGGCGATGTAATGGTCGAAACCACCGCCTTTGCTTAAATCTGTATCATTTGTTGTACCTGCAACTATGTAATTTTTTGTATTACTATCAAAAATGAAATCATTAGCCATCAGGTTTCCATTTTTTTGATATTCAAAGGGATTTCCTTTTAACAGTTTGTTATTACCAAGCTCTTGAATAAAATATGCCTGTAATGATTTTGATGTGCCTAAAATTGAATAGCCATCATCAATTCTGATGATTTTGTTACCAGTACTATTAGATCCAAGTTCCAATTCCCGAAAATTATTGATTGGAATTCCATCATTTTTATTTCTAATATTTAGAATGATTGGTTTTTGAATTCCATTCTCTACAGTATATCCAGTAAATAATATATTATCAAACTCATCGCCGGACAGAACACAGCTTTTTATTTCATCGTCAGATTCAAATCCTGCATTAAAATCATCCACTACTTCATTTCCACCTTCTTGAAAGACTCTAACAGTTAAAAAATCCTTAACGAATTTATCATTTGCAGTTGGACTTCTTGATTGAGTGGCTAAGCCAGTTGAGTCAGCCTTATCAGTTGAACCACCTATAATATAACCTCCAATATTCGAATTATCATAAAGAATAGTGTTGCATACTTCATTATCCAGAAATTGGCTGAACACCCTTTCATTAATCACTTGCAAATCACTGTTTAACTCGATAACTATTATATCTGAATGATTTGTATCCTCTTCTGTAGTTCCCACATTGTAAGAAGTTCCTCCTATTATAATATTACCATTTTGACCAATATCCATTCCCCCTGCTTGGTCTTCTCCTTCGCGACCATAAGTATCCCTCCATATTTCATTTCCAAATTGATCGGTTTTTATTAGAGCTATATCCGTTAATCTTTGTGGGTCAAGCGTTTCTATTGTTGCTAAAATTAAAAAGTTACCATCAGGCAATTCTCTTATTTCACATCCGCTATCGTTTCCGGCATTGCCATAAAGTTTATTAAAAGTCTCCGCCTGAGAATTTTCAATTTCAACTTTATCTCCGCATGCACTCAGAAGTAGTGCAAATAAAAAATACCTGAATGTGTATTTCATGTTATACTCTTAATACTTATTCTACCTTTTTGGTAACTTCATTTCTTTTCTTTATCAATTTTATTTTGTGAAATGAATAGGTGTAGCCCAAAGACAAGGCATAGTTACCAAGTTTAAAATCATCGTCTATATAATGGTACTCATAGACCAATACATTATTTTCGTATCTCTTCGAAGGGCGGTTTTGTTGTAAAAAGTACCAGTTATGCCTGGCATCTAAAACAATCACACCGCGTGGAATTTTAAATCTTAATCCAATACCGGCTGTTGAAAAAAAGTTAATGTCATTTCTTTGGCCTGATACATCAATTGGTGGTCCTGTAACATCGGGTAATTGACTGGTTTCGGAATACAATCTTTCAACAATGGCTTCCGAGCTAAACATATAGGAAACCCCACCGCCTAATCTGACGTAGGGACTGAATTTTCCCATTTCAAAACCATAAGTAAGCGTCACAGGAAATTTAAACATTTTCTGATCTTCCTTAAATATGATGTTCGAAAAGCCCAATTGATTTAGAGTTCTCTGATATCTGACATTGTTGTACATCAAATCGAGATTCAATTCGAATTTTTTAGAAATATATCTTTTAACAGTTAGGCCCACCTGAAAACCCAGGCCATCATTGGAATAATCCGAAAGCTCTCTTTCGGAATTGCTAAGACCAAAGCTTTGAGTCCTTTGTCCAAATGCCATATTTACACCTCCTAAAAATCCAATGGAATACACAGGAGGGGCATGATAGGTTTTATATAATCTCAATAATTCATTGGGTGTATTTAATTCGTTGATGGTATATTCCGGATCATGACGAAGCAATTCAATATACGTATCTTCTGCCTGTACAGGTTGATTATCGTATTGATAAGTCAAAACCATTAATTCATAAGCCTCGGATTTCTGTTCTTTTGAAAATCCGCCATCCATACAACTTTCAAGCACGCCTGGTACCTTTTCAATTTGACCGAGCTGATAATATCTACGGGCTTGATCAAGAACTTCTCCGCAATCTTTTTCATCAGCTTTTTGAGCATTAGAATCAAAAGAAATTATTGCTAATGCAAGCACGAAAATAAAACTTGCAAAAGCAGCTCCGAGGATATTATGTTGCCTGTAATTATTCATTATCGAGAGGTAAATTTTCACAAGTTTTCCTTCTGTCTATATCGGTGGCAACATAACGATCCCATTCGGATTCAGTCATGTTTCTGTCAAGTTTTGAACATAGCTGATTGGCAATTTCTGCAGAGTTGATCGGATACAGACGAATTAGATTATCCACACAACCCACAACAATATTTTTATTATCAGGACTAAAAGCAAGAGTCCAAACCCAATCTGAATGGTCGTTATACACGGTTGGCTGTTCATTTAGTTTGTCTGTAAACCACATTTGAACGGTTCTGTCGAAACTAGCAGAGGCCAACATTTCATCATTGTTTGAGAATTTGAGTTCGTGTACCCTCGCAGAATGACCTTCAAGTGTAGTTTCAAGACTGTAATCACTGGTATTCCATAGTCGAATATTACCCTGTTGATCTCCAGCTGCCAGCAAAGTACCTTCATGGTTAAATGTCAAAGAATGGATTGTATTTCCGGCCTCTTCAAATATCTTTCTGGCTATCGTTGTATCTGATCGATTCCAAACAAATACCTGTCCTTGCTCCGTTCCTCCTGCTACTGTTTTCCCATCATCAGAAACTGCTAAGCTTATGATTCTGGTATTGTTTTGTACAAAGGGTTTGCTTGTCGCTGTTTTCAAATCCCATTCTAATATAGAGCCATTGTCATAGCTGACCATCAGTGTATTCTCCGGAGTGAAAGACATTGACCATGCCACTTCATCACCAAGAGATAATTCAATTGGTGGATCAGCAAGGTGTTTTAAGTCGAATAGTTGAATGGTCGAAAACTGTGTAATACAGGCGAGGTAATCATCATTGGTATTTATGGCCAAGGCACGATTGAGGAATATATTTTCGATCAATAAAGAATTTTGTATTTCTTCTCTGTCCATTTCCCACATCAAGACTTTTCCATCGCTTCCGGTTGTAAACATTCGCGTGCCCGATTTATTGTATACAATCGAACGTATTCCATCTGAATGTCCTTTGAGACGATTATAATCGGGTTCTCGCAAAAACTTTAAAGCATTGTATAAGCCGGCGTAAACGTCGGGGTTGTGCTCCCCATTATTGTATTCTTGGTTAAACAAATATGCCTGGTAGGCAATTAAGGCTTTTTGGTTGGTGTCCTTTTGGAGTTGTACCGATTTTACAGCCATGGATCTCGCAATAGACAACATACGAAGTGAAAAAGCGCGATCTGAAGCTTCTTCTGCAATTACAGTCTGTTTTTGGGCTTCTTCTGCATTGGAAACGGCTTCTTCTCTAGCGGCAATTGCTTCATTGGAGGCGGTAACTGCCTGAATTCTTCTACTTTCAGCCAAAGCCAAGGCATTTTGTGCTTTTATTTTTTCCTCTTCTGCAATTTGCGCTTGTTCCAATGCTTCTTCTTTGGCTTCTTCCGCAATTACGGCACTTTGCTGTGCTTCATCTCTGGCTTTACGTGCTTCTTCTGCATTTTGCTCAGCCTGCCCTCTTAATTCTTCGGCTCTTTGTCTTTCCGTTTCTGCAAATGCTTTTTGTCTTTCGGCTTCCGCTCTTTGAAGGAAAGCAAAGGTCATAATTCCCAAAGCGATTACTGCGGCTGCACCCAAAACAATTGAAAAAATCCTTGCTCGACGCAGAGACCTTTTTTGCTGTTTGATCTTATTTTCTTCTTCTAACTCATAAGTTTCTTTACAAGTCTCCAGAAATACCATGGCTCTTTCGAAGGCCGGATCATAACGCTGTGCCCAGGTTAGCGTTGGTTTTTTCTTTTCTTTCCAGTTAAGTGCGAGTTGAAGATCAGGTGGCCTCCACAATGAACCCTGTCCTTTTTGGTAAAGAGCTGCTGCTTCCGATAATCGCAAATAGAGCTGAACGGCATCTACTTCTTCATCTACCCATAAAATTAGTCGATCCCAAACTCTCATTAAGCTTTCATGAGAAATATCAATAATTGTATTGGGATTTATTTCTACTTCAATGGAAGGATTCAAAAATGATCTTCCGGGAATCCTGAATCGCTCGATTACTCTCATGGCCTCTTCAGGTTCACACTGAGCAATTTCTGCAATAAGTTTTACACTGGAGGGATGACGTATTCCCCTGCCATCACTGCCTTTTTCAGTGAGTGTTTTAAATATGCTTTCGCAAATCTCTTTTTCTCTTTCGGTAAGTTCATCGAATGCCTCATTCGCATGTTCAGATAAGGCTTTTTCCATCCGGCCAATGGCATCGTAATGCCGGATATCCATTACCTCGCCCTTATCCTTATTTTTTGACCAGTAATCCCAGGTCCGCATTAAAGCATGCTGAAGAATGGGCAGCTGATCCTGGTTGTCACCAACATCATTAAGCAATTGCTGCGTTAAACGCGGGGATATTTCACCACCTCCAACTGCTACCGGTCCCAGAATAGCTTCCCTGAAATCCTCTCTGGTCATTTGAGGAATCAAATAATGGCTGTCATTGATTCTTTTTGTGAGTTCCGGGTATTGAGCGCAATCACCAATAAAGTCGGAACGCATGGTCAAAACCACATAAATTGGAACTTCTGATTGCGATATGGCTTCCAGAAGAAGTTTTACAAATGCTGCTGATTCATTGATGGAACTGCTGTCGTTCTTACTTCTTTTATACCTGAATAACTCTTCAAACTGATCGACAAGTATTAAAATATTTTCTTCCTGAAATCTAAAGAGTTGTTTGACGGCTTCTACTAAACCCAATGAACTTGATCTTAAGACGGCCGCAGCTATTGATTTTTTGGTAAAATGTTCCTTTGAACTCAATTCAGCATTGTCATCGTGAATTAAGGATTCTGCCAAATTATCGATAGGGCCTCTTCCCGGTCTTGTAGAAATAACTTTCCAACTGCTTCCGGCATCTGTAATAAATCCACCGTACAATATTGGAATCAAGCCACAATACATCAGCGAAGACTTACCTGATCCCGAAGCTCCGATCACAGCGGTAAATTTATTCTCAGCAAGTTTTTTTAAGACCTCATCACTTTGGCCTTCCCTTCCAAAAAACAGATGGCTTTCCTCTATTCCAAATGGCCTTAATCCGGGAAATGGATTAAAATATAAGCCTTCACTTAAAGTCGATTTGTCGCTGTATGTAGTGGATTGATACATAAGAGATTATTTTGGTACAAGAGGAGACATCTTGGATGGAGAGAATTTATCGGTGTTTTCAATTATGGTAAAATCTGATTCCTCAATATGAGTTTTTAAATCAAGATTTTTTTCTGAAGCCAGGTACAAGCATTTAAATTGGAAAGCTCGACCTCGCCCATATCCGGGAGCTTTTATAATATCTTTAATTTTTGTTTTACTCCATTGAATATTGCCATGATTGCAATACACAAGGATTGAATCCGCTTTTATTAATTTTTGTTTGTGATCCGACATCAGCTTATAGTGCTGCAATTCAAAATCAGGAGTATGAACTTTAAAATTGTTTTTCTTCAACCAATTCAAAAGCGGTGTTACAGCCTCTTTATCTACATGGTCATGCACAACATAAACGCCACCCTCTGAAATAGTCTCGACTTCCTTTGAATTGGAATTATTCTTTTTCTCTGAATTCACAATATTGCTTTCCAGGTTTTTTAATATTATAGACTTAAGTAATTCAACAGGAGTTTGAATGAGTTCGGCCGAACTCAGTTCGACTTTGTTTTTTCTGAGCTGTTCTAAATATTCATTTTGTTCCAGATCGGTATGCTTATAATCCGGAGATAACCAAATGATCCTATTGAGTTTATCGCTATTTTTTTGGCAATAATCGGCAGCGACTTTGTTTTGAAAATCAACCATAGACAAATCCTTAAGCACTTTCTTGTCTCCGTATTTATCACCTAAAATATGAATAGACATTTCGGATTTATCCAGATCCGACAATATCTGTTTTTTCATGGCTTCTTTTTTCAATGGGAGAGGAGCTTCCGGTAGAATGCTGTATCCATGTCTTTGAAGATCTCTTTTAATGGCATCTCTCACAAATTTTTGCTCGGGAATGGTTTCAGCCAGAAATACGCTCTTCGACTTTACAATTTTTTCCCTCTTGATTGTCTTGGCAATGTCATAGGATAGATCGACAATTTTTAACCAATAGTCTTTAGAGTGTTCGGTTTCAAGATCAGGATTCCATGACTGACCATTGGCCTGGTCGCCATTGGTATAAAACTCGTAGTAATTTGAGCTAGTCATTTCCTCAACCGGTGATGACTTAAGAACTGTGAAATTGTCAGCACCTGAACCTTTTTCTGAAGCATAAGACTCCCAGATTTTCTGCGCCCGTTTGTCCTCATTGAATGAGCCACTGAAAACATTAATAAAGGCTTTAACTTCTTTTAAGAGTTTATCATCAATTTCATCTTCCTTAAAATCCTGACGCAAAGATATCTGAATGTTATCTCTGAGAATTTGTGCCGTCATCAATTTTAGGACATAAGAAAAGGACTCCACCCAACCTGGCTGATTATTTACAGATTCATTATCAGAAAGTGCATAATTAATAAATACCTGTGGGTAGCTTTCTCTCATAAGCGAAATAGTGGTAATTAGCCCTTTTTATTCAATTCCAGTCTTAAAATTAAAAGATTCTGAGAATTTTTTATAAATAATTGATAATGACATATTAGTTGACTGAAATATGCAATTTTCAATCAGGAAATTCTCAGTCCAATGATCAGTACATCATCGAGTTGTTCTTCATCTCCTTTCCAGTCATTAAATGCTTTTCTTATGGTCTTTTCCTGAACATCTATTGGTTTTTCAGAAACGGTTGAAAGTATCTTTTTCAATTGTTTAGGCATGAATTTCTTTCCGTGAGGGCCGCCAAACTGATCGGTGAAACCGTCGGAGAAAATATATACACAATCTCCTTTTTCCAATTCAAATTCGTGGTTTGTAAATGTTTTAGCTTTAGTTAATTCTCCACCACCAATAGGATTCTTATCGCCTTTAATTTCGGTCAGATCACCCTTTCTCACAAAATACAATGGACGATATGCACCTGCGAATTGCAATTTCTTTCGTTTTTTATCAATGGAACACAATGCTATATCCATTCCATCCTTAATTTCAGAGTCTTCTTCTCTTTGCCGCAATACATTGGTTACTCCTTTATTGAGCGACTCTAAAATCAGCGAAGGTTTAATTTCGTCCACATTTCGAATTGCCGAATTTAAATTGTTATTTCCTACCAAAGACATAAAGGCACCCGGTACGCCATGTCCTGTACAATCAACCGCTGCAAAATTTATAAAATCCTCATTATCGGTGACCCAATAAAAATCGCCACTAACAATGTCTTTTGGTAAGTAAATGATAAATGCTTCAGGTAATATTTTATTGACATATTCTTTTGGCGGTAAAATCACTCTTTGGATCCGTTGAGCATACCTTATGCTATCAGTAATCCTCTTTTTCTGTTCTTCGATTTCGTGATAGGCTTGTTCCAAGTGATGGTTATTTTGAACCAATGTATCTCTTTGTGCCTCTATCTCTTCCTTTTGCTGAGATATTTCCTTGGTTCTTTCAATCACTTTTCTTTCCAGATCATTGTATGATTCCTCAAGCCGCTCAAGCATGAGGTTGAATTTTTCTGAGAGGGTGGTAATTTCATTGTTTCCAACGACCTGTGCTCTTTCATTTAAATTTCCTTCCGTTATTCGGTTTACATTAACCACCAGTTTTTTCAATGGCTCTGTGATTTTTTTTGAACGGTTTACAATGATTGAGAGCAGGATGGCCATGGTAATTCCGAAAATGAAAAGCAGGATAAACAATTCTTTTCTCAGTTCTGCAATCTGCGAACTTCGGTCAGAGACAATCCTGATTGCCGCATCTTTATACAGATCTGTATTTTCACGTCCCAGATAAATAAATTCCGTGACAATATTGCTTTCACTGTCTATTATTTTGGTCTTGGATTTTGTTTCTATTGCATTGACATAGGCATTGAGATGATCATCCGAAATTTTAGCCTGTGACGTATAGGAAATGGGATTTTCCTTGCCAATAAATAGATCGACTGCAACAATACTCTCCTGTTCTTCGGCAATTCGACTCAACTGTTCTTTAAAATTTTCAAGGAGCGTAGTGGCATCATCAGAATAAACTCCTATTTCAACAATGAATTTTCCGTCACTTGTTGGTTGGTAGGAGTATTTTCTTTTTCTGTTGCTGTTTTTTTCAAAAGTTAAGCGCTCTGTATGGAGTTTATTTTGATTAAAACGCTCTAGAAGGTATTCCTTAAATTTAGGCCCAAAATCAAAGTAATTCAAGCCTTTATCCGGATCAAATGTTGTATTGACAATTATTCCTTCACGGTTGATTACATAAAAATCCCATAATTCGGGATTTAACTCTAAACTTTTGCGGATTGAATCAAGTGAAAGTGATTCAATATTATCAGTGCTTTTAAATACTTCTTCTACAAGATATTTGCTTGTATTGGTAATCTCTTGATTCAGATTGTCCTCAATGATATTGGTGGTGAAATCCTGAAACTCAAGAATGTTTTTAATTTCAGTTGAGATCAGTTCGCTTTTATTCTCACTGGCTTTCGTAAGTAAACGATTGGTGTTGACATAATTTATTACAGCAATCAAAGACAATGCACCCGCTACGGGGAGAATCACATTTAAAGTTATTTGTCTTTGAATTGTGGTTTTCTTCATAAACCTATTGAGTAGGTATTAAATGCCAATTACTTAAAGGTATCTTCATTAATTAAGCGAATTGTATTGCATGTCCTTCTTTAGCCAAAGTATAAATTGCGTGAGCAAGAGAATTATGTTGATTCATAAGGTCAAAAAGGAAGTCCTCTTTTAAAACAAAATAAATACAATCACTTTCTGCAATTAATTTTACGGTTTCCTGTGCTCCGACATTCCAAATAACAGGACCGAAAACCTGTCCTTTCTCTACGTAAATTTCGACCTTTTCGTTATGTTTTTCGGATATACTTCCCTCCCAAAGATAATAGAGGTTAAAATGCTCTGATTCCCGACTATCCAGTACCGTATTATTTTTAAGGGATTTGGACATTTTTAACTGGTCTGCTACTTTACAGATAACAGACTTATTTACGCTGACAAATCCTTTTGACTTTGAAAGCGCCAGGGTTAAATCATAAAGCAAGGGGTAACCATATTGAATTTTTAAAGCTATAGCCTCATCGAGAATTCTTTTTTCCTTTTCAGGAATTCGATTGGTACACTCATGATATACCTCTTCGCTAATATTGTAAATAACCCAAGCCGCACTTTGTCTCAATAAAACATCCTGATTAAATAATATGGCGATTAAATCATCGCTAACTTTTGGTTCTTCCAGTTTCAATACGGCCATTATTGCACAAGCCTTTGTCCATCGATTTGTGTAATTATAATTTCGATTAATTATTTGTCTGATCAGACCTATTTTTGAATATTCCGCAACAGGGAAATAAGGTTCGAGTTGTCTGATTTTATCGGCGAGAGAATTATCTTCGAGAATGGGGAATAATTTTGGTTTAATTTCTTCTGCAATAAAAATGTCTAAAAGTTCTATGGCGTATCCGATGCCTTCGGTCGTTCCGGTTTCAATATTTTCCTGAACATACTTAATAGACTGGGGGTCGTAGGCCAGAGAAAGTAAAAGAAAGAGGAATTCGTAATTTTCCTTAACCTCCTGTTCAAGCGCCTCTACAAGATTTTCTGTAATATCATCATCCTTTAATTTTTCGAGGGCAACAAGATTCCACAAAATATTTGATACGGTGGTTTCGAGGGTTTGGTGAATGCTTCCTCTTTTATCCGTGGCAGCTTTGTAATTACATGATTTTAATGCCAGGAGCGATTGCTTTACTATTCTTCCATCCGGGTAGTTTATTTTCTTCAATAAATACTCTTCGGCATTTTTGCCTCCGATGATACCATAAATCCTAATGATCTGTAACATGGTTTCTGCCGAATAGCCAGATTTGTAAAAGGATTGTTCGAGGGTAGGTAAAATCCTGTCACCAATTGAAATTATAGCAGATGTAGCCGCCTGTACACAATCGTTGTTATTGAGGTTTTCAACGAGTTTTGGCCAAAGTTCGGGTAAATTAAGTTTGGCAATTGCCGCAATGGCCGCCTTTTTAACTTTTGGATGATGGTCTTTAATAAGTTCGGTCATTAAATTTAAATGATCGTCGAATTTTATTTCTCCGAGTATTTTTGCCGCAAATACCCTGTCTTCATATTCTCTGGAGTTTACAAGGCCATACAACATTTCAGCCTGACTTACTCTCTTATCTGTTTCTTCAAGACTGATTAACACATCTTCTGCTTGCTTTTTAAGCGTATTATTTTTTGTCGATTTAATCAATTCTTTAATACCTGACCGCAGAGAAAGTAAATTGTAATCCGCAACTTTTTGCAATGCATAGCTTTGCAATTCATTCTTTTCACTTTTAATTAAGTCCGATATAAATATTTCAAAGAGATTCGGTTCATAATTCGCTGTGAGCTGCAATGAGCGAATTAGTTTATCTGATGATTCCGTATTTAATTCTTCTTTAATTAAGGAGCGAATTCTCGCTTCTCCTTTTACAATGCCCGAAGATTTGGAACCCCTGGAGAGCGAGTCCTGTAAGGTATTTTTATAATAATTATACAGCTTCACTGTGATATAGATCCAAATGGAAATGATCACAATTAGTGAATAAGAAAAATGTATGAGTTCGATAAACTCCAAAAGACTTAGGCCCAATAAAATCAAACCGGCAAGTACGGCAGAAGACTCATTGACAATTCCATCAATTCTGGCCTGAACATCGTATCTGATTTTTTTGGGGAGGGGCTGGTATAATATTTTAAAGGCCGGTACCTCTAAAGAGTTTTTCAGAGACAAAGAAAATAATTGACTCAGGGCAATTAATATAAAAAACAAGGTGAAATTAACCGAAGTCGCTTGCGTAAAACCAAAAACTGTTCCGACAATTGAAGCCGAAATGGTGATGATAAAAAGTAGTATCGGAAGAATAATGAGTACTACTTTAAGACCGTACATCTGTATTAATCTGCTGTATAGAAAAGTTTTGAAAAGAAAGCTAAAGATCATTACCATGGAAATAAAAAATCCGAGGAAATTGGTAAGGTCTCTGGGTTCGGGGAACTGATCTTTGGTAACAGTTAAGAATGAATTATAGATAAAGAAGACGGTAATTGTAGATAATACCACAAAAAACACCATAAATTGAATGTATGAGCTTTTTAGAAATCGATAGCTTTGTTGATTATCATCAATTTTATCCTCAACTTCCAGGGATTCTACAATTTCACCTCCATACCTTTTGTTAACTAAAAATTGAAGTATTAGTGTCACTAAAATACTTCCTGAAGAAATCACGAGAAGATCTTTGGTGTCCGGTATAAATTGCATGATCAATACCGTAGAAAAGCCAATGAGAATCGCACCAAAGACCTGTCCTGAGTCAATTAATCCAAAAAGTCTTTTCCCTTGTCTAAGTGAAAACACCCTTGAGGCCATTCCCCAAAACCCTAAAAAAGCAATGACTTTAAGGGGCCCCATGAAAATGAATACAAGATAAATCAGTATTGGGTCATCTGTGAAATTAAAACTGTAGCGTAATAGAATGGTTAATATACTGATAACCAATAGGTTAATTAGACTAAGGTTTTTAAATTTTATAGATCTTTGGAGACTTGTAAAAATGGTTGTGAAAACCACACCCGCCAAACCGGAAATAATGAATGCTTTTGGAAGATCCGATTGACTGAAATATTCAAGAAACAGAGAAGTTGAGCCAATTTCAAAAGTTGAAATGAATACTCCTATGAAAAATGACTGTAGAGTAAAGAGTATTACTTTGTTCGTCTCTCTTTCTTCAATTTCAAGAGTAGAACTTAAATTGAAGGCCATAAGCTCATATTAATAGTTCAATTAAGTTTTGAATATAATAAGATTTATAGTCAAAAATTGAATTAGCTTCAATATTAAAGCCTATAAAAATTGGATATAAGGTTCCATTCTTGCTAAAAATTCAGAATCTATAATTTTAATTTGCTTTAAATCTTCGAGACTCCTAAAGTTTCCGTGCTGTCTTCTGTAATTAATAATCACTTTACATGTGTTGTAATCCACATAAGGATGCTTGAGCAAATCTTTGAATGAGATCGCATTCAAATTGATTTTAATTATTGCGGAATCTTCCTTTAAGGTTGAATTTGAAATTAGATTTTTGAACACGGCACTATCGATTCCGTAAACTTCTTTCAATTGAGAAATATTTTTAAATCCTCCCAACCTGTTGCGGTATTTTATTATTCTCGCAGCACGTTTAGGCCCGATCCCTTTAATAAATAAAAGGTCGCTTGAATCGCAATTATTTAGATCAGGCAATTGTTCCGGAATGTATCGGTATTCGTTTTTTTCAACGAATCTGTCTTTGTTGAACTTATTTATAGAACTAAGTCTTTTTTTGGATTTTTTAATAGGAGCAAGGGCTAAATACGGGGCTATTTCTTTGTAAATAGAATCGTTTAAGCCATATATTTTTTTTAGGTCCTCTTTAACCATAAATATTCCTCCATTCAAACGATACGCGATAATTCTATCAGCCAGAAATTGATCCAAACCTAAATTTCGCCAATCCATAAAACTCATAGTATTTGGATCAGATACTGACTTTATTTTGGGATTTAATTTTTGCTTGTCAACAAATTGTCCCGATGCATTTTTAACAAAATCCTGAATTTTTGAGGAATTGGATTTGTAATCTCCGGTTTGAAATACGAGGCCGGGTAAAAAATTGGATAAAATGAAAAAGATAAAAACCAGCAGGAAGAATATGATAAAACCTTTACTTTCGGATTGGCTAAATCCAAAGACTTCTACCAAATACTTTCGCAGCTTTTTCACATCCTAGAAATATTTTTTGATTTCCCCGCTCTTTATTCTTCTTATGTAATCGGCAAGATCTTTTTTCACCTCGGGTGCAAGCAAGTATAGCCCCATAACATTTGGGAAGGCCATAGCAAAGATCATAGCATCGCTAAAATCAAAGACTTTCTGCATATTCATAGCAGAGCCTAAAACCACAAATGTGCAGAAGATGATTTTATAGCTTACATCGGTGTATTTATTATCTCCAAATAAATAAGTCCAGCTTTTCAAACCATAATAGGACCATGAAATCATGGTTGACAGGGCAAATAAAATTACAGCTATTGATAAAATATATGGAAACCATGAAATGACCGAACCAAAGGCTTTTGATGTCAGCTCAACCCCCTGACTAGCCCCTGGGTCTATATTTCCGGTTATGATTATTACCAACGCGGTCATGGTGCAAACAACCACCGTATCGATAAATGGTTCCAGTAATGATACAATTCCCTCGCTTACCGGTTCATCTGTCATGGCAGCGCTATGAGCAATTGAAGCGGAGCCCACACCGGCTTCGTTTGAAAATGCGGCTCTTCTAAAACCCTGTATTAAAACTCCGAGAAATCCCCCAAATGCAGCATCAGCAGAAAAGGCTCCCTTAAAAATAGATGCCACAGCCCAGAGAATATCCGTATACTTAAATATTAATACGCTTAATGCGGCTGCAATATATATTCCCACCATAAATGGTACGATCTTGTCTGTTACCCTTGCAATACTTTTAATCCCACCTATTATTATCATGCCAACAATAACGGCCATTAACAATCCAAATAACCACTCACGTCCATATAGAAAACTTTCTGTCCCTCCGGAAATATTGACAAATTGTTTTGTGGCCTGATTTATCTGAGCCATATTTCCACCGCCAAAAGATCCGCCAATACAAAAAAATGCAAATAAGGCAGCTGCGATTTTACCAAAAACCGGCCAACCTTTATTTGATAATCCCCTGCTCAGGTAATACATAGGACCGCCTGATACCACTCCGTTTTGTTTAACAATGCGATATTTAACGCCAAGGGTACATTCGACAAATTTTGACGTCATTCCTAGGAGACCGGCTAAAATCATCCAAAAAGTAGCGCCGGGACCTCCTACAGATACTGCAATGGCAACGCCGGCAATATTTCCCAAACCGACAGTTCCGGATAATGCGGCTGTTAAAGCTTGAAAATGTGTAACCTCACCGGGGTCGCTTGGATCATCAAATCGCCCCCTTGCGACATCAATTGCATGCTTAAAACCTCTGAAATTGATGAAACGCATATAAACCGTGAAGATCATTGCACCCACCAAAAGCCAAATAATCACAAATGGCATTTCATGTCCGCCACCAAGCGGTACCGGAAAAAATATAGCATCTGATATAATCTCAAGATATGGGCCAACGGATTTGCGTATAACATTATTGATTTTTTCTTCAAATCCGGATTGAGCAAAAGCAGCCGGACTGAGCCCTAATAAAAATATTCCCAACAATACGTACCCCTTCAAATTTTTCATTCAATAATAATTACGTAAAACTCTAAAAATATAAAATGACTTTTACCTTTCGTTATGTGATTAGCTATTTTCAGTTTGTCGGGCAACAATCTCAATACCCTCGGAAAATGAATGTGGCTTGTAATTTAGATCTTTTATCGCCTTATCTAATATAAAACCTGTTTTTGGAGGTCTTTTGGCGGCTTGCTTAAATACAGTACCATCCACCTCTTTAATTAAATTTTTATTGAGATTGAAATAATCAGCAGTTAGAATGGCCATATCATAAGGCGTTAAGAGGTTTGGTCCGGAAATATTGTAAATGCCTTCTGCATTATGCTTGCAAATTAAATAACAACCATTGGCTAAATCTTCAGCTAATGTCGGTGTTCGCCATTGATCGTTCACAACATTTATTGATTTCCCCTCTTCGAGACTTTTCTTAACCCAGAGAATTATGTTTGATCTGGACATTTTATGTACAATGCCGTAAACCAATACGGTCCGAACAATAGTCCATTTTATTTTTGAATTTTTTACGATGTTTTCTGACCTCAATTTTGACTCACCGTAATAGCTGATAGGGTTTGCCATGTCATCCTCCTTGTAGGGCCCGTCTTTGCCATCAAAAATGAAATCCGTTGAAAGATGTACAAGGTGACATCCTGTTCGTTCGCATGCTTTGCTAATTATCTCTACTGATTTGACATTTAAGAGATCGCATTGCTCTTTATTGGTTTCACAGTCGTCTACCTGAGTCATTGCTGCAGTATGAATAACATAATCGGGATTTTCGGATTGAAAAACCTTCTCCACTTCTTCCTGATTTGTTATATCCATTTCCGAATAGTTCAATTCGGGATAAATATCTTTAATTCTATTTTCGCCTCGGGCTGTCGCAACCAGGTCGTAGTCATTCTCCTTTAATATCAGACCTGCCAATTTTTGCCCCAGGAGTCCGTTGGAACCGGTAATCAGGATTTTTTTTCTCAAGATTATTTTTTTGTTGTTGCTTTTTTTACCGAAGGATAAACATAATTATAAAGCTTTGTGATTTTCTTCTTTTTAATCACTTCTTCAGTAATTTTCATATAAATATTTTCAAAAGGTCGCTTTGCTGAATTCACATTTACATTGGCAATGGAGTCAATGACATTCATTCCGGAAATAATTTCACCAAACACAGTGTATTCTCCGTCAAGATGGGGAGTCCCACCCAGCTCATTGTATATTTTAATTTGTTCATCAGAATAGTCCTGCTTCATAAAAGATGAAAGTCGTTTCAATTCATTGTTGGAAACTGGCCTTCCCTGAACAATGTAAAACTGAGATCCACTAGATTCTTTATTTGGATTTATGGCATCGGGTTGACGGGCAGCGGCAAGAGCACCTTTTTTATGAAAAAGTTCCTTTTTGAATTCGGCCGGTATGGTGTATCCGGGACCACCGAGACCATCGTTATTTGGATTGGCGTCTTTGCTGTTTGGATCTCCGCCCTGTA
The DNA here is from genome assembly GCA_965267555.1 of Cytophagales bacterium. Taxonomy (GTDB): domain Bacteria; phylum Bacteroidota; class Bacteroidia; order Cytophagales; family CCMP332; genus CCMP332. The sequence goes on along the minus strand of OZ254083.1, from coordinate 2,848,178 downwards.
TCATAAATTGATTGATGACGCGATGAAATGTGGTGCTATCATAGTAGCCCTTTTGTACCAATTTAATAAAGTTCGCTTTATGAAGAGGAGTCGATTCATAAAGTATGAACTTCATATCACCGTATTTCGTGCTTATGGTAATAATATGATCGCGATTATTTTTGGTTTTTGCAGTGGAATTAGGGAAAATGAAAGCCGCAATAATTACCGCAAGTGCAAAGGAAATGAGCAGAATTCTAATTTTCAATTTCTTGGTTTTTTACATTACTAACTTCTAAATATTGCTGAAATTAACATGGAAGAGTCCAAAAATACAATTTTAGGATGAAGATTTCTTTCCAAATGATAATATGTTTTACTTAGTTCTTCTGCAATTCGTGCAATTTTTTCCCATCCATTTTTTGAGAGTTTATTTATAAATACTTTTTGATTTTCAGGCACATTAATAAGTTTTTCATGACCACTTGTGGCAACCATAGATTCTCTTAGAATTGATAATGCCAGTCTTAAAAATGCCTTTTGGGTTTCCCTTCCCCATTTCTGAAACTCATCGGCTTTATTAACCAAAGCCAGGGCATCATTTTTATAGCAATCTAAGAGCCATTCTCTAATTAGAAGGTGTTGATTGTTTTCAACTTCAGAACAAATGCTTAAGGCCTCATTTAGATTTCCCTGTGATATTTGGGCAGCAGTTTCAGCCTTATCCTGCTCGATCGCATATTTTTCACGAAGAATTTGGCTTAATACCTCTACATTATAAGGCGCCAATCGAATCACCTGGGTACGTGAAATAATTGTTGGAAGTAGTTTTTCCACATTTTCTGTAACTAATATGAAGACCGTTTTAGTCGGTGGTTCTTCCAGTATTTTCAATAAAGCATTGGCGGAATATACATTGAGATACTCCGGCAGCCAGATCAAATTGATTTTGTATTCGCCTTCAAAGGCTTTCATGCTTGAGACCGCCAGTATCCTTTTGCTTTCATCTTTTGAAATTATCAATTGTTTATTTTCGGCCCCAATAAAATTGCCCCAATCAACCCAAGTACCGTATGGGCGCTGTTCCACAAATTCCCTCCATTCTTTTAGAAATAATTCGCCCAATGGTTTTTGCTGGCTTTTAGTACTGGTTAGCGGAAAAAAGAAACTTAAATCCGGATGGATTAATTTATCCATTTTATGGCATGAAGGGCATTCACCGCAGGAATCATTTTCAAGTTTATTTTCACAATTTAAATATGTTGCATAAGCAAGGGCCATTTGCAAACCTGCACCACCTTCGTTGGCAGAAAACATAAGTGCGTGCGCAACATGCCCATTTCGCACACTGTTGCACAAATTATTCTTGATATTCGTGTACGCATATATTTCCGAAAATCTCATTCCCAGTTTCTGTATTTTTTGGTGCTTCTGAAAATCATTTCAAGAATATCTTCATTGGTTTTATCCAGGGTCTTATTTCGTCTTGACATCACTATTCTTGCTGTTTCAAGCATTTTATTAATTGTAAAAGTGGTTTTTTTCTGAGGACCTCCCCAAAAAAATGATGGGATGAAATTGGCTGGAAATCCAGAGCCAAAAATATTGGCTCCAACTCCTACACTTGTGCCTGTATTAAACATTGTATTTATTCCACATTTTGAATGATCGCCCATTATCAGTCCGCAAAATTGCTCACCGGTTTTTATGAATTTCTCTTTAGAATAATTCCAGAGTTTTACCTCATCGTAATTGTTTTTAAGATTTGATGTATTGGTGTCTGCCCCTATGTTGCACCACTCACCAATGACCGAGTTGCCGAGAAAACCATCATGGCCTTTATTGGAAAAGCCGAGAATTACTGAATTACTGATTTCACCACCCACTTTTGAAAATGGTCCGATAGTTGAATCCCCTCTTATTTTAGCTCCGGTATTTACAAACGAACCTTCGCAAAGTGCAAAGGAACCCCGTATAATAGCGCCTTCTTCAACCGTGGCATTTTTACCAATGTAAATTGGGCCCTTTTCAGCATTTAGAATCGCAGCTTTGATCGTAGCACCCTCTTCGATAAACACATTTTCTTGGCCATAAATAACACTGTGTGGATCTTTTAATGGCTGAGACTTTCTTCCATCAGTAATAAGTGAGAAATCCGCTTTAATTTGACTTGCATTGAATTTAAAGATATCCCAGGAATTACATATTAAATCAGCTTTACCAAAATATTCTGATTCTTCAAACATATTTTTAGTTGATAGATTTTCAGAATCCAGATTTTCGGTGCTTTTATAAGCGATCAAAAGATCATCGCACTGAAGCCCCTGGGAATCATTCAGTTCATTTATTTTTTCTACAAGCTCCTTGCCCGGTAAAACCGATGAATTGATATATAATTTTGGCCCTTTGGGCAAAGGTTTATTTAAAAAGCGATCGAGTGGGGCAGCGCAAATAACATGAATATCTCCATCAATCCATTTTTGCCACTTTTCTCGAATTGTAAGTATTCCACATCGTATATCAGCAATCGGACGGGTATAGGTAAGAGGTAAGAGGTCGGCTCTTATATCCTCATGATCGAATAGAACTATTGTCATGGCGTCAAAAATAAAAAAGTCTCTGAATGATTTCAGAGACTTTCTTCTTAATGACGAATAAAAACAGAATTAACTCTTTTTATATTTTTTATTGAACTTCTCAACTCTACCTGCGGTATCAACAAATATTTTCTTACCGGTAAAGAATGGATGTGAGGCAGATGAAATTTCCACCTTTATTAATGGGTATTCATTTCCATCTTCCCACTTGATCGACTCTTCCGAGCCCATTGTTGATTTGGTTAGAAATTTAAAGTCGCTGGCTGTATCGTGAAATACCACATTGTGGTATTCTGGATGAATATCTTTTTTCATGGTCTTTCTTTTCAAAAGGCTTGCAAAAATAATAAAGCTTAAATCTAAATACAAGCCTTTGCAAAAAAACATCAAAAAAGCCCTCATAAAATGAAGGCTCTTTTCAATAACAAACAAAAGTGTATGAAAACTGCATGAAAAATAAAGCTATTGCTAGCTTTCTTTTACTCAAAGTTAATAATACTTCTAGAAATAACAACCTTAAAATAATACAATTTTCACAATTTCTTAACTAATAAGAAAGACCGGTATAACAATACCGGCCTTTACTAGGCAACAACAAACAAAAATTCTTAACAGTTTTTTTTAAATTTTATATCTTTACTTATCCTCATGCCAATATTTTGCCAATTATAAAAAGTGCCTTTATGGTCTTTAATCAATGTTTTTAAGTTTTTGTTGTCTTAATTTGGGATAATTTTTCCCAAATTGGGAAAACCATATGACTGGTTTTATATAATGGATTATCTAATACTCGCAGTTGTTGGTTTTTTAACCTCTTTGCTTACTTTTTTTAGTGGGTTTGGGCTTGGGACTTTGCTCACACCTGTATTTATTTTCTTTTTCCCCCTGGAGCTGGCTATTGCAATGACGGCAATCGTTCATTTCATCAATAATTTGTTCAAGCTCTCATTGCTCTATCGACACATAAGTATTAAAGTATTATGGTATTTTGGGCCTTTTTGCATAATTGGAGCACTTTTGGGTGCCTGGCTATTGCTTGAATTAAGTGAAGCTAAACCATTGTTTAGTCTCAATATTTTTGATCTTAATTTGAATTTAAAAGCCCTGAATTTATTAATAGGATCAGTCATGATTGGATTTGCGATATTAGAATTCAATAAAGATTTTGCTAAAAAAAATATCAGCGCTAGATTTTTATGGATAGGTGGATTGTTGAGTGGATTTTTTGGTGGATTAAGTGGCCATCAGGGAGCACTTCGATCGATGTTTTTGATTAAAAGCAATCTTGGTAAAGAACAATTTATCGCTACCGGAGTGGCCATCGCTTGTCTGGTCGATATTACAAGAATTAGCATGTACTCTGAGAAAATTGTTTTACTGGACTCGACTGAAAATTTATTAATGATCATGGCAGCTTTGTTCCCGGCCCTATTAGGAGCTATTCTCGGAAAAAAGCTTTTGAAAAAAGTAACTTTAGAAATTATTCATAAATATGTGGCATGGATGCTGATCTTGATTTCCATAGGAATTATTACTGGGCTATTTTAGCATTGTTTGTACTGATCAATATTACAAGCTGTACTGTTCCCGAAAGAGAATCACATGTCAATCCTATTTCTCATAATTTATGGACTGAGGTTTTGCAGGATATTGTAATGCAAAATGGAAAGGTAAATTATCAGAGACTTATAAATAATCCGGATAAATTTTATTTATACTTAAAATTACTCGAGGATAATCATCCCGATAAAAACACATGGAAACAAGAAGAAAAGTTGGCTTATTGGATTAATGCCTATAATGCTTTTACTGTACTTTTAATCATTGAAAATTATCCTTTGACTTCCATTAAGGATTTAAACTCATTAATATCAATCCCTTTTATCAATACAATTTGGGATAAGGAATTTATTCATATTTCTGATTTCTCCTATTCATTAAACGATATAGAGCATGGTATTCTTCGAAAACAGTTTGAGGAACCCAGAATCCATTTTGCTATTAACTGTGCTTCGGTTTCTTGTCCAAATTTGCGAAGTGAGGCTTATACGGCGGAGAATCTATTTTCACAATTAGAAATGCAATCAAGACTATTTATAAATGATGAATCCAAAAATTTGATTGGCAATAAAAATCTAAAAATTTCAAAAATCTTTTCCTGGTTTGGTGGTGATTTTAAGAAAAATGAAACATTGATTGCGTTTCTAAATAAGTATTCTGAAGTAGATATTAAGGAAAATGCAGATATTTCCTTTATGGAATACGATTGGTCATTAAATGATTCAAATGGACATTAAAGGAATATTTAATTTTAACAACGATCCCGGATTTGGACAAAAATTCAGTTCAAAAACGAAACGAGTCATTAATAAGGATGGCAGTTTTAATGTAAGACGCATTCCTCCGAAAGGCAATCCCAGGAATTATTATCACCGTCTCATAAGTATGTCATGGACCAAATTCCTTTTGCTTAATTTATTAATATATATATTGGTCAATGTCTTTTTCGCTTTGATATATATGGTAATCGGAGTTGAAAAAATATCAGGGCTAACCCGTGGAAGCTTTATTGATGATTTTGCCAATTCATTTTTCTTTTCAGTTCAAACTCTGACCACAGTAGGTTATGGAGTTTTGAGTCCCACGGGATTCATGGCGGGAATGGTGGCTTCTTTGGAGGCCTTGTCGGGATTACTCTTGGTAGCGCTTGCTACGGGACTCTTATACGGTCGTTTTTCTAAACCATCTGCAAAAATTATTTTTTCCGACAATGCCATTGTTGCACCCTATAATGATATTAATGCATTGGAATTTAGAATTGCAAATCTCAGAAGTAATACCCTCATCGATATGGAAGCCAGTGTAATGTTTACCAGAAATTATAAAAATGAAAAAGGCGAATGGGTAAGAAATTATTATACCCTGGAACTCGAGCGAAATCATATTCACTTTTTCCCTTTAACCTGGACAATCGTTCATCCCATTTCAGATAGCAGTCCCCTCTTTGGATTGGATCGACAACAGTTACTTGCTCAGAACGCTGAAATTCTAATTTTAATCAAGGGTTTTGATGATACTTTCGCACAGCAGGTTCATTCGAGATATTCCTATCTGGCTGGAGAAGTGATTTGGGGTCGGAAATACGAAAAGGCATTTTCAGCCAATGTACAGGGGGATTTGGTGGTTGAGCTCGGAAAAATAAACAATACGATTGAAGCGGAATTAAATGGATGAGCAAAAACAAATAGATTTCCTTTACGAGAAATTCAAAAATTCCTCCGGTATCAGTACGGATTCCAGAAAGATTGCACCCGGGATGATCTATTTTGCGCTAAAAGGCGAGCGTTTTGATGGAAATAAATTTGCACGGGAAACAATCGATAAAGGCGCCACCTTGGCGGTTGTTGATGATCCTGAGTTGAAAGGGGAAGGCCTATTTTATGTCAAAGATTCTTTGAAAAGTCTTCAAAAATTGGCGGGCCATGTTCGCCAAAATTGGAAATTCCCGGTTCTGGCCATTGCAGGCTCGAATGGAAAAACCACTACCAAAGAATTAATTAGCGCAGTCCTATCAGGAAAATATAAGGTTTTTAGTACACCGGGTAATTTTAATAATCACATCGGACTTCCTTTGAGCATTTTAATGGTGCCTGATAATTGCAATTTTGTGGTATTGGAAATGGGGGCCAATCATGTGGGAGAACATGCATTTCTATGCACCATTGCACAACCGGATTTTGGGCTGGTTACCAACAATGGAATGGATCACCTTGAAGGCTACGGCAATCTCGAAAATGTTATAAAGTCCAATTCAGAATTGATTGACTACCTAAATTCCAATAAGGGATTAGTTTTTGCAAATGCTGACGACGCGCAAATGGTAAAGCAATCAAAAGGTGCTAAGATGTATAGCTATGGATTTGACCAAAAAGCAGATTTTAAAGCTGAAAGATTTGATCAGGATTTATTTGCTGCTATCAAATATGGAAATCAGACTATAAATTCGAATCTGGTGGGTAAGTTCAACGAAACTAACTTGCTTGCTGCCGCGGCCATTGGCCATTATTTCGAGGTTGATTTAGACTCAATTCGTAAAGCAATTGAAAACTATAATCCTCAATTGAACCGTTCTCAATTAATCGATTTTAAGAATTTCAAAATTATGCTTGATGCCTACAATGCAAATCCATCGAGTATGCATCTCGCTGTCAAAACAATCGAAGAATCATCATTCCCAAAAAAGATGGTAATCCTTGGTGGGATGCTTGAATTAGGTGATTTTGAGGAAGAAGAGCATAAAAAGCTTATTGATTATTTGCATTCCATAGTTCTGGATGATATTTGGTTGGTTGGAAAAGAATTTAAAGCCTATAAAAACCTTGACACCGTAAAATATTTTGATTCTACTCAAGACTGTTTCGAATCATTCAAATCTCTGGTTTTAAAAGATGGAGTTGTCCTTATCAAAGGGTCAAGAAAATATCAATTGGAAAAACTGATTAAATAAATTATAAGGATTGGTGGAAAATTTTATTTTTGTCGGCCTAAGAAAAAACTTATGAAAAAAATAATACTAATATTTTGTCTTATAACAGTTTATAGTGTTTCGAATGCTCAGGAATTCAGCGGAGGAGCAAAAGCAGGGATCAATGCTTCATCCATTCTCGCATCTCTTGGAAATTCCTCGGATGAAGTAGGAATGCTTGCCCCTACATTCCACTTTGGAGGTTATGGCAGAGTCCAGATTGCACATTTTTTCAGATTTCAACTCGAGGTATTGTATTCCCAAAGAGGTGGGAAATTTGATAATTTATCGGGTAATAAAATTATTGCAGGCAATACTTACGATATCAATTATACCGATAAGTTAAATTATTTGGATATTCCCTTGGTTTTTATGTTGCACGGAGGAATGTCTAGTTTTCAAATCGGTGTTCAGCCCTCTTTTTTAGTAGGTCAATCCACAGAAATTGAAGGAACCATACTTGATCAGAACAATAACAGCATAACACTAGAGCAGCAATTTGGTGGAGATATTGAAAATTTCCGTAGCTATAGCAAAAATGATTTTTCTTTTCTTTTTGGTTATTTAATCGACTTGCCTGTAGGCGTCAATATTGGTTTCAGATTTCTTTACAGTTTGGGAAATATTTATGATATAGACCGCTCGGTCGTCGATGCCTATGTTGTAGATTCGGGAAATAATCAAGATAATTTTGATCGTTTTTATCGATTTGATGATGCCAGAAATGTGCAAGCTCAATTTTCAATTGGTTATACTTTCAAAAAGAAGTGACCGAATTGACAACGGTGAAATTAGGGTTTAATCTTGCCCCTGATATTGTTTATATCTAAAATCAAGCTTCTGGTTTTATCCCTGATTTGATAATGTAAAATATTGGTTTGTTTGGGAATTTCATTAACCAATAGGTCGCAATTGATTTCCATTGATTCTATATGAGCTTTTGCCAATTGTATCGTAAAATAAACCTCGGTAACGTCGAAAGTTGATTTAAGGCCAACAAATTCGAGACTTGATGTCTTACCTGAAATTTTTAATTTAAAATGATTTTTCACATAATCTGAAATTATTGAATCGGCTTTTTTATTTTCATTAAAATGAGACAGGTTTATCATATTACCCGTATCTCCTGAAATGCCGATCTCCAAATCATCTGTAAATATCTTAAAAGTAAGCTCCAGACAAGGCGCATCAAGGTTGTGATTTATTTGAATAATACTGACGTAAAAGGGATGATTAAAATGCGTTTCCGCAATAAGTCGATCAATTGTAAAAATTAGCAATAATGTAATTACAATATTTTTCATCTTGTGTAGTTTCACAGTCAATATTGGTCTTGTCAATTCTTGAGCATTTTTGAAACATATCTTATTCTGGGATTAAACCATATTATGGATATCAATACCTATGATCATATGGTTTTTCTCCTCGCCTTTTGTGCATTTCAGGAAGTAAAACAATGGAAAAATCTCCTCATATTAATAACGGCCTTTACCATCGGTCATTCCTTTACACTCATATTGGCAGCATTGAAATTCTTCGTCTTTCCTGTTGAGATCATTGAATTTCTAATTCCCTGTACCATATTTATAACTTCAATTAGCGCATTTTTTAGATCTCAGCATGCCCCTCGCACAAATTATTTGTATCTGCTTATCCTTGTGTTTGGATTAATTCATGGAATCGGTTTTTCAAGCTATCTTTTACAATTGTTGGGCAAGGAGGCCTCAATCATCCTACCTTTAGTCTCTTTTAATATTGGAATTGAAATAGGACAAATTTTCATCGTAGCAATAATACTGTTTTTCAAAACCATCATCGAGTCAATTCCCAATCTTAATCTACAAAAATTTAGATTTTGGATAAGTGGACTGACCGCCGGGATAAGTATTATTTTAATGATTGAAACTAGTTTTTGGTAAACCTGGTATTCAGTAATATTTCGAAATCTCCGGCCTGAATAATTCTACTTGATTGAGAAATTTGGATCTCAAAATTAGATTTAGATTGAACAATTCTAATGTTTGACTTTTATCTTTTTGTATCTTCATAAAAAGAAAATATCATGGTCAATAAAAAAATATTATTTTTTGGAATAGCAGCATTAATCGCCTTGGTTTCATTGTCGTTTTCAGTATTTTCATTTGACGATTCCAATCCTGAGCAACATATAATGTTGGAAATTTATGAGGTGCCAGCCTATAATGCTAAGGGTATTCACATCTATTATGGGAACAATCAATCTGAATTCATCCCTTTTAGAAAACTTAAAGAAGAAAATCAGGAAAAGAATGGTGATTTGATCGTAACCACAATTAATAAACTCTCAAAAGAAGGTTTTGAAATCACACATGTAGGGAGTGGTCTTTCCAACAATGGAATGATCACAAAAATATTTATGACGAGAAAGTAAATTAATAGAATCAGCAAATTAAAAATAAGAAAGCCACCACTTCTGTCTATTATTGCTTTTATAATAATTGTACCATAGGCAAATCGGATATAATCCAATTACAAGGATTCCCCAAATTAAGTAAACCAACCATAATTCAAATCCATAGCCTTGCAATTGAGGTTCAAGGGTTACCCAAAGTGTAATTTGCATATCAGACCATTCAAAACCCTGATATCTGGCAGCGAATAGTGCAATAAGATGAATGATATAAATATGAACGATGTAATAAAACATTGGCACTCTTCCTATTACAACAATTGCTTCATAAAGTTTACCGCGCCATTTTTCAGCAAATGCGAGAAGAAGAATGGAAGGACCAATAGTCATCATCAGATATAGGAGAGAGGGAGGATATTTTGTTAAGTTTAGAAATGAAAGGATCGTAAAAGATAGATTATTCATTTCTTCCCATTTGTAAGGATCTCCATATAGATTTATCAATCGGATTAAAATAAATGATAAGGTTGTCGCTATACCAATCTTTAACAAGATATTGAACCTTCGGGATTTGCTGAGCTCCGAAGAATAAAGAGAGCCAAAGTGATAGCCCAGGGGCATGAGAAAAATCCAGGGGATTAAAGGATAGGCGACAAAGAATTGTATTTCATAAATAGAAAGTGCTTGAAATTTGTGGAGGAAAATCCAAATTCCCGAGCCTATTGGATTTGAAAATGAAATACCATCAAAGGCATTATGTAATGCAATCCCAATTATACAAATTGATATACACCATTTTTTTGGCAAATGGATAAAGGCTGCCAGAACGATCATGGAAATTCCCAATGCCCATATTACCTGAAGTGTATTTACTGAATAGTCCAGCTTAAAATTCCAGGCAAATTTGATTATGGTTAGTTCAACGATGACTAACCAAATACCTCTTTTTATCAGCCAATTGGAAAGCCCGGATTTCCCCTTTCTTTTTCCTACAAAGAAAGCCGATGTGCCGGCCAGAAATACAAATACCGGGGCACAGAAATGCGTAATCCATCGTGTAAAAAATAATATTTCATTGCTTTGACTTAAATCGGTGGCATCGTAAAAAAAAGCATCGTAGTGAAAATAATCCCGTACATGATCAAGTGCCATAATAATCATTACAAGTCCCCGTAATAAGTCAATTGAAGAAATTCTAGAGGAAGGTGAATTATTCATTTTCGGGTGAGTTCGCATATCAATTCCTTGTGTTGCGGATATTCCTCAATAAGCATGTCTCGTCTAGCCATTTCAAAATCTTCGAAATCAAATCCCGGGGCAACGGTACACCCAGCTAATGCATAATCCTGATCTTTATAAACCCTTGATGCAAACCAATTGCCACCTTTAACAACATATTGTAAATATTGACCTGAAAATATATCGGGACCAATTATCACCCGCTCCAGATACCCAGCTTTATCAATAATAAAAAGTTCTATGGCTGCACCCCTATAAAAATGCCAAAGCTCATCTTGTTTTATCCTGTGAAATGCAGAAAAATTTCCAGCCCTGAGCATAAAATAAATACTCGTTGAAAAAGCCCTTTTCCCCATATAAGGTTGAGAAAGTCTTATTTCTTCCTCACTGCGGTAAATTTCCTTGTAATATCCTCCCTCAGGATGTTCTATGAGATTGAGCTTATCTCTTATTTTTTCCCATTCTTTCATTGCATTATGTATTGCAAGATAAGCTTTTGGCAGAAATGATATTTAGAATAAAATTACTGAGTAAATATGAATTGAATAATAATTAGCTATAGCCTGTATCAAGACTACTTTTTCTAATTATTTTCTTGCTTTCTGCTCCTTTTTGGGGTCCTTTTTCCTTATCGATCCAAACGATTGCGCCGGTAGGACAACGCTCTATAGGAATACGGGTTTGGTGGTTTTTTGAATAGTCAATTACAGGTATATTATCTATTATTTTAATTAAATCTCCAGGGGCATCCATTTCACATTTACCACATGCAGTACAGCCAACCTCACAATCTTCAAGTACAGCATCGCCCTGTTCCAGATTTTTACAAGCCACCCAAAGCCTTTCTGTAGATGAATGAAGTGAAAAAAGATCTTTGGGACATATTTCTACACAATCACCACATGCCGTACATTTATCTTCATCTACTTCCGGAATGCCAAACGCATTCATTTGGATGGCATCAAAATCACAGACTCTTTCACAATCAGCCAAACCCAAACAACCCCAAAAACATCCTTTTCCACCACCTGAAACAAGTGATGCTGCTCTGCATGTTTCAATACCTGAATAATTTGCTTTATTTCTGGCAACATTTATTCCTCCTGCACAAGCCAGACGCGCAACCCTTTTATCTTCTAAACCAAGATCAACACCTAGAAAAAAGGCGATCTTTTCTCTCCCTTCTTCACTGCTGACTGTACACTTTCCGGGAAGTACTGTATTATTGACCAGCGCTTCAGCAAAAGGACGACAACCGGGATAACCACATGCGCCACAATTGGCATGGGGAAGCATTTCTTCCACCTTGTCTATTCTGGGATCTTCGTATACATAAAGCTTCTTATTTGCTATAATAAGCATGATGGCCAAGAGCAATGTCAGGCCTCCCAGGGATAATATCGCAATTAAAATGGTCAATGCATTAATAAATAATTTCTGCCCATTTTTTTCCTGCTATTAATTCCGCCTTGCGGTTCATCCACTTTTCTTTTGAGCCCAATATATTCGAAAAAGCCTTGTCCAGGTTCTTTTTTACTTTTTCATATCCGGCGATATAGACATAAGTATCAGTAGAACCCAATAATTTTTTTAATTCCGCTGATTTGGATTCAAGGGTCGCATCAAGTGTTATTGGGTCTGACCAGTGAGGCCGTGGACTTAAAGCGTGGAATGCCTTGAAAGTTGTTTCATCATAATAATTTTTAAGATCACCATCTTTATCATTGAGGTAAAGTAGTTCAAGGCCACTATTAGCTCCGTAAAAGAGACGGATTTTACCTTTCCAATCTTTTACATTTTTATATATATGTTTGATAAATGCACGAAAGGGAGCTATTCCGGTTCCCATTCCAATCAGGATCAAATTGGCATTTTTATCATCTGGAACTGCAAAAGGAAGTTCAAAAGGACCGGTGATTGTAATTTTATCGCCTTCCCGTCTGTTGCATAAATAATTTGATCCAATTCCCTCGTACTTTTCCCCATTAAAATCATCGACATAAAAACATCTTTTTACCAGCATGGTAATTTGGGACTTACCATTTTTAGTCCCAGGTAAATCAGCTACACTGTATAAGCGATGATGAAGGGCGTTCCCAAATTCTCCATTGCTTGGCGCCAATACCCCAAAACTTTGATCTATTTTACAATGAAAATCTTTTTCATTGACTTCGAGAATAATTTCTCTCACTTCATCCGTTTCTTTTGGCGTAAGTCTTTTAGTTTTTTTTACGACTGCTTCAAAACGTTTGTCAATACTATAATCCGAAAGATTTGCCATAATTTCTTATTTAATTTTATCTATTTTTTGTCACATATATTTCCACAGCCACAGTTACCGCAGGAATTTCGACCTGCCAGGGCATCTTCATCCGCCAAATGATCTTTGAATGCACTTTTCCAAATATTTTGAATAAATACCCAAATTATCATCATGAAAATAATGCCAAGTATGGCTATTGCATATGTGATTAATTTTTCCATCAATTTCCAAGTCCTGAAAAGCCCATAAATGAAAGCGATAATATTCCCGCAATCATTAATGTGATTACGGTTCCTTTAACTACATTGGGTACCTCTGCAAATTCCAGTTGCTCTCTTAAGCCTGCTATCAGCAACAAAGCCAATGTGAAGCCCGCACCCGCGCCTAGCGCATAAACAATACTTTGCCCCAGGTCATAGCCTTTGTTGGTTTGAAATAAGGCCAGACCAAGAATTGCACAATTAGTTGTTATTAATGGAAGAAATATCCCCAAAGCTTTAAAGAGTGTGGGGCTTACTTTTTTAATAAACATTTCCACCAATTGTACGGTCGATGCAATGACAACAATATAACTTATCAGTTGTAAAAAGGGGGCATTGACCATTATTAAAAAACTATGTATTCCATATGCACATAAGGAACTTATGAGCATTACAAAAGTTACCGCAGCCCCCATTTTGCTTGCTGTTTCAACCTTTCCTGATACGCCAAGGAAAGGACAAATACCGAGAAAATAGGCCAGAACAAAATTGTTGACCAATGAGGCATTAATAAAGATGGACCAAAGTGACTCGGTATTCATTTCAGTTATTTTTTGATTGAATTAAATTGAACAGCAATAACCATAAAGCGAGGGTGAAAAAGCCTCCTGCCGGAAGTATCATTACGATCCATTCCTGAAAATTTTCACCAAAGAGCTTAAGTCCAAAAAATGATCCATTGCCCAAAATTTCTCTTACAGCACCCAGACTAAAAAGAGCAATGGTAAATCCAAGACCCATTCCCAAGGCATCCAAAATGGAGTTAGTGAGGGTATTTTTTGAGGCAAAAGCTTCGGCACGGCTCAATATCAAACAGTTCACTACGATTAATGAAATAAATGCACCAAGGCTTTTGTGAAGGTCAAGGCTAATGGCCTGAATTGCATAATCGGTTATGGTGACAAACGTCGCAATTATGAGTATGTATGATGCAATTCTTACTTGTTTTGGAATAAAATTGCGAAGCGCTGATACTAATACATTCGACATGAGAAGAACAAAAGCCGTGGCCAAGCCCATGGCAAGCGCATTTATGGCCGTATTGGAAACAGCAAGTACCGGACACATCCCCAAGACCTGAACAAAAACAGGGTTGTCTTTCCAAATTCCTTTAATAAATTCATTGGTGGATTGAAACTGATCTTGTTTGGCAATATGCTTAGAGTCTTCTGTCATTTTAAAATGTTTCAGAATTAGCATGAATTTTCGGAAGCCAATTATTCGTGCTTTTATTTAAAATATCACCGATGGCTCTTGAAGAGATGGTAGCACCGGTAATGCCATCTATTTCCCAAGGATTGATTTTTGTTCCCTGTTTTACCGTATTGATGTCATGAATTACTTCTGAATTTTCCTCATTCAAAGTGACATCTAAGGCTTTGAAATTTAACCTGAAGTCTTCATCTTTCTCTATTTTATCACCGAGTCCCGGTGTTTCTTTGCTTTCCAGCACATACATACCAATTATTATTTGTTTGTGCGGATCGTAACCATATAGAATTCTGATTACATCGGCATAGCCCTGTCCTTCGGCAGGTATGGCAAATCCGAGCAATTCATCTTTGGCGTTATAACCGGCGTAAACTATGGGCAGATTGGATTTTTTATCTTCTAGTTCCTTAAAGTTTCCATCTTTAAATTCAAAACTTTTAGAAGTTGTGGATCCCGGGATTACTTTAAAAATTGCTTCCTGTAGTGCATCTTCTTTTAAATTTTGAATCCTGGAAAAGGTAGATTCGTAGGTTAATACAATTAAAAAAGCACAAATGGCACCTATTCCTACCATGGCTCTGAGCATTAGAATATTTGAGTTTTTCGATATTTGATCCGAGCTGGTCATTATCTTTTTATCGTACCGTAAACCCTATTTTGAATTAATTTATCAATCTGTGGCGATAAGGCATTTCCCAATAAAATGGCATACATAACGCCCTCAGGCAATCCTCCCCAAACCCGGATAATGAAAACAAAGCCGCCGATTATCATTCCGTAAATGACCACGCCAAGGGAAGTGATTGGAGATCCTACCATATCTGTGGCCATAAAAATGGCGCCAAGCATCAAGCCACCGGAAAATAGCATGAAAAATGGGTGTGGATAACGACTGTTATCTATCAAATAAAAAATTGCACTGAGAATAAATACGGTGCCAAGAATTGCAACCGGAATTCTCCAATTCATCATTTTTCTTAGTATTAGATATAAACCACCTAATAATATCAGAGCTGCGCAGGTCTCCCCAATTGAACCACTTATCAAGCCAAGGGCGAGGTCAGATGTTCCGGTATTAATACCATCAAACTTGAAGGCTGATAATGGGGTTGCTCCGGATTGGATATCGACTTCTGCTTTCATAAAGGGAAAGGTCAGAACCGAAGAAGAAATTTCAGAAAATCTGTTGCCGAGAAAAGCCGGATACCATGTGGTAATGGCAACAGGAAAAGCTGCCTGCAATACAGCTCGGCCTACCAATGCCGGATTAAAGACATTGTACCCTAAACCGCCAAAAAGAAATTTTCCAAGTGCGATTGCAATAACTCCACCGATAAAGGTCATCCAAAGCGGAAAAATTGGAGGTAAAGTAAGACCCAGAAGAATGCCTGTAATGGCTGCTGAGTTATCCGAAATGGTAGATTCTTTATTCGATAGTTTGCATAATAAATGTTCAGTCAACACACATGCTAATGTGGAAGTCATTATTACTAGAAATGCATTTAAACCAAAAGCAAATACAGCAAATATTACCACCGGGAGCATAGCATAAATCACATTAAGCATGATTTTATCAGTACTTGTTCCAAGTTTGATATGTGGTGAAGTACTAATGTTTAGGGTTTTACTAAGCATGTTCCTTTAATTGTTTTTCTGCTATTCTTTTTCTAACAATCGCTTTTGAAAGCCTGAAATATTGAACCAATGGAATATTGGAGGGACATACATAAGAGCAAGACCCACATTCAAAACAGTCCATTAAATTATATTCAGTTGCCATTTCATCATAGGCTTCAAATTTGGCCAGTATTCCCAATCTCGAGGGATTCAGTAAAATTGGGCAAGCTTCAACACATGCCGAACATTTGATACAGGGATACACTTTTTTAGATCGCTTAACATCTTTTTCTGAGAAAGCCAGAATTCCGGAAGTCCCTTTAACTATTGATATATCTAAATTGGAAACAGCAACACCCATCATTGGACCTCCCATGTAAACCTCACTTAAACTATCCTTGATACCTACTTCTTCCAAAACAAAGCGAAGAGGTGTCCCAATAGGAATGAGATAATTTCCTTTCTTCTTAATTCCGGGACCTGTAATCGTAATTACCCTTTCCTGAATTCCTCTTCCATGGGGTAAAAGCCTTCCTATTTCTGCTGTTGTGGCAATATTTACCACTACCACACCCACTTCTATTGGTAAAGAACCGGAGGGCACTTCTTTTCCCAGTATCGAAGTGATCAACATTTTTTCGGAACCCTGAGGATATTTGACAGGAACAACCTTTATATCAACGCTCAGATCATCCGGAATTTTACTTTGTAAATGTTCTGCTGCATCAATTTTATTAGCTTCAATCCCTATGACAGTATGTTTAGCCCCTGTGGCTCTGAGCAAATATCTGATACCCATAAAAATATCATCAGCCTGTTCAAGCATTACACGATGGTCAGTTGTGAGATAGGGTTCACATTCAATACCATTTAAGATTAAAAATTCACATTTTTTATCCTCGGGTACTTTAAGCTTGACATGAGTCGGAAAAGCGGCGCCTCCCAAGCCCACGATTCCTGCATCCTGAATCCCCTGTAGAATTTCTTCAGCTGTTGCAGTATTTACGTTTATTGGCTCTCCTTCGAGCACCTCCTGACCGGATGCCGGGTAAGGTTCAATGTAAATTCCAGGAACCATTTTTCCGGAAATGGTGGGGACATTTTTGATCTTTCGTATTTTTCCGCTGACAGGTGAATGGAGCGGGACAGACATGTAACCGTTTTTTTCAGCAAGCAATTGCCCCCTTAATATTTCCTGACCTTCCTTAACAATTATTTTTGAAGGAGATCCGATGTTCTGAACTGCCGGCAGGATAATTAAAGGTGCAAATGGAAACTGCCGAATTGCAAGGCCATTTGTTTCACTTTTATTTTCCGGTGGATGAATTCCGTGTTTGAAACTATGATTATTGAATTTTAGCAAAACTCAATTAAATTTTTCAGCCCTTTTAATCCATTTATCTAAATCTTTTTCAGTCTTGTCCTTTGGCAAACCGGGATGTATAACCTGAGCTGTGCATTTTTCGGCTGCTTTGACGAGATCCGAATAGGGACCACCTTCCGGATTCTTTATAAAAGCTTTTTTATCATCATTGTACTCAAATATGTTCGAATTGAGTTTTATACACTCGTCACATGAAGTACATTCTTCTGTTTCCAACCAGGGAGCCATATGTCCGTTTTCTTCATCTGAAGTAGAGCTAGCCGGAATATCGCTTTGTGAATCCAGCCGTTTTGAATCTGTAATTTCGATACTATCAACATCCGAGGCCTGTCCTCCTGCTAATTTCATGAGACCCTGAGATAATTTTGCAATAATTTCTCCTCTAATTCTTCCTTCCAGATCTTCGGGCTCTTCAACTTCTTCCATGTTAATGCCCGCAATTGACCTGAGCATTGTCCAAAAATCACGTCTTTCTTCACAAGACTCAACTATTCGTTTTGCAACCAAAACACGATTTAATTTTTGCTGTCTGTCTACCGCCCATATAAAAGGAAATTTACCTTCTCTTTCTTCTTCGGATAATTCAAGAAAATCTGACAATACAATCATATTATCGTTCCAGGTATCTCTTGGAGCTTTTCTGAAATGCTTTCTAAATCGCGCTTCGGTGATGGCAAAATCGGCAAATGTCATCGCTAAATCCATTGATTTTTCACGTCCATTTTCAATGTATTTTAGTTTATAATTTGGCCAATTATCTTTCATTGCCGGATTTCCGGATAAATCAAATGCTTCTTGAGGCTTGATTCCAAGATCCGGGTTGTATTTAAAAATGGGATAGGCCCGTGATTCTACGGCGAGTTTAGCCTGATGAACGCCGAGATCATCAGCCACACCGTGTTCGGGCTGACAAGTAGTATACAAATTGAAAAGAGCCGGTCTTTTGGTGTTCAATCCATCGATAAAACCTTCTATCATCTGGCTTGTGTTCGCCAATGTTGCCTGCAATACATAAGTATTTCTATGTGCCATGGCAATTAAACCAATCTCTTTCCTCGGTTCGGATTTTCCTTGCCAGGCTTTTCCATATTGGGCCATATCAGAGACCTGACCAATAAAACCTGAGGTACAGGCCTGTCCACCGGTGTTGGAATACACTTGCGTATCAACTACAACGACTTTGATTGGTTTTCCGGAAGCCATCAATCTTGAAAGATTTTGAAAACCTATATCATACATTGCCCCATCGCCTCCTAAGGCTACAACAGGAGGACATAAAAGCCATTCTTCTTCGCTGAAATTGTTCCAATTAAAATAGGTGAAAAAATCATCGTGTTCAGCCGGGTTATATTTACCCTGTAATTCCAATTCAGCTTTTCGTATAGTTTTGAATCCATCAGCCATTTTAGCCATATGCCCTTCAAATATTCCCATAGCCATTGAAGTAGAATCCTGAAATAAATGGTTGGCCCATGGGAATGGATATGGATTAAAAGGGTAGGTGCTACCCCATACCGAGGTGCAACCGGTGGCATTGCTCATACCCATTTTTGACCTTCCCTGACCTGTTACGCCATCGGTATACTTCCATTTTAATTGCTTTAATTTCGCAAGTAACTGACTCACATCATTTAACCATTCCTGATCAATTGGTTTTGAACCTTTTTCCTTTTCAATCTTTTCCGTAATTCCGGCGATGGTCAAATCCGAATCATGCACTTCAGAAATAATTTTAGAAATGGTTGCGGCATCGGTAATATTAACATCAGACATTAATTTGTTCTGAATGTGTTTTTCGAGATCTTCAATTAATTTGGAAATATGTGCCACGTGTTTTTCTATGCGCGTTTGCATCAAGGATTCTACTGTGGCAATAAAAATATGGATCACAGATTTTTCAGAACATCCCAAACAAGCACCATCTCCACTGGCGAAATTTAGGTAGGCATCCTTGTTCAATAGAATAGTTTCTAAGGGGCCAATTTTTTCATTCAGATCGTCGATGCGATTGAATTTTTTTGGTGTATTTGGTAAATCTGTCCAGAAATCCCAATCCTTTCTCAAACGCGCAATGGTCCCTTCAGTCTGTATGATTGGTCTTAAGGCATCATCTTCACATACCGCAACGCATTCCATGCATCCCTTGCAGGTATTTGGATTGATATTGATGCTAAACAAACCCCCACTATTAGCTTCTTTCTTCTCATGTAAATCATAATAAGGCCTGGTTAATGCAAATTGAAAATCACCGAGTTCTTCTCTAAACCATTCCATTTCTTCTGCCATACCATTGCTGTTTTTTGATTCATTTAGCACCTCATCGATGGCATCATTAATTAAATTATTCACAGTGGCTTCCCCATGTGGTTCATTGAAAAGTTTTCTTGTTTTACTTTCAACTTGCCTTATAGCTTTTGGTAAATACGCAAGCTTCACATGATTTTTCTTTACTCTCTTTAATACGGTGTCCATAACATCCGAAAGTTCACTCACCAATCCGGGAATAGCAGTATCCGGACAAACGGTATAGCAATCACCACAGGCGGTGCAATTATTGGCTATCCATTCGGGATGTTCAAAGCGTATGCCTGTCATGTCTCTAAAGAGTGAGGTTGTTGCCGGCATCAAACTCAATCCTATAAAAGGATCTGTCAGGTTATCATTTCCCATGCCCTGCAAATAAAAATTACCTGTTTGCTCCCAAAAGCGATGAATATCACTGAGTTTGGATTGACTTTGTGGGAGTTCCTTGAGCATTCTTGGCAATGACAATGGATCATTTACTTTTGAGATTTCAGCATTTTTAGTTTTTACGACTTTTTCAGTTATTTCTTT
Organism: Cytophagales bacterium; assembly: GCA_965267555.1. Taxonomy (GTDB): domain Bacteria; phylum Bacteroidota; class Bacteroidia; order Cytophagales; family CCMP332; genus CCMP332. The sequence continues at coordinate 2,827,878 of OZ254083.1, read as the reverse complement.
TATTTCGTCAAATCCTCTTTTGACTACACGCATATTGTCATCGACTACGCGTTGTCCTTTGCTGCCAAACTTATGCTGGAGTTGTTCCTCAATAGCTTTGAGAAGGGCCTCTTCCGTCAGTCCGGCATTTTTCATAATAGGTGAAGCGGCAAAAAAAGCACCCTGGAATGCAATCCCCTGCATTCTTAGTTGCAATTCCGGATCACTGGCTTCTTCTCTGGCAATTTTGAACCCATCGATATAAAAAATATGGATATCCTTATCGACGATAATTTTTTGATATTGTTTTGGTATTTCGTTCCATACCTCTTCAGGTTTCTTTTTATCACTTTGGATAATGAAACAACCACCTTTTTTTAATCCGGCCAATGCGTTGGTATGTTTAAAAACGTTGGGATCAGGTGATAAAACAACATCGACAAAAAAGTATTCACAGTTGATTCTGATAGGCTCAGGTGCCGCTGCTAAATAGTAGGTAGTGGGTTGTCCTTTTTTTTCCGAACCGTATTTTGGATTGGCTTTTATATCATAGCCTAAAAGCTCAAAAAGTGTCATGGCCAGATTTTTACCCGTGGTTATTGCTCCCCATCCTCCTATTGAATGAAATCTTACGGTTACCGCATTTTTAGGCATCAGATTTGGATTCTCCGAACCGCGTATTGACAGTTCTTTGACTTTGGGGTAAGCATCCTGAATATTTTCCTGATAGGCCCTTTGTTTTGGCGTAAAGGCTGTCTCTCTTACAAAATCTATGGATAGATAGAATTGTTTTTTATGTTTCCCATTTGGCAGCATATTTTCAACTGCTCCTATTAGACCTTCGGGTTGTAAATCGCGGCTACCCATTCCAAATGAACCCGAATAAAGTGCAGGAATTTCTCCGTTTTCATAAATTGAAAGCTCAGGGAATGGAGGATTTTTTGGGTTTTGCCCATTTTCTATACATTTAGCTATAGTAGCTCGCGTCTCACGCATAATTGGAGAATCAGCTGCGAGAGGTTGATCGAGTCGTTCTAAGATGGCTACACCTTTTTTACCCTTTAATATTTTACTGATCAAATCAGAAGGGAAGGGTCTGAACATTAGGAGATCTACTACTCCTACCTTTATTTTTTTAGTCGATCTCAAGTAATCGGCAACGGCTTCTGCACTTGGAATGAGGCTACCCTGGCCTAAAATAAGATAATCGGCATCTTCAGCCTTATAGGTCATGACCCTCTCGTATTTACGACCTGTCAGTTCATAGAATTCTTCAAATGACTGATCAGCCAATTCTTTGATATGATCAAAAAAGAAAGGCCTTTGAGCGGCAACGCTTTGCATATATGAATCCTGATTTTGAACGATTCCCGCCATCACCGGATTATCGACATCCCATAATTCAGGAATTCTTCTTCTGTTTTCACCATAAATTATTTTTTGGGCAGGAGTGGGGGTTTTAATAATATCATCGGGTTTACCAAGATATTCTCTTATTAATTCTCTCTCCGGAAGATCCAAGGATTCGATTAGATGAGTTGTTAAAAATCCATCTTGTGCTATTATACCAGGTGTTAGGGCCAGTTCTGCAATTTTATGAGCGATGATGTTTAAATCGGCAACATGCTGTGCTTTTTTAGCAAAAAGCTGAAAAAATCCGGTATCATCCACTGCATGATAATCATCATGACCGGCATGAACATTAAGCGTTGATTTAGTCATTGCTCTGGCACCGATATTCAGCACATAGGTCAACCTCTTTCCAACGGCAGCATACAATGATTCATGCATATATGCAATGCCCTGGCCACTGGAAAAATTAGAGGCGCGAAGACCAGTCATGGAGAGACCTGCGGTCACTGCTGCTGCCGCATGTTCACCCTCAGGCTCAATAAAAATTAAAGGTCGATCGGAAATATTTAAATGGCCCTTTGCGGCTTCTTCTGCCCAGAATTCACCCATTTGAGTTGAAGGTGTAATAGGATATGCTCCGGCAGCATCTGATGATTCTCTTTCACACATGATGGCAGCGGTATTGCCATCCATGGCTACTCTATTGCCCGGATACTTAAACGTTTTTTGGCTTCCCATAATTTAGGTGTTTATTGATTTTTTTATTTCCCGTAAGACTTAGGAAGAGCTTTTCTTTCTCTATTTGATCGATCAAAAAAGAATTGAATTTTCTATTCAAAATGCCCTGCTTGATGTTGTCTTGGCTCATTTGTATACCTTCATCACCAATTCTTTTGTCTTTTGGGTCAGGTCGACAAATTCATTTACTTTGTCCAGACTCATCCAAACCTCATCCGTTACATTGGCGTTGAATTGAGGCTCCAGCTTTAGGTCATTAAACCGTGAATCTGTTTGTCTGCATTTTGAGAGAACTGTAGCCAGATTTGCATCCTCTTCAATTTCTACTCCTTTATGTAAAAGATAACTTTTTAAATAATGTATTGAGGCTTTATAGAGCGTGTGGCAAACAACATATGTAACGACATCTTCTTCTGGTTTGCATAAATGCTCATTGGCGGAATCAAACAATTCATTGGCCTGATCCCATGCGCCTTTTACTTTTTGATCGATCATGATTTGTCTCTTTAGTTTGAAATATCTGAGGAAATTCATCCTCGTGAACATCCAAACTATTTAAATTGAATAGAGACTGTTATGAGAAGGGTCAAGTACGAAAATGATTTAAATCAAAGTGTATATTTATCCCCAGGTTTGAAAATGAATATTGAATTCAATTTATTTTTATCCGCGAAAAAAATAAATGGTGAATAAGTAAATTTTTGAGTCTAGTGAGTTTATATTTTATTTCGGTATATCAAGGAAATACAACTGTTAAAAATGATTAAAGCTGCGAAGCTGTTGCAACAAAAATTCTTGTTTTATCTGATTTTTTTTCTTTTCATTTCTTGCGATTCTGAAATAGAAAAAAAACTATCAGACAGTCGGCCAAACATCATATTGTGTATGTCTGATGATCAGGGTTGGGGAGACATCGCCTATCAGGAGCATCCTATTTTGAAGACGCCAAATATGAATAAAATGGCTGAAAATGGTCTACGAATGGATCGTTTTTATGCGGCATCTGCGGTTTGCTCGCCTACCAGGGTTAGTGTGTTGACCGGTCGTCATGGAAATAGGATGGGCACCTTCAATTTTGGTTATCCAATTGCAAAAGATGAAATTACTCTTGCACACATTTTAAAAGAAAAAGGATATGCAACGGCTCATTTTGGAAAATGGCATATCGGATCTATTCATAAAGAAAGCGAGGTAAATCCCGGAAAAATGGGTTTTGATTATTGGCTTAGTGCTGTAAACTTTTTTGATAATGATCCCTTATTAAGTCGAAATGGAAAGATCGAAAGAATTAGTGGTGAAGGTTCTGATATATTGGTTGAAGAAGCGCTTGATTATATTAAAACCCAGGAAAATAAAGGAAAACCGTATTTCGTGGTTATTTGGTTTGCCTCGCCACATGTCCCGCATATGCCAACGAGAAAAAATAGCAATAAATACAAAGATTCGCCTCAAATGTTTCGCAATTTCTTTGGTGAAATAAGTGATTTGGATGATGCCATTGGGAAATTAAGAATGGGAATTCGATCTTCTAGAAATTATGAAAATACTCTCATCTGGTACAATGGCGATAATGGTGGAATGCCCGTTATAGGCAGAAATGGCGGTAGGGCAAGCAAAGGGTCTATCTATGAAGGAGGATTAAGAGTCCCATGTATTATTGAATGGCCGGCTATGATCAAGGAAAACCGCATTAGTAATTATTCGGCTACTACTTCAGATATCCTGCCGACTATCCTCGAACTGTGTTCTATTAAGTATGAATTTTCAAAACCCTTAGACGGCATGAGCATCGCAAATACAATCAGGAACGCCTCCAATTCTACACGAAAAGAACCGGTCTTTTTCTGGGATTGTAGAATACCGGGAAGATACCTGCCTAAATCAGAATTGATGGACAGTTTGTTTGTATTACAGGAATTGGGAATGGATTCAATTTTAATGAAAAGACCTGAATTCAAAACCAAAAAGAAAGTAAAACAAATTCACAAATTGAAGGGTCATGCTGCTATTTTGGTTTGGCCATTGAAATTGCATCAAATTAAAGAAATAAATGGCCCGGTAAAATATGAATTATACAATTTGGAAAATGACCCTTTTGAGAGGTTAAATTGGTTTTATAAATTAAATAAGAAGTCGATCAAACTGAAAAAGCAACTTCATGAATGGCAAGAATCTGTTGTGAAGAGTTATAATGAAGATGAGATTAGAATAAATTAGAATTAACTCTATGGCGTAAATATTGTATTCAAATGTTTTTTATCACCTGTCATCTCCCAATGTCCAAGTGCAATTGGAATACAACCTATCGCGTTCAATTCATCCATAAAATCTTTTAAAATAAAAGTTTCAGATTTCATTTCCTTCATTTTAGCATAATCTGCCATGGCTGCTTCCAAAAGATATTTTCCGGTAATATAGCTGGTACCATATCCCGGTTGTCTCATGTACAAATGCTGTTCGAAAATTAATAAGTTTTCATCCGTTTTAACCCAGCCCCGCGGAGTGTATTCCGAATGAATTTTTCCGGCTTCTTTCATGGTCATTATGTTGGCATGAGCATACAAGGAGCCCAAACCTCTGGCCGCTCTTTGTGCGATCATTATGTAAATAATTTCACGGCTTCTGGGATTATCATCGTAAAGCCCGGCATGCATAAACATTTCTTCTACGGCTGTAGCCGTTCCCTCATTTCTCGAATCAAAAATGTTGTATAGCAAGGCATTTTTTCGAATGATATTTTCATGGGGCTCATGATCCATTCTGGCCAATTCAAACCAGTGGTAGAAATGAGAATACAAAGGCCTTGGGTCCATGTGCAAGCCGATATTGAAGAAATGGCGCTCTTCTCTTGGAACAAATGATCCTAAATGTTCGCGCAATGCTGGTTCCCAATAATCCTCAACCGTGACTATCTCTTGATTTTTAAGGAAATCCATAATACTATTTGCCGCTTTTTCAGTGAGGGAATCAAATGCCTGTTGAGTATTGGCGTCTTCTTGAAGATCAAGATCTCTGTTGCGATGTTCTTCTAATTTTAAGGATGACCATGCCCTTGCTAATTCTCTTTTTAAAAGCAAAACTTCATCCTCCCATGAGAGGGGCACAAGGTGAACATTTTGCTGATACCAGGTATAATTTTCTTTTCCGATACCTGATGGCCCGGTTTTAGTTTTTGCCTGAATTTTTAACCAATCGCTTAATTTATCAGAGGAATTTGCTGCCTCTTCGATGAGCCTTAAAAGTTCTTCATCTTTCGCAATACCCGGATATTCAATAATTTTCTCCAAATTTTTTCTCTGACCTTCGATATGCCTTATACCGGCGATCCATAATTCTTTGGCATTTCCTGTGAGATTAGTTTTGGCTTGTTCATTTAATGGCGGTATCACTTTTAGATCGCTTATTAAATTTGATCGGGAAAGCGAATCCAGGGGAAATTTATATTTCCAAACTTCGCAGGTGTGGTGGTGCGTTGGGCCTTCATGTGCAGGCACATCACTTCTGTAATGATATACCGATTTGTAAAATGAAGGATCTCTTTCCCATGGTTTTAAAATGCGTTGATTGAAATCATAGCCGTTCATTTCTGCCCAAATAATATACCAATCAACTTTTTGAGCGACAGTCCAATTGCCGGTGTCTATTTGAAGTAAAGTTTTTTGAAGACCTTCGAATTCGGGCCGTCTGTTTTCAAAAGTCTCTTTTCTATAGTCGGGCGCACCTCGGTACATAGGAGGAGTTTCAAATTTCCGCCATTCTAAAAACAGGTCGCTCAGAACCTTGGATGCAGTTTCAGATTTCCCCTCCCCATTATTACTCGCTTCAATGGTATGATTTGAAATTACGACCAGTAAAAAACAACAAAATACACCGCAAAAGGCTCGGCGAAAATTACGGGTCGGGTACTGTGAAAGAATATATGGTTTTTTAATGTTAATCCGGATTTGAATTATTGAAGATCAATTATCGAAATTTTCAGGACAATCTTTAATGCTTATGTGTGGAGGATGCAAGGATTTAGGCTACTTTTTGAAAAGATATCTTTTGCTGTTGTCTCCGCCGCAGGAATTTTCGAGAATCCATCCTTCAGAATACAATTGATTGAATTTTTTTGTGATTATCGCACCATTTTTTTCAATGCTTTCTTTACCCACGAGGCCATTTAAAGAAATGGTTTCTGACTTGCCATTTGGGTAGCTTAAATAAATACCGGATACATCCTTACCACCATCAAATGAAAATATTACTTCCACTACAAGGATTTCAAACTCTTTCTGTGATTTTTGTCCGTAACTGTAAAAACTTGTTGACAGGATCAAAGCGAATATCAATAGTATAGCATAGGGTCTTAAAGCTGATTTCATAATCTTATTTTTTGAGAAGCTGATAAATCTGCATTTTTACATCTCAATATACAAGATATTCGTAATATTATGAACTGTCTAAGATTAGCTTAGGTTATCAAGTGCAAGATTAAAAACAATTACCGTTCTTCTTTTGGATTTTATCTTTGGAATGACACCAACATCATATGAAAAGTAAAGCGCTAATAACTTTATTATTTCTATCAATTCTTTTCCTTTTTAACTCGGGGAAACCCGAATATCATGATCAAAAGGATCAGATACTCCTCAAATTGGTTTATAACAGTTTAAACGCCAATCACTATCAACCCAGGGATGTAAATGACAACTACTCAGAAGACGTTTTTGACTTGTACCTCAAAAGACTGGATTATAGCAAGCGATTTTTTCTACAGGAAGATATTGACAAACTAAAATCTTTCAGAACGGCTATTGATGATGAAATAAAATCTTCGGAATACAAATTTCTTGACCTTTCTATCGAACTGCTCAATAAAAGAATAAACGAGGCTGAAAATTATTATCAATTAGCCTTAAAAAAGCCTTTTGATTATTCCCAGGATGAAAATTTTGAAACCGATTCGGATAAACGCGCTTATGCCAAAACCAAAAAAGAATTAAAAGAAAGATGGTTTTACAGCATGAAATACGAAACGCTTATTCGTCTTAATTCCAGTTTTAACAGGAATGAAGACAAAGACAAGGAAGAACAGAAAAGCTTTGCAGAATTGGAAGAAAAGGCGAGAAAGAAGGTATTGGACAATACAGAAAAATGGTTTGTTCGACTGGGCAAGCAAGAGCGTGAGGATTGGATTTCATTATATATAAATACACTCGCCAATGTATATGATCCGCATACAGGATATTTCCCACCCAAAGACAAAGAAGATTTTGATATTGAAATGTCAGGACGATTTGAAGGAATTGGAGCACGCCTTATGCAAAAAGACGATTATATAGAAATTACCGAGATCATTCCGGGAAGTGCGAGTTGGAAACAAGGTGAACTGGAAGCGGGAGATCTAATTTTGGAGGTTGGTTCAGGAGATGAATTGATTGATGTTGTAGGAATGAGAGTAGATCATGCCGTAAAATATATTCGCGGCCCTAAAGGCACAGAGGTTCGTTTAACCGTAAAGAAAAAAGATGGAGTTATAAAAATAATTCCAATTATCCGCGATGTTGTTGAACTTGAGCAAACCTATGCACGCTCTAGCATTCTAAAAAACCCTCAGGTAGAAAAGGGTGTAGGCTATGTTTATTTACCAAAATTCTATGCCAATTTTAACAGCGAAGATGGCCGAACTTCTTCGGGAGATGTTAAAGCAGAAGTAGAAAAATTAAAGGACGAAAATGTATCGGGAATAATCATTGACCTGAGAAATAATGGTGGTGGATCATTGCAGGATGTGGTTAAAATTGCAGGACTTTTTATTGAAAGCGGACCCATCGTTCAGGTGAAAGCGAGAAACAGGCCTCCATATATACTACGCGATACAGATCCCGAGGTGGTCTACGATGGACCATTGGTAATAATGACCAATTTCTTTAGTGCATCAGCCTCTGAAATTCTGGCAGCCGCAATGCAGGATTATCACAGGGGGATTGTAATTGGAAGCGAATCGACTTTTGGCAAAGGAACAGTTCAAAGTTTTGTCGATTTGGATCGCTACGTTAATGTCTTGAGAAATAAGAATGAATCAGATGATTTCCCTTCCCTGGGTTCAATAAAAATGACCTTCCAAAAATTCTACCGGATCGATGGGCGATCTACACAGTTAAGAGGGGTTAGGCCTGATATTATTCTTCCCGATACTTACGAAAAAATTGATTTGGGAGAGAAAGAACAAGATTTTGCATTGGCATGGGATGAAATTCCACGTTCCGAATACCAAACAGCATTTCCCGAGGCATTTATAGATAAACTCAGTATGGCAAAGCAAAAAAGCAATTCGAGAATCGATACAAGCTCTGTTTTTAACCTAATTCATGAAAACGCATTAAAGCTCAAAAAACAAAGAGAAGAAACGCTAATTTCCCTGAATTTTGATAAATACCGCGAATTTCAAGAAAAAAGAAAGGAAGAGAATAAATCGATTGAAAAAACCAAATCAAAAATTAAAACACTTCAAATACTCCCGATAAAAGAAGATAAATTATTGATGGAACAAGACTCTGTATTTAGTGCAAAAAGAGAAAAGTGGTTCAATAATCTTCAAAAGGACTACTATGTCAATGAAGCTGTCAACGTGATTGGTGATATAAACAGTTTCAATTAATTTTTGGCTATGGATTTACCGGAGGCAGTCCAGGACCTGATGCCCCCCTTCAAATCAATGATCTGAGTAAAACCCAATTTACTTAGTTTATGCGATGCTTTGGCACTTCTACCTCCGGATGCGCAATAAAGCATAAGCGGTTTAGATTTATCGAGTTTGAGCATTTTAGCTTCAAAATCAGAATCGTAGAAATTTATATTTTCCGAACCTGAAATATGGCCTCTGCTATATTCATTTGGAGTTCTGATATCCACAAGTTGAACATTTTCAATTTCAGAAATTTGTTCTTCATATTTTTCCGGATCGAGAACTGTAATATTCTGGCCATTCACCTGGCAGGAAAAACTATTTACCAGTACTACAAATGCAAAAAAAGATAGGTATTTCATTTTAATGATTAATTTGATCTACAAACATCTTTGGTATTTTTTGAGTTCTTATCCTGTAAAATTTTATTCCTTTGCCATTTAAATTGAGGTCATCCTGAAAAATTTTTTCTCCAAAGAGAGAATTCTCTTACTCATTCTTGCTTCTTCACAGTTTACCCATATAATGGACTTCATGATAATGATGCCATTAGGGCCTCAACTAATGCGAATTTTTGAAATTTCTCCGGGAGAATTTTCATTATTGGTTTCGGCTTACACCTTTAGTGCCGGTATTATTGGATTTGTAGCTACTTTCTTTCTCGATCGCTTTGATCGAAGATCAGCCATTTTGTTTATTTATGCGGGCTTCATATTTGGGACCATCGCTTGTGCCTTATCTCCGAATTATTTGATTTTACTTATGTGCCGTTCGTTAACGGGTGCCTTTGGTGGGATATTAGGAGCCCTGGTCTTATCCATTGTCGGTGATGCGATTCCACATGAAAGAAGAGGAGCTGCCATAGGTACGGTAATGGCTGCATTTTCTGCAGCTTCTGTATTTGGCGTTCCTTTTGGACTTTATCTGGCAAGCCTTTTTAATTGGCATAGCCCGTTTATATTCCTTGGCATTGCCGGAGCATTAATTTGGTTGTTGTTGTTTAAAATAATGCCTGAAATGCGTGATCATTTGGAAGAAGAAAGTGAAAGAAAAGGCCCGCTAACTATTATTCTTGATTTTGCAAAAGATAAAAATGTAATCAATGCCTTGTTGTTTACAATCTGTTTAATCATGGGCCAATTTTCTGTAATTCCCTTTATCAGCCCTTATATGGTAAAAAATGTTGGATTTACAGAGTTACAATTATCTTATATCTATCTGATAGGAGGGGGCCTGACTTTCTTTTCATCTCCTATGATTGGAAAGTTGGCAGATCGATTTGGCAAAATAAATGTATTTACAACTTTTGGTATCCTTGCAGTAATCCCCATTCTATTTACCACACATTTACCTCCGGTTTCTATATTCCTCGCATTGTTGGTAACATCTTCATTTTTTGTCATTGTATCGGGTAGAATGATTCCCGCCACAACCATGGTGACATCTGTTGTGCCTCCCAGAAAGAGAGGTAGTTTTATGAGTTTGAGAACGGCAGTACTACAAATGACATCGGGTACAGCCAGCCTTATTGCCGGTTTGATAATCATTGAATCTGAAAATGGCGAATTGCTCAATTACGATTATGTAGGCTATTTTGCTGTATTTTTTAGTCTGGTGGCCCTTTATTTTGGAAGAAAGCTTAAAGTCGCTGATTAATATACCATTTGAAATCAATCTGTATATGGCTATTGGTACAGAATCCTATTAATCAATCTTAAAATTTTCGATTCAGCTTGATCGGCCCAATTCTTAAAAATATCCATTGACCTCGCTCCTTGCTTAAGGTAATCCATTAATTTATCGATATCAAAATTGTCAGAATACAGGCCTGCTCCTGCACGGTGGGCATCTCTGGAATTGACGAATTGTTCATAATGCCCTTCAACAGGAACCATTAAAACGGGTTTATTTAAAAACATCGCTTCGCATACGGATTCAAAACCAGCAGTACTAACCAAGGCCATGCATTTAGCCATCATATTTAAAAATTTTTCACCATTGAGTTGGTGATAGGTAAGTGTATCATCAAATACAAATTCTTCCTCAACATCAGGATCATCGCTAAAGCAATGAATCACTATGTTTTTATTTTTTGAATGCCATTCTTCTATATTGGATTTGTAGCCTTTGTTTAATAAATAAACAAGAATAAAATCTCCTTTACGCAGCTCTAATTGTTTTATTTCCGGCCTTAGCAATGGGGGTATTACAAATACATTGTTTTTTCTATCATCTTCCATTTCATAAAAGGATAGACCGAGTTTCGCTGAACTATTATAAGCAGTTAGCGCAGAGAAAAATTGTAGTGATTTCCGCTCTAAGCCAAAACCGTCGGGCATTTTATAATTGGAATGTAATGTCAAATATTGATGCGCAATACAGATCGTTTTGAATGTCGGATTGAAGAATCTGTTGTATAGGCCAATGAGTGGTTCATAAAAATTAATTACAATATCAGGTCGACATCTTTTAACGATCAAATCAATTTCTTTAAGACTTTTATAGAAATTTGGTAAGAGGCCAAGGTTAAATGTAATGGATCGTCTTATGTCCAGCCCTTTGTTTTGAGCATCTGTTATAAAATTGGGGCTGCGAATTTCAAAAATTTCGACATTTAGCTTTTCCCGAACAAAGTCAGGTATTTGTCTTCTGGAACTTTTACCAATGATTGCTCCAACCAGTTCAAATTTATCTTTGTTAAGTATTTCTTTGAGAGCCAGCGATTGCGTCATATGCCCTCTGCCTTCACCCTGAATTGCAAAAAGCACCCTTTTTTTCATCAGACTTGATCTTCAAACTTGCGAAGTATGCCCTTCATTTCATTTTCACCTAAATGAAATACTTCGCCGGAATTTGTTTTTACACCTATGACTTTTCTTTTGCGTTTTGAATTTTTAAACGCTGCGAGTGCTTCCTGTACCGGAGCATCTTCATCGAAGGTTTGAATAAGCTTAAATGGGCTGGGATTGACGCAAAGACCTTTTATTAGATCTTTTAAATATAAATTTTCCAAATGGAGATTGGATTTCACAGTTCTAAAATAAAAAAAGCCGCTTAAAGCGGCTCTTATTTCTAGGTTATACTTTTATTAAGCTTTTACTTTTTGAGAAGAGAGCGATGCTCCGAAATATTCCCTGTTCATTCGCGCTATGTTCTTCAAATCGATACCCTTGGGACATTCTGCCGAACAAGCACCTGTATTTGTACATGCACCAAATCCTTCAGCATCCATTTGCGCAATCATATTTTGTACACGTTCTTTTTTCTCGACTTTACCCTGTGGCAACATTGCCATTTGCGAAACTTTAGCCGATACAAACAGCATGGCCGAAGCGTTTTTGCAGGCAGCTACACAAGCTCCACAACCGATGCAGGTAGCAGCGTCAAATGCCTCATCTGCGATATCTTTAGGAATCGGAATTTCATTGGCATCGGGAGCACTACCGGTATTCGCTGAAATAAATCCTCCGGACTGAATGATTCGGTCAAATGCACTTCTGTCAACAGCCAAATCTTTAATAACAGGAAAAGCTTTAGCTCTCCATGGTTCAATATATATTGTGTCTCCATCCTTAAAACTCCTCATATGCAATTGACAGGTAGTGACAAGATCTCCCGGTCCATGAGGACGTCCATTTATATACATACTGCACATTCCACAAATGCCTTCCCGACAATCATGATCAAAGGTCACGGGATCTTCACCTTTTCTCAAAAGGTCCTCGTTTAATTCATCGATCATCTCAAGGAAAGACATGTCCGGTGAAATATTATCGATGTCATAATCCACCATTTTCCCTTTAGTATCGGCGTTTTTCTGTCTCCAGATTTTAAGTTTTAATTTCATCTCTGATATTTTTCTATTTATAACTTCTCTGAGTCAACTTCACATTTTCAAATTTCAAATTTTCTTTCTCCAGAACCGGATCCTTATCATCACCGGCAAATTTCCATGCCGATACATAAGAATAATTCTCATCATCTCTTAAAGCTTCTCCTTCAGGTGTTTGATATTCTTCCCTGAAATGTCCACCGCAAGACTCATTTCTATCATGCGCATCGCGAATCATCAACTCACCCAGTTCAAGGAAATCAGCAACACGATTGGCCTTTTCGAGTGTAAAGTTTAGTTCTTCATTGCTTCCAATGACTTTTACATTTTGCCAGAATTCCTGGCGAAGTTCCTGAATCATTGTCAAGGCTTTTTCAAGACCTTCTTTTGTTCTCGACATTCCACAATAATCCCACATTATTTTTCCGAGTTCTCTGTGGATTTCATCAACGGTCTTTGTACCATTGATAGACAATAATGTTTTGATCTTATTTTTGACATCCTCTTCGGCTTTTTTGAACTCAGGATGATCGACATCTACTTTTTCGTAGGGAAGTGTGGCCAGATAATCTCCCACGGTATAAGGTATTACAAAATACCCATCTGCTAAGCCTTGCATCAGGGCCGAAGCACCCAGTCTATTTGCACCATGATCAGAGAAATTAGCTTCACCGAGGGCGTAAAGACCCGGAATACTTGTACTTAAATTATAATCTACCCAAAGTCCGCCCATGGTATAATGTACAGCAGGATATATTTTCATTGGTACCTTATAAGGGTTTTCATCTGTGATTTTTTCATACATCTGGAATAGGTTTCCATACTTTGCACGAATTACATCTTCGCCATCCCGTTTTATTGCATCCCTGAAATCAAGATAAACCGCCAATCCGCTATCATTGACACCTCTTCCTTCATCGCATACCATTTTGGCATTTCTTGAAGCCACATCTCTCGGCACTAAATTTCCAAAAGAGGGGTATTTTCTTTCGAGATAATAATCTCTTTCATCATCTGGAATTTCATTTGGAGGCCGCTTATCGCCTTCTTTTTTTGGAACCCAAACTCGTCCGTCATTTCTAAGTGATTCGGACATTAATGTAAGTTTTGATTGATGTGTCCCGGTCACCGGAATACATGTCGGATGAATTTGTGTAAAACAAGGATTGGCAAAATGCGCTCCTTTTTTATAAGCTCTCCAGGCCGCTGTGGCATTCGAACCCATTGCATTGGTAGATAAATAAAATACATTGCCGTATCCCCCTGTACAAAGTAATACAGCATGTGCGGAATGAGATTCAATCTTTCCGGTTATTAAATTACGCACCACAATACCACGCGCTTTACCATCAACCACCACAACATCCAGCATTTCTGTTCTTGGAAACATTTGAATTTTACCGGTGGAAATTTGTCTGGACATTTGAGAGTAGGCGCCCAGCAACAATTGCTGACCTGTTTGACCTCTTGCGTAAAAGGTTCGCGATACCTGAGCACCACCAAATGACCTATTGGTTAGATAGCCGCCATATTCCCTGGCAAAAGGGACACCCTGAGCCACACATTGATCTATTATATCAACACTTACTTCTGCCAGTCGGTATACATTGGCCTCGCGAGATCGATAGTCACCACCCTTAATGGTATCGTAGAACAGTCGATAAACGCTATCTCCGTCATTTTGATAATTTTTTGCTGCATTAATTCCACCTTGTGCTGCAATGCTATGCGCACGTCTTGGACTGTCTTGAAAACAAAATGCTTTTACATTGTAGCCTAATTCTGCCAAAGTAGCAGCTGCCGAAGCTCCTGCCAGACCGGTTCCTACCACAATCACATCATACTTCCTCTTATTGGCGGGATTAACAAGTTTGATATTAAACTTGTGTCTGTTCCACTTTTCGGCCAATGGCCCTTCTGGTATTTTAGAATCTAAAGACATGTTCTTTTACATTTGAATTAAATACAAGTAAATAGGTTGAGTTGCGAACCCCAATGGGACTAAAATGGCAAATAAAGCTCCAAATCCGTGAATCAGTGGATTGTACCGTGGATGATTTAAACCCAAAGTTTGAAAACTGCTTTGGAAACCATGCCACAAATGAAAACTTAAACCGACCAGAGCCACCAGATATATTAAAACGTACCACAACTGAGAAAACGCTGCAGCCACAACTGCGTAATAATCTGGTATTTCAGAATTGTATGAAGTCATAGGTACATTACCATAATGAAATTCATACCAAAATGTTTTTAAATGAAGAATTAGAAATATCAAAATGATGGAGCCCAAAAACATCATATTTCTGGAAGACCAGGTACTTGTTGTCCCGGGTTTTGAAAAAGCATATTTCTCCGGTCTGGCATTTCTATTATAAATGGTAAGCAAAATGGTCTGAACCACATGAAGTACAATAAATATTTTTGTAAGCCATGCTACCGTTTGAATCAGTGGGTTTGCCGACATAAACTCCGAATAAGCATTGAAGGCTTCTCCACCATCGCTTTTTAATAGTGTAAAATTTCCAGAAACGTGAACAGCGAGAAAAAGGATTAAAAATAGTCCTGTAAGTGCTACTATTAGTTTTCTTCCTAGGGTGCTGAGAAATAAATTAAGAATCCAGCTCATTTGTTGCGATATTTAACTTTAATTTATTGATCAAATCTAATTCAGCATCAAATATGCGCAAAACTTTGCCTTAATTTTGAAACGTTCTAAATAAAAAATCTTGAAGTTTCGTTTCAATTGTAAAAAAGCATATAAGAAACATCGTTTAGAATATTGAACACATTAGTTTTGGCTTTGTTTTTGATCTATGAAGAGGCAGATTAAATGAAATTATCGCTACGTAATATAGCTTTACCTTTCCTATTCGCAATTATTCCTATTACAGAAATATTTGCATCGCATATTCGCGCCGGTGAAATTATTGCGGAAAACATAAACAATAGCCCCTTAAGCTGGCAATTTACTTTAATTTTATTTACCGATCTTTCTTCGGACGTTCAATCCGAAGCAGTGGATTTTGATTTTGGCGATGGCACACCCGGAGTCAATGTTCCCAGAACGTCATTTTTTGATTTGGGCAATGGAACAGCTGAAAACACCTATGTGGTCAATCATACTTTTAACAGCGCCATAGGCGCAAGATTTATCGTTTCTGCCACAGAGGAAAATCGAAATGCCTGTATCATTAATTTTGATAATTCTGTAAATACACCTTTTCATGTTTCTACTGAAATAATCCTTGATGCGGCTGTAGGGATTAATTCGACGCCCAGATTTACCCAAATTCCGGTAGTGAATGCCGATTTTGGCCAGCGCTGGGTATTTGACAATGGGGGTTTTGATCCTGACGTGAACGATAGTGTTTCTTATGAATGGACTATTCCAAAATTATCACCCGGTACAGATGTTCTTAATTATCGAGACCCTGATGTTGTGGCGGGTGGCTTAACAGAAGATGGATCGGCTCAGGCATTTATAGATCTTGATCCGGTGACAGGGGTTTTAGTATGGGATGCACCAAATTTATTGGGCTGTTTTAACATTGCTTTCAACATCGTGGAATGGAAGCAAAATCCATTTACAGGTGAATACCTTAGAAGAAGTGTAGTGACCAGAGATATGCAAATTATTGTCAGGGATTTTGACAACCTGCGACCTTTAATCACAGCGCCTGCTGATACCTGTGTTGTGGCTGGAACAACTTTAAGATTAATTGCAGTCGCAGAAGATCAGAATATACCACCGGATTTTATTTATTTATCTGCCAGTGGCGAACCTTTTGAAGTAAATCAATCTCCGGCTACATACTCACCTGATCCAGATGACTCGGTGAGCAGTCCGGGAGCTTTAAATTTTCAATGGGATACACGCTGTGTTCATGTCCGTCAAAAACCATATAGGGTTGTTTTCAGAGTAGATGATGCGCGTCCGATCCGCGAACAGCTGACCGATTTTGCCGAGACGAATATTACGGTAATAGGCCCTGCGCCTCAACTCGATACAGCAATTCTGGAAAATGAAAATATTAGACTGCGCTGGTCACCGTATTTTTGTTCAAATGCTGAAAGCATGAAAATTTACCGACGCAAAGGCGATTTCCCATTCCAATTGGATTCTTGCTTTACCGGAGCCCCTTCTGGCTTTGTAGAAATTGGGGAGGTATCGATTAACACACTGGAATTTCTTGATGATAATAATGGTGCGGGTTTAGAAAAGGGACCTAAATATTGCTATGTGCTTGTGGCGAAGTTCCCCGATGGTGCATTGAGTAGGCCTTCGAATGAAAAATGCAATGCCCTTCCCATTGATATTCCTTTAATAACAAACGTAGATGTCGATCTGACAGCTGTCAATGGCAGAATTAATGTCAAATGGACAAGACCATTGGAACTAGACTCCTCTAATAATCCTCCCCCTTATCGATATGATTTATTTGGTAATGATCAAAGTAATTTATTATTCTCAAGCAATGACCTCTTGGATACAAGTTTCGTATGGAATGGACCTAATACTGAAGAATTTCAAAATAAAGCCATTTTACATTTCACCAGCAATGGCAATGTTTTTCAGGATTCTGTGAGTGCCAGCTCGGTTTTATTAACAAGTACACCCGGCGGACAAAGGGTACAATTGGAGTGGACAGCCGATGTTCCCTGGTCGAATAATGGACAATATCATTTGATTTACAAAAGGAATAATACCAATGGCGTATTCGAATTACTCGATAGTATTTTTGCAGATGAGGACAGTTATTCTTATCTGGATCAAGGCCAGGCTAATGGTATTCCCCTGATTGATGGGGAAGAGTATTGTTACTTTGTGGAAACCAGAGGCAGCTATTACAATGACATATTTTCGCGTGTATTTAGCAATCGCTCACAGATCTCTTGCGATATCCCTCAAGACTCCATCCCACCATGTCCTCCAATTCTCAGTTTGGAAGTCCCTGATTGTGATTCTTTATTGGCTGATAAAGAATGTTCAAGTGTATTAGCCGATTTGCCCAATAGCAATTTGTTGAAATGGATGCCTGACTTTTCTGAAGGCTGTGATAGAAACATTGCAGAATACAGAATATATTATAAATCCAGCAACGAAGAAGAATATCAACTTTTAAGCCGCGTCTTGTTTGATACTTTAATTTTTGAACATGGAATTGAAGGAGATTTGTCGGGTTGTTATGTCGTCACGGCTGTGGACTCTTTTGATAATGAAAGTGCATTCAGCAATGAAGTTTGCAGAGACAACTGTATCTATTTTGAATTGCCAAATGTGTTCACACCTAATAATGACGTGTGGAACAATACATTTATCCCTTGTCCGGAACCGCGATTTGTAAAAAGTATTGAATTTGAAGTTTACAATCGCTGGGGAAGACCACTAAGAATTATAAATGATGATCCTATGATCAATTGGGATGGATTAGATGAAAATGGAAATGAGCTCCCTGCCGGATATTATTTTTACAAGGCAGAGGTAGACTTTTTCCGCTTAAATCCAGAAGACGCCAAAAAAACTTTCAAGGGTTGGATTTGGTTAGCTAGATAATGTCTGAAAAATATATCATATTATTTGATGGTGTGTGCAATCTCTGCAATAGCAGTGTAAACTTTATTATTGACAGAGATAAGAATGATATATTTCGTTTTGCTGCCTTGCAATCTGATGAAGGTCAGGATGAACTCAGAAAAATTGGAATGGACAAAGAATTTCTTGACAGTATTGTCCTTATAAAGGATGGCAAATTATTTCATAAATCTACTGCTGCTTTGCACATATCGAAGGAATTGTCGGGATTATGGCCAATGATTTCCTTGTTCTTAATTGTTCCAAAAATAATAAGAGATGTATTCTACGATATAATTGCAGCTAATCGCTACAAATGGTTTGGCAGACAGGATGAATGTCGAATTCCGAGCCCCGAATTGAAATCAAAGTTTTTAAACACCGAGGCTGCTTAAGGCTAAAATTATATTTTTGCTCAAAAAGCAATTATGAAAGCATATATTTTTCCTGGACAGGGATCACAATTTCCGGGTATGGGAAAGGATTTTTTTGATTCCAGCGACCAAGCCAAAGAAATGTTCAATTCTGCAGATGAGATATTGGGTTTCAGTTTGTCAGATATAATGTTTAATGGGAGTGCAGATGATCTTAAGCAAACCAAAGTTACACAGCCCGCAATCTTTTTACACTCAATAATCAGTGCTCACCTGGCTTCTGATTTTGTTCCGGATATGGTTGCAGGCCATTCACTGGGAGAATTTTCAGCATTGGTGGCCAATAAAACATTATCATTTGAAAATGCATTAAAATTGGTTTCAAAAAGAGCCATGGCCATGCAGAAGGCCTGTGAAGCAGAACCATCCACAATGGCGGCCATAATTGGATTGGATGATGAAGTAGTGGAAAAAATCTGTGCTGAAATTGATGATGTCGTTGTTCCGGCCAATTACAATTGCCCGGGTCAGCTTGTTATTAGCGGGTCATTCAAAGGAGTTGAAACAGCTTGTGAAAAATTAAAAGAGGCTGGTGCGCGGAGAGCATTAATTTTACCGGTTGGAGGCGCATTTCATTCACCCTTGATGGAACCGGCACGTCAGGAACTGGCAGAGGCAATTGAAACCACTGAATTTCTAAGCCCTATTTGTCCGGTTTATCAAAATGCAACAGCCAAACCTTCCAGCGATATATCAGAAATTAGGAAAAATCTGGTAGATCAATTAACAGCACCTGTTAAATGGACACAAAGCGTTAATGCTATGGTTTCAGATGGTGCCAAGGAATTTATAGAATGCGGGCCGGGTAAAGTATTACAGGGATTGGTTAAAAAAATCCATAGAGAGGCTGAGGTTTCTTCTATTTCCTAATCAATTTTTTTTACCCAAAGATCGTCTTTGCATTGTTCGAGGAGTTGTCTTTGTGTCAACTGAAGTTTTGGATGCAATTTGTCAGAGGCGATTTCAACCATGGGAATAAGGGTAAATTTTCGATCGGGTATTCCGGGATGTGGAATTACTAGATCAAATGAGTTGGCGATTAATTCATCAAAATACAATATATCAATATCAATAATGCGTTCAGCCCATTTTTCAGTTCTTGTCCTTCCCATTTCTTTTTCAATATTGAGTACAGTATTCAACAATTCCCATGGGCCTAAATGCGTTTCAATTTTTAAAACCTGATTATAGAAATTATTCTGATTTTCAATGCCCCAGGCAGCCGATTCGTAAATGGAAGATTTCGAGACAATTTCACATTCATTTTGTTGAATAAGGCTTGAAGCCAATGCAAGATTTTTGTCCTTTTGTCCAACATTTGTACCGATGAGCAGAAAAGCTTTAAAGGCCTCGTATTCTTCTGGTGATTTTGTAATCAATTAGTATAAATTTGTCCTAAAATTGAGTTAAAAATATAAATAACATGAACTTTTTAAAGTACACGCTAGCCACTATTCTGGGATTATTCCTGTTCCTGATTATAAGCATTTTTATTTTTATGGGAATAGGGGCTGCAGCCTCTCAAAAGGATGAGGTAGAAATCAAAGATATTTCAGTTTTAGAATTAAATCTAGGTAGTCCGATAAGTGAAAAAGAACCTGAAAACCCTTTCGAAGAATTAGGATTCGAAATACCGGGAGCGGAATATACCTTGGGTTTAAAGGAAATAAAAGAATGCATTAGAAATGCATCAGTTGATGAAAGAATCAAGGCTATTTATTTAAATTCCAGCAATTTCGGAGCTGGCTTTGCCATGGCTACTGAAATTAGGAAGGCCTTGGAAGAATTTAAGGAAAGCGGAAAACCCATTATTGCTTATAGCGAATACTACAGTGAAGCAGCCTATGCCTTGTCTACGGTAGCTGATACCATTCTTTTACATCCTATGGGCCTTGTAGAATTTAACGGCTTCAACCTTGAAATGATGTTCTTAGGCGGAACTCTTGAAAAGTTGGATATAAAGGCTGAAATAATAAAAGTAGGAGAATATAAAAGCGCTGCTGAGTCGCTGGTAAGAAAAGATTTCTCAGAAGAAAATGAAGAGCAGCTCAAATTTTTAATCGATGAAATCTATGCAGATTTTATCAATGATGTGGCTAAGGGAAGAGGTATAGAGGATTCAACTTTGTTGAATATTGTTAATAGCCACAAATTAAGAACTTCTGATGATGTTTTAGAGCACAATATGGTAGATATGCTTGCCAATAGGGATGAATCGATT
The DNA here is from genome assembly GCA_965267555.1 of Cytophagales bacterium. Lineage (GTDB taxonomy): Bacteria > Bacteroidota > Bacteroidia > Cytophagales > CCMP332 > CCMP332. Next base: position 2,807,076 of record OZ254083.1, on the reverse strand, counting down.
GATATCCTTAAAACCGCAATTGGTGTATCAAAAGATGATAAAATTGAATTGGTTAGTTATGGTAAATACAAGAATGTCAATATCGAATCGGAAAACACCAGCAAAAATAGAATTGCTGTTTTAGTCGCTGAAGGTGAAATCAATACCGGTGAAAGCGATGAGGATGTACTCGGTTCGGATACGTTTGCAGAGCAAATGCGCAAACTCAGAGAAAGTGACCGTGTAAAAGCGGTCGTAGTCAGGGTAAATTCACCAGGTGGTAGTGCAGTGGCTTCGGAAATCATGGCTCGCGAAATTGCATTAACAAAAGAAAAGAAACCGGTTGTCGCATCCATGTCTGATGTTGCAGCCAGCGGCGGATATTGGATATCAATGGGTTGTGATAAAATTATTGCTCAACCCAATACCATTACAGGTTCAATCGGAGTGATCGGTGTTATTCTTAATATCGAAAAGTTTATGGAGAACAAGCTTGGAATCACTTTTGACAGAATTAAAACAGGTGAATTTGCAGACATCGGAAGTGGTACGCATGAAATGACAGAAACGGAGCGCGCTATTATTCAGGAATCCGTTGATGATGTTTATGAAGATTTTACCACCAAAGTGGCATTCTTTAGAAAAATGGACATCGAAGAAGTAAAGAATATTGCGGGTGGCCGGGTATGGACCGGCAAGCAAGCGATGGAGAGAAAGTTAGTTGATGAATTAGGCGGATTGGGAAGAGCCGTTGAAGTTGCTGCGGAATTGGCCAATCTCGAAGACTACAAGGTCAGATACTATCCACCTAAAGAAAGTTTTTTTGAGAAATTCATGAAGGGTTCAGAAAAGGAAGAATTGATGACTTACTTTTTTGGAGAACCGGATAGATTTACAAAAGCCATTAATACAATCAAAGAGCTCGAAAAAAAAGATGGTATAATTGCCAGACTACCTTACGGATTTGAAATTAATTATTAGGCAACTAATCACTTTCTGTATTCTTCTGTGCGTTTTGTCTGACAAACTTGACGCACAGATAAAATCGGAGCCATTTGATCCATCCCTGATACCAATTGGCTTTAATGCTGTAATACCTGTGAATGGAGATGCAATTATAGCATTGCCCATTGAAAATAGATCCTGGCTTTTCCAAAGAAAAAATGCGGATAACGAATTAATTTGGTCCGCTTCAGTGCAAATAAGCGAACATGAGAATATTTTTTCATGGGAGAAAACGGATGACCGTATTTTTATCTATTCAACAAAATTTGATCGGAATGCGGGCAAAAGTAAATTATTTGCAACAACACTGGATGCAGAAAGCGGATTAAAAAAATCAAGGGAATTAATTTATTCCACCACTTCAGGAGAAATATCCGGGAATCGAAAAAAGGCCAAAAAGGTGACCAGTGCAGAACTGGAGCTTGCTTCTTTGAGATCGTTGCATGCCGAAGTACCCTTTCCCTATAGGTTTGAATTCAAAACATCAGAGAATCGCCAATTTAGGATCGTTTCGTTTTTTGATTATTCAAATGAACAACTCATTCATCGTTACAAAATTTTGGATGGGAATCTAAAAGTGCTTGACTCCGGAAATATTAAGCTCGATGAATTGATTTATCTATTTGATTATGCTCTTGGCAATAAAGGGGAAGTGTATCATTTAAATCAATCCTTTGATGGGGATATTCAGGTAATTCAATTTCCCATGCATTCTGATAATTATTCACTTCTCCGGCTTACGGCTGAAAACAGCCAGAGAGATGATTTAAAGATTAGTGAATTAAGCGACGGTAGGGTTGTTGTTGCCGGAAAAGCGGAAATTGAAAATTCATTCTATGGTTGCCTTTATGCTGTATTTGATTTTAACCTTAATGAAATAGAACGGGTTCATTTTGAACCGCTTCCATATGAATACAAAACGGCTTCAGACAGTCTTTATAAGCTTGGAAAATTGGAAGTCAGAGACCGTAGCAATTTTACCTTAAGCTATGTAAAATCCTATAATGATGAAGAATTGTTGATAGTATTTGAAGCCTTTGAGTTAAGACGGTCGGGATATGTATTTAAGGACTTGCGTTTTGATACTGAACTGGACTGGTCAAATCATAAGGCAAAGGCCATTAGTGGACCCGCTTTAATTTTTTCCTTTGACAGGAACGATGATTTGCGATGGTCAAAATATTTTTATAAAAAGAAAGAAATGGATATGGAATTTCCCGGTGTATCCGCTTTCTTTCCTGTATCACCAAAAAATGAAACAATTTCATTTTTTATGGAATTTGAAAATAAAGCCTTTGAAATTGAAATGGACTACGTATATAATACATGGCAAAAAGAAAAAAAGATCTCGGATCATTCATTAATATCTGCTGTAGAAGGGAGGTCAGGAGATGTTTTTGTGGTGTATTATTCAGAAAAAGAATCGAGGCTCATAATTGAGAGGAAATGACGCTTAAAGAAATAAGAGAAGCTTTAGATTATATACAGAAAAAAGTCGATTTCAATCCGGAATTCGGAATAATCCTTGGGACTGGCCTTGGCGCGCTTGCAGGAGAAATAATCAAGGAGAAGGAAATCAATTATAAAGACATTCCTCATTTTCCGGTTTCAACGGTTGAAAGCCATACCGGGAAACTGATTTTTGGTTATCTCTCTGGAAAAAAGGTAATTGTAATGCAGGGAAGGTTTCACTATTATGAGGGTTATTCAATGCAACAAATAGTTCTGCCAGTGAGAGTAATGAAGCTGCTTGGAATAAAAACACTTTTTGTAAGCAATGCCTCCGGTGGACTGAACCCGGAGTATCAGGTAAGCGATCTAATGATACTAAATGATCATATTAATTTGTTGCCTGAAAATCCTTTAAGAGGTCCAAATATCGATGAGCTCGGTGTTCGATTTCCCGATTTAAGTAGCGTTTACGATAAAAAAATGATTCAAAAGGCACTTTCAATATCCAATGATTTTGAAATCAATGTACATGAAGGCGTTTACGCAGCCGTTCAGGGGCCCACACTTGAAACACCTGCTGAATACCGTTATATTAGAACCATTGGAGCCGATGCAGTTGGAATGTCTACAATTCCTGAGGTTATCGTTGCCCATCAAATGAGAATTCCTGTATTTGCCATCTCTGTTATTACCGATATGGGAGTTCCGGGAATGATAGAAAAAGTCACCATAGAAAAAGTATTGGCAGCTGCATCCAAAGCTGAACCTTTTATGACTTTGATTTTAAAGGAATTGATTCGTGAGGCATAAAAAAAAGACCGATGCAATCGGTCTTTTCAAATCAGTGGACTTTGTTAAATTACTCTTCTGACTCTTCCTCGGTCATATCTTCCAGTTTCATTTCGATCTTACTTTTTAAATCTTCTACCTTACTTTCCAACTCTTCCATATTCTCATCAGTAGAATTCTCTATTGCTTCAGAAGTTGCCTCCAATTCCATTTGCAATTCTTCCAATTCAGAAATTAATTGCTCACCTTTTTCCGAACCTGCTTCAGCACTTTCTTCAGCCATATTTTCAAGATTCTCTGAAGTGGATTCAATTTTTTCAGTAATTCTTCCTTTCAGAATTAGCAGTTCTGCCTGCACATCATCTTTCCACATTTGAAATTCAGTGCTTACTTCTTCGGCAATCTCTTCCGCTTTTGATTCGTTTTTATCTTTATGTGGTTCACAAGCGAAAAGAAATGACACTAGAATTGATAAAGTAAAAATGCTTTTTAAGTATTTCATAGTATGTATTTTTTATTTGTTGATTGAAAAAGGCCGAATAAATCGGCCCTTAAAGTACTGAATATTAATTCAATTTTACAGATTCTTTGGCCTCATTCACCCACTCTTTTCCTTGCTTGGTGAGATCTTCCAATTTTTTGTTGTATTCTGCTTTCATCTCCTTGGAAGTTTTGGCCAAAGTTTTTTCCCAGTCGTGCATAGTATTATCGACTTCTTTAGCGATTAATTTTCTTGTTTTTTCGCCTGAATTGGGGGCCAATAATACACCTATAGCAGCTCCTGTTATTGCACCTGTTAAGAATATTCCTAAATTTTTCATAATAATTTTGTTTAAGGGTTAAAAATATTTTTCTATTAGTTTTCCTGAGAAAATGCACTCATCATCCAGTGATTTTTTTCGGTCACTTTAATAAAGTCTTTGACCATGTCCTCAGTACCACTATCGCCATATTCTATTGCATTTTCAACAACCGAAAACATGTACTCTAATAACACGCGATAGTCTCTTAAAATTTCCTTTACCATTTCCATGGCGGTCAAATCCGTACTGGCTTCTTTTATCTCTGAATGATCCAAATACTCACGCATGGTGCTCATTGGTGTTTGTCCAAAAACTCTGATTCTTTCGGCAATTTCATCTATTGCACTTTTTGCATCTTCATATTGAATTTCAAATTGTTCGTGAATATCAAAGAAATCAGGTCCTTTAACATTCCAATGAAAATTTCTAAGCTTTTGATAGTGTACACTGAAATTGGCTAATAATTGATTAAGAGATTCAACCAACTCTGCAGTTTCCAGCTTGGTATAACCCAAGTTTCTAAAAGCTTTTTTTGATTTAGAATCATTTTCTTTTGTAGATGTTAAGGTTACTTCTTTCATAATTTTAGTATTTGCACTGTATTATGCCAAAAGCATGCCCCGAATAAAAACGTATAAGAATTAGAATAAAATGATGAAAAGAGATTATTTTCTACAAAGACTGTAGAAAAAATTACTCATTAAAAAAGGATTTTAAATTTACTTCCCTCTTTCGGCTGGCTTTCTACTTCAATTTGGCCACCGTGGCCGTGTATTATGTTTTGGACATTTGTAAGACCGAGTCCATTTCCCTTTTGTTTGCGACTAAAAAATGGCTCAAAAATATGATTGACTGTGTATTCATCCATGCCGCTGCCATTATCGGATATTTCAATCAGAAAATTATCATCCACAAATCCGGAGCGTATTTCCAAAACGCCCTGATTGGGTTTCATGGCTTCAAGAGCATTAATAATCAGATTTAGAAAAGCGATTTTTAGGGTCTCTTTATCAACAGCTTTGATGATTTCTTTTTCGGAAATATTATTGACCAATTTGATGTTTTTTAGAATCAAGCGGTCATTGCATTCCTTCAATGATTCCCTTAGAATATCATTGAGGTTTTCATCTTTAAAATTATATTGTCTTTGTTTGGAAGAATTTAAAAGGTTGCCGATTAAGGTTTCAATTCTTGTAGCGTTCCTGGCAATTATTTCCGTGTAGATATTGGCTTCTTCAATTCCAGAAACTTCATCCTTTAGTTGGTCCAATGCCAAATTCAGATTTGTTAATGGATTTCTCACTTCGTGAGCAATATTTCGAGCTATTTTACCGGTGACGGCTAATTTTTCAGTCATTAGAATTTGGCGCTCTGCTTTTTTTCTTTTGCTGATATCTTTTATTATTCCCATAAAGGTTTCTATACCTTCTATTGCAATGGATTCAAAAAAGCTGAGAAGACAGGGGAGTACTGAATTTTTGTTTGTCTTTAACTCCACCTCGAATAATTCGATGTTTTCTTTTAAATAGACCTGCTGATTAAACTTTAAAAAGTCCTCCTCTTTACAAAAAATGTCTTTAAGTGAAATGTCCGCATGTTTTCTAAATCCAAAATTTTGTCGAAATGAAGGATTCATATCAACAATTTGGTATTCGCTGTTGCAAATGAAAATCATATCCTTGGACTCCGACCATAATTGATCGTATTTGCGCCTGATGTATTCAAACTCCTTATCTGTATTTTTTGGTCTATTCATTTAGATAAGGTCTAGTGATTTCATTTTATTGTAAAGTGTTTTGCGATCAATTCCCAAAAGTTTTGCCGCTTCGCTTTTATTATCATTGCAAGCCTGCAAAGCCTTGTTTATCGTTTTAGCTTCCGTCCTAGCGACATTTTCTTTTAGGTTATAACCAATTACTTCTTCCTCCTGTGGGATTGAATTTTTCGAATGCAATTTTATTTCACCTGGCAGATCATCAACACTAATTTCATTTCCTTTACAAAATAAAACAGCTTTTTTAATTGCATTTTGTAGTTCCCGCAGATTCCCTTCCCAGGGATAAGAAAACATTAATTTGAATGCATCTTTTGAAAATGTATCAATGTTTTTCATCAAGGACTTTGAAGCCTTTGCAAGAAATATTTGCGAAAACTTCTCAATGTCTTCATGCCTTTCCCGCAAAGGTTGAAGCTCAATTTTAAATTCATTGATTCGATGGTACAAATCCAATCTGAATTCGCCTTTATCAATTTTAGATTCGAGGTTTTCATTTGTGGCCACGAGGATTCTAACATCCACATTGATTTCCTTTTCATCGCCAATTCTTCTAACCTTTCCTTCCTGAATCACCCGAAGAAGCTTGACCTGGTTTTCATAACTTAAATTGCCTACTTCATCGAGAAAGAGCGTTCCGGAATTGGCGAGTTCAAAACATCCTCTTTTGGATTTAAGTGCTCCTGTAAATGCGCCCTTAACATGGCCAAAAAGTTCGCTTCCTGCCAATTCTTCGGGTAGAGCACCACAATCCACGGCAACAAAAGGCTGTGCATTTCTTCTACTATTACTGTGAATGGCTTTGGCCACATACTCTTTTCCAGTTCCGGTTTCTCCGCTTATAATAACCGACATATCCGTGGGCGCAATCAATTCAATTTGTTGATAGATATTATGCGCATGCCGACTGTTTCCAATCACGTATTCCTGATCCACTAAAGCGGTATTGGATTTGGAATTAAAATCCTTGGATGCATCTTTTACAATTTGCAGGATTTCATCAGGTTGTAGAGGTTTTGTTACATATTCGATTGCACCTAGTTTTAGGGCTTCAACCGCCATCTTGGTTTCCGAATAACCGGTTATAATGATAATCTTAACCTTATCATCCAAAATTTTTATCTTTTGGATCATTTCAAGACCATCCGTATCGGGCAACCTAAAGTCACATAAAATGACTGAAAAGGAATTTTTTCTTACCAGGTCCAGGCCTTTTTTGCCATTTGCAGCAATCGATACCTCATAACCTTTTTTACTAAAAAAACCCTTTAGCAAGGATAGTGTATCGCGATCATCATCAATAATTAATATTTTATTCATACCTCATAACCCAATTGTTCCAATTTTTCCTGTAAAGTACCTCTATTGAATGGTTTTGACAGAAAATGCTTTACTGACAAGCTCTCGGCTTTTTTTCTTTCATCCTCGCTATCGTAAGCAGTAATAATTATTACATCACAAAGACCGGGTTGTTCTTTGATTTTTTTTATTAATTCAAAGCCCGAGCCATCCTGTAGATTTAAATCAACCAGAGCGAGCTGAAAATTGTTTTGATCAATTGCCCTATTGGCCTCTGCCACAGTTTCAAAAGCCTGAACTTCGAATTTCATTTTATTCATGAATATGCTAAGCATATCCCTGATGTCTTTTTCGTCATCCAATATAATTACTGACTTCTTAATAATTTCCTCCTTCTATTCTAAAAAAACTTAAGATATTATAATGAGACCTAAACTTATTCGAAATGATCGGAAATCTTGCATGCTTAATTTAGTACAACTAAGTTGACGTTTTTATTTTAATATAATTCACATCTTCAAAATTCACCAATAGAATAATGATGAATTTTAATTTAATACGTCTATTCGCATTAACATTTGTATTGCTTATCCTCGGATTAATTCTTTACACCTAGGAGGGAATTTTTCTCAAAAAAAGGCTTTCTAATTATCTGAAATGAATTCAAACCAAAGTATGGAGAATTTTTAAAAGCGCGAGAACTTCTTCTGCTTGTTTCTTGGATGTAGTATAGATTTCAATGTTATTTACCTTGGATTTTTTATCAAATCGCTCGCTTTTATATTCTATACTCTTAAGCATTTCTATTTGACCGGATGATTTTGTCAAAGGAATTTCAAGGTTAACATAAGATTCTTCTCTCAAATCTTTTTCAAATGCCATTTTTTCCTTAGTTGACAGATCTTCAATTGAAGATGACTCCAAGTCGAGATTTAAAACAGGTACATTGTATGTGTTAATAATAAATCGATTATTTCCATTATCCTTATCTTGATAAATGGCCTGAAGATACTTGCCTGTGCTGGTAAAATGGATAGATCGCTCCAATTTTAAATTGTTTTTTGAATCCAGCATTATATAGTTTCTTCTTCCGGTATAGTAGGCAAAGCTCGAATCATCATTAAAAATTGATATTTTCCGTATTCGGTGATCCAATAATTCTGCAAGTTGTTTATTGATAAGTGAAACTATTTGATTTTTGGAATTAGTGATTTTATCTCTTTCCTTTTTTAACAGATAAGAATATGTATTGAGTCTTGATTGAATTTTCTTTTTTGAAGCCTCTAATTCTTTTGATGTAGAATTTAGTTCCTCGACTTTACCGTTTAATACTTCGATTTGTGATTTGGAGTCCTCAATCTCATCCTGAAGATTGTCAATTTTTACTTCTAAATTTTCCTTGCGTTCTTTTTCTTCCGAAAGCCGTTCTTTTTCAATTTCAATTTGCTTCTCAACTTTCGAGTTATAATTGAAATACAAAAAAATACCCAGACCAATACCTATAACAAGCAATAATGGAACAATTACTTTCTGATTCATAATAATTTAGAATTTCGAACCAATATCTTAAAATATCTTAAGATAATGGGCAATCAAACAAACATTTTTAAATGTGTATTGCCTTGACGACAGATAATTGATAATATCAATAGAAATAATTCGCTTAAGAGAAGAACAAGACTAGATATAGATATTTGTAAATATCAGATTTTGGACTTACTTTCATTACCCCCAAAAAACTTGAAACCAAATGTCTGAAGAACGAAAATACATTAAAACCGGTATATCAAGGGCACCCTCATTTTCATCATTCCTGAAACTATTTAATGCTTATACGGGAACCTGGATACTTCTTTCACTGCTTGTAACAGCCGCTTATGGCTTTTACTTTCAACAAACCACCATTGAATCGTCTGGTATTTTAGTATGGGCTGCAACGCTGACAGGTGAATTCATTCTCTTTGCTTTGATTTTGGGATTTGTAATTCTATTTATCCACGATAAACGACAATCACATACACCAATACAAAGATTATTCCCCGTCATAATCTGGGGAAGAAAACTACTAATTTCAATGGGGCCTTTATTGAGGCAATATTTATTCTTGAACGACCAGGAGGAAACCCCTTATAACAGGATTACCAGAAACTGGATCTATCAGTCTTCAAAAGGAACCAGAAATACCATTGGTTTTGGAACGCAGATTGACATGGACAAAGTAGGAACGACCATAATTATGCCAGCAACTTTTACCAATGTAACCTCAAAAACAGGAGAAGAAACGGGCCATAGTTATAAGAAAGTTATCGGAAAGCATACGGGGGTTGATCCTGTAGAATTGAAGCATTTTGCACATGTAAGTGCCATGTCTTACGGAGCATTGTCATTTCGTGCTCATGCCTCCCTTAATCTAGGAGCTAAAATGGGTGGTTTTATGCATAATACCGGTGAAGGTGGGCTTGCACCTTGTCATGAATACGGTGGCGGGGACCTGATTTTTCAGATCGGAACAGCAAAATACGGTGTGAGAGATGATGTTGGTAATTTAGACGAAGCTAAACTGAAAAAAGTGGCAGAACATCCCCAGGTAAAAATGATGGAAATAAAATTAGCTCAAGGTGCCAAACCGGGTAAAGGGGGGATGCTATTAAAAGAAAAAATCACACAGGAAATCGCTGATATAAGACAGGTGCCGATGGGTAAAGACGCGTATGCACCGGCAAGACATAAAGAATTTAGTGATGTAAATGGACTCTTTGATTTTATTGACAGGGTACGAAATGTTACGTCGAAACCGGTAGGTATTAAAATGGTCATTGGCCACACAGCTGAGATCGAAGATATAGCGAATAAAATGGCAAAAGAACACGGCAGGGGGCCCGATTATATTGTTATTGATGGTGGTGATGGTGGAACAGGCGCATCGCCCCATGTATTAAGTTCATATTCCGGCTTGCCGATGAAGCAGGCTCTCGCGGTTGCTGACTGGGCTCTAAAATCGCATGGAGTTCGCGATAAAGTCGTGCTTTTCGCCAGTGGAAAGATTGCCACCCCAATAGATATCGCTGTTGCCATGGCCCTGGGTGCCGATGCCGTTTATATTGCCAGAGGGTTTATGTTTGCCATTGGTTGTATTCAAGCGCTGGAGTGTCATACAAATAATTGTCCTACGGGTATTGCTACACAAAGAAAAAGTCTTGAAAGAGCTATCGATATAAAGGGTGCTGCAGAACGTGTGAAAACCTATGCAGATGTATTGTATAAAGAAACACAGATGTTGGCTGAATCATGCGGTTATAAAACACCAACAGATATTACAGCAGATGATATAATGGTGGTAACATCACCGGGCCATCTTGATTATCTGTCCGAGTTGCATGGAATTTCGGCATACGAAGCCAGTCTGGAACGAAGAATGGCCAGAAGTAAAGGAATGAGTGTTGGCGAAATGAAAATTAAAGAAAGTGCCGCGGGTTCAATGAATTAGATCAAGGAATCCATTTGATGTCCTTGAAATTTGGTTTTCTTTTTTCGAGAAATGCATTTCTTCCTTCTTTGGCTTCATCGGTCATATATGCCAGTCGGGTTGCTTCTCCGGCAAAGACCTGTTGACCTACCATACCATCATCCGTTAGGTTAAAAGCAAATTTGAGCATCTTTATGGATGTGGGTGATTTTTCAAGAATTTCTTGAGCCCATTGAAATGCAGTAGCTTCCAATTCCTTATGCGGGATAACGGCATTGACCATTCCCATTTCATAAGCTTCCGCAGCAGAATAATTCCTTCCTAAAAAGAAAATCTCTCTGGCCCTTTTTTGACCTACCATTTTGGCAAGGTAAGCTGATCCATAGCCTCCATCAAAGCTGGTAACATCGGCATCCGTTTGTTTAAATATGGCATGTTCTTCACTGGCGAGACTTAAATCACAAACTACATGTAAACTATGTCCGCCTCCAACCGCCCAACCGGGAACCACTGCAATAACAACTTTGGGCATAAAGCGAATCAATCTTTGCACTTCCAGTATATTCAACCTTGGCATTCCATCTTCGTCTACATAACCCTGATCGCCTCTCGTTTTTTGATCACCTCCGCTGCAAAAAGAATAAACACCATCTTTTGAAGAGGGCCCTTCTGCTGAAAAAAGCACCACACCTATAGAGGTATCCTCCCGCGCATCTAAAAAGGCATTGTAAAGTTCAGCTACTGTTTTAGGTCGAAAAGCATTTCTTACATCGGGTCTATTAAATGCAATCCGAGCGACACCATCCACTTTTTTATAGGTGATATCTTCAAAATTTCCTATTGATTTCCACTTTGGTTGGGCCATGATATTTAAATATTATTCAAGAAACAGCAATGGAATTACCTTGTTTTGAAATGTCTTCTAATCTATTGGTAATTTATCCAATTTCAGATAGCGGATGAGATTTTTTATCGTCATTCCCTGTATTAAAATAGAAAATACCACAATTATATAGGTCATGGTAACGATAAGGTCCTTATGGGCAAAATGTGGAAGCGCCAGCGCCAGCGCAACGGCAATTCCTCCCCTTAATCCACCCCAGGCCAAAATTGGCGCAGTACCCGGAACCCAGGTCTTTGATTTTTGGAGCCCAAAGGTAAAGGTAGGTATCAAAATACTAATGTATCTGGAGAAAAGGGCGACAAATATGGCAATTATACCGGCCACAATATTTTTAACCTGAAGCGTTACGACCAAGACCTCAAAACCAATTAATATGAAAAGAATTGCATTTAAGGCTTCATCAATAAGATGCCAGAATTTATAAACGAAATCTCCTGTAATTTTACGAAGGAATTCAGGTTTTCCTTCCCGACCAATAATAATACCGAGGACAACCATAATAAGAGGGGCAGAAACATGAACCAACTCCGCAATTCTCGTACCGCCCATTACCAGTGCCAGTGTAATGAGGACTTCCAATTCTGTATGCCTGTTATCGATATACTTAAGAGAGAGCAAGCCGATATAACCCAGTATTCCTCCGAGTAAAATTCCACCAAATACTTCCTGAGCAAAAAGCAAGCTTACGCCTATGGGCGTAACATTTTCAACACCCGACTGGGCCACGTTTAGAATGGTTAAAAATATAACAACACCTACGCCATCGTTAAACAGAGACTCACCTTCTATTTTGATTTGAAGATTTTTACTCAAATTCATTTTTTGCACAATAGCCAACACTGCAATTGGGTCTGTTGGAGAAATTAGCGCGCCAAAAAGAAGACAATAAATCAGCTCAACATTGATTCCCAGATAGGGCAGGAAAAAGAAAGTCGCAAAGCCAATAATGAATGTAGATAGCAATGTACCTACAGTGGCCAGAATAAGTATAGCTCCTTTTTCCTCCACCAGTTTTTTAAAGTTTACATTGATTGCACCGGCGAAGAGTAAAAAGCTAAGCATTACCTGCATGAGAACCTCAGAGAAGTCGAAGGAATCGAGAATTTCTGCGGCAGAATCTCTGATTTCAGGCACTAAAATTCCGATAAGGACAATGGTTAATGAGATCACCAGTGATTGAGTCATCAATCCTATGGTCGCAGGTAATTTTAACCAATGCGTATTTACAAATGAAAAAACCGCTGCCAAAAAGATGAGGATGGCTAAAATATCTAAAACACCAATAGTCGCTTCGTGCATTTTTATTACTGATTTTTTATTATCAATCCTTTTTCTTTTGCTAATTCCACCCAATGCGGAAATTCTGACATCATGAGTTTGTAGAATTCGGCATCGCTCAATGCAGAGGGATCGTTGACATTGAAGAAATCGGCGTTATCGATAAAGCGATCTTCCATATCATCAAGCAATTCCAGAAAAGAATAATCATCAACGAAAGGTCTCAATAAGAATCCGAGGAAACCTTTTTGGAGATCTTCGCGGGTGGTACCCATTGTCATAAACTGCCAAAAAATTGGCTCATAAGAAGCATTGGCTATTTCATTTGCAATGTCTTCTGGTTCATCGGTCTCCCCATTGCTTATGAAATAAACATAAACAGGCGTTTCTCTGCCTGCCAGCTTCCCGTCTCGTTTTGCATTCTTCAGATATGTAGTCCTTATTAGGTTAATAACATTTACATAATCCGCATGTCCGCTTAAATTGTACTTGTGCATGGCATCTTCAATATAGCCATCAAAATTTTTCATGTTCATGGAGCCAATAAAAAATGCCCTTTCGGCAAATAGAAATAGGTCGATATGGCTGTCTATATCCATGTGTGTTGCAAATGCCAATATGCGATTGGCAATTATCTGGGCTTTACCCGTGTCCAGATAGTCTTCCATTTGCTCAGAGACATCCATACAGAGAACTACTTCTGCTGAATTTTCTACTAATTTGAGCGCTGTTATGGCTTCTTTTGCTGCCGTCGAACTTTGTTGTATGCTTTCAAGATTTTTCTCTAAATCTGACACTGAATTTGAATTGGTTTGATTTGGAAGCAATTTATAAATCTATTTTAATAAATACATGATTTGTATCATATTGCACCTACCCTGAATGAAACTCCGAAGGTGACGAAGTATTCAAAATAATTTTCTTCTGTGTAAATTCCGCCATATAAATCTAATTGAAGGTCTTTATTTATTAAATAACCAAAACCAGTATCGTAATAATCCACTATTTTGCCATCCGCAATAAAACCGTAGCCTTCAATATATCCGGATAATTTTGGTGTGATGCTATAGCCAAGATTCATGGTATATAAATAGCTATTAACAATTTCTGAACCATTAATAAAATCGCCATAATTGAATCCAAGGTTAGTAGTGAATGAAAATAAATTTGACAACTGTTTTTGAGCGATTATCATTAAAAAACCATCAGGATTAGAGTTGCGATAATCATTTAATAAGCCATTGAAATTTGCATTGACCAAAATACCTAAAGCTGGCGCATTACCTTTTTCTTTCAGAAAATTCTGCCTGAAGCCAAGACTAATATTACTAATACCAGAATTATAATTAGATAAATTTGCAATAGAATTTTGAAACCTACTTTGACTATATCTATAATCAATAACGGCATTAATTTCATTATTTTTTCCAATTCCGTATCTAAAATAGTTGGTAAATGCGGCGGATTCAAAGATTGTTTCAGCATCTGTTCTGTTACCAAATAAATCAATAAGTTGAAACTTGCTATTTGCATGACCGTATTCAAGACCATTTTGACCCTGAAAAACACCTGCACCTACAACTGTTGATGTATAAGCATTGCCGGGTCTGTCGCTGGCAATAGTTTCAGGAGCCTGAGAAAATGCAATATTAGCAGTTAATAGAATCAGAAATGCAAGGAGAGGTAAAAATAATTTCATTCCGAAAAGTGCAAAAAAAAGCCGGGAAAACCCGGCTTTCATTTAACCAATTTTATCTTCGAGCTCTTCTATTTTTTCCTGAGCGTCTTCTCTTCCGAGTTGCTTAGATTTCTTGTAAAGATTTAAGGCTTCTTCATATGTTTTTTTCTTTTTACGTGGTGCCAATTTGGTTCTATTGGCAGCTTCCTCAACCGCGGATGCCCTGGCATAGTATGCATCGGCTTCTGTCATTTTGGATTGAATCATCAATTCCTGAATCCTCGATTCCAGCAAACTCAGCTCCTGCTTTTTTTGCATAATATCTATTTCGGCATCGGCCAGTTGCGATTCTTTCATGGCCACTAAAGAAAGCAATTCAGTATTTTCACTTTTGTAGTTTTCAACTAATTCCTGCAATTCAAGGATTTGTTTGTTTTTGTCCTGAATTTCTTTTTTCAGCCTGGCTACAGCCCTGGCATAAGCATTTTTCGACCCTTCGGATTGATTTAAATCGGCTTCCAAATTTTCAATCCTTTCTTCGCTGCGTTTTACATATTCATTTAAACTTTTCATACGATTAACGTATTCATCGTATTTTAATCCCTCACGCATATCCAGCCGTATTGCGTTGCGATTTTCATCGATAGAATCCATTAATGCGCCGACCTCTTCAAGCGCATCCACGGCCCTGAGTGTCACCATAAGTTCCGCTTCCAGGCTGTCCGATTTGGCGCGTAACTTTTCTCTTTCATTATTAAAATCACAAGCACTTAGTGTTGCAATAGCGATAGTAATTAAAAAAATATTTCTCATAGTTTTTTGTTTAGTGCTTAATACAACGAGAGAATTATCAAAATGTTAAAAAAATTCATTTTTCTTGAAATAAGTTAATAATTTCTGTTTGAAAAATGGACCTGGTTTTGATCGCATTTAAAACCAATCGCCCTTTTCCTCATCTTCTTTATCTGAATTTTTCTCATTAATAATATCTTCTTCCAGTTGTTCCTCTGATTCGGATTCCAGATCAAATAAGGGTGAATCTCCTGCTTCAATTCCCTGCTCTCCCAGCTCACCGATTTGATTGCCGCTTTCCGAAAAAATCAAAGTATTATTTACATAGATATCGTGCTCATTGCACAATTCCGGCCAAATATAGACATACCATATTCTTTCACTACTTTGAAAGTATCCATGAAAGGCCGGCCCTTTTGAATAGTCTTTAAAGTCAATCTCATTTGGATTTCGAATACCTCTGGTCGGCAGTATTATAGCGGGACTAAAGTCAACAATCAAATCATCAATTGGAATATGCTTTTGGATTTCATCACCTATCATATTTAAAAAGTGGCCGAATTCATTCAATTTTGATGTCAGATAGAAATCATAGGCATCCTGAGACCTAAACACGTGTTCCATTTTGTGTTTAAGTCTTTTTTTACCCAATAAATGTTCAAAAAATTCATTGATAAGCGCATCAATTTTAATTTCAATAGGGTAGGCGCCCACCTTATGGCTTCTGTTAATTTTTATTTCTATATAATAATGAAATGTGTCTTCATTGTGTTCCAATACCAGCGATAGTGTATTAAAAGAACGCGATTTTTGATCCTTGATCTTTTGTTCATATTCCTTAAGAGCAATTTCAAGATCGTCCTCATCACCTTTCTTGTCTAAATAATAGTCGTGATTGTTATGAGAGAGTCTAATAATATTATTGATTCCCATTCCCTGGAGCACCAAATTAAATTGTTGTAAAATGCTTACGGCGGTAAAATTCTCTTCTTCAATTTTGTCCTTAATTTTTCCGTTGCTAATGGTATGTAAGAATCTTCGAAAGTAAGATTGTGGTTCTACCTTTTTTATTTTGGTTATTTCCGAAGGATCAATTGAAATTTGGCCGGTAAAAAGCATTTTTTGCTATTTTATTCAAAAATTACTAACTAATAATATCCTTAAAATGAGCTTTTAATTACATTAAATTGAATTGTTGGTGTAAATTTGCAATAAATCAAGGCAATATTCAATGCCTTCCATGTGCGATAAGGGTCTTAAATTGAGTTATAGTAAAAGTCTTTTTTGTGAAAAGACCACAGAAATACGCACTCTTCAAAATGATCTTATTGGGACAATTAAAGAAGAATATCAGGGAAATTACCTCGCTCAGAATATTCAGAACAAAATTATAGGTCTTTGCACCTGGGAAGATGCCAAGTTGTATATTTTAAATTCCTATTTAAGATTGGGAAAGCCTGAAGAAATTCAGGAAAACTGGCAGCTGGCGTTGTTCTAATTAAAGAAATTCATTGTCCTTTCAATACCAATATCTACAAAGGAAAATACAATTTCGGAGGCTTTTTGAACCAAAAACGGCAATTCTTTTTCCTCTTCTTTATTAAAGGGGCTAAGTACGTATTGTACCTGTTGGCCTTTGGAAAAATTATCGCCAACGCCAAGCCTTAGCCTTGGGAAATTTCTGTTCTCAATATATTCTTCAATATTTTTAAGACCATTGTGCCCTCCATGACTACCCCCAGGTTTTAAACGGGTTTTGGCAAATGGTAAGGCAATGTCATCGGTGATTACCAAAAGATTTTCTAGTGGGATTTTTTTTTCATTAAGCCAATATCGAACTGCTTTTCCACTGAGATTCATATAGGTGCTTGGCTTAATAAAATGGAGTTGATGCGATCTGTATTTAAATTCTGCATGAAAAGAATGCCGGGAACTCTCAAATTCAAACTTATGCTTTTCAGCAATGTGATCGAGCGCCATAAATCCAATATTATGTCTTGTGTTGGCATACTCCGAGCCAATATTTCCCAATCCTGCTATTAAATATCTCATAACAAAAAAATCCCGCCGAAGCGGGATTTGAATATATAAAATTTACAATAAGGATTAAGATTCTGCTTTTTCTTCAGCAGCACCTTCGGCTTTTTCCTCACCTTCAGCAGCACCTTCTTCTCCTTCTTCACCCTCTTCTCCTTCGAGTTCTTCCTCCTCTTCAGATTTGCCTCGGAGTGCTCTTGGAACCTCTACTGTAGTAACTGTAATTCTTTCTGAGTTTAGAATCTCTCCGGCATCCACTTCGAGATCTTTAACTTTTAGGGATTGTCCCAAGCTTAAGCCACTGATATCCAATTCAATTACTTCGGGCATATTCTTGGGAAGGGCTTTGATTGTGGCTTGTCTTAATTTTCTTACCAAAACGCCTCCTTCCATTACACCGGGTGCAGTACCAATCAATTTAATTGGTATTTCCATTTTTACTTTTTTACCTGCAGTAAGCTCTCTAAAGTCGGCATGCAATATCATATCACTTACCGGATGGTATTGGATATCTTGTAAGATACATCTGTATTCTTTGCCTTCAATATCGATGTTTACAAATGCGACATCCGGAGTGTTTACGAGGTCATTAAAAAGATAAACCGGTGCATTGAAATGCACATGATCTTCAGCACCGTAAAGTACGCATGGAACCATGCCCTCTTCTCTTAGCTTTTTGGTTGTGCTCTTGCTGAAATCTGTTCTTTTGTAACCAATGATGTCAATGGTTTTCATCTTATAATTATTTAAATGAATAATGTACTAATTGATTCCTGATCGTGAATTTTATGTATCGCCATGGCAAATAGTTCTGCAACAGAAAGTACTTTCACTTTTTTACTTTTCTGCCTTGCAGGAATTGTATCGGAAACGATCAATTCAGCCAATGCCGAATTTTCAATATTTTCATAGGCCTTTCCTGATAATACAGGATGCGTACACAGTCCTCTTACGCTTTTAGCCCCTTTGTCCATGATTATTTCTGCAGCCCGGCACATGGTTCCTCCTGTGTCGATCATATCATCAACAAGAATTACATCTGCATCTGCTACATCACCAATGATTTGCATGGCCGCAACTTCATTGGCTTTTTTTCTTTGCTTATCGCAAACTACAATTTCTGAATTTTCAAAATATCTCGAGAAACCGCGAGCCCTTCCCAATGCGCCAACATCCGGAGCGGCAAATACAATTTTTTTAAGATTAAGTGTTTTTAAGTAAGGAACGAAAAATGCAGAGCCGTAAAGGTGATCCACAGGAAAATCAAAAAACCCCTGAATCTGGCCCGCATGAAGATCACAAGTGATCAAGCGACCCGCACCTGCGGCGGAAAGTAAATTGGCTACCAGTTTCGCCGTAATAGCCACTCTGGGTTTGTCTTTTCTATCTTGTCTTGCATAACCAAAATATGGCATGACCACCGTTATGTGCTTTGCAGATGCGCGCTTGGCCGCATCGATCATGATCAACAATTCCATTAGATTGTCAGCCGGCGGAAAAGTGGATTGTATTAAGAATACATCACAACCTCTAACCGATTCGTCAAAACTCACAGATAGCTCGCCATCGCTAAATTTTTGCGTGGTTATGAGCCCTTTGGGCTTGCCATAGGCTTTGCATATTTTTTCGGCCAAATAAACCGAAGCGCTACCTGAAAAGATCTTAACTGAAGACATAAAATAAATCCTTCCTTAAAAAGGCTTGCAAAAATAGATAATTAAATGTAAAAATGGTAACCGGAATTAAAGGATTGTGATAATTCTGATTATGATAGTAAATTAGAAGAGCAAAATAAAGTTAAAATGGCTGAAAAAAAGTATAAAAGCTTAAAGGAATTCTATCCTTATTACCTTTCAGAGCATAAAAATAAAATTTCACGTAATCTGCATTTCACAGGAACTTTGCTATTGATACTTATACTGATTTATGCCTTGGCCACACAAGAATGGCTTCTTTTTTTAATAATTCCTGTTGTAGGTTATGGATTTGCCTGGTTTGGACATGCTTTTTTTGAAAAAAACAAACCCGCCACATTTACTTATCCATTTTACAGCCTGGCTTCTGATTTTATTATGTTTTGGGATATCCTGACCGGCAAGATCAACAAAAAACTGGATTAAAATGCCATTCCAATTTTAAAGCCTGTCCTTAAAAGTGCCCCTGTGAAATTGTAATTGATAAACCCATCTGAAAAGTCATCTTCTGCAAACTTGTCTGTACTTGAGTCATTTGCGAAAGAGCGTTTGGCACCAATTCCAAAATAAACATCGGTATAAAAATTATTATCTATTCTTATTACTGCACCTATATAAGTAGACAAACCAAACTGATCAATCGTCAGGGTTTGTTCTTTTTCTCTCAATACCAAAAGGTTCGGATCTTCGGGGAGTGGTTGCCAGCCCATGCCACTGTAATCAAATGACAAACGATTGTAGGTTATTGAATAGGATTGATACCAGTTGATGTCTTTTATCCAACTCTTCTCTGCATATATTTTATGTCCAAGCTCAAATCCAAAACCATTTAAATCATATTCTTTAAAATAAGATTGAAAAATGTGGTTTTCATTTATAACTCCAAAGTAATAGGTAGGGGCAATCAGCAAAGCATGGGCGCTTTCTTCAAAGCGTTTTTCCACATCAATTCTTGTTCCATTGATAACGATAAATTGTGGTGAAAAGGATAAGAATACTTTTGGCTGATTGAAAGTACTATCCTGAGTGAATCCACTTTGAACAATTAAAATGGAAAATAACAGTACCGCAATAATTCTCATTTGAATTGATTAAGATCCGAGTGGAATTACACTTAATAATTCTAAAGTAGCATTTCTGTATTGATATTGATATAAGCCTTCCTCTCCAATGACAAATAAAATTTCATAGTTCCCAATGGCCGGAATGACATCAAATGCTGAAATATTGTGATTGGCAATTTCAGGCAAATCCTGTGGGCTGTTAAAATCAAATACTTTTAACCCTTCATCACAAACAAATAATAATGTATCGTGCAGGCCCAATCCTTTAGGCTCTGTCATTGGATAAACTTCTTCGCTATAAGGATTTCTCAAATTTTCAATATTTACAATTTCCAATTGGTTTACTCCTCTAAAACAACCAAAATTCTGATCGCTATTCAAGGTGACAATGGCGTACTTGTCATTGGCAACGACAGGGTCGCAAGCCCAAACATGCTCATAAACTGATAGAAACTGAGGATTTCTTAAATCCTGAGCCTGATAAATGTGCATACCGTTTTGACTACCGATAAACATGGTGCTGTCAGCTTGTCGAATGAAGATTGTTTCAATTCCCGTACCGATTTGCACATTACTAATGTACTCTGGATCATTTGCATTGCGGATATCAAATGTATTCAAAGTATTCCAGTTAACGGCATAAAGATGATCCGATAAAATTGCAAATCTGGCCAGCGAACCGCCTTGTCCCTGAGGTAATTCCGAGCCATTGACTGATGCAGGATTTACAGAATCAGAATTTTCTGAATCACAGGAAATGAATGAAACCAATAAAACGATAAATAATATTTGCTGAATATTTTTCATTTCAATACCCATTTAACGATGACCGTATTATCAGGTCTGTTCTCTTTAATATATTGATAAGGTACATAACCTAAATCAGGCGCAGCCAATTCGGGGAAAATGCCTACAATTCTTTTTTCAAGACTTATTTCAGGTAAATTATTGATATCAATTGCTACAAGATCCACGGCATTGTCTACATAAAGAATACCCTCTTTAACAGCCATATCAATACAACCCGGAATTTTAATAAAACCTATTTTTAAAGGATTTCTGGGATCGGCATTGTCGAAGACATGCACCCCTTCGTATTTTTCATTTATTAAAATATATTTTCCGTATGAATAAATTTTACCTGTTGACTCCAGTGCCCTGTTATCAATAAAATCTATGCTGGTTTCTAAATTGCCGCGCTCCATAATAATTGGCTCATAAGCAGAGCCAGAGGCGTCGAAGGGTTCATCGATGTCTGCATCCGAACAGGATAGCAAACTAATAGACAAGAAAAGAATCAGGATTCCGGTCAAAGATCGTCCAATATTCAAAAAGTCGGGTCTGTAATACATAACAGGTATCTTATGCCCTAAATACCATTATATAAATTTTTACCCTAAATAAAATTGTGGGAAATTATAATCGAATCACTCGACTTTCTGAGGTGATTTCAAGACCAGATCTTTTAAAATACCGGTTTCAACATCGTATACCCATCCGTGTAAAAGTGGCAATGAATCTTTCTGCCATTTGTTTTTGATGATCTCCGTATTCATTAGGTTTTCAACCTGGGCAATAACATTTAATTCGACAATTCTTTTAAACCTTTCATTTCGGTTTCCCAACTTATCCAATTCCTCCTGATGTTTGCTGTAAACCCCTTTTACATTTTCCAGCCAATTATCCAGAACGCCAAAATCAGATTGATCCATGGCGACTTCAATTCCTCCACACCCATAATGACCGCAAACGATTATATGCTTTACATTGAGAATTTCAACCGAATACTGCAAGGCACTTAGCATATTGGCATCTTTGGGGACTACGAGGTTTCCAACATTCCTATGGACATATATTTCACCCGCTTGAGTACCGGTAATTTCCTCAGCGGGTACCCGGCTATCGGAACATCCGATCCACAGGAATTCAGGGTTTTGTTTTTTGGCAAGACTCAGAAAATAATTGTTTGCTAAACTTAATTTTTCCTGGACCCAGGCCTTATTATTTAATAATAATCTTCGGTAAGTGTCCATTAAAGTGATTTTCTTAGATCAATGTGAATATATTCTATTGTAATATTCTTGGACTTGGCATTGAGCGAAAAGTCTTCAAGAATATCTATAATGTCGTTGTCAATAAACTGAGCTTTGTGAGCATCCAAAATTAAAAATGAATTATCGGGAATTTTCCCCAACTCAGTTTTCAATTTGGCCTTGTTCATAAATGAAACATCTTTATTAAATCTGAAAAGAATATAATTATCGTCTTTCACTACAGTTAAGGCAGAATGATAATTTCTAAATACAACGAAAATAAAACCAATAACCAAGCCAATACAGATTCCTATGAGTAGGTCGGTAAATACAATAGCGATAATGGTAATGATAAATGGATAAAATTGATCCTTACCTTTTCTATACATTGATTTAAAAAGCTCAATATTTGCCAATTTATAACCGACAATAAAAAGTATAGCGGCCAGAGAGGCTAGTGGAATCTTATTTAGCCATTCCGGCAATAGTGCAATAGTGCTTACAAGCCAGAATCCATGTAATATGGTTGATAATCTGGATTTAGCACCGGAATATACATTGGCAGAAGACCTTACTATGACCGAAGTAATCGGGAGTCCTCCGATTAAACCTGAAATCGTATTACCCACACCTTGTGCTAATAATTCCTTATTGGTATCCGATGATCTCTTTTCGGGATCTATTTTATCTGTTGCTTCGACATTAAGAAGCGTTTCAAGGCTTGCAACGATCGCAAGAGTAAATGCGACAATATAAACATCTAACCTCAGCAAGGCCGAGAAATCAGGAAAGGCCAATGAATTTTTGAATCCTTCAAAGGATGAAAAAATTGGTAATGAGACCAAATGATCGTCTTCGGCCAGCAACTCCATGGAAGGGAAATAATGGTGATAGAGTTCATTCAGTGAGATTCCCAAAATTACTACGACCAGGGCACCGGGAATGCTCGAAATCAGATTTTTTTGCTTTGAAACCACCTTTTCCCAAAAAATCAAAATTGCCAAACTGACCAAAGTAATAATTAAGGCTCCAAGGCTCATGGTTTCAATAGCCCTTAATATTTCAGAGAATGTATTCTCACCATCGGCTATTTGAAAGAATTCATATTCTCCTTCAAAATCGGTGTCTCTGCCCAATGCATGAGGGATTTGCTTTAATGTGATTACAATACCAATTGCAGCAAGCATGCCTTTGATTACACTATTTGGGAATAATTCAGCAACAAAACCTGCTTTAAAAATATAGAGGACAATTTGCAGAAGCCCTGCTAATGTGACAGCTACAATAAATACGTCCCAGGCGCCAAGTGTTTCAATAGCATTGAGAACAATTATGGCAAGTCCGGCTGCTGGCCCGCTCACACTTTTATTTGATCCTGAGAGAGACCCAACGACAATACCTCCAAGAATTCCAGAAATGATTCCGGAAAATAAGGGGGCACCTGATGCAAGGGCAATTCCAAGACACAGGGGCAGTGCGACAAGGAAAACGACTATAGAAGAAGAAAAATCAGATTTAAGAGTGTTTCCGTTTAGCTGCATAGCGCTTAAAATTAAAGCATTTTAATGAAAAAAATCATTTCGATTCACCATGGCTTTTGCCAGTTTTGATGAATCAATAAAATGTTTACCGAACGACGACCGTCCTGTTGGTTGTTTTTTGTGACCTTACTTGTGCCACATCACCGGGGCTATTTGTTCTTGCCGGACTTCCGACCTCTTCGGCGAAAATGTAATAGTTCCCAATATTAATAAATCCGAAGTCCGATACGCCTTGATTATTATTAAAAACTTCGTATATCCAAATTCCCGTATTTAAATCTTCAAAGGTCGCGTGCAATGAAACGCGTATTCCGGTTACAGGATTTCCATTTTGATCAACTACACTAACAATTAACTTGCCGGTGGTACTAGAGGTATCATTTTGAAGTATGTCCTGTCCACCAACAATATTATCATCATTATTGCATGAGACAATCATCAAGAATACAATTCCAGTCGCTAATATTTTAAGGTAATTGATCAATCTGCTCAATTTAATGTTGTAAATATTAAAATTTTAAGTCGTTTATCTATACTTAATTTCTAATTGAGGTTTCTATGGTATTTACTTTTTCTTTAAGAGACTCTATTTCAGATTGCTGATCCTGGATTGCCTTCACTAAAACCGGTATTAGGTCTGAATAATAGACGCCGAGAGTTTTATTTTCATCATCTCCAATTTCAACCACTTCGGGAATAATCTCCTGTAATTCCTGGGCGATTAATCCAATTTTTTTTCCACTGGAATTATCTTTCCATTCAAATGTTACCGGTCTCAATTGCATCACTTTACCTAGTCCATAATCCAAATTCTGAATATTCTTCTTCAATCGTTGATCAGAAGTATTGATGGTGCCGTTGGAAGCATACACTGTGTTCCACCTCAAAGAACTCGAACCACAGCTTCCGGCATTGTCCGAACCGGGGTATATGGTGTTATTTGCAATGGAAACCATTACAGAATTGTTTTGTCTAAAGTCGAAACGGCCGGCATCACTGAAAGTGCCAATAATTCCAAAGCCGTCTGAAACAGCAAGAATATCCAAATCGGGCATGGCCGTAGTTTGAGTACCGGTAAAGTTTCCGGCAAAATTAAATTCCAGTTCTGAACTAATATCATTGCAGCTCTCAATAAAAAATGGAGACCCACCTGTGGTGCAATTGCTTGTAGCATCATTGTGAACCAATAACCTTCCTATGGTTAAAGTTGTATTTCCTGTTGCCTTATAGGTATCGTCGGAGACCATATGCCAGGAGTTGGTGCCATCATTATGCCAGATATGATCAACATTCGCTGATGCGCCTATATCTCCACCAATGGTATTAATGGCAAATGCCCCATTTAGTGCAATCACATCACCTACCACTTCCAGGGCTGCCAATGGGCTGTTATCTCCAATACCAATTCTATCGGCAGATGCATCTACATAAAATGTATTGCCATCAATGGCCAGATCACCATTGTTATCACTTTGAATTGAAAGTGTGGAATTTGTATTGGTGATAATTTCATCGCCGTCAATTCTTAGTGATCCGGCAATCTGCAATGCTCCTGTATTGCTTGCTCCCGTGGCATCGCTTAGGACCGGAATTTCCACGCGACCACTCGGATCAATAATGAATCTGTAAGCCCCTGAAGTATTATCATAAATTCCAAAATGCCCTATTCCCGGGGATGCACCTGTTCCGGTAGATCCGATGATATCATAGACGATGGACCCACCCTGAGAATTTTCAAATCTAATTGCCGGTCCCACTGTACCATTCGACTGAAGATAAACCCTGCCATTAGACCAGTCAGCTCCGTAAATGGCAAGTTTTCCATTGGCTAAGGTATTATCACCAAAAATCACATTGCCTTCTACCAATAAGCCATTTGCAGGCGCTGCATTTGTACCTGAATAAGTTGTGCCAATTGCCATATTTCCCTCGACATCCATAGTATTGACAGGCGAAGAGAGTCCAATTCCGACATTTCCGGAATTTAAATTAAAAATATCACTGCCATTTACACCCCATTCAGAGCTACCGCTTACCCAAACCGAACCGTCCCAGGTATAGACTTTATTGTCCACCGGATTAAATACCATCATACCTGCATCCAAGGGCCCTAGGGTAAATGTGGATATGTCTTGCCTTGGCAAGAGAAGCCCCAAAGGACTCCCGGTATTATCAAGGTCCAAAAGCGCATTTGGATTAGGGCTGATGGTTCCGATTCCGATATTATTTTGCGCTAAGGATAGATTGAAAATAAAAATTGCGGGTAGAATTAAAGGTAATAGTCTCATGGTAGTAATTGCTTTTTTTGGCTGACAACCAATAAATTATAACTACTAAATTACAAAGCAGCCAAATATTTTCAGAATAAAATATTTATGCTTTGACCAGCTCGATAAGGGTAAGTTCGGGCAATATTCCAATTCTACCGGGATAACCGATAAAACCAAATCCTCTGTTGACATAGAGCTGTTGGTGGCCTTTTTTATATAAGCCTGCCCATTGCGGGTATAGGTATTGGGCCGGGCTCCATCTGAACAGTGGCGTTTCTATACCAAATTGAAAACCATGCGTATGGCCTGCAAACATGAGGTCGATATCCGGATGATCGGGTATGACCTGAGCATCCCAATGACTTGGATCATGGGAGAGAAGCAGTTTTGTTGAAATTTCTTCGGTACCTATTTTTGCTTTTTCGAGGTCACCGTGTTTTTGGAATCTCATTTTGGCACCCCAATTTTCAACCCCAATAATGGCCAAGCGATCTGCGCCTGACTCGAGAATCCTGTTTTCGTTTCTCAGCAAATCCCAGCCGAGACCTTTGTGCGCATCCAAAATTCCCTGAAAGTTTTTCATTTTGGCATTTTGGCTTCTCCAGTTTGAATAATCCCCATAGTCGTGATTTCCCAATATGGAATAGACACCTAAAGGGGCTTTAACGTTTTTGTAAATATCAAAGACCGCTTTTATTTCCCAGGCCTGATCATTTACGATATCGCCGGTAAAAAATACAAGATCGGGTTTTTCAGACATGAACATATCTATTCCACCTTTAACCGCAGTCAAATTGCTAAAACTTCCGGAATGCAAATCTGAAATCTGACCGATTCTCAGACCGTGAAAGGCCTTGGGCAGGTTGGGAATGCTTACCTTTAGCTTGTGCCAGTTGTAATTGTGTGCTCCAGAAACTATTCCAAACGAAAAACCTGCAACTGGCAATACTGAAATGGCAATGCCTGCCTTTTTAATAAATTGTTTTCTTGATTCATCGTAATCCTGTTGATCTTTTTTCTTCTTGATTTTTTTAGCACTGAAATGAATCAAGTCGTCCAATACAAAAAACAGGAGCAAAATAATCTTGCCAATTATGTCAAATACCGTGTAGGTGAGAATTATACTTCTGGAAACACCTTTAAAATATTCCGTTGGGAGTACGGCAACAGCAATGATCAGCAAGGGCAATGGGATGGTCCAGACCCAAAATAAGATTTGAAATAATCTTTTATTTTTCTTCTTTTCAATGAGCCCATTGATACCCCTGAATAAATAAATATTCAGGAGTACTATGAGAATTATTGTTATGCTAACAGCAAGAAATTTCATCTATGCGGCTCTTCCGACGGCTGTTCTTATTCGGCTAGTGATCAAATACATAACGGGTACAATTACCAGTGTTAAAAAGGTTGAAAAGGTCAAACCAAAAATAATGGTCCATGACATCGGCCCCCAGAAAATCACATTGTCGCCTCCTAAAAAGAAATCCCATTCATAATGCGCAAAGAATGATTCGAAATTGATATTTAAGCCAACAGCCAGTGGTATTAAACCCAATACAGTTGTGATAGCGGTTAAAAGTACCGGTCTTAATCTTGTTTTTCCTGCTTCAATTATTGCAGCCTGAACAAGTCTTTTGGTTACTTTTTGCCCTTCTTCCAATTGTGCTATTTTTCTTGCTTTCATCAATTCGATAAAATCAATAAGTACAATCGCATTATTCACCACGATTCCCGCGAGGGAAATAATTCCGATCATGGTCATTATAACAATAAAATCCATATTGAAGGCCACCAATCCGAGAAATACCCCAATGGTGCTGAATAATACGGAAGTCATGATGATAAAGGGGGCTGATATTTTATTGAATTGCGATACGATGATCAGAAATATCATAAAAACGGCCAACATTAATGCATTGAGTAGAAAAGCCATTTCTTTTGCCTGATTTTCCTGCTCGCCCGTAAAACTTATATTGTAACCTCCCGGAAGAGGCATATTATTTACAATGCCCCTTATTTGATTGTTAATCTCTGTGGGATTATAGCCATCGAGCACATTGGAACTAAGGGTTACCACTCGATTGAGATCTTTTCTTTTTATCGATCCAAAAGTAGAACTGTACTGCACATCCGCTACAGAAGCAATAGGAATCTGGACAATTTTTCCATTAACCTGGTTGCGATAGGTAATTTCCTTATTCAATAAGGCGTCCAAATCATATCGGAATTGGTCATCCAATCGCAATTCCACATCGTAATCATCTTCGCCTTCTTTGTATTTGGAAATTTCTTTACCAAACAAAGCGGTTCTAATTTCGCTTGCAACTGTGGCTGTTGATAATCCAAATCGCCTTGCTTTCTCCCTGTCAATATCCACAATCAGTTCGGGTTTATCATCTTCCAAATCCGATTTCAATTTTTCAATCCCATCGATATCGGCAAGTGCGATTTCATTTTTAAGATTAGCCACGATGTCTGCAAGTTTGGAATAATCTTCTCCTGAAATTTCAATGTTGATCGGTTTGCCCACAGGAGGTCCTGCTGCATCTTTATCCACTGTAATTGTAATGCCCGGATATTTCCCAATTTTATCGCGGATCTCATTCATTATATCGCTTGTCATCAATTCACCACGCTCTTTAAATTCAACGAAATTCACTGTAAGCCTCGCTTTATTTGGCGTATCATTGGCACCCATGGAAGAGGGGTCATTTGGATCGGCTGTCCCCTGTCCAACATTTGAAATAACCGATTCTACAATGTGCTCATAGGGTTTGATGATTTCAAACAGCTTGTCCTCTATTTTTTCAGAGAAATCGTTTGTTGTCGAAATATCGGTGCCTACTGGAAATTCGATAAATACATTGACATACTTGGGTTGATTTATCGGGAAGAATATCACATTGGGTTGACTTCCAAAATAGATCATAATAGAAGCAATCAGAGCAAGGAAAGTACCTCCAAAGAAGAGATAAGGTCGTTTTTTACTTACAGCATACCGAAGCGTGCCAACGTAAATTTTTTCTAAAAACGGCAATGCAATCGACTGAAACCTGTCAGATAAAGGTGTCAACAAGAAAACGTTGAGTGGAATAAGAACACCCAATAATATCAGTAGATTTCCCAACCATACCAGGGGTATATCTGCAAAGTATGA
Organism: Cytophagales bacterium; assembly: GCA_965267555.1. GTDB lineage: Bacteria > Bacteroidota > Bacteroidia > Cytophagales > CCMP332 > CCMP332. The sequence goes on along the minus strand of OZ254083.1, from coordinate 2,778,058 downwards.
AGGAATGGCAATTAATAAACCAATGGCCAAAATTATTATGGAATCCCGTCTGGCTCTGGGTTTGTTGACCACCACCTGATCCTGAATTTTCATATACTTGGAAATAAACACCGGGTTGATAACGAGCGCCACAAACAGTGAAGAACCCAAAGTAATGATTAAGGTAATAGGAAGGTATTTCATAAATTCTCCCATAATTCCAGGCCAAAATGCCAATGGCAAAAATGCGGCAAGCGTTGTGGCGGTTGATGAGATGATAGGTAATGCCACTTCCCCTACACCTTTCTTGGCCGCTTCAATAGGAGAGAAGCCCTCTTCCATTAATCGGTAGACATTTTCAACAACTACAATTCCGTTGTCCACCAGCATACCGAGTGCCATGATAAGTCCAAAAAGAATCATCATATTGATGGTATAACCTATCATACTGATGATGAGGAAGGCCATAAACATGGATAATGGGATCGCCATTCCCACAAAAAGTGCATTTCTTGTTCCGAGAAAAAATAACAGCACTATTACCACTAATATTACTCCGGAAATAATTGAATTCTCCAATTCGTTCACCTGATCCCTTGTTTGGATGGATTGGTCATTGGTAATAGTTACTACCAAATCTTTCGGAAGTGTTTCTTCCTGTGCTTTTTCAATGATTTTGTAAATCTTATCAGTTGCGTCGAGTAAGTTTTCTCCGGACCTTTTGATCACATCCACCATAACTACCGACTCTCCACCCAGTCTTGCATAGTTTTGTTTTTCAACATAACCGAATTCAACCTTTGCGATGTCTTTTAAATAGACTATTTTATTATTCTCATATTTAACAACGATATCCTCCATTTGCCTCGGATCTTCATATTCACCAAGCACGCGTATCGTTCTTCTTATGCCATCAGTTAATATATTACCACCGGACATGGAAAGGTTTTCCTGAACAACGGCATCTTCAATATCCCTGAATGAAATCTTTCTGGATTCCATTTCATAGGGGTTCACTTTAATTTTGACTTCCTTATCGTCAACACCGCGGATTTCTGCTTTGGAAATCTCCGCTACCTTTTCAATTTCATCTTCGAGATATTCAGCAAAAGACTTTAATTCATCGAGATTGTAATCACCTGCCAGATTAATATTCATAATTGGAAATTCCGAGACTTCCATTTTGAATATATTCGGATCTTCCTGCAAGTCAGCCGGAAGTTCAGACTTAGATTTATCTACAGCATCTTTCACCTTTTGCAAAGCCTCTTCCGCATCCATTTCAGCTTGAAATTTGACGATGATGGTTGAGAAATCCTGAACCGAAGTCGACCTGATTTCTTCCACCTCGGATATTGTATTTATTTCCTTTTCAATAGGCCTGGTAATCAGATTTTCCATGTCCTCCGGCGAGTTTCCCGGATGTGCCGTCCCAATATAAATGGTAGGTTCTTCCACTTCCGGAAAATTTTCCTTTGCCAAAGTGATGTAAGAGATTACACCGGTCAGCGCGATAATAAAGGTCAGTACAAATACAGTTGTCCTATTGTTTAGAGCAAAGGTTGTCAGACCAAATTCCTTGTATATATTTTTATCTTTTTCTTTCATGATTGAAAAGAAAGTTTTTTAGCTTTTTGTTTTTATCAATGAACCATCGGCTACATCCCTGTACCCCTCTGTCAATATCACATCTTTGGTATTTAAACCATTTCTGATCTCCGTTTGATACTCATAGGATTTACCGATTTCAACATGTTTCTTTCTGGCAACTGAACCCAAATCGGAATCTTCCTTCACATAGACGTAATTGCCTTCCGCATCTTTCTGTACGACCCTTGAAGGCACTGTAATTGCCTTCGGATTGACATAATCTGTAATTGTTAAAACCACGACCTGATTTGGCCTGGCCTTTTTTGCGTATTTCCCCGGCAAATCAACTTCAATTCTAAAAGTTCTGTTTTGAACATTGACCACTTGTCCGATCGCTGTAATGACAGAAGTGGTATTGACATCTATTGCGGGAATCTCAATATTTACCGAATCACCCACTTTGAATTTACCCACATATTTTTCAGAAACTTCCGATTGAACGTACATATTTTTCAGGCTAACAATCCTGCATATGGGCATTCCGGGCGACATCATTTCTCCTTTTTTTACATCGAGTTCATTGACCTGTCCTGCAAATGGCGCACGAATTACATAATTGTCCAGTTGTGAATAGGTGGTTTTTAACTTTCTTTCAAGGCTTTCTTTCTGATTTTTGGCCTGCAAATATTGAACTTCTGTTCCGATGTTCTGATCCCAGAGATTTTTTTGCTTTTCGTAGAGTGTTTTTGCCAGGTCCAATGAGGTTTCCAATTCCCTGATGCTATTTCTTAAAATATCCGCATCGAGTTGTACCAAAACCTGACCGGCCTTTACACTTTGACCCTCTTTTACATTAATGGAAATAATTTTGGCCATGGCTTCAGCGCTAATCATTACATTGCGATTAGAGGCCACAGCACCTCTTACTTCGATCTTATGCGCAAATTTTACGGGCTTGACAGGGTTGAGCGCCACTAAAATCGATTTGTCTTTTTCCATGGCATAAGTGGAGTCCTGCTCCATCAGCTCTTTTTCGAGATTTGAAATTTGAGATTTCAGATCAGACATCTCCGTTTTCAATTCTTTTAGTTTGCTTTTCTTTTTTTCAATATCTGTCTCTCCATTGCCACAAGCATATAGAAAGAGTACGCTAAGTAATATTGATGCAAATTTTAATTTGATCGTCATTGTATTTGGTTTTTATTTTTTAAAAATCGTTGTATTGTCCTAATGCTTTTTCCAATTCTGTTTTAGCTACGATGGCATTGTAAAGCGCATCAAAATAAATTGCCTCTGCTTCAACCAGAGAATTGTTGGCATCCACAAGTTCCAAATTTGAACCAATGCCCTCCTTAAATTTGATATTGGTTGTTTTGAAAATTTCTTCTGCCAGCTCGTAGTTTTGTTTTTGAATTTCCATCATTTCCAAACTATTGGTAAGCGCATCATCTTTTTGCTTGAGTTCGGTTTCAATGGCGTTTTCGAGCATGTTTCTTTGATTTTCAATTTGTTCTAATTCAATTTTCGATTTTTGTATGCTGTAGCTTTTTCTCAATCCGTCAAAAATTGGCACATTAAGCGATATACCTACAAGGCCATATCTGAGCCATCTGTCATTGATATCGGTGTATTGGTTAAATTCATTTGCATTGGTATTGTATCCCAGCACACCATTAAGATAAAGGTTGGGATAGTATTGAACTTTGTAATTCTTGATATCCAATTTTTGCAATTCTTCTCCTGAATTCAACAATTGATAATCTATTCTGTTGCTGTAATTAAATTCTTCTTTTTTTGCAGGAGCGCTCAGTTCCTGTGGCAATTCTTCGAGATTTTCAGTTAATATTATGGGTTCTTCTACATCAATTCCCATTTGCATTTTTAGCATGTATTCACTCAGCTCAATCAACCTTTGCATTTGTTTGGTTTGTGCACTTAAATTATTGTAACTGACTCTGATTCTGCTCACATCAATTTTCTCAGCAAATCCGTTCTTATAAAGGGCTTCGGTTTCATTTAATAATTGCGATAGTCTTTCTTCGTTGCTTTTCAATCTATCGTATCTCACCTTATTGATCAGTACCATATAGTACGACTTGATGACCGCATCAACGACATCAACTTTGGTCTGCGTAAATTCTTGCTCAGAGTAAAGTTTGTACATTTTAGCTGCTTGCAATCCTACAAAATATGAGCCGTCAAATATCAATTGTGACAATCCGATATTTGCGTCTCCGTCGTATTTCTGACCAAAAGCTATGGGAACATCTGGCGTGTCTTCGGGAAGGCTGGGGTCAAAGGTTGCAGGTGATAAGAGGGATTTCCGAATTGAATAATTGTAATTCATCCCCAAACTCGCATTGACTTGTGGTAAGCCACTCGCTCTAATTTTCCCCACCTCATATTTGGCCGCTTTTACATCGAGTTTGGCATTTTTCAGATTATCAGAATTTTCAAGTGCATATTCGATGGCCTGTTTCAAACTGTATGAATTGCTTTGAGCAAATCCATTTCTCAAGAAGAATGAAAGCAGCGTAGTAATTAAAATCAGGTTTCTCATTTTGAGATTTTATTTTAGTTCTCGTTTATATTTTTCAAAAATTTTCTTTCCCTTATCGGTGACTATCCCGTACACAAAGTGGTCAAAAATCTCCATTTGCACATCGCGAACATGAAACTGCCCAAGATTGTCAAAGTCAGACTTATACATCATTTCCGTGCTTTCGACCCGAAATCTGGAAATAATATCCTCTTTAAGCTCGGAGCGATAAAGTCCGCGTTTTTTTCCTTCTATTAAATTTTCAGTCAAGGAGCAAAAAATGCATTTTTCTTTGTGCTGATGGAATATAGTCCAGGAATTCGGATGGTATTTTTTCATGTCGTGCAAAAGCGAAATGTCCATATTTGAAAGCATGTCCCTAAACCATCTTGAAATGGATACCAATTCCTCAATTGGGTCTTTTGCTGATTCGTGTATTTTTTGCAGATCGTGTTCTTCCTGATGAAGATATTCCTTGGTTACTTCTAATACGACCGTGTCTTTATCTTTAAAGTGTTGATAAATGGTTTTTTTTGACACGCCGCACTTTCCGGCAATGTCATCCATCGTCACCCTTCTTAATCCCATTTTAAAAAACAGGTCGCGGGCGCATCCCACAATTCTTTCTCTTAAATTCAATTTGACCTCCATTAGGCGACAAAACTATAGAAACTTTAGAATTCACCAAAGTTTCCAATGTTAAATTTTTGTTTCCTATATGTTTGTTTTTAAATATGTTATGGGGACGACAAATGGAAGAGGTATTGAATAATTAGACTATTCTAATAGAGTTTCCAAGCCTTCACACATGATTTTATGATCGTAATTTTCACTTGCCTTCTTTTTTGCTTCTTCGCTGATTTCTCTGAAATTGTATTTTTCTAACAATACATTTTCAATCTTATTCTTTAATTCATCTGCATCTCCAAAAGAATATAATTGTCCTAATGTGCCATTTTCAAGCAAATCAATTGTTCCACCCGCATTGGTTCCGATGATGGGGACTCCAGACAACATGGCTTCTACCGTGACCATTCCATAGGTTTCTTTTTTTGATGGCATAATAAACAGGTCGATGGCCGAATAAAAATATTCCACCTCATTGCGGAAGGGACGAAAATGCACCCTGTCTTCGAGATTGTTTTCTTTTACAAATTTCCGGCAATCTTTTTCGTAATCAAGACATTTTTTTTCATTGATGGTGGCCTCGCCCATGATCAGGAGCTGCAGATCCTTATGTTTTTCAGAAAGCAGGGAAAATGCTTTTATCACACCCATTTGCCCTTTGGTTGGGCCAATTCTTCCAAGAACACCGATTATCTTTTTATCTTCTTCGAGTCCAAGCTCTTTACGGGCCATTGATTTGCTAATGGGATTTTTCAAAAAACGATCCGTTTCAAGGCATAGTGGAATCACTGCAATTTTACTTTCGGGCACTTTTGTAGTTTGCAAAACTTGCTTTTTCAAAGATTCCAGCGGGCTTATCCAGTAATTAAGCCCAGAGAAGCGAAATGTATGGGCCGGTGATGTCTTTTTAACTTTGAACTGCATTTGCTGCAGATAGAGCATTATTAACCTGGCGTTGAAAAACTTTTTGCAATAATTGGCCGTGCTTAAATCGTGATTGTCAAAAATGATAAGCCTCTCAACCTGATCTTTTTTTAAAAGATTGGCCAGTAGAAATGCATTTTTGATGTCAAAATATTTGTTGGGTTTCTGAACCCATTGCACATGGAGTCCGGCTTTTATCGCTTGTTGTTCAAGTCTTGAACCTTTTACTGTATAAAAAAATACAATCCAGCCTCTTTCATTCATCCAGCTGGCTAAATTAAGGGCATTCATTTCCAATCCGCCGTAGCCGGTGGAAGTCAAATAAAAGGCCAGTTTTTTTGTCGATGTCACAGTGCAAATTAACCACAATTGAAAATCCTAATGAAATGTATTCACAATACCGATTGTTTTACATCTCAATGTTTAAATTTGCGGCGAGTCAAAATTAATATCTTGGAAGACATAAAAGTCAATCTACAAACTGCGGCGGATTTAGGATTAATAGAGGAAGAATTCAATCGAATTATTGAGATTCTTGGCCGCAAACCCAATTTTACCGAACTCTGTATTTTTTCAGCCATGTGGTCTGAGCATTGCTCTTACAAAAATTCCATCACCTGGTTAAAAAAACTGCCTAAGCAATCCGACAGAATGCTTGCTGAAGCCGGCGAGGAAAATGCAGGACTTGTCGATATCGGTGATGGTTTGGCATGCAGTTTTAAAATAGAATCGCATAATCACCCCTCGGCTATTGAACCTTATCAGGGTGCTGCAACCGGTGTGGGTGGTATTAACAGAGATATTTTTACAATGGGTGCAAGACCCGTATGCCAATTAAATTCACTGCGTTTCGGCAATCTAAAATCAGACAGGACCAAATGGTTGATTTCGGGTGTGGTAAAAGGAATCGGCGATTATGGCAATGCATTTGGTGTGCCCACAGTAGGAGGGGAAGTGTTTTTCGATGAGACCTATAACATCAATCCATTGGTCAATGCTTTCTCGGCAGGTATTGTAAAACACGATGCCGTAGTTTCGGCTGTGTCGAAAGGAGAGGGCAATCCCGTTTTTATTGTGGGATCCCGTACGGGTAAAGACGGCATTCATGGAGCATCATTTGCCTCAAAAGATATAACTGAAGATTCTGCAGATGATCTTCCAGCCGTACAGGTGGGCGATCCATTTCAAGAGAAACTCTTACTTGAAGCTACTCTTGAAGTTATTAAAACCGGCCATATTGTAGGCATGCAGGACATGGGTGCTGCAGGCATTACCTGTTCCACTTCGGAAATGAGCGATAAAGGAGAACATGGGATGGACATTTGGCTTGACAAGGTACCGACCCGGCAGGAGAACATGAAACCCTTTGAAATTCTACTTTCTGAATCCCAGGAAAGAATGCTTGTAGTCGTAGAGAAAGGCCATGAACAGGAAGTGATGGATGTTTTTGAAAAATGGGATTTACATGCTGTTCAAATTGGTGTGGTGACGAAAGGCAAAATGCTCCGTTATTTTATGGGCGAAGAATTAGTGGCCGAAGTGCCCGCCTATGATTTGGTATTAGGAGGAGGTGCACCCGTATATGAACGCGAATACAAAGAACCGGCCTATTTCAAAGAATATAAAAAGTTCAGAATCGAAGATATCCCAAAACCGGATTTTCATCAGGTGGCCGAATTTCTTTTAAGACATCCCAATATTGCCAGTAAACGTTGGATCTATGAGCAATACGATTCAATGGTAGGCACGGATAATATTGGGACATTCGACAAATCAGATGCAGGCCTTGTAAGAATTAAGGATACCAATAAAGCACTTGCGGTTAGCGTGGATTGTAATTCCCGGTTTGTAAATGCTGATCCTGAAGAAGGCTGTGCAATGGCTGTGGCTGAGGCAGCAAGAAATGTGGTATGCTCCGGAGGCGTGCCTTTAGCCATTACCAATTGTCTTAATTTTGGAAATCCATACAATCCGGAAGTGTATTGGCAATTTGTACATGCCATTAAAGGAATGAAAAAAGCCTGTGAAAAATTCGGTACTCCGGTTACAGGTGGAAATGTTAGTTTTTATAACCAATCTTCGGATGAAGGTCCTGTATTTCCAACACCGACGATTGGTATGCTCGGATTAATTGAAAATGTCAATAATCGCATTTCCATATCTTTTAAAGAAGAGGGCGATCATATTTACCTTTTGGGTCATCCTAAGAATGATATTTCCAACTCCGAATACTTATACAGTTATTGCGGAATAAAAAAATCTCCCGCACCTGATTTTAATCTTGATCATGAGGCGCAATTGCAAAATGCCGTCATTCAAATGGCTGCAGACAGGATTTTGAATTCTGCCCATGATATTGCCGATGGCGGTTTATACATAAGCCTTGTAGAATCGGGCATGGCGGGAAATTTGGGATTTGAAATTGAAACCGAGCAGGAGTTCAGAAAAGATGCCTATTTATTTGGAGAAAGCCCGAGTAGGATAGTAGTATCAATACATCCGGGGAAAGTGGCGAAGATGAAAAGCATTTGTGCTAAACATAAAGTTCGCCTTTATAAGCTGGGCGAGGTAATCGATAAGCAATGCATAATTGATGGCGAGTCTTTTCTATCTATTAATGAGGTGAAAATCATTTACGATAATGCAATTGAAGAAATTATCGCAGATTAAGGCCAATTGGTTTTGTAAATTAAAATGCTGCTCCTATTTTTGCAATCCAATTTACTGACGACCACTTCGTGAAGTCAGTATAAATTGTCGATACTGAGTGAAAGACTTAGTTTATAGTAGATAATTTCTTGACCCATGGTGTAACTGGCAACACGTCTGGTTTTGGTCCAGAAGAGTCGAGGTTCGAGCCCTCGTGGGTCAACAAACCCTGACTCCGCATTTATTGCGGGGGTCAGGGTTTTTTTATTTGGAGTCTATGAGTAAGTCTAAAAGAAAGACTCGAAATGGATTTGAAGTCTTTCTTACCATAAAAGCAACAAACTCAATGCTGAATCGAAATTTTTCGTCTTTCTATTCCTAAATCTGAACCGATTTCAAGAATATAAACCCCCTGAGCTAAATGTAAAGTGTTAATTTTTATTAATTCAGATGTATTAATCGAACTTACAATAATTTCTTTACCCATTTGGTCATAAATTTTTGCGCTTATAAGATTTTTTCCTGTAACACTTAATTTCTGATGAACTGGATTGGGATAAATATTAAAGTTATTCTCTCTCAAAATTCCAATTCTTGATTCAGAACAATTTAACCCAGGTTCAGGGCCGGAGCTTACAGTAACTGTGTTTGAAGTTTTCGTTAATTCACAACCATTAATAGTTACATCAACGTAATAATCACCTTGCTGTGTACTTGTTCTTTGTAAAGTTGAAGATGAAGTTATGGAATTTGAATTTCCAATTTTATACCAATCATATGAGATTCCGTGGTTTACCCCATTGGCTGTAACACTTAAAGTAACTGGCCATGATGTAACGCAGTAATTATCCTCGGGTTGATTGGTAATTACAGGATCTTCGCAAAGTGCAAAGAAATAGGCCTTTCCTGCATTGAGATCGGCTCCTGAATTCCAGTTTGGAGCACCAACAATTGCATAATCGCCATTAAGTGCTACTGACCATCCAAATTCATCATCTTTAGCACGATCACTTGCGTCAATTTTATTTTCACTATCCCAATTTGTACTTGATGAATTTCTTTTAAATATATCTGCTGTTCCTGCATTAGTTTTTGAATTTCCACCACCAGCATCGGTATCATCTGAAAACTCACCTACAATTGCATTGGTTCCGTCAATATCAACACTTGAACCAAATCTGTTGCCTTCTTCTCTATTCTCTCCATCAATTTTATCATCCTGAACCCAGGATGTGCCATCTAATTCAAATAGATAAGCTGAACCAGCATCAGATAGCGCATCAGTACCTGATTCATCATCCTCGTCTAGATCTGCACCTACAATTAGATAGTTTGATGTAATTCCAACGGAATAGCCAAAACGATCACCATCATCGCGGTCACTAGGTACTATTTTTTGATGTTGACTATAATTGCCTGAGCTTTTTTTAATTAAATAGGCTGAACCAGCGCCAAGTTCCTGATTATTCCCATTTACATCATCGTCTTCATCCGGAGCCCCCACCAAAGCATATGAGCTATTAAAATCAACATCCCATCCAAAATGATCATCATCATCTCTATCATTGCTTACTACTTTATTGGCAAGTGTCCATGTTCCAGCTATTCTTTCGTACATATAAACTGCACCAGCATCTTCTTTAAAATTTAAACCATTTGCATCATAATCCTGATAGGGTGCTCCAACTATTAAGATATCACCAGATATACCAACTGAATAGCCAAAGAGATCATCATCTTCTGCATCAGTATCAAATAGTCTGGCTACCTGATCCCAATTTCCTGTGGATGAATTATATTCAAATACGTAAGCCGCACCATCATTAGTATGTCCGGAATTAACATCCTCATAAGGAGCACCGACAACACAGTAGTCTCCGCTAATGGCCACAGATGCTCCAAATCGTGCCCCTAGTTCTCTTGTCGAGCTTGGCACTAATTTCTGATCATTGCTCCACGTGCTTATCCCTGTATAGTTAATTATATACGCTGCTCCTGCACTATTAAGACTGTTAAGGTTTGCGGCATCGGTTTGTTCAAATTCCGAACCGACAACAGCCACATCGCCACTAATATCAACCCCGTTAATTCTTCCGCCAAACTCATCATCCTCGTCATCAAAATGGGTGGCACCCACAACTGCTATCACATCATCGGTCAAACCAAGCTGGGCCTTGGGCTAGAAGTGTATTAAATTCTAGGACGAGTAGAGTAACTAATCCTATAGTAATATTAAATTTCATGCGTTTCATAATATATTTAATTTGTTGTTTCATGAAATTAAAAAAAAAAAAAACATGAAACTAAAAAATAATATAAATCTTAAATATTTTGAAATTAAATAAACTGTTGTTACAATTAAATCGTATCTTTAATGAATTGTATCATTTTATGCTAAAGCGAGTTTTATTATTTTGGGTAGTATTTATTGCACTTCTTACAGAGTCACTCTCTCAAAACGCGGAGCAAACTGAGCATTCAAAAAGTACCCAACCGTTTCAGATTTTAGATCAGTGGAAAATATCGGATTCGGCTGGTATTTCGGTAATATATGATTGCGTTTTTACTGGAAGGGAATATTGGTGCTATTCACAGCTTTCAGATTCATTCTATGTATTTAATACGTTAAAGAATCAAATTGGGTCTTATAGTTATGCTAGTCAATTAATTTCAGGACCAAAAGGAATCGCTTGGGATGGGAATTATATATATACAAGTTCGGGAGGACCAAATAATAGGATATATAAAATTGATACATCTTCACACAGTGTTATTAGTTCATTTATCTCACCACATTTTTATTTTGCAGGAATGACTTTTGATCCAAGTGCCAATAATGGAAACGGAGGTTTTTGGGTTTTACCTAACACACAATTCTCTCCTATTTATTTGATTGATACCAATGGTATTTACGTAGATAGTATACCTCGATCATCTTTTATTTCATTTGCTAGAAATTTAACACTTGACACAAGCACGTTTACAGAACCTCATTTGATTTTATTGGGTTCAGATCTAAATCTTCCTGGCTCCAATACTTTAGTTTGGTTTAATTTAACAACCAAACAATTAACTAATTATGAATACCATATTTTTGATGACGCTGGACTTTGTTCACAAGGATTAGGAATCTTTATTTCAAATGAAATCTTCCCATCAAATTCAAAACCCACACTTGGGACATTATCTTTTTTAGCACAAACCAATTCCACTGAATATTTGGCGTATTATCTTGATGTACCACCACAAATTCAAGCTCCTGGCAATGACAGCATTTGCAATGCCCAACTTTTACAAATCGATAGTAACTATATCGTTTACGATAACATTGGTGCAACCATAGAACAAATAGAGCCAACGGGGTCTTGTTTTACTTCGATTATTGACAAAACGGTTTGGTTTAAAGTACCTGTTAGCACGCCATCATTTCGAATACAAAAATCGGATTCAAATTTTGTGGGATGTAGCAATGGAATAGACCGGGAAATAGCCGTATATAAGCCTTTGGGCCCTTTGTGTTCTGGCCTAATGAGCGAGGTGGCTTGTGGCGATAAAAACGGTGGTCCCTGGGGAATCTTTGCCAGGGCTGATGTCTATGGACAAACTTTGGGAGATACCCTGCTGGTTCAGATTGACGCGGATCAAATTGAAAATTTTGATTTTCTCACAGCACGCCGCTTGCCGACGATCTCAAGAAACTTTGAGCTTTACGACACCACCAGGTACATTGCACTGTATGATGATGAATGGTTTTTGAATAATCCTCAACAAGTTGGACAGGCCGGCATCGATTCCAAAGTCAGCGATGAGCAAAGCCTGAGTGGCAGTCATTCTTTAAAAATTGAGGGGAGTGAAGAACCCGAGTTTACACTTTACGATATCGATTCGAGCATGCAATTGGTGGGCTTTAGTATATATATACCATCCGGAAATCAAAGTTATTTTGAATTAAACGATTCTGACAGTACGCATTTGTCACAATTTTATTTTAATAGCGGTGGAATGGGTTTTATGAGCCTGGATAGCACTTATTTCAGTTTTCCCTATGATGCATGGTTCAATATTGAAATTTATTTTGATCTGGACAATGAACGGATGCAGTTAAGAGTAGATCAACAACCGATCAAAGTGTTGAATCTCAATCCAATATCAGGGAATACGATTTTACATTCTTTTGTGTTTAAACCTTCTGCAATTGCACCCAATAATAACAGAGCCTATATCGACGACATGCTCAATTTCATTGCTTTGTTTCCAAATATCCCCGGAGCAAATTTAAATGACTTTGATCTTCAAAGTCCTAATGACGATGCTAATCTGGTCATCGATAATGGTATGTTGTATAACAACGTGTTCACATGGGATAGCACTTTTGATAGTTTTAGTTCAGATGTTGAATACAAACTTAGTTTTTATGTTGATTTTTCAGGCCAGCTAATTGAAATACTCAAAATTGAATCATTGAATGATACAAGCATGGTTTTAGATGAGACACTTGTCGATTCCTTATTTCTGATAATGGGAGCAAACCCTAATGACACCTTAGAATTATTATGGGATGTCAATGCTAAAACTGATTTGAACAGTGAGAATTCAAAAAATGGTCCCTTTGAAATAAGCATTTACAGAGGCACATATGTTGGTTTGGAAATTAATGATCAAAGCCATCAGATTAAACTTTTCCCCAATCCCAATAAAGGAGAACTTTTTGTTGAAAGCAATCTGGAAGAATTTGAATTAAGAATCTACGATTTAAATGGGCGAATGCAACTTTCTAAGACTATCAATTCATCCGATGATAAAATTGATATCCATTTCCTGAATAAAGGACTCTTTCTAATTAGCTTAGATGCTGGCTCAAAAAACTGGACCAGGAAGTTATTTGTGGAATAGCTCTAAAGCAATAATTATTAAAGTGACTAATAAAAAAAAGCGCCCTGCGGCGCTTCTTGTGTTTGGTCTAGTACGTGATATTTACACGATATTTTAAAAAATGGAGATGAAAATCATCTCCATTTTTTCATCCTTTATAATGTATTAACCTTAAATATGACATGAATACTATACAAAAGTGCAAAACTCCCTATTAGTAAACATGACCGTATTCCGCTAAAAAATAAAATGGCGGAAAACCACTAGAAAATGTGTTATAAACAAAAAAAGCAGATCGAATATCAATCTGCTTTTCTTTGTCCTTTTTGTAAACCTTAATTGTGTAAATCAAAAGTACCACAAGATAGCTTTCCATACATGACTGTAAACCGCTAAAAAATAAAATAGCTGTTTTCTACCAAAAATACCTTAATTAGCTGGCAATGGGGAAATCGATCATGATATTGCTGCCTTTGCCTTCTTCGGAGTCAAAATGGATTTCACCGTTCAGATAGTTCACCCTTGAAATAATATTTTTTAGTCCCATGCCTTTTTCTTTGGCCAATTCCGGATCAAATCCCTGGCCATCATCTTCCACCATTATATTCAACTGATTGCCTTTTACAGTTAATTGAACCAAAACCTCTCTGGCACCTGAATGTTTGATTACATTATTTAAAAGTTCCTGAACAATTCGATAAGCATTAAGTGAAACAGAATCATCGAGTTTTTCCGGTATGCCATAATTGATAATATCTACGGCCAATTTTTTATCGGATTTCAATTTGCTCGTATAATCCTGCAATGCCGGAATAAGACCAAAACGGATCAGGGAACCCGGCATCATATCATGCGATATATTTCTTACTTCAAAACAGGCTTCATCAATAAGTTGATTGGTTTTTTCATAAACCTGACTGCCTTTGGTATTGCTGATGTGTCCCTTTATGGTTTCAAAATGAAGTTTTATACTCGATAAGAGCGCTCCAACGCTATCGTGAAGATCTTTAGCGATGCGGTTTCTTTCAATTTCCTGACCCTTTAGCATAGCATTAGCCGATTCCAGTCTCAGGGATTTTTCCAGTTCCTTAATTTTAACACGGTTAATTTCTTCGGTTTTAAGGTTAATGGTTTTATTCGCCTCAATTTGTCTTTGATAGTTAAATAGCAAAACCGCACCCATCAGTATGATAACAAACATGAGTGTCCCAAATGCAAAAAGCATATTTTTTTCCTTGCGGTCATCAGCTATTTTTTGTTGAAAAGCCAATTCAGAAAGTCTTTTTTGATTGTTTAATTCCTCGAGTTCACGCTCTTTTTTCTCCATTTCGTATTTCACACGAAACTCATTGATCTCTTCGCTATGGCGTTTATCTATTTTCTGATTTAAGACTTCGCTGTATTTTTTATAGAAAGACAATGATTTTTCAGTCTCTCCTCTTTCCTGGTAGATTTCACTTAAACCGAGGAAAATATTTTCTTTTAAGTCTAAATTCCCGCTTTTCCCCCCATATTTCAATGCCAGTTTTCCGTATTCCAGGGCTTTATCTCTTTTATTTTGATTTAATTTGAGGTCCATTAAAACCGCATAAGTTGAAGCCATTTCCTCATGATTTTCAACTTCTCTATCTTCCTTAAGCGAAAGCAAAAAGAAATTTTCGGCTTTGTCGGAATTTCCAAGGCTGTAAAACACCTTTCCTATGCTCTGGTAATTTTGACCGAGTTTGTGCTGATTTCGGAGCTTTTCATTTATGCTCAGCGATTTCGAAAAATATTCCAGGGCATGAAGAAAATCGTCAGTTTCAAATTTGGTGGCACCCAGATAGGAAAGAATGTCGGCTTTCAATGCCACATCCGGACTTCTTTTTAAAGCTTCATTCAAAGATTTTTCGGCATCCTGGTAATTTCTTTGTTCAAAATGTACACGGGCAATCCCAAAATAGGCCATTGGCTCATAAGCCATAGGCAATTCGCCATCCCAATTATTTAATGCCTGATAAAACCGGTTTAAGGATTTTAATCTTTCACCTAGCCTATAATACATATCGCCAGTATTAACCCTTAGTCCCTGAGCATCGGAATATAAACGTAATTTTTCTGCATTTTTAATTGCGCGATCCCCATACAATATGGCTTCATCCAGTTGATCTATTTTTTCAAATGCAATCATCAGGCTTCTGTTGATGGCATATTTCCATTTCAGTTCTTTAAATGGTGAAAAAGGATATTTGGATATTTTTTCGTAAAGTAATTGTAATAGTGGAATACTGGATACCGGATCGAGTTCAACCTGTGCCGACAGATTTCTTAAGGTTTCTTCTACGCTCACGGTATCATTGAGAGACAATCTATTAATGTCTTCATCACTTTGAGATTGAGCTGAAAAATTCAAAAGCAAAATTGATATAAGCGCTATGAAAATCTTTATTTTCATTAATCAATCTATAAGTCGGTTATTAATGGCAACTCTGACCAATCCCGCCAGATTTCTTACATTCAATTTAGTCAACAAATTTGATCTGTGAGATTCCACGGTATTTAAGCTAATACAGAGTTTGTCCGCTATCTCCGGTGTGGTAAATTCTTCGCATATTAGCTTTAAAACCTCTTTTTCACGTCTGGAAATCTTTATTTCCTCTGCTCTTGCTGAAGCGGTTTTTTTCTCCCCGGGCATCATGCTATGCAGTAAATTCTCTGTCACTTCCTTACTGAAGTAATTTTTATCCTGCATTACCGTGTCAATGGCCTCCATCAATTCGCCTTTACCCGTATTTTTTAGGATATATCCGGAAGCTCCATTTTTAATCATATTGGTTAGAAAGCTCTCTTCGTTGTGCATTGTTACAGCGAGAATTTTTGTCTCTGGACTTTTTAGCTTGACCTGTTTGCTAATTTCAATACCGTCGAGATCCGGCATATTAACATCCAAAAGAATGAGATCAACTTTATGATTATCAATCATTTGAAGCACTTCATTGCCATGTAGAGCATGTCCAACAATGGTAATATTATCTTCATCGGAAAGTAGGGAAGACATGCCTTCCATGAACATCTTATGATCGTCCGCGAGTAGAACGTTTATCATTTTTTAGGATTAGTGGTTGCTTGACTTAATACTAAGTTATGGAAAAAAAGGTTTCATTTATAATTGAAGCATGGATTCATTATTTTTGCAGTCCAAAATTTTAAAGCATGTTTGAAAATCTCAGTACGCGTTTAGAAGGAGCCTTTAAAACTCTAAAAGGTCAGGGTTCAATATCCGAAATAAACGTTGCACAGACCACCAAAGAAATACGAAGAGCATTGGTTGATGCCGATGTGAATTATAAAATAGCCAAGGAGGTTACCGATAAGATTAAAGAAAAGGCCATAGGGGAGAAAGTGATCAATGCAGTTTCTCCGGGTCAGATGTTGGTTAAAATTACTTCCGATGAACTGGCAGAATTGATGGGGGGTAAAGCCAGCGAAGTCAATGTACAGGGAAGCCCCGGGATTATACTGATGTCCGGTCTCCAGGGTTCCGGTAAAACCACCTTTACCGCAAAACTTGCCAATAAATATAAAAAAGAGGGAAAACAGGTATTACTCGCTGCTTGCGATATTTATCGTCCTGCGGCTATTGAACAATTAAAAGTACTCGGCGAGCAGGTGGGAGTGGACGTTTACACAGAAGAAGAAAACAAAAACCCGGTAGAAATTGCTAAAAATGCGGTTTCATATGCCAAGAACAATGGTAAAAATATTCTTATCGTTGATACGGCAGGTCGTTTGGCTGTGGACGAAACCATGATGACTGAGATATCGAACATAAAAAATGCCCTGAACCCTTCAGAGACACTTTTTGTGGTGGATGCCATGACTGGCCAGGATGCAGTCAACACGGCTCAGGCCTTTAATGAGAAAATTGATTTTGATGGTGTGGTAATGACCAAGTTAGATGGTGATACCCGTGGTGGTGCTGCCATTTCGATACGTTCGGTCGTCGATAAACCATTGAAGTTTATAGGTACAGGTGAAAAGATGGATGGTATCGATGTTTTTCACCCTGATAGGATGGCACAGAGAATTCTGGGTATGGGTGATGTTGTTTCCCTTGTAGAAAGAGCTCAAGATGCCTTTGATCAGGAACAGGCTGAAAAACTTAATCGCAAAATCCGAAAGAACCAGTTTGACTTTAATGACTTTAAGTCACAGATCCAGCAGATTAAGAAAATGGGGAATATTAAAGACCTCATGGGAATGATCCCCGGTATGGGCAAAATGGTTAAAAATCTTGATGTAGACGATAATTCATTTACTCCGATTGAAGCTATCATTAATTCAATGACGATTCGGGAACGCGAACAGCCGGATATTATCGATGGCAGCCGAAGAAGGAGAATAGCTACCGGAAGTGGCACAAGCGTTCAGGAAGTCAATAATTTGCTTAAGCAATTTGGAGAGATGCGAAAAATGATGAAGAAAATGAATAAAATGAGCGGTGGTAAGAAAATGAAAGGGATCAATCCATTTGCCGGTCGATAATGGAGAAATAATAAAAAAGGGTCGGATAAAATTTTATCCGACCCTTTTTTTTATATCAGATTTTTTGTCTTAGTCTAAATAAAGCGCCCTTCTGCAAGCTTTTACTGTTCTTTCAACATTGGGCAAGGTTTCATCGATCAGTGTTGGTGCATAGTGCAATGGAATGTCTCTGTTGGTTACTCTTTCAATCGGAGCATCCAGATAATCAAAGGCATATCTTTGAATGTGGTATGAAATTTCGCTGGAAATAGAAGCCAATGGCCAGGTTTCTTCTACCATGACCAGTCGGTTGGTCTTTTTTACCGATTCCACCACGGTATCGTAGTCAATAGGCCTTACCGTCCTAAGATCAATGATTTCAATATTAATATCGTCTTTGGCAAGTTCTTCCGCTGCTTCAAGAACAACTTTTAATATTTTTCCATAAGTGACCACGGTAACATCCGTTCCTTCTTTTTTAACTTCAGCCTCACCGAGAGGAATCAGATACTCCTCTTCAGGTACTTCCCCTTTATCACCATACATGAGTTCCGATTCCATAAAGATGATTGGGTTGTCATCTCGAATTGAAGATTTGAGCAATCCTTTGGCGTCTTTTGGGTTGGCAGGAACGACAACTTTTAAGCCGGGAGTATTGGCGTACCAGTTTTCAAAATTCTGCGAGTGCTGGGCTCCAAGCTGACCGGCATTACCTGTGGGACCGCGAAATACCATTGGCGCACCGTACTGTCCTGCAGACATGGACATCATCTTGGCGGCGCTGTTAATCACCTGGTCGATAGCAACGAGGGAAAAGTTAAAGGTCATGAATTCAATAATCGGTCTCAGGCCGTTCATGGCAGCGCCGACGCCGATTCCGGCGAAGCCCAGCTCGGCAATAGGCGTGTCTATTACCCTTTCAGGACCAAATTCTTCCAGCATTCCCTGCGATACTTTATATGCTCCATTGTATTCGGCTACTTCTTCTCCCATCAGAAATACGTTTTCATCTCTTCGCATTTCTTCCGACATGGCTTCCCTTAATGCTTCCCTAAACTGGATTTCTCTCATAATGGCTTTATTTCAGCACGCTAAATTACTGTATTGAAGGAATTATAAAAAGATGTAAATAAAAAAGCCCTGCTCCGTACTGATTACGAGGCAAGGGCTTCTTATTTGATTTGGATTCTATTTACTTAATGGCATTTTTAAAACCATCTGTCTCGAAATACTTTTCGAATTCTAGATCGTTGATCGCTCTTTCTCTTAATGAAGAATCAAGCTCTATAGACTTTGCCAAATGCTTAGCCATATTATCGGCCTCGCCCATTCTGGCAGCAGTAACTGCCGCACCGTAATAGGCATGTGCGTTATTGGCATCAGCGGCCATTGCATCATCAAATTCTGTTTTGGCTGAACCAAAGTCTTTTTTCAACAATTGTGCTAATGCGCTATTGTATACGGTTACAGGATCTTCATTGGCATTGGCAAATGAATTTACTGCATCGTTGTACTTGGCAACTTTAATTTCTGAAACGCCTTTCATTGCGTTGATTCCTTCGCTTAATACTGAAGAAGGGCTCGCTTGCAATCCGCTTGTGAACATGCTAAGCGCTTTGTAATTGTTTTCGCTCTTCATTAATTCAGCAAGACCTTTATTGGAATAGGCTTCAGGATTTTGCTTTTTATTCAATGAGATATCAAAATGAGTGATGGCATCATCTACCATTTTCATTTTTGCATCCATATCATTTTCAAGTTTTGCACGCTCGAGTAAAGCAGCACCTAAATTATTATGTGATTGCCAGCTGTCACTTTCTTTTGTCGCGGCGCGATATAGTTTTTCTTTTTCTGAAAGATCAGCCGTCAAGGTTGCAGCATAAGCCAACTCCTCTTCGTTCAGGGTATCAGTAGGTGCACTTCCTTCTCTGATCAATACAGCCAGGGCAGCGATTTCCTCATCTGTTTTCTTAGGGATCAATTGAATTATTTCTGTTTTTGCAACCCTTAGGTCCGGATAGATTTTGTCAAACAATCTTTTGTATACTTTAGGCATTTTGCTTTTCAGCATTTTTTCTGTTTCTACAAAACTTGCTCCACCACCATTATCGATTACATCGTTGATGGCTATTTTTTCATCATTTGAGAAGTCCTCGCTGGCAGCTAATTTTTTCTTGAACATAGACCAGTC
The DNA here is from genome assembly GCA_965267555.1 of Cytophagales bacterium. GTDB lineage: Bacteria > Bacteroidota > Bacteroidia > Cytophagales > CCMP332 > CCMP332. Next base: position 2,758,184 of record OZ254083.1, on the reverse strand, counting down.
CTGTACGATAGGCTTCAATACAAAATTGATGGAATCGGCCATGTCTTTGTAATCGTACCTTCTCATTCTTCTGATATACTCTTTCTTAACGACTTCAGCCCTGCTGTTAGAAAGACCTGTGTTTATGGTTTCGCTACCTTCAGGAGAGTGATTACCTACGATTGTTACTGTTTTGGTAAGGTTTTTCTCTGCGATATAAGCATCAAACTTATTACCTCTATCACTTCTTAGCTCAGATCTTCTAAGATTTGATCTTCCCTGCTGGAAAAAGAAATCAACATTTATTTTCTGAATTTCAGGCTCTTTACTAAAACCATGTGCAGCATAAGCTACATAGTGATAATCTTTTACCATTTCAGAAGTGGTAATTACACCAACAGCAAGTGGCATTTCAGGAGTCGATTTGCTCTTGCCGTTAGGGCTCGAAGCGACGCCTTGTATGACAAGATCACCTCTTCTCATCTCCTCATTGTATGGGAATGAAAATTTCTTGGATACTTGCGGTTGTTGCGTTTTCTGATTGGGATAATCCTCATATTTGAATTCAATATCAGGCAATTCCAATGATTTGTCTGAATATTTGTATGTGGTTTTAAGTGTATATACTTTCCCTTTCTTAAGCATGTTTACAGGTAGTAGTGCGGACATGGTGAAATCTACTGTGTCTGCATGCATTTCTAATGGAGAGGGAGTGACTGTTAAGTTTTGCTCTGAAGCCTTTTTAATCATTTGGCTTAAAGAACAACCCGATAGAATAAAAGCACTTGCAAGTACAAATACACCAAGAATCTTTTTCATGTGGTACATAATGGTTTTTCTTTAGTTTTCTGCGAAATTATCTGTATTTTAATATTATTGCAATGAAATATAACTTTTTTTGGATGTTTGCTGTTAATTATTCGTTAAAATAGCAGGAAACCACTAGAAATAATGAAAAGTATTATATCATTTTTCGAAAACAGAGCCTTTGGAGTGTGCGCGAGTATCTCTGAAAAGCTGGGAATGTCGAGTACTTCGGTAAGACTTTTCTTTATTTATGCTTCATTTCTGACATTCGGATCACCGGTTTTGATCTATCTGATCCTTGCATTCTTAAAAGATTTTAAAGCCTATATCAGAAAAAGCAGTTCTACTATTTGGGATTTCTAATGAACATCTAATTCCGAAAACTTTCTTTTTCTTCTTACAAAATAATCCAAAAGGATGGATTTGTTATAAAAACCCTTCAACTCAATTGGATCCTTTTTTGGTCCGGTTCTTTGCAATTGGGACTTCAACTGATAGTAATCGCGGTGAGCTTTTAACAAGGCGCGGACGTCTCCAAAACGAAATTGCAGCAAGTATATCAAAGCACTAAGGCCATCGAGCAATAGTCTAATAAGTATTTTTCGCCCACGCACAGAGTCCGGCAAATTTTTATAAAGCAGGAAAAGACTATTTCTGTGATTCAAATACGTTTTTTTGGGATTGCTTTTAGGAAGCGTACCACCTCCTATATGATAAACCTCGCTTTCGGAAACATATTTAATTTTGTAATTGCTGTTTAAAACCCGCCAGCAAAGGTCAATTTCTTCCATATGGGCAAAGAAATTTTCATCCAAACCTCCCATACTGTGGTATATTTCAGAACGGATCATCATACATGCACCGGAGGCCCAAAAAATATCACCGGGAGTATCGTATTGTCCTTTATCTTTTTCAAGTGTATTCAATAACCTTCCTCGACAAAATGGATAACCGTATTTATCAATAAACCCACCTGCAGCACCGGCATACTCAAAAAATACCTTGTTTTTTTGCCACTTAATTTTTGGTTGAACTATAGCTATGGATTTGTCCTTTTCAAATATTTCAACAAGGGGCAATAGCCAGTTTTTACCAACCTCCACATCGGAATTGAGTAAGACATAGTAATCTGAATCAATTTGTTTTAAGGCTTCGTTATAGCCTTTACAAAATCCGTGATTGGTTTTAAAACGGATGAGTCGTACCTGGGGAAAATTTTGCTCCAGCCAGAGAATTGAATTGTCTGTAGAAGCATTATCAGCCACTACAATTTGTGCCTCAGCGCTGTTTCTGATGATTCCAGGTATAAATTTCTGTAAAAAATGAAGGCCATTCCAGTTGAGGATGACCACAGCAACATTTGATCCTGTCATAAAGGGAAATTACATTCCGGGGAAATTAAATCCGGGTATATTGGGGAGATTTCCGGTGACTTTTTTCATTTCCTCCTTGATTTTGACATCAATATTTTCAAGGGCCTTATTTACCGCAGCTGCGCTGAGATCTTCAATCATTTCCTTGTCGTCCTTAGATATAATGTCGGGATCAATTTCAATTTTTAAAACTTGCTTTTTTCCATTGACCGTTGCTTTCACAATTCCTCCGCCTGATTCTCCCTCGGCTTTTAATTCAGCAATTTTGTCCTGGGCTTCTTTCATGTTTTCCTGAAGCTCCTTTACTTTTCCAAAAATTGATGACATATCCATAATATAATTTCTTTATCTGGTTAAAGTTACTGTACTTTTCTCTGAAAAGCTTCTTCCAAGCTCATCTATTGCTTCTACTTTGTATACATAAACACCCTCGGGCGCATCTCGTTCATTTATGGTACCATCCCAACCAATATTGTAATCTCGTGTCGCAAAAATCAATTCGCCCCATTTGTTGAAAATCATAAGCTTGTAAACGTCTGCAAATAGTCCAATGGGTTCAAATACATCATTTAATCCATCTCCATTTGGGGAAAAAGCAGTCGGAAAAAACAATTTAAATGTCTGCTCAATTTCATAAATTAAAGAATAGCTAATTAATGAATCCGGCCCCTCTGAGATGGCTTTTATCCTATATCTCAAATTTTGCAAAGTGGTATCCACCCCAATATCCAAATACTCTCTTGCCGTATTATCAAATTCTTCTGAAAAATAGACAATGTTATTTTCATTCAGTTTTTCAAGTACATATCGCTCGACACCAAATGGCCAACCCTGATATGCCAACCATGTCACTAATCTATTTTCGTTTTCGGTGATTTCTACCACGATTTCAACAGGACAGTGAATGCCCGTATTTTCTGATAGGTTTCTACAGGCATCATAAAAATCCATGGAATAACAAATCCTCGGCTGATCCTGTATTGGGGCCTCTAGGCTATAGGTATTTTGTATGGTTGAATCAAAAATAGTGGTTCTCGTAAAACCGCGTCGCAATAAATAGAGCTCTGCCAGAGAATCAGCTATCCAATCAATTTGGGTTGCATTATTTTCAATGCTCACGTTAAATGCCTTTGCTGCAGAAGGGGTATCCAATGATAAGCCTTTTACGCAGATCTCATTTGATAAAGACCGGACCCCACCAAACAATTCCGCTTCCAATTGATAACAATAGTTCTGATTACAAATTATTTGTGTGTCTGAAACGATTGTTTGCTGAAAATCGGGATTGTATTGGGAATAGCTCTGTTGATTTTTAAACAATTCCCAGCGGATTATATTAACGGGAAGAGGGTAGGGGGCCCAGGATATCATATTTTCATTATTAAGGGCTTCTGCATCGAGTTTCACGGTGCAAATGGTTTCTGATATTTTTTCATTAAAGCAGGCATCCCTCGTTTTCAGCCTGTAACAATACCCGTTTTCACTGCTGTCCATATAATTAAATGGTGCTCCTGTTGAATTAAAACTGCTGATGGTATTGTAAGTATTTAACGTATCAGGACTCAATTCAAGAATGTAGTCAACACTTTCAGTGGTATTAAAATCAAAATTTATACTGTCTGAATTGCCTGTGATGCTGTATTCAAAATTGTTTAGCACAGGTTCGGGAACAATATCCAGGGTATTCACAGTAAATGAAATACTGTCTCCGCAATTGCCGGGTATGTAATTTCCTTTGATACTTATATTTTTCGCTCCCTGAGATGTGTATTTGTAAGAAACACTGTTCAGTCCTGCAATGGTATCCGAATTTCCATCGCCCCAGTAAACAAAATATTCTTCGTATTGATCATTTAAAATCTCTATGACCACGCGGTTTGAATCACATCTGGAAGCTTTGTATACGGGTTCGGGAGATGGAAGTACTTCTATATAATTGATTCTAAGAGAGGTATCTGCAACACCATTGACATTTCCGATTTGTAAAACGGTATAAAAGCCCGGGTTGGTGTATGTGAAAAAAGTATCGGTGTTTCCGCTTAAAGGGTCGCCTATTTGATAATCAAAATTATATAAAATAGATTCCGGTGGAACACCATTTGAGCAGTTGATAAGACTGACATCGAGGGGTGCACAGCCTCTGGTAACATCTGCCGTAAAACAGAGATTTTGCGCTTTAGCCTGAAAAAGGAAAAGAATAAAAATTAATGAAAGAAAGAACTTCAAATTTTATACGATTTCATCAATAGGATATGACTTAAGGAATTCTATGGCTTTATTTAAGTCCTTATGCAAATAACGATCCGCTTTGAGAATTGGTATTTCTTTCCTAAAGTCACTTAAAACTTTTTGAACCAGGTTTGAGCTTTTATAATCGCTTCTAAAATAAAATGCCTGTGAAGCATTGATGAGTTCTATTGCCAAAACCTTTTGTGTATTTTCCAATACACGAAGTGCCTTGGTGGCTGCATTGGCTCCCATGCTCACATGATCCTCTTGCCCATTGGAAGAGGAAATGGAATCGACCGATGCCGGGCTGCAAAGCTGTTTGTTTTGACTTACTATTCCCGCAGCCACATATTGGGGAATCATTAAACCGGAATGGAGGCCCGGTTCATCGATCAGAAAATCGGGTAATTCTCTTTGGCCGCTCAATAATTGAAAAGTTCGTCTTTCTGATATACTTCCTATTTCAGCTATGGCTATCGCGATAAAATCCAAGGCCAAAGCCAGCGGCTGCCCGTGAAAATTGCCTCCCGAAAGAATGATATTATCCTCCGGACAAAAATTTGGATTATCATTCACACCATTTAATTCACGGCTGAATATTTCTTCCGAATACCTAAAAGCATCATAGCTGGCACCGTGAACCTGTGGCATGCATCGAAATGAATAAGGGTCTTGTGTATATATTTTGGCTCTGCCTTCATTATCGCTTCCCGACAGGATGGATCGGATTTGTTCTGCTGCTATTATTTGCCCGTTCTGGTTTCTCAATTTATGCACCAACGGATGCATAGGTTCAAGCTTGCCGTCGAATGCTTCCAATGAAATAGCACCGATTAGATTTGCCCATTTAAAAAGTTCAAATGCCTTATTGGTAACTAAAGCACCGTATGAACTCATAAATTGTGTGCCGTTTAAGATTGCAAGACCTTCTTTGGCTACAAGATTATGAGCTTCCCATCCCAATTTTTTATATACAAGTTCAGTTTTTTGAATTTTCCCTTCATAGTGAACTTCACCTTCGCCAATTACCGCCAGTGCCAGATGCGCCAATGGCGCTAAATCGCCGGAAGCACCCAGTGATCCCATTTCATAAACCACAGGTATAACATCGCGGTTGTACATGGCAACCAAAAACTCTACGAGATCCAAAGTAATTCCGGAATTACCATAGGATAGCGAGATGATTTTATGCAAGAGCATTCGCTTTGAAATCTCCGGGGAAATACGATCCCCTGTACCACAGGCATGCGAGCGCACCAAATTGACCTGCAATTCCTCCAAGTGCTCCTCACTGATTACTTTGTTGCACAATGATCCAAATCCCGTATTGATCCCGTAGACTGTCTTTTTGGAAGAGAGAATTTCTTCCTCTAGAAAAGTCCTGCAATTGAGAATTTTTCTTTTGGATTCATCCGATAGGATTAAATTCTGTCGGCTGTCAATAATAGCTTCCAGATCTTTGAGTGATTTATCCTTGACCGGTTTTATAATAAAATGATCGCTCATTTCAATTTTTCAATAATTTTTTCCGTACTCAATAATTGCTGTTGGCCACTATCCATATTTCTTAATTGCCATTTTTTCTGTGCCAACTCTTCATCACCAATAATAATCGAAAATGGAATATTTTTTTTATTCGCGTATTGCAATTGTTTTTTAAGTTTTCCCGTATCCGGAAATAATTCTGCTGCAATGTCCGCACCGCGAAGTTGTTCTAGTATTTCCAATCCCTTTTCAAAGCCTTTTTTGTCAAAATGGACGATAAGCACATTCGTTGTTTTGCTAATTTTATCCGGAAAAAGCTCTTGTTCTTCCATTACGTCATAAAGACGATCCACTCCAAAGGAAAAACCCACACCGCTCACATTGGGCAATCCGAATATTCCCGTCAGGTCATCATAACGCCCTCCACCTGCAACACTGCCGATTTCCACATTGTTGACCTTTACTTCAAGGATCGTTCCGGTATAATAGCCAAGCCCTCTGGCCAGGGTAGGCTGTACTTTAATTAATTCTGATTTGCCACCGAGCTTTTTAAACAATTGCAATACCTCGCGCAATTCTTCAAGGCCTTCCGAATCTGCCTGATCAAGAAATGAAGATGTAGAATCCAAAATCTCATTGTTCCTGCCATTGATAGACATCAGGTCTTTTATTTGAGAAAGTTGAGATTCTGAATATGACATTTTTTTAAATTCTTCGATGACAGCATTTTCTCCCAACTTATCCAGTTTGTCTAAAACCGTAAAAAATGCCGTGCTATTGGTAGAGCCAATACGTTTTGCAATCTGATCGAGTAACTTTCTGTTATTTACTAAGATGTGATAATCAGGGATGTTTAATTTTTTAAACACCTCTTCAATCATCATAAAAATCTCCGCTTCGCAGAGAAGAGAATCGGTTCCTATTGCATCAGCATCACATTGATAAAATTCTCTATAGCGCCCCTTTTGTGGCCTGTCGGCCCGCCATACGGGTTGTATTTGATAACGCTTAAATGGTATGGGCAATTCATTATAATTGCCGGCGACATATCTTGCAAAAGGAACGGTCAAATCATAGCGCAATCCTTTTTCACTTAATTTAGGTGCCACAGCTTTCACGCCCTTTTCAAGATCAGAGGCATTGAGCACCGGATTTCCTCGCTTGTGAAGAAAATCACCTGAATTCAGGATTTTATACAAAAGCTGATCACCTTCTTCACCGTATTTTCCTGTTAAAGTACTCAATGACTCCATAGCAGGCGTTTCCAAAGCCTGAAAGCCATATTTTTCAAAGACCTTGCGTATGGCTTCAAAGATATAAGTGCGCTTCTGCATTGTTTCGGGAGAAAAGTCCCGCATTCCTTTTGGTGTACCTGGTGCTTTCAGAATAATTAAATTTTGCAGGCGAAAATATAAAATTAATGCCCCTTTGCCAGAATATTTAAGTATTTATCCAAAAGAAATTTGCCCAAAATCAAAAGAAAATTTTACCTTTGCGCCTCATTTTATTAAAGGATCAATAATGAGTGGATTCAGCACAAAGAAAGCAAGGTTAAGAGTAAGATCTAAGACGAGAAGCGCAAAGCTTAAGCAATTGCAGTTTCAGCCTGTAATTAAAAAAGTTGATGTAGAAGAAATCAAAAAAGAATTTGCATCAAAACCTGCTAAAAAAGAGAGCAAAAAAGAAGAGCCCAAGGCTCAGGTAAAAGAAACCAAAACAGAGACTAAAACCAGCCCAGAAGCAAAAGCAAGTCCTGAAAAGAAAGACGCTCCGAAAGCTAAGAAAACAGCAGAGGTAAAAACTGAAGAAAAAGCGGCAGCTAAAAAGGAAACCAAGCCGAAAGCGGCAGCTAAAAAAACGGCAAAACCAAAGGCAGAAGCTAAAAAAGAAGAAAAGCCAAAGGCTGAAAAAAAAGAAACAAAGTCAGAATCTAAAAAATAGATTAGATCCGATCCTTATTTTAAAACCCTGTAGTCCAAAACTTCAGGGTTTTATTTTGCCTCTTTTCCCCAATTCCACGACTTCCATGGAATGTATTTTTCCATTATCAATTGAAAATCGCAGCAACGTTCTGATTTTATGAAATCCCTGATGTCCTGCAGCGCCCGGATTCAAATGCAGGAGATTTAATTTCTTATCGGGGACGACTTTTAGAATATGCGAGTGGCCACAGATAAATATATCCGGACGGATTATTTCAATTTGTTTTCGGATTGTAGGATTGTATTTGGGCGGGTAAGATCCAATATGTGTCATCCAGATTTTTTTTGACTCGATTTCAAAAATTTGATGTTCCGGATAGCTATGCCGAATTTCCATAGAATCGATATTTCCATATACGGCTTTTAGAATACTAATTTCCGTAAGGCGATCAGTAACTATGGGATCGCCAATATCTCCAGCATGCCAAATCTCATCGCAATCCTTTAAATGCGAAATAATTTGTTCATCAATAAATGAGTGTGTGTCTGAAATGAGCCCTATTCTCATTTGCTCCAGTTTGCCGGATCTTTTCTCCAGGCTTGCAATTTTTGCATTTGTTCGCCTTGGATAAAATTGTTTTCAATGGCCACATTGATCAATGCTTCGTAATTGCTTAGACAATGATATTTTAAATTGTGTTTTTTAAAATTTTCATCAGCCAATGCAAAACCATAAGTAAAAATGGCAATCAGGCCGATCACCTTAATGCCTTCATTTCTCAGTACTTCCACCGCTTTTAAAGAGCTTCCTCCTGTTGAAATTAGGTCTTCTACCACCAGGCATTTTTGGCCTTTTTCAATCCTTCCTTCAATTTGGTTTTGCATGCCATGCGATTTGGGTTTAGGCCTCACATATGAAAGCGGGAGATTCATATTATCGGCTATGATAGAAGCTTGCGGTATCCCTGCTGTGGCAACACCGGATATGCAATCGGTCTCGGGGAAATAGGAATTTATAAGATCAATTAAACCTTTGCTGATGTCCTTTCTTATTTCGGGATAAGACAAGGTTATGCGATTATCACAGTATATCGGTGAAGCCCAACCCGATGCCCACTGAAATGGTTTTTCGGGGGATAATCGGACAGCTGAACTTTTTAATAAATGCTTTGCAATTATTCTTGATTGATCCTTCATAAAAAAATTATATTTGGGAGAACAAATTAAAGTATTTTAGATTTCTCGGCGCCAATCCATATCGGGATCATTTTAATTGAATTATGAAAATCCTTGTCAATAAGGTTCAAATTGAAATCACCAAAGACCATCAGGATCTTGACCGTTTTGAGTACGAAACGATATACGATGCTAAAAAGGATAAAGACATATTTGAATTTCTCGAATATGAATCTGCCCTTATTATCAGGCCATCGGATAAATTGGTATCAAAAATATTTGAAACACTACTCGAGGCAAATGAGACTGTGAAAATCAAAAAGCTGACCTTCGTTGTATTCAAACCCAAACTCTTTAAAGAGAGTTTTAAAAAAAGATATCAACTGCAACAATTAGCAGGCGGCTTGGTACAAAGAGGCAATAAATTTTTACTGGTTTATGAAAACAATAAATGGGCTTTGCCGAAAGGGCGCATTGATACCGGGGAGCAATTAAAAGAAGCTGCCAAAAGAGAAGTAGAAGAGGAATCTTCAATTTCGGTTAATGTATTGTTCAAACTGGGGAGTACATATAAAATAAGTGCCAAAAATAAGTCTATTCTCAGAAGGTACCATTGGTTTTTAATGGAGACGCAAGACAGAACCAAATTAAAACCATCCATGCTGGAGGGGATTAAAGATGCTAAATGGCATACCAGATCTGAGATAGGTCGTTTACACGCTGAGCTCGATTGGTACGTTGAAGAAGTATTAAAAAAATACGATCGTTTTTTACTTAAAAAAATGCGATTGGATACGAACGAAGATTGATGAAAATATACATTGATAATGTATTGGTAAGATTTGAAGGGAAGGACTTTAAGAAAGAGTCGACGAAATATTCCTTTGATGCGTTTTTTGATTTGTATCCTAATTTGGAAAGTAGAAGCTATCGAATTGAACATTTCAAAAGGGAAAGGTTTTTAGAATTATTACCCAACATACTCACACACAGGCCTGAATATTCTATTGAAATAATTTTTCCTGCAAACTCAGATCTTAATGTTTACGAAGACATCGCATCAACTTATGCGGCGGAACCCGCTGCAGGTGGTTTTGTAAAAAATGTTGATAAATATTTGATGATTAAGAGGTTGGGGAAATGGGATTTGCCAAAGGGAAAAATTGAACCCGGTGAAAATGCTGAAGTGGCCGCTATAAGAGAGGTAAAAGAAGAATGTGGGGTTATAGCCCGATCCCTTGGTTGGCTCTGCGATACCCATCATATGTACATTCGCAAAAATCAGCTTTACATAAAGAAAACGTCCTGGTTTTTGATGGAAAACGAAGATGACAAATCAATGAAAGGACAGGAAGAAGAGGGGATAACCGAAGTTAATTGGTTTGATAGGAAAATGTTGGAAACCAATCTTATTCATTCTTACGGAAATATTGAAGACGTATTTTTAAACTATTTAAAAATAGATAAGTCTACAGTTGAAAAGGGATAAACTCATTTACATCACCACCATTTTTATAAACTTCCCTTATTACTGTTGAGCTTATGGCTGCCAATTCCGGAGAAGTAATTAAAAAAACCGTTTCCAGACCCTCGGCGAGATGCTTATTGATAGTAGCTATGCTATTCTCATATTCAAAATCTGTGGTATTTCTCAATCCTCTCAAAATAAATTTAGCTCCTTCTTTTCTGGCGAATTCTGCAGTGAGACCTTCAAAGGCTTTTATTTCGATTCGCGACTCACCCGGAAATGCTTCCGCGATCTTTTCTTGCATTAAGTCAATATCAAAAAATCTTTTTTTACTACTGTTTTTACCGAGGGCTATTACAATTTTGTCAAATAGCAATAATCCGCGATTGACGATATCCTGATGACCGCTTGTAAAAGGATCAAATGATCCGGGGAATAATGCAATCTTTTGGGGCATGGCTATTTACAAAGATAAGCGCAAAAGGTTTCAAAATGCCATTGTGATGGAATTTCGTCGAATTCATAATTGAAATAAAAGAGCTTTGGCCTCTCACCCAGATGTACTTCTCCAATATATTTTTCAGCGCTTTTAATAATAGCAGAATCTTTAACCACATCGCCATAGAAGCTCAAAGTAGCCTGCGAAGCTTGAATATCAAATTCCTGAATTACAGATAAGAGATAGTAAATGGCATCTTCAGGGCTGTCGTAATTGAAGGTATTGAAAAACCTGATTTTTCCATTATCTGTACAAACAATTGTAATATTCTGGTTGTGTAAATAGGCCGAAAATTCAAATTTGGGTCTACCCGCACCAGAGGAAATTATTCCTTCAAGCAATGAGGTCAGTTCGTGTAAATACTGAATTTTAATCTTGGGATAGAATTTTTTCAGGAAAGTATTGATCTTTTTTGGAATAGAAAATACACTTACGGCCGGTCCGCTATTGGGATTAAAAAAACCTGTATCCTTAGAACGGGCATCAAATTCGCTAAAATTTAAAGAGAGCAATTTTGAAGCTTTCTTCTCATTGAAATGATCTTTTGGTACAAGGGTAAAAAATTCTTCTGAAAGGACACATCGCACTGAATTCCAGAAACCTGCCTGAAGCACATGATGTTCCTCAAAAATTAAACTTAATTGCTCAAGTATGGCATCCTGATCGAGTGTTTTGGTAAAATCAAAACTTTCAAAAAAAACGCAGCGTCCGAGTTTTTCGCTGGCCGCGGAGCATTTAAAATGTTTGGAACTCAGGTATAGCACAAGGTCATAAGAGCCGATGTCATCAACATTGAATTTTTCGTCTTTTATGCGTTGGGTTGATCTATGGTTTTTTTGAATGCTGTCTTTCAAATTTATTCCCAGTTACCGCTGGTGGTCACTTCGCTTCGAGATCCTACTCTCAAAGGTTCTCCTTTACTTCTCAATTCGCTTAACATGCTGATGGGCTCAACATCGGTGATTTCAAATACATCAACCATGACGTTGTTCTTCTCGATTTTGTCAGCATATATTTTAAATTTCTTATTGTTTCCGGGAATTAAAGGCAGGGTTTCAGGATTGAAGTTAGGAAAGTCACTTTCAGGAAATAAAAGGTCCCTTACAGCTATGGCATCAATAGTATCAACATTGACCACTATGGAATCACCACCGTACTGACGAACGAATATTTCTTCAGATTTTTCAATGGTATAGTAGGTATCTTCTTCCACAAAAGTGATCAAAGAATCCCAGTGCCCGGCATATTTTCCATGAACATCGAGATAGGACTTTTGGACCTCTCTGAGCATTTTTAATTTATCAATCTTTCGGGCTTCAGCTCTCTTGACCTGCTTTCTTTCAGTAATTGGACCTTCAATATTTTTGTACAATAAAAATCCGAGGGCTACCGCGATTACAAAAAATACTGCTGAAATGATCTGAATTAACTTCATTTGACTGTTAGTTTGGATTGCAATAATAAAGAATTAGCATGGAAATTAAAACGAAGGAATCTTCTATTTAGCTTTATTTATCAATCCATTTAAACGATAAATTTCGGACAGGGATCGGATTTTTGAAAAGAGAGAATGCATATTTTCAATTCCAATTTCTTTAATTCTTTTTGAATCCAAAAATTCAATGTTTGAAATAATATTTAATTCTTCACTTTCCGGTTCTCGTCCTTTTATAAGTTTTCCACCTTTACGATCAACTTTGAAAAATAATTCGATCGCATGAAGTGGTGAATGAATGTGCTCGTTGACAAATAAAAACTCATTTACCTTAATCAAAAGGCCTGTTTCTTCAAAAAATTCCCTTTTTAGCGCATCCTCCATGCTTTCCATCAGTTTTGGTTCACCCCCCGGAGGTGACCAAAGAAATCCATTTTTACCCAAACCTTTGTGCTTGACCAAAAGAATGCGATCATCTTCGATAAGAATTCCACAAATTCTTATTCTTAGCTTTTTTCCAAAGGTCTTTGATATTTTTGCCGCAAATTTATCGTCCAATTTCAAGCTTATGTCTATTTCAGAATTTAAATATAAAACCAGAAATCCCGCATTCAGAGAATTAATTGAGGAAAAGTTAAAAGGGCAGCATTTTATGCGTCTGACAGGCTTTGAACTTACCGATATAAATGAAGGTGAAATAAAAGGCAAATTGGACATTGCGCAAAAACATCATCAGCAAAATGGTTTTTTACATGGCGGGGTGATTAGCACCATGTCTGATATTGTAATGGGATTTGCCGCTTTCAGTCTGGTACCCAAAGATTATCATGTGGTGACGGCAGAATTAAAGGTCTCGTATTTTGCTCCGGGTATTGGAGAAAAAGCCTTTGCCATCGGCAGGGTTTTAAAAAGCGGAAAAAAAATAAACTTTTGCGAGGCGGAAATCTATATTGAAAATAAAGGTATGAGAAAACGTACTGCGCATGCCACATCGACAATGGCATCAATATTGCCGGAAGAAATGAAAAAGAAGAATTAAAAAATTAATAATATTGAAGTTCAATTCGTGAAACTTTAAAAAAGAAAACACAGTTAAACATTTGACAAATTACGAGTTATGAAAAAAGTATTCGCATTAGCATTATTATTAACAGTATTCCAATTGGCAAAGGCTCAGAAGCTTGAGATGGAAGCAGAACCAAAAGCAGAAAAGGGAGTGCCGGTATTGGCATTTGCCGAAGAAGCCTATGATTTTGGTGATATTAAGCAAGGAGATAAGGTTACGCATGTTTTTAAATTTAAAAATGAAGGCTCCGTACCTTTGTTGATCTCCAATGTTCAAACAACTTGCGGCTGTACAGTTCCCGAATGGCCAAAAACACCAATACCTCCCGGTGCAGAAAGTGAGATCAAAGCCACTTTTAACAGTTCGGGAAAAATGGGACAGCAAAACAAGGTTATTACCATACACTCCAATGCCAGTGAACCGGTTTCCAGGGTGATGTTAAAATCCAATGTTCTGCCTAAAGACGCAGCACAGAATTAAAATTTAGACACTTTAAATAAGAAAGGCTTGAGTTTTCTCAGGCCTTTTGTTTTTTTCGCGTTCTCTACTCTTTTTATTGAATATGAAAGAGATCATCAAGAAATTACGGCAGTATGATATTCGCATAAAAAAGGCGATTAATTCCCACATGCAGGGCGATTTCCATTCTGTATTTAAAGGTTCCGGTTTGGAATTTGATGATGTGAGGCAATATCAATACGGCGATGATGTAAGAAGTATTGATTGGAACGTGTCGGCTAAAGGGCATGGAACTTTTGTTAAAACCTATAAGGAAGAGAAGGAGCAAACAGTGTTTTTTCTATTGGATGTATCAGCTTCTCAAGAAATTGGCCTAAGGGGTCATCAGAAAATTGATGTTACAAAGGAAATTTGTGGTGTTCTTTCGCTTTCTGCTGTAAGAGAATCCAGCCAGGTCGGCGTATTGGCATATAGCAATCAAAAAGAGATCTATATACCACCGGGTAAAGGCATGCCTCATGCCTATCATATCATCAATCGGATTTTTAAGAACAAGGCGCAATCCAGGCAAACAGATATTTCAGGAATGCTTTCTTTCGCCATGAACATGATCAAAAGGAGATCTATCATTATTTTAATTTCTGATTTTATTGATGAAGATTATGAAAAGAATCTGAGGGCCCTGGCGAAGCTCCACGATTTGGTTGTAATTCATCTCTCGGACAAAAGAGAAAGTCAAATCCCAAATCTCGGAATTGTTCCCTTGTACGATAAGGAAAGTGGTAAAACGCTCTGGGTCAATAGTTCATCCTCGGGCTTTGGAAAAAATACGGCCAATTATTTTCATGAAAACAAGGAGAAAATAATGCATCTGTGCAGGCGTTATCAGGCTAATTATCTGCAGTTGGACACCAGCCATGAGTACGTTGGACAACTAATTAAATTATTCAAAGTCAGAAACAGAATGAAGAAAAAGGCATGACATTAAAACGTGTTTTAATCTTATTCATATTTCTTACATTAAACTCCGGTGAATTTCTTTTTGCACGGAGCTACCAACCCAAAGCAGCTTTTCTGGATGATACACTCAAAATAGGTTATCCCATGCGATTTGCTTTGAGTATTGAATACCCCGGCGAATGGCAGATTTTTTTTCCCGACTCCGCTTCAGATTTCGGACTGTTTGAATATTATTCGCGAACCGCATTTAAAACAGTAGTTAAAGACTCTTTGGTTATCGACAGTGTGATATATGAACTAATGAGTTTTGAACTGGATTCGGTACAGGGACTGGCTCTTCCCGTTTACCGTTTGCATCGCGGAGATACCATTGATTTAATGTCAAATTCCGATTCGGTCATGTTAAAGGAGTATATTGAAACCCTTCCTCAGGAACTGGATCTCAAAGAGAATGCGCTCTTGCGATTTATTCCGGACATTTTTAATAAAAAGCGATTTTTAATAGTCGCCGGAGTGATTTTAACTCTTCTCATTCTGGTAGGCATTTTATTTGGAAAGAAAATCAAAAGCCGATGGAAATTGTATTGGCTGCGTAAAAACCACAGAAAGTTTATCGAGGCATTTAATTTGGTAATTTCGGAGAGCCGCAGCAATCCTGAGAAAGAAAAAATAGAAGAGGCCAATGCCAGATGGAAAAACTACCTGAGCGGACTTGAAAAAAAGCCATACAATACCTATTCCACCAAGGATTTCCAAAAGCACATTCAAGATGATGCGCTTCTTGAAAGTCTTAAACACCTGGATGCATTTATTTATGGAGGACTGGAAGAAGAGAATTTAATAGATCGCCTGATTGTGTTAAAACACTTTGCGGAAGATCGTTTTGAACTGCTTAAAAAGGAGGTGATGAATGCCTGATCTTTTAAATGATCACTGGGCCTGGTTATCTGTTTTTTGGTTTAAGCCCGAGGTATTAACGTCTTTTAGCTGGGCCAATCCGGAATTCTTTTATGCTTTGTTGATCATTCCATTGCTGTTTTTCTTGAGATGGCTGTTTTTTATTCGTTTGAGACAAAAACTTGAAATTGCATTGCCAGAAAAAGACATTAAATGGCAGCCCATCAGCCTCTTACGATTTATTCCCGATGTGATATTCGGTCTTTTTATTGCCCTAATCATTATTGCTCTGGCCCGTCCGCAAAAAACCAATGAAAGTGTAGAACAATGGACAGAAGGTATTGATATCATGTTGGTTCTCGATATTTCCGAATCCATGGACTTACAGGATTTTCGCCCCAATCGTCTGGAAGCTGCCAAGAATGTGGCAAGAGAATTTATTGAAGGCCGATTTCAAGACAGAATTGGTTTAGTAGTTTTTTCAGGTGAGGCCTACTCGCTGGCACCGCTCACTACCGATTATGAATTGCTTTACAGCAATATCGATGATATCCATTTAAAAATGATACAAAAAAGCGGCACAGCTATTGGCTCTGCACTTGGGGTAGCCGTCAATCGAATGAGAGAATCCGATACAAAATCAAAGGTGATGATCTTATTGAGCGATGGAGAAAGCAATGTAGGCAATATTGACCCTGTTACAGCCGCGGAGCTGGCTGCGGCTTATGGCATAAAAATATACACCATAGGTGTAGGCAAAGAGGGAAAAGTGCCCTATGGAAAAGATTTTTTTGGTAGGACCCAATATGTCGAAAGCTCCCTGGATGAATCCGCTTTAAGACAAATAGCCTATATCGGTTCTGGAAAATTTTTCCGCGCTTCAAATAATGACGCACTGGAGGAGATTTTCCTCACCATTGATAAATACGAAAAAGCGGAAATAAAAGAGACGCGATATAAAGACACTATGGATTATTATATGGCCTATCTCATTTGGGCGGTTTGCTTTTTTCTTTTTTGGCTGCTTCTGAAAAACACATTTTTGTTTAATGCCCTTGAGGACTAATTTTTTACGGGAAGAGGAATAAAAATCATTCCTGAAATTGAAATTATTGTGCTTTTGAATCATACTGCATGGCACAAAGCAAATTGCCTTCCGTATCGAGAAATTTAATAATCCAGCCTACATGGGGAATGGACGTTTTTGGCAAAACGATTTGGCCACCATAGGCCTTAACTTTTGCTATAATTTCATCGATATTTTCAACGCCAATGGTCCCTTCCAGACCCTTGATTTTTTCCTTTATTGCAGAGTATTTGCGTGATTGCAATGCACCGATGAGTTCATCATTTTCTGAATCTCCGGTTTTAATCTGAAGAAAATCTTCAGGTCCATAGGTATTAAATCCCCAGTCAAAAACCGATTTATAAAACGATTTTGCCCTTTGAATATCGTCTGTATGTATTGCAAAATGTGTGAGTTTATGTTTCATTTAATTTTTTTGATAGCCCAGTAATTCCAGATTTTTTATTTTGTGATACCGCAAAGCCATGGATATACAGGTTTTGACTTGCTCAGTGGGAAGTTTCTTGTCCAAATCCAATAAAATAGCCCTGTTGTTTTCGTATTTGAGTGAATCGCCAAATATTGATCTAAATGTTGGAACGAGCTTAGATGTGCATTTAAAATAGATGGCCACCTGATTGGGGTTTTTGGGTTTCCAATCCATTCTTACCGTGCTTCCAATTTTACTTAAATAGCTGGGCTCTCCCCATTTTAAGGTCTCTTCAAGTACGCTAATTTCCTCTATTTCTTCAGCGGTGGACAATATCAAATTTCTGATTTCATCCAGCTTATCCTGTACTTTTTTTGGATATTTTATAATAGTCTGATCCACCAATGGATTGCTTTTCAACTTCATTTACTTATGGTTTGCATTTTAAATCTGATCATTTTATTAATCAAAGCTTCCGGTAGTGCTTCATTTAAAGGAAATTGTACTGATCCTTTGCCCTTTTCGTAGATTTCCAGCTCTTCTTCAAATTCAGAAATTACCTCGGGATGTGGATAAAAACCGATGTGTTTTTTATAAGCAGCTATCATAATTTGATGATTTCGATTCCCTTTTTTCTTTAAGGTATAAGCGGGAATATTATAATTAATGGTTTCATCAGCATCGGGAGCACAAGCAAGGATTATTTTTTTAATGTTTAACAGGGCCGTTCTGGCTTCGCCGGATTGATCATTTAAATAGTCCTCTACCGAAGTATATTTTTTCAATTCAATAAACTAATTCTGAATTTTTTCCGCAATTTTTCCTCCTAGCCATGCCATTGGGATATAGGCAAATATAAAATCAATGGCATTGTACCATGCCGGGCTGTTTAACATGACTCCGGCCAGTATACCTCCAATTAAAAACAAGCCTCCCACAGACCAGACAAACTTCATTTTATGCGAAGCAGCAATTAGATAGGCTATTGCTGCCCCTACAAGAGTTCCAAGCGCATGGGCCAAAAATGGGAAAATAAAATATTTCATTTCAAGATTGGGCATGACTGCAGCGAGGGCGTCCATATCGTTGATGTCAATTCCTTCTATGGGAAATATATTATGACCTAATTGAATCAGGCCCATGTTTACTATACTCCCGGTAAACCAGCCGATAACAAGCGAAAGAATATTTCTAAAAATCTTCATCTTCTTAATTTTTTATGAGAAGGATATACTTATTAAAGTTATTAAATATTCTAAAACTATTCGATTTTCTGCATTCATCATCTTACCTTCGCGCGCTGTTTTAGAAAATGGCATTTTAATGCCTATAATTTTATTGCATGAAGAAGATTTTTAACCTCTTTGATTTTAAGCAAAGCGTAGATTATAAAACCGAAGTTTTATCCGGCCTAACGGTGGCTTTGGCATTGGTGCCGGAGGCCGTGGCTTTTGCGATGATTGCGGGTTTAAGCCCTTTGACCGGTCTTTATGCAGCCTTTGTAATGGGTTTAGTCACTTCCATTTTTGGTGGCCGGCCCGGAATGATTTCCGGTGCTACAGGTGCTGTGGCTGTAGTAATCGTTGTTTTGGCTAAGGACTACGGCCTGGAGTATGTGTTTGCAACAGTAGTGTTGGCCGGTCTTATACAATTGGCTGCAGGATTTCTCAGACTGGGCAAACTGATCCGACTGGTGCCTCATCCCGTTATTTTTGGATTTGTCAACGGCCTGGCCATCGTGATCTTTATGTCTCAGCTGGATCAATTCAAAGATGCTTCCGGGCACTTACTCAGTGGTTCGGCTTTGTATATTTTGTTGGGATTGGTATTGCTTACAATGCTTATAATTTATGGCTTGCCGAAACTCACAAAAGCAGTTCCAGCTTCTTTGGTAGCCATTTTGATAATTTTTGCTCTTGTTACATTTTTTGATATTCCTACAAAAACGGTAGGGGATATCGCTTCTATACAAGGCAGTTTTCCCCCATTTCACATCCCGGATATTCCATGGACTCTTGAAACACTTGGCATTATTTTTCCCTTTGCAGCAATCGTAGCAGGCGTGGGCTTAATTGAAAGTCTGTTGACTTTGAATATCGTCGATGAAATAACAGAAACACGCGGAAGTGGTAACAAGGAAGCTGTGGCTCAGGGGGCAGCCAATGTTTTATCGGGTTTGTTTTCTGGAATGGGAGGATGCGCGATGATTGGTCAGAGTTTGATCAATGTTTCCAATGGTGCCAGGGCCAGACTTTCTGGAATTATTGCTTCAATTATGCTTTTGATATTTGTGATGTTTAGCTCCGGCCTGATTGAAAAAGTGCCTATGGCAGCATTGACTGGTTTGATGATCATGGTGGCCATTGGAACCTTCGAATGGGCGAGTTTACGAACATTCAACAAAATGCCTAAGTCGGATATTTTTGTCATGGTGATGGTCACCCTCGTTACCGTATTTCTGCACAACTTAGCCCTTGCCGTTATCATTGGTGTAATCATCTCTGCACTGGTATTTGCCTGGGACAATGCCAAACGAATCAGGGCGAGAAAATCCATTGATGAAAATGGAATTAAGCGATATGAAATTTACGGGCCCTTGTTTTTCGCATCAGTAACCGCCTTTAATGAAAAATTTGATGTTCAAAATGATCCGGCGGAGGTAATCATTGATTTTGCGGAAAGCAGAGTCGTTGATATGTCAGCGATTGAAGCCTTAAACAAAATTACCGAACGTTATGAAAAACTAGGTAAAACCGTTCATTTGAAGCATTTGAGCCCTGATTGTAGGAAACTTTTAAAAAATGCCGATAAAATAATTGATGTCAATGTGATTGAAGATCCGACCTATAAGGTGGTCGTTGATAAAATTTAATCTTGCATTTATTTTCTACAATTAGAACTTCACAACGATGGTTTGGGTTTTAAAGATCATTCGCAGGGCATTCAATAAAATTTATCATTAACTTTGCGGATTGAAATAAGAATATTGGCCGCAGTTCAAGACATATCGATATATCAAAACAGTTTAAAATCCATAGCCTATAATATGCTGGGATCTATGGCCGATGCCGAAGATGCTGTTCACGATGCTTTTGTAAAGTGGTTTACGATTGATACCAGTAAGATCGAAAACGTTAAGGCTTATCTCGTGAGAATGGTTACCAATATCTGTCTCAACATATTGAAATCGAGAAAAGACCGTCAAAATCTTCACATTGATGCCGTTCACGATACCCTGGAAGATCGGAATGTGGAAGAAGAATTGAATCATTTCGATCTTGAGGATCAGTTAAACGAGGCATGGAGATATATACATCGAAAACTTGAACCCATTGAGCAAGCCATATATGTGCTTAGAGAAGGTTTCAATGTTGAATATGATGACCTTCAATTGATATTTGACCGGAAAGCAGAGAATTGTAGAAAAATTGTTTCTAGAGCTAAAACAAAATTGAATAGCACCGATTTTAAAAGCATTCCAAAGTCCCTTTCGCAAATGCATTTACTAGATAGTATTAAGAATGCCAGCCGCAAAGGACACATCACTCAGCTGATCTCAGACTTCACTTCTGAGACCTTTAATAAAAAAAAGTAATATTTTTGTCACAAAGTACATTTGACATTGTCTTAATATAAAGACTAAAACGAAATAATTCATGGAAGTAATAATCCCCTTCTTTTTATTGCATTGGTACGGATCTTTATTTTTCCAAACCTTTTTCCTTCACAGGTATGCATCACATCAAATGTTCACCATGTCAAAAGCATGGGAGAAAGTATTTTTTGTATTGACCTGGATTTTCCAGGGCTCTAATTATCTGAGCGCCTATGGATACGGTGTTATGCACAGAATGCACCATGCCTTCGCTGACACAGAAAATGATCCACATTCTCCTAAATACGATGAGTCTATTTTCAAAATGATGTGGAAAACCAAAACGATTTATTCCGCAATTGGAAATGGAGAGTTGGAAGTTGAAGAACGTTTTACAAGAAATACACCCAAATGGCCATTATTTGACAAGTTTGCCAGATCATGGGTTTCAAGAATAATGTGGGGTAGCCTCTATGTCTACGTTTATTACTTGTTTGCTGATGTTTGGTGGTTGTGGTTATTATTGCCTATACAGTTTTTATTATCACCAATTCACGGTGCCATAATCAATTGGTTTGCTCATAAATATGGTTATATCAATTTTAAAGTAAGCGACACCTCTAAAAATTTGCTTCCCCTTGATATTTTAATGATGGGCGAAAGCTATCATAACAATCACCACCGTTTTGGTGACCGTGCCAATTTTGGAGGAATCCGATGGCATGAAATCGATCCTACCTATGTTTTCATCAGGCTTTTCGCCGCTTTGGGAATTATTAAGATGAAGAAAAAAGAAAAAGTAGTTCCGGCCATGGTGGATGCTAATATGGATAAAGCAGCCTGATTTTTTTAGATAAATTTTTGAACCGGGTTTTGGCATAATGCCGATTCCCGGTTTTTTATTGGCTCATAAGAATTAGCACAATCAGAAATACCATTTGTATGGTGACAAATGGAATAGCCCCTTTGTAAATATCTTTGCTTTTAATTCCCGATGGAGCCACACCTTTGAGGTAAAACAAGGCAAATCCAAATGGAGGGGTGAGAAAAGAGGTCTGCAAATTGATGGCAAGCAAAATTCCAATCCAAACCAAATCAAAGCCCATTAATTTAAAAATCGGCAATACGACCGGAACGATGATAAAAATGATTTCAATAAAATCTATAAAAAAGCCCGCCACAAATACAATCAGCATCACCAAAATCAGAAACAAAAGCGGATCGAGGTTTGAACTGCTTACGATCTCTGACAGAAAATGATCACCTCCCAGTCCTCTGAAAACCAATGAAAAAGCTGTAGCTCCCATAAATATCATGAATACCATGGAAGTGATTTTCATGGTTTCCATATTGACTTCAGCAATAATTTTACGATTTAGTTTGCCCTTAAAAGCTGTCAATAAAATGGCACCCATTCCGCCCACTGCTGCCGCTTCTGTAGGAGAAGCAATCCCGGCAAATATGGTACCCAATACCGCTGCTACCAAGGCAAAAGGAAGGACAAATGCCATTAAAATTGATTTAAAGGTGAGTTCATCTCTGAATTTTCTAATTTCCTTATGTGGGATGACGGGCGCCCAATCCGGCTTAAGCCTGCTTACAATCGCGATGTATAATAGATAAAGGCCAACTAATATCAATCCCGGCATCAATGCTTCTTTAAACAATTCACCAACCGAAACATTTAATACGCTTCCCAAAAGCACAAGTACTACTGAAGGTGGGATAATTTGTCCAAGTGTACCTGAGGCAGCAACAGTGCCTGTAGCCAATGCGGGATGATATCCGCGTTTTAACATGGTAGGAAGCGAAATTAATCCCATGGTGACAACTGTGGCTCCTACTATGCCTGTTGATGCTGCCAGCATAGCGCCCACAACAACCACAGAAATAGCCAATCCACCGCGAAGCCTTCCGAACAATAAGGCCATGGTTTCCAGCAGGGTTGCAGCAAGACCTGACTTTTCCAGCATTATTCCCATATAAATAAAAAGCGGTGCTGAGATCAGTACATAATTATTCATCGTACCAAAAATTCGCAGAGGAAGCGCATAAAAAAATTCCGGGCCTAAGGTGAATAAGCCAAAAAATAAAGCCGTACCGCCAAGAGTGAATGCAACCGGAAAACCGTAAAGCAATAAGCCAAATGCTACCAAAAACATGATTATCGCGAGATATTCCATTATTTGGAATCAACTTTTGTAAACAAAAACAGAACAGCCTGAATTAACAGTAGTGCGTATCCAAGAGGGATCAGCGATTTAATTAGGAAACGCCATGGCAGTCCATTGGCTTCGGGAGAACCCTCCATGATGAGCCATGAGTTATAGGTATATTTTCCCGAATAATAAATGACCAGCAGGCAGAATGGAATGAGAAATAAAATGATTCCGATTTTATTGACCAGACTTTTCTTTTTCTCACTGAATCCGTTGTAAAAAACATCAACACGAACATGCCGATCGCTCTTAAAAGTGTAGGACAATCCCAAAAGAAAAAGTATTGAAAAAAAGTACCATTCCAGCTCGGTTAGGGCAATGAAGGAAAGGTTGAAGAGATAACGCATAAGTACATCCAGGCATATTAAAAGGACAAGAGAGCTGGCAAATGAGGCTACAATATGGGCCAGCAGGCGATGGACTTTATTGATATTTTTGACAATGCTTTCCTTCATGAGCATATTTACAAATCAATGCCAAATATAAAATTCCCAATAGAATATGGACAGAGTGAAAATTGTAGATCCGGAAAATTACATTTATAAAACTTCCATGAAAGTAAGGGTTTCAGACTTAAACTATGGAAACCACCTGAGCAATGATGCCTTTTTGCGATTTGCACATGAAGCCAGAATGCAATTTTTTAATAATCTTGGTTATACCGAATTGAACATTGAAGGACTCGGTACAATAATGGCGGATGCGGCGATACAGTTTAAAGGGCAGGGCTATTTTGGTGATGAGATAGATATCAGCATCGGAATAGGTTCACATTCTAAAATGGGATTTGACCTTATATATAAATTCAGAAAAGCAAACCTTGCTGTTGCAATGATAAAAACTGCAATCCTCGGTTTTGACTATGAAGTAAATAAGGTCAGGCCAATTCCAGATGAATTTTGGCGTAAAACAGGCATAAGACCTAAGAGCTGATCAATTCAGATTTTCAATTACCTTTTTAAGCGATTCGCGTACTTCAGAGGCAATTGGCCCAAGCTGATCATTTTCTACGGATTGCATGGAAGCAATAGGATCTACGGCGCTGACTTCAACTACTCCATTGTCATTTTCTTCGACAATCACATTGCATGGTAGGAATACACCTATTTTATCTTCCGAACTAAGCGCTTTATAGGCAAATTGTGGATTGCATGCCCCTAGTATTTTGTATTTTTTAAAATCTACATCAATCTTTTTTTTCAGCGTTTCCTTAACGTCGATTTCGGTCAAAACACCGAAACCGGCAGTTTTTAACTCACTGGTAACCAATTCAATAGCCTCATCAAATGATCTTCCTGATATTGTTTTGCTAAAGTAATATGCCATTTTTTTAATTTTTAATTTTTGCAATCTATGAACAGAACTGTTCCGGCTTGAAAATGGTTTACGAATTCCTTGATTTAGAAAGTATCTTTGCAAAATGCTCATTTCCGATAAGAAATTAGATATAAGAAAAATTAGCCTGGCAGATTTAAGAGAGAAGCTTGCCGGGGACGGACAGAAACCCTTTAGGGCTAATCAAATCTATGAATGGCTATGGCAAAAGTCAGCAACTTCATTTGATGAAATGACCAATTTATCAAAGGATTTCAGGGAAAAGTTGAATCAGGAGTATTTCATTTCACCTGCAAAATTGGAACAGGAGCAATTTAGCAATGATGGCACAATCAAATCGGGCATTAAACTCGCCGATGGAAACATGGTGGAAAGTGTGCTTATTCCTACGGATACAAGGATGACCGCCTGTATTTCTTCCCAAATTGGTTGTTCGCTGAGTTGCAAGTTTTGCGCCACAGGCTATATGGAAAGAAAACGGAATCTCGATGCCGGAGAAATTTACGACCAGGTCGTATTGGTTAATAAGCAGGCTTTGGAGCATTTCAATATGCCATTGAGCAATATTGTATTTATGGGCATGGGAGAGCCGCTTTTAAATTATAAAAATGTGCTGTCCGGAATTGATAGGCTGTGCAACGAAGACGGTTTAAATATGTCCCCCAAAAGAATTACGGTTTCTACCGCCGGAATAGCTAAAATGATTGAAAAACTGGCAGATGACCATGTAAAATTTAATCTTGCGCTTTCGCTTCATGCCGCAAATGATAAAAAAAGGGCAGAAATAATGCCCATAAATGAGAGCAACAATCTGGAAGTACTGAAGCAAGCACTTTTGTATTTCTATGATAAAACAGGCAATAAAATCACCTTTGAATACATTGTTTTCAATAAATTCAATGACAGCATTCTCGATGCGAAAGAATTATACGATTTTGCAAAGCATATCCCCAGCAAGATTAACATTATAGAATACAATCCAATTTCAGAAGCCGAGTTCACCAATACCACTGAGGATAAACTGGATATTTTTGCCAATTTTCTGAAAGAGAGAGGATTGATTGTAAATGTAAGACGAAGCAGAGGAAAGGATATTGATGCTGCTTGCGGGCAGTTGGCCAATAAGAATTAGGAATTATCAATTACGATTTACGAATTGGAGGTCACATTTTGTGAGCTCCATTTTTTTATTCTATAATCAATTCAACATCAGAAATTCTCACCATAAATTCTTTTGGATCATTTTCTAGATCATAGGTCATAATTATTGCTCTGGCAGAAACTATTTTCTTTACCACACCAATTTTTTCATTGCCAGGTCCAACATACTTAATAAAATCACCAACATTCAAATCATTTGAACTTTCAATTTTCCTTGTATTAACACTGTCTATTGTATTCAAAATTTTGAGTGTATTTGATCTTGTTTCAGATGAGTTTTGTTGTTGGCGAGCAGCAATAATCTTAGGGTCAGTATCATAGTCTTTTAAAATTTGAACCAACTCCTCATACGATTTTATGTCGTTAATCCTTTTGTGAAGATCAGCTCTGTCCGGTATCATTTCTACAAAAGATTTCCTGTCTTTTTTGAAATACAAGTTGAGCTGAACGGGATCATATCCTTCATAAATAAAATAATCAATTGGTTTGTAAGCATATGTCGAGCCACCAAACACTGCCGGTTTATAAGACCTTGTCATCAATAAAGGTAAAGTCTGACCACTTCCAGCATTCAAATTTTGTCGATATCTTCTACAGAATAGAATAGTACCGTTATGTACGATCTCAATGAGTTTTCTTCGCTTGTCAGTAAGTCCAACTTTATCTTCCTGCACAAAAATCCTTTTTACTCCTTGAATATCAGTGAATTCGAGATATTCTATATCTTCAATTTTTATTTTTTCAACAATTCCATTTCTAACAAATTTAAGTGGACTTTCAATTACACTTGCAAATGACACCTGATCAGGATCTAATGTCTGGCTTCTCACAGATAGTTTTTTATAAACAGTATCTGTACTGCCTTTGAGCACCAATTGTGCATCCAACTCAAATTTTTTTCCTGCATGTGCCATCTCTGAGATCAGAATAGTGGCGACACAGATAAATAAAAAATTTCGCATAAATTATTTACTAATAGCTAAAAAAAGGCTCCTATATTTCCACAAGAGCCAATTTATATTAAAATTCTAAACTCTAAGCTTAATTCTTATCGTCGTCTTTCTTCTTTCCGGATTGTTTCTTACCCGAATTAGCGATTGACTCTCTCATATCCGTATCGGATTCTATATTTCTGAGTTTATAGTAGTCCATTACACCGAGATTTCCCTGACGGAATGCTTCAGAGAGCGCTTTTGGAATCTCAGATTCCGCATCGATTACTTTGGCACGCATTTCCTGGCTTTTTGCTTTCATTTCCTGTTCTGAGGCAACGGCCATGGCTCTTCTTTCCTCAGCCTTGGCTTCCGCTACTTTTAAATCTGCATTGGCCTGATCGATTTGAAGTTTGGCACCAATATTTTCACCTACGTCCACATCGGCGATGTCAATTGACAATATTTCGAATGCTGTACCCGCATCTAAGCCTCTTTGAAGTACCAGTTTTGATATTTTATCAGGATTTTCAAGCACTTCCTTATGTGTACCTGCTGAACCAATGGAAGTTACTATTCCTTCACCTACCCGGGCTAAAATGGTATCTTCTCCGGCACCTCCTACCAATTGTTGGATGTTTGCTCTTACGGTTACCCTAGCAATGGCAATCAATTGAATACCATCAGCGGCCACCGCGGCAACTTTTGGTGTAGTAATAACTTTTGGATTTACAGATATCTGTACAGCTTCAAACACATCTCTACCGGCCAGATCAATAGCGGTACACTGCTTAAAAGTTAAATTTATATTGGCTTTATCTGCCGAAATCAGGGCTCTTATGACATTGGGCACATTACCTCCGGCGAGATAATGGGTTTCCAGATCAGAGGCTTTTAAATCTCTCCTTGGAGAATCTTCGGTATCGGTCACTTTGATGCCCGCCTTGGTGGAAGTAATCATCGAATTGACGATTATCGATGGTGGCACTTTTCTGATTCGCATAAACACCAGTTCCAGTAAACCTATTCTTACCCCGGAAAATATGGCCGTGATCCACAAATTTATCGGGACGAAATAAAGAAATATAAATAGGAGTATTATGGCTCCTATAAGCATGAAAATAGTAAAAAGACCGGTGCCCATTTATTTTAAGTTTTAGGTTTTACAAATATTTTTCTGTTGTCAATTTTTTCAATTACAATAGCAGTTCCGCTCGTAATAAATTCATCGTGGGCAAAGACTTCGTATTCCAGATCTCCAAACTCCGCCTTGCCCGAAGGTCTAAGATATGAAATTGAAACGCCTTCCTGACCCACTTTTAGATTAATTTTTTGATCTTCATTGAACCTGCTTTCAGAACTTGATTTTAAGGCAAATTTATCCCAGGATTTGGACCGCAATGAATAAACCACAAAGACAATACTGACCAGCAATGTGGAGATTAAAATTATTGTTCCGGTGCTTGTTCCGAAATTCTCA
The DNA here is from genome assembly GCA_965267555.1 of Cytophagales bacterium. GTDB lineage: Bacteria > Bacteroidota > Bacteroidia > Cytophagales > CCMP332 > CCMP332. The sequence goes on along the minus strand of OZ254083.1, from coordinate 2,730,211 downwards.
TAACCCATATAAATTCCAAAAAACAAACATGCAAAACCAACAATTCCGAAAATGGTAGTTCCGGGGATAAAAATCAATTCGACGATCAATAGTGATATTCCAATTAAAATTAATCCGATAACTGCAGCCCAATCCATATTAATATGCTTTGGCGAATATAACCTTTTGTTTTGATGCTTTACCCGTGACTACACATTTTCCCGCTTTAGCATTGGAATCCAATGGAATACATCGCAAGCTCGCCTTTGTGTCATTTTTAATTTTCTCTTCCGTTTCGGCTGTTCCGTCCCAATGGGCCAGAACAAATCCTCCCTTTGTATTGAGAACCTCTTTTAGTTCATCATAAGTTTCAACCTCATGTGTATTTTGCTTTCTAAAGTCCAAAGCTCTATTATAAATATTGCTCTGTATCTCTTCCAGCAATTTCACAATATCATCAGCCAAGCGGTCGAGTGAAATAAACATTTTTTCTTTTGTATCTCTTCTGGCTACCTCTGCCTGATTTTTTTCTAGATCTCTTGGCCCTAGGGCAATGCGAACAGGAACACCCTTTAATTCGTATTCCGCAAACTTCCAGCCGGGTCTTTCCGTGTCCCTGTCATCAAATTTGAAAGATATTCCCTTACTCAGAAAATCTTTTTCCAGTTTGGAAACCACTTCTTTGATTTTCGCAAGATCTTCTTCACTTCTATAAATAGGAACACAAACCACCTGAATTGGGGCGAGTTTTGGTGGTAATATCAGGCCGTCATCATCAGAATGGGCCATTATCAAAGCACCAATCAAACGTGTTGTTACACCCCAGGATGTTCCCCATACAAGCTCTTCCTTACCTTCTTTGCTTGCAAATTTCACATCAAAGGCTTTTGCAAAATTTTGACCTAAAAAATGCGAGGTGCCGGCTTGCAATGCTTTTCCATCCTGCATTAGTGCTTCGATACAATAGGTATCAATGGCCCCGGCGAATTTTTCAGATTCTGATTTTACACCCTGAATTACCGGCAAAGCCATGGTTTGCTCAGCAAATTGCGTATATACATTGAGCATCCTTTCTGCTTCTTCCACAGCTTCTTTTGAAGTCGCATGGGCCGTATGGCCTTCCTGCCAAAGGAATTCTGCAGTTCTCAAAAACAAGCGTGTTCTCATCTCCCATCGCACCACATTGGCCCATTGATTGACCAATAATGGCAAATCCCTGTAAGATTGAATCCATTTTCTATAAGTGCTCCATATTACCGTTTCGGAAGTTGGCCTGACGATCAATTCTTCTTCTAATTTGGCCTCAGGATCGGGAATTACACCTTTACCATCTTCAGAAGTTTTTAAACGGTAATGTGTAACAATTGCACATTCCTTCGCAAAGCCTTCTACGTGATCGGCTTCACGGCTCATATAGGATTTTGGAATAAAAAGAGGGAAATATGCATTGACATGACCTGTCGCTTTGAACAGATCGTCAAGACCTCTTTGCATCTTTTCCCAGATGCTGTAACCGTAGGGTTTTATCACCATGCAACCCCGCACATCAGAATTTTCTGCGAGATCTGCTTTCTTTACTAACTCATTGTACCACAGGGAGTAATTCTCTTTTCTGCTCGGTAATGCTTTCGCCATTTAGGAAAAATATTTCGTTTGGTATGCTATTTGCTACTTTTATTGTGTAAAAGTTTTGCGGCAAAGATAAGTGATAGCTCGGATAAAACTTTTACTTAATTAGAATTGTGTTATAAGTGTAAAATGATGTCAATTATGAAAAATATAATGAACAAACTGATCCTTTTAATATCACCGGTGATCTTATTCACCCAGACATCATTTGCCCAAGAGTATGATGATATGTATTTCTCTGCAAATGATAGAATGAAGGTAAAATATGCCGATGCAGAGAGCAAACCGCTTAATCAATATCAGGATTACAGCGGTAATTCAAGTAAATATTCAGATAGCTACGATGGGTCGACAAGAGATGTCGATTCGGACCTGGTTAAGTATTATAAAGATAAAGCTGAAGAAACCTCAAATTCCTATAGTCAGGATTACGGAACTCAAAATCTTGCCGGTAATAACGGATATTACAGCGATGAAACATATGATTATGTTAGTTCTGATAATACCGACAGGGGAGGAACTGTAAACAATTATTATGGTCCTACGTATTTGTCCGATCCCTGGTATACCAATCCGGGTTTTGCAATTAATACGGGATTAAATTGGGGTTATTATCCCTGGAGACCTGTCAATTGGGGATGGGGATTTGGTTGGAATTCCTGGTCAGGTTGGAATGTCGGTTTCGGCTGGGGTTGGAACAATTGGGGACTTTACGATCCTTTTTGGGGCCCTGGATGGGGCTGGAATAACTGGGGTTGGAATAACTGGGGCTGGAGAAACCGCTACTATGGCTGGGGCGGTGGATGTTGGAATTGTTATCCAGGATGCGGTCCCTGGGGTGGCGGTGCTGTTGTCATCAATAATAATGTAGGTATAAATAATAACAGCTTTTACGGGCCACGTTATTCAAATCGCAGCACAAATGTAGTGGGCTCAGGTGGTGTTACGAGAACAACCAGATTAGGTAATGCCGGTAAAACCGGAACGGTAGTTGGTGCTGACCAGAGCAATAAGAGAATTGCCAGATTTACCAGATCTTCAGCTGAAACTGCGAATTCGGTTGAAAGAGCAAGTAGAAATTCAGGTTCTACGGCAACGCGTGGAGAAGTTTCACGAGCTGCAACAACACCGGAACGTTATAAAGATGTGAACAGGGCTGGTACGTCTAGAAACTTTGGTACGGCCTCAGGAAATGAAAATGTCGTGGACAGCAGATCAGAACGCGCACAGCAAAGATATAGATCATCTACGCCTTCGGTGCGAACTGCAGACAGTCCAGGGAGATCTTCCCGTGATACTGAGACCAGATCATTCCCAACAAGGAGTGGTTCCGAAGTAAGCAGGGATCCGCGTCAGCAAAGATATAGCAATGCGAACAGGAGTAATACCTATCAAAGAGCGGAATCAGGGTCTAATACCCGGACGCTTCCGACGAGATCTTCAGGTAATAGAGGAAGTAGATATGGTACGCCTTCAAGAAGCAGTGAATCTTCACGATCTTATGAATCTCCTGAAAGGTCCGGAAATTACAGCGCACCAAGTAGGAGCAATTCAAGGGAATACAGAAGAAGTACGCCATCAAGATCAGCTACTCCGAGTAGGTCTTATAGCAGTCCTTCGAGATCGAGAAGCTCCAGTCCATCGAGGAGTTATAGCACGCCTTCAAGGTCAAGGAGTTCCAGTCCATCGAGGAGTTATAGTTCGCCTTCAAGGTCAAGGAGTTCCAGTCCATCGAGGAGTTATAGTGCACCTTCGCGATCGAGAAGCTCCAGCCCTTCAAGAAGCTTTAGCTCTCCATCGAGATCGAGTTCACCTTCGAGAAGCTTTAGCAGTCCATCGAGGAGCAGTTCTCCATCGAGGTCAAGTGGTGGTGGAAGCCGTTCAGGTGGTGGAAGATCGAGAAGATAAAATTTAGAAGCAATAATTAATTAGAGGTCATGAAAAAATTAAGCTTAATATTATCAATATCATTACTGTGTCTGCATTTGGAGGTGCAGGCGCAGATTGATCCAAATTCAATCGGTTATTATCAGGATGCACTCCGGTTTAGTTCCACCGACAGGGGCGGAACAGCCAGACTACAGGGTTTGGCCGGTTCAGGAGTTGCTCTAGGTGGAGATTTGTCTTCGGTAATCATTAATCCTGCAGGACTTGGATTTTACAACCGTTCAGTATTGAGTATTACGCCGCAGATCTCATTCAGGGATAATACCGCCAGCTTTCAGGGACAGGATAATGTGACCTTTAATGATAAATTTTCTGTAGGCCAGATTGGAATATCCATCGACCTGACTAAATCAGATATAGAAAAAGGTGATTTCAGAGGCGGTTCTTTGGCTTTTACCTTTAGCAAGAGAAATGATTTTAATGAGGATATTGAACTGATCGGTGAAAACTATCAAAGTTCAATAGTGGATTTCTACCTTGAAAGTGCTCAGGGAATTTATACTTCTGATTTATATAGGGATAATAATGGAGATCAAATTCCTGCAAATCCGATAGGAATGGCTTATGATGCATTTCTCTTTGATATTGATATCAATGCCTGTAATGACCCAGCCGATTGTAATATCTATGAACGTTTTTATGCCTTCGAACCAATGCGTCAAAGAGAATTAATTAGGACCAGTGGAAATCAAAATGAATGGACCGTTTCTTATGGTGGAAATTTTAAAGATCAATTTTATTTTGGTACCAAATTGGGCATTGCTTCGGTCAATTATTTGATTGAAAGAACCTATAATGAAAGAGCACTCGACCAGGGAACTGATGCATTGCAAAGTACCACAATAAATGACCGCTTGGAAATTGATGGTACCGGATTCAATCTTGGATTGGGATTTATTTACCGGCCGGTTGATTTGATTCGTTTTGGGTTAAATTTAGAAACCCCAACTTATTATGCATTGGAAGAAGATTTTGATGCAGATATATCAGCTCAATTCAATAATTATTTGTTTTATGAGGATCCGAGTAATCCGGACAATAATTTCTACCTCAACAATGAAAGCTCAAGTCTTCCGAACGGCTTCTTTAATTATCGATTAAGAACACCGATGAAAGTAAACTTCGGAGCGGCAATATTTGCAAGCAAAAACGGATTCATAACTGCAGATGTGGAATATCTCGATTACAGCAGGTCTCGCTTGAGTTTTGAAAGTTTAGATGGCGATGAAAGTGCCGATAACAGAAGCATTCAGAATATTTACGATCGCACCTTTAATTTCAGGGTAGGTGCGGAGTACCGTGTGGATGATTTTAGATTCAGAGGTGGCTATGCCAATTTAGGTGATCCTTTTAAAGAAAATATCAATCTTGTGGACCAGTCTCGCCAAAGAGTAAGTGGAGGTTTGGGCATGCGCTTACAGGATTATTTTTGGGATGTTGCATTGATTCACGAATGGTGGAATGAGGGTTATACCTTGTACAATTTGCAAAATGGCTTTGCCCCAACAGCGGAATTCAAAAAGAATCTGACCACTTTGGCAATTACGGGCGGCCTGTATTTTTAAATGATTCGGGTATAACTTTTAACAGCGATTGAATATCGGAGGGCTGTTCTATTATTAGATCAGCCCTTTTATATTGTTCTGTTCTTTTCTTGAGTAATGCTTCCATTTGTATTCTAAGATCAGTCTTTGGGTCAATGAGGGGCCGTTCCATTACTTTTTCTTCCAGGTGGGATACAATGGTGTCTATTTTAGTATTCAACCAAATGCTAAAACTTTTTTCTTTAAGTCGAAAGAAATTGATTTTTCTACAGGGTGTTCCACCGCCTAATGAGAGAATAAGCGTTTCATTGTCTGTTAAGAGTTGATTGAGAGCCAGTTCTTCCTTTGCTCTGAAATAGGCTTCTCCCTTTTGATTTACCATATCAAAAATGGTCATACCGGACTCTTTTTCTATGAATTCGTCAAGATCAATAAATTTCAATGAAAGAACATCAGATAATTTTCTGCCCCAATATGTTTTACCGGCTCCGGGCATGCCCCAAAGACTCAAAATTTTTTTCGAAGACATATTAACCAATGACCTTGGTCAATTTCTTTTTGGAAGGTGTATCTCTGAAATGCCATTTTTCCAAAATGGTACCCTCTTCGATCAATATCAATCCGGGATTGGAGCGAATCATTGTTTTCAGTACAGTTGCATCTCCGTAGTAAAGCGGTATATCCGGCAAACCTAATTCTGAAAATGTATTATTAACTTTTTGCCCATCTGAAGATGTTATGATTATTGGCTTGATATTCAGATTGGACAGTTCCGGTGCCAGCTCTTTCAGCTTCTTAAAATTTTTAGTCTTTGTTTTGTCGATGTCGCTGATTATAATCATCAATTTTCTTCCCTTAAACGTTTCCTGGGTATAATCGCCTTCGTCATTCCAAATGCTGTAGTCTGTGATTTTAGGCTGAGCTTCCGGATTGACGAGAACCATATCAACGAATTTATAAGAAGCATCACTGGGGTATTCCATCATTTCTATCTGCTCTCCATCCTTTTCCATGATGTATTTGTATTTCAATGGTTCTGAGGGCTGCATTGCTTTTTCAATATTAGTCCCCACTTTATATGCTCTGAAATCGATAAATGGTAAATGTCTTATGGCAATGACGGCAAGAAAAAAACTAATTACCAGTGCTATAGTAAAAAAGGCATTGCGTGTTCTTTCAGGTAATTTTGGCTCAAGATCATTTTTTCTAAAATACAACCAAAGTATCATTATCAATAAGACAATATCCTTGATGAAACTTTGCCATGGATTAAGAGGGATGGCATCACCAAAACAGCCACAATCCGTCACTTTATTAAAATAAGCTGAATAGAAAGTCAAAAAAGTAAAAAACACGATGAGCAAGAGTGTCAAATTGACGGTGATTTTTGAACCGTGATTGGTAAGCAGGTTTATTCCCAGAACAATCTCAAATAGACAGACAATGACTGCCAGGGTTAGAGAAAAGGGAATAAAATAATGGAATATTCCGGCAAAATCATTTGAGAATACTTCAAAGTACTCTGATAATTTGATGGCAAATCCAACGGGATCATTGATTTTGATTAGCCCTGAAAAAATGAATAAAGTCCCAACAAAAACCCTGAATATGCTTGTAACCCACTTCATTTATGTAGATAGTTTAATTTTATTAATGCAAAAACAGAATAGTTAATAATATCCCTGTAATTGGCGTCCACGCCTTCTGAAACAAGTGTTTTGCCTTTTTGATCTTCAATTTGCTTAATGCGCAATAATTTCATTAAAATAATATCTGTAAAAGAACTGACCCGCATTTCCCGCCAGGCCTCATCATAATCGTGGTTCTTATTCTCAAGTAATGATTTTGTATGCGCTGCTTCCTTGTCAAACTTTTCCAACACCTCTTCAACGCTTAAATCCAGCTTTTCGTTTTCTGTCATGGAAATCTGGATCAGAGCAATAATGCAATAGTTGATAATCCCTATGAACTCCTCAAAGATATTATCCTCAACTTTCTGCTCGCCTTTGGTTTCAATTGATCGTATTCTTTGTGCTTTAATAAATATCTGGTCGGTGAGTGAAGGTAATCGAAGAATTCTCCAGGAAGTGCCATAATCTCTTGTCTTTTTTTCAAACAAGGCTTTGCACGATTTAATTACCTCAGTATATTCACCGGCGGTATCTTTTTTCAAAATATCCTCTGTTTAAATTGAGTCACAAAGTAAGTCAAAAGCTATGAATTACAGCATTAATACAGGAGGAAAGATCATGCTTTTTGACAAACCCAAAATAATGGGAATTCTCAATATTACTGATGACTCTTTTTTTGAAGGAAGCAGGGTTACAAATGAAAAAACACTGTTGCATAAAGCAGAACGCATGTTAGCAGAAGGGGCTGATATTCTCGATATCGGCGCGTATTCTACCAGGCCCGGTGCATCTGAAATTCCATTGAATACCGAAATAAAAAATGCGGTTTTTGCTGTCAATGCACTAAAAAAAGAATTTCCCGATTCGATCCTTTCCATTGATACATTCAGATCAGAAGTCTTAAAAGCAGCTTATGATTGTGGTGCCAATATTTGCAATGATGTATCCGGTGCTTCATTGGATGAGAATATGTTTCAGACCTTATCCGAATTAAAAATTCCATATATCCTGATGCACATGAAAGGCAATCCTCAGACCATGAAAAATTTAAATAAATATGAGGACATGATTTTGGAAATGATTGAGTATTTTAAAGGAAAAATTCAGCGATTAACAGCACTGGGTGTTCATGATATTATCATTGATCCCGGTTTTGGATTTGCCAAGAATATTGATCAGAATTTTTATTTGTTAAGACAACTAAGAGCCTTTGAATTATTCGAAAGGCCTCTTTTGGTGGGGATCTCCAGGAAATCTATGATATTTAAAAGTCTTGGTATTGACGCCGGTGAAGCGCTGAATGGTACAACGGCATTAAATATGCTTGCATTAACTCAGGGGGCGAATTTATTGCGTGTCCATGACGTTAAAGAGGCAAAAGAAACAATAGAATTATATCTTAAATACAATAGTGATAGCATTTATTAAAATAGGGTTTCTAAAATTTTCTCTGGTCGATTTTATTGATATATTTTTGGTGAGCCTTTTGCTGTATCAATTGTATAAACTGCTTAGGGGTTCTGTCGCAGTCAAAATTTTCATTGGTCTTCTTTCAATTGTTCTTTTATATCTAATCGTAAAAGCGGCAAAAATGGAGCTTCTGAGTTCTATCTTAGGACAGTTTACAGGTGTAGGTGTTTTGGCTGCGATTATATTGTTTCAGCAGGAAATTCGGAAATTTCTTCTTCTGGTAGGTAAAACGACAATCTTCAACAATGAAAACTTCCTTTTTGTCTGGCCGTGGAACAAAAGGGCTCAAATGAGATATTTCAATATAACTCCCATTATTGAAGCTGTTAAAACCATGGGCGGATCAAATACGGGTGCGCTGATTGTATTTAGTAAAAATTCAGAATTAAAATTTTATGCGGAATCGGGGGATATGCTGGATTCGGTGCTTTCGAAACGACTTTTAATATCAATTTTCAATAAGTATAGTCCTCTTCACGATGGTGCTGTCATTATTTATAAAAATCGTATTAAGGCCGCCAGATGTGTATTGCCTGTTTCAGAAAACGACTCCTTACCCGCATCCATGGGATTGCGCCATAGGGCTGCTCTGGGAATGTCGGAGAATACCGATACATTGGTCTTGGTGGTTTCAGAAGAGACGGGTCAGTTTTCCATTGCAAGAAATGGGAATATATATTCCAATCTTTCACCTACCGACATTCGCTATCGGCTAAACAGATATCTGTTTGAAGAAGAAGAGGAAGAAAAAGAAGAAGAGGAAGGCGGAAAAGAAGTGCCCCTGTTCACAGAAGACAACAGCACTTCCTCATCAGATGAAAAAACATCCCAAAGCAAAGAGAGATTTGATCACTTGAAAAACTTTTCAAGTTCTTCTTCATCCATTTGAATAAATTTTATCAGATTTTCGGCATCATCCCGAAATTCATGATCCGGATGTTTAGCAATGAATAGCTTTAATTGATTGATGGCATTTAAGGTATCGCCCAAATCGTGTAAAGCATTCCCTTGATAAAAGAGCATCATGGCCCGATTATCATATTTAGGATATTCGTCATATATCCTTTGATATAAGCGTGCGGCCTTGGCTTTATCATTGAGCATTCCATCAAAAATCTGCGCAGATTTAAATAAATACGAGGGTGTTAAAGAATCATCCGGGAATTTGTAGGTGAAAATCTCATATTCTTTAATCGTACCCAGTGCAAGCTGTACGCTTGGGTTTTCAGCGGATTCAATACTCGCTTTTATTTCAGCTTCAAAACTATCTATTTTGAGCACCTGTCTGTCCCTGATGCTCAATTCAGCTTCTTTTTCTTTTGAACAGGCTACAATACTCAGAAAGGTCAGAAACAAAATTATTATTCTCATATTTAATCGATCACTTTTAATTCTTTACCAATTTCAATGAAGGCATTTATGGCGGTATCAAGATGCGTTTTTTCATGCCCCGCTGAAATCTGAACCCTGATCCTGGCTTGCCCTTTCGGAACGACCGGATAGAAAAACCCAATGACATAAATTCCTTTGTCTAAAAGTCTTTCTGCAAATTTTTGTGACAATGGGGCATCGTACAACATAATGGGAACGATGGGATGTTCACCGGGTTTGAGGTCAAATCCAACAGCCTCCATTTTTGATCTAAAATATTTTGTGTTGTCTTCCAGTTTATCCCTCAATGCCGTGCTAGCAGAAAGGATATCAAATACACGTATTGACGCACCTACTATGGATGGTGCAAGGGTGTTCGAGAACAAATAGGGTCTGGATCTTTGCCGCAGGATTTCAATGATCTCTTTTTTCCCTGATGTAAATCCACCCGAAGCTCCGCCCAAAGCTTTTCCCAATGTTCCCGTAATTATATCCACGCGATCCATACAATTTCTGAATTCGTGAACTCCTCTTCCTGTTTTTCCCATAAATCCGGTGGAGTGGCATTCATCTGTGAGGACCATTGCCTCGTATTTTTCTGCCAGATCACAAATTTTATCCAATTGAGCGATGGTTCCATCCATTGAAAAAACACCATCGGTTACAATCACTTTTTGCTTACAAGAGGAGGCGTCTTGCAATTGCTTTTCAAGATCTTCCATGTCATTATGGGCATACCTGAATCTTTGAGCCTTGCAAAGCCGGACACCATCAATAATTGAAGCATGATTAAGGGCATCGGAAATAATGGCATCTTCGGGACCTAAAAGAGGTTCAAATACCCCACCGTTGGCGTCAAAGGCCGCCGCATAGAGAATGGTGTCTTCTGTACCTAAAAATTCCGATATCTTTTTTTCCAGTTCTTTATGGATATCCTGAGTGCCACATATAAATCGCACAGAAGACAAACCAAAACCGTGACTGTCTATGCTTTCTTTAGCTGCTTTGATTACTTCGGGATGAGAGGATAGACCCAGATAATTATTGGCGCAAAAGTTGAGTACTTTTTTGCCATTCGCTACGATTTCTGCGGCTTGGGGTGTACTGATCACACGTTCCTTTTTAAAAAGGCCCTCATCTTTAATTTTTTGAATTTCTTCCTCTAAAACACCTTTGAATTGACTGTACATTATCGCTTGAATTTTGGTTTAATAATTGGCTTGGCTGTTTTTTTAAATTCCGGATTTTTTTCTTCTTCCCTTTTCACCAGTTTATATTTTCTTCTGATTTTATTGATCAGAAATAGTTTTCGTGCTTCAAAACTTTTTGGATGCATTTTAGAAAATTCTTCTTTCCACAAAGCACTCATTTGCGGTTCATTTTTTTCAAATGAATCCTTATCAATTTTCTTACTGCTGAGAAAAGTTTCGTAATCCATGAATTTAAAATTCAAATTTATACAATTTAATAATCGCAATGGAATGGGATTGTTTTTTTTAAATAGATTTGCCCCTATCAATATGCTTGCTTCAATATGAAAAAAATTCTGGTAATAGGTGCCAGCGGCCAAATAGGCTCTGAGCTCGTCACAAAATTGCGTGAAATGCATGGAGGCGATAATGTGATAGCTGCCGATCTTAAAAAATTAAAGTCATACGAAATCGACGGGCCATTTGAGAAACTGGATATATTAAAAGAAAAGCGAGTCCTTGAACTGATCAAAAAATACGGTATCGATGATGTTTATCATCTTGTGGCTGTTTTATCTGCCAAAGGCGAAGACAATCCAATGTTTGCTTGGAATTTGAATATGAACAGTTTACTGGAATTATTGGAATTTGCACGTGAAGGCATTATAAAGAGAATTTTTTGGCCGAGCTCCATCGCTGTTTTCGGATCGGATACACCAAAAGATAAAACGCCGCAAAATACGGTTATGAATCCGGACACCGTCTATGGCATAACCAAACTGGCAGGAGAAAGATGGTGTGAATACTATTTTAAAAAATTTAATGTAGACGTTCGAAGTTTGCGATTTCCCGGATTGATAGGATACAAGAGTTTACCGGGAGGCGGCACTACCGATTACGCCGTGGATATTTTTCACAAGGCCTTAAATGGAGAAACCTTCGAATGTTTTTTGAAAAACGATACCAGGCTACCGATGATGTTTATGCCTGATGCCATTAATTCCATATTAAAAATAATGTCGGCGAAGCATGAAGATGTAAAGATCCGATCGAGCTATAATCTCGCGGCAATGAGTTTCACTCCGGAGGAATTGTATTATGAAATCAAAAAGCATCATTCTGATTTTGAGATCGAATATAAACCCGATTTCAGACAAAAAATAGCTGATTCCTGGCCGGACTCCATTGATGATACCTCTGCGCGTGTCGACTGGGAATGGTCACATGAATATAATTTGGAAAGAATGAGCTCGATCATTCTGGAAAACCTTCCAAAACATTTCAAATTTTAGTGAATGGCTTCGGTGCTTTTGCCACTCAGATGAAGTATATCATGTCTTAACTTTTTGAATCCTTCATCGAGGTTTTTGAAATGTGCCTTATTGCGATTATGACCTTCGATATCTAGCATTTCCATTGTTCGAATATCTTCAATAGCCATCTCGGCAAGAAAAGCTTTGTGTGATTGAATGGATGTCATTAATTTGTCCAGCAGCCTTCGGTGGTGGTCGAGGTCATTTTGGAATTTACCCTCTTTGAGATTGGCATTATTCTGGACCAGTTTGGTGAGAAAAGTTATTTCTGTTTTTAATAATTCTATTTCTGCTATCCATTCTCTATGGTCCTTGTGGATCTGGTTTAATTTTCCGGTTATCATGACTCGTTTTATTTTGGTCTAACATTTGATTAAATTTTTGTAAGAGGATTAAGTTAGTTTTTTTCCGACGAATTCGAAAGTTATTTATGCGGAATTTTATTCAGTTTTCCAATAAATTTCCACATCCCAATTTTTCGGCCTGATCTGCAGTGATTATTGTTTTTTTGAGCTCAAATCCATTTGAATCCAAAAGTTTCAAAAGGAAAAGATCTATTTCTTCATAATGTTTGAATGCGAGATAATTTTGAATTTCTCCACCATTTCCGATGACCGGATACAACATGAAATATTCTGGATAAATATTTTCATTTTTTACCGTATTGTAAAAACCATACCCCTTGACCGTCTCATATATTAGGTGACTATTTCCTTTTCCATCTTTCCAAATTCTATACCTCAATGCACTAATACCCAATTCTTCAAATTCTCCATTTTCATTTAGTTTCATAAGTTTCCATGTGAAATCCTGGTTAAATAAAACCAAACTATCATTAATCATGACAATATCTTTTGCCTTCGCGATTTCTTTATTATTTGAATTGTATAAACGCAGGCCGTCCTCAAATTGTACCTTAAATAAGGGTATTCTCAATTCGATGTATTTCAAAGATGAAGAATACCTGCAGGGAATATAGATGGATTTCAGGGGGTGAATTAGTCCGAATTTCTTGTTTTTGTAAATTGTAAGGGCACCTTCAAGATAGTTGGAAATGGCATTGAATTCCGGTTTCAATATTTCCTCTCCCAAAAAATTAAATAAACCGTATTTGCCTTGTTCGCTGACGCGTATTGAATTGGAATCGAATACTTTTATTTCATCCCATTCAAGGGGAATAATCGTATCGCCTATGGCATCTATTAGTCCAAATTTATTGGCATTGCCTACTATAAAACAAAAGGTGTCCGTTTCATTTATTTTATAAATCTGGGTATTAATGTGCTCATAATGGCCAATGGGAAACATGGCTTTTTTGTGGTATATAAATACACTGTCTGAAATGAATAACTTTTTATAATACTTGTTAAAACTTTCAAATAAATCGACACTCAATGTATCCGAATAGAAATAACATTTCCAGAGAGAATCCGAATTATATGCATATCCGCTTTGGTCAAAATATATTTCAATTTTACTTGTGGCCAACAAATTGATCTTATTATCAAACAGTTTGTATTTCTTTTCACTAAAGGTTTGTATGTAATTTTCTGATTCCGAGGTCAGGCTAAATCCGGGATCAATTAGTGTATCCAATTGATCATTAAGAAGAAGGGAATTGGATATTTCTCCCGCAAATAAACGGCTGTAATCGCTGCGATAGACCGTGTCATAAACAAACTTTAAACTTGGTACATCTGGCCAGTTTAGAAATTTACGACCTTTAACGATGGCCCATTTCATACCTTTTTTTAAAGCCTGAAGTCCATTTCCCAAATCGATGATTTGTTCATAGAGCGGCTCTGATAATCGTTTTCCATTTCTTGCCCCCAGTGCAATTTTCCCATTTAAATGAAAGGCAATAAAGGTATCATTCAATACTTCGAAGTCATTGTACAATGCATCGCAAATTCTAAAGCCTGAAACATGTACAAGTCCTTTTTTTATTCCATTGGAGTATATGTAAATATCATTTTCAAGTTTTTCCAAATCGTGAAAAAGTGGTGGAATCCTACCTTCTCCATTGCTATTGGCCAGCCCCCATTTATCTGATTTTGAATAGATGATATAGGCTTCCCTGTATGGGAGGCAGGCTGAATGATTTTTAACCGAGTCTATACTCAAATTAAAGAGGCTGTCTTCGGGATTGATTAATAAATAGGAAGGATTATCCTTTTGGGGGAATAAAAAGATTGGCCCAATGCTATCGTATTTTTCTTTTTTATGTCTGATCCAAAGTTTGGCTTCATCCACTTTAAAGGAATTTGGATACATTTCGATAAATTTCTCAAAAGAAGATATGCGATGATCAAGGGTGTACAATTCGAAAACTTTTTCTTCGGCTTTTTCCAGATATGGTGAGTGGGGGAATTTTTTGATAAAATTCTCATAGGAGATTTTATGCTGATCGCGGGTATGTGTTTCATACAACAATAGCTCGTAAATTTCTTTGGCTTCTTCTATTTGTTTTGAATCGGGATATTTCTCTATAAAATTTTTATAAGCCAGATAGGTATTTTCTCTTTTGGCATCTTGAAATGCACAGGAATCTCTCAATTCTATTGCTTTCTCATAAAATCTTGAATTGGGAAAATTTTGCAGGTATTGGATAAAAATTTCCTCCTCGGCATGGGCTTTCGCTTCCTCAAATCCAAGACTGTCAATTTCCGTGATAAGTGTTTTAAAAGGATGGGAGTCACCTGATTTTCGAATTACAAATGTTTTTTGCCAGTTTTTTGATTTCCTCCATACACTATCACCAATATGCGCCCATTTGATTGCAGAATCGAGATTTCTAAAAGGGCTATCTTCTTTTTTAAAATGTACAACTCGTACATAGGCTTCCAATGCACCAATTGAACTGTCTTTTTTTATACGGCTTAAGTGAAATGAAGCTTGATCAAATTGCGCCTTATCAATTTTTTTTAATGTTCTTATATATGGATTTAGAATGCTGCAACTGTTTAATGCGAAGATTATCAGAAAAGACGATATGCATAACTTTCTATTGTCCATTAAAAAATTGAGCTTTATTAAACAGCTTTATATAGAATTTACAAAAATTCCCTATTTTCATTGCCCATTGGAATTTTCAATCAAGAAACAAATATGAATGACTTTTATGACCTTTTTTTAACCGGGTTCAACTATTTATACAGATTGGAAGCACTGCCACATATTGCTTTAATATTGGCATTTTTTGCCATTCTCAAAGTTACGGATTTCAAAAAAGGCTTCATCATACTTTTTAGTTTTTCAGCCGGAATCCTCGTGAACATCTTGCTCTTAGGATTTAAAATATTTACGATAGAAAACAATATTTGGTTGGCAGCTATTACCACGAGCACTTTGCTTTTCGCCATATGGAATTTTGGCCTCAGTCCCGACAAATTTCGTCGGAGAAAATCCAACATGAGCTCGCGTTATCTTATCGCATTTATCCTTGGTTTAATCCATGGCATTTACATTTATTTTCTACAATACGATCTTTTTATAAGCGATCCTCTAATTCCTGTTTTTGGATTTTGGACGGGTCTATTTTTATCCCTTTTCCTGATCCTTTTTATCGACTTTTTTGTTTTGTGGTTGTTATCTAATCTATTAAGAGTAAAAGATGAAAGCTGGTTGCATGTTGTAAGCGGAATTTCTATTGGATTAGCGATAAGTATCTATTTAACTTTTTAAAATTACAGGAATGAACAAATCACAAGCTGTTGTCGAGAAATTGAATATTTTATTGTCAAGTGAAATGCTTTATTACCAAAATGTAAGAGGCTATCACTGGAATATCAAAGGGCCTCAATTTTTCGAATTACATATGAAATTTGAGGAATTGTACAATGAAGCTGCTGCTTTTGCCGATGAAGTAGCCGAAAGAATATTAATGCTAAAAGGGAAGCCTTTGCACACATATACCGAATTTCTAAAGCACTCAATCGTCAAGGAAACGGCCAATGTATCGAAGGATTCGGAATGTGTAAAAAATGTAGTTCAGCATAGCGAAAAATTATTGGCATTAGTCAATGAAATCCTCGAAATGGCCACAGAGAATGAAGATGAAGGTACCATGAATCTGATGAGCGATCAGGTCAATGTGATTGAAGCCAGACTTTGGATGTTCAGTTCCTGGTTGGCTTAATTTTACAGGTATTGAACCAGGAGGATCTGAACGATACCAATTAAAAAACCCAGAAAGGCTCCAACCAATTCGATAAACCTAAATTCTTTTTTTAGAATTGCAAAGAGCAGTTCTTCCAGTTTCTCCGATGAGAATGATGCCACCTTCTCACTTACCATTTTTTCAATATTGAGATCTTGCTCAATTTTATCGACGTAATTGTTTACGATCATTGGTAAAATTGACTCGATCTCATTGGTAAGCACATTTTTGATTTTTTGAATGGTATTATCATTTAAAAACATACTGAGCATTGGGAAATTCTCCTTCAGCTTGGTTTGCAGAAATGTTTCTAGATGCGCTTCAATGGTTTTATGAATGGTGGCCATAGCCGCAGGATCATCCAGGCTCTTTTTGATATCCTCGAAATGAACAAGATTATTGGCCACTACGCTTCCCAATCGCTCGGCTAAAACCTTTTGCCTTTTTGGGAATATCCCTTGCAATTTATAGAAACCAAGGTTTATAGGTTTTTTTGGATGAAAGAGCATTTTGATGGCCAGAAAATTGGTAAACCATCCAATCAAGGCTGCAATAAACGGCAATAAATAAATACTCATATCAGGAAATTCGGCTACCTGGTTTTACTTCGCCTTTGGGAGCAACAAAATATAGCTCTCCCTTATCATTCTCAGCCATTAAAATCATTCCCTGCGATTCTATACCTTTAATTTTTCTCGGTGCAAGGTTGACCAGTATGAGCACATCCTGACCAATTATTTTTTCCGGTTCAAAATATTCGGCAATTCCGGAGACCACGGTTCTTTGATCTATGCCCGTATCCACAGTAATTTGAAGAAGTTTTTTAGTTTTTGGGACTTTTTGAGCGGCCAATACTTTTGCTACACGAATATCCATTTTAGTAAAGTCATCAAAACTCACTTCGGGTTTCGAAGCTTCTACATTCGATTCGGATTGGTTGTTCATTTTAGATTGCTCTAGTTTGTCAATTTGTTTGTCGATGGCTTCATCTTCTATTTTTTCGAAGAGAAGGGAAGCCTTATTGATTGAAGTGCCGGATTCAATGAGCGGAAACTCTTTTGAAGAATCCCATTCACTGAGCTTTAAATTGAGCATTTCGCCAAGTTTATTTGAACTAAAGGGCAAAAAGGGTGCTGAGAGAATTTTTAATGAAGCCGCTATTTGCAGAGAGAGATAAATAATGGTTTTCACCCTTTCTTCATCTGTTTTGATAAGCTTCCAGGGTTCGTTGTCGGCCAGGTATTTATTTCCTAATCGAGCGAGATCCATTAATTTGGAAAGGGCTTCCCTGAATTTAAATTCTTCCAGAGAATATTCAATTTCCGAAGGGAAAGTTTTTAGCCTGGAAATTACCGCTTGATCGTCAGCGTTTAAGTCCCCGGGTTTTGGTACAAGGCCATCAAAATATTTATGTGTTAAGACAAGAGTTCTGTTTATGAAGTTTCCGTAAATAGCGACCAGTTCGCTGTTATTTCTTAGCTGAAATTCCTTCCAGGTGAAGTCATTGTCTTTGGTCTCAGGGGCATTCGCCGTTAATGCGTATCTCAACACATCCTGCTTACCAGGAAAATCCTCCAGGTATTCATGAAGCCATACCGCCCAATTTCTGGATGTGGAAATTTTCTGGCCTTCCAGATTTAAAAATTCATTAGCGGGCACATTATCAGGTAAAATATATGAGCCTTCTGCTTTCAAAATTGTGGGAAAAATGATGCAATGAAATACAATATTGTCTTTTCCAATAAAATGTATCAATCGGGTCTCTTCATCTTTCCAGAAATCTTCCCAGTTTTTATTATTTGCTTCAGCCCATTCACGTGTTGCTGAAATGTACCCTATTGGAGCATCAAACCAAACATAAAGAACCTTACCTTCAGCACCTTCCAGAGGTACTTGTACCCCCCAATCCAAATCTCTGGTCATTGCCCTTGCTTGCAAGCCACCATCCAACCAGGACTTGCACTGGCCGTATACATTGGGTTTCCATTCCTTATGCTCCTCCAGGATCCAATCTTTCAACCAATCTTCGTACCTGTCCATCGGGAGAAACCAATGACGTGTTTTTTTAAGCTCGGGTTTTTTTCCGCTTAGTGTTGAAACAGGATTTTTTAAGTCTCGAGGACTTAATGAACTCCCGCAATTTTCACATTGATCACCATAGGCTTCGGGATAAGAACAGATAGGGCAAATGCCTTGAATATAGCGATCTGCCAGAAACTGCTTGGCTTCGCTATCGTAATACTGCTCGGATTCAATTTCTTCAAACACCTCCTTTTCAAAAAGCGTTTTAAAGAATTCGGCAGCAGTTTGGTGATGCACAGCGGAAGAGGTTCTTGAATACATGTCAAAGCTAATGCCCAGTTCGTCCAGACTCTTTTTTATAACATTGTGATATCTGTCGATGATATCCTTTGGGCTGCATCCTTCCTTTCGGGCACGCATGGTAATGGCCATCCCGTGTTCATCCGAACCACAAATAAAAGCCACTTCTCTGTTTTTGAGACGGAGAAATCGCGCATAAATGTCTGATGGAATATACACCCCTGCAAGATGACCAATGTGTATAGGACCATTGGCATATGGCAAGGCTGCGGTTAACGTATGACGTTTGTAATTTTTGTTTGACATGTTTGTCATTTTGAGGCTGCAAATTTATAAAGTTTAAAGGCTTTATTGACATCTTTATTTTTTGCCCTTCATTTATTAAGGAGAGGATTTAGAAAAAGCGTAATTTGCGTAAATGATCGACGATCGAAATACACTTGCCGTTTTACTCAAGCAAATTGGGAAAGCAAAAAATTTTGATGAATTCTCAGATTTTGCCTTTAAACTATTTGACTGGCTGGGTGCTAAAGCCGTATACCTGAAAACGGAAGAACTAAGTCAAAAATATTTTCTCACCTTTTTTTTAAAAGAAGATTCCGCCCCAATCAAGAAAAGAGTGAGTATAGGCAATGAAAAAAATCACATAAGTGAAGTTTACCCAAATTACAAATCCGATAGAATCAGGGAATTTAATATCAACACGAGCAGTGCGAATGTTCGAAATGTTAATTTAAAGGTATTCTGGCCTCAGGACTTTGACCTGGAATCTTTTGAAACAGAATTTGAATTACTGCAACCGGTTCTAACGCTTAAAATGGAGCAATTGCAATTGGACTCCAAGCTCACTAAATACGAGGAAATGCTGGCCAACTCTATGGATGTATTGATGCTTATTGAAAACAATGAGTTAGAATACATCAGCCCGCAGGCATTCAAATATCTCGGATACAATCTAGAAGAATTGCAGGAAGCTGTCAATTCCAGAAATATATTTCATCCCGGAGATAAAAAAGAGATCGAAAAAAAAATCAGTCAGGATTTTCAGAAAAAAAGACAATTCTCCAAGCGCGAATACAGGGTCAAGTTAAAAGATGGGAATTTCAGATGGATACAATGGGTGGTAAGACGAATATTTAGCGACAATGGTGATCTCATCAGGATGATCCTGAATTTCCGGGATGTAACCGAAAAGAAACAGGCCGAAGAAGAAATTGAACATCAAAAATTATTCCTGCAGGAAATTCTGGACCGCCTACCCATAGATATTTATTTAAAGGATTTAAACGGGAAATATATTTTTATAAATAAATCGGCTGCCAAAACATTGGGAGCAAGCCCGGAAAAAATATGGGGTAAAAAGGATTCGGAACTTCTGGATGAGGCTACCGCTCTTCGATTTTCTGAAGAAGATCAAAAGGTATTTGATGGAGAGCATATTCAGGAAATACGCGAAATAAAAGACAATAATAATGCATTGACCTACCTTGTAAACAAACAGTTGGTCAGGGTCGATAAACGCAAGGTCTTGCTCGGATATTCAGTTGATATTACAGAGCAAAAAGAAAACGAAGCCAAACTTCTGGAAAGCACGGAGTTTATCAATAAAAGCATTCAAATCATTCCCGACAGCATTTTCATATTTGACTTGTCGAACTTTTCATATGTGTTTACCAATGATAAAATTTTCAAAAAGCTGGGATACCGAGATAAGGATATTGGTAAAAACCTAAAAGCATTTATCAAAAAAATAATGCATAAAGAGGATGTAAAAAAATACTTCAAACAGCTAAAAGAGATCAGAAAAGGGAAAAAGGATTTATATGAACTAGAGTACAGAGTATATGACAAGGAAGGAGGCGAACATTGGATGTATTCCAAGAAAACCCCAATGAAACTAAATTCCAAAGGTGAAATTGAACAATTTGTCGGATTGACATTTGAAATCACAGATCAGAAACTGAAGGAGCAAAAACTTGTAAAAACAAGAGAGAAACTTGAAAAAGCACTAAACGCCCGCGAGGAATTCCTTTCTATAATAAGTCATGAAATTAGAACTCCCTTAAATGCCATCCTGGGGATTGCAAATCTGCTTGAAAATTCGATGCCTGAAGATGAAAAAGCCGAAATGTTGAATATTCTTAAAAACAGCGGTGAAAATCTGCTGCTAATGATCAATGATATTCTGGATTTTTCAAAGATCAGGGCAGATCAATTGCAATTTGATATTTCAACCTTCAATATTGAAGAAGTGGTCAATAATATTTGCAAAACTTATGGGCCACAAATAAAAGAGAAGGGGCTTGTATTTGAACATTTTTACGATGGAAATATCTCGGAATATGTCAAAGGTGACCCTTTGCGCTTAAACCAAATTCTGAACAACCTTATTTCCAATGCCATCAAGTTTACAGACCAAGGCAAAATAGTCTGCGAGGTTCGAATTATTCAGGAAGGTAAAACCCATCAGATTATTGAATTTAATTTAAAGGATACCGGAATTGGAATTCCCAAAAGCAAACAAAAAATAGTATTTAATCCCTTCCGACAGATTAATTCCAGAACAACGAGAAAATATGGTGGTACAGGTTTGGGATTATCCATTACAAAGGAACTGGTAGAACGACAGGGTGGTGTTTTAAATCTCAAAAGCGAGAAAGGGGAGGGAGCGGAGTTTTCAGTGATCATGCCTTTCGAAAAAAGCGTACAGAAAAGAAAATCTACCAATTTTGATATAAGCGTAATCAAAACTTTCCCCAAAGGGAAGTATAAAGTTTTATATGTAGAAGATGTGGCCTCCAACCGATACTTAATGCGTGCTTATTGCAACCGTTTAAATCTTGAATTGACAGAAGCAAAAAGTGGGGAAGAAGCGCTATTAATCGCGCCATCCACGAATTTTGATTTAATACTCATGGATCTTCAAATGCCACAGATGGACGGATTTAAAACCCTTAAGGCTTTAAGGAAAAAACTAGACCATGTTCCTCCGGTTATAGCGATTACCGCTGATGTTTCAAGTAAAATTGCGAAAAAGATAAATTCTGCAGGAATGCTTGATTACATAAGCAAGCCCATGAATGTTGGCATCTTATATCAGAAGATTAAAAATATTTTAGAGCCGGAAAAAAATGTTCATCTGAGTTACGAAATTCTTCAGCCGAAGAATAGTAAAACGGCACATCAGAAGCTAATGGAAATATATGGTGGAAAAGAAGAATATTTAGAATACATCAAACAGGTAAATGATGAAATTGACCGATGCAAAGAACAAATCATTGATGCCTTGAACAATAATGATTTGAGATCATTTCGCGAGATTTGTCATAAACTTATCGGACCGATAGGTATTTTTGAGTTGCATAACCTGGAAGACAATCTCAATGCTATTAAATTTCAGATTACCTATGGTAAGGACAGTTTAAATTTATCTGAAATCAGCAAAAAAATTAACGACATCATTGAAAAAAGTAAGGAGCAAATCAATAGTGGCCTGACCAGCGTTCTCGTTGATTAAATGTTTAATCTCATTTTGAAAACAAAATAATCCTTTTTAAACCAGCTTTTAAAGTCATCTCCCGGATTTTCATTGAACAAGCCAAAATAGGAAGAACCACTCCCACTCATGGCTGCATAATAAGCTTGATGATCATACATGATTTGTGATAAATCAGCCAGTTGGGGATATTTCTCTTCCAATGCCTCCTGAAAATCGTTTACAAGAACATTTTTCCATTCTGTTTTATGCAATTTTAAAAAGCTTTCCAAGCTCTTAGAGGAAGGTCGCGGATTTATCAAGGAATAGGCCAGGGATGAAGAAATAAATATTTTTGGAAACACAAGAATTAAGTAGTCTCCTTTAAGGCTCAAGTCCAAAGTTTCAATTACTTCACCTCTACCACGTGCAATTGATGGACTGTTTTTAACAAAAAACGGACAATCGCTTCCGAGGTAAGCTGATAGTTTCAATAATTCTGTTTCGCTGACATTTAGATTTAAAATTTTAATAATACTTTGCAACGTATAGACGGCATCCGAGGAACCACCTCCCAGGCCGGCACCATGGGGAATTAGCTTGTGTAAATGAACATGTAAATTTGGAATATTATAATGCTCTGCGAGAAGTCTTATAGCTTTGTAGCAAAGATTTTCTTCGGGTTTGCCATCAATTGCATTTCCGGTAACAATGAGTTTATTCTCCTGCGACGGAACAATTTCGAGAATATCATTTAGAGGTATGGGATAAAGACAGGTTTCAATTTCATGATAGCCATCATCTCTTTTAGACTTAATTTGCAGACCCAGATTTATCTTTGCATTAGGAAATGATAGCATGGTGTGAATTTGGACAAAATTATAAGGAATTTAAATTTTTGAGACAGATATATTCAGGCTTTTTAAAACCTCTTTTAGACAAGTTAAGCGCTTTACTAGTGCTGATAACAATTTCGCCATTCATGTTACTGATTGCGATTTCTCTCTATTTCAAACACGGTGAGGTAATTTTCCGCCAGCAAAGGCCCGGTTATAAAGGGGAAACGTTTACCATTTTCAAATTTGCAAGCCTTAACGCAAAACATGAGGCCAATTCAGGTTTGCGAAAAGTTATCCGCGCTACACATTTAAATGAAACACCCCAGTTATTTAATATTTTAAAAGGTGAAATGTCATGGGTAGGGCCAAGACCACTGCTCCTTGAATATATGCCTTATTATTCGATAAAGCAGAACGAAAGGCATGATGTGAAACCCGGCATTTTTGGCCTGGCGCAATTAAAAGAAAATGAATTAAACTCCTGGGAAGAAAAATTCAGGTTGGATTTAAACTATGTTGAGAAGCAAAGTTTCAATCTTGATATGAAAATACTTTTGCTTTCAATTAAACAAGCCCTGTCAGGAAAATTATTTGACAGGGCCGGTTCTTTAGAGCGTTTTAATAAAAATTAACTATTGCCATTTTTCAATGATGGCATCCGAAATACCCGTACTGCTAAAGCCACCGTCGTGAAATAGATTTTGCATGGTGACCATTCTGGTCATATCAGAAAACATCATGATGCAATAATTGGCGCAATCTTCAGCTGTGGCATTGCCAAGGGGCGACATTCTTTGTGCATAATCAATAAACGTATCAAAACCGCCCACACCGGTTCCCGCGGTTGTCGGTGTTGGTGACTGGGAAATGGTATTGACTCTTACTTTTTTACTCAGGCCAAGCCGATAACCATAGCTTCTTGCGATAGACTCTAAAAGTGCTTTTGCCTGTGCCATATCCGAATAATCCGGGAATACTTTTTGAGCGGCAATATAGCTCAGTGCCAAGACAGAGCCCCATTCATTTAATGCATCTTGTTTTTCTGCGACCTGCAATACCTTGTGTAATGACAATGCAGAAACATCAAGTGTTTTCTGAAACCAGTCGTAGTTGAGATCACCATAAGATTTATTCTTTCTCACATTTGGACTCATTCCGATGGAGTGTAAGATAAAATCCAGTTTTCCTCCCAGTATTTTTACAGATTCTGAAATTAGATTTTCAAGATCCTCCAAAGAAGTAGCATCTGCTGGAATGATTTGAGCATTGCATTTTTCTGCGAGTTTGTTGATCTCACCCATGCGCATCGCAATAGGAGCATTGGTCAAAACAAATTCTGCGCCCTCTTCATGCGCTTTCAGTGCGACTTTCCAGGCGATGGATTTCTCATCCAAAGCACCAAAAATAATTCCTTTCTTACCTTTTAATAATTGATGTGACATTATAGTTTTTTATGTTCTAGTAATTCTTTAGCGCTTGCTATAGCAGAACTCGAATCCGATTTTCCGCTAATCATTTGTGCAATTTCGATAATTCTTTCTTCTCCTGAAAGTTCTCGTATTTCAGTGGATGTTTTCTGATCTCCGGTCTCTTTAAAAACAACAAAATGCCGATTGCCTTTTGCCGCAATTTGGGGTAAATGTGTGATGGCTAAAACCTGATGTTCAAGTGCTATTTTTTTAAACATCTCGCCCATTTGTATGGCTATTTTGCCGGAAATTCCGGTATCGATTTCATCAAATATGATGGTCGGCAATGACGTTTTATCGGCTATTAAATATTTGATGACAAGCATCAGTCGTGACATTTCCCCTCCCGAGGCCGCTTCTTTTAACGGCACCGGTTTTTGACCCTTATTGGCTGAAAAAAGAATATTCACCTGATCTGTTCCATCTTCGGAAAGTGGTTTTTGAGCAATTTCAATTTGTATTTGTGCTTCTTCTATTCCGAGATTCTTTAGAAGAGCAATCATTTCAATGGCCAGTTGATCCTTTACCTCATATCTCGATTGGGAAAGCACTTTAGCTTTAGCATCAATATCAGATTTTAATTTCGCCAGTGAGGTTTCCAGATTGGCGATTTCTGTTTCAAGATTTAATGATTTGCTCAAGTCATTTTCAAGTGCCTTTTGAATTTCCAATAGCTCATTGAATTCTTTTACATGATGTTTGTCTTCAAGCCTTTGTATCAAATTGACACGTTCTCTTAAGACATTCAGTTTTTCCGAATCGATATCTACCTGATCCAATAAGTTTTGACTTTCGCCAAGTATATCTTTTAGTTCTATCTCCGTGCTTTCGAGCCTTTTGTACAATTCTTCATAGTCATTGGAATAAGAAGCTATTTTTTGTATTGCCAATATTGCCTCTCTTAAAATTTGCATTGCCCCGGGTTCCGACAGATCCATCAATTGCTGAAAATTTCCGAGCTGCAAATGAATTTGTTCAGCATTTTCCGCTATCTGAAGCTCATTCTCAATTTTGTCTTTTTCATCTTTCTCCAGGGATGCTTCATCCAATTCTTTTAACAGAAATGATTTATAATCTTTTTCTTTTTCATCTTCTTCTCTCAGCGCGATCAGTTGATCTAATTCTGATTGCGTTTTTGAATATTTTTGAAAAGCACTTTGAAATTCATTTAGCTCCTTTCGATTTCCTGCAATGGCATCTACGATACTCAATTGATATTTGGAATTATTGACCAGGATAGACTCGTGTTGGGAATGGATATCCAGCAATTGCTCGCCGAGTTCCTTTACTTTGTTCAAATTGGCCGGACTGTCATTGACAAATGCACGGGAACGTCCTGCGGGATTGATTTCACGCCTTATGATGCATTCGTCGTAATAATCCCATTCATTTTCTTTAAAAAAATTTTGAAGCTGGTAATTCTTAATGTTGAACAAACCCTCAATCACACATTTTTTATCGCTATCGAAAAGGGTTTTGCTATCCGCTCTTGCACCCATCAAAAGATCAACAGCCCCAAGAATAATGGATTTACCCGCTCCTGTTTCACCGGTTATGACAACCAAACTTGAATCGGGATTTATTTCCAGCTCTTTAATTAATATGTAATTCTTTACCCTTAGGCTATTGAGCATAATTCAAAAAAATGGAGGGTAAAATTAAGAAAGCATTGATTAACCTTTGAGAATTTTATCGTATTCTTCTACCTGTGTTGGGTCAATCTCAGTCATTATTTTGTGAACTTCCTGTTTTTGAAGCGGAGCACCTTCCTGAAAGACATTTACAATTTCCGGTGTTTTGCCATTGAAATAATTATTGTACAAAACAGATATGGGGGCTCGTTTTCTTGTCTCGACGTACAATTTCAGACTTTCCACAATTTTCTTTCGCGCATCCTCCGGCTCCTTGGCCAGTTTGTCAAAACCCTGCCGATGATAGACATAAACCCCTTCACGGAATTTTTGAAATGCCTGGTTCATGAGGTTTTCAATTAACCAATACCGCGTTAAATTGCCTTCAAAAGGTTGCCAACCAGGCGCATTTGAGGATTGTTGCGCATTTTGCATTACTGTTTGAGCCTTTTGATAAAAAGCAGTCCCACCCAGTCGGGAATATGAATCGTAGTCTAAACCGATAATGCAGTATGCATAAAAACCCAATAAAGAGGTGAGATTCGAATTGAATGTTTGTTCGGCAAATTGCAAAGGCTGCGATTGCGCGTATTCAAAATCCCAGTCCTTGTCCACAAAATTAAAGAGCAGGGATTCATAGCTGGTACCATAAATGGGCCTTGAAGAGGTTATTTGAACCGTTGCCTTGAATCTGTTGAGCACGGGCATTTCGGTAATCGTGATAAAGAGGTTGCACTTTATCCTTTCCTCAGTAGAATAAATATCATTGGTCCAGACATTATTATTCATGAATTCCCAAATGGCTTGTTGCATGTCATCAAAAATGGTTTTATCCGACAGCTGTATTCTATTGGCATCCACGATTACCCTGCAATTGAGCTCCTGGGCTTTTAGGCCAAAGTCAATTGAGATAAAAAATAGAAATATGATTATTTGAAAAATTCTCATCCTTTAAAATTTCTGATAGATTCGAGAATATCGAAGGCGAGCTCCTCTTTAGACTTCAACTCAAATTCGGTTAAATTATTATACCTGTCGAGTATGGAAATTCTATTGGTATCATGTGCAAAACCACTGTCTGTGTCATTGGCTTGGTTCATGACAATTAAATCAAAATTTTTTCTGATAAGTTTTTCTTTGGCATTTTTTCTCAGGTTCTCCGTTTCAAGCGCAAATCCAACAATCCTTTGCTTTTCAGTCTTTTTTTGCCCCAATTCGAAAGCGATATCCGGATTTTCAACGAGTTCGATATTCAGATTCCTGCCATTTTTTTTCTTGATCTTATTTTCTGCTTTCGTTTTAGGCCTATAATCAGAAACGGCGGCGGCCAATACTGAAATATCACATTTGGGGAATAGTTTTTTGGCTGTTTTTTCCATTTCCAAAGCGCTGCTAACCCTATGGATATTCAAATTTGGGTGTTTAAATTCGATGTTCACTGGCCCGCTGATGAGTTCAACCTTGGCTCCGGACAGGCAAAATGCCCTGGCAATAGCGTAGCCCATTTTTCCGGAAGAATGATTGCCAATATAGCGAACAGGGTCGATGGCTTCCTGTGTGGGACCGGCGGTGATTAAGACCTTTTTACCTTTGAAATCACTTTTTTTTTTGAGCCCTTCCTTTATGATCTTAAATATGGTTTCCGGCTCTTCCATTCTTCCTTTTCCCTCAAGTCCACTCGCCAAAAGACCGCTGGCGGGTTCTATTATTTCGTTGCCGTAATTTTTTAATTTCTCAAGATTATTTTGAGTGCTTTGATGGGCCAACATATCCAGATCCATGGCCGGTGCAAAATAGACTGGACATCGCGCTGAAAGGTATACGGCTAATAGCAAATTATCACATATGCCATTCGCTGCTTTTGCAATGGTATTGGCACTTGCCGGTGCGATTAACATTAAATCAGCCCAAAGACCCAGTTCTACATGATTATGCCATTCGCCGGTTTCGGGATTTGAATATTTGCTCAGTACCGGGTTTTCAGAAAGTGTGGAAAGGCTAAGCGGAGTAATAAAATCTTTGGCGCTTTCGGTCATGATGACCTTTACTATTGCACCTTGCTTTTTTAATAAACGAATAAGTATTGCCACTTTATAAGCAGCAATACTTCCCGTTACTCCAACTAATATTTTTTTGTCTTTTAAAGACATTTTTTAGATCAAAAGATCATCCTGGCTGTCTTCCTGGCTTGGCTGTCTGAAAACAATTTTATCTTCGATGAATTCATCGATTGATTTGGCAGAAGGCTTCGGCATTTTTTCATAATGCTTGGAAATTTCTATCTGCTCTTTGTTTTCAAAAATTTCTTCCAAATTGTCTACGGTTGTAGCGAACTCAGCTAGTTTTGAGCTCAATTCCTCTTTTTCCTTCACAGCAATCTGTCTTGCTCTTTTGGTAAGAATAACAATTGATTCGTAAACGTTTTTGGTCTCGTCGCAAAGATCTACCACGTCTCTTGTAACTATTGATGCATTATTTGCCATAATTATGATTGATTATAATCTTCAATTTCTTTTAAACAATTTTCGTATATTTTTTCGGCCTCACCCAAATACTGGCTTGCCGGATATTTATCCACAAATTCCTGGTATAAACTTATCGTCTCATAGAATCGTTCTTTTTTCTTTGATTCGATGCTCTTTTTTGCATAGTGATACTGTGCATCAATTCTCAGATACTGCGCCTCTTCGTTGTACTGCGAATCCGGATATTTTTTTCGATAGTTCTCCAGTGAAACTACGGCAGACTTATATTTTCTTATCTTATGGTAAAGTTTAGCACTTTCAAAGTACTTTTTATTGAGCTTTTTATCCAATCCACCATAAATACGCTGAACTTCATCTGCAAATTCAGATTTGGGGTATTTTTTTATAAAAGATTGAATGGCCTGCATGGCATCCTTGGTGGTACTCTGATCCAGGTCATTTCTCGGAGAAGACTCATAAAGCGAACGGCAATGCATGTAATGTGCTTCCTCTGAAAATTCACTTCTCGGGTAAGTCTGATAAAACTTTTTGAAATAATATGCACTCAAATAAAGTTGTCTTTGGTAATACTGGCAGTAAGCATAATAGAACTCTGTATCCTCTGCTTCCTTTTTACCACGCATTAGGGGAATCAGCTCTTCAAAAAGCAATCCGGCGCGGTAATAATCCCCTGCCTTATAATATTTTACCGCAGCATCGTATTTCTCAACAATGCTGGTTGATTTTTGTATTTTTTGAAATTTGCTGCAAGACGCAAATACAAAAAGCAGGACTATTAAAAAAAATGGAACATGCCTTAATTTCATCGGGGCACAAAATTAACGTATTTGTAAGTAATTGACAATTAAATCAATTGACTAACGCTAAATGTCTTAAGACTATTTTGAGATTGCGAATTTTTTGGTTTGGTACTTCTGACCATCCAATTGAATGGTATAGAGGTAAACCCCTCTTTCAAGCGAGGAAACATCAATACTCGTCAGATTATCATGGATATCGATAGCTTGATTTATTAGTTCAGAACCCAAAGCGTTGCGAATAATTATTCTTCCTGAATTAAAACCCTGGATGTCACCGAAAGCTACATTCAATGTATTCACAGTGGGATTGGGATAAGCATAAAAATCATTTTCGTCCAATACCCTGGTCTTAATACCAACGGTAGAATAAGCAGTGTATACAAATACTCTGCTAATTGTATCGCTGCTAGAATTTTGATTGAAGAAAACATATTTAACAACCGAAGTACCTTCTATTCCTCCACTACCATCATAGGGTGTTAAATAACCGATAAAAGTTGAATCGCGCTCTCCTTGCGCCAGTGTTACAAAACTGGTTGAGAGCGAAACATTTGTAGGATAGCAATCAATGCTCCAGCAAAAATAGGAGCTATGGCCAGGTGCCATATCGAGTTCAAAACGCTCAACGCCATAGGTATTGGTATTGGCCGCTGTATTTTCCAGCGTGATTTTTGCTTCCATCTCAGTATAGAAATCTCCGGAGAGAGAATCGGAGCTCTGACTCACAACGCTCAGGCTTTGTGCCATTGCATTGATGAATACAAAAAGGATCAGTGCTGAAGTAAAAATATATTTCATATTAGCGCTTTGGTTTCTCTTATGTTTTAAGATTTTTTATTTTCGACCTCTCTTAAGAGATTCAAACCGTAAAAATAAACAGAATTACCCAAATTACCATAACATGTTTTTTAGAGCACTAGCAATTCTTTCATTGGTCCTTTTTTCATCCTTTCTATATGCTCAGGAGAAATCCTGGAAAGTTCCGAATGTGGAAATTAAAGACTTGAAAAACACCTCGATTTCAGCTTCTGAAATCTATAATACAGAAGGACCGACGATTCTATCCTTTTGGGCCACCTGGTGCAAGCCCTGTATTCTTGAACTCAATACCATCAAAGATTATTACATCGACTGGCAGGACGAAACCAATGTTAAACTCGTTGCAATTTCCATAGACGATACGCGAAATATTGCCAAGGTAGGGCCTCTGGCAAGGGGCAAAGGCTGGGAATACGACATTTATATCGATGCCAATTCTGATTTGAGAAGGGCTTTAAATGTTAATAACGTGCCTCATACTTTTTTACTCGACAAAAATGGAAATATCGTTTGGCAACACAACGGCTATGCACCGGGTGATGAAGATGAGCTATACGATAAAGTACTGGAAGTGGCCGAAATGAGCTCGAACTAGTCTAAAACTTGCATTTTGATAAAACGACTACTACTAATTGCGCTATCGGGTTACTGTATCTCGAATACATTCGCTCAAAATTCTGCCTTTAATTCGGGAACCTTAAGTGGCGGCCAGCTTCACGGCGATTTTTTACTCGACGCACAATATTATTTGAAAGATGAAGCTATAAATGCTCAGGAATTGCCGCAAGTAGCAGGTATGAACGCCTATGGTAATTTTAATTACACAGCCGGAAATTTCAAAGCAGGCATGAGGCTGGAATCTTACGAGCCCGCGCTTTTAGGTTTTGACAGAAGGTATGATCAAACCGGTATAACCTTCAGATATGCCCAGTATTTTAACGATCAACTGGATATTACGGTAGGTAATTTTTATGAACAGTTTGGCAATGGATTAACCTTGCGGGCTTATTGGGAGTGGTATCTCGGTTTAGATAATAATATAGATGGAATAAGAGTGCATTATAAACCTATACCGGGAATAATACTAAAAGGAATAATTGGAAGGCAGCGTTTTTATTTTGATCAAAGCCCGGGCCTTGTAAGAGGATTGGATGGTGAATTTTCGATCAATGATATCTTTGAATCATTAAATGCTTCAAAAACACGTCTTATTGTAGGTGGGAGCTTTGTTTCAAGATATCAGGAAGATCGCAATTCGATTTTAATTCTTCCAAACAATGTTGCCAATTTTGCCGGGAGAATCAATCTCAGCCGCGGAGGCTTTAATCTAAATGCCGAATACGCATATAAAGTAAATGACCCTTCCACCATCAACCAAAACTCTTACAATGAAGGAGATGCCCTGCTCGTAAATGCCTCATTTACCGGCAATAATTTTGGAGCGAGCATTGCCATGAAGCGATGGGATAATATGGATTTTCGAAGCGACAGAGCGGCAACCGGATTTGATTTGTTTATCAATTACCAACCTGCACTTACAAAGCAGCACACCTATAGGTTGAGTTCTCTTTACTCTTATCCAACTGTTCCGCAGGGTGAAATGGCATTTCAGACGGATATTTTTTAC
Organism: Cytophagales bacterium; assembly: GCA_965267555.1. Lineage (GTDB taxonomy): Bacteria > Bacteroidota > Bacteroidia > Cytophagales > CCMP332 > CCMP332. The sequence continues at coordinate 2,698,510 of OZ254083.1, read as the reverse complement.
AATTTTAAAAGAGGCACGACGCTTGGCGGAAAATACGGGACTAATATTGCTATCAATGCATCATTGGTTAATGATATACCCAGAACACCTACGGGTGATAGCATCAGAAATGAATACAAGTCTGATTTTTTTGAAATTGGCGATGATGTTTTTTACAGAGATATCAATGTGGAAATCAGTAAAAAATTGAGTAAAAAATTCAAGTTTACTGGTTCTGTGATTCGACAAATAGTTAATTATGTTTTTCAACCTGCTACTTTAAGCGGGGACGCCATAAAAGTGAAGTCATGGATAGCCATAATGGAAGGAACATATAGCTATAGGGTTAACAATAAAAGATATACTTCGAGGCTGGAGTTGCAGGCCTTGAGCACCGAGCAGGATTTTGGTAGTTGGTTTACGGGATTGTTTGAACAAACTTTAACATCTCACTGGTATATTACCGCTTTGGGTGAATACAATTATGGAAATCCCAATGTGGAAAGAAGGAATCTTTATTTATCCGGTGCTGTTGGATACAGGAAAGACACTTATTCTATAAAACTTGGAGGCGGCCGTCAAAGGGGAGGATTTTTATGCGTAGGAGGAATTTGCCGACCGGTTCCCGAAAACACCGGTGTCACCTTGACATTGGCAAGTTCGTTTTAGAAAAATAACTATGAAAAATTTTATATCGATTTTATTGGTTCTGTTTTTTGCGGTTTCCTGTGATGTCATAGATGGCAATGTGCTTGAAAATGAAGGCGTTCCCGGACCAGTTGATACCACCGGAAATGACACGGTAGAAAAAAGTTTTGCCCGGAAAATTCTTATTGAAGAATACACAGGACATAAATGCGGCAATTGTCCCGGAGGTGCCAGAACCATCGCTGATTTGAAGTCAAAGGATCAATACAAAGATAAACTGGCCATCATGTCTATTCATGCGGGAAGTCTTGCCAATTGGGCTCCTCCTGGTGCTCCAAAATTTACCACTAATTTCACTACCGCCGTTGGCGATGCCCTCGATCAGGAATTTGGGGTAAGCCTTACCGGAATACCAAGGGGAATGGTAAGCAGAGAAGAGATCAGTGGAAGTAAACTCGTATTGCCGGGAACATTTGAACAGAGTATTCAGGATTTACTCGAAGAGCCCAACACCTATGTTGCCCTAACGGGAAATATATCCTTCGATGAAAATTCAAATACCATTTCGGCCAGCATAAGCTCGCATTTTAATACCATTGTATATGAAGATTTGAACATCAGCGTGTACGTAACGGAGGATAGTGTAATCGACTGGCAAAAAAATTATGTGAATACCGGCGATCCTAATTATCTGGTTGGTGACATCGAGGAATACGTTCACATGCATGTATTAAGAGGCTCCATGAATGGAACTTGGGGAGATTTATTGAATGAGAGCGCAGGTGCGAGTATCGCTGAAGATGCAACGATCAGTAAGGCTTTTACCTATCAGCTGGACAATGGCAATGACCCTTATTTCTGCAATGTGCTTGCTTTTGTTTATAAAACAGAAACCGATGCCATTATTCAGGTGCGTGAATGGCATTTGAAGGACATTATTAATTAAAATTTGGGTATCCTGATTCTTCCTTTTTTCTGTTGATATCGAATTAGCGGATTGATAATAATGGTAATGATTATCAAAGAAGCCCCCAAATAAAAGGCCCCCGACATTTTTTCAGATTCCCCAAATATGAGCAAGGCTAGGAGTATTCCATAAATGGGTTCCATATTTACGGCCAGGTTGACGGTAAAAGGGGTGAGGCGTTTCATTATTTCTACGGATACGCTAAATGCATAAACTGTACATACCCCGGAAAGAATTAATAGATAAAACCAGTCCATGGCCGAAGGATTGAGTTGTAGTTCTCCATTTTGGGCCATTCCAAAATAAGTGTAAGGGATAAAAAAGATTGCAATACTCAATGCGGCACCGGCCATTTCGTAAAAAGTGATGGCATAAGGATCGTGTTTTTTTGTGTAAAAGGCATTTAAAATTGAGAAAATGGCAGCTAGAAAAGCCGACAAAAGAGCGATAGAAAGCCCCAGCGCATGATTGAATTCAAAACGAAAAATAATATAGAGCCCGAGTATTACGATTAAGCCCGAAAAGATTTCTAGAAAGGATATTCTCCTTTTGAAAAATAGTGGTTCGAGGAAGGCAGTAAAAAGTGTTACGGTAGCCATACCGGCCAGACAGACTGAAACAGTACTAAGTCTGGCTGATAAAAAGAAAAATATCCAATGGGCGGCAATAATAGTACCGGTCAGGAGCAAAGGCAGAACATCGCGGAATTTTAAAAGCAATAACTGCTTTTTAAAGAAAAACCACAAGGCCAGTAAAATGGCAGCTATTCCGGTTCTGTAAAAGACCAATTCTATCGATGGAATTTCAATGAGCTTGCCAAGAATAGCGGTGAAGCCCCAGATAAATACAATAAAGTGAAGTTTGAAATAATCCTTGTTCATGACTATTTCGGAACATTGCGATACATGAGCAGCGCCACTATTGCAAATACAATACTCGGAAACAGGGCTCCCATCAAAGGTGAAAAACCACCCACCTGGGCTATGCTTCTGCTCATCATTACGAAGAGTATGTACACAAATGCAAGGACAAAACCGAAGGCAATCTGAACACCCGTGCCTCTTCTGTTTTTTCTGGAAGCCGAGATAAGTCCCATCAGCGCCAGAATAATGATAGCTGCCGGATAGGTAAAACGCTCATACCTTTCAATAATATAGGGTTCGATGTTTTCTGCACCGCGCATTCTTAATTCCCTTATATAATCAGTTAGTTCTGTAACGGTAAAGGTCTCGTATAATCTTTCCTGGCGTTCAAAATCATCGGGTAAAAAATTCAAGGCGGTATCCAGCGAACGCCCTTCAAGGAATTCTTCGCCTTCCGGCCCAAAATTATGAATGGTATAACTGTTCATATGCCATTTTTCCAGCTCCTCATTCCAATTGATTTTCGGACTGCTCAATTTAGAGAGCAGCTGATTATCATTAATTTTTTCGATGGTAAATTTATAGCCCACCTCCAGGCGGTTATTATAACTTTCCATATATACATAGGTATCAGGTGATGTTTTAATATGGATGTTTCTTCCATCGTAGTAGTATTGATTTTTCAGATAGGTAAATTCAAAGGCCAGCCGGGTGGTATTTGCTTTCGGGATAAACCATGCAATTCCGATAAAATTGACAAGGCCAATTAATATTGCAGCTATAAAATAGGGCCGAGTAATCCTTCTAAAACTAACACCCGCACTAAGCATCGCTATTATTTCCGTATGTGAAGCCAATCGAGCAGTGACAAAGATGGAAGAGATAAATACCATTAAGGGACTCAGCACACTGGCCCAATAGGGGATCAGGTTAAGAAAATAGTCAAAAAGGATTTGGTTGAGTGTGGCATCGGATTGAACAAAATCATCGTTTTTTTCACTCCAGTCGATTACGCAAATCACGAGGCATAGAATGACTACGACAAAAACATAGGCCACTACTAATTTTCGAAATATATACCAATCGAGTTTTTTCACCTTACAATCTTCGGCTTAATTTTTCAATCATTTCCTTTTTCCACGAAGAAAAGCTGTCTTGAGCAATATGTTTTCTCGCTTCTTTCATCAACCAAAGATAAAGTCCGAGGTTTTGAATGCTGGCTATTTGAGCAGCAAGTATTTCATTCCCAATAACTAAATGTCTTAAATAGGCTTTGGAATATGTTTTATTGATAAACAAATCCACATTTTCGTCTAAAGGACTGAAATCATTTTTCCATTTTTCATTTCGAATATTGAGGATGCCCTCTGAAGTGAATATCATGCCATGCCGGGCATTTCTGGTAGGCATAACACAATCAAACATATCGATGCCCCGATCGATACATTCGAGCAAATTTTCAGGAGTGCCGACTCCCATTAAATATCTTGGTTTGTTTTTAGGAAGAATATCGCTTACCCAATCGCAAACCTCGTACATCATTTCATGTGGTTCACCTACCGATAAGCCTCCTATGGCGCATCCCGGCAGTTCAGTTTCGCTGATGTATTTTGCCGATTCAGAACGCAAATCCTTAAAAACACTTCCCTGAAGAATTGGAAATAGGTTTTGTTCATAGCCGTATAGTGCTTCACTATCATTCATTGCTTTAATACAACGATCCAGCCAGCGATGAGTCATGTGCATGGAATTTTTGGCATAATCGTATTCGCATGGATAAGATGGACATTCATCAAAAGCCATGATTATGTCTGCCCCAATAGCTCTTTGAATGGCTATCACGTTTTCAGGGGTAAATAAATGTCTGGAACCGTCGATATGCGATTGAAATTCAACGCCCTCTTCCGAAATTTTTCGCGATTGTGCTAATGAGTAAACCTGATAACCTCCGCTATCGGTTAATAGTGGCCGCTCCCAATTCATAAATCTGTGAAGTCCTCCCGCCTCCTTTAAAACGTCCATTCCGGGACGCAGATAAAGATGATAGGTGTTTCCCAAAATAATTTTGGCATCGAGATCTTCTGAGAGCTCTCTTTGATGAAGGGCCTTTACCGTACCCGCTGTTCCAACGGGCATAAAAATAGGTGTGGGTATTTCACCGTGTTTCGTGCTAATTGTCCCCGTCCTTGAATAGCCCTCGGAGCTTGTGGCATGTATCTTAAAATCCAGCATTTCGGCGCAAAATTAATTTTTCTGTTCATCTGATAATAAATTTTGCTTATTTCAAATCCGAATGTTTATGATATTATTCATTTTATCTTCAATAATTGCCCTGATTCAGATATTATGGCTGATTTTACAAGTCAATTCTTTTAGACTTTTCAAAAATAGAAGTCCGGGACAGGCAATTTCAGTAATTGTTGCTGCTAACAATGAATTGGAAAAGCTCAAAATACTTCTTCCGGCACTTCAGGAACAAAAATACAATCAGGACTGGGAGCTTATTATCGTGCTTGACCGATGTAGTGATGATTCCCTGAAATACCTAAAAAACGTAAAGGAAAAATTTGATCGCTTAATTATTCTTGAACAAAAACAATCAGACATTCCTCCTGAAAGTTCAGCAAAGAAAAATGCCCTCTTGCGTGCTATTGAAAGGGCACAATATGATTTAATCTTACAAACAGACGCCGACTGTTATCCTAAAACTGATTTTTGGATTCAGGAAATGGGAGGGTCTCTGAATGAAGGTGATGCATTTGTTATCGGCTTATCACCTTATGAAAAAGCCCCTGGATTCCTGAATAAAATCATTCAATACGATACGGCCTGGACCTCAGGAAGTATGATTTATTTTGCCAGGAAAGGCAAGGCCTACATGTCATTGGGGAGAAATCAAATGTTTCTTAAAAGCTATTTTCAAAACAAGGGCGGCTTCGGCGAAAATATAAAACTTCCTTTCGGAGATGATGACCTATTGATACAATATCTTGATCCACAAAAAAAATGCAATACATGTGTTACAAATAGGGGCCAGACCGTATCAATACCTGAAAGCAATTGGCACGATTGGCTAAACCAGAAACTAAGACATTTGATGGCGGGAAAATACTATCCAAATAAAATTATTAAAGAACTGATCTTCAATTACCTGACATTTCCGTTTTATCTACTTCTCCTTTTAGTGCTGCTGTTCTTTCCGGAAAATTGGTCCTATGTTCTGGGATTATTCCTTATAAGAAATATTTTATATGCCTTTCTTTTTAAGCGTTTGTCACTGAAAAGTGGATCAGAAATAAACATTGTTTTTATTCCTGTACTGGATTTACTTCATATATGTATTAATTTGGCGCTTGGGCTAAAGGGCCGACTGAGAAACAATATCGAATGGCGATAGACAATAGAAAATTTTCTGAAAAAGCACTTGAAGACTTTAAGTTGGTCGATGCTGCAAAAGCCGGCGATCAAAAAGCTTATGCCGATTTGCTTCATCGCTATAGAAAATCGGTCTATCACATGATATTAAAAATGGTAAGAAATGTAGATGATGCCGAGGACCTTACCATTGAAGCATTTGGAAAGGCTTTTAAAAATCTTAAAAAATTTAATCCCGATTATACCTTTAGCACCTGGTTATTTAGAATAGCCACCAATAATTGTATTGACTTTATCCGGAAAAAACGACTTCAAACCACCAGTATTAGCGGTTCCATGAAAGATAAGGATGGCGATTTTATTCCTGTCAATATCAAGGACTCCAACCGTAATCCTCAGGAAGAAGCCATTCGCAGCGAGAAAATAGAGATTATGCAGGAAATTGTGACCCAATTGCCCCCGAAATACAGACATTTGGTTCGATTGCGTTATTTTAAGGAATTATCTTACGATGAAATAGCCACGGAATTGGAAGCTCCACTCGGTACGGTCAAGGCTCAACTTCACAGAGCCAGAGAATTGCTTTACGATTTTGTGAAACACCGCAAAGATTCCATCTGATTGGATTTGCTCATAAAATATTTTCCCGAATTAGATGAAGCCAAGCTGAAGTCCTATCGTGATTTCAGAGAGGTTTTTTCAAAATGGAATGAAAAGATCAATTGTGTTTCCAGAAAGGACATGGACAATTTTGAAGAGCGTCACATTTTGCATTCTCTTGCCATTTCCAAAGTTATTACATTTCCTAAAGGCTCAAGTGTTTTGGATGTGGGAACGGGTGGAGGATTTCCCGGATTGCCACTGGCCATAATGTTTCCCGAAGTTCAGTTTCATCTGATCGACAGTATTGGAAAAAAAATAAAAGTAGTCCAGGGTGTTGTTGAAGAACTGGAATTAAAAAATGTAAAGGCGACAAAAATCCGCTCTGAGGAAATCAAAGAAAAATACGATTTTATCACCGCAAGGGCTGTGGCTAGAGCCACTACCTTTTTTCATTGGGTTGGCCATTTAAAAAACAATAAAAGTACTTTTGAAAAGGCGGGCATTTATTATCTCAAAGGCGGGGAAATCAAAGAAGAAATGCTCGAGCTTAAACGCCCTTATAAAATCTGGCCGATTAGTGACTTCTTCGAAGAGGAATTCTTTGAAACCAAAAAAGTGGTTTATTTCTGAATTCCGAGATCTTCCCTTTTTAAAATTCGGGTATATACGCCTGTTTGAATCCCCTGTGCTTCCGTCCAAATAGGGGCAATGATTCCATCTTGGGCTGAAATATTGTTGTAATCACCAAAAAATACAATGGGATTTGGGACAAAGGATTCTTCATTAATTTTTTTATTGGAAAATGTTTCTCCTCCATCAACTGACCAGGCCAAAAACACCTCAGTCTCTGTATTGGTGAAATTTCGTCTATCGTAAAACACAGCATACAAATTCCCATCACTTTGATCGATGGCCATCCAGGTGAAAAACTGATGATGATTGCTCGAATCCTTATTGACTTTTATGGGATTGCTCCATGTGTTTCCCCGGTCTTCCGATTTTACAAGCCAAATATCCGTATCAGTTATGCCATTTTTCTGATCGGCATAATTGATATAAATGCTGCCTGCATTGGGCCCTTCGGATAAATCACAGAGGGTAATGGGCATGCCATTGCAACGCATGATGCCGGGAATATCCATATCCCATCCGCCCACCTGATTCACTACAACTATATCATTTTCCAGCCAGGTCTTTCCACCGTCTATCGATTTGTCAAACCAAATGGTATCATTATAAGACCAGGATACATAAATTTCCCCATTGGGGCCAACCGCGGGTACAGCACCTTCCGTGGTTTGATCATCGTCAAGACAATTACCGGATTTTTGGTTGATTTGGACCGGTTCCGACCATGTTGCACCTGCATCAGTGGATTTACTAAAAAGAATATTGCTCTTGTCATTTGGGTCTATACTGTTGTATTTGTCGAATTGCGTCCAGGTAACATAAATATGATTGGATTTTGGATCAACAACAGCCCATTGTTTGTCCTGATCTTTGGGGCTGTTCAAACCCATAAATGTTCCATTGTCAAAAGTCGCCCCACCATCCGTAGATTTCTGACATACAATCCTGTCCAACAGATCCTCGCTTCTCCAGTTTTTTCCACTGGGATCGGAAAGATGTAAATAGTAAAAATTGCCTTTATAATCAGCTACAATTACCGGATCGCCAAAAACACCATAACTGGATTTAAGTTTGCCGCTTTTCCATTTTTTACCACCGTCTTTGCTGAAATAATACCGGTCAATTATAGCTCCGGCCACAATGTTTTTTGGATCAGTGGGATTGATAAATATACTGGGCTCGCAGGGATTATGCCCTTTAAAAGCCGACTGTTTTTCAAGTAGCACGATGTTTGAACTTTTACAGGCCAGCAGCAGGGCCAATGCGATTAAGACAAAATACTTCATTTTCTATGCCTGAAGAATAATTTTTTCTAGAAAATCACCTACAAAATAGGCCAATACGGCAGCTATGGCACCCAATAGGAGTGTTTCAATGGTGCTTCTGAATTTTCCGGCTCCGGTGACCATGGATTTTAAAAATCCTACAAGAATAAATGCTATGCTGGTTAACAAACAGGTCAATAAAAATAGATCAATTTCCAAAGGGCGGATAAAATCCCAGAGATAGACAATCAAAGGGATAAGACCTACAACAATGAAAGAAATGAATGTAAAGAGCCCAACGCTAAAAGGGGATTTGTCATCTTTGGCCATTTCCAGCTCCTCCTTCATCATGGTGTCTACCCATACATCGTCGTCTTCAATTATTTTGGCAACCACCTGTTCCAAAAGTTCGCCTTCAAAACCTTTGGCTTCATAGATTTCGCGTATTTCATCAATTTCTTTTTCTCTTAAATGCTCAATTTCCCAATACTCGATGGCCTTGTGTTTTTCGTAATTTTCATGCTCTGATTTGGCCGAAAGAAATGCACCCACAGACATAGAAAAACCATCTGCGATAAGATTGGCAAAACCCAAAATAATAATAACGGCGCTGTCGAGACCGGCACCAACCGAACCTGCCACCACGGCAAAGGTGGTTACACTTCCATCGATTCCTCCATAGACAAATTCACCTAAATAATCCTGTATGCGTTGAAAAAAGGTATTTTTCTGATGGAGTTTCTGTTCGAGTTTTTGCTTCATTGGATTTCCTTGAGAAATTAATTTTTGGTAAATATCAGACTAAGGAAATTTTATACCAAAAAACCGAAACCAGCGCAATGGACATTTGTTAGTTTTGCATGATGACAAAAAAAGGAATATTACTCGTAAACCTCGGTTCACCGGATTCACCAGAAGTGCCCGATGTTAAACGCTATTTGGATGAATTTTTAATGGATGAAAGAGTAATAGATGTGCCTTATTGGCTGAGAGCGCTAATTGTAAAGGGTATCATCCTTAATTTCCGCCCAAAAAAATCTGCCCATGCCTATAAATCCATATGGACCAATGAGGGTTCGCCATTAATTGTCATTTCGAAAAAACTCAAAGAAAAAGTTCAAAATGAGGTTAGCATTCCTGTGGCATTGGGCATGCGATACGGAAATCCATCAATAGAACCCGCCATAGATGAATTAATGGCCTTGGAAGGCATGGAGGAAATCTTGTTGGTTCCTCTTTATCCTCATTATGCCATGTCGAGCTATGAAACGGTTGTGGTCAAAGCGCGTGAAATAATAGCCGAAAAGTATCCTCAATTGAAAATGAAGGTCAAAGAGCCCTTTTACGATCAGGAAGATTATATATTAGCCCTGGCGCAAAGCATGTTTCCTTATATCGCGGGTCAGGATTATGATCATATTCTTTTCAGCTATCACGGATTACCGGTACGGCATTTAAAAAAGAGCGATCCTACCAATTGCCATTGCGCCAAAATTGAAAATTGTTGCCAGGTTAATTCTGAAGCGCATAAAACATGCTATAAACATCAGGTGACCCGAACGACTGAATTAATCGCAGAGTATTTCAATATACCCCTGGCCAAATATTCTTTTGCATTTCAATCGCGTTTGGGTAGTGATAAATGGATCGAACCCTATACAGAACCCACCGTGGAGCATTTGGCAAAAACGGGGGTAAAAAAATTGGCCGTGGTTTGTCCGGCTTTTGTTTCGGACTGTCTGGAAACGATTGAAGAAATCGGAATGGGGGTAAAAGAAACCTTTATGGAAAACGGGGGAGAGGCCTTCACATTGATTCCCTGTATGAACGACCATGAAACATGGGTAAAAGTACTTGCGGGCTGGGTCAAGGATTTTGAAAAAGAAAACGCCCTATCTGTTTCGAATTAAATTGACACGGATAAAAAAAGAATTGGGGATGGCTTTTGAATCCTTACAAGTAGAAGACTATTATTTATAACCGATTTCTGGCCCAAGATGAACCTTGCTTCTTACAAAATTGCCATTGCCAAAGGCGACGGCCTTACCCTCTTCGTTGAGTAGTACAGCTTCAGCCATCATGGTTTTACCGGAGACAAATCTGACTTTTCCATGCGCTGTAATTTTCCCCGAACTTACAGGTCTTAGAAATTGGACATTAAAGGTAGTGGTAAGTACGAATACATCCTTAATAATGGAATTGACAGCAAAAAAAGCCGCATCATCGAGCAATTTGAAATAGACCGATCCATGGATGCCTCCGAGGGCATGAAAATATTTGGGTGCAACCTCAATGCTAATCCTGGCCGACTTATCTGAAATCTCTATCTCCGTGGACTCGTAAAACTGAGAATTTATATTGGCCTTGAGATACATCCTTTCAAGCTTTTTAAAATGGGACTCCATTATTTTAATTTTTTAAATAAATATAAGCATTTAATGAAGTGGCGATCAGCATCCAGATCAGATAAGGCAAAATAAGAAGAGAGTAATATTTTAGGCTCTTTAAATAGTAGACAAAATAAAATCCTACAATAAGCGTCAGAATGCTAATCACTATCAGTGCTATTAAGATTTCACGGTAATGAAAAAAAACCGGATTCCAGGCGAGATTTAAAAACCATGCCGATGCATAAAGCAAGACAAAGAAAAGTCTGTTTTCCGATTGTTTCCATAAATAAGACAGGTATACAGAGAAACAGAGCATAATGGTGGTCCATGCCACACCAAAAACCCAGCCCGGAGGGCCCCAGGGTGCCTTGTTTAAATTTTGATACCATTCAGATGTAACACCGGAACCGGTAAATTTCGCCCCGATGGCCAATCCCATAAAATTGAGAATTAAAAATAGCAGCAGTTTATAAAGCATTATTCGGAATCGAATTCGCATTAAAAAATTCCAATCTACAAATTGTGCCGACAAAAATGCTCTAAATGAAAATGATTAGAATCATGTTTTTTAATGATAAAATAATAAAGGATAAATTTGTCCGAAATTAATTTGATCCATAGATTTGTCAGGAATTAAAGAGAAAACATGTTTTCAAAAGCCTGCGAGTATGCACTAAAAATAATGATCTACCTCTGTACGGTAAAGGAGGAGCAAAAACTTGCGGGATTAAAAGATGTAGCGCAGGCCATAGATTCTCCCACAGCATTTACAGCTAAAATTTTGCAAAAGCTGGTGCGGGCACAATTGTTGGAATCTCTTAGAGGGCCAAGCGGTGGTTTCAAGCTTGTATCAAGGCAAATATCTCTATTGGAAGTCGTCAATGCGATCGATGGAGATCGCTTGGTTAATGCTTGCGTATTGGGATTGAAAGAGTGCAGTGGTCTTCACCCTTGCCCTGTCCATGATAAGTTTATGGCCGTAAGGGATCATCTCAAAGGTGTGCTATCCACCACTTACCTCAAGGATGTTAAAGGTGGAGTGATCTCTGGCAATCGATTTTTAAAGATTTAAAAAATTTTAAAACAAAAAAAGACAAAATTGTCCTTAATTAATTATGGAAAACATAGCAAAACAAAAAGTAGGCGATATCGTCGCTTATAATTTTAGGACTTCAAAAGTTTTGACAGCGCATAACATTGATTTTTGTTGTGGTGGTGGTATTACCCTTCAGGATGCCTGCCAGAAAAAACATCAGGATCTGGACTCGGTTATTGCCGAACTGGAAGAGGTCCTTCAAACAGCGGAAGATCAAAAATGGCAGGAATTGGATTTGGATAAGTTGATCGACCGGATTGTTCAAAAACATCATGCTTACATTCTGGCCACTATCCCTGCACTGCGCATATATCTTGATAAGCTCTGCAATGTACATGGAGAACGCCATAATGAACTCTTCGAAATTCGAAGATTATTTGAAGAGGGTTCAATTGCCTTAATGCAGCACATGGAAAAAGAGGAAAAGATTCTCTTTCCATATATCAAGGCCATGGTCTCTTCAGAGCGCGATGGCTATCCATTGTCAAGACCACATTTTGAGCACATTGAAAATCCCATACAAATTATGGAAGCAGAGCATGCGACCGAAGGGATAAGGTTTAAGCGCATAGCACAGTTGACCAACAATTACACCTTTCCGCAGGATGCCTGTCAGACTTTCAGGGTTAGCTATGCCCTTCTTCAGGAATTTGAGGAAGATCTTCATATGCATATCCACCTCGAAAACAATGTCTTATTTCCGGCTGCTCGAAGGATGTTTAGCAAATATGTTGACAGAAATTGATATAGCTCATGTTTTAGACTTTGCTAAATCAAATATTGAAAGAAAAACTAAAAACAAATTTGAATCTCAAATTATATGACCATGAAAAAATATATTATTTCAGCTTTAACGATTGCTTCAATCATTTTTTTGGCTTCCTGTGGTGGAGGCAAAAGTGAGATTGAAAAGATAAGAGAACAGACCATAAAAAAACCTGTTGCAGAGGAAAATAGCGATGTGCCTGCAAGTGAACGTATCACTTTGGATAACAAAGGGGTAGGTAGAATTAAAAATATTACGCTTACAGAAACAATTGACCAGGAAATGGTCGAAAGAGGTCAGGCTCTTTTCGAAACAAATTGCAGTGCCTGTCATAAAGTAGATAAACGCTTTATCGGTCCCTCTCCCAAAGGAATTATGAAAAGAAGAAGTCCGGAATGGATTATGAATATGATTCTCGATCCTCAACTGATGGTTGAACAGGACCGTTGTGCCAAGGATCTTTTAGTCGAATTCAATGGAGCGGCTATGGCCAACCAAAACATGACTGAAGAACAGGCACGGGATATTTTGGAGTACTTCAGAACGCTATAACTAAAACTATAAATTATGAAAATGAAATCTTATAATTCCTTTATCATATTGGTGCTCTTGGCGCTGATATGGTCGTGCGCCCCTGAAAAGGAGACCGAAACATCTTCGGATTCTTCTTCTATACCTGAAAGTCATCCGATGGGCCAGGCCTCCGTGGTTGACGAAGTATCTGATCCCAATATATTGCAGGTTGCCATTTCATCAGAGCCTCATAGTACTTTGGTTGCTGCTGTTCAGGCAGCTCAAATTGAGCATGTATTGGTCAATGCAGGGCCACTTACTGTGTTTGCTCCTGTAAATGGCGCTTTTGATGCATTGCCAGAGGGAACGGTTGATAATCTGCTTAAACCGGAAAATAAGGGAGACCTTGCAACGATCCTTACCCGTCATGCCGCGCCCGGTTCTTATGATATCGAGGCACTTAAAAGAGAAGCGGAAAAAGGAAGAAAGTTATACATGGCAACCGGTGATTACCTGGAAGTAATGGTCGATGGCGAGGATGTAATGGTAGGAGGAGCCAAAATAGTCGGAACAGTTCCTGCATCAAATGGAATAATCCATGTAATTGAAACAGTGATTTTACCTTAAAACAAAATAAAAATGAAAATTAGAATATTAGCAATCAATAGTTTTTTCATCGCAGCTCTGGCATTTATGATTTCCTGTGGCCAGGCCGGTGAAAAGGGTAGCAATGGAGCATTAGGAACGAGCATAGCTGAGAAGGTATATGTGGCTCCTGGCGAAAGAGACCAACAATATGGCTTTTTATCCGGTGGTTATAGTGGTAACCTTACCGTTTACGGATTGCCTTCCGGAAGACTATTCAAGGAAATACCTGTGTTCTCACAGTTTCCAACTTCCGGTTATGGATATTCCGAAGAAACCAAGCCTATGTTAAACACATCGTTTGGATTTATTCCCTGGGATGATTTACACCATCCGGATATTTCACAAACCAATGGCGAACTTGATGGCAGATGGATATTTGCCAATGGTAATAACACGCCCAGGATTGCCAGAATTAGCTTAAGCACCTTTGAAACTGAGGAAATTATCGAAGTACCAAACAGCGCCGGTAACCACAGTTCTTCATTCATAACAGAGAACACGGAGTACGTGGTTGCCGGAACGCGTTTCTCAGTACCCGTTCCTCAGAAGGATATTTCCATAAAGGAATATAAATCCAATTTCAAAGGTGCCTTAACATTTATTTCGGTTGAGCCCGAACATGGACATCTGGATATTAAATTCCAATTATTAATGCCGGGTTTCAACTATGACCTTTCGCATCCTGGTAGAGGTAAGTCGCATGGTTGGTTTTTCTTCTCTACCTACAATACCGAGGAAGCCAATAGCCTGCTTGAAGTAAATGCCTCTCAAAATGATAAGGATTTCATAGCAGCAGTCAACTGGAAAATGATCGAGGATTATGTCAATAATGGCGGTGGTACTAAAATGCCAGCCAGATATGCACATAATGTATACGATGAATCTACGCATACGGCAACCTCTACTATCAAAACAGAGGTGTTAACCGTAGATCCTGCTGAGGTACCCGGTGCCATATACTTTTTGCCCACACCAAAATCGCCGCATGGTTGTGATGTGGATCCAAGTGGACAATACATAATCGGAGCCGGTAAACTTTCTGCAAACATTACTGTCCATTCCTTTGATAAAATGTTGGCAGCTATTGAAGCGGAGAAGTTTGACGGTGATGCATATGGAATTCCAATCATCAATTATGATGATGTTTTGGCCGGTAGTGTTCAAAGTGGAGGCTTAGGCCCATTGCATACCGAATTTGATGGTAGAGGAAATGCCTATACCACCTTCTTTATTTCTTCCGAAGTCGTAAAATGGAAACTTGGAACCTGGGAAGTGGTGGATAGGAAACCTACCTATTATTCTGTAGGTCACCTTATGATCCCCGGTGGTAACTCAAGAAAACCACATGGCAAATATCTGGTCGCCATGAATAAGATCACGAAGGACCGCTATTTGCCAACAGGACCGGAAATGGAACACTCTGCACAGATCTATGACATCTCGGGAGAGAAAATGGAATTGCTTTATGATTTCCCAACGCATGGAGAACCTCATTATGCTGCCGGATGTAATGCCGAATTATTGGTTGAAAATTCGAAAAAAATCTATCGAATAGATGAGAATAATCACCCATACGGTATTAAATCGCCTGCTGATGCTCGTGTTGAAAGAGATGGCAATGTGGTTCATATCTACATGTCCACGATCAGAAGTCACTTTACACCCGATAATATCGAAGGAATTAAAGTAGGCGATAAAGTTTACTTCCATATTACGAATCATGAACAGGATTTTGACGTGCCTCACGGATTCTCAATGATCGGACAGGCTACTTCTGAAATTCTTATCATGCCGGGTCAAACCAAAACATCGCTTTGGGAACCCAAACAAGTCGGTGTATGGCCTTTCTATTGTACAGATTTCTGTTCTGCGCTTCACCAGGAAATGCAAGGATATGTCCGTGTATCTCCTGCTAACTCCGATATTGAATTGAGTTGGTCACTGGATGAATAGTATTTAGTGAATTCCGAGGCAGGTATTTTAGCCTGCCTCTTTCTTCTTATTTTCTGTAATACATAAAAAAACGATGCAGATGAAAAGCGCTGGAATTATAATGGTCTTAGGTAGTATAATGCTCTTGGGGATTTTTGTATTCCCTTTGTGGAATATCCGTTTAGGAGCCCCTCAGTATCCTGAGCCACTTGGTATTAATATTTATATAAACGGACTCCAGGGAGAAAATGAATTTGATATTCAAAATATTGATGGTTTAAATCACTATATCGGAATGAAAACACTTCCAAAGCCTGCAGATATGTGGGAATTTTCGGTGTTTCCAAAGGTGGTCCTTGTCATGGCCGGTCTGGGATTTCTTATTGGCATATTAGCCTTTCTCAATAAAATTTCACCGATCTGGTTTCTTATATGGTTTGTAGTTATGAGTGTTTTAGGTGCGCTTGGTATTTATGATTTCAATCTTTGGTTGGTAGATTACGGAAGTGATCTTGACCCCAATGCGATCATGAAACTGGTCAATCCCGATGGAACTCCCATGCAATACAATCCGCCATTGCTCGGTCATAAAAAACTTTTAAATTTCGATGCTTATTCCTATCCGCGCTTAGGTGGTTTATTACTGGGTTTAGGTATAATTATGTCATTATTTGCATATTTCCTTGCTAGGAAATCACGATTACACGCTAGCACAAATGATCAAGCATAAAATCATATTTGGTCTGATTCCGATCATTATACTTATTTCCGTATCATGCAGCCATGAGCCGGAGCCAATAAATTACGGCCAGGATGCATGTGACTATTGCAGGATGTCTATCGTAGATCAACAACATGCAGCCCAATTGGTAACGCAAAAAGGCAAAAATTATAAATACGATGCCATCGAGTGTATGATGAACGATTATAAGGACTGGACCAGGGTTCGGCCCGAACTTTTTTTAGTTAATGATTACTTAAATCCGGGTAAATTAATAGATGCGAAAAAAGCGCAATACCTGATTTCTGAAAGTATTCCCAGCCCCATGGGAGCTTTTCTCAGTGCATTTGAATCTGAAGATGGGCTCGAGAAAGTTTCATTTGAAAATGGAAAAACCATGAACTGGGTTGAACTCAAAAATCATTTTGAAATAAAATAAAACGATTATGAAAAATGTATTTTTCTGCCTTGCAATCGTAATGCTTGGCTACAATAGTTATGCTCAAAAATCCATAAAGATCAACAAGGATCAATGTGCCGAATGCAACATGTTTATTAAGGACCTGGATTTTGCCGCTCAGGCGATTGATAAAAATAATTTCACCTTCAATTTCGACGCCATTGAATGCCTCGTGAATTTCCTTAAGGAAAATGATGAATCTGAGTTTAGTCAATTACTGGTTTCAAATTATTTGAAATCGGAAACAATGATTCCCGCAACTGAGGCATACTTTTTAAAGAGTAAAGAAATTGCCAGCCCCATGGGAGCTTATCTTTCAGCCTACGCAGATAAGTCGGAAGCGCTTAAAATGCAAAAACTTAAAAATGGTGAAATATATACCTGGGAAGAGTTGAAAGAATTATTTAAAGATTCCCGATTCGGATTACTGGATCACCCTACACATCATCATCACAATCCCGGCTCTTATGCCCCAATTGGTGTCATGGGCGATCACCTTCATCACAAAGGAGGCTGGATGTTTAGTTTTAGAGCCATGGATATGAACATGGAGGGAAATATTTCCGGAAGCTCCGAAATAAATGATATGGCCCTTTATAATAATTATATTGTTGCGCCGCAGCAAATGAATATGCGCATGTATATGATTGGAGCCATGTATGCCCCCAACGACAATTTTACATTGATGATAATGCAAAACTATGCTGAAAACAGCATGGATCTCAGATCTATGATGGGCATGTCTTTTTCTACTGAAAGCAGAGGTTTTGGAGACCTCAAGGTGTCAGCGCTTTATGCTTTGATATCAAAGGAAAGGCGTTCGCTCCATCTCAATATCGGTGTAAATATTCCCACAGGTGAAATACAAAACAGATATTCCACGCCGATGACCGAGAACATGAAATTACCTTATCCCATGCAATTGGGAAGTGGAACCTTTGATTATTCTTTGGGAGGAACTTACAAAGGATCTTTAAACCATTGGACATGGGGTTTGCAACCAATGGCTACTTTGAGAACTTACAGAAACACTGAAAACTACCGATTGGGCAATCAGCTCGATTTGAATTCCTGGATCAGTTATGATATTTTTCAGTGGATGAGTTTGTCCGGCAGAGTTCTCGGAACGGCAAGAGAAAAAATTCTTGGCTCAGACAAAGATTTAATGACCATGATGACGCCTCCGGCAAATAATGAAAATAGCGGCTACAGAAAGGTGAAATCCTATTTGGGTTGCAATTTTTCATTTGGTGACAGGACATTTTGGAGAAATATTAAATTGGGTTTTGAATACGGCTTGCCTTTGTATCAGAATGTAAATGGCATTCAAATGAATGAAAAGGCTAGTTTTATTGCCGGAATGAGATATTCAATATAAAGAGATGAGATCGAGGTCCCTGGCCCTAACAATCCTGCTGTTTCTATGCATTTTAAATCTAATCCATGCCAAAACTTTACTGGTATGTGAGGATTGCCAACTCAATGAGCTAAAAAAAGCCTTTGAGCAATCTCAAAATGGTGACAGTATTATTGTCAGCGAAGGGGTTTATACCTGTGTGGATTTAAATCTCAGTAAAAGTGTCACGCTTATTGGCGAAAAAGGTGCGGTCCTGGATGGCAAAAATCAATCTTATGTTCTCCGAATAATGGCAGACAGTATAAGCGTTTCAGGTTTTAAAATTATCAACTCAGGAAAGAGCTATACCAAGGACTTTGCTTCGATCTATATCCACAAATCCGATGGCTTTCTGATTTCGAATAATCTTATTCAGAATTCATTTTTTGCCATGTTGATAGAAAAATCAAAAAATGGTATTATTCGTGATAACCGGGTTTTGGGGACAGCAACACGCGAAGATCAATCGGGAAATGGCATTCACCTTTGGGATTGCGATAATATGTACATTGCTCATAACGAAGTCACCGGTATGCGCGATGGAATCTATTTGGAATTTGTAGACAGCAGTATAATTATTGATAATTACAGCCATCACAATGTTCGATATGGTTTGCATTTTATGTTTTCCAATCAGGATGAATACAAACAAAACACCTTTGAAAAAAACGGCGCGGGAGTAGCCGTTATGTTTTCCAAATGGATCAGGATGTGCAATAATTTGTTTATCAATAATTGGGGTAGCGCTTCCTATGGCCTCTTGTTAAAGGAAATTTACGACGGTGAAGTAAAAGGCAATAAATTTGACAGAAATACCATTGCGGTTTATGTGGATGGTTCTTCAAGGGTAAGCTATACCGATAATGTTTTCAGGCAAAATGGCTGGGCGATAAAAGTCTCCGGAGGCTGCTATGCCAATCATTTTAATTCCAATGACTTCGTGGGAAACTCTTTTGGTATCTCTTATCATTCCATGCTAAACGACAATACATTCAATGGCAATTACTGGAGCGATTACTCCGGATATGATCTGGATAAAGATGGGGTAGGTGATGTGCCTTACAGGCCTGTTAAATTATTTTCATATATCACCAATAAAACTCCCGAAGCCATAGTTCTTATGAGAAGTCTTTTTGTAGATATTATTAATTTTTCCGAAAAAGTGTCTCCGGTTTTTACACCTGATGCCCTGATCGATAACGCACCCTCAATGAATCCATTTCAATGATAAAGGTAAAAGAGCTCAGTAAATCATTTGGAAAGCTAAAAGTGCTGGATGAAATCAGTCTAAGTATAGATAAAGGCGGTATCTATGCCATATTAGGGCCAAATGGTTCGGGTAAAACGACTTTTCTCAAAATATTACTGGGTATGGTATTGCCGGATAGAGGCCAGATTTTTTATCAGGATAAAAACATATTGAAATCGCATGAATACCGAAGTATGCTGGGTTATTTGCCTCAGATTGCCCGATTTCCGGATAATTTATCAGTAAAAGAAATCATTTCCATGATTGCCGATGTCAGAAATGTTGCATCCGACCCTAAGCCCTTGATAGAATTATTCGATCTGAATGATTTTATGGATAAAAAATTGGGAAACCTCTCAGGAGGGACAAGGCAGAAGGTGAATATTGTGCTCACGTTCATGTTTGATTCACCCGTACTTGTGCTGGACGAACCAACGGCAGGGCTGGATCCGGTATCATTGCTTAAACTTAAAGAGCTGATCTTTGAGGAGAAAGCAAGGGGCAAGGTCATTTTAATTACCTCTCATATCATGAGCCTGGTTGAAGAACTGGCAGATGAAGTATTTTTTTTATTGGAAGGCAATTTTTATTTCAAGGGCACTATAGCCGAATTGAGATCTACAACTAATACGGAGGATCTGGAGCACGCCATTGCAAGGATTTTAAAGAAATGATCAAAATTTTAAAATATAGCTTTTCAGATCTGATACGCAGCAGGTGGAGTTTTATTTATCTGGCATTCTATCTCATTCTGGGATTTGTATTGTTATTTCTAAACAATGACCTATCCAAAGCCGTGATCACCTTGATGAACGTGATTGTGGTATTGACACCAATGATCGGAACTATTTTTGGTATCATGTATTTTTACAATGCCAGGGAATTTACAGAGTTACTCTTGGCACAACCGGTCAAGCGCAGAACCATTTTCCTGGGACAATACCTCGGAATATCCATATCGCTTTCGCTGAGTTTGGCTATTGGATTGGGACTTCCATTTTTAGTCTACGGTTTATTCCGATCCGGCGAAATTGTTAATTTTATGCTATTACTTGTCAGTGGAGCCTTTCTGACATTTATTTTCGTAGCACTTTCCATTAGCATAGCACTCTTTAATAACAACAAAATCAAAGGCTTTAGCTATGCCATTCTGATGTGGTTATTCTTTGCTGTGATTTACGATGGCTTGATTTTATTATCGATGATGATTTTCTCAGATTATCCACTTGATAATTTCGCCCTGGCGGCTTGCTTTCTAAACCCTATTGATCTGTCGCGAATTTTAATTTTATTAAAACTGGATATTTCTGCTTTGCTGGGTTATACTGGCGCGCTGTTTCAAAGGTTTTTTGGAACACAGATCGGCTTGTTTGTCTCAATCGGATTAATGCTTATCTGGACCCTGGCTCCGCTTTCTCTTCTGGTCTATAAATCCTCGAAAAATGACTTTTAGCCGCATCTCGTTTTATTGGTAAAAAAGGAAAAAGCACCGGATTATTTTACTGGGGCAGTAAAGCATTCAAAAGGTTATTGATGCTTTGGCTTTTTGGTTTTATAGGATATCCCACAAATCTTTGGAAAAAGCTACGAGATATAAAATTCAATATTTTTTATGGCCGCTTAGGAGGTCGCGCCGAGTTTTTTAGCCAACTCGGGTGATATTTCGCTGGAATAGGCCCCATATGCATCTACCAAAAGACCTTTTTTGCCATCTTTCGATTCAATGGCATACAATATGCTCATATCTCCGGGATTTGTCATGCCTTCAAAACGGTGCACCTCAATAATGTCAAAATCTTCAGCCCGGTATTTCAGCGTTTTATCATTTGAAACGATTTGACTTTTGTCTGTGCTGAATTCAAGGTCAAAGCCTTTTTCTTTTAAGGCGTTCATCGCCATGGATAGTGTATCGTAGTTTGCCATATGTAAAAGTTATTGATTTTGGAGCAAAATGGAAAATCAAATACAAATATTGCATTTGAAAAATCCGTGAATTTGTCTTTTTTATTGCCCGCAATACGCATTTAATAAACAAATTTCAGACATTATGTTTTGAATTATAAGTGATTTCCTCCTTGATAAGAAAAACAGAATGCGGTTTTTTTATTATTGAAGGCTATAAATCATAGAATCTAAAAAGGCGCGCATCAAATTAACACATCTATTTTTTTGCATTTTCGATATTACAGATTAGATTTAATACTCCTTCCAAATCATACAGAAATTTTCCGCTTGTGGTAAGCGGTGTGGTTAAAAGCGTCATTTTTATATAAAAATGATAGCAGAATGTAATTTGTATGACCTTCAACAAAGCCTTTGAGGCTACAACAAACAAAACCCTTTTAGGGAGAAATACGCTTGCGCATAAGCTGAGCAGGATGTATAAGCAAGAGGAATTTCGAAAGAAATACATCAGCCGGTTCAATGCTTTGTCAAACAGAGAATTACAAGTTTTGAATTTGATTATACGCGATTACAACAATCCAAAAATTGCTGAAAAGCTCTGTATTTCCAGAAATACGGTAGAACAACATCGGAAAAACATCAAAAGAAAACTCATGTTCAAAGGGCATTATGAATTGCTGCAATACGCACTGGCTTTTGATCTGATTTAAATTAGCTTTTAGAATGAATTGGTAAGATTTCTTATGAAAATTAAATTAGGCTGCAGTATTATATTTTTCCTATTCCAAAAAAAAGGATTAGCACAAGGGGCTCAGAATATCATTTGCGGAGCTTTGGTTAATTATAAATTATTAATTTTTAACTCTTAATTCTTAATTGAAAACTTCAATGGCAGATCAAAGATTAAAATGGTCCATGGCTTAATCTGAAATTATATGTTGAATAATAGAATCTATAATTGCCACACGCATATTTTCACCATTGATCATGTCCCGGATAAGTTTCTTCCACCTATTTTAAAATCCCTGGCCAGGAAGATCGTATCGAGAAAATTTGTGCGGATTTTGAGAAAAGCCGGTTTCAGAGATTGGTCTGAGCTACTCAAGAGGTATTATTTCTTTATGAAAATAGGGGAAAAGGGAAGCCAGGAAAACATTTTTAAGCATCTCCAGGGTTTTTATCCCTCCGATACGGCTTTTGTAGCGCTTTCTATGGATATGGAATTTATGGGAGCGGGCAAAGTCCCGGAAAATTTTGATGCCCAATTGCTCGAACTCGAATTGCTCAAGAAAAAGTTTCCCGATCAAATCCATCCATTTGTTTTTGCTCATCCTGAGAGAGCAGACATTTTTGATATTGTGAGAAAGAGCATTGAAGAAAGGGGTTTTACAGGCATAAAGATCTATCCGGCCTTGGGCTATTTCCCCCATGATCCCAGACTTGAGAAAGTCTATGAATATGCAGAACAGAACTCCATTCCAATAATGACACACTGTACCAGAGGGGGTGTATTTTATAAAGGTAAGCTGACAAAAGAAAAGAGAACCGAGCCGCGCACGGGAGAAGTTTATCCAAAATCCAAAAACTCGGTTTTTACAGATGTCTATTCCAACCCGGAGCGTTATTGCCAATTGTTAAAAGACTTTCCAAAACTAAAACTTTGTTTTGCGCATTGGGGCGGTGCCAATGAATGGGATAAGTTTCTGATGAATTCCTGGCATGACGAAGCCAAAGAAGCCTGGTTTTACAAGATCATTCAAATCATCAATAAATACGAAAATGTATATACCGACATCTCATATACCCTAGCCGATCCCAAATACTATGCGACTTTGAAGTCATTTTTAATTTCCAATGAAAAACTAAAAAGCCGTGTCTTATTTGGTACCGATTATTACATGACCGAACAGGAGGTTTCCGAGCGGGCATTCGGAATGAACCTCAGGGGCTTTGTAGGAGAGGATATCTGGAATACCATTTCACATGAGAACCCCAAAAACTATTTGAATATATAACAGCCCGATGAAGGTCCCAATAAAAGACCTGTCCCCGCAGGACCCGGCTTAAATAGAATTGATAAAGGCCAGCCCTGAAGGCTCAAAGAGTCCTTCAGGGGGCCATCGCCGCATTATAAGACAATCCGATACATAGTATTTCAATATAAAACCAACTATTCATACGAGGCCATCGCCGCATTATTAGACAAACCATCTCTTTGAATTCCAACATTAACACCACCATATCCAAAGACCCTTTCTCAAAATTTTTAACAAAGCTCAAGTATAAATCAGCTGGTTTTTGAGGATTGTTTAGCTTTGCGTTTTCCTTCCAATTCTCAGCGCATGGAATTTAAAAATATTGAGCTCTATTTCCTCAATTCAATTCTGAGGATTTCCATCATTGGTGTATCTCTGATTCTCATCAGCAATGTCATTTTTTATCCTTCGGACCTTATCTCAATTTCGATAGAAATTACAATTCTGCTGGCATGCCTGACAGCCTATTTTATTAGAAATAAATTTGCCACAACTTCTGTAGTTATAGTAACCGGCATTACCATCGCCGCTGTTTCATATCAAAAATGGGTGACTCCCATTGCCACAGCCGGACTTCCTACCTTGTTGATCATAGGATTTATTGTTTCTGTAATGCTCAAAGGGCGATTGCTCTGGATCATGCACGCTATTACGATGGTCTTGCTGATCGTGGTTTTTGCGCCACAGGATACCGAACCGATTACCTCAAGCGTTACTTACCTGACCATTTATTTTGTCCTGGTTTTTGGTGCCTATAAAATCAAATCGGCATACGATGATTTTAAAAGAAATCTGACCGATGCCAATGAAGTTTTGCAAAAACAAACACTGCGGATGGAAAGCCAATACCGGGAATTGCAGATCACCCAAAAAGAACTGCATGAACTCAACAAAGAACTCGAAAAGAGAGTCAACGAAAGAATGACACAGATCAGGGAGCAAAACCAAATACTCATCCGCTATGCCTATACCAATGCGCATCATCTAAGAGGGCCTGTCGCAAGACTAATGGGACTGGCTTCGGTCTATCATCTCGATTCAAATGAAAAAACCGAAGAAATAATCGATATGATGGCCCAACAGGCAAAGGAAATTGATACCGTCATCAAACAGATCAATGTGGATCTCGCCGAAAAAAATCTTGAAAATCTCGATTAATTTTCAAAAAGCGGCCAATATTTAATCATTTCAACATTTAATTTACCCTTCAAACAAATATTTTATAACAATTTTTTAGTTTCAATAAAACATCCAATCCAATTTAAAATAAAGATCCTCCCATTCAGGGTTCATCGCATTGATAAGATTCATTTTCCATTCTCGTTTATATCTTTTAATCAACCACTCTTTGTGTTTTGCCTGATAGGCATCATCAAATTCTTCAAAGTACACAAGCTTCCCAATCTTATATTTTGCTGTGAAGCTATTTTTATAAATGAAGTTTTTGTGTTCGTAAATTCTTCGTTTTAGATCATTTGTAAAACCTGTATAGAACATTCTGTGGTTTTTAGTAGTGAGAATGTAGACATAAAATTTTGCTAAAACGGGCTTCATTGAACTAAGAAATGGAACTTCTAATTAAGCTGTTGTCGGGATTGTGTCGACGGCCCCGCAATCCCCTGCATTTAATGCGGGGGCGGGGACCTTATTGTTTTGTGTGGGACATTATTCAAAAAAGACCTCAATAAAAGACAAGTCCCCGCATGAACCCCGCTCAAATAATAGATTAGTCCCCGCATGAGCTCGCACTTGTTGCGAGGGAATTGCGGGGCCGTCGCCCCAAATAGTTACAACCCACTCAAATTGATTCCTATCCAGGGGCCGTCAATACTATTTAAAACAATCGCACTTTTAGAATTTATATCACATAAATATTTCAAACCCTAAGAAGCAATTCCACTTCCATTAATAAAATCTTCATTAAAAAATACCCAAGCTCGGGGATTGAATTTGATCCGGATTCTTAGGATTTTGAGATCAAAATCTCAAATGGATAACGAAAAGCTCAAATTATGGCTCGATTTTGGAAAATTTTTCCTCGGCACATTTCTCATCGGCTTTGTGAGTTTGGTGATAAAATGGGGTTTTCAGGATAGGGAAATCGCCATTAAAGAATCCCAACAGGTGGGAGAATACGTGGAATACGCCCTGCTTGAAGATGTGGCAGTGCGTAAACGCTTTGCCGAATATTTTAAAACCGTTTTGGTCTCCGATGATCACCGCGAACGCTGGGAGAACTATTTTACGCTGGTGGAAAACGAATTCAGCGAAAAAGTAGAACGCCGCGACAGCCTCGTGCAACTCTACGAACAACTTTTGGCCATGGAATTCCAAAATGAAAATGCCACAGATACCTCAATGACGGAAATGCCCGATCCCCTTCCGAGCGATTTCAGTCAGCAGTTGGAAAAAATCCAACAGGAAGTTCAGGTTATTGATTCCGAGTTAAGAATCAAGCCCAAAGACAAATCTCTTGTCAAAAAGAAAGCAAATACCTCTGTTCTACAGGATTTTACCGACACCTTAGAGCAACAAAGTTTTTATTGATATGTATTACTATAAACTCAAATACCTCAAAAAAGAATTCCGGGAAAGGACGGTCAAGGATCTGCTCAGGTTGCGAAAAAATCTGGATTCCCAGTTGCCCACCAAAGACGCCGACGATAATGTACTGATCGGGAGCTGGAACATCCGCGACCTCGATAAAAACTCAAAAAGAGGTTTTGGTAAAAGAAACATCGCTTCGCTTTTCTATATTGCCGAGATCATCTCGCGCTTTGATGTCATTGCCTTGCAGGAAGTCAACAATATCGGCAAACTCGAGGAGATCATGGCACTGCTCGGCGATAACTGGGATTATATTGCCACCGATATCGTGCCGGGAGAATTGGGAGGTAATGGGGAGCGCATGACATTTGTATTTGATAAACGCAAGGTCTGGTTTAAGAACATTGCCGGGGAGATCGTACTCCCTTCCAATTTATTGATCAGCAAGGTACAACTGGAAACAAGAGGTAAAAAAGTCACAGCCGGGAAGCAATTCAGAAGAACACCTTTTATTGTTTCTTTTCAAAGCAATTGGCTGCGCTTCGATTTGTGTACGGTCCATATTTATTACGGTTCGAGTTCCGGTGATAAATTGCAGGAGCGCATCGATGAGATAAATGCCATCGCCAAATACCTGAGTAAGAAATCGGATTATTATCTCAACCATGAAAACAAACACCTGATCATTCTTGGTGATTTTAACATTGTGAGCCGCGAACATGAAACCATGGATCAACTCAAGAAAAATGACTTCTTCATGCCCGAAGAAATCGGCTATTCCAATATGTTGCAAAACAAGGCCTACGATCAGATTGCCTTTAAAAAACAGGGAAGGAATATCGATTACAATGGGGCCGGAGTACTGGAAATCTTCAATTGGGTCTATCGTAGCGCAGACTGGAAATCATTTATGAATGATATGAAAGCCTCTGCTAATTTCAATAAAAAAGTAGATGATGAGAACAATGAAAACCAGGTAAAAAAATATTACAAAGAGTGGAAAACCTATCATCTTTCTGATCATTTGCCGCTTTGGGTGCAATTGACCGGAGATAATGCCAATTCTTATCTCAATAAAATTAAAGATTGATTTCAATGTTAATTTCAAAGCAAATGTTCAAAATCTTCAGCCTAAAAAAATTCAGGTATAAATAAATTAGAAGGAAATGAAAAAATTATTGATTACTATCCTTATCGTCTCAAGTGCATTTTTATACAGCTGCATGACCGTGCGGGTGGTAGCCCAATACGACAGCAACAACCCCGTACCTGTAAAGGTCAAAAAAACAGTCCTACTATGGGGATTGGTGCAGCCCACGGATGTGTCGACCGGCGAACTTTGCGATTGTATTTGCAAGGTCGAATCAAAAAACAATGGATTGAACATTTTGATATCTGCAGCAACGCTCGGCATCGTAGTGCCCATGCGAATGGATTATGAATGCTGTGCCTACGATCCGGGAAATTCAGAGATTTAAACATATAAAACATGTCATTACCAGCAG
The DNA here is from genome assembly GCA_965267555.1 of Cytophagales bacterium. Lineage (GTDB taxonomy): Bacteria > Bacteroidota > Bacteroidia > Cytophagales > CCMP332 > CCMP332. The sequence goes on along the minus strand of OZ254083.1, from coordinate 2,671,016 downwards.
GAATCGCTAAGTGGAACATTAAGAAGTTCAGAAATGCCCATCAGAATTTCACACAGGAACTCGATGAAAATCAATCCTATCAATTGTATTTAAATGACCCTGAATGGCAGGGCCTCTCTTCACTGGAGCAATACAATAAATGCACTGAAAATATACAGTGGATTATAAAAGAGGCATTGGATCGCGATATGTCGCTCAGGGCCATGGGAAGCGGCTGGTCCTTTACCAAGGTTGCGGTAAGCGATGATATCATCATCAATACAAAAATGCTCCGCCACCGTTTCAAATTGAATCAGGCCAATTTTAAACCTGAGTTTAAAAACAGTCATGACATTTCAAATTATCATTTCCTACAATGCGGCAACACCATTATCAAAATCAATGAATACCTAGAACATCAGCAAAATCCGGCGAAATCTCTGCGATCGAGTGGGGGAAGCAATGGGCAAACCGTCGTAGGTGCTTTTTCCACCAATACACATGGGGCTTCCATCAATTACGGTGCTATTTCTGAAATGATCAAAGGCATGCACATCGTCACCGGCCCCGATAAGCATTATTATATAGAGCGCGCCTCGGAAAAAATCACTTCCACTTCTTTTCACAACAAAATAAATGCAGAATACATCGCCGATGATGCCCTCTTTAATGCCGCCCTGGTGAGTTTTGGCAGTTTTGGGTTCATACACGGTGTATTGCTCGAGGTTGAAGACAAATTTTTACTCGAACAAAAGCTGACACGTGTCAAATTTGACCAACGTCTTGAAAATGCACTTTCCAAAGGAGAATACGAAAAACTTCAACCTTATTTGCTCTATCAATACAGCGATCAAAACAATCCACTTTATCATGTGGAGATCGCCATCAATCCGCATGATTTTAAATTTGATGATCTCGAAAAAGGCGCTTATCTGCGGATTATGCACAAGGTGAAATACCGCGACAATTACAATCGCATCGACAATGATGCCAATGGCTATACCTATGGCGATGATGCCCTGGGCCTGATCCAGTCGGTGCTCAATATGGTAGAACATTCGGCCGGATTTCTCAACCGCAAATTGATTCCGCTGATGGTCAATAAATTGTTTAAAACCGCTTATGAAAGACCGGAAAATGCCATAGGAACCATAGGGGAGACCTTTAAAAATACGGTATTCCGTGGAAAAGTATTTAGCGCCGCCTTTGGTTTCGACCCCATACACCTCAAGGAGGTAATTCAGCTTTGTCTGGAGGTGAATAAAAAAACCAAGCTCGCGGGGATCATGGCCTGCCGTTTTTTAAAAGGAACCAAAGCGACAATGGGATTTACCAAATGGCCGAGCACTTGCGTATTGGAATTGGATGGCGGCGATGTCAATATCAATTACAGCTTTGTCAAAAAACTTGCGCTTCGCATGGAAGCCAAGGGCATTGTTTATACCATGCATTGGGGCAAAATCAACAGACACATGAATGAAAGCAGATGTAAAAATTCCTATGGGGAAGCCAATGTGCTTGAATGGAAAAAACAACGCTCCCGCCTGATGGATGAATCGGTACAGGCGATCTTTAATAATGAATTCCTCGAGCAATTCGGCCTTGATGAATACATTCCCTATTCATCCAATACATCACAGGAATTTTCATAGATTTCTTATTTACCTGTAAAAAGGCATTTCCATTCTAAAAAATACCCAAGCTTGGGTATTGAAGCTCTGACTTGACGGGCTTACATTTAATATTCCATTCTTTAATTTTTGGATTAAACCAATAGGCCATGACCACAGGACGGATTTTTTATATCATAATTGTCACAATTCTAATAATTCTCGGTGGTCTGAATTTTAGCGATCATTTTGATCCGGTCGAAGGCCTGGCCGATTCCATCGAGGATCTGATTATTTCCATTGGGGTCATTACCATATTAATGGAGCGCGTATTGGAGATATTGATCAAGATCTGGCGGGGCACCGAAAAAATCAAGCTCGAGTCTGAGCGCGATAAAATCAAAGAGCGATTGGCGTTGGACCGCCAAAAATTCAAAGAGAGTATTTTGGACAAAGAGAGCTTTAAATCCACACAGGACGAATTTCAAAAAGCCGATGAAAATCTTGAGGAATTTCGGAGTGAAACCACAAAGATCGCATTGAGGTCCAGCTTTTTGATTGGGATATTCATAGCACTGGTGGGATTTAGGGTTTTGGGCCCGATTTATACCTTCCCGGATGGTTTTACAGACCTGCAGCAAAAATTATTTTATATGACAGATATTTTCCTTTCTGCCGGTGTCATCAGTGGAGGCAGCGAAGGGCTGCATTTGCTGACCTCCGTTTTGGGTAATTTTTTAAGGGAAACCAAGAAAAATCTGAAGGAGCAGAAGGCTTGATAATTATAAAATTAGAATTATTCTATTAACCTAAAAAAACCATTATGCCATCATATTTTAATAATAAAACGCTTTTCATTGATGATGAAAGCGAAGTAATTGCTACTGCTACTATTCATGCTCAACCTTCACATACCAGAATCTATGTGGAAAATTCCGAAGTTCATAGTTTCTCAGGAAGTGATTCAAAGAGCTTAGGAGTCGGCGCATCTTTAAAAAATAAAAAAGTCAGAATACATACTTCTGTTCAAGACAAACTAGAAAATACGGATGACATAAAGGTTAAACACCAAGTAGATGCAGGAACAAAAACCACTAAAAGCGAAGTGAACACAACTGCATCAGAGGAAGGAGAAATATTTGACATATTTACTGACATTAGAATTTACTAAAATGAGATATTTATCAGCACTACTTCTTACCCTTTTGACAGCAGGAACTATTTATTCACAAAAACCAACCGGTTATGAACTGGATTTTAATTTAGCTGAAATTCCAAATTCTCCTGCATTTATTTTAATGGGGAATAGTCCATCTGAGATTGAATCCCCTGAATCTGTTTCGGATTTAGTCTTTTCGATTCAAAATGCTTCAGAGTCGTTCACGCAAATTCCCCAAAACTATTTCATTGGATTTAACCCCTATTGGGCTTTTAACAATAGTTATGTTGATTTTGATGATTACAGTAAAGGAAATGATACAAATATTAAAAACAATATTTTGCAATCACTAAACTTATCAATAGGAATTTCAGATTCATTTCAAGGTCAAAATTTTCAAAGGAGAATGGGATTTGGAGCAAGTTTTTCTTTAATCAGAGGAGATATTGACTCAGAAATTCAAACAAAGTATTTTAACAAACTAAGCGATTATAATCGGGTTGCTGATAGTCTTCAAAGAGCTGCTGAAGGAAAAGATCCTCTTTATCTCGAAATTCAAACAAAGATTAATGCGACTGCCTCAAAAATTTCAAAACTTTTGGAAAACGGTGGAGATGAAAATAATCCTGAAATAGCCGGCTTAAAAAGTCAATTGGAATCATTAAATAAAGAACTTTCAGCTAGGCAAAAACAATTATCTGAAGAGATTGAAAATGAATATGTAGATAAAACAATGAAAGAGTTAAGCGAAGTTGTCTTTAAAAGAACTGGATTTTTTTTAAATCTTGCAGGTGGTACAGCAAGAGATCTTACGGACAGTACTTCTAAAATTTTCCGATCTGGTTTTTGGGTCAATACAGGTATACAAGAAACAAATTATAATATCAATTTTCTAGGTAGATTTCTTTCGCACAATAACGTTATGTTCTTGAATGACATGAATGTTTTAGATACTGGAAACTTCACAACTGTGGATGTAGGATTAAAGGTTGATTTTAACTTAAAGAAAAAAGCCAATCTAAGTGCTGAATTTATCTACCGTTCTATTCCTAATACTCAAATTGAAAGTACATTCAAATCTGTAATTAATTTCAGATATGCTTTATCTAAAGATGTAGCATTGAATTTTTCATACGGGAAAGACTTTGATCCATTTCTCACAGGAAAAAATCAATATATAAGCATGGTAAACCTTGTTGCTGGAATTGGAAATAGTCGAAAACTAAATTTTGATTCAAATTAAGCTTGCAGATTCCAAGGTAGGAATAGTTGGAGTTTACTTTTGAGAACTGCAATTATGTGGATTAAAATGATAATAATCGAATCTTAGAATATTTCAGATTCAAACATGCTATCAAGAATAAAAAGAGATTCAATAATTAGAAAAGAATGATGACCCCTGAAGAACAACGAATTGATCAAATCAAAAAGAGTAATACGTTGACGGCGGAAGAAATAATTCTTTACGTTTTAACCTTGATAATCCTGGTTGGATTGTCCTTTTATTTTTGGCATATCCTTAGTTCGACAGCAGAACCGCATGCGAGTGCATTTATTAAGGAAGACGTAGTAGGATTAAAAATTTCCAATGAAAAAATACCGGCCAATGAACAATTGCGATTGGAATGGATGAAAGCCCAGTTGCAAATTGTAAGTAAACGCTACGAACTGGCGAGCAGACTCAATGTCACTTATGCTTATGTGAAATACATCAGTTTTGTAGTGGGAGCTGTACTCTGTTTGTTAGGTACCATAGTCATTTTTAAAGGTGTACGGCCATCCCCGATTGAGGCAGGGATGAGCACCGATCAGCAAATCCGATTTAAGATTTCCACCAGTAGCCCGGGCGCTTTTATGACATTTTTGGGAACAGCAATCATTATTACTTCTATTACCTTTCGCGGTGAAATTGTCAAAACCAATGATGTTGGGATATTTATGAATGATCAGAGTTCAAAAGACATTGTCTTATCAAAACAAGACATCTCATTTTTAAATGATGATCAATTCAAAAAATTTATGTCACTTTCCGAAGAAGATCAGGATGAGCTACTCAAAAAATCTGAAGAGGACATAATTAAGGTTTTGGAAAAAATTAAATCGGATTAAAATGAAACTATCATTCCTAATCATTGCTACTTTAATTTTAAGCAGTTTTGGTTTACAAGCTCAAAATTGCCCTGCAGGATACGAAAAAGTGAGAGAGGTCGTAGTGAGTTGCAAACCGATCAATTACACACGACAAGGAATTCCCGGAGGCGGTGGAGGTGTTGAAGGCTTGTTTAAAACGTATGAATATATCCTTGCCAACATTGGTGATGATCAGTTCAATGCATTATTAAATCAAGCTCCTGATGATTTAAAATCGAATATGGAATTTTTTAATTCATTTCGTATAGAGGGTAATAGCCTGTCAAATAGCTTTGAAATAAAAGAATACAATCAGCCTATTGGTCAATTTCAGAACATTGATTTTAGTCAGTATTCTGATATTCTAAAAAATTTTAACACCAAGATTGGCCAAATGGAGAATAATCAAAAATTACTGAAGAAGAACAATCAGTTAATCAAACAGTTAGAAAAAACTCAATTCCAGGAGATTAAATAAGAGCGTTTCAAATTGAATTCAGTAAACACAACCCGAGCAAAGGTGATTAAATGCTTTTTTCTCCTATCAACACAATAGTCACATCCACACAATCAATATTCTATTTCACAAATCCATTGATTTATTATTCTTCACTTTATTCTAATTGGACAAATATTTATTAAAAGTTTAGTTATAACTAAACATAATGTCTATATTTGATTTAGAGAAAATTTACTGGGTTAATGGAAAGATTGATTTTTTTCAACTAATAATTGACGGTAAAAATCAATTTCTTGAATTTGAAGCGCAGTTAAAAAAGGAGGGAAGGTATTCAAGTGAACTCATTAGACTGCAATCCAGAATGCAGGAGATGGCGGATCTAAAATTGCTTCCTGAAAGCAAATGTCGAAACATTACTCCTAAAAAAGTACAGGAAAAGGAGTATGAGATTAAGACAAAAAGTTTAAGGTTATATCTCTTTCATTTAGAAAAAAAAGGAAGAATTGTAGTGATTCTAACTAAGAAAAAACCCAAAGAGCAGAGTAGGGATATTGCACATTTTAGAATAATTAAAAGAGCATTTTTAAAATCGGCCTATGTTAAGAAAAGAAGAACTTGAAAAACAACCCGAATACTGGATTGAGGTAATTCAAAATGATATCTTCAGAGCAATGCGTGAATTCATGAAAAGAGAAAAATTGAACCAATCACAAATGGCGCTTCGAATGGGGGTGAGTAAGGGCTATGTTTCCCAAATTTTAAATGGGAATTTTAACTTTTCACTTAATAAACTAGTTGAACTCTGTATTTTTTTAGAGAGATATCCAATTTTAAGTCTGAAGGCCTTCAAAGACATGAATTCTCAAAATAGCGGACATACAAATAACAGAAAGGTAAATGGGAAAAACGTTAATAAAACGGGAAATAATGCTTCATCCCAATTAATTGATTCATAGTTGTAATTTTCAATTTCATAATCGAATTCCCAACAAAAAAAAGCCCCCTCCCGGAAGCTTTTTCCAATAAAAAAATTCACTGGGTTTTTCCCAGCATCCAGCCGATAGCGCCGCCAGTGATACCAAACATAATAGCCGTAACGAATGGGTCTACAAGCGTAGCTGTCAGATTCATGGCATTGCTGGTGCCGTACCAGCTCAGATTGAGGCCAAAGCCCAGAATAAGGCCGATAATAAGCCCTCCTTTTAAGCCGCCCACAAAAGTGCTGATCTGCGCCCAGGTTCCGAAAATATAAACCAGCAAATAAGCCTGGAATACATTTCCGAGTATCAATGCCCACCAGACCATTTCATCTTCTGCCCGGTTGAGGCCTGTTGCCGATCCCATATTGCTCGCATAAAAATCCATGAGCAGCCCGCCGTAAAAAAGCCAGCCCAAAAGAAACAATACCACAAAACCTACCAATGTTGCTAAAACTCTGCTTTTAATTGTCATGATGATAAAGGGTTGATTTACATATACAATTTAGTCAATATTTAGAATATTTTTAGCCGCGCAGATAGACTACGCTCCCCGGAACTAATTTTAAAGCAATGAATATCGAAATGATCCACAAACCCGATATCGACTTTTCCCTTGGAGGATACTTTGGCTCTAACGTTTGGATAAAATCGCGTGAAGGAATAATCCGCTATTCTTTTAGTGATTATCCACTGTTTAGAGATGATAACTGGGACAATTTTAGAAATGATATTTGGGATAAAAAACAATTATTTGAAACGGGTGCTGCCGGAGAAATCCGCCCCACTGAAAAGGAATGGAAGAAATTTCTGGAGGTTTTAAAAATTACTGATAAGTGGAAAAAGAAATACTGGGATAATCACATCTGCGATGGCACACAATGGGAACTGCAGATCTATTGGAAACTGCCCGAGGGCAAAAGAAAACTCAGACGCTTTTATGGCTCCAACGAATACCCGGCAGACTTTGAAATCTTCGGCAAAGCCCTGGCCGATTTAATTCATTTCAAAAAGCTTAAATCCAAAGAGAAGTTCAAATTTTGGGAAGAGGAGGACGACTTTGAGGACATGTCTTAGAATAAAAAAAGCAAGCCATGCGATTTTTACCTTTTATACCCGGCCTGATTCCCTTAAAAGCTCCCATTCACAAACAAATCTCTCTAGACTCTAGGGACCGGCATTTATCCGATACAATTTAAGCTTTGTAAAAGCCCAATATCAATAAAGATCTATTTCATCTACTTGTCCAACCACTTCTGAAACTTCTTGATATCTTTTTCCTTCGTTTTGCGAAGTCTTTCTATAAGTTTATCTGTCATCTTAGAAAATACTTCCTTTTGTTTTTCTAAATCGTACTCAAGACCGAAGAGAATAGATTTATCCGCTGTTGGAACATCATACCAGGAAGTCGTGGTCAAAACTTTGAATTTTTTATTATTCGCCATTATCACTTTTAAGGTGAGTTTTGGCACAACCCGTTCTGAATTGTCTTCTGAAACTTCAGGTGCCGAAAGTGAACTTTGCATTATAAAAAAAGAAACAGTGGCGGTCATAAATAATTCTGAATCGGGAAACATGGCTTTTAATTCATCGAGGTCTCCATCTTCCCACATGAGCGGAGCATAGGGCTGATTTGGAACATATTCATCCGCAAGAGAATAGCCCCATTTATAGCTGCCATCGCCCAGTGGCTCTCCCTTATAATTTTGAATTTTGGTACTGGAAATTAGCGATGAATTCAAAGATTTGTAAGATTCATTTTCGGTAATACGCGCCTTTTCCACAAGATTAATAGGAAAGTCTTTCAAATATTCAGTTCTCAAAAACTCATCCATGCGATTAGAAATGAATGTAAAATCCATGGCTTCATTTTCAGCGGGATTTGTGGCAAAGGTTCCTCCGGTAACCTCAAAAAGTTTAGAAGTTTCAACGGATGTCAAATAGGATTTGGGTTGAGCCTTTATTTGATAGACGGCCAATGTACAAATAGAGCAAATCAATAATGATTTGAGAATTATAGCTTTCATGTTCCTAATTTTAATATATACTTAAACCTAAATATATAAATACTTGATAAGTATTGCATTAATTGATTTGTAATCACTTAATAGCCTCTAATAGCGGATTCATCAAGTGCCTTGCAATGACAAGCGAAGCTTCGTCATATGCCACGCAATAACAAGCGAAGCTTCGTCAAGTGTCTCGCTCTAAAATTGGAAGAGACCCCGGATAATATCCGGGGATAGTCTTTTATTGCGGCTTCGTCATGTGTCTCGCTCTAAAATTAGAAGAGACCATTTCCTGCCGAAGCTTATGCTAAATAGCGTAGGAAAGCCGGATAATATCCGGGGATAGTCTTTTATTGGGGGTTCATCGTGAGTGCGCTTTCGCTTTTCTGACTTTATTGATGCTTTCTCCAATCTTAATGAGAAGCATATTCTGAGTTCTGACAAAAGGATACAGATATTAATGATGAATAAAGATTCATTCGTTAATTTCTTAATTCTTTAATTCCTTAATTCCTTAATCTCTTAATTTCTTAATTTCTTAATTCTTAATTCTTAATTCTCCTGCATCCTTATCTCCGCCTCCTCGACAATCACTACCACTTCTATAAAAACATGAACAACTTCGCTTTCATTGGGATTTTGGATGCCCAAAAAATGAGGCTCACCTGTACAGCAATCGACTTCAACAATCCCCGAACTGAAATTTTCTCTTGATCCTTCAATAATATAGTTAAAGGGATTATAATTATTGAATAGATTTTTATTGACCTGATCGAGCAAAAAAACATCACAATTATCCGATCCAGGCACAGGGTTTATTCCATTTGTTCCGGATGGTACCAGCTCTGCTTTTGGGCCCATTGACAAGGCCAATTCTCCCGCAAGATTATAGCTGTATTTAAGTCGTTCTATATCTTCTTTATTCTGTGAGGCAGAATACCGGTAATACCATTTGACCGTATTTGACGGAAATATCAATGGAATTGTCACTCTTGACTCTGAATCCTGAAACGTTGAATTAAATGCGCTGCTGATGCTGTAAATTTCTTTTTTGACTAAAGACTTCGCCTCATAACGATAGCGATCAATCACCGAGGTATTAAAGTCTTTGCTGCCAGGACTTTCCGGAATTCTGGCTATTTCAAAATGCAGTTTGCGATCAAAGGTGTGATTGCTAAAAAACTCAAACCTGTAAATACTTCTTTTCTCAATATAAATCCTGACATCCTCTAAATCCCTAAAGGAATTGTTTTGATAGATCAGCACTTCATCAGGATAGGCGTATATTTTTATAGCATTAGTACCCTTTCGGTTTTTGGTCTGAGCATTAAGCAGAATTTGATCGCCATTTTCAAAGGCATAATAAAATACCGTAGGATTGTAATTGCCATGGCCATTGATGGTTACAATGCCCGGAATCGTAAAATCCAATGCGGCCACATGATAACCCTCACTATTTTGATTTACGGAATTATCAGAAAAATCAAATTTCAGAACTTTTAATTGCCCTGTTTTTACTTCGAGCGTTACATTTTTTTCCTCGAAGTTTTTCTGAGAAATGACCTGCACAACATATTCTCTGGGCTCCAGACGCGTTTCAAAAGGTTTGTTCTGTTTCAATTTTCGAATTTCTTCGCCATCAATATAAAGCAGGGCATCCTCAGATGATACGATGAGTACCTTTCCCACTTCCTGAGCATAGCTCTGAACCTTATAAAATAAAAGGATTATTAATAAGCCGTAGCTGATAGAATTCATTCTATATATGGCATTTCAATTCAATGGTATCGAATTAGACAAGCGCCCAATTGATACTATTTAAAACCCCGCAAGAACTGAACCAAATGTATAAACTGAAGAAAGAAGAGGTTTTGAGTTATGGGGGAAGGATGAGTTAACATTTGGCAGAAATAATTTGATATCATTCGTCTTAAAATTATTTACTTGGATATTTAGAAGAAAATAGTAAAAGGATATTTATTTTAAGTTTAATTTAAATACGCCTTATTTATACAATTTATTAGTTTTATAAATAATTGAATTGGAACTATTAAATGACCTTCAACGAAGACTCGCGTGTTAAAAATATTTTATTTCGATTGATTTTCATTCTGAAACTATTAAATCATAAAAATTAATATTGAAAGGATTATCAGAATCGGATACCAGGGCAAAATACATTGACCCAATGCTTAAGAAAGCGGGATGGGAAGAGGGGTATATTATTCGTGAATACTATTTTACTGATGGACGAAAGCTGATTGGAAATAAAAGAGGCAAGCGTCTGTTTCTTGATTATCTCCTAAAGTACAATGGTTCAAATCTAGCTATTGTTGAAGCCAAGAAATTAGAGAAGCACCCTACTGATGGTTTGCAACAAGCAATTGAATACGCTCAGAAACTAAAGATTAATATGGTATATGCCAGCAATGGCGAAAAACTATATCTCTTTGATTTAAGAACAGGAAAGGGAGATTATGTTGACCGTTTCCTAAGTCCTGAAGAACTGTTCGATCTAAATTTCGGACAACAAAATGCACTCAAGAAGAAGTTACTGTCAATCCCATTTTACATAACTGGACCGTTTTCACCTAGGTATTACCAAGAAATTGCCGTCAATAAAGTAATGGAAAACATTGCCGAAGGCAAAGACAGAATGCTTTTGACTTTAGCAACTGGTACAGGCAAGACTTTCATCTCATTTCAAATTGTTCATAAACTTCTGGAAGGAAAATGGAATCGGGATAGTGAAATTAGAAGACCAAGAATTCTATTTCTTGCAGACCGAAATATCCTGGCCGATCAAGCAATCAATACTTTCAATCCATACGAGAACGATTTAATCAAAATAGATGGTGAAGAAGTAAGGAGGCGAAACGGACAAGTTCCTACCAATGCCTACATATTCTTTGCGATTTATCAAGCAATAGCTGATAGAGAGAACGAAGATCAGGAAAACATTGGTGGTTATTACCGTCAATACCCTCAAGACTTCTTCGACATTGTCATAATTGACGAGTGCCATAGAGGCAGTGCGAATGAGGAAGGTTCTTGGAGATTAATTCTTGATCATTTCAAACCAGCTGTTCACTTAGGGCTTACGGCCACTCCCAAGCGAGAAGATAATGTAGATACTTACAAATACTTCGGAAAACCGATCTATGAATACTCACTTAAGGATGGAATTTCTGATGGTTTCCTGACGCCATACAAAGTGAAAAGAATAACGACCAATATTGATGAATATATACATACGAATGATAATGAAGTCATCAAAGGAGCTGTGACTAAAGGACGTTATGAGATAAAAGATTTTGAGCGAATAATTACCGTAAATGAGCGAACTGATCTAATTGCACGAGCGATACTTAATCACATTCAATCCATGGATAAGACCATTGTGTTTTGTGTGAATCAAGATCATGCGCTAATGATGAGAGATCTCATCAATAATCATAAAGAGATTACCGATCCTAAATATTGCGTAAGAGTTACTTCTGATGAAGGGTCATTAGGGATTGGCTATCTGGAAGACTTCCAAAACAACGATAAGGATATTCCGGTAATACTCACTTCCTCTCAAATGCTCACCACGGGAGTAGACGCAAGGAATGTTCGCAACATCGTAATTGTGAGAACGATCAATTCACATGTCGAATTCAAGCAGATAATTGGTCGAGGAACAAGGCTCTTTGATGGTAAAGACTTCTTCACAATCATAGATTTCACTGGTGCTACCAATGCGTTTTATGATAATGAATGGGACGGGCCACCGGAGGAAGAAGTTGAAACCGAAGAAGGAGGAGCAAGTGAACCAAGAAAGAAAAAGAAGTATAAGCAACCAACGGAGAAACCAAATACGGTTCAAGAACCTGAAGAGAAACTAGTAGTCAAACTAAGCAATGGGAATAGCCTCAAGGTTACAAATGTAGATACACGGTACATCGATGAAAACGGAAAACCATTGACCGTCAGGGAGTTCTTAGAAAAGCTCGTTGGCAATCTTCCTAATCTATTTCAAAATGAGGATCAGCTAAGAAACGCTTGGGCAAATCCAGAGACCAGATTAGCATTATTAGAAAAGCTCGGACAGCTAGGGTTTGATAAAGAGCAATTGGAGGCACTGCGCTTAATGGTGGCTTCTCCTGAGGTAGACATTTTTGATGTCTTGGCTCATATCTCATTTAGATCAGACATTAAGACAAGAAAGGAAAGAGTCTTGCACGTAAAAGGAGAAGCCAAAACGCTAAATGTTTATTCAGATTTGCGTGCCAAAGAATTCATGGAGTTTATCCTTGATCATTATGAGAAGTATGGTGCAGATGAACTTTCTAAAGATAAGCTGGGGGATTTGGTTCGTCTCAAGCTGGGAACTCCTAAAGATGCTAAAGTCATTTTTGGTGATTTAAAAAGATTGAAAGAAGCTTATTATGAGCTTCAAGAACTTATATACGAGGCTAGCTAATTATGAATATAACTTTCACATCAAAGCTGGTTGATGAACCGCAATATCTAACACTTAATCAAGGTGTAACTACGTTTATTGGCCAAAACGGCTGTGGTAAATCATCAATATTGGAATCAATATTTGAGGACTACCTGGATAATGAAGATCATAGAATTATTTCATTCTCTTCGGGTCAAAACGAGCTGTTTAGTGACTTATTCAATGCCTACAAGAAGAGGAGTAGAAGGTTTATTAGAGAGGAAGGCCAATCAATTCAGTCATTCTATTTCAATTATGATTGGGTAAGAATACTAATCTTTTTTGCTAGTCAGTTAAAAAGTGATGGGCATGTCAGACGCTACCTTCTGGAGAATAATTACATATCAGAAAACGACCTAGGAGATGATGAATCATCCGAGTTTTGGTTCAGGCTCAGAGTTCGGAAGTATTATGCAGAGCAGATTAGGGGCGAAATAGCATCCGAAGAGACTGGAGGCTTTGACCCGGATGCTCAACTACTTAGAAAGACTGATTTTCATGAAGCTTTGGAAAACCTAATAGAAGGTCTTGGTATAGACTTTGATTTCAGAAATAACGACAATCTGGTAAAGCGATGGGTAAAACTAGACTCAGAGAATGTATTCGACATTTTCACACATAAAGACGCTTCTCGAATATTTTCCTTCTTCGCTCTTAGTTCTCATGGATGGCTATCTAATATTGAGATGCATGAGTCACAATTGAAGTTTAGTTCTGGATTAGAATTCAAATATCTAAGTGACGGTGAATATCAGCTACTGAGTATGTATGCTTTGTTGGATTTATTCGATGCTGATAATACCATTTTCCTACTAGACGAAGTGGATTCTCATTTGTACTACAAGAATGTAAAGAAGCTTTGGAGTAGACTAAACGATATTGATGGAAGAGTGCTGACAACTACTCATTCTGCGGATTCTTTGATGAATTCAAATTTCGAAAGAATCAAATATGTTGAGAATGGTAGAATTGAGACGGGCTTGGCGATGAATGAATTGTTATCTCGATTATCAGACATCATCAGCGATTCAGATCAGTCGTTTTATATAGCATCAAGGATTGAAAATATTGTACTAGTAGACCATCAAGATGATTGGACTATTTTCAAAAAGCTAGCTGCAAAAAAAATAGGGCAAAATGTGTTTCAAGAGCTTGATCAAATTATTCCTATTGCTAAAAGTTCAAATTATGATGGGCATACACATGAGTTTGGGAAATCTAAACTGATTTATGTTCAAAATTTCATAGCTAAAACAAACGATAGGGACATCCAAACACAAAATATATTTCTACTATGCGATAAGGATACTTTACCTCCAGCAGTAATCAATGCAGATCATACTGTTGCAATACCGAATGCATATAGAAGGATGCGCAATCAAAGAAATAATCAGCCCAATTATTACCTACTTAGTTTGAAGCGAAGGGAAATAGAAAATTACCTACTTAGTTTGACTTTTTTACAGAACAATAATCAAATGGCTAATCTGCAAGCAGCTATGCCACATATCAATTTTACTCCAAATTCTAATCTTGATGGAATTGGTGACGTGGCAGAATATGATGCTAAAGCTTTGATACATCCTTTTTATAAGCAAAATGGATTCAATGAAACTCAATTAGACCAATTGATTGACCAAATTCCTGTTGCTGAAATTTCAAACGACATCACTTACCTATACAACTTCTTTAGAGATAACCTATGAGCATAAAAGAGATACAGAATAAGATCAATCGAATCACAGATATCCTAAGGCGTGATGACGGAATCAATGGTGCCATGGGCTATACCGAGCAAATCAGCTGGGTGCTGTTTCTAAAGTTCTTCAACGACTATGAGGAAAGAAAGAGCGAGGAAGCAGAGCTAAATGGTGAAGATTACGACTTTATCATTTCTCCACAATTCAGATGGTCGCAATGGGCATGTCCTAAGAATGATGATGGCACGCCCAAGAAAAAAGTGGATACCGGTAAGGATCTCAACGATTTTGTGAATGACCATTTGTTTCCCTATCTCAAGGATTTTTCTAAATCTGGCACCAACCATCCTAAATCTTCCAAGTATAAGATCGGGGCGATTTTCGAATACCTGGACAATAAGATTGCCAGTGGTCATACGCTGAGAGAAGTGCTGGACATAGTAGATACGCTTGACTTTCAAAGTCAGGATGAACTCCATGAATTGTCTGTTGTATATGAAGGGCTGCTGCACGGCATGGGTAGTGACGGTGGGAACTCTGGTGAATTTTATACGCCAAGAGCAATTATCAAATCCATTGTGGAAGTGGTGCAGCCAGAAGTAGGGCAGACCATATACGATGGGGCAGTGGGTAGCGCAGGCTTCTTGGTGGATGCTTTTGACTTTCTGATGAAGCCGGAAAATCGGGAGTCTTACAATACCTCTCAACTGAAGACGATTCAGGAAGATACTTTTTTCGGGTTTGAGAAAACATCACTAGGATATGTCATGGGCATGATGAACATGATACTTCATGGAATCGAAAGTCCGAATGTATACAAACAGAATACGCTAACACTTAATATTCGAGATATTCAAGAGAAGGATAGGCATGACATCATACTGGCTAATCCGCCTTTTGGAGGTAAGGAAAAAAGTCAGATTCAACAAAACTTTCCGGTGCAGAGTAATGCTACAGAATTACTTTTCCTCCAGCACTTCATGAAAATGCTAAAGCTCAATGGCAAAGCCGCCATTGTGGTGCCTGAGGGCGTACTGTTTCAGACAAATGCAGCCTTTAGCAAGGTAAAGGAAGACCTTTTGCAGCATTTCAACCTGCATACCATTTTGAGTCTGCCTAGCGGTGTATTTCTTCCTTATAGTGGTGTTAAGACCAATGTTATATTCTTCGAAAGAAAAGGTGCTACATCAGACATCTGGTATTATGAGGTAGAGCCTCCATATAAACTGACGAAAAACAAACCACTCATAAATGAGCACATGGAAGAGTTTGTCAGATTGTATAAGAATCCCAACGAACGAAACCACGGGTCACAAGACTGGACTATTGGTGTTTCTGAGATCAAAGACACTGATCTCTCTGCTAAAAACCCAAGTAAGCAAGTTGAAGTAGAGCATAAAAGTCCAAAGGAATTGCTAGGCATGATCAAAAAGAATGATGATCAGATTGAAAAAATATTGACAGAGATTGAGGGGCTTCTTTAATGACGAATTCGAAATACGATACTATTCAAAATCTATTTAAGATCAAGAGTGGAAATTTCTTGAGGAGCTCTGAATTATCTGATTCATATGATTATCCCGTCTTTGGAGGGAATGGGATTACTGGTAAGTACAAGGAGTACAATTTAGAAGGGGAAAATATTATAATAGGTAGAGTTGGTGCAAAATGTGGGAATGTTTACCTAACAAACGAGAAAATATGGGCCACTGATAATGCATTTTATGTTTCAGAATTTCTCAGAGAATTTCATTTACCCTACCTCAAATTGATGTTGGAATATGTTGATCTTGGATCGACTGCCAATCAAGCTGCTCAACCAGTAATATCCTACAAGAGTATCAAGAACTTAGAGTTACCAGTACCTTTAGTTGCCGAGCAAAAGCGCATCGTCTCCAAACTGGATGACATATTTGAGCGAATCGATCAATCCATAGCTCTACTGGAAGAAAACCTAAAGCATACACAGGCTTTGATGAGTAGTGTGTTGGATGAGGAATTAAATCGTTTAAAAGATCTTGAAGAAGATAAGGTTGGCAATATCATAGAAGAAATAGTATCAGGTTTTGCATGTAACAAGTCAAATGAAAAGCCAGATGGCTATGTGCATTTAAGAACACACAACATTGACCTAACAGGCAGACTAAATTTTGATTTAAAAGTCAAAATTGATCCCAAAAAAGTCGACCCTAAAAAGAATCAAATCGAGAAAGGGGATGTGCTATTTAACAATACGAATAGTAAAGAGCTTGTTGGTAAAACTGTACTAGTTGATCAAAATTACGATTTCGGCTTTAGTAATCATATTACAAGAATTCGTGTAGATAGAGATAAGATTGATCCAGAATACTTGGTTAACTATTTTCTCAACCTACATCAACAAGGATACTTTCTTAGAATCTGTAAGAAATGGATAGGTCAAGCAGGCGTAAATACAAGCATGTTAAAAGACACACTTGTAAAATTCCCTCGTAAAATTAAAGATCAGAAAAAGATCAATGAAAAAGTAAGAACCTTAAATGCAGGCAGTAAAAAGCTCATCGGAGAAATAGAAACTAAAATTAACAATCTTAAATCATTGAAATCCAGCTTATTGGATAAGGCATTTAAGGGCGAGTTATAAAATATTGTTATGGCGAACGAAATAAAGTTAGAGGTTTATACATTTCAGATTAGAAAAAAGCGAGAACAAAAACCCCATTATCTCCCACTGCAGGATTTTTTTGATGGTAATGATTTTTTAAAATTTTTCATAGGATACTGTGACGATCTACAATCTAATCTCAAAACTTTTGATTCATACAAAAGAGCAATTCGGCTCAAAAAAGGTTCAATTAAAAATGATTCTAAAACTCGGACAATCAGAGGAATACTTGAAAGTGGAGCATACGGATTTGAGTCTTCTATTCTCGACAACAATACTGAGTCAGTAGTTCATATAAAACAGAAGGATCAGACGGAAATTCTTCCTTTTTATTTTTTAGTTAATGTTCCTAATAATTTGAACTTCGGTTATTTGTTTCTTCAAAGATTCGGAGTTTACGGAGTGAATACTGTTTTTCATGCAAGCTTTAAAAAGTATTTTGATTCTAGATTTGGAGATTACATTGTAGATTTTAATCCTCATGTTTCAAAGGAATTATCTGATCATTTCTTAAGTGCAGGAAATATTAAAGAAATTGTATTGAGAAGGATGAATCTTCCACCAGACCTTGCTGACAAGCTCAATATGAGTGAATATTATGAATCTATCCACTCTGTAGAAATCAAAATTAAAAGCAAAAGAAATAAGTCGTTTGGAGGTTTTGGTAATAAAGTCAAATCCTTTCTAAAGGATAGAAATGCTCAGTTTTTTGATATTCCAGAAATGAGAAGTCTTGGATTTGATGGCACTCATAATATCTCGGTTGTATCTAAAGTATCTGGGAATACGAGAACCATTGATTTATCTGATACTGGAAATATTCGACCATACTATGACATAAATAAAGAAGTAAAAATAGATTCAAAAGGATTTCCAACCTTTGAAAGTATTGATAATGCTTCAATGGATCTCTTAAGTGATTTTCAAAAGAAATAAAACGAATGAAGATCAATATTTCTGAAATTGTTAAAGATCATCTCAAAACGTTGAAAAACGATAATACTTTAAAGCCAGGAATGGATGATTATATTCTGTTTCTAATCATACCCTTTATTGTGTCAGGAGCTTTGGTATGGTTTGATTTACTGATCAAAGAAAGCTTAATCGAAAGTCTTATTGCAGCTCTTGCAATATTCGTAGGATTGTTATTCAATGTGATTGTAATAATTATCGATACAATTCGAAAATCAACACAGAATGAAACAAAGACAAAATTGCTTAAAGAAGTATTAGCAAATATTTCTTTTACCATATTTCTATCATTAGTAACGATTATTACTGTTTTAGCCACACTCTTCAACCAAATCTATTTGAAGATTGGTGCCAATTTTATTACCTATTTCTTGTTAGTAGAATTCTTAGTCACGATGCTGATGGTATTAAAGAGAATGTATGCTTTGTTCAAACATGAAATGAATAATCCAAATTAGGATATGGATTTGTATAAGCTGAATAAGAGCAATCTAGAAGAGATTAAGAATGTGCTATTCAAATTAGAAAAGGATATTCAATCATTGGTTGAAGACAATCTGAGGGTGCTTTTTGATCTGGAATTCGTAAAGAGCGAGTTCCAGCTAAATAATTTGAGAATAGACACTCTTGGATTTGATGAACAGTCTAAGTCCTTTGTCATTATAGAGTATAAAAAAGGAAAGAGTTATTCTGTGATAGTTCAAGGCTATTCCTATCTTTCTCTGTTACTTAATAATAAAGCTGATTTCATTCTCGAGTATCAAGAGCAACTTGGTAAGCAATTAAAAAGAGATGATGTAGGTTGGAGTCAATCCAGAGTGATTTTCATTTCGCCTCAGTTTACTACCTATCAAAAGCAAAGTATAGAGTTCAAAGATTTGCCTTTTGAGCTTTGGGAAATTCGGAAATACTCAAATGATACCATTATCCTCAATCAGCATAAATCTAGCAGTCAGGAAAGTGTTAAATCAATCAGTTCCAAAGATGCTGTTGCCGAGAAGGTAAGTCGTGAGGTGGTGGTTTATACGGAGGAAGATCACTTGAAGAAAGGAAGTACTGAAACTATTGAACTCTATGAAGAGCTTAAAAGCAGAATTCTAAACCTAGGTGATCTAGACCTCAATCCTGTCAAAAACTACATTGGATTCAAAATGCAAAAGAGGCTCATTACCGATCTCGAAATTCAAAAGAAGCAGCTAAAAATAAGAGTCAATCTCAAAAAAGGTGATCTAGATGATCCTAAAGGAATATTTAGGGACGTTTCGGAGGTAGGACATTGGGGTATAGGGGACTATGAAACGTCCGTGAAACCCGATGATGATTCAGATTATTTGATGAGTCTTGTGAGGCAGAGTTATAAGATTCATAATTCGCAGTGACGGAAGCTGAAGAAAACTTAATCTTTCAAAGAATCAATGCTAAGCATTGGAACTATGATAATTGGCAAAAGTCTGAAAGGCCTGATTTCCTGGTTAAAGTTAATTCAAAGACTATTGGGATAGAATTTACTGAAGTTATAAAAAAGTACTACGGAGAAATTATAGCTCAAAAATATAGACTGGAAGATAAACTGGCTCAAAAGGTAACGCAACAACTTAATCAATCCTCAATGGATTTGAATTTACACGGGATTATTGATTTCAAGGATGAAATATATATATATCAAAATGAAATCGACTCTTTTTGTCACCGAATCACCAGTTCGATCATTACACATTCAAGGAGTCTTTCAAAAGAGTCTTGGAGTATTAATCATTACATTGATAAATTTATTCCTGAAGAAGTAAACTGGATATCTTACGATTGCTATCCATTCTTAGATAAATCAGAATTCTATGCTTCAAGAAGTAAAACTCAAGAGTTTCTTGACAAGGAAGATGTAATTGATGCAATCAAGAAAAAGGAATTAAAATATGAAGATTATTTTGAGAATTGTGATGAAGTTCACTTAATTATTGTCGAAGGTTTGTTACCAGCAAGTTGGATAGGTAAACTTGAGAAACCACTGAAAATCACACACTCTTATTTCGAGAGTATTTTCTTATTTCATTTCATGGATTCAGAGTTTGTTAAATTGAAATAGTTTTTGTTGTTACTCAACTCTAATTCCAAATTCTAGTAACAATCGAGGTAAATAATCATCCAGATTTTCAATTTGTTTATCCCCCAACTCAATTAGATTGAGATTATTTTTCTTGTAGACTTCCTTTTTTATCTTCATTCTTTCTGAATATTTAGGATCACTTTCCATTCCCCAAAATTCAATATAGCAAGCCTTGCTTCCATTTTGAGAGGGGATGTAAAAATCAGAATACACATTTTCTTCAATAGGTAATTTCCTTTCATAAGCATGTGCTAGTCCATAATCATATAAAGCATTATCAATAATTACCTCTGCTCTAGATCTTACCATATGACCGTCTTTTGTTCTATGATTTGCAGGGAATTTTGATCTGAAATCATATAAGATGTCCCTTTCATTTGAGTCATTTACTTCGTGATTATTATTGTTTTCATCTTTATTAATAGATTGCCTTAAAGCTTTGTTATGAATAATGTTTTCAGGCCACATCACATATGTTCCGCCTGATTGATGAACCAACTCCACACCTCCAACTTTCTTACCCAATGAAGTTAAATGCCAACCTTTTAGACCTTTTTCTATCCATCCTATTTCAGAGAAAATAAGATTTATTCTTTGTGAAGACAGGTCAAATTCCTGACCAACAGAAGTGGCATTAATTAATTCTTCCTTTTGTATTTCTTGATCAATATCCATGTTAATTGGCCACACGATGTACTCACCATAATTTGGATTATAATTCATTGTACCTCCAGCAATCTTACCCTCTTGAGTTAGGTGCCATTGATCATCTTTTCTGTAAATCCATTTTTTATCTGAGAGCTTTTTGAACAACTCCCTTGGTTCTAATCCTTTCTCATTTGCAAGTGCTGACGTCGATAAATATTTCATTTGCAGTATTTAATTATTTGTTAAATATTTTATAGCCACAACCTTAACTCCATATTCTTGTGATGAAACATAGACCATGTTTCCAATGGGTACACCTACTCCGTATTTATTTACTTTGCCGAGAATGATTATTGCATCCGCTCCAATTTCACGGGCTTTTATCAATACCTGTTTTAGCGCATATTCATCATTGGTGTCTGCGCAAGATATTTCCCCAATTTCTTTGTATTTTTTTTCAGGAGTTTTTGTTCTGAAAATATCTATTTGAGCATTTTCTTCTTTTGCCGGATAGGTATCCTGATATAAATTGACTCTTGCTTTTGCCATTAAAAATCCATTGCTGGCGCAGGCGTATAACAGAGCCGAAAAAAGAAAATAAACAGGAATTAAGAATCTCATAATGCTTTCACTTCTAATAATAAATATAGCGATTAGAATGTCTTCTTTAAAAATACAAATGGTCAAAATGAAGCCCTTACCCTTTCATGTGTATTAGCTCTTCAAATACTAATTCTATTAAAGGTCAAAATTCCTTCATAATACCAGGCCCCTAACTGCGTTTACCTATTCTGAAACAACAAAAATTCTATGCCATTAATGGCCTGTACATGCTGAGGTATTCAATCTATCTTTTTGCCTTTTTTATTCTTTTTACCTCCTGTAATTCCGATGACGAGGGCAACCCAGTAAATACGGCTCCCTTTCCAAAGGATTTTGTCAATTATATTGAGCTTGAAGGAGATTCGGCTCGTAGATTTGAGCCCGATACTTTTTTTATGGAGTATATCAGCTTCGATTCTAGCTCTGATGCCAAACCTTTTTTTCTTATTAGTGGCTTTTTAAAGGAGGAGTATGAGAATCACTGGAGGTTTAGAAATTCATTTTATATCAGTATTTGTTCTCTCGAGACCCAGGTCTTGGATATCAACAATATTTATTACGAGGGATTTCAGTTTAACTATTTCAATAAGCCCACGGAAGATCCTGATAGCATAAACGACGCCTACCACTTTACAATAGATCGAAGAAATTCCATTGGTTCAATAAATATATTCAGGCCCGAAGGTACTGATTATCTTAATTTTGAATTCGAGGCGGAACCAATTATCATTTATAAATCTGATGGAAGCTTAAATGAACCTTTAAGTTCCAGGTTTTATGGTAAAATGGTAATCCCAATCGATCTTTAAAAGAGGAAGTCGAATTCTTCAATTCTCCAGCTTCTTCATTTTTTCGCCTTTCAGGCCTTTTTTGATGGGCTCCAGGCTGAATTCCAGATAGGCATTGAGCGTTTTGCCCACTTCGCTTTTGTACACTTCGGCATCGCATTCAATGGTATTGCTGAGATTTACAGAAGTATTTTCTACCGTAAAAAAACTGGCATAGGAGGGTACATTCGTCCGGCTTTTATTGGCCACGGCTTTGAATTCTTCTGCCTTGAAAACACCATTAATGGGAATGGCCTCTTTTAGGGTAAATTCGCAATAGGAAACAGGGTAGGGCACACCCGGTTTTTTCACCTTGCCCGAACCATAGGTCACCCGCGCCTGCTGCATGCGTAAATAAGGGCCACCCTTAACTTTGGCCGTCCCCAGTTTTGATTTTGGATCGAGATAAATGCTGGGCACATTAATGATAACTTCAACCACGATCATGTCTTCGAGCGCATCCGAAACTTTGGCCAATGGCCCGTAAATGGCAGAGGCGAATTCGGCGCTTTCACCCACGGCAGCACTCATAAAGGCCCCCGATTTTTCCTTGCCGCTTTTCTTAACTTTCTTCACATAATAGTCAAAACCTGCGGGCACCACCATCAGGCTGCCCTCAATTTGTTCCTGGTTGATCCTGGGGCCTTGCAGCAATTGCCAGCCTTCAAAAAAGCTGTTTTGCGGCAATTGCGATGAAGTAAACACCTGCAGGCCCAAATTTTCGAGCTGGCTCACATAATCCTTGTACACCGCATTGCTCAGATCCTGAAGGTCCCCGGCTTCTATGCCCTCCACTCCAACGGCCAGCCTTGCCGTGGCATCGCCGGTATAGGAGCCGCCGCCAAATTGCCGGCCGCCATGACTGGTTTTTTCCGCCTCAGCGATCATCTGATAATAGATCTTGAAGTTTTTTATAAATATTTTTTTGGGCGCTTCGGCGAGCTTATCATTGCCGCTGCTCAGGTAGTTTACATTTTTTTTGTGGAAATCCTGCGCAATCGCATATTCCCCGGCCAGTGTTCCGGCGCTTATCAAAAGACATGTCAGAAATCGTTTCATAGCTTTTTTTTGAAACAAAGTTTGGCCATTTCGCCATTTCTAAACATCGCGTAAATAAGGTATTTTTATATACCATAAATCCCTGATAAGGAATTATAAATTGCTGTAATACAGCTAGATAAGATTATTGGCAAAGGCGTATTTGATCAGGCCTACGAGGTTATTGGTTCCCGTTTTCCTAAAAATATTTTTGCGATGGGTTTCTACGGTCCTTTCGCTGATATGCAATTCTTCGGCGATTTTTTTATTGGTGTATTCCTTTGAAATGAGCGTTAGAATTTCCCGCTCGCGATCGCTGAGAAGTTTTTGTTCCTCGGTCTCAAAAAGCCCACCGACCAGTATTTTATTGACATCGGAACTGAAATAGGTCTTGCCATTTTTAACAGCGCGTATGGCACTGACCAGCTCTTCATGCGAATCTTTTTTTAAGACATAGCCATCGATGCCGGCCTTTATGATTTCCTTGACCAAATGCCCTTCGCTGTGCATGCTCAAAACAATGATCTTTATTTCGGGGTATTTTTCCTTACAGCTTTTGACGATGTCCAGCCCATTCCCATCGGGAAGGTTATAATCGCTGATCAGCATATCCGGACGCTGAATTGCCAGTTTTTCAAAGGCCTCGGCCGTATTTTTTGCGGTGGCCACAATATCCAGATCTTCTTCCTTTTCGAGAAGGCTTTTTAGGCCGTCGAGCAAGACTTCATGGTCGTCGCAAAGTAAAATCTTCATTTTCGGAATTAATTTACCCGACCTGAAATTAAACCATTTCATGGAAACAAAAATGCTTTGGCCGATCTATTTGACCTATACCATGTTCAGGGTATTTTCTTCTACCGCAGTCGCTTTTCGTGGGCAGTTGAGAATGAAAACACTGCCTTTGCGCTTTGTATCTGTTTCGAGCGATAGTTCGCCCCGAATTAATCCCGCACGGGAATTGAGGTTTTTCCAGCCGTTGCCATTGCCTTCAGTAAGCCGGCTTTTATCGAATCCAGGCCCGTCATCTTCGATCATGAGTGTTATTTCGCGCTCATCGGCGCTGAGATCGATACGAATATTTTCCGCATTGGCATATTTAAGCACATTATTGACCCATTCCTGAATTATTCTGTACAGTGATAATTCGATCAGTGCATCGGGCCTCTTTTCAAAACCAAAAATCGACAGCTCAACCTTTATCCGGCCTGAAATATTAATCCTGTCGGCAAATTCCTTGATCACGGCGGGCAATCCCATATTGATCAGGGTCTGGGGCATCATATCGAAACAGATATTTTTGATTTCCCGATGCATCTCATCCAATACCTTATAGGATTCATCCTGCACCTTTTTGCGCTCTCCATTGGAAGCCGCCGTCTCCAACTTTTTTAGATTGAGATTTAGGACCGAGATAAGCTGTCCGATACCGTCGTGAAGATCGCGTGCGTATCGCTTCCTTTCTTTTTCCTGCGAGCTGATGCTTGCTTCGAGTTGCAATTCCTTTGTTCTGCTTCGCTCTTTTTGCAGGGCCAGCTCCTGTTTTTTGCGTATCCTGTTGCGGTTGAGCAGGGCAATTATAATAATCAGTATGATCAGTACAGCGGCTGCACTGAGCAAAATATTATTGCGCTCGAGCCTTGCTTTATTTTCAGCGAGCATGGCCTTTTGAAGTTCGATCTGATGCTCTTTTTGGGAGCTTTCAAAACGCTTTTCCAAAAACTGCACCTGGCGGCGCTTGTCGAGATTGTAAAGAGAATCTTTCAGACTGTAATAGTCATTGAGATAAGCAAGGGCTTTTTGCGTCTCATTTTTGGACTCCATCAATTGATAGTACTGATAGAGTACATCGAGAATTTTTTCCTGATCCGAAATTTCATAGGCTATTGCAGCGGCTTCGTCCAATAAGATTTGAGCACTATTATAATCGCCTTTTTGCCGGGCAATATTGGCCAGATTGGTTTTGGCCGTCGCGATGCCATAGGGGAAATTATTTTTTATTTCGGCCTCCAGATTCAAACTGATGTATTTTTTAGCTTCATCGAGATAGCCCATCTTCATCAGCGAATTGCCCATATTGTTATAGGTACGGATAATTTCCCGGTTAGAGGAAAGCCGCTCTTCCAATTTTAAAATGGCACGATATATTTCCACGGCCTTATCGGAGCGTCCCATATCGTCATAATTGATGGCCTTAATTCCCCAGATTATAGCCTGAATGTCGGCATTCGCAGCTGAAAAGCGGGCATGCAGGGAATCGGCTTCATTGCAGGCCTCTATGCCCTGTTTGTACTCGGCGATATCGTGAAAAACCAGGCCCCGCCTGCAAATGGATTTAATCTGAAATGCCGTGTCCTGCGCAATTGAAAATGCATCATAGGCTTTCTCGCTTTGCAGTAATGCCAGATCGTAATTGCCGGCCACAAGGTTATTCATACAGAGCGCATAATAAATACGTCCGAGCCAATAGGGATCATCAAGGGAATCAAAAAGAAAGATGGCGCGATCGCCTTCCTTTAGCGAGGCCTGAAAATCGTTGATTTGCCAGAGTGTTTTACACAAATAATAATGCGCCTTGGCTTTTTGCAATTGCCCGGTACTTCCATTCGCGATAATTTCATTAAAGCTGTTTTTTGCTTCGGAATAGCGTCCTGATTCATAGAGCTCAATGCCCTTTTCCAATGCATCGGAATTCTGTGAAAAAGAAGTCGAAAAGGCTAAAAATAACAGTCCGATACTTAGGATGATGATTTTTTTCATAAGCAAGACAATTTGAAAACAAATTACAAAAAATACCCTCTGGCACGGATATGAAATACGTGTTTTTGAGGATAATATGAAATAATACACTGCCGCAGATTTGTAAATAAAATTTTTTAACATGAAACCTTTAGTCCTTCTTTTCCTCTTATTTCAAGGCCTCAACGGGCTCTTTGCACAAAGCAGTTCGAGTTTTTCAAAAGGCCCAAATCTTAATTATTCCATAGAAAGCCAAAAGGCTTCCATGCCTTGGTGGATCCTCAATCTTGATCTGGTTCAGATTGATATGGGTCTAAAAAATATAGATGGGGCAAGTTTTAACATCGGCCTGCGCGGTTACGTAGCGCCCATTGAAAATTTGGGGCTGGACTACAAATACCAAAGAAGCTGGCTGACGGCTTCATTTCAAGGCTTCAATGCCGATTTTGAACTGGGGGTCCATTATTTATTGCAGGATAAAACCAAAATAAAGGATACCAAAATCCTCCTCGATTACAATATTGAAAAGAACTACGATGGTCCAAAGACGACAGAAACCATTAGCTCCAAAAGCATACGCATTCCAGCTGAGCGCAGGATAATCCGAGGAATTCGGGCCGGAATGATCAGCAAAAGAGGGCCTTATAATATTGAAGATATCGAAGGCATCATTTCAGCGGAAGCCAGCCTTAGCAGCTCGGGTTTTTATTTTGGTTTGTTACAGAAAACCCTGTCAAATGTCTTTGTAAATGTTGATGGCTGGGGCAGACAGTTTAATTCGATCGGACGTGATCTGGCCATCGATCTGTTGATATTTCCAAATCAGAACATAAGCATAGCTCAGCTAGAGGGCACGGCTTTAAGCGCGGCGCAGATCGAAGAGCGGTTGGATGCCGGTTCGTTGGGTTGGCGATTCGTCTACGATTTGTATCAAATCGAAAAGAATAGCAAAACAGGTAAAAATTTTGGTTCCACCTTTCGCTTTGAATGCGGTTCCAAACCATACCAGGGCTTTTATTTCGGCGGATCATGGGGAATGACTTTGATCAAAGGGCAGAAGAGGCCATTTTAATGCCTTCGATTTTAACCGTTTGGGCAAGCAAGTCTTGGAATGACGAATTAGTTACTCCGTACTGTTTATTGCTTGCCAGCCTTAGGCTGGTTTAAGTTTACTTCCCAACCAGCAACTAGAAAAGATTCCGCCCGGCGTATCATTATAACAGCTTGCAGATTATAATGCTGAATTCTCAATATTCAAGATTCTGTATATTTATTTTATGAATTGGAATGACGAATTAGTTACTCCGTACTGTTTATTGCTTGCCAGCCTTAGGCTGGTTTACTCTTTACTTCCTAATATTCTCCAGTATATTATCTGTTGTGATCTCTCTTTTGATTTTACCGCTTTTATGAAAGAATTTTAGGGCAAGGTCTGGTCTTCCATCATATTACTAAAATAGCAGGAAAAATTGGGAAAGGTTTTGCCTGAACTTGCTCCGGAATGATCATAAACGTCGATACGGATGCCTTTTAGACTGAATTTAGCATAGCTTACATAGATATCCTGCGCATTATCGATAAGGGGAGGATAGAGGCCAAACTGTTCTATTGAATATTTATAGATATCACTACTGATACAGTCTTTCACCCAATCTCCAAAACTATTGTGCTGTTTAAATAACCCGCCATCGCAGAGTACATGATAATTGAGGTAGGCAAAATGACTGTTGTCAAAGGACTTTGAAAGCGGCTCGTTGACAATACTAAAACTGGTCTTATTGAGATAAGGGAGGATATTAATGGTATCATTATCGCTGTAATAGGGCAATCGACAATTTGCTGTGCTATCGTCCGGTCTGACAATCAGCTCTTCCAGAACAATCTCAGAAATATTGAGGGTCACTGCGGCAATGTCTTCGGGGCCATCTGCATCGGTGGCAATAACCCATAAATTTTGAAAAGGCGCTTCTATGGGATTAATGGTATCGTATTCAGGGCCTGAAATTAAAATTTGAGGAACAGCATTTTCTTCAACCGGGGCGGTACCCTCATCATCGTCATTGCAGGCGTAGAAAAAAGGAATTAATAAAAATAAAAAGATAAAAAGGTAATAGCTGTTATTAGTTTTAATCATCTACTAAATATAAGAATTCAAAATAATTTATTTGCTTTGATCAACATTTACGAATCTTAACATGTGGCAGAAGTCTTGTTTCTATTTAATAATTACCTTCCTTTTATTTTCCTGTGGCGGCGATGATAACAGCGGAGGCGCCTCTTCGGGAACGCCTTCGGATTTAAAACCTTGTTTTAATGAAAGCATTGACGGAGGAATAGTCACATTCGATGCGAGTTGCTCGGAAGGCGGAAGCATTTACAGCTGGGATTTTGGCGATGGTAATTTTTCGGGAGAAGAAACACCTGTCCATGAATACCAGGATGCGGGGATTTACACCGTTACTTTAACATTGAGCAGTGGCTTTGGAAGAGCCGGGCAGGAAATAAGCAAAAGCATTGAAATTGAAGAATTTTGTATTTCATGCAAATGTGAGCCGGGTTCATCCACAGCGAGTTCTGAATTTTGCAGTACCAGACAAAAGGCAGACAGCGCCTGCGTGGAATGCAGCGCAATTATCAATTGTGCCTGCGATACCATTAATGTTGACCCGGGTTATTATGTTTTTGGTTCGGCCACCACCAACAATCCGAGTGAAGCTTATGTACTTCAGCAAGGTGTAGTCGACGATTTTGGTTCTTTCCCTCCATATTCCGAACGTGCGGGTTTTTATGAACAACTCTTGTATTTGAAAACGGGCAATATCAGAATAATTGAAGTGGGCCAAAGTGAAAACACCATTTTTGGCGGCAATACGAATACGGAAAACTTTCCGGAGGGCAATGCCATATTAAATGCAGGTGTTGTGGAAGAAAATGGACCCGCTTTTCAGGTCAACACGGCTGGTTTGTATTATATAGGCATCGATTTACAATCGCAAACATGGTATATCTACAGAGTCGAAAATCTTGAGATAATTGGCCCGGCGAATCAGGGTTGGTCTCAGGGTTCAGCGATTAATAGTAAAAGTGCGGATGAAAATGAAATTGTATTTGAGGGCCAAAACATAGCCATGGATGCCGGGGAGTTTAGAATTCGTATAAATTCAAATTGGATTATAAACCGGGCAGCTGCCAGTCCTCCCGTGGATGATTTTGAGATATTAACCAATTTCGGATCCGGATTTCAAGGCGGGGATGAAAACTCACGATATCAAATTGGGGGCTATTCATTTAATTTTACAGGACAGGCTGGAAAATATACCATCTCACTGAAGCACAGCAAAGGAGAAGGCATGAGCCTTGTTCCCACATTCGAAAGAACCGGTGACTTAAACCCCTTCGATCCTGTAAATTACAACTGGGGTATAATAGGCACGGCAACGGCAGAAGGTTGGGATGGAGATGTGGATTTCATTTACAGGGGCCAAACAGGAGGTACATATCTTTGGGTTGGAATGATTTATCTCAAAGATGGCGAATTTAAATACAGAATAAACGATGGCTGGGATTTTAGCCTGGGAGCAGGCGATCTTACGCACAGTGGATCCGCGGCAGGACAAATCGGTGGAACGGATAATTTTACTTTTAGCGCTTTGCCCAATCAGTCTTATTACTATATCAAAATATCCACCAGCGACGAAGGACTAAGTTGGGATATTAATATTGAACCGGGAAATTGGGGCATCATCGGTGATGCAACACCGGGTGGATGGAATTCTTCTACGCCATTGACTTATGCCGGAGGAGGCGAATGGCAGCAATGGGTAAATTTGACTGCTTCAGAATTTAAGTTCAGGGTAAATGATGAATGGGAAATAAATCTGGGTGGCGATCTCAACAATCTCTATCAGGATGGGCCCAATCTTACGGTACCAAGTATGAATTTTTATCTGGTAACGCTTAAAACCACGGATTTTGGCCTTACCTATTCGGCAACTCTTTAGGAAAAAATGCGTCAGGATTGGATTTACTAGCCATTAATTGTGATCCTCAATTAAGCAGAATTTCACTCGGGGGATAAACAAAAAAAGCACGAATCCAATCCGTGCTTTTAATGGTGTTAATAGAAATATTACTGCTTTATAAGGGTAGCAGTAATGGTGTGTTCAGTTGAATCGAATTCTTCAATAACCTGTCCGACAAGCTGTGTTGAAGTAATGGAAACAATTGTGATTTCACTGGTATCTCCGTCGCTGTTGATTTCAGTTAACAAGGTTTGATCCGCATTGAAAGACCAGGTGCCTTCATCATAAACTTCGCCTCCTGCGCTTGCAGAATCACAGGATGTTTCACCTTCATCGTGCGCATAGGTACCATCGGCATTCCAATTTAAAAGGTCATCTCTGTCGCATTCATCAAGAAAATTGTTGTAAAAATCCGTTATCAATGTTCCATTTCCCATATCCACCGCCGGGTCTATGGTCATGGCGGATATTTTCCATTTTCCTTCTGTAAGCAACTCCGTTTTTGATTTAGAAGCACCGGGAGTGCTACCACTGTCATCATCGCCACAAGCGACAAATAAAGACGCAATAATTGTTAATAAAAATAAATTTCTCATAGTTATAAGTTTATTCCGCCGGCAAATTTATACAAGCTTAATTACAAATCAATTGCAGTTATTCTATTTATTTTTACACCAGCAATTTCAATGAAATAATCCCCTAATAACTCTTTTAACAGACGAATTTTTAACGCCGTGCTTTGCGCGACGGCAACTAGTCTGTCGCAACAGACGAAGTTTTAACGTAGTCTGTCGTACTCCTTCCTCAATCATCCTTCAGCACCTCGGCTTTAATGAGATTTTTGAAAAGGACTTTTGAAAATTCTGGGAGAAATTCATCGAATTCGGAATATTGGAAATCGCGGGATCTGCCGGTCCATACCAATTGCCCCCTGTCCAGCTCATAGAAATTCACTTCGAGGAAATAGGTAGAATTAACTTTAAAATATCCCGGCCGGTACACCATTTGATAGGTGTTTCTGTAATAATTGCCAAAACGCTCATAATAAAGAAAGGGCTCATACACTACATAAGGCTCTATATATCGCGTTTCATCAATGTTGACAAGCGTTATCGACATCACGCCATCATAACCTTTGGAACGCATTCTCGCTTTGGCCTTTTCCACATCTTCAAATGGTTTTCCCAATTCGGGCGGGAAGAGTGCCATGCCATTGCCAGTTGAAATTCTTTGGAGCCTTGCAGCATAAACGAATTCATTTTCAATGGATGATCTCAGGTTGACATTGTTAATAAGTCCCATGACCAGAATGTTGTCAAAGCTTTTATCGTACTCATAAGAGCTCATCCATGTGCGTATGATCTCTTCGCTCGCACAGGAAAATAGAAAGGTTAATACCAACACAAAGACTTTATTCGTCTTTAACATGGCTTTAAAGATGTACAATTTGAATATAAATGCCAATTGATATATATGAGAATATCGCTTATTAACATTTAATTAATGAAAGCGATAGCTTTTACAGAGCATTGGATTTTGGCTATATCAGATGTTTAATTATAATCCATTAACCATTATTGATGATTCATTTGGTTGATCTAAAATTGCAGGGGATCCCGCATCAAATGCGGGAATAGTTTTCTTTTGGGAATCGTCTATTATTGGGGCTGGTCTCTGATTACGGATTTCTCATATGCCTCGCAATGACAAGCGAAGCTTCGTCATTTGCTTTACACTGACAGCCATAGGCTTAAATTGGCTCAACGCGACGGCAAGAAGGTGATCACCCTCCACTCTCCACTCCTCACTCTCCACCCTTCACTCTCCACCCTCCACTCTTCACTCTCCACTTTTCACTCTCCACTTTTCACTCTCCACTCTCCACTCTCCACACTTCACTCTTCACTCTTCACTCTCAACTCTAACTGCCGAAGGCAGGCCGAGTATTACTCATACATTTTATACCTCACCTTCAGATAAGAACCCAGGTCTTTTCCAAAAGATCCTTTTTGATTGAGTTCCTGATTAAAGAAATCCAGCAGAAGCTTTCTTGCTATCTCAAGGGCGCGAAAGGGATCAATGGCGTATTTGTAAGAACGCGGAAATAAAATTGGGCCATCGGTCAATGAATTATGACCAAAATCAACCAGCTCCAACATATGAACAGCGGCTTTGCGATTATCGATAAAATCCTTGTAGTTTTTCTCGGCGTAATACCATGTTCCTGTGCTGCAAAGCATCATAGAAGGGATATTTATTTTACCTTCAAAACGCACATCGCGCGGCGGAATGCCTTCCATGGCCGCGAATGCTGCGATCTTGTTATTTCCGGCAGCCAGTTCACCGGCAATTCTTCCGCCCAGTGAATGGCCAAATACGCCAATCTCTTCCATATTAATTTTTCCTGTAAAGCGTCCCGATGGGTCATTTGTATTAAGTGCGGCAATTTTTTTAAGGGCAAATTCAATATCCTGTATGCCCAGCTTCACAGCTTCTTCATAAAATGCATCTACATTTTCGTAGGGCCCGGCCATCAGGCCAGGGGGAGGGGCAAAACGCTTTGCTGTTTTGATCTCTTTTCCATCGGGAAGAATCATATAACCCAATTCCGGCATATCAATAGAAGCCACTACAAAACCATGACTGGCCATTTCTTCAATTATGCTTGTATAGGCAAAGCGCTCCATGCCTCTGCCTGGAATAATCAGGATCAAAGGGGCTTCTGAAATGTTTTTTGCAAAGGGCGCATAGAGAAAGGAATGTGTTTTAACCATGTCATAATTGGCATTTCCTGCCGCATAAGGTGCTCTTTGCGCGCTGCTATCTTTCTCTGCCGGATACCAAACCTGCACAGCGATGCTTCTCATATCACCTTTGTGTTTTGAGTATTCGAAAGTCCGGCCATCATCGCTCCAGAAATAGGTCAATGTGCCAACAGAATATGCACCTCCGGGTTTTGGAAGCGCTATGGAATCACCCTTGGCATAGCAAGCCACTGAAATAATAAAAGCTGAAGCGAATAAAATTATGGTTTTTAACATGGCGTAAATTTCATCTTTATACCTTGAATTGGCAATGATATTATTTAAATGGTGTTTTCAATTACCATTCCTTCCGTCTTTCCATGAATTTAAATTCCTGATTAATTAATCCACCAATTTTTTTCGCAAGGCTTCTCTTTTTTTATCAAATAATTCTACATCCATTTTGGGATACTGATGAGCTTGAAAAACTTCTTTGATCATCCCTTTCTCGAGATAGGCAATATCATGACAAATATCCTTTAATGATGATGAGATGTGTGAACTGAGTATGATCGTTTTGCCTTTTTCATTTTCATGCATTAGGATTTCCTGTATTAATTGAAAAGACTCGGAATCGAGACCATTAAAAGGCTCATCAAGAATCAGAATGGGTTTATCAAGACCGAGACAGCCGATAATGGCCAGCTTTTTCTTCATACCGGTCGAAAAATTATCCACCAGGCCATTTGCAGGCAAATCCATTATTTCAAGCCAATGAGCGGCTTCAAAATACGGATTATTCAATTTAAAAAAATACAAATACTCCGAGGCTTTCATTCTTGGATAGAAATAATTTTCGGAAGGCAGAAATGCGATCTCCGATTTCTCCAGAGGCTGATCATCTAAAAAAACTTCGCCTTGATAATCTCTTCTCAAGCCTTTGATGCATTTAAAAAGGGTGCTTTTACCCGAGCCATTGGAGCCCATCAAACCGTGAACCTGCCCACTTTCCCATTGTAAATCAATGCCATTTAGCACTGTCGTATTTTTAGTGTAGGAGAAATGAAGGTCATTTATTCGAATCATAAATAGTGCTTTAAATTATCAATGGCCTTATTTCGATATCGCCAGAGATAAAAAAATGGAATTGGAATGGTAAAGGGGATCAGTAAAAATGCCAACATAATGGTCTGGATGCTTTGCATATCGGAATTGTCTTTTCCTTCTTCGTAAAAGCTGAATTTTAAATATATACTGAGCCACTGGTGAATTGTTAGAAGCAAAAAGATTCCCATTACAACAAAAATCAATTCAGTATTCAAAATAGCCGTGAGAATGAGCAGTGGCATCTGCGCCAAAGCATAATAAATAAGATGTTCACGAAGATAAATTGTTAATAAACCACGGCTTTTTTTATTGTAAGACTGAAGCTGGAGCTGTGTCTCATTGTTTTGCAAAAGGTTCAGAACGCTCAGATGAAGTACAAACATGGCGATAAAGAGAAAGGAGACATGAATCATTTGCAAGAGCGCCAGAATTAGAATTATTACATAAAAAACAACCCCTCTTCGTATGGCTACCGTCCAGGGCAATAGGGCGGATTGCGGAATGTTTAAATTCACCGCTTTTTTGATTTGAAACCCCAATCTAATATCGAGCGATAGAATAACTAAAAATGGAATTGAAATGCCAATGGCCTTATAATTTCCCCAATAGAGTAGAATAAAAATTAGAGGCAGGGCGAAGAGCAGATTTCGATTAAAACGCGTCCAATATGGATTGGCCTGCAATTGCAAAATAAAATCCTTTTCTGTGGGAATCTCGACACTTTTAGAAGAAAAGAGCGACTTAAAAAGAATGGCCGGAAGAAGGGGCAGCACAAAAAGCCAAATCGAAGAAAATGGGATGAGCGGTAAGAATTGAAAGAGGAAAATCAATCCTATAATGCTCAGAATTATTATCCTTGCAATTCCAATTTCTGCCAGCAATCTGAAAAACTGATTGAAATGGACTTTGCAGAGATGGATCAACAAATTCAAATGGAATTGCATTCCTAATTTTAGTTTTTTTATTTTTTTGAAAAAAATTATACACAAGCAAAACGAAGATTGCATTGAATATTTTAGACGTACAGGAGGTATCTAAATCCTTTGGTGAAAACAGGGCACTGCAAAACGTAAGTTTGAGTATTTCTAAAGGCGAAATATTTGGACTGCTGGGACCGAATGGTGCGGGAAAATCCACCCTGATCCGAATAATCACTCAAATTATCAAAGCCGATAGCGGAAAGATTTTAATCAAAGGAGAATCTCTAAAACCCGAACATATAGAAGTGATCGGTTATTTGCCCGAAGAGCGCGGCCTTTACAAGAAAATGAAGGTAGGCGATCAGCTGATGTACCTGGCGCAACTAAAAGGACTTGAAAAAAGCGATGCCTTTGAAAAGATTAAATACTGGATCAAAAAATTTGAAATTGAGGCCTGGTGGAGCAAAAAGATTGAAGATCTTTCAAAAGGCATGCAACAAAAGGTACAGTTTATTTCAACCGTGGTTCACGATCCGGATATTCTGATTCTCGATGAACCATTTTCCGGATTTGATCCCATCAATGCCAATCTCATCCGCGACGAAATTCTTCAGCTCCGCGATCGCGGCTGTTCGATCATTTTTTCTACACACCGAATGGAATCGGTGGAGGAATTATGCGATCACATTGCCTTAATAAATAATGCCAGGAAAATCCTCGATGGCCCCAAATTTGACATAAAGGAAGCGCATAAAAGGCATTCTTACCGCGTGGAATACAAAGGAGAGGATTTGTCCTTATCAGCGCCCTTTGAGATCAGTTCGAGTAGCACACTTCAAAATTCAAACAAACAATCGGTGATCGTAGATCAATCAAAAGGAGATCCTAATGAGCTTATTAAACTCTTGGCTCAGAAAGTCGAGATCCACTCCTTTTCAGAAATAATTCCCAGCATGAACGATATTTTCATTTCAAAAGTACAGGAGGTCAATCATGGATAAGATTTGGCTCATTTTACAAAGGGAGTACCTGACCAGAGTAAAGAAAAAGTCCTTTATAATTATGACCATTCTTACACCGGTTCTATTCGGTGCGATGATCTTTTTTGTAGCCTGGTTTTCAACCAAAAAAGGCGATAAAAAGGTCATTGAAGTATTGGATAAGTCGGGCTATTTTGAAAAAAAGCTGCAAAGCAATGAGGAGGTCAATTTTGTATTTATTGGCGGAGAACTGGAAAAGGCCAAGGCCGATTTTGAAAATAACGGCAGTTTCGGTCTCTTGTACATCCCAAAATTCGAAATAAACGAACCCGATGGATTAAAACTCTACTCCGGGCAAAATCCAAGTTTTGACCTGGTCAATATGATCAGGGGGCAGATCAGCGAAGAAATCCGTCAAATGCGTATAGCCGAACTCGATATTGACGAAAAAACACTCGAAAAGCTCGATGTGGATGTCAGCCTTAAAACACTGAATATGACCGAAACAGGTGAAAAGGAAAGCAATGCAGGGGTCAATTTTGGAATTGGTTATATCGCCAGTTTCCTGATTTACATATTCATTTTTCTTTACGGCGCACAAGTGATGAGAGGTGTGATAGAAGAGAAATCGAGTCGGATCGTAGAAGTAATAATATCCTCGGTAAAACCTTTTCAATTGATGATGGGCAAGGTTTTAGGGGTAGCCGCAGTGGGATTAACACAATTTGTAATATGGGTAATTCTGATGTCTGCCGTTTCGGCATCGGCAACTACCTTTACCGGAATTAATGAACTCAAAGATAATCCGGCTGTCACCAGAGGGGCGGATGTGGATTTTGAGCAAATTGAAAAAAACGAGGAGATAGCGGGAATATTCAGGGCCATCGAAAACATTCCCATCGCACAAATCATTTCTCTCTTTATTTTCTTTTTTTTAGGGGGATATCTGGTTTATGCTTCGCTTTTTGCAATGGTTGGTTCAGCCGTAGATTCCGAGGCCGATTCCCAGCAATTTATGCTACCGATTACCATTCCGCTTCTTTTAGCGATTTTTAGTCTGGGCCCGGTTTTAAGCGACCCCAATTCACAATTGGCATTTTGGCTGTCCATGATTCCTTTTACCTCTCCTGTGGTGATGATGGGCCGTATCGCCTATGGAGTACCGGCTTGGGAAATCGCATTGTCTATGCTATTGCTGATCGGCGGATTTGTACTGACCACCTGGGTAGCGGCGCGTGTTTATCGCGTTGGAATTCTTATCCACGGTACCAAGGTTAATTACAAGGTTTTGGTAAAATGGTTTTTTCAGAATTGAACCAAAGAAATGAGCAATGAGAAATGAGTTTAATCATTAACCAATAGCCATTAACCATTAACCATTTAACTATTAACCATTTAACTATTAACTATTAACCATTAACCATTAACCATTAACCATCAACCAATAACCATTAACCATTAACCATCAACCATTAACCATTAACCTTTAACTTTTATCTATTAACAATTAACCATTATCATTTTCTTTTCTTCGCTCAAAATTAGAAAGGGACCCCGCAATGCGGCTTCGCCTTATACGGGGATAGTCTTTTATTGAGGTTTTTTCAAAATTGAACCAAAGAAATGAGCAATGAGAAATGAGTTTAATCATTAACCAATATCCATTAACCAATAACCAGTAACCAATAACCATTAACCATTAACCATCAACCATTAACCATCAACCATTAACCATCAACCAATAACCATTAACTATTACCATTTTCTTTTTTTCGCTCAAAATTAGAAGGGGACCCCGCAATGCGGCTTCGCCTTATACGGGGATAGTCTTTTATTGAGGTTTTTTCAAAATTGAACCAAAGAAATGAGCAATGAGAAATGAGTTTAATCATTAACCAATAGCCATTAACCATTAACCATTAACCATTAACCATTTAACCATTAACCATCAACCATTAACCATTAACCTTTTACCATTAACCATTAACCATTAACCATTAACTTTTAACTTTTCTCTTTTAAATTTCATTTAGAACTTAAAGTAGTTTTTGATCAAACGATTTTCTAATTTCGCGACAAATTTGGAAGGTCATGTTAAATTTTAAGGAAATAGCTTCTGTATCTATTATTCTATTCTCGGTAATTGATATTCTAGGATCGATACCCATTATTATAAATCTGAGAAAAAAATACGGGCATATTCAATCCGAAAAAATCTCCATTGTAGCCATTTTCATCATGGTGGCATTTCTTTTTCTGGGCGAATCCATTTTGAAATTATTTGGCATCGATGTCTATTCCTTCGCCATTGCAGGGGCAATTATCATTTTTTTACTCGGCATGGAAATGGTGCTTGGAGTCGAGATTTTTAAAGCCAGTCCCGGAGAAAAATCATCCTCTTCGGTAGTGCCCATCGCCTTCCCATTGATTGCGGGTGCCGGTACCATGACGACGATTCTTTCTTTACGCGCGGAATTTCAACAGATCAACGTATTGGCCGGTATATTCGTCAATATGATTTTGGTATATATTGTCTTGAAATCGAGCAATTGGCTGGAGCGAAAAATCGGCCAGGCGGGTTTTAATATTCTCCGAAAGGTATTTGGAATAATTCTGCTCGCAATAGCCATTAAGCTCTTCAAGCAAAATGTATTGCATTAAAAAAAGATACCCAGTTCGAGCGAGATAAAATTAATTGTAGCTTTTTGCTTTTCTCCCTGGGGCCCCGGATCGGTCTGCTCTGAAGATAATACCATTCCGCTGTCATCGGTGAGGTAGGCTCTTTTATTCAGTTGATTTAATAAGCCCTGGTGATAGGTAATTCCGGCAAAGGCCGTGGTTTTTCCCGAAATATTGTATTCTGCACCGGCACCGATGAGGATACACAAATTGAATAATCGGGAGTCATCATTGAAATCGCGATCCTCAAATTCAACATTGATATTGCTGTTCGGATCGGTAAAATAGTCCTCGCTGCGATTGTAATTGACAAGCGCCAATGCGCCAAATTTCCCATAATAATTGAGAGCATTCAACAGGGTCGTTTTCATTTTCAATGCTATCGCAATT
The DNA here is from genome assembly GCA_965267555.1 of Cytophagales bacterium. Classification (GTDB taxonomy): domain Bacteria; phylum Bacteroidota; class Bacteroidia; order Cytophagales; family CCMP332; genus CCMP332. Next base: position 2,632,092 of record OZ254083.1, on the reverse strand, counting down.
GCACCGCGCTTGATTTCACATCGCTTTCTCCTCTTACTTTAAATTCCTGGCCGAGCTGATTTCTGTAAAGGTCGGGGTAGCTCAGTTTGCCACCGTAATTCAATAAATGCAATCCGGTGCTAAGGGCATAGGTGCCTGAAAAGAAATAATCCACATTAAAGCCCCATGACCAACCGGCTTTGGCCCCATTTGAGCTGTAAGGGTCCGAACTGATATTGTACCAACTCAGATTTGGGGCTATACTCAATCCGAATCGCACATCACCGCTGTAATATTCCTGAGCATGAAGCTTATTGATTGAGAAAAGTAATAATACAATGAAGATTGTTTTTAGGAATGTTTTTTTACGGTTCGTCATTTCTCAATATTTAGAGCAATAATCAATGCTAAGTATTTCATGTCGCATTCGCAAATGAAAAATCATTGCCGTTATCGGAGAATTTGGAGCCAACCTTTGAATAAATTGCTTTTCCCTGAAGAAGGATTAATAATAGTCAATGAATAGAAATAGGTCCCTGATAAAATTTCTTCCTTCGGCCAATCATTGGAATAATCTTTTGATTTGTAAATAGGGCGGCCCATTCTGTTATAAATTATCAATTCATGATTGCTAAAGGAATTAATATTGGAAATAACCAAAACATCATTGTACCCATCACCATTTGGCGTTATTACATTTGGAATGACTATTTCGCTTTCTTTTAAAATACATGTGGTATTAGACCAGCTTGATATTCCTGGATCTTCATTCAGTGCCCTGACCTTATAACAATAATTGATAAAAGCATCTGTTTTTTCTATTGTATAATCCGTTTTATTTACCTTGCCTAATAAATTTAAAGCGCCTTCTTCATCCGTTTCGTAGACTTCATACTGGCCAAGACCATTTTCCCAGTTGACATATGGATTCCAACTAAGCCGAATCTCATCCGAATTTGATTCGGAGACCACTTCAGATTTCAATAAAATATTATTGTGATAGGGGGCCTGATTTTTGGATTTACACTGATTGTCCAGATATATCGAATATTCGTATCTAATATTATTTATATCTACATCGCGATCAATATAGGAGTCTAAATAGGCCAGGGCTAAGCCAATTTGTTTCCAGTCCGTTTCAATAGGATCGACTTCCCTTCGCATGACTTTAAAATACAGATCGGGGTTGGTCCAGAATTTATTGATCTCATAGAAAAAGCGAATGCAGGTGTCATCATCTATATCTAGATAATCTATTTCGGGATAAGAGAAATCCCCAAAGACCACGGCCTCAAGCGTATCGGAAATACAGCCATCTATTGAAGTTTCTATTATTTCGAACCTTTTAATATCACGCGTATTCCAGTTTACATTTAACGTTTCGGTTCCCTGGCCGGATAATATTTCACCATTGCTAATGCTCCAGAAATATGAGCTGCTGTCAAATCCGCTCATTGAATAGCTTTGGTTTAGGGTATCACTTATACAAATTACAGAGGAGTCAAATTCAGCTATGGGCTGTGGTTTTGGAGAAATGAATACTTCAAATGCGGTTTCTTTTCCCCGGCATCCATTTGTCGCCCTTTCAACAACAGTCAGTACTTGCATACTGTCTTCAAACCAAACATGAATAATTGATGGACTTAAATAGCCTTCAATAAGATAGCCATCCATTGAGGACCAAAGATAGGTGGAGTTTTGATCGCCGGTATTACAGCTAAATGTGTCCGATACATTCAAACACAGTTTTGAGGGGCCATCTATCAGAAGCTCAGTTCTTGGACTTTCTTTTATCTGCACAAAAACGGTATCTGCTCCATAGCAATTTGCAATATTGGTTTGAACGATTTCTTCCGATACCAGGAAATGGCTTCCGACTGAATCCCAACTAATCAAAACCTCAGAATAAGTTGGGAAGCCTTCTATGATGCCTGTATCAGCATTCCATTGGTATTGAGCATTATTTGAGGGGTCAAGAATACGGTAATTGATACTGTCTTTATCAAAAAAGCAAAAAGTATTCGATGAAGTAATAATCTGAGGATCGAGCTCAGAATCTACATTTACGTTGAAAATAAGGGTATCACCCTGACAGGCATTTTCATCAAAGAGCAGAGCAAAAATATTTGCGCTTTGAACCGTATCGGGCCAATTAATATTGATGCTATCAATGCTACTTGAATTAATAATCCCAAGTGTATCAACCCACCAAACCACAGAATCGGTGAAACTCGAATTAATACTAAAAATGATACTATCCGATCCGGGACAAATATCCTTTGGGCCAATGATGCTGCCATTGGCAATTGGAAAGGTTTCAATATCAATGGATTCGCTGATAATGCAATTTTGATTGTTTTTTCCTGTCCAAATCAAAGTGCTCAGATTATTTGCAGTCACCCAGGTATTCATACAGGTATCGCATTGAATATTTTGTGCGTTAGTCCAATGATTGGATTCAGAATTGAGCGTTTCTAAATATACAGAATCACCTGAGCAAATTATGGTATCCGTACTCAAGAGCTTAGGTTTGGGCTCTACAATTACAGAAAAACTATCTAAGGCATAACAGGAATTTCCTTCAGGAAAGGCTTCGAGAGAAATGGTGTATTTGCCAACTGAATCAAAAGAAATATTTAAAGTATTTGAATTGCTTATTTCAACAGCATTTACTTTCCACTGCAATGAATCGATAAAATAGGTGGAAGTATTGAATGAATAATTCAAATCCATACAAAGCGTATCCAATTTGTTGGGAATTCTGACATCGATTAATGCGCATGTATCTATAGTGTTATTTACGCACCAGGGCGACTGACTTGTAGAAAGCACAGAATAGTTATAGCTTAAATCAAAGGATGTTAGCGAAATACTTGATATTGTATACCGGTCAAAATTTTCAAAAATATTAAATCCGGGAAATTCTCTTAAAAGCATGTTTTCAGACATATCACAAGGAAAGTCGATAGGAACTGAGGAAGCTTTTACAATTTCAATAATGCTTGTTTGCACTGTATCTGTAATTCCTCCATTGATGTGTCGATAAAAGTTTCGTTTATTTTTATTTCTGTTAACGCCGAGGTATTTATAATCCGGATCCTTATTTAAACCAAGAGTGCTGTGAAATTTAAATTGCTCTATCCATCCTAAATATGATCTTGTTATTACATAGCCTCCTAGATTAACCCCGTTGAAGGGAAAAATTTTAAAGTATTCATTTCCACTAATAAAAGTTTGTAATTCGGAAGAAGATTTGTTTTGTTGACTAATGGAAGCATCCCATTTCTTGGTATCTTCAATTCGAAGATCCTTATTGACTTTAACGGTAAAAAAAGTAGAAATTCCACCCGGACCTCCGGTATTAAAATCTATTCTAAGATTTTGTTTGTTTTCAATAATGTTAAATCCCACAATCTCATCAAAGTAAATTCCGGCTTTATTCAATACCACATCTCTTGATTTTGATAACCATGGATTGAATTTGTAAATATGAATAGGAGTGGGTGAGCCAATATTGGTTTGTTGAGCAATTACAAATAAGCTGGTGTCATCTGTTACCATCGTTTCGAAATTTCCGCCTCTTGAATTATCGATTATTCTTTTTGAGGCGATAAGATTCCCATTTAAATCAAATCTTGATAGTACTGTTGAAGAGATTCCACTAAAAGAAATAAAAAACTGATTATTTATTGCACATATTGATTTTGGAACAAAGTTCAATGGTGGAGTTGCAACAAACTTTTTTACCCAGATAAGATTTAAGTCCGTATCCAATTTACCGTAAACACCTCCGTTGAACTGAGAAGTAAAGTATATATAGCCTTGATGAAAGATGCTTGAGTTAATTCCTATATTACTATTAAGGCCCGGAACCGTATATGATCTTGCTTCCATTACCTGATCATTGGAATCCAGTTTGATGAAGTGAAGTCTCCCGGGAATATGATCGCTTAATACAATTGAAAATGAATCTTTGATTGAAATAAATGCTGAATGTCTTAAATCAGTTGGATAAAGAGCGGTAATGGTATCCTGAATATATATTCGGTCAATATCCTGTGCCTGGTTTGGAAGGGAAATTGAAAAAAATAGTGAAAATGAAAGGTAGAGTAGATTTCTCCATGTATTAAGTTTCATTTTTTATTCATTGGCATCAATAATTTCATAGGACCGAAATATTGAATTGCTATATTTAAATTTATTAAATCCTATAAACTTGTCTAAATAATTAATGGACTTAAGTCAGAAAATACCGGGAGAGACAGATTTAAAAAGCGCCTTGAAAAGAGTTCAACAATATGCACACAATACGCCAGTATTAACTAATCAGGGTATTAATGAAATCACCGAATCAAAGCTCTTTTTCAAGTGTGAAAATTTTCAGAAAATCGGTGCATTTAAATTTAGGGGTGGAATCAATACAATTTTCCAGTTGGATGAAACAGAAATGAAAAAGGGCGTAGCCACGCATTCATCGGGAAATCACGGTCAGGCCGTAGCACTGGCAGCTAAAATGAGAAATATTCCGGCCTATATCGTAATGCCTCAAAATTCAACCAAAGTAAAGATCGAGGCGGTGCGCTCTTATGGAGCAGAACTTATTTTTTGCGATAATTCTTTGCAAGCCCGGGAAGATAAACTCAAAGAAACCATCAACAAAACCGGTGCTCATTTTGTGCATCCTTACGACGATTACAGGGTCATTGCCGGACAGTCTACCTCAGCTCAGGAATTGATAGAAGATAATCCCGATCTTGACATCATAATTACGCCTATTGGTGGAGGAGGCCTTATTTCGGGAACGGCATTGGCAGTAAAATATTTTTCACCCAAGACCGAGGTCATAGGTTCAGAACCCGATGGTGCCGACAGTGCTTCTCTTTCCCTGAAAAGTAAAAAATGGAGTACCATAGATGAACCAAGCACCATTTGCGATGGACTTCGGGCATCAATTGGAGAAAAAAATTATACCATTATTTCGGAAAATGTGTCCACCGTTTTTCGTGTCAGCGACAGGGAGGCGATTTCAGCTATGAAACTGATATGGGAGCGCATGAAAATTGTAATTGAACCTTCCTGTGCCGTACCTTTGGCCGCGATACTTAAAAATAAGGAGCGCTTTAAAAATAAAAGGGTAGGACTGATCCTCACCGGAGGAAATGTCGACCTAAATAGTGTTTCGGAAATGTTCAAAGAAATTTAAGATTGGATAAACCTAAATATTCGCTCATAGTTCCCGTCTACAACCGACCGGATGAGATAAAGGAATTGCTGGAAAGCCTTGTGCCACAAAGCTATGATAATTATGAATTGGTCATTGTAGAAGACGGATCGGACATTCCCTGTGAGGATATCGTCAGTCAATATCAGGACAGCATCGAAATTCGTTATTTTTTTAAGGAAAATGCAGGCCCGAGTTATGCCAGAAATTACGGTATGGACAAAGCCCTCGGTGAGTATTTTATCTTTTGCGATTCCGATTGTATTCTTCCAAAAAATTATTTTCAAAATATTGATGAAGAATTAAAGAAAGAAAAAGTCGATGCCTTTGGTGGCCCCGATCGCGCGCATCCGAGCTTTAACGATCTTCAGAAGGCCACGAGCTATGCCATGACTTCTTTTCTTACGACCGGCGGAATTCGCGGCGGCAAAAAAAAGGTGGACAAATTTTATCCGAGAAGTTTCAATATGGGCATTTCCAGAGAAGTCTATGAAAAGGTCGGTGGTTTTCCCAAAACGAAAATGCATCCGGGCGAAGACATGGTTTTTACCATAGAAATCATGCGTAAAGGTTTTAAAACCAAATTACTGGAAGATGCCTATGTATTTCACAAGCGGAGAACTTCATTGGCAAAGTTTAAAAAACAGGTTTTTAATTTCGGATATACGCGGGTGATCATCAGCAGACTTTACCCGGAAACTTTTAAGATTTTTTATGTCTTTCCGAGTCTTTTTATAATGGGCAACCTGGCATTGCTGGCACTGGGCTTTTTTCAGCCTGTATATTTTATTCCAATTTCCCTTTACATTGTCCTTTTGTTTCTCGATGCGCTGCTAAAAGAAAAAAAGCCGGGTGTGGCATTTTTATCCATAGCCACGAGTTTGACCCAGCTTTGGGCCTATGGAACGGGTTTTATTAAAGCCTGGTGGGATATCAATGTAAAAGGCGGGGATAAGTTTGGGGTCATTTCCCGCAAATAAATTATGCTTTTTGGCTAAAGTGCTTACCAGTTTTCACTTTTTCCATTGCTAAAAACATGCCCGGATTTTATGATCAGGGTCTTGATAAAAATCTCACTTTCCTCGATTCTCAAATGTTTTGACATTAATTCCGATAGTGATTTTTGAATGCGCTCAACATTAGCTTCCGACCATAAAGATGGCAGGAACAGATCGATCATTAGCACATATTTCTGGCCGTATTGCTCGAAGTCCCGGATAACATTAATAGTAATATCTTTTGGATCCACTCCAATCAAAGAGGCCCATTCCCTGCATATATCTTCAAAATCCGGGTTTTTGGAAATTTTGCTTTTGATATAACAATTAGCAATTGGCATAGAGAATATTTATTTCTATAAAAATATAGAAATCAGACTTTCTCAGGTCTTTTTCAGGTCATTTGATCAATTATTTTCTTAGAAATGGTTTCGCCAATCGAAAGCGAAGAGGTAGCAGCAGGAGAGGGGGCATTGCAGACATTCAATACGCCCTTGCTTTCCAGAATCATAAAATCATCCAATAAACCGCCTTCTCTGTCGCAAGCCTGCGCTCTAACACCAGCGCCGCCAGGGACCAGGTCATCGGATTGCAGTTCGGGAATTAATTTCTGCAGGGCTTTGGTAAATGCGGCTTTTGAATAGCTACGGTAAAATTCGCCTAATCCTGTTTTCCAGTATTTAAAGGCCACTTTTTGAAAGCCCGGCCATGCCAGTGTTTCAAAAAACTCTGAAAGATTGACATCTGATTTTTTATAACCTTCCCGCGCATAGGCCAGTACGGCATTTGGGCCTGCCTCCACGCCACCACCGATCATTCTGGTAAAATGTACACCCAGAAATGGAAATGCCGGATCGGGTACCGGATAGATTAAATGCTTGACAAGGTATCGCTTCTCTTCTTTTAGCTCGTAATACTCACCGCGGAAAGGCACAATTTTTAAATTGACATTCTGATTGCAGAGGCGTGCGATTTTATCGGAGTACAGACCCGCACAATTAACAAGCATGGTACTTTGATATTCTGCTTTATCCGTTTTTACTATACAGACTTCTTTTCTTATTTCGATGTCTTCCACCTTATTGTCAAAGGCGAATTCCGCACCATTATCAATTAACAATTCCTTGATTTTTAGGCTCATAGCTTTATAATCGATAATGCCGGTTTGTGGAACCCTCACCCCTTTAATTCCTCGCAAATGCGGCTCGATTTCATTCATTTCTTCCTTTTCCAGCCATTTCAGATTCTCCAAGCCGTTTTCCAGGCCGCGATTGTAAATATTTTTCAAAGCCTCTAATTCTCGCTTATCCGAGGCTACGATTATTTTGCCACATAAGTCAAATGGAATGCTGTGCTTTTCAGCAAAGTCTATCAGGAGCTTATAGCCGCGTATACAATTTTTAGCTTTCAGACTACCGGGTTTGTAATAAATACCCGAATGAATGACCCCGCTGTTATTTCCGGTCTGATGCTGAGCTACCTCAGGCTCTTTTTCTATTATTAAGATCCTGGTATGGGGTTTTTTGATCTGCAATTGATAGGCTGTAGACAAACCAACAATACCCCCTCCAATAATGTTTACATCGTACATCTCAATAAAACTTTAAGCGAATGATTAATTTTTATCCGCCACAACCAATTAATTTGTTCCATTTTGGAATATCGATTTTCTCTGAATCATCATCCTCAAAGAAGACATGGTAGCCGTCTTTTTGTTTGCTGAAAATTATTTTTCTTCCTCTGGATTTTTTTAAAGTCTCGATTTTTCGCGATTCGGGAAAATCATTGGGAAAACTGAAATCCGGAAAAATATTGTGATATGCATTAAGAACCTCCCCGATACTGGGATTCTGATCAGGCGCCGGCATTGGATTTTTGAATTTTCTCAAAATCCTTTCGCATTTTTTTGAGAAGTTTTTCTTCCATATCCTCAGTACCCTCAAAGGCATCGGCAATGCTCTCTACCACATTGAGAAATTTCTTACTCATTTCTTCGTCAAAGAGCTCTGTATTGTCCTTAATGGCATTTAAGGCATTCGTGTAGGCTTTGTCAATGGTGGGTGTAATCGCGGAATCCAGGATATCAAAACGCTGTTCTGCAATCCATGCATCTTCGTTGAATTCCTTTCTCAGAATATTTTTGAATAGGCGTTTTTCTGAACTTTGGATATCTCCGTCTGCCTTAGCAATGCTGTAAGCTAAGGAAGCCAATGCTTCAATTAATTTTGATTTACCTGTACTCATTTAGGAAATATTTCTGCCAATTTAAGAAATGGTCATTAGACCAAAAAAAAACTTACCTCAAAAAGATTGAAGTAAGTTTTTAATTTATCTGTAAAAATTGATTAAGCCAATTGGGCATCCAATTTTTTTGACAAAATATTTTTGGGAACTGCGCCCACTTGCTTGTCCACGACTTCTCCGTTTTTAAATACTAAAAGTGTGGGGATACTTCTGATACCAAACTTCGCAGAAACACCGGGATTTGTATCAACATTGACTTTTCCGATTACCGCTTTGCCATCGTAATCTCCGGCCATTTCTTCAACGATTGGCCCGATCATTTTACAAGGCCCACACCATTCGGCCCAGAAATCAACAAGCACAGGCTTGTCGGAGTTTATGACTTCTTCAAAATTGGAATCGGTTATTTCTACTGTCTTTCCCATTATTTAATTTTTTATTTAGTGATTTAGATTTATACAAAATTAGAAAAAATGTTTCTTTAAATGAGTAATTTATACGACAGACCTTCTATTTTGTCGAGTTGTGAGAACAATTCATCGTTGGGGTCGACCGTGTATTTTCTCGAAAGAAATTCAATTTCTATTTTTTCCAATGGATCTCTGACGAACATTTTTAAGGTGCATTTTCCCGAATTGCGAGATACCACCTTATCTATTTCATCTACCATACTGTGATCAATAACGGCTGAATGTAAATAGAGTTCAATTTTCTTCGCCTGATTCTGTCTTACTTCTGACAAGAGCGACATTTCAAAAGGCTGGAACTCCCAATCCGATTCTTCAATTGGGGTTTTGGGCTCATTTCTCAATTGTTGTTTTTTAGACCAGCGCAGATCCATTTTGCCTTTTGTATAAAGAAATGTACCTGGTTTGAAATAATTGGCCATGTTGACATAATCATCGCCCATTCTGAATATTTCTATGGCTCCGGACATGTCTTCCAGTGTCATTACTGCGAAAGGCGTTCCTTTTTTTGTTTGTCCGTTACGAACCGCAGTCACCATGCCACCCAATCGTATATCATTGGCCGCTTGTCTGGGGATATTTTCAATGTTATGAGAGCATATATGTTCTAGCTCTACCTTAAATTCATCCAATGGGTGTCCGGAAATATAAAAGCCCACCACTTCTTTTTCGATGTTCAGTTTTTCAATTTCTCCGTAGGGTTCCAGATCTTCAATTCGCGGTTTTGGCATTTCTGCTTCATCGCCTCCTGCACCAAACAAGGATGCCTGGGATGAATTTCTTTCGGCGCTGATCCGCTGTCCGAATTTGATGGCTTTTTCTATGAGATTTTCATCATTCTCATTGGCTTCCAGATACTGCCTTCTGTGATAATTACCAAGATTATCAAATGCACCTGCCATGGCAAGCGCTTCATAGGTTTTCTTATTGACCTGTCTTGAATTAAGTCGGCTGGAAAGATCAAAAATATCTGTAAATGCGCCATTTTCCTGTCTTTCGTTTATAATACATTCCACGGCTGCATCGCCGGTACCTTTTATAGCGCCGAGGCCAAATCGGATCTGTCCTTCATCATTGACATTAAAATACTGCCCGCTTTCATTCACATCCGGTCCTAAAACCTTTATGCCCAAATGTTTGCATTCATCCATGAAGAAGGTCACCTTTTTAATGTCATTCATATTGTGGGTCAGTACGGCCGCCATGTACTCTGCGGGATAATGAGCCTTTAGATATGCAGTGTGAAAAGCAACAACCGAGTAACAGGTGGAATGGGATTTGTTAAAAGCATAAGCTGCAAATGCTTCCCAGTCTTTCCAGATTTTTTCTGCAATTTCTTTTTCATGGCCGTTCTTCTCGCAACCTTCAAGGAATTTAGGTTTGAGTTCATCGATGATCTCCTTTTTCTTCTTGCCCATTCCTTTTCTGAGAAGATCGGCTTCGCCTTTGGAGAATCCGGCCAGTTTTTGAGATAAAAGCATGACTTGCTCCTGATAAACTGTAATTCCATAGGTTTCAGCCAAGAATTCCTCCATTGCGGGAAGGTCGTATTGGATCTCTTCAATTCCGTGTTTCCTTTTGATAAAATTGGGGATGTATTCCATCGGCCCCGGGCGGTATAGGGCATTCATTGCAATAAGATCCTGAAATTTATCGGGCTTCAGATCCTTCAGGTGTTTCTGCATACCGGGACTTTCAAACTGAAAAGTACCATTGGTCAAACCCTTCTGATAGAGCTCATAGGTTTTTTCATCATCCAAAGGAATTTCATCTGGATCAATCTCTATGTCATGTCGTTCTTTAATTATCCGGATGGCTTCCTTGATAATGGTCAGCGTTTTTAGGCCAAGGAAATCCATTTTTAACATACCGGCCGATTCCACAACTGAGTTATCAAATTGAGTCACCAACAGGTCGGCATCTTTCGAGACTGCCACCGGAATGAAATTGGTGATATCTTCCGGTGTTATAATCACCCCGCAAGCATGAGTTCCGGTATTTCTTACCGAACCCTCAAGAATTATGGCCTGATTAATGGTTTCTGCAGCCAGATCCTTGCCTTTAGCGATTGTCTTTAACTGATCAGCCAACATCAGCTGGTCGCTGCGCAGGCGCTCTGCCAATGATTTTTTATCGAGGTTAAATAATTTATTAAGCGAAATATCGGGTACCTTTTTTGCCACCTGGTCGGCTTCGGAAAGCGGAAGATTCAATACCCTTGCAGTGTCCCTCACCGAGGATTTTGCTGCCATGGTTCCGTAGGTGATGATCTGAGCCACTTGATCTTTTCCGTATTTATTTACAACCCAGTCGATTATCTTAGCACGTCCCTCATCGTCAAAGTCAATATCTATATCGGGCAGTGAGATTCTGTCGGGATTGAGAAATCGCTCAAAAAGCAGATCGTATTTAATGGGATCCACATTGGTAATTCCTGTGCAATAGGCCACAGCAGAACCGGCGGCTGATCCCCTTCCGGGGCCCACTGAAACTCCCATTTTTCGGGCCTGATTAGTAAAATCCTGAACAATCAGAAAGTAGCCCGGATAACCCGTTTTTTCAATGATGGACAATTCAAAATCCAGTCTTTCTTTAATCTCAGTCGTAATTTCGGGATATCTCTTTTTTGCACCTTCATAGGTCAAATGTTTGAGATAGGCATTTTCACCTCGGTTTCCACCGTCTTTTAAATCCTCTGGATTTTTGAATTCATCGGGAATCTCAAATTTTGGCAAGAGCACTTCCCTTTCCAGTTCATAGGACTCAATTTTATCGGAAATTTCCTTTGTGGCCTGGATGGCATTGGGAAGGTCTGAGAATATGGCCTTCATTTCATCCTGCGACTTAAAATAGTATTCATCATTTGGAAAACCATAACGGTATCCACGGCCTTTGCCTATGGGTGTGCTTTGCAATTCGCCTTCTTTGATACAAAGCAAAACGTCGTGGGCATTGGCATCCGTTTTATCCAGATAGTAAATGTCATTCCCGGCAAATACTTTGATATTGTATTTTTCTGCAAAACCCAAAAGTACCTCATTGACCCTGTTTTCTTCTTCGAGGCCATGCCGGTTGAGTTCCAGATAGAAATCATCGCCAAATGTATCCAGCCACCATTGCAGGGCTTCTTCGGCCTGAGTTTCACCCACATTTAGGATCAACTCCGGGATTTCACCTTTTAAACCTCCTGAGAAAGCGATAATATCATCCTTGTATTTGGAAATCAATTCTTTATCCACCCTGGGCACCCCAAAATAAAAGCCATCGGTATAGCCGTATGAAGAAATTTTAGCCAGATTTTGATAGCCCTTTTTGTTTTTTGCAATAAGCGGTATTTGGTATCGCTTATCGGGATTGTCTTTTGTAAATTGACGGATATGACGGTCTTCGGTAAGGTATACTTCACAACCGAGTATGGCTTTTATGCCTTCTCTTTTGGCCGCTCTTACAAATGAAAAAGCACCAAACATATTGCCCAGATCTGTCAGAGCAACCGCATCCATATTGTTGGATTTTGCCTTCTTGACTATTCTATCGATTCTCGAAACCGCCTGTAAAATTGAGAATTGGGAATGGTTATGCAGATGGATAAATGTAGAATCTATCTTTTTTGCATCTTCCGTATCGATGACCAGAGATGCGTCTTTTTCTTTTTTGGATTTAGCAAAATTTGCTTCATCGAGATTTGGAAACTGATACTTTTTAAATTCTTTCTGTTGCTCTTTTAAAAGTGGAATGATATTGAGGTCGAGCAGGCCAAAAAAACATTTGGCTGTAGCATCTACATCGTAAGCTGCATCATGGGCATCGGCAAAACCTTCACCAAAAAGTTTTTCGTGAAGCTCCGTCAGCGTGGGCCATTTGTACCCACCCCCTCTGCCGCTGGGAATTTTACAAAAGTCAGTGCCTATATCTTTGGTATCAACGATTTTGACCTTTTCTAAGTGATTTTTTTGTGCTGTTCTTAAATACTCCGCCCCAACGATGTTGATATCAAATTCAATATTATGCCCAATGACATATCCTGCTTTATTTAAATCCTCTGAAAATTGCTTGAGAACTGTTTCAAGTTCGACGCCCTCTTCGAGTGCGCGCTTAGTAGAAATGCCATGTATTTTTTCAGAATTATAGGGTATTGTAAAGCCATCGGGTTTGACGATGCAATTGCCCTGACTGATAAGCGCTCCGCTGTAATCGTGTAATTGCCAGGCAATCTGTACCAATCTGGGCCAGTTATCAAAATCGCTCAATGGCGCATTATAATTTTTTGGTAGACCTGTAGTTTCTGTATCAAATATGATATACATTGCCCGGATTGTTCTGAGTAGAATTCAAAATTAGCAAAAAGCAGCATGGAGATTTAGACAATTTATCCACAATTTGTAATCTTGTGTTTCCTTTTCAACGAGGCATTAGCTTCCGCCTGCGCTCCTGATAATTATCGGAGCTCCGGTGGTCAGGTTTTGGAAAGTATTCTCATTTTGAGGCATTAGCTTCCGCCTGCGCAAATGCTTCGGCGGACGAGCAGTTGGTTTACCTGCCCGCTGTGGAAAAGTAAATGGGGTCTTAGCTCAGTTGGTTTAGAGCGCATGCTTGACAGGCATGAGGTCATGGGTTCGAATCCCTTAGACCCCACATTTTCTCAAACTAAATTCGGCAGGGAGCGCATGCTTGACAGGCATGTGGTCATTTCTAACTAAGCTAACGCTTAGGCAGATAAAGGTTCTCCCGAAGGGACCTCTTTGGGGGAATCCCTTAGACCCCACATTCTATTAGTGTAATTTTGTAAAGTCGGGAACATTACCTTCATAGGGTATGGGTCGCTCCCTCTTTCGTCAAACCTTCGGTGGTAAAGGTTCTCCCAAAAGGACTCCGTTGGGGAAATCCAGTATGCCTCACAACTATCTCACAATCTTCTTTATCTTTTTAATACACCATAAATTCATCCGACTACCTATCACTTCTTTTTATCTTTGCACGCATGTTGCATCATATCCAAAATATGTTTACCAGGCATGCAAAAAAGCTTGCCTTTCGTATTGGAAAAGATGAATATAGCTATTCAGAGTGGTTGGATTATATCTCCGGCATTCGCCAATTATTAAAAAATGAAAAGCCTGATACCCACTTTATTGGACTTGCCGGTTATGATGACATTGAGACCTATGCATCAATTCTAGCAATTTGGGCTGAAGGTTATGCTTTTGTGCCTCTTAGCTTACAAAATCCGGCAAGTCGCAATACTAATATTTTGCAACAACTCAATTGTTCCCTGGTGTTAAGTAGTAGAGGCTACAACTCCAATCTTTTTGACAAAACATCTATTCCCTGTCTCTCTACTTCGGGTCTTCATGCAAAGCTTGCACCACCTGATTTTACAAATTTAGATGCTAATCAAATCCTTTGTATGTTGTTCACATCAGGTAGCACAGGAGTGCCTAAAGGTGTACCTTATACCAGTCAAAATATAAACTCAACTTTAGATTCTTTTTTTGCATTGGGATATTCACTAAGTGAAAATGATCGCTTTTTGCAAATGTTTGAGTTGACCTTTGATATGTCTATGTTGTCTTACCTTCCTGCCTGGTGTATCGGTGCAAGTGTTCATACGCTCGATAATTCAGGAATCAAATACCTTAATGCTGTAAGGGTAATGCAAGAGCAAGACATTTCTGTTGTGACGATGGTGCCTTCTACTTTACAATTGTTAAAACCATATTTTCCGCAAATAAAACTACCTGCCATACGCTATTGTCAATTGGGTGGGGAACCCTTGTATGCTGATATCGCGGAACTCTGGATGACTTGTATTCCGAATGCACAACTTATAAATATTTCAGGACCGTGTGAGACGACAATGGCTTGTATGTCCTATACGCTTAACCGTGATTTTTCAAAAAACAAATCTCACAAGGATATCCTTGCTTTTGGTTACCCATGGAAAAACACTAAAGTCTTGATCATCAATGATCAACATCAACCTACAAATACAAACGAAATTGGAGAGCTTTGTTTTGGTGGTGATCACGTAATGGAGGGCTACTGGCAAATGCCTGAGAAAAATAAATCTCTATTCTTTGAAAAAGAAATAGATAACGAGCGTATTCGCTTTTACCGCTCAGGAGATATGGCTTTTCAAGATGAGGAGGGTCTCTATTATTCTTGTGGAAGAAAAGATATTCAATTTAAAATTCAAGGTTTTAAAGTAGAACTCGGAGATATTGAAAAACATGCCCGAAATTTTCTTAAAAAAGGCAATTGCGCTGCTTTGGTTTATAAAAATGAAAAAGGACTTCTCGAAATTTGCCTGTTTGTAGATCAGCCCGACATAAATAAAAATCTTCTTTCCGATTATCTAAAAAATAATTTGCCCGCTTATATGATACCGCGTAAGATAAAAGTATTAAAACAACTTCCACTGACGATCAGTGGGAAATTAGACCGGAAGAAATTAGCCACTATCTTTGAAGAAAAGGGTTTTGGAAAATAAAAGTAACGAGGAAACTTCAGTACGCATTCTCGATAATTTATTTGCCAGTTACAGGCAAGCAGCCCAATGTATGGGCTTGCAGATATTGCAGGAAGAAACAATTGAAGCGATAAACGCAAGTTCCGCCTGGCCGAATACGATATTTGGAAAGCCGGAAATAAGACATTTAGAAAATTTATCGCAGAAAATAAGAGCGGGTAATCTTCCTCCTGGTTTGATAATGATACGTCCTGAAAATTCAGAAATTTTATATGCTGAGTTATCCGAAAAAGGTTTTAGGCACATGATGACTTGGCCCGGAATGGCTTTTGACATATCAAATCAGCCCGTTCCCGAAAGTAAGGCAGATTTGACTTTAGTAGAAACTGAGGCAACATTCCAGGAATGGTTGAATATCGTCAATACTAGTCTGTTCAACACCAATCCACTCAATGGAAAATTGATGAAAAAAATCCTGCATTCAGATCAATTTCTGTTGCTTGCACTTACTGAAAATAAGGCTATTGTGGCAACGTCAATGTGTTTTGTTCATAAAAACCGGATAGGTATCTACATGGTAGCTACTGATGAGCGTCATCGCAGAAAAGGATTTGCACATTCGCTGACGCTTAAAATCCTTCAGTTTGCCAAAGACAGAGGCTATCAGGAGGCCTATCTTCAATCGAGTGCAATGGCAGAATCGCTTTACACAAAAATTGGTTTTAAAACCTTTTGCACCTTTGATATTTTTTGGTTACTTGGCGTGCGATAATATCTCAGGGGCAAGAAAAGACAATAAATCCGACCACTTATTTAATAACTAAAAATGAATAAAGAATTGGTCTTAGCTGATTTGCAAATGATCTTCCGCTCGGTGTTTAATGCCCCTCATTTGATTATAAATATTCAAACTTCACAAGCTGATATTGATTCCTGGGATTCTCTTAATCACGCTATATTGATCGATCAGGTCGAAAAGCATTTCAAAGTCAAATTTGATCTTATGGATATGTTGAATATACATAGCGTCGGTGATATTTGTGATAAAATTATTGAAAGAACAGAAAAGCAATAATGGATTTGCGCATTATCACTGCCGGAGAACTTCAGTCCTTCGTCGAAACTTCTTCTTTTGCTCAACTCGATAATGTGCCCATCTCTCCTTTGAGAGCTTTGGCGCAACATAAAAATCCTGCTGCCGAATTTGATGATCCGGTTCTTTTTATAGCATTTGATGATGACGGGCAAGTACTGTCTTACTTTGGTTGTCTTCCAGATCGTTTGAGAAATGTGGAATCTGAAAAAATTTGCTGGAGTTCTTGCTGGTGGGCTCATCCGCAAAAAGGAAAAGCTTCGGTCATGGCGGTGTTTTATAAAGCACTTCAATCCTGGGAAGGGAAAATGCTTTTCGATGCACTCCCGGACAGATCAAAAAAAGTACTTGAACAGATGAGATTTTTTTCCTTTCGGGAAATAAAAGGGATTCATGCCTTCATAAAATTTAAATTTCATAAAATCATTCCTGCCAGATATCCATATTTAAGTGCATTTAAAACAATCTTCTATGGAGTGGATTATTTATTGAATCTTCCGACTCAGGTATTTCATTACATCTGGAAACAGGGCCATATTTTACCTGATGATATAAGGGTAATATCCATTAATAAAATAGATGAGAGGACACAAAAATTTATCGATTCCCTAGCAAACTATGATTTGGTTAAAAGAAGTATGGAGCAGTTCAACTGGATTTTAGAATATCCCTGGTTGAGTAATAGCAAGGAGTTTTCAAAGCGATATTACTTTTCTTCCTACGCAAGCATTTTTCAAAATAACCTTTATCAGGTTTATAAAAATGATCAACTCATCGCCCTCCTATGGATTACCAATCGCGATGGAACAGCCAAATTGCCATTTTGCTATGTAATGCCAGGATTCGAATCGATTGCTGTTCAGGTCATTTTTCATCAAATAATTCATTTAGAGGTTGATACTTTCATTTGTTTTCAGGAAAATATCTTAAATGCCATAAAAGACAGTTCAACACCCACTTTGTATCAAAGATCTATCAAAAAAGTATTGGGCTGGAGTGAAAAACTGAAACATCATTTGGAAGCTCCGGTTTATGTTCAGGATGGAGACGGAGATGTGGTTTTTACATAATAATTGCTGTATAATCCGGAAAGCGAATCAAAAAAGATATTAGGATTAATAATAAGATATAAATCAAAGAATGGATTGAAAACCAACATTTTAAGAATCACAGAAAGAAATAAGGTGAGATGACTGTTATTTTTAAATACCCAATGGTAAATATTGAAATCTTAATTTCTTGAATTTCGAAGCTATAACGTATTCGTTTGAATTTTATACTCTTCTTCTCCGGAAATATAAGTCGATACCACCTTTGTATTTCTTAGTTCTGTTTCTTCAACTTCCATGATATCTCTATCTAAAACCACGAAATCAGCATCTTTTCCCGGCTCCAGACTTCCCTTTCTTTCATCTTCAAAAACAGAATAGGCGGCCCAGATTGTCATTCCCTTTAAAGCATTCTCTCTGGAAATGGCATCTTTCATTTGAAAGCCACCAACGGGTTTGTTATAGGAATCCACCCTGGCTACAGCGGCGTGAAAACCGTAAATTGGATTGATATCCTCTACGGGGAAATCGCTGCCTAAAGCCAGAATACCGGCATTGTCCAAAAGTGTTTTATAGGCATAAGCATAACTAATTCTATCTTCTCCAAGACGCTCATCGGCCCAAAACATATCGGAAGTACAGTGCGTAGCCTGAACAGACGGAATAATTCTATTCTTATAAAATTTTGGATAATCATCGGGATTGACGACCTGCGCATGCTCAATTCTCCAGCGTCTTGATGTGTCATTTTTCAATACCTCATTATAGATATCGAGCATTAAGCGATTTGCCGAATCGCCAATAGCATGTGTATTCATTTGAAAGTCCAGATCGTATATTTTTTGCGCATACGCTTTTAGATTCTCCCGACTGCTCAAAAGAAAGCCCGAATTATCCGGATCATCGCTATAGGGTTTTAAAAGACAGGCACCTCTGGAACCCAGTGCTCCGTCCGCATAGACTTTAAAACCCTGAACCTGGAGTCTTTCGCTTTTATAAGGCCCATTTTTTTTAGCGAATTCAAAGTTTTCTTTTGCGGGGTTGAGTAACAAATTGAGTTTTATTTTAAAATCTCCACTTTTATAAAGCGAGTCGCTAATTTCAAACCATTCCATTTTTATACCGCAATCTACGAGGCTGGTCAGACCCACTTCCAGACAATTTCTTTGGGCTTCGAGATAGCTCAATACACGAACATCCCTTTTTTCTTCCGGAACAAGATTGCTGAGTTCAGTCTCAGCATTATCGAGCAATATTCCTGTTAAACCCTGTTCATCCTTAATCAGTTTACCTCCTTCAATGACCGTATTCTCATCAAAACCGGCCAAATCAAGTGCCTTCTGATTGACCAGCGCGGCATGTCCGTCCACACGCGTTAGCAAGACAGGTGAATTGGGAAAAAGAGAATCCAAAACGGCCTTATGGGGAAATTCCTTGATTTCCCATAAATTTTGATCCCATCCCCTTCCGAGGGTCCATTTAGAGTTTGGATACTTGGTGCGGTGGCTCATAACACGAAGAATGAGCTCATCAAAGCTTTTAGCACCTTTAAGATTGGCTTTTTGTAGGACGTTGGCATAACCAAAAAAATGGGCATGGGCATCATAAAAACCGGGATAAACAGCTTTGCCCTTGAGATCTATACTATTCAGAGATTCATATTGAGATAATATTTCCTGCGTCGATGCAATGTTTAATATTTTACCATCGCCGATTGCCATGGCATCGAAAATCTCGAAATCTTCATTGACAGAATAAATTTTAGCATTGGTTATGATCAGGTCCGCTTTCTCTTTGTTTTGACATGAAAGCAAAAAACCCAACAATAGGATAAGGATTAATCGATGCATATTCCTGAATTCGTATTCTTAAAAAAGCTGTTCTAAATTTGAGTGTGCAATATCTGAATTTACCCGCTTTTTCTCATAAAATAAAAGAAAGTGATGGCAAGAAATATATTTTTGATCCTGTCCGTAAAAAATACGTATTTCTGAGCCCCGAAGAATGGGTGCGGCAGCATCTAATGCATTATTTGATGATGCACATTCAAATTCCAAAATCGCTGATCAGGGTAGAGAATGCCTTGACATTTAATAAATTACAGAAAAGAAGTGACCTTCAGGTCTATAACAGGGAGGGTAAAATTTTTATCCTGGCAGAATGCAAATCACCTGACATTGCCCTCAATGATAAAACAGTCAAACAGATTTGTACTTATAATGAAACGATAAAGGCACCTTATTTACTCATTACCAATGGCATCGACCTTTTTTGCTGGTCAGCACAAAAAGACAAGATCGAGTTTTTAGATAAGGTGCCCTCTCTTCCCGATTAATCGAGGTATTTCTCTACCGGGGTAAATGGCATTCCAAAGGCATCGGCTACACTTTCATAAACGATATCGCCATTGATGACATTTAATCCCAGAGCGAGCTCGCGATTATCCTGGCTTGCTTTTTTCCATCCCTTGTTGGCCAATTGTAAAGCATATGGAAGCGTTGCATTGGTCAAGGCGAGTGTAGAAGTATAAGGTACAGCACCGGGCATATTTGCTACACAGTAATGCACAATATCATCCACCATATAAACCGGATCCTGATGTGTGGTTGGTTTTGATGTTTCAAAACATCCTCCCTGATCTATGGCCACATCCACCAATACGCTGCCCGGATTCATTAATTTGAGCATGTCCTTTGTGATGAGTTTTGGTGCTTTGGCCCCATGAACCAAAACAGCTCCAATAACCAGGTCATGCGTTGGTAAAAGCTCCTTGATATTGTGTTGGCTCGACATAAACGTATTAACATTAGCAGGCATTATTTCAGATAAATAACGCAGCCGGGGTAGGCTCAAATCCATAATGGTGACATCGGCTCCAAGTCCTGCCGCCATTTTTGCCGCTTCGGTACCAACAATTCCACCGCCAATGACCATGACTTTTGCCGGTCGAACTCCCGGAACACCTCCCAACAAAATTCCTCTACCCTTCATGGGCTTTTCTAACCATTTGGCGCCTTGTTGTACAGACATTCTACCTGCCACTTCAGACATGGGCACTAATAAAGGAAGGCTTTTATCCGATTTTTCAACTGTTTCATAAGCCAGACAAATCGATTTGCTTTTGACCATGGCTTTTGTCAATGGTTCATAAGAAGCAAAATGGAAATATGTAAAGAGCAATTGACCTTCACGGATAAGATTATATTCTTCTTCTATTGGCTCTTTTACCTTTATTATCATTTCAGCCTTGGCATACACATCCTGAATGGTGGGTAAAATTTTTGCGCCTACTTCCGTGTATTGATCATCGGTAAACCCACTGCCCAGGCCACCGTCTTTTTGAATGTAAACCTCATGTTTGTTTTTTACCAATACCGAAGCACCACTTGGCGTTAATGCGATACGGTTTTCGTTGTTTTTAATTTCCTTGGGAACGCCGATAATCATATTGAAAGTATTTTTATAAGGTTAATTGCGAATTATTTAAATGGATTAGAGTTGTCCGGTTTTTGCATAATACTAGTCCCGGTGAGATCTTCTACAACCTCAATTGTAAAGGTCAATTCGGTTTTAGGCTTGTTTAAATCATTGGAAAAAATATAAATTTTTTCATCGCGCTTTGTTTTGACTCGCGGGGTAATGTTGAGCTCCATGTTTGCTGTTTCGCCCGGTTTAATCAATTCGGGTGCGCTGAGCACAGTTACACAATTGCATGAACTCTGGAGGTCTTTTAATTTTAGATCGCTCTTTCCGCTATTCTCAATGATCAGTTTTTTAACCACACTCTGCCCCAGTTCCACCTTACCGAGATTAAAAAAATCGTTGTCAAAACCGATAGCCGGACTTGCCGCCAGCTCTTCAGGACTGTATTTGGGCTGGGCCGGTTTGCGAATTACATTGCCTTTGATGGTTAAACGTTTTGATGGTTCATCGGCATTGGAAGTAATGGTAATGGTCTTGTTAAATACACCCGGCCTGCCTTTGGAATTATATGAGGCTTTTATTTTTCCTTCTTGTCCGGGTAGAACAGGTTCGCGTGTCCAATAGGGCGTGGTACATCCACAGGACGCTCTTACATTTTGAATAATTATAGGGGCGCTGCCTTTGTTGGTAAATGTAAATTCATGACTTGCAATATTGCCTTCGGAAACTTCGCCAAAGTCATGTTCAATTTTATCGAAATCAAACTTTCCTTGCGCTGAAACCATTGAATAGGTAGAAATAAATAGTATCGCTAAGGCTAAATATTTGTTCATTTTTAGTGACATTTTATAATTTTTAGCATATTATCTTGTAAAACAGGATTGCAAATATAGGCATTGAGCTTATATCTCACATTGGAAAATGGCATCGATTTGACTATTTTTGCAGTCCCAAAAATAATTTTCATGCCAGCCATAAAAGAAAAGAAATCCCAAATAAAAACCGATAAAAAAGAAATAATTAAGGACTATAAACTCGCTTTGGAAAGTCGTGAAGCCAGCTTAATGGGTCGCAAGGAAGTTTTTATGGGTAAAGCCAAATTTGGGATTTTTGGTGATGGAAAAGAAATTCCACAATTGGCTATGGCCAAAGTTTTTAAAAACGGGGACTTCAGATCGGGCTATTATCGCGATCAAACATTTATGATGGCGATCGATCAATTAACAGTAAAGGAATTTTTTGCGCAGTTATATGCACATACCGACCTGGAGAAAGAACCCGCAAGTGCTGGCAGAAGCATGAACGGTCATTTCGGCACACGTTCAATAGATGATAAGGGTGCGTGGAAGGATTTGACAAAAATGAAAAATTCTTCGGCTGATATTTCACCTACAGCATCACAAATGCCGCGATTAGTGGGCTTGGCCTATGCCTCCAAGCTATACAGAGAAGTTAAAGCGCTTGCTGGAAAAAATAAATTCTCAAACAAAGGCAATGAAATTGCATTTGGTACCATTGGAAATGCCTCGACTTCGGAAGGTATGTTTTACGAATCCATAAACGCTGCCGGAGTTTTACAAATACCCACAATCGTTTCAATATGGGATGATGATTATGGAATTTCTGTTCCCAAAGAATATCATACCAGCGGCGGAAGCATAAGTGAAGCCTTAAAAGGATTTCAAAGGTCAAAAGATAAAAAAGGTTTCGAAATCATAGCCGTCAATGGATGGGATTATTCCGCTTGTATTGCAGCTTTTGAAAAAGCCGAAAAAATCGCTCGAAAAGAGCACGTACCTGTAATTCTTCATTTCAAAGAACTTACACAGCCACAAGGCCATTCCACTTCGGGATCCCATGAACGATACAAGTCTAAAGAACGACTGGAATGGGAAAAAGAATACGATTGCATAAATCAGATGCGATTATGGATGCTTGACAATGGTATTGCCGATGCTAAAAGCCTGGATAAAATGGCGGAAGATGCTAAAAAATCGGTAAAGTCTGCCAAGGAAGAAGCCTGGAAAGATTTTACAGCTTCCATGAAAACGGATAGGGATGCAGCCATTCAAATAATGAGTGAATTGGCAGATGAAGCGGGAAATTCGGAAATAGCAGAAATTGCAAATGGGCTTGCAAAGACTTTAAACCCTTTGAAACTGGATACCCTGAAAGCGGTTAAAAAATCTCTCAGATTGGTGCGTGGGGCTTCTTTTGGCAAAAAAGAAGAATTGCTGGGATGGTTAGAAAAAGCGAGTAAGAAAAACTATGAAGACTACAGTTCACAGCTTTTCAGTGATTCAGACCAGAGTGTATGGAAGGTGGATCATAATAAACCCGAATATTCAGGTGAAGAAAAAGTGGTGGATGGGAGAGAAGTAGTGCAGGCAAATTTTGATAAAATATTCTCCAAATATCCCGAAGTTTTTGCCATCGGCGAGGATTTGGGAAAAATCGGTGATGTAAATCAGGGTTTTGCCGGATTACAGGATAAATATGGGGTAGAAAGAATTACGGATACCGGAATACGCGAATGTACCATCCTGGGTCAGGGAATAGGCGCAGCTTTACGGGGTTTGCGACCCATCGTAGAAATCCAATATTTGGATTATATCTATTATGCTATTCAAATTATGGCTGATGATTTGGCCAATGTTCAATACAGGACCAAAGGCGGACAAAAAGCTCCAGTCATTATTCGCACAAGAGGCCATAGATTAGAAGGTATATGGCATTCTGGCTCGCCAATAGGGATGCTTTTGGGAAGTCTGCGCGGAATCCATGTTTTGGTACCGAGAGATATGACAAGAGCAGCTGGATTTTACAATACGATGTTAAAATCTGATGAACCTGCTTTAATTATAGAATGTCTGAATGGCTACCGTTTAAAAGAAAAATTACCTTCCAATATCGGTGAATTTACCACGCCACTTGGTATTCCGGAAATAATCAGAGAAGGAAAAGACATTACGATTGTGACCTATGGCTCTATGTGCAGAGTAATTTTGGATGCTGCCGAGGATTTGCAAAAAGTTGATATTTCAGTAGAGGTCATCGACGTTCAGTCATTGCTGCCATTTGATATTAACCATTCAATAGTTGATTCTATAAGAAAAACGAATCGTGTAATATTCGCCGATGAAGATGTACCCGGTGGAGCAAGTGCCTATATGATGCAGAAAGTAGTGGAAGAGCAAAATGCCTATCGATGGTTGGATTCTCAACCCAGAACACTTAGTGCGCATCCACACAGGCCTGCTTACGGTTCTGATGGTGATTATTTCTCCAAACCCAATCCAGAAGATGTATTCGACCTTGCCTATGAGATAATGGCTGAAGCAGAGCCGGATAGGTTTCCCGATATTTACTAAGGAAAAGTTTAAATAGGGGTCAAAGACAAATTTAGAATTTCTCTTTCCTAATCACTCGCCTCTCAGATTTCGCTTCTCAAAACCTGTTTTTTAAGGCGATTTCACAACAGGGTCTGTCCTTACCGTATTGCTTCTGTTTAAGGCTCTGTCGAAAATAAAAAATTCGAGGACTACAGTGTCCGTGCTGAGTAAGGGTGTGAAGCTCAAATCAATTTCAAATCTCACCGTTCCATCAACCGGTTCATCAATGATCGTTTCCGAAATTCTTGGAAATCGTATAGGAGGGTGATAAATAGTATCGTTGATATTGCAGTTTTCTGATATACCGTAAAAACGCTCGGTATACGTTTCTCCATTTTTAACAAGCAATGACAATTCCACGTTTCTGCCGGTTGGGTTATCATAGGTCTTTACAATTGTATCGGTTAATGCTTGTTCCGGATTGAGAAAAGGACTTGTTAAGGTGTCTTTGTAATTGCAGGGTTCGGTAAATGGTGCTGTGATATAAAAACTAGCATTGAAGGGAGAATTGGCATCTACACCATTTGCATTCAATCCCAGGTCTGCGTTACCGTCTTCAAAATAAAAAGTGATGGCAAAACGGGAACCTTCGATTCTTTCAATATCCTGAAAAAGAATAAAGGGAACATTACTGTATTCCGGTGGGGTGCGGCAGGAATGCAGGAAAATCAGGATAAAGGAAATCATCCATATAAAATTTGCATTCAATATTTTTGAATTAAAGAATTGCATATTTGGTATTGCAAATGACGGCAAAAATTCAAGAATTAAAGGACTCCGTATTAAAAATGTCGGATCGTAATTTTAACGACCTGGCAATAGAGATATTTAATCTTCAATACGAACTAAACCCCGTATACAGGAAATTCGTTTCAAATCTTAATTTAAATCAAAAGCAAATAAGCAATTGGGATGAGATACCCTGTCTCCCCATATCATTTTTTAAAACTCAAAGAATATTACTGAAGGGACTTGAATCGAACAAGAAATTTATCAGTTCAGGTACAACCGGACAGCTGAGAAGCACCAAATTCCTGACTGAAACATCCTTTTATGAAAAGCTGAGTAAATCCATATTTGAAAAGCAGTTCGGCCCGCTTAGCCAATATTCCATATTTGCACTTTTGCCTTCCTATCTCGAAAACAATGAATCTTCCCTGGTGCATATGATTGATCACTTCATATCTAATTCGGACTCGCAATACGGTGGTTTTTATAATCGTGATTTTAAAAAATTGATCGGGGACCTGAATGAAGCAAGGACTCAGAATAGAAAAATCATATTATGGGCTGTGAGTTTTGCAATTCTCGACCTCGTTGAAGAATATGCACCTGATTTATCGGATATTTTGATTTTTGAAACTGGGGGCATGAAAGGTAGAAAGGAAGAGCTAACGCGAGAAACATTACATAATATCATAAAAGATAGAAGTGGAGCAAATAAAATTTACAGCGAGTACGGTATGACTGAACTGATGTCACAAGCCTATTCTTTAGGAAATTCAAAATTTCGACTACCAAATTCGATGAGGATTCAGGCTGTTGAATTAAATGATCCGCTGAGCTCCGAGCCAAAGGGTAGGATAGGCACACTAAATATATTTGACCTCGGAAATATAGAAAGCTGCTCATTTATTGCGACCGAAGATCTGGGAAAAGTGCATGAAGATGGATCATTTGAGGTTTTGGGGAGAAAAGACAATTCTGAAATTCGGGGTTGTAATCTTATGAGCGCTTAGTTCAATTACGAATGTTCAATTACGAATTTTTTATTAATCAAATGTATTTTTTCACATCCCCTTCTGTGATCTCATTTTCTCCCATGATCACAAGTCTTTCTACTACATTTCGCAGTTCCCTGATATTTCCGGTCCAGTCGTGTTTGGATAAGGCAGCAAGGGCTTTTTTGTCGATATCTTTGGCTTTGGTACCATAGTCTTCAGCAATATCTTTTAAAAATTTATCGACCAAAAGTGGAATATCGTCTTTTCGGTCGTTTAGGGGTGGAACCTTTATTAAAATTACGCTTAATCTGTGATAGAGGTCTTCGCGGAAGTTTTTGTTTTCAATTTCTTCCTGAAGGTTCTTATTGGTGGCTGCCAGCACGCGTACATTGGTCTTAATATCTTTGTCTCCACCAACCCTGGTGATCTTATTTTCTTGAAGTGCCCGCAAGACCTTGGCCTGTGCGCTTAGGCTCATATCGCCAATTTCATCGAGGAATAAGGTGCCGCCCTCAGCTTGCTCAAACTTTCCGATACGTTGCTTTACCGCAGAAGTGAATGAGCCTTTCTCGTGCCCAAACAGTTCACTCTCTATCAACTCCGATGGAATCGCTGCACAGTTGACTTCTACAAATGGGCCTTTGGCACGAGCGCTGGCATCGTGCAACTCCCTTGCAACAAGCTCTTTACCCGATCCATTAGCCCCTGTTATCAACACTCTTGCATCTGTAGGTGCTACCTTGGCGATCATTTCCTTTACTTCTGTGATAGCAGACGATTCGCCGATAATCTGATGATTTTTAATAACTTTTTTTCGAAGGGTTTTGGTTTCTTCTACAAGTTGACCCTTCTCCAGTGCATTTTTTATGGATATCAGCAAGCGATTCAGGTCGGGTGGCTTTACAATGAAATCGAATGCCCCTTTTTTGGTGGCTTCTACCGCAGTTTCAATTGTACCGTGCGCAGAAACCATTATGAATTGGGCCTTTACATCTGTTTCCTTGGCTTTTGAAAGTACTTCCAGGCCATCCATTTTTGGCATCTTGATATCACAGAGTACAATATCAAAGTTTTCTGTGATCAGCTTTTTTAAACCTTCTTCTCCAGAGGCCGCTTCATCCACTTCGTATTTTTCTGTTTCCAGTATTTCTTTCATGGCTTCCCGAATGGAAGCTTCATCATCGATAATGAGAATTTTTGGCATATTTTTTTAAATAAAAATAAAATACCGCCCTGTAAGCCGGATTCTGTCTCCCAAAAGAAGCGACCAGGTCACACTTTTAGGCTCTTATCATTTATCTAGCCCTGATGTCACCATCAGGTTCCAGCGATCCACCCATTGCACATTTTGAGCGGGCAACTCATGCGCAATATACTTGATCTTGCAACCCACAAGGTTTACCATGCCACCAATGTCACCATTGGCGCGGTGGGCTCTTACCTTCTTCGCCGAAGCAAATTATCCCGCCACCTTGCAGAGGCGGGCCCACCTTTTCACCGTAGCCTTAAAGCCTGCCAAAGGCTCTGCCTTAGGGCTGTTTATTTTCTGTTGCACTTTCTGTCACTGACGCTTCGTTCAGTGCCTTCCCGTTAGGAAGTGTGGTGCCCTCTGTTGTCCGGACTTTCCTCCCGAAAGCATGCGCAAGCGCAAACTTCCCGGCGATAAGACAGACGGTATTTCAAGACACAAAAATAGGACTATTTATTTTATTCGGACCGATGTCGCACCATATCCGAATTTCTCTTTATGTGCGTCCTTAAAAGACTTGATGTTTTTGTGCTGGCTTAAAATTCTATGCATTTCCATGCGAAGCTTTCCATTTCCAACACCATGTATAAATGTGATTTCATTCATTCCCGAATAAATGGCATTGTCGAGCATTTTTTCAAAGTGATCCAACTGGTATTTCAATATTTCAGAATTTTCCATACTGGGTGCATTGGGCCATAAGAATTCGAAGTGCAGGTCAATTTCAGCATCTGGTTTTTGGATGTCTTCACCACTGAGATCGGTTTTAGTGATATTTTCTGATAAATGTTCTTTGAGCATTCCGGCATCAATATCAGAATTTTCCTGATCGATTTGGAAAAAATAACCTTTGGTCTTTAAGAGTGGTATTTCCATCAGCTCCCGAAAAAAGCGCTTTGATCTGAACTTATATGTCTTTAAGAATGGCGGAATGATATTATGCTCTCCTTTCCTGCCAAACAAAATTGCAAATTCGAACTCCGGCCAATTTTCAATTTCATCCAATTGCAAGGCCTGTATTTCAGCATAGGACTTACTGTATAAATGCCCTGATTCAATGCCTCGTCTTTTGTGTTCCAAATTTTCGGATACACTAAATGGACAATTGAAATCGGTATTATTTATAAGATAAAGTTTCAATTCATTTTCATCGATGCGTTCAAATGCAAGAAAAAGACCTTTGTCAGCTACTACTTTGGCTTCTGATTTTTCTAATTCTTTGTTTTTACTTGTTGGGCCTTCATATTTTCTATCGGTCTCAAAGTATACTTCTTCCTCGCGATTAACGATGGCGAGTTCTTGTCTTAATACGGGATAGGTAAATCCCTCATCAATTCGAATTTCTACGAGCTTGTCATCGATAATCTTTGTTACTACACCTTCCTGTTTGTCGCGTATCATGCGAACCCTGTCTCCGATATTCATAATTAAAAATATAGTGGTCTGAAAAGTAATTTATCTCTTTGAAAAATTAAAGTGGGCCCCGGCAATTTGATGCCATCAAGTATGAAAATAATGGTATTTAGCCATTTATTTTGTCCTTTCAAATGGCTCAAATCAGGATCTAAACCGAGATAAAACTGCCGGTATGGATGATAACCTAAAATGCGGTTGGGCCGATCTCTTGCGAGCAACATATCCTCTGCGCCATAGCCAAGAGCAATATTTACCCATTTGAAAATCTTACTTTCCGATTTGCTAAAAGCATTGATGTCGACTGAGAGCCAATAACTTTGTCCGTTATAATCCTTAAAAACTTCTTCATAAAAATTACGGCCCAGCAATTGCGGATTGTCACTGGAATATGAGGTTCTGTGAAATGAAAATTTTGGTTTTATTCGAATTTCATCCCAGAGGTATAACTGCGTCATTAATAGTCCCGAGCCGGCAGCATTGGCAATCAGGTCACCATATGAAGCACCGTAATCTTTTGCAAATCCATCGAGAATTTCAATAGGGGTGAGCATTAAAAAACCGGTTAACCCTCCCCAAAAAATCGCCTTTTTACGCGGAATTCCGGCATTTTTTAATAAATCATAAGATATTCTTCCCAATTGATATGAGGA
Organism: Cytophagales bacterium; assembly: GCA_965267555.1. Classification (GTDB taxonomy): domain Bacteria; phylum Bacteroidota; class Bacteroidia; order Cytophagales; family CCMP332; genus CCMP332. The sequence continues at coordinate 2,602,718 of OZ254083.1, read as the reverse complement.
ATAAGCATGCCCGATCTTATCAACTTGTTTCCATTGCCTATTATCGTTAAAAAAATGAAAGCTTCTTTGCTCGGTATCTGAATACCAAAGCGCCTGCAAACCAATTAATGTCCCTGAATAAGCGGCAGCTGTTCCAATCAGATAGGTATTGAATTTTCGGGAGTCAAATTCTACGCTATCCTGCGCATGAACTCTTAGCACTAATCCAATGACAAACACAAATAGAAAGGTAATTTTCATTGTTGCTCAATTGTAGGCGTGTCTGTCTCTTCTATTCTCGCGGGATCGATATTTTGAAGCGGTATTTTTTTCTTCTTTGGTTTGTCTTCTTCTCTTTTTAAAAATTCAACAAAGTCATTAAATGATTTGGTGTACAATACACTAAGGCCGGTTGTATTGGTCGACCTTGCTCCCGGTTGATAAACATTGGAATTATTGCGGTTAAACATTTTAGCCTTTAGCTGTCCATCTTGTGTCAATGCGTATTCAATGGTCCAATCACCGATGATAGAGCTGACATCTGTTTCATTGGTGGAATTTGTAAAACCGCCCTCTCTTGTGACCCTGAGTCTCCCTTCGAGAAAGGTGTATGATAAGCGCAACTGTAAATCATTTAAATCTTCTTGACTCAATCCACTTAAGTCAAAATTGATTTCAAGGTTTTCATTGACGGATGAAACATAATTGCTCAACTGATTGGTTAAAAGTTCACTTAAGTTTCTGCCCGCAGGCTGCTGGTAATTGGATTCTTCCTGTGAAAATTGTCTTAAGACGATAAGACTGAAAACCTGCCGGTTCAAATAATCACGGTTGTTCTGAATCTTATTTTGAAAAGCCAAAAGGTCATTGTTAAAATCATAACCTTGGTATACAGGAGGATCAATTATATCGATACCAAATTCAAATTCCGGGTTTAAAAGAGGGCCCGTAAGGTGCAGATTTACACTGACAGGGCTCCGTCGTGTTGCCTGCGGACTGTTGAGAAAAATGGAATCGGCAGACTCCATTAAAGGTTTTAAAGGGACCGATTGTGTATAAGTCCCGGTAAGATCAAGTTGGCCCTGATAGGGATCTCCTGACCATGATATTCTTCCTCCCTCTTTAACATTAAATTCTTTATTGACAATATTCAGGAGAGTGAAATTATAACTGCCTTTTTCGATTTCATAAAAGCCATACATATTGAATTCTCCTCGGGTATCGATTTCCAGACTGAGTTCTCCACTGCCCTGGCCTTTTATAATATCACCGGTCTGGCGATCGAGAATTATTTCCATTCTGGCATCAGGAGTGATATTTAGATTTAGATTCATGCTTACACCCGAGAGGTCCACATTGAATTCATCAATTATTTTCCCATCCTCCTCTTTCTCGAGTTCACTTAAAAATGTTATATGCGACTGCTTCTCCAGTTCGGTATAATTATCCGTCGGGATATATACATAGGTGCCCCTTTCACTTTGCAAATCAGCGCTGATCTGAATATCTGAAAATGAACCCAAAAAGTTTACAGAACCGGATGCGAATGCTTTGCCGTAATAGAGATTGTTGTCTTCATTAGATGTATTTAATATTTCAAATTTGTTTAAGGATGCACTGAGGTCAATGACAAAATTCGTAAAGCCATCGTGAAAAATACCGCCATTTAAAATAGCCTGATTGCCATTTTTATCATTCAAAACAAGATTTCTGGCAGAAATATTATCCGTATTAAATACGAGTCTGTCTTTAAAGGTATAATAGGTATTGAGATAATTAACGAGCATGCCTCCATCCTTTATGGCTACCCAGCCTTTCAGCAATGGTTGAGATGTGTTGCCGCTTAAATTCAAATAACCATCGGCTACACCATTAATATCAGAAATCAGATCGGATGCAAAGGGTTCAATAATATTCAGATTTGTACTGTTGAGCTTTGCCACAATATTTAATTCTGTAGAATCACCGGCAGGTACAATGCGTCCTTCCAACTCAAGTGTCTTTTTCCCCAAGCGGTCGATCGTAAATTTGGAGACAATGGCTTTGAGTGAATTATCCCATTCCGAGGTTCCCGAAATATCCCCAACCAAAAAACCCTCAATGGTACAATCATTAGCGCGTATTGTGCCGTAAGTCTGAAATTGGTTGTAAATATTGATAAACGACAGATCGGCATTTAACACGCCACTTATATTTCTTCCTATGATCGGATTTAAATTTCTGAGATTAAAATCTTTAAATCCTACCTCCAAAACCGCCTCAGGATTTCTTGAAATGTTTCCGTTTATTGAAATACTTTCGTATTTGGAATTGAAATTCAGGTTGTTAAATCTAATTTCATTTTGTTTAAATACAACACGGTTCTGATCTTCTATATCCCAATTATTTTCAAATATTTTAAAATCACTTTTGGTGAAAGTCAGTACCGTAGAATCAATTTTGAAAATAGCCCTGCCTTCAAAATTGACGAAATTGGAATCATCAAATTGCCGAAATGCGGATTCAAAATTGATCTTGTTGTCATCCCACAAAATTTCGGTCATTAAATCTTTGCCTTCAATGACATTGGGTATGACTTGTTTTTCAGAAAAGACATAAGCAAAGGCCAATATTTCACTGCTATCTGCAAATTTTGAACTCGAGAGGTCGAATTCATTATTGTAAAACTGATAGTTATCGTAAATAAGGGTGTCAATGCTTGTGTACAAGTTAAAAATGTTGGTATTGCCTACGGAAAAACGCCCTTCAACAGTTGTATTGGTCGAAATATAAAATTCGGGATAAACTAAACTGACAATTGGGTTGATATCGTTAAAATCGATATACCATTCAGCGGAATATTTATTGTCAGATTTTTTCTTTGAGGCGTAATATTTTTTGATGTTTTCATCGTCGTTTACGATTTGCAATTGATATTCTTTGAGGATCATTTGAAAATCATTGTAAACAGATTTCAATTTAAAGTTGCCCTTGATATTTGCATTGAATAAATCTGAATTAATATTGATATTTCGAATTCCTTCCTTGAGTTGTGAAATTATACTCATGGTATCCAATTCAAGGAATTTATCATCGTAAAAGACTTCTATGCCACTTAGATTTCCATAGCCGGAAGTTTTGTCAAATGTCAGCCCTGCAAAATCCAGATCAACTTTGCCTTTGACAAAACCCTCTTTCTCCGTAAGATTAATTCTATCGAGATCGGCATTAATTATTTCACCTCGTATGTCGATTTTTTCAATTTCGGGATCCAGATTTATTAGCCCATTTAGTACAACATTCAGGGCGCTGTCCTTTACATTAAAAGACCCGTCAAACAGATTTTCTTTTAAATGTGCATTGAAATTAATTTCATTGTACCTGTAATCATAAATGACAGAATTGCTTAGACTGGCTTCCATCTGCATATCGGCTTCTTTGGCATTAAACCCTTTTCCATTGACATTGGCCTTGATATTGATTGTTTTAACCAGATCTTCTCTGCCAATTAGTTTGCCGAGCTGAAAATTTTTGGAGCTTAGCTTTCCGCTGTATTTTGACGGCCCGGATTCGGGAACTTTTAAGTTTATATCTGACCTTATGGTTCCAAGACCTGTTTTAAATTCACCATCTGCAACGAAATCGTAATAAAAACCATCAAAATTTCCCTTGAGATCAATGAAATCAAGATTTTGAAGATATGGCTGCGTTTTTTTATTAAAGAAGCCAGAAAGATCCGCCATTTTAAGATGCGAGCTATTTATTTTCAAGGAAATAATTGAATTATCTATTTCGGGCAGGCCTTCAACACTCAGTTCTCCATTTAAATAAGACTTGCTGCCATATGCGACGATTAAATCTTCAAAATTAAATGAATTCAAAAACCCTTGAAAATTTCCGCTGATAAGAAAATTTTCGTTTTTTCTATTCCAAATAGGGACAAAGTAATTGATATCTCCCGTCCAAATTCTGGTATTGTTCAATGAAAAATTCATTTCAACATTTTCATTGAAATTTGACCAATCGGGCCATTTAGAAAAATGAAATTGAAGGCTATCCTTGATATGGCTTTTGTTGAAGTTGATGTCTGTATTGCATAAAAGCATTTCTGAGGAGGTCATCCGAAAATTTGTATGCCTTAAATCAAAGTTATTTTGACTTCTCTGATCAATAAAATTGAGGCTGTCTATTTCACTCAATACCGAATCATAATGTACGATCAGGTTTTGGAGATTGGCATTGATCTTATTGAAGCGAATGTAGTCGGGATTAAACTGCCCTGCATCCACCGGACGGACTGTGTCGCCTTCTAAGATAAACGTACCCGATTTCATGAGGACATTTTCCAGGGATACCTTGAATTGATCTTTTTTAAGACTGTCGGGCACTTTGGGGGGGCTGAGCTTGCTCGCGAAGTAATTGATATTAAAGGTGCTGTCAGACTTAGTTTTATGAAGATAGAAATAAGGGAATATCAGCTCTATATGGCTCAGATATAATGTATTATTGGCAAAAATATTTTTTATGGATACATCGGCGCTCAGGCTTTTCACATAGATCATTGTGTCCTGATGATGATCTCGTATGAGGGCATCCTTGAGGTTTAAAGTTCGAAAACCGCTTAAATAAAACTTGCCAACGCTAATATCTACATTGTAATCTTTTGAAATTTTTGTGGTGATTTTTTGTACGATATAGGTTTGAACAAATGAGCTTCGAGAAATTAGTCCTATGATGCCCACCAATAAAATGAGCGCAAAGATCAGGTAAACAAGGGATTTGAATATCCCTTTAAAGATTCTTTGTAATTTCGCGGCGCCTCTTTTCAATTTATGAATACAATTATTTTAGCCATCGAATCTTCCTGTGATGAAACTTCTGCTTCAATCATAAACAATGGCCAGGTCTTATCAAACATAATTGCTGATCAGGATGTACACAAGAGATTTGGTGGCGTAGTTCCCGAGCTGGCATCCAGAGCGCATCTTCAAAATATAATTCCGGTAGTACATCAGGCAATTTCTGTGGCAAAGATAAATAAAACGCAGATTCAGGCCATTGCTTTTACACGAGGACCGGGTTTAATGGGGCCTTTAATGGTAGGGCTGTCTTTTGCAAAATCAATGGCCCTGTCATTGGACGTCCCGTTAATTGAAGTGAATCATATGCAGGCCCATGTATTGGCCCACTTTATCGAAGATCCAAAACCATCATTTCCTTTTATTTGTCTTACCGTTTCGGGAGGCCATACGCAATTGGTGCTTGTCGAAGATCATTTAAAAATGAATTTAATTGGACAAACACGTGATGATGCAGTTGGTGAAGCCTTTGACAAAGGCGCTAAATTGTTGGGACTGGCTTATCCGGGAGGTCCCCAGATTGATAAATTCGCTGCAATGGGCGATTCGGATGCATTTTCTTTTCCGATATCTGATGTCCCTGAATACGACTATTCCTTCAGCGGGATAAAGACCGCTCTTTTGTATTTTCTGCAAAATAATCTAAAGAAGGATCCCAATTTTATAGAGAATAATCTACACGATATATGTGCATCCTATCAAAAGACACTCATTGATTCACTGATGCAAAAATTGGTAAAACTAGCCGATGACAAAGAGATTGGAGAAATAGCAATAGCCGGAGGAGTTTCCGCCAACAAAGGATTGAGAACAGCCATTGAAAATACAGGCATTAAAAAGTCATGGAATACCTATATTCCGGAATTTCAGTATTGTACAGACAATGCAGCCATGATTGCCATGGCCGCACATTATAAATTTTTAAAAGGGGAATTTTCAGACCAGAGCATCACACCCCTGGCCCGATTTGCGATCTAAAGATCCTTGTATGCATTTTCATCGAGGAATTTAGTAGAATATTTACCCGATTTGAAAATTTCATTATCCATCATTTTTATATGAAAAGGAATGGTTGTTTTGATGCCTTCAATCACAAACTCCTGCAATGCCCGTTTCATCCGCACCAAGCACTCTTCCCTGGTTTGAGCGCTCACGATGAGTTTGGCAATCATGGAATCGTAATTCGGCGGAATGGTATAGCCTGCATAAACATGTGAATCAACCCTTACCTTATGGCCACCCGGTATATGAAGATTTGTAATCCGCCCAGGGCTTGGCCTGAAACCGTTTTCAGGATCTTCCGCGTTGATCCTGCATTCCATAGAACAAAGTTTTGGAAAATAGTTTTTACCGGAGATGGGTATACCGGCTGCCACTTTTATTTGTTCTTTGATTAAATCGTAGTCTGTGACTTCTTCGGTGATGGGATGCTCAACCTGAATCCGGGTGTTCATTTCCATAAAATAAAAATCACCATTTTTATCCACAAGAAATTCTACCGTTCCGGCACCTTCGTAATTAATGGCCTGTGCGCCTTTTATGGCTGCTTCTCCCATTCTTTCTCTCAATTCATCATTTAGAATCTGAGATGGTGTTTCTTCAATGAGCTTTTGATGTCTTCGCTGAATAGAGCAATCTCTTTCGGAGAGGTGACAAACCGTACCAAACTGATCGCCAATTATTTGAATTTCAACATGTCTGGGTTGCTCAATGAACTTTTCCATGTACAAGCCATCGTTACCAAAGGAGGCCGCAGCTTCCTGTTTGGCACTTTTCCAGGCTGCTTCGAATTCGTCAGCTTTCTTGACAATCCTCATTCCCTTTCCACCACCACCGGCAGTAGCTTTTAAAAGAACGGGGTATTTCATTTTTTCGGCCAGTTTCATTCCTTCCTGTACCGATTTCAACAAACCATCTGTACCCGGAATTGTAGGGACGCCCGCCTTTTTCATGGTTGCTTTGGCGGAGGCTTTATCGCCCATTCCATTTATCATTTTGGCCGAAGCACCGATAAATTTTATCTTGTATTCTTCGCAAATAGCACTGAAGTCAGCATTTTCAGATAGAAAACCATAGCCTGGATGAATCGCATCGGCATTCGTTATTTCTGCTGCAGCCAGCAAACGCGGAATATTCAGATAGCTTTCCGCACTTTGTGGCGGTCCGATACAAACGGCTTCATCAGCAAATCGCACATGCAAACTTTCTTTGTCTGCAGTAGAATATACAGCAACTGTACTGATACCCATTTCTCTACAGGTCCGGATAATTCTAAGGGCTATTTCGCCTCTGTTGGCGATGAGTATTTTTTTAAACATAGAAATATCGCTTATGAATCTCTTAATTAACTGGGATCAATCAGAAATAATACCTGATCGTATTCTACCGGAGAAGAATTTTCAGCAACTACTTTTACAACCGTTCCTGAAACATCAGATTCGATTTCATTAAAAAGTTTCATTGCTTCAATTATACATACGGTTTGCCCCGCTTCGACTTTGTCACCCACGTTGACAAAAGATGGAGATTCCGGATTGGGAGAGCGGTAAAACGTACCTATCATCGGTGCTTTTATCGCCACATATTTTGAATCATCATCGGAGCTTCCTGCGCTCTGAGCAGGGGCAGGAGCAGGGGAAGGGGAAGAAGGAGCCGGACTTGGCGCTGCGGCCTGCGGTGCAGGACTAGGTGCCGGTGCCGGTGTACTTACTACCTGTGTCTCACCGTGTTTTTTAACATGTAATTTGATTTGGTCAGTTTCTATGTTGACCTCGTCCATTCCACAAGTGGAGATGAACTCAATTAAATCCTGAATTTCTTTTGCTTTCATCGTCTATTCTTTTACGCGTTCAACATACGAACGAGTTCTCGTATCAATTTTAAGTAGTTCTTCGTTATTTATAAAAAGCGGCACCTGTATTTCGGCCCCGGTCTCTAAAGTAGCAGATTTTGTAGCATTTGTTGCAGTATCTCCTTTAATTCCGGGTTCGGTATAAGTCACCTGCAGATTAATAAAGGCCGGCAATTCACAGGACAAAACACTTTCGGTTTCGGCGTGAAAAATTAATTCAACTTCCTGGCCTTCTTTTATTAAGTCAGCATTTTCAATTTGATCTTCGGGCAAACTCAATTGCTCGTAATTGGAGGTATCCATAAAATGGAAACCTAAATCATCTTTATAAAGAAATTGATGTGGGCGTCTTTCGATTCTCGCGGTTGTAACTTTTACGCCCGAGTTAAACGTGTGGTCAATTACTTTTCCGTTGCGCAGTCCTTTTAATTTTGTTCGGACAAATGCACCGCCTTTTCCTGGTTTTACATGCTGGAATTCCACAATGGTATAGAGGTCATTGTTAAATTCAATACATAATCCGTTTTTAAAATCAGCAGTTGATGCCATATTTTGACTAATATTAAGAATTATATGCCCATTTCACAAAACTGGCTCCCCAGGTAAATCCACCTCCAAAAGCAGCCAAAATAATATTGTCGCCTTTCTTCATTTGATTTTCGTATTCCCAAAGGCATAATGGGATGGTTCCATTTGTTGTATTGCCGTATTTATGGATATTGAGCATTACCTTGTCTTCGCTCAATCCCATTCGATTGGCCGTTGCATCAATAATCCTTTTGTTGGCCTGATGAGGCACCAACCAGGCAATATCTTCAGAGCTGAGATTATTTCTCTGCATTACTTCATAGGCCACATCGGCCATATTTTTCACAGCAAATTTAAAAACCTGAGCACCTTCCTGATGAACAAAATGTTCTCTGTTGGCAATGGTCTCTGCATTGGGTGGTCTTCTGCTTCCACCTGCTTTTTGATGAAGGAATTCATATCCTGAACCATCGGAATACAATTGAGAGTCAATCAGTCCATTTCCTTCTTCATTGGCTTCTAGAAGTACTGCACCGGCACCGTCTCCAAAAATGATACAGGTTGTTCTGTCCTGATAATCCACAATAGAAGACATTTTATCAGCACCAACAACAATTACTTTTTTATGAAAACCACTTTCTATTGTTTTTGCGGCCTGGGTTAATGAGTATAGAAATCCGGAACAAGCAGCCGCTAGGTCATAACTGTAGGCTCTTTTAGCACCAACTTCATTGGCAATGATATTGGCAGTAGCCGGAAAAATAAAATCTGCAGTGACTGTTGCGCAAATGATAAGGTCAATATCCATGGGATCGGTATTGGTCTTTTCCAATAGCTTTTTAACAGCAGGAGCAGCCATATGAGAGGCGCCCTTGTCTTTTCCTTTTAAAATTCGCCTTTCTTTTATTCCCGTCCGGCTGGTAATCCAATCATCATTGGTTTCTACCATGGTGGACAGCTCTTCGTTGGTCAGTACGTAATCAGGCAAATGCCCCTGTACTCCCGTAATTGCCGCTGTGATTTTGGCCATATTTAATTTTTAAAGTACTCCTGGATTTTGTGAAAAAGACCCGATTCTACCATTTTTTCAGCCATTAATAGGATGTTTTTAAAGGCCTTGGCAGTTGATACTCCGTGTCCAATTATCACATTTCCATTAATTCCTAGAATTGGGCTTCCGCCAATTTCTTCATAATTGAATTGTTCAAAATAGGAATCAAGTTTATTTCTTTTCGACAGTAAATCATAAAAATTTTCAGCCATTTTCAAAATGACGTTCCCTACAAAACCGTCACATACAATGACATCTGCCTTGTCGTTGAAAACATCGCGTCCTTCGATATTGCCTATAAAATTTAAATGAGATACTTTGAGATACTGATGAGCTGCCTGGGTATGCAAAGAACCTTTTTCTTCTTCTTCCCCAAGATTCATAAGACCGATTTTAGGATTTTCTATTTTCAATACCTCTCGCGCATAGATATCACCCAATTGGGCAAATTGCGTAAGCACATCGGGTTTGCATTCGGCATTGGCACCAACATCCAGAATGACACCGTAATTGCCACCTTCTTTTGGAACAAGTCCGGCAATGGCAGGCCTGATAATGCCTTCCACCGACTTGATGCTAAACATAGCACCGACATGCATGGCTCCGGTATTACCTGCGCTGCAAAAGGCATCGGCTTTCCTGGCTTTGAGCATACCATAACCAATATTGATACTCGATTGTGGCTTTGCGCTCAGAGCTTTAACCGGATGCTCGCCCATACCAATAACCTCAGGGGCATGCACCACCTGTATTTTGTTTTGGTACTTTTCAGGAATTTTTGCTTGGATTACCGCTTCGTCTCCAATTAGGAAAATAACTGTTTCCTTCTGAAGAACATCTGCTGCCTCAATGGCACCCGAAATTGCTTCCTGAGGGGCATAATCTCCCCCCATTGCATCAAGTGCAAGCCTCATAATTTATGCTAATACTTCTTTTTCCATTACCACCTGGCCTTTGTAATAAAGTTTGCCTTCATGCCAGTGTGCTCTGTGAAACTGATGAAGTTGGCCGGTAGTGGGACAAGTTGCCAATGTCTTAGCTTCAAGATTCTTATGTGTTCTTCTCTTGTCTCTCCTTGTTTTGGAAATTTTCCTTTTAGGATGTGCCATTTTCTATTTATTTTAATTTTTTTAATGCTTCCCAGCGAGGATCAATATCCTCTTTTTTATTCTTGTCTTCTTCAATATCAGTTTTGTAGAAAAATCCTTCTTCCTTCTCATTTTTATGATCCGGATGAATTTTTTTCATCGGAATATTCAAAACAATATATTCATACATCAGCTGACCCATATCAATGGATTCAGTATTGGCCGAAATATGCGTAATGTCTTCCGTATCGGCTTCGTTGTACTCTGAATACTTGTATAAATGCTCGTTCTGTATTTCCAAAGGATGATCAAATTTTTTCAGGCTTCTGTCACATATCAACTCTACAAAACCTTTAATCCTGAAAATCACCCGTATCAGTCTTTCACTTTTTTCCAGACTGAGCTGTACAGCGAGATTGCCTTTGTCTACAATACTATTATCAAAGAAATCAAAGAACTTATCTTGGATATTGAAATCGTATTCATAAGTCCCGTTTTTCAGATTGATAATATCAACCCAATAGTCCTTTCTTTTCATGACTTTTTCAATATCGAGGCGCAAAATTAAAGAGAATCACTCAATTAATAAAAATAAATATCAGTATCCTTAATAATTTTCATTTCTCTGTCTGGAAATATCGATGGCCATGAACAAAGCTTTGCGAAATGAGCTTTCCGAAGCAATGCCTTTTCCGGCGATATCAAATGCGGTACCATGATCCGGCGATGTCCGAATTAGATTGAGTCCTGCTGTGTAATTTACGCCATCCTCAAATGAAATCATTTTAAATGGTATCAAAGCCTGATCGTGGTACATGGCCAGTATTCCATCAAATTTTCTGTAGTTTCCGGAACCAAATAATCCATCGGAAGGGTAGGGGCCATTGATAAATTCACCTTTTTCTTTAAATTTTTTTATTAAAGGGGCAATTATATCCACTTCTTCCAAACCTATTTTACCATTTTCCCCGGCATGAGGATTAATACCCAATACGGCAATTTTGGGCTTTGCGATACCAAAGTCTTTTTTCAAGCTGCTAATCAGCAATTTTAATTTAAGTTCAATTAAGTCCGCATTGATCTTTGAAGCGACTTCTGAAATTGGATAGTGCCCGGTTACCAATGCGATGCGCATTTTGTCTGAACAAAGCAGCATTATACTTTCTTTACTCCCTGCCTTTTTAGTAAAAAATTCTGTTTGCCCCGGAAAATTTAACCCGGCATTTTGAACATTCTCTTTATTAATAGGAGCTGTTACGCAGGCATCTATATTTTTTTGCAATAAATCTTCAGCTACAGCATTTAAACTTGATGCCGCTAAGTTTCCACAGTCCTGATCAAAATGTCCGCATTGAATTGTTATTTGTTTTTGAAATGTATCCAGTACATTGATGACTTTTGGTCTGGCATCAGATACATTTTTGATCGGATTGATCCGGATATCATTAAGGTTTAGTTTTTTTCGATAAAAATTGAGAACATAAGGAGGGCTGTAAACAATCGGTATACAATATTTAAAAATTTCTCTATGATTAAAGCATTTTAGAATTATTTCAGGACCTATGCCATTAATATCTCCAATGGAGATTCCAATTTTTAACATGCTCTTATTCTCCTTCACAATTTGTAATTCTTTTTGCTTATAAGCTCCTTTGCCCAAAGATAGGCAATTTCCCAAGTCTTAAAACCGGCCCGATGAAACAAAATCAATCAAAAAATCAGAGCTATGTAAGGGCAAAAAAAAGTCTTGGACAACACTTCCTGAAAGATGAATCTATCGCAGAAAAAATAGCCAATGAACTCCAATACGACAGCCCTAAAACGGTCATAGAAATTGGTCCTGGAATGGGTGTATTGACAAAATACATCGCAGCTGGAATTTCAAATCCGAAGCTGCAATTGAAATTGATTGAATTGGATCGGGAGTCTGTGGATTTTCTCAGGAATAAAGAAATATTCCAGAAAGAAAATATCGAAATTGTATCGGATGATGTATTAAAACTGGATTGGCAAAAATTTTCAGAGCCATTGGAATTAATTGGTAATCTGCCCTACAATATTTCTTCACCCATCTTCTTTAACATTATCGAGAATTATTCACATATATATAAAGGAGTGTTTATGGTTCAGAAAGAAGTGGGCGATAGAATTTGCGCCACACACGGTTCTAAAACATATGGGATTTTAAGTGTTCTGCTTCAGTCTCTTTATACTTGTATACCGATTCTGGATGTGCCTCCAAATAGTTTTATTCCTCCACCGAAAGTCAATTCAACTGTAATCAAGATTGAATTAAAAAAAGATGCTATCGATAAAAAGCTAATGAGTATATTAAAGCCCTTGGTGAAAAAGTCCTTTAACAATCGCCGAAAAATGATGCGAAATACAATAGGATTCGAACTGAATTCGTTGGGTGGGGAATTTGAAAAATATTTAACATTGCGACCAGAACAAATATCTGTTCCCGAGTTTATTTATATAGCAAAAGCATTAGCAGATAAGCAGGATGAACTTTGAATTAACACGTGAGTTTCTCGATGAAGTAAAACTTGCTGTAAAGGAAGATAATGCAGCCTTTGTGCAAGAAGTGCTGGATGAATTATTTCCTGCGGATATTTCTCAAATCCTGGATGAGCTCGATGCCGAAGAAGCGCGTTATGTATTAGATACCCTTCCGGTTGAGATTGGCGCCGAAATAATTATCAATCTCGAAGAAGAAACCCAAAAAGAATTTATTGAATCGTTTTCTCCGGCTCAAATTGCGCGGTTTATCAATTTTATGGAATCGGATGACTCGGTTGATATTCTTCAATCGCTTCCGATCAAACTCAGGGAAGAAGTCATTTCATTTATAAAAAACCCTGAAAAAGCTAAATCCATACTTGATCTCCTGCATTATGAAGAGGATTGTGCCGGCGGTCTGATGGGAAAGGAATTGATCAAAGCCAATATAAACTGGAACGTGGTTCAATGCATAGAGGAAATTCGAAGACAAGCGGGGAGGGTCAATAAAATATACTCCATATATGTGGTGGATGATGAAAACAAATTGCTTGGACGGGTTGCCTTGAAGAAAATCATTCTCGCAGAGGACAATACAAAAATAGCTGATATTTATGACCCCGACGTACAAGTCGTTGAAACCTATAAACAGGAAAAAGAGGTAGCACAGCTAATGCAGAAATACGATTTGGAAGCAATACCTGTTGTAAACCTGCACGGTCAGCTTTTGGGAAGAATAACGATTGATGATGTGGTGGATGTAATTACCGAGCAGGCCGAACTGGAAAGACAATTAATGTCCGGAATATCATCAGACATTGATGAAGATGATTCGGTGCTTGAATTATCGAGAGCCCGACTTCCATGGTTGGTGGTTGGAATGGTTGGTGGTTTGTTGGGAGCACAGTTTATTGGAATTTTCGAGGGAGACCTTATGCTAATTCCGGCCATGGCATTTTTTATTCCTTTAATAACAGCTACAGGGGGAAATGTTGGCATTCAGTCCTCATCTATAATTCTTCAGAGTCTAGCCGATAAAAGTCTGATCCATCAGGGCTATTGGTGGCGACTGACCAAAGTCCTGTCTGTGGCTTTATTAAATGGATTTGTTATTGCTATCCTGGTATTTGGCTTTAATATGATTCTTGGTCAATCTCTTGTTTTATCGACTGTGGTAAGCATAGCCCTCTTTTCGGTTATTCTTTTAGCATCTATCATGGGAACCTTTACCCCGCTTGTGCTCGATAGTTTCGGAATAAACCCGGCGCTTGCTTCCGGCCCCTTCATTACCACTGCGAACGACTTATTGGGTCTTGGCGTTTATTTTCTTGTAGCACACTTACTGCTCGGATTATAATGAACAATCGCTCCGTTTTAATTGTCAACAAAATGCATGAATCCATAGTCCCTTTGCTCGAAGGACTTGGATTAAAGGTTAATTATCAACCCAATATCAGTCGGGAGGAAACCTTAAGAATTATTTCTGACTATTTTGGAATAGTGGTGCGAAGTAAACTCGAACTTGATACAGAATTCTTTTCTAAAGCGCATTCATTGAAATTTATAGCCAGAGCAGGTGCCGGCTTGGATCAAATCGATTTAATTGAAGTCCAGAATAGGAAAATCCATGTATTCAATGCGCCGGAAGGCAATAAGGATGCACTGGCTGAACACTGCGTAGGTCTATTGCTTTCTTTGCTTCATAAAATTGTGAAGTCTGACCATGAAATACGCCAAGGAAAATGGTTAAGAGAAGATAACAGGGGATTTGAATTAAATACCAAAACCATAGGGATTGTTGGATTTGGGCATATGGGAAGATCATTCGCAGAAAAACTAATCGGTTTTGGTTGCTCTGTCATCACATACGATATTAAACCGAGCTTGGATTTACCATCTCATGTAAAAAAAGTGAGCTGGGATGAATTCACAGAAAAAAGCGATATCGTGTCATTGCATGTCCCATTATCCGATAAAAACATATATCTGGCTGACGATTCCTGGATCAATGAATTTCAAAAAAATATTTGGCTGATAAATACCTCACGTGGAAAAGTGGTCAAACTTGAAGACCTGATAAAAAATCTCAACAGCGGAAAGATTAAAGGAGCAGCCCTTGATGTGCTTGAAAATGAAAAGCTCGATTCATTATCAGAAAAGGAAAAAGCTATTCTTCAAGACCTTATAAACAGAAATAATACAATTTTAACCCCACATGTTGGGGGCTGGTCTTCAGAGTCATACTTCAGAATAAATGAAGTATTGGCTTCCAAAATTGAGAATTATCTACTCCAAAATGGGTGATTTACATATTTAAAAGAGTAGATTAGAACCAAAAAGAATACTAAATAATTGTATAAATGAATTACCTTTCACATTTTTAGACCTTGAATAATTTTATGATTATTAGAATTATCTAAAATTGATGTATATGCTGAGAAAACTACTACTACTACAAACCTTCATCATTGCATCTTTTTCACTCGTACTAGCACAAACAGGAAAACTCTCCGGTAAGATTACCGATATGGAGACGGGAGAATCCATTCCTTTTGCCAATGTCACGGTGAATAAAGGTGGAGTACAAAAAGGAGGAACCGTATCTGACTTCGATGGAAACTTTTCAATATCACCTCTTGTGCCTGGCCAATATGACGTGGAAGTCTCTTATGTGGGCTATGCTCCTAAGAAGATCACAGGTGTAATTATAAACTTTGAAAAGACGACGCGATTGGATATTCGAATGAATTCCGAATCCAAAGTGCTCGAAGAAGATGTTATAATTTATGCCGAGCCCTTAATTGATCCGGATAATACTTCTACCGGTTCCAAATTATCATCCAAAGAGATTGAAAAAATTCCGACCAGGAATATTTCTTCTATTGCCACTACACAGGCGGGTGTAACAACCTCAGATGATGGAGGTACCATTAATCTTAGAGGTGCAAGATCTGATGCAACCCAGTACTTTGTGAATGGTGTAAAACTTTTACCCGGCCAAACACCTCAGGTACCTGTAGAAGCCATTGCTGAAGTATCCATATTAACAGGTGGTATTCCTGCTCAGTATGGTGATAATGTTGGTGGTGTGATTAGTTTAACAACCAAAGGACCATCTTCAAAAATATTTGGAGGAGTTGCAGGTGAGACTTCTGTACCTTTCGATAACTACAATTATAATCTTCTCAATTTTAACGTTTCCGGACCAATATTACAGGAAAAGGATTCAACGGGAAGGGCATTGAGAACCAAATTGGGCTATTTTCTTGCTGCTCAGTACGATGGTGCCAGGGATCCTGATCCCCCCGCAATCGATATTTACAGACTGAAAGATGAATATCAAAATCAGTTGGAGCAAAATCCATTATTTATTGATGAATTCGGAAATACAAGATATGTATCGGATACGCTTACCAGAGAGCAGTTTGAAACATACGATTTTGAAGAAAATGAAGACCGACACAATGTCAATGTCAATGCTACTTTTGACTGGCAACCATCGGAAAGCATTTTGTTCTCCGTAGGTGGTAATATTAGGAATTCGGAATACAAAGAATTTAACAGAAGAAACAATGTTGACCCTACCAGGTATAAAAGACTTCTTAACTATGGAAATAATGGAGACCGACTGATCAGACAATACAATGTCTTTGCCAGATTCACTCAGCGGTTTAAAAACGACAGAAGCGATGAAGAAAATTCTTCTTTGATTAAAAATGCCTATTACCAGGTACAGGTCGATTATTCCAGAGATATTGACAAAACTTTTAATAAGGAATTTGACGAAAGCTTGTTCGAGTACAATTATGTTGGTGAATACAAAAGATCAACGGATACTTTGACCCCAACTTTATTTGAGCAATTAAATTCTTTGGGAATTGATCCAAGTCAATTCGGAATACAATCAGATGGATCCTTTAATGGACCTGTAATTTATAAGAATGGGGATAGAGATGAGGACACTATCTTGATTCAGGCCAATACGCCTTGGATTGTTTATAATACCAATGCCGATACCTATACGTTTACGGGAGGAAATCAGAATCCAATAACCGCGCGATATACGGATTTCTTTTTCAACCGACAGGCCCTGGCAAATCAGCCGGTAACAGACTTACAACAACTCAATACTTCTCAGGGAGGATTGTTAAATGGTCAAATACCAAATACGGTCCATGGTGGATTGTTTCATAATGTTGGGACTCCCCATCGAAATTATAATTTGAGTGTGGATGAGCAATTCAGGGTTTCAGCCTTAGGTGTGGTTGAATTAAACAATCACTCATTCAAATTGGGATTTGAGTTTGAACAAAGAACTCAAAGACAGTTTAATGTTTCAACCACAGGAATTTGGAATGCCGCGCGTGGTGCTGCTTTATCAGGAACATCAATTGAAGGAGCCTTTTTAAACCAGGCGCCTAATACTTTCCTTGATACAATTTTAATTAACGGCAATCCTACCATTGTACCGGTATTGGATTTTGGATCCTGGGGAGAGAAGGAGCAAATTAATGATACGCTTACGGTATTCAATTTTGGTATCAGAAACAGATATAACTCCAATGGAACCTTCCACAACAGGTTAAGACAAGAATTTGGTTTTGCCCAAGATTACAGGATAAATGTGGATGAACTAGATCCAAAAGATTTAAGCCTTGAATATTTCAATGCCGAAGAGCTACTCAACCCAGGTGGTGGTGGTGGAAATGTGGTTTCCTATCAGGGATACAACTACTACGGTGAAAGAACCAATGAGAATTCTACATTCAGTGATTTTTTCACGGATTCTCTTAACAGACCGATAGCCGCATGGAGACCAAATTATGGTGCAGTATTTATTGAAGATAAGTTTGAGATAAAGGATCTAATTCTTCGATTAGGTGTGCGGGTAGACAGATACGATGTAAACCAACCTGTATTGAAAGACAGATATTCTTTGGTTGATCTCAGAACAGTTGGCGAATCTAATATGAATGCCTTTAATCAAGGTACTTTTGCAACCCCTGGAAATGTGGGTGATGATTATGTAGTTTACGTCGATAGAAATCCGGATGAATACAATGGCTCCAATCTAGGGGAATTCAATGTAATTGGATTCAGAAGCGGTGATCAGTGGTTTGACGCTCAGGGACAAACTGTTCTGGGTGCTTCCAATCTGGGAAATGCCGGTGTATTCCCTTGGTTCGATGTAACCTCATTTACTGGAATCAAGAAAGAAATTTATGATGAATATAAAATTACTGAGGATGCATTTGAGGATTATGAGCCTCAAATTAATGTAATGCCAAGAGTATCCTTTTCATTCCCTATTTCTGAAGAGGCTTTATTCTTTGCACACTACGATGTCTTAACTCAGAGACCAAGTAGAAACAATGTATTCACCAGTACTTATTTCTATTTCCAAAGAGCAGCAGGTGGTAGATTGAATAATCCGAATTTAAGACCACAGAGAAATGTTGACTATCAGGTTGGTTTCCAGCAGGTATTAACCAGATCTTCTTCCTTAAAGCTTTCAACATTCTACCGTGAAATGAAAGATCAGATATCTCTAATTGTTATTGATGGAGCCTATCCAGTTTCATCTTGGGAGACATTTGGAAATATTGACTTTGCTACTTCGAAGGGTATTACAGTAGAATACGATCTAAGAAGAACGAATCGTTTGGCCATTAACGCCAATTATCAATTGGCATTTGCAGATGGTACATCTTCCGGAGAATTATCCAATGCCAGATTAATCCAATCTGGTGTTAGTGCGAACCTGAGAAACCCAATTCCATTAAACTGGGATGAGAGACATCAGATGAAAATAAATATAGATTACAGATTCAGAGATAATGACGGACCAGGTATTATGTCCAAGCCTATCAAAGATGATGAAGGTAATTTATTACTTGATGATGAAGGTATGCCTAAGCGATCAGGTGGATTTAAATTACTGGAAAACTTAGGTATCAATTTGCAATTGATTGCAACTTCAGGACGGCCATTTACGCCACGTGGTGGTGCCAACCCGAATCCGATTTACGGTGGTGGTAACAATGAAGTGGTTGATGGTGGTGTTAATGGTGCGAGATTGCCATGGAACCTCAGGTCTTCTTTAAGGGTTGATAAATCAATCTTCTTTGGAGGAACTGAAAGCAAGAAATCATTGAATGTTTACGTCTATGTACGAAACCTACTTGGATTGGAAAACATTCAGGGTGTTTACGGCTGGTCCGGTGATCCTACGAATGATGGTTACCTGGAGTCAAAACTTGGGCAACAAGATATTAATGCCAATCTCTATCCGGAGTCATTTACGGATATATACAGAATGGCAGTTCAAAATCCGGATAATTTTGCGCTTCCTAGAAGAATTGTTTTAGGTGCAGCATTTAACTTTTAATACAAAGAATTTAGAGAAAATGAAAAATATGATATTCCGCAATATCCTTTCAATTTTAATTATCTCCAGTACTGGAGCAATGGCTGACATTGATGTAGCCGGTTCCGGTAAAAAGGGCAGTAATCAGGGCAATTATAGAGTTGCCAATGAGTGTGCCCGCTCTGCTTCGCGAGAAGTTCTGGAAATTAACAACGTAAGAACCACACTTCATAATGGTGGAGATATGTGGTGGACCGTTGTTTCGCCTAGTGCGGCACGATACGAGATTCCAAAACAGGATGATCCCAGTGCACCAAAGCAGCATTCCTTATTTGCCGGTTCTGTATGGATTGGTGGTGAAGATGAATCCACAGGTGACCTGCTAGTGCTTGCGAGTACTTATCGTCAAAGTCACTATGCGCTTTGGCCTGGACCGCTTTTCGCTTCAGGACCTGATCAGGGTACAATTTCTACAGAAGAATGTGCCACATGGGATACGCATTTTAAAATCAGCCGTGAAGAGATAGAGCAATATATCGATGACTTTCAGGATGGAAGAATCCAAACGATTGAAGATATTCCTGAACCAGTGTTAAACTGGCCCGGAAGAAACAATCCATATATCACCTCTCCGGATGGAGCATTTGATGACCAGACGGTTGATATGGATCGCGATTTAGCTCCTTTTGATGAGTTTATTCAAATAGAAGAAGAAGGCGCCGGAGATGGTATTTACGATCCATTACAAGGTGATGTGCCTTTCATTTTTGGTGATGAAGGAATTTGGTGGGTGATGAATGATGCCGGTAATGAAAAAGAATTTGGAAGTGTAATTGGTGCTGCGCCACCAATAAATATGGAAATTCAGGTAATGGGATTTGGATTTGCAACCAATGATGTTTTGAATGACATGACCTTCTATTGGAACAGGCTTCTAAATAGAGGTAGTAGAATTATGACAGAGACCAGAATGGGACAATGGGTAGATCCTGATTTAGGTTTTGCTGGCGATGACTATGTGGAGGTCGATGTACCTAGAGGATTAGGAATCTGTTATAATGGAGATGAATTTGATGAAAGTATTACAGGTTATGGAGAAAACCCACCATCAATTGGTGTCGATTATTTTGAAGGGCCCTGGGCCGATAAAGATACCATCGGAGACGGAATTGATAATGACCTTGACGGTTTGATCGATGAGCCGGATAGAGGCTTTGGCGTTTACGAGGGTGACGGTATTGATAATGACAAAGACGGTGAGGTGGATGAAGTTGATGAATTGATCATCATGTCTAATTTCCTCTATTATAACAATAATAGCAATCCTACCAACGGTAACCCCGGTTCTGCTCAGGATTTTTTCAATTACCTGAAAAATATCTGGAGAGATGGTACATTTTGTACCTATGACTTAGCACAGGGAACGCAGCAGTCATTTCCACCATGTGATTTTATGTTCCCGGGCTCTTCTGATTTGGAGATAGGATGGGGACTGGGCGGTACACCTGATCAACCGTTTGCAGGTCCTCAGAATGTTCCATGGGATGAATCAGTAGCAGGTAATCAGCCCGCTGATAGGAGAATGCTACAATCAGCCGGTCCTTTTACCCTTGAACCGGGCGCATTGAATGAACTGACGATCGGAATTCCATGGGCACGTACCGGTGCCGGTGGCGCGAGAGGATCTTTCAATAAATTAAGAGTTGCGGATGATATCTGTCAAAAGCTTTATGACAATGACTTTGAGCTTCTCAATGGCCCTGACGCACCGGATGTAACGATCACCGAGCTGGACCGCGAGATCATCATCACCATCGAGCCGAGCGAATTCACCATAGTCAACCAGGGTGAGCGCCAGGCGATGAACACAGAGACCTACCGCGAGTTTGAAGCCAATATCGGCGACTTCTACAATTTTGAGGGTTATTTATTTTATCAGTTGGCCGACAACACGGTGACAGAGGCAGACCTGGACAACCCGGACCGCGCCCGATTGATTGCGCAATGCGATGTGGCCAATGGGGTGACCTCGATCATCAATTACGAAAACGATGTGACACTGGGTGAGGATATTTTTGTACCGATCATCAAAGTAGAAGGCCAGGACAATGGCATTTTCAGAACCTTGCGTGTCAGTGATGATGCCTTTGCCGAAGGCGATCCAAAACTGGTGAATCACAAGAGTTATACCTTCCTGGTACTTTCTTACGGTTACAATGCGGCGATGGCACAGGCCAACCTGGGCGATAACGTAGGCGACCGGAAAGAGCAGCCTTTTATACTGGGTCGAAGAAACGGTATCCGGAAAGTGGCCGTTCCGCATCCAAACGTAGGCCAGGTGCTGAACTCGGGTTATGGCGATGAGTTTGTGCTGACCGCCGAGAGCGGTATTGGCAACGGGGGCAATATCCTGGAGTTTGTGGCCGGTGTGGAAGAGAGCATTTTAAACAAGACACCATTTGAGCGCACCTACAGAGCGGGTTCTGGCCCGATATCGGTGAAGGTCTACGATCCGAAGCTGGTGAAAGCCATCGACAACATGGAGCTTCGCCTGACCAGCCGCTTGCAGTACAACAGCGCCGACAATGATTACAAATTCCTTCCGGGCGATACGCTGGTATCGCTGGGCAATTACACTTCACAGGAAATAGACAATTCCTCGGGAGCTACGATAGCCTATACGATCAGTCCGTATAAAAGACAGCGCCCCGGCCGAGCGGTAGTGGTGCGCGAGGTGCCCGAGCTGGAGACCTCCGATAGCAAGACCCTTGAGATCCGCATGCTGAACGGGGATGAGAACGGGGCCTTTGTCCGGGATGTGATCGCCATCCGAAGAGAAGGAGGCGAGGAGAGTTATTTGGGAGGCACCAAGCGTCCGGCCAACTTCTGGCTGGAGGGTGACAGCTCATCGATTGCGCAGGCGATCGACTTTAAGGAGCACGACCTCTGGACCCTTGAGGGGAACGGCGTTGTGGTGAAAGGCGTTGTGCCGGTGAGCGCCGATGGCGAGCAGACGGTGCCGGAGTTTGGTTTATCGGTACAGATGAGCCGCGGCTTTAACCCGGGCTTTAGAAACAGGGATAAGGGCTTTGAGGAGAACGGCTTCCAGGATGCGAACATCGAGTACGCCGACCGTTTACAGGATTGGCTGATCCCCATCGATTTTGATGAGCTGGACTGGATCGACCAGGCCCCGCGTTCATTGACGACTTACGATCAGCTGGACGTGTACCAGAATGTATTGGATGGCTCCTGGTCAACCTGGTTATCGACCAAGGCGGCCTTTGCCGATGAGAGCATTGCCCCGGGTGTGGATGCGAGGAATCCGGAGGGCTGGGCCTATATGCAGGACCTGCCGAATGTGGATGTGGTCTTCACCCAGGATCGAAGCAAATGGACGCGCTGTATGGTGATCCAGATGGCACCGCCGACGGTGAGTATTGTCAACCCGGTGGTGAACAGGGTACAGAAGAGCGAGCTGCTGAGCGTGAACAAAGACGGACAGGCCGACAGCGCCATAGTGGCCTTCCCCGATGGCAGCACGGATCTGGCCACAGGCTATGGCTGGTTCCCGGGTTATGCGATCGATGTGGACAAGGGCATAAGATTGAACATGGCCTTTACCGAAAACAAACTGGTGGATTCAGTGCTTGGTAATGACGGTTTGTACAACCCGACCACCAATGACACCAATAACCATTATGTTATCGTGACCAATATGGAATACGACTTTGAGGTGGCCGGTCAAACGAGTGCCTACCAGCGCTTGATGGACAGCACCTTCCAGGATCTGACCACCAGCCGTACCAGCCAGTACAGGGTGACCTATGAGGAGACCTTTAGCTGGATAGGCATGATGAAGATCAATCCGAGTTTTGCATCGCTGCCGGAGGCAGACCGCGGTGATGTGCGGATCAGACTGCGCGTAGACAGGGATTACGAGGCCACCGAAAATGGCGTACCACCGACCTATACCTTTAGCACCTTTGGCTCACAGGCCATATTGGCAAGCAAGGAGAAGGCTCAAAGCGACCTGGACATCATACGCGTGGTGCCCAACCCATACTATGCTTACTCGGAGTACGAGCAGAGCCAGGTGGACAAAAATGTTAAGATCACCAATTTACCGGCACAGTGTACCATATCGATCTTCTCGATGAACGGATCACTGATCCGCCAGTTCAACAGGAATGTGGCAGAGGATGTGGCCGGACTTGGTCTGAGCAGTCAGAACTGGGAACTGACCAATGAAGAGGGCATCCCCATTGCCAGTGGCGTGTACATCGTACATATCGATGCGGGAGAACTCGGGGAGAAGGTGGTGAAATTCTTCCATATCAACAGACCAATTGACCTTGATACTTTCTAAAATATTGAAATAGAGAACTATGAGAAAATTCTATATATATAAGTTGATCTTTTGTTCACTTTTTATCTCAACTGCGGTTTTTGCAGGTAACGATAACAAAAGAGGACAAGCCGGTGCTACTGAATTATTAATAAATCCCTGGTCGAGAAGTTCGGGATTCGCAGGCGCTAATACTGCTATGGTAACAGGAGTAGAAGCTATGCGATTAAATGTAGCCGGTCTTTCACAATTGAATAAAACCGAAGTTGTTTTCAGTAATTCCAATTGGCTCGGTGGAGCGGGTGTCTCTATTAATTCTGTTGGTTTTGGACAGAAATTAGGCGATAACGGCGGAGTGATGGGTGTTTCTTTAATGTCCATGAATTTTGGAGAATTTATTGAAACTACGGTAGAATTACCTGAAGGGACGGGAAGTACTTTTAGTCCTAACTTTTTCAATATTGGTTTGAGTTACTCAAAAGTATTTTCTAATAATATTTCGGGTGGTATTACGGTGAGAATTATTTCTGAATCTATTCCGCAGGCCAGCGCTCAAGGTGTTTGCTTTGACGGAGGCGTTCAATACAGAACAGGTGAAAGAAATCAATTTAAGTTTGGCGTTTCCATGAGAAACCTTGGACCAACCATGCGATATTCAGGTGATGGATTGAGTTTTAGAGGTTCACCTCCACAAGGTGGCGGCGATTATCAACTTCGATTGGATCAAAGGTCTGATAAATTTGAAATTCCATCCTTGATGAATATTGGGATTTCTTATGATTTCCAGCCCGGTCTTGAACACAGAATAACTCCGGTAGCTAATTTTGTATCCAGTACATTTACAAATGATCATATTCAGATCGGCGTTGAGTACGGCTTTAAAAACTATTTAATGTTAAGAGCCGGATTTGATTACAGAGATGGTATTTTTGATAGTGAACTGCACACGGATGCATTTAACGGCCCGGCATTTGGAGCCACTTTACAATTGCCATTTGGAGTTGAAAAAGACAAATCATTTGGTGTTGATTTTTCATATAGAACTACAGATTATTTCAGCGGAACAACTTCTGTTGGTGTGATATTATCATTGTAAGAAATAATTTTTATAATTTTGCATGAAGAACGGCCAGTAATGGCCGTTCTTTTATTTTATACATTTTACAACCGGTATGGCAAATTATTATACAAAAGAAGGCTTACAAAAACTAAAAGATGAGTTGCACCATCTGAAAACAAAGGTGCGTCCTGATATTTCAAAACAAATTGCAGAAGCGAGAGATAAAGGTGATTTAAGTGAAAACGCTGAATACGATGCAGCTAAAGACGCTCAGGGATTAGTTGAAATGAAAATTTCACAATTGGAGACTTTGGTAGCGGAAGCAAAAGTCCTTGACCCGTCTACGATAAACAACTCCAAAGTTTCGATTTTAACAAAAGTTAAAATTCAGAATGTTAAAAATGGGGCAGAATTTACTTACTTATTGGTCTCTGAAGAGGAAGCTGATTTAAAGAAAGGCAAAATATCAATTCAGTCTCCCATTGGAAAAGGCCTTATGGGAAAAGCCAAAGGTGATGTGGCCGCAATTGAGGCTCCGGCCGGAAAAATGGAATTCAAAATTATTGACATTAGTATTTGATGTCCGGACTATTTCTAAAAATAATTAAAGGAGAAATTCCCTCTTATAAAATTTATGAGGATGAAAATACCTTTGCATTCTTAGATATCAATCCTGCAGCTATAGGGCATACGCTTGTTATTCCAAAAAAGGAAATTGACCTATTGTGGGATCTTGATGATAAAGATTACAAAGCAGTAATGGATTCAGCAAATAAAATAGCGCAGGCCATTCAAAAGAGTGTAGAATGCAAAAGGGTAGGAATGGCTGTGGTTGGTTTGGAAGTTCCCCATGCGCATGTACATCTCATTCCTTTAAATGCAATGTCCGATTTTTCTTTTTCTAACAAATTGCAATTGAGCGAAGAAGAATTTAAATCGATTCAGGAAAGAATTGTTAAGAACCTTTAATTCTGTCTTTGTTTTCCTCGGCAAATTTTGCCCAACTTTTACTGGACCTCTGATTGATTCCTTTTTGATAGTGATGACACATTGCAACGGCAATGGCATCTGTTGAATCCAGATAAAAATCGTCTTTGGTGCGGATTTTCATTTCGCGAATAATCATTTCGGCCACTTGCTCCTTCGAGGCATTTCCATTTCCGGTAATAGATTGTTTAACCTTTTTTGGGGCATATTCTACCACGGGGATATCTTTCTCGAGACATGCGGCAATTGCAACACCCTGAGCCCGGCCTAATTTTAACATGGCCTGCACATTTTTTCCATAAAATTGTGCTTCAATTGCCATTTCATCGGGCAAAAATTCACTCACAATCTCTTTTATACGATCCTGTATTTTTTTGAGTCTTAGGTGATGATCTTTATATTTATCAAGTTTTATTACACCATATTGAATTATTTCTACTTTGTTGGACCTTACACGAATTAGTGCATAACCTGTTATCTTTGTTCCGGGGTCAATTCCTAATATGATTTTATCGCTTTTCAATTCTTTTTTCTACAAAATATTAGGCAACAGCCTAGTTAAAAAATATTCTAACTACGCAAAATTTGCCATTGTAAGTTTAAGTATTTGTGTAATTGCAAATCGTATATTTTTTAGTGATTTAGAATTGCAAGCATTAAAGGTACTGCATATCAATATCTTTCTCGCTTTACTACTTCTGTCATTGGTCAATTTAATAATTGAAAGCAAAGCCTGGAAATATATATTAGAATCACATCAAAAAATAAATTTTAAAAACACCTTCCGTGTAGTTTGTGAATGTTATCCGATTTCAAGCTTTTCAAGTAATTTTATTGGATCAGTCCTCGGCAAACAGTCATTCTTTGGTTCAAAAAAAGTTGGAACCAATATTTACAAAAACATTTCATTTGGATTCTATCAAAGTATCTCAAGCATTTTAATTGGACTTTTGGCCATTGTTTATTTCAATTTTGGTGCAGTAAACGCCTTTGCTAAATGGTTTGATAGTATTTATGTACTGATTGGGGTGTTTATTATCGGAATCGTATTTGCTTTCTTAAAAAATAACAGGGGCAAGCTTAAAATTCTATTGATGACATCTGCCAGGTCTGTTATATACTATCTTCAGTATCTGCTGATTATTTATTTTTTTTATGAGCAAAGTCAAATTTCTCTGGCCATTTCAATAGTCGCATTATATTTCTTAATTAAAACTTTAATCCCCATCTTAAATATTTTTGGAGGTATTGGGACACGGGAGTTAACACTTTCCGTACTTTTTTTGCAAATGGGAATGGATGCAACATATATCGTATTTGGGGCATTAATGATTTGGCTGGTTAATTTTGTTTTCCCAAATACTCTCGGATTAATATCTATTTGTCGAAGAAGATTTGCTTAGTCTCTTCATAATAGTAAATGTTCTTTATGCAGGTTTTATCCTGTCGCTAATTGTTTTTGCAAGCAATCAAAAAAACGCTTCATCCGGGACTGAAAAGGAAAATTTAAACGCAGTGTCCCTCATTATTCCAATGAGAAATGAATTGGACAATATTTCAGAATTATTTTATGGGATTGAAGATCTTTTTAAACACTCTAAAAATTTTGAACTAATTCTAATTGATGATAATTCGAGTGATGCCACATTGCAAAAATTGAAAATATGGCGTGAAAATTTTGAAAATAAGGAAAACGTAGAAATCCTTTCCATTAGTGATGGGAAGCCTTCGAAGAAAAAAGCCATCAACAGAGCTTTGGAAATAGCAAAATATAATTGGATTGTTCAAACAGATGCCGATTGTGAAATTACATCTTCCTGGTTCAATTCAATCCGGCAGAAAAATACGGCAAATTATAATCTTATTGCCGGCCCTGTAATTTTTAAACCAAATGGTTTCTGGACCACTTTTTTGAATATAGAATCCTGGGCGCTGATACTTATTTCTTATCTGGGTTTTAAAAAGGAAAAACCACAAATGTGTAGTGCAGCCAATTTAAGTTGGAACAGAACTGCTTTAAAAGATCAGAATTATTCAAAAATTATTGAAATGAATGTTCCCTCAGGCGATGATGCTTATCTACTGAATTATTTTAATTCTGTAGATCCAAAAAAAAATTATTACGACTGGTGTCGGGAATCGTTAATTAAGACTAAATCACCAAAATCATTGATGCAATTTGTTAATCAAAGATTGCGATGGGCATCGAAATGGGGTGCGATCAAAGGATCTGCACAAATCTTTTTTCCTTTGGCTTTATGGATTTATCATCTTCTTCACATATCGCTAATGCTGGCATTAACTTTTAAAGGTTATTTTCTTATTGTTATGATCGCCATTATAGTTAAAGCAGTTCTCGAAATGAAAATGTTGACTGCTGTGGCCGCAAACTTTAAGCATTCCATCATTTTTCTGCATGTCTTAATATTACAATTTCTTTACTCTCCCTATGTTGTAATCTTCGGACTTTTAAGCCAATTTGCAGTTTATCGCTGGAAAAATGTAAATGGATGAACGATATACAATTTGAAATACTTGATGAATTGTATTTTGTAATATCATTTAAGGATCTTCTGTCTTCACTTGAAATGGATGAGGAAACACTTCTCCAGAATTTGAAGGAAATGGTGAAAAAAGAATGGATCAAATGTTTTGAAAAAGAAACCGAAATAGCAACAAGCGATATAGACTATAGCGATAAAAAATTTAGGAGCTATTTATTTTTGGCAAGTAAAAAGGGATTATTTGCACATAATTCTGTTTAGTTTATTAATTGATAATGGAAGAATTAAGTCGTAAACTTAAAATACAGGAACTGGAGATTAACTCTCTGTTTGAGATCAGTAAATCGATTAATGAAAATAAGTCAGTTGATGAGCTTTATAGGATTTATGAATACTCCCTTAAATCTCATTTAAAAATCAAAAGTCTTGCCTTGTTTGTGGAAGATGAGGCTTGGGTTTGCAAGGTAAATTTCGGTACTCGGGTGAAATTTGAAGGCAAAGAAATTCACGCAAAAGTATTGGAAATTAAAGAAGAGTGTCAGATTCTTAAAAATGTTATATCCGAAACATATAATGAATTTCAGCTCGTTTGTCCCATTCGTCACGATAAACACATCATCGCCTATTTACTTTTAGGAGGAATGTACGATCGGGGTAAAATTGCCATAGAAATTGACATTCCATTCGTAAGAACATTTACCAATCTGATCGTCGTAGCAATAGAAAACCGAAGACTGGCACAGGAGGCCATTAAACAGGAGGCTGTCAAAAAGGAATTGGAAATTGCCAATCGTGTTCAATCCCATTTGTTTCCTGAATTTTTACCTACCAATGGAAAATTGACAGTCGAAGCCAGAAATATTCCACATCAAAGTATTGGTGGTGATTATTACGATTATATTCCATTTAATGAGGGTTTCTTTTTATGCGTTGCTGATGTCTCCGGAAAGGGTGTTCCTGCGGCCTTGCTGATGTCTAATTTTCAAGCGGCTTTTAGAACATTGGTTAGGCAAACAAAAGACCTCAAGAAAATCATTCATGAACTAAATCGCCTATTGATTCAAAATGCCAAGGCAGAACTATTCGTCACCTTTTTCTTATTCAAATTTGATGAATCGAAAAAACTGATTGAATACGTCAATGCAGGTCATAATCCGGGATTATTAATGGCAGAAGGCACAGTCAATGAATTGACTTCCGGAACCACTGTACTTGGTGCATTTGATAAATTGCCTTTCATGAATTACGAGGAAATAAAGGCTAGTAAATTTAAATTGATATTATTTTCCGATGGTGTTAGTGAAACGGAAAATGAGGATGGGGTACATTTCGGCGAAGACAGCATCATTAAAATTTTAAAGAAATCGGGTACAAAATCGGCTAAGGTAATATGCGATACGATTTTAGAAGAGCTCGACCATTTTAGAAAAAAGATGCCGTTCAACGATGATCTGACTTTGGTTGTTTGTGATAAAACATGATATTTCCATTAAAAACACCAGGAATCATCCACAAGATTTTTCCCGATCTGGTCTGGAAAATCAATACAAATGAAAAAATCATTTATCTCACATTTGACGATGGCCCGGTTGAAGAAGTCACCCCTTTTGTACTTGAAACACTAAGGAAAGTAAATGCCAAAGCCACATTTTTTTGCATTGGCGATAATATCCGCAAGCATCCGCACCTTTACCAAAATCTAATGACTGAGGGGCACATTGCAGCAAATCATACCTTTAATCATTTATCCGGTTGGGCTACTGAGAATCGCAAATACTTTGATAATATTAATAAATGTGAGTCCTTCCTGGACCAAAAACAAAAACTCTTCAGACCTCCATATGGTAAACTGACATTTGCACAGATAAAAAAAATAAAACAGAACTATAAAATTATCATGTGGGATGTACTATCCGGTGATTTTGAAAAAAACCTTGATCCCTCTAAGTGTCTGAAATACTGCATTAAAAAAACAAGCAATGGTTCTATAGTTGTTTTTCATGACAGTTTTAAAGCATTCCCTGTTCTAAAAGCGGTTCTGCCCGACTATTTAAAGTACTTTAATGAATTGGGTTATAAATTTGAAGCCATTCAATTATGATAGACTCTCACGCACATATATATCTCGAACAATTCGATGACGATAAAAATGAAATGATCGATAGGGCTCAAAAGATGGGTGTTTCAAAAATTTATATGCCAAATATTGATTCCACATCCATTGAGAGAATGTTGAAAACTGAAGAGACTTACAAAGATTATTGTCTTCCAATGATGGGATTACACCCATGCTCTGTTAAAAGTAATTTCGAAGAAGAGTTAAAAATTGTAGAAAATCATTTATCCAAAAGAAAATGGTCTGCAATCGGCGAAATAGGTCTGGATTTATACTGGGATAAAAGCACGCTTGAAATTCAGGTTGAAGCCTTAAAAATTCAGATTGAATGGGCAAAGCAATATAAATTACCCATTGTGCTTCATTGCCGGGATGCATTTGATGAATTATTTGATACCTTACATGCAGTTGGCACCAAGAATCTCAAAGGCGTTTTTCATTGTTTTACAGGTGGTGAAAAGGAACTGCAAGCTATCAATGATCTTGATTTTTATATCGGTATTGGCGGTGTCTTTACATATAAAAAGCAAAATTTGACCCATATTATACATCTGGCGAAGAAAAACAGGATTCTGCTCGAAACGGATAGTCCTTATCTCGCTCCCGTGCCAAAAAGAGGTAAACGCAATGAACCTTCTTATCTTGAATTTATCAAGTTAAGGCTGGCAGAGGTATTGCAAATGGAACCGGAAGAGCTAGATGTTCTCAGCTCAAAAAATTGTTTGGAATTTTTCAATGACTAGAATGTTCAGGGAAATAAATATTGATCAGCAAGGGCTTAATAGTGATTCTAAATTGCTTTTAATTTATACCGGAGGTACTCTGGGTATGTTTGCCGGGGAAAATGAGGGTTCCATGGAAGCGCTGAATTTCGAAGATATCCTTGAATTCATTCCTGAATTAAAAAAACAGAATTGCGAAATATCAATTTCGGCTCTGAATAAACCCATCGATTCTTCAGATATGAATCCGTCCTACTGGATTCTTATAGGCGAACATATTTACAAAAATTACAATGCTTATGACGGCTTCGTAATTATTCATGGAACCGATACAATGGCCTATACCGCAGCCGCTTTGAGCTATATGTTTGAAAATCTTGATAAACCAATAATTCTAACCGGTTCACAAATGCCATTGGGATTAAATCGTTCGGATGCCAGAAATAATTTGATCACTTCACTAGAAATAGCAGGGCTAAAACGAAATTCTAAACCACTTATAACTGAAGTTTGTGTTTTCTTTAACAATTTTTTGTTAAGAGGCACAAGAGCTAAAAAAATTGAAAGTGATCATTTTGATGCCTTTCATTCTGAAAACTTTCCCGAACTGGCTGAAGCAGGTGTTGAAATTGAAGTACATGAACACTATTTGTGGAAAAATTTTAATGATGGTCGATTAAAATTCAGAAATAAATTCTCATCGGATGTTATTAATTGGAAAATATTCCCGGGCATGCGAATTGGAGGTATTTCCGATGTTTTTCTCAATGCTGGTTTTAGGGGGATAATTATAGAAACCTTTGGTTCCGGCAATACACCTACGGATAAGGAATTTTTAGATGAAATTAAAAAATTGATCAATGCCGGGGTCTACATTTACAATGTATCCCAATGCCTTGGAGGCAGCGTAAAGCAAGGCAAATATGCAACCAGCAAGAAATTGGATGAATTTGGCGTTATAAGTGGGAGGGATATAACCTCCGAGGCGGCGATCGTAAAAATGATGTTCATTTTGGAAAATTTTAAAGATGAAGGTGAAATTCGTCAATTACTGGAATCTTCTCTTCGAGGAGAACTGACAATTTGATTGCATTCAAATGGGCGCTAAAACTTGCATATACTTTAATTTCTTAATTTATTTGTACGCCCTTGAAAAGGCATTGGGAAAGAGAGGGAGAGGTGACCGAGCGGTCGAAGGTGCACGCCTGGAAAGCGTGTGTGCCCCAAAAGGGTACCCAGGGTTCGAATCCCTGTCTCTCCGCCAGGAAATGTAAATAAAAATAATAAAGAATAAACACGTATAACTAATACCTAAATTATGAAAAAGCTAATCAATACCTTGATGCTTATTGCTTTAATGGCCTTTCAGGCTCCTCTTCTTATGGCACAGGATGCCGATACAGTGGCGGGAGATGAAACAGAAATGACATCGGATACAACCGAAATGGATACAGCTGCTATGGAAGAAGCTGAGCCGGTTGAAGAAGAAGCGCCACTCCCTTCAGTTGAAGAAACCGAGCCCATAGAAGAAGAAACTACTTTTCACCAAAGAGTAAAAGAAAAATTTATTGAAGGTGGATGGGAATTTATGGGAATCGTTCTTTTATGTTTGATTCTGGGATTAGCCATTTCAATTGAAAGAATAATCACATTAAATCTGGCAACCACAAATACAAAGAAATTATTGGATGAGGTTGAAGATGCTCTCAATAGCGGTGGTGTTGAAGAAGCTAAAAAAGTATGTGCTTCTAACAGAGGCCCTGTAGCTTCTATTTTTTCTCAGGGATTATTGAGAATTTCTGAAGGAATAGAAATGGTAGAAAAATCAATTATATCTTACGGTTCCGTGGAAATGGGAAGACTGGAAAGAGGCCTGGTTTGGATATCATTATTTATCTCCCTAGCTCCGATGCTTGGTTTCATGGGTACGGTAATTGGTATGATTGAGGCTTTCGATTCTATTCAGGCTGCCGGTGATATTTCACCTCAGGTTGTGGCTGGTGGTATTAAAGTGGCCCTTTTAACAACCGTAGGTGGTTTGATTGTAGCTGTAATCCTTCAGTTGTTTTACAATTACAATGTGGCCAAAATCGACTCATTGGTAAATCAAATGGAAGATTCCTCCATTGCATTTATCGATTTGTTGGTAAAACATAATTTAGACAAGTAATCCAAATAGGACCAAATTATGGATGGATTTGATATAGTATTATATATAGGATATGCCCTAATTGTTATTGCAGCAGCAGGATCAGTTATTCTGCCACTGATTAACTCTTTGGGTAATCCTAAAAGCCTGATCCAGTCTGGAATAGGCATTGTAGCATTGCTCGTTATTTTTGGGATTTCCTATGCACTCTCCGGGAGTGAGGTAACCAATGTTTATAGCGAATTTGACGTGGATGAGTCCGGGTCTAAAACAATAGGCGGTCTAATTATTATGATGTACATTTTGATTGGATTAGCTGTAACCGGTATTGTATTTACTGAGATCAATAAAATGTTGAAATAATGAGAAAGAAAGACAGAGGAGGCGCTGAGGTAAACTCCAGTTCTATGGCAGACATAGCATTCCTGCTTTTGGTATTCTTTCTTGTGACAACAACTATTGCCAGCGATAAGGGTATACCAATGGTACTCCCTCCTAAATCCGATCAACAGGATGAAGTAAAACTTAAAGAGAAAAATATCTTTAAAGTTTTGATCAATTCCAAGGATCAGCTTTTGGTTGAAAATGAGCCAATGGAAACAGAAGCAATAAAAGAAGCAGCCATGAAATTCCTGAATAACAGAGGAAGAGACCCGCAGTCTTCTGATAGCCCGAAAGATGCGGTTGTTTCAATTAAAGCTGACAGGGGTACCTCTTATGAGAAGTACCTGACTGTTTTGGATGAGGTAACCGCTGCTTATAATCAGTCGAGAGCTGATTATCTGGGTATCTCTTTGGAGGATTTTTTAAATCTGGACATGGAAAACCCCGATCATAAAAGAGCTTATGATGCGGCAAGAGCAGAATATCCGCTTCAAATTTCTGAAGCAGAACCAACAGATATAGGAGGATAATATGTCAAAGTTTAAGAAAAAGGCAAGTTCAAAACAGGAAATACCGACATCGGCATTACCCGATATCATTTTCATGCTTTTATTCTTCTTTATGGTGACTACAGTTATGCGTGAAAACACCATTAAAGTTGAACAAAGAATACCTCCTGCCTCTCAATTAAAAAAAATTGAGAGAAAATCATTGGTAAGCTATATGTATGTGGGTAAACCACAGTCCTATCTCGTCGATCAATTTGGTACTGAACCTAAAATTCAGGTTAATGACGTCTTCATAGAAACAGACGAAATCATCCAGTTTGTGGAAGAAGAAAGAAATAAACTTGATGAAGTTGAAAGAGATCAAATGATTATTTCCTTAAAAGTGGATAAGGAAACGAAGATGGGAATCATTACCGACATCAAGTTGGAATTGCGAGATGCCAATGCCAGACTCCTGAATTATTCTTCGAGACTGGGAGATGTTGTGAAATAAGATTAGTAGATTTTTATAAATTGAACCCTGAAGCAATTTGCCTCAGGGTTTTTTTATGGAATTAAACAATAAGAAAATAGTCAGAGCCTGGTGTATGTACGACTGGGCCAATTCGGTCTACAGTCTTACAATTACCACAGCTGTTTTTCCGATCTATTATGAGACCATAACAAAAAATGCCGGGCAAGGTGATCTGGTGGATTTTTTCTTCTGGAAATTACCAAATACTGTATTATACAGTTATTCGCTTTCCTTTTCATTTTTATTCGTTGCTTTTATACTTCCCCTGCTTACGGGTATAGCCGATTACAGCGGTAAGAAAAAAATGTTTATGAAGATGTTTGCCTATATCGGCTCATTGGCATGTTGCGGAATGTATTTTTTTACATCAGCTAAAAATGTAGAGTGGGGAATCACATGTTCTGTTTTGGCAAGTATTGGCTATTCCGGTTCATTGGTATTTTACAATTCATTTTTACCTGAAATTGTAAGTGAAGACAGATTTGACAAGGTTAGTGCTCAGGGTTTTTCATATGGATATGTGGGCAGCGTTATTCTTTTAATTATCAATTTGTTAATGATACAAATGCCCGAACTGTTTGCATTACCCGAAGGTTCTTTACCCGCGCGAATCTCATTTATTTTAGTGGGTATTTGGTGGATAGGCTTTTCCCAATATACCTTTTATTATTTGCCGGAAAATGTTTATGACCGCGAACCTCAGGATGACATTTTGACCAAGGGTTACAAAGAGATAAAATCAGTTTTTAAATCATTAAAAAATTTGCCAAATCTTCGAAAATTCCTGGTGTCCTTTTTCTTCTACAGTGTTGGTGTGCAAACGGTCATGTATTTGGCACCATTATTTGGTTCAAAGGAATTACAGCTGGAAACGTCGAAGTTAATTCTTACCGTTTTAATCATACAGTTGGTGGCAGTTGGCGGTTCATTTCTGTTTGCAAAGATATCGGAATTGAGAGGCAATAAGTTTTCATTGAGCCTGATGATTATTTTGTGGATAGGGGTGTGCATCATGGCCTATTTTATACAAGGTGAAATGGGCTTTTACATTTTGGGCTTTCTGGTTGGGATGGTGATGGGTGGAATACAGGCCCTTTCAAGAGCAACTTATTCCAAACTCATACCGCTCAATACTATTGATCATGCATCTTATTTTAGTTTTTACGATGTTACCTATAATGTTTCCATAGTCATAGGTACTTTTGCATATGGTCTTATCGAACATATTACAGGAAGCATGCGCAACAGTGCAATCGCACTTGCCGTTTTCTTTATAATTGGCTTTGCCATGTTATTATTAGTGACTGTTCCAAAAAGAAAATTAAGTGATAAAGAAATATAGCCTTTTCATCTTCTTACTATCATTGACTCATTTTTTATGCGGTCAATCCGATTTTATCGATAAAATCGAAATGAGCCTATCTGATGGTGAAATTCAGTACCTATACCTTTCTGATGAACACAGCAGTATGGTCATAAAAGCTAAAATAGAGTTGGAAAAAATTAGCTTGCAATTGGATGAAGAGAATGTGGAATTAAAGCCCGATTTGCATATTGAAAATGAAGGTATTTATACTTCCAAGCTTATTTTCATGAACTCAGGAATAAAGAAGTTGGCCATTTCCTCCCAATACAAGACCAACATTCAATTGTTTCTTTTGAAAGTCCCAAAAATCAATCTTGATCGATCGCAGTTAAAGCTCAAATTAGATTCATGCGAAAAACCTACTGGAATTGATCAGGATGTTTGGCGATCCGGACTTCCTACTCCAAGTGTTTCCCCCACTTTCAACCAGGTCAACCATTGTATTATTCATCACAGTGCCGGATCTAATACAGCAACCGACTATACCGAAGTAGTAAGAAATATTTATATATATCATACGGGAGTTAACGGATGGGATGATATTGGCTATAACTATTTAATTGCGCAGGATGGGACACTTTTTCATGGAAGAGATGGTCAAAATTTGTACTCGGATGATAATGTAAGAGGAGCACATTTTTGTGGTAAAAACACGGGCACAATGGGCGTATGTCTTTTAGGTGATTATACAACCGTCGTTCCTACCTTGGCTGCGCTTGGCACATTAGAAGACTTACTTCTTTGGAAATTGAATAAGGAATCACTCCAGCCTGGTGACAGTGCAATACATCCAATTCCGGGCGGTTCGTATTTGGGAACTGTAGTTGGGCATCAGGATGGTTGTGCTACCGCTTGTCCGGGTACTTTTTTATATGCTGATATTCCCGGTATTATTGATAGCCTTGAAAACAGAATCGACAATTGCCCTTCACCGAGCTCCATTGAAACCGTAAACAATAGGAGTGAATTACAAATATACCCCCAACCTGCCACAGACTTTATAATTATTAGTTCCGAAGATTCCGGAATGCTATTCATTTACGATATAATGGGAAAGGAAATCTATAAAGCGAAAAAAACGGCCGAACAATTGAAGATAAATACAAATGCCTACCCTCGCGGAACCTATTTGATTGAGTTCCTTAGCGAAGACAGGCAAATGAAAGGCAAATTATTAATTCAGCCCTAATTTCCTTCTGTAATTATTACGGTCACTTTGTTCTTTCTGCCGCCTTCCAATGGGATCGTTTTTTCACTTTCTCCATAATTGTCCGCCTTTCCTTTTTGAGCTTGAATATAATAACTCCTGGCAGCCAGATCTTTATACAAGACTTCTCCATTTGAATCGGTAAATTTTTTACCTTCAATCGCATTTTTACCCGCTAAATAATCATCTTCCGTAGCGTAGAGCATAACTTCCGCTCCTGCTTCAGGATTGCCTGTTGTGTTAAGTACAGTAATCTCTAATTTGGTTTTTAACAGTTGTGCATTGCTATTAATCCATATAAAGGACAAGGCAATAATTAATAATATTCTCATAACTTTTTCTTTATTTGATTAACGTAAGTCGCTCTAAATAGATTTTAAAAATAAAATAATTCTAAATCGTAAATTGAACCTGCATCTGCATAGCATGAATTTCATTATAGCTGAAAATACTAATATCTGCATTCAATTTTACAAATGCACACTTATTTTCCTTTGCATTATTTTTTCAACTATTGACCTTCGGGCACAGTATTATCGATTGGAAAAATACTCAGAACTGGATGGCTTAATTTCATCCTCTGTCAATACAATTTTTCAAGATAACAGAGACTATCTGTGGTTGGGAACAGAAAAAGGCCTTTCAATTTACGATGGATATGTATTTAAAAACTATACCGTTGCCAATGGACTCAATAATAATTTTATAAAATGTATTTATCAGAGTTCTGATAATATTATTTGGATCGGTAGCAATGAAGGAATAAATAAAATTGACCCTTCTAAAGGCCGTGATGCGCCTATAACGAATATTCAAAAAGGGCTGATCGTTACCTCAATAATTGAATTCGACAATAGCATATTTTTTAGCTCCAACATCGGATTGCATAAATTGGTAAATAATGATTCAATAGAATTATTTGAACTCCCCAGAATAAGAACGCTCAGTCTGTTTGATGATAGACTATTAATAGGGTCTTCCAGTGGCTTATACGAATACAGTGTACAAAAAAAATCGGTTGAAAAAGCATGGAGTCCTGCCGCTTCTCATTCTGATTTTGTGAGGTCGATCATGGATTACACCGATTCATCATTGCTCATAGGTACTATGAATGAAATTATTGAATTGGATAAAGGTTTTTCTACACATCAAAAATTAGCCGAAGTCGAGCGTGTATCACAGATTATTCAAGACTCTCGAAAACGCACATGGATTGCTTCCGAAAATGGCTTGAATATTCTAGTAGAAGATGGTTTAACAGCGTTTAAAGATGCCGAATTGAATAAATCATGTACCTATGTATTCGAAGATCGTGAAAAAAATATTTGGATCGCAGGCATCGAAGGGCTTATGAAGTATACCGAATACCCCTTTGACCGGATTGATTTTACAAGTTCTGTTGCAGGCAATGGCATCAGTGCCGTCCTCAACACCTCTGATGATCAATTGTGGTATGGAACATCGCAGGGCGATATTTGGATCGAAGAATCCGGGAGCAAAAAGTATCAATTTGAACCTGTAAATCAATACTCAGGTGGTAAGCCTATCAATGATATATTTGAGGACTCCAAGGGGAATATTTGGATTAGCACATTCCTAAATGGGATACTGACATGGGATGGTGAAAATCTACTTTCACTAAAGGATCCCAAAGGGCTGCTTCGCTTTTTTATTTTTGATATCGAAGAAGAATCCAATGGAGCAATGTGGTTTGGAGGTGCGAGAGGTCTTATTAAATATGAAAATGGGCAATTCGAATATTTTACCTTCACCAATTCAGATCAAACCCCATTTGTTAACGACATATATATTGATTCCGACAATCGAATATGGCTATCCTTAAATTCCGGACTTGGAATGATCAGAAACAATAAAATTTTCAAATTTTCTGATTTTGATGGAATAAGCTGTAATCAACTCAGCGCAACAAAAGACAATACCTTTTATGCCGCTACATCTACTTATGGCCTAATTCGATTTAATCTATTTAATGATTCCATCATAATTGAAGACAATATTACCATTGACAGGGGCCTGTCTAATAATAATGTCAACGCCGTACTTGTTGATGAGGAAGAAAATGTTTGGGCCGGTACAGAATTGGGGATAAATAAAATCAAGGTTGGGAAATCAATAGAATTATTCAAAGTGGGAGAAAACCTTTTAAGGTCGAAATGCTATTTGCAAGCCATATCCGAAAACCGTTCGGATATTATTGTTGGCACTTATGATGGAGCCATAAAAATTTCTAAGAAAACAAAATACGATACTTACAAAAGTCCAAAAACATTTATTACGAGCATTTCCATACTGAATGATAACTATGACAGCAACAGTGTAAAACACGAAGGTTTTACATACGATTTACCGAGAAAGCTGCAATTGCCTTATAATGCCAATTTTATTTCTTTCAGTTTTGTAGGACTGACTTTTGAATCTACAGAAAGGCCGGAATATCAGTTTAGACTCAAAGGCCTCGAGAAGGAGTTTTCAGAGCCCGGGAAGGAAAGAAACTTTACCTATGCCAATCTGGATGATGGGAATTACACTTTTGAAGTTAGGTCGCGTAAGGCCAATGATAAATGGTCGGAAGATACCGCAAAGTTTTCTTTTGAAATTAAAGCTCCTTTTTGGGAAGAATGGTGGTTTCGAATTTTAATCGTGACCCTATTTTTTGGCTCTGTATTTCTAATCGTTAATAACCGAATACAAAACATTAAAAAGGAGGAAAAAGAAAAATCTGATTTGAACAAAAAAATTGCCGAATTCAGATTGACCGCTTTACGGGCTCAAATGAATCCTCACTTTATTTTCAATGCCCTATATTCTATACAACATTTCATTACCATCAATGAAAAAGAAGCGGCAATTAATTACCTGGCCAAATTCGCCAGCTTAATTCGATTGATACTTGAGAAATCGGATAAAAATGAGATACAACTCTCCGAAGAGGTTAAAATGCTGGATTTGTACCTGGACCTTGAAAAACTTCGTTTTGATAATAAGTTTGAATACGCAATACATGTGGATCAGGCCATTCATGAAGAAGATACTGCCATTCCTTATTTACTAATACAGCCTTTTGTGGAAAATGCGGTAATTCACGGAGTTGGCTATAAGAAAGAAAATGGCCTCATCGATATTAAATTTTTACCATTTGAGGATGAGAACTATTTGCTTTGTATTATTGAGGATAATGGAGTAGGACGGGAAGAAGCAGAAAGGCTAAAAAAACCAAGTCCAATCAAAAGTCAATCGCTGGGACTCAAAGTAAATAACGAAAGATTGGAAATTTTAAATCCAAATAGAATAAAGGATACGTCCGTGAAAATTACCGATCTTAGAAATGAGAAAGGTGATCCTGCGGGCACAAGGGTTGAAATTAGAATTCCAATAAGCTAAGCTTATGATCAATTGTATTATAGTTGATGATGAAAGAAGAGGACGCGAGGCCCTTTCCAATATGATTTCTGAATACTGTCCTCAAATCCAGGTTTTAGAGACCCTGGAGTCTGTAGACCAGGCCTTGAAAGCAATTTCTGCGCTAAATCCGGATTTGGTATTTCTCGACGTTGAATTACAGGGAGAAACGGGATTTGACCTTTTGGACCAGGTTCCAAAAATTGATTTTGAAGTAATTTTCACAACAGCCCACGAACATTATGCAATTAAGGCTATAAAGTTTTCAGCCATCGATTATATATTAAAGCCTATTGGCACAGAAGATTTAAAAGAAGCTGTAAAAAAAGCCGAAGAAAAACTGAATAATAAGTCGCTTCACGAAAATTTTGATATTCTTCTCAAAAACATAAAAAACTCAAACAAAAAACAACATAAGATTGCTTTGGCATCTTCGGATGGCTATATGTTTACAGAAGTGTCTGATATTTTATATTGTACGGCAGATGGTAATTACACCTACTTTTTTACAAAAAACAACGGTAAAATTCTGGTTTCAAAAAACATCAAAGAATACGAGGGGCTTTTAAATGACCATAATTTTTTCCGTATTCATCGCTCACATTTGATAAACATGGATGAAGTGAATAAATATGTGAGGGGAGAGGGTGGCTATGTTATCATGTCCGATGGTTCCTCATTGGATGTTTCCAAGAGAAGAAAAGAGCAATTTATTTCTTTACTTGCGAAGTAGTCTATGCTTCGTTTTTTATTCTTTTTATCGGTTTGTGCCATTACTTTATCCTGTTCGGAAAAAAATGAATCCTTTACAAACCAATCCTTAGAATACAAAAGGGATTTAAATCGGGAAGAAATACGTGCAATACAAATCCACAAAGATCACAGGGAAGGAGATAGTTTAAAACAATTTATCAATTCAAACGATCCGGATATCCTGTACGAGTTGGCTCTGGCCTTGGCTTCGGTTCAGGATTGTGAATTATCAAGTCAATTATTAGAGAAAGTACCCCAAATAAAATTTTCGAATGTTCGGGCGATGATTTATTATGCCTATGGCCAAAGTTGTAGAAATACGAATGGCACAAAACTTCTGGAATGGGCTCAATACGAAAAAGACAGTTTGGCACAGGTTCAACTGGCAGAAGCTCTTGGGAAATCATCAAAATCTGAAGACCTGGTTGCATTTATAAAAAAAAGCAAGATGTTTAATGATTTTGCTATTGCCCGTTGTTTGTATCAATATTCACAACGCAATGTGTTTTACGATAAAAGCATAGAAAAAATGGTCGGGCTTTTGGATCATAAATCCTCTAAGGTGCGAACGACCGCTTCAAATATGCTGGCACGGTTAAAAGGTGAAGACCTCGTAAATTATGCTGAAAAACTAATTGAAGTACTAAAAACTGATCGCTCTGCGGGGGTAAGAATGAATATTGCAACGGCTTTTAATAAAATAAATGGATCGCGCTTTGCCGAAACTTTATTGGGAATTGCTTTAGACAGTTCGGAAAATTTCCGAGTCAGGGTCAATGCCATCAATTCCCTAAACTATTATCATTATGATACTTATGCACCTAAATTAATTGCATTGCTGGGCGATTCAAAGCTCAAGGTCCAATTGGAAACAGGAGGTTATTTTTTAAATCGGTGTAAACGCGCTGAGTGGAATAAACTAGCGAGGTTAAAGGATAATGAGCAAACGCCTCAGGTAAAAGCACTAATTCACGAAATACTATTAAAATATGCCAATAAGGATGAGAAGCAGGCGGTCAACACACATATACTTGCAAACATGAACAGTGAAAGTGACCCCTTTATAAAATCTTTCTATATAAAAGCACTTAAAAGCTGGCCTCAGAACTATGAACTTTTGGCTGATATTGTATTCACTTCACATGATCTAGTTTCCAAATCAAATGCCATGCAGGCTTTCTACGAATTAAGCAAGCCAGAATTATTCAAAAAAATAAATGACTATAAGAATCCGAAATCAAGAAATAAACTCATAGCCTATTTTAGTCGTGTATTTAAAATGGCCATCTTATCGGGTGACCCAACCCTGATCGGCTATGGTGCCAAAGGATTAAGAAATGAAAGCATAGATTTTGTATCGCAATTGGAAAACACCGATTTTATTGAAGTTACGATAAAGAATATTCCTTTGCCAAAGGATATTGAAACCTATATCGATCTTGAAAAAACTATGGCTTTTGTGGAAGGAAAAGATATTCCGAATAAAAAGCCGCCTCTTAATCATTTTGTCGACATAGATCAATTAAAATCAATTAGCTCTTTTAAAAAGGCCAATATCAAAACCAATAAAGGAATATTTCAAATTGAATTTGATCATGAATTCGCTCCGGCTACAGTGGCTAATTTTATTGAGCTAAGCCAAAATGGATTTTATGATTCCTTAAGATTTCACCGGGTTGAAAATAATTTTGTTGTTCAGGGGGGATGTCCCCGGGGTGATGGATGGGGTTCATCGGGAGAATCCATTCGTTCTGAATTTGGTCCTAAATACTACAAAACAGGATCTGTTGGGATGGCCTCTGCCGGAAAAGACACCGAAAGTTGTCAGTGGTTTGTAACGCATTACCCAAGCATTCACCTTGATGGTTCATATACTAATTTTGCACGGGTCAGTGATGGAATAGATGTGGTTTTTGATTTGGCTGTTGGAGATACGGTTTTGAGCATTAATATCTTGCAATAAAAAAGCCCCGACAAATGACTTGTCGAGGCTGATGATCATTTATTGATTTATTATCATTTCCCAAATGCGTAATAAAACTCCCCGTCTTTGTCTGGATAAATGCCTTCGAGCATAACACCACCATCTTCATTTTCAATCATTCGTAGAAAATGATCTGTATCTTTCACCTCTTTTTTATTCACTTTGAGAACTATAAATCCCGGCGCAATTGAAGTGTATCTTCGCACTTTTCCCGGACCTATCCTTTCAATTTTTACACCATTGCTGATTTTTAATTCTTCTTTTTCTTTATTAGATAATTCACTGACTGAGATACCTAAATCTGATAATAATTCCGGCTTTTCTACCTTGGCCAGGTATTCTGTACTTCCATTTTTATTGTTGAGTACAACGCGGTAATCTTTTTCATTACCATTTCGCAAAACAGTAATTTTTACTTCTTCACCCGGACGTTTTCTGCCCACTTTTTCCTGCAGCTCAGGAGAACTTTTTACTTCAGCACCGTCTACCGCGATAATTACATCTCCTTTTTGAATACCCGCCTGTGCTGCCGCACTATTGGCTGTCAAAGAATCGACCAATACACCTGTACTTGTTCCCAGGTCTTGATCATCTGCGATCATTGGGTTTACATTTCTAATCATTACGCCCAAAAAGCCTCTTTGAACTGTTCCATATTCAATTAAATCCTGTGTTACTTTTTGAACTATATTCGAAGGTACGGCAAATGCATAACCGGTATATGTTCCTGTAGGTGTAGCTATGGCTGTATTTATTCCAATCAAATCGCCATTGAGATCTACCAAGGCGCCTCCGCTATTACCCCTATTAATGGCGGCATCGGTCTGAATGAAAGATTCAATGGCATAATTATCTCTCAGTATATTGATGTTTCTGGCTTTAGCACTGACTATACCGGCCGTTACGGTAGATGCCAGATTGAATGGATTTCCAACCGCCAATACCCATGAACCCACCTTCACCTGATCACTGTTGGCAAAAGCTACATAGGGTAATTCCTCTTCATCAATTTTGATTACGGCAAGGTCGGTTGATGGATCTGTGCCTATAAGTGTTGCTTCAAAAGTCCTATTATCATTGAGCGTTACCTCCAATTTACTCGATCCGTCAACCACGTGATTGTTAGTGACAATATATCCATTTTCAGAAATAAGAACACCCGATCCCGATGCCTGGCTTTCTCTTGGTTGACGCGGAAACATATCTTCACCAAAAAATTCCCTAAAAGGATTGGGCGGCATCACCGGATTCACATTGTTGGTAACCGTTGATTTGATATGAACAACCGCATCGGTAGTCTTTTCAGCT
Organism: Cytophagales bacterium; assembly: GCA_965267555.1. Lineage (GTDB taxonomy): Bacteria > Bacteroidota > Bacteroidia > Cytophagales > CCMP332 > CCMP332. The sequence continues at coordinate 2,558,183 of OZ254083.1, read as the reverse complement.
GCATAGGTAAAATCCAGTGCCGGTAAATTACCGGGTTCTCCTGTTTGACTTGCAAATACTGCAGGAGTATTTGATTCCCTTAGGATTACCTTTTCGCTTTCTTTATTAAAAAAATGTGTAATTGATGTTGCCAGTGCGGTACTCAGTATCGCAACAAGCAAAACAAGCTTGATATTTTTCATTATTTATAAGTTTAATTATGACAAATCTCTAACGCCTTGACCTGCGTTAATCTTGCATTTTCTTAAACAATCTTTGTGCCAATGAGAATTAATGTCAGATTGACATTTATATTAAACCCAAATTTTTGAGTTTTTCAATGTCGGCCGGTGAATCGATATTGGGAGATTCAAGATCTGTAAAGGCCAGTTTTATTTTATATCCGTTTTCTATCCACCGCAATTGTTCCAGCGATTCAGAAATTTCCAGATTTGATCTTTCGAGCTTACATATTGCTTTTAAAATATCACTTCTATAAGCGTAAATGCCAATATGTTTGAAGTAGGCATTATGGGCCAGCCAATTGCTTATTTCGGGTTCATCTCTGTTAAATGGAATAGGATGCCTGCTGAAATAAATGGCATTATGATTTTTATCAAAAACAACTTTTACCGAATTGGAATCGATTAACCTACCCGGATCAGTGATTTTCTTTGCTAAAGTTGCAAGTTCTACTTTTTCCGGATCCAGTATTTCAATAAGTGCGTCAAGCTGCTGCGGAATCACAAAAGGTTCATCGCCTTGTATATTGATTATGAAATCAGCATTAAAGTCCGATTTTTCAAATGCCTCAAAACAGCGATCTGTGCCGCTGGGATGATCGGCAGAGGTCATCAGTACTTCGGCACCTATACGCAGGGCTTCTTCTTTAATTCTTTGGTCATCGGTGGCGATAATAATTTTTTCAAAACCCAAACACTTTTTAGCTTGTTCATAAACCCTTTGAATCATGGTTTTGCCTGCAATATCAATTAAAGGTTTACCCGGAAATCGTGTAGAAGCGTATCGGGCAGGAATTATACCAAGGACTCGAAGCATTAGACTTTCTTTACTTTTAATGATGTGCCTTCCTCACTAACCACAACTATATCAGAACCTTGATCAATGTGTTCTCCCCTTGAATAGGCATCATAAATCTCATCATCGATAATAACCTTTCCACTTGGACGCAAAATGGTGTGCGCCTTTCCTTTTTTACCTTGAAGACTCATCGTTTTGAAATTCGATGAGTATCCTTGTGATCTCTCAAAGGTTGTTTCCAATGCAACTCTTTTAAACATATTGGATTGACTTAAACGCACTCCGCCGATAAACATTATGATAATCGCCCCAAATAGTCCAGCCAGAATGCTCGCTAGCGAAATGAATATATCCGTATTTGGTACGAAGGTGAAATCAAGCCAGTCATTGTTAAGCATTACCAATACCAATCCTCCAATCGTAAAGGTCAGACCGGCGATTCCTGCAATCCCAAAACCGGGAATGACAAATACCTCCAGAATCAGTAAAACAATGCCCAGGGCAAACATCAATATTTCCCAATTGGCAGCAAGCCCATTTAAGTAATAGGGAATAAAATAAAGAATAGCCGCTATCAAAGAGGCCAAAATGGGAAAACCAACACCCGGTGTTTGCAATTCAAAATAAATTCCTCCCACGATAATCAAAATTAATACGCTACTGATAACCGGATTAAGGAATATTGAAATGATTTTTTCTGCACTGTCAACCTCATATTCTATCAACTCTGCATTCTCCCAGCCATTTAATTTAAGAATTTCTTCGATTGATCTTACTTTCGCTTCACAATAATCATTCTCTATGGCTTCGTCGACTGTAAAAGTCAAAACCGTTCCTTCAGGACTAACAGAATCCAAATTAATTTTTTCATCTACCATGGCTTCGGCAATTTTAGGGTCTCTACCTTTCGTTTCTGCTGTAGAGCGCATGATGGATCGCATAAAAGATTGGTACTTGTCAGGTGCCGCGGCACCGTCTTGCGTTACAACAGTGGCTGCCCCAATATTAGCTCCCGGAGCCATATAAATACTGTCACAGGCAATTGAAATGAGCGCGCCAGCGGAGATGGCTTTGGTATTAATAAAGACATGTATGGGATTATCATATTCTAGAATAGCATTGCGAATGTCATTCGCATCGGTTACGGCACCTCCATAGGTATCCATTTCAATGATTACAGCATCCATGCTATCGGATTCAGCTTGTTCCAATGCTAATTCAATCAGTCGATTTGTTCTCGGATCGATATTTGCTTTTAATTGTACTTTTAGTATTCTCTCATTTTCTGCCTTGGAAAAATTAAAAACAGAGAAGAGAATTAATACAGCGCTTAATGATAAAAGTCGGTTATTCACGTTTTTAAAATAAAAAATCTTTTGCTAAATAAATCCTTAGCCCTACATCATATAACATTTGAATATGCAATTACGCGTATTGAAGTAGATTTATTTACATCAAACATATGGATAACACAAAATGATAAAGAAGATTCAATACATTTCTTCAAAATATCTCTTGATGGACGATTTAAAAAGGAGAAATTAAATTTTGTATACGACAGAAAAGATTTTGTCCTCAATTCTGTAAGTAATGATGTCCTGATTTTGTCAAAGATAATTGACCCCGGCAAGCCGGAGGACAATGAATTTATAATAATTGATGCCGAAACACAGGAAAAAATAAAAGCATTAAAGGGTTATCGCTTTGTTGGATTTATAGATGACAGGACATGTCAAATGGAAAAGTCACAATTCGAATCAATTCAAAGAGAAGTAATTGATCTTTCCGAATTCAGGAAGAAATCAAATACAGAAACTTCGAATTTATTACAAGCTCAATTAATTTTCCCCAAACAGGAATTATTTGATTCGATTAAAGCCCATCTAAAAAATAAAGTCAAATTAGATGCAATTGCACCAATTGAAATATTGGAATACAATCCGTATGTAATTTTATGCGTTCATTTTGAGGAAGGTGACGCGATGTGCAAACGACTTTTAATTCTAAATAAGGAGGGCGAAATTGTTTTGAATAGCACACTTTACGAAAAGCTTCAGAAACGCATGGCAGACTCTTTTTTTGTTTCTGGCAATTTTTTGATTTTTGTATCCCAATTTAAAGTTCTGAATATATTAAATATCAATCCTGAAAATGCGAACTAAACTTTTATCGACAATAATATTCATGCATTTGCTATACGGCTTAGCATTTTCAAGACCGGATTCGGTAGGGGTTGTTCAAAGGAATGGTAAAACATTTATCAAACATCTGGTAGAGAAAGGTGAAACTCATTTTGCCATAAGCCGGAGATATGGTGTAAACGTCAATGAAATCATCGAATACAATCCAGACACGAAAGGCGGACTTGTTGCAGGAACGATGATCGTCGTACCTTATAAGGAATTATCTGGAAAAATTCATGTGGTAAAAGCCGGTGAAACGCTGTTTAGTCTATATCGAATGTATGGCGTAAGTGTAAATCAAATCAAAGAATGGAATAATCTGACGGACAATAATTTACAATTGGGCCAAAGAATAATTGTTGGAAAAGAGGAAAACACAAGCGAAAACCCTAATACCAATAAAGAAAAAGAAGAAATAACCGGAAAAATACACGAAGTCAAAAAAGGCGAGACCTTATTTTCTATTTCGAGAATTTACAATGTCAAATGGCAGGATATTAAGGTTTACAATGGTTTGGAATCAAACAATTTAAGTGAAGGCCAAAAATTGGGAATCCCACCATCCAATATTGAGGTGTTGAAGCAGGAAGAAATCGTTGAGAATATCGATACGGTAGAGCGCCCTGAAAAACACATTGTTAAAGCCGGTGAGACTTTGTATTCAATCAGCAAAAAATACCAGCTGAGTAGCGAAGACATCATTGACTGGAACGATCTATTAGGGCCGGATATTCAAATCGGGCAGGAGTTGTCTTTAAAAGCCTCTGAAAAAACCATTCCTTCAGAAAACCCAAAAGAGAAAACGGAGCCCATAATCACAAAGGAAGAAGAATACATGAAGGGTGAGCCAAAAGTGAAGATAACCAATATAGGAGGGCATGAAAAAGTGATAGAAAAAGGAATGGCGGAGCTTATAGAAGGCGGCACTGATACCAATCGATTTCTTGGATTGCACAAAACCGCTCCTATAGGAACCATTATTCAGGTTAAAAATGAGATAAACGGTTACAGTGTGTTTGTGAGGGTGGTGGGAAAATTACCTGACATCGATTTAAACAAGGACATTGTTTTGAAAATAACACCTCGCGCTTTTGAAGCCTTGAAAGGCGTGGATAAAAAATTCAAAGTGGAAATTTCCTGGTTGCCTTGAAGCATCTGGAATTAAAAGAATTTCTGGATGATGCCTATCATCAGTATTCGGCATCAGATTTCATAGAAAGTGACCCAATACAAATACCACATTTTTATACATTAAAGCAGGATATCGAGATTGCAGCTTTTTTTGCTGCCATGCTGGCCTGGGGCCAACGCATCACCATTATTAATAAATGCAAAGAGCTATTTCGATTGATGGATAATGCGCCGTATTCCTTTATTATTGACCATTCTGAAAGTGATCTTAAGCGTTTAATGAAATTTAAACACAGAACTTTCAATTCCACAGATTTACTACATTTTATTCATTTTCTAAACCACTGGTATTCTAACAATGAAAGCTTAGAAAGTGCTTTTAGCCGGCACATTGCAAAGGATGATCCAAATGTTGAATCCGCATTGATTGGATTTCACAATACTTTTTTCTCCTTAAAGAATTCCCCGGAAAGGACCAGAAAACATGTGGCGACACCGCAAAGGAAGTCAGCCTGTAAACGCCTAAATATGTTTTTAAGATGGATGGTAAGAAAGGATCAATACGGAATAGATTTTGGATTGTGGAAATCCATTTTGCCAAAACAATTGGTTTGTCCTTTTGATGTACATGTAAGCAATGTCAGTCGTGACTTGGGACTTGTCTATAGAAAACAAAGCGATTGGCAATCGGCCCTTGAATTGACTGAAAATTTAAAGAAATTAGATCCAATGGATCCCGTTAAATACGATATTGCACTTTTTGGAATTGGGGTCTTTGAGAAAAATCAATGACCATTAATGGACATTCAGTCCAATCTCGGCCATTATTATATTTATTAAATTCACTCCAATTATCACATAATCAATTAGTTAACCTTATGGTATAAAAATTGGTATGTTTTGTTTAAAACACAAACTATGGACTCTTTATCTATCCAAATACCCAGACTTCAAGGAGAACAGGACATCGAAGTTGATGTTAAAATCAACGGGATACGAAAGACCTACAATTATCGAATAGAGATATTTTTCTGGGAGGATTGTAAAACTCCCAAAGACGACCGTGCGGGTTGTATTCGGGAGTTGGTTGAAAAGTACGATTCCAGCTGGGAATTAACTCATATTGGAAATCCAACGGAAGAGTACATACCCATTACCTTTAGAAAAAAGAATGGGAAATAGTAATTCCTTTTATCTGAGTACGGTTATGTAACCACCAACGGGTTCATCCAGATGTTGAAATACAGCCTGGAAGAAATAGGTACCCGCTGGTAAATCATCTGCCGCCCAATCACCTTTATAATCCGAAGTCTTGTAAACTTCAGTGCCATACCGGTTGAAAATTTTCACTTCTGTTCCGGGATACAATTCAATATTATCTATTTTCCATGTGTCATTTTTTCCGTCGCCATTGGGTGTAATCACATCGGCAACTTTTGCCGTATTAAGGAATATGACCAGGAATTCGTTGGACCAGGACTCATTTTCTCCTCCGCCTTCTATGGCCCTCACTCTAAAGAAATGCCTGAAACCGTCATTGGCAGAAAAATCGGTATAAGAAATTGCTCCCGTATTCTGAAACAACTCAAAGCTATCCTGATCATCTAATCGACGGTATATTTCGTATTCCTGAAGGCCATTGGAATAATTGACATATTCATTCCAGTACAATTCCAATTGATCCAGGTCTTCGATACCTTCTCCTTCCAGCTTTATAGTATTGTGTTGTGGACTGAAAATTTCATTGGCACATAGATTTCTAGAACTCACCTGATATTCGAAATAGTTATCCAATCTATTGAGTTCATCCGTATCCAAATAACTGGAATCATTACTCGATACTTTTGCAATCGGTGTCCAATTGGCCGATGTAGCCATTTTTCGGTAAAGTGTCAGTGTATCGGGTATAAGATCAGTATATTCAAAGCCTTTATTGTAGGAGATCAAAACATTTGAAAATGTATCTTCGGGGCTGGTCAGGCTTACATTCGAAACAAGTGGCAAAGAAAGATCTACAGTTGGATTATAGGTTACAGGGTCTCCAGTGCAATTAAACTCAGAAATCTCAAAAACATTAATTTCCAGGTTAGGAACTTCAGGATCCCAGGTGACTAAAACTGTTGCACTTGAATCATTTTGTTCAAAAGAACCTCCTACAACATCCCAGATATAATTTGAATTTGCAAAGCCATCAGCCACATATGTATTGCCATTTACCGTTTCGGCACAAACAAATGTATCAACTGCCGCAAAATCTGTTTCAGGAATAGGATTGATTTGCACATCTAAGACTAAATTTCCGGAGGTACAGCCAAATTCGGTCGTTTCAAATGCGACCACCTGATAATTTCCCGCTGCTCCCCAATCGAGGCTTAATAAATTCGTGGAGTCACCGACAGACCCTCCAGGCAATACCGACCACTGATAGGTGGAATTGGGGAAACCATTAACCGTGTAATCTATACCATTTGTAAATTCACAAATAGAAGTGTCTCCAACTATGGGTACAGATAAATCCGGATCTGGATGTATAGTTACTTCCAAAGTATCAGAAAAACCTAAACAGGTACTGGTTGTAGTGGTCACCTGTTGTTCCACAAAAATTTGTGCTACCCCTGGTTCCAGAAAATCATAGGCAACCTGATTTCCGGGTAATATGGTATTTATATTATGATTAATCAGCGGACTTGACCAAACGTAATTATAACCCGATGTGAAAGGAACTGAATAAACCACGGTGTTGGCATTGCTCAAACATATGCTATTTGGCCCAACAGGTGGTGGAGAGCTCAAAATAGGATTGATGTCAATTGGTAAAAATGTTGTATCACCAATGCAATTAAAACTATTGGTTGGAATCATATACAAAGAGGCATTTGGGTTTAATCCGCCCCAGTCTACCAATACAGAATCATTATTGGTTGGTGAAATAAACAAACCACCATTGATTCCCCAGGTATAATTGATAAAGCCAATTGTATCTAAAACGGTATATAACACATCTTCGAGATTAGGACAAATTGAGACCCCACCGATAATGGTATCTACTTCAGGTTTTGGATTGACGGTTACAAATACTGAATCATCATCAAAACATCCGTTCCACTCAATTTGCAAATCGTATTTCAATACTATCGGATTGTTTCCTGTCAAGGGGCTGATTTCAGGTCTTGCAATAGTTGAATCATCAAGGAATTGTGAGCTGCTCCACAAATAATTATATCCCGGCGTGGCGGCGGCACCCAAAGTGTCACTGGATTCAGAGCATATGGCAAGATCCGGCCCCGGATCTACAATCGGCAATGGTTTTACCTCTATGTCAACACCTGAAGAGTCTATACAACCTGAAACTGTATTTTCAACGACCAGCTGATAATTAAAAAACTGAGAAACCTGGGTAGTATTATTTATGAAAAGGATCGGATCAGAAATAGTGGAATCATTCAGGCCTGTTTGGGTATTCCAGGTATAAGTAAAAATACTATTGTTTGGTCCTCCGATGTTAATCGAATCTTCAGAACAAATAACGGAGTCCGGAATGACCTGTACATTGGGTAAATTTCTTACAAAGACATCAATTGTATCTCTGTTGGTACAAAGGTTAGACGGATCGGTATTGATTGCTGTTACAATGCTCTGAAAATTACCGGATGTGTTAAATGTCTGATTAGGATTCGATGTATTGGTTGGTGAAATGGGCGATCCGGTGGCCGTGGTTACCCAGGAATAAACCACACCCGGTGTAGCGCTTCCTCCCAATTGGATGGTTTGAAGCCGACATACCGCGGTGTCCAAACCTGCATTTACAGGCGGTAAAGGTTTTGATATAACTTCAACAGTATCTGAATTCTCACAGGTTGTACTTGTATTAATTACATTTAGCACATACTGGTAGGTAAGATTGGTACTTCCGGGATTGACCGGTGTTACCAGGGTTTGACAGGAATTGGGATTAGCCACAAAATTTCCAATCCAGGAACAACTCGAATTGGGGCCCGGATTTGTGATTCCCAGCGTAGTTGATTCGCCGGAGCAAATGGTGTCCGCCAGACCTGCATCGGCGATAGGTAATGGATTGGTTACAAGAACAACTTCATCAGAAAAAATACAACCATTTACCGTATCGGTAACGGTTAAAAGCAAGGTGTCAAAATTACTGTTTGGACCTGCTACAATATTGGTATAAAATGGATCTGAGATGGCAGCATCACTTAAATTCACCGCACTTGACCAGGAATAAACCTTATTAATCAAGGATGCTGCCCCAATTTGAACTGTATCTCCGGAACAAATGGCCTGATCTACACCGGCTTCTGCAAACTGCTTTACCACATTAACCCGAACTGAATCGTTTACCACACAAGCAGAGGCATTGGGGTTGCTTACAATATAAATTGTTGTATCTGTGGGAAAAACAATGGGGTTCGGGGTTAAGGTACTGGAAATAAACTGATTTGGGGTCCATTGATAACCACTGGTCCCGCTCGCATTCAATTGTACCGAATCACCCTCACAAATAAGGAGATCCGCGGATGCAGTAATGGTGTCCAGAGCAATTACATTGACATCGAAAGTACTGGTATCGGTGCAGGAAAGTGAATTGGTTTCAATCAAACTCAACTGATTCAATCCCGGATTACTCCAAACCACTCGAATGGTATCAGAGGTATTTGATCCAATTATATTACCCCCTGAAGCAGACCAGGTCACCGTATTTGGTGCATTAATCTGCGCTACATATTCGATGGTATCCAGGCTAAAACAAATCGAATCCACTTCAAGGCCCGGGTCGCTTGTAGATATTTGATCCGTGGCTTCAAATGGTCTGACGTTAACGTTTATAAAATAAATATCATTTTTTGGTGGACAACCGTTATCTCTTAAATCTATTCTAACCACAAATTGTCCAGTAATACCGCATACGGTCTGCCAGTTGAAATTCGTTGTAGCACTCCCTTGACCAGCAGTATCAGGGAAAATCGCCAAAGGCCCAGTATAGCCATTCGAGCCATCTAAGATACTTCCACTTGGTTCAATGTATACAGAATCATTGTTCGCATCATTGGATGAAAAAGAAAAAGAAAGGGACTCTCCTTCATTTATATCGATGTCGCCTGTATTACCAATAATCGGAACCGGGCTACCGTTGACGTTTAGTGGAGATATTGTAGGTAAATCATTTGGATCACAGGCTTCTGCAATAAATATAATTTCCCTGTAAATTGTTCCTATAAGGTCTTGAATTCCATCGTTGTTGATGTCTCTATATTCTTGAATTTCAATTGCAAGAGAATATTTTCCTGCATTTGGAGTATAGTATTTTGTTAATCCGTTTGACGCATTTATGAATGCGTAAGACCCTGGGCCAAAAGGATCTTGAATGGAATAATTTGGGGCGTAAGGGGCACCTGGTATGGCATTAGCATTATAAGTAGGGGCGCAACTAGGTGCAGTTCCTCCAGTAAATTGATCATAAGGTTGGACAAAATTATAAACCAAGAAATCACCATCAGGATCTACGGCATTATTTGATAAGGTTATGGTATCATTTGTACATAAAAATGGAATAACTACATCCTGAAATTGAGGCGAAGAATTCTGAACAAAATTCGGTGGCATTTCAGTAAGGAAAGTATTACCCGTTGCACCCGCATTTTGAAGATTGTCTATTGCATTTTCACGACAGCATCTTTCATGGATAGCATAGTATTCATTAAAAGGACCTGGCAAATCAATCACTTCTGTAAATCGGTTTAATCTAGAACATAATACCTGATTAATAATTGGAACAGTACAGCCGGGAGGTAAATCGGGTTGCACATATTGCCTAAAAGGGTTAGTCATTGTACGTGAAGTGAACAATGCATTTGTTGTACCGTTATAGATACACAAATCAAGATTATTGACTTCACCGTTAGGGAAATTAGAAGTAGGCAGACAGTTAACATACACATCCAATTGAAACCTGTATCTATACTGCCCATTGAAGATGCCTAAAAACTCATAAGTAATATCCCCACCCTGATAATGCGTGGCCTGTGATGGCAAGGCTATTAAAGCAAAGACAAAGACAATTAAAGATTTCTTAAACCAGGTAAAAATGTTATTCATAATATGTTTTGGTATCCTAATTCTTAATGAATTTCAAGGTTTTGTTAAAGTCTTTATTTTCTATTCTTAAAAAATAAAATCCCTTTTCTAAGGTTTCAATTGCTATTTCAATTGAACTTTCGCTTCTTACTTTTTCCAGCGATAAAACTTCGTTTCCGTATTGCCCAATTATTGAAATTTTGGCTTCATTTATCTGCTTAGGCAAATTTAGCCTTATTAAATTCTTTGCGGGATTAGGGTATAATGAAATTTGATCTAATAGATCATCACTAATACTGATTGTTCCTTTTACTAAAATTCCATAGTCTTCAACCTGCCCGTATTCAGGGTTGGAACATGCAAAACTAGCCGGTAAAGGAACTGTCGCTTCGTCCGCCCAAACTCGCATCCTTAAAATTTTATTTGTCGCATTGGTGCTGGGTACAGTCAATGTTCCAACATGATTTACCAGGCGGTTGTTGGAAAGTAAAAACAGCTCTGTACTTTCATCAAATACACCATCATCATTAAAATCAACAAAGACACGGACATTGGCCCTTACATTATCAGAAGTAATAATTTGTATGGGATAACTCTGACCTTCTTCCACATGAGCTGTATCTGAACAGGTATAATTTTCATAGCCATCTACATTCGTATTGGCATTACTTATACCGCCAATCGATACACCAACTATTCCAAAATCAGGATTTGAATATTCAGTCATTGGATAGCAATTAGCTTCTCTTGGCCCCTGTACTTGGGAGACCACAGCATAATTCAATCTTTCGAGACTATCGACACCAAAACCATTTTGCACTCTTAATTTAACGGTATAGGCACCCGTATTGGCGTATTGATGGACAGGGTTTTCATCGATAGAAGTATTCCCATCACCAAAATCCCAGAAAAAATTAGTTGGGTTATTATAAGATTGATTGACAAAGGCAATTTCACCATTACAGCTATTTGGATTAATTGATTCAAAATCAGCTATTGGAGCAGCATTGGCGGATCTGATTAAAACACCATAATCTTCAATTTCACCAACAGGGACATTGGTACATGGATCAAATGGAGCCCCTCCCGAAGAGGTACTATTACTCACTATTCTCAATCTCAGAAATTTATTTTTTACAGCATTGGCCGGTAGGATGACCACATTGCTCAATTGACCAAATCCACTGGCGGTCATTACTTTTTCATTCGATGTAAATGTGCCATTGTTATTATAATCAATCCATGCCTCTACGGTCTGATTAAAGAAAGTACTCACAGTGACATTTAGCTGATAGGCATTACCATCTACCAGTTCAGCAAACTTATCGCAGGCAAAATCACTGTATCCTGTAAATGATGTTGTGGATACATTTAAATCATTAAACGTGACATTGAAGATGCCGATTAAATTGTTGATTGAATTTGAACCCGGAGTACAAACCGCTGGCTTTACACCATTCAGATCTGTAATATTTATCGTTTTTTGGATTGAATCACAACCAAAGGCATTGCAAGCCTTGAGTTCAACAAAAAAGGAGCCCACCGAAGTGTATACGTGACTGGGATTTTGAAGGGTGGAGGTATTTCCATCGCCGAAATCCCAAAACCATTGTGTTGGGCCAAAGCCCGAAATATCTGTGAAATCAATATCACCGGTACAGGCTGTGAAACTGGAGACACTAAAATCTGCTGCAGGTGGGAGCATGGGTGCATTTATTACCACGGTATAATCTTCGGTTTGACCAAATTCAAGATCTCCACATGGAATTGGCCCGTTTAATGAATTAACAAAGTCGGAGGCAATTCTCAACCGTAATCCTTTGCCAGTTACCACAGATGTAGCTGCTGAGATAGTAATAGGTGCAGTATGCACAATGGAATTGGTCGAATTAAATACCTCTTCACTGCTTTCAAAAATTCCGTTTTCATTATAATCCAGCCACGCTTTTACATCGGAAGGTGTAAAATTACTTTGAGATTCAACGGTTAAATTATAAGTCTGTCCTTGCGTGACTGTAGTTGAAAAATCGCAGGCAAAATCCTCATATGGAGGAAAATTGGCTGAAGAGGAGGTGATGTTATTGATTGTATTAAACACAACCCGCTCAATACCAAGAGGAAAAAATGTTTGTAAGGTATTTGGAATACAAACCGGTGGCCTTGCTCCATCAGTCACTGTGAAATTTCTGCTTGTGGAATCTGCACCGTTGGAATTTGTCACGACTAATTTTACCGTAAAGGTTCCATTCGATGTGTATTTGTGCACGGGATTTTGAAGATTGGATGTATCACCATCACCGAAATCCCAAAACCAGCTTTGTGGAGCATTGATGCTGTTGTCTGTAAAGACTATGGAATCCTGACATGCATTCACCTGATTGTCAAGAAAATTTGCAATTGGTGGAAAGGGGTTAGGATCAATTATAACTGTATAGTCTTCAGCTTGTCCTCTTGTAAGATTGGTACATGAATTAAATGTAGAGCCAACGGCATCTGTCATAATTCGCATTCTTAAAGGTTGATTATATGGAGCCTGAGCGGCCGGAATGATAACATTTGTAGAGGGGCTGTTGACATTGTTTGCGCTGTAAATTAATTCCCCCGGATCCTGAAATGAACCATTGGCATTCATGTCAATATACATCTTCAAGTTAACCGCAGCACTTTGATTTGTTGTAAAGGAAACAGGATAAGATAGTCCTTCAATCACATGGGTAAAGTCCGAACAAGTAAAATCTTCATATCCCACAGAAGCATCTGATGAGCTATTATTAATATTTTCAAATTGAAAATTAGTTATTCCATATCCACAGCAATATGCATTGGTTAATGGCGTACAAGTGGCTGCAGGAGGAGAAAAGCCGGTTTTAATGATAAAATCATTTTTTACAATGGTGTCGGCACCATTCGCATTGGTTGCGATAAGGGTGACATCAAATGTATCATTTAGGGTATAGTTATGCAGAGGGTTCTGGGCGGTTGAAAAGTTGCCGTCCCCAAAATCCCATAACCAGGACGTGGGCCCATTTATGCTTAGATCCTGAAATTGTACCACTCCATTACAACTTATTTGCGGATCGGCGGTAAAATCTGCCGCGGGAGGCAATACATTTACCTGAACCACAATTTTGTAATCTTCTACCTGTGAATACTCACGATCTGTACAAGCAGTTGGAATAGAGTTATTTGCCCCAACCCATTCCGATGCAACCCGCATCCGCAGTGGAACATTTGTCAAGGCAGTAGGGGGTATGGTAATGTTTCCGCTGTGGATTTGTTGATTGTTTGAAGAAAAAGCCAATTCACTTGCACTAAATGAACTGTCATTATTATAATCGATCCAAACTCTTACATTTTCATTTTGCGTGCCAGTTGGTGGATTTCCATTGGTGGTAACGGAAATGACATAAGGAATTCCTGCCGTTAAAGTTGTTGAGTCTGTACAGGAAAAATCCTCATAAGAATTTGACAAAGTTGAATTGATAAAAGAAGAGGTCTTATCAAGTGTATTTAAAGTCACCCTGCGAATACCCATATTGAACAATTCAGCATTAGCAGCTGTGGGGCCACCCGGGGTGCAGCTGGCCGGAACCGGGCATTGTGCTTTAATTTCTATAAATACAAGACTAAAAAGAACTGAGAATAAAATAGTTTTCAAGTGTAGTCGGGATTTTATTTTAAAACACGTGAAATCGCATTTCACGGTTGGAATTATTACTTGTTTTCTCATCTGTATGAAGCTAAGCGCTGGTAAGGGCACTTGAATTCAAAGTTAAAGATATTACATGCAATTTTTATACCTATTCAATAATGAATTTACTTATCATATTGTTTAATGAATGGGGGATTTCTTCATTGAGCGGTTGAATTTATTAAATAAGCGAAAGGGATTGCTTCAAATCGCTAATGAGTAATTCTTCATCTTCCAGACCGATGGCCATTCTTATCATATTCTGATCCTCAAGGGGTTTATCTTTACCTTGATAAGTAACACATGCCGGGAAAATCAGAGATTCATAACTGCCCCAGGAACAGGCCAGTTTAAATTTCTTAAGATGATTGCAAAAAGTTTCTACTTTATGGATCTCTTTGGTCATCAGTTTTAGAGTAAATAGTCCGCCCGATTTCTTTAAGTACTTTTTCGCAAGCTCATTCTGTTCATAGCTAGCTGAACCCGGATAAAGCACCTTTTCGACTTTTTCATGCCCTTCCAGAAATTTTACAATTCTTTCAGTGGTTTTTGAAATTCTTTCCATGCGAATTTCAAGCGTTCTTAAACTTCGAATCATCAACCAGGCATTCCAGGGAGACATTACACCACCTAATGTCATAAATTCAGAAGCAAATAAACTTTCATACTTCTTTTCAGAGCAACAAAGTATGCCTCCCAGGGCATCGCTGTGACCCCCGATATATTTAGTTGCGGAATGAACAATCATATCGATGCCATAGTCCTCACCACATTGATTGAGCGGAGAGGCATAACTATTGTCGAGTATTGTGCTGATATTTTTCGATTTGGCGATGGAAGCAATGGCTTCCAGATCCTGCATATCAAAATAAAATGAATTCGGACTTTCCAAATAGATCAATTTGGTATTTTCCTTTACTGCAGCTGAGAAATTTTCAGGATTGCGGCCATCCACAAAGGTGCATTCAATGCCATATGAGGGCAAATAATTTTCAAACAATTGCTTGGTCCAGGTATAGGGGTTTTTTACACAAATAGCATGATCTCCTTTTTTAAGGGCATTCAATACGGCCGCTGCTATGGCGGCACTCCCCGAGGCAAAAGCCAGGGCTTTGTCTTTGTTTTCAAGTGCGGCCAGTTTTTCACATAAAATTCGGACTGTTGGATTGACACCCCTCGAATAAAAAGGTTGCAAATGCTCATTTTGAAGACATTTACGCATTTCTTCAACAGTATTGAAAAAATAATTACTTGAAGGATGAAGTTCCGTACTTATATTTTTAAAATCATCTATTCCAAACTCACCCGTTTCGTATAGTATTTCCGATAAGGATTTCATGAAAGAAAGTCATTATAATTGCTAATGGCCATTTTTATATCATCCAACTTAACCTCCTGATCGATTAAAACTTCACCAATGCTTTTCGGAAGGACAAAGAGGTATTTATTGGATTTATTTTTTTTGTCCTGATTAATATTCTCCAGGATAAACTTTTGACAATCTTCGTTGACAGCATTTAAGTCAAAAATGGCGGATATCCGATTACAAATGTTTGCAAGATCTTTTTCCGAAAGAAGATACATTTGATAGGCAAGGAATGATTCTATCATCATGCCTTCGGCGATGGCTTCTCCATGAAATTTTGGATTATCATTAAATTGAAATGATTCCAGAAGATGGCCGATACTATGGCCAAAATTTAATTTTTTTCGAAGTCCGCCTTCTTTAAAATCGCGATTTACGATGTGACTTTTGATCCTCGCAGAACCTTCGATCAGAAGCTCCCAATCCTCTCTGGTTTTTTCTGAAAAATGCAGCTGTTCCCAGAGCTCGGCATCTGCAATAATGGCGTGTTTTAACACTTCGGCATAGCCCGAACGCAAATGACGACTTTGAAGTGTTTCTAGAAATACCGGATTTATTATTACTGCTTCGGCATTGGAAAAGGTACCAATATGATTTTTAAAATTTCCAAAATTTATCCCGGTTTTACCCCCGATGGCAGCATCTGTCATGGCCAATAAGGTAGTGGGAATATGAGCAAAGCGAATTCCTCTTTTAAAAGTTGATGCGCAAAAGCCTCCCAAATCACAAATAACGCCGCCTCCCAAATTTATCAACAAAGAATCCCGGTCGAGATTAAACTCAGTCATTTTATCCCATACCAATTCGCAAATTGCTAGGGATTTAGAAGATTCACCGGAAGGAATTCTAATGATATTTTTTGTAAAGCGATCGCTTATCAGATGCAAGCAATTTTTTTCTGTGTTTTCATCGACCAAAATAGCGGAAGCACTAAATTCACCCTTTTCAAATAAATGTTTTAGGGAGATTGTAACACTGCTGGAAAAAATTAAATTATCATTCATATTAGCAGATAAAAAACCTCTTATCGGGTTCAGATGTTCTATTCAGCGTACCGAAATTTAATATATTTGGTCCAATCATATCTATTCAATGAAAGATACAAAACTTAATTTCGATAATACCTCAATTGCATTTTCTTCCAAATCCAATTGGGACTTGAGAAAGGCGAAATGGATTTTCACTTCATTTAATTCCAATTTATTAGTCAAAATAGGATCGGATATAATGCTGAAAGCATTGAAGATAAAATTGCCTGTCAAAGGATTGATTAAAAATACTGTATTTGCGCAGTTTTGCGGAGGTGAGACCATCAATGATTCTATTTCTAGTGTAGATAATCTGGCCAAATACGGAATTGGATCAATTCTGGATTATTCTGTGGAAGGTGAAAAAAACGAAAAGGGTTTTGATAAGGGCGCGGAAGAAATTATCCGAACAATAA
Organism: Cytophagales bacterium; assembly: GCA_965267555.1. Classification (GTDB taxonomy): domain Bacteria; phylum Bacteroidota; class Bacteroidia; order Cytophagales; family CCMP332; genus CCMP332. The sequence continues at coordinate 2,541,258 of OZ254083.1, read as the reverse complement.
AAAAAGCAAAAGACCAAGAAAACATTCCATTTAGTGTATTCAAAACCTCGGGTATTGCATCGGTTAAGCTATTGGAAAAAATGCAAGCGGGACAGGAATTGAATGAAAAGGAAAAGAATTCGCAAATCCGGTTAAAACAAAGGTTTGAAAGAATTTGTCGCTTTGCATATGATATGCAAGTGCCCTTAATGATCGATGCGGAAGAAACCTGGATACAAAAAATTGTCGATGAAATGGTGCTAGAGATGATGCGAAAATTTAACAGGGAAAGGTGCATTATTCATATCACCTATCAGATGTATAGAAAAAAGAGTTTGGAAGAATTAATGCATTTGGAGGAAACAGCCAGAAAAGAAGGTTTTTTTGCAGGGGCGAAATTGGTAAGAGGCGCCTACATGGAAAAAGAAGCAGAGCGGGCAGAAGAGAAGGGCTATGAAAACCCAATTAATCCAAGTAAAGCGCTGACAGATAAGATGTACGATGATGGACTGCGTTTTTGCGTTGAAAAAAGAGATATTATGACGGTCTGTGCAGGAACGCATAATGAGAAAAGTTCTTTGCTATTGGCTCAATTGATGGATGAAAATAATATAGAGCACAAGGACAAACGATTTTGGTTTGCACAACTCTATGGAATGAGCGATCATATTTCATTTAACCTTGCAAACGCAGGGTATAATGTGGCTAAATACCTTCCTTACGGTCCTATTGATAAGGTGATGCCCTATTTGGTAAGAAGAGCTCAGGAGAATAAATCTGTGTCCGGTCAGAGCAGCAGGGAACTTTCCTTGATTGTAAGCGAAATAAAACGGAGAATACATGCCAATTGATTTCTAAACGGACTTTATTAGGATTAAAGCATTACTTTTGCGCAAAATTTAAAATATGCCACTCAGCGAACAGGAAATACAACGCAGGGAAGACCTGAAAGCAATGATTGATTTGGGAATTAACCCATTCCCATCTGAACGATTTGACGTCAATACCAACAGCAGGGAAATTCATAAAAATTATGAAGAAGGGTCCAAAGATTTTGAATCTGTCAGCATTGCTGGTCGAATCATGAGTAAAAGGATTATGGGAAAAGCCTCTTTCGCAGAAATCCAGGATTCCAAAGGGAGAATTCAAATCTATGTAAACAGGGATGAGATTTGCCCGGGAGAAGATAAAACACTTTACAATACCGTTTTTAAAAGACTCATTAATCTCGGAGATTTCATTGGAATCAAAGGCTTTGTATTTAAAACACAGGTTGGTGAAACCTCGATTCACGTTAAAGAATTAGTCGTACTGTCAAAATCTCTTAAACCATTACCAATTGTTAAGGAAACAAAAGAAGAAGATGGCAGCATCAAAAAGCACGATGCGTTTACAGACCCGGAACAACGATATCGCCAGAGGTATGTCGATCTCGTGGTAAACCCTCAGGTAAAGGAAGCCTTTCTGAAAAGAACGCAGATGGTTCAGAAAATGAGAGAATTTTTGAATGATAAAGGATATTTGGAAGTTGAAACGCCCATTCTTCAACCGCTTTATGGCGGTGCTGCGGCACGTCCATTTAAAACATTTCACAATACATTAGATATGACCCTCTATTTGCGAATAGCAAATGAATTGTATCTCAAAAGACTGATTGTCGGTGGCTTTGACGGTGTTTATGAGTTTTCCAAAGATTTTAGGAATGAGGGAATGTCGCGTTTTCACAATCCGGAATTCACACAGGTAGAGCTTTATGTGGCCTATAAGGATTATATCTGGATGATGGAACTCACCGAAAAAATGATTGAGCAAGTCGCTATTGCCCTTCATGGGGATACAAAGGTTCAGGTCGGGAAAAACACAATTGACTTCAAAACGCCCTGGAAACGATATACCATGTTTGAAGCGATACAAGAATTCACAAACATCGACATTTCTGCCATGGAAGAAGCGGAATTGCGCAAAACGGCAAAGGAGCTAAAAGTGCCCATCGATGAAAGCATGGGTAAAGGCAAACTCATAGATGAAATTTTTGGTGAAAAAGTAGAACCGCATCTAATCCAACCAACCTTTATTACGGATTATCCCATTGAAATGTCACCCCTGGCCAAAAAGCACCGAAGCAAAGATGGCTTGGTGGAACGCTTTGAAGCCATCGCCAATGGTAAAGAAATTTGTAATGCTTTTTCAGAGCTAAACGATCCAATAGATCAGAGAAAACGCTTTGAAGAGCAACTGGAATTGGGCAAAAGGGGAGATGAGGAAGCCATGATGCTGGATGAGGATTTTTTAAGAGCCCTGGAATACGGCATGCCACCCACTGCCGGTTTGGGAATTGGGATAGACCGATTGGCAATGATGATGACCAATTCAAATTCCATACAAGATGTCTTGTTTTTCCCACAGATGAAACCCGAAAAAGCAAAGACAACGGCTGGGCCTGAAGCGTTTAAGAAAATTGGTATCTCAGCTGATTGGATTCCAGTTTTAAATAAGATTGGCATTGAATCGCCTGATGATCTTAAAGGAATGAATCCAAATAAACTGCACAACGATGTCTGCGGGATGCGTAAAAAAATGAAGCTCGATATTTCAAATCCCAGTAAAGAAGATGTACAGCAATGGGTGAAATAGTAATCTTGAAATGATGTTATACAAAACCCTATTCTGTATATTGTTTTGCTCCATTATTGTTATAAATGGAAAAGCACAGGATTGTCAAATAAAAGTAAATGTCACCGGCATTAGCAAAATTGAAGGGGATCTTATTATCGCTGTTTTTGACAATGAGAACGACTTTTTAGAAAAACCTGCAAAAGCTGCTACCATCCGGGTTCAAGAAAATAAAAACGAGACTTGTTTTAATGATCTCCCTCCGGGAGTCTATTCAATTTCTGTAATTCACGATCTCGATAAAAACGGCGAACTGAATACCAAGTTGTACGGCCCTCCGGCTGAACCATATGGTTTTTATAATAATGTTAAAGGTAATTTTGGCCCACCCGCATTTGAAGACACTTCCTTTGAATTAAAAGCAGGAGAAAGTAAAACGGCTACGATTAAGTTGTTTCAATAAAATTAAAGCATAAAAAAACCCGTCAATAATCATTGACGGGTCTTTTATTTAATTCAACTTAGTTTTTATAGAATTTCGTATTTAAAATTCTTCCATCGCTCAAAGTAATATTCATAATATAAATACCACCCGGAAGTTCATCAACATCAATGATCATTTGATGTGAATCAGACAAGGTTGAATTGGAAATATCAATCATTTTTTTGCCTTCAATTGAAATAATTTCCATTTCAATTTTTACCGGCTTTTTCACTCTAAGATCAATATTCAATTTGTTTTCAGCCGGATTCGGGAAAATACTGATGTTCTCATTTAAGCCTAACCCTGCCAATCCTGTTGTTTCGAGAATCAAAATATTTTTACTTATCTCATCTACGCAACCATTTGAATGTGTTGATGTCAGAATAACTTTTTTAATTCCAACAAAGCTGTAGATATGCACAGGGTTTTGCTGTGTGGATGTTGTGGAATCACCAAAATCCCATAGCCATGAAACCGCTCCGACGGACTGATCGGTAAATGTAACTGTGCTTTTGTTGATACTCGATGTGAAATTGGCATCCGGACCCGAATTAACATTTACAATACCTGATCCGGTAAAGTTGCCAGTACTGCAATTGTTATCATCGCTAAGTGATAATAAGCTATAAGTACTGGTACTTGACGGTGCCACATCGATGATGGTTCCATCCATCACCCCATTGAGCTGGCCAATTCCATTATTGATGCTGATATCGTATGGTCCGGTTCCGCCCACCACATTAAATGTTATTGTGGCTGTATCACCTTCACATATTGTGCTGTTGCCAGATAAAGATCCGGAACTCGGATTTGCATTCACCGTGATTACTGCACTTCCTGAAATGGCAGGATCAGGAGCTGTAATCGTATCATTTTGATCAATTACAGATACAATCGTATATGTTGTTGTGCCAACTGTAGGAGAAACAGGGACTAATAGAGGAAAAGGTCCGTTTATTCCTGTCAATGTAAAATTATTACTCCCATCTGTATAAACCACATCAAAAGGAGGCGTACCCGCGAGGTTTATGGATAAGTCGCTTGAGTTGCCATCGCAGATGGTGGCTGTTCCTGAAATGCCAGCCGAAACCGGTGGAAATGTGACAACAAAATCATTGGCACTTTGTGCTGTTCCTACATTGTTGTCAATTTCTATTTTTCCTGTTGTAGCTCCTGAAGGCACATTCACTGTAACCTGATTTCCTGATTGATTAAATCCCGGAGCAACCACACCATTAAATCGAACCTGATTGACAGTTCCCAGATTTGATCCGAATATTAAAACCGAAGTTCCAACCGGTCCGGATTGTGGTGTAAAATTGGTGATTGCCGGTTGAGGTGTTGTAACCGTGTAAATACCGGTGCTGATATCACTTCCGGTAGGGGAGGTTACCGTCAAAGGACCTGTTGTAGCACCAAAAGGCACATTTACTCGAATTGAATCATCGCTAAGTACAGCAAAAAAAGTTGTGGCCGTTGTATTGAATTTGACCTCACTTGCTGTGGTGAAGTTTTCACCAACAATAAACACGATTGAATTTACGGTTCCCGAACTCGGGCTAAATGATGTTATGCTGGGAGGAGGAGCCTGTACCTGTATCGCATAATCTTCTGTTTCACCATTGATATAAGCCGCGCAAGGTCCTGCCACACCCCCATCGGCTGCAATTACGCGCATGCCAGTTCTGTCAAGCGGTGCATTGGAAGGAACAGTTACAGTGACTGTACCCGTACCTGAAGGGCCATTGGTTTTCACCAAATATTCCTCACCTGCATCTGCAAAACTACCGTTTCGATCCCAATCGATATATGCCTTCACCTCGTGATTAGGAGCGGTACCATTGGTGCAATGACCTGTCGTTACAGAAAGGGTATAAGAACTATCTTGTGTTAATAAAGGGAAGCTCGTTGTAAAATCTGAGTAACCGGTACAATTATTAGCTGTTGAATTATTTAATGATTCTATACTTACATTTCTGATTTCGGTTCCACTGGTATCCGTTGCTCCTGAATTACAATATGTAATTCCGAGACATCCATATAATCCGGCATTAATCGCATTCATCGAATCAAGCATTAGTGACCTAAACTGGCTAAGTGCATTATTCATTCTTCCAAGCTGATCCGCTGTAAACCTATCGAAGCAAGGATCATCTGAATAATCCATGTAATTTTCTACCTGATCCACGTTGCCGCAAGATACATGGCCAGTTGCACATCCAAAGTTTGGGTTGTCAACCGGAGGGGTATCAGCACACTGATCTCCTCCCGAACAACCGCCCTGGAAGGTATGAAAAAGCTCAAGCCAGTGTCCTATTTCATGTGTTGCGGTTCGGCCTAAGCCATAGGGGCCTGTTCCTGAAGATGTTCCTTCATCACCAACATATTCGTCTGCACAAACAATTCCATCCAGTGCAGGTGTGCCACCTGGAAATGTAGCATAACCCAATACGCCACCCATTGTGTTTACAACCCAAAAATTAAGATATCTTGTATTATCCCACCAGCTAAGTGCTTTAAGTTGTGCTGCCTGAGAAGGGGTGTGATTTGTAAGACTGCTTTGTACTCTTACAACGCCATCGGTGCAATTCCCATTTGGATCTTTTTGGGCAAGGAAAAATTCTATTTTAGTATCAACACCGGGTCCAAAACCATTCGTACCCGGAATTCTTCTGAAATCCTCGTTAAGGATTCTTATTTGACTTTCAATTTGGCTCAGTGCGATATTTTCAGGACCTCCATTGTGAATGACATGAAAAACCACAGGGATACGCACAATACTATCTGCAAACCTATGAACCGTAATTGCATTGTTATTGCTTTTATTTTGACTAAATCCATTATCTACGGCAAACCTGAAACTTGGATTATTATTGTACTCATCATGAGCAATCTGATCCGAAAAACATCGGTGAAGCCCATTATAATCCGGGATATATTTGGCAAAAGGATTTGACTGCCCGGTGGCATTTATTGTAAATGCAATCCACAAGCAGACGCTTAGTAAAAAATTAAATTTCATTCGATTTTTATTAAAAGAGAACTGTAAAAATATAAAATCAAGTATTTAAAATATAATTGAAGCTTTAATTTTCTGAGCCCTGACCTTGAGACAATTAAAAAAGCCTCACTGAATTAAAATGAGGCTTATCTTTTAAAAATTTAAAGGAAAATTAATTTTTATAAAACTTGGCATTGAAAATTCTACCCTTGCTCAATTCAATTTTAAGGATATACATACCCGAAGGAAGGTGTTCTACATCTATATTAATTTCGTGCCGGTCCTTATTTCCAGAATTTACATTTTTTAGCATTTTTTTACCGTCAATGCCTAATACACTAATGCTTACTTTTTCAGTGCGATTGAGCTTGATATCCACACTGAGTTCTCTTTCTGCCGGATTTGGGAAAATGTTTATATTCTCTCTTTCACCAAGACCTTCAAACCCGGAAACTTCGGTTATGAGTAAATTTTTGGTGATCTGATCGACACAGCCGTTTGAATTGGTAGAAGTAAGTCTGACATTTTTTATTCCAATGTGCAAATAAGCATGAACCGGATTCTGTTGTGTAGAGCTTGTTGAGTCACCAAAATCCCATAACCATGATACCGCTCCAACAGACAAATCTGTAAATGTTACAATACTTTTATTGATTGCTGAACTGAAATTTGCATCAGGGCCAGGGTTTACATTTACACTTGCCGTGCTTGTAAAATTAGTTGTGGAACAACCATTATTATCATTTAATGAAACAAGGGAGTATGTAGTACTCGTTGAAGGGTTTACGTCAATAGCTGCACCATCCTGTAAATTGTTAAATGTTCCAAGGCCATTGTCAATGGAAATGTCGTAGGGAGCAGATCCTCCGCTGGCATTAAATGTGATACTCGCCGTATCACCTTCACAAATGGTAGCAGTCCCGCTCAGAGAGGCTGATACCGGATTAGCATTGACGGTAACGGTCGCACTTCCTGTTATGGCCGGATTGGGAGCCGTTACAATTTTGTTCGTATCAGACACAGAAACTATGGTATAGGTAGTTGCTCCTATGCCGGGATTAACCGTTTCAATATGTGGACTTGTCACATTATTTATGTTGAAATTATTCGTGCCATCCGTGTAAACGACATCAAAAGGTGGTGTACCCGTTAAATTAAAAGTCAAATTGGCACTTGTTCCATCACAAACCTGGCTGCTGCCTGAAATACTTGCGGTGGTGGGAGGTACCCTTACTATAAAATCATTTGCACTAGTGGCAATACCAACTCCGTTTTGAACTTGAATTTTCCCTGTTGTTGCTCCCAGGGGAACTGTAGTATTAATTTCGATTCCTTGTGGCTGAGTAAAACTTGTAACAGGTATGCTATTGAAAAACACCTGCTGTACTGTTCCGAGATTTGATCCAAATATAACAACAGGATCACCGACAAAGCCGGAGTCAGGTGAAAATGTATTTACAGTTGGCAACTGTGTTGTCACGTTAAAACTACCGGCACTTACATCAGAACCGATGGGCGTAGTAACAGTAATAGGTCCGCTCGTGGCATTTGCAGGTACATTTACCCTTAGGGAATCATCGCTAAGTACGGTGACGGCGGCTGTCGTGGTGTTGTTGAAAGTAACAGAAGTGGCTCCGGTAAAATTATCACCTGTTACATAAACTAGTTGACCAATTGGCCCGGAACTTGGAGCAAAAGAAGTTATTGTAGGAGGTGGGGCCAATACTTGTATGCCGTAATCCTCTGTTTCTCCAAAAGCATAGGTGTTGCATGGACCTGTCACCCCGCCATCAGTGGCGATAATGCGAAGTCCGGTACGATCCAAAGGTGCATTTCCGGGTACAGTTATGGAAACTGTTCCGGTGCCTGCAGGTCCAGAGGCTTTCACCAAATATTCCTCTCCCGGATCGACGAAGTCCCCATCTCTGTTCCAATCTATAAAGGCCTTTACTTCGTGATTTGGTGCTGTACCACCACTGCAATGTCCTGTAGTGACAGACAATATATAACTACTGTCTTGTGTGACATTGGCAAAGGTTGTATTAAAAGACGAATAGCCGGTACACTCGTTAGGTGTATTTTTATTTACATTAGTTAAGCTGACGTTTTGAATTTCAGTTCCGGAAGTGTTGGTGGCCTCTGACTGGCAATAGGTGATACCGAGGCATCCATAATATCCGGCATCAACTGCGTTAGTTGAATCCAATAAATTAGGCCTGTGTTGCGCAATGGCTGCCTGCATTCTACTTTTTTGATCATCGGTAAACATATTGAAGCAATTGTCACTTCCATAATCCATGTAATTGTTAATGTTATTGGGAGTACCGCATGAATTGGCAGGATTACAACCGTTAGGAGAAGCACTTTGCTGTGGTGGTGTATCGCAAATAAAATCTCCGGAAGTGGCACAATTACCTGAAGGACATGAGCCTTGAGGTTCAAATACATGTAATAAATTCAACCAATGCCCGGCCTCATGTGCAAGTACTGTACCCGAACTGATTGCAGGAAAAACGGTCCCGGCAGTACCGATATCACCTATTGCATGATGAGCAATATATATTGAATTAAATTGATCTCCGCCATTGTTATTGGCAAGGTAGGTATATCCAATTGTACCGCCTGTTCCAATACTCGTCACCACATAAACATTCAAATACTTGGTGTAATCCATTGGAGGGAAAGTATTGGATAACTGTGGACCAACATTGTGAACGGTCAAAGAGCTTTGATGTCTTTCAATTCCATCTATGCAATTGCCATTCGGATCTTTTTGAGCGAGAAAAAATTCAATCTTGGTATCTACTCCATTTCCAAAGCCGGGTGTTCCCGGAATTTTCCTATAGGATTCATTCAAAATTCGAATTTGACTTTCTATTTGAGCCTGAGAAATATTTTCGGCGCCTCCGTTATGAACAACAATGAAATTGACCGGTATGCGAATCACACTATCGCTAAATGGAATGGATGATGCATTTCTATTTAATAGGAGACCGGAATTTTCAAGATCAACTTTATTTCTGTAGGCAGGATCCGTTTCGTATTGCTCATGAGCAAGCTCTGAGGTATAACACAAACGATAACCATCTTTGCTCATGGGAGTAGATTCTGAAAAGGGATTGGTTTGAGCAAATAGTGAATGGCTAAAGAATAATATAATTGACGTCTGAAGTAGCAGTTTAAATCTCATCATATTGAATTATTAATCTTTTAAAAATAGGAATTTCAAAGATGAATTGCACAAACAATAAGCGGTGCTTCCTGAGACGATAAAAAAAAGCCCAAATTCCATGCGGAATTTGAGCCTTATTTGAAAGGATCTTTAAATTACTTTTTGCAGATTTTCGAATTAATTACACTCCCGTCTTCCAAAGTTAATTTTAAGATATAAATTCCCTGAGGCAGATGCGCCAAGTCAAATTCATAATCATGCTCTATGGCTTTTTCTTCGGATTTCAGACTTTTTAAAAGTACAGAATTTAAATTATAAATTTCTATACTCAGGTTTTGATCGGATTTTAATTTTACATCTAAATTAAACTGATTCTCGATAGGATTTGGATACAAATTAAAACTTTCAACTGTTTCAAGATCCTGAATAGATGAAATCTCTGATATGGTAATGATTTCAGAATAGGTATTTGAACAGGATTGGTTATTTGTGCTTGTCAATGAAACAGAATATTGTCCAGTGCTCAAATACGCGTGAACCGGATTTTGTTGGCTTGATGTATTGCCATCGCCAAAATCCCATAAATAAGAACTTGCTCCAACAGTAGAATTGGTAAATGTTACTATTCCCTTATTGATTGATTTTAAAAAAAACGAATTTGGACTTTGTGTCACATTAAAACTGGCTGTAGATGTGAAGAGGGAGGTCAAGCAGCCATTCGCATCGGAAACATTTAAAAGTTCAAATGTTGAAGTATCGGCCGGCGTCACAAGAATATCAGAATTATTTGCAATGGCTGTTAAAGTGCCGACGCCATTATTGATTTCAATATCAAAAGGGCTTGTGCCTCCATTGGCAGAAAAGTTGATGATCGAGGTGTCGCCTTCACAAATTGAACCTGTTCCACTTAAAGTCGCATCACTTGCACCCGTAAATATTGCGGTTATTTCAGCACTGCCACTCAAAGATGGGTCCGGAGCAGTTTTGGTAGAATCCTGATCTGTCACAGACACGATCGTATAAGTAAATGTACCCTGTGCGGCTGTAATGGTCTCCAAATGTGGATTACTGGCACCGGTAATTGTAAAATTATTGCTGCCATCGGTGTATACGATGTCAAATGGAGGATTTCCTGTTAGATTAAAAGTAATGGTGGCATCTTCTCCCACACATACGGTATCCGAACCTGAAATGGCTGCAGTCACAGGACATCCATAATATCCAGCAGCAATGGCATTCATAGAGTCGAGCAATAGAGGCCTGTATTGCGTCACCTGGGCTAGCATTCTATCTTTCTGACCCTGAGTATAGCGATCCATGCATAAGTCATTGGTATAATCCATATAATTTTGAACCATGTCATTGGCATTGCCACCTAAGACGCTTATATTTTCAGCACAGGAATTGGCATTGGTATTGCAAGTGAAATTTGGTTGGTTAACCGGCGGTGTATCGCACACGCCATCACCGGCAGGACCTGGATTGGTCGCATTACTAAAGCAATTTGAATCGTTCATTCCACTACATGATCCATTGAAAGTATGTCTTAGTCCCAACCAATGGCCTACTTCATGTGTAGTAGTTCTGCCAAAGCCATACGAACCCGATCCCGAAGTTCCCTGATCCCCAAAATATTGATCGGCAATTACTACGCCGTCTAAATTAGGTTGACTTAAAATAGATGCGGGCAAATAGGCATAGCCCAATGTACCACCCGACAAACTATTCACCACATAGATATTCAGATATTTATTCGGATCCCAATTCGGGGAAGTTGATTTTATGGCTGCATCAGAAGCATTATTTGTGTTTGAGCTCTGCACTCTCACAATCCCGTCAGTGCACTGGCCGTTTTCATCTTTTCTTGCAAGAAAAAATTCAAATTTTGTATCTACTCCCGGGCCAAAACCATTTGTACCGGAAATTCTACGAAAATCCTCATTCAAAATTCTTATTTGACTTTCAATTTGAGCTTTCGAAATATTTTCCGACCCATTATTGTGGATCACATGTATTACCGTAGGAATGCGAACGACACTGTCTCCAAATTGTCTTGCCGTGCTTGAACCAGAATTTCTCGATTGAATAATTTCTTCCGAATCAATAGCATTTTTAAAATCTGGATTCTGCTCATAAAGTAAATGCGCTATTTGTTCGGTATAACAGCGGTGAAGCCCTGACGGTGTTTTAGGGATATCTTTGCTAAAAGGGTTTTCCTGTGCCTGAATTGTTGAATTTGAAAAAATTACAGCAAAAAGGAGGATGAGGTATTGACGAATCATGATGGATTATTAGGCCTAAAAAGCTGTGAAAATAGCAAATTATTCCTTCAGTTAAGAGATATATAGCAGCCTTTGTGGTTATTTAATTAAATGCGTATCCCTGGATGACATTAATCCCGTACGATGATATAGACGTCTTCAGGTTGGCAATCCTCACATAATGGCTCGGAATTTAAAGTGGCCGAATACTCTCTTAATTCAACACCACAACAATCGGAATTGTCCAATATATAATCCGTTCTCAAAGTATCCGTGATGGTGGTATCGCTTGTTATGGTTTTGATTAAATATCTCAGGTGAACATTATCAACGCTGAATTGAAAAACAGGGATGGTATCAAATAATTTTACACTTATTTCTTTTTGCAAATTTGAAATAGCACCCGGATTACTTCCCAAAACCTTTATTGAATCCGCATCGATTTGATTTAATTCATAAACCATATCAAATCCATTGGAATTTAATACCCGGAAACTGAATAATGCAGAACGCCCCGAACAATCGGATTCATCACAAGTGTCCTGACAGGAAAGCATCAGGGTAGCGATCATTACTAACACGAATAAATTTCTCATTGAATACCTTTAGCTCGTAAAATTATGAAAATACCCTTTATAATACCTATCGATCATACCAAGAGTTTCTTTTACTCAATTTCATGTCCTGCAAAATGGAAGCTTTAACATTTATATCAAATGTAAAAGATGCTCTTCTCGATGGAAAAGGGATCCAGTTCAAACTCATTTGCCAACAATGCAAATCGCGATAAATGGAAATGCTTGTTGTTGAAAATTCTCCTTTCGTGATATCAAGCGCGGACCTGAAACCAACTTTCCATTTATTGGTGAGTTTCACATCTCCGTTAAACTGAAGATTTTGAGTTACTACGGCCTCTTCAAAGCCATTTTTGCTGCGATTGAGTGTGTATCTCAAACCCAAATTCCAGGGAATAGTGAAATCCACATATAAGTCGGGATTTTCTTCAATATACCTCAGCTCTTCCTGTTCTTCAATGGTTAGTTCTTCCAATGGAATTTCATCTTCAAGTGATTCTTCTTCCTGTTTTGCACCACCCTTAAAAGATTTGGGATTGAATTTCGTGCTTATGTTTACGCTATATCGCCTTACTTGTTGTCCGAGATTAAAGCCTTCATTCCAAAAGTAGCGTTCGCGTTTTGTTTGATAAACCACATCATCTACGATGGAATCCAAACGGAAAACATAAGGGTCAATGGTGGCATTGCTATTTATATCGAAAGGCCCGATTTTGGTTCTTGCAGTTACATTAAAATTACTAAATCCAAATTCCTCCGCCGCGAAATTATAACCGGAAGAAATATTCAGGTTTTCGAGTAGCTTGACTTTCTCAAAACTGTCGCTTGTATCTTTTTTCTTTTTGATTTTAGCTTCGAGAATGTTTGTAAGACTAAAATTTAAACTGGCACTTTCACCCGCTGCCGGAACACCAAAAATTCCATTTTGAAAAACCGATAAATTCTTTGTTTCACCAGTTGTATCATTAATTACTACTTCCTGGTAGGCATTTGATGTCTTAGAGAAATCAGGACGATAGGAACCGGAAATATTGGGGATCATTGTATGTCTGATTGCCTCAAGACCTTTGAACTTTGGAAAAAAGAATGTTCCGTAAAGACGTGTGGTTACGCCGGTCGAAGTACTCCATTCCCCGGTTCTGAAAAATCCATCAAGCGTATCCACCCTAATGCCTTCATTTCTGAAGTCATCAAAATATTCCAACTTTTGAAAATACCAGCGTTCCGTATAATTGAACCCGGGATTCAAATTAAAGTACTTCATTATTTTCATGCTCGTACTTATGGGAATGCTATGTCGGGCACCAATTCTTTTTCTTTCCCACATCAGGTCAAAATTATCTCCGTTGGCCTTAAATACATCACTGTCGGTTCCTTCGCGCTCATTGATACCATTTCTCACATCAATCCCCTGAACACTCGTAGTATTAATCAGACGGTTGTCAAGCTGATTTCTAAAAGTTCCGTTATAGCTGATATTGAATTTACTTAGGGGCTCTATTTTACGTAAAGCCCTGATCTTTTTAAAAGGACTTTGTCTTGCCATCGACAAGTTGAAGTCAGGTAAGGTCACATCCATTACCCCTGTTCTTGTGTTTTGCGATTGTCTTAATGAAGAGTTGAATGAAAAGGGTGTGTTTCTAATGGCTTTGCTATAGGAAATATTTGAGTTGAAGGTAGCAGTCTGCAATTCGTCTATGTTAAAGGAATTTCGCTGATTGTAATTTTGAGAACCAAGGCTTACATCTGCACTAAATCGCCCGCCATAAGTTCCTTTTTGAACAGGGCTGTGTCTCCATTTTAGCCAAAAATCTTCAAGCACGGTTTCCTCATCGTCTTCGCCCTGAATTCTTTTATTGAATCGAAAGTTTAGATTGCCATCAAACCCATAACGTTTTTTATAGGTGTTGTTAAATTGTGTACCCCAGGAGCCATTGGTATATATTTCTCCGAGAAATTTGAGGCCCATATAATCTCCAATGGCCCAATAATAGCCTCCATCGCGTAAAAAGAAACCCCGATCCGATGATTCACCGTATTTTGGGATAATGACGCCTGAAGCTTTTTCCTTGGGAATCGGAAACATTCCAAAGGCAAAACCAATGGGAGTTGGCACATCATTAATCACGAGATTAAAAGGGCCTGTTATCACGCGTTTTTCAGGTATCATTTTAATTTTTCTTGCTCTTATTCTGAAATGCGGATCAGGAAGGTTACAGGTCGTGTATAGGGCATCATCAATAAAGGATTCATTTTTTTCATTCACTTTTACTCTTTCACCATGCACAAATCCTTCTCCTTGCTGTGTGATCACCCCGGAAACAATGCCCTTTTTTGATTTGAAATTATACCTGATTTTGTCGGCTTCAAAAGTTTGACTTCCCTCTTTAAAGACAGGTTTGCCAACTTTTTCACCCAAAGAATCCAAAGTGTAATTGGCTTCAAGCTCGTTTAATTCCCAGTTTATTGCAATTTCATCAGCTTCAAGCTCAATGTCGCCATAGGTGACTTTTGCATCGCCATACAGGAAAGCTTTTCTATTGAGAATATTTGTAACGATAGAATCCCTCGCGCTGTAAAAAACGGTGGTCTTGATATCACTTTTGGGTCCTGCAAGGCTGTCTGTATTTAAACTATCTGTGCCTAAAGAATCGACCTTTACCATGCTGCTATCAAAAACACTTATATTGGTACTGTCAATAATTGAGCTATCAGCTTCGTTTTGAATAGGAATGGGCTTAATTTCACCGGTATCTTCAAGGTTTTGCGCATAGCTGCCAAAAGCTGAAATACATAGAAAAATTAGAGCTGTTATTTTCAAAAACAGGGTTTTCAGATTAATTAAAAATTTACAATTTTGCGTAGTACTCAAGAACAACACCAAATTACCGGGACTAAGGTGCGCAAAAATATTGCCGTCATTTCCATTTTAACAATTTTTTTTACCCTGGGGGCATTTTCTTTCTTAAATCCTAAACAGGTAAAAGTCGTAAAAATTGTCATAGACCCCGGGCATGGGGGCAAAGATCCGGGCTGCATCGGAAAAATTTCGAATGAAAAAGACGTCGCTCTTGACGTCTCCCTGGAGCTTGGCAAAATAATAAAAGAATATCTTCCGGATGTAAAAATCTATTTTACACGCTCCGATGACCGCTTTATTGGATTGTATGAAAGAGCTAAACTGGCCAATGTCAATGATGCGGACCTATTCGTTTCCATTCATTGCAATGCCGACCCTCAGAAACGAGCCTATGGCACTGAAACCTGGGTTATGGGAATAAATAAAAGTGATAAAAATTTAGAGGAAGTAGTGATTCGTGAAAATTCGGTGATTCTTATGGAGGAAGATCATGTGGAAAACTACGATGGTTTCGATCCAAAATCACCCGAGTCCTATATTCTTTTCAATCTTTATCAGAGCGCCTATATCAATAACAGCCTAAATCTCGCGGGAAAAATCGAAGGCCAATTTAAAAACAGAGTTCAACGCCATAGCAGGGGGGTTAAACAAGCGGGTTTTCTTGTTTTATGGAAAACCTCTATGCCAAGTGTACTTGTTGAACTGGGTTTTCTTACACATAATCAGGAAGAGCGCTATCTAAATGATGATCTCGGACAAACCTATTTAGCCTCAGCTATTTACAGGGCAATTCGAGATTATAAGCGGGAAATCGAATCAATGAATTAATTTAGCGCTGTGAAATTTACGAAAGAAATCAAGATTGGCATTTTAGCCCTGGTATCCATCTCCATACTTTATTTTGGATTTAATTTCTTAAAGGGTTCCGATTTTTTAACCAGCAATCGCACCTATTATGCATATTATGAAGAAATAAGTGGCTTAACAGTGTCAAATCAGGTTTTGGTCAATGGATATTCAGTCGGTCGCGTTTCCGGCATTTCGATCGAACAAGGTGAAAAAACACGCGTAAAAGTAAGCCTGGATGTAACTAAGGAAGTAATTGTAGGTAAAGATGCTGTTGCTTTGTTGATGGATACCGATTTGTTGGGTGGTAAAGCAATCGAATTACAGCCAGGCGATATAAAAAATCCGGCTAAAAATTATGACACCATTCAAGGGCATTTGGACAAAAGCCTCCCCGAAGTCTTTGCGGATAAAGCCATGCCTATTGTAGAAGGATTGGATTCTACCATTACCAATATCAACGAATTTTTTAAATCTTATGCCTTTGCCTCTAAGGAAATTCAGGAAATGTTCATTCAGGCAAAAGGCTTGATGGCCGCTTCTCAAAAAATTGTATATGAGAATCGTCAAAATTTAAAAGCCATTTCAGATAATTTGAAATCGAGTACGGATGAATTTAAAAAAAGCTCTGAAGACGTACGCATAATTCTTGAAAATATGAGATCTGTCTCGGATAGCCTGACACAAATAGAAATCAACAAAACCTTAAAATCACTCAATCGTTCTTTGGTTTCTATGGATTCCATTACAACTCAAATTTCATCCGGTGAAGGCTCCTTGGGTAAATTGGTTTATAATGATTCCCTTTATGACAATCTAAATGCTGTTTCTTCAGATTTAGATAAGCTTCTGATCGACTTCAGAGAAAAACCCAAACGCTACGTTCATTTTTCAATATTTGGAAAAAAAGACAAGTAATTCCTTGGTTTAGTCCTCGCATTGACCATTCAAGTAATTCAAAAGACTAATATTGTTCCCTGATGAGTAATCAGGAAAATTCATTGGTATTCATACCCGATATTAGCGGTTTCACGCAATTCGTCAATCGTACGGCAATATCTCATAGTGAGCATATCATTTCAGAATTGATAGAGCTAATCATTGCACATAATTCTTTGGACATGGTGGTATCAGAAATAGAAGGGGATGCAGTGTTATTTTATAAGGAAAATGAAGTACCTGATTTTCATCAGTTGATAAGACAGGCGGAGCAAATGTACATTGCTTTTCATGCTCATTTATTGCAATACGAAAAATACAGAATTTGTACCTGTGGGGCCTGTACTACAGCTTCGAAGCTAAACTTGAAATTTGTGGCTCACTCGGGAGAGCTTGGATTTTTAAATATTCAGGGCAAGAAAAAACCGCATGGCAACCACGTTGTAATCCCTCACAGATTATTAAAAAATAACATCGCTTCCTCTTCCTACGTCTTACTCTCAGAAAACCTATTCGAGAGCTACCAACCTGAAAATAACTGGCAAAATGATCAACATGAATTCGAAGGCTTAGGGATATTAAAATACTATTATCGCGAATTAAACTATTTAAATGCTCAAATTCCCGAACCCATTTCTTTTAATCCGCCCGACAGAATAGAAAAGCCGATAAAAGATAGCTTGATCATAAATGCTGATATCAATAATCTAATCGAGTACATCGCGAATTTTTCATTTCGTTCAATTTGGCAAAAGGGCATAGATCGATTGGAATACAAAGCAAATGAGGTCAACAGGATTGGGACATCGCATATTTGTGTTATAAACAAGAATGAGTTCCAGTTTGAGACGGTAGCAAGTGAAATTTCGGATCAACACAGAGTTATAGGGGAGAAAAATAAAAACCCACCATTTTTTAAGGAATTATTGAGCTATTACATTCTGGATCAATTAGAAGATGGTGTAAAATTAAGTGTCGAAATTCACTATTTTCAGAAAAATATTGTTTCCAGATTGATGACTCCTCTTCTCAAAATGATTTTACTCAAAAATCTGAGAAAAAGTATCAGATCATTAAAAAATTACGCTGAAAATAATTAGTTCAAAATGTCAAAAATAGCTTTAGTAACAGGGGGAAATAGGGGTATCGGATTTGAAGTATGTCGTCAATTGGGGAAAATGGGATTCAAGGTGATTATGGGAGCAAGAAAAATAGCAGCTGGCAAAGAATCGGCGGAAATTCTAAAATCGGAAAACCTCGATGTGACCTTTCAACCACTGGATGTGCAGGACGAAGACCAGATTGGCTTTATCGCTTCCTGGATGGATATGGAATTTGGAGCTTTGGATGTCCTCGTAAACAATGCCGGTATTGGTGTGGGTAATAAAGGCCTTGTAGATGCTGAGCTTGAAGAAATAAGGGAAATAATGGAAGTCAATTTTTACGGTCCCATAAAAATGAACCGCATGTTTATTCCCCTACTTAAAAAAAATAAAGGACGCATAATAAATGTTTCTAGTAGAATGGGTTCAATATCAGATATGGGAACAGGCTATGCAGGTTATAGATTGTCGAAGGCAGGCTTAAACGCACAAACCATAATGTTGGCTAAGGAATTGGAGCCTTATGGTATAAAGGTGAATTCCGTATGTCCCGGTTGGGTTAAAACGGAGATGGGTGGAAGTAGCGCACCGAGAGATGTACTTCAGGGAGCGGATACAATTACATGGCTGACATCAGAAGAAAATATTCCAAATGGCAAATTTTTAAGAGACCGAAAAGTGATCGATTGGTAATCAAAAAGTAAAAAATTCTTCTCTGAACAGTTCAAGTTCCAAAACCACTTCATCCACACCTGATAAAACTTTAATTCTTAAATCATTTCCACTCGGAATGAGTGTTTCAGATAAAAATTGCTTGCAATAGTCTTCAAAACTGGCATCTGATAAATTGTATTCGTTTATTTCCAGCACTTTGTCTCCGGGTCGCAACCCATAATCGTAGGCCTGGCTTTCAAATATGACTGTAGCAATGATCCATTGACCGTCTTTGTATTTTAGTTTAAATCCAAATCCATTTTTTGATGGATTAATATCTCTTTGCCTGTGAAGATAGATGCAATTGTCATTGTAGTTTAACTGAAGTTTGAAATTCTCCCATAGGCGATTACCAATCGTTCTTCCTGATTTATTTGAGCATTTTACCCAATAAGGGCCCAGACTTGAATTACCTATGAGTAGTGGATTTGTATATCGAAAATAAAGGGTGTCAAATGCGGAACCAAAAAGAGCAGAATTAACCCATCCATAAGATTTTACTTGTTTAAACGTATTCAATAAATCATTGGGTTTTAAATGAATTCCACCATTGCTTCCGAGATCAAATGTGATATTGCTTTTAATTTCAGTACCTAGTCCAAGTTTAATTTTTGGAGTTTTTTGGAAATCGGGAAGAAAATCTAATTTGATATCTGCTTCACCCTGATCGACAAAGGATTTTGAATCTGTAAAGTGGATATATTGATTTTGATAATCAATTTCCCAGTTGAGCTTTGCTAAAAGATTAGCTCCAATAATACCATCGAGATTGAGACATTTAATTTCTTCCGAAGCATTCAAATCTGAAACTGCAGCAATTGTTTTGTCAATTGTAATTCCCCCAATTTCTATATCATCAAGATATACAAAATCAAGAATTTGTCTTGTGCCCTGACTGTCTTTAGTACCATTTTTTAATTTCACTTTGTACTGCATTTCTTCCTGTAATTCGCGGCTAATTACATTTGGTGCTCCTGAGTCAAAAAGAAATCTTCGTTCTTTATCGGCAATTTTAACATTTACGATAATCAGGTGATTGGAGTATTCGAATTTCATCGATTTATTAAAATTGCGTGATTGTACTTTGCCCTTTTTTAAATAATACTCGAGACTACAGGAGCTTAATAAAAGCAATTTTAATGCAATAAAAACAATTAGAAATCTGTCTGAATCGAGTCGAATCAAATCTTCTTCTTTGAAATTTTTGGATAAATATCTTTGAGTTTAAGAAGAGCTGCGGAGCCATACCATTCCTTAAGTTCCATTACGAGTGATCCTGCCTTTATGGCCGGGTCGGTTGAAGTGAGTTCTTTCGCTTCTTGTATACTTTGAACGTCAAATATGTATATGCCCCTAATTTCTCCTTCACCAAAAAAAGGACCGGCTAAAACCAACTTACCTTCTTCTGCAAGTCTTGAGATATTATCCAGATGTGCTCTTTGCAATTTGGCTCTTTCTTCCTTGTCTTCGCTTCTATTAGGTCCTTTTTTCAGGAAAGCCATTACATATTTTTTCATTCCATAATCATCGGCTCCTAATTGTTTTGCCAATACCGAATCGTATTCCGGATTGTTGTTTTCCGTTTGTGATTGGGCATGTATTGGTGCAGATAGTAATACGAGGAATGCAAATAAGAGATAAACCGGTTTCATGAGAATAAAATTTTCAAATTGAAATTAAACCTAAAAAAAAGAATAATAAAAGCTATTAGAATAACCAGTGTCTGTTCAGACTTTACTTAATCCATTTAGCACAAAGTACAATTGGAATTGCAATGGAACAATATTAAATTTATCCACGTTTTAGAACATAATTAATAGGATAGTCTGGAATCCCCTTGAAAATTCATATATCAGCGATAGCATCAATATATCTATTCTTTAACCTTGGGTTTGGAATAAATCAGCATTACTGCATGGGGCTGTTGAAAAATGTTTCCTTCGGTCACGAAGCTCATCAGTGTTGCTGTGGTGAAAGCGAAATGATGGAAGGTTGCTGCGAAGATATTCAAATCAACTTTTTCATTGAGGATGATCAAATTCAAAACCACTTTCTGAGTTTAGATCCGGTTTGGAACATTGAACAGCTTGTTTTCATCCTAAACCACGACTTATTTTCTAAAAATAAAACTTTGGAGTTTCCACTGAATTTGGAACCTCCTCCTAAAAAATCCAATTCGCGAATTTTTATTCAATCCCTGGTACTATATGCATGATTATTAATTTAAGTATTTGAAAATCAAGTATTTAAATTTAAATTATAATATCATGTATAAATCAATATTAATAATTGCCCTAAGTCTATTTTTTACAATCAATTCCTATTCCCAGGAAAAGAAAATTATTGAAACAGCATTCAATGTCAGCGGGGTTTGTGAAATGTGTAAAGCCAGAATTGAAAATGCCGCGCTTATTAAAGGCGTTAAAAAAGTGAACTGGAATAAAAATTCCCAGACATTGCATGTTATCTATCGAAAAGATAAAGTGGATCTGATGGAAATCCACAAGGCAGTAGCGGCAGCGGGGCACGACACGTCCGAGATAGAAGCAGATGATGCAGCCTATAAAAATATTCCGGCTTGCTGTGCTTACAAAGACGGAGTGAAAGTACACTGATATGCGAGCTTTGATCTTATTCATTCTGCTTGTGATGATAAAACAGGCCGGATATACACAGCAAATTATCAAAGGTAAAGTTGGCGGCGATTATGCGGACGGGGGCAAAGGTCCACTCGCAGGGGCGAATGTTTTTTGGCTGAATTCAAATATTCAAACGACAACAAACCCTGAGGGCTTATTTGAAATTGAAAAACCCGATTCGGTACGTTATCTTATAACTAGTTTCGTAGGTTATGAAACCGATACCATCGATACCAAGGGTAAAGATTTCATTCATAATCATAAAATGCTTTCGGGTTTACTCGAGGAAGTTGAAATTGAACATAGGGTAGGAGGAATGGAAGTCAATACACTCGACCCCTTGAATGTCAGTTTAGTCAGTGAAAGAGAACTTCAGAAAGCGGCATGTTGTAACCTGAGTGAAAGTTTTGAAACCAACCCGAGCATTGATGTTTCCTTTTCGGATGCCATTACGGGCACGCGTCAAATTCAAATGTTGGGTCTTAGCGGGCCAAATATTTTGATTACCAGAGAGATGATCCCGGATCTAAGAGGAATTGGGGCGGTTAACGGATTGCAATTTTACCCCGGCACCTGGATACAAAGCATGCAAATTAGCAAGGGAAGTGGTTCTGTTGTTAATGGCTTTGAGAGTGTGGTTGGTCAGATCAATATTGAACTTAAGAAAGCGGAGTCCGGAAAAAAAGCCATGATGAATGTTTATGGAAATGCCGGATCGGCCGTGGAATTCAATGGGGACGTTAGGTCGGATATAAGTAAAAGAGTAAGCACAGCATCAATGATTCAATTGCGTAACTTATCTATTGAAAATGATAATAATTCTGATGGCTTTCGCGACATGCCCCTGTCCAATAAATTGATTTTTTTGAATCGTTGGAAATTTAATTGGGGCAGAGGTTATTTTAGTCAAATTGGAATAAGGGCTCTTCACATCGATAATGAAGGGGGGCAATTAAGCAGTATAATTAATGAAGGCCAAAGTCCCTGGCGCTTAAATCATTTGACACAGCGATTGGATGTTTGGGCAAAAACAGGAAAAATCTGGCAAGGAAAACCATGGAGGAGCATCGGGATTCAATTGAATGGGTCCTTTCATGAACAAGAGTCCGACTATGGATTGAGAGTTTACGATGCCCGACAAAGGAACTTTTATTTTAATTGGATCTATCAATCGATTATCTCCAATACCGCTCATGTGGTCAAATCGGGTTTGAGTTATCAGCAAGATAATTTTAATGAGCAGGTCGATTCAACAAATTTTTTAAGAGATGAATATGTGCCAGGTATTTTCACAGAATACAGCTATTTGCCGAATGATCGATTTACGCTTGTAGCCGGACTTCGCGCAGACCACCATAATTCATACGGTACTTTTTTAACGCCTAGACTGCATTTGAGGTATGGCCTTTTTGAAAAGACCACCATTAAACTATCCGCGGGAAGATCATTACGAACAGCCAGTATTTTTGCAGAAAATCAGCAAATATTTGCTTCGGCACGTGATATCAGAGTTTTTTCCCAAAATGAATCAAGTCCCTATGGCCTTGATGCAGAAATATCCTGGAATTACGGAATAAATCTGATCCAAAAATTTGAACTGGATTACAGAGAAGGTGCATTGATTCTGGATTTGTATCGAACGGAATTTGAGAATCAAATTGTAGTAGATTATGACCGAAGTCCGCAGCAGGTATTATTTTACAATTTGAATGGGCGATCTTATTCAAACAGTATTCAGGCGCAATTGGATTACGAATTGATCAATCGTTTGGATATGCGACTGGCCTATCGCTGGTATGATGTAAAAACGCAATATCATTTTGACATCCTTCAAAAACCATTGATTTCTCAACACAGGGCTTTTATCAACCTGGAATATCAAACAAGGAATTATTGGCGTTTTGACTGGACACTCAATTGGAATGGGCCAAAACGCTTACCTTCAACGGAAAGCAATCCTGAAATTTTTAGATTGAGATCGAAATCGCCGGATTATTATTTAATGAATGCTCAGATCACCAAAACATTTAATGAACGATTCGATATCTATTTAGGATCTGAAAATATTCTAAATTTCAGACAGTCGAACCCGATAATTTCAGCAGATAATCCATATGGTGAGTATTTTGATGCTTCTTTGGTTTGGGCACCTGTATTTGGGCGTATGGTATATTTGGGTGCTCGATTGAAATGGTTATAATTTGATAAAGGCTTTCGGGAATGATTAAACCCTTACTCCCAATACACAAACATCATCCAATTGTTCCTGATTGCCTTTCCACTCATCAAATTCTTTGCTAAGTACATTTTTCTGTTCGTGAATGTCGGATTCCACAAGATTCAAAACCAATTGTTTTAATGGCTTATATCGATACTTTTTATTTTTTGGGCCGCCAAACTGGTCGGCAAAGCCATCTGACATTAAATAAAACAACTCCCCTTTTTTAAATTTGATATGATGTTTGGTAAATGGTTTTTGATGACTTGAAAAACCTATTGGTTGTTTATCGCCTTTTATTTCTGCTAATACATATTGTTCGCTTTCCATTATTTCTATGTCTTCGGAGCGTTTTTCCCGTATGATATAAATAGGGTTGTTCGCACCGGCCCATTCAGCTTCCAGGCTGTTTAAATTAAGTGCAATAAGCGAAATGTCCATTCCATCTTTGCTGTCTTCAATATCCTCCGATTGACTCAGTTGATTGACTATTTTTTCTCTTAGCTGGTTTAAAATTAAATCGGGAGTGATATGGATCTCTGTACTAATTATTTCATTCAGATAGGCTGTGCCTAGCATGGTTAAGAAGGCTCCCGGCACACCGTGTCCGGTACAGTCGGCTACTGCCAGATACCACCAATTGTCCTGCTTAACGCTCCAGTAAAAATCACCTGAAACGATATCCCTCGGTCTGAAAAAGACAAAATGTTCCGGAAGTACAGGTGCTATGGTTTCTTCTTCCTTTAATAATGCGTTTTGAATCCTGCTGGCATATCGAATCGATGAAAGTATCTCAAGATTTTTCTTCTCTATAATCATTTTCTGATCTTCAATCTCGCGTTTTTGTTTTCTTGAAAGCCTCAGTGCGCGATATATAAAAAATGAAACGACGATTACGATAAAAATAATGGCGCCCAGAAATATCTGCCCCATTTTTTGTCTTTTCAATTCCTCCTGATCGAGGGCCAATTGTTTTTGATATTCTGCATCCTGAAGCGCTTGTTTTTTCTCATATTCATATTTGGCTTCCTGTCTGCCGATCTCTTGCTGTTTTTCCTGAGAAAAAATGCTGTCTTTCAGATTTGTGTACAATTCGTGATAGACCAGAGCGCTATCGTATTTCCTGATGGATTTGTAGGTGTCATACAAATGATTGTAGTGATATAACTGATTTTGCTTTGCACCGATTTCCTGAGACATCTTTAGAGCTTGCAGAAAGGCATTTATCGCTTTTCGGTATTCCTGATTTGTAAAATAGATGGCACCTAAGGTACTGTAGGATTGCATGATGTTGTAGGGGCTGTTAATTTGCCTAGCTATCCTAATGCCTTGCTTGAGATAGTATTTGGCCGAATCTTGTAAGCTTTTTTTAATATTTTTTAAATCGGCGTATTGATACAGATCGTGAAATGCATTGAGAGAATCAATTGGTAATGTATATAGGTGATTTAGAATTTCAGCTATATTCTGATAGCTTATACTCAGGCCATTGAGATCCTTATATTTTTTCTTGTATCTGGCTGCTTCTCTGAAAAAATATAGGGATTTAGTAAATTTTCCCTGATTGGCATAAATTCCTCCGATATTAGAATATCCGTAAGATAAATTCCTCTCATCGTTCAACTTTTTAAAAATGTGAATGGCCCTTTCATAATAATGCAGGGCGGTATCAAATTCTTCTTGATAATAATAAATGATGCCTATATTGGTTAGTGTGCCACCAATACGCTGGTCATCCTTCAATTTTTCCAAGACTTTTAAGCCTTCGTGCAACAACTCCAAAGCCTTGGAATAATCTGAACGTTCGGAATAGACATTACTTAAATTTACCAGTACCGTACCTTTTAAAGAGGTCAGATCAAAGGAATCGGCAATTTCCAGCGCTCGTTTAAAAGATGTAATGGAAGAATCATATTCCGATTTAGCCAACCCCAATGAGCCCAATACATTAAAGGCTTTTCCTCGGCCTTTAGGCCAATTAATTTTATTAGCAAGCAATAGTGTTTTCTCAGCAAATTTTTCAGATTCTAATATTTCACCTATGTATTTGTACTCATAGGCAAGATCGTATAGGAGATTAACTGTATTGCTGTCTTCTACTGTTTGATCCAAAACATTTAAAATTGAATCAATCTTAGGATTAGAATCCGTTTCTCTTAAACTCTCTTCAGCTTTTACATGCTGACAGGTCAATAAACACAGCGTTAATAAAAAGGAATTAAATCTCATAAAAGGGCTTATGGATTCAATTTAGGAAAAGCATCGCTATTTAAGAATTATTCATTGCCCTTTTGGCCTGTTCGATATGTCTTAATTCGTGGTTTAACAGAAATAAATAACAAACGCCCAATCTTATTTTTAGCCAGGATAAAGCGCTTTGGACTTTAATTTTATTGATGTTAAGCTCTTTAGAACTTTGAATAAAATCGTAAAATTTATCATGAAAATTGAAGAATCGTTCAAACACTTGATCTTTTTCGAGTTTATCCGATAATTCCGGTTCAAAAAAATCAAAGGTTTTCATGGGCATTTTTGCCTTTCCATTTGATTTTACTCCAACCGAATTGACCATCATATCACCAAATATTCCCGATTTATATTTTTTCTGAGGATTTTTAGGCACTTCTTGAATGGCTTTGTCCAAATTGGGAATATAGACGTTATAAGTTTGATTTAAATGTTCAATGCACTCTAAAGCACTCCATTTATCTTGAGCTGGTTTTTGTTTGAGCAGCCTTGCCTCCAAATTCTGCCATTCTTTAAAGGTTCGATTCACCTCATTCCATTTATTTTCTATTTGGGAGAAATACAATTGAATTTCCATTTTTTAAGATTTTTACAAATCAACAAATTGCATTCAATAAGTCTCTTGATCCATATCAAGAAATTCGCTTGGCTCTCATCCGGCTAAATGTTTCGGCTGTCATACCCAGATATGAAGCCAGATATTTTTGAGGAATTTGAAGCAACGGTTTAGGAGCTCGTTGCATAAAAGCTTCAAAGCGCTCTTCAGCATTGCAGCTCTGCATTTCTATTTCCCGTTTTATTCGGCCAAAAAGAATATCTTTTAGAAACTCAGAATACCATTGATAAAGCTTTGGAATTTGTTTAAAGCTGCTTTGCCAGTCTTCATGATTGATTCTTAAAAAACTTGAAGGATTTATACTTTCAACATAGAACTGTGACTTTTCCTGATAGAGAAAAGATTGGAAATCGCCGGAGAAGCTTCCTTCAAATGAAAAGCCTAAAATATGTTCTTCGCCTTTTTTATCAATAAAATACAGTTTCTGAACACCTTCTGTTACAAAATAGAAATAAGGGTCAATAGCAGCGGCTTTGACTAAATACTCTCCTGATTGCAATGAAAAATGCTTCCATTTATCCAGAAAATGAGCCAGTTCTTTTTCCTTTATATCCGCAGATTTTTGAATGAGAATTGCAAGCTTTTCCCTGGCATCAATCATCAAATTCTTCAATTAGTACGCCCATTTTGCCCATTTGATAATCGCGCATGGCTTGCATGATTTGGCTTTGGGTGTTCATTACAAATGGCCCGTATGTTTCCAGGGGTTCATTTATTGGTTGACCGGCGAGCAAAATACCTCGGAAATCCGATTCGGCTTTTAATTGAATCGTACCCCCTTCATTTTTAAACCAAATAAGGTTTTTCCCTTCGACAGGAAATTTTCCATTGAATTCAACAGCTCCGTCCAATAAGTAAATAAATGAATTATATTCTTTGGGAATTATAAATTGATATTCCTTTCCTTTTTTAAAGTTTAAACGCAAAGCAATAACTTCGGTATTGCTCTGAATGGGGCCTTCAATGCCTTCAAAATTGCCGGATACCACCCTGACCGTTTTACCTTCTTCGCTTGATTCAGTCATTGGGGTCGATTCTTCATCTAATGCCTGATAATTGGCCGGGTTCATTTTTTTATCTGCCTTAACATTGATCCAAAGTTGAATTATCTCCTGATACCCGCCTTTTTCTATCAAAGCTTTAGATGGCCTCTCGCTATGAATAATTCCCTGGCCCGAATCGACCCATTGTGTTCCACCTTTTTTGATAATGCTGCTATTGCCTAGGGAATCTCTGTGATGTACATCGCCTTCAAAAATAAATGTAACGGGACTAAAACCCCGATGAGGATGTGGCCCGATTCCAACATCATTGGCCTTTCTATTCTGAGGTACTTTTACCCTGGCATGATGCAAAAGAAGGAATGGGTCTATTTGTTCTACACTTTGTGTTGGAATGGGTTGTAGTACGGGAAATCCACCCATATCGACGGCCTGGGCGGGTAAAATTTTATGAATAAGTTTTAAGTCAGACATATAATCAATCTGTTTTTTTATTAGGAGAGGAATAAATTACAATAAACTGTATAACGAGCGCAAGAAATATTAAGAGGTAGATTTCAATCTTGGTAGAGAGATCTACGATGTTCATGGCTTTTTTGGTAATTGCAAACTGCTTCTCACCTTCTTTAACTTGAATTTTGGAAAGTTTGTTGGTATAGCCTTTTACCTTATTCAATTGTTTAATCCAATTTTGATTTTCGCCGGAGAGTAATAATGGCATATTTTCTTCTATGTCTTCCAGATTTTTGAAATTGACCAGAAGTTTATCCAGTGTTTTAGTTTCTTGTCCGACCAGCCTAGTCTGAGAAAAAAGTTCAATTATCTTCTCAATTTTCATATTGATCTCATGATTATTTTTCCTGAAAAAAGCCGTATCCTGTCTGAGATAGGCTATTTCTTTTTCATGTAATAAGTTTGATATATCATATAAAAACCCTTTTGCCACAAGTCTGTCCTCGTAAATTGTTTCTATAGAATTTCTCACTTGTTTGAAGCTGTTTCTGTCAATAAGATTAGTAGAAACAATCAAAAGGAAAACGAGCAATACGCCCAAAATCCATTTTACTTTATTTAATATTGTCATAGAAGAAAATATTGATTGACCAATTTGAAATATACATAATTCAGCGCATATGAATTATTGCGGAATCGTCATTAATCAGCTTTTTTTTAAACTTTTGTCTTTTCATTTATAGATTGTAGTCTTATGACAGATGGTATTAAAAATGTACGCTTGGCGAAGCTTAAAAAATCTTTGGTGCTTCTGTCGGTTATATTTCAATTTGTTACATGCAGTCAAAGTCAGGAAAAAATGCATACCAATAAACTCATCAATGAATCCAGCCCTTATCTCTTACAACATGCCCATAACCCTGTGAATTGGTATCCCTGGGGAGAAGAGGCTCTCAATAAAGCCAAAAACGAAAATAAACTGCTGATAATCTCCATTGGATACTCCTCTTGCCATTGGTGCCATGTTATGGAACATGAATCCTTTGAAGATACGGCTGTGGCTAATTTGATGAATGAGCATTTTGTATCAATTAAAGTTGATCGGGAAGAACGTCCTGATATCGATCAGATTTATATGGAGGCGGCTCAACTGATTTCAGGAAGCGGTGGATGGCCGCTTAATGCCATTGCCTTACCCGACGGAAAACCAATTTTTGCCGGCACTTATTTCCCAAAATCACAATGGATGCAACTTCTGAAAAATGTACAGACCTTTTATACTCAGGAACCCGAAAAGGCCCTCGAGCAAGCTCAAAAACTCACAGAAGGTATTCGTATGGTAGAATCAAACCTCGATCCTTCGGAAAGTGGGGATTACAATAAAGAAGAATTGAGAAAAATTATCGCAGCCTGGATGCCAAAAATGGATAAAAAATGGGGTGGGCAGGATAAGGCTCCAAAATTTCCAATGCCTGTTGGCCTGGATTTTCTATTGCAATATCAATACCTCGAAGGCGATTTGGAAGTACGTCAAATTTTGGAATTGAGTTTGGATAAAATGGCTATGGGTGGAATTTACGATGCTGTTGGTGGCGGATTTGCCCGCTATAGCACCGATAGATATTGGAAAGTACCACATTTTGAAAAAATGCTCTATGACAACGCGCAATTGGTTTCTATTTACAGCAAAGCTTATCAGGTATTTAAAAAACCGCTCTACAAAGAAGTGGTCTACGAAAGCCTGGAATTTATAGAAAGAGAAATGACAGGAGAGAAGGGTCAGTTTTTTTCTGCCATTGATGCCGACAGCGAAGGGGAGGAAGGTAAATTTTATGTATGGAAAAAAGATGAATTTGAAGAAGTCCTGGCATCGGATAAAGACATTTTTAATAGGGTTTTTAATATCACCGCGACAGGAAATTGGGAGCATGGCAACAATGTATTGATCCGGGAAAAATCCTGGAAGGATCTGGCTGAAGAAGAAAATATGAGTCGCGGAGAATTACTCCAAAAATGGAGCAAGGCAAAAACCAAACTCCTTGAAGTGCGGGAAAAGAGAACGCGACCCGGATTGGATGATAAGGCACTAACCGCGTGGAATGCATTGATGATGGAAGGCTATATTGATGCCTACAAAGCATTTTCTGATCAGAAGTTTTTGCAAGCGGCTATAAGAAATGCCGAATTTTTGGATAAGCAGATGCTCAATGCAAATGGGAAACTGCTGAGGAACCACAAAGATGGGAAGTCGGTGATCAACGCTTTTCTGGATGATTACGCATTGCTATCTTCTGCACTCTTTTCATTATATCAGGTGACATTCGAGGAAAAGTGGTTGGAAAAATCAAAACTGCTAACGGATTATGCGATAAAGAATTTCTCCGACCCCAAAAATGCAATGCTTTTTTATACATCTTCAGAAGATGAGGCCTTAATTGCCCGAAAAAAAGAAGTGACGGACAATGTTATCCCCGCTTCAAATTCTGTGATGGCTCATAACCTTTTCAATCTGGGAAAAATGTACGATGAAGCGACTTATCTGGAAAAGGCCGAAGCGATGTTATCTTTTGTTAGAGATGATTTGGAGAAATATGGATTATATTATTCAAAGTGGTCCTCTCTTTTGATAAGATTTAATTATCCAATCATAGAATTGGCTATTTCGGGAAAAAAATTCAGAGAATACAGACAGAAGATCGATTTTAATTATTTACCCTTGACCATTAAAATGGGTTCTGAAAATGAAAGTGACCTTCCCTTACTCAAAAATAAATTTATATCAGGGCAAACAACAGTCTTTGTGTGTAAAAACAAAGTATGCGATTTGCCTGTAACCGAAGTGGAAAAAGCTTTACATCAAATAAGAGCGATTCGTCTCGATGAATAATTAAAGAACGGATTCGTCCAGTGGTTCCCATAGCTCGATTTTCACACCATCTGGATCCATGATCCAGCCGAATTTTCCATATTCATAGGTTTCCATTTCACCCACGATTTGCACACCTTCTTTTTTGAGCGCTTCCAGCAGTTTTTCCAAATCATCTACCCTGTAATTGATCATAAAATCTTTTTTTGAGGGATTCATGTATTCGGTGTTTTTGTCAAAAGGACCCCATTCTGTTCTACCCTTTTTATCAGGTTCATTGGCATGGCGCCAGTGAAATGTAGCTCCGTATTGATGCGTATCCAGGCCCAAATGCTTATTGTACCATTCTTTAGATTTATCCGGATCTTCTGATTTAAAGAAAACCCCGCCAAGTCCTGTTACTCTTTTCATCTAACTGTTATTTATGTTGTTTTTATTGTATTCATCTTTTTTGGACAAGTATTGATCAAGAAAATCAAGAATTTTACCATAGGCTTCAATTTGATTCTCTTTTTTAAGAAAGCCATGGCCTTCATCCTCAAATAGAACATATTCAACTGGCACATTATTAGCCCTTGCAGCTTCCACTATTTCATCGGACTCTACCTGCAATACTCTTGGATCATTTGCACCTTGCAATACCATCAGGGGCTTCACAATATTTTCAGCATTGAAGAGGGGCGAAATTTTTCTCAATCGAATGGAATCTTCGGTAAAAGGATTTCCCATTTCAGCATATAAAGCTTCTCTGAAACTTTCCCAATAGGGTGGGATGGACTTAAGCGTTCTCAACCAATTGGTAACCCCAAAAATATTGACGCCAATGTCAAAAGCCTCAGGTTCCAAGGTCAGGGCAGCCATTACCATATATCCGCCATAAGAACCACCAATTATCCCAATTTTACTTGTGTCGATATAGTTATGCTGAGCCAGATATTCTTTGGCCATAATACAGTCCATCAAATCGCCTTCACCGTGATTTTGATCGTCCATTTGATAGAATGTCTTTCCATAACCACTGCTACCTCTGTTGTTGACTGCAATGATGGCATAGCCATGATTGACGAGGTATTGAATCAGTGAAGAAAAGCCGGTTCTACTTTGTCCTCCGGGACCGCCATGGACCCAAACAAGTGCTGGTACCTTATTGTCCTCTGTTGCCTGAATTGGTTTGTAATAGATAGCGGGAATCTGTGTACCGTCAAAAGATTCATAACGAACGACTTCGGCCTCTACCAAATCATTCTCATCAATCTCAGGATTGAGTGAATGCGTTAACCTTGTGAAATCCCTTGATTCAAAATTGTAGTAATAAAGGTCATTTGGCGACTTAGAGCTACCTACTGTCATGCGCATCGCATTTTCACTTCTGCTAATGCTTACAGCCTTGATATCAATGTTGCCAAAATCCGGAAGATTAACTTTCTCCCCGCTTTCCATATCTGTAATGGTAATTGTGGTTTTGGCATCCTCATTTTTTCCCACAACTCTGTATTTACCTGAATAGGAAAAATAAGCATAGGAGATATCCCAATCCGAGTCCAAAATTTTGGTTTTTTCTTTGGTGTTTAAATCATAAGCCATCAAATATGTAAACTCCGCCCCTTCGTCGGTTAAATAATAAAGCGTTTGATTATCACGACTAAATTCTGCTGCAGAATAGGTGGCAGAACCTTCGTGTTCGGAGATATGGGTTAATTCTTTTTTATCGAGATCGTACAAAAAGAGGTCATTGTCACTTGTGGTGTTATTTTTTTGAAGAGTTATGTATTTTTTATTATCAGAAATACCTGAAAAACTCATTCCGTCTTTGTTCTCATAAAGCTTTTTACTGCTCAAATCACTTAACTGAAGTTCGTAGAGATCAAAATATTTGGGATCCCTTTCGTTAGTCAGATAGAAAAAACTTTCAAGATCATAGGACCAGCCTGCAAAACTTGCTTTTGCACCTTCCGCAGGTATCAGATCTGTAACGGTTCCGTCCAGGTCACGCATATAAATATGGCTTATTTCATTACCATTATTATCCATTGAAAAGAGTATGCGCTCATCATTTGGGAAATAGGAAATGGCGAAAATTGAGTTGCTATCGGATTCGGTAATCGGACTTTCTTCTCCACCCTTTACAGACATTTCATAAATATTGTAAATACCGGTTTTATTGTGATGAATCAGCAATTTGCTCTCATCGGGAGAAAAATAACCCCCGCCAACACTGAGATTATCAAAAAACTGTTCAATTGTGTAGCTTTCCACCTTTGGAATTTCCACCTGTTTATCTTCTTTTTTTGTACATGCCAGCAGAAGGGACAGGGATAATAGAATTGATAATATTTTCATTTTAAAATTGAAGATTGGGTTCTGTTTTTGATTTAAAGAATTTTGAATTTAACAAAATACTTATGTAAGTCCATAAATTCTTTCCCAAGTATATTGGTTAAAAGTTTAATTCAGCTGCAATTAATTGTGTTTCTGCTTTTAATAGCTTGTCAGCCTTACCCGGGAGAATATTCTGGTACCTATCAATCAGAAAAGTACAAATCCATTCACCTTTTTGCACGCGATGAGATCGATTCGCTGGAAATAAAAAAATTAAAAGATCTTAATATCAATTCAATTGTTATAGTCCCTTTTTTGTATCAGAGAGGATTAAATACCGATACGGTCATTTCTCCGAGTAAGAACAGCTATGAATGGACCGAGCGGGAGGAAGGCATCATTCAAATGGCTCGGATTTGTAAAAAAAATGGTCTTGAACTAATACTAAAACCTCATATATGGCCGGTGGGTGTTAAAGACGGAGAATGGAGAGAGGCGATTGATCCGGACAGCAGCAATTGGCAAGGCTGGGCAAATGCGTATGAAAAAGCTATTTTGAATTATGCACAAATCTGCGAAAACGAGAAAATTGCTATGCTATGCATTGGAACAGAATTAAAACTTCTGGCATTGGGTAAAACTGAATACTGGAAAAGACTGATTGGGAAAGTCCGAAAAATTTACTCCGGTAAATTATGTTATGCCGCCAATTGGTATGATGAATACGAAAAGATCACGTTTTGGAATGAATTGGATTATATCGGTATTCAGGCCTATTTTCCAATATCGAGTTTGGATTCATCCGATTATTCATTCATGGAAGCCAATTGGGAAAAATACTGTGAAAACATTAAAAAAGTCAGTCAAAAGTTCAGCAAACCTGTACTTATCACAGAATTGGGTTATAAAAGTTCAATCAATGCCGGTGTGGAACCCTGGCTTTGGGATGAACATTGGAGAGGGAATGGGAAAAACCATACAATATCAGAAGATATGCAAGCGCAATGTTTTAAAGCATTTTTTGAAACCGCATGGAATAAGGATTGGTGTAGCGGTGTCTTTATCTGGAACTGGAAAAGCCCATATCATCGATTTGGAGGACCACGGACCTCTACTTTTACACCTCAGAGAAAAAAGTCAGAGAAAATAATTCAATACTATTTCGAGTGATCTCAATTGGTAATTGGGGTTTAGGATTTAATAATATTTCCCTTCACCTTCTTTTGGAATGATAAAGTCATCCTGATCAATTTGTAATTCGCTTAATCCTTTTTGCAAGTCTGCAATGGGATCATTTTGTCCATCGTCGGCAAGCGGAAAGGTTCCAAAATGCATAGCGATGCTCTTTTTGCTGTTGACATCCTTATGAATGCCTAAAGCTTCATTTGGATCCACGTGAATTGGCGACATAAACCAACGCGGTTTGTATGCGCCGATGGGAATCATAGCCAGATCCATCGAATCAAAATGTCTGCCAATTTCCCTAAATATATTTTTATCGTAACCCGTATCTCCTGCAAAGTATATGTTCTTCTGGTCGCTTTGAATGACATAACCAGCCCATAAGGTGGCATTCTTGTCAAACATGCCTCTACCAGAGAAATGTTGAGCCGGGACTGCGGTAATTCTCAATTCTTGAAAGCTCGATATTTCCCACCAATCCAGATCCTTAGTATTTTCAAATCCCAGCTTTTTAACAAAGGCTGAAATTCCCAAGGGAGAAATAACTTTAGGATTGAATTTTGCGGCCAGTTTTCGCATGGTATTGGCATCGAGGTGATCATAATGATTATGTGAAATTAATATGAGATCGATTTTAGGAAGGTCTTCAAATTTTATTCCCGGTGGACGCATTCTTTCTGGCCCTGCAAATTGAAAAGGACTTGTTCTTTGACTCCAAACAGGATCAGTCAGGATATTTAGACCCTTG
Organism: Cytophagales bacterium; assembly: GCA_965267555.1. Classification (GTDB taxonomy): domain Bacteria; phylum Bacteroidota; class Bacteroidia; order Cytophagales; family CCMP332; genus CCMP332. The sequence goes on along the minus strand of OZ254083.1, from coordinate 2,506,422 downwards.
TATTGGATTAAAAATGTGGAATGGTTTACAAAAGTGATCTTTAATTTTTGCGGATCTGGATTTGTTTCCGGAGCAGGCCCATAAGGAATATCCATGTTTTTTGTCCAGGGCTCTTTTTTCCGGTTTGAAAGAAATTTGAACAAATCGCCAAAACCCTTTGCTTCAATACCACTTTGATTCTTAAACTGTTGACCATCAAAGTGGGCCATAGCTTCACCTTTATATCCCGGTGCAGAAACACCATAGCCTACAAGTAATACAGCAGAAATAAAAATGGCAATGATTGTTAGAATAATTATCAAAATTCTCAATACTGTTTTAGGTTGCATAAAAAAACACGGTAATGTAAATAAAACTCAAAAACAATTATTCTGTTTTTAGTTTTGCAATATATGCTCTATCCCGAATTACAATTTGAGTCTAAACTCAATTTTCCTGAAATAAGAAATTGGCTTGAGGAAGACTGTATGACCAAGTTGGGAAAAGAAAAAGTTAAAGATATTTCTTTTTCCAATAATCCGGACCGGATTAAAAAATGGCAACAGCAAAATGAAATATTCAAGCATTTGATTGATGAAGATGCTCTTTATCCCAGAATTTATTTCGAAGACATTCGACCTCATCTGCAAAAGGCCAAAGTGGCCAATTCATTTCTAGAGCCCGAAGAACTTCTGCAAATACGGCAATTGCTACAATTGAGCGATCAGTGGTTGGAATTTTTTGAGGATGATGAGAGCGGAATTTATTCAATATTGAATATAGCCACACCTTCACTCGATTCAAGAGATAATATCATTTCGATCATCATCGAAGTCATAGATTCAAAAGGAGAAATAAGGGATGATGCTTCTGAAAAACTAAGAGAAATACGATCGGATATCAGGGTGATTGAAAGCCGTGTCAGACGTTCGATGAATGCGACTTATCAAAATGCCAAAGAGAAAGGTTATCTGGCCGAACAAACCGAAATCACTATTAGAAATGGCCGCCTGGTCATACCTATGGCTGTTGAAAATAAAAGAGCCATTCGCGGTTATGTCCATGCCCATTCATCTACAGGTCAGACAGCTTTTGTAGAGCCTTCGGAGGTATTCGAGATGAATAATGAATTACAGGATTTATTTACAGAAGAACGCCGTGAAATAATCAGGATTTTAACCGAAGTCACTAAAGACATCCGGTCTCATATCAATGAAATCGAGATTTCAATGCATTTTTTGGCTGATCTTGATGTAATACGATCAAGAGCAAAACTGGCTGTAAGAATAAATGCTGAATTCCCGAAGATATCAAAATCGGGCCAGCTAAAATTGATTGAAGCCAGGCATCCTTTACTTTATGTTCATCACAAAGAATTAAAAAAAGAGGTTGTCCCACTGGATCTTGAAATCAATGAGAAAAATAGAATTTTACTTATTTCAGGGCCTAATGCAGGAGGGAAGTCAGTGGCCTTGACCAGTCTCGGAATTTTGGTGTATATGTATCAGTGCGGACTTCCTGTGTCGCTTTCTGAAAAATCCGAAATGCTTATTTTCAATGATATATTTATTGATATTGGTGATGAACAGTCTATTGAAAATGATCTGAGTACCTACAGTTCGCACTTGACCAATATGAGGGAAATGCTCAACCATGCAGGTGGTAAATCTCTGATACTTCTCGATGAGTTTGGAACGGGCACAGATCCTCAATATGGGGGTGCCATTGCAGAGGTGATCCTCGAAGCTTTGAATAATAAAAAGTGTAAGGGCTTAATTAACACGCATTATTCAAATTTGAAAGCTTTTGCTGAAAAGAGCGATGCTTTGATCAATGGAGCGATGCTTTTCGATCTTGATAATATGGAGCCTTTATATAAACTGGAAATTGGAAAACCCGGTAGTTCTTTTGCTTTCGAAGTCGCAGAGAAAATTGGCTTGCCACAACCATTGCTTGATAAAGCAAAAAAGAATATTGGCTACAGTCAGATAGAGTATGATAAAATGCTGAATGAGCTTGAAGCAGAAAAGAAAGAACTCGAAGAGCTTAATCAGAAAATGACCAATAAGGATGCAGACCTTCAAAAAGTGGCATCTCAATACCGGGCAATGAAGGAAAAACTTCAATTGGAGAGAAAAGAATTGATTGAGCAGGCTAAAAAAGAAGCAGCGGGAATAGTAAGAGGTGCAAATAAGCGAATCGAAAAAACCATTCGCGAGATACGCGAAAAACAAGCAGATAAGGAAAAGACTAAGGAACTACGAAAAGACCTGGATAAATACCTTGAGAATACAGAAGAGAGTATTGAAAACTATGTAGTCGAGAAACCCATAAAAGAAAAAAAGACGGAGATTCCAAAAGGCCCGATTTCTGTTGGTGATATTGTGGAGGTAAGTAGTAGTGGAGCAAAAGGAGAAGTAATCAATATCAAAGGAAAGGAAGCTGAAATAGCCATTGGAAATATCAGAAGTTTCGCCAAACTAAAAAATCTTAAAAAGCTTTCTGGCCCTGTGAAAAGTAAAGCCAAATCCTCTTCGGGGATGAATCTGACCAGGATAAACCTGAATGAATTCTCAACTAAGCTGGATTTAAGAGGTAAACGTGCCACAGAAGCACTGGAAGAACTTGAAAATTTCATCGATAAAGCAATACTCGCCGGTGTAAAGGAATTATCCGTACTGCACGGAAAAGGAGATGGTGTGCTCAGAAAAATAGTCCGTGAACATTTAAAAGAATATTCAGAGGTCAAATCATTTGAAAGCGAGCATGTCGAAAGAGGTGGAGATGGGATTACGCTGGTTACTTTAAAGTAAATTACGAATTACGAATTACGATTACTCATTAATAGCACTTAAACCAATTAACTTGGCCAATTCGAATTTTTCCCAGACCTTTGTAATGGTATTATAGGTGTTTCTCTAAAAACGAAACTTAATAGGGAATCCGGTGTAATTCCGGAGCTGTCCCCGCAACTGTAAGCCCCTTTTCCTTTTTGGAAAGTAAAATGTTTTTACACCACAGCCACTGTCAATTGACGGGAAGGCGGTAAAAACGGGTGAGCCAGGAGACCTGCCATAATACACAATATCAATGCTTTCGGGTGAAAGGCGTAGATGATTAACAAAGCGTTATTTCATTCTATACTTCTGATCCAGAGGCCTTGAGATTTTTTTCATCAAATGGTTAAAAATTGAGAGCTCGGATTTTTTTTATTGTGTTATTATGTTGCTTTGTTTTAGACCTAAAAGCACAATGGACAGATACACTCAATACTGTAGTGATCGAAGCTCAACGATGGTCCGATCAAAATACATCCTTATTGGTCTATGAATTCAATAAAGAGAATTCAATAAATGCCGCTGTTCCCAATTCTTTTAATGCTCTTCAATCATCTTTTGGAGTAAATAATCTCAATTATGGTGTGAGTGGAATAATTGCTCCACGAATTCGTGGAACTAATCCTGAACACACCGCTTTGGTCTGGAATGGAATTAATATTAACCATGCAGGTTTGGGTCAAAGCAATGGCTTTAATATTCCACTAGTACAAGGTCAAAATCTGCAACTGGCTTTTGGCGGAGGCTCGGTACCTTTTGGTTCATCTGCCATAGCTGCATCCATTCTCTTAAATGATGATATTAGTTTCAGAGAAAGGAATGAGCTAAATGCCTCTCTGAGCTACGGTAGTTTCAATACCATTTCCTCGCAAACCGGTTATCAAAAATCAAATTCAAAAGCCTCGGTTGGTTTAAATATGTACAGGGTACAATCTGAAAATAATTTTGAATATATAAACACTTCTGATTTTAGAAAACCAACTCTCAGGCAAAATAATGCCGCATATCACCAAAACGGTATTCAGGCAAATCTGGCAAGAAGACTTGGCAAAAAGCACCAAATTCGATTACATTCATGGATTCAGGATGGCCGAACAGAGATACAGCCTGCCATGAGCAACAGGGTTGCCGAAGATTTTCAAAAAGATCATTTTCACCGCTATAAACTCTCTCATTTGTATAGCTCAAAGGCCGGACTACTTCAAACCGATCTATTTTATACTTCGGATGATATCCAATTTAATAATGCTTACTCCGGAATTCAGCGTTATGGTATCAGAAGTAATTTCAATAAAAAGATCACGACATTTTTGAATTCCGGTATCGGCATCAATTATGAATATTTCTTTCCTGATTATAGAAATTATCCGGACAAGACAACTGAGTCCAGGTTATCCTTTTATTCTTTTAACAGCTTTGAGTTTGGAAAACTGGAAGGAAAAATTAATATCAGATTTACGGCTATAAAAGGTTATGATGTCCCCATTACCCCAAATGTTTCCCTGGCTTATGCGCTTATTGAAAGCCAGGCTAATTACCTAAACTTAAAAGCATCCTTTTCTGAAAATTTCAGACTTCCGACTTTAAATGAGCGCTTCTGGACACCCGGAGGCAATCCCGATATTTTGCCAGAAAGCAGTACACAATATGAGCTGGGCATAGAAAGCGGTAACTCAATAATAAAATTCCAATTATCCTATTTCAATATGGATATTGTAAATGCTGTCCAATGGATATTGAAAGACAGTCTTTGGTCTGAGAGTGATAAGCAGTTCTACACAAATATTTATTCTCCCGAAAATATCAGCAGCGTTCAAACCGAAGGTATTAACAGCCGGATCGAATTAAATGAAATAGAAATTGGGGAGTTTAAATTGAATTCAGCTCTTTCATACAACTATACGGAAGCCAGGGACAGGGAAAGGGCGGGACAGAGGTTATATACACCTTATCACACATTATCATTTTTCGGCGCGATCGATTGGAGGAAATATTCCTTTAAAAGCACTTATAATTATGTTTCTGAAAGAAAGGCATCAACGACAAGCTTAGATCCTTATACGCTTTTGGGTTTTTCAATTTCACGAGCAGTGCATATCAAAAGACATCAATTCGATATAGCATTTCAGATCAACAATGCATTAGATCAAACTTATCAGACATTTATAAACCGGGCCATGCCTGGAAGGAATTATTACTTAACTATTAATTACAGACTTAATTTCAATGAAAAAGGCTAATATTTTTTTTCTCGCAGTATTATCTCTATTGCTGTTGTATTGTAATGATAACGAACCTTGTTCCGATGGCGATCCAGATTGTCCTTTTCCTGTGGAACTTGCTGGTCCAAGGGATTTTATTGTAGTTAACGAAGGTAATTTTGGGCAAGCAAATGGTTCACTTAGTCTGGTTAACAGAGGGAGTAAATCTGTAACTAATGATATTGTAGGACTTTCAAATGGAGGGATTACTACAGGTGATGTCGTTCAGTCTGTTTATCACGACGATCTATACAATCGTATTTTCGTAGTATCAAATAACGAAAGTAGAATCCTTGTACTTGATGATACAAGCTTCATCCAAACCGCAGTAATAGAGGAAGGTTTATCCTTACCTAGAAATGTAATTGCCCTTGGTGACTGGATTTATGTGACTAATTGGAATTCGGATTTTACGGATTCGTTTGTGTCGAAATATAAAAGAAATGATCTGAGCTTTTGGGATAATAATACAAAAACAGATCCGGGAACAGAGCAAATCTTTTCATATGATGGAAGGAAAATCTTTGTAAGCAATAGCTTTTCAAATACGGTTCAGGTCTTTGGTGATGGGCAATTCAAAACTATAAATGTAGGATATTCTCCAATTGGGATGACCAGTGTTTATGGAGCGTATATCAATGTTATTTGTACAGACACCTTTGGAGGTACAAATGGATGGATTTATGAAATTGATAATGAGAGCTTAACAGTTACGGATTCCGTTTCACTAGGTTTGAAGCCGAATGGTCAATTAATTTCGGATGGTTCTAAAGTTTATTTCAGCTCGGGACAAAGTATATATGGATTTGATCCAAGATCGGAATTCAGCACCTCAGAACACCGAATCGTAAATCTTTCAGGCAAAGTCTCATCGATATACGGATTCAGTCTAGACCCAGGCACATCTGATCCTAATATTTGGGTTGCTGACTCAAAAGGCTTCAATCAAAATGGTGAAGTACATCTGGTTGATAGAAATTCAGAGATTCTTGAATCTTACGAAGTTGGAATAGGACCCAACGGATTTCATTTCTTTTAAGTCTTCTGCTTTTTCTTTTTTGCCGCAGGGAAAAGAATATTATTCAGGATGAGTCTGTACCCGGGAGAATTTGGATGAAGATTTAAATCTGTAGGCTCTTCACCAACAAAGTGCTGGTAATCTTCAGGATCATGTCCCCCGTAAAATGTCCAGAATCCTTTGCCTATGGTTCCGTGAATGTACCGGGCTTCATCGATACTTTTGGTTTCGCCCATTACAATAACATCCGCTTTGATCAGTCTCTTTTTGTATGCTGTAGTCTGCCCCATAAAGCCTTTGATGGTGCTTTCATGGTTTTGAGTAAGCATGGTTGGAATGGGGTCCCATTTAGCTGAAAACTCAAAAAGTGAGAAGAAATCATTATTCTCGTTCAATCCTCTTTCCCTTGATTCCTGATCGATATTGGAATACTCGTATTCCATTGGATTCATCCTTAATTGAAAATCCTTAAAAGCTAAGGCAGGCTCATAATTTAGCTTGGAATTGGCTCTGGGGTCAGCAGGATCTCCATCAAACATATGTTCACAGATATCCACACCATCTGCTGCTAAGGCAATGTCATAGGTATCGGTAGCAGAACACATGGCAAATAAGAATCCCCCGCCCAGCGTATAGGCCTTAATCCTTTTGACAATTTCGAGCTTGAGTTGGGAAACTTTTGAAAAACCGTGTTTGGCAGCCGTTTCTTCAAATTCGGCCACCTGATCCTGATACCATTTTTTATTTCTGTGGATACTATAAAATTTCCCGTACTGCCCTGTAAAATCCTCATGGTGTAAATGCAGCCAGTCGTATTTATTCAATTCTCCCTTCATCACCTCATCATCAAATACTACATCATATGGAATCTCGGCATAGGTCAGCACCAGGGTTACGGCATCATCCCAGGGTTGTGCGGTTTTGGGTGAATAAACGGCAATTTTAGGAGCTACCTCCAGTTTCATCACATCCATGTTCTTATTTGGGCTGGCAATCATTTCTATGATTTGATTGGCTTCGGCATCTGAAATCACTTCATAGCTTACTCCTCGAATTATTAATTCATTTTGAAAAAGTTGAGCATTTTGAAATAAAAAGCTTCCACCGCGATAATTTAAAAGCCATTCTACCTCCTGTTCCTGGGCTAGTATCCAATAGGACATCCCATAGGCTTTTAAATGATTGGACTGGGCTTCATCCATAGGGATCAGAATCTTCGAGCTAAAAGCACTCATTACAATACTCAGGGAAAAAAGGATTAAAAAGCTAAGCTTCTTTATCATGACTATTTAAATTGTGATATAATTAGTAATCTTGTTATACAAGAAAAACAGAGCTAAAATAGTTCTCCTTAATGAATCTACGGAATAATATTTCGGAAAGTTTTAAATCCATAAAGGATAATCTTTTAAGGACTATACTTACTGCAACGATAATAGCTATTGGAATAATGTCTTTGGTCGGAATTCTTACGGCAATAGACGGAATGAAAGCTTCAATAACCGAAAGTTTAAGCACTTTAGGCGCTAACAGTTTTGAAATTTACCAGAAAAGAACAGGCAGAAGACGTGGTGAACAGCGAAAAGTTTATCCCAGAATCACATACAGGCAAGCGTTAAAATTTAAAAAAGAGTACGATTACAGCAACAGCGTGGGAATTTATGAATGGGTAAGTGGATTAGCCGAGGCCAAGCGTCACTCTAAAAAAACCAATCCAAACTCCGAGGTGATTGCCATTGATGAAAATTATTTAAACAACGAAGGATATAATTTAATTAAAGGCCGCGGTTTTTCCAGTCAGGAACTAATACGCGGCTTGAATGTGGCTTTGATAGGAGAAGAGATCGTGGAAACCTTGTTTGGTGAAGAAAACCCCCTCAATGAAGAAATTCTTGTATTGGGGAAATATTTTAAGGTGATTGGGGTCATTGAAAGTACCGGGGGCGTGTTTGGAGGCAGCGGCACCAATAGAAATATATTAATACCGCTTGTCGCCTCATTACCTTTCTTGAATGAACCGAGTTTTGGTATTACGGTAGGGATTGATACCGATCAGGATCTTGAGTATGCGATGGGAATGGCTACCGGCTTAATGCGACAGATTCGCAAAGATCCCTTAAATAAAGAAGATTCATTTACTTTAGAGAGAAGCGATTCTATAAGTTCAACATTGGATGAAATATCCGGAAATTTAAGAATGGGAGGTTTTATCATTGGGTTTATTACGCTTTTAGGTGCTTCGATAGGGTTAATGAATATCATGTTGGTATCTGTTACTGAAAGAACAAGAGAAATCGGTGTGAGAAAAGCATTGGGGGCAAAACCGGGGACCATTCGGGAACAGTTTTTAATAGAAGCCATCGTAATCTGTCAGCTTGGCGGCATCGCCGGTGTAGTTTTAGGATTGGGAATTGGCAACATTATTGCCGTTACTATTGGAAGCAGAGTTTTTGTTGTACCTTGGCTATGGATGTTTGTGGGAATAGTTATTTGTTTAGTAGTAGGAGTCATATCCGGTTTTTATCCTGCCGGAAAAGCCTCCAGGCTTGATCCAATTGAAGCTTTAAGGCATGAATAAATGGAACTATTTCTAAATAATTCATTACATAGGGTATATTTTAGAAAAATATATAAATTTGAAATTGTATTATCCGAACTTTTAATTGTCGAATTCTCATGAATTTGAAATCATACCTGGCAGTACTTTCCTTATTAATCTCTCAAATAGCCCTTGGTGGAGAGATAACACTTGTTGGACAATATCACGGCAAGGATTTGTATGTACAGAATCCATTCAATGGTTCTTCTACTTCTGAATATTGTGTGGAGGAGGTCTACATTAATGGCAAATTGAAGCCTCATAAAAATCAGGGAGCATTTATTATATCGTTAAACTATTTGAAAATGGATGAAGCCATTGAAATAAGAATAGTTCACAAAGATGGATGTACGCCAAAAATTCTTAATCCCAATGTCTTTGTCACCAATAAGGCTTTTAAGTTTGAATCTTTTGATGTGAATGGCGACGGGGTAAATTGGTCATCAATAGGAGAAAAACCACAAAATACCTATAAAGTAGAGCATTTTGTAAACAATACATGGAAAGTGGTTGGAGAAGTATCTTCACAGGGAAGACCGGGAACCAATTCCTATTCACTGAAAACATATCACCACAGCGGTAATAACAAGTATAGAATCAAATATGAAGAAAGAACCGGTCAGGTTTATAATACAAGAATTAAGGAATTCACATCTGATCTACCTCCGGTAACCTTTAACCCACCTAAGCCAAAGGATAAACTAACCTTATCCCGCGAAACGGATTACGAAATCTTGGATCATTTCGGCAATGAAATTAAAAAGGGCAGGGCGACGGAAATCGATGTCAGCGATTTGAAAACCGGCCAGGTTTATTATCTTGTAATTGATAATCGGACAGAAAATTTCTTCAAGAAATAATTTTTAGCCCCGAATTTCGGGGCTTTTTTAATGCCTCAAAGCTAATTTGCACGATTCTGATGTTTTTTTCTCACTTTTGCATGGAGGTTTTTAATGTGAATATCAAAAAGCATTTACACATATCGATCGCATTGCTGTTTTTTATGTTCTCAGCATCTGCAATTGCACAAGAACTTGAGGCAAGAAGTGATGTAAATGAGGATATGCCTTCAACGGCTATAGATATTAAGCAGAATAAAAATTTCAACGGAAGCAAAACCCCGAATTTCCCAAAATCCAAAATCTATATTATTGTTAGAAAACCGGAAAAAGTCCTTTACGGTAATCCATGCATGGAAGAGATAGCTGATGAAATGGGTTTTGAGTACCTGTTGATTCCCAAAACCTCGGCCGAAGGCTATACCGATGAAAAACCTTTTTGGCATAATCTTAAAGCCCATTTTAAGCTTATGAAAAAAAACGGACTCTTTTATAAGCGAAAGCTCAGAAGAGCCATTAAGTTTTGCAGACAAATGTCCGGTGATTTTGTGGCTTAAAAATCCGGATATATACCCGAATAATTTTCAGGACTAATTTTTTTCAATTCTTCCTTTATCTCCTGAGAGATTTCCAATTGATCTATAAAACGGTGAATGCTTTGCTTGTTGATTTCCTTACTTCCTCTGGTGAGATCTTTAAGACTCTCATAAGGGTTTGGATAATTTTCTCTTCGCAAAATAGTCTGAATGGCTTCTGCAACTACAGCCCAATTGGCATCGAGATCTGCTGAAATATTTTCCCTGTTGATTTCGATTTTATCCAATCCTTTTTGTAAAGATTTCCAAGCGAGTAAAGAATGTGCCATTGGAACACCGACATTTCTCAAAACTGTAGAATCGGTAAGATCTCTTTGTAATCTTGAAATGGGAAGTTTAGAAGATAAATGATTAAAAACTGAGTTGGCGATTCCCAAATTCCCCTCTGAGTTTTCAAAGTCAATGGGATTGACCTTGTGCGGCATGGCGGAGGAACCAACTTCTCCTTTCTTGACTTTTTGAGTGAAATAGCCCATTGAAATGTATTGCCAAACATCGCGATCAAGATCGATTAGAATTGTGTTAATGCGGCCAAAATTATCAAATAATGCCGCCAATTGATCGTAGTGTTCAATTTGTGTGGTAAACTGGCTTCGTTTTAATCCCAAATAATTTCCGGCAAAAGTATTTCCGAACTCCGGCCAATTCACTTCAGGAAAAGCTACATGATGGGCATTAAAATTACCGGTTGCTCCTCCAAATTTTACTCGGTTTTCAATGGACTTAAGATTTTCAAATTGGACTTCAATCCTTTCAATAAAAACGGCAAATTCTTTGCCCAAATTGGTAGGGCTGGCTGCTTGACCGTGAGTTCTGGCCAGCATGGTTACGTCTTTCCATTTTTTTGAAAGTGCTCTGAGCTTGTCAATTAATGTTTGCAGTTCGGCATAAATTACCTGATCCAGGCAATCCTTTATGCTTAATGGAATTGATGTATTATTGATATCCTGTGAAGTGAGTCCGAAATGAACAAATTCTTTATGTTGGCTCAGGCTTAAATCATCAAGTTTTTCCTTAATAAAATACTCGACGGCTTTTACGTCGTGATTAATTTCAGATTCAATGGCCTTAACACGGGAAGCATTTTCCAAATTAAAATTTTCATAAATAGCTCTAAGCTCATTTTTTTTTGCTTGAATTTCACCAATCCTATTTTTTAAAGGACCTTCAGCAAGAGCGATCAAATATTCAATTTCTACTCGTATTCGGTATTTTATGAGCGCATATTCTGAAAAGTATATAGAAAGTTCCTTGACTTTATCAAAGTACCGTCCATCTACAGGTGATATTGCCTTGAGCGATTCTGCTGACATTCCTTGTATTTATTAAAATGCGAATTTCGGAATTTCAGAACAATTACCTCAATTTCAATTTATTTTAAAGTGAAACCGCTTCACAATTATCATTTCGACCAAATATTAACCGATAGAAATATTTTGGGCTTTATCTACAATAGTTTTTTGAATATTTGCCCTTGATTTTAGATTCATTTGCATTGAGAATTTTTATTTTCATTTCTTTATTGGCTTTCTTTTTAGTCGACGACCTCAAATCTCAGGGTTTACGAACGTTCAAAGCCAAACGAGCCATAGATGAGATTTACCTCGATGGAGAAATGAAAGAAGAAAGCTGGAAAATTGCTGAACTGGCTAGTAATTTTTATCTCAATTCCCCCAACGATACAGCCGCCCCATCATCTCAAACTGAAATTCGGATGATATTCGATGATAAAGCCGTTTATTTCTTTGCCATAATGCAGGATAGTTCAACCCAACCCTTTACCATTGAAAGTCTTAGGAGAGATTGGGGATTTCCGACAACAGATAATCTTAGCATTTATATTGATCCATTCAACGATAAAACTACGGGTTTTTCATTTGGACTTAGTCCTTACGGTGCTCAAAGAGAAGGTTTGATCTTTGAGGGGCAAAGCGTGAGCACGGACTGGGATAATGTTTGGTATTCTGAAGTAAAGCGCTATGAAAATTATTGGACTGCTGAGATTAAAATTCCTTTTAAAACCTTGAGATACAATAATCAAAGCAAATTTTGGAATATTATATTTTTAAGAAATGATTTAAAATACAATGAAGTTTCAACCTGGACACCGGTACCACAACAATTCAATGGATCTAATTTGGGATATTCCGGTTCGGTAATTTTTGTGGATTCCCTACCCAAACCAGGACCGAATATTACCTTAATTCCTTATGTAGCTGGAAGAGATGTCAGAAATTATAATGAATCCAATAACTTAAGAGAAATTGAATTAGGTGGGGATGTTAAAGTTGGAATAACGCCATCGCTCAATCTCGATCTCACATTTAATCCGGATTTTTCACAGGTGGAAGTTGATCGTCAGGTAACCAATTTGGACCGCTTTGAATTGTTTTTTCCTGAAAGGAGACAGTTTTTTCTTGAAAACGATGATCTTTTTGGAAGATTGGGTTTTCCAAGAACCAGAGTTTTCTTTTCCAGACGGATCGGTTTACGACGGCCAATTATTTACGGTGCACGTCTGACAGGAAAAGCATCAGATAATCTTCGGATTGGCTTGTTTAATGTGCAGGAGGGAGGTAATTCAAACCAAGATACTTTGAATAATTCCACAGTTGCCATTTTACAACGTAAACTATTTGACCGCTCAAATATCACTGCAGTATTTACAAACCGTCAAGGATACAGACCTTTTTCCGACAGTTTGTCAAATGCGGGGTTTTTAGCCGATGATTATAACCGCGCTTATGGATTTGAATACAATTTACTTTCATCGGATAATCAATGGATAGGTGATATTTCAATTTACAGATCAAATAGTCCGAATAAAAACACCAATAATTTCGGTCACTCCGGATTTATAGGATACAACAGCAGAAATTTATTTATTGGTTGGGGCCAGGAAATGATTGGAGAAAACTATCAGCTCGATTTGGGCTTTCTTCCAAGAACCGGATATTATAAGTTTGGCCCCAATTTAAGATATACTTTTTATCCTAATAAGTACGGAGTTATCCGGCATGGTCCCGATGCGAGCTTTGAAATATTTACAAATCAGCAGTGGGAAAGAACAGATCAGTTTAGCAATGTTGGATATTCTCTCAGGTTATTGAATACCAGTGAGGTCGCCTTTAATTATAACAATACCTTTATTCAACTACAGGATACTTTTTTGGTAGGCTTTAATGAAAGTCTCAAAGACACACTTGCCCCTGGGCAAAACTTTAATTGGGATGAATACAGTTTTGCTTATAGTACGGATGTCCGAAAAAAAATAAATGCTGGAATTGCACTTCAATATGGAGGTTTTTTCAGTTCAACCCGTTATAATGCACAAGGATATATTAATTGGCGTTTTCAACCCTACGGTTCCTTTGGTGTAGATTTAGATTATAACTATCTTGACTTAAATGGTGAAGGAAAAGACGGTGGTAATTTATTGGTAAGTCCAAGGCTGGACTTAACTTTGAGCGATAAGATATTCCTCACTACTTTTGTACAGTACAATGAGCAGATTAACAATTTCAATATCAATAGCCGATTTCAGTGGAGATTCAAACCTGTATCGGATTTTTTCATTGTATATACAGAGAATTATTTTAGCGACTCATTTAAAGCTAAAAGCAGAGCATTAGTTTTTAAATTAACTTATTGGTTTAATGTTTAAGAAGATATTTAAGAATAAAAAAGAAGATAATAAGGAGCAGTCCAAGTCCTCTGCCCGGTATTTTGATTTGAAAGTATCTAAAATCAACAGAGAAACGAAAGATGCAATAACCATATATTTTGAAAATCCGGATTCAGGATTGCCAGAATATAAATCCGGCCAGTTTTTAACCCTGGTGGTTCCTGTTGGTGGAAGTGAACTCCGGCGTTCTTATTCACTGTGCACAACACCTCACGCAGATAAGGAGATGGCTGTGACTGTGAAAAGAATCCAGGATGGCGTAGTATCCAATCATTTGAACGATACACTAAAAGTGGGAGATAGGCTAAAGGTGATGGAACCGATGGGTGTGTTTACCACTAATTTTAGCATCAACAGCTATCGTCATTTAATTCTAATCGGAGGTGGAAGCGGCATTACACCGCTTATTTCAATTTTGAGAAGCGCCCTTATAAAAGAACCCAATAGTATAGTATCCCTAATTTATGCCAACAGAGATGTTGATTCCATCATTTTTAGAGACTATCTCAATGAACTGGAAAATGATTATGGTGATCGGCTGAATATTAAGCATATTTTAGATAACCCAGCCGAAGATTGGGACGGTCATTCGGGTTTGTTGACACCGGAAAAATTAAAAAGCATTATTTCTGAATTGCCTACAAGAGATGATGAATTCACAGAATATTTCTTATGCGGTCCTACGGGCATGATGGAAATTGTGCGCGACACCCTCGAGGAAATGAAGATTGATAAGAAAAACATACACAGAGAGAGCTTTGTGAGCAAATCTTCGAATCCACTGAACAACGCAACACAGGAACAGCAAAGTGACCTTGGAAGAGAGGCGCGCGAGGTTACCATTATTTTAGATGGCGATGAACATCAATTTCAGGTGGAATCCGAAGAAACAATCTTGGAAGCAGGGCTTGACCGCGATATCGATATGCCATTTTCTTGTCAAAGTGGCTTGTGTACTGCTTGCAGAGGTAAATTGATTTCTGGGAAAGTAGAAATGGATGAGTCAGAAGGCCTTTCAGAAAAAGAAATTAAGGATGGCTATGTTCTTTGCTGTGTAGGACATCCCATGACCGATGATGTTAAAATTGAAATTGGCTAGCCCCAATCCCATTTTATAAGAAAGCATTTTTTATGGAAGTAAAAGTTCAAAGAAACTATTTACCTGAAAACTTTAAGATTGAAGATTGGAATTCAATTAAATCCTATTTCGAAGATTTAAAAAACAGAGATTTTAGTTCAAAGGACGATTTTTTACAGTGGTTAAAAGATTTGAATGAACTTGAAGCGGCATTACAGGAAGAACTCGGACGCAGTTATATTAAGATGACCTGTTATACGAATAATAAGGATTATAGGGATCGCTTTAATTTCCTTATTACTGAAATTGAGCCAAAAGTTTCGCCTATTGTCAATACCCTGAATAAAAAAATCGTTGAAAGTCGCTTTTTAGAAGAAATCGACATTCAGGGTTTCGATGTTATGATTCGTGGTTTAAAGACACAGATTGAATTATTCAGAGAAGAAAATGTGCCGCTCTTTTCAAAAATTCAAAGTCTCCAAAGTAAATATGGTGAGATAACCGGTGCATTGTATATAAAGCATGATGGTCAGGAACTCACCTTGCCCCAGGCCTCGAATTATCTGATGTCAAAGGATAGAAAGATAAGAGAAGATGTTTTTTATAAAATCGCTGAAGCCCGGGCCTCGGTTGAAAAAGAATTGGATGATCTTTTCAATGAAATGCTTCCTATACGTCAGCAGATTGCTGAAAATGCCGGCTTTAAAAATTTTAGAGATTATATATTTAAGGCCAAAGGAAGATTTGATTATTCCGCAGAAGATTGCAAAACCTTTCACGATGCCGTAAAAAAGGAAGTGGTTCCTTTATTGGATGAACTCGCTGAAAACAGGAAGGAAAGGCTTGCCCTTGATAAATTGCGGCCATGGGACCTCAAAGTTGATAAATTTGGAAAGGATGCTTTGAAACCTTTTGAGAGCTCTGAAGATCTCATTGAAAAATCTATAAACCTATTTAATAAAATTGATCCCTTTTTTGGATCCTGTTTGAATACCATGAAAAATATTGGGCATTTGGATTTAGAATCCAGAAAAAATAAAGCGCCCGGTGGTTATAATTACCCTTTGGATGAGATCGGGGTTCCATTTATTTTTATGAATGCCACAAGTACCTTCAGAGATATGATTACGCTGATGCATGAAGGTGGACATGCGGTACATTCCTTTTTAGTTCGCGATTTTGACTTTCTTTCTTTTAAACACCCCACTGCTGAAGTTGCAGAATTAGCGAGTATGAGCATGGAATTGCTAACGATGGATCATTGGAATATATTCTTTGGTTCGGAAGAGGAATTTCTTCGTGCAAAAGAAGAACACCTTGAACAAATAATTGAAACACTTCCATGGGTGGCCGTAATCGATAAGTTTCAACACTGGATTTATGAAAATCCAAAGCACAGCATCGAGGATAGAAGAAATAAATGGCTGGAAATATTTGATGAATTTCACAGCGAACTAATTGATTATTCCGGCCTTGACCTATATAAAAGAATGATCTGGCAAAAGCAGCTTCACATTTTTGAAGTACCTTTTTATTACATAGAATATGCGATAGCGCAGCTGGGGGCTATTGGAATTTGGCTAAACTACAAGAAAAATAAAGACGAAGGTCTGGACAAGTATAAAAGGGGATTGGCATTGGGATATACCAAAACGATTCCTGAGATCTATTCTGAAACCGGAATAAATTTCAATTTTACGGATGAACACATTTCTGGATTGATACAATCGATTAAAACAGAATTAAAAGATTGCAGAACAAAAATCTCCGAAATCAAATAGACTCAATCGCTTAACCCTTCAGCGATTTTATTGTCTTCCTGGATTCTGACAGAGTAAGAGAATACTTTTCTAAAAGCAGAAATATAAATTTTATGTAATTCCTGAATGTCTGATTGTCTTGAAATGGTTTTCATAATTATTACATTTTAAATTATAGATCAGTGTGCATCAAAATCAATCATCCATGATGGCCGCTTGTCCTTAAATTTCGAAAAAGGTTTTTCGACAATCATCTTAATTCTCTTAGATAGAGAATTTTCTTTGGGTTTTGATTCAATATGCTTATTCTCTTTTTTCATTGTCCTATGAATTGGATAGAAAGACGTCCTGATCAGAAACCAGTACGTCTCAAACCATCCAAATCAAATATTTTACCAGCCATCTTCATCTGATGGGTCATTTTGTCTATAATATTCATCTACATTTTCCTGAGTAGCGTAAGTGCTCTCATAATAACTTTCCTGACTTGGATCGTAATCAGCTTCTGATGATATAACTCCCAGGAACAATAAAAGGCTTACTAAAAATGACATATTCGTTTAGTTTTTGGTTGTGAAAGCAAAGGTTGGGCATTTTCATATATCAAGGTAGTACAAAAACAAGCATTTACTAAGTTCAAAAAATGTTAATAAAATTGTTCATTAAATAAATAAAATAATTATATTGGACACTGAAAGCATATTTGAGTCATATGAAGTTGTATCAAATTGTTGATTTACTAAGTAGACGAATAGATAAAAAAGATGTTCTATTCAACGGTGAAGAGCAAATAAACCTCGACGGAAAGTTAAAAGAGATGTATGAAGGCTTCGCCGAAGGTAAATTTAAAACTGATGAAGATGCAGCAAAGGCATTGTTCGATAAAGGCCCGGACTATCCCTATTATTTTGAAGTCAAAGCTAAATTCAGAGATCAACTTTTAAAAAATCTTTTTCACCTTAATCTGAGAAGCGGTAAGTTTTTACACTATTACAGATTGAAGAGTGAAGCAGAAACCAATCTTCAGCAGGCCAAAATCCTTTTGGGTATGGGCCAGAAATTTAATGCGGTTTGGTTGTTTAAGAGAATATTGAGAGTAGCTGAGCCATATCATTTTACTGAGATTTTAAAAGAATGCTACCGAAATCTTAAAAACCAAATGGTTTATGAAGGCAATGTCAGAAAATACGAAGAATATCAAAAGAAGTGGCTGAAATGCAAAGAAATTGAAAGTGCCGAAGAGCATGCGGAGGATTTGATTAATCAAATCAGAGTGCGTTCTCAAAAGTCAGTAAAGGAAACCAAGTCGACATTAGAACTGTCTGAAAAAGCCTTAAAAACAATTACCGATTTAAAGAAAAAGTATGAGACGCCATTTTTGATAGCAAAGTATTATACCATTGCAGAATCCCATTGTTTAAGAAATTCCAATTGGGAAAAACAATTAGAGTTCTCAACAGAAATTGACGAGTTGTCAAAAAAATATCCGGACAAATTTGCTGCTGTCCGGTTACATTCAAACCATGTTTCTAAACTTTATGCTTTGATACTTCTAAATCGCATAGAGGAAGGTTTGACCTATGTCCAGGATATCCTTGAAGAATACAGAGAGGATAGCATTAATTACTACATAATTCTGGAGGATTACTATCTATTACAAATGAGGGCAGGCAATTATGAGCAGGCCCTCAATATTGTAAAAATGGCAACTGAAAACCGCTATTTTGAACTTGTTCCAAAAATATCACAAGAAAGGTGGGATATTTATCGCGAATATGCCCTTTTCTACTGCGATGAAATATCTTCAAATGACATTGCGCTAATTAATTATTTCCCCGAGTATTCGAAGGATAAAGTTGGTTTTAATCTGCAGATTTTGATCTTGCAAATACTCATTCTCTTACGTGACAATAAATTTGATATGCTTTATAATCATATCGAAAAATTGAGAATGTATGAGATACGTCAAATCAGTAAATCCGATAATCGAAGAGCTCAATATTTTCTGAGACTAATACGCCTATTAATCAATTACGATCTGGATTATGAAAAATGTAAAAAACAGGGAAATAAATTTTACAACCTGTTGATGAAATTTCCGGAAAGAGAACAGCCCTACACAGAGGTAGAAATAATCCCCTATGAAACACTCTGGAAAACTGTTTTAACAATGTTGAAATACTCTGAGAAGCAAAATTCTGAAAATGGATTTGTTTTTGTAGAAGAAAAAATATTGGATTACTAAATTCCGCAAATCGCCTTACAAGCAATTAATTTATATATCCGGATTTAAAACAAAGAGGGGATAGGGTTCCATTGATGCATATGGTTCTCCTAATTTTCTAAGCATTTTTCTTTTATGCTTAATAATTGAATTAATTTCCATTGCGGGTTCATCGTAATGACTCCTTCTGTTTATCACCATATTGTCCATTTGCATAATGTCTTTTTTCAATTCGACAATTAAAGGAACCTGATCTGAATTATCTATGGATTCGATTAAAGTAAAAACTACTCTAAGCGTTGAATCTGTAGCATTGTCGTATGCATCGATCAAATCCGAGTCGCTCATGCTTTGCCGATCATATCTGAAATTGCGAAGAGCCTCAATGTCAGAATGTATTTTACTTTGATCAACTTCGCTCAGATTCAAAACGTACACCGCTTCATCCACCATTCTTTTTGCATAATCCAATTTTTTGTTGTCTTCATAGATCATGGTATCCCAGGCTTTGTCAACGGCCAATCGAAGACTGTCAATTTCAATTCTCAGAGAATCGAGTTTGGCGGCCTTGCTTTTAGAAGAGTCTTTTTTACATGAAGTACTAATTAGTGTTAGAAAGGCTAAAAGGAGAAAAAATTGAAATAAATATTTCATTTTATACCGGTTTAAATTGTTCAAATGCCTGTTGGCAATTGTGACAATAATGCAGCGATCTACAAAGTGTCGGGCCAAAAGGTGTTTTTAGTTCAGTATTTGTGCTTTCACAATACGGACATGTAACATGTTCCAGTAAATCTATATCAACAATTACAAAATCCTCCCTCGGCGGAGCAAGACCAAATTCTTTTAGTGCTTTGCGGCCTTTTTCTGAAATATTTTTTGATGTCCATGGTTCCTTGAACGAAATATTTACCTGATAATTATCAATGCCGTATTTCTCCAGAGTTTTTTCAACATCCTTTTGCATATAATCCATAGCCGGGCAACCCACAAAAGTGGGCGTCATATCGACCTCTACTATATTCTTTTCGATTTTTACATTTTTGATAACACCGAGGTCTACCAGGGATAGAACGGGAATCTCAGGGTCTTTTACCTCCTCAAGCCATTCCAATATTTGATCTTTATTTAATTCGGTATAATCTACCATTCTGCAGTAGGATCTACATTAAATACTTCAGACATTTCATCCAATAGGGGTTGAAGGTGATCGCTGTGGATCCCGTATCGACCGCCGTATACGGCTTCAATATCATCCCAATTTGGCAGTTTCAATTCTGTTCCTTTTAGAATGGTCTCTATTTGTTCTTTCCATCTTTCCTCAAGAACTTTTTCCCCTTCAAAAATGAAAGCCTGTTTCATTTCCTCTTCATATTTTGATGGTTCAAAAACACCAAGGGCATAGGGCAGACTGTAATCCAGGGCTTTTTGTAATCGAATGATGGCTTCCTCTGTAGAAGAGCCTAATTTTCGCATAAAAGAACGCCCATGCATAACATGGTATTTGATTTCGCCTTTTATTTTTTGTGCGAGTTGAGCAAGTGGCTCATAAGAGGATAAGGCCAGCATTTCAAATCGAATGGATTCGGCATAATCAAAAAGTACATGACGAATTAGACTGAAATCATAATCCTGATTTGGTAATTCCACCAATTGTGAGTTGTGAAATTGTTCTGCATTTCTGGTAAAAGCATTTATATCCGGTTCTGTTTCGCCAAGATCTTCAAGCAACTTATAAATGGCCCAGCTCTGTCCGACCTTGTCTTGTGCCATCGATGAAAAAGCGATGTCTTCTTCCAGTAATGGACCAACACCCGTCCATTCGCTATTTCTATGTCCAATGATCAATTGATCATCAGCTATTTTATACAATAGATCTTTTAGAATTTCCTCTTTTTGCATCTTATTTTGATTGTGATTCTTTGAATTTTTTGATTTTATCTGCTGCCCGATAGGCCTGGGCATCTCTATAGGTTTTTTCGGGGAGTGTGGCCCATAAATCGCTGTCTTCTTCCTCGTTAAAGGTAAAATCACGCGTTCGTATTACCCAGATATTTTTAGTCAACGGATTTCCCAATTCCTCTTTGGCTTTTTTTGCAGCATCGATATAACTATATGCCAAAACTGAAGTAGCGTGTTTGTGTTGTTTTCCTCTTTTGTCCATTAAAAAGATCTCGCATTGATCTTCTTCGCCTTCATTCTGCTCATCCAGCGATTCGATAAAATCAAAAGCACTTTCTTCACCTTCGGTTACTTCAGAAGCCCAGATTTTATGCGTAGGGCAAACGGCCATACCCACACAGGTAAACCTTCTGCTGAATGCCTCTTTTGCAAAAACAAATGCCATGTCAGGATCATCGGCATGCACAATTCCTACACTTTCCAGCGCCTTGCCCTCTTTGGGGATCAAAAAAACTTCAAAAGTGGATAATTGATCCAATTCCTTTTTCTGAACTTCATTATCGAATTGATCCGGAATTTTTAATCGATTGACTCTTGGGTCTAAGCTTTCTAAACTCATTAGGCAAAAGGTGTTTGATATGAAATATTTGGCGATTGTAATGCTTCTCGCACCCATCTTCCTCTTTCTTCAGCGGTGCGTCGTACAGCCAGTCTTTCTTTATTGCAAGGCCCGTCGCCATTGATGACTTTCTTAAATTCCACCCAATCGGGTTCGGTAAACTCCCACTTGCCGGTTTCTTCATTTTTCTTAAGATTTTCATCCGGAATGCTAAAGCCAAGTTCCCAGATTTTAGGCACATACATGTCGAGCCATTGCTGACGACAATCATCATTGGAAGCCATTTTAACTTTCCATTTCATTAGTATTTCCGTATGTACCGAAATTTTATCCGAAGGTCCAAAAAACATCATCATTGGAGCCCACCATCTATTGATCGCCTCTTGCATCATTTTTCTTTGCTTCTCTGAGCCAGTAGCTAGGGCTACAACACAGTCATGGCCGTATTTCAAATGAAAAGATTCTTCCTTACAGATTCTGTCAAGTGCGCGGACATAAGGACCATAGCTACCTTTGGCATTGGCCAATTGATTTACAATCGCACCGGCATCAACAAGCCAGCTGATAAAACACGAATCGGCCCAGGTAAATGCGGGATAGTTAAAAATGTTGGAATACTTTGATTTGCCATTAATGAGATCGTTCAGCATATCTTCCCGGTTCTTACCCAAAGTTTCTGCAGCGGAATACAACAACTGCGCATGCCCTACTTCATCCTGAACTTTGGCCATTAAAGCCATTTTTCTTTTAAACCCGGGTGCCCTGGTGATCCAGGTACCTTCCGGAAGTGCTCCTATAATTTCAGAATGAGCATGTTGTTCTATCATTCTGATTAGTTGTTTTCGATATAATGCAGGCATCCAATCGCTGGGTTCAATCTTTTCCCCCCTTGTTATTCTCGCTTCGAATTCCTGTAATTTTACCGGATCTTCATTTTCCAGATCCGTATTCATTGACTGATCAAATATCTGTCCTCCTCCGTACATATTATTTTTGTTTTAAAAGTCCTGTTAAAAATATATTGGAAAGCTTATCGCCAATTTCTTCAGATTTATCCCTTGATTTCCTAAACCAGGTGCTCGTATTATTTAAAGCTGACAATAGGGTTAAGCTTAAAATTTTTAAATCGTGATCTTCAAATAAACCGTCCTTCATGCCTTGTTCAAGAATTTTTTTAAACCTGTTTTCATATTCCTTACGCATGGCAATAAAATCTTCTAAATAAGGATTGCTTAAATGCTTCCATTCGTTTTGAAACACAATGGTTTCTTCCGGATCTTCTGTTAAAACCGTCAAATGCGCCTTGATGGCATTTCTCAATTGCAATTCGGCATCCAAACCCAAATTCTCAATGGCATCCAAGCTTTGGAAAAAGCTATTGGCCATGTCAAAACAGATTTTTTGAAGTATCGATTCTTTCGATTTAAAATGAGAATAAAGACTGCCGGCTTCTATGCCAACTCTTTGCGCTAAATCGCGCATAGACGAAGCAGCATACCCTTTTTCATGAAATAATGCAGCGGCTTCCTTTTCTATTTGCTCTTTGCGCGTGGCAGTTTTTGATCCAATATTCACATTGCAAAGATATACAACCTAACGTTTGTTAGCAAATTTTTAATTGTCCTTATCTATAGAGTAATTCGCCTTAGAAATGGACTCGAAAGACTACAAGTCATATTACGATAAACTCAATACGCATTTCCAGTTATTCGCGGCCTTATCCATCCTATGTTTTATCCCGGTCTGGATGTATGTTGAATCAAAATCAAATGATGGAGAAGTTGTCTTTTTATCAGAGGGCATCCAATTAAAAATTGGCTTGATTACGGTGCTTTTATCTTTGATATTGGTGGGAATATGGCATTATCAATACCATCGATCTCTCAATAGTATTGATGTCTATGAACCCTTAATAAATAGGCTCAATCACTACAAACGCTATTTTTTAACATTGATTATTAAAATGACAGCCTTGTCAATTCTGATCAGTATCGCGTATTTATTTGTTCAGGCAGATGCGATGATCGCCGCATATGCAATTCAATTGGTACTTATTTCAATGAATAGATTGACCATACAGAGGGTGGCCAGACAACTGAAAATGAAAAAGGAGGAAAGAGCTGTATTCTTTGGTGAAGAATAGAACTTATTCTGCGTTTTTTTTATTTTTTTCCCTGTCTTCCGATGGATCAATATTACCCTTGAATTCTTTATCAAAAAACAGGTCGAAAACCAGTTCTGTCAGATCCGGCGACTCCTTTTCAATTTTCTCGTGAAATTTCTTTTCTTCCTCGAAATTAGAAGCCTCTTTGCCTTTATTTTTATCTTCCACACCCTTAAAATAAAAAAAACGACCCAAAAAAAGGTCGTTTTCTAATATAAAGTTGGATTTTATTTATATTCTTATCCCAAACGAATAGACATTAAAGTCTCCGGTGGGGGTACCATTGAGCACCGGATTTGTATTAAATAATGGGCTCAGGTCGTATTTTCCAAAGATACTCAAACCTTTATAGCTAAATGTAGCCATTAGTCCATATCTCCAGTCGTTAAGATTATAATCTGATCTGTCTTTCACCCTTTTTCTGTCTCCTTCTTCAAAATAGACGGTTTTGGTCCAGCTTCCGAGTTTGTAGTTTACATAGCCACCTGCTGCGATTTTTACATTGTTATCTTTACCAAGATCTATGCCGACAAGTAGGGGTAATCCAAGGGTGGCAATTGCTAATTTTCCTTTTCTTGCAGGGATATCATTGGTAATTCTCAAATTGCCCGGCAGGCTGGGATCCATATATTCGATCCATTCGCTGATACCATTCCTTTTTCTGAGTGTTATATCATCTTCAAACATCAAATTATTCCAGGTAATTTCTGCGCCAAACTGAAAATTGACCGGTCCCTTATTTTGACCTAATCTCACTTTTTTCATTGAACTTAAGGCCAAATATCTCGATGACCAATTGTTGAGCCTATATGGTTGTGAACTTATCTGGGCATTTTTTTCTACCATATTGTTCAGACCAAAATCGATGTATAAATGATTGGTGATCCTTTTTTTCTTCTTGTGTTTATCTGAAATTATAATCCCATTTCCGGTTTGTATTTCGATAAACTTGATGTTCTTCTCCTTCTCATCTATGGTCACCGTATTGCCCGATTCAGTGGAATCAAGTAAGGCCTTGAATCCTTTAATCAATTCATTGACATCATAGTCTTCAAGCGATTCCAAATCCTCTTCATTTTCAATTAGGAATATCAATTTGCTATTGCCGATTTTGATTGTCACCGTATCGGGTTCTTCCAAATTACCGGCTTTGGAAAATAGCGGTGTAGATAACAGGCCTATCATTAGCAGATAGACCATCATTCGTTTTAAGTTAAAATTCACGTTTTTCATTGTTTTTAAATTTAATTTGACCTCAATTTTAATTTGTTAAATGCCAGGTCCGGGACCTCTCCGAGCCTGATTGTTTGTTTATATAAATCCTTATTTAGCGATTCTTTGAACTGTTCAAATTTTGACTTTTCATCATTACTATTATCATTTGAAGCAAGATTATCTCTGCTTTTTGGTCTAAGAATGATGGTAATGGATTTTGCTTCGTCTTTTTTGTCTGATGTTTTCTCAGAGTTATTATCAAGATCAGCATCGGCGAGTAAAATCTGATCCGAATAATGTTTTTCCTGCAATAAGCTGTCTTTCCCTAGCTTTGCCAGAAGTGTACTTTTCGATTCAAGTTCCGGTTGAATAATTTTTATTGGGTGCTTATTATTCTTTATTGAATCCGCAAGATTCAGATCTTCAAAATCTCCATGTTTTGTTTTTTTAATTTTTGCTTCATCCGATGTATTTGTTTTGGTCTCTTTTTTTGTATCAATAATTACTTCTGAAGAATTCTCTTCCCCGGGCCAATTTAATTTCATTTGATTTTCAGAATCAATTGAGGCTATGGCATTTCTGATTTCGGGCTTTATATCTTCATTCAAACGTTCATTTGCATTTTCAATCTTGCTGTTTTCTACTTTTGTCAGTTTGTTTTCCTTAATGCCGGAATTCGATAATGAAAACCAGAGAGCTGTTATCAGCAGCAAAAGCCCTGCGGCTATTCGCATAAAGAAATAACCTTTTTTACGACGCTCTTTTTGAATTAAACCCGACTCTATATCCTTCCAAACTGTCAAAGGCGGAGCGGATTTAAAGTCCTTAAATTTATTTTCGAAATATTTTTTATCCTTATCCATTTCAGCTCCCTTTTTGGATGAATTGCCTCTTGTTTTGAACCCTGTCTTGCAATAGCGCTCTGGCTCGACTCAATTGGGATTTTGATGTGTTTTCAGAAATACCCAACTGTTTTGCGATTTCTTTATGACTGTAACCTTCCACGGCATACATATTGAAAACAGTGCGGTATCCGACTGGTAAAGACTGAATTAGTTTTAACAGGTCTTCCGTTTCCAGATCCAACTGATGCCAGGAAAAATCTTTATCCAATTGTCTGTTATCAATATCTACTTCTAAAAACATCTGTCGATTTTTTCGAATGTACATTAGTGCTTCATTGATCAGTATTCTTTTCATCCAGCCTTCAAAACTTCCTTCTCTTTTATACTTTGATATATTTTCAAAAATTTTCATGAACCCATTGGTTAATACTTCCTCTGCATCGCGCTCATCCTTCATGTACCTTCGGCAAATCCCAAAAAACGATGAAGCATAAGTAGCATAAAGCTTATGCTGAGCCTCGCGCTCTCCGGCTATACAGCCTTCAATTATATCTTTTTCGCTTTTGAGAAGCCTCTTTTTACTGAGGAACATTTTATACGGTTTCAATTAATAGATGCAGGTCCCTGGTAAAAGGTTGCATGCCTTTTTAAATATATTTGAAAATATTTCAAATACATTAGTAATCAGATACTTAAATAGGAAAATAATTAAAGAAAAAAGAAATAAGCAATGAGTATAGCAGCTACTATTCCCACAAAATCTGCAAATAAGCCACCGCTCACCGCATATCTGGTATTGCGAATGCCCACGGCACCAAAATACACGGCAATAATATAAAATGTAGTATCTGTGGTGCCCTGCAACGTAGAGGATAATCTTCCGGTAAATGAATCGGCTCCGTGTACATTCATAGCATCGACCATCATGCTTCGCGCCGCGCTGCCGCTGAGTGGTTTTAAAATGGCCGTTGGAAGAGAGGGTACAAATTCACTACTCCAGCCAATGGCTTCCAGGGCCGATTGAAGTGAACCTATTAAGAGTTCCATTCCACCCGATGCTCTAAATACACCAATTGCTACCAAAATGGCTACAAGAAATGGGATAATTTTTATAGCCACCTTGAAGCCTTCTTTGGCACCATCAATAAAGGACTCGTAAACATTGATTTTTTTCATAAAGCCATAAGCAATAAATACGGCGATAAGGCTAAATATGATAAAACTGCTAACCTGGCCGGAAATCGCTTCAATTTGTTCCGGATTTAAACTGGATAGAGAATAAAGCAGAAAAACAATTAATGCGGTAACGCTCAATAAGGCTGAAAGGAGGTAGGGATTTAGAAAATTAATTTTTTGTTTAATCCCAACAAACAGGATACCACCAACTGTGGCAGCAAAGGTCGCCACCAAAATTGGCAAGAAGATATCCGCGGGATTTTCAGCTCCCATTTGTGCGCGGTAGACCATGACATTAATCGGGATTATTGTGAGGCCGGATGTATTCAAGACCAGGAACATTATCTGTGAATTACTTGCTGCTTTTTTATTTTCATTCAATTCCTGGAGTCCATCCATGGCTTTCAAACCGATGGGGGTAGCTGCATTATCCAAACCGAGCATATTGGCAGAAAAATTCATGACCATGGTGCCAAATACAGGATGACCCTTTGGAATTTGAGGAAACAAGGGATATAAAAAAGGTCCCAATACCCTTGCCAGGACATTGATCAAGCCTGCATTTTCAGCTATTTTTAGAAATCCCAGCCACAATGCCAAAACACCGGTCAATCCCAGGGAAATTTCAAAAGCCGTTTTTGAATACTCAAAAGTGGCACTGAGCATTTCCGGGAAAACATCCCCCTGGCCGAGAAAAATCCATTGAAATAATCCCAGCAAAAAAGAGATGAGGAAAAAGCCTACCCATATATAATTTAGAACCATAGAATTTTAAAGCGGTTAATTTAGTATTATTTGCAGAATGGAAGAATTGAAAAACAAGATAGCTTCTGAGGAATACTGGACAAAACGATACAAGGAAGCAAATACTGGTTGGGATATTGGTTATGTTTCGACTCCCTTAAAGGCCTATTTTGATCAATTACAGAATAAAAGCATAAAAATTCTAATCCCTGGCTGTGGCAATGCCTATGAGGCAAAATATCTGTATGAAAACGATTTCACAAATGTTTTCTTACTTGATATTTCAGAGTATCCCTTAAAGAAATTTAAAGAGGAAAACCCTGATTTTCCGGAGGATCATTTAATTCATGCCGATTTTTTTGATCATTCGGATACTTATGACCTTATCATTGAACAGACCTTTTTTTGTGCTCTGAATCCTTCTTTAAGGGAGAAATACTGTAAAAAGATGAAAAGTCTGATGACTGAAAAAAGCAAATTAATCGGCCTTCTTTTTAATATCCCCTTATTTGAAGATCATCCACCTTATGGTGGCAATCAACTCGAATATCGGTCTTTATTCCAAAAATATTTTCAGGTCGAAACACTTGAAAAATCCTACAATAGTATTCCGGAAAGATTGGGGAATGAGCTGTTTTTAAAACTTAAGCTTTAGGCATAGTGGTTATGATTAAACTTTGTAAAAAGCGCTAAAACCGATGCTGTTTTACTACTGTCCTCATTTAAATGAATATCCTTGCCTCTTTCAATTCATTCGTTTAAACTCATTCGGAGGATATCTGCTCCTATTTCATTTGATTTGCTTACAAATAAAATTTTGGAATTGGGTTTAAGGCTTAATGAAGGAATCCCCGGAAGAACGTTATTTACCGGCTTTATAATAATGGTACTATCCATATCAAAATCACAATATTTTAAATAGCAGGTGGAGCTGCTCCAACTTAAAAAGTAAATCCCACTTGAATCAATTACATAATTTTGGGGATTCATATAAGGACTATTTGTTACAGGTTGATATTCTCCTTTGGGTGTTAACCTAAAAATGGTACCGGCATCTTTTTTGACAATATAAAGCATATTTGAATTGGCATCTTCCAATGCTCTAACTCCTCCCATAGTGCTTATCAAACTGTCAAAATCACCGGATAAATTTCTCTTGTAGATGTTCCACTTTCCATTGGATTTATTGGAACCATAGTAAAAATAATCTTCACTTTGAGACCATTCCGGATTGCTAAATCCTATTTTATCACTACTAAAATGACTTATTATTTTTCCATTTGAACGAATGCACATGATGTGCTCACTACTATTATGAGTAAAATGAATAAGCAGGAATTGCCCCTTTGGCGATAAACTAATGCTTTGAATTAATTCATCTTTAAATGTTGTGATTTGTTTTGCTTGTAAAGGATTTTGAGAACTTGCAAACCAAACTTGCGGCCTGCCGCTTCGACTCGAAATAAAAGCAATTTTATCAGACAGCTGTGAAAATCGGAGTCCCCAATCCATTTTTGTTGAATTGATAAATTCCTTTTCATTTCCGGATATTTTGCCGTTTACAACTTTAAAGGATACAACATCGCTTCCCGAAGTCCATTTTTCATAGAATAAATGACCTTTGCTGTCTATAGAGATTTGCCCGGGAAGGCCATCATTCAATAGATTTTTAAGGGATTTTATCCCAAAATCATTGACCGACCATAATTTTGACTTCCCAAAATTTTCAACCTCCCAAATAAAAAATGATCGATTTAATTGATCAAAGCCCATATCTGTTATTCCGCCTTGGAATTCAGCTATTTCTATTGATTTTCCTGTTTTCAAATTCTGTTTTAAAATTTTGCAGTTACCCGGACCTGAGTATGAAAAAACGCTGCTTTCAGACATCGCACGAATAAATGCAAATTCATTCTCGTCTTGTGTACGCGAAGGATAAAAATCACCGAAATTTTCATTTTTCGGATAGCTGATTGCTTTGATTTCAGCTGAGTTGATATTGAAGGAATAGATCCTTTTTTGTGGATGGCGATCAGTATTCGCCGAGAATAAAACTAAACTGTCATTATCCATCCAAAGAAGTCCCCTGTTAATTTTAAATTGACTCAATTCTGCCAGTTGAAACTCATCATTTCCGATGAGAGCTTTCCGAATTAGATATACCTGCCCATCATTTTCTCTGCGCATAAATATAATTTCTTTGCCATCTGGTGACCATATCGGATTAAATTCAGGATTATTACTTTCAGATAATTTGCGAGGGGTGCTATTCCCCATTCCCATTACATAGACATTGAAATTGCTTTGTGTATTATTTCGCCAACAAAATGCCAGATTCTGTCCATCGCTCGATATATCAGGTGAAATCTCCTGCCCTTTTAAAGTCGTAATATCTCTGACCGGCAGCTCTTCGGTGACTTTGTCTGTGTTTGGAATGAGCCAATAGAATACAATTGCGAAAAGCATAATTGTGATTGTGGACAAAATCCAAATCTTTTGCTTTTTAGAATACTCTGGGAGCATATTTTCTAGCCCCTTGTTTGAATTTTGCTTTGTAATTTTTTCTTCTGATAAAAGACGGTATCCTGTATTTCTTAAGGTTTCCAGAATAAGTTTTTTATCAAAATGTTCATCCAGGAGGCTTCTTAATTCCGAAATGGATTTAATTAATAAATTCTCTGTAATTACACGATCGGCCCAGACATTTTCAATGATCTCATCCTTTGTAAGAATTTGACCCTTATTCTCAAGGAGAAATTGAAACAGATGCATCAATCTGGGTTTCACCCGAATCTCTTTTCCGTTTTTGCGGATCAGATGAATTGTCGGAATTACTAAAGCATCTCCTATTTTCCACTTTACATGATCTGAAGCCAAATGAAAATCTTTAAATAAATACCTCTTTTTTATTGAATGGTCTCATTCACAAATTATTCATAAAGAATTCATGAATCAGAGCGGAAAGGTCCAATGCATTTAATGTATTATGCATAGAAATAAATATAAATCTAAAATAAAAATGAAGAAATGCTTTTTATGTTGTATGGTCTTTTTAATGTTTCAATTGGGCTCTGCTTTGTCTCAGAACCATTCAGATTTTCAGATTCCCATATTCTCTTTGACTTCTGGCAATCCGGTGGTCAACAGCTCTTATGCCAGCCTGGGAAGTAGTTGGGCCGATTATGACAATGACGGTGATCCGGATTTGTTTATTGCGGTAGCCGGTAACAATAGACTCTACAGAAATAACGGAAACTTCAATTTTACACCGATAAATGATCAAATATCCAATGATGGCGGCAGCTCGAGTTCTGCAATTTGGGGAGATTATAATAACGATGGCTATCTGGATATTTTTGTAAGCAATAACCCTTCTGCTCAAAGCCCACCGCAAGCAAACTTTTTGTATCAAAATTCAGGACCTCCTAATTATAATCTTGTGAGGATGATGTCAGATGCACCCGCACTGGACAGCAATTATACCTGGAGCAGTTCATGGGTTGATTTTGACAATGATGGTGATCTCGATTTACACATGCCCGAGAATAAACACCTCCGAATGGATTATTTCTATAAAAACAATGGAGTCCCGGATGGAAATGGCAACTATTTTACTCCGGATCGATCCCATTTATTTATCAATGACTCGCTTGAAAGCACGGGCTCTGCATCCTGGATCGATTATGACAATGATTGCGATCAGGATTTATTCCTGATTAAAAGTGGTCGTTCGCATCCGATGGGAGTAGAAAACCATAGAATGTTTCACAATAATCTTAATGAAAATGGGGTTCTTGCATTTCAAAGAGTCATTTCACCTCCTATGATGAATCATTTGGACCTCGACTTCCAGGCGAGCTGGGCAGATTATGATAACGATGGGGATCTCGATGTTTTCTTAGGAAATTTTGACGATCACAATTATTTATACCGCAATGAAGGAGACAGTCTTTTTACAAGAATAACACAGGGAGCAATTGTTACTTCAAATAAACCAACTCTTGGTTCGGCCTGGGGAGACTATGACAATGACGGTGATCTCGATTTATTTGTGAATAATACGGCAGGCATTAACCCGGAATACTACGAAAACGATGGCAACGGCAATTTCCTTCCTAAAGGCCATACAGATATCGGTACTCCCTTACTTCTGGCGGGTAGTTTGCAAAGTTGTTCGAATGCAGATGTTGATAATGATGGCTATCTCGATCTTCTGATCACCAGTATCAATCAGGATAAATTGTATAGAAACAGCGGCGGACAAAATCATTTTTTAGAAGTCACATTGAAAGGGGTAAACTCAAATTCATCGGCAATTGGTGCAAAAGTGAGAGCCTATTGTACAATTGATAGCACATTTACGAGACAAATGCGTTTTATTTCCGGGAATCCAACGGGAGACAAAGCACAAAACAGTATGAGGCTTCATTTCGGATTGGGGGATGCACAAATAATTGATACCCTAATCGTGGAGTGGCCAGGCTGTTCATCGGATACCTTTACCAATATCAATGTAAATTCCTTTTGCGAAATTGATGAAAGCGGTCTGATCAATTGTCAAAGTATATCGTCTATAAAGGATTATCAGCAAAGTATTGCTACTGAAATTGAAGTATTCCCTAATCCAGGTAAAGATGTTTTGAATCTTCAACTCAATCGGGAATTTAATTACGGGAAAATGGTATTGACAGATATGTTAGGATCAGAAGTATTAAAATTATGGCTCGAACCTCGATCCAATCATAAAATTCCTATTGCGTCGATTGAGAGAGGAGTCTATATTTTAAAATTGTCAATTGATGATGAACTCTATACCAAAACAATTATTCTTGAATAAGCCAGTCGAATTGGCAAAGAAAAAACATTAGGAATTATAAATTAATGGCTTCGTAGAATTTCACATTATGGAGATAGCGCATAGCCCATAAGTAGCTGACATTTTGTTATTCGCATGATATGAATTGTGTCTTTTACAAAAAAGGATACGATTGAAGCATTTCATTTTCTGAGCCTCATGTTATTGTCATCAAATGTGGGAAGCAATATGTCTTTCATTATTGCAAATGGCAATTTATCCTCTTGGGCATTATACGCACTTCCGGTAAATACAGCCACCATATCCAATTCCGGAATGACCATAATATACTAGCCACCATTACCGGTAGCTGTAATGGAATTTACATTTCTCCCATTCAGAGCAAAAGGGATATTCCACCATAGATATGCATATTTAACTCCGGATATTTCAGTTTTGGACGAAGTAGATTCTTTTACCCATTCTGCTGATACAATCTGCTGTCCATTCCAACTGCCTTCGTTGAGTATCAGTTGCCCAATTTTTGCCATATCTCTCGGTGTTAAATACAGCCGCTTTCCCGAAGGGATTACTTCATGGTCTTTGGTGTGCCCCCAATTCAGATTTTCTATACCCAATGGTTTAAACAAGTGTTCATCGGCAAATTTGTCTATGCTGGTACCGGATGCCTGACTGATTATTTCTGCCAGAATGATGATACCCATTGAACAATACCTTGAGACCTCTCCGGGATCATTTATCATCGGAAGATCCAGGGTATATTGAATCCAATCCTTTTTTATATAAACCCGATCTTCTTGCCCCTTTGATTTCTCATCCCAATCATCGCAATCCCATCCGGGCGACATCGTCAAAAGATGTCTTATTCTTATTTCCTCTTTGCGCTTATCCAAATTTTTTACGGGAATTGGGGTTTTCAAATATTTAGAGATATGATCATTTATGTCATCTATTATCCCTTTATCGATGGCAATTCCTAGAAGGATGGATTTAATACTTTTTGTGACCGAACGGAGATCCTGTTGTGTTTCAGCTTTATAGCCATTGAAATATTCATCAATGATTAACTGCTTGTTTTTGATTAGCAATACACTATGAATGTAGTGTTCATTATTGTTAATCTGATTAAAAAATGCATATAGCCGACTGGTATCATAAACCGTAGAATTAAGATTGTTTGTTTCCCACCCGTCTCCGAGTTCAATGGGTTGAGAATACCGGTATCCACTTTGCGTTTTACCCTGAATGTATGTTGACAGGATTAATAAAATTGGTATTAACACAGACTTTATAAGAATGGCAAATACTTTCCTAAAATAATTGCGAATAAGCTCGGGAAAAATAAAGCAGTTGAGATTATTTATGGTAAAGGTCGATTTCTAGGTTTTCTCTTCTCGCAAAATTTTATCCATTTTCCTGCCTTTTGCCAATTCATCAATTAGTTTTTCCATACGCCTGCATTGCTTATAGGTATAAAATTCATCCTCTATTTCTTCAATTCGATAACCACAAACCACCCCTTTTATCAAATTGGCCTTTTCGGTTATTTTAGCTTTTTGAAAAAATGTTCTAAAAGATGCTTTCTCATCGATGAGTGCTTGTAATGCATCCTGATCAAAGCCTGTAAACCATTCAATTACCTGGTCGAGTTCTTCTTTTGTTCTGCCATTTTTCTCCAACCTATTTAAGTAATGTGGATAGATGCTGGCAAAAATCATATTCGCAAGCTTTTCATCTTTTTCTGTGGTAACTTTCATAATTATCGGTTTTTATTTACGAAAATTGGAAATAGCCATTTCTGTGACAATTTCCAGCATAAAAACTTAATGATTCTTTCAAATTTAACCGAAAATATGATACATGTGTTGATTCATGTTCAAGGATACTACAATGAAAATTGGTTTTTTCCCCAGGAGAATTTATTAAGAGAAAATATCATTGTTGTTTGAAAATGTTTTAAACTCCAGCGGATTTCCACTAAAATCAAAGACAAACATTGTCATTTGCTCACCAACTTCATCTTTATACCTGTTTTGCGGTTTAACTAAAAAGTCTATGTTTTCCATTTCCAGTTTTTCTTGAATTCTTTTGAATTCATTTTCAGGCTATAATTACCAATTTCACCAAAACCGGATTAGCATGGTACAGAGCTGTAGAAATGAATAAGAGCAATATTAATGTCCTTTATCAACGGTATTTATTTTTCAAATTCCTGACCATTGATTTATAGAATTCCCTGGTTTCAAGATGGGGCATTTCACACCAATAGATTTGGGTACCATTTTCTCTAAAATGAGGATTATCAATAGTCTTGATTAGGGTGACTTTTTCAAATTGTTTTGGCAATTCTTCTTCGGCCTTAAAATCATTATTGAGATCAGAATGGACATAAATTAGATAATTTATTGTGATGCTGTCAGGGGTCCAGAAAAGAAAACTGGCGTTTGTTGATATAGGCTGGGGGATATTGCGATCTTTCCCGTAAAACATGATGGATCCGGCCTGTCCGTAATGCGAACATAAAATTCCGGATTCGTCTCTGATCTCAGGTTCGAGATTTAAATAAAAATCACATACCACAGTGGCAATTTCCTTCCATCCTGTCATATCCGCCATGTCCTGTGGGATATCATAATATAAACCGTCTTCCCAACGGAAAGCACCTTCTCTTTGCATTTTTTCTGCCGTAATAAAAGGGACCCCATCGTAATAAAATGAATATCTCAATGCAAAAAGCATAAAGATTAGCAGGCTTGCCATAACAAGATTTGAATACCTTTTGACATACTTTTCAAATAAAAATGCGCCAAAAACAAACAAGATAGGATAGACACCAAGTGCATAATATGGCTTTCCATTACCTGCCATGATAAGAAGTATTACAAAAATATATGTAAAGGCAAATGTGCGATATTGAGCTTCTTTTTTTACAAACAGTAAGAATATTAAAGCGCCTATCCAGATTAATATAGCCTGAATGTTCATAAATACTTGTGCAATCAGAAAATCAGAATATCGGACATGAATTAACTGCGTACTTCTCAATTCTGACATATGCACAAGAACCGGCCAATTATTTTGATATTGCCAGAGGAGATTAGGTAAAATTATCAGCAAAACCAATATAAGTGCCAATAGAAAGAATCTTGAATAAAACAGATTTCTTTTTGTTGAGATTAACAATGCAAGGACAAATGCAATTCCGAGAAATACGATTGAATATTTATTAAGAAAGCCCAACCCAAAAGCGATCCCAATCCAGATCCAGATCTTGGGGTTATTTCTTCGGATTAATAAAATTGCCAAATACATCAAGAGTATCCAGTAGAAATGATTGAAAGCTACCGGTTGAAATAGAAAATTGCTATGCAGGTAGGAAGGTGAGAGTATATATGCCAGGCAAGCAAGTGCAATAGCCCAAATAGATCCACCAATTTCTTTCACTGCCAGGCCAAGTATGATAATATTTAAGCCCCCGACAAGCGCAGGAAAAAAGCGCAATGCAAATATTGTGTTGCCAAATATTGATGTGGCAATTTTTCCAATTAGTGCAGTGGTTGGAGGAACAGAAAGATAACCCCATGCGAGGTGCTGGCTTTGGGCATAATATAAATAAGCATCCCTGTGCAGCTCAAAGTTTTCAAAGGTCAGGAAATGAATAGTTATTTTAAGAACGGCCAAAGAAATGATGAACATCCATTCAATCATTTTTAGTTTACTGGCTTTGTTCTCTTTTATACGAGTAGTAACAGTATATAAATCCTTTTTCAAGTATCTACCGGGGTTGAATTAATTGGTGCATTCCGGAAGTTGAATGGTCTGAGGTTCATTTATTCACTAGTTGTACTTTTTCTTTTTAAAATTTTGACAATGCGATTAATCATAATTTCAGATAAGTTCCATTCATATCCATTAAAATCGGTTGTATTAATAAATTGAACAACGACGGCATCAATATCCTTGTGGTATTCTGCCAGACTCTGGTAGCCGATGACCAAACCACCATGTTCATAAACATAGGGGTAGATTTCCGCTTCTCCTTCATTAAAAACGGTACCGTCGTTTAAGGCTCGTAAAAAAATACCCACATCCTCTGCAGTGGCCAGCATTCCGTATTCATTGGCCTTGAAATCCTCATCATGTCCTACATAATATCCACTCATTACATCGTCTAAATCTACTTCTTCAATTGAGAAAAAAGTGTTATTAAGATTGAGTGGATCCAGTATTTCCGCTTTGATATATTTTTGATGGCTATAACCTAAAACCTTGTCAATAATCTTCCGAAGCAATAAATAATTCGTGTTGGAATATTCATATCGCTTATCAGGTTCAAAATTTGCCGGCAAATCCAGGGCAAAATCAAGGGCTTTTTTTCCATTTTCCTGTTCGTTTTCCCAAAAGGCGGGATTATCTGTGAAATTGGGTATTCCAGAGCGATGTTGAAGCATCATTTTCAAGGTGATCTTTTCAGCATTTTCAATTCTACCCACAAGTTCCGGAAAAAAGTCTGCAAGATTTTGGTCTAAAGTCAATCGTTTTTTACTGACAAGCTTGGTCATGGCAACGGCCACGTACAATTTACTAATACTGGCAATTTTGAATAGGGCATGAGCTTTGGCTGGTATTTTGGATTCACGGTTATGCCAACCGGCCGTATAGTATTGTGCTGGTTTCCCGGCTTGGTCCACATAGACTATCATTCCGTCAAATCCAAGCGATATGGCTTCATCGACCTGCTCCTGTACGGTTGCGGGTAGCGGTAAGATCCAGGCCTTTACTAATATCCAGGGAACAAAAAATAAGGATATGGCCGTTCCGGTTAATAATGCAATTCTCAATATTTGCTTGATTTGCTTTTTTCTCATTTTACTTTAGGATTTGTAGCATTAGAGAATTGCATTATGAGTTATAATTAAAGCATTTTTGCTCTATTATTATTTAATATTGATCACTTTCAACGCTTGGTGGTAAGCATCAATTCTTGCATGAGCCATGCCGTCTATGAATAAGATGACGATCAACATTGCAATTGTAGTAATGCCTATAGCTCTCCAGGTTGGTGTATGAATAAACAGAATTAATAATGCCGCTGCGATTATTAATACAGGAATCACTTTAAATACTATAGTGTATTCTTTTAAAGTGCTTTCGGAACGTTTTATTTCAGACTGTAGAAAAGCAGAAGCATCTGTACCAAAGTCCTTTTCAAATTGTTTAACTCTTTGAATATTGGTGTAGTTAAGGCCGCTTCCTATGATTAAAAGTAATAGGCCTGCAACTAAAGTCGGAATGGTATAAGCCTTTGCTAAATCCGTTTTTCCCATTTGCCAAAATCCAACACTGGCGATCAAAAATCCAATCGCGAAAAAAATAAAGAAACGGGTCGAAAAGACTTCGGCTTTCGCCCATTCTGTAGCTAATTTTAATAGTTCCATTCTTAATTGGTTTATACAGATTTGGCCCTTACAACAATTCCGAACCAATGCTCAGAAAAAGGTCTCAAAAGCCATGTCTGATTAGATTTCCATTTCGTAAATAGCGAACAAAAAACCCGGTTATCATAATTTTTTAAAGTATAATGTGGGTCTATGTTATTTTCTATTTTTCCTTTCTATCCTCAAAATCAGTAAAGAAAAAGTCTTGATGATATGAATTGAAATCCATTTTCTTATTATTCTCAATACTTTCTATAAATTCTTCGATCAGGAATAAGTGACGGAAATACAAATTTAGCTGTGATTTTGAATTGGCCGTATCCTTTTGAGGGATTGGGTCTCTGAATAAGTATCTCATGTGGTATAGAGAGGTGTAACTCTCATGATCAAAATAGACTTTTGAAGAGGCATGTATCATATCCGGATTTTCAATTTCATCATAAAGAGGAAAAGGATTTATTTGAGAACCGGTATTTGCAATCATGAGAATTGGTAGATCATAATCCTTTTTATGTTTTCTTACAATTTTATAAAGGCTTTTCCATCCTTTACGAATACTTTGTTTTCTCCAGAATTCAGTAGTGGTTTCTAATGATACAAATCCATCGGCCATGCCTTTTTCAAATAAAAAATGAAATCCGACTTGTGCACCTGCGCTATGTCCAATAAAATAAACGTTTTCGCTCGTGATGCTCCTGGCGAATTCGCATACCCTTCTGGGTAATGCGGTATCATCAAAATCTTTTGGCTCATAGCCATATACCTTATTTTCAAAGGGTAAATGGTATGAAGCGGAAATAACGATGAAGCCATGCGAGGCAAAGTACTCGGCAAAAATAAAATTTTCTTCCGCGGCGCTTTGAGCTCCGTGATGATATACGATGACTGGAAATTTTTTCTTTGTTTTTAGGCGACCTAATTGGCTTATGGTTTTTAAATTCTTAAGTGTAAATAATACCTCCTGATTGGAAAAATGTCCAAAATCCACAGGCGCATGGACAATATCGTAATAGCTTTTAATTTCATAGCTTTCGAAATAACTTTTAATAAAAAAGGAGTCCACTTTTTTTAAGAGTTGTGCATAAACCATTTCAAGGTTTTGTGGAAGCTGAAAAAACTGAAAATCCGAAAAAGTTAGAAAATCATTTTTCTGCTTTTGACTTGGGTGCCAGATCTTTAAAAAGACTGGCGCCGGACCCTTATAACCAAATTGATTGTATTCAATAGCTTCACAATAAATTAGAGAGTCAGTAAAAGCCACATTGTATTCACCTAACTCAAGGTAGCTATAGAATGAGTCCTGAGCACTTAACTGGATAGTAATTAATAAAAAAGCGTATAATATTTTAAACTTCATGCCTACGTATAATTATTTCTGTTGACCATCAATTTCCCGCTTTAGATGCATTGTATAGTTATAGCTAATAATTCATTATGATTTTCGTATTAAAATGAAATGGTAATACCAAAATTCACATCATTATAAAGTTTATCTATTGGCACTAATGGGGCAGAGTCATAGATATTTTGATATAATAAACGCAAACCGATATAAGTTGTGATATTATATGTCAATTCGAAACTGCTGGCAAGTCTATAATTCTTAAAGAAATCAGATAGATTAGGTTGATAGTATCCGCTTATGTCTAAGTCAAATAAATCTCCAAAACTTTGTTTGAAACTGACATAAGAATTACCACGAAATCGGATTACTTCTATAGCCGATTGATCTACTGGTAATAAATCATCAGGTACCCCTGAGTAAATCCAGCGCTCAAATTCATATAAACTACCAATCCCGAAATACAAACCTGTATTGTTTTTCACCAATGCTCTCCAACGCAAATTAATGCCACCTGCATATTTTCTATCCAGTCCTCTCACTTCATTCCAATGCATCTGATAAAAAGGTTCAATAGCTATTCTTTTGACTTGGATATTTACATATTCCAGATAGAGAAATCCACCACTTAAAATATTTGAGGCTCCAAGACGACTGTATTCAATTCTGTTGGCCACGGTGAAGGCATTTTTTCCAAAACGAACTGAAACATCTGCTGTATTTGCTATTTCGAGAAAATCCTCTTTCAGGTTTCGATACCTGAAACCTGGTGTAAAATTCCCTTTCAGAACTTTGGTGGTATCAATTATCACATTAAAATTCTCAGTGTGTAGAACTTGAGAACTTGCTTTTTGATATAATAACAGGATGCAAGTAATAGCGGTCAAAAAGAAAGTTTTATTCATTGTTTTTTTCACAAATCATGGCATGTAAATCATCTATTGGAACTGTTCGTTAATAGGGGAAAACGGATTTCAATTTACTAAACTCTACCTTTAAAGGAGTCTGATACAGATGAGAACGGTCAAGCTAAAGTACCAACCTTCATTTTATTTCGGCAGGCAAGCGTGCTCTTTGCAGGTAATGTCAAGATTTGGAAAATGGACTTTAGCGAGTGTTGTGAAGCGTTTCTAAATCAAGTTGAATGGACATTTAAACTGCCACCTACAGCTCTTAGAACCTTAAGTATTGTTTCAAATTGAGGCTTTGAACCTTTGGCCAATGCTTTATATAGGCTAGGTCTGCTTAATCCAGTTTCTTCTGCAATTTTGGTCATACCTCTTGCTTTTGCAACATGACCTAAAGCAGTTTTAATATCTTCAGCATCTCCTTCATTAAGTACTGTATTTAAATACTCTTGAATCATTGCATCATCTTCTAAATATTCAGCAATGTCAAATTTTGATATTTCATTATCTGCCATTTTCAATTTCTTTTAAATTTAATCCACAGTTCTTTAGCTCGTTTAATATCTTTTTCTTGTGTTGACTTTGTTCCGCCACATAGAAGAAGTACAATCAAATTATCTTTTTGCTTTAAATAGACACGATAACCTTTGGCATAATGTATCCTCAACTCACTAATTCCTTGACCAACGGGCTGACAGTCTCCAAAATTCCCATGTTCCTGGATTCTTTGAATTCGAAATAGAATTTTGGCTTTAGCTCTATTATCCTTCAGCTTCCTGAGCCATTTGTCAAAGTCTACTGTCTTTTCAATAGAATACATGCGTAAATGTATTCACTTGGATACAAATTTACAAAAAAGAGTAGCTTGAAATTGGTTTTAAGAGAAATGTTTCACAACGCCCAACTAAAATGAGTATGCGCTCCAGTTGCTAGAAGCTCTGAAGTTGTTTTTACGCATTGTCCTTTCAAATAGCTCAGTTCGCATATTCATTTTAGTGTTTGTTGGCATTTCGTTTTTATTCGTTCACTTCTTGTTCAGCTAAAAATTGAAGATGTAATAAATCTTCTTTCTCTATTTCCCATCCCTCAAAATCGATCTCCCAGCGTTCCTCTAAGAACGACAGCATTTTACTACCACGTTCGCTAATCTCTGATGGTGTCCAATTATCAAAGCTCGAAACTTCAATTTCACTGTATGTTCCATTGAAAAACCCAACTTCGTCTCCTTCGGAATTTGTATGTTTTTTCTTAAATCCAAAGCATTTATTTTGAAGCTCCGAATTCTTGGAATGTCCAAGAAGAGTTAGGTTTCCCAAACTATTGAGAAGAAATTTTCGCTCTTTTTTGGAGTGCCTGTTAAATATTGAAGTCCAGCATTGATCCTTAGGAGTTTGTGGATATATGTGTTCAATTGTATCTTCTTTTTTCCGTTTATTGAAATCCGACCATTTGAGTTTTTGATTTCCGTTGGCTTTCCTCTGTAAGTGTAGCTCATATTCGAACAGAAAATACCTAAGACCACTCCATGTATAATATCCTTCTTCCTTCTCAAATTGATCTTTTAAGTAACTCTGGAATTTCTGTAAATCGAACCAACCATAATAGACATAATCCTCTCCTTCGCCACCTTCTCCTTGAGTCATCCAGTCTATATTATCAATTGTCGACTGGATTGTTATGTTGTCCTTAGAAAAGTAAAAGGAGTTTGCAAGCCTGTAGAAATGACTATTCTTGGTATTTGAAGGTCTTTGAGAAAGTCTGAAGACTAAAAATATAAACCGTTCAGCTGACTGAAGGAGTGGTAGAAATTCTTCCTCTTCACATTTAGTCATTGCAGCCATGAAAAGCGGGGGAAAAGCACTCATTCCTAAGCGATTCAATTTTTGGAGCCATTCCTTCGTATCATCTTCATAAGAAGAAAACTGTGGGTTAAAGAGAAAAAACCACGATTTAACACACTTTGACAAACTGTCAATGTATTTCTTGATATCCGATAATTGAATTTTGCCGCTGAGAGCGTTCTTAGCTGTAAACCTTTTGTTTAAAAGAAATTTTGCATAAGCAGCAGATTCCTTTCTGTCATACTTGAAATACATGATCCAATGATTTCTGAGGAAATCATCATCATCCATCGAATTGTCCTTGTTCTTTCCAAGATATTCGTAGATCGTTTTCCATGTCTCATTAATATCCTTTCTTAACAAATTCCGGGATTCAGAATCAATATCTAGCAAGGTTGAAAGGTAAATGAGACGGTTTTTGAGAAGCTCCAAATTGGACAGAGGTTTTCCTCTATTGTTCATGGTCTCAAATGTTACATAGACATCAAGTTCGTCATCAATTTCATAAAAGTTGAATTTGAACTTTGCAGTTACCTTTTTGAAAATATCTTCAATTTCTGTCTTTGAGAGCTTTTCGAGGTTCTTCTTGAAGAAGGATTTTGCTGCTTTGAGGTTAGATGTGTAAAGTGTTTGTTCGGGAACTTTATCAGCGGTGGAAGATTCTTGCCCAAGAATTTTGGTTTTGAAATACTCATCACTTGGGTTATCTCTCTCGTAACCGAATATGTATGACTTGTAGTGTTCGCCATATGACTGATACAAAAATTTACCTATCCAGTATGACTTCTCTTTAAAGTTCAGTCCCTCTTTGTCATCATATCGATTTAATATCTCATTAATAAGAATTATTGAGGTTGTTAGTCTCTGTTGACCGTCAATTAAATAATAAGCTCCTAAATCCCTTTCGAATAGCCATAAGTCGTCTTGCCATTTCTCAATATTTTCGATGCTTTTCTTAGTAATGGGTTCGACAGTAAGCAAACCTGTGTAATGTATTTTATCTCCTTTGAGGTTGATAAGATCTTCCCAGAAATCCTCAAGCTGTGAAGATTCCCATGAGTAACCACGTTGAAAGTCTGGAATTCGGAAGAATTTCTCGTTGAAGATTTCGGTTATTGATTGGAGTTTGTTTTCTGCCATGGTTCAGGGTATGAATGCCAACAATTGGCTAAAGTTATTGACTTTATCCCATTTATGTCAAAGCTCGTTTTATTGAATCCTATCGTTTAAATGTACATTATCCATTTTCAATCGTTTTTAATCATTTAAAAACACTTATCCCAATACCATTTAATGAACCGCTTTAGAATTTTTTTTCCTATTTGGCGAAAATAGCATGCATTTATTCAGGATTTAAGAGACAAGAGCCTAATTCTTAATTGCACTAAATCCTCAAATCAAAATGCTGTTTTACAAGACTCTTGCCTTTGAAAAGCAAACCGAAATCAAAAAGGTCTATACTTATACCAAAACGCTGGTCCTCTATTAACTGCAGCCAGGCTCGGTTCATATCTTGCGACCAATAGATATCATCGATTACAATACAGCAGTCTCGAGCTGCATTGTCCATTAAAATATCTATGTAATGCAAAAGGGAAGCCCCACGGTGATCTCCGTCGATAAATACAAAATCGGGATTAAAACTTTTGCTTGGCTCAGACATTAGCGCATTTTCAAACTGCTCATTCAATAAAAAGGCCCCATCTTTTAAATGCCGGCGGGCAATTCTGCTTAAATTCTCATCCGCCTCGATGCTTATTAATTCTGCTTCAGGCTGCGCTAGTCTTAAATAGGCTGTGGATATTCCCAAAGAACTGCCAAGCTCCAGCATCTTTTCGGGTTTTAAATAGTGGGCAAGTCGAAACAATACTTCGCATTTTCGCTTGCCGGAAACACTGTTTTTGGCGATGCTGCTGATTTTGC
Organism: Cytophagales bacterium; assembly: GCA_965267555.1. Lineage (GTDB taxonomy): Bacteria > Bacteroidota > Bacteroidia > Cytophagales > CCMP332 > CCMP332. The sequence goes on along the minus strand of OZ254083.1, from coordinate 2,462,613 downwards.
GTTTTCCGGAATTCATGATTTGAGATCCCGCCCCAAAGTCTTTGATTTCAATTTCTGTCGCATCGAGCAAAAATTCTCTGCGCAGCGCTTCAATGGCATTAAAGCGCTCCCTGTCTATTTTATTTTTTAAACTTTTTGTATAAAATGCATACACAAATGGGGAATGCAGGCCATGCGCATTTCCGGAACGCAAAAGGAATTTTAAATAGGCAAATACCCTGAAAAGTTGAGGATTCAATTAATTGAGTAGGAAAGGGACGATCAGTGTAAACTCAGGGATGGTCACCGTTATTTTTTTTCCGTCTACAGCTCTTTCCATTTCATAGCTGCCGTACATTCTTCCCATTCCCGATTTTAAATTACAGCCCGAAACATATTCATGCGTCTGTCCGGGTTCTAAAACAGGTTGTTGACCGATAACGCCTTCACCTTCCACCTCTTTTGGTAGGTTGTTGGCATCGTGTATATGCCAATGCCTTCGCTTCAATTGCATGGTGTATTCGCTGCAATTCTCAATCCGGATCTTATAGGTAAACACATAGTGATTGTGTTTCGGACTGGAATACTCCGATTGAAAACTATTTTCAACTGTGATCTTTATACCTTCTGTCGTTGCAGTTACCATTTATTATCAAGCGCTAGCAATCAAGAAACGTTTTAAATTAAACAAGAGTTTTATTGAATTACAATCTATTTTGGCCAATTAAAAGTTAAATATTAATCAAGAAATTGAAAAATGGAAGTTCAGATTGAAAATAGCTGGAAAAAATTACTTCAAAATGAGTTTGAAAAGGACTATTTCAAACAGCTCGTGGCCTTTGTAAAATCGGAATATTCCAATTACAAAATATACCCTCCGGGCAAATTGATATTCTCAGCTTTTGATCATACACCATTCGAAAAATTGAAAATCGTAATCATTGGCCAGGATCCTTATCACGGTGATGGACAGGCGCATGGATTGTGTTTTTCTGTACCCGAAGGAATTAAATTTCCGCCTTCCCTTCAAAATATTTTTAAGGAGCTGCACTCTGACCTGAACATCCCTGTTCCCAAACATGGCAACCTGGAACGCTGGGCAGATCAGGGAGTGCTTTTGCTCAATGCGACATTGACTGTAAAAGCCAAAAGTCCCGGTTCACATCAAGGCAAAGGCTGGGAGCAATTTACCGATGCGGTGATTGAGAAAATTCACGAACATAAAAAAGGCCTGGTTTATATTCTCTGGGGTTCATATGCACAGAAAAAGGGCCATTTTATAAATCGGCAAGACAATCTTGTCATTGAATCTCCACATCCTTCGCCATTTTCAGTGCATAGGGGTTTTTTTGGTTCAAAACCATTTAGCAGAGCCAATGCCTATTTGAAAGCCAAAGGCTTTGAGGAGATAAATTGGTGATCAGTGGATCAGTGAAAATAAACGCGACCATCTGACTCGGTCAAATATGCCACCTTCGGGATCGAGCGAAAGCCAAATGAGAAGTGCTTTACCTACGATATGATCTTCGGGTACAAAACCCCAAATTCTGGAGTCGGCCGAGTTATGTCTGTTATCTCCCATCATAAAATAATAATCCTGCTGAAAGGTGTAGTTTTCGATTTCCTTTCCGTCAATTATCAGCTGACCATTTTGTATTAAAACCTGATCGTGTCCTTCGTATTCTTTAACCACCATTTCATATCGAATCAGGAAATCTTCAGTTACCTTCATCTGATCGCCTTCTTTTGGGATATATAGGGGACCGTAATTGTCTTCATTCCAATCGTAACTGTTCTCATAGGGATATACCCTGGGGTTTGAAAGACCATCTTCGGCATAGAGCAATCGCACCTCATCGATATAGGATTGTTGTTTTAATAATTCTGCCGTCTTAGGTGTGGTCTTTACCACATAACCCCCCTGGACCATATCCACTCCGGTGATGTCAAATTTTCTAAAGCTCTTCTGACTGATGCGGTTTCCTGTGCGGATATAATAGGAGTTTTGCATTTTAGGTGGGTTCTCAACGGCCTTTCCGTTGATAAATACCTGCAGGTCTTTTACCTCTATGGTATCGCCCGGAATTCCAATGCATCTTTTAATATAATTGGTTCTCAAATCGGATGGGTATTCCTGCTCCCGCGGATAATTAAAGACCACCACATCATTGTTTTTTACAGAGGTAAAGCCCGGCAAACGAGCCTGTGGCAATTCAATCCAATCCAGAAAGGAAGGAATATTGGTACCCCAGATTTTTTGATGTGTCAAGGGTAGTTGCAGCGGTGTTTTTGGTGTTCTGGGCCCATAGTGAAGCTTGCTGACAAACAGAAAATCACCGACCAAAAGTGATTTTTCCATGGAAGGTGTGGGGATGGTAAAGGCTTCAATTGCAATCCAACGAATAAAAGTAGCCGCCACGACTGCAAAAATTATGGCATCGGTCCATTCCCTGGTTTTTGAACGGGGCTCTTTACTTTTCCCCGGAAGAAAAATCTCTTTTAATCGCTTTAAAAATTTATTTGCCATTTATCCTAATTTCATCATATCGGACATTCCGAATACGCCTTTTTTTCTAATGATCCATTTGGCAGCTGTCAAGGCTCCCTGTGCAAAACCCGTTCTGCCTTTGGCGATGTGTGTAAACTCCATTTCATCGATGCCGGAACTGTATCTGACCACATGCGTGCCGGGTACATCTTCCTTTCGATGCGCAATAATATTAATTTTATCTTTTACCTTATCATCCAAAGACCAATTGCTGATATCGGGATAGGCATTTATTATTTTTTCTGCCAGGCTTATGGCTGTACCGCTGGGAGCATCGCGTTTGTGAATATGATGTGTTTCTTCGATTTCTACATCGTAATCCGAATATCCGGCCATCACATTTGCGATGTACTGGTTAAAATGAAAAAATAAATTTACGCCGAGGCTAAAATTTGATGCATAGAAAAAAGCACCATTGTGCTCCTTGCAATGTCTTTTTATTTCTTCGAATTTATCCAGCCACCCGGTGGTTCCGCTTACGACGGGAATATCGTTTTTAATACAATACAAAATATTTTCAAAAGCGCCGGCGGGATTGGTAAATTCAATGGCTACATCGGGATGATGATGTTTCAACTCTGGAAGATCATCGCTGTGTGCTATTTTACAAACAATACGATCGCCATCCGCCAGGGCCAGCGTTTCGATGGCTTTGCCCATTTTCCCATATCCGATTAAGGCTATATTCATTTAAATTGAAAGTTTAACGTTAATCCACCCGCCATGGTATTACCGTTCATGTAAATGGCAGGATCAAGATGCATACTCAGATCATCCGTCACTTCAAAACCCTTTAGATGCCCATCGACATATGCGTCAGCAATTTGCAGTCCGTAAAACAGAACACCTAAAATTATATTGAGGTCGCGATACTTTTTGGTGAGATTGCGATTAGCGCGCAAGGCGTTTTCAGAGAGTCTGGAAAAATCCGGATCAACAAGGGTATTCTCATCATCGTCCGTCAGGTTGTTCAATGATCGCTTGTAGCGGATGTATTGATCGTGATTGTAAATGGCGATCCCCGTAAATGCAGCCAGACCACCGTATACCAAAGGTATTTTCCAATAACTTTTAACATAAAATTGCCCGGCCCCAGGTAAGGCCATGGAAAGATAAGCGGCTGTTGAGGGATTTAAGTAGGCGTATTTCTCCGCCTTCAAGGCTCTCTTCTCAGCCCGAATCGAGTCTTTTTTGGCAAAATAGGCTTCATCCTGTGCAAAAGTGAAATTTGCCGAGCTTATGATAAAAATGACAATCAGAAAGGATTTGAAATAATCTTCAAACATTAGACATCCAGAATCTCTAATATCCTGTTGAGGTCTTCAGTTGATACAAAAGGTATTTTAATTTCTCCTTTTTCACCATCATCCACCCTCAAGCTTATTTTGGTTCCAAAATGCGAAGATAGCTTTGTTTTTAAATCTTTGTACTCAGGACTGAGCTTTAATTCGCTTTTCCCGGATTCTTTTTTTCCTTCAAAACCATGACGCACAAGGTCTTCGGTTTTTCTGACTGATAAATTTTTTCGAATGATTTCATTAAAAATGGCTAACTGAAGATCCACATTCTCAATTGAAATCAGTGCCCGGGCATGGCCCATGCTGATCTTTTTATCGCGGACAGCCAATTGTATTTCCGGAGGTAATTTTAAAAGTCTCAGGTAATTGGTAACCGTTGACCTGTTTTTTCCTACCCTTGTTCCCAGGTCTTCCTGACGCAATTCGCATTCGGAAAGCAGGCGCTGATAGGAGAGAGCCACCTCAATGGCATTGAGGTCTTCTCTTTGAATATTTTCGATAAGTGCCATTTCCAGCATTTCCTGGTCATTGGCAGTGCGTATGTAAGCGGGTACGCTGTCTATTCCGGCTATTTTGGAGGCTTTGAGTCTGCGTTCTCCCGAAATTAGCTGATATTGCTTTTCTGAAAGTTTTCTTACCGTAATGGGCTGAATAATGCCCTGAACTTTAATAGACTCGGCCAGTTCATTTAAGGCTTCCTCTTCAAATGCGGTCCTTGGTTGATAGGGATTGGCTTCAATCTGCTCGAGCGGTATTTCTTTGAAATTTAAGGGGTTTCTGGTGATGGTCAGATCCCTTCTGTTTTCAAATTCCTCAGAGCCCTGTAAAAGTGCACTCAGGCCTTTTCCTAATCCACCGGTTTTTTTCGTCTTCTTTTCGTTCATGCCATTTTCTTTGAACCGATTTTTACACCATTGCTTTGAAGCATTTCATGCGCAAGATTTAAATAACTAATGGCGCCTTTACTTTCTGCATCGTGAACGATGGCGGGCAAGCCGAAACTCGGTGCTTCGCTTAATTTTATATTTCTCGGAATAATGGTATTGAAAACCAGATGTTTAAAATGGGTCTTGACCTCTTCTACTACTTGATTGGACAGATTTAAGCGGACATCGTACATGGTCAGCAGCATTCCTTCAATTTCCAACTCGGGATTCAAACGGGTTTGAATAATTTTTATGGTATTCAAAAGCTTACCAAGGCCTTCAAGGGCAAAATACTCGCACTGAATGGGTATGATCACCGAGTCAGCGGCTGTTAGTGCATTGACCGTAATCAATCCCAGGGATGGAGAACAGTCGATGATGATAAAATCGTAATTTCCACGTATTCCATTTAACACGCCTTTCATTATTTCCTCTCTGGCTTCCAGATTGATCATTTCTACTTCTGCACCTACCAAATTGATATGTGAAGGAAGAATATCGAGCGAGGGAATATCCGTTTGCATGATGCAATCTAACGGACTAATGTCATCGACCATACATTCGTATATACCGTGTTTTATTTCTTTGGGATCAAGACCTGTCCCGGAAGTAGAATTGGCCTGAGGATCGGCATCTACTATAAGTGTTTTAAAATCCAGCACAGCAAGACTTGCCGCCAAATTAATTGCTGTGGTCGTTTTCCCAACTCCCCCTTTTTGATTAGCTATCGCGATGATTTTTCCCATATGAAATTCTGATGTCGAATTAAATTGTTAATGCAAAGATAAACAATGCAACAGTATCTGTTTCAAAAGGTTATGCACACTTTTTAAGACATATAATTAATTGATAATCAAAAATTTAATAAAGAATTGTGCGCTTCTATTGGCCAAAATGTGGATAAGCTACTTATTTTCTTCTTCCGCCTTTGCCCTTGTTTTTTTGCTTTTGTTGCTGGGCTTTCATGGCCTCCTCAAGTCTTGCAGAAAACCCGGTTTTCTTTTTATTGGATCGCTTTTGCTTTTTGCTTTCCAGCTTTTCACGGATTGCTTTATCATCGATGAATCGCGCAATCAAAAGCTGCTGAGCAATGGTAATGACATTTGAGAGAAAATAGTAATAGGTCAATCCGGCAGAGAAATTGTTCAAAAAGAACATGATCATTACAGGGAAAAAATACTGCATGGTCTTCATTGGCCCTTGTTGCTGCATTGGGTTATTTTGGTTCTGCACATAGGTATAAGCCAATGTCGACAGGGTCATCAACAAGGTAAATAAACTGACATGGTCTCCGTAAAATGGAATGTTAAATGGCAGATCCAAAATACTGTCGTAGGTCGACAAATCATGGGCCCACAAAAAACTCTTTTGTCTTAATTCTACTGAATTCGGAAAGAAATTAAAGAGCGCAAATAATACGGGAATTTGCAAAACCATAGGTACGCAGCCACTCAGCGGGTTGACGCCAAATTTTTGGTAGAGCTGCATGGTTTCCATCTGCACCTTTTGCTGATCATCTCCGATTTTTTCCTTGATCTGTTCTATTTCAGGCCTGAGCACTTTCATTTTCGCCATGGAAACATAGGAGCGATAGGAGAGAGGCGATAAAATAAGCTTTACGACAAAGACCAGGATCAAAATGATCAATCCGTAATTGGCGATGTAGTTTTCAAGAAAATTGAAGAAAGGAACAACTGTATATTTATTGACCGATGCAAAAATGGTCCAACCCAAATACACATTTTCACCATAGCCCTCCGTAACTTTTTTTAGTATTGAAAAGTTGTTGGGCCCAAAGTAAAACTGAAAGGATTGTTCTTCATCTGAAAACATCTGATAGGGAATTTCAATGCTCGCCGTTTGGCTCTTGACTGTGCTCGAATCATTGGGGTCAAACTCACTACTGAATTCACCATTTTGCATGGGCAGGCTTGAAATGAGTCCGGAATTAAAAAACTTCTGTTTCATTGAGACCCACTTGACATCATTCACGCCTTTTTCTATGACCTTTTCCGCATCCGTATCATTGGTGACTTCTTCAAAATCACCTTTGGTATTGTAATAATTGACAGCGGTATGGTTTCGACTTTGATCAATGACATTTTCAAAACGCTTGAGGTCTTCCTGCCAATAGAACTGTACATTTTTATTTGCTATTAAATCATTAAGCCCATCCACCTGAATTTTGTAATCCACCACATAGGATTTCGGTTTGTATTTGAACATATGCCTAATGGAACCAGACACGCTTTCGGCGCTCAGCGTCAATACGGATTCATTTTCACCTTCAGTTACCTTAGCCTTATAATATAATTCCTTCAGATTAAGTATTTCTCCGCTTTGAGAGGTAAAATTCCAAGCCATGCTATGATTGGTGGAATCCAGCAGTATGAGCGGTTCTTTTTTATAGGTCACATGCTTTTTGAGAAGAATCTCTTTAATATCAGCTCCTCGATTGGAAATAGTGATTTTGAAAACATCATTTTCCAAAACATATCTCTTTTCAATGCCTTTAGTATTTGGATACAAAGCACCCCATTTGCTTGCACTTTCGATTTCAGCAGTGCTGTCGGAGATTGGGCTGCTTTGGCTTGAGTCCATATCGGCGATGGTTTCAGAATCTTTTACTTCTGAAGCATTTTCGGTAGTGGCTGTATTGTTTTCTATTTGCTCCTTGGGAGCCTCAGGTTTTGTTTCTTCGGGTTTTGGCTGTTCACCAAAAAAATAAAGATATCCCACGAGCATCGCGGAAATCAGAACAAGTCCGATTAATTGATTTCTATCCATTGAATATTAATTACTCTCGTTTTTATGTTGTATAGCTGCTTTGATAAAACCTGCAAATAATGGGTGAGGATTTAAGACGGTACTTTTAAATTCAGGGTGAAATTGTGTGCCAATAAAAAATGGATGATCAGCGATTTCCACAACTTCCACCAGGTTGTTTTCCGGGTTAATTCCTGAAGCTATCATTCCGCTTTTTTCAAACGTTTCCTTATAGGCATTATTGAATTCATATCGGTGTCTGTGTCTCTCGGATATTTTTTTCTTTCCATAGAGCTTATGGCTAAGACTATCTTTTTTCAGATTGCAAACATAGGCTCCCAAACGCATTGTGCCACCTTTATTTTCAATATTTTTCTGATCGGGCATAATATCAATGACTTTATCCTTAGCTTTTTCATTAACCTCAGATGATTCAGCATGTTTTAGCCCAACAACATTTCGCGCGAATTCAATAACGGCGCATTGCATTCCCAGACAAACACCAAAAAATGGAATGCGGTTAGTTCTCGCAAAATTCACGGTTTCAATTTTACCTTCAATACCTCTTTCACCAAATCCCGGAGCTACAAGAATTCCATTGAGGTTTCCCAATTGCCGGTGTTTATTTTGATCCGTAATGTGCTCTGAAGATATCCATTTGACATTCACCTTGCATTCATTAACCGCACCGGCGTGAATAATGGCTTCGTGAATAGATTTATAGGCATCGTGGAGTTCTACGTATTTCCCAACGATGGCCACCTTTACTTCGCCTGTAGGATTTTTTAATCTTCCCAGAAAATCCTTCCATGTTTCAATTTCGGGCTTCTTTTTCTTTTTCAATCCAAGCCTTGACATCACGCGTACATCGAGCTGCTCTTTGAGCATCATGATGGGCACATCGTAAATGCTTTCTGCATCCTGTGCTTCAATCACCGAATTGATGGGAACATTACAAAAAAGCGCAATTTTTTTTCTGATTTCCATCGGCAGCGACATCTCAGAACGGCATACCAAAATATCGGGTTGAATTCCCGCTTCCAGCAAAGTTTTGACTGAGTGTTGTGTTGGCTTTGTTTTTAATTCACCCGATGCTTTAAGAAAGGGAATAAGCGTTAAATGAATCACAGCGCAATTGGAAGGCCCCTGATCAAATTTGAATTGTCTCAAGGCTTCTATAAAAGGCAAGGATTCTATATCACCCACACAACCACCAATTTCAGTGATGATGATATCGTAATCGTGTTTTTCTGCCAGCAGATTGAAATTTCTTTTTATTTCATCGGTGATATGTGGAATCACCTGCACCGTTTTGCCGAGATATACACCTTGTCTTTCCTGTGAAATTACGGTATTGTAAATTCTGCCTGTAGTAACATTATTGGCCTGGGATGTAGAAGAATTTAAAAAACGTTCGTAATGGCCTAAATCTAGATCGGTTTCAGCGCCATCCTCGGTTACATAGCATTCGCCATGTTCGTAAGGATTCATCGTCCCGGGATCAATGTTAATATAAGGATCAAATTTCTGGATGGTTACTTTAAAACCTCTGGCCTGTAACAACTTGGCCAAAGAAGCTGCGATGATACCTTTTCCGAGTGAGGAGGTCACTCCGCCTGTTACAAAAATAAATTTTACCGCTGCCATTCTGAGAATTTATGCATACGGGATGCAAAGGTATAATTTCCAAGTGTTAATTTCTAATACTATATTTCTGCCACAGACATTCAAACTTAATTGTAGATTTACAGCGCATGCAGCCCGAATTATTAAAAAAAATTATTCATCGCCACAGAGTAACACAAGATGATCTGGCTCATTTCAGATACGAGAAAGTGCACTATGTCTGTTCTACATTTGCCCTTGCAAGGGAAATTGAATGGACTACACGGCAGTATATTAAAAACATAAAAAATGATGATGAGGAAGGCATAGGTACTATGCTTGAAATACTACATCACAATCCGGTATTTATGGATGAAGAATTTGTGGTCAACGCCGAAGTCGATTCCTTTGAGCACAATGAACTAATTTGCAGTTATGAAGTTAAGGTAGGCGAAAAGTTAATTGCAACGGGAAGGACCGGCCAGAAAATATTGCCAAAATCAATTCTGGAGAAAAAATTTAAATACGATTAAAATTGTCAAAAGGCAGTTCAATTCAACAAAACATAAATATCAAGAACCGCAAGGCGCGTTACGAATTTGAGATTCTCGACACAGAGGTAGCGGGCTTGGTATTGACCGGTTCCGAGATCAAATCCATTCGCTTGGGTAAAGCCAGTTTACAAGAAGGCTATTGTTATATCGAAAAAGATGAAATGTGGATCAAGAATATGCACATTGCCGAATACACAGAAGCCAGTCATGCCAATCACGAGCCGACAAGAAAAAGGAAACTCTTATTAAAGAAAAAGGAAATAGAGAAATTTCAGAAAAAAACGGAGGAAAAGGGCCTGACCATTGTGCCTCTGCGTTTATTTATTAATTCCAGGGGTTTTGCAAAAATGGAGATTGGATTGGCCAAAGGAAAGAAGATCTACGATAAACGTCAGGATATTAAGAATAAGGACATGAAGAGAGAAATTGAGCGATTTGGATAATAAAGGAATAGCATTTTTATCGGCCATACCGGTAAGAGCCAAAGCATCGGATAAATCCGAAATGACCAGTCAAATTCTCTTTGGCGAATCATACCAAATTCTAGGTGAAGAGGGCAACTGGTACAATATTAAAATGGATTACGATGGTTACGAAGGATTTATAGATAAGGGTCAGTTTCAGGAGTTGGATTCTGAAAACAGAAAAGAATTCCATATACAGAAAACCTTTTTGATTACGCATAATGTAAAAATTAGCATAGAAGAATTTGGTCTCTTGAGTTTGAGCCCGGGTTCCGAAGTACCGCTATCCTGGATGAACAACGATTTAAAATTTATGCGTTCTAAAAGTTTTGATGGCTATGATCCGGATCAAATTATTCGCGATGCAGAAAAATTTTTGGGATCGCCTTATTTATGGGGTGGTCGTACAATATTTGGTTTGGATTGCTCAGGATTGGTCCAAATTGTATTTAAACTGAGCGGGATCAAACTGAAGAGAGATGCTTCTTTGCAAATTGAATCGGGTGAAGAAATTAAGTCATTTTCGGATCACAAAAAAGGGGATCTCGCCTTCTTTGCAAATGATAAGGGCAAAATACATCATGTAGGTATCATTTCTGAGAAAAATATGATCATTCATTCGAGTTCCTGGGTTAGGGAAAATGAATTAAATGAGAATGGTATTTTAAATGATAATGGTGAAATTTCACACCATTTGCATTCGATAAGAAGACTTAGCTAAGTCCATCAAGCAGAATCTACGCAGAGGGAATTGCAAATGCCGGACACCGGCAGAAAACAATATTCTCATATTGCTTTTCATCTATAATTAAATTTTCTACTTTTGCAGTCCTTTTTCGCAAATCAAATTAAAAGAGCGAATCAGGAGAAGGAGAAAAACATATGTCAGAAGAAAAATTAAAAGAAACAAAAACCAAAAAGGAAAACCCGGCTCCGGACCAAACGAAGGAGCAAGCTGCTGAGAAAAAATCAGCAACGACAAAAAAGGCAACGAAGGCTAAAAAAGAAGATAGTAAAGCCGAAGTTAAAGCAGAAGCAAAGGCAGAAAAGCCAAAAGCAAGCGATAAGCCTAAAAAAGAAACAAAAAAAGAAGAGTCAAAAGCAAAAGCTAAAGCTGAACCAAAAAAGGAAGAGCCAGCCACTGACGATTCAAAAAAGGAAGAGGCAAAGCCGGCGGCCAAAAAAGAAGCTGCAGCTCCAAAAGCCGAAAGTCCAAAAGAAGAAACAAAAGCTGAAGAGCCTTTCAGCTGGGACAATTTAACCGAAGAAGGATTTGGCCAGGAATATTCCGCAAAGGAAAGAGAAGAAATGGCCAAGATGTACGAAGGTACAATTAACGAGGTTGAAGAAAAGCAATTAATCACAGGTACTGTTGTGGGAATCACTGCAAAAGATGTGATCCTTAACATAGGCTATAAATCAGATGGTCTGGTTTCATTGTCTGAATTCAAAGACTTACCGGATCTTAAAGTTGGCGATGAGGTAGAAGTTTACCTTGAAACACAGGAAGACAAAAGTGGACAGGTCGTCATCTCAAGACGAAAAGCCAATATTGTAAAAGCTTGGGAAGCCATTCAAAACTCTCATGAAAAGGATTCTGTAATAGAAGGATTCGTAAAAAGAAGAACAAAAGGAGGCTTGATCGTAGATATATTTGGTATTGAAGCTTTTTTACCGGGATCTCAAATTGATGTAAAGCCTATCAGGGATTTTGATGTTTTTGTAGGTAAAACGATGGAAGTGAAAGTTGTGAAAATCAATTATTCCAATGATAACGTCGTAGTGTCCCATAAAGTCCTAATTGAAAAAGACATTGAAGCTCAAAAAGCTGAAATTCTAAATAACCTTGAAAAAGGTCAGGTACTGGAAGGGATCGTTAAAAACATGACCAATTTTGGTGTGTTCATCGATCTTGGAGGTGTAGACGGTCTACTTCACATTACCGATATCTCCTGGGGAAGAATCAATCATCCTGAAGAAGTATTAAAACTTGATGAAAAAGTTCAGGTAGTGGTCCTTGACTTTGATGATGGTAAAAAACGAATCTCACTTGGAATGAAACAACTTTCTGAGCATCCTTGGGATTCATTACCAAAAGAAATTGAAGTTGGGTCTAAAGTAAAAGGCAAAATTGTAAATGTTGCCGATTACGGAGCTTTCCTTGAATTGCAACCCGGAGTAGAAGGTCTTATTCACGTTTCGGAAATGTCATGGTCTCAGCATTTGAGAAATCCTCAGGATTTTATTAATGTAGGTGATGAAGTTGAGGCGGTTGTTTTAACCATTGACAGAGAAGAAAGAAAAATGTCACTGGGTATTAAACAATTGACTGAAGACCCATGGACTAAAGCTGAAATTCTTGAGAAATATGCAATCGGAACGCGACATGTAGGTGTTGTAAGAAATCTGACCAATTTTGGTCTCTTCATCGAATTGGAAGAAGGAATCGACGGATTGGTTCACGTATCCGATTTGTCTTGGACCAAGAAAATCAAACACCCTTCGGAGTTTGTAAAGGTCAACGATGAACTGGAAGTCGTAGTTATGGAGCTGGATGTGGAAAACAGAAGGCTGGCATTGAGTCATAAGCATATTGAAGAAAATCCTTGGGATGCCTTTGAATCAGTATTTACAAGAGGATCTGAGCATCAGGGAACAATAATTGAGCTCAATGACAAAGGTGCGAGAATCGAGCTTCAATACGGAATTGAAGGTTCTGCTTTACCAAAACATTTAGCAAAAGAAGATGGCTCAAATGCCCAGGTTGGCGAAACATTGAAATTTAATGTTCTCGATTTTAACAAAGACGAAAGAAGAATTTCATTGTCACACACAAAAACCTGGAAGGAAGAAGAAGCTGGATCTACAGAAAAGAAACCCGCTTCGAAACCGGCTAGAAAAACGTCTAAGGCAGTGAGAAATGTCAACAATTCAACAGAGAAGACTACTCTTGGTGAACTGGAAGCACTTTCTGCATTGAAAGAGCAAATGGAGCAGGACAAAGAGGATAAGATCAAAGCCGCAGCCAAAAAGCCAAGTGCTAAAACAGCGGCAGAAAAGAAAGAAGAAGCTCCTAAAGCCAAAGCGAAATCAAAGACAAAGGAAAAAGCCTCGAAGAAAGAAGAGGAAGATTCCGAAAAGAAATAGTCTTTAAATTTTGAAAAATAAGGAAGGTTTCGGCCTTCCTTTTTTCTTAAATATCTATTTTTGTTTCCAAGTGGCGCTGTGGCCGAGAGGCTAGGCAGAGGTCTGCAAAACCTTTTACAGCGGTTCGAGTCCGCTCAGCGCCTCAAAGCAACCCTGACCCCTGCAATAAATGCGGGCTTCGTCAGGGTTTTTTATTATATAATGGTTTGATGTTAGTATTGGGATTGAGATATATAAAAAATTAATTTTTTATCTATTAAGAATCACTTTGTTATGGTATTAACGGAATAATAAGCCATGATTTATGAAAATTATAAGGACATTATTCAAGTCGAAAATCCGTATTGTAGAGTTGGTAAAAGTTCCTTATGGGATTAATTTAGAACTATTCTAAATTATTAGTATTCCGAAGGATATACTGTCATTTAAAAGGCTATAAATCAATGTTATAGGTTATTTTTATGACTGAAGTTTAGCTTTAATATGATTTAGCTCAAAAATTCTATTTGATTAATTGAGTATGGGTAATAGATTTGTGACGGTTTCTAGACATAAACTGCTAATGCTTAACCGACTCTTTTTAACTTCAGGAAAATTACTAGGCGCACTTATTCTTTCATTTACTATTTCTACCGGTTTCGGTCAGGAAGCTTCGGATACAACAGCTGCAGATGCATCTGCTGAGCCGGCTGCTGAGGCCGCTGCCTCCGGAGGTGGAGATGCGGAATTAATTTCGCTTGGGAAATCAGTATTCGAAGGCAATTGTACCCAGTGCCATGCATTTGATAAAGTAGTTGTAGGCCCAAATCTTACGGGCGCTCATACAAGGTGGCCATCCAAAGAAGCCATGTTGTATTTTATAAAATATCCTCAAAAAGTAATTGATGGAGGTGATGAATACGCGCAAGGCTTGTATGAACAGTACAAGCAATACATGCCTAATCACGACTTTTTAAGCGATGAAGAATTAAATGGACTTTATGCCTACATCGTTGAAATGACAGAAAATCCTCCGGCCAAAGAGGTAGCACAAGTTGCCGATGGGGGAGCAGGTGCAACGGTAGCAGGTGGCGCTGCTTTACCCCAGGAATACCTGATAGCCATAATCGGAATTTTAGTTGTTATTCTTCTTGCAATTATCATTGCACTCGCTCTATTGCTTTCTGTGATGAAGCGATTTGTAAATCAGATGGAAGGTGTATCCGAAGAAGAAAAAGCTTATGTAGAACCGAAATTACAATGGTCTAAATTATTTACAAGCGCGCCCTTCCTAAATACAGTAGGAATCATTTTTACCCTTATCATATTGAGATCTGTAATTGATGGTTTATTTTCTGTTGGTGTACAGCAGGGTTATGCTCCAACACAACCGATAGCCTTTTCTCATAAATTACATGCGGGCATGTATGAAATAGGTTGTCAGTATTGCCATACCGGTGTTGAAAAGAGCAAGAATGCAAATATTCCCTCGGCGAATATTTGTATGAACTGTCATAACCATGTAAAGACAACTTCACCTGAAATTCAGAAAATATGGAAAGCAGTTGAGAATGATCAACCAATAGAATGGGTGAGAATTCACAATTTGCCTGACCTGGCTTATTTCAATCACTCCCAACATGTAAAAGTGGGTGGCCTTGAATGTCAGACTTGTCATGGACCGATTGAAGAAATGGAAGTGGTACAGCAATACTCTCCGCTTACCATGGGTTGGTGTATCAATTGCCATAGAGAAACAGCGGTCAACTATGAGGGCAATGAGTACTACGATAAATTAATAGAATTCCATGAAGCAAATCAGGATGACGGAATCATGACCGTCGAGGATATTGGTGGTTTGGAATGTTCTAAGTGTCATTATTAATAGAAAATATTTAAACAGATAATATGGGAAGCAACAAGAAATATTGGAAAGGTGTTGAGGAACTGAATCAGGATCCGGAATTCCTTCAATATGCCAATAAAGAATTTCCCGAGTACCTTCCTGTAAAGGAACAAAACGGTCCTTCCAAAGAGGAGGATCAGGAAGAAGGTACAAGCAGAAGGGATTTTCTTAAGCTTATGGGTTTCAGTGTTGCAGCAGCATCACTGGTTGCTTGCGAAGCACCAGTAAGAAAAGCTATACCTTATTTAAATAAGCCCGAAGATGTGGATCCGGGCATTCCGAATTATTATGCTTCCACATATGCGCAAGATGGTGTATATGCCAGTATTCTTGTAAAGACAAGAGAAGGTCGACCTATTTTTGTTGAAGGAAACAAATTGAGTTCGGTTACAAGTGGTGCTTTAAATGCCAGGGCTATTGCTTCTGTCTTAGATCTATATAGTAAAGAGCGATTAACTCAAGCTAGCATCAAAGGCGAAAAAGCGGACTGGGACAAAGTTGATGGCGAAATAACCTCTAAATTAAATTCAATCTCTGCTTCCGGTGGCCGTATTGCATTGGTAGGAAAAAGCGATATCAGCCCTTCTTCAAAAATGGCTAAAAAGGCCTTTGCTGAAAAATACGGAAACGTAGATGAAATCACTTACGATGTAAATACCGTTTCTGCATTAGCTGATGCCAATAAGGGAATGTTTGGCACCAGAATGGTACCTTCATATGACTTTAGCAAGGCGAATGTAATTGTAGCTGTCAATGCAGATTTTCTTGGCACATGGATTTCACCTGTAGAATTTTCAAGTCAATACGCCAGGACAAGAAAATTAGGAAAGAATAAAAAGAATATGTCCAGGCATTACCAGTTTGAGTCATTGTTGTCATTGACCGGCTCTAATGCGGATTATCGAACAAAAATTAAACCTTCGGAAGAGGCTTCTGTAATCAAAGCCATTTATGATGGAGTAAGCGGTGGTTCAAGTCCAAAAGACAATGCCAATCTCTCCAAAGCCATTTCGGATCTCAAAAAGAATAAAGGAAAGTCCCTCTTAGTTTCAGGATCCAATGACCCGGATGTTCAAATGGTGGTGAATGAAATTAACAATATCCTGGGAAATTACGGTTCTACAATTGACACTTCGACTCCGGTTTACCTTCGCCAGGGTGATGATATGAAAATGGCTAATTTCATAGCTGATCTCAGCAAAGGGATTTACAGCGCTGTCATTTTTATGAACTGCAATCCGGTTTACGACCATCCCAATGGAGCCAAATTATCCGATGCCATAAAAAAAGCACAATTATCTGTTTCAACATCACTTAGCAATGATGAAACGGCAAGTGTTTGTAATTATGTTTGTCCTTCTCATCATTATCTTGAATCATGGAATGATGCTGAACCTAAGAAAGGTCATCTGAGTTTAACTCAACCAACTATTTCTCCACTTTTTTCAACCAGACAAACGGAGAGCTCTCTGATGAAATGGTCAGGTGTGGAAGGTGAATATTACGATTTTATAAAAGAGAATTGGGAAAACAATTTCTACCCTGTATCAAGCGGATTTTTAAGTTTTGATTCATTTTGGGACAGGTCATTGCATGATGGTGTATTTGAATTTAATTCTGAGGAATACATAAGTATGAATGATGCCCCATCAGAAGAGCCAGCCGGTTCAATTGATGCTGCTCTGTCAAATCTTTCTTCAAAGAAAGCCTCTGATAATTTAGAGTTAATAGTCTATGAAAATATAAATGTTGGTTCAGGTGCACAAGGCAATAACCCCTGGTTGCATGAATGTCCCGATCCAATTACTAAAGTCTGTTACGATAACTACGTCAGCATGTCCATTAGCATGGCAGGAGATACTTATAAACAAGGAGATCTCGTTAAAGTAAGTGCAAATGGCCATAGCGTAGAACTTC
Organism: Cytophagales bacterium; assembly: GCA_965267555.1. Taxonomy (GTDB): domain Bacteria; phylum Bacteroidota; class Bacteroidia; order Cytophagales; family CCMP332; genus CCMP332. Next base: position 2,445,524 of record OZ254083.1, on the reverse strand, counting down.
CGGTATTAATACAGCCCGGACAAGCCAATAATGTAATAGGTATCGCATACGGATTTGGAAGATCCAAAGCTGGAAGGGTCGGAAATGGACTTGGAAAAAATGCCTATCCTTTTATAGCTTCAAAATCGGGTTACTTAAATAATATTTCCGAAGCAACGATTGAAAAGACAGGTGGAACTTACAAATTGGCACAAACCCAGACGCATGAAACAGTAATGGGTAGGGAATTTGTGGTTCAGGAAACAGTTTTATCGGATTATCAGAAAAACCCAAGTGCTGGTAAACATTCTCCAAAGATCACTACCTATGACGGACACGTGGCACCCGAATCCATTTCTCTGTGGAAAGGGCATGAATATCCAAATCATCATTGGGGTCTGGCAATTGACTTGAACTCTTGTACAGGATGTTCGGCCTGTGTAGTGAGCTGTTTCTCTGAGAATAATATTCCAATGGTTGGAAAAGATGAAGTTATTCGAAGAAGAGAGATGCACTGGTTGCGAATAGACAGATATTATAGCACAGATGCGGATCTGGAAGATAAGTCTGTTGCGGGATACAAAGAAATGGAAAAAGCTTCTGATAACCCTGAAGTAGTTTTCCAGCCGATGATGTGTCAGCAATGTAACAATGCGCCTTGCGAAACGGTATGCCCCGTGGCTGCAACTACCCATAGCACTGAAGGATTAAATCAAATGACTTATAACCGGTGCATAGGTACAAGATACTGCGCGAATAACTGTCCTTATAAAGTCAGACGCTTTAACTGGTTTAAATACCACGATAATAAGCAGTTTCCGGGTAACAGCGCTATGAATAATGACCTCGGTAAAATGGTTCTAAACCCCGATGTAACGGTGAGATCCAGAGGAGTCATGGAAAAATGTACATTCTGTGTTCAGCGAATTCAGAGTGGTAAATTGGCAGCTAAAAAAGAATTGAGAAAGGTAGAAGATGGAGAGGTGACTACCGCTTGTGCTTCTGCTTGTCCAACCGAAGCCCTTGTTTTTGGTGATATGAAAGATCCAAAAAGCAGAATAAGTAAGTTGATAAATGAAGATAATAAGGAGAGAACATTCCACGCACTTGAAGAATTGAGAGTTCAGCCGAATGTCACTTACCTCCGAAAAGTAAGAAATAAGGATTTAGAAAGTAAAACATCATAGACCAATTGGTATGGAAGTAGTTTCTACAGTACGAACACCCTTAGTTACCGGTCAAAAGACCGTCCATGATGTATCGGAAGATATTTGTCATTATGTTGAAGCCAAACCAAACAAACTTTGGATGTTTGGGATCATTCTCTCTTTGGGAGCATTAGGATTTGGTGGATATTGTGTATTCCGTACATTATGGGATGGAATAGGTGTATGGGGATTAAATAAAACAGTAGGTTGGGCCTGGGATATCACCAACTTTGTTTGGTGGGTAGGTATAGGTCATGCCGGTACACTGATCTCAGCTATTTTATTGCTTTTCCGTCAGAAATGGAGAATGTCAATTAACAGAGCCGCAGAAGCGATGACGATTTTTGCGGTAATCTGTGCAGCTCAGTTTCCTTTGCTGCATATGGGCCGTCTTTGGTTAGGTTTTTATTGGGCACTTCCTTTGCCAAATACCTTCGGATCGCTTTGGGTAAACTTTAATTCCCCGCTATTATGGGATGTGTTTGCCATCTCTACTTATTTTACCGTATCACTAGTTTTCTGGTATATTGGCCTTATTCCCGATTTTGCAACCATCAGAGACCGCGCTACTGGATTGAGAAGATCAATTTACGGTGCTTTGAGTTTTGGCTGGACCGGCGGAGCCAAAGATTGGAACCGATATGAAACAGTTGCATTGGTATTGGCAGGTTTGGCTACTCCACTAGTACTTTCTGTGCATACCATTGTAAGTTTTGACTTTGCCACCTCGGTTATCCCAGGTTGGCATACAACCATATTCCCACCATATTTTGTTGCCGGAGCAATTTTCTCTGGTTTTGCGATGGTATTGACCTTGATGATCGTAACAAGAAAATTATTTAACCTCGAAGATTATATTACAATATATCACATAGAGTTGATGAATATAATTATAATTGTTACGGGTTCAATTGTGGGAATAGCTTACATCACTGAATTTTTTATTGCCTGGTATTCGGGAGTGGAAGCTGAATCTTATGCATTCCTCAACAGGGCAACAGGGCCATATTGGTGGGCTTATGCTTCCATGATGTCTTGTAATGTGATTTCGCCGCAATTATTCTGGGTAAAGAAAATAAGAACCAATATTATCGCCACTTTCACACTTTCCATAATTGTAAACATTGGAATGTGGTTTGAAAGATTTGTGATCATTGTGACATCGCTTCACAGAGATTTTCTTCCATCGAGCTGGGCGATGTTTTACCCAACCATGTACGATGTTGGGGTTTATCTATTCACTTTTGGTGTGTTTTTCTTCTTCTTCCTATTGTTTGCCAAATTTTTCCCGGTCATCAATATGGCAGAAGTAAAATCAATCATCAAAGCAAACAGTAAAAAATATTAATATGGAGACAAAGAAAAATTACTTGGTCGGCATATTTGATGACAGCGAAAAGGTGCTACATGGAATTGGCCAGGTTCGCGAGCAAGGTGTTAAAATCGAAGAAGTATTTACACCCTATCCTGTTCATGGGATAGAAGCTAAATTGGGATATAAAAGAAGCAAACTTTCGGTAGCGGCTTTTATGTTTGGAGCTCTGGGAACCTCACTTGCAATTTTGATGCAGGTATGGATGTTGGGCATCGATTGGCCCATGATTATTGGTGGTAAAAACTTTGTTTCTGCACCGACTTTTGTACCGGTTACCTTTGAATTAACAGTATTGATAGGTTCTTTGGGGATGGTTGGAACATTCTTTGTTTTAAGCGATTTAAAGCCACATAAGAGTCCGAAAATATTTGATCTAAGAAGTACTGATGACAAAATGGTTATGGCTGTAGATTTGGCTGTGAACAAGTTGAGTGAAAATGAAATACAATCCATACTTCAGGCATCAGGTGCATCGGAAGTATATAGAAAAGACTTTGAATGAATATGAGAGCTAAAAATTTTAACTTAATTATTCTCATCGGCCTGGCCGGTATCATGGCTTCCTGTGGTGCAGGTGGCAATGACCAGGGAGTAGAATATGCGCCAAATATGTACCATTCTGTTCCTTATGAGCCTCTAAAACAGGTTACAGATAAAACAGCTGGAATGTGGGTTAATTCTTCAGAACAGGAAATTGGAGAATACTATACTTCAAATCCGAACAATCCGCATAATATGAATATGCGCGAACCGGTGGAAAATACCATAGCCAGAAGAAACTATACCCTTAATGATAAAGATTCCTCTGAAAATGTATATTTCCTAGCGGAAAGACTACACAAGGACAGTTTGGAACTCGCCGGTAAAATTTTAAAAAACCCTTTGCCCGAAACGCCTGAAATTTTAGCTGAAGGAAAAGAATTGTATCTACAGTTTTGCCAGCATTGTCATGGCAAGCAGGGTGCTGCAGATGGTAAAGTTGCAGAACAATACCCCGGTGTGCCAAAATACAATTCGAGAGCTGTAAAAAATGTCAGTGGTGGACATATTTATCATGTCATCACACATGGAAAAGGTAGAATGTGGCCACACGGGTCTCAGATGTCACCTGAAGAGCGATGGAAAATAGTTCGATACGTTCAGGAATTACAAAAACTGTGAATCACTTATGAGTATGGATCATAACGTTACAATTAACACTGAAGAAAAATTCGAATTTACTTCGAAAGCAAAGAGAAATCTGATCATCACTCTTGTGGTTGGAATCGTTCTCTTCGCTATAGGCGCATTCATGGAAATGTCCGGATCTTCTCATCATGGCGAAGATCACGGTGATTCTCATGCCATGGAAATTAGCGCAACACAAAGTGATATTAAGCTTGTTGACCATCATGAAGAAGGAGAACATGCGCATGCTGAGGAAGGCGGACATCATGCTTATTCATGGATTCAAAAAGTATATGCCAATCTCTGGATTAATAACATGTTTTTCATGGGCTTGGGTATCATAGGATTGTTCTTTTTTGCAATACAATATGTGGCAAGAGCCGGGTGGTCCACCATGTTTATTCGTATAATGCTATCCTTTGGGCATTGGATACCAATAGGAGGTGCATTGATACTGGTGGTTTTTCTAGTTGCAAAACACGATCTGTTTCATTGGACTCACGATTATCTATATAATTTGACACTCAGCGATGGAAGTCCAAATCCTGAATACGATTCAATTCTGGCGGGGAAAAGAAGCTTCCTGAATGAACCTTTCTATTTGATAAGGATGGTTTTAGCTGTAGCGGTCTGGACCTTATGCTTTTATCTTTTAAGAAGAAATACGCTGAAGGAAGATATTGAAGGAGGCACAGGCTATTATTATAAAAGTGTAACCACCTCCACATTGTTTATTATATTTTTTGCTGTATCATCTTCGATCATGGCTTGGGATTGGATCATGTCCATTGATCCGCATTGGTTCAGCACAATGTTTGGCTGGTATGTATTTGCGAGTTGGTTTGTTTCCGGACTTGCGGCCATTACACTTCTGGCTGTTATTTTAAAAGAAAATGGTTATTTACAAGGTGTAAATGAAAACCACTTTCACGATATTGGAAAATTCATTTTCGGATTCAGTGTTTTCTGGACTTACATCTGGTTTTCACAGTTTTTGCTTATTTATTATGCAAACATTCCGGAAGAGACAGTATATTTTTGGGAAAGATTAAATAGCGATCATTATGCTAAATTCTTTTATGTTAATCTTTTTCTCAACTTCTTCTTCCCATTTTTGTTATTTATGACAAGAGAATCGAAGAGAAAATTTGTAATGTTGAAGTTGGTGAGTGTGATTGTTTTAATTGGTCATTGGTCGGATTTTTACCTAATGATCACCCCCGGAACTTTGAAGGAGCATGGAAGCTTAGGCTTTCTGGAAATAGGAACTGCTATGATTTATCTTGCGTTATTCCTGTTTGTAGTGTTGAATGGGTTGAGTAAAATGCCATTGATTGCAAAGAATCACCCCATGTTGGAGGAGAGTTTACATCATGATGTTTAAAAATTAACAAGGCGTAGATGACTAGTTTACTAATTGGACTTGGAGCAATATTAACTGTTGTAGTTTTATTTCTGATTTTCAGATTACTTGCAGTTGTTTCTATTGTCAAAGGCACAGATAACAAAAGAGAGAAAACAAGCAACAATGTGAATGGCTTCATGTTGTTCTTTTTATTTTTAGTAGGTGTGGTGGCCATGTTTTGGTACAGCGGAATTGCAAAAGAAAATTTCCTGCCCGAACCGGCTTCTATGCATGGTAAGTGGACCGACAGCATGTTCTGGGTAACAACCTGGATTACAATTGCGATGTTTCTGTTTACCAATTTTATTCTATTCTATTTTTCTTGGCGATACCGATATAAAGAAAGTAGGAAAGCATCTTTTTATCCTGATAACAATACCCTGGAAATTGTTTGGACCATTGTACCGGCAATTATTCTTACGGCATTGGTTATCACAGGATGGAGAACCTGGACAAAGATCACAGATAAGGCGCCGGATGATGCATTGGTGATAGAGATAAAAGCCAAGCAGTTTGGTTGGGAAGTGCGATATCCGGGAGAAGATAATGAATTGGGACATTTTGATTACCGTTTGATCGATGCTACCAATCAATTTGGAATGGATTTTACGGATGATGCCAGTATGGATGATATCGTTCCCAGAAAAATCTATTTACCAAAGGGAAAACCAGTACTTTTCAAAATAAGAGCAGTAGATGTGCTGCACAGCGTATTTGCACCGCATTTCAGATTGAAAATGGATGCTGTACCCGGAATGAGAAATGAATTTTGGTTTGTTCCGGAAATTACTACTGCAGAAATGAAAACACTTACGGCCAATCCGGATTTTACATATGAACTTGCTTGTACAGAAGTTTGCGGACGTGGTCACTTTGCTATGCGGATGGAGATCGTTGTTCAGGATGAAAATGAGTTTAACGAGTGGTACGCCTCTGAAGAACCATGGGCGGTTAGGAATAAGGATTATGTGGATGAAGCACAAGCCAAAAGAGCCGGTGCGACAGCTCAAAAAAATAAAGAACTAAACAAAGCAATACTGTAAATTAAAAATTATGGCTACAGCAGCTTTAGAAAATACGACAACATCACACGATGATCACCATGATCACGAAGATCACGGTAATTTTTTTACGAAATACGTTTTTTCAACCGATCACAAAACCATAGCTAAACAATTCCTGATTACAGGATTAATGTGGGCTTTTATTGGCGGTTTGTTTTCTGTTTTATTTAGAATTCAACTCGGATTTCCCGAAGCGGATATTTCATGGTTAAAGCCACTATTAGGAAGATGGATAGTCGATGGAAAATTGGATCCGGAATTCTATTTAGCACTGGTCACAATGCACGGTACTATTATGGTATTTTTTGTATTGACGGCAGGATTGAGTGGTACTTTTTCTAATTTTCTGATTCCCCTGCAGATAGGAGCAAGGGATATGGCTTCCGGATTTTTGAATATGCTTTCCTACTGGTTCTTTTTTCTTTCCGGTGCGGTCATGTTTATTTCTATTTTTCTTGAAACGGGTCCTGCAGCAGGAGGATGGGTTGTTTATCCACCATTAAGTGCTTTACCACAGGCTTTATCAGGATCGGGAATGGGAATGACCATGTGGTTGGTTTCTATGTCACTATTTATCGTCTCTTCATTACTGGGAAGTATTAATTACATCACGACGGTCATTAATTTGAGGACAAAAGGTATGTCATTTTCAAGATTACCTTTAACGATCTGGGCGTTTTTCTTAACCGCGATTATTGGAATTTTATCCTTTCCGGTATTGTTCTCAGCGGCTTTGTTACTGATTTTTGATCGGTCATTTGGTACGAGTTTTTATTTGTCTGAAATATATATAGGTGGGGAGGCCCTGCCCAATGTGGGTGGAAGTGCGATCCTTTATCAACATCTGTTTTGGTTCCTTGGCCATCCTGAAGTGTATATCGTATTACTTCCTGCTTTAGGAATAACCTCAGAAGTTATCGCTACGAATGCAAGAAAGCCAATTTTTGGTTACAAAGCTATGATTGGTTCGATGCTCGGTATTACAATATTAAGCTTCCTTGTATGGGCGCATCATATGTTTGTTTCAGGATTGAATCCATTCCTGGGGTCAATATTTATGTTCCTTACTTTGATTATTGCTATTCCAAGTGCTGTAAAAGCCTTTAACTATATCACAACATTGTGGAAAGGAAATATCGTTTTTACGCCCGGTATGCTTTTTAGTATCGGTTTGGTTTCTCTATTCATTTCAGGTGGAGTGACAGGAATTACACTTGGTAATTCTGCACTAGACATACAATTACACGACACCTATTTTGTAGTGGCTCACTTTCATCTGGTAATGGGTGCTGCAGCATTTTTTGGTATGATGGCCGGTGTTTATCATTGGTTTCCAAAAATGTTTGGTCGCATGATGGATGAAAGGTTGGGATACGTTCATTTCTGGTTTACATTCATTGGTGTTTATCTGGTGTTTTTCCCTATGCACTATATAGGTATTGCGGGATTTCCAAGAAGATATTATTCATTTACAAATTTTGATGCCTTTAGCACTTTTACTGATCTAAACATGTTCATTAGCATTGCGGCGATCGTCACCTTTGGTGCTCAGCTTGTTTTTGCATTCAACTTCTTTTACAGCATGTTTAGTGGAAAATTGGCACCGGCTAATCCATGGAGATCAAATACTTTGGAATGGTCTACGCCGCGTTTCCCACAGCATGGCAATTGGGTAGGAGAGATTCCTCATGTTTACAGATGGCCTTACGATTATAGTAAGCCCGGTGCAGATGAAGATTTTATCCCTCAATATGTACCCTATTCTGAAACAAAAGAATCGAACCTCCCTCATGAAAATGAATTAATGGAGCAAGAAGGAAAGGCAGAAGAAGAGGGAATAGTAATTGATGAAAATAAAGCCTGATAAAAATCTTAAAAGGTTTAGAAGATTAGGAGTTACGAGCATTATTGCTGTGTATCTCCTAATTTTTGTAGGTGCTGTAGTCCGAAGTAGTGGTTCGGGAATGGGTTGTCCTGACTGGCCAAAATGCTTTGGTCAATTGGTACCGCCCACTGTAGAAAGTGAGCTACCTCAAAACTACAAGGCTATTTACAGCGAAAAAAGAAAGAACAAGAACATCAAACTTGCATCAACATTAGAATCTTTTGGCGCAACTCAAAGTGCCAAGCTTATTTTGGGCGATTCGAATACCTATGTTGAAGAAGACTTTAATGCCACTAAAACCTGGATTGAATATATTAATAGACTGATAGGAGCCATTATTGGTGTATTGCTTTTGGGACTTTTCATAAGTGCCTTGCCATTGATTAAAATAGAAAAGAGTCTTGCAGCCTTTTCAGGAGTCGTTGTAATTCTGACTGGATTTCAAGGGTGGTTAGGTTCAATCGTAGTTTCTACCAATTTACTACCCGGAATGATTACCATTCACATGTTGTTGGCATTATTGATTATTTCCGCCTTAATCGCTTTGGTATATAATGCTTATCCTAATCCAAATTTCAGTTCACATTCAAAAGAGTTTTCTAAATTGAAATACATCTTTTTGATTATGCTCATTGCGCTAGTACCTCAGTTTATTTTGGGAACAGAGGTTAGAGAATCAGTAGATATGTTGTCAAAAAACTTTGGGTTTGATAACAGGAGCAATTGGATTGCAAACCTGGATTACTCATTTTATGTGCATCGCTCTTTTTCATGGTTGTTTTTAGCCATCTCAGTTTTTGCTTTCAGCAAGATTTATAAAAATTATAAATCATCAGATATAGAATTTAAAATGACATTTCTAATGGTGGCCCTCGTCAGTCTTGAAATTGCCATTGGAATCGGAATGTATTTTTTTGAAATACCTCCTTTTTTACAGCCCTTGCATCTGTTAAATGGCACCTTGCTATTTGGTCTTGTTTTGCTCTTATATTTAATGTCACGAAAGTCATCTATATTGTTAAAAGCCAGTGAATAAAATAAAGTCCTATATAGAACTTACTAAACTCAGATTGAGTCTTCTGGTCGCTTTTTCAGGTGCTTTTGGATATCTCATGGGCTTAAGCGGGGCTTTTGACTGGTTTAAATTTTCCATGTTCATCATCGGTGGATTTATGCTTACAGGGGCTTCCAATGCTATCAATCAAATACTTGAAAAGGATCTTGATAAGTTAATGCCAAGAACTATGAATCGACCATTGCCAAGCGGTAGAATGGAAGTATTTCATGCCGTGCTTTTTTCAGCAATTATGATTGTACTCGGCACTATTGTACTAGCGCTTTTTGTAAATATACCTGCGGCATTACTCACAATATTATCTTTGGTACTATATGCCTTTGCCTATACGCCATTAAAACAAAAATCACCCATATCTGTCATGGTAGGGGCGGTTCCCGGCGCTTTTCCACCATTGATTGGTTGGGTTGCAGCAACAGGAAGCATTGAAATGGGCGCGATTGTTCTTTTTGCGATTCAGTTTATATGGCAATTTCCCCATTTTTGGTCTATCGCCTGGGTGCAATCTGAGGCTTACTCAAAAGCCGGTTTTAAAATGCTGCCTTCAGCGCTTGGCCCCGACAGAAAAACAGCCATACACATGATGATGTATTCCTTGTTTTTATTGCCTTTGGGGATCCTACCGGCAAAAATGGGTTTGACAGGAATTTGGTCTGCCGTGATATTAAGCATAGCAGCAATCGCCTTTATTTGGGCCACATTTGTTCATGTTAGAAAATGTGAAAAACAATCGGCATTAAAAATTATGTTCGGTTCATTTATTTATTTGCCTTTGATTCAGATCGTTTTAATTCTGGATAAAATATAATGGAAGAAGAAGAAATGGAAAGCAGAGATTTATATTTAGAGGATCAGGAAGCAAGAAGACCATTGTCTATGCATCCTATGAAATTTGCAACATGGCTGTTTATTGTGTCAATTGTAATGATTTTCGCCGCCTTAACCAGTGCATATGTTGTAAGAAAAGCAGAAGGCAATTGGCTGGAGTTCAACTTACCTGATATGTTTTATTATACCTCAGGAATCATTTTATTGAGTTCTGTGACGATGCATTTGGCCTATTATGCCATTAAACGAGATATTTTTGACAGGGCTAAGTTAATGATGAGTGCTACTGTAATTTTGGGTCTGGTATTTTGCTTCGGTCAATTTGTGGCCTGGGGAGAACTGGTCAGTAATGATGTGTATTTTGTCGGTAATCCTTCCGGTTCATTTGTTTATGTCTTTAGTGGATTACACGGAATTCATATTGTATCAGGAATTGTTTTTCTTATTATTGTACTTATCAATATTTTTAGATCTAAGATTCATTCAAAAAACATGTCGCAAATGGAAATGTGTACCACATTTTGGCATTTTTTGGATGGTCTTTGGTTATATTTGTTTGGCTTTTTGATACTTAATAATTAAAAGATATGGCTACTACTACAGCGAAATTGGATTGGTCGGGAGGGAATAAACCTTTCAATGCCAGCTATGGTAAACTCATGATGTGGTTTTTCCTCATGTCGGATACCTTCACCTTTTCAGCTTTACTTGTGACCTATGGAATGATTCGTTTTAGCTATCCGGCTTATGACGGTGTAGCCGAAAATTTTGTCTTTTCACAGGAATATTGGCCAATACCCGAAATGGTATTCGATGCATTTCCATTTTTTCATGGTGTTCATTTGCCGCTGGTATTTGTTGGTCTGATGACTTTCATACTCATCATGAGTTCGGTCACAATGGTTCTTGCTGTGGAGGCAGGACATAGAAACAGCAAAGAAGAGGTTCAAAAATGGATGTTGTGGACCATTTTGGGAGGAATTGCCTTCCTTGGATGTCAGGCCTGGGAGTGGACGCATTTTATTGTTGGATCAGACTCCGGTTTGACAATTAAAGAATTGGTAAATGGCGAATGGATTTCGCGCACAATATACGGAGCCAATCTTGCCGAAAATGAGTATGGGCCACAACCTTTTGCTGATCTGTTTTTCTTTATTACAGGATTTCACGGAACACATGTTCTGAGCGGGGTTGTGATCAATTATATAATTTTTTATAATGTAATCATAGGAACTTACGAAAGAAGAGGCCATTATGAAATGGTCGAGAAAGTCGGTCTTTACTGGCACTTTGTAGATTTAGTTTGGGTATTCGTATTTACGTTCTTTTATCTGGTTTAAAAAAAATAATGATGGCAGATACTACTAATTTATCACCTGAAGAAGCTTCAAAAGCACATATTAGGAAAATTTGGAAAACCGCAGGTATTCTTGCTTTTGTTACGGCAATAGAGTTTGCAATAGCCTTTACGCCCGGAATCCCAAGAACCTTAAAAGTCGCGATATTTGTTGGCCTTACAATCGTAAAAGCTGCTTATATCGTGGGTGAGTTTATGCACCTCAAATACGAAGTCAAAATCTTAATTTGGTCGATACTGATACCAATGATCTTTGTAGTTTGGTTGATTATAGCTTTGTTGGTCGAAGGCGGAACCATATACGCATAATATGAAAATTAATTTGAAGGCCGGTCTGCTGGTAATTTTACTTGCAGTACCGGCTTTTTTGTTTTTATTCCTTTTTTTCTTTGGCGAAAACCGCTTTGATCTTCCTTACCTCTTAAACCTTGGAACAGCTGAAAATGGAGAAATTGAATTGAACGAGAAATGCCGTTCATTTTCAAATCAGGATTTTCTAATAGAACATTCGGGTAAAATGGAAATTAAATCTGACTCTGTATATCTCCAATTTGATGGATTAAATGAAAATCATTCAAAATCAATCAAAATTATTTACGATTGCAGCAGCGAGGCAGGGCCAAGCGAAAATCATATGGCAGAGCTTAAGCGAATAAATGATAAAATTCAAAACAAGAGGAATATTGAACTGTTATTTCTGTACGGTGCAGATAAAAACGAGAAGTACTTTAACAACCTATTTAAATTTCTCGAATCGGTTTATACGGCATATTATTTTCCGGATGGAATAATATTGCTAATCGATGAAAACAATTATTTCAGAGGGCTGTATAATCCTTCTGTTAAGGCTGAAGTCGACCGTTTGGTTACGGAATATCAAATTTTACTGGACAGATAGATGAATTTAAGTGAAGCGAGCGAATCCAAGTACAGAAATCTAATAATTCTTCTTTCGGTGGCCATACCATTGTTAGTGGCCATCCTGATTTTTTTTCCTCAAAGTGGCAAATTGGGTGATTTTGATGTTTCATTTTTACCTCATCTCAACGGTGTACTAAATACAGCCACTTCCATATGTTTAATCGCGGGATTTTTATTTATAAAACGCAAAAAAGAAGCATGGCATCGCCTCATGATGATATCTGCTTTTATTATCTCCGGTATTTTTTTAGTGTCTTATGTCATTTATCATTATCAGGCTGAACCAACAAAATTTGGGGGAGAAGGAACTATTAAAATGATTTATTACTTCATCTTAATAACACACATATTATTGGCTGCAGTTGTGGTCCCATTTGTTTTGTTTTCAATTTATTATGCCCTCAGCGATCAAAGGGAAAAGCACAAACGAATCGTAAAATGGACCTTTCCAATTTGGATTTATGTGGCTATTACCGGTGTTGTTGTATATTTAATGATAAGTCCATACTATTAAACCAATGTCTCAAACATTTAAGAAATTTATTGCTTCAGGAATTTTGACATTATTTATTTGGATTGTTAATGCTCAGATGGCAATGGCCCAATGTGCCATGTGCAAAGCAACAGTTGAGAATAGCGAGAATTCAGAAACTTTTGCCGCCGGATTAAATGCCGGTATTTTATATCTTATGTCTGTTCCTTATATCTTATTTGCTGTTATTGCTATACTTTGGTATAGAAATAGCAAGAGAAATAAAGAAAAGCGAGAAAAAATTGAAAAAAAGCTCAAACAAACAATTAGCAGGGCTTAATCTATTTATCCTAAAATTATGAAAAGCAACCTGAGAGAAGGGCTATTCCTTTTATTTTGGTTGCTATTTTTTATACTGCTGATCTATAAGGAATTTAAAACTTCCTGGATTCCTGATTCGTTAAAAACGGCAATAGTTGAAAGGCAAATCGAGAATAGAATTCTTGAACTGAATGAAACATTTGAAGAACTTTCCGGAAGCTTCAAATCAGCCGTTCCTACATTTTCTTCATTTGAAGATTTAAACACACCATTTCCGGTTTTCATCTATCACAAGAATGACCTCGTCTATTGGAATAATAATGAAATCAGGCCACCTCAGTTTCCGAAAAAGTTGGATAATGGCCTTCGCTATAAAAACAGCGGTTACCGACAATCGATTTATCTTATAAGAAAATCAGAAAATGACATACTCTATTTGGGAATTATACCCCTCTGGGCCAATGTAGGAATAGAAAATGAATGGTTATCGAAAGGCTCAAACTCCAACTTTAGTTTTAGTTGGGAAATTGCTGAATCAGGACGCTGTGATAACCGTATATCGCTTAATCAAGGAATAGAATTAAATATTTGTTTTCGTGCGAATGAAGCCCATAATACATCAGAATTTGGAGGATTGGAATTTGCTTTGATTTCTGTTTTTATTATTCTCTTAGCCTTGGGCTATTCTAAATTCAGGTCTTCGATTGAATTAATGACTACCGAAACCAGGAAAAAATTCGGTTTTTATTCTTTGACCTTGCTTTTATTGATTCTACTTTATGAATACTCAAGAAGATTTTTACTCAACCCTGAACCCGATTCGGTATTCTTTGTGGTTTATCCCTATTTACTGGCTTTCCTATTGGCTACAGCCTTAATTTTACTAAAGGCGCCTTCCTATTTTCTACGAAATAAAAAATGGATTATTCCATTGGGAATTATCCTTGTTTATTCTTTTTCAAAATCCTACTGGATTGAAATTTTTGACAAGGAGAGTTTTGACCTAGACCTAATCAATTTTGTTCGCTTTGAATGGAAAACGCTGGATGCCTACCTCGGATTATTTGGGATGAGCCTTGTTTTTTTCATCGCAATCAGCAATCTGTTTTTAAGCGCCGCAGACACATCAAAATCCGGGTATGATATCTATCTGATCGGAGCATTAGCAATATCATTTTTTCTATTTGAAGGTCTGAAAAATAATGAATGGTATTTTGCCTACTTAATTCTTGCAATAACTTATTTCATATGGATCCTAAATTTTCGAAAAATTCGCAGAACATCCTTTCAAAGGAATATTGCCTATTTAATTTCTGCGATATTTTTAGTGTCTTTTTTTATCACAGAAACAACCGCCTACGGAAATGAAAAAAAAGAAACAAAACAAATGCAACGATTTGCCGAGAGGGCATTGAAAACGCAATTCGAGATTGAAAAAAGCCTTTTAACGAAAGCTGCCGAAGAAATTTCAAAGGACAAGCTTATTTATATTGCATTTTCAAATCCTATGACCTCAAGGGATATTATTATTCAAAAAATTAAAAAGGTTTATCTGGATTCATATTTTGACCCCTTTGAGGTGAACATTGATTTTTTAAACTCAAATGGAGATAACCTTGATCCACAATCAGGATATAGAAATCTTTTCTTTTTTAAAAGCAATTACTTAAGGCAGGAGCACAGGATGTCTGAAAGGCTGTATTTCGTGGAACCAGACAATGACAGTAAAACCAATGATTATTTTATTCATATTAAGTTATTAAATGGTTCGAAACTCATAGGACATATCCTAATTGAAGTATTTCGCGATAAATCAAGCCCCAATAGCATTTTCCCAAAACTTTTAGTTGATAAAAAATACCGTGATATTATCGATTACAAATACAGCATTCAAAAATTTTCTAAAACAGAAATTGAGAATTTAAAAATTGAGTTCAATATAAATGAAGAGCATGTTGCGTTATTAAAGAGCTTAAAGGATGGTGAAAGACAATTCATTGAAAACAAGGGAAAGAAATTATATTTCTTAAAGAGCGATGACTCTTATTTTGTTATTTCTAAAAATAAAACCGGTGCGCCTTTAATATCCAGTTTTTCCATCGTTTTTATGGTATTGAGTTTTCTTAGCATAATCCTTTACTGGATTATCAATGAAGCAGATTATCGATTGAAGGATCTTCCTTTCAGACAGAAGATTCAGTTTTTTATGAACATGGCATTTTTACTTCCACTAATCATTGTCTCATTGGCCGTATTAAAATTCATGAACGACAACGATCGGGAAAATGTAGAGTCCAATTATCTTGAAAAAGTGCGGGTAATTTCGGAGGGAATTGAAATACCATTTCTCGATTATAAAAATGGGCTCATACCCAAGCGGGTTTTTTTGGAAAGAGCTTCAAAAACGGCGGGTTTATTTTCGCTTGATTATTTCATTTATGACCTCGACGGAACCTTAAATAGCAGTTCCAAAGAAATATTATGGGAAAGGGGTATTACAAATCGATTGATAGAACCCGGTGCATATTTTCATTATGTTCAAAACAAAGAAGAGGACCTCATCCGTGAAAATCAAATTAATGATTTTGAATACAAAATTGCCTATGCGGCACTTGAAGATCTTAATCAACAGAAAATAGGGATTTTGGGAGTGCCATTCTATGAGTCGAGGGAAGAGCTGGAAACCCGTTTTATTCAGCTTTTAAGCACTGTTATCAATATTTTTGTATTGACCTTTATCGTATTTATAGTCTTTTCAAATAAACTGACGGATTGGTTGATGGTCCCTGTATTGCGTTTATCGGAAAGAATAAAAATCACTTCATTCGAGAATAAAAACGAACCACTTGAATGGAATACAAAGGATGAAATAGGACAGCTTGTAAATTCATACAATGATATGATTGATAAGCTCAATGAAAGTAGAAATGCTTTGGCACGAACTGAGAAAGAAGCGGCATGGAAAGAAATGGCGCAACAGGTGGCTCATGAAATTAAAAATCCTTTGACTCCGATGCGGCTGAGGCTTCAACAATTGATCAGACAACAGGACCAGAATGAACCCGAAGCGCAAAAATTAAGTCAGACGCTTAATTCTCTATTGCATCAGGTGGATACATTATCTGAAATTGCCTCTTCCTTTTCTGAGTTTGCAAGAATGCCAAATCCAAAAAATGAAAAAGTAAATATCAATGAGATCATTCAATTGGCCTCCAATATTTATTTGGGTAAAAAAGCCATAAAATTGAATCTCAATTTACCCCAAAAACAATTGTGGACTTATGCAGATGAAAATATGCTGAGTAGATCCATCGGGAATATTATTCTCAATGGTATCCAGAGTGTAGATGAAGGTGTAAATCCAGAGATTAATATTGCGCTTAATGCTCAGGGAGAAATGGCTGAAATTCGTATTCGCGACAACGGAATTGGAATTGATAAGGAAATTGAAGAGCGAATTTTCATACCTCATTTTAGTACCAAAAGTAGCGGCACAGGCATCGGATTGGCATTGGCGAAGAAAACCATAGAATCGGCCAATGGACAGATTTCATTTAAGAGTGAAGTTTCAGGTACTGAATTTCTAATAAAATTGCCTTTGATCACAGACTAAAATAATTCAGGGGCTTTGGATTTCTTCAAATAGCGATGTGGTTTACTGAATTCTAGGATTTTTAACTCTCCGCTTTTTTGGTTTCGTATCTCAATTTTATATTCCAATATTCCGGACATCCTATAGTTTTTAATATCCAGTTTTATCGTACTAAAGAGTTTATCGTATTCAATTCTTTTTTCAACGAGTTTCACATTTGTTTTTGCGTCTTTTATCACAATTGAATAGGGAGTATTTCTTTTTGATTTTGGCAATTCAAATTGAATATAGTCATGCGTAGGATCGTAATAGGGATCTTCTGCCTCATATATAACCAATACGTTTTGAATTAGAAGCTTGCTTGAATCCTGTCTCAGACCTGAAATTTTGTAGAAATATGAGCCTTCAACATTTTCATCGAGTGTGTCATATTTACTAAAATTTACAAAAGGCTCACCAAAAGAATTTCTCAGATTTGGACTGGACCATACGGTTTTAGATTTTTTTTCCAGACTGTGCCGTCTCAGAATCTGATATTCCTGCATTTGCTCGGCTTCGAATGTATCCATTGTCCATTGAAATTGTACTATTGGGTTTTGAGTAAAAATGGTATCGTAATGTGTATTGTTATCGGGTAAAATGGCAAAAACAGGGGGCTCAGTGCTAACATCAATATCAAAATAACAGTAATCATGAAGATAGCCATCTATAATCATTAAATAGGTTTTATTTGCTTCTAGGTTTAATTTTATAAACATATCGTCCTGATGGCCGTTTGAAACACATTCTACAATATCATAGCTTTCAGGGACGCAGGCTTCGCCGTCCATTATTACAGCCTGGACGCCGCGGACATCACGACATTCCTGGTTTCTTATATTGATAAAATAATCACCGGAATCAAGCGTGGTAAATTCAAACCATTGGTCATTATGGTAAATCAGACATTGATCGGTCAATGCAATATTCAAACACTCTTTTTGGACCGTGCATTCTTCTGTATGAGAAATATATGGTTTGTCGTTAATCTTTAACGGATGTCTGTTTTCAATGTCATCATTATAGACGGACTGCGCATGAAGCTCCGCGATGGAAATCAATAAAAGTAAAATAAGTCTTAATCCCAATGTTTTTTTGCTTCTCTGACCAATTTACTGCTCATTATAAAATCCAAAAGTTCAGGTTGCTCGGAATGCATTATATCGTCTTTTGAGCCTTCCCATTTTTTATATCCCTCATGTAAAAACATGATATAATCACCTATTTCAACAACTGAATTCATATCATGGGTTACCACAATGGTGGTGGTGTTAAATTCTTCGGTTATTTCTTTAATTAAATTATCAATGGTAATTGAAGTTTGAGGATCGAGGCCTGAATTGGGTTCATCACAAAAAAGGTATTTTGAATTGAGTGCAATAGCCCTTGCAATACCAACTCTCTTTTTCATACCTCCACTGAGTTCGGATGGCATTTTATTATTTGAATTTTCCAAACCAACGAGTTTCAGACATGTATTTACCCGATCATGTTTCTCTTCAATACTCATTTTTGTGAGCATATCCATTGGGAATTTGATATTTTCTTCAACTGATTTGGAGTCAAAGAGTGCAGAACCCTGAAATAGCATGCCAATTTCTCGACGAATGGCTTTCTGTGTATCTCGGTTGCCGCGGATAAAATCGCGCTCGTTGTAATAAACTTCTCCAATATCAGGAGTGATAAGACCCACAATACACTTTAGTAAAACGCTTTTACCCGTACCGGAAGCCCCAATTATTTGATTGACCATTCCCTGTGAAAAAGTGCCACTTACACCTTTTAATACTTCTTTTTCACCGAATCTTTTCTCTATATTTTTAAATTCAATCATCAGAATACCAATAATAATTGAGCCAATAGATAATCTGCAATTAAAATTGCTATACAACTGGAAGTTACCGCTCCGGTAGATGCGATTCCAACTTCTAATGCGCCTCCGCGTGTGTGAAAACCCCAAAATGCCGAAATCGAAGAAACAAGGAATGCAAAGGCAAAAGACTTGATCAAAGCAAAACTTACATTGAAGGGAATAAAATCTGCCCTCAAACCATAGGCGTATTCATGTGGTGTGATGACACCGGTCAGGATACCTGCAAAATAGCCACCGAGTAAAAGTAAACCGGCACTGAGAATGACAAGCATGGGATAAACAATAAGGGAGGCAATTACTTTTGGCAAGACCAAATAGGAGGTTGCATTTATTCCCATTACCTCAATGGCATCTATTTGTTCGGATATTCTCATGGTGCCCAACTCACTTGAAATATTGGATCCCACCTTTCCGGCAAAAACGATGGCCATAATAGTTGGTGACATTTCGAGTATGGCCATATCTCGTGTTACCAAAGCAATGACATAATCGGGAATAAGTGGGCTTATGAGGTTATGGGCTGTTTGTACAACGGTAACCGCACCCATAAAGGAAGAAACCAATACAAATATGAAAACAGAATTTACCCCTATCTGATAACATTCATTTACCACCATTTTTACATACACACCAAAATTTTCTCTGTTGGTGAACATATGGTAGAGGAATATAAAATACCTTCCAAGTTGGCCCATAATTGTATTAGATTTAACGCAAATTTATAAAGCTGATGAACTTTATTTGTTTTAGATTCTTTTATTAACGTAAATCATTTCCAATATATGTCTAAAGTTGCGATAGTCACAGGAGGAACCAAAGGAATTGGCAAGGCAATTATAGAAAAATTTTCTTCTGAAGGCTTTGATATTGCCACTTGTTCAAGAAATGAGCAGGACTTGGCAAATCTCAAATCAAGCATCGAAAAACAATACAATAATGAAGTATTTATCCAGGTGACAGATGTTTCCGATAAACAGAAACTTCAACAATTTGCCGGAAATATTCTCAAATGGAATAATAACATTCAAGTTCTTGTGAATAATGCCGGGATTTTCATACCTGGTAAAATCACCGAAGAAGAAGATGGCTCGCTTGAAAAAATGATGTCCATTAATACTTATAGTGCCTATTATTTAAGTCGTTATATTATTGATTCATTGAAAGGTAAAAAAGGGGCCTATATTTTTAATATTTGCTCTACAGCCAGTATTATGCCTTATGTAAATGGAGGTTCTTATTGTATATCCAAACATGCCATGCTTGGTTTTAGCAAAATATTGAGGGAGGAATTAAAGGAAATTGGAATTCGCGTTTCGGCTGTATTACCGGGTGCAACATATACAAGCAGTTGGGAAGGAGTGGATTTACCGGAATCGCGATTTATTAAATCTTCCGACATTGCGGAAACAATATGGTCGGCTTACAGTTTATCTGAAAATACCGTTATTGAAGAATTAACCGTTAGGCCTCAATTGGGCGACATTTAAATGAAGCTTATCTTTATGTTAAATTAATCACAGAAATGATTGGTGCCGAAATTAAAGACTTAAAAAAATATTGTGAGGACCTGCTGTCCTATAAAAGGAGGCCAACCAGGGAAGTAATGATTGGAAAAGTGGGCATTGGTGGTTCCAACCCCATCCGGGTACAATCAATGACAACGGTTGATACCATGGATACCCAGGGCTCCATTGAGCAGAGCATCAGAATGATAGAAGCAGGCTGTGAAATTGTGAGGATTACAGCACCCAGTTTAAAAGAGGCAGAAAATCTCAAGCTTATCAAAGAAGGCCTTCGTAAGAAGGGCTATGACACGCCCTTGGTAGCGGATATCCATTTCACACCCAATGCAGCTGAGATGGCAGCAAA
The DNA here is from genome assembly GCA_965267555.1 of Cytophagales bacterium. Taxonomy (GTDB): domain Bacteria; phylum Bacteroidota; class Bacteroidia; order Cytophagales; family CCMP332; genus CCMP332. Next base: position 2,425,094 of record OZ254083.1, on the reverse strand, counting down.
AATTGTCGAAAAAGTAAGGGTGAACCCTGGCAATTATGCGGATAAGAAAAAATTTGAGGAGATAGAATATTCAAACGAAAGCTATCAGGAAGAACTGGATCGCATAAGGCAAAAATTCGAACCATTGGTCAAAATCTGCAAGGAACACAATACGGCCATGAGAATTGGTACCAATCACGGTTCACTTTCTGATCGTATCATGAGCCGATATGGCGATACCCCTTTGGGAATGGTGGAATCTGCTTTAGAGTTCATCAGAATATGTGAAGACATGGATTATTTTGATATTGTGATATCAATGAAAGCGAGTAATCCACAAGTGATGGTTCAGGCATATAGATTGTTGGTACAAAAGCTGGAAGAAGAAAATTTACAACCATATCCCTTGCATCTTGGAGTCACCGAGGCAGGAGAAGGAGAAGACGGCAGAATAAAATCTGCTATTGGTATAGGCACATTGCTGGAAGATGGACTGGGAGATACGATAAGAGTATCCTTGACAGAAGAACCCGAAGCCGAAATTCCTGTGTGCAACAGGTTGGTCGATCGCTATGAAAATAGACCGGGACATGCAAAACTACCTGAAATCAATTTAGAAGCTTTTACACCATTTGAGTACAAAAAAAGAAATAGCGGGGAAGTTGCGAATTTTGGAGCCAAGAATTTCCCAAGAGTGGTAGCCGATTTAAGTCATTTTTCTGATCTTAAAATGGAGGATTTAAGTGTAGTAGGGCATCATTATTTTTCGCTTACGGATAAATGGAATATGAGTGATCAGGGAGCTGATTATGTTTATTCGGGTAAAAATAAAATTGACTTCATGCTGCCGAATGGCGTTCGGGAAATTGTAGATTCCGAAATCTGGACTACGTTAAAAGAACAATCCACTGCATATCCGCTATTTGAATTAAACAATTGGGGGATATTAGATTCACATAGTGAATTGAACTTTATAAAAATTTCAATCGACGATATTTTATCCGAAAAATTAGAAGATATAGAGCAAGAAAATATTGTTTTCATTTTATCGGCGAAAAGCAATCATAGATACCCTGAACTAAGAGCCGCATTTCTCGAATTACAGAATAGAAATATTGATTCACCAGTCTTGATATTTTCCGATTATGGAGCTTTAAATTCCGAAGATTTCAGACTCTATTCTTCCACAGACATCGGAGGACTTTTTGTAGATGGCTTTGGCGATGGAATATGTTTGAGATTGATTTCTGAAGAAAATTCCAGAACGGATAACCTGAAAATGGCAAAATTGGCAAATCAAACAGCATTCGGCATATTGCAGGCTACCCGTACAAGAATGTCCAAGACGGAGTATATATCCTGTCCATCCTGTGGTAGAACACTTTTCGATCTCCAGGATACGACTGCAATGATCAGAAAAAGAACAGATCATCTCAAGGGAGTTAAAATTGGAATTATGGGATGCATCGTTAACGGTCCCGGTGAGATGGCCGATGCTGACTATGGATACGTTGGATCGGGTAAAGGCAAAATTACCTTGTACAAAGGGAAAGAAGTTATCAAACGAAGTGTTCCTTCGGAAAATGCAGTAGACGAGTTAATTGAAATAATAAAATCAGACGGAATGTGGCGTGAGCCCGAAAATCAGGAATTATGAAATTAAAAGAGTATTTTGGGTTTAAAGAAGTATTACTTTATTTTTTTAGAAAAAAGGATCCGAATAGACCGAGCAGTTTTAATTTGAAAATGATGCACGGGATTAATAAAATTTCGATCATTATGTTTCTTGTTGGGATCATATTTATCATTGCCAAACGCTTTTTCTAATGACCTTTGAGGCTTTTGTAGAATACTGCCTCGGGAAAAAATCCGTTACAGATACTTTCCCTTTTGGACCTGATGTATTGGTTTTTAAAGTGAAAGGTAAAATGTTTGCGTTGGCAGATGTAGAGCTTTTTGAAAGTATTAATTTAAAATGCGACCCTGAAAGGTCAATTGATCTCCGTGAACGCTATCCGGGAATAACACCGGGATATCATATGAATAAGACACATTGGAATACTGTATTAACAGATGGGAGTGTTCCGGATAAATTATTATATGAATTAATTGATCATTCTTATTACTTAATCGTCAAGAGTCTACCCAAAAAAGATCAATCCGGATTAATTTAATTTATGGCTGCATCAAAAAGAGGAGAACCAAGAGAAAAAGACTTAAGTCCAGTCCCGGACCGTCCAAAGGAAATCAATCAAATACTTGATGAACAAATAGCAACAAGTTTAAAGGAATTTAATAGGTCAAATCTTGGCTTGTTTATTTCTTCATTTTCTGCAGGTCTCGAAATTGCATTTAGTGTTCTTGTAATGGCTTCTGTTATTACCTTGTTTTCCAATTCCCTCAGCCATGAATCGTTGACTTTGGCACTTGCATTGTGTTATCCCGTTGGTTTTATATTTGTAATAATTGGGCGATCAGAATTATTCACAGAGCATACCTCGCTTGCCATTTTACCTGTTTTAAATGGTTCTGTAAGTATCAAAAACTTATTGGCACTGTGGGGAATCGTATATGCAGGTAATATTATCGGTGGCTTAGTCTCTGCAGTTTTAATCACATTTATTGGAACGGAAATCGGATTCGTAAACATGGAATCTTTTGCCGTATTATCGAAAAAGCTTACCTCACATCATTGGTATATCATTTTGTTTTCTGCCATTCTTGCCGGATGGATGATGGGCTTGCTTGGCTGGTTAATTACTTCTTCACAGGAAACCCTAAGCCGAATTTTTATGGTCATTTTGGTGACGGCAATTATAGGACTGGCGGGACTACATCATTGCATTGTAGGTTCAGTTGAATTGCTCACTGGCCTTCTCTCAGGGAAGGGCCCGGGCATCACAGAATATTTCAATGTTCAGTTTTGGTCAACCATAGGAAATATCATCGGAGGAACCTTTTTTGTGGCTATTTTAAAGTTTAGTCATGTCAGGATAAATTGAGTTTTAAATCGTTTAATTTGTGTTTGTATATAACTATTCTAATAAATAATTGCACAATATCAGGGGATTGAGATTTTAAGGAACCATAACATAGGGAAGTCATTATTTCTTTAGATGTTAGGTAATAGCATGAGGTAGAAAATCTACCTTTGCACTTATTCTCTCTTATAATTATTAAGTGCTTTCATTTAAATGATAAAAATTTTAATTAATTATGGCCAATTGTTTTGCATTGATGGGTTGGAGTTTGCCTGTCATCGAAAGTATGCAAAAACTAGGAAAACCTTATGTAGTTGTATCATATCCTGATTTTCAGCAATACGCTGACGAAAACAACATTCCATTTCTTCCATACAGTTTGGATGAATGGAACGATTCTTCCAATTCACTGGATCTTGCGGAAAAATTGAAACCTTTTAATGCCGATGTAGCGGTTCCTTTATTTGAGGAAACGGTTGAATGGGCGGGTGCATTAAATTCTATTTATAGAAATGATCCGAGGGTCTTAAATAGAGCTTTCTTATTCAGAAATAAAGCAATGATGAAAAGAAAAGCATTAATTGGAGGCTTAAGGGTTGGTCTTTTCGAAGAAGTACACAATAAGGAAGGCGTAAAAGCCTTTATGAGACGCTTAAACGAAGCGAATTTGCAATTACCCGGTGAAGAGGATTCATGGGTGCACATTAAACCCTTCGCATCTGCGGGAACCGTTGGACATCGCTTATTGAAATCCATGAACGATATCGACGAAAAATGTCAGGATGGGGATTTTCCTTGTCTGGCTGAGAGTCATTTGCCCGGAAGAGAATTTTCTTGCGAGGCCTTTATTCACAAAGGAAAAATCAGATTCCTGAATATCACAGAGTATGTAAAATTGGGCTACTCAAATTTCATTCCTGAAGGTCATTATTTGCATTCTAAACGTGACCTTATAGAAAAACATGTGCAAAAATTAGTCGATATTTTTGGAATCGAGTATGGAATGGTCCACCCAGAATGGTTCCTCACGGAAAATGATGAATTAAATTTTGGGGAAACAGCTTGTAGAATTCCCGGTGGGCACATTTTGGAATTGTGCGGAAAATCCTATGATTTTGATGCCTTAGCTGCTTTTGTTGTATGTCATGATCCAAATGCAAGCGATGAAGACCTTGATAAAATTTTTCCACCAAAAGATTACAGACCTGAAAACTATAACGGTAATGTAATGATATATCCGAGGAAATCGCAATTTTCTAAATTGGAAATTCCGGAGGAACTTAATAATGAGCCTTATTTTGTGGATCACAGCCTTGTACCTCCCTTATCAACTCAAAAAATCTCTGATAACCGAGAAGGATTTGGCAATCATTTTGGAACCATTAATTTCAGAGGAGACGATCCGGATAGAATGACCGAACTGCTTAAACATTATGAGCAGGTAGATTTTTATGTTTAATACGATAAAAGGTCCTTTTAAATGGATATTATAACCGATACGGTTTATGAAAACTTTGAGCGAAGTTTCGATGAATTCAAAAATGCAACGGATTTAACCAAGCAGAATAAAGCAACCAAACTGGCCAGCCAGGTTGATATTCTTTCACTTTCAAGAAATGGATTGACTTTTCTATATAAAAAGAGTCATGAACTTGAAAAAGAAGGGTTTTTTAAGGGTACAGCTTGGTCTGATCCAAAAAAGCTTATTCCTATTTTGGTAAAAGAAACCTTGATTCATGGTCATCCGGGTTCCAGTTTTGAAGTACTTTCAGAATTAAGGATGCTGTATTATCTAAAAGAAACCCTTGATGAAAATGAAAGAGCTATTTCAAAGGAAAGTGCACAAGACTATCTGGAAGAAGTCATTGCGCACAATCTGGAATTCGCCTTCAAGGAATTGAGTGAGGAAACCCGTTCAAAAATAAATGAGCGAGAGGCAAAAAAGGCAATTAATCTTTTTGGTTTCCTTCTGTCGGAAATAGAGTTAGAGGGCATTTTCGAAAAACTTGCTACTGAGGTAAAGCTTACATGCGAACAAAGGCCTATCGTTACCAGGAAGGCGAGAGAGCTTATTCGAATGCTGGATCACTATTTTGAAGCAGATTCTCCTGCCTATAAGAACCATTTCATAAAAAAATACATCAATGCGCTTTATGCGCCTTCCAATGGTGCCAGAGAGAACAGCAATCTGGATGAGTATCAGAATTTCGTAGAAAACTGCAGTCGAAACACCTTGTACTCTGAAGCGGAAGAGATGGGCGAATATATGAGTTCAACAGGTCTGGTGAGCAAATACCACGCAATTTTACTTAAAAAATTGGTGACGGATACGCCAGAACTGGTGCCTGTACTTCTAGATTTAAATGATCAGGGTAAAGCAGAATGGGAAGAGTACAGATCGATGCTCGGCAATTTAATAATGGATATTATTCATCCTGAAAACTGTCAGTTTATCTATGGTCTTTCGGAAATGATGCGGAGAAATCTATTCGTTAGAAGAGTAGTACGAGTCGGTTTGGAAAATCTCAGAAAAATCAAAATCAACCCCCAGGTTGAAAAGAGAATATTGAAATCCATAGTTACACCGAGTCCCGGTTTAACTGCCATAAAATATTTGATGAGCGGAGTGATCCGGGTGCTGGGACAGCCTTTGGGAATTGGGCAGGGAAATAATCCTACTTGTCAATCAGCCAGAGGTATAAGCATGTGGAGCCAACACGCACCGGCGAAGCTAATTGATATGATTATCACCGTTGCAACACAAAATAATCTCATAATACGCTTTGAAAATCATGACCTCGTCTCAAATGAACTTGGAAAAGGCTTGCTGGAAAATCTGGATTACAATCTGGATGTAGTTTCTGTTGTATTGGTCCCGCATTTGGACAAAATATATAATGAAATGATGCGCAGATCTTCCGGAAGAACAGAAGATCCCCATAAATGGGTTAATCCATCCATGTACGGCCATTGGATTCAGGTTGGTTTTGCATCCTGCTATGATTACTTAAGCAATTCCATAATGGATTTCGACGGATTCGTAAGGATTTTTTATGCGGCATTTCATTTGGATTATAACGGTAATCGCCATTTGGTATACCCTAATCCTGTTGGGATTTTTATTACCAGCAATAAGGGCGATATGGTTGGCTTTCACGCTATTTCCATGTTGAGAGTTGATAAAGATCAAAATGATCAGACCAGAGTTTATTTCTTAAATCCCAATAATGAAGGTCGTCAAAATTGGGGTCAGGATATTAAACCATCGGTATATGGATATGGTGAAAAACACGGTGAATCATCTTTGCCCATTCATGAATTTGCTGCCAGGGTTTATGCTTTTCATTACGATCCTCTTATCACCAATACCTGGATATCAAAAGTACCTGATGAAGAGATAAAAAAGGTCAAGACACTGGCAGAACAAAGCTGGGGTAAATCATATGTTTGGAGTCAACAAATAAAGTTATGGTAAGACACTCATCCCGAATAGAACTGAGTCAATCTTCACTTACGAGCAATATTAATTTTCTTCGTAAGAAAATAGGTGAAAAGCCCATTATTTCATCTGTAGTAAAAGCCAATGCCTACGGCCATGGTATTCATCAGTTTGTGAAAATGGCCGAAAAGGCCGGGATTCATCATTTTGCTACTGCATCAGCATTTGAGGCGGAGGAGGTATTGGAAGTTAAGTCGGAGAAGAGTCAAATCATGATAATGGGTATTCTTTATGAACAGGATATCAAATGGGCCATAGAAAATAAGGTTGAATTTTATGTTTTCAACTACGATCGACTGCAAAAAGTATTAGACATTGCAAAAACATTGAATATTCAGGCAAAGATTCATTTGGAAGTTGAAACGGGCGCCAACAGAACAGGTCTGCCGGCAAAGGATTTTTCAAAGAGTCTTACTTTTCTAAAAAAACATTCAAAGTATCTGGAATTCACTGGACTTTGCACTCATTTTGGTGGAGCTGAAAGTTTTTCAAACCAATTTAAAATTGATAGCCAACACAAGAAATTTAAGGATTTCTTAAGGTTGTGTAAGAAAAGAAAGATATTACCAAAAATAAGACATATCGCTTGTTCTGCAGCGGCATTGGCTTATAAAGAAACCGTTTATGACATGGTTAGAATTGGTGTATCGCAATACGGCTTTTGGCCCAGCCCTGATATTTACTATGCTCATATTGCCGAATCCGGTAAAAACGGATCTCGGGCTCTAAAAAGAATTTTTACCTGGAAAACAGAGGTAATGGATGTCCGTGAAGTTGAAATCGGTGAATTCGTTGGATATGGCACAGCCTATCAGGCTACGCATAAAATGAAAATAGCAGTCATGCCCCTTGGGTATTCCAACGGCTATCCAAGAGCTCAATCTAACCGAGGGTTTGTATTAATTCATGGAAAGAAAGCACCAATTGTAGGTCTTATTAACATGAACTTATTTATGGTTGATGTAACACATATCCCAAATGTTAAAGTAGATGATGAAGTTGTTTTGGTCGGTCGACAAAAAAACAACACCATCAATATCAGCTCTTTTACACAAGTGACTCAACTTATAAATAATGAGATGCTCAGTCGATTGCCTGCAGCTATTCCCAGAAAAATTGTAAAATAATCATTCTGAAAAACCCACAAAAAACCATAGTGATCAAATATGGCGGAAATGCCATGATCAATGAAGAGGTGAAAACCTCTGTCATTTCAAATATTGCAGAATTGCAAAAGCTCGGCTATAGAATTGTTATTGTACATGGCGGAGGGCCATTTATAAAATCAATTCTTAAGAAAGTTAAAATCGAATCTGAATTTATCGCCGGTCACCGTAAAACGAGCAAAGAAGCTATTAAATATATAGAAATGACGCTTAGGGGGGAAGTAAATACAGAGATCGTTATGCTTCTCAATAACAAAGGTAGAAAGGCTGTCGGTCTTTCGGGAAAGGATGCCGGATTGGCCATTGCAAAACGCCGATATCACATAGAAAAAGGTAATAAAGTTGATTTAGGTTTGGTTGGAGATATAGAGAAAGTCGATCCTCAAATCATATACGATTTACTGGAAAAAAATTATACGCCGGTAATAGCTTGTATTGCTGCAGATAAAAAAGGTAACACATACAATGTCAATGCAGATATGATGGCCGGTGCAATTGCCGGAGCTCTAAAAGCCGATGAATACATCGTGCTTACCGATACCGATGGTTTGCGAAAAGACAAAGACGATGCTGCTTCCCTAATCGAAAATATCACAACGGTAGAGGTTCAAAAGCTTTTTGGTTCAAGTATTGTGGAAGGAATGATCCCTAAAATCGAATCCTGTCAAATTGCTTTAAAAAGCGGTGCTTCAAAAGCAAGGATTATTAATGGGACTGAAATCGATGTTTTATTAAAAGCACTTGATCAGAATACAGCAAAAGGAACGATAATTTCAAAGTAAATGAGCTATACAACGGAAGAATTACATAAAATCGACGCAAACTATTATCTGCCTACTTTTAAGAGGTATCCACTTGCATTTAAAAAAGGCAAGGGCTCCAGGCTATGGGATATGGAAGGTGAAGAATACATCGATGCGCTTGCCGGAATAGCCGTCAATAATGTTGGTCATTCACACCCTAAAGTAGTGCAAGCCATTTGTGATCAGGCAGCTAATTTGATACACATCTCCAACTTTTATTTGAGTGAAGCGCAGATGAAACTTGCAAAAACTTTGGCCGAATTATCCGGTCTTGAGCGTGTTTTTTTTGGCAATAGCGGCGCAGAAGCTGCAGAGGGTGCAATTAAGATTGCCAGAAAATACGCATCAAAAAATGGGAGAGGTGGAACCATTATAACTATGAAAAATGCATTTCATGGCAGAACTATGGCAACAGTGGCAGCGACAGGTAAAAAAGCCATGATGGAGGGTTTTGATCCAATTCCAAATGGTTTTTGCAATGTTCCTTTCAACGATATATCAATTCTCAGAGAAAAGGTAAATCAGGATACTGCCGCTATAATGTTGGAACCTATACAGGGTGAAGGAGGAATAAACCCTGTCGAGAAAGAGTTTTTAATGGATTTAAGAAAATTCTGCAATGAAAAAAATATCGTTTTAATTTTTGACGAAATACAAAGCGGGATGGGAAGAACAGGCAAAATGTTTGCGCATGAGCATTTTGATGTCAAACCCGATATTATGACCCTTGCGAAAGCCTTAGGTGGTGGCGTGCCTATTGGTGCTGTACTGGCCTCTGAAAAAGTGGGTTCCAGCATTGATTGGGGAGATCATGGGACTACATTTGGTGGTAACCCGCTTGTTTGTGCAGCAGCTTTGGCCACACTTGAGGTTATTAAAAATGAAAACTTGTTAGAAAATGCCACGCAAAAAGGAGAATGGCTAAAATCCAAAATTGAAGCCATAAAGAAAGAATATCCTGAGATCAAAGAAGTGAGGGGACTTGGATTAATGATTGGGATTGAGTTAAAAATAGACTCAAAACCAATTGTATATAAGATGATGAAACACAAAGTTTTGGCCAATGCTACAGCCGGAAATGTTATCAGGCTGGTTCCCCCGCTTAATATATCAATGGAGGATTTGGAAAAAGTATTAAATGTTTTACTTAAATCGATAGAGGAGGAAAGAGCATGAGTAAAAAGAGAATAGGAATCGTTGGAGCTACCGGCTTTACTGGCTCGGAGCTCGTTCGTATACTTATAAATCATCCCGAAATAGAAATTGCCTCAATAACTTCGGAAAGCAGAAAAGGTGAGAATTTTTCAGATGTACATCCACAATTTCTAGGGCTTGTTAATAACAAACTCATCAGTATCGCTGATTTGCCAAGAGATCTTGATATTGTGTTTTTAGCTTTACCACACGGTATTTCTATGGATTTTGTAAAGGAACATCACAAGGATTACCGGATCATTGATCTTTCGGGAGACTTTCGATTATCAGCAATAGAAGTGTACGAACAATGGTATAAAAAAGACCATGTATTTGCCGATGGATTTAAAAACGCTGTGTACGGACTTCCGGAACTATACAGGTCCTTAATAAAAGATGCAGATTTAGTGGCAAATCCCGGATGTTTTCCTACTTCAGCAATATTGGCCCTGGCACCATTATTTGCCAATCAACTTGTTAGTGAAAATCATATTGTCGTAGATTCTAAAACAGGTGTCACCGGTGCGGGAATTAAGGTTAGATCAAATACACATTTTCCTGTGGTTAATGACAATTTTACCGCCTATGGAATTAAATCACATCGACACAGTATTGAAATTCAGGAAAAACTTGAAGAACAACAAGAAGGTGATTTAGCTCTACTTTTTACACCTCATTTACTTCCGGTGGATCGCGGAATTTTATCTACATGTTATACAAAACCCAAGGAAATAGTAGGAGATAACACCTTAATGGCTATGTACAATGCCTTTTATGAAAATGAACCTTTTATACGAATGAGAAATAGTCTTCCAAATTTAAAAGAAGTAAGAGGAACCAATTTCGCTGACATTTTTGTCAGCTATGACGATCGTACTAATACGATTATTTCAATGGCTTCCATTGACAATCTGGTAAAAGGTGCTGCCGGTCAGGCGGTTCACAACATGAACTTAATGCTGGGTTTTGAAGAAAAACTCGGATTGAATCAAATACCACTTCAACCATAAATTATATAAATTTTGGACATGATAAGGAATATAACGAATGTCAGAGGGATTAAATGCTGGGGAGCGCATACAGGAATAAAATCCATGCGTAGGGATCTTGCCATTATTTACTCAGACGTTCCTGCAAAAGTAGCCGCAACATTTACCCAAAACATTGTGTTGGCTGAACCAATAAAACTGTCAAAACTGCACTTAAAAAAAACTGGAGGTATGTCCAGAGCAATTGTGGTCAATGCCGGAAATGCAAATGCTGTGACAGGCGAACAGGGAAAAGAAGGTGCAATTGCAATGGCAAAGGCCACCGCAGAAGAATTCAATATTAAAATCGAAGATGTACTCGTAGCTTCTACCGGAATAATCGGAAAGCCCTTTCCAACCGAAGAAGTGGTGAATGGAATTAAAGAGAATGTTAAAAATGTTTCAAAAAACTCAAGGGCTGGTTCTTTTGCTGCAAATGCTATTTTAACGACCGATACTTTTGCCAAAGAAGGCTTTGTAGAGTTTGAAATTGATGGTAATACCATAAATATCGGAGGAATTGCAAAAGGATCGGGTATGATTCACCCAAATATGGCTACTATGTTGGCATTTGCCTTTACCGATATCAATATAGAACACAAACTTTTGGAAAAAGCTTTTAAAGAAGCAGTAGATGACTCATTTAACATGATCACGGTAGATGGTGATACCTCGACCAATGACATGGCATCAATCATGGCAAATGGCTTGGCGGATAACGATCTGATCAATTCGGCCAGTGACCCTTATTATAAGCTGTTTAAGGAAAAGTTGGTTGAATTAATGGTGCATCTTGCCAAATTGATAATATCTGACGGTGAGGGTGCCTCAAAATTCATTGAGTATCAGCTAACAGGAGCTAAGAATAAAAGTGATGCCAGAAAAATGGTAAGGGTAGTTTCTGATTCATCGCTTGTTAAAACTGCAATTTTTGGACGAGATCCAAATTGGGGCAGGATTTTAGCGGCAATGGGTAGATCGGGTGTTGATTTTGATCCTTCAAGAGTTGATCTATTCCTTGGAAATCAAATCGAAGAAGTACAAATGCTCGATTTCGGTAAGCCGCTGGATTTTGATATAAATCGTTTAAAGAGAATCCTTAAGAAATCAGAAATTAAAATTCAGATTAAACTCCGCGAAGGGAAAGCCAATGCAACAGCCTGGGGAACGGATCTTACAACTGACTATGTCATGTTTAATTCGATGTATACAACTTAATCCCTATTAAATTATATTTACAGTGATGTAATGGAAGAGATTGAAATACCAAGTGTTTTAGAAAAAATTCAATTAAAGGTCAATTCCTGGGTGGATGGACTTATTGAAATGTTGCCCAATCTGTTTGTGGCAATAGTTATTTTACTTCTCTTTTATGGCATCGGCAAAGTCCTTCGCTCGGCTTTCAAACGACTTTTTCACAGACTGTCGAACAACATCGTAGTCATAAATCTATTTGCCAATATCTTTTATATGGCAATTATTGTAATGGGATTTTTGATTGCCTTAAACGTTTTGCATCTGGAGCAAACGGTTACTTCAATTCTAGCTGGAGCGGGAATATTAGGTATAGCGCTTGGCTTAGCCTTTCAGGATATTTCCACCAATTTTATTTCCGGCATTATCATGGCATTTCGCAAACCCATAAAGGTGGGCGATATCATTGAAACAGAACGATTTATTGGTAAAGTAGAAGAAATCGATCTGAGAGTAACCATTATAAAAACATTTCAGGGATTGCATGTTCTAATTCCCAATAAAGATGTATTTCAGGCAGCTGTTACGAATTATACAAAAACCAGTGAAAGACGAGTGGATTTAGAAATAGGGGTATCTTATGCCGAAGATCTTGAAAAAGTAAAAAAGGTTGCACTGGGGGCCATTGAAGATTTAAATATTAAGCTTGCTAACACAGAAGTTGGGGTTTTTTATAATAAGTTCGACAGCAGTTCAATCAATTTTACTTTGATGTTCTGGATTCATTATCCCGATCAGCAAGGCTTTTTAGATGCCCAAAGCAAAGCGATTATTGCTATTAAGAAAGCATTTGACAAAAATGGAATTACCATACCTTTCCCTATTCGAACTTTGGATTTTGGTATAAAAGGAGGTTTGCAAATTGGAGATGTTGATCAGATCAATGTAGCGAACAAAACAAGACAATAATTGTAATTATTTTGATTAACAATTCTCTATTGATAAATAGTCAAAAGTCTATATTACTCTCATTTTATTTAATCCAGGTTTTAAATGAATGTATTGCGCTTTGGCATTAGATTCCTATGAATCATTCAGAACAATTTAAAATTTGGCTTCAAAAAAGACTGGTATCAGATTTACCCGGAGAAGAAGCGCAGTATAATTTAGCCCCGCTTAAAAGAAAGGAAGAAGTTAAGTTTGCTTTTAATAAAAATCAAAAACCGCGCATAAGCAGTGTGATGTTGATTTTATATCCCGAAAATGATCTTAGCTATATTCCAATGATCGTAAGAAATGAATACAGAGGCGTGCATAGTGGTCAGGTGGCTTTACCAGGTGGAAAATTTGAAAAAAGTGATACGAATATCCAACAAACAGCGATTCGAGAAACATTTGAAGAAATAAATGTTCGTGTCGATCACAATCAAATTATCGGCAAATTAAGCGACCTTTTTGTTCCGGTCAGCAATTTTATCATACATCCATTTGTTGCATGGTTGGAGGATAAACCTGAATTTGTTGCCGAGCCCTCCGAGGTTCAGGAAGTACTCAGGGTTCCATTATATTATCTCTCAAACCCAGAAAATATTACTTCAAAGAAGATTGAAACGGCCAATGGCTATCAAATTAATGCGCCGGGAATTCCAATTGAAGAAAAATTTCTTTGGGGTGCTACGGCCATGTTGATGTCTGAATTTTTTAGTATTGTTCGGGAATACAAAGCGGTAGACTGATTTTCCTGGATTGCCCAATCATTCAAAACGTTCTATATTTGAATTGCAGGCATTGTTAAGCCTTTTTTATGAGGAATTTCTCAAAATTCTTATTTTTTACATTTCTCCTGCTTCTGCTAAGCACTACGTTTTCATGTCGGAAAAAAATGGTGTGTCCGGCTTACAACAGTGCTTTTATATTAGGAGAAGATGAGCAATTTCAGTTTATATCCCAATTTACTGACGATTCCATTCTCGAGATTAAAGAAAATTTGAGGTCATTTATGAATAAAAATGAATTTGGAATTGTAGTGGATGTAAAAAAGAAGAAAAAATGGAAATTACTTGAATTCGTGCCGGCAGAAATGGTTTTACCACTCATTGATTCCACACTTCTCGACAGTACAGGACAATTGCCACAACCGGGTTATAACAGAGAAATGATTGTTTACAACCGGAAATTTGGAGATCTACTGGTCTTTAATGAACCTGTGAAACAAGATAGTACAACTGTTGATCAAAAAGGACGTAAAAAGAAAAAGAAAAAAGACAAAGAAGAAGAGGAATTTGATGAATTAGACCCGGACGATCCCGATTTTGACCCTTGGTCTACCGGTGATGATGCCAACTGGTAGATGCTTTAAACAATATGAAAAAACTCACAATTTTTTATTTTCTGTTAATTTCAACGGGCTTATTTGCGCAAGAAATTTCTGTCAGTGCAAAACTTCTTACCGTATATCAATTAGTGGGGCAGGAAAAATACAGGGAAGCCTTGAAAGAAATTGATGAAGTCATTGAATTGGACAAAAACCAGATCAATGCATATATATTTGGAGGACTTTGCCATAAAAGTTTGGGTCATTACGATTCTGCTAATTTATATTTTGATAATGCACTTAATATCAAACCCCAAAACATAGATGTCCATTTTTTAAAGGCCGAAAATTTTTTTGAAGCCGGAAGAATAGAAGAATCATTAAAGGAGGTTGAAAAAGCGCTTTATTATGACAATAATTATTATAAAGCACATATTCTTAAGGCAAAAATATATCACAAGAAAGGTGATTTTATAGAAGCTGAACAAACACTTTTGATGGTCATGGATAAACAGCTATACAATCTTGAATCAAGAGAATTATTGGCGGATTTGTATTTGGAGTTGCAAGATACCGCCCTTGCACTCAATGTAATTTCACAAGCTCTTATGATCAACCCACTTATTGAAAAAAACTTAAAATTCAGAATAGAGCTTTTGAATGACCTTGGTATTTATAAGGCACTTCTCACTGATCTCAACGCCTATATTCCTTTGGTAAATGATGATCCTGATATGTATTACATGAGGGCGCAGGCCTTTTTACAAATTGGCGATACCATATCAGCTCTGAGAGACTTAAACGAAGTATTGCATTATAATGAAAATCATGCCCAAGCCTATTATTATAGGGCAATTGTGCGTAATTCCCTTTTTGATAGGGAAGGGGCATGTGAGGATTTAAAAAAAGCACGGGAAAGAAGATACATGCCAAATCCGGATCTAATTGAGGCTTTTTGCTCGGAAAACAGTACTGATAAATAAATAATTGATCAGAGCGATCAAAATTGATTTTATCAGGAGTCCGGGAAAAAGCAAAACTATATTTTCTGTAATTTTTTGAATAGGTGCTTGGATTTGTATGGCAAGCCAGGAAAATCCGATTACTAAAAGCCCACATTGAGCGACTAATGCCTCAATAAAAATTTTTAAGGACTCATTTTTGTGTTTGGCAACCCGCCATGAAAAAAAACATGCGAAAATGGGAAATGCATAAAGAAAACCTGCGCTCGTTGAACTCAAATAAGAAAAGCCGGAATTATAACCTGAAAAGACCGGTATTCCCAAAGCTCCAAAAATGAGATACAACAATAGAAAGAGGAATGAAGGTAGGGGCCTTAAGCATAAAGCTAAAAGCATAATAAAAAAGCTTTGAAGACTAATATTGATTAAACCAATTGAGAATGTTACCGGACCGAGACCGCATAACAATAAAAAGCATGTAGCTGCAATTAGAAGACTGAAAAAGGTAGCCGAGCGCTTAATTAAAAAATGCTTGTGTAAGAGATGCAAATTGTTTGGTTTAAAATTTGAAAATTATGATTTTTGGCAAATATCAAAAATTATATGATCGAGCAATTCAAGGATTTAAGTGAAGAAGAAATCAGCTTACTATTAAAAGCTCCGGCAATGGTATCGGTATTAATAGCGGGCGCAGATGGTAAAATCGACAATAAGGAAAAAAGCGTAGCTATTTCATTGGCAAAGCTTAAAACTTACAGAGCCAGACAAATACTGATAGATTTCTACAATGAAGTTCACAAGGACTTTGAAAGCCATATGAATGATCTTATTCAAAATCTTCCCGAGGATCATAAAGAGAGAAATAAATTAATTGAAGAAGAACTTCAAAAGCTAAATCCAATTCTTGAAAAAGTAGATAAAAAATTTGCTGTAAATTTCTACGAAAGCATGAAGAATTTTGCCAGACAGGTGGCTGAAGCATCCGGTGGCATATTAAACATGCTTAGTATAAGTGTAGAAGAAAGTAAATTAATTGATCTGAAAATGATCAAGAATCCGGAAAAGTAATTGAGCCATTATAATTTTCATTATTGAAATTAGGTAAGCTAAGTTTTCCTTTAGAACTTATTTCTTACTTAATTAGGCTTAATGATTTTTTCCAGTCATTTTAATAAGAGTACCAGCATTCCCCTGCGTTTTGTACTCCTGCTTTTTGCCGTTTATTTTTCTGAAATTCTTATGAAAATAGACCTGGGTTTTCTTGGTATATATCCTAGAGAATTAAGCGGCTTGATCGGAATACTTACTGCCCCCGTAATTCACGGCAACTATATACATCTTATATCTAATGCTCTTCCAATTCTTATATTGGGTACAGTTTTGTTTTACTTTTATGATAGAATAGCCATCCCGGTATTTATCATTTGCTATTTCGTAACAGGCATTTTGGTATGGCTTTTTGCAAAGCCAAATTATCACATAGGGGCCAGCGGTTTGATTTATGGAATTGCATTATTCTTAATGACTTTTGGCTTATTCAGGAAAGATCTTATCTCGATAATAATCTCATTGCTTGTTGCCTTTTTTTACGGTGGAATTATCTATGGCGTATTCCCAAGTCAGGTCGGTATTTCATGGGAAAGTCATTTTTTTGGAGCGCTTATGGGCCTGGTATCGGCATCTTATTTCTCTCGATATAAAAAGGTCAGTTCTTATTATTAAGACATAATGTCATCAATTTCTGGGTAATTTTCATTGTTTTTAAGAACTTTTTAGTAGTTGTTTACAATTGTAACTAGTAAATACATAAAAAGTTGCAAATCAATAATATATGAATCATTAATTAAATTGATAGCCTAAGAAAATTCAAACAAATTGATGAAATGGATAAGCTTTTATTATTGTATTGTATACATTTGTTTACATGGATACTATTGTGAATAAAATCAAATCCTTAATGAAAGCGAAAAACCTAAGCGCTTCAGAATTTGCTGATTTAATTGGAGTGAAACGCGCAAATGTTTCGCATGTGCTTTCAGGACGAAACAAACCAAGTTTAGAATTTGTATTAAGATTAGGTGAAACGTTTGAAGAGATAGATTTAAATACGCTTTTGTTGAATAATAAAAATCAATTTCAGAATGGTTCGAATGAAAACAATTCAGACGAAAAATATTTTGAAAATGCAAAGAATAAAAACGAGTATTTAGCAACACAGAATAACGATAGTAAGGAGATTGATAGAATTGTGATTTTTTTCAAAAACGGATCTTTTAAAGAATACAGAGACAATGAAACTTCCTGATTTTTACAAACCATATGTAGGGTTATATAATAACAAAGATTGTAAAGAGGTCTTATTAATTGAATATGAAAAGGCATTAAAGTTCTATAATAATATTAATAAAAAAGATTCCCTCCTTCAATACGCACAAAACAAATGGACCATAAAGGAATTGCTGGGACATATATGTGATGCTGAACAAATTTTTGCATTTCGGCTTTTATCGATTCTGAGAAATGAAAAAAATCCATTACCCGGTTTTGATCACAATGCCTATGTTAGAGATGCAAATTTTAACAAACAGGAATGGGAAGACCTGCTTAAGCGTTTCGATTTAATACGAAGAAACACATTAAGTATTTGTGATGAGATAAAAAAAGAAGATTATTCTAAATTCGGAAATGCCAATGGAAAAGAGATTTCAATCGATGCCTTGATTCTGGTTATTGCAGGACATGAAAAACATCATAGAAATGTGATTAATGAAAAATACCTTAACTAGAAACTGATATTCATTCCTTCCCAAATAAAATAGCCATAAACCACAAATCTCAATACCCTAAAAGCAGCGAAGCGCAAATACATTCTAAATCTGTATGAAAAACTGCCTGAGATCATACTTATTAACGCAAATGGCAATGGAGTAACCGCAGCAATTAAAATAAGTATTCCACCAAATCTTCTATAGGTTCTGCTGTAGTTGTAATAGGACTCACTTTTCTTAAAATGTCGAAAAATGGCAGTATTGGAAAAAAAACGTCCAATAAAATAAGCAATTATACCACCGGCATAGGACAAGACTGTTAAAAGCATTATCACCTGCATATAATAGATCACACCCTGGTCCAAAGCCCATACCATAAATATCTCCGGAGGAATAATTCCGAAAATAACTTCTGAGGCAAAAAATATACTGTAGACCAGAAATGGCCTTTCTCTAAGTGGTGTGAGCCAATTTTTAATGTCATCGGGTAAATATTTGGCTCCAAGCCAAAGAACCAGAAGAATTACAGCAAACCAAATAATCCCTTGTAGGAGATTTTTAGTAAAAAATTTAAATGCTTCTTTTTTTCTTCGACTCACCTTCTTATTGATATGAAAATTTCAAATTGTTAAATATTTGAGCAATTTGGCTAAGTTTTTTAATTCTTGAATTGTTTAAGCTTAGAATTTAAAATTGACAATAAGAAAATGCATTATAAAATAATTTGTTTTAGCCTGTTCATTTTAATTTCATGTACCAGGGATAAAAATAAACCCTATGAAAATGTCAATATTATTCGCGATGAAAAGGAAAAAAAACTAAAAGTCAAACAAGAACTGAAAATTCCTAGCACTTATGCTAAGAGTCCCATGCTATTGATAGAATTGAGTCAAAGTGATCTTGAGATTAGTTCCTGGGAAAAAGACAGTGTTTTGATAAATAAAGTTTTTCCTGAAATGGGCAATGAAAATTCCGAAATTTATCAGGGCAATAATCAAATCGTTATTCGTGAAAAATCAAAGGATAAAAGCCAAAAAGGCAATACCTGGACAATAAATGTTCCAAAAATGATAAATCTTACAATCAGGTCTGAGAATGGGGATGTCGATATTAAAAATGTCAGTGGCACGTTTAATATTAACTGTACTAGCGGAAATATTAATATTAAAAATTCAAGTTCAGCACTTCAGGCTCTAAGTCATTCCGGTGATATAAATTTAATAGCCTGGGAGCTTATGGGACGATCAAAAGTAAGTACGAGTTCCGGAAAACTTTCAATGGATGTGATTAATGAACTCGCTTATCAGATAACTGCGCACAGCGGAACGGATTCATTGTCATTAGTACTCAATGGACATCCTTTAAAAACGAATTTGGAAATTCTAACCTTTCAGGGAGAGGGTCAGCTCGATTGTGACTTTTCGACTTCCGGCATTGAAGAGTTCTATTCGGATGCTTTAAACAGGTATTATGACCTCCGAAAAGTTCAACTGAGTGATTCTTACCCAACTTCCTCCATAAGCACCGGAAATGGTTCAATTATTATCCGTAGATAAAAAATAAAAGAAATGTAAGGCAATTATATTGGCTTTGCTATTTTAGCATCAATCTTTAGAAAATCTAGATGAGCGAAAAACTTCTCGAGGCTTTATTACAGTTGTTTGCACTGGTCGCCAAAGTTGACGGTGTCAAGGTGGAAGAACGCCAGGTAATTAAAGATTTTCTCAAAGAACAGATCAATGCCGACGAGGCCGAACTGTATATCAAGATATTTGATGAATATGCCGGAAAAGACATAAAAACATCAGATACTACCAAAACCCTTAAGATTTGTAATCAGGTCAATCAGGAGATGACTCAGCAACAAAAAATTGTCATCATTTACAGATTGCTTGAACTGATATTGGCAGATAAAGTCATCTCCGCTTCTGAAAATGATTTTATTTTAACCGTTGCGAGTTCATTTAATATAGAGGAGGCGCTTTTTAACGATATGAAGTCTTTTGTCGTTGAAGACGATCTCCGAAACTTAAATCAGAGCAACCTAATTATCATTGACGGGATTAAAAAAAGCCCTGATAACAGTCAAAAACATATATACGAAGCTTATTTTCCGGGTCAAATGGGTGTTTTTAGAATTCCCGAGCTGGAAATGTATATCGCAAAATACCTGGGCGATAAAGAGCTTTATTTAAATGGAATACCCTTAAAAAATAACAGGATTTACAATTTTCCAACGGGAAGTAATATAAGGTCAGGTAAAACCCAACCGATTTATTACAGTGATGTTGTATCTGTTTTCTTAAAGGATCAGCATACATCTCATATTTCCTATGAAGCAAAAGATGTACAATACACATTTCCGGGTGGTAAAATTGGTCTTCAGGATATAAATATTCGAGAAGTTTCGGGTAAACTGATTGGAATTATGGGTGCAAGTGGATCCGGAAAGTCCACATTGATGAATGTTTTGAATGGCACTGCCGAACCCTCAGACGGAATAATTTTAATAAACGGTATTGACCTTTACAAAGAAGAGCATAAAACCGAAGGTATGATAGGATTTGTGCCTCAGGATGACCTCTTGATTGAAGATCTGACTGTTTATCAAAACCTGTATTATGCTGCAAAGCTCTGCTTTAAAGACTATGACGATAAGCAAATTGATGAATTGGTGCTAAACACCTTGAGCAGATTGGGATTGCAGGAAACCAAAGATTTAAAAGTAGGTAGTCCTTTGAAGAAAACAATTTCCGGTGGACAAAGAAAAAGGCTCAATATTGGACTTGAACTTTTGAGGGAACCATCTATTTTGTTTGTTGATGAACCCACCTCTGGTCTTTCATCGAGGGACTCAGAAAATATAATGGATTTACTCAAAGAATTATCCTTAAGGGGTAAATTAATCTTTGTTGTGATTCATCAGCCTTCCTCGGATATTTTTAAAATGTTCGATCGCCTTTTCATTCTGGATGTGGGAGGCTATCCCGTTTATTATGGCAATCCGGTAGAAGGGGTTGTCTATTTTAAAAAGCAAACCAATCAAATCAACAGCGACCAGGGGGAATGTTCAGAATGTGGTAATGTAAATCCAGAACAGATATTTAATATACTGGAGACCAGAATAGTAGATGAATATGGAAAAATTACCAATAAAAGAAAATTAAGCCCCGAGAAATGGTATCATATCTATCAGGAAAACATAGACTTACCTGAAATAGAACATTATGATGAAAAACCTGAGGGAACCCTAAAAAAACCCAACGTTTTTTCGCAGTGGTGGATATTTCTAACAAGGGATTTTCTTTCAAAAATTAGCAATACCCAATATCTGGCTATTAATTTACTTGAGGCACCCTTTTTAGCCTTTTTATTGGCCTATATCGTAAGATATTATACACAAAGCGAGACCAATGAATTTGGTTATCTTTTTGGAAAAAATGTCAATATCCCCGCCTATATTTTCATGGCTGTTATAGTTGCCTTATTCATGGGCTTAACCGTGAGCGCAGAAGAAATAATAAGAGATCGAAAGATTTTAAAAAGAGAAGTATTTTTAAAGTTAAGCAGAGCGAGCTATTTATTGTCAAAGACGGCACTGTTATTTTCATTGTCAGCAATACAAACTGTATTCTTTGTGTTTATTGGAAATTATATTCTTGGCATTCAAGGACTTAGCTATGAATATTGGCTGGTATTGTTTACCGTTTCTTGTTTTGCCAATATGCTTGGTCTCAATATTTCTTCAGCTTTCAATTCTGCTGTCACCGTTTATATTTTGATCCCTATTTTACTTATTCCCCAGCTGATGCTCGGGGGAGTTTTGGTAAAATTTGATGAAATCAATCCCAATTTAACTGCATTGGATAAGGTACCTCTTTTTGGTGAAGTCATGGCATCGCGATGGGCCTTTGAAGCATTAAGTGTTAACCAGTTTAAAAACAATAAATTTGAAAAGGACTTTTACCTTTATGACAGGGTCATCGCTGATTCAGATTTTAAAACCTCATTTCTTTTACCGGAATTAAAAAACAAAGCAGATTACACCCTTCAGTTTCTAAGTTCAAAAGATCCGGAAGTTCAGGAAAAATTAGCCTACAATGTGCGTTTGATAAAAAATGAAATAGAGAAACTTCTTAAAAATTATGACAAACTGGAGTTTCCTGAAATTGACCGTCTTGATGCTGATTACATTCAAAAAGATGCGCTGGAAGATGTAATTGATTATTTAGACTATCTCGATCTCTATTTTTCCAAAGTCAATCAGAATGCCATGTCTGAAAAAGATAAAATCGTAGCAGAAATGACTAAAACGGAGGAAGATGAAAAGGCTTTCAGGATGAAACAATATTTATATCACAACGATCAATTGCAAAAACTTGTAACCAACTCTACAAGCCTGGTGCGTTTTGTTGAAACGGATGAACAAATAATTCAGGAAGTAAACCCAATTTATAAAAAACCAAATATTCCAGATAGTCCAATAAGTTTTAGAACCCATTTTTACGCGCCGGAGAAGTATTTTATGGGTAAATTTTATAATACACTGCCCTTCAATGTTGTTGTAATTTGGGTAATGACCATATTACTTTTTATTCTTCTTTATTTTGATGTATTGAGAAAATTGGTTGATTACTTTGGCAATCTTTCAAAATATCGATAATACATCATTGCGCAATCAACGTAAAATTGATGCCCTCCGTGAGGAATTAAATCGCGAAAATTTTCTTAGAACAGATATTGTTCTGCCAAAAATAAGAGAAGATCAAATTCAAAACTCAGGTTATGCTTCTGGCTTAAAAGTAGTAATCAACAAACTGGGTGCAAAAAAACTGCTGATACCCAATGATCTGCACTATCATATGGAGTACAAGGGCCTTCTGATTCAATTTGATGATGAATTGCATTTCAACAGATACAGAAGAATAACACTTGAATCTGTATTTTACGAAGATCACATTGGATTTAATAAAATGCCCTATAAATCGTACTGCAGAATCAATGAAAAGGAATGCATAAAGGCGGGACTATCTAAGGGAGTTTGGGAAAATCAGGAATCATTTAAAATTTTTGGCAGCTCTGAAGAGCCGGGAGATTTGTCTCTTGAGAGAAATGGCTCTTCCGGATGGAAATTACGTGCATGGAGAGATCTTCTTCAGGATGTATCAGGTGAAATTTTGGGCTTTAAGGTCTTGCGTATATCTACATATGACAAAATTATGATCAATGGAAAAATTCACGCACTGGGAGAATTACTAAATTCATCCAACCAAAAGAACTTTTCAATTGTAGCCAAATCATTGATTCGGCGCATCATTAATATAAAGGGGACATGAAATTTATCAGTAGCATATTGTTTGTACTGCTCTATTTTGATGCCTATTCGATTCTTGGAAATATCAATGAGGCCGTATTAGAATTTCAGAGATTCCCGGCTTTGAAAAATTCATCCTGGTCCATAAAAGCAAAGAATCTAAGTACAAAAACAGATATAATTGATGTAAACAGCTCAATGAGTCTAATACCTGCTTCAACGCTGAAAGCGCTTACAACCGGTATTGCATTACATGAAATGGGCTCATCTTACACATTTGATACAAAACTGGCTTATAGTGGTAAAATAGAAGATTCAATTCTAAAAGGGGATTTAATTATAATAGCCGGGGGGGATCCAAGCTTTGGTAATTTGGATTTCTACGATTTCAATGTTTTAGAAAAATGGACTCAACTAATCAAGGAATTAGAAATAGGTCAGATTAGCGGAGATATCTTGGTATTGGATACCCATTATTCGGGATTGCTTACACCTTCAACCTGGGCATATCAGGATTTGGGAAATTATTATGGCGCCAGCCCTTCTTCACTCACTTTCCAAAACAATACTTTTCCAATCACCTTTGCTCAAAATCCTGATGTCGGTGGAAATACTAAAATATTGAAGCCTGAAAACCGGGAAAGTGCTGTTATTATTCAAAATGAAGTTAAGTCCGGGCCGCGGAATTCCGGAGACAGGGCCTATGTATATGGCTGTCCAAATTGTGAATCATATTCAATAAGAGGTACAATACCTGCCGGATATGGCACTTTTACCATTAAAGCGAGCATTCCGGATCCTTCGCGATATTTCCTCAGTCAATTTGAAAAATACTTAAACACAAATGGTATTCAATGTATGGGACGAAAGGATATTAGATCTGAATATGAAAATGCAATTTCAATCCTCGACACGCACAAATCAATTAAGTTGGAGGAAATACTAAGAGAAACCAACGTTAACAGCAATAATTTATATGCAGAGCATCTTATTCTGGAAATGGCCAAAATCAAAGGACTTGACCAACCTGAAAATCTAATTCCTTATTTTTTTGAAGAACATTTAAGCGCCGAAGGATTGTTTATTGCTGATGGTAGCGGTTTGTCGCGATATAATGCCATTACTACTGCCAATCATATTGAATTCTTTGAATATATTTATACCTCTGCCCATTTTAAAAGCTATCTGGCTACTTTGCCTAAAGGCGGCGAAGAGGGGACCATTAAAAATATCTTTAAGGAAAAAAATGGGAACGAATTTTTTATCAAATCGGGAACGCTCAGTCGTGTAAAGGCATATTGTGGATTTATACGGAATTCAAATAATGAGATTATTACTTTTTCCTTTATCGTGAATAACTATAATGGTAAAAGTTCTGATTTAATTTCGCAGATGGAAAAGGTTATTTACAGTCTCACGGATTAAAATTTCATTTTCTAAATTTTATTTGATGCTTTTACATTCTGCTATATATTTGCTAAGGATTAATTTGAGAAGATGGTTAAAAAATCAATATTATTATCATTCATTCTATCAGGAATCTTAATGCTTTCTGGTTGTGCAAAACAAAATCACCCACCTTCAGAAGTTGAAGATCCTAATCCCAACAGCGAAAGGATTTACGGTGATAAAGACGGTCCTCCACGACAAACAGCCAATACCTATCAGGCAGATCCGGCCAGTGTACAAAAAGCCGATGCCTTACGGCAAAAACTTTTTCCGAAATAAAGACTTTATAAAGCAGCAGTAAGCTGCTTTTTTTAATTAGAAAAATGAAGGAGAAAGAAAGAGATATTAAAAATCCGATTGATCCGGACAAAATTGCCTTGAATCCCGGTTTACTAGAATACGCGAGCAATGTAGGAGGTGCATTGATCAAACCAACAGATAGAGGGAAAATAAAGGGAAGAGGCTTAGCGGCTATGGAAAAGCAAAGCCAAAAACAGCTTGAACAAATTTATGGCCAGATTGAAACTCTTGCTCGACAAGCCCAGGCCATTAAGGAAAGAGTGGAAGTTTCTAGCAGAATTTATTTGGCCGATATGAATTTCGAACCCCTGATTGGCCACACTTATTTTTTATATCAGAAAAATGAGGATCAGGATGTATTATCAATGATTTCTCCGGAAGAGTGGGGAAGAAAGATACCCTATGCGGCTTTTATTGCCTCTGTTGAATTGTTACCAGATCATACATGGGAAGTTAAAGAAAGCAATCTCGATTAATCTTTTATCTCAGTCGTATCAGATAATTCTGGATTTGGAATAATAATTTGTACGGTATCAATTTCAAATACAGAACTATTATTGAATTTGTCCAGGCGCTTAACTTCAGGCCTGTAGCCAACCGGCGCTATTTCACCATCTCTTACCTTCATTAATGGTGCCATCGCATTGAAATTGCCAAATGAGTAGTCAATTCCACTAAAAATAAACCCCTTTCTGTAATCTTCTTTTCTCAAGCCTTCCTGAAAATACTTGCCGTAATTGAATAAAGAAATGCCGAAGTGCATCATAATTTCAAAACCTGTTTCTGAATAAAAATCAGGCATCTTTTCAAAATCGTATTGCATTCGAAACCGGTGATAGTACTTTTTATTATAGTCAATATAATCAGGATAGGGAAAGTAAACATGTCTTCTTTCAAACTGGACTAAATCAATATTGTCATATTCCAACCATCTCGAAAGCCCCAAAATTTTTACCTGACTATTGCCTGCTTCAACTGCGCTGATAATTCTTCCAATGACTTCCCGGTTTGTTGTAGTAACAAACATATTTGTAAAATCCTCAATATGTGAACTATCACCAAAAAGGTCAAGGAGTTGGTCGGGACTTGTTTTATCAAAAACAATTATGGTGTCTATTGTTTTACCTTCTGCTTTTAAATGGTTATAAATAATAGAAGCCATTGCTGTATCGGTAGCTGTTTTATCCATGACCAGCATATTGATTGCCGCAGAATCACTTAACAGACTATCCAGAGCAAATTGTACCTGAATTCTACTAATATGTTGGAAACTTGGCTGGAATAAATAGGCATAGGGGTTTTCAGCAATGTACTCTTCATTTTGCGCGAAAGGATTAACTACAATAATTTGATTTTCCAAACCAAAATTTAGCATCATCTCACTCAATTCGGGATACAATGGACCAATAATTAAATCGGCTTCCCGTGTGATTTTTTGATTTAGAATCTGACTTAATACCGCTGTATCCCCACGTGTATCGAAAGGCCTGATATTTAATGAAATGCCTTGTTTTTTTAGGCTATCTGCCGCCTGAAGTATTCCTGCATAAAATTCATAAGCAAATTTATTTTTTTCATACTGTATTTTAGATTTTACGCTTGGGTACTTAAATGGTAAATAAACAGCAATATTGTAGCTATCTTTAAATACTTGTTGATCCGGAATGGCTCTGTTTAAGCTAGCGGGATCAAAATTAAATACATCGATAAGGCTTTCAAGAAGGATAATATCCTCTTCACTCCCGGTATTTTGCTGTAGAAGTTGTGCAAAACGATAGGCTAGGATTTCATCATTGGGAAATTGATCGTAAAGTTCTTTAAGAACTTCAAGATCATTGTATTTCATCAAATAGTAAATTTTCACATTGTTGTTTTTGATGACAAGATTTTCATCTTCAATCATCGAAGCGTAATTCAAGGCCAATGAAGGTTGATTAGCGTGGAAATAGCAGATGGTAAGAAGGTACCTCGCTTCATCGATTCCTTCCCAATAGGAATATCTGTTTGTAATCTGCAGCAACATTTGCCTCGCCTGAAAAAATAATGAATCATTCATTGAGGCAATTGCATAAAGATAAGCAGCCTGTTCTTTGTATTGATTATCAGGATCGTTATTGGCAATCGGCAATAATATCTGCATGGCAAGTTCATAACTCTCCTTTTCTAAATATGACTTTCCCAGAAAAAACCTGCTGGCATAATCCTGCTGAGAATAGCTTATTAAGCTAATTATCACTAGTAGAACTGAAAGAGCTATTTTCTTTATTCCCATTCGATTGTCGCAGGAGGTTTTGAGCTTATATCGAATACAACTCTATTCACACCTTTTACTTTGTTGATAATATCATTAGAAATTCTTGCAAGAAAATCATAGGGCAGCCTGCTCCAATCCGCAGTCATTCCATCATGGCTGCTTACAGCCCTTAAAGCTATCACATTTTCATAAGTTCTTTCATCTCCCATTACACCTACCGATTGAACCGGCAATAGCATTGCACCTGCCTGCCATACTTCATTGTACAAATTATTCTTGTGCAATCCTTCAATAAAAATATCATCAACTTCCTGTAGAATCCTGACTTTTTCAGAGGTAATATCACTTAAAATTCGAATGGCAAGACCCGGGCCTGGGAAAGGATGTCTGTTAAGAATATTAGGATCTAGATTTAACGCCTGTCCGGCCTTTCGAACTTCATCTTTAAATAAAAACCGTAAGGGTTCGACAACCTTTAAATTCATTTTATCGGGTAATCCACCTACATTATGATGCGACTTTATAGTAGCTGAAGGCCCTTTTACAGATACGGATTCTATGACATCGGGATAAATTGTTCCCTGTGCCAGCCATTTAACATCCTTTATTTTATGAGCTTCTTCATCGAATACTTCAATAAATGTCTTGCCTATGGCTTTTCTTTTTAGTTCAGGATCACTAATTCCTTCAAGCGCCTTATAAAATTGATCCTTGCTATCTACACCAATCACATTTAAACCCATATCGCGATAGGAGTGGAGCACTTTATTAAATTCATTTTTACGCAAGAGGCCATTGTCCACAAAAATACAGTACAATTGATCGCCTATTGCCTGTTGTAACAACATGGCTGCAACACTTGAGTCTACACCCCCTGAAAGACCCAATACAACCTTGTCATTGCCCAAACGCGATTTTAGTTTTTGGATTGTCTCTTCTACAAAATGCGCCGGTGTCCAGTCCTGAGAACAGCCACAAATGTCAACGATAAAATTGTGCAGAATTAATTTTCCTTCTTCCGTATGCGTGACTTCCGGATGAAATTGTATACCAAAAGTAGCTTCATTTGAGAAACTGAATGCACCCACTTCAACATCCTCAGTAGAAGCAATAATTTCTGCACCTTGAGGCAATGTTTTTATGGTGTCACCATGAGACATCCACACCTGTGAATTGTCTGCAATACCTCTGAATAGTTGATTTTCCTGTTGTATTTTCTTTAAGTGAGCTCTTCCGTATTCTCTGGTATTGGATCTTTCGACAACTCCATTATTGGTTTTAGCCAAATACTGGGCTCCAAAGCAAATTCCCAATAATGGGATTTTTCCTCTGATGTCTTTTAGATCAATATCCGGTGCTTCGGCATCATGAACGGAGCAAGGACTACCGGAAAGTATAATTCCCTTTATTTCTGGTTTCAGATCAGGGATCTTATTGTACGGATATATTTCGCAAAAAACATTTAACTCTCTAACACGTCTGGCTATCAGTTGAGTGTATTGAGATCCAAAGTCCAGGATTACTATTTCTTCAGGCATGGCGCAAAACTAATAAAAGGGAGTAATTGATTTTGAAATTATATTCAGATCAGCAATTATTAAATTCATGTCTAATTATGCTTTGATTCCCATGACCAGAATATCATCCAATTGTTCATAGCCTTTTGAATACCTATTGAACTCTTCTTTTATTTTGTTCTTTTGTTCATAGGTTGAATTTTCAGCAATTGAGGCAATAAAATTTCTAAAATGCTTGTAATAGTATTTTTTGCCTTTTGGACCCCCAAACTGGTCGGCAAATCCATCGGTAAATAAAAAGAGTTCATCATCAGCATCAAATTTTCTTTCATAGCTGGTAAAATTTTCATGTTTACCATGCCTTCCAATGGGTTGACGGTTAAACCGAATGACTTCTAACTCTCCCTTGGTATAAAAATAGGCCCGCTGGTTAGCGCCAGCCATTTTAATCATTCGGTTTTTCTCATCGTGGATAGCCAAACTTATATCCATTCCATCATTCAAAAGGGTGTTTTCGGTATCTAGCTCTGCTAGAAACAATTGATTCAGTTTGTCTAGAAATAAGCCGGGATCAATAAACTTAAACTCCCTTGCCACTCTGTTTAAAATTGAATGTGCAATAACGGAGATCATTGCTCCGGGCACACCGTGACCTGTACAGTCAATCACCGCGATCAATTTCAAGTCACCTATTTTTTCGGTCCAGTAAAAATCACCGCTTACAATATCCTTGGCCTTGTAGAATATAAATGCGTCTTTAAAATAGCTTTTAACTAAAAAATCAGGCGGGAGTAAGCTTTTTTGAATGGTTTTGGCATAGGCAATGCTATCTTTTATTTCCTTATTGTGACTTTCGAGTAAGCTTTGTTTTTCTTCAATTAGATTATTTCTAATTTCTAATAGCTCAATCGCTTTTTTTCTATTGTTAAATGAGCGAAAGCCAATAAAAGCAATAATGAATGCTCCAAATATTCCTGCTGTAAGAAGATAAATTTGTTGATTCTTGATTACAATTGCTTCCTCGTGAATGGCTTTGTCTTTTTTAAGCATAGCAATTTCAAGGCTCTTTTTTTCACTTTCATACTTCTTTTCAAGTGATTGTATTTTTTCCTTATTTTCTAAGCTGTATAAGGAGTCTCTTTCCTGAATGTATTGTTCATAAAATGCGGTGGCCATTTTATAATTACCCTGAAGTTTAAAAATCTCGGCCATTTTTGCCCTTGCCATGGTAATGGCTTCGTAATTTTTTATATCAAGCGAAAGTTTGAGCGCTTTATCTGCAAAATCTTCTGCTTTTTGATATTTTTTAATTTGGATATAGGTGTCTGCGATATTTACATAGACATTGCAAATCCCTACTTCATCATTCATAGCCCTGCGAATATCCAGGGCCTTATTAAAATATTTTAAAGCGCCTTCGTAATCACTTACTTCTTTGGAAATCATAGCCAATCCTGTAAGCGTATATGCCGCCCGATAATTTTGGCCATTTTTTTCATCTATTTCCAGTGATTTCAAATAATCAGAAATGGCCTTTTCAAGATTTCTTTCAGTATAATCAACATTACCAATATTCTGGTATTGTGCGGAAATAATATCCGGATCCTTAATTATTCTACCGTATTCCAAGGCCTGATTATAGAGATCCCGGGCCAATTCCAATTCATTTTGATAAAAATAAACATGGCCAATATTAGATAGGCTTTTAGCCATAAGCAAGGTGTCCTTTAGTAATTCAGCTTCTTTGAGGGTAAGTTGATAATATTCAAAGGCTTCTGGATAATTGGACATGTTAAAATGTATCACGCCAATACTATTCAGAGTTTTTGCAATTAAAGCTATATCTCCGACCTCCTTGGCAATTTTCAATCCCTGCTTTAAATAATAGAGTGAGGAGTCAAATTGGGATTGCAAATCAAAGCTTATTCCGATCTTCCTGTATATTTCTGATAATTCCGAATTCTGTGCTTCTTCTAAATCAATAAAATCAAAATAAATAGTTCTGGCGGAATCGGGATGACTGTAAAGAATTTTATCGGCGAGGGCTAAATCAGGATTGCTGTTATCTTGAGCAAAAACTGAATTCAGTATAATAAAAAGTAGTAAAGAAATAGATAGCTTAATCAAGGAATTAGTTTAGACGATTTTGAATGCTTCAATTTATAAACAATTGAAAAAGTGTAAAACTATTCAGCTTTTTATAAAGCTTTAATACATCATTTTTTCTTTCTTCTAAATCCCATACCTAATATTAATCCCAGGGCGATTCCCAAGGCTAAATAAGTAGATAAATCATCAAGCGCCACCCCAACGGCGGCCCCTATACCTGTACCTAAGGCAATTCCCACGGCAAGATTTTTATTATTTTTCATAGCGTTATTCTTGGTTGATTAATAAACTTACAAAAGCTTAAAAATTTATTTAAGAAATCTTGATACTAAATCAAACAAGACTTTTCATTTAACTTTTAAAACTCTAGTTTTGTGCTGCGGGTTGGTACGACCAGCTCCTGCTGAATCCCCCAGGTCTTGACAGAAGCAAGGGTAGGCGGTTGTAGCGGTGCGATATCAGCTCGCTTTTTTTATATTCGCATAAACAAAAAAGCACATGCAATTCTTTATAGATACGGCTGATCTAGACGAAATCAGAGAGGCTCAGGAACTCGGAATCCTTGACGGAGTTACCACAAACCCTTCCTTAATGGCCAAAGTCGGAATATCCGGAAAAGATGCAGTTTTTAAACATTATAAAACCATTTGTGACATTGTTGATGACAATGTAAGTGCTGAAGTAATTGCTACAGATTTTAAAAATATTATCAAGGAGGGAGAAGAGCTTGCGGCAATTGATGATAAAATTGTTGTTAAAGTTCCAATGATTCCCGATGGCGTAAAGGCCATTAAATATTTCACCGAAAAAGGGATAAGAACCAACTGTACCCTAATTTTTAATGCAGGACAGGCTTTAATGGCCGCCAAAGCAGGAGCAAGTTATGTTTCACCCTTTATTGGTCGTCTGGATGATATATCAAGCGATGGTCTGAACCTGATTGAGCAGATCGTGCAGATATTCGATAATTACGGTATTGAAACTGAAATTTTAGCGGCTTCCATCCGACATACCATGCACCTGGTCCAATGTGCCGAAATTGGAGCCGATGTCGCTACCTGTCCGCTGTCTGTAATAAAGGGGCTATTTAATCATCCTTTGACAGATATAGGACTGAAGAAGTTTCTTGAAGACGCCAAAAAATTCAATTAATTCATGTATATCATCAAGGTAAAGGGCAAAGCCAAAATACCTGATTATATTCAGCTCAGGGATGAAAATTATATCCTAATGGCTTATTTTAGAGCTGACAGACCTTTGAAAAAATTAGAGAAATACGGACTGGAAGGAAAAGAAGAGGCATTGGAAACCTTGATTAAAGAGCTGCCTTTTGGGAAACTAAAAAAACTGGAATTATAATGTCATTCGCTCCTGATCTTGTGCTGGAAGTTAGAAACGCATTTATTTATCAGGAAGAAAATGCAGTTTTAAAAGATATTAGTTTTAATGTCACAAAAGGAGAGTTTGTTTACCTGATTGGCCGAACCGGTAGCGGTAAAAGCTCACTTCTCAAAACACTTTATGCAGACCTTCCATTCAATTCAGGTGAAATTGTGATTGCAGGACATAGGATAAATGGAATTGCAAGAAAAGAAATTCCGGAACTGCGCAGAAAAATCGGTATCGTATTTCAGGATTTCCAGTTATTAATGGATAGAAGTGTCGAAGAAAACCTCGTTTTTGTCATGAAAGCCACCGGTTGGAAAGACAGTTCTAAAATCAAACAAAGACTTAGCAATGTTTTAATGCGTGTAGGACTGGGTTCTTTAGGATCTAAGCTTCCACATCAGCTTTCAGGTGGAGAGCAACAAAGAGTAGCAATTGCAAGATCGCTGATCAATGACCCTCAACTTTTAATTGCCGATGAACCAACCGGTAATCTGGACCCCCAGGTAGCAGAAGGAATTCTCAATTTATTTCAGGAAATTAACAAAGGTGGCACAGCCGTGTTGATGGCCACGCATAATCATAACTTTATAGAAAAAATTCCTGCCAGAGTCATTAAATGTGCAGAGAATAAAATCTTCGATTCAAAAACCGAAAGTTTTTCTTTCACCGATATTTGGTAATTTCATCAAGTGAAACGAATTGTATTCACTGTTTCCAATGACCTCAATTTTGATCAGAGAATGATCAAAATTTGTTCTTCTTTGTCAAAGGCCGGTTATGATGTTTTAATCATTGGTTTTAAAAGGAAGAACTCAACTTCACTTAGCAAGAGTATGTATCGGAAAGAACGGATTCCCACACTATTTCAAAAAGGGAAAATGTTCTATTTGGAGATTACAATTCGACTCTTTTTCAAGCTTTTATTTGTAAAAACTGATATCATTTCAGCAGTAGACATCGATACTTTAATGCCCTCATTTGTGGTTTCTAATTTGAGAAATAAAAAACTTGTTTTCGATGCACATGAGTATTTTTCCGAAACTTCGGGTTTGGTGGGCAGAACGTTTGAAAAAAGTATTTGGCAATGGCTGGAAAACAGCATCATACCAAAGCTTAAAAACGCATATACCGTAAATGAGAGTCTAGCCAATATATTTAAAAATAAATATAATACTGATTTTAAGGTTATCCTTAACACACCTGAATTAAAGACCGTAGATACACAGGAAAAAAGCGCTGATCATTTCTATTTATATCAAGGTGTTTTAAATAAAGGAAGAGGTCTTGAAGAATTGATTCAGGTATTTGGCCAAAACAACCTGGAATTAAGAATAGCCGGAGAAGGCCCGCTTGAAAACACTCTGGAAAAGGAAATAGAAGATAAAGATCTGGGTCGCAAAATTAAGCTTTTGGGGAATTTGCAACCGGAGGAATTGCAGAATTTGACAAAATGCGCCTTCGCCGGATTTAATCTTATTAGTGGTGTAGGCAAAAGCTATTATTTCAGTCTTGCAAATAAATTTTTTGATTATATACATGCTGAAATCCCTCAAATTGGGATGAATTTCCCAGAGTACAAAAAGGTCAATAATAGATTTGAGGTATCTATTTTAATCGATTCTTTTGATGAAATAAAGGCTGCGATTGAACGATTGGAAAAGGATGACTCATTGTACAAAACACTCAAAAATAACACCCTCAAGGCAAAGGAAACTTACAACTGGAGTCTTGAAGAAAAGAAGTTAACGGAGATCTATTTCTCCCTTGATTGAAGCAGCAAATGCAATTTTAATAAATCGAGATAGCGCAAATTTGGCCATTCTGACATCAGGTTTCTACGCAGTTTCATTTCGAATTTTGATAATATTATACGGACCACTTTTATTAGTCCAAACTTTTTCAATTTGTTTTCAACAGAAAGCAGGGAAATAAACTTCTTAAAATCTTTTTCAATGTAAGCCTGTGATTCAAAAAAGATTAAATTGTTAATGGCTTCTTCAGTTCGTTTTAAAAATTCACGATTCTCGATTAGACCTGTATTTAGTACAGGATTGTCTATGTGTTTAACCGGAATATTTTGTTTCATCAATAGATAGGCATAGACAGTATCATTATAACCATAATTTTTACTTCGTCTATCGAAGGGGACCTGTAAAAAAAGGCTTTTCATAACCATAAAATTCGATGCCCAAAATTTTAAATGCGGATTCAAATTTCTTATTGTGAAAACAGCTTCTTCTCTTTTCTTCCCATGTTTCCACTTTAGAATTTTTTTTATATCTGTTGGGGTTTTGGATTGATATACATTTCCGCCACATAAAAAGATATTACTCGGTATTTGCTCTAACCAATGATTGAGAAAATCATCTTTCAACAATCTGACATCTGCATCGAGAAAAAGTAAATAATCACTACCTGCCTGATTTGCCAGATAGTTGCGATTTTCACAATAACCGAGATTGTGCTTTTGAATTATATAATTAAACCCCGGTAATTCGGCTAAAAGATCAGCATTTTTCTGGCTTTGTTTTTTATTGGTAGAGGCATCATCAGAGAATATTATTTCTATATCCGCTTGTGCCTTTGATACAGACTTGCTGAGGTCCTTGGCAAGCCCGCTTATATCTTCATTGAAAACAGGAATTAGCACAGATATAATCGCCATTTAATACAATTTATTTAACCAGAGGTCATATTTCTTTAATGAACGGTAATAGTTTAATTACGATGGATCGTATCTTTGGTACATCAAGAATACTTACCTATAAGGTTAGTAGTTTTTCATGGACAAAGAGTTTTAGTGGTCTAAAAAGGGGTTTTCTTTAGAAAACCCTTTTTTATTTGCCCTCTTTTGCCTTTTTCATTGCGGCAAGATTATTTTTTGGAAGTACAAATTTTTCGTCCAGTTTTAAAGCCTCTTCAAACTTGGCTTTGGCTTCTTCTTCCTTATTGATGTTAAGCAATAGCATACCTTGCATATTATAGATCCCCGCTTTCATCGGTACTTGTTGAGATTGGCCCTGGCCGAGAAAAACCTGAATTTTTGTTTCATTTACCTTTTCATCTGCTAAAAGTGCCTGAATGGTTAAATCCGCTTCGCCAAATCTTTTCAAATCATATTGTAAGGTGGCAATCTGATAGAGATGATAAATATTCTTGGTTGCCGGATATAAAGCCTCGTAATCTTCAAGCGCCAATTTGGCCAATCCGAGGTTTTGTTCTGAAATCGCCTTAATTTCCAGGATACCGGTTTTATCGGGGCTTTCTTCTAATATTTCTCTGGCAACCAAAATGCACTCGGTATACGAGCCCATCTGATAATACAAAATGGCCAATGAGTCTACGAGATTTTTGCTCTCAGGTTGCATGGCGATCATATTAAATAAAGCATTTTTTGCAGCGATCGCATCGTTGTATTTTAATGCTCTTTGCATAATGGACTTTTGCAATTCATATTCCTTTGATGTTCCGGACTCCATGGTATTGGTAGAAGCCGGTTCTTTCTTATCTTTTTTTTGAGCAAACCCGACATTTACCAATCCTATAATCAATACGCTTAATACTAGTTTTTTCATTTCAAATGTTATTTCGATACAATTATATTGAATTATTCCTGCACCTGAGACTTTAAACCTAATTCCTTGCCCAATTTGTGCATTAGTTTCATTGCTTCCTCTTTATTGTTTTGTATATCTCCTTCGAGAATTGCTTCGCGGACGGCTGTTTTAATTTTTCCAATTTCAGGCGAAGGACCAATATTGAAGGTATTCATGATGTCTTTTCCGCTAATGGGAGGTTGAAAGTTTCTCAATTTATCTTTCTCTTCCACTTCTTTCAGCTTCTCACTAACAATATTAAGGTTGTTAAGATATCTTTTTTTACGCGATTCGTTTTTTGAAGTTATATCAGCACGACAAAGCGCCAACAAATCATCAATATCATCACCTGCTTCGAACAAAAGACGTCTTAAAGCCGAATCTGTAATTTCATCACGGACCAATGGGATGGGCCTCAGATGTAATCGGACGAGCTTTTGGACATATTTCATTTTTTCGTTCAATGGCAATTTTAATTTTCTAAAAATGCCCGGAACCATTCTGGAACCCAAATCTTCATGTCCATGAAAAGTCCAGCCTGCATTTTTATCAAACCGTTTTGTTGCCGGTTTAGCAATATCGTGAAGAATTGCCGCCCAACGAAGCCAGAGATCATTTGATTTTTTTGCGACGTTGTCGAGTACTTGAAGGGTATGATAAAAGTTATCCTTGTGAGATTTGCCTTTTTTTGTTTCGGTTCCCTTCAATGCTATCATTTCCGGAAATATCAGTTCAAGTAATCCAGATGAATCCAGAAGTTTGAAACCATAGGAGGGCTTGGGACTTTCAATAATTTTATTTAACTCAACCGAGACCCTTTCAAATGAGACGATTGAAATTCGATTTTTATTTTTAATGATTCCTTCAAATGTTTCGGAGTCTATATCAAAATTTAATTGGCTAGCAAACCGTATGGCGCGCATCATGCGCAATGGATCATCGGAGAATGTAATGTCCGGATTAAGAGGCGTTTTGATGAGCTTTTGTTGAAGGTCATCCAAACCCTTGAAAGGATCAATCAGTTCGCCATAATTCGATTTGTTTAAAGAAATTGCCATGGCATTGATCGTGAAATCCCTTCTGTTTTGATCATCTTCAAGGCTGCCATTTTCTACAAAGGGCTTGCGGGATTTCCTTTCATACGACTCTTTGCGTGCCCCAACAAATTCAAGATCAAAATTTTTCCATTTGATTTTAGCAGTGCCAAAGTTCTTATAAATCTGCACTTTTGAGGATCCTTTTAGTTTGCTTTTTACAGCTTTAGCTAATTCAATACCACTTCCAACACATACAAAATCAAGATCCGTACATTTTCTATCCAATATCAGGTCACGCGGAAAACCACCTACAGCATATGTATCGAATTTTAAATCTTCGGCACAATCTGAAATTATTTGAAAAATGGATTCCTGATTTAATATCGAACTGAAATTCATGAAAGAACTAGGGGGTCAATTATTTCGGCATGCAAAATTAGAAAAAAAACAATGCTTCTCTTAAAGAATTGGCATTGGGAGCATTTTTGGATAAGATTTGATAACTCCCCATTTATAAAAACCAAATCGCAGTGATAAAGTGATTTCATGAGCGCCTCCGTTGCTGTTATAGAGTGGCCCCACACCCAGATCATAGCTATAAGAAAAACGGAATTCATCCATTTTTAATCCTAAAATGAAAATGATGGCATCTTGATTTACAATACCTGATCGCTCAAAACTCGGAAGTGGTATACCGCGATACCATAGGCCAAAGATCACGGGCTCCGCAATCAGGTGTACACCCATATCCCATTGATGACTGGGGCCTTGCAATTTATATTGCATCATTGGACTCAAACTCACTTCTTTCAAACCTTTTTTTACCCTTCCGTTGGCGTTGATAAATGCAAACTTATAACCTCCATGGAAAACGATTTTAGCTGGTAATTTGGATTCATTGGTTATAAAACTTTGGTCCGGATTATTCAAATGGTCTCCTGCTACCCCAAACCAGTATTTTTCATGAAATAACAAAGCTCCGCTGCCTACGCTTGCCACTGTTTTTCTTCCAAAATCTTCGAAGTCTTCAGAGCTTCCCCCCATAACATTTCCCGAAGCATCAAGCTGATCTGCATAAATCAATTTCGAAAAACCTATACTTCTTACAATGAGCCCGGCTTTAAGACCGAAACGCAAGGAATACTTTTGATTTAATTCTACAGCAGTTGAAAACATGCTGGCAAAGGAACTGGACCTTACTATTCCATTTCCAAAATTATCATCATTAATACTAAGGCCAATTCCGCTTTTGGTATTTTTGATATGATAATCTCCACTGAAATTGTAAGAAACAAATTCGTTTTCCAGCGATGGATATTGCACCCTGTAGTTAATAAAAGCCGAGAAAAACTTTGAAGTCCCTACATAGGCAGGGTTTAATTCCATCGGAATGGCGTAGTACTGTGAACGTTGCGGATCCTGGGCAAAAGCATTCAAAGAAATTACTAAAATGATGGCTAAAGCTCTACTTAGTCTTTTAAATAACATTAAATAACAAACGGCTAAGGGATATCGATATTGAATGAGGTCAAATTTCGGTTTTTTCTTATTATTTGCAGTCTAAAATCAAAAATATGCTCAAATATATTTCAATAGGATTAATTTGTATTTCATTATTGGCCTGCGAGCAAAAGCAGGAAAATGAAAATGAAAAGCCGGAAGTAAAAGTTGACACTTTTGAATACAAGGCCGATCGATTTGCTGATATTCAAATACTTAGGTATAAAGTACCGGGCTTTAATCAATTAACCTTAAAGCAAAAAAAGCTGGTTTATTATTTATCTCAGGCCGCACTGAGTGGCAGGGATATTTTTTATGATCAAAATTATAAGCACAATATCAGATTTAGAAAAACAATCGAAAATATTGTCAAGCATTATAGCGGAGACCGCAATGCCGATTTGTTTCAACGATTTATGATTTGGGCTAAAAGGGTTTGGTTTAGCAGCGGAATTCATCATCACTATGCTTTCAATAAGTTTAAGCCTGGCTTTACACCCCAAGAATTTGCAAGGCTCATCGTAGATAGTCAACATCCCGATTTTCCGACCATGCCGGATGAGAACGGTGAAATGTATATCGATAATATGTCAAAACTCTTATTTGAAAATGATGACAATCTGATCAAAAAAAATCAAGCCGTAGAGGATATGGTATCCGGGTCTGCAGTTAATTTTTATGAAAATGTAACCCAAAAGGAAGTTGAAAACTATTATGCATCTATTTCAAAACCTGGTGAAAAAAGGCCAATTGCGTATGGATTAAATTCAAAAGTTGTAAAAGAGGAGGGAGAGGTAATTGAGAAAAAATGGATGCTGGGAGGAATGTATTCTGATGCTATTGAAAAAATGATATTCTGGTTAGATATGGCTAAAGGGGTAGCTGAAAATGAAATACAGGCCGAAGGACTGGAGCTATTGATTGAATATTATAAGACGGGAGATCTTAAAATCTGGGACGAATATAATATTGTCTGGCTGAGTGATACTACTTCAATCGTTGATTATATCCATGGTTTTATTGAGGTCTATGATGATCCGCTTGGATACAAAGGCTCTTATGAATCGGTGGTAGCCATAAAGGATTTTGAGATGAGTAAAAGAATGGCAGCACTGTCTAAAAACGCACAATATTTTGAAGACAATTCAAGTATTATGGAGGCCCACAAAAAAGATACAGTTAAAGGTGTTTCCTATAGGGTGATCAATGTAGTAATGGAAGCTGGAAGTGCTGCTCCTTCTACGCCTATAGGAATCAATTTGCCTAATTCAAATTGGATCAGAAAAGAATACGGTTCAAAATCAGTCTCTTTGGGAAATATAAAAGAAGCCTATGAGCAAATGGGAAGCTCATTGGAGGAATTTGCCTGGGATGAAGCCCAATTAGAACGTGGAAAAAAGTATGGCTCTATAGCTGGTAAAATGCATACAGCCTTGCATGAGGTTATTGGTCATGCAAGTGGACAACTTGAAGAGGGCGTATTGACGCCAAAAGAAACACTTAAAAATTACAGATCTCCACTGGAGGAAGCAAGAGCAGATTTAGTGGCTCTTTATTTTATAATGGATCAAAAGCTTGTAGATCTAGGTTTGATTCCTTCGCTTGAAGTTGCCAAGGCCCAATACGATGGCTATTTGAGAAATGGACTAATGTTGCAGTTAAGAAGAATTGAACCAGGTCAGGAGATACAACAAAGCCATATGAGAAATAGACAGGCCATATCAAAATGGGTTTATGAAAAAGGCGCGGAGGAAAACGTGCTAGAGATTAAAGTCAAAGAAGGCAAGTCATATGTTGTTATTAATGACTATGATAAACTGCGTGTATTATTTGGTGAATTATTGCGCGAAATCCAAAGAATTAAGAGTCAAGGCGATTATGAAGCAGGGATGGCTTTTATAGAAAATTATGGAGTAAAAGTAGATTCCACTATGCACAGCGAAGTATTGCTTCGATATGAGAAATTAAATATGGCACCCTATTCCGGATTCATTCAACCCAAACTTGAGCCGATTATGGATGGCGAGGAAATTATGGATGTAAAAATCTCTTACTCCGACGATTTTGTAAAACAGATGTTGTATTACGGTGAGGAATATGCATTTCTTCCCTATTATAATTAATTTTTGAGCGAAGCTTTAAGGGTCTTGTCGAGTTTGTCGTAGAGAATACTGGCTTTGTGTATTACGGGATCTGCTTCTTCCTTCCATATGTATTTATGGTCAATGGAATCGATTCGAACCGTCAAAAAATAAGTCATATTACCCATCATGTTGCTTTGAAAGTCAGAATTTATTAAATCCTTGCTTAGCACATTGATTGAGATCAGATCATCTTTGGATATTTGGTTTATTCGAGTTGTAGGATTCTCGTTTTTTAATTCCCATAAATTTCCGTTTTCCATTAAACGATAATAATTATAGGTTCCGGCAAAGCCACCTCCATAACCAAAATCGATAAACTTAAATTCTGCCTGAAAATCATTAATTGTTTGAGTAACAGATTTTTCGCTTTTACAACTTATTAAAAACAAGAATGATAGAAAAAAAATAAGCGCGTAGGAGAAATTGGATTTATAATAAATCATAAACCCAAATTAACTGATTATTTCCCCATATTTGGTATAGAAAAAATAATTTCAGTGCCCTCCTGATATTCGGAGTTGATTTCGATAGTACCATCCAGTTTTTGCACCGCTTGTTTTATAATATGCAATCCCAATCCTATTCCGCGTGTGGAATGGTCCGCTCTATAAAACATTTCAAATACTTTGTCCAACTGCTCTTTTTTCATGCCAATTCCGTTGTCTTTAACTTCAATTTTCAAATAATCATTATTACAATTCGCTTTTATTTCGATTATGTTTTTGGCTTTATTTTTATCGCGATACTTAATGCTATTGCTGAATAAATTGCGCAGTATTAGTTTTATCCTTTTAGAGTCCACATAGAAATCGGCTTTTTGGTCAACTTTTATTTTCCATTCTGAGTCTTTATAGCCGGATTCATTTTCCTGATTATCAATAACCTCCTCAATTATTTTTTTGATATTGATTTTGGTCTTTTCCAAGGAGCTTCTATGGTTGTATACCATGCCCAAAAGATCATTGGTGATATCATCCAACCTGTTGAGGCTTTTTTGCAGATGAGATCTCAATTCGGAATTGAATTCTGTATTGGATTCATTTTCAGTCAGTTCCAATAATCCTTTTGCGCTGTTTATTGGTGCCTTAAGGTCATGAGATAAACCTTTAATTACCAAATCCATTTCACTGTTTAGATCTGATAATTCCTTATTTTGTAATATTATTTTTTCCTCTATTTCTTTTCTTTCAAGAGCTGAAGCTGTTTGATAAACAATGGTTTCAATAAAGTTATGATCCAATTCAAGATTCACATCT
This sequence comes from Cytophagales bacterium, assembly GCA_965267555.1. GTDB lineage: Bacteria > Bacteroidota > Bacteroidia > Cytophagales > CCMP332 > CCMP332. The sequence continues at coordinate 2,383,341 of OZ254083.1, read as the reverse complement.
TTTGGAATAATGGCAATATTTCCATGAATATAGGTGTTTTTAGCAATACCAATGGTGTAAATTTTTTCAAGATTTACAATCCTTTTTAAGGCTTTTATCAAGGCTTTTCCGATGACTCCTTTTAAAAGGACAGGTATATTGGGTTTATATGAAATCAGTTTTCCAAATGAATTTGCATCCATTGATTTCTTATCGGTGGGTCCGGATAATCCTTCAATTGGGCGATTCAATAAATTACTTATTTTTTTAAGAAGATTTGAGTAACCTTTAATTTTAGTTATTCTCCACGTATTTCCATTATCTTCATAAGAGGTATAGGTTACAATCCCGCGCCCTCCGATATAATTATATATTTCATCAACGACATGTTCTTTTATTTTGTCTTGTGTTGGCAATTCCATTAGCCTTTGTGCGGATTCTGCCAAAATACGCATGTTGGATTCGCTCCGTTTAATAAAATCTTCGTGAAATTTTCGCGATGTAAAATCTTGTTGCATTCCAATAAAACGCAAGGCTTCGCCATTGGCTCCTCGGTCTATCACGCGCCCTGTATCATAAATCCAAAGCCATTCATTGGATTTTGTTTTTAAGCGATAAATTGATTCATAAAAATCAGTTTTTCCATTTATATGATCATTCAGGGTTTGAAGGGCCTTTTTCTTATCATCTTCATGTAATAATCTTTCCCATATTGAGGTATTTTCTTCTAATTCACCCTTTTTAAAACCCAGCATTTCCCACCAGTTATCATTATATACAATGACATCTTTTTTTAAATCCCAATCCCAAATACCGGATTTGCTGTTGCGTATACTCAGATCTAACCTTGTATTGACGGCTTTTAATTCCTGACTTGAAAGTATTTCCTCATCTATATTGATACTGATTCCTATCCAGTTTTTAATGTCTCCCGTCTCATCAAAAAATGGATTTGCACTTACTTTAAACCATTGGAATTCTCCGGACTTGTTTTTTTGTCTTTGGGTATTGGTAAATGCCTTTTTCTTGGATATGGCTTCAGCCCACAACGCTTTAATCGATTCAATTTCATCGGGATGAACTGTAGAGGCCCATTCTTCATCAGAGACTTCAGAATTTGTGAAACCGAGATATTCTAATCCAAAATCATTGCAAAACTGCATTTTGCCATATTTATCTGTAATCCAAACAATGTTTGGGAGTGAATTGGCAAAACTGGTCAGGCTGTTTTCAGGGCCTTCGGTATTGTTAAATATTGAAGTAAACACCGAGCTGTTGATTTCTGATATATTCTTTTGCAAAAATTATTTGATTTGGATGATCTAATTACTTTATAAAAGTATAGACTATTGAATTGAGTATAATTCCTAAGACAATTTATCTTTTACACATGTAATATTATTTCTCAATCAACACGATTACCATTTTTGTCAATAAAAAACCAGGAATCGCTTAAAGGCTCAGTATATTCCCCTAATTCTGACTTCTGACAGTCAAAACTGACCCTGGCTTTTTGATTTTTAAAGGGAAAGGCGCATTGAAATTTAGCAGGTATGACTATTTCTCCTTTAATATTTGAATAGCCAATTTTTTCAAGCTTTTTAAATCGAAATAAGCCATCTGAGATATAATCAGGGCCATTGTCCATTTTGTATATCTCAAAAAGAGTATCGACATTGTGGTCAATTGCATAAATCTTGCCGTTTTTACCGGCAACAGCCACAAAAAAGTCAGCTGAATCACTAAAACAATAATCTACGAGGCCGGTCTGGAGAAGAATTTCTCCACTAGAATTTAAATATCCACAGCGATCCAAACTGTCATAGAATACCATCATTCTATTTTGCTGGGCGAGTATGGAATTGGCTAATAGACTAACAAAACAGATAAAAAGACACCGCTGGAAACGCATTTGAAATTAATGTCTTTCGTAGCTCAGCATCCATTTCACGCCAAATTGATCTGTCACTTTACCAAATCTCGCTCCCCAGAATGTATCCTGAAGTGGCATCGTAATGTCTCCATTTTCTGACAATGTGAAAAAATACTTTGTTAATTCCGATTCTGAAATACAATCAATGGACAACTGAATGTTGTGAATTGGTTTTGATTTTGAAAGTCTAAGATCATCACATCCCATGATTACGGCATTTTCAGTATATAAGGCTGCATGCACTACTTTATCACGGTCCTTTTTATCCACTTTTAATTCGTAAACCTCCTTATAGTCTTTAATTTCTAATTTACCGCCAAAGCATTTTGAATAGAATTGCATGGCTTCACGTGCGTTGCCATTAAACATTATGTAAGGATTTAATGCTTTCATGTTTTTATTTTTTTGATGATTTGGCTTTTGGATTATAAAGAAGACATTGATCTATCCAATATTCCAAATCTTTGTCTTCATCAACACCTTTTGGTTCTACATAAATATAGCCTTTCATGGGCCTTTTTGTGAAATCCATGGGTCTCGCACCGTGTTTTTTTAACAATACATCATTTTCTTCAGGATCAACTCGCGCCATGAGATCATTATTAATTATTCCAATGCACATTTTATCATTGACCATAAAGCAAATTCCTCCAAACATCTTTTTTGTTTCGTAAATCTGATTTTTGGAATCTAATACGTTTTTAATTCTTTCTGCTAGATATTCGTCAAATGGCATACTATTAAATTCTCTAATTAAAATAGGAATTAAATGTCAAATTTCCAGCGCCTGGGCAAGATCGTTAATAATATCTTCGTGATGCTCTATACCAATGGACAGACGAATAAGATTTGGCTTAATTCCAATCTCCAATTGATGATCCTTCTCAATACCGGCGTGCGTCATGGTTGCCGGATGTTCAGCGAGGCTTTCAGTACCTCCCAAACTCACCGCTAATTTTATCAATTTTAAGCGATTAAGAACCTGGAAGGCTTCAGGCTCGCCTCCCTCAATCTCAAATGAAATCATTGCACCTGGAGCATGACATTGTTTTCTTGATAACTCAAAATCACGATGATTTTTATCAATTAAACCCAGATAATGAACGGCTTCTACTTTTTTATGCTCTTTTAAAAATAGTGCAACTTTTTGAGCATTTTCGCATTGTTTGTCCATTCTTACTTTTAGAGTTTCCAGACTTCTCAGCAGGAGCCATCCCGTATACGGCCCGTCCATATTTCCGAGAAATGTTCTCAATGTTTTTACTCTACCAATGATATCATTGTTACCAAGCACTGCTCCGGCGATTAAGTCGCTGTGTCCGCCAATATACTTTGTCGCTGAATAAACAATGGCATCCGCGCCGAGTTCCAATGGATGTTGCCAAATAGGCCCTAAATAAGTATTGTCTACAACTACGATTACTTTTTTATCTTCAGTGCTGTATTTTTTTGCCAATTCCACGCAGGCCGGAATGTCAATTATTTCATTGGTTGGGTTGGCAGGTGTCTCAATATATATCATAGCCAGATTGTCGGAAAAACCTGAATTTTCCAACATATTTTCCAAATTGCTTCTTTCATCGCCATGGCGGAAACCCATGACCTTAATCTTGTATTCCGGTAAAAAATGATTGATAAAGTGATCAGTTCCTCCGTAAACGGGATTGCTGTGTAAGAGTAAATCACCTGGTTTTAGAAATTCAAGCATTATTGTAGTTATGGCGGACATGCCACTTTCAAATACAGCACAGGATTCGGCCTTGTCCCAAAGACACAATCTGTTCTCGAGAATCTCCAGGTCGGGATTGTTCAATCTGCTATAAATCAATCCCAATTTTTCATTTGGCATTTGTTCTCTCAATCCATAAGAGATTTCGAAGAAGGCCTTACCCTCCTCGGCGGAATTAAATGCAAATGTGGAAGTTTGAAAAATAGGACATTTAACGGCTCCTTCAGAGAGTTTGGGATCATATCCAAAACTCATCATTAGGCTCTCAGGATGCATACTATTGACCTTTTTCATTTCGGTGTTGTTTATAACCGAAATTAAAGTTTTAAGTCGCCCGAAGCAATGATTTTAATCAGACTTCTTTTTTAAAAATGCCGCAACAATTGCTGAGGTAATTACCCCCAAAACCATTGCACCCCCAACACTTTGCCAAATATAGCTTTGTAAATTAAAATAAGCTCTGGCTTCCTCCTCGCTCATTTTAGCATTTTCAACAGCGAAGGAAATGGCATTTTCGAAATATTCGGGAGATAAATACAGGTGCGTTATTATTTGACCCAATGGGGATAATGCCGCTACAATTCCAGAAATAATCGTACCGGTAATCAAACCCTCCATCCAGGTCATTTTACCATTGAGCGTTCGGTCTCGCTTTTCTTTAATTGCAAGGACGTAAATGATTATTGCCGGAATGGCAATTAAATTGGTATAAATAGGATGCTGGGAGATAAGTTCTCCGTGCAATCCGGATACTTTTTCCAGGACCATCCAAAGTATGGTGAAAGCGAAAAAAATAATTCCCCATTTGAGTTCAATGGCATACTTTTTTAACATGATTCCGATTTTATTTCCAAATTAGTGAATTTATAAGATTTATTCAGAATCTGTGCTTTAATCCCATCTCAATTCTTTGTTTCTCAGAAATAAATACGATTAGGTTAGAATGTAAAATACTCCTTTGAATGTCTCAGTTGTATCAACATAGACTATAATTGATGATTTGAAGTATCCGCTTATCTTAGTTACCTCGAATAAAATTTAGATTTCCAGTCCGGAGTCGGTAATTTTTCAAATTCAGGAGATATAGAATTCACCTTTATTTCACCACTATACCAGTCCATCCATCCCCATCTTCCCTGTTTTTGTACGGCAAGATAATCGAGGTCATTGAGTTTAACTCTTTTAAAGGCTTCGTATTCGGTTGAAGCAATTTTTTTTACTTCATAATCGACCATGGTATAAAAACCAACTTTTCCTCCAAGATATACCGGGCTAAAGTTATTGTTCGATGGGAAAAACTCCAGACTGTCAAATTCATTTGGAATTAGCTGGTCTAGATTATTTACGTCTTTCCCTTTGTACATTCCCCATTTTCTCAAGCGACCTTGTCTGGCGATAAAAATATCATTTCCATTTATCCGGTCAAATTCAACAAAATCAAAGCCTTTTTTTCGTCTGACTGCTTTTATAAATTCAAGTTCTTCACGACTCAATTCCTTGAAATCCATCTTTCTATAATCCAGATGAATGTAAGGCGTATAATTTACACCTGTGTACCAGTCTATTTGAGCCCATTTTCTTCCGCGCTTTCCAATAAGATACTTTTTCCCATCTTTCTCTACTGATTTTATATCATTAAATATGAAACGCACCTCAGATTCCGGGTTTTCATACTTGAAAGGAGATTTTAGTATTCCATATTTGTTGAGATTTTTAACAACGGTATAGGGAACATCGGGAGTTACGAAACCAAGAGAATCATAACCTCTTTGTGTCATTTTTTCTTGTAGATCGGAGTACAAATGCCATTTGTCATCTTTGTCCTTTAGGATATATGTTTCATCATAAGGGCTAAATTCTATGGCTTTGGCTTTCACAGACTTTAAGTAATCCTCTATTAAGTCGGGATCTGAATCGCGATAAATATAATATTCGCGATTATTTTTTTTATCGAGATAGACAGGCTGGGCCATTGAATTTGCCATCATCAATAATGCGGAAAGAAAAATCACTAATTTCATCTGACAAATTTAGAAAGCATGGCGATAAATACCAGTTTCAAATAACTTTTCAAATAACAAAAGCCCCGAATGTGATGCTATCTTTATCCGGGGCTTTAAATTCTACTGTCTTGATGCTATCGATGACAGAAAAATATTTTTATGATTTATGCTGCTGCCGTGCTGGGTTTGCTGTCGCTGATTGCTATGCTGTAGACAACTAGACCAAAACCAATTTTGTTAATGGCATCTGCTATGTTGTAGAATAGGTCGACATTAGTAGATTCCCAACCTAATCCAATATTTAACCATCCACCTGGCATACACATATAACCGATAGGGTAGATCGCCCATCCTACAAGAACAAACCAGGCCAAGGTGCGGATACCTTTTACAACTGTCGGATTTCCAGACTGATCGGCCAATTTCTTAACTTCTCCTGCCCAGGCAGTGTAAAGAATGTATACATATCCAATGGTTGATAAGACACCCCAGGTTACAGAGTGCGAAGTCGATCCATCAGTAAAGGCTTCACCAATATATCCTGTTACCAACATCCATGCTGATGCCAGGATTAATTTCCATAGCAAACTGATTTTTGCTCCGGCCGGCTTGGTCAATAAATAAAACTCAACACACATCAATGGCACGGTCAACGTCCAATCTATGTATCTAAGTGCGGTAGGATTTTCTCCTGTCATTGCGTACACATCTCTCATGTAATAGTAGTGTACGGCTGCGATTCCGGTAATTAAGCCGGATACTAAAAGTGAAGTTTTCCACTTTCCATCAACTCTTCCTCTTTCAAAGAAGAAAAACACAGATGCGGCGAACATCGCCATGTAACCTGTGAAAAATGTAAATGCTACAGGATCGTCCTTTGGTATCGAAACGATTTCTGCCAAGAATAAATGTTCCATAGTAGTTTGTTTAATTTTTAAACTCAAACATTAAACACTACTTATATTGACTTGTTTGATTCTCATGAAAAAAAATACAGAAAATTTAATATAGCATATGATATATATTTGTAAAATACTGGTTTATAGATATTTATGTGATAATTTAGGAATTGATATTTCATTTTATTCCAATATGTAAATTGAATTATCATCGATAGGGGAGATCATTTAGATATTATTTAGGAGAAAAATAGCCTATATAAAAGAAGAAACATGGCCCCTAATTATCTTCATTCAATAGGGCCCAATTTGACATATTTTTCAGCACATGGTTCAATACAGAGATAATTGATAATTAGAGTATCCTTTTTTAGCTGATATGAAAGCTCAGTCGGATTTGTGCAGGAATCAGGATAAATAAAATTAGTTTCAATAGAATATGTACCCATTCCTTTATCGTGAGAAGAAGTAATCATATGGCATAATTTTTCCGAGGACTCAAAAGTCAAATCACTACGAAAATATATGGTTTTATTGCTCTCAACAGGATAAAAATTGCCACTGCCATCTCCCGGATCTGTTAGCATTTCGATTAATTTCCATTGGCCGCTCAAAGGGTTATCATCGGAGTATTGACCTGATTGGAAATCCTCAATTTTTGAACTTTCATCTGTATTGCAAGAATAAATAAGTATTGAGATCGACAGAAAAATAGCATATTTCATTGTTGTAAATTTAATCTATTTCGGGATTTTCAAAAGCCCATCTTTCACCTTCACCCCAGTTTTTTATGCTATTACCGTAGGAAGGATAGCCATCTGCCGAATTTAAAATATTTGCCAAATGCATGAGGTTATAGGTCATGAATGTCATATTCCTATTTGTAAAATCATTGTTTTGAGCATTTGACTCTTCATCCATATAACTTGGGCCCGGCCCGGCCTCTCCAATCCATCCACAATCAGCCTGAGGGGGAATACTATATCCCACATGTTGCAATGCGTAAAGCAGACCCATCGAACAATGTTTGATGCCATCTTCATTGCCTGTAATAATACAACCACCCACTTTTCCATAATACTTGTATTGGCCTTTCTCATTTTGCATTCCACTCATGGAATACAATCGTTCCACTAATTTGGTGGCTACCGAAGATTTTTCACCCAGCCAAATCGGACTTCCGATTATCAATATGTCTGCTTTAAATATGCGATCAAATAATTCCGGCCATTCATCTTTTTCCCATCCTTCCTTTTTCATATCCGGATATACACCGAAGGCGATATCATGATCCACAAAACGCAAATAATCGACTTCAACGCCTTCCTTTTTCATTATTGCCATTGATTTCTTCATCAGTCCTTCAGTATGGCTCATCTTGCCAGACTTTTTTAAGGTGCAGTTTATGTAACAGGCTTTCAATCCTTTAAAATCCATATGATGTCATTTTAAAATAATATTCAATGTATAATGAAAGTTAAAGTAATTGATTTAATTACAAGAATGTTGAAATCAATTACAGAAAGGTTAATTTCCGGTAAGATTTTTGTTGCCTTTTAAAAGACTTCGCTTTTATAATGATTTTTATGAGAAGACTTATTGTAATTCTGCCATTATTGCTCTCAATTGAAATAATAGCGCAAAGCAAATTTTCAATCAGAGATGTAAATGCCAAGGGCTATTTTCAAATAGAAAACGTCAACAGTATTTCAATGAATGAATGGTTGCGTTTGCCAAAGGACAATAATTATAATTTTAAATATTATAATATTGACAACCTTGACCGGAATAATTATTACCATAACTACAGCAATGCCAATGCGAGTATTGCATTGAATATCTCGATATTTCCCAATAAAAGCTTTGATGTACAGCCGAAACTTTACGCGCACTGGCAATTAGCTCTGATGTTTGTCAGGGAACGGATGAGTAGCGGATCTTTTTCACAAACTGATAATAGCGGAGCTGAAATCCGAAATAACTCTCTATTTATGGAATATGTCAATAACATGGCACGAATAGAAGTCATGAGATTGTGGAGAACGGACGATTCTAAAAAAGCCTTTGTAGCATTTGGCCTGGGAGGCCAATTTGGAATAGCCTATGATTCGGGACTGGAAATTTATGAAAGCAGCTCTTCTGTCAATGGTCTCAATTTCAATGATTTTAATTCATCTTCCAATACAATTGAAGCGAAAAATGCAATGTCAAATCTGTTTTTTCTTCCTGTAGATGTTAATGTAAGGGTTGTAGAAAATCTATTTGTTCAATTAGAACTCAGAACGGGAATTAAGCAATTATTAGTATTTGACGGCCCCTCTTTTATGTATCCGGTTTACGGCATTGGAATTGGTACCCGCTATGTATTGTAATTGGACATATCGTTCAATTATGTACAGATTATATTGTTATAAAATTCAGAAAATCAATACTTTAACTATTGGTATAAATCTTGGGAATGTATAGAAACAATCTATGCATATGCTTATCCACAATTTTAAAATCACCCTGCGCTCTTTCCAGAAGAGTAAATCCTCCTTTATAATCAATATTCTTGGGCTTAGTGCCGGTTTGCTTTGCACCTTACTAATATTTTTATGGGTTCAAAATGAATTGAGCATCGACAAATTTCACAAAGATGAAAGCAGGATTTTCAGGGCTATGGAACACCAGCGATATGCAAATGGTGATATCATGACAACCTGGTCTACGCCGGGCGTTCTTGCTGCTGAGTTGAAAAAAGAAATTCCCGAAATTGAATATGCCAGCACAGGTTCCTGGTCATTTCAACATTTAATTTCATTCAACGAAAAATCACTGCGGCTAAATGGCCTTTATGCGGATCAGGATTTCTTTGAAATATTCACGTTTCCATTAAAGGAGGGAAATAAGGATGTTTTGTTACAAGATTTAAACTCTATCGTTGTTAGTGAACATTTTGCTGAAATGGTTTTTGGTCAGGAAAAAGCTTTGGGCAAAACCATACAACTGGATAAAGAAAGCTCATATAAGGTAACCGGAATTTTTTACAATGTCCCCGCAAGTTCGAGTATGAAATTTGACTATGTATTAAGCGCGGAGAAATGGCGGAAAGACAATGAATGGCTAAGGCAATGGGATAGCAATGGGCCTAGAACCTATGTCAAACTTAAGGAGAATACGGATTATCGATTTGTAAATGAAAAAATTGCTGATTTCATTAAACAACGTAATGAAGGATCTGTGGTGGAGTTATTTCTCTATCCCTATGCTGATGCTTATCTACACGGAAGGTTTGAAAATGCGATACAAAGCGGCGGTAGGATAGAATATGTTCAACTCTTTTCAATCATCGCACTTTTTGTGCTTCTCATTGCCTGTATCAATTTTATGAATTTGTCAACGGCAAAAGCGAGTCGAAAAGCCAAGGAAGTAGGAATTAGAAAGGCATTGGGTGCTCATCGTAAATCTTTAATTCAACAATATCTTTTTGAAAGCTTTTTTTTAACGGCCGCTTCAATTTTTGTTGCCATAGCAATCATCCCTTTGATCATTCCCTATTTTAACGAAATTACCGGTAAGGAATTGAGTCTTACATTTAATGTCCATCTTTTACTTGGACTTCTCATTATATTAATTATTACCGGATTATTTGCCGGAAGCTATCCCGCTCTATATTTATCGGCATTTCAACCGGTGAAAGTCTTAAAAAATGAGATTAAAAGTTCCTGGGGCGAATTATGGGCGAGAAGAGGTCTGGTTGTTTTTCAATTTGGACTATCAATATTTCTCATCATAGCTGTAAGCGTCGTTTATTCTCAAATCCAATTTGTTCAGGAAAAAAACCTCGGCTATAAAAAAGAAAATCTCATTATGTATTTGCTTGAAGGAAAATTATCCGGAGGTCAAAATGAATCCTTTACCAATGAATTGAAGGCCTTACCTGGTGTGATCAATGCGAGTGTTTCCGGCCATGATTTTATAGGGCGAAATAATAATACAGGTGGTTTGAGCTGGCCTGGTAAATTAAAGGATGAGGTTGTATTATTTGAAAACTTCAGAGGAAATCATTCGCTAATTGAAACAATGGGTATAGAAATGAAAGAGGGGAGAAGCTTTTCCAAAGATTTCAGCACAGACAGTTCAGCAATTATCTTTAATGAAACTGCGATTCGTTTAATGCGACTTGAGGATCCCATTGGGACTAAAGTCAAGCTTTGGGGAAAGGACAGAAAAATTATTGGCGTAACTAAAGACTTTCATTTTCAATCATTCCGTTCTGAAGTTTCACCGGGGTTTTTTATTCTGGATGACAACGTATGGTTTGGACAGGCAAGAATTAAAGGGGATATGATTGCGGAAACAATCGATGAGATTAAAAAATTACATGAGGAATTCAATCCCGGATTTAGCTTTGAATATAGTTTTCAGGATGAGAATTATGATGAATTATATACTTCTGAAAGAAGGGTAGCTTCAATTTCACAGTATTTTGCCGGTTTTGCTATTTTGATTTCATGCCTGGGATTATTTGGACTCGCATCTTTTACTGCGGAAAGGCGAATTAAAGAAATCGGTATCCGAAAAGTACTGGGTGCAAGTGTAAGAAGCCTTGTCATTTTGCTCACAAACGAGTTTACCCGATTGGTCTTAATTGCAATCTTTATTTCCATTCCTATTGCTTGGTGGGTCAGCAAAAATTGGCTGGAAGACTTCGCTTATCATATAGAATTAAGTTGGGTTTTCTTTTTACTTGCAGGAATTTTAGCCTTGTTGGTGGCCTTGATCACAGTGAGCTCGCAAGCCTGGAATGCTGCAAATATCAACCCGGTTGATACCCTTAAGGATGAGTAATATTAAGCCTGACTTATTTCAAACAGATGGCCATCGGGATCCCTGAAAAAACAGCGTATCTCATAACCGTGATCGTATGGAGGGCTAATGAAGGTCGCTCCACGTTTTTTTAACACTTCGTATGATTTCTGACAATCTTTAACGCGGATGGTAAATGCATGACTTACCTGATTAGGATTATCGGGTTTTGAAAAGTAAACATCGGGTTTGTCAATGGTAGGTTCCCCTTCACTGACAATCAAAAGCCAATGTTCCAGAAACTGCAAAACCACAGAACTGCCTCCATACTCTCTGTATAGAGAGGCCCCAAGTACTTTCGTATACCAATTTTTAGATTTTTCTATATCCGAAACCACCAATATCGTGGTAATGGCCATGTCTTTTTCCGGAAAATTCATAATTTATTTTTCTGTAATGTTTTGAACAAAATCCCAACCTTCCGTACTACCTCTTTCAATTAATTGTGTGCATCGGTCAAAGTAAACTTTCGAAGGGATATCATTTGGATACTTTCCAATTATTTTTTCAAAAATCTTCGAAGCGGCTTTAAAATCGCGGTTGAAATAACAATTAACGCCTTCCTCGTAAAAATCTTTGCTCTGAATTTTATTCAGATCATCTTTTTGCAATATTTCATAAACAGAAATCGGGTTGGAACGGCCTTTCACTTTGACATAATCCAGAAAGCGAAAATGAAATTGTTTTTTGTCTTTGATGTACATAATGCTTTCATCTGTAATGATACAATCCACACCATACACTTTTGTGAGCCCTTCAATCCGCGACGACAGATTTACCGCATCTGAAATTACGGTGGTGTCCAATCTCTTTTCTGTTCCAACAGTCCCAAGAATCAAATGGCCGGTATGAATTCCTGTTCCAATTCTAATACCATCCATTCCTTTTGAATTAAGCGTCTGATTAAAATGAATTATCGCTTCTTTAAATTCCAGCGCGCTTTCAATCGCTGATTCAGGGTTCTCAGGGAATAAGGCCATAATAGAATCGCCTATGTATTTATCGATGAAACCGCCGTGACTTTGAATTACAGGTACAATTTCCTTGAGATATGCATTAATAAAATCCAGATTTTCTTGGGGGCTTAAATTTTCTGAGATCTTCGTAAAAGAACGGATATCCGTAAACATGACCGTCATATCACTTTCAGTCTGATCCCCAAGCCCGATTTGCTCTATACTTTCTTTGCCCAGGAGCTTCAAAAAATTATCGGGAACAAAGCGCTTATTTGATTCATTGACTGCACGAAGTTTTTCATTTGCCTCGGCCAGTTCCAATGTGCGTTCAGCAACCTTCTCCTTAAAAAATTTAATACTTGAAATCACTTCATCCTGTAAAACTTTAAAGTTTTTGCTTAAGATGCCGACTTCATCATGAGATTTTGTTAATGGATATTCCTCCTCAAGGGTAAAATCGCTTTCCACAAATTGCCCAATATAGAGCGTTAATTTTTTGAGTGGATTTGTTATTTGGCGTGAAATAAAATAGCTCGTAAGCAAACTGATTATTATAAGTGCAGTCACTATGATGCCGAAGTATAAATTTAAATCGTAGAAGAGGGCTTTTTTTCTATTTTCTGTTTCGCGGACAATTTGGTTAATATGGCTTTCCATATTGTCAATTTGGGTATCGAGACTGTATTTGATTCCGCTATTTGTGTTGACACCAATGGTATTATCCAGGTCTACCAATTCATTGAAATGTCGCTCATAACTCCTGATTTTTATTAATAGAGAATCCTTTCTTATTGAAGGGATATTTCGATTACTAATATCTATTATCAATTCATCGATGAGGTAATTAAATCTTTGAACATAAATATTTTCATTTCGGATGATATAATCTTTTTCGTGTTTTCTAAATAGGAGTACTGTAGCATCGCTGAGTTCCTGACTGTTTTCCAACCAATGGGCATCCTCGCGAATTTCACCGATGACATTAAAATCCTTGTAGCCTCTGATGTATATAAGACCAACCAAATGATTGAATAATGAGTCCACATATTCTGTTTCTTTTTTGAATTCCTTTAATTCTTCTGAGAACTCAAATTGTCCCTCACTTCGGCTTAAAGCAGAGTCAATGAATATATTTGTACTGTCGAGAAATATTTCACATTTCTGAAGATTGAGACTTAGATTAGATTGAAAGAATTCCTCTTGTTTTGTATCAAAAGTTAGAAAGTCTTCCTGGGATTTCGTGTATTTTAAAAATTGAATATGTGCGAGATGAATAATTTCAGAAGTGTCTTCAATCACTTGTCTTCTATCGAGGTATATAAAGACCAATAGTATGATTATCAGGTTTGAACTGATAAATACCATAAACCAAAAAAGCAATTTCTGTCTGAAGGTCCTGAACATGGGCCGCTACTACATAATTAGGTATAAAATTGGCAATTAAATTTTGGAAGGGTCAAATTTGATTAAATTAGCTCCGTATTTGAGAAAATTATCTGACCATATCCTGACGTGAATTTAAGCTTAATTTTTTTAGCTCATTGGATGGGCGACTTTTTATTTCAGACCACTAAAATGGCGACCTCAAAGGCACATAGCTTAAAGTGGTTGAGTCTTCATGCTTTGGTCTATGGAATGATTATGACTGCATTTGCCATAATTCTAATAGGTTTTGATAATGGATTGATTTTTGGTTTGGTCAATATGATACTCCATTTTATTACTGATTTTTTTACGAGCAAGGTGATGGTCAAATATTTAAAAAGGCCCAGAATATTTTTTCCATTGCTCGGGATCGACCAAATGATTCATATGATTACGCTGCATTTGACCTTAGAAAATATTACAGAAATAGCAGGAGCCCTAATCTCTTAAACGCAAATCAACCTTTTGAAAGTTAACTTTCGCACACAGTGCTTTTGATCTAAAAGTGCAAATTGATATTCCTGTTTATTAGTTCACCTTAGAAGGATCACCCATTGCTCCGGAATTATAATTGACAATGCATTTCTTGATTTCTTCTCTGGAATTCATAACGAATGGCCCATAGGAATAAACGGGTTCATTGAGTGGTTGGCCACCAAGCAAAATTATTTCAGTTCCATTTTGGCTGTACATATTAATATGATCGCCTTCTCTTTCGAAGAGTACGAGTTGGTTGGCTTTTATTTCTTTTCTTCCTTCCAATTCAATTTGGCCATTTAATACATAGACAAATGCATTAAAATCAGATTCGACCGGAATATCTAGCCGGCCATTCGCATCGAGTTTAATGTGATAATAAAAGGCCGGACTATAAGTCTCCACATTTGATTTCAAACCGAATAGTTCGCCAAGTACTACTTTTCCCGAATAAGTCCTGCCTTTAAATTGAGGAATTGTATTTTTTTTAAATACCTGAGTTGATGGCTCTGACCATTTGTATTTCATGGGCATATTTAGCCAGATTTGAAAACCGTGATATTCACCTCCTTCATCATATAATTGCTGTCCGGTTTCCTCCATGTGAATTGCGCCTCTTCCGGAATTAAATATCATAAACTCACCTTTGCCCACCTGTATGTCATAATTTAAACTGTCCTTATGATGACCACTGCCTGATAAGAAATATGTAGTGGGTGTTACGCCGGCGTGGGGATGCGCATTAACACGAAGCGGCTGGGCATGGGGATTTAATGAAACCGGCCCAAATTCATCAAGTAAAACAAATGGCGATACATAATCGGTATGATTTCCGGCAAAAGCCCTTAAAATAGGTAGTGTGCCTACTTTGGTTTTATTGGCGCTTATTACTCTTCTAATTTTTCTGCTGTTTGAAGATTCAAACATTCCTGATCTGCCAAATAATAAAGTTGGTGCTGAAAGACTAAAGCCTAACAAAGCAGAACCTTTAATGAACTCACGTCGATTCATGAATAACCTTTGCTATTTTATACAAAATAAACAAAAATAATTTTGAGACCTTTTAAAACTGGTAGCTAATGCTGGTGCGGAGACCACCTTGAAAAGGGAGCATACTGATATTCGTTTTTTGATAAAATTTAGATTTATGTAATTCGGGAATGAGAATACCAACGGAAGCACCAACCAAATAACCCACAATAAGGTCGCTTGGAAAATGTTTGCCTGCCTTATATCGAAAATATGCTGTGTAAAGAGATGGCAGAGAAGCCAATCCGTATAATAAATATTTTTTATGCCTCAATTCGGGATGATAATCCAGAAAGACTTTGCACATAAAAAAGGAAGAACTGGTAACGACCGATACGTGTCCACTGTAAAATGAATCCCGGCTTTTAGGCCCTGATTTCCTTTCTTCTATTTCATTGGGATTATAAACAAAAGGCCTATTTCTTTTTATATTCTGCGCGGAAGCCAAATAAATCAATGTATTGACTGCATGAGTTTCCAGATACATCATCGTGAGATTCAATGCGTCCTTCCGAATTTCTTTGTCAAATCCAAGTAAAAAAGGCAGCACAGGTACGGTTCTTAATGCAATATCAGACAATCCATGCGCCTCATTCGCAAAAGCAGGATCTTGTTTTGCAGCTGAACGGTCAAAAGCATTGACATCTTGGGGGCTTAGACTTGAATACTGTTCCGGACTTAAGCGTGGCGCATTCCTTAGTTTTTCCTGTCCGTAAAAATTATAAGCAAAACCAAATACCGTTACCGGAATATCGAGCCAATAGTTATAGTGATAAATAGAACTGTCCTTTTCTTGCCCCGGAACTTCAATTCGGAACATTAAGAGAACGATGATGAATAGAAAAAATTTATTCAAGCGGAGTAGATTTAATTTGCTAATTAAAGGTTATGCAAACATAAAATTTAAAATATAATATTATAATTTGCAATACTGATAGTAATACTATTATATTTGCATCGAATTTAAGATAGGATGGAAATATTATCAAAAGTCAATATTCAGGTAAATGAAAATATTTACCTCAAAAACCCGGAATCCAGCGATTTAGGCAAGAATATAATAGGAGGAAGCATTGACTTAATAGAGAAAATTGGATTTGAGGCCTTTACTTTCAGAAAATTGAGCCATGAAATAAGCTCAACCGAAGCCTCAATCTACCGATATTTTGAAAGTAAGCACAAATTATTGCTTTATCTCATTAATTGGTACTGGGCCTGGATGGAGTACAGACTGGTTTTTACTATGGCCAATATCAAATCACCTGAAGAACGACTTCAGAGAGCCTTAACCTTGTTAACCGAAGACTATAACGCTGAAAAAAAATTCAATCTTATTGATACACAGAAACTATTCAAAATAGTAATTCAGGAATCATCCAAATCATATTTAATTAAGGAAGTTGATAAGGTAAACCAGGAAGGTGCATTTTTAGCTTATAAACAATTGGTGGGTCGGGTAGGAGATATTATTTTGGAAATAAATCCGAAATATAAATATCCTCATATGCTTATTTCTACAGTGATTGAAGGAGCGCACCATCAGCGATTTTTTGCCGAACATCTACCGCGATTGACAGATGTTCCCGACGGAGAGGAGACCATACCTAATTTTTATAAAAATATGGTTTTGAGGACCATTAAAAATGAAAAATAACATCAATCCAAAAACGAATTCTTACAACAATACCATTACCTGTCATTTCAATGTCAGGTTTTTTTATGACTCAAAAAAAACAGAAAAATGACCTTTGACCTATTACTTGAAAATCTGACCAACCCCGCTTTACTCTTCTTTTTTCTTGGAATACTAGCGGTACAGCTTAAGAGCGATCTTGAGATTCCACCAACCTCATCGAAATTTATTTCGCTATATCTTTTGTTTTCAATTGGTTTTAAGGGAGGTCAGGAACTGGCTCACAGCAATCTCGACTTGGAAATTCTTTGGTCACTTGTATTTGGAATTTTACTCGCTCTTGTTGTTCCAGTTTATTCATTTTTAATTTTAAAAAAGAAATTCGGGGTTATTAATGCAGGTGCCATTGCAGCGGCTTATGGTTCGGTTAGCGCAGTGACCTTTGTAACGGCCGTATCCTTTCTCGAAATACAGCAGATTGAGTTTGGAGGACATATGGTGGCCGTAATGGCATTAATGGAGGCTCCATCAATTATCGTAGGCGTATTATTAATATCCTATTTTAATAAAAGAGAAAATTCAGAAATGAATATTCCTGAAGTTGTGCGTCATTCGGTGACCAATGGTAGTGTATTAATGGTAATGGGAAGCTTGGTCATAGGATTTCTGGCAAGCGACCAACAAGCAGAAGGTATTCGACCTTTTACTACTGATATATTTAAAGGCTTTTTGGCTGTTTTTCTTTTGGATATGGGAATCATCAGCGGGAAACGACTTTCCTCATTTCTTGAAAACGGCTGGTTCGCATTAATTTTTGCGATCCTTGTACCCTTTGTTAATGGAATTATTACAGCTTATTTAACATCTTTTATTACTGACTCAGTTGGCAATCAGTTGTTATTTTCAATTTTAGCTGCAAGTGCTTCATACATTGCCGTTCCGGCAGCTATGCGATTGGCAGCACCAGAGGCGAATCAAAGTCTCTATATTCCTATGGCTCTGGCCATCACTTTTCCATTTAATATTACACTTGGGATGCCAATTTATTTATATGTGATCCAGAATATTTAAATAATATTACTTTGACTATTGATAGTAAAACTATTATATTTGCGAATAATTTATTAATAGATATAATTCTATTTGATAATTAATTGGAGTCAAATGAAAAATGAAGCGAAGTCAAATTTATTTAGGAATGAACAATTTGATTAATTTCGACTTAATCTTTAAGTCGAAGCCTAAATTTTAGAAATTCATAATTTATTTTTTATAAATGAGTGACAACTCAAATACATCATTTAGTCCACTTGAACGATTTTGGAGACTTCTCAAACCGGATAGTCCGGAGATAAGGAATGTCTACATCTACTCAATTTTCATTGGATTGATCAATCTTTCTCTTCCCCTTGGAATTCAGGCCATTATTAATTTAATCCAGGGTGGACAGGTGAGTACCTCGTGGATTGTATTATTGGTATTTGTTGTAGGTGGTGTTGCAGTTGCTGGAGTATTACAGATATATCAAATGCGAATAACTGAAAACCTCCAACAAAAAATATTTACCAGAGCATCATTTGAATTTGCATATCGTATTCCAAGGGTAAGGTTGGAAGCCCTTTATCGCTATTATGCTCCGGAACTAATGAATCGCTTTTTTGACACCATGTCGGTTCAAAAAGGTTTGCCAAAAATTTTAATTGATTTTTCGGGAGCTTCATTACAGGTGATTTTTGGTTTGATATTACTATCATTCTATCATCCCTTCTTTATCATTTTCAGTTTAATATTGGTTTTGCTCGTCTATGCTATTTTTTGGTTAACCGCCAAAAGAGGTCTGGAAACAAGTCTGGAAGAATCGAAATACAAATACCAGACCGCCCACTGGCTGGAGGAAATGGCCAGAACAAGTGTGACATTTAAGCTCGCAGGAAAAACAGAATTACCGCTCCAGGTTACGGATAAATTAACCGGTGATTACCTAAAATCAAGAGAAGGTCACTTTTCAGTGTTAGTTCAGCAGTATTCCTTGATGGTCGTTTTTAAATCCATCGTAGCCCTTGGATTATTGGCTCTGGGTGGAATTCTAGTGATGGAGCAGCTAATGAATATCGGTCAATTTGTAGCTGCGGAAATCATTATCCTTCTTATCATGAATTCAGTTGAAAAACTCATAATGAGTTTTGAAACCATTTATGATGTTTTAACTGCACTTGAAAAAATGGGGCAAGTCACCGATATGGAATTGGAACAAACCGAAGGCATCGACCTGATCGAGCAATGTGATAAAAATGGACTTACGGTAGATTTGGATAATGTGTCTTTTTATTTCCCCGGGCAAAATAAAGCGGCTTTAAATGATATTTCTTTGCATTTAGCTTGTAGCGATAAGGTGATGATTACCGGTGAAAACGGTTCAGGGAAAAGCACACTTGTACAAGTATTGGCCGGATTGTACGATGTACAGGAAGGTGGAATATCCTATAATGGATTTCCCATAGGCAATATTAACCTGGAATCCTTAAGATCGGTTATTGGTGATTACATGTCGCAGGAACAATTGTTTGAAGGAACAATCATTCAAAATATAGCGATGGGCAGAGAAGCAGCAACATTTGATAATGTCAAATGGGCGGTAAAAAACCTCGGTTTGGAAGAATTTGTCAGAAAGTTACCTTACGGATATGACACCATGATTGCGCCGGAGGGCAAACGACTGCCAAAAAGTATCGTGGAAAAAATATTAATAGCAAGAGCCATTGCAGACAAACCGAAACTCCTGTTGATTGAAGATGCATTCGAGCATTTGGACGAAGTAGACAGAAGAAAAATCATCGACTTTCTTACGGCTGATGAAAATGAATGGACCATGGTGACCGTTTCGGCTGATCCTTATGTCGCGAGAAGATCTGATAAAATTTTTGAGGTAAAAGATGGTAAGATAATACACAGAGGAACCTATAAAGAAATGGAGTCATTGGCAAAACTTAAAAAGAACAGCGATGCTTAATATCTCCAAAAACAGCGTTAATCAATTCATCAGGAAGGATGAATTTATTTCCTTGAGGTATGTCGAAAGATTGCATTCAGGCAGGGTATTGCTAAGGATAATGATGTATATATCCATCGTCTCAATCGTTATCATGTTTATTCCCTGGACACAAAATATTAGGGCAAGAGGAAATGTGACGACTATTCGGCCGGACCAAAGACCTCAAACGATTCATTCGATAATTGCGGGAAGAATAGAAAAATGGTTTGTTAAAGAAGGAGATTTTGTATACCGTGGAGATACGATTTTATTCATATCTGAAATAAAAGACGATTATTTTGATCCCAAATTACTTTCGAGGACCAAGGCTCAGGTAGTAGCCAAGGAAATGGCTGTGCAATCTTATACCGAGAAAGTAAATGCACTTGAAAGCCAAATTGAAGCATTGGTTCAAACTCGGAAATTAAAACTTCAGCAGGCTGAAAATAAACTCCAGCAAGCGCATTTAAAGGTAACCAGTGATTC
Source organism: Cytophagales bacterium (assembly GCA_965267555.1). Classification (GTDB taxonomy): domain Bacteria; phylum Bacteroidota; class Bacteroidia; order Cytophagales; family CCMP332; genus CCMP332. The sequence goes on along the minus strand of OZ254083.1, from coordinate 2,362,910 downwards.
CATTGACTTTCAGGCGGCCATAATAAATTTTGAAATTGCCACAGAACAATTTAAACGTTATGAAAAGCTTTATGAAGATGGTTTGCAATCGCTGACAGATTTAGAAAACCGAAAAAATAAATTGCAGGAAGCGCAGGCTAAAATGATTTCGGCAGAAAATAAACTTTTAACCAGTAAAAATGAAGTAATCAATGCAATCGTAGAACTCACTTCCATTGATGCGCAATATCGAAATGACATTGCCAAAGCCAAATCCGAAAAATTTACGGCTTTATCCGCAAAATACGATGCCGAGGCCGCTGTAACTAAATTAGAGAATCAGTACATGAACTATTCCGTGCGAACAGGCATGTATTATATTACCGCCCCTCAGGATGGCTATGTGACAAAGGCCATTCAATCAGGTATTGGAGAAACGATCAAGGAAGGGGCTTCCATTGTAAGTATTATGCCATCGCAATACGACCTGGCCGTGGAAATGTATGTAGATCCCCTTGATTTGCCCTTGATTGAAAAGAAACAGGAGGTGAGAATACAATTTGATGGTTGGCCGGCTATTGTATTTTCCGGTTGGCCAAACACAAGTTATGGAACCTATGGCGGAAGAGTATTCGCAATAGATAACTTTATAAGCGACAATGGCAAATACCGACTCATGGTATCACCGGATCCCAACGATCATCCATGGCCTGATGCTTTAAGAGTAGGAGCGGGGACCTTCAATATGCTCTTATTAAAGGATGTGCCAATTTGGTATGAATTGTGGCGTCAAATTAACGGGTTTCCACCCGATTACTATAAGAATGACTGGAATACCGAAGTCAATAACAAGTCCAAAACCCCCAAATAGAGAAGATGAAGATTCGCTTCCTATATATCTTTTCCGTTCTTATTGGACTGAGCTTTACAAATACATTCGCTCAAAATGATTCCACTTTGATCATGGATTTTGATGCTTTCATGAAAATTGTAAGGGAGCATCATCCAGTCAGTCAACTGGCTGAATTGCAATTGGATAGAGGTAAAGCAGTATTGCGGGAAGCAAGAGGTGGCTTTGATCCAAAAATTAATCTGGAATCGTCACAAAAAGACTTTGAAGACAAAAATTATTATGATCTTCTGGACGCCGGTTTGAAAGTACCGACATGGTTTGGTTTGGAATTTAATGGTGGCTATGAACAAACCAGAGGTATATTTTTGAATCGGGAGAATACTACACCGGGAGCAGGTCTTGTGTATGCAGGCATCGGAATACCCATTGGGGAAGGTTTATTTATTGATAAACGAAGAGCAGAATTGAGAAAAGCCAAAATTTTCAGGGAAAGCACAGAAGCGATGCGCAAGTCTATTTATAACGAACTCTTGTTTGATGCCGGAAAAGCCTACTGGGAATGGTTTATGGCCTATCATGTGCGACTTGTTTATGAAAATGCCTTAAATGTAGCCATACAACGATTTGAAGCAGTAAAACAATCTGCTTTATTGGGAGATAAACCCAGTATTGATACTTTGGAGTCTGGAATTCAGGTGCAAAACAGACGTCTGGCGCTTCAGCAATCCAGGCTTGACTTTAGAAATACTTCAGCTCTACTATCCATCTATTTATGGAGAGATGGTGAAGTTCCTTTGGAATTAGATTCTATGGTCATTCCACAGGAAAAAGATGGCATTGAAACCGAGACCTCGTCAAATTTTTCTGAATTGGAAATCGACAGCTTGCTTCTCAATCACCCCGATCTGCTTCAATACGATTTTAAAATAGAACAGTTGGACATTGAGCGAAGATGGAAAATAGAACAGCTCAAACCCGATTTGAATTTGAAATACAATTTTTTAACAGAACCATTGACCAATAATATCTTTTCTGAATTTACACCCAACAATTACAAATGGGGTTTACAATTTGAAATGCCTGTATTATTAAGAAAGGAGAGAGGAGCCCTGCTTCAAACCAAGGTTAAGGTGCAAGAAGCCCAGTTTGATTATAGCCTAAAACAAGCAGAATTGGGATTTAAATATCAGGCGGCAAGAAACGAGTTGTTTACCACCAATAGTCAGGTAAATTTATACCGGCAAACAGTGCAGGATTATCAGGGGCTTTTGACCGGGGAAAGAATAAAATTTAACGGTGGAGAAAGTTCACTATTTTTGGTCAACTCACGGGAATTGGGCTATATCAATGCGCAAATAAAACTGATTGAATTGCTCTCAAAGAATCAGAAAGCAAAACTAAAACGCGATTATGCTCTGGGTATTCTTTCAGAAATTAATTATTAGCCGTTAAATTTAAATCCATTTCATTTATTGCTCTGTTTCTAGAGGTTTTCCGCTAGTATTCCTTCGTGGAATTCCGCCATTTTACAATTTTTTAAAACATATCTCGCTGAAAGTCAGTAAAATTCATTGTTCTCAAATCAAATTTTATGAAAATGAAAGTTAGGCTGATTTCCACTCCGATAGTTATTATCATATCACTTTTTGCGTACTTTTTAAGCGCGTGCAATCAAGAAGATGAAGTGCCGGGAATGGCGAAAATTAGAATTTCAATGGTTGATGCCCCCGGAGATTTTGATTCGGTTATAATTGACCTGGAAGATGTTTACATAAACCTCAGTGGGTCTGGTTCGGATTGGAAATCCATGGACATTGTTAAGCAAGGAAGTTTTGACCTCTTAAAATTAATTGGAGGAAATGATCGTCTACTAGGAGAATCTACCATTCCGGAAGGAAATTTCAGTCAGATTCGATTGGTTTTGGGTTCGGCCAACCGATTGTATATGGGCGATTCAGCCATCTATTTACCCTTACCTTCTGAAAACAGGGCTGGGTTGAAAGTGGAAATTAATGAATACCTTGAAAAAGATATAACTTATAATCTTATCCTGGATTTTGATGTAGATCATTCAATTCTAAGAAATCAGAATACCGGTGATTATACTTTAAAACCTATTATTCGAGGCAATTTAGAAAATAAGAGTGGAGCTATTAAGGGGAAAATCAATCCTGCCGGTGAGAAATATGAAGTATATGTGGTTCGTGCTTCCGACACCATAAAAACATTAAGCAATCGCAAGGGTGAATTTTTACTCAGAGCTCTTGATCCTGGAATTTACGACTTAAACGTGCCCAACGATTCCGGAATTGACCTGACAATTGAAGAAATAAGCATAAGGGCAGGGGAAGTTAAAGATTTGGGTGATTTGAGAATGTTATGAGCCTTTTAATTCTCAGGAATTTTGCGAATTCTTATATCCAAAAAAACCGTGAATCTTAAAATATTACGATTAAAGAAATTTTCAGGATTGGATTGTTGCTGAAACCAATTTATATAAGCGAGCTCGAAACCCAAATTTTTTATGGGATAAAATTGAGCGCCTAAACCAAATCTATTCTGATCGAAAATTGAATTGCCCGTCTTTTTTCCCGCGTTAAAATGAATTTCATCCAAAATTCGAAATACAATTTGAGGATGGATCACATACCTCAATTCCAGCCTATATCTGAATCTCATATTTCGAAAAGCAATGGATTCATTGTTTTGTTCAAAAAAGCGAATTTCTGACCAGTAGCGATGATCTATATTTATTTTCTCAGAAATAATTTGTCTGTTACCAAATTCAATAATCGGACGAAGCTCTGTTTGAGTTGTATATTCTTCAATGTCTGGATTCTCAGGTGAGGTCTGTAGAAAATAGGCGAATCCCAAGGCGCCGTTCCATCCCTTGCCGATTGAACGATCAATAAATACTCTTGTCATAAATTGATGCTGTCTAAGATTCTTAAAAAAGATGCGTTCTTCTAATTCATGTCTGACTTTATACCGGTTGTCAATATGAATTTTAAGATAATGTCTTGCCCAGAGTAAGTCCTGATTTGTTTTAGTTTTTTGTGCCTCGGAAAATGGAAGCTGAATAAAGAAGAAGATGCTTACTAAAATAAAACCGGGATGTTTCACATCTTAAATATCGCAGAAATATGAAAAATACAATGTAATTTATATTGGAAAGAAACAGTAAGGATGATTGAAAAGATTTTATCTTATGATTTTCTGATTTCCGTTACAATGAAGATAAGTGAGGCTGGGTTCGGATTGAAAGCATAATGAATGACATTTTTTCACGTTGATTATTATACAGACTTGTGGAAATGGGAGGGCAGAAAAAGACCCTGGTATCTGTTAATAAATCCTCTCTTATTTATCTTTTCTGAATTAGACTGATGGCAAATCCTCCTCCTTCCTGCATTATTAATTTTTTTGAAAATTGATGGTTAATATCGAATGAATCGATTGAAATAGCTTCGGGGTTATTTTTATAATGACTTTCCTCCGAATCCTGATAAATTATGCCCTGATATTCCTTATTCTGGTCTAGAAAGCTAAAATCTACTGTGTAGCTTCTTGCCTTTTCATTTGTAATACCACCAACAAACCAATTGCCCGTGCTTTTTTCTTCCCTTGCGATGACAACATATTCCCCAACTTCACCATCCAATACTATTGTTTGTTCCCAATCAACGCCTACATCTCTTATAAACTGAAAAGCAGGTTTGTTTAAATAATTCTTTGGCAAATCACAGGCCATTTGTATAGGACTATAAATAACCACATAAGTAGCCAATTGCTGAGCTAAAGTGGTATTAATTTGGTTCTTTTCCTTAGTCGGCAATGAAATATCAAATACACCCGGTGTAAAATCGATAGGCCCTGATAGCATTCGTGTAAAAGCGACAATTGGTAAATGTTCCGGTGGATTTCCCCCATCGGCCGACCAGGCATTAAACTCCTGGCCTCTCAATCCTTCGCGAGAAATAGCATTGGGATAAGTTCTACGCAAACCGGTTGCTTTTATTGGTTCATGTGGATTTACTGCAATCTGGTATTCGGCTGCTTTCTCCAATGCTTTTTGGTAATGATTGACCATAAATTGGCCATGATGATATTCGCCTTTTGGAATGATCATTCCGACATAGCCAGATTTTACAACATGCATTCCCAAACTTTGCATTAAATGATAGGCTGTGTCCATTTGCTTTTCATATGTTTTAATTGCTGCAGATGTTTCATGATGCATGATTATCTCTACACCTTTTTCTTTACCATAACGCACTACTTCTCTGATATCATAATCGGGGTATGGTGTGACAAAATCAAATACACCTTCTCGATCTTCAAATCCGATCCATCTTTCCCATCCGGTATTCCAGCCTTCAATAAGTAGGCCTGAAATATTGTTTTGAGAAGCAAAATCGATATATCTTTTGGCGTTTGCGGTGGTAGCTGAATGCCTTCCATGAGCATTTCCGGTATCCACCCATTTGCCGGTATTTTCATCCATGGTCATCCCGTAATCAAATGAACCTACGGCAATGTGCATTTCCCACCAAATTCCCATATATTTTTTAGGTTTAAACCATTCTATTTCTCCTATTTTATTGGCTTCGTTTAAATTGACAATGAGTTTTGATTCTATCAACTCTTTTGCTTCATCTGCAATTTGAATGCTGCGCCATGGTGTTTTAAATGGCAAGGCTCTTGCAACTTTATAGGCTCTTCGATCGGAGCCCACCAGTTGACTTGTAAATTTTATTCTGTTAGTATCAACTTTAAGGGTCATTCCGGAATAATTGAGTAAAGCAGCTTCGTGAATGCTTATGTGCAAGCCATTTTCTGCTCTGAATGTGACTGGGGTATTGACTGCATTGTCCTTAATTGAAGTAAAACCAAGTCCGGCTGCATCCTTGTACCTAAATGCGTTGATTGTGGAGATTTTGGTTTTGGAATATAGATGCTCATAGCTGTCCCAATCCGCAGGAATCCACCAGGCGATAAGATCTTCGGTAAAATTAAATTCTGTATGTTCTTCTTTGATGAACAATGTATCTAAACCTTTTTGCTGGGGGAATTCATAGCGAAGTGCAATCCCATCATCATAAGAGCGGAAATAGAGATTTAGTTTTCTTTGAGGACCTTGTTTCTCCCGAAGCTCAATTTTCATTTCATTGTAATGATTAATAACCTCTCTTTGTTCACCCCAGGGCATTTCCCAGGTTTCATTTAGATTTGAATAACTTGTATTCAGGATCTCAAAACCCGCTTTAAATGAAGATTGATCTTTAAAATCAAAATACATAAAAGAACTGTCGAGTATGATTTCCCCATTATGAGATACCGTATAAAAAGGCTCACCTTCTTTGTTGAGATTGAATTCAATGCGATTGATCTTAGACGGTGATTCAACTATTTGTTGACTTGTCTTTTTTTGACAACTCAGCATTAATAGCAGAGAAACAGTAAGTAAGAAAAGTGTATTCTTCATGGCGTCTTAATTTTTGAAACCAATACTCAATGTATTCAATTTTCCAATAAGTCAGCATTTCCTTATATAAAATTACTGCCGAATTGAGGTTTGGCTAATTTAGATAAAGTGTTTTGGTTTTTTATGATTTGAGGCATTCTCCACAATTTCAAGAATTCGCTTTTCACGGGTTTCCGCTCTTTTGGCCATTTTAATCCAGGCCAGCATACCTTTCTGAATGGATTTACTCAATGAATTATAATATTCTTTTGATCCCTTGTGTTTGGCAAATTCATTTTCCAAATCAATGGGAATTTCAAGTGCCTCTACAGAATCGAGAAAAGTCCATCTGCCGTTTTTCTTTGCGATTTCTATTGATTTTAAACCGGCTTTAGTCATACGTTTTGAAGCGATCAAATTCTCTACTTTTTCTTTATTGGTTTTAGACCAAATGCTTTTTGCTTTGCGAGGGCCGTAAAAGTGTTTGTACTTTTCCTCATTTATGGGTTTTTTGATACTGTCAATCCATCCAAAACAAAGTGCTTCATCTACAGCTTCAGACCAGGTAATATTTTGTTTTTTGGAGCCCTTTTTATAAATGATCAACCAAATACCATTTTTCTTATTATGATTTTCAATTAACCAATTCCTCCATTCGGATGAATTTCTGGGACAGAATTCAGTGGCATTGGAATGTAGCATAAAGGAAACTTATCAATTGGCTAAAGTTATTGACTTTAAATCCATTGTGTCAAAACCCTTATAAAAATTAAAAATAGAACTGCTAATAATTTTCATTGATATAAAATACATTTTTATATCTTCAAAATTGTGAGCGCAATACGAATATCTACACTGCTACTGGGGCCAATCCTGTTTTTCCTTTCGCTTTTTATTCGAGATCCGGGTATGGAAATTGAGATGTTCCGGGTTTTGACTATGGCACTTTGGATGGTAATTTGGTGGATAGGGGAGGCAGTTCCGGTACCTGTTACAGCACTATTGCCACTGGTGATCCTTCCGTATTTGGGTGTGTTTAGCATAGCAGAATCTACAGCTCCTTATGCCAACCCCATTATTTTTCTTTTTATGGGTGGTTTTATGATTGCACTAGCGCTTGAAAAACACAAGCTCCATCTTCGTATTGCCTTAAATATTCTCAAAATAACAGGCACTTCAGGTGATGGAGTTATTCTTGGTTTTATGATCTCTACGGCGCTCTTAAGTATGTGGATAAGCAACACTGCAACAGCAGTTATGATGCTTCCGGTGGCATTATCGGTTATTGATCTTTTAGGAGACGATAAGCAAAGCGGAAGGGATAAAAAACGCGAACGCTTTGCCTTGGCCTTAATGCTTTGCATTGCCTATGCGGCAAATATTGGCGGAACCATGACCCTCATCGGTACGCCTCCCAATATTGTTATGGCAGGTTTCCTGAAAGAAATACTCGACTTTGAAATTCAATTTGTACAATGGTTGGGAATTGGAATACCGGTTGGAATTACACTTTTGGTCCTGACTTATTTTTTACTCATTAAAGTGCTTTTTCCAAACAAATTGGAGCACATTCCCAATTCCGAACAGCTAATTCGAAAAGAAATTCAGGAGCTGGGTCCTTTAAGCAATGCGGAATGGAAAGTAATATCAATATTTTCATTTACAGCACTGGCCTGGATATTTAAAGGACAGATCAATAGCTTGATTGGAACGGATCTTTTGACGGATTCGGCAACCGCCATGAGCGGAGGCTTATTGATGTTTATTATTCCACAGAGTTTTAAACATTCCCGATTTCTACTCTCTTGGGAAGATATGACAAAGCTACCATGGGGAATATTAATCCTTTTTGGTGGAGGTATGTGCCTCGCCCGATCATTGGAAGAAGTTGGCCTGATCCAAAAAGTGGGTGAATTGGTCATGGAAATGAAAGGCTTCCATATTTTTGTTATGATTATAATTGTTACGGTTTTGGTCTTATTTCTTACTGAAATAATGAGCAATGTGGCCCTGGTTACAATATTTATCCCCGTGGCCATTGGTATAGCAGGTGGTTTAAAAATTGATCCACTCTTACTTGTCGTTCCTGCAACTCTGGCTTCGAGTTGTGCCTTTATGATGCCAATTAGCACTCCTCCCAATGCTGTGGTTTTCGCCAGTGGCCATATCCGAATACGCGATATGATGAAAACCGGATGGTTGCTAAATGTGGCAGCCTCTCTGGTGATAGCGCTTATGGTTTATTTCCTGGTGGATATATTGGCGGTCTAAAAAGCGGCTTGCAGATTGAGAAAAAGATTGGTTTCTCCATCCTGGCTTATGGCATATTCTGTCCTGAATACAAGATCGTAAAAAGTCGCAATATCGATTCCCAAACCGTAGCCACTTAAAAACCTGTTAGAGAAACGCGAATTCAATTCTCTTGTATTGCGGTTATCGACATAACCGAGGTCTGCAAAAACTTTGATAAAGACTTTTACGGGTAATACCTTAAACTGGTCGAGTGGAATAAAATTGAAAGTTTTCTTGAAGGAAAAAAGCTCGTACTTCAATTCATTTTTATTAATCACATAATGATTGCCGTTGATAACATAAAGATCGAACCCCCTTAAAATATCATCGCCGTAGCCCAATCCACGATAAAGGAAAAAGGGTTGTGAATTAGGAGCTGATATTTTTGTGCTGGCATAGTGCGACGAATAAAATTTCTTTCCCAATTCAAAATATTTTGCAGCCTGCATTCGCATTTCCCATACATCAATATCGTCAAGCAAGCCAAGCCCGGCTTTTCCAATGCCCACACCAATAATATATCCTTTAGTAGCATAATAGGCAATATTTCTGCGATCCCAGGAATAAGAATAACTCAAATTAAAATACGAAACCTTGGATGCCGAATCCCCAAAATAATTGGGATTTAATGCACTGATCGTATCGCCTACCCATTGCTGATGAAAATTGAGTTCTACACTTTGTTGACCGTAAAACTCACTTCTGCGGACCACATAAAAAGTTGAGTAAAAGCGCCTTCTCTGAAGTTCATCGCTATCTACAAATTCCAGTTTATGATCATTGACCTGAAAAGCCACTGTATTGTTATCCGAATAGGAGACTTTAAATCCCATTCCGGTTTTTCTGTTTTTATTAACATAAGGGATGTCATAAAAAGCTTCGAACTTCCTGGTAAAACCAAGTTGAAATTTCAATTTGATATTTTCCCGTCTACCCCTAAAATTTTTATCGCGGAAGGTTAAACCGTAGACCAGCCTTTCAGCTCCGGCACCTCTTTGCAATAGCCATTCGTTAAAGTTTCGATCGCCTAGATCAAGATGAAAGGAAGGCCAAATGTACCAACGTTCAATGACCGTATACCAAACGTCTATGTATTCACCATCCAACACATAATCCACCTCAACGATATTGAAAAGTTGCGTATTAAATATTTTATTTACTTCTTTTTCAAGTACTTGCGGAAGTTTTTCCTGCGGAATGCTATCACCGATTCGCAAAGCCAATTCCCTGTAGATAATTTGCGGTCTTGTTCGCTTATTTCCCTCAATTCTTATATCTCTGACGATCAGAACAGTACCCTGAAGAGAATCCGTATTAATCGTGGATCCCAAGCCTTCTGCAGCCATTAAAATGCCTACACATAAAAAAAATATGTGATGTTGTTTCAACAAATCTGCGAAGTTTTGGGATATCCTTAATTGGATCTATTCTTGTCCTTTCTAATTACATATATATAAAGAATTACCCCAGCTAAAACGAGCGGGATGCTTAGGGATTGTCCCAGATTTAATTGCAATCCTTCTTCAAAATCAACCTGGTTTTCTTTAAAAAATTCATGGACAATTCTAATCCCAAAAAGAAGAATTAAAAACATGGAGAAAATCTTTCCTTCAAGGGGTTTTCCTTTGCTGGGTTTGTAAAATGCAAAGTATAAAAATGCAGCGATCAGGAAATAAGATAAACTTTCATATATCTGAGTTGGGTGTCTTGGAACAGCTTTAATTGCAAAAACTATGGTGCGATTATTACCGGCTAAAACAGGGGGATTGGCATCCGGATCAATGGCTATAAATTTTGCGAGTGCTTCATAACGTGTGAGTGCTTCTTCCATTTCTGTGCTTGCAAAATAAGTGGCATATTCCTGATTGATGGTATCTTTAAAATCCAGACGCAATTGCAATAAGCCTTTTTCTCTGGCTATATCACTGTCGATACGATCTATTTCGGCATTACTGATAAAATTTTCAAAATAGCTTTCCAGTTTGTTTTCAGCGTTATGAGAATACACCAAGGCCCATGGTACATCCGATTGTTTCCCAATAATTTCAGAATTCATTAGGTTTCCCATTCGTATAAAGCCACCACCAAGTGCGACAAGAATAACAACCCTGTCAAGTACATATAAATACGTTTGGTCAGAACGGCTTTTAGCGTATAAGTATAATCCTATTAATATTCCAATGGCTGCTCCATGGCTGGCAAGACCACCCTTCCACACTTTTAGTATTTCAAGTGGATGGGAAAGATAAAATTCAGGTTCGTAAAAAAGACAATGGCCCAATCGCGCTCCTATCACGGTCGCCACCACCGTGTATATGGTAATGGCCTCAACATCCTTTACATTTCTACCTTCTTTTTTATACCATTTACTTAGTATTTGTTGCCCGATCAGAAAGCCTGTTGCAAAAAGTAGTCCATACCAACGGAGCTCAAAACTACCGGCTTGAAATATTTGCGGACTGACGTCCCAAAGAATAAATTGAAGCATTAATTAAAATTTGCGCTAAGATAAGATTAGGATTTTAGAATTTAGAATTAAGAACAAGAATTAAGGATTGACAATAACTGATGGTCGATTAATAGTAATAAGGTCAATCTTTAAGCCTAACTTATATTTTCTAATTCTTTTAGTTCTTCTTCAAAACCACCCGATAGAATCGGAAAACGACACCAGGTTTTGGGGTCAACACTAAAGTCGTCAATGTGAAAAGTCGGTGCGATTCTTTCTCTTTTCCATTGATTTCTTGACCAGAGTTTAAAAAACTTTATGACCCAATTTTTTATATCCTCATTGGGGTATTCTGTTTTTCCTTTCAATTTGGAAAAAACCATTAAAGGTCTTTGACGATCTCTGATAGCGAGAATTTCAATTTGATGCAATATTGAATAGGGCATAAGATCGCTTTCATCTGTTTGTTGGTGATGCGATGGGCGCAGTTCGGCAGTTGGTTTTAATTGATTGATTTTTGAGAGTCCTGGGAAATTTAAATTGGGTTCGGCCCAAATGAGCCATTGTAATAAAAACGATTTGGCCACCCCTGCGATTGGTGCAATACTACCCGACGTATCACCATCCATTGTTGCATAACCTACATCGCCTTCGCTTCTGTTGGATGTGGTCAACAAAAGGGCATTTTTTAAATTGGCGAGCATCCAAATAATGGGTGAGCGTGAACGAGCCTGAATATTTTGAAGAGTCAGGTCATCATTATCCCAGTTCAGCGATCTTCCAATGGTCTTTTCAATTTTTCTAGTATAGGAATCTACCTCTTCCTGAATGCTCCAATGATAAAACTTTGCACCAAGGCTATCAGCAAGATATTTTGCAGCTTCAAATGTTTTTTCAGATGAATTCTCAGAAAACTGAAATACTACCGTTAATAAGTTTTGAACTAAAATTTTTTCAATTTCATCCTTTGGCAGTTCGTAAAACTCTTCCGGCAATTGCCAGGAAACACCAGGAAGCTGATTTATAAATTCTTTTTCACCGATTTCCTCCAAGGCTCTCCGGACCAAATGCGCCACCAATAAGGCACAGGAAGAGGAATCGGCGCCGCCACTTAAGCTTAATACAAATCCATTGGCTCTGCTTTTACGCAGATAATCGTAAAGAGCCAGGGCCACAGATTTTGGGAACAGATAATTATTATCACTTTCCGATGGCGGTAGTTCTTCTTTTTGTCCGGAATAGACAAGGAGATTCACATCTGAAAAGGAAAGTAATCTATTTCTCACTTTGATATCACCTTTCTCGGCAATTATCACTTCTCCGTCAAAGACAAGTCTCCCTGAATCATTACCAAGTAAATTTGCATACACGTATATGCAATTAAAATTAGCAGAACTTGTTTGAACAAGCTTTTGTCGGTCCAGTGTTTTATTTAAAGCAAAATGACTTGCGCTCGGGTTGAGTATTATATCTACCTTTTGTTTGGCATAGCGATGTCCTGGACGGTTCGATTCCTGCCAGGCATCTTCGCAGATTTCCATGGCGATCTTTCGGTCTTTGTATTCAAATATATATTCACCTATGGGATAAAATTGACCCTCCCATTCAATCTGAGCCAAATGACCTGCAGGCCAAGCTTCAAACCATCTGGGTTCATAATAGATGCCGCCATTGGCCAATAATTGTTTTGCAACAAACCCCTTTAGTTTGGAATCTTCAATGATGGCATTGCAATTGTACAATTTGTCATTAAAACGAATGGGTAGACCTATATTTATCAAAAGGCCTTTTGACAATGGAATGCATAATTTAAGTTTTTCAAGTGCTTCCTGCGGCAACCATTCGCTGAAAAACATATCCTCGCAACTGTAACCAGTCAAACACAACTCTGGAAGACAAAGAACATCAACCCCCTGATTTCTGGCACGTTCACATGCTTTGCTTATGTTCTCGATGTTTTTGGACCAAGCAATTGGTGTCTGGCTTAATGACGCAGCTGCTATTTTTAGCATAGTGATTAATTAATAAATCCCTTCAATTTACAAACTTCCAAGGCAGCTGCTTGTTCTGCTTTCTTTTTGGTTTTTCCGCTTCCTTCTCCAACTTTTTCTCCATCTAAAAATATGGCAGAGGTAAACTCTTTATTATGACTATTGCCTGTCTCTTCAATTATTTCAAAATTTATTTCAATATTTTCCTTTTGAGACCACTCGATCAGTGTGGATTTATAATTCTTACCTTCTTTAATAATCTTATCTACATTGATCTGCTGATTCAACAATTTATTTTCAATAAATATTTTACATTTTTTATAACCCTTGTCGAGATAATAGGCACCAATTATTGCTTCCATGGCATCGCCCATCAATGCTTTTTTACTTTTATGTCTTTTCAAACGCTTATCTACCTCAATCAGGTTTTGTAAACCCAAATTAAATGCAACACTTTTCAGCATTTCGCGATTTACTATCCTCGCTCTGATCTCAGTGAGAAAACCTTCGTCTTTAAAAGGGTATTTCTTAAATAGAAAATCGGCAACAACGGCACCGAGAATGGCATCACCAAGATATTCGAGACGTTCATTGCTTTCTTTAAAGCCCTCACTATTGGTGGGCGCAATAGAGGAATGCCTTAGTGCGAGCTCATAGAGACTTAAATTACCGGGCCTGTCACCCGTAATGCTCTTAATACTTTGTTTGATTAATTTTTCCCTTCGACTGAGTTTTTTGAAGAGTGCCAATTTCTTTGGCTGTTAAATTTTTCTGAAGATAAGCGAGGTATTGTGTCCACCAAATCCAAAAGTATTGCTTAATGCAACATCCAATTTTCTTTTTTGAGCTTTATTAAAAGTGAAATTTAATTTTGGATCAAGCCCTTCATCATCTGTAAAATGATTGATGGTAGGAGGGACAGTTTGGTGTTTAATTGCCAAAACACTGGCAATTGCCTCGATTGCTCCTGCCGCACCCAATAAATGGCCGGTCATGGATTTTGTTGAACTGATATTGAGGTTATAGGCGTGATCGCCAAATATTGCTTGGATAGCCTTGGTCTCACTTATATCTCCGAGTGGTGTTGAGGTACCGTGCACATTGATATAGTCGACTTCTTCCGGTTTGATCTTGGCATCTTTAATAGCGTTATTCATCACATTTGTGGCACCAATACCATCGGGATGTGGTGCTGTAATATGATAAGCATCGGCCGACATTCCACCGCCGATTAATTCCGCATAAATGTTTGCTCCACGTGCTTTGGCATGTTCGTATTCTTCCAATATCAATGCACCAGCTCCTTCGCCCAATACAAATCCATCTCTGTCCTTATCAAATGGTCTTGAGGCTGTTTCAGGTGAATCATTTCGTTCGGAAAGTGCTTTCATGGCATTAAATCCACCTACACCGGCTTCAGTAACTGCAGCTTCTGAGCCACCGCTAACAAAAACATCGGCCATTCCGAGTCGAATATAATTAAAAGCATCAACCAAAGCATTTGTCGATGAAGCACATGCCGAAACAGTTGCAAAATTGGGACCACGGAATCCATATTTAATGGAAATTTGCCCTGCGCCAATATCTGCAATCATTTTTGGAATAAAGAAAGGGTTAAATCGCGGTGTACCATCTCCTTTAGAAAAGCCTATAACTTCCTCCTGAAATGTGAGTAATCCACCGATGCCCGAAGCCCAAATGACACCCACCCTGTCCTGATCAAAACTGGATTCCAGCAATCCGGAATCTTCAACAGCCTGATCGGCACAAGTCATTGCATATTGAGCATATGGATCAAGTTTTCGCGCTTCTTTTCTATCGAAATAATCCAGCGAATTATAATCCTTTAGCTCACAAGCAAATCGGGTTTTAAATTTTTCGGCATCGAACCTGGTTATCGGGGCTGCTCCGCTGACACCATTGGATAATCCATTCCAATAATTATCTACACCTATCCCAATAGGTGTCAAAGCACCAAGTCCCGTAACTACAACTCTCCTCAACTCCATAAAATGGAATATTATTTTACATGCTCCTCAAGATAGGAAATAGCTTGTCCGACAGTGGCAATATTTTCAGCCTGGTCGTCTGGGATTGAAATGTTGAATTCTTTTTCGAATTCCATGATAAGCTCTACCGTATCTAATGAGTCTGCTCCTAAATCATTTGTGAAGCTAGCTTCCGGAGTCACCTCTGACTCTTCCACTCCCAACTTATCAACAATAATGCTTTTTACCTTTTGTGCGATTTCTGACATTTTACAAAGTTTTAAAAAGTACTGTGCAAAGAAATGGATTAAAATATATTTGTCAAATAGTTATAAGAATAAAAGATTCCCAATTAAAATTTGCATTTGAAAATCAGCTATGGCGAAAAAGTATAAATTGGACATCGCTTATGAATGGAATGGGGTTTTGCTCGCAATGGTATGCCCCTGGCCTGATTATAAATTGGCCTGGAAATTATCAAAAGAATTGCGAATCGAATTGGCCAGAAAGAAAGATTGGGTCATTCTTTTTAAGGAAGATAAAAAAAACTCCTATCCACTTTATCAATTCAATAACGAATACACTACTTTTAGGCTTTTAAAAAACAGGGCACACCAAATAGAGTACAGCGAACAGGCTTTGCTTTTGCCCGAACTAAGGGATTTTGATTATCTGTTTTTAATTGAAACTGAGGCAGAAATAAATTTTGATGCCATTAATCAACGAATAAGGAATATAGACAGTATTCAATTGCTCAAATCATTCAATCCTGAAACGCTAAAATCAAAACACAATATAGCTTTTTGAAATATGGAAACTTCATATAATCGGACCAAGATTATTGCAACTGTTGGCCCTGCGAGTAGTAGTAAAGAAAAATTAGTTGAACTTGTTAAGGCAGGCGTCGACGTATTTCGATTAAATTTTTCGCATGGTTCACATAAAGACCACATGGTTGTGATTAAAAACATCAATGAAATTAATAGGGAATACGGCACGCATATCAGTATTCTTCAGGATCTGCAAGGTCCAAAGATTAGAATTGGTGAAGTAGAAAACGGTGAGGTCATTATTAATCCCGGTGATAAGTTGACCATTTCCACTGAAAAAATAATCGGAAATGCTAAAAAAGTATTTACCACTTATACCCAAATTTACAAGGATGTTCAACCCGGAGAGGGCATTTTAGTGGACGATGGAAAAATTGAACTTAAAGTTTTAGAAGTCGATAAAAAGAAAAAAGAAATACTCACAGAAGTGATATATGGTGGCCCATTGCGCTCCAAAAAAGGAATCAATCTTCCAAGTACGAAGATATCTCTTCCCTCATTGACTGAAAAAGATCTGGAAGATCTTGAATTTGGACTTAAAAATAATATCGACTGGATAGCACTTTCATTTGTGCGGCATGCCGATGATGTAAAAGACCTTAGAAAAAGAATTAAAGCTAAAGACAGCAATGCCAAGATCATTTCTAAAGTTGAGAAACCGGAAGCAATTGAAAACATTGATGAAATTATCGAAGCATCAGACGCCATAATGGTGGCCAGGGGCGATTTGGGAGTTGAAATATATATGGAAGAGGTGCCCATCGTTCAAAAAATGATTGCCAAAAAATGTAAATACGCTGCTAAGCCGGTAATCATAGCGACTCAAATGATGGAAAGCATGATTGAAAACCCAAGGCCAACACGAGCCGAGACCAACGATGTGGCCAATGCGGTTTTGGATGGCGCGGATGTATTAATGCTAAGTGGCGAAACCTCTGTTGGAAAATATCCGATCCAAACGGTCATTAGCATGAGTCGTACTATTCAGTCGGTAGAAGAAAATGCGGATATTTATTATAAGCATTATGCATTGAATGAGGAGTCTGAAACATTTGTTCACGATTCCGTTATATCCATGTCGGTTCGATTGGCTGAAATCACTGATGCTAAAGCCATCACCGGAATGACTTTTTCCGGATATACGGGCTTCAGACTTTCAGGACACAGGCCAAAATCTCATATTTTTATTTTCACGGCGAATAAATCAATATTGAGTACACTTAATTTACTATGGGGTGTTCGTGGTATTTATTATGATAAATTTGAATCGACGGATGATACCATTGAAGATCTTGAAAAAATATTGGTAGAACAAGGTTATCTGAGTAAGGGTGACGTTTACATTAACACTGCCAGTATGCCCATGTACAAAAAGTTGAGAACGAATATGGTAAAACTAAGTGTCGTTGAATAAAAATTACTGAAAAAAGACATTTTAGAAATTGACCATATATTATATTCGTATTTTCGGAAATAATAATTTATATCAGGTTTTTGAAAGAAGCATTTCTTCAATTCATATGGCAATTTCAGCTTTTTAATAAGCAAGGTTTAAGCCTTATAAATGGTGAACCTTTCAATGTTATTAAACCGGGATCGCTTAATTCTCATGCCGGACCGGATTTTTCGCAAGCTCATATCCACTATGATGATCTGGATTTCTACGGACATGTCGAGATTCACTTAAAAAGCAGTGAATGGGATAAGCATATGCACCAGAAAGATCCGGCCTATAATAATGTCATTTTGCATGTTGTATTGGAAAATGACAAGGAAGTAAAAAATGCAGCCGGCAATATAATCCCCACCGTAGAATTACGCGGACGAATTCCCTTAAATTTTTATCAGAATTATGAGAAACTGATCAACAGTGCTGAGGAGGTGCCCTGTCAGTCACAAATAGAAAATACCAATCGCATCATACTCATTTCAATGATGGATAGAGTGTTGATCGAAAGACTTGAACAAAAATCGCTTTTATTCAAAAATATTCTGGATCAGCTAAAGGGCGATTGGGAAGAAGCCTGCTTCAAATTTATTCTGAAGAGTTTTGGTTTTAAACGTAATAAAGAGGGTTTTGACGAACTGGCTTCAAAAATCTCATTCAAGGATATTAAACGCTATACCAATTCAAAAAAGGAAATTGAAGCCATTTTATTTGGAACATCCGGGTTTTTAATGGGAGAAAGAAAAAACGATTCCTATTTTTCCGAAATCAAGGAAATATACAAGAGGCTCAAATTAAAGTTTAAAAATCAGGGAGATCTGGATCCGGTAATTTGGAAATTCTTCAGATTAAGACCTGGAAATTTTCCTACACTAAGGCTAGCTCAATTCGCGGCATTCATTCACAACAAGGAACATTTGCTAAGTAATATTATCAAAATGAAAACGATGGATGATATCAAGTCATTTTTCAATGATGATCCTAGCGAATATTGGCAAAAGCACTATAAATTCTCGAGCGAAACCGAAAAAGGCATATCAAAAATTGGAGATTCAAGCGTGGAAAGTCTTATAATCAATGCCATCATTCCAATCTGGGTAAGTTATTCAAAAACCAGATCTGATGATTCCTACATGGACAGAGCTATGAGAATTCTTGAAGATATTTCTCCTGAAAACAACAAAATCACACGATTTTGGAAAAACTATTCCTTTCCTAATAACAACGCTTTTGACTCTCAGGCATTGATTCAACTTTACAATAATTATTGTAACAAGCGAAAATGTTTGAAATGCAATATTGGAGTTAGCATCGTAAGAGAATATTAATGTGGGCATTTATTATTTGGATTGTACTTATCACATTCACCTTATTCTATATATGGCGCAATAGAATAAACCTGCCTCTTAAAATTTCTATTCCACTCTACTTGATCAAAATTGGTTCTGGCTTAGCCATTGGATTTTACTATTATCAATTCAAAGCACAGTCGGGCGATAGTTTTTATTTTTTTAATGCTGCTATTGCAATTCTTCAACAACCCATTTCGGAAATTTTTGATTTTATCCTTTACTCTCAGACTAATCTGGAATTGGACACACCGAGGTCTGCACTTTTTCTAAAAATTCTTATTCCAATTGCCTGGATTTCCATTGGTAATTATTGGCTGGCAAGTATATTAATTGGAAGCTTGAGTTTTTTAATTTTGTTTATTCTCTACAGTCGCTATTCACAATTCCTTGTACAGGAACGTCTAAAACTAATAATATCATTTTTTGTATTTCCATCAGTGCTATTCTGGACAACGGGAATTTTTAAGGAGAGCCTTGTTTTTATGGCATTGCTCCTTTCCCTTATGGCATTGTTTGATTATTTATTTAGAAAGAAAATATACATTTCAGTACTAATAGTAAGCCTTATTGCTTTTCTAATCTTTTTTGAATTGAGGTACTTTTTATCAATTTTTCTACTACCCATTGTCAGTATTTATCTTTTTCGCTCTTTGTCCCCAAAGTTTTCAATTCCAATTTCTGCATTTCTCATGCTATCAGTGATAGGAATTCTCATTTTTCATCCGGTATTAAATCCAATTGAATTTCCTAATTTCATTTATAGTGCGCATCACAGAATATTAAATCTAGGTACAAATGAAATTGACCTTTATTATAATTTTTCTCGTTCTGATTGGATTGGGATAATCAGTAATCTTCCCGTCGCTTTCCTCAATGCATTTTTACGACCCTTTCCCTGGGACTGGCAAAACATAGAAATGTTTATTTTTTCAATGGAAAATTATGTCCTATTAACCGCCTTATTTCTTTTCATTTTTAAATCAGATAAAAAAGCAAAACATCAATATATAATCATTTTGCTATTTATTATTGCACTGACTTTTGTAAGTCTTGCCACGCCAAATTTTGGTTCGCTGTATCGGTACAAGTCCATTTGTCTACCTTTTTTGATGTATATATTGATCCGTCCCCTAAAATTTTCATTGGCCAGGTGATAGTTTCTAAGTGATTGCACAATGAACAGCAAAGCCTTAAATTTGCAGGCCAATGAAAAAACCTGTTATAATATTTGGTTCAGGCACCATGGCCTTGCATGCTTTAGATATTTTTAAAAGTCATGACATTGTGGTATATGGTTTTCTGGATGATGATGAAGACCGCCACGGCGAATTGATCGATGATATTTCCGTATTAGGAAATACCGATGATCACGGATTTCTTAAACTTATAAATAAAAAAGCAGAAGCATTTATTGCACTTGAAGAATTGGAGGATCGCGAGAAGGCCATCGAAATGCTAAAGGAAGATCGCAAGACAATGCCCATGAATGCGATTCATAATTCAGCAATTATTTCAGCATCAGCTTCAATTGGCCATGGAAATTTTGTTGCCGCAGGTGTGGTCATTCAAGCCTTTACCGTTATCGACCAGCATGTTCAGATTTTTGCCAATAGCAGTATAGGTGCTAAAAGTAAAATCTCAAATTTTGTTCAGATTGGCCAGAACGTATCGATCGGCGATGAAGTGGAAATAGGAGAGGGTGTTTATATCGGAGCAAATGCAACAATTATCTCAGGTGTTAAAATCGGTAAAAACGCGAAAATAGGACCGGGCTCTGTGGTAATCCACGAAGTTGAAGATGAAGCAAGATTATTTGGTAATCCGGCCCAGAATTGGCAAAAAAATTAAAATTTAAATCTTTCACTTAGCAGAAACTAAGAAGAAAATGAAGACACATCAGATCTTACTTTACTATTGTTATTCAAATATTGAAGATCCCGCTGAATTTAGATTAAAACATCACGAATTTTGCATTGATCTGGATTTACGCGGTCGTATTATCGTGGCGGCTGAGGGCATCAATGGAACTGTTTCTGGTACGACCGAAAACTGTTCTAAATATATGGCACATTTAAAAGCGGATCCCAGATTTTCTGACATTGAATTTAAAATAGACCAAAGTGATTCCCACGCTTTTCAAAAATTAAATGTGAGATTAAAGAAGGAAATTGTCAATTCAGGACTGGAGCATATTGATCCTAATAAACGCAGTGGTAAGTATGTTGAACCTGAGGCCTTTATTGAACTCAGTAAAAATCCAGAGGTAGTTGTGCTTGATGTAAGGTCAAATTACGAACATGAGCTTGGCCACTTCAAAAATGCCATCACTCTGGATATTGATCATTTTAGAGAATTTCCCGATAAAATTAAGGATTTAGAAAATCTTAAGAATAAGAAAATTGTAACCTATTGCACGGGAGGAGTAAAATGTGAGAAGGCAAGTGCTTATTTATTGGAAAATGGTTTTCGCGATGTATATCAATTGCATGGTGGTATTATAAAATACGGAATGGAAGCCGGGGGTGAAGATTTTGAAGGAAAATGTTATGTTTTTGACAATCGGGTGGCTGTCGATGTTAATAAGGTTAATCCCAGAATAGTTTCCAAATGTTACATTTGTGAAAAACCTTCGGATAGAATGGTAAATTGTGCCAACCCGGAATGCAATATTCACGTAGCTATTTGTGATTCCTGTGGAGATGAGTTTCAGGGCGCTTGCTCTGATGCCTGTAAGAGTCATCCTGAAAAAAGGGAATACAATGGAACCGGTTATTATGCTAAAACACTTAATGGCTACAATCCCAAAAAAGATTTGAAACGAAAAGAGGTATTCAATACGTAAATGGCAGTGTCAAATGCTTCTGATTTGATCCTTAACAAAGATGGTAGCGTCTACCATTTGAGTTTAAAGCCAAAAGATATATCCGATGTTATTTTAACGGTAGGTGATCCAGGTAGAGTACATAGGGTGAGCAGTCATTTTGATTCCATTGATTTTGAGATGAATAAGCGGGAATTTATTACGCATACCGGTACAATTAATGGCAAAAGGGTAACTGTTATGTCTACCGGTATGGGGACTGCCAATATTGAAATTCTAATGCTTGAACTGGATATGCTCGCTAATTATGATTTCAACAAAAAGAAATTTAAATCCAAAAAGAAACCATTGCGTATCATACGGCTTGGGACTTCCGGTTCTATGCAGTCCGGGCTATCAGTAGGTTCTATTTTGCTTTCAGAATCTGCTGTAGGCCTCGATAATTTGATGTCTTTTTATTTTTACAAAGAAAGCAAGGGCCAAAAGGAATTCTCTGAAGAAGTAAAAAATCATTTGGATGTGGAGGTAAATCCTTATACGGTCGATGCTGATGAAGAATTATTAAAGCAATTTTCCAATGATACCTTCGTCAAAGGTGTAACCGTTACTTGCCCGGGATTTTATGGTCCTCAAGGAAGAGAAATCAATCTTGAAATAAAGGATCGAAAAATACTCGAAAAACTCAGTTACTTTCACTGTCAGGGTAAGTGGCTGACTAATTTTGAAATGGAAACATCAGCTTATTATGCTTTTTCAAAAATGTTGGGTCATAAGGCTATTTCGGTCAATGCAATATTAGCCAATAGAATTACCGGAAGGTTTTCTTCCAATCCCAACAGGATTGTTGATCGAATGATCCGAAATGTGCTTGAAAAGCTTTAGTTCAACACAGACTCTTTTTCTTTTGATTCTGTCTGAGGAATTATCTCTCTTAAATTTCTTAATATTTTCTCCGAAAGCTCATCGGTAGGCAGATCATTCTGATCGCGGCCAAAGGGATCTTCAATTTCCTCACCAATGACTTCAATGCTTATAAGGATATAAGAAACAACCATTGTGATAGGCACCGAAGCATAGAGAAAATCCGACATGAATGCGAATGGTAGCGTCACCACATAGACCAGTATAAACATTTTGATATAAACGGAGTAGGAAAAGGGGATAGGGGTGTTTTTTATTCTCTCACAGGCTCCAATAATATCCGTAAAAGCTTTAATTTCCTTATCCAGTAAAAACAGTTGCTCACCACTTATTTCACCTTTTTTGTAAGAATCATTTACTTCTTCGTAAATTCTACCACTCAGGTAATTTGGTTTGTGATCTATGTCTTTGATTTTATCGAGATCAGATTTTGGCAAATAGTGAAGCTCCTCATACAATACTCCAAAACGAAGATGTTCTTTCATCGCAAAGACATAGGCCGTAATCAGATCTCTCAAATAGACTTTTTTAACCTGATTATCAAAAATTGCATTGATTTTTAGCGCCAGATTTCTAGTTTCATTTACAAGTGCACCCCAAAGTTTCCGGCCCTCCCACCAGCGATCATATGCGGTGTTGGTCCTGAATACCAAAAACAAACCCAAAACAATACCTAAAAGTGAGTGAGCAACACTTGTGCTTTCTATTCTGTAATGATGCAAATCGAGAAAATACCAGGTTAACAGAAAGTTAAAAATTCCTATACCTAATATAATCTTGATGATCTGGCGAAATCCGCTCCATTTAATGACATAATAGAAGACATTCAACCACTGTTTAGGATCGTAGTGAACCATAAATTTGCATTTTGATTAAGTCTTAAAAGTAATGATAATATGCAATTAGTGAATCTAATAATTCAATTACCGATTGTTTAATAAAATTTTGAAATTTAAAAATTCAATTACGAATGTTTTAAAATTAATAGAAATAAGAAAAAATTTCATTGATGAAGATTAAACAATTTTGGAACTCCGATAAAATCATTAGCATTTCCGCGATGCTAATAAGTTTAATGACTTTGATCGTTTTTATTTTACAGACCAATATCATTAGAGAACAACAACGCTTATCCGTTTTGCCCTATTTGTACATGGTAAACGAAAATTCAGGTTTACCCACTTATAAATTTAAACTCATGAATAATGGAATAGGGCCGGCCTTTATTGAATCGGTAAATGTTAGGTACAAAGGCAAAACCTTCAACATGGATATACCAACCTTTTTATACCAGAATGTTCCTGAGATGGATTCAGTTTACAATGTATTCCATTCAAATCTCGTGGATGGACAATTAATACCAGCTGGCAAGGAAATTGCAATTTTTGAAGTAAACAACAGTATTGAAGATGCTGAAAAGTTATTAAAAGTAATGCGGCAATTGAACGATGAAGGTTTTGACTATGAGATCGTGTATAAATCCATTTATGAAGAACGCTGGAAATTGAATTCAAGTAGTATTTCTCCGATCAAAATGGATTAATAAATGGATTCACTTAGCAAATTTATTAACTGGATTGTACAGTTACCAAAAAGAGCATGTATTACTGCCTCCGAAAATGTTTTATATTGAGTGACTACCAATTTCAGCGGTAAGAAAAAAAATCCGCCATATCAAAGTCTATGGCGGAGGAAAGTGGGCCCTGCCCATGAAGGAAATTTCATGCCTTTAGGGCGTGTACTGGGCTATCCGATATTCGTTTTCACTCATTCGAGATAAACTTTTTAATTGCTGAAATACCATGTAGGTGATCTCGCCCAGCAGGGTTTATTCCGCTTTGTTGCATAAAAAAACCTTTGCAATAACTGCAAAGGTTTACCCATTGGTGGGCCCTGCTGGGCTCGAACCAGCGACCACCTGATTATGAGTCAGGTGCTCTAACCAACTGAGCTAAGGGCCCAATGATTTTAACTCAAAACTTCAAATGCCCTTAATCTCTAATGATGACGCTTCGGTCATCATCCTGATAAGCTTTGCTTCATCAGGACCAACTGAGCTAAGGGCCCTGAAACAGGCAGAAATGCCTTATTTCTAATTGGACTGCAATATTAGCTAAATCACAATTATTAACAATGCCATGTCACATAAAAAAAATAAAAACCCAGGTCTTTAACTGAAATGAAAGTAATCGACATTTGCTGTTTTATTATTTGCCGAAAACTGATTATTCAAATACAATTTAGCTTCCATACTTTCGATAGCCACTATGTATTTTGAATTTGTATGACCACTTATTAATTCATCGATCTCTTTTTTTAATTCCGATTTCTTTTTGCTTTTGCTCTGGCTAATTATCTGAAAATGGACTTTATACTCTGTTAAGATTTGATCCAATATTCGGGCTTTCTGACCACTCGCTAAAACAATAATGTTGTGGCCAATAATTTCGTTTTTTAAAAAATGATGGACTTTTAAATTAAAAAAAGATTTTTGTTGATAATGTACATGGTTTCGACTTGTTCTTGCTTTATGTTCTCTCCAAAGATGGACGATCTCGGTGCTCGAGGCTACCTTAACTCCAGATTTGTATAAACGAAACACCAGATCATAATCCTCTGGATATAAATCTGATTCAAAGGCACCACATTTTTCAAAATCATCGCGATGAAGCATCCAGGCTGGAGAAGCAATGACACATTCTTTATAAATATTATCCCATTGTTCGCCTTTTTGATTGATTTTATTGAGCCATAATTGATATTTTTTATACCCTTCGGAAACATCTTCTTCTGAAAAGTATTTGACCATTCCCGTACTTAGATATCCTTTTCCTTTATCGATTAAGAGATTTTTCAAAGTCTCCAATTTTGTATTTGGCATGATATCATCAGAATCCATACGATGGATAAACTCACCATTTGAATTAGAATATGCTGTTTTTAAAGAATCAATAATGCCATTGCCGGGATTCACCAGAGCCATTATTCTCTGATCCCTGAGGGCATAATCCCGAATAATTTCCAATGATTTATCTGTGGAATGATCATTTATGGCTACTAACTCCCAATCGTTTTCGCTTTGACTTATAATGCTGTCAATGCATTCTTTTAAATATAATTCTGAATTTCTAAAGGGGAGCAGGATACTTATTAAGCCTTGCTTCATTATTTACCAGTTTCCTGCATAATTTAAATCGGACTGATAATTATTTTCAATGAATTGATATTTGTATCTGATAATCTGACGCGTATGCAAATAATCATGTGCCAACCAGTTGTTTAATACATACCAGGCACTCATATCTCCAAGTTTGGGGTGTTTATAGGTATTGGACCAATTGGCATTTTTAAGGGACCTCAGCCATTCTATTGATTTTTTTCTTTCTGATAAAAATTCTTTTGCTTTTATATCAAAATTCTGTTGATCATAGTTTCTTTCTTTAACCCAATTTTGTGGATCTATTGGAGTAAATGGAGTAGTAGGGTCAGTTAAAATGCTTTTTAATCTGGCACGGAAATCCTCTCTTTCTTCATCGCATAAATGGCAGACTATTTCAACAAGATTCCACTTTTCCAGGGAAGGTCGCCAGTGAATTATTTCACCAGAAATTGTGGCGA
The DNA here is from genome assembly GCA_965267555.1 of Cytophagales bacterium. Taxonomy (GTDB): domain Bacteria; phylum Bacteroidota; class Bacteroidia; order Cytophagales; family CCMP332; genus CCMP332. The sequence goes on along the minus strand of OZ254083.1, from coordinate 2,336,905 downwards.
AGAGGCTCCTAAATAATCCCTGGTTATTATCCAAGTGCTCAATGATGTGTTCTGCGCTCATTTTAAATTTTTATTGAATTTATTAATATCTCTATATATAACATCAAATAGCATTCCGATCATTCCTTTTCATTAAAGAGCTATTAGTTACTACTAATTGCAGCATCCTGATACAAAATAAAAGATATTTCCTTTGCCAATCAACGGAGACCCAAAAATCTGAATAAAGACTTTAATGAATTCTTTACAATTTTAATCAGGTTGTTATTGTAGTCTCTTTTATTGCTGTGAGGAAACTGGATTGAGGGTATTGGCTGGTTTAAAAAGGTGCAGAGTTCATCCCAAGCATGTCCTTTGGCCCAATCTATTTCCAATAAATCTTCAGGCCTGTCCTTAAAGTAGTTTCTCACATTTTGATAATGCTTGCGGTAAACATCCACGTATATATTTTCTGACCCAACTGGAGAAGCTTTTCCATAGATCCATTTACGCATTTTTGTTTTGTCTTTTCCGAAATGGTTTACTACCGAGGCAATCCATTTTTTATCATCTCTACACGTTAAAATAAATTTTGAACCCGGATATCTTTTATCCAATTCTTTATAAAGCAGTGGCCATGGATTATCCTGGAGTGCATCGAACTTATCAGATACTTTAAATACTTCATCAAATTCATTTTTATTAATATGCTTTATCAGTTTAAGATCGGGACCGCTTACCTTGTATCCGAGAATTTTTAAAGCTTCACCAAGCGTTGTTGTTCCGGTTTTTTGAAATCCAATTCCAAATACTTTTTTAGTCATAGCAGCAATTTCAAATATCTTTTATTTCCAATAAATTCATGCAATACGATTTTGAAAAAATCATTTAGGAATTGGATAAATAGAAAACAATATTTGCAACTTTCAAATAAAAGCAAAGAAATACTGTGAGTAAAATGGAATGCATCTTATTCGATCTTGGAGGTGTCGTGATTAATATTGATTGGAGGAAATCTGTGGATGCTTTTGCCGAATTAACGGGAAGAAGTTTTGAGGAATTAAACCAATTGATGCGAAAAGAAGAACTTGTTCAACGAATAGAAACAGGCAATATCGATTCAAATGGCTTTAGAGAATGGTTTTGTACAATATTCGATAAAAGGTTTGAAAGTGAAGAAATTGACAAAGCATGGAATGCAATGTTGCTTGAAATTCCAAAGGAAAGAATTGATTTGATTAAATCTCTCAGGAATGAATTCCGTATCATGTGTCTTTCCAATACCAATGAGATTCATATCAATGCTTTAAATTCAAAGCTTTCTGCAGTGTCTGAATATGAAAGATTAGAACAACTGATGGATAAGACCTATTACAGCCATGTGCTTAAAACAAGAAAACCGGAACCCGAGGCCTGGGAAATTATCCTGGAAGAAAATCAATTAGCTGCCGAATCTGTTTTATATTTTGACGATAATAAGACAAACCACGAGGTGGCATTGAAACTGGGTTTTAATTCAGTTTTAATTAGCTCTGATTTTACAATTGAACAGTATTTTGATGGAAGAATTTAGCCCAAAGTCCATTGCCATTCATGTTGGACTTTTTATAGTATCCTTTATAACAGCAACGATCGCAGGAATGGAATGGGTCAATGGTTCATTGCTTTTATTAAGCGATTCGGAGAGGGAGATCGACTGGTGGTCCAAAGAAAATATTTATCAGGGCCTTAAATATTCAGTCGTATTTTTGGGCGTTTTATCCTTCCATGAGTTTGGGCATTATTTTACCGCCCGTTATCACAATATTCGAACAACGCTACCTTATTACATTCCTCTTTGGTTGGGATTTGGGCTTTCCTTTGGATCCATGGGCGCATTGATTCGAATTAAACAAACCATTTTATCGCGAAAAAAGTATTTTGATGTGGGCATCGCCGGCCCCCTTGCCGGTTTTGTTGTAGCACTTATTGTTTTGGTCTATGGGTTTACCCATTTACCGGAACTGGAATATCTATTTAAATACAATCCCGATTATGCAAAATACGGTAAGGATTATGCACAATATGTCTACAAGGATATGGACTTTGGCGTATTTAAGGTTGGCAAGAATCTTATGTTTATAATTCTTGAAAATTTGCTGGTAGAGGATCCAAGTAAAATTCCAAATGGCTATGAAATGATTCATTACCCTATCATTTTTGCCGGTTATTTAACTTTGTTTTTTACTGCTTTAAATCTCTTACCCATTGGTCAATTAGATGGAGGGCATATCACTTTTGGATTGTTTGGGACCAAAAATAGTCGAATAATTTCGGCAATCTTATTCATAATTTTTGTGTTTTACGCCGGTTTGGGCTGGACTACACCATTTTTGCCAAGTCAGGAATTATTAATAACTGTCCCATTACAATTGGGACTGTATTATTTCATATTCGCCAAAATTTCACCTAAACGTATGGATGTTATATTACTGGCTGTCGGGACATTTTCAATCCAGTTTTTATTGAGTTTTTTAATTCCGGGTATTGAAGGATACCAGGGCTGGTTATTTTTCGCATTTATTTTGGGAAGATTTTTAGGTGTCTATCATCCAGGAGCTTTGGATCAAAGACCTTTATCACCGGCAAGAAAAGTACTGGGATGGATTTGTCTAATCATCTTTATTCTTTGCTTTACACCCAAGCCATTTGTATTTGAAATTCCTGTTTACTAAGAAGGATTAAAATTGACTACTTTATAGTAATTGTCAAGTCCGCCAACCAGATTGTAAACGTTTACAATACCTTGTGTTCTTAAGAATTTTTGTGCTTGAACACTTCTTTTTCCCGTATTGCAATGGACAATGATTTTTTTATCCTTCCATTTTTTAAACTCATCCAGTCGCTTGGGAATAGAATATAGCGGAATATTAAAAGGGGCGATATGATTTTCTTCGTACTCCCAATCTTCACGAACATCGATGATAACGATTTCTGAATCTTTAAGATTTATTTTTTTGTTGAGCTCTTCCGGACTGATATCCATGTTACCTGAATATTTGTAAGCGTTTGTTTTTCAACATCCCATCATTTACAAACTTAATAATATAGCTACCATTCGACAATTCTGAAAGATTGATTTTATCCCCACTAGTTAGCTGATTGCCTGAAATAGTCATTCTGCCATTCAGATCGTAAATGAAAAATTCATCGCATTCACCAACTATACTTATAAAGCCTTTTGCCGGATTGGGGCCAATAGTAACCTCATATTGCCTTTCTTCGGTATCCTCTTCTTCTTTTATTTCAATCTGGCTGCCTTTGGCAATAGGGACATTAACAGTGTCAAATATTGGTCTGATCATAAGTGCCCCAGGGAACTCAAAATCTGATTCATTGACCCAGCCTTCATCGGGATCTATTTTGGTGTAAATCTTATCATTGAACCTGTTATTCATATCATATCCAACATTTAGAAAAGTCTTATCAAATTGTACCCAACCAATGTAAATGGTATCACTTACTATTACGGCACTGTCAAAATTGACCCTGAAAAAAGAATATTTTCCTTGCCCATAGCCCCCTACAATATCCTGTCCGTAAATGATTGGATCCACATCCTTTTGTAAATCTGACCAAATCCTAATTCCAATTTGTGTGCTTGTAATACTGCTTTCACCGGGAATAAACATAATATCCAGGCCGGTCATCGTATCCTCTGCATATAAGCCATATTCTATGGCCACTTTCCCAAATGGGGTTCGAATGCCTGCACCCAATTCGGGAGTGGCATCATCATAGGCATAGTATTCTGCCAAATGACCCAGAATCTCTGTTGAATCATTTATCCTTCTGTCTATGCCTTCATAAATGGTGTCATCATGGTCAAAAAGAATATAGGACTTCTCAAATGTATAGTATTGATTTTTAACAATAGGGAATTCATCAATTTTGACTTTATCGATGGAACCAATTCCGGTTCTGATTTCACCCTGATTAATTAAGCCCCCTATGATTGTATCATCTTGAATAATGGTATTTGTATTTTCTTCAGTAATGAATCCTTGAACAGCATAAACACTTGATTTATTCAACAATGTGCGCACATAGAATTCACTGCTTTCCATAAAATAATTTGATAGTGAATCCGTATTTATTTGTTCAATGGGAATTGAAGTAAAATCTTTAAATACTCTCTGTTCTCTGGTTTGAATGGTACGATCTTGTGGAAATCTGGGGCCATCTGTTCCATTTCGGTTTAAAACAACATAATCAATTATCCAATTGTCATAATTTCCGGATAAAGTACCTCTGTTCCGGATTCTAAATTGAAATGAATTGTAAAAATAAGCGCTATCGTCCAGGTTGATTTGAGTGAAAAGCAAGGTATCGTTTGGTAATGAATCCGATGCTTCCACACCCCAAACTACTTTCCATTTGAAGGTGCTGTCTGTGTCAGCAATTTTAAATTCAACGATCAAGGAATCTCCCTGTCTCTGGTCAGGTGCTTCTCCCAATCCGGCCTGTTGCCAAAAAAAACTCAGAGAAATATCTTCATTGACTTCCCATGGGGAGAGGTCAATTGGCAAAGCGCTTAACACATCCGCTGTGCCTTTGGGAAAATTTGACCTGAAATCGTAAGGATTCCCGAATTCATTTAACCCATCAAAACTTAAAACACCTTTGCTTGGAGGAAATATTCCCAAACCAACGGTTACAAAAGCTCCACTTCCGGACTCCCAACGCAATGTATCGGGATTACCGGTATATTGTGAAAAATCATCAAAAAAGGGTATAGCCAGTGTATCCGCACTTTGATTCAACCTTTTGGCCTTCTGAAGCTCATATAAACTTTGTGGACGAAGGCTTGAAATTTCTAATTGAGCAAAGAGAAGTGTTGAATAAAAAAGGAATATAAGGCTTATATAATATTTCATTCTATCTCCGGATCCATCAACAAGCTATCTCCTTCAAACGTTTCATTATCTACGTTATTACCCGAAACCCACAAATTTATCTCATCTCCCAATCGCACAATTTGCCGGTTTTCATGACTTGGCCTGCTGCGAATAACATAGCCCAATTCTACTGTATCTGTTTCAACATACTCAATTATTCCTAGCTTTAAACCAGACCCCAGTATTGTATATTCTGCCTCCTCAAGACTTAATCCTGCCAATTTTGGCACCAGAAATCGGTCGGTCCCTTTGCCGTCTCCTACAATTATGTCTATGGTGCTTCCCTTATATATGGAATCTCCGGCTTCAACTTTAACTCCATTGAGTTGCGCTTCCAAAACGGCATTAGCTGCTAAATCGGGCCTATATCTTATTTTTCCCAGATTTAAGCCATTGTTTTTTAATATTTTTTCAACCATTTCTGCAGAAACATCAATGACATCGGGAAATTTAATTTTAGGAGCGTATTTGGGTGTAACAGTAATATATATTTTTCGATTCTCTTTGACATTTACCATAGGAGCGGGGTTTTGAGAAATAATGGTACCCGGTGCAATATCCACAATGAAGGTGGAATCAAATACCTCCAATCTCAAATTTCGCTTTTTTAAAAATTCTTCTGCATCAGAATATTGCATTCCCTGAAGATCAGGGACGGTAATACTTTCACCGTGTTTAGTAGTAACAGGAAGGTATATGTAAAAAAAACCGACCAAAAAAACAGCGCAAATCAAGAAAATGATTCCCAGATGAATTAAGACACGGATCAATGGATTTTTACTGTACATGCGATGATGATTAATTTTTATTCCTGTCCTTTCCGTATTCTAAAATTTCACTAATAAACGACAGCGGTGTGTATTTATTTATTGCGCTTTGATGGAATATACAGGTGGCAGGCGTCATTCCGGGCAAGGAATTAATTTCAATGATAAAAACTTTGACCTTATCCGGTTTGTAAATTTTTACAAAGGCATCAATTCTGGCATAGCCTTGAATATCCAGAGTCTCAGCAACTTGCTTTAATACATCTTTTACTTTGGTTGAAATTTTATTATTCAATTCAGGATTTCTATCAAATCGCGCGGGTGTAATATTTTGGCCTTCCCCCGCCAGAAATTTTTCCTCAAGGCTCAATACATCACCGGTGGCCAGTGCCTCTGAGGGCTCAAACATCTCGAAGATCGTGTCGCCATTTTGATCGTGATGCGTAAGAAGCCCACCGGTTATTTCAAGAAAATGGTCCGCATCGCCTTTTGTTATCAGTGTTTCAATCACAAATCCCTCTTTTGCTGGAAACTCCTCTTTTTCACTAATTCCCAAAAGCTCGCATGCCTTTTGATCCAGTGAAGCTGAATTCCTGAAGATTAACTCGGAATAAGCATCCAGCATCGATCTATTTTTAATTTTGGTAACGGCAGAACTGCAACCATCATCCGCTGGTTTGGCAATAAATGGATATTCAAAATCTTTTTCAATAGATAATATAAATTCCTTTCGATCTTTCTGCCAATCACTTTTTAAAACAAAACGATGATCAGCAACATGGAAGCCCTTTTCTTTTAAAATCTCATTTGTTTGATATTTATTAATGGTTATTTCGGAGCTTTCAGGTTGCGAGCCATTGTAAGGCACATTTCTTTTAGCAAGTTCTTTTTGAACGGTTCCGTCTTCACCAGGCCTTCCATGCAATGCTATGAACACCGAATCAAATTTTGAGGCCAATTCATCGTAATTTATCTTTTGGGGTTGACTAATAAGACTACCCGTATATTTTGCGGTTATGGCTTCACATTCTTTTTTAATTTCATCAAGTATTGGGTGAAGCTTGAAGTTTAATATTTTATCCCGAATATCATCAGCATTATCTTTAAGCATTATGTTAATCGGAATTTCAAAAAGTTCGTGATTCTCAAGATTGCCGGTTAGGAAAATAGGGGATGGCAAATGTTCTTTGGATGATGATAGCTTTTCGTAAATATTCCTGCCACTTTCCACCGAAATGTGTCTTTCAGATGAAAATCCACCCATTATTACCGCAACCTTTTCCTTTTTTTGTTCTTCACGATTGAATTTTGCAATTTTTTCATCCAGGTTTTGCAAAAGATTATAATAGTGAATGGGAAGTTTTCCTGATTTTAACCGAGATCTAAGCGAGGTTCGTATAATGTATGTAAGGAATTGAGATGGATTGAGTCCAATTTCAGCTGCCTGATGAAAAAAGAAGGATGAGGGCAGCATTCCCGATGTTGTATTGGGATCGTTTAGATAAATACCCTTTTCCGAAATGAAGCCATCCAATCGCGCGTAAACATCACAATTCAGGTTCGTATACAAGTTTTCACAGGCTTTTCTGATAGCCTGTATTTGTTTGACCGGAAGATCTATTGGTGTAATCTTTCGGCTTATTCCCGGAAGATACTTTGCGCGATAATCATAAATATCACTAGGCTTTAAGATCTGAGTAGGAGGTAAGGCAATAGCTTTTCCCTTTTCATCTTCTATTACAATGCAACTAAATTCCTCGCCATCAATAAAAGACTCTACAAGAATACTATCTTCAGATACTAAGCTTTCAAGAATTAGCTCGGATTTGGAACTGGCATTCAGAAATTCAAATAATTCTTCGGGGTGAATTATTATTTGCGCATCAATTTTAAGTGGGAACCCTATACCAGTCCGTATATCAGCAATCGTATTGATAGTTCTTGTTTTTTCCTCTTCACTAAGATTTTTATAGTTCTTGACACTAAATTTTTCTCTGAACAATGCCTTTTCAACTGCTATCTCAAATTGCGAAAATTCTGCATTTTTTAATATTGATACGCCGATGCTGGACCCCTGGTGAGGAGCTTTTACTACAATATTGTTCCCAATTTCCCGGGTAATTTTTTCAAACACTTCCTTTCGGTCGACATTATCCCAGTTCGTTTTATCAATTATGGAATGTTTTGGATGTAGATCCTGAGAGTCCTGAAATAATTTCTTCTGGACAATTTTATTAATGCCAATTGATGAGGGCAAAAGCCCTGATCCTGAATAGGGAATTTGATACCACTCCAACAAGCCTTGTATAGCACCATCTTCTCCCTGTGGTCCGTGTAAGGCAAGAAAAGCAAACTCAAACAATGATTTAAAATCTTCAGGTTGTATTTTTTTCCCTACCGAGCTTATCACTTCTTCAATAGAGCAATCAGCAAAATCAAGCGATTCTACATAGATTTGAAATGGATGCTTGCTTTTAGAATCAAATTTTGACGGTGGATAAAAATCCCGAATTGTGCCTTTGTAAATATGTTGCCAATCGAGTAAGATGAAATGGCCAAGGCTGTCGACAAATATTGGTACGACCTCAAAAAGATTTTTATCGAGATTATCGAATACCGTTCTACCCCCTGCAAAAGATACTTCTCTCTCACGGGATTGTCCACCAAAGAAAATTCCAATTTTCATTGCGGCAAAGATAGTAAAGCCAAGATACTGTAAATAAAAAAACCGGTACAATGACCGGTTTTTATTTGCGCTTTATTTTTTAAAGAGTTTGAGTCTTTTTTCACCGACATTCGAATGAACATTGATTACGTATAGACCAGGTTCTTGCATTGACAGATCTAAAATTATATCGCGGTTATAATCGTTATAATTCCGGCTTAAGATGGCTTTTCCCCTGGCATCGAAAACTTCTAATTTATTGATAATATTTTGATCTGATACAAGATGAAACAGTCCTTCTGTCGGATTAGGATAAATACTGATATTTTCTGCTGTAAATTCCCTCAAAGCCACAGGGCTGGTGGTGGTATCTTCACAGTATTTGCTTGTATCAACTTCGTAAACATCATCATAGATTCCTGCTGCGCATGGAAAGGTACTATCATAACTTAATACATAAAGTCCCTTCTTTTGATCGGAAGCAATAATATTTCCGGAAGGCAAATAGGGGTAAACTCCCCAACATCCATCGAAGCCACCACTTGTGGTTGTATCAGTATCAAAATAAGCAACCTGTGTGGGACTTGCAGGAACAGAAATATCATAAACCTGAACACCGAGGTGATAATAGGACACAAAAGCAAGACAATTTTTTACAAATGGATTATGAGGTATGAGATTACTCGGTGGGTTTGCCGGAAATGTACTTACCGTTTGAATATTGCTGAGATCCCTGATGTCTATGATTTTCAATGGACTACCACCTGTTTCATCAGCCATAACCATGTGCGTTCCATCTGTACTCATCCAGGAAGAATGATTATAACCTTTTCCCGGATAATTTTCAATTGAGCCAATAAATACAGGATTTTCTGCATCGGCAAAATCAAAAACCTGCAATCCATCACCTGCTGCTGACAAATAAACGGTATCGCCTCTTACAAAGGCATCGTGAGAACTTAAAGGAGAGGGTACATTGACGCCATTTCTTATTCCTCCGATCAAATAAGGATTTTCGGGATCCTCGATACAAAGAATATCCAATGGATAATTAGATCCACCCCTGTTATTACTCACCAGATACAAACGATCATCATTTATAAAGATGTTATGCACATTTGAAGAAAATGCCGTGGAATTGTACACTTCTACAATTGAATCAGGCAGATATTGTAAATCCCAAATTTGAAGAGAGCCACCTCCAAATCCATCCGATACACCAAAAGCATAGTGTTTGTAAGTTTTGTAATCCCTCCAAATCGTAGAACTGCCCCCGGGAAAATAATCGATTTCCACCGGGTTGGCAGGATCTGTAATATCTGCAAAAAAAGTTCCGGCAGCATGACCCAAAATTCCGTATTCACGGCCATCTGGCGCTGCATATCCCCAACAATCATTAAACTGACTATTGCCCGGGGTTAAATTTGAAGGAAAGAACACGGATATTTCAGTCATGTTCATTCCCTGCTGAGCATAACTACTCAGTGAAATTATCGCTATTACTAGAAAGCTTATTATTCTAATCATGTTATTGTTATTGAAAATATTGTGTGTATCGTTTATTAATCATATGGAAATTAAGACGAAAATAGAAAAACCGGAGTTAATCCGGTTTAACTAATTTATTCTTTGAAGATTTTCATCCTTTTTTCACCCGAATTAAAATATAAGTGAACAAAGTAAATACCACTTTCTTCCGCACTGAGATCCAGCTCTATGTCTCTTCTATAAATATTTGTTTTTACTCTTGAAATTTCGAGACCCCGAATATCATATATGACAATCTCATTGATGACATTCTGATCGCTAATGACATGAAATATTCCGTTAGATGGGTTAGGATAAATTTCAACGTTATTGGCAGTGTATTGATTCAGGGCTACTGTACTTAGGGTATCTTCACAATATTTTGAGGTATCGACTTCCACAACTTTGTCAAAATCTCCGCTGCAGTTTGGCAAAGTGCCATCATAGGTCAAAACAAACAAGCCATTTTTTCTATCAGCAGCAATTATATTTCCAGATGGCAGATATGGGTATACACCCCAACATCCGCGATAATTGGGACTGTAATTTCCATTTCCAATGGTCGTGTCTGTATCAAAATACCCAACTCTGACAGGTGAGGAAGGATTGGATACATCGTAAATCTGTACACCTTCATGATAATATGAAATGATTGCAAGACAATCTTTGATGAAGGGATTATGTGCTATTGCACCGGGATTTGGAGCAAAAGTACTTATGGCTTGCATATTTGTTAAGTCAGTAATATCGACCATTTTAATTGGGCTAGTCAGCGTCTCATCTGCCATTATAAGATGCGTGCCATCCGAACTCATCCATGATGCATGATTAATACCTGCCACCGGATAATTTTGAATTGAACCAATTAAATTGGGGTTTTCCGGATCGGTCATATCGAATACGTGCAGGCCATCATTACCCGTATTATTGAAATAAACTGATAAATAAACAGTATCATCATGAACAAAGGCATCATGAGAAGTTGAATAGTTTCCGCTCACATTAACCCCATTGCGAATTCCTCCAATCAGATAAGGGTTTTCTGGATCCTCGATACATAAAACATCCAGAGGATAATAGGATCCACCTCTTGTATTGCTTACAAGGTACAATCGGTCATTGTTCACATGAATATTATGACAATTAGAGCTAAAAGTGTTGTCATCATAGATTTTTACCACTGAATCGGGTAGATATTGCAGATCGAAAATTTGCAGTGTATTACCTGAGGTAACATCAGCTACGCCAAAAGCATAATGCTTATACGTTTTAAAATCCCTCCAAATGCCGGTTCCCCCTCCGGGAAAATAATCAATTTCAACAGGGCTGGCTGGATTGGTCACATCAATGAAATATGTTCCTGAAACACTACCAAAAATGGCATATTCTCTTCCATCTGGTGCTGCATAGCCCCAAATATCATTGAATTGTTCTGGATTGCCGGGTGTAACATTACTCGGGTAGAAATTAGAAACCTCAGTCATATTCATACTCTGTTGTGCAAATGAACTGAGCATAAACAGCGAAAGGCTTATTGTAAGTATATTTTTGATCATAGTTTTAATAATAAATTTCTTCTAAATAAAAGGAAAAAGGGTGATTTGAATAAGTATTTTTATTTAACGGGTAAATTAAGGGCTTTAACGTGCTTAATTTCAGGTACAGCTTTAATTACAGATTCTTCAATACCCGCCTTAAGCGTCATATTTGACATGGTACAAGAGCTGCAATTTCCCTCAAATTCTATAACAAGTATATCTTTTTTGATTTCGACAACTTTAACATCTCCACCGTCTTTATTTAAATAAGGACGAACGGTATCAAGTGCTTTTTCAATTCTGTTGAGCATATCTGCCATTCCTCATCACATTTTCATTTCAACTATTTTTGTTTTGTCGTGATTTGCATTTCGTATTGCCACCTGACGCGCTAAATTACTTGATATTTCTAAGAATGATTCTTTAGTTACATCGTCTACCTGCTCCACAACGGGTATTCCCTGATCACCGCTTTCACGAATGCTTTGAACAAGTGGAATTTGACCCAGGAAAGGAACATTATTTTTTTCAGATAAATTCATTCCGCCATTTTTACCAAATATATAATACCTGTTTTCAGGTAATTCCTCAGGAGTAAAATAGGCCATATTCTCTACGATCCCCAGCACAGGGACATTGATTTGATCTTGCTTAAACATGGCAAGGCCCTTTTGTGCATCAGCCAGCGCTACTTTTTGTGGGGTAGTCACTATTAGAGCGCCGGTAACCGGTATACTTTGAACCAATGTCAGGTGTATATCGCTTGTCCCCGGTGGCAGGTCAATTATTAAATAGTCCAGAGGACCCCAGTCGCAATCGCTAAAAAATTGTTTGAGTGCCGAACCTGCCATTGGTCCTCTCCAAACGATAGCTGAATCGGCAGGCGTAAGAAAACCAATCGAAATTAGTTTAACGCCGTATCTGGATATAGGGATAATTTTATTTTTACCATCTTCTTCGACTATTCCCGGTTTTTGATCTTCACATCCAAACATCGTGGGTTGAGATGGCCCGAAAATATCCGCATCGATCAATCCAACTTTGGCGCCTTGCTGAGCAAGGGCGATGGCCAGATTCGCACTCACAGTAGATTTGCCCACACCACCTTTTCCACTGGCAACAGCTATTATATTTTTTACATTGGGCAGCAAAGGTGCATCGTTTAAACGCGTGCTGGTAACATTTGAACTCATTGTAATATTGAGTTCGAAATCTGTACCAAAATCCTTTTGCAACTCCTCTACACAGCTTTTTCGAATCATTTCCTTTAATGGACATGCCGGTGTGGTAAGCATAACCGTAAAGGATATTTCACTTGCCGTAAAATTGATTTCCTGAATCATATTCAAGGAAACAAGATCTTTCTTCAGGTCAGGATCAATAACCCTGGAGAGGGCTTTGAGAATATTTTCTTTTGATACGTTCATATGCTGTTAAGCAATTAAGCATTCAATTGGTTTCAAAAATATTGATTTTAATCCACAAAAAAGCTATACGAGATTATCAATCAAACACTATCTTTGAATACGCTATGGCCATAAGTCAGGATTCCATCCGCAAAGTAAAGGAAGTCGTTGATATTCTAGATGTGATCGGCGATTTTGTCAATCTGAAAAAGAAAGGGCAAAATTGGTTTGGTCTTTCACCTTTTCAGGATGAAAAGACGCCTTCATTCTCGGTATCCCCGAGCAAAGGGATTTTCAAGGATTTTAGTTCAGGGAAAGCCGGAGATTCTATTACCTTCATTATGGAGCATGAACGGCTGAGTTATCTTGAGGCCATAAGGTATTTAGCAAAAAAATACGGAATAGAATTAGAAGAAAGCGAACCCAGCAAGGAGGAGAAGCAAAAAGCAAACGAAATAGAAAGTTTGCACATCGCGCTAAATTTCGCAAGAGATTACTTTGTCGATCAATTAAAGCATTCTGAAAATGGCAAGGCGATTGGACTTTCCTATTTTAAGGAACGAGGATTCACAGCTGAAACAATAGAAAAGTTTGAGTTGGGATATTCACAAACTAACTGGGATTCTTTTCTAAAGGAAGCGGAATCAAGACAATTTTCAAGAGAAATACTTGAAAAAGCAGGTTTAATTATTGTAAAAGATGGCAAGGTATACGATCGCTATAGGGGGCGGGTAATATTTCCAATCCACAACCTGATAGGTAAAACAGTTGGTTTTGGAGCGAGAATATTGTCTAACGACAAAAACCAACCCAAATACATAAACTCACCTGAAACACCGGTATACAACAAGAGTAAAGAGCTTTACGGTTTTTATTTTGCAAAAAATGCCATTCGAAATGAAGATGAATGCATCCTTGTCGAAGGTTATACCGATGTTATTTCATTAAATCAAGCCGGAATAGAAAATGTTATTGCATCGAGTGGTACATCCCTAACGGAGGAACAAATCAAAGTTATTCGGCGATTTACCAATACGATCACCTTGATTTTTGATGGGGATGAAGCGGGACTGAAGGCTTCTGAAAGAGGATTGCGATTGGTGCTTAAGGCAGGGATGAATTTAAAGGTAGTGACACTTCCCGAAGAGATGGATCCTGATTCATTTGTCAAACAAAGAGGAGGTGCTGATTTTAAAGATTTTCTCAAGCGGAATAAGCAGGATTTCCTCAGTTTCAAAACTAAAGTTCAGCTTGAGGCCATCAAGGGAGAACCATTTAAAAAGGCTGAATTAATCCGTGAAATTGTTGAAATTATTGCATTGATACCCGATGCCATCACCCGATCGGTTTATTTTAAAGCCTGTAGCGAGTTACTTGATATCGATGAACAGGTTTTGGTATCAGAGTACAATAAAAAAGTATTTAATCAAAAGAGGGATAAGTTTAGAAAGGGGTATTCTCAGCAAAGCACCGGCGATTCAGTAAATCCTTCCGAAGCAGAAAACTTTGATCAAAAGGTAAATTTAAAAAGAGATCCGGGATCTGAAATCAATGAAATGGAGGTGCTCAAATATCTGCTGAACTTTTCCAATATTTTGCTTGAGCCCGACAATATCAGTCTTGGAAAATATTTACTCGATTCTATTTCAGATGTTGAATTTAAAAACCAAAAATACAATAGGATACTTAAGGTTTTTAAAGAATTTGAGGATAAAAAAACATTTCCGGAGATAAAGGATTTTTTAAACAATGAAGAATTTGAAGAATTAAGGGAAACTGTGATTAATATCATTTCAGAAAAGTATACAGTTAGCGATAATTGGGAAAAGCAAAATATTTTTGTGCCTGCAGCAGATTATGATTTAGTAAATAAAGTGTATTCAGACATTCACAGGCTTAAATGGAATAAAGTCAGAGAATTAAAGGAGTCGGCAAGAGATGAACTAAAAAGAATGAGTGAAAGTGGAGAAGCTGAAGAAAACTATATGAAGGTTTTAAAATATTTTAATGAGCTAAAAAAAATCGAGAAACATATATCAAGTGAATTGGGTAATGTGATTTCCTGATGATAATACGACGATACAATTATTTTAAACTTGTAACAGCAATCATTGTAGTGATTGCAAGCTTAACAACGGGCATTCTCGGTTTTATGCTAATCGAGGGCTATAATCTCAGCGATGCATTTTACATGACGGTAATAACGATCTCCACGGTTGGGTATAAGGAAGTTCAGCCGCTTTCTGAAGCCGGTAGAATGTTTACGGCCGTTTATATTTTTTTCAATCTGGGTATTTTTGCCTACATACTTTCAGTAATTTCGACCTATGTATTTGAAGGTGAGATTAGGCAAATGCTCACCAATTATAAAATTCTGCGAAAAATGAGGAATTTAAAAGGACATGTGATCGTTTGCGGCTTTGGAAGAAACGGAAGCAAGGCTTGTGAAGAATTGCTTGCGGGAAAACACACGGTTGTTATTATCGACAGCAATGAAAATGTCATTGAAAATGAAGAGTTACAAAACAATCCTGAAATATTCTTTATCAAAGGAGACGCTACTCATGATGAAACCTTAAAAAATGCGGGGATAGAAAATGCCAGAGCCCTAATTTCTACCATGCCTAAAGATTCTGACAATGTGTTTGTAACTTTAACTGCGCGGCAATTAAATCCCGGTGTCAATATAATATCCAGGGCTTCGGAAGAAACATCTGAAAGCAAACTAATAAGAGCCGGAGCCAATAAGGTAGTCATGCCGGATGCAGTAGGAGGTAGGCATATGGCAACACTTGTGACCAAACCCGATGTCGTGGAATTTATTGAAATGATGAATGGTATTGGACAGGATTCATTGCGACTTGATAATATTAACTATTATCAACTAAAGGATGAATGGAGAAATAAAAGTATAGGTGAATTGGACATTCGCAAAAAAACAGGTGCAACAGTAATTGCGATTAAAGATCAATTTGGATTTACACTAAATCCGCAAGCTGGCAAATCATTAATAGAAGGACAGACTATGATTGTCCTTGGAAGTTCGCAGGAATTGGAAAAGCTCAGTTTTTACAAAAAAAATCACTTTGATTAAAGCGCATCGACCTGTTTAAGTGATCTTTTTAATTCAACAAACAATAAATAGAAAAAGCTAATAACCGTTCCACCAATAACAAAAGCAACAATAAATGGTGTCCATCTTGGAAAAACATGCTTATCATATATCTCCAATTTGCTTAATTCCTCAAAAGAGTTGTTAAACTCTATTAAATAGCTCGCATCCACATAATTTTGATAGATTTTCATACTTCCAAAGTAAAAGTCTCCAAGACCTTGAATTATAAGGTCATTTCCTGCGAGGTTTGGATTAAATCCATTCTCCTCAAAACTCTCCTTGATTTTGGCCATACTTTTGATATCTCTTAAATATAAGTCTCTGATTTCCTCTTGCTTATTCAAGTAAAATTTCTGTCTTTTTTTAATGTAATTCTGGTTCCTTAAGTAGTTGAGAAGCGCTGTTTTTAATTTCGGTAATTGTGTTTTGTCTTTCGATCGGACCCTGAGTTCAAAAACCTGATCCTTTTCGTATTCTGTCAGATTTTCGCTTATAGTACTTCTTCTTTTTGTAACGTATTCTTCATCGATTAAGCTGTTAATCTCATATCCTCCAAATGCCTGGGCTAATTCTAAGGGAATTTGCATGGTACGCGCAATACTCTCTGGTTTTCGATCTTTTAAATGTTGATTGAGAGGAGCTAAAATTTCAGAAATAAAATGATACTCAATGATATTTGACTTAACAATGAGACTGCCCTCATAGGATTGCGGAATGTATAATTTTGCCGAAATTAAGGCGATCGCAAGAATTGAATTTATAATTAAAAGAGCCTTAATGTTTCTCTTAATGGATAAAACCAACCAATGAATTAGCTTTAATAAGTTAATCTGGCTGCTATGTTCGTTTGACATGAATTCTTTACTTTGCGGCAAATATAGATGGATACGAGTAAAATTTGCAATTATTGTTCATGAAGCTCGTTTAAACTGTCGCTAATACGTTTTTCCAAATGGACCGAATTAACCGCAAAAATCTAAAGTGAGTTTAAAATTCAATCGCTCATCTATTTTTTTATACTTTCTATTAATTCCCTCGCTGATTGCCTATCATTCATTTAACAGGGCCAAGTTCATTTATTTTATTCCGGCTATAATGATTGTCCTTTTTTTTATTGAAAGTTTTAGGTCCAATAAAAAGGAAGATGGCTTAAGATATGAACCCAACATGCTGGTGGCTCTGGGATTGTATATGACTTTAATGCTCATTGGACTCTTATTAAACTATCACAGTCTTACTTTTTCGATTTACATAAGGGATATCCTAATTATTATGAGTCCACTTTTTGTCTTTATAATGAAGATGGAATTTGATGAAAAGAGCATAAAATGGTTGTTTGTGGCAACGGTCATTTCATATTTTGCCTGGGTTGGTATATCCTTTGATTTTAATTTATCCTTTAATTTCCTGCGTTCCAATTACAACATGTCCACGGAATTTCATAATGGGGTTATTATTGGTTGTTTTGTCCTTTTTTTTCTCAATCGTAAATTATTCATATGGGCTCTCTTTGCAATTTTATTGGTACTTATGTCAGGCAAAAGGAGTATTATTTTGGGATTATTACCAGCGCTAATCACCTATTATGGGTTTATAAGGCCATTTAAAATTTACAATTCCAAATATCTCCTTGCTTCGGTTTTATTGCTGTATTTTTTAAGTTTTTATTTCATTGGCTATAATCTCGATTCTTTTTCAAACTGGATGTTCAAGACCTTGGGTTTAGGTTCAGGGTATTCATTGGAGCGTTTTTTAATGGGTAGACAAATTTTTATTGTTTACATGAAATCACAAATAGCCGATAGTGAAATTCTTCATTATCTCTTTGGCTATGGGCCGGGTTCAGCAGATATTTTTGTTCATGATGTTGTTAGGCCTGACTGGGGAAGCGAAAGAAGAATAACGGTCAATCCCCATAATGATTTTTTGAAAATGAGATTTGATTATGGCCTTATTGGCAGTTTGCTCTTGTTCTTTGTGTTTTATTCTTCCTATACCAGAACAAAAATGGGTATCCAAATATTCCTTTATACCATTCCCCTTTTTCTGGTTGATAACTCGTTCATATTTATCTACTATTGGTTTATCGCATTAACTGTAGCGCGGTTTGAAGAAGGTGATCCACATTTAGTTAAGACTTAGCTAGTCTTTTCTCCCATGCTTCTGTGATTTCAATAAATGTAGTTTTAAGATCTTTAGTAATTTCCCAGTTGGGATAGTGCTTTTTCATTTTTGACAAATCAGAAATGTAGCAAATATGATCACCGATTCTATTATTTTCATCATATCGATATTTCATTTTTTTTCCTGAAATAGAAGATATTAAGTCAAATGCCTCAAGAATTGAAATGGAATTATCCCTTCCACCTCCGATATTGTATACTTCTGCAATACGCGGTGATATTAAAAATTCATCTATAAACCTTGCTACGTCATAAGAATGAATATTATCCCTTACCTGTTTTCCTTTATAACCAAAAATGATGTATTCTCTTTCAATCAAATTGCATTTTATCAAATAACTGAGAAAACCGTGTAATTCAACGCCACTGTGATTAGGTCCAGTCAGACAACCACCTCTCAAACAACAAGTAGGCATATTAAAATACCTGCCATACTCCTGAACCATAATATCTGCTGCAACTTTTGATGCTCCAAAAATGGAGTGTTTTGATTGATCGATTGAAAAATTTTCTTTTATTCCATTTTTATAAGTTGGGTCATTATAATCATATCGCTTATCCAGTTCAACTAGATCAATATTATTTGGAGCATCGCCGTAAACTTTATTGGTGGACATATGCACAAATGGTATTTCAGTAGAATACAAACGCACGCTTTCCAACAAGTTCAAAGTACCAACGGCATTTACATCAAAATCGTCGAAAGGACGACTTGCTGCTAAATCATGACTTGGTTGAGCTGCAGCATGTATTACAGCATCTGGTTTGATTCTATAGATAAAATCAGAAAGTGTTTTACGATCCCGGATATCTATACTATGATGTTCATAATTTTTATAAATGGCCTCTAATCTATGAGCATTCCAAGTAGTATCGCCAGACGCACCAAAAAAATCAGCCCTCATATTATTGTCAATGCCGATAATTTTCTTTCCTTTTTCGGCAAAATAAGTGACCACTTCACTTCCAATAAGACCAGCTGACCCGGTAATTAAAATTGTATTCATTGATTTGGTGTCTTTTTGAGTAGTTTATATTTTAAAAAAAGAAATATAAATTTAGAATTTGTAAATAGATATCTTCTCCACAATCTCCTGGGTTCCTGTATTAATCTAAATAACCATTCCAAACCATAATTTTGCATCCATCGAGGGGCCTGAATTAGGGTTTCAGCGTGAAAATCAAAAGCAGCCCCAACAGCCATCATGGCAGCATTTACTTTTCCTTTGTGATTGGCGACCCACTTTTCCTGTCGTGGACATCCTCTTCCTACCAATACAATATGAGCACCTGACTCATTAATTTTTTGAATATCTTCTAAATCCTCTTCGGGGCTTGCTTCGCGAAACCTATCCACATGATATCCAGAAATTATTATGTCGGGAAAATTGTTTTCAATAAATGATCTAAATTTTTTTAGAGTATCTTTTGTACTTCCGAACAAAAAAATTTTCAATGAATATTTATTGGCCTTCTTTAAAACTTCCAAAGTTAGATCTGGACCGTAAACCCGATCTTTCATACCAATTTTATAAAAACTATTTAATGCCCATCTAATGGGTTGGCCGTCTGGAACAATTAAATCGATTTTAGGAATTGCATTTTTCAGTTCCTGATCCTCTAATGAAGTAATAAGGCCATGGACAGCTAAAGCAGATACTGCAAAACTCTTATTTTTTTTCGCATTTTCAATTATAATATCTGAAGCAGAATTATAATCCACATCAGCGTATTCAGGTAAAAAGAGTTTATATGTATTGTAATTTTTAATTATCGAAGAACTATTTAAGTAAATGAATTGAAGCGCGAAATAAAGAAAATTGGTTATTATTTAATAAAATGCGTTCCATTAAATAATATTGCATCTTTTATAAATCAATCGTAGGTCATTACACAATAACACAATTAAATATCCGTATATAATATATCATTGATGTATTATTTTTTGTAGGGTTTTTTAGAAATGGATTGTACATGCTTATAGTGAATTCATAAAAAAATGGGAAAACGCCTGTCGCTTAATATAGATTTTAATTACGCTCCTAGCACATATACCAAAAGGTGGGATTCAACTGAAAGTAAAGTCATTTATTCGGACAAACTTAAAAGAGCCCTCGATATCTTTTTGTCTCTTTTGTTCATCATAACCATAGGCTGGTTTATTCTACCCTTGATTGCAATCCTCATTTCAATTGATTCTAAAGGCCCCGTATTTTTCAGGCAACTGAGAAATGGCTATAAGGGAAAAACATTTTATTGTCTGAAATTCAGAACAATGTATTATCCATGCCAACAGCAATTTCAACAGGCTACTAAAAACGATTCCAGAATTACGCGATTCGGCAAATTATTGAGAAAAACCAGCTTAGATGAATTGCCACAAATTTTTAATATTATCAATGGAGACATGTCTTTGGTAGGCCCAAGGCCTCATCCAATTCCTCTGGATGATGAGTATTCGGAAAAAATCGGATCCTATTTGGAACGATACGATAGTAAACCAGGCTTGACGGGATTGGCACAAATAAAAGGTTATCGCGGAGAAACGGCCAATGAATATGATATGAAAAACAGGCTGCGTATGGATTTGGTGTATGTTAAACGCAGAAATGTTTTATTGGATATTGGTATTATTTTCAAATCGTTTCTATTAATTTTCAAAGGTGGTCCAAACGCCTTTTAGTAAAGTAGAAAGTTATATTGATAAAGGCTATTTAATTTCGCATTATGTAATAGCTCTTACTTTACCGATAAGTCCTTTTTTTCTTCAGAATATATTATCGTACAGCACAATCCTTTTTTTAATTTTTTCCCTTGGGAAAATTTTTATCAAAAAAGATTTTTCAATCGAAGCGAATAAAACCTATCTGATATTATTCTCTTCCATTTTTATTTGGTGGGCACTTGGTATTCTTTACTCTGACAACATTAATACGGCTTTTCGTTTACTTGAAACCAAACTCGGCTTATTGCTCATTCCGTTTTTTATACTGACAATTAGCCCTTTAAAAAGAAAAAATTTTAAATCCTTGCTAAGAGCTTATGCTTTAGGGATTACCTTTTACATGCTTTTTTCCTACCTGATGGTGATCATTCAAAATTATGAGTACAATGAATTAAAGAAGATTGTATATCCCTTTTTTATGTACCACAGCCTTGTTCATTTTATTGGAATGCACGCCACATATATGGCCATCCAGGTGGCATTGGCAATTTTTATTGTAATGGATTTAATCCTGGAATTTAATTTTAAAAATTTTAGGAATTACATTGTATATCTGCTCTGGCTTTCCTTCTTAATTTTTGTTTTGATTAGTCTGACGGTTAAAATGATAATTGCAGCCTTTTTAGTATCGTTGATTGTATTTGTTATTGCTAAAATCGGATATAAGCGCTCATTCAAAATTATCCTACCTTTAATGTTGATAGCTATTTTGTCTGTTTGGCTTTTGTCAGATCATAATTGGTTTCAAAAAAGGGTAGGTCTTGAAGGAAAATATAATATTGAAGAATTTAGCATGGACCCTGAAAATATTAAAGGCAAATGGGGGAGTTTAAACATGCGATTAGCATTGGCAAAAACGAATATGGAGGTCATTAAGAAAAATCCTGTCTTTGGTGTTGGAATTGGCGATGAAAAAGATGAAAGGCTCAAGGCTTACATAGCACATGATTTTAAGTTCGGAATAAATAATGGCTTCAACGAACACAATCAATATTTAAACCTATTGCTAAGTGCAGGAATGATAGGTCTTTTAATTTTCATTGTAAACATTGCTTATTCGGGACTTTGCGCATGGAAATCAAAAGATGCACTTTATATGTCCTTTTTAATATTGATAATCTTATCATTTCTCACGGAGAATTATCTTTCCAGACAAATCGGTGTTATGTTTTTTGCGTTTTTTCAAAGCTTATTTTGGCAACAAATGTCAGAGGCTAATAAAACTATTCAGTCAAATTCTGTGTAATGTTTGTGAGGTTTTTATGCTAAACCTACCTTTGTAAAATTCAATTTAGAGGATGAATTCAGAAAAAATCAAATTAGATACAATCGAAGATGCCATTAAGGCAATACGAAATGGTGAAGTGATTATCGTGGTAGACGATGAAGATCGCGAAAATGAAGGCGATTTTATTTGTGCCGCCGAGACTATTACACCGGAAATAGTAAATTTTATGGCCACCCATGGCAGAGGTTTGATATGTGCCCCTTTAATTGAGGAACGCTGTGATGAACTGGAGCTTGAATTGATGGTTGGTAAAAATACTGCAATACATGCCACACCATTTACAGTATCGGTCGATTTATTGGGACATGGTTGTACGACAGGTATTTCAGCAAGCGATAGATCTAAAACAATTAAAGCCCTCGTCGATGATTCTACTACACCTAAAGACCTCGGCAGGCCCGGACATATATTTCCATTAAAAGCAAAATCAGGTGGAGTACTACGAAGAACAGGTCATACAGAGGCATCCATTGATTTTGCAAGGTTGGCAGGATTTAAACCGGCAGGTGTACTTGTGGAAATTATGAATGAAGACGGCACCATGGCCAGACTTCCTGATCTGAGAAAAGTAGCTGATAAATTTGATCTAAAACTGGTTACCATCCAGGATCTTATTGCCTATAGAATCAAAAAAGAAAGCCTGATTGAAAAAGAAATTGAAGTAAATATGCCCACAAAATACGGTGATTTTCACATGGTGGCTTATAAGCAAATCAATTCGGGAGAAATTCACCTGGCAATGACCAAGGGGAAATGGGAAAAAAATGAAGAAGTGCTTGTAAGAGTTCACTCATCCTGTATTACCGGCGATATTTTCGGTTCATTGCGCTGCGATTGCGGTGATCAATTGCATTCAGCCTTGGAAATGGTAGCTAAGAATGGTAAAGGTGTTGTATTGTATATGAATCAGGAAGGGAGAGGGATAGGGTTGCTCAATAAACTTAAAGCATACAAATTACAGGAAGAAGGTCTTGATACCGTAGAAGCCAATTTAAAACTCGGATTTGACATGGATCAACGGGATTATGGCGTGGGTGCGCAAATCCTTAGAGACTTAGGTATTCGGAAAATGCGCTTAATCAGCAATAATCCAAATAAAAGAGCAGGATTAATGGGATATGGTCTTGAGATTGTAGAAAAAGTAGCAATAGAAGTTTGCCCCAATCCTCACAATCAAAATTACCTTAAAACAAAACGAGACAAGATGGGTCATGAGATCCTGAAAAATGAATAGATTTTTTTTAATTATAGTAATTGTAATCTCAATTGTCTTTTCTGTTAAATCTCAGGAGCTCAGTACCGATATATGGCATGAAGGAACCATCGTATTAAAAACCAATGACACCTTAAGGGGAGCCGTAAAATACAATATTGAAGAAAATATATTGCAGTACAGGTATTCAAATAAGATGATTACGCTTTCTCCAAATAAAATAATCTCCTTTTACTTTTATGATGAATTAATTGAAGCAAACAGATATTTTCGATCTTTGGAATACAGCCCCTATTCCAGTTATAAACCCGAAATGTTTTTTGAAGTATTAGTAGTGGGAGATCTTTCACTTTTGGCGAGAGAATACATTTCTTATGAAACAAGAATGATCAATGATCCATTCTTATCAAGTGATCCATACTATAACCGGTATACCAACTCTGCTTCAAATTATGTTACGCGCAGGGTTATCAATTATTACTTCTATTTCTTTGATCACAGCAGTAAAAACCAAAATGTAGTTTTATACAAGGAAAAGAAAAAAGATTTGTATCGATTGATGAATGATAAACAGGACGAAATAAAACAGTTTATTAAAGACAAGAAAATACTTTACAATACGAGAAGAGGACTAAGTGTTATTACGGAATATTACAATTCACTAAAATAAAATGGCAAAAAAACCATTAATATTAATCTCCAACGATGATGGAATTACTGCACCGGGAATAAGAGTTTTAGTGGAGGAAATGAAGAAATTGGGAGACGTTATGGTTGTTGCGCCAAACAGTCCTCAATCTGGCATGGGGCATGCCATCACAATAGGAGAAACCTTAAGGCTTGTAAAATCAAATATATTTAATGGTGTTCCGGCATATGAGTGTTCAGGAACCCCTGCAGATTGTATAAAGCTGGCAAAGCATCATATTTTACATGATAAAAGCCCTGACCTTGTCGTTAGCGGTGTCAACCATGGCAGTAATACTTCCGTGAGCGTTTTGTATTCAGGCACCATGTCTGCCGCAATTGAGGCTGCTATTGAAGGTCTTCCGGCCATCGGATTTTCATTGTGCGATTATAGCCATGAAGCGAGCTTTGAACACATTCGCAAATATGTGTTCCGCATTGCTGAATATGTATTAAATAATGGTTTGGAGGAAGGTGTTGCTTTAAATGTAAATTTTCCTCCTGAGAAAAAAGAACCTATTAAGGGTTTGAGAATTAGCAGGCAGGCTATAGCCAAATGGCAGGAAGAATTTGATGAAAGAGTCGATCCACAGGGCCAAACTTATTTCTGGTTAACAGGAAGATTTATAAATAATGATCTTAGTGAGGAAACGGATGAGTGGGCCATTGCTAATAATTATGTATCTGTAGTTCCCTGTCAGTATGATTTCACAGCATACAAATCATTGAACAATCTGAAGCATAAGTTAAAAATTTGAGCCTTAGGAATTCATTTGCTGACAATCAAATAGAAGTAGGGCTCGATGAAGCAGGCAGAGGCTGTTTGGCAGGTCCTGTATTTGCAGCTGCGGTTATTTTAAAATCAAACATTGAAATTCCGGGTTTAAATGATTCAAAAAAACTGAATGAAAAGGAAAGATATCGATTAGAAGAGGAGATAATGAAGCGTGCTGATAATTATGCAATTGGAATGTGTGATAATGCTGAAATAGATGAAATAAACATATTAAAAGCCTCTATAAGAGCGATGCATAAATGTTTGGATGCGATAAAATCCAAATTTGAATTAATCCTTGTCGATGGCAATCAGTTTTATAATTACCGCGATATACCGTTTAAAACCATTATAAAAGGTGATTCTAAATTTGCTAGCATAGCCGCAGCTTCAATTTTAGCCAAATGTGCCAGAGATAGATACATGGAATCAATTCACAAGGAATTCGAAGTTTATAACTGGAGAAAAAACAAGGGATACCCCACAATCGAACACCGAAAAGCTATTCAGGAATTTGGTACTTGTTCATACCACAGAAAAAGTTTTAAATTACTTCCCGATTCACAACTAGATATTTTTTAATCAATGGGTATAAAACAAACAGCACTATACAGCACTCATAAAAAATTAGGTGCTAAATTAATTGAATTTGCAGGTTATGAAATGCCTGTGAGATATACTTCCGACATAGATGAACATATGAAGGTCAGAGAAGGTGTAGGTATTTTTGATGTTTCTCATATGGGTGAATTTTGGATTGAAGGTGATTCGGCCTTTGACCTCGTTCAATTTGCGACGAGCAATGATGTCTCAAAACTTAGCGACGGAAAAGTTCAATATTCTTGTTTGCCCAATGATCAGGGTGGGATAGTGGACGATTTGTTGGTTTACCGCATTTCTGAAACAAGTTATATGTTGGTTGTTAATGCAAGTAATATCGAAAAGGACTGGAATCGCCTGGTTGATCTAAATAAAAAATTTGGAGCTCAAATGACTAATAGGTCTGATGACTATTCGCTTTTTGCTGTTCAGGGTCCCAAAGCCATAGAGGTACTCCAAAAGCTTAGTTCGGTTGACCTTGTTGAAATTCCATATTATAATTTTAGAATTGCTGAATTTGCTTATAAATCAGATGTAATCATTTCTGCAACAGGGTATACAGGCTCAGGTGGATTTGAAATTTATGTAAAGAACGAGGATGCCAAAGAAGTTTGGGATGCAATTATGGAAGCCGGGCAAAACTTCCAAATTGCACCAATTGGATTAGGAGCGAGAGATACCCTTAGACTTGAAATGGGGTTTTGCTTGTATGGCAATGATATTAATGACTCCACAAGTCCATTGGAGGCAGGCTTGGGATGGATAACAAAACCGGATACTAATTTTGTAGCAAGTGCGCTGATACTCAAACAGAAAGAGGAAGGGATAAGTCGCAAACTGGTTGGATTCAGAATGCTTGAAAGAGGCATTCCACGACATGGCTATGAAATTGAAATAGATGGTAAAACCATTGGAGAAGTCACATCTGGAAGCCAATCACCGGTTTTAAAGTGTGGAATTGGTATGGGTTATGTACCTTTTGGAAAACATAAGGCTGGTACAGAAATTTATATAAAAGTGAGAAACAGATCGCTTAAAGCAGAGATCGTAAAATTACCGTTTATCTAAAATGTCTTCAGTTTCAGTATGTCTTAGCACAGATTTAATTGTGCATCACGGTGATATTAGCGACAAACAAATAGTTATAATCGATATTCTAAGAGCTACGTCCTGTATGCTTTCTGCGTTTATGGCGGGTGCTGAGCACATCAGAGTATTTGATAATCTTGATGAATGCAGAAAAATGAAATCTCAGGGATATTTAATTGCAGGTGAAAGAGATGGAATTAAAGTTGAAGATTTCGATTTGGGTAATTCACCATATGACTATATAAATTATGGTGTTATTGACGAAAAAATAGCAATGACCACCACCAATGGCACCAAAGCAATTATAAAGTCTTCTTCTTCAGATAATATTTTCATTGGCTCTTTTTTAAATGTAGAAGCACTTTCCATTAAATTAAAAAATGCCGGTTCACCGGCCCTATTGTTTTGTGCAGGGTGGAAAGGGCGGCCCAATACCGAAGATTCACTTTTTGCAGGAATGGTGATTTCTTATCTGATTGAATCCAATTTTGGACTGGATGGAGATGAAGCTCTGATGTGTTTTGATTTCTATAAAAAGAATGAACAAAATATATACAATGTCTTAAAGAATTCTGCCCATGCCAAACGTCTTGCAAGGCATACTGATATTCAAAAGGATCTTGAATATTGTTCTCAAATCAATAAGAGCAGGTTAGTACCAGTTTTTATGAATAATGAAATAAGACCTGCTTAATTTTTGGAGTTGCTAGCCGCTTCTACGGATTTTTGATTTCCTTTCAGGGCCTGGGTCATTAAATATTTCTCAGTGAGTGTTTCAATCGGCTTAAGCAATAGAGCGATCAAACCTTTGAACAACAGTCCAAGCCATATATTATCTCCGATTTGTGCTTCAATCTGCGGTTCCAAAACACCTTCTGAAATTAAGAATAGTGCTACTGCAACCAATAGTACAATAGTGGTTGCTTTTCGACCAACTCTGGCCTTGGTGAGCTCATCAATTGTATTTTGTAGCTCTACATTTTTATCCTGAAGTTTTGCATTTAGGTTGTTAAGCTTATTCTGAAGTCTGTCGCTGACTTTAGTGATAAGCATGCCCTGATCCAGAAGATCTTCATAGTAATTTTTAATCTGAAGAAGTTCCTCCTTATATTCATCCTTAGAAACACCATCCTTTTCTAGAAACTCTTGAATGTGTTCTAATATGGCAGTTTCTTTTTCGAAAACATGCCTTTTTGCCATAAATTATTCCTCTTCTAGTTCAATAATCTCAAATGGGACATCAAGCAGATCGCTGTAGTCTTCACCAGCTTCTTGCATATCCTCGTCTTCTTCCTCGTAATACCAATTGATACTCACATTTAAACCATCCTTAAACAAGGCATTGACTTTTTTGAAAATATCAAGAATACATTTTGAAGAACTTGTATTAAAATACTCCAATTGAATTTTCAGTATAGTTTTTTCAGTTTTTGAATTACTACCATACTGGTCCAACCATTCAAGCAAGGGTCTGTAAAATTCTATAGAGTTTTCAGGAGTAGATCTTCCTTTCAATGCTAAAGTACCTGTATCAGCGTTGAAATTTACATCAGGTGTATGATTGCTTCCTTCTATAATTAAATTATCCATTTCTAAATTCTTTTATGCTTTCGGGATATTTATCTGAAAACTGAAAAATGAGTATTTGTCGTTGATTTCTTTAAACTTGTAATTCAATTTTTGTCCGGATTTTCTTGCGATATCAATAAATCCGAGTCCTCCACCTCCTTTTTCAGAGAATTTCTCATTGTCGAGTATCCTCTTATAAAGAGCACGCAGTTCATCTTTTGTAGTAGAATTGATTTCATCCAACCAACCTTTTAGTCCATTTACATTTTCACCGGTAATATAGTTTCCGGTTGCAACATGATAAGCGTCATCATCGCTGAAAATTATAAGAATTGCACTTTTACGAAGGTAATCGTGCTCATCTTTGTTAGGATCGGGTTGCGAATCACTAAAGTCAATATGATGACAAAGGTTTTGCAAACATTCTACCAGAACGTTGTAAACCTTCTTTTTAGTTTTTCTACTATCTTCTAATTGCTCCAAACGACCTTCCATAATTTTTAATATGGAATCAATTAGGTCGAATGTCACTTCACCTTTGAATGTTAGCATGATATTGTTATCATGCATTCTCTGGTATAAAGCGTAAAGATCGATCATCGGTTAAATACGATTTTATGAGTACTCAGAACCAAACTATGCTGTGTACTTACACATATTAAGGCTCCAATATAATTTAATTTTTTCAATTTAAATCAAGCTGGTATACGAATACCAATTACCAGAATATCATCCAATTGTTCCTGGTTCGTGTCGCTCATCCATTTTTCTATGGTTTCATCAAGGATCTTCCTCTGTTCTTCCATGTCTTTTTTATGGATATCCAATAAAAGGTTTCTAAATCTTCTATACATAAATTTCTTTCCTTTTGGTCCACCAAACTGATCGGCATAACCATCTGAAAAGATATAATATACATCACCCGGTTTTACATCCAACCTGTGATTGGTAAACTCTTCTTTTTCCTCTTGCAAGATATGTATCCCAATAGGAAATTTATTTCCCTTGACTATTTCAAGTTCATTATTTCTGATCCTGTACAATGGATTAAATGCTCCGGCAAAATCCAATCTGTTCTTTGTTAAGTTGAATGAACATAAAGCTAAATCCATACCATCCTTGGCGGTTGTACCGTCATGGGTTTGCCTCAAAGTACTGGTTACAGATTCATTGAGCTGATCCAATACCATTGCCGCATTCTCACCTTTTGTAACGTTAACAGCCATGTTAAGGTTATTATAGCCCACAATGGACATAAATGCACCCGGGACTCCATGACCAGTACAATCCACTGCAGCGATCATAATTTTATCTTCAAATGCATCCATCCAGTAAAAGTCACCGGAAACAATATCCTTGGGTTTGTAAAGAATAAATGATTCTTTCAAATGCTTTCGCATAAGCGTGGAAGGAGGGAGGATGGACTGTTGTATCCTTTTTGCGTAGTGAATACTGTCCGTCACTTTTACATAAAGCTCTTCCAGTTTTAAATTTTTGGCTTCAATTTCCTTAGACTGGTTTTCAATTTCTTCTTTTTGTTTAACAACTTCCTCAGTACGATCCTTAACTTTTTCCTCAAGGTGTTCCTTGAGTTCGTAAAGTTCATCTCTCATCTGAAGCAATGCATGGCCAAGGGTGTCTTTGTCACTTAGAGGCTTATAGGGTGCGTGGAAATTACCAATACCGACTTGTCTTGAGAATTCAACGGTTTCTTTCAAGCCATCTACTAATTGATTCATGGCAACACACATTTCACCAATTTCATCATCCCTGGGTGGAATTTTTTCCTGAGGCAGAATTCCCTTGCCCAATGAATTCAGCATGTCTTTTAAGGTATGTACAGGGGCTACTATGGAACGCACCGTGAAAATGGCAACAAATATTCCAATAATGATAAGACCGATACCAGTTGATGAAATAATAAAATTTAAGAACTGGAAACTTTCCAGCATATCCTTACTTACTTCTTCCGTCTGTACCAACTGTCGCATTGAAAGCTCTTCAACCAAATCCAAAACCGCGGTTGTTTGAGTTTCAATCATTCCATCATTTACAATCTCCTCAGCCATGAATTTGGTAAGTCCATCTTCATAATCTGCAAAGGTTTTGAGCATGTTCATGACTTGTTCATGCGAAAGAAACAATTGATCGATCATTTTGAAGAGTTCATCCAATTGTTGCTGTTCTTGTTCATCCCAGTTTTCAGAAAGATTTTTTAAATCTGTTCTTAATTCCTGGTAATCTTCATAAATAAGCTTTGGAAGTAATTTTTTACTGCTCTGATTTTGTTTTTGTTGAGAAAGCCAGTTTGTGATAAGCAGTTTGGAACGAACGATCATCAGGTTCAGTGCTTCCAATTTATCAACCGAGGGGTTGTACACCTCCGTGATCTCTTTGTTTATGCTGGAACTCTCGGTAACAGTTTTAAAGGTTAATATAAAATTGAGTAGTGATAAAAAGATAAGAATAGCAAAACCTAGTCCAATCCTCGTACCTACCGTAAACCTTATTCTCATTCTACTCTGGCTATTACTTATAAAGCAATAATAGCTATTCACATAGATTTATAAAAAGATTTAGCTAATGCTTTGCTAATTTTATTACAAAGTTTTCAGAAGGTCTCGGTAATATCTGGCCTTTTCAGGATTGTTAAGCGCTGTATAGATATTGTCGAGGGCGATTATAGTATCTTTTCGCTTTGGATTCAATTCAAAAGATTTTTTCATAAATGGAAGTGCCTCTTGAAATAACTTGGTCACTTTATCCTGAACTTCAAATATCGTCAGAATATCTGCATCCGGATCAAGATCATTAGCCATAGTTACCCCTCTATTGTAATAGAGTAATCCAAGATTATAATTGGCTAAAATAGCATCAGGTTTTAATTCGAGTGCTTTTTTATAGTATTCTTTGGCTTTATCGATATAAATATCATAATTCGGTTCGCCAACAAATTTTTCGGCATAGCTCTCATATTGAATTGCCAGCAAAATTAAATAGTCAACATTTTGAGGGTCCAGCTTAATGGCTTTTTGAAGCACATGTTCTCTTTCAGTAATATCACCGGCTTCCTGTAAGTATTTCAGATGCAATTCTACCAATTCCTTTCTGGTCGGATGTCTTTCGTTTCCTTCATTTAAAATCGCAAAGGCCGCCTCTTTGTCATCTAAGGCCCAATATGTTTTAGCGAGATAGAAATACAGCTGATAAGTATTCAAACCTCGAGATCTAGCCTTGAGAAGGAATTTCTTGGCATTGCTAAAGTCCGTATTGTTAAATGCGGCATAGCCGGTAAGGAAGATGGCATTGGCATCGATATCTGCCGGATTCACTTCTTCCATTATATCCAGGTATAAATTGAATAGCTTATAGGCATCTCTGAATTGTTCTGCCTGAAACTTTACAACACCGTCATTATAATAGCGCTTCGCTAATAAATCATATATTTTCTTGCATTCCGTTGCCCATTCTTTATCCGCTGTTTTATCCAAATCGATACATTCTGAACAGGAATTTGCTACCGCAGTTCTGTATTGAGAGAATGGGTTTTCATTATCTTTTTGTTTAAAATATTCATTGTAGATGTATGCTCTGAAATACCAGGTATCCGCCTGTTTTGAAGTGACCTCATTTATTATAGCCACATCAATAGCTTGCCTTGCTTCTTCTAACTTATTTTCCTGAAGATAATTAACTGCCTCTGCTTTTTTCAAAGGTTGAGCAGTAAGGTTGCTGAGAGCAATCAGAACAAAAACGAGCGATATGTATAATGCCCTTTTCATCATTCAATCAATATTCCAAGATCAGATAATACCGAACTAACCTGAAGCGAATACGATTCTGCTGTTTTCTTATTTATTTCAAATTTTATCTTGTTATTTCTTACTACGAAGTTTATAATAGCTCCCTGACGGGCCAGTCCTTCTCCTTCTGTAATTATAAGGGTACTTTTGCCTTGTAATTTCGAAATCACCGAATTAAGCACATTGCTTTTATCATCTGGTATATAGAGAATATGACATTTCTCAATTTTAGAGACACTATTAAATTTTTTAATCGAAATCTTCTGACCTTCAACATCACCGTAACGTTCCTTGAGATCATTGAGATAAGTCTCAAGTGGTGAATCCCCTAATAATCCTATTACAAACTCTCCACTGTTATAAGAAGAAGGCCATTCTATATACTTCGTAAATGCCCAAATAAATGTTTTCTTGAATTGGAGATTCGGATCGTCTGCCGGAAGTGTAAACTTTAGGTCAAAGCTCGACAGGGTGACAAAAAGCAGAAGCAATGAAACGATTCTGTTTCTCACGAAGTAATTAATTGATGCGATTTGGTTGCTTCTGTCTTTAATATGCCCTTTTTGGTAAGGGGTTATCAAATACTATTCCAAAGTCAAATATGGGAATATTTTTATTAAAATAATACTATTTGCACCAATTCAAGGCATTTTTTTTTAAATATGAGAGAGGTACACCTATCGGTGGATATTTCTATTTTCCTCAATATTTATTTGACCATTTAATGTCATTTCCCTTAATATTTCTGATAATTCTTTAGGATCTAACTTATGGAAAAAACTATTTAAATCATTTATATTCAGAGACTTATGAAAATCAATGAGCTTTAAAATTTGCTTCTTTAAATCTTCCTTGTCCAGAGAATGGAATTTTTCAATACAATTATCACAAACACCACATTCGATATAATTTTCTTCTCCAAAATAATCCTGTAAATAATTACTTCTACATGTTTTTTTTAGTTCTGTAAATTGGATTATCGATCTCATACGATCAAAATAGCGTTTCCGGTCTAATTCAAGCTGTTTTTCTGTAATAAAGGACGAATGAGTATCCTGACGCGGGAGGAGAAATGTAAGTTTGGGTAAATCCGAACGGGGTATGTAATCAATGATTTTAAGGTTGTGCAACTTTTTTAGATACTCAATAACCCGATTATGCTCCATTATGGTCTTAGAAGCAATTTGATCTTCATTAATCTTTACATAAGAGCTAAATATTTCCCCTCCATACATGCGAATTATGGATTTTAGAAATACATCAAATTTTGGATTTGCAACCTGAAAACTATAAAGTTCTTTATTATCCGGCAGAATATTCAACGTAGAAAAGGAACTTGAATTCTCTTCAAATTGAACAAAGCCGTGTTTTTCCATTTCCTTAATACTGTAGTATGTGCTCAAAACGGATAAGTTGAATTTTTTACTGAATTTTTCTAGATCAAAGCTGAAGCTCTGCATTTCTCCACTTCCCAGGGCCAATTGAAAATGATTACATATTCCTGTATAAACTTGTTTTATAACCTTTAATTCAGGAAAACGCATTAAAGTCTTTGATTTTAATTCTTCAATATCCCTTTCCTGGAATATAATTACAGCCTCAGAAATCTTTTCATCTCTTCCTGCTCTTCCCGCTTCCTGGTAATAAGCTTCGAGGCTATCGGGAAGATCTAAATGGGCGACAAGTCTTACATCGCCTTTATCAATACCCATTCCAAATGCATTGGTTGCTACTATAATTTTGATCTTGTTTTTTATCCAATCACTCTGAATTTTATCACGCATTTGGGTACTCAAGCCTGCATGGTAATATGCCGACCTGTATCCGTTTTGTTCCAATAAATTTGAATAATAGCGTGTATTTTTCCGACTTCTGACATATAGAATGACAGACTCCTTCGTATTGGATAAATGACTGAGAAGGACGTTTAACTTGTTTTGCGTTTGAATCGCTTTATAACATAGATTCGGCCTGGCAAAACTTTTTCTAAAAACATTTGCGTTAGGAATATGCAACTTTTCTAAGATATCCTGCTGAATTTGTGCTGTTGCGGTTGCTGTTAGTGCAAGCACCGGAATTTCATCAGGCAAGTGCTCTTTGATTTTAGCTATTTCCAGATAGGCGGGGCGAAAATCATAACCCCATTGAGAAATACAATGGGCTTCATCAATTACCAGAAGACTAAGGGTCATTTTCTTTAGTCTTTCAATAAACAAATCTGACTTAAGCCTTTCGGGTGAGACATACAGAAATTTTGTGTGGCCGTAAACACAATTGTCCAGTGCAATATCGATTTCGTGTTTGTGCATACCACTGATAATCGCTTTTGCACTTATTCCCCTTTTGTTCAATTGCTCTACCTGATCTTTCATCAAGGCTATCAATGGGGAAATGACAATGGTAAGACCGGGTAAAATTAAACCGGGGACCTGAAAGCAAATCGATTTGCCGCCACCGGTTGGCATCAGGGCAAGCGTGTCATTACCTTTCAGTGTATTGTTAATTATTTCCTCCTGAAGCGATCTAAAGGAAGAAAAGCCCCAGAATTTTTTAAGGACTTCTTTTGGTTCAGAGGGAATAGCATTTCCCTCTTTCATTATGAAATGGCTTGTTTTAGATCATTGACCAAATCCTCAGAATCTTCAATTCCAACACTTAAACGGATCAGCGTATCTTTTAAACCGGCTTTTTCTCTTTCTTCTTTAGGAATACTCGCGTGAGTCATTGATGCGGGATGGCCACTAAGCGATTCCACACCACCCAAAGATTCGGCAAGTGTAAAAAGTTTTAATTTTTTCAAGACACCAAGCGCCACTTCTATATTATCATCTTTTAAGGTAAATGAAATCATGCCGCCAAAATTTCTCATCTGTTTTTTGGCAACTTCGTGGTTGACATGCGTTGGAATACCAGGCCAATATACCCTATCTACAGAAGAATGATTATGAAGAAAATCAGCTATTACTTTTCCGTTTTCACAATGTCGCTGCATTCGTATATGAAGCGTTTTCAACCCTCTGAGTGTCAAGAAACAATCTTGTGGACCAGGAACTCCACCGCATGAATTCTGAATAAAGGAAAGGTCTTCATACAAGTTATCATTATTAAGTAAAATAGCACCCATTACCACATCCGAATGGCCGGCAAGATATTTAGTAACAGAATGCATTACCATATCAGCACCCAGATCCAGTGGATTTTGCAGGTATGGGGTTGCAAAGGTATTATCAACCACAGTTAAAATATTATTTGCTCGGGCAATAGAGCATACAGCCTGAATGTCTATAATATTTAGCAGAGGGTTGGTTGGCGTTTCGACCCAAATCATTTTTGTGCTCGGCGAAATTGCCTCTTCAATGGACTCAATATTTGCCATTGAAATAAAATTGAATTTAATACCATACTGAGCAAATACTTTGGTAAATATTCTATAGGTACCGCCGTAAAGATCATTGGTAGAAACCACTTCATCTCCTGGTTTTAATAATTTTACAATTGCATCAACGGCAGCCATTCCCGAAGCGAAACACAATCCATGTTTGGCATTTTCAAGGGCTGCAAGATTATTTTGCAAAGCTGTTCTTGTGGGATTATGAGTTCTGGAATATTCATATCCTTTGTGATTTCCCGGAGCGCTCTGAGCATATGTGGACGTTTGATATATGGGCGTCATGACGGCTCCGGTTTCCGGATCGGGTTCTATTCCCGCATGTATTGCTTTGGTTCCAAATTTCATATTAGCTGTTTTGATAATTATTAATAAAATCGTTTTTAAGTGATTGAAGTTTCTCCTTATTCAATTCATAAGTTGGAGAAAGGTTTCCTTTACCCGGAAAGGTCTCCATGTGAAGTGTAGTAGTCGGAAAGGCAAAATTAACACCTATGGCATCTGCCAGCCTCACAATTGCAAGTAACATTTCATCTCTTGCTTTTAACTCTTCAGACCAGGTCGGAACATCAAAGAATATATAGAACATGATGTTTAATGAAAAATCCGCCATCTCATTGAAATGTATTTCCATTCGATCTTTAACGGTCTTTGGATGTTTATGGACCAGTTCTCTTAGCCCCTCTACAAATACTTCGATAGCCTGTGGTGGTGTGTCGTACATCAGGCCTATTTTTGTATAAAACCTTCTGTAATTTCTCAATCCGTGATTGTCGATGGTACTATCGGCGAGTTTCCCATTTGGAACCGAAAGAAGCGAATTGCGAAAAGTCCGAATTCTTGTTGACCTGAATCCCACTTCTTCCACAGTACCATCTACTCCGTCAGTTGTGATCCATTGACCTATCTGAAAAGGTCTGTCGACAAAAATCATTATCGATCCAAAAAAGTTTTTCAATGTATCCTGAGCAGCTAATGCCAGGGCCAAACTACCAATTGAAAGTCCGGTGAGTAGAGGGATTATATTTACATTGAGATTTAATAAAACAAATAATGATCCGATAAGAACGATGAATACTTTTAGTATTTTTCTTAATAAGGGTATCAATTGATCATCGAGAGTGCTTTCGGTCTGCTCTGCCTTGGCCATTAAATAATCGCTAAGCAAATCTGTCATTTTATATACCACAATGGTAATCAGAATTGGTACAACCGCCTTGATTCCAATTATGAGATATTTGTTCAACTCAATTGGAAGCATTAGGCCGGGAATCAGTATGAGAACAACTCCAAGAATAATTAAAATACTGGTAGGCCTCGTGACCGGTAAAATGACGCGTTTGGCAATTTTATCAACCCCTTTTACCACAAGCAATCGCCTGGCGATTTTACGTAGCAATAGATCGATCAATCTTTCCAATAGGACTGCAATCGTAATGATGATAAACAGACCAACGAGCTGCCAAATTTTTAAACCAAATACTTTTTTTTCAGCACTCTGGGGTAAAAAATCAATTAAATGATCTATACCAAGAATGAAGGTGCTATTGTATAGATTTTGAATTGAGTTGACGGAATTCTCTGAATACATCCATTTGTCTCCATATTTTTTTAGATATATCTCCGGTAAATCCTTATGGACAATGTACTCTCTCTCATCCCTAAGAGAGTCGTAATAATTTGAATTTCTAGGGATTTCTTCAATTGCAATATAAAGGCCCCTCGCGTCAAAGACCATTTTTAATTTTTTGGATAAATCGATGATTTCTTTTTCAGAATAGCCTTCAGGACGATATAAGGATTTTGCAGCCAGCCTTGGTTTAAAATTTTCTTCATTTAAAAACTTTAAATGATTTAAGACAGTGTGATAGGGGCTTTTAAGTTCGGCTTGCGGTTTATCTTCTTCCTGAGCCGATGAAAATCCTGGCTGTATGAATAGGATGATAAAGAATAAAAAAGATAAAAGAATTCGCATAAATGGCTGTTTATTGGTCAAAAGTTATCAGGGAAACCTCCGTATCAAAAGTTTTATAAACGCGATATTGCTCATAAGAATCAAAATACATAAGGCCAACTTTATTGCTTGATTGAATATTTTCAGGATTCAATTTTTCACCTTTTGAATTTAAAAATGATGACTGTTTTGCTTTTTTGTCGGTAATGACATACACTTCATTATCAGCTCCAAAATTGTAATATTGAATCAGGCTGTTTGGAACCCCACTTATATCAAAAATAGCTTTGTTGTTGGGTCTGTAAAAATTGATTTGCTCCTCATCGAATCTTGCGATGCAAAAGGACTTGCCCAGACCATCAGCTACCAATTCAAATTTTGTTTCTTTATCGGGCCGGTAAAATTGAATTTCAGATAAAATATCACCGTTAAAATTTATAGACTTCAATAATCCTTCTTCATCAATTATGTGAATTTTTGATGATTTAAAATCCTTTCCTAAATCGATATAATAGTCTGTACTGACCCTGTTATACAGATCCAGTGGAAAATTAGAATAGCTTTTACCATTGCGTTTTCGTAAATCGAGCTTGCCGCTTTTTGTTAATAGCACGATTATATCTTTATCCAACATTCGGGTATGTCGCGGTAGGGAGGCTAGCTCAGAGTCCAAAATAAGTGGATCCCATCCATCCAATTTTCGTCCGCTTTTATCTGTGATAAATATCTGCCCTTTATTATCTGAGCAAATGAATCGGTAATTTTTGGAATCGTCATAATCGATTACATTAAAATATTTTAACTCCTGATTGGCGTCTTTTGTGATTTTTTTTGGGAAATCTTCAACTGCATTCCCATTTCTATCCAGGATATAAATATTTTTTTCATCGCTAAAACAATACTGAAGCTTGCCATTTTTGTAATCATCAATTTGATGAATACTTTCGGGCAGTATTTGACCTTTTATTGGTTCTGACCATTGCACTATTCCCGACTTATTCAATAAGTGAAGCTGTTTTTGTGAATCCTGTACTAGAATTTCAAGGGAATTGTCTTTAAAATTTCTTACTACTTTTGGTTTTGTTATCAGCGCATGGTCAAATCGTCTGTTTAAAATGGCTTTCAAATAGTCCTTACTTTTCTTTTCAGAGACCATCGTTTTCTTATGCTGAATTACTGCACCGGTATAAAATTTTTCATCGAGGTATTCAAATTGCAATGCAATCATTTCAAAGCGTTTTAACGCTTCGGAATTGTTCTCGAAAAATTCTTTCCAATAATCATTGCTAACATTTTTGATCAATGACCAGGATCTTGCCGTGTTGATAATAATATTCACATTGGTTTTTTGGATTACTTCTTCAAGAAAGAGGTTTTGTTTGACTGATTTTCCCCAAACTTTTTCATCGTTAATATCATCAATTAATTGTCTGGCCGCCCCAATGTCATTCACAAAAATTATGTAATCATTGATTTTTAAATAATAACATTTGTCAAAGCCTCCGAAGTATTTTGAAAAGGCTAATTGAGGATAATCAGCTTTCATCATTTCATTAATTCGGACACCGCCGTAATCTTCTTCAAAGGGTATATTGCCTTCTTCGATTTTGGAAAATTTCGCAGAAATAGCATCCAGATAATCCAAATTAGTATTTGGATCATTGCTTTGCATATAAAACAGATGTATTGGTTTAGTCGGATTTACCGATTCAAGAGTGACATAAGCGAAATGTGTGCCTAAGAATTCAAATATTTTTTCAATATAGATATTCTCTTCTACCGATAAATTATACCAGGTTTCCAAAATATCATTTTGGCCTGAATTTTTTAGAAATGTCTTAAAGTTTTGCTGAAATGATATGCCATTATCAAAGGAAAAACCATAATAAATAGCAGTATTCATGGGTAAATAGGGGGCGAGCTCCAAAGCGCTGCCGGATTCATTTTTAAAAATATCAAGGAATTTGTTGATCTCTTTAGAGGGGATACTGGATCCGTTCAAGTAAATCTTTTCGCCTTTTACTGACAAGTCGTAGAACG
This sequence comes from Cytophagales bacterium, assembly GCA_965267555.1. Lineage (GTDB taxonomy): Bacteria > Bacteroidota > Bacteroidia > Cytophagales > CCMP332 > CCMP332. The sequence continues at coordinate 2,297,657 of OZ254083.1, read as the reverse complement.
ACGATTCTGAGAATTGTTTTATTAATTCCAGGTCTGTGGAATATTCATCCCTGACAAAGCATTTTAAGAATTCTGCAAAGCGATCGACATTAATATAAAGGTCACCATCATCATTATTGATTCTGGCTACTTCAAAATTCTTTTTATTAATATCGTAGAACGACATTTCTTTTTTATCGGATATATGTCTGATTACATCTTCAATTAAAAAAGGGGTCATACTTCCAATTAAATGATTCTGATATTGAATAAATGAAAATTGATCGCCGCTCTTCTTGTTTTTGATTGTTGTAATAGGGATTTTTTGATAAGCTCTTTCACTAATACTATGTATTTCAGAAGCCTCAAATTTTTGCATTACAAGTCTGTAATATTGTTTTTCATCTTTTGATCTAAGAGGTAAGTAGAATATAAAATCAAAGTCGTTATTTGATGTTATATGCATCGAACACCGAAAATATTTGTCTTTTAGAATAAATGAGAGATCGTCATTTTTTTGGGCTACGGATTTAATCAATGTCAACCTTTTTGAAATGTTCCCAAAGAATGGGGTTTGTTCAAGATTATTCCAAACAGAGCCCCCTTTTAGTTTTTCTATGCTTGAATAGGTGTTCAGACTTTCCCAGACCATAATGGCATTTCCGGGGATGAAGGAATAGGTGTTTTCTGTTTTTCTTGAACTCAGATAATAACTCAGAAAAGCCACAAAACATACAACGATCAGAAGTATGATATAGACAAGTATATTTTTGTTTTTGCTTATTACTGGCATGAAGGGCTATTCTCAGTTTAGAGCTGCAAAAATAGGTAGAAAATAACGGCATAAAAAAAGCAGACCTATAAGTCTGCTACTTATTTTTTAAAATTAAAGGAAGGATCTAATCATCTACTTTATTAAACCGAATATTAACATTTTCGTCGATATCAAACTTATCCAAATATTTGCTTGTAATCTTTTCATTTTGAACTTCTCCGTTAACCGTCATTTTGCCTTTTTCAAATGAAATTTGAACTTTTTTAATCTCTTTGTCAATTATGCCATCTTTCTCCAATTCATTTAACATATCGGCCATTTTTGAGCCGTTTGCTTTGGCTTTTTTTTCAACGACAATTGCTTCAGCTCTTATTTTCTTCTCTTTGTTTTTAATTTTCAATTCTTTCTTTTGGATTTTTTCGATCTCTTTCTGAATCTCTTCTATGGCTTTCTGAATTTCCTTTTCAATTTCCTGCATTTCTGTTGAATTTAATTCCTTTTGGAGAGCCTTACTTTTTTCTTCAAGTTCCTTGCTTGTTTTCTTTAGTACCTTAGCGGCTTCATCGAGGTTTTGTTCAATGGTTTCAACTCTGTGTTCCCTTATATGTCTGTGATTAAAGTTATTTTCATCTTCCTCATCCTCAAACTCAAATTCAAAGTCTAAATCCAAATCCGAAAAAAGTTCTTCAAGATCTTCTTGAATTTCCATAAAATTCTCATCGAAATCCGGAATTTCAATTATCCGGGTTTTATCATCATCACTGTCAATTTTGATCACGATGACATTTTCATCATCTGAGCCGGAATTGATAGAAATAACCTTTTCGTTACTACCGCTTCCAGATTTAAATACATTTACATTGCGTTTATCGGCATCATCGCTATAGGCATAGGCAAATGAATTGGAATTTCGGTTTTTTCCGTAAGGCTGAAATACTTCCTTATCCAATAAATCTTTATAGGTATTAAAATTTTCTTCTTTGATCTTCTTTCCGTCAATTTTTAGCTTTTTAATATTTTCGGGATCAACAAAAACGATCTCGATTCTTTTACCATCGCGACTGGTTTTTTTAATCATTATCTCATCTTCCCCTCCATTGAGTGATACAGAAATTGAGTTTTTACTTTTATGATCATTTATGGAATGGGATCTGTTAATTTTAGGTTGAACCCTTGTTTTTTGCATGCTTATTGCTTTTTTGGGTTTTAGCAATTGCGATTGATTTGAAGGTTCAACCAAAGCGATTTGAGCCTTTTCCGGTTGAGGCTGCTTTTCTATCCGAGAAGGTTTTTCTGCTACTTGTTGAAAAGTACTCGGTACATCTGTTTTCGCTTCTGAATTATTTGATATTTGGAAGAGGGCAAGACCCAAGATAAATACTATCAAAGTAATCACAGGAATAAAACTTTTTGTTTTTTCTGTGTTTGAATTTTCAACATTCAATATTCGCTCAATTCGCTTTCGCAAGGTGTACTTTGGATTGATGCCTCCAAGAGCAAGTTCAGGAGTATGATAAGCCTGACTTTGAATTTCGATCAAAGCCTTTGCCAAATGAATGGGGTTCCTTTGTAAGTGTACAGAAAAATCATCACATAAATTTTCTCTCTCATTTCTGATTTGAGTAGACAGTATCCAGGTGACCGGATGAAAGAATACCAAAGCTTCTATGATGTTCTGAATTATATTTATCAGATAATCCGCTCTTTTCACATGTGCTATTTCATGAATTAAAATAGCTTCTACCTGGTCATAGGGAATCTGACTTAACATGCCGATTGGCACTAGGACTACAGGTTTAAAAAAGCCTATAGTCAAGGGAGAGTCAACCATATTGGATTCAAAAAGCCCGATCTTATTTTTAACCTTTAGTTTTGCCAGTATGTCTTTGAACTTTTCTGCCCATTGTTCTTCAACCTCATAAATACCGGTTCTTTTTAGATTTTGTATATAGAATAAATTAGCGGTAAAACGCATTATCATAAAGAGAGCGCCAAGAATCCAAAAAACAGAAATAAAAGGAGCACAATGATCAATGAGCTCTGCAATATATAATTCACCTGATGGTGCGAATTGATTGGAGTTTAATTGTAGGGAATTTTCAATAGCGTCAATATCGGCACTTATTCCCGTACTAAGGGCTTCGTTATTTTCAAAATTGTAATTGCTTAATTCGTAGCCTATAGCAAATGAAAATGAAAGGAAGAGTAAAAATTGCAAGCCCAATGCCCAATAGTATCTTAATGAAGCAGATCTCCCAAATATGTTTTTACCAATTAAAAACAATACCCAAATGAGCATTCCTGTCCACAGGGTGTGAATTACTGCCCAACCTAAAACAGAGGCTGGTATCAGATTATTTAAAAATTCCATGGCATTCATTTTTGACCTCCTTCAATTTTTTCTATTAGTTGTTTAATTGCCTCCAATTCTTCCTTAGATGCCTTGTGATTACCAAGGGCCTCCATTACCAATGAATAAGCCGATCCATTGAATGTGCGATTTAGAAATTTTTCCAACATGTTTTTCTGAATGTCCTGTTCATCGACATTTGTAAAATAAATATGCTTTTTCCCTTGATTTTTCCTTGTCAATAGCGATTTTTCATACATCAACTGCATGATTTTCAAGGTGGTTGTGTAACCGACTTTCCGCTCTTTATTTAATATATCGTTTACATCCCTTACCGAAAGCGGTTCTTTTTTCCATAAAACCTGAAGAATTTCAAGTTCGGATTTCGTTGGCTTAATTTCTATATGATCTGACATCTACGAATTGTTTCGTACAAATATATACGAAAGTATTCGTAGATAAAAAATAAAATGATGAAAGGTTATAAATTTCTCTTTACGGAGAAAAATGAATTCGGATGAAGAATTTAGGAATTGTTTCTTTTGGACTCAATATCATCGTAAAAGTGGTCCTGAAAGGTCTTTGTGCTTTCTTTTCCAAATTTCAGAATGACATAAACCATACGGAACAAAAGAACATTGGCTATTATGAATGCAAAAAATACAATAGAGTAGGGCAGGTTCATTGGAGGCATTACTGCATATAATAGCGTAAATACACTCGAAATCAGTATAGCATTAATCAACTTTGAATTCATTTTTAGATATTTATAAAAAAACACAAGCTTTGCACTCTTGGTTTGATAAAATTAAATTATGCTAATAAGGTTACTAGTCAATGCTCTCAGTGTTTATTTTACAGCCTATTTATTGAGTGGTGTTATAATTGAGAATTTTTTCTATGCCATTGGGGTTGCAATCCTCCTGGCAATTGTCAACACAGTGATTCGTCCTGTATTAATAATCCTGACAATTCCCATAACCATTTTAACATTAGGCCTGTTTTTATTTGTCATTAATGTATTCATGATAATGCTGGTAGATTGGATTGTAGATGGGTTCTACGTTCAGAATTTCTGGTGGGCTCTTCTATTCGGAATTGTAATGTTTTTTATTAACGTGATTCTAAACTCAATTTTAGGTCTGGAAAAAGAATAGATTTATTTTTTAACTTAACATTGAAATCAAATAAACTTAAAATGAAAAAAATTAATCTAATTGTACTTTTAATGTCCTTCTTGTTGATAGGAGGTACCGCATTTGCACAAAAAGACAAGGCTACAAGGCCCAGTCCGCCGGCAACGGCGATGAATAGCGTCGATGGAAAAAATATCAAAATTGACTATAGTCAACCGGCAGTCAAAGGCAGACAAATTTGGGGAGAACTTGTTCCTTATGAAGAAGTATGGCGAACCGGTGCCAATGAGGCCACTACTATAGAATTTTCGCAGGATGTTACTGTCAATGGGGAAATGGTAAAAGCAGGGAAATATTCTCTTTTTACAATTCCCGAGAAAGATAACTGGACCGTAATTCTAAACAGCGAAGCAAATCAATGGGGAGCTTATAAATACGATGAGGAAAAAGATGTTTTGAGATTCAAAGTGAAACCTCAAAAAATAGATTTGAAGTCAGAAAGATTGACATTTGATGTAAAAGAAAGCGGTCAGGTTAGCATGATGTGGGATGACCTTATGATTTCATTTAATGTAAACTAAATTTTGCGAAGCTAAATGACGATAATCCGATCGAAACGAACGGCGTTTTCACACACTAATTAAGCCCGGCAGGACAAAAAAATATGACTGTGGTACAATTTCGATTACAGTAATATTTGGATCCTGCCGGGTTTCTTGTTTATAAGACCAACCTAAGTGTTTTCGCCAATAGGGATTTAGTCCAATAAAATTATAGCAAATACTAAAAAAATTAGTAAATTGCTAAAATGATTAGAAAAAAGCTAAAAGGAAGAGGCAGTGACATTCAACTGGACAATCCATTCTCTTCATTTCATTTCAGCAGGGATCATGTTGAGGGTATTGACGATTGGGAAGATAAAAATGAGGCCACTTCATTTTTTAAGGAATCGCCAAAAAGAATTTTGTCAAAAAACAATAGCCCTGATGTTCCATTTGAATGGTCAATTAATCCTTATCAGGGTTGTGAGCATGGCTGCGTGTATTGTTATGCCAGAAATTCACATAATTATTGGGGTTTTAATGCCGGTCTTGATTTTGAGTCGAAAATTATAATTAAGGAGGAGGCTCCTCTTTTACTTCAAAGTGAATTTGAATCGCTCAAATGGAAACCGGTCGTGGTGATGCTTTCGGGAAATACGGACTGCTATCAGCCAGTAGAAAGGAAATTGAAAATTACACGATCACTGTTACGCGTCTTTCTTCGATACCGGAACCCTGTTGGAATTATAACCAAAAATGCCTTGGTGTCAAGAGATGCTGATATTCTTGAAGAGCTTGCTTCCATGAATCTCTGCAAAGTGATTTTTTCAATTACTTCAATGAAAGAAAGCCTGAGGAAAAAACTTGAGCCCAGAACCTCCACGATTCATAAAAAGTGGGAAGCGATTGATCAATTAATAGCTAAAAAAATCCCAGTTGGAATTTTAATTGGGCCAATCATTCCGGGGCTGAATGATCATGAAATACCCGATATTATTCGCGAAGCCGGAAGAAGAGCTGTTTCAAGTGTATCCTATACGATGATTCGTCTGAATGGTCAATTAAACACGCTTTTTGAGTCCTGGTTAATTCGCAATTTTCCGCACCGATTCGACAAAATTTTATCACAAATAAGAACAGTCCACGATGGAAATTTAAACGATTCCAAATACGGAAGACGAATGAGGGGTGAAGGCGAATGGGCTGATACCATCAATAATCTATATAAAATTTCCCTGAACAAGTATTTACCAAATTCAACAAGCTTTAATCCGGATCTAAGCAAATTTAGGAGAAATCCCAACCCCGGATTGTTTGATAAATTATAAATTGCAATATGGCTGAATTGCAAGCGATGGGATCAGGTGATGCATTTGGTAGTGGTGGAAAAATGCATACTTGTTTTTGGATAAATTGGAATAAGAAAAACTTTCTGGTAGACTGCGGTGCCACAAGTTCGGTAGCCATTAAATCATCGGGAAAAAACATTGAAAATATCGATGCCATTTTTATTAGCCATTTGCACGGAGACCATATTGGCGGAATTCCATTTATTCTTATGGAATTGGCTTACATCAAGAAAAATAAAAAACATAGGATAGAAATATTTGGCCCTAAAGGTACCAGGGAACGGATAAAGACTCTGCAAAATTTACTTTACCCCGATTCATTGCGATATACCGAAGCGATAAGCGAGTTTAAAGAATACAATGACCTGGATTCCTGGAATGAATTTTCAATAGAGACTTATGATGTCAAACATGCAGAACTCTCTTTTCCCAAAGGCTTGAGAATTAGCCATGATGAAAAAATATTTGCTTATTCAGGCGACTGCGAATGGGACGATATTCTTTTAAACATATCTGCTTCTGCCGACCTCTTTATCTGTGAATGTTATAATTATCAAAACACTACGCCGGGTCATTTGAATTATGTTGAGCTGATGGAAAAGCATCATTTATTGACATCAAAAAATATCATGCTTACACACCCCGGACCTGAATTATTGGAGAATATTGAAAAAGTTGACATTCCATTTATTAAGGATAAGCAAATAATTAAATTTTAAGGGCTATCATATATCTTTGTCAAAATGAATTTTTAGGATGGATTTTGATGTAATCATCATAGGTGCGGGAATATCGGGTTTGACAACAGCCAATTATTTGCACGGCCATGATTTAAAAATAAAAATACTTGAAGCAGAATCCGAAGTAGGAGGAAGAGTACGTTCTTTTGAAAAGGATGGATTCATTTTGGATCGCGGTTTTCAGGTATTTTTACCGGCTTATCCTGAAGCTTCGCGTCTGTTAAATTATGAAGATCTGGATCTTAAATTTTTTTTAAATGGGGCCTATATCCTGAATAAAAGAAAATCTTATTATCTAATAGATCCAATCCAAAAACCATCATTTCTATTCAATACCTTATTTGAATCTGGAATCAGTTTAAAAGATAAAATCAAACTCTTCCAATTAAAACAATCCTTGGAAAATAAAAGCCTGGAATCTATTCTGAACGAAAATGATAATAATACCAGGCAGGAACTTGCACGGAGAAAGTTTGATTTGAAAACGATAACAGATTTTTTTCAACCCTTCTTATCCGGGATATTTTTAGAAAAGAATTTAGATACAAATTCTTCAATGTTCGAGTTTGTAATTAAAATGTTCAATGCGCAGGGCGCAGCGATACCGGCAAAAGGAATAGGCGAAATTCCCAAGCAATTGGCCCACAATTTAGCGCCAGGAATGATTGAATTTTCTGCTAAAGTCAAAGAAATTGAGAAAAATAAGGTCATACTGGAAAATGGCCAAAGCTATTCGGCCAGCAATATTGTCATAGCAACTGAAGGTAATAGCGATTTGCTAAACTCATTTTTACCAAGTAGGAACGCTGAATTTGTCAGTGTAAGCAATTTTTATTTTTCATCTGATAGAGCCTTGATTGATGAAGCTTTGCTTATTCTTAATTCAGATGAAAGTGCGTTGATCAACAATATGTGTTTCGTGTCCAATGTTTCTGAAAAATACACATCGAAGAATAAAAAATTATTATCCGTTACTGTTCTTAACAGTCGGGAAGTAAAAGAAGAAGATGTATTGGCAGAGTTGTTAACAATCATGCCCCAAAATGAATACAATTGGCAATTCATCGACAAATTCCATATCAATTATGCACTTCCCAAACAAGACAAAGTGAAATCCACCAGATCAAAAAAGGAATTGAATCCGGTAGATGGGATTTATATTGCAGGGGATTTTGCTTTATACGGTTCGCTCAATGCAGCTATGCAATCGGGAAGAGAAGTGGCTGATCAATTATTAAAAGATTTAAATTTAACTGACTAATCCTTCCAACGGGTATTTACCACCGTGGGAGAATGCAGGGTGCGATGCACAGGACATTTATCTGCAATTTCAATAATCTTATTTTTTTGTTCTTCGGTAAAATCACCTTCAATTATAATATCTCTTTCAATTTCATCAATTTTTCCACTTGGGTTTTCGGGATTTTTAGCATCCTCGGAATGATTATGCCGGTGGCTGAGGTGTACTTCAATGTTTTTGTAATTCCATCCTTTTTTGTCGAGGTACAATTTTAAGGTCATCGAAGTGCAAGTACCAAGTGCAGATAAGAGTAATTCATAAGGAGAAGGGCCCAGGTCATCGCCTCCCACGTCTTTTGGTTCATCGGCAATCAAGCTATGCTTACCATTTACAATTTCAGTTGTAAAACTGTCGGAGTGAGTTCTGACTGCTACAGACTGATGTGTTTCAAAGACATCTTTTTCCTTTTTACTCAAATAACGCATTGCCCATTTTGCAATTAATTCTCCCGCATAGATGGCTTCTTCTTTTTTTGAAATTAAATGGTCAGAGCCGTTGAGGGTAATAAAGCTTTTTGGGTGCATCAATCTTTCATAAATCTCCCTGGCATTATTTATACCAACAATATTGTCCTGAGGAGAATGCATAATTAAAATTGCAGGTTGATGCTTATGTTTTTTGAAATTGAAATCCGTATTGTTTACATCCTCAAGGAATTGTTTTTTTATTTTAAATGAACGCCCTCCGATGTTTACTTCGGCTTCTCCCTTTTCCTTAATTACTTCAATTTTTTCTGTGAACAATTTCTTTATGTGTTCGGGATTGGAAGGTGCGCCAATTGTAGCAATTGCTTTGATTGAATCTATTGCATTTGCTGAAAACAATACACCCGCACCACCCAGCGAATGACCAACAAGCAATTCCGGTTTTTCGTAATGTTCACTTAAAAATTCCGAAGCAGCTATAATATCATTGACATTGGAGCTAAAATTGGTTTCGGAAAAATCGCCTTCACTATCACCTAGGCCGGTGAAATCAAATCGCAAAACAGCTATCTGATTATTTGTCATAGCACTGCTAATACTTCTGACCGCATTCAGATTTTTATTACAGGTAAAGCAATGGGCGAAGATGGCATAATGTTGAACTTTTCCACTTATTGGAAGATCTAATTTGGCAGATAATTCAATACCCTCTTTATTGGTAAAATGAACATTTTCTGAATTCATAAATTGATTTTAAAAATTTTGAATCACAAAAACCGTCGTGATTTTGACCGGTATCAAACTTCCTCAATTTCTTTGTTTTCCGTAGAACTTACAGGACTAAAAAAGTTTCGAATTGTTAATCCCTGAACGAGAATGGAAAACAGTACAACACTATATGTTATAGCCACTATCATATCCTTGCTTTCAAGTGATTTAGGCAGTGAAAGTGCCAGAGCAACCGAAATTCCTCCTCTTAATCCTCCCCAGGTAAGAATAGTAATTGTGTTTTTTTCAAATTTTCTACTCAAACTCATAAATGCAATGGGTAAGCCCACACCAATCCATCTTGACAATAGTACAATTTGAATAGCAAAAAGGCCGGCGACAAAAAAGTCAAAACGAAATGTAATTATGATCATCTCAAGACCTATAAGAATGAAAAGAATGGCATTCAGAGCCTCGTCTATCAAATGCCAGAATTTATAAACGTATTCACCGGTCACATTGGATAAAGCCTCACTTCTTCCTTCATTACCAACAATAATTCCCATAACAACCATGCCCAGAGGGCCACTGACATGAAATATTTCTGCCAATTGAGCTCCGCCCATCACCATAGAAAGCGTGATCAAAACTTCCAGTTCAACATGGTCGTTGTCTACAATTTTTAAAAGCCAAAATCCCAATAGGCCCAATGCCATGCCCAATGCGATGCCGCCAACAACCTCTTGCCCGAAAAGCGCTAAGGCTGAAAAAGGGTCGAATACTTCAGATCCACTATTCGCAATATGTAGAATGGTTAGAAAAACAACGACACCTATGCCATCATTAAAAAGAGATTCACCGGCAATTTTAATCTCAAGATTTTTAGCGATGGGGTTTTTCTTAACCATTGCTAAAACTGCAATAGGATCAGTAGGTGAAATTAAAGCACCAAAAAGCAAACAGTGGATATAAGAGATATGCAAACCCAGATAAGGCAATATCAGATATACAATACTTCCTGTAATAAACGTAGAAATCAATACACCCAGGGTTGCTAGGCTTAGAATTGACCATTTTTCTTCTGCTAATTTGCTCAAGTCTATATGTAGTGCCCCTGCAAAAAGTAAAAAACTCAGCATTACATTGAGCAAGACATAGGAAAAATCAAATTCCATGATATTAACAGCTATTTCGGTGATCTCAGGAAAGAAGTACCCGAATATCACCACTGTAAAAGACAGAACAAGGGCTAAAAGCATCAGGCCAATTGTTGAAGGAAGCTTAAGTATGGATATATTGATAAATGTAAACAGGGCGGCCAGAATAATTAATATTGTGATAATCTGCAGTATACCCATGTGAATTCTTAATAATTAGGATTAAACGGATGTCAAAATAATAAATTCATATTGAACAAGGCTTAATAACTGAATTAATGATTTTTAGAATTTATCAGATTTTACATTTAACTATATTCGCGTTTTAAATTCTTCGCCCATTATAAATAAGTTAAAACATATTAGTTCAAATCAAATTGCCAGATCAAGCGGGATTCTTTTGAGCTTCAAAGTCGGCACCATTGTTTTTAATTATCTGTTTTTCCTTTTTTTATCTAATTTTTTTGGTGCTTCTGAAGTAGGTTATTTTGCCCTTTCATTTACGGTGATTCAATTGTTTTCAATAATAGCCCGAAGTGGTTTGGACATTGGAATGTTTAAGGAAATTAGTTATTCCAAAAATTCCGTATCGGGCTTAAAATACCTTCAAAAACGCGCAATAATATTTGTCACACTGTTCTCAATAGTTCTTCTGGGAATCGCGTATGCGTTTAAACCAATGCTAAAAAGTTATGCATTCTCATCTGAATTGATGAGTGATTATGTCCTTTTCTTCTTGTTGTCACTGCCTTTCTACACACTTATGTTTTTTAACAGCGAAATCCACAGGGCTAAAAAGCATTATTCGCTTTTTGCAGTTTTTCAAAATTTTGGCATGTATTTACTTCTATGTCTATTTGTGGCATTTCAGAAGTTTACAGGACGGGATAATTTTACGGAGCTCGCCTGGTTTTTTATTGTATCACTTGCCTTTCTATGTCTTTTAAGCTTTTGGGGAACTTTCGATCACAGTGAAAAAGAAAATAAACAAGAGAACAAAGATTTTAAGAGGCTAAGCTTTACTTCCATTCCCATTGGAATTTCCACTCTTTGTTTTTTTCTAATGAGTTATTTTGATGGATTGGTAATTGGTCAATTTTTTCCGGAATCTACTGTTGGTATTTATGCCATTGCCTTTAAAATTGCCATTTTAGGCAGATTCATATTACTATCCATAAACTCAGCAATCGGTCCGAGAATTACCGAACTTTCAAGTTTGAAAAAAGAAGACTTACTATTTAAAGAATTACGAAAAACGACTAAAATGGGATTTTGGGCAACTATGCCCTTTGTGCTTATTACCACGCTCTTTCCTCAATACTTGCTCGGTATTTTTGGCGAGGAGTTTAAAATGGCAGTTATTCCTTTATTAATTCTTTTATTTGGCCAGTTGTTCAATACATTAAATGGTCCGACGGGAATCGTCTTGCAACTTACAGGGCATCAAAGAGTATTTAAAAATGTAATATTAATTACAGCAGTTATCAATGTTTCTCTCAACTATTTGCTGATTCCAAATTATGGACTAATAGGTGCGGCAATAGTCAATAGTTTGAGTATTGTATTTTGGAATATTTGGTGTAGTATTTTGGTGCACAGGATATACGGTAAAACATTTTTTTATATACCATTTATAAAAAATGCATAGCAATCTTCCCAATTTTTTAATCGTAGGTGCAGCTAAAAGCGGAACAACTAGCTTATTTGATCAGCTTTGTCGACACCCGGATGTTTTTAAACCGTATATAAAAGAACCGGGTTACTTCATACCTTTAAATCAATACTCAAGCATCAATTCCTGGGATGACTATAAAAACATTTTTAAAGGCGCAGAGAAATTTAAGGCAAAAGGGGAGGCTTCAGTAACTTATTTGTATGATGAAAATAGCCCTGAATTGATTAAAGAAAAACTGGGGGATGAAGTCAGAATTCTAATTATTTTAAGAAATCCAATTGACATGTCTTATTCACTTTGGCAGCACCGCAAAAGAGACTTGAAAGAAGACCTGGATTTTTTTGAAGCATTGAAACTAAGAGACAGTAATAACCCGAATAGCATTTATGTTAAATCAATTGAATATGACTGGGATTATCTTAATCGCGCTAAATATTATAAGCAGGTTAAACGTTACATTGACCATTTTAAGAATGTTAAAATTTTAATTTTCGAGGAATACGTCAAAAACATAAATACCCAATTTAAAGAAGTTTGCGAGTTTCTCGATATTAATCCAAATATCAATGTGGAGCTCGAATCAAAAAATAAAGCATATCAACCCAGATTCCCATTTGTTCAAAAAATTTTAACATATCCACTTTTCTTTAAGGAAATATTGAAAAAAATATTACCTCATAATTTTTTAATTGGATTAAAGTCAAAAGTGGAAAATCTGAATAAGGTTGAAACGGAAAATCTAAAATTAGATGCCAAAGATCGAATTAGACTTGCACCCATGTTCTATGAAGATGTGGAAAACCTATCCAATTTAGTTGGAAAGGATTTCAAAGCCTATTGGAGCGATTTTAATTAAACACCGCTTCCGATATTTATGAGGATTACCGGCATTTTTCTAATACGGAAGAGCAATAAAGGTATTCTTATCTTTGTAAAGGGCAAATTCTTCCGCTTCATCATTGATGAAATTTAGCCAGCTATCTATTGCATCAAGCCATTGATTGTATTGTTTTTTATTGGAATCCGGTGTGCCACTAACATGTGCAGAAGCTTTTGAATCTGCTTTTTCAAGATGTTCGAGAAAATCGCCATATACTAAATAATTGATTTCAACTTTTCCTTTCTTAATTTCATAAGTAGTGTAAACCATATTTTCATGAAGGAAATAGGCAGTGGCTGTTATCTGCCCTTTTGGTCCCTTGTAATCCAGTTCCATTTTATCCAGAATCTTGTTGTTTTCACCTTCGTAAAAAGCACTTAATTTACCCGACGAACCGTCAGCCAATTCGAATTTTTTAACAATTTTAAAACAATCAAAATTATAGCTGATCGTATTTCTTGATTGCACAAATTCATCGACCGTTCTTTTGTGTTTTACATAATCCGAAACCCTGTACGAATTATAACGAACAAGTGGATATACTTCTAATTCGGCTACGTCAATATCTGGTTTGCTCCTTCCAATTTGCGAATTGGAATAAAAGCTATTATTTCTAATCTCCAGGGAAGGGCAGAAGGTTTTAATCCCACTTTCGTGACATGAACTGATTTTAGAATTATACAATTTGATACCGGTACTCTGTTCATCAATCTCTAAAGCATGAGTACCATATTCACCCAGATCGAGATTGTCAAGTAATATATTGCTGCAATTTTCAATGACAATTATTGGGCCTCCCACGTTTTTTACACCAACTCGCATACGAATATTGCTTATTGATATCTCATGACAATCTTTAAGTTTTAATATGTGCGGAATATTATTAAAAGTAAAAAGCTCAGCATTTTCTTTGCCGTTAATTTGTAGGTTTTTAATTCCAGTCAAGGTAATTCCCTCAGTCAAAGCTATTTTTTTATCTATCACAATTGACTGTTCATCTGAAGCATTCAGCAACATTTGAAGCATTTCTTTTTCAGTTGTCTGAGCTAAAATTTCAGTACATATTGATCCAAAAACAAAAAGAAAAACGAGCTTGATTTTTAACATAAATCAGAATATTTAATTCGAGTGGCAAAGTTCATTCTTTGACAAAACTTCTCCAAAAGAAGACAATATGACATAATATTATTTAAATATTCATCAAAACAAGACAATATGACATAATTATTAGTGAAAATAATCTTGGTATGGCAATTGATAAATACCAATTGGTTTCAAATTAAATGTTAAATAAAATAAAATTAATAGCTATGACACTTGTAAAATATAATCCGAGCAAAAGAAGTTATTTCCCTGGATTTTCTAGTCTGTTTGATGACTTCTTTAATGATGAATTGTACAGCAACAGAATGGTAGGCACAATGCCATCTGTCAACGTAAGAGAAACTGATGATACATTTTTTGTGGAGTTGGCAGCGCCGGGAATGTCAAAAGATGATTTCAAAGTTGAAGCTGATAACAATCAGTTAACCATTTCTTCTGAAAAAGAAGTTAAAAATGAAGAAAAGGATGAAAATGGTAAATACACAATGAGAGAATTCAATTATCAGTCGTTCAGGAGATCATTTACACTTCCTGATAGTGCCAATTCTGATAAAATTGCTGCTTCCTATAAAGATGGCGTATTGAATATCAGTATTCCTAAAAAAGAGGAGGCAAAACAAAAGCCAATAAGAACTATAAAAATTGGTTAATAAGCTAGTAGTAGTAGTTTTTCTAAATAATGCAGCGACAATGTCGCTGCTTTTTTTTTGAATTTTATTTTACAACAACGACCACATTATTCATTCGGCCATTGGTCACAGTTTTTGCGGAGCCAACAAACGTAGAATCCGTAGAAAAACTAAAATTTCCACTAATCAATTGTCCTGCGTTGTACTTTGTTATTTCAAGACTTCCTGAACTTGCAAAATTAAATCCTGAGCTAAAACCACCATAATAGGCTGTGGCATCAGCAGTACTATCACCAAAACTATACGTTTTTTCTTCTGGGTTGGCAATCTGGATTAAAATGGATGATGAATCATCATTGTTATAACCTGATACATAAAGAAAACCCGCACTGTCAACTGCTGCCGGAGCACCTGTTGCTGTCCATGCCTCGCCATTTACTGTGGCACTCATAGAAGGAACTAAATCCGTTGGATTTGTAATTGGGTTGCCTTCATCATCGGTACAAGCATTAATTAAAATTAAGAGTGTTAAACTCATTACAATCGTATATAATTTATTCATAATTGATTATTTAAGCAGCAAATCTAGTGATTTGAATTTAATTTATGCGATTACTCCAGAACCTAATAATTCATCCTCATTGTACCAGGCGGCAAATTGTCCAGGCGTGATACCTCTTTGTTTATTTTCAAAGATGATATAAAGCCCATTTTCCTCTTTGTATAATTTTGCTTTTTGTAAAGGTTGACGATAACGGATTCTGCATAGATAGTCTCGGTTTTCTCCATTTTTCATTTCGAGATCTTCGCGCAACCAATGAATATCTGAATTCGGGATGAACAAACCATTGCGATACAAACCCGGATGGTCTTCCCCCTGGCCAGTATAGGTGATATTATTTTTCACATCGGTATCAATTACAAATAAGGGTTTTTCCTTGCCTCCAACATTCAGGCCCTTTCTTTGTCCGATGGTAAAATAATGCGCGCCATTATGCTCCCCAACTATTTCTCCGTATTCAGGTGCGTATTCAAATGTTTTAGAAAGCTGAGTTAAATCAGCATTCTCGTCCTTTTGTGGAATTACATTATATATTTCAGAATTAGCCGGAATTTCTATGATCTTTCCCTTTTTAGGTTTCAGTTGCTGCTGTAAAAAATCGGGAAGTGAAATTTTGCCTACAAAGCAAAGACCCTGAGAGTCTTTTTTCTCTGCAGTTACAAGATCGAGATCTTTGGCAATTTTTCTAACCTCGGCTTTTTGAAGATGGCCAATTGGAAAAAGGGCCTTACTCAACTGGTATTGATTTATTTGACATAAAAAATAACTTTGATCCTTTCCTTTGTCCAGTCCGGATAACAAGGAATAAACCTTTTTGCCCTCAATCACTTTTTCAGATTTTCTGCAATAGTGTCCTGTGGCCACAAAATCAGCTTTTAATTTGAGTGCAGCTTTAAGGAATATATCGAACTTTATTTCCCTATTGCAAAGCACATCAGGATTTGGAGTTCTTCCTGAAGCATATTCATTGAACATATAGTCAACGATGCGTTTTTTGTATTCCTTACTTAGATCAATGGTTTGAAAGGGAATGCCTAGTTTTTCTGCAACGATAAGAGCATCAGCACTGTCTTCAACCCATGGGCAATCATCATCGAGGATTACAGATTCGTCGTGCCAGTTTTTCATGAACATGGCGATCACATCATAGCCTTGTTCTTTTAGTAAATAGGCAGCAACACTGGAATCGACTCCACCGGAAAGACCCACCACAACTCTTTTCATATTGCAAAATTATTCTAAAATAACCCAAGGCAAAAAAAATGGTTCCAAAGAAGGAACCATTTTAGTCTAACACAGACCAGAAAATCATTTATTCAAAAAGCTTTTATTTTAATACGACTTAAATTTCTAAGAGTTACAGGAATTCATCAATATTCTTGCGTATTCTAAATGTTTTGGGAATGTGAATGTTAATTCTGTTTTTTAGATTTTTTGCCAATGCCAGGCAATTGCCCTTAAAAGTTAAAGCCAGCCAATCTGTATATTCAACTTTGCTTTCCAAATGTGAGGCATCTCTTTGCAAAACTCTTAGGGCACCCGATTCGTCAAGTTCTATGCTAGAGATTTTTTTTGATAATAAAAGTGATAATGCCAGGCCATGTGATGGAACAAATTTATGCCGATTGAAATCGCCAATATGTGTGCCAAATTTTATTATGCGCAATGGATTTAAAATTGCTAATAGCTTTTCCGGTATAAAGGATTTAATTGCAAATACCTCATTTTCTCTTTTGACATAGGAAAAATCTGAATTTTCATTTACAAATTCGATTGGAGGGTTTGATTCTATTTTGCTGAATTTACTTACACCTTTTTTTAATTTGGGTTTTGTATTTATTCCCCCGGAAGACTTCTTCTTCATGATGCAAATACTCAAACCTTCACCCTTTAATTTGTGTGGAAATAAGCGATAAAAGATGGCTTTCCCATAAGTGTTTTTTACAACACCAAAATCTTCCATTGCTTCAATTTCGATGCATTCAAAGTCTTTTTGGCTTAAAAAATCATTGATTTGGATTTCATTTTCCAAATGGTTGTAGGTACAGGTTGAATAGATGAGAAAACCTTCATTTTTAAGGCTTCCGGCTATGTCCTCAAGAATTGCTGACTGTCTTTTCGCACATGAGGCTACATTGGCAGGGGACCATTCCTGTATGACCCTCGGATCTTTGCGAAACATGCCTTCCCCGGAACAGGGGGCATCGACAAGAATAAAATCAAAAGCGCGATTAATGGCTCTGAAGTCACCCGAATTATTATGCGTAATAATGGTATTGCTCTGACCCCATCGTTCAAGATTCTCCTGAAGAATAATATTGCGTTTCCACACGATTTCATTCGAAACCAAAATACCCTTATCCTCAAGAAAAGTGGATAAAATCGTGCTTTTACCACCGGGAGCAGCGCATAAATCCAATGCCAGCAATTCTTTATTCTTGAATTGTAGCTTATTCAGAATGTACTCCACAATCATTGAAGATGCTTCCTGTACATAATATCCTCCGGAATGATAAAATGGATCCGCGTAAAAAGCGGGTCTCTTTGATAAGTAGAAAGCATTTTCAGTCCAGGGGACTTTTTGTAGATATTTTGTATCCGGATTATTCTTAAAAGGGTTTAAGCGTATACTTATGGGTGATTCTTTATCTAAAGCCTCAAGCAGGTTCTCTGCCTGCAAAGGCAGATTTTCTTTTAATGCAGCTTTAAATGATTTTGGAAATTCCTTTTGGCTCAAATCTTTAGTATAAATGATTCCGGAATACGAATTAGATTATGTTCATAATCAGCAAAAAGATGTGCTTTTAAAATTCCTGCCTGACTCAATGAATCGGTAATTTCATTGTTCATAACACGTTGAAAAGCTTCTTTTAAAGGTAATTTCTTGATCTCCAATCGTTCTGTTTCTTCAAATTCTGTGGCTTCAAAACTTAAATCTTGTGCCAGATAAATATATCCTACTTCATCGGTCACGGAATTGGAAGTGTGAATTTTTGAAATCGGATTCCATTTATTCGCAATAATTCCAGTTTCTTCTTTCAATTCGCGCTTTGCTGAATCAATAGCCGGGACGCCGATTTTTCCGCCACCCATGGGAATTTCCCAGGAGTATTCGTTGATGGTATATCTATATTGACCAACCAGCCAGGTGTTTAATTCATTATCAATAGGAATGACACCAATCGCCAGATTTTTAAAACTTACCTTTCCGTAAATCCCTTCACCTCCGTTCGGGTTGATCACCCGGTTATGACTTACATTGATCCAGGGATTATCATAAACATTTTCCTCGCTTATTGTTTTCCAGGGATTCTCTTTCATTGTATTTATTAGCTTTCTGCAAAAGTATGATTATTTTGAGCTTCAAATCTAAATACCGGAGAAAGCATGAGGAATAATCAGAATGCATTTATTGAGAACATGATTCTTCAAATACTTGCTGAGAAGAAGTCGGATTATTCGGATACCTGTTTGATCTTTCCTACAAAAAGAGCGGTGCTTTATGCCAAAGAATATTTTATCAAACATGCCACTGGTAGTTTGATATTACCGGAGATTCAAAGTTTTGAAGAATTTGTATATCAGTGCATTCCGATGGAGATCGTTTCCCAGGAACTGGCCCTAATGAATTTGCATAAGGTCTACAAAGACATTCAATCAAAATACAATTTTCCCTTTGAGGACTTTCTCAATTATTCGATTTTATTGCTCAAAGATTTTGACAGCATCGACCAAAACCTTGTCGATGATAAATCCATATTCAAATTGATGAGTCAAGCGGCGAGTCTTGAACGCTGGTCAAAGGATCTCGGAGTTGACACACTTTCCTTCGATGAAAATGGAATTGTAAGTGATTATTTTACTTTCTGGGACATTGCCGCTGAATTGTACAAAAAAAATAAAGCCTATTTGCTTTCTAAAAATATATGCTCTTCTGGGTTGGCCTATCGTGATTTCAATGAAAACTTTGAGGCCCTAAAAAAGGACATCAATTTTAAGCGATTTTATATTGGAGGATTTAATTACCTGACTGAATCGCAAAAAAAGATTATAGAAAAGCTTAAGTCGAACTATGAAGTATACCTGAGCTGGGATATCGACAATTACTATTATTCCAGAAAATACCACGAAGCCGGAAAGTACTTTAGAAATTATAATTCATTGGATGTCAACAAGGATGTTAAAGAACTTTTAAGTAAGGAAAATTTTCCAAAGGTTCGAATTAAATCCTGTCCAAATAAAAATGCCCAGGTTAAAAAAGTAATTGATGATGTTTTGGATATTCTGAATACATTGGACTTTGACAATGAGATCAGAGTAAATAAAAATTTGATGGCCATTGTCCTTGCCGATGAGTCTCTATTAAAAATTCTTCTCGAAAGTTTTCCTTTGACAACGAAAGACAAAAACGGCAGAGAATTTGACATCGCCAGTTTATTAAATATCAGTATGGGAAGGCCGCTCAAGGATAGCCAATTCTACCAACTGCTTCGAATGCTATTTGAATTGCAGGAATCACAGATAAGAAACGAAAATAGAGCTGTTCATTACAAAACCCTGAAGACTGTTTTTGCGCACCCACTGATAAGGGTTTGTTTTAAAAACAGTCATAAAATTGAAAAACTAGATACTCGCGTCCGTAAGCGGAACAAGGCTTTTTTAGAGAAAGATGAGGTTTTAGAAATTGAAAAGAATAAAATCATTCCGCTTCTAATGGATTCCTGGAATGAAAATGGAATTGGATTTTGTGAATTCGGAAAGAAGCTGATTCAGGTGATTTTAGAAAATTTCAAGAATATTCCCGATGATGAAAAAATCTTCCTCAATGCATTTCAAGGTGTATTCGAGAAAATGGAAGAGCTTTTGGATCAATTTCAGAAGGATTTGGATTCAAAAACTTTTAGAAAGCTTTTATTTCAATTACTGAATCAGTACAGCATCCCTTTTGCAGGAGAACCCATAAGTCCAATTCAGATTATTGGACTACTGGAAACACGAGCTCTGGATTTTGACTATACATTTATTGTCTCCTGCAATGAAGGTGAACTTCCCAAAAAACGGACTCAGGACAGTCTTTTTCCTTTTGACATTCGAAGCCAGTTTAAACTTCCCACTTTCATTGATAAAGATGCCTCCTTGTCCTATACCTTTTATCGTCTGTTTCACAGAACTGAAATTTTAGGATTGTATTATCACAATTCAAATGATCAAATGAATGGTAAGGCAAACCCAAGTCGGTTTATAAAGCAGTTGGAATTTGAAATGTTCCCATTTTTCAAAAGGGAAATAGTGCAGGAAAATGTGCTCCATTACTTTCCAGAAAACCCGAACAGTTTAATTACGATTCAAAAAAATGAAGCTATAATTCGTAAAACCGAGGCTTATATCTCAAGAAAAAATTACAAGGGAGAGGATCGGGGTATTTCTCCCTCCCTAATCAATACTTATTTGAGAGATCCCATTACTTTTTTCAAAAGGGTTATTCTGGAGGTTCGCGAACCTGACGTACTTGAAGAAGGATTTGAGGCAAATACATTTGGTTCAATTATTCATGAAGCATTGGACAGAATCTTAAGTCCGTATAAAAATGATGTAGTCGATGATAAAATTGTGGATCATATCCTGTCGAAAACCGATTTAAAACAATTACTGGAAGAAGAAACAAAAAAAATAGCCAAGGATATTGAGACCGGCAAGGGCATAAATAAGCTCTATTTATTCACTGCAGAAACCTTAATTGATAAATATTTAAAACTTATTAAATCTGACAAGTTTCTTTTACTCGAAACAGAAAGGGATCTGACTCATAATTTTTCTTTTCACCATAATATTCTCAATAAAGAAGTTAAAGTAACCTTGCACGGAAAAGCAGACCGTATAGATTTACAGGATAATGTAATTCGAATAGTTGATTATAAAACAGGACGTATTGAGAAATATGAAAAATTTGAATTTGATTCAAAAGAAGCGCTGTGGGACGCAAAAAACAAAGACAAAATACTTCAGCTTCTCATTTATAAATATTTGTTAATAAAAAATAAGACAAACCTGGGTTTTATGCGACCTTATCAAAATCATAAAATAGAATCAGGATTCTATTTTTTCCGAAAAGGCAATGATCCTTTTTTACAATTGAAAACAGCTTCTCATTTAAACGATGAAAATAGTTTCTGTCAAAATGTAGAAAGCATACTTATTGATATAATACATGAAATTTTAAACCCGGAAATTCCATTTACCGAGGAAATTCCCGAAAATATTTGGACTGAAACTAATTGAATGAATAAGCTGATTCGCCACCCCTGTTGAAGTAGTATATTTTATCGATCAGTCTAATACAGAGTTTTAATACTTTAAAACTCATTTCTCCAATTTTAACGGATGCCTCATCTGATTGATGTATAACTTCCTTTAACAAGTCAGCGAAATGGTTTGCCAGCTTGTCTAATGGAGATATGATTTCAGTATTTAATGATTTTGGATTTAGCTCAAATTGAATATGCAGATCTTTAATGTTATCCAAGGCTAAAGAAAGGTTGTTCATGGAGTCTTCATTTGAGATACAAATGCTTTCAATTTTTTCAACGATAGTGTGATTCATAATATTAAGGTTTAAAAACATTTTAAATTTAGAATTCATTTTTTTGAGAAAAGTGGAATCTAATTGCACTTTTTGTTTGACGTAAGTTTTTCGTTCATTTTAAAAATTTATTCATGTCTTACTGCAAAGCCGTTGCGACAATGCCAAAAGATAGCCCCCATATTCGCTATCACAATGAAGAGTATGGTTTTCCACTGAAATCCGACGATGAGCTGTTTGGACGATTAATTTTGGAAATCAATCAGGCGGGACTCAGTTGGACAACCATATTAAATAAGGCAGATAATTTCAGAAAGGCATATTCGGACTTTTGTGTTAAAAAAGTTGCTGCTTATGATGAAAAAGATCGCGAAAGATTACTTCAAAATGCAGGTATAATAAGAAACAGATTAAAAGTAAATGCAGCGATTCACAATGCGCGTAAAGTAATGGAATTGCAGAAAAAACATGGCAGTTTTCAAAAATGGCTGGATCATAACCATCCGCTGCCGAAAGATGATTGGTTGAAATTATTCAAAAAATCGGGTTTTAAATTTGTAGGAGGAGAGATTATCAATGAATTTTTGATGAGTACTGGCTATCTGCCTGGGGCACATGAAAAAAGCTGTCCGATATATAAAGAAATAGAGAAACGCGGGCCAATGTGGTCTAAGAATTCTTAGAATTCGACTTTTCCGTAAAGATTTTCTGCGTAGTCAATGCATTTTGCCCAGTCTTCACTAAAGTATTCTTTTACTTCCTTTAATTCGTTGGAATCAATGAGAGGACTCTGATCAAACATGGAATCGGGTAAAATTTTGGCGATGTATAATATGGAATAGCGGATGCTTCCAAGATAAATTCGCCATAGAAAATGCAATACAGCATTACTGAAAACTCTTCTCTTTCGAATGTTAAAATAATTGCCAACCCAATAAATTGCTCTAATCTGATTTTTATTGTATGATGAATGCCTTTTGTCCAAATTGATATCATCCTTCTTATAAGATGCATTCATAAAATTGGCGATCCGATCAATAAACCTAAAGGGATTTTTAATCATTTCTTCATAAAATACGACGAGAGGTTTATTCTCAAAATGCTTTTCCAGATATTGAATTTTCGGATAATAGGAGAGATCTGCGATGGAGAATAAACCCTGATCATTTTGCAGATCGATGAATTCCTTAAAAGTCAAGTGATTTCCGTTTTTCACAAAGCGTCTGTACTGTGATGCGATCCAACCATCATGACGTCTAAAAACTACAATCGGGTGGGCTTTGGGAAATTGGATTGAAAACTTTTTTACTTCTTCTTCAAATTGCTGATCGTATTCTCTTGAGACAAAGTATTTATCCTTTTTTTCACGCTTAACAATTTTACTAAAATATTTGAATCGGGTTCGTTGAATATAGCTGACATTTTTAAAAAAGGGAAAGACATCGTACTGTAAATATGTACTCGCAGCTCTGCCCATGCCTACATGATAAAACACTTCCGGTAAATTTTGATTTTGCTTCATCATCAATTAAAAAATATAGGAAGGGTCATTTCCGAAATGACAAACTCACCCTCACGCTTTGCGGGTTGCCATTTGGGCATTCTTTTGAACATGTCGCGAATTGCATTTTCATAGCCCTTGTCGGGAGATTCGAGTATAACTACTTTAACGATGGATCCATCCTTATCGACTAAAAATTTGACCCAGGCCGGATCGGAATTTGTACCATCAAGATCGAGAGATTCCAACTCCCTTTGTACAAACTTATAAAATGCTTCCAGTCCACCCGGAAAACTTGGTTCGGGTCCGTAGGTGACATAGCTTTTGCTGGTATCAGCCGGCACCACTTCCTGTGCTGAAAGACTTAGAGCGATTATTACAAAAGCAAATGTCAGCCAAATTTTCATTCAGGTGCGAAGTTATATAATTGCCAAGAATCTTTATTAGTGAATAAAGGAATCAATGGAACAGGGCAATCACCGTCCTGTATGCCCGTACAATCGGGGTCGGCGTATTAGGTTAATGAACCACCGCAACTTGAGCCGGCACCTGCAGTACAAGCAAAGCAATGTTGGTTTACTTTTATATTTCTGTTGTTTTGCTGATCCAGATCCCATTCACTAATATGCCTCCCATTCGGAACATCAACTTTCATACCAAGCATCTGATTAAAGTCGCAGTCATAAATATATCCATCCCATCCTATACTTATTGTATTTCTGCACATAACTCCCATTGCAGCGGAGGGATTAAATGCATTGACGAGTTCATTCATGTACGACTCAAGGTTTTCGCTCGCAATTAAATAATCTAAAAATCGGCTGACCGGCACATTGCTAATAGCGTATAGACTATTAAAATCGATGTCATATCCAATTTTTAGTTTATTCTTAAACTCCGCTTCCAGTCCCTGTTGATCACCGGGTAGAAAAGCACCTGTCGGGTTGTATACAAGATCCAATTGTAAATTGGGCTCCTTTCCATAACCTACCTTGTTGAGCAATTTCAAAGCTTTAATCGATTTTTCGAAAACGCCTTCCCCTCTTTGAGCATCCGTTCTTCTGGCATTAAAATAGGGTAAAGAGCTTACGACATTGACATTGTGTTTTTTGAAAAATTCAGGCAGATCATAGTATTTAGGATTGGCAAGGATTATGGTGAGGTTGCATCTCACAATAACACTTTTACCCAGTTTTCTAATTTCTTCTACAAACCATCGAAAATGAGGATTCATTTCAGGGGCGCCTCCCGTAAGGTCGACCGATTGAATGTCGGATTTTTTTAAGGCTTCAAGACAATCCAACATGGTCTCCCTGGTCATTATTTCTTTTCGATCGGGACCCGCATCCACATGACAATGCTTGCATACCTGATTACACATTTTACCCACATTTATTTGAAAAATCTCTATTCCGGTGGGTTTGAGAGGGAAAAGGCCCAGATCTTCAATTTTTTCCTGAAATGTGGGAATTTTTAAATCATCGGCATTGTCGAGTATGGCAATCTGTTGCTCAGTTTTTGAAAGCTCATGTTTTCTTCTTTGCAGCGTTTTTTCCATATCACATCATCTTTTCCTTTGCAATGTTCATCATTTGTGTGCTGTGAACCAGTGAAGCGCCACCGCGAATAGCAGCGGCCACATGAACGGCTTCCATCATTTGTTCCTCATCGACCCCTTTTTTCATGCTATCGTCGGTATAGGCCTCAATGCAATAGGGACATTGAATAGCATGAGCTACAGCAAGGGCTATTAGGGATTTTTCGCGCGCAGTTAAAGCGCCCTCTTTAAAAACCTCATTGTAATATTGAAAAAACTGATCTCCGAGCTTTTTTTGAAATTCTGTGATATTGCCAAATTTGCCGAGATCTTCACGGTTGTAATAAGTGTCTTTCATTTTGTTAAATTTTAGGATTAAATATTGAGTACAACTAGTTCGCCAGGGAGGGGGGCGCACGCAATTGTCGAAATCCTAAAATTTCAAATGAACGGGCGGATTCGTAATTTCTGATAAAGCTGATTGAATCCGAAGCCAGAATAGAATTGATAAAGAGCGAAAATCTTTCTAACGGATGCTTTGTAATGTGATTTATTAAATCTTCCTGATTGTCAATATCATTAATCTGTTCGCAAATTAGAAGAGTCAGCGAATTTGAATTGGAATATTCATTAAAAGAATGATAAACTCTATCGCTCAACCAGGGGAGATTGATAAACTGATGTCTGTTTAAATTTTTTCTGTGCATTCCGATGAGATATACACCACCATCATTGGAAGGCCCGAGAACGATTTTGTTTTTATCGATGTCCTTGGCAGCTTTTATTAATACCTCTGTAGTCAGGCTGGGGCTGTCATTGCCGATGACAATTATTTTTTCATATCCGGCGTTATAGACCCTCTGCATTTCATTATAAAGACGCTCGCCAAAAGAATCACCGTATTGAAATTCATCCGAACTGATAAAATAGGGGAGACAGGATTTTTTCACGGTCTTTTCAGTCTGAACCATTAAGCTTTTAATGATTTTAGCATTTTGAAAGTCAGAAAGCTTTTTGTGTTCACATTCACTTTCCAGGCTTCTGGTAAATATTAAGACGGCCGTATCGGATTGGAAATTTTTCACCTATTACAAAAATGCAATTCTTTTGATGATAAAAAAGAAATTTCAAAAGAAGCAGCTCAATTGTCGAGTGAAAGACCAAGGTTTTAGCAAAGGAGCCTTTTCCATTTTCATAATATAATTTAACCGAGTACCATTTGAAATAATTGTGAATAATTAGAATCTCAATAAAATATTTGAATAATTAATTATGATATCTCTTAAAAAATTAATAAATAGTGAAGGTAAAATTTCATGCTTATCCAATATTTACCACTAAATGGATTCTTGTATCTTCTACTTGATTCGCTCCGGATAAAGCCTGACTTTTTATGAGTTTTATTTTCAACTTAACACATAATTATGATCAAACGATTACTATTGATTGGCGCTTTTGCGGGCTGTTTTCAGTTTGCCAGCGCTCAGCAAAGACACTGTGCTTCAGATGAGGTGCACGAAAGGCTATTAGCCACTGACCCCGATTACGCAAAGCGTCAAGCAGAAATAAATGCACTGACTGCACGCTACGCTCAAAACCCTGTCAAACGACAGTCAGGTGGGCAAATTATCATACCTTGTATTATTCAGGTAGTATATGCCAACTCCCAGGAAAACATCTCGACCGCACAGATTCAGTCTCAAATAGACCGACTAAATAAGGATTTTAGTGCTACGAATAGTGATTACAATAATGTACCATCAATATTCACGAGTGTAAGATCCGGTGACACAGATATAAGATTTGAAATCTTGGAAATACAAAGACACTCCAACAGCCGTTCGACCTGGGGCACCAATGATCTGGTAAAGCAGACTTATCCACCAATTGAACCCGATAGGATTTTGAATATGTGGGTAGCCGACATCGGCGGGGGAATATTGGGTTATGCCCAATTCCCTGGTGGTAACCCAGCAACGGATGGTGTTGTAATGTCTCCTCAATATTTTGGTGATGCTTCGGTTTCGGGCGGAGGTAGCTTTTACCTTTCCGCTCCATTCGACCGTGGTAGAACAGCAACACATGAGGTAGGACATTGGCTAAACTTAAGACACATTTGGGGTGATGGAGGTTGTAGCGTAGACGATTTTGTAAACGATACACCAATAGCCGGTAATCCAAATTATGGATGCCCTGCACCGGGTACCAATAGCTGTTCCGGCGGCCAGAGCGATATGTTTATGAACTACATGGATTATGTTGATGATGCATGTATGTTTATGTTTTCAGCCGGTCAGGATACAAGAATGCAAGCCACTTTTACTTCTGGAGGAGGCCGTGAAGGTTTCTTGTTAGACCCTGTTTACAATCCCGGCGGCGGTGGAGGTTCTTTCACATGCGAAAGCACCATATCATCATTCCCATATAGCGAAGGTTTTGAATCAGGTCTTGGAGGATGGGTGCAATCAAGTGCTGATGACATCAACTGGACCAGAGATGCAAATGGTACACCTTCCAGCAGTACCGGCCCCAGTTCGGCAAGTGAAGGATCGTATTATCTATACGTCGAATCTTCCAGTCCGAATTACCCGAGTAAAGTAGCCATTGTCGAAAGCCCTTGTTTTGACCTGTCGGGTGAAAGCAGCGCTACATTTGATTTTGACTATCACATGTATGGCTCCAATATGGGTACATTGGCTTTGGAAGCTTCCACTGATGGCACCTGGAATCAGATTTGGTCACTTAGTGGTAATCAAGGGAATAGCTGGGCGAGCGCCAGTGTAGATCTTTCATCCTATTTAGGTGAAACTGTTAAGCTGAGATTTAAAGGGACAACAGGCTCTTCATACCGAGGAGATATGACCATCGACAAATTATCGCTTACGACAAGCGGCGGCGGGGGAGGTGGAGGCCTCACATGCGGAGCTACCGAAAACCCCGGATATAGCGAAGGCTTTGAAAGTGGTCTCGGTAACTGGTCCCAGGCAAGTGGCGATGACTTTAATTGGACAAGAAGAAGCGGAGGCACACCATCAAATAATACAGGGCCTTCTTCAGCCTATGCGGGTAACTTTTATATGTACGTAGAATCTTCCAGTCCAAATTACTCAAATAAAGTGGCGATTTTTGAAAGTCCTTGTTTTGATCTTTCGGGCTCAAGCAGTGCGACCTTTTCGTTCAGATATCATATGTATGGTGCTTCGAACATGGGAGGGCTTGTGCTGGAGGCCACAACAGATGGAAGCAATTGGTCAAGTGTTTGGTCAAGAAACGGCAATCAGGGAAACAGCTGGTTGGAAGCCAATGTAGACCTTGGAGCTTATACAGGAAGTGATGTGAAATTAAGATTTGTTGGAACTACTGGAACCACCTGGCGAGGGGATATGGCAGTTGATGCTATAAATCTTTCTTCCGGTGGTGGCGGCGGTGGAACAAGCACTGTTAATCTTTCAATTACACTCGACAACTACCCGGAAGAAACAAGATGGGAGATTAGAAGCGGATCGACAATCGTAGTTTCGGGAGGACCTTATGGCTCTCAACCTGATGGATCTACTATTAGTGGGGATATTGTCCTGGATGATGGCTGCTATGATTTTATAATCTATGATTCGTATGGTGATGGAATCTGCTGCTCATATGGTAATGGTTCATACGCACTGACTTCAGGAGGTACCACATTGGCATCAGGTGGGGCATTTGGTTCAAGTGAAACCACAAATTTCTGTGTTGGAGCAGGAGCAAGGGCTTCATCAGGTTTGGCAGTTTCAGAGGGTATCCGACCGCCGGGATTCTCTGTATTTCCAAATCCAGTGAATGATAGACTTACAATTTATTCCGGAAAAATGGACTCCCCGGATTATGTAATAATGAATGCTTCCGGTAAAATTTGGCAAAGCGGAACTCTGAATGGAAACAAGTCTGATATCAATGTGTCGGGATTGACTTCCGGAGTTTACTTTGTAAGAGTTACCGACATTGACAATACAGTTATTTACAAGCTTGTAAAGCAATAAGGATTATTGTCAAATATTAATAAACAAAAAGACCGCTTTATAGCGGTCTTTTATTATGTGTAGGGATTGGCTAACGTCAGACTAAAGTTATTGACTTTAGGCCAATTAAGTCAACTGAAAATCAAATCTCAAAAAAGCTTAAATCGGGCTTCAGGGAGTATTTATTTAAAAAGACTAAAAATCTGATTTTATTCATTAGGCGAAATATTATATTTCAATCTAGAAGTCTGCCTACCTCAAATTATTATAATATTTAATCAACTCATTGATCCTTTTAAAATCCAAAACATCCTTCATTTCTTTTAAATGATGGGCAATGGCCAGGGCTTTTCTTATCCTGCTGTCTGTGTTTTTAACTTTGTTCACTATGTAGATTAAGGTACGTTGTTTTCCCGGGGTCAATTTCTGAAATCGCTCCCAGGCCAGCTCTTCCTGTCCCATTACCTCTACAAACTCTTCTGGAACTTCCATTCCAAACTCTGAGCGATCTTTTTCAATTAATACTGAAAGCCTGCTTTCTTCTTCAATTTCAAGCTCTGTTCTCACTTTTTTATTGAGTAATATATACCATCCTCTTTTGGAAGGCATGAGCGCTGCTCTTACTTTTTTTATGCCGTTCAAGGTGCAAATTACACGTCTGTTATCGCCCTCTATGTATTTTTTAGCGATCTCTTCGGGTACTATAAAATGATGCCCCCAGAGATTGGTGTTGAAGTTTTCTACCTTAGAATTGAATGTATCTGACATTTTGAATTGCTAATAATGCTTAAAATTTAAATGAATATTTTTAGATTCACTTAAAAAAATAGCAATGAAACGTACCTATTGGATCCAATTGTTTGTGTTAATCTTGATTATTTCTTCCTGTGGCAATAACGATGATGATTTATTTGATAACCTAAATAGCTTACCCGAAAGCAGCGAGGTTTTCTATTTGATCAATAATGATCGCCTAATGAAATGGACAACCGATGGTGAAGTCTGGACGGATATCTACATCACTTTTAATGCAACTCAGAATACGCCCAACAATGCACAGTTTCAAACCGATGGCAATAGAGTATACGCCTATGCAGGCGGTACCCTTTACGATGCTGAAAAAGGTGCCTATTACAATGTTTTGGGATTGGGAAATAACCCGGCCAATAAAGCGGATTTTGCGCTGACCCAGCTGGCTTCTCACGTATTGGATTATGTCACCGGCGAAATAAAAACGGTTCCTCACTCATTTGTTCAGTTCAGTACTTTCCAATTAAACTCTACAGGTGTTGACCCTATCAATATCACAGATTTTGTTTCAACTCTATCTGTGGTTTTTGCCAATGTCAATGATGGCCGAATCATTTATTCGGATGATGACGGTGTTAGTTGGAAAGAAACCAATACGCAGGTTGATGGTCAGGATGTCAGTTTAGAAAAGGTTTGGGCCTATGGTGAGAAATTTTATGGTATTGCCAATGGGCGGGTCCATCATTCCATCGATGCTATAAACTGGACAGAATACGATGTGGACTATGATTTTATAGTTTCAGGCGGGGATACCACTGTTAATGCCAGTGTTTCAAGTGTATTTGCAGAAAATGATTATGTCAATTTCAGATTGGAGGAAAATGTTAGCGTTACAGGTGGCACAGCTTTTACTAAAACCACATTGCTCGAATCAGAAAACGATGGGAATTCCTGGACCGGAACTGAAATTGATATTAGTGGCCAAAGCAATGACATGATTATGAATATTTCCGGTATTTATGTGACAGAGATAAACAGTTCTGAAAAAGGGGATCGCTCGCTGCATTATTCAAATGATCTTGAAAACTGGACGCTAATCGAAGGCGAAAAAATGTATATGGAATATGTATATCAGTTGTTTAAGGCCCAGACCGTACGCTGATCAGGAAAGCAATTTGTTTTTAGCCTTTTTATATTCATCATCATCAATGACCCCATTGGCGTGAAGCGCATGTAGTTTTCCCAGTTCTTCGCTGATACGTTCACCTTGTGCTTCCTTAAGCTCTTTTAATTGTGCTTTTTCCAGAGCATCGGTTTGTCGGCTTTTTGAAGCCAAAACAGCAATCAAACCTATCAATGGACTAAGCAATACGGATATAAGAATGGTTTTCCAAAATCCGATCAACCGGTTGTCGCCCAATAGCCCTAAAAGAGCACTTGGCAGGAGCCAACCTGCAATTATTGCGAATGTATACTCATTAAATATTTCCACAGAGATAATATTTAATTAATCAGAATATACGATTCATATTTTGTAAATCAATCTTTTATAGTTTTCAATTTTGATCAACGCTTCATTATTTTCCCTCTGCTCGTATTGGACTTGCCTTCAATCGTGTAGAAGTAAATACCATCAGCCTCCTTACTTATATCAATGCGTTCATTCTCTATGCTTAATATTTTTTCGAAAATTAAGGCACCGTTTATATCATGGATTTTAAATAAGGCATTGGTGCTAAATGCAGATTTCACTGTAAATATTCCCGAATTGGGATTTGGATAGATCATTTCAAATTGCGGAATACTTCCTTCCAGGTTACTGATTACATTGCTGGTGGTAAATTGTCGAACTTCTGAAAAATCGCCGCGAACTCCGTTTTTTACTGAGCTAACCCCCCAATAATAAGTCGAATTGGCGTTCAATGGCGCCGGAGCAAAATCAGTTTTCCATGTCACTGTATCTACCACATTGAAATTTGGAATTTCAAGAGTCGGAAGTGTGGAAATCACAACATTGTACTGTGTAGCACCGGAAACACTGTACCATTCAAGTATTGGATTCATATACACACTATTGGACATGTCCAGTGGTTTTTTAAGTATTGGAGCTGCAATATAAGTTGTAAACGATCTTGTTTCCGAAGCATTCATTTTACCACCATTATTGGTCAATACCCTCCAATAATAAGTCACAAATCCCTGCTCCAGATTATCGAGTGGTTTTACACTTGTTTTGCTTTTTGAAACATTTTCGAAATAGTCGATGCTGCTAAAATCTGATTGTTTAGAAAATTCAATTCTGTATAGTAAAAAGTCGTTAGAGTTAACCGCCGTCCAGCTAAAGGTTTCATCTCCAAATAAATCGACCGCGCTATCTGCAGGAGCTGTCAAACTGGGCGCCATAGAAGGCGAGGTGGTGTCTTCTCCTACATAAGTAATGAACATATCGATTTTATCCAGAGGCCGATCATTGGCATCTGTAGGGGCAGCTTCTACCGAGTCCACCACATTCATCCCGCTAATAACTTTTCCATATAAGGTATAATTTCCATTGAGATTGCTGTTATTGGCAAGATTGACATAAAATTGTGAAGTAGCGCTGTTAGGATCGTTAGCCCGCGCTGCGCCGATAGTGCTCCTGCTATGAGAAAGCGGGTTGAACTCGGCTGGAACTGTATTTTGCCATGGAGCGCCCTGACCCCAGGTTGAAGGAGGACCCGATCTTGAATTCGGATCTCCACCCTGGATTACAAAATTTGGTACTACTCGGTGAAATGCCAGGGAATCATAAAACCCCTGTTGAGCAAGGGTATCAAAATTTTCACAGTGCAATGGTGCAATGGTGGGATATAATTCCATTCTGTATACGCCAAAGGTATCGGGGTATTGTCTTACCAGTACATCATAGAGGGGTTTTCCATTGAACTGGGCATTCGTTGTCATTGGCAAAGAACAAAGGACTATGAGGAGAACTAATATATTTTTCATTCAATTTAATTTTAATAAAACTAGTAATTCTTAGAGAGAAAAGAAATCCTCAATTGATGAATTGACCGCTTAAATTTCAGGTTTATTAGGCCTGCTATACTTTTCAAATCAGGTTATAGCGATTGATTTAATATTGTATTTCTTTAATGATCAGAGTTTTTTCATCATTTGAAAAATAGGAGGCATAATATTTATTTTTCATCTTGACCGTCCATGCGGGTATGATCCCGCCCTCTTCTTCAATAATTTCTTTTTGCTCTTCCATGTCATGTTCATATTCAACTTTATAGGTATATGAGGCCTCATTTTCCCTTACGACCAGGGTCAATTGATCCTCTTCCGGAGGTAGAACATTCATGGTTGAACTCAATGGAAATAATGCTTCCTGAGTTTCCAGGTCTATGTTAAAATATTTACTCCATTTAAGCACGTCATGGCCATCAAAAGCAAAGATCAGTGCAGGGCCCACGGATACCTTTGAGTTGTGTTCTTTCCAGGGCAATCTGGACACAAAATCAATTTCTCTGAATATATGTCCGGAATGTTTGATATCCATATGCTCAAAGACCAATACCAATTCATTTTTATTGAAAATGTTAAAATGAGTCAGGTTGTATTTATTCCAGACCAAGCGTTTGATTTCTTTGCTTTTATGCAAACTGTCCACTTTGTGCAAGAGTTCTATATTAAGCGGTTGAAATTTCTCACGGCTAATACGCGTATTTTCAAAATCAAATAAAGCGTAATAAATACCAAGAAAAAGCTCTGAAAACTCAAGTTTTGATGCAATGAATACCTGATTGTCATCGATAAATTTCAAAGTGAGGTCGTCCTTAATATCGCCCATATTGATTGAGTCGGAAAGTATATTAAGAAAATCAAATCCACTGCTCAAAACAGGATATTTATAGACTTCCAGGTCCCCTTCGAGATTTGAATTAGCCATAAACACATCACCCTGATCATTGACTTTTACATCGTAAATGAACATGCCATCTTCAAATTCAATATGGCCACTGTCCAATTCCTGTACATTTTGATCAAAAACCTTATAATCCAAATTGAGATGATTTTTGGAGTAATCGTAGATATAGAACAAATACTTGGATTCTCTTAGTGAAACACTCATGTTAAACCTGTATTCCAGATGTACTTCGACCTTTTCATCCCGTCGCGCGGAAATCGCAATATTTTCATCTGCAATGACATCCGCTTTATTATCATTAAAATGTTCTTCTTCGACAGATTTATTCCACAAAGGTCTTTCGGAAATAAGTTTGCCTGTTTTCTCGTCAATGCGCCTTAGGTAGAGGGTGGCTTTATTAGGATCTGATTGTTTTAAAGTACTAAAAACATTTAAAACACCTTCAAATAATTCATCTTGAATAATGTATTCATTTTCTTTAAGCTTTAGCTCGTATTCCCATAGTAATTTACCATTTAAATTATAGCAATGCGATTTCCAAATGGCACCCTCTTCAGGAAAAGTGACAATGATATTACCTCTTTCTGCGGTGACAGCATGAAAGCCAGTCGGTAAGGATTCAGGAGAAAATTTTTCAATGTGAATTTGTGCCTTTAATTCGGAGAATGAGACCAAAAACACAAGAAAAATACAAAGGCTTCGCATATTCATTTTTTTGTTTTTGCTGTTATTTAATTGGCGCTTTGGAGAAGCTTCAATATACAAAAATCTCTTTATATTTAAATTAAAGACTTTAATGCTGCTGCAGTACTTAAAATTTTAATAGGTATATCATGTGAATTATTTGAAAACCCAATTATTCCAACAAATTCAAATCTTTAAATAATGCAATTTCCAGAATCCTGTATTTTTTTGATAGGTGAATCGTAAGACTTCAATATGCTACCAATAATTTTTGATTTTTATAAAATGCTTTAGGTTTGTTAAATGCGAAAAGCCTTTAAAATTATTTCGATAGTACTGCTAGCCATAGTGGTAAGTGGATTTATTGCATTTCTAGTGATGGATGAACCTCTCCCTAAAAGCCGGGAAGGCGAGCAAGCTGAAATACTGGCTGATAAAATGCTATTGGCGGTAAATAAAATGGCCTGGGATTCGATCGAAACCATAACCTGGTCATACCCACCGGGACATAACTATACCTGGTTTAAAACGAAAGATAGTGTTGTAGTAAAATGGGATAATTATTCGGTTTTTTTAAACACTAAATCGATTAAAGGTAAAGTTCAGAGCAATACATCTATGACAAGTGAGGATTCATCGGAAATAACTCAGACAGCCTATGAATATTTCATTAATGATTCATTTTGGTTGGGTGCTCCTTTCAAAGTACGCGATTCGGGAACAAAGCGAGGAGTGGTAGATTATAATGGCAAGGAAGCACTTTTGGTCACTTATACATCCGGTGGTGTGACTCCTGGCGATTCCTATTTGTGGATTTTGGATAAGGATTACCGACCGCGTGCATGGAAATTTTGGGTTGGAATTATCCCGGTTGGAGGTGTTGAATTTACTTGGGAAGGATGGGAAGATATTGATGCTGCTAAAATAAGCACAGTTCATAAAGGTCCATTTAATATCACTATCGTTGTTTCAAATTTAAAAGCGCAATAAAATGTCCTACAATCCTATAAATTGTACTTTTCACGATATTATGCTCGATAGAATTACAAGGAGAAAAAATTGTATCGTTCAATTTAAAAACGAAAGCAAAATCGAGATTTATAAAGGAAAACTAATCGATGTTTATTCCAAAGAAGGTGAGGAGTTTCTGGTAGGCGAAAATAATTTCAAGATCCGACTTGATCGAATAGTCACTGTTGATGCTATTGAAAATAAATAAGTCCCTTTATTATAAAATATCTCAGCATTACCTTCCCTTATTTGTTTTTCTTGTGTATTTGAGAAGTTCTTCTCCCGGGACAATGTAAGTGCGGTTTTCCCAGTCTTTGGGGGAATGGGCTAATTCTTTTTTAAAGTTCATAAACTTTGCTTCTTCAAGCTCTTTAAATTCTATTTCAGTTATGGGTTCATGATCCAATACAAGCAATTCCCATTTACTTTTTACATTGAAAAGCAAATCGACATCAAATTTTATCTGACTCAATTCCTTATCGATGAGAAATCGTTTTTCTTTTTTTAGGAAAGAAAATTTTCTGTCGATGGCTGCCATTTCAACCTTTTCAGCTAAAATGAATTTTAAATGGTAATGCTCATTTCCTTTTTCAAAAATTACGCGGCCTTTCCTGTAATTTATAGCATGTCCGAACCCGAGAATTTTTATGTTTTCCGTACTTTTTCCTTTAGCAAAAGCGTAATCCATCTGGTGAATTCCAAAATCACTGGTGGATATAAAAATTTCACCCTCAAAGAGCCCGCTTCGCTTTGGGGTAAATTTTATTCGATAAACCAATTCTCCATTGTAGAATTCAATATTTTCAAGTTTAAAATGGTATTTACTTTTTCTTTTTAGAAAGCCGGTATTATCCCCATCCAATGTTGAATATTCCCTGATGAGCTTGTTTGTTTCGTATTTTATTGAAACGGAAGGTATTTTAAAACTCAGACTGTCATCCTCATCATGCTTGGCATCATTGTTTTCATCCTCCGAAGGATTAAATTTAAATCCGAAGATTCCGGTCTTGAACTTGTAATAGACATCCGGATTTTTAACGGCACTCTCAAAATCAGCAATAATGTCGGCCATTTGAAGTTCAATTTCTTTTAATAGGACATCCTGATCTCCTTCAGCCAGTGATATGCCCTGGACAGGCTTTAGTTTGTGTTTAGAATCAAAAGAATATAAGTCAAAAATGGCATCATTGTAATCTGTAAAGACAGCAGGTATTTTATTAAAAATGGTATTAAATTTCTCCTGGTCCATTCCTGCAAAATTTGACTTAACAACCCGGGCACTGTTTTGCCTGGAAAATGGAGTCTGGATAAAACTATGTACAAACAACCTTTGTCTTTGATTTAATTTGGGATGATTTTTAGCATAGTTATCAACTGTTCTTTCAATAATTTCTTCAACGCTTAAGTTTCTTGAATAAATCTTTACTTCCGATAGTTTGATATTTACGGGTTTTAAATAAAAGGAGCTTTGGCTGCGGGCTTGATCATAAGGCAATTTCAGTGTTTCATATCCCATATAGCTGATCAGAATGCTGTCATCGGATTGAATATGCTCAGCTGATAAAACAAAACGCCCATCTGAATTGCTGATGGTTCCAATTGATTTACCCGAAACGGCAATACTTGCATAGGGTAGAACTTCCTTACTTTCCTTGTCTAAGACCAGTCCCTTGATACTGAGACCTTCGGCATTGACCTTACAGCCAAAAAGTATTACGAAGCAAAGCACGAAGGCATTTTTACTCATTCAATTCTATTATTCGGTTTAGATTAAGTATTCTTTCAATTCATTTATTTCAAAATTGATAAAAAAACGATCAAGTCTGTTGCGCTTTAAAAAATAGATGTATGGATTTTATTATTTTTAATGGAATTCAATCGAAATGAAGAAACTACAATGGACCAGAGCATTAACAATAACATTTGCCTGGGGACTGTTGGGCATTTTTCAATCCTTTTACGATCATTTTTTTATCAAAAGCCATTTTGTTCGTGAAAGCTCAGCGCAATACGATTTCATGACTGTGTTGTTCTCCAATTTCTCATTTGGTTTGTTTGGAGGATTTATAGGAGGAATGGTTCTCATTCTTGTCGATGAGAAATATAGAACCAGACCATATATCTATACCGTAAGTCTAATCGTTTTCTTTTTTTTAGCGATTACAGGAACCATAACGATCCTTTATTCACTCGTATTATCTTCTCTAGACTATCCACTTTTTTCAGAAGCTTGGCTGAGCAATTTTAAGCTTTTAATTTCTACAAGTATGCATTTGAAGAATCTTCTTTTTTGGGGTTCTACCGTGGCCATAACCTATTTTTTCTTACAAATGAGCAACAAATTTGGTCCCGGAATATTATTTAAAATCCTCGTGGGAAAGTACAACATACCAAAAACAGAAAATCGGATTTTTATGTTTCTCGATTTAAAATCCTCGACCAGCATAGCAGAAAAATTGGGCAGTGAGAAATACCACGAATTTCTTAAGGATGTTTTCTCCGATATAACCGCTGCCATCATCAACTCACAGGGAGAAATCTATCAATACGTGGGTGATGAAGTTGTAATTTCCTGGAGGACGGATGAAAAATCTAAAAACGATAATTCAATCCGCTGTTATTTCGAAATACAAAAAGCCATATCGAAGTTGAGCACAGCATACCTCAACAAATATTCGTTAATACCTGAGTTTAAAGCAGGTGTCCATTTTGGAGCGGTTGTGGCGGGTGAAATTGGAATCATTAAAAGAGATATAACTTATTCGGGAGATACACTAAATACATGTGCCAGGATTCAAGCCGAATGCAATAATCTCAATAGTAATTTACTGATCTCACAGGATTTATATCAAATGATCAAAAGCATTTCTTCTGAATATTCATTTTTGAAAAAAGGGGCAATTAATTTGCGCGGGAAATCGCATCCTTTGAATTTGGTTTCCGTTTCCGAAGGAGTGTGAAAGGCCATTCCAGCACTTAAGTTACTTATCCTTTAATTCTGACTGTCTGAAAGACTTATAACCGTTTATCAAGTTTCTCTGTTTTAAACCGCTCTTTACTGTAGATTTATTTTAAAATTTTCATCATGCTTCGCAATTATCTGATTACCGCATTCCGAAATTTGATAAGAAATAAAATTTACAGCGCCATTACGGTTTTTGGCCTCGCACTAGGACTGACGTCGGCTATGCTAATTTTGATATTCATAGTTGATGAACTGAGTTACGACAGCTTTCACAGCAAATTCGATCGCATTTACCGCTTGAGGTATAAAATAAGTCAGTTTGATATTGCTCGTGTGCCGCCCCTTTTAAAAAAGCACGTTAAAGAGGCTTTTCCCGAAATTGAAAAAAGTGCAAGATTATGGTCAAGATCTGTAAGTGTCAGGGTCGGTGATGGTGTTCAAATGAAAAAATTTGAAGAGGACAATGTGAATTTTGCTGATTCTGAGATATTTCAAATATTCGATTTCAATTTTGTAAAGGGCGATACAATAAATGCTCTAAAAGAGCCATTCACGGTTATTTTAAACACAGAAATTGCAGATAAGTATTTTAAAAATTCTGACCCAATAGGCCAAAATATTTACCTAGAAGGGGAGAAGGCATTTAAAGTAATTGCTGTTTTCACTGACTTTCCGTCAAATTCTCATATCCATACCGATATGTTAATTCCTTATGACAATATGTTTGATCTAGAACCGGAAAGTTTTAGAAATTCCATTAGAAATAATTTCAACATGAATTGGATGGTGTCTCATTCCCCAACATACGTATTGTTAAAAGAGGGGATGGATCCGGAAGGGGTAAATAAAGCCTTTGTAAAATTTATAGAAGAGAAAATTCCGGATAATCAACAAAAAGGACAGCAATTTGAATTGCAAGCTTTATCAGATATCCATTTGAATGATGCGGTAATGGCTCAGGCTGAACCTGCCGGAAGTAAATCGTTTATCTATATTTTCAGCGCCATAGGAATACTGACCATCATTATTGCCTGCATTAATTTTATAAATCTTTCTACTGCCAAATCTCTTGAAAGACGCAAGGAAATCGGCATGCGTAAAGTATTAGGTGCATGGCGCAGAAATATTGTAAGTCAATTTTTAGGAGAGTCTTTTATTATTACATTAATCGCAGCATTGCTATCCATTCTTTTGGTGGATATGCTTTTGCCATTTATGACTGATCTAACGGGAAAAGAATTTTCAATGGGCGTTTTTATTAAACCTGAAATAATAATTTCCCTTGTGGTCATTTTATTGACTACCGGTTTTATGGCTGGGCTTTACCCTTCTCTTTTTGTTTCCTCTTTTTCAATCATTAAAAGCCTTAAAGGCAAATCCCTGGAGTCAAGAGCTAATCTATCATTGAGAAAGGGTCTGATTATTTTCCAGTTTGTGATATCTATAGTTCTGATTACCTCGACCATAGTAGTGTATAAACAGGTCGATTTTTTGCGAAATGCTTCATTGGGTTTTAATAAGGATTTGATGATAACCCTTCCAATACAAAGTTCTAATTTCAATAGCGTATTTGGTGGTGTTGATCAGAATAAGCGCAATAAATTAAATGTTTTTGAGAATGAGATTAAAAATATTCCCGGTGTCAGTGCAAGTACTTTATCATCCACGGCGCCTGGTTTTGGAGTTGTAAATAGAGTAGTCGCACCTGAGGGGTTTACACTCGAAGATAATATGCTCTGTCCGGTCATTTCAGTCGATTATGATTTCTTAAATACCTATCAGATTGAATTAATTGCGGGACGTGATTTTTCAATAGATCTTTCAAGCGATTCGGTATCATCGTATATTATCAATGAGAGGGCGGTTGAAAATTTCAATTTTGGAACCCCTCAAGCCGCATTAGGAAAGGAAATTAATCTGGAAGGCAATATTGGTAAAGTAATTGGCGTGGTATCCGATTTCAATTTTCAGGCTTTGAACGAGCGTATTAGTCCTTTGATGTTGGAAGTTTATGTTCCCCAATTCAATACCCTTTCTATACGCTTGGATAATGCCAATGTAAAGCAAAGTATTTCCGGGCTGGAGAGTCTTTGGAACAGTCATTTTCCCGAGGAAACCTTTGATTATAGTTTTTTAGACCAGGCATTGGCTGAAATGTATGAAGACCAGGAAAGATTTGGGAAATTGATCGCTTACTTTGGGTTTTTGGCCATTTTAATATCTTGTTTGGGCAGTTACGCGCTGATCATGTTTATCGCTTCACAAAAAAGAAAAGAAGTGGGAATACGAAAAGTATTGGGTGCCAGCGCGATTGATATAATTCTATTGTTGAGTCGTAATTTTATTTATCTAACGATTGTGTCGATACTTATTTCAATACCGATCAGTCTATATCTATCAGACTATTGGCTAAGTGATTTTGCCAATAGAATTGCACTATCGCCGGCGAATATTTTTATTTCAGCATTGGCCACATTGATATTAATTGCATTCACCGTTGGTTACCATTCCTACAAATCATCAAGAGAAAATCCAATAAATGCCCTGAGAACGGAGTGATTCTGTAATTTATTCATCTATTTTTTCAAACATCTGTGAGTCTTTTTACATTTCAGTATAGAAATAAACGTAAAAATGGTAAAAGCATATATAACAGGAGCTAGTAAAGGAATCGGTTTTGGGATAGCAGAAGCTATTTTAAAAGAGGGGGGAAAGGTTGCTATCAGTTCCAGGTCTCAACAAAGCGCAGACGAAGCAGCCAAACAATTAATTTCGAATACAGGAAATGATCAGGTACTGGCTTTTGAATCTGATGTAAGGGAATTAAGTTCTCAAAAAGATACCGTTGAAAAAATCATTCAGGAATGGGGAGGTATTGATTTGGTGGTCGCTAATGCCGGCATAGGAAAATTTGGTTCCATTGAGAATATAACCGCAGAAGATTGGAAAGAAACTATAGATATAAACCTTACCGGAGTTTTTAATACCATTAAGGCAACGCTTGAAAGTTTAAAAGAAAGTAAGGGATACTTTATAACCATTTCCAGTTTGGCCGGCACCAATTTTTTTGCCGGAGGGGCAGCTTATAATGCCAGTAAATTTGGCCTTACAGGTTTTACTCAGGCAGTCATGCTTGATTTGCGACAATACGGTATTCGAGTAAGTACAATAATGCCGGGTTCAGTAGCAACTTATTTTAATGATCATGTCCCAAATGCTTCAGATTCCTGGAAAATTCAAAT
Organism: Cytophagales bacterium; assembly: GCA_965267555.1. Taxonomy (GTDB): domain Bacteria; phylum Bacteroidota; class Bacteroidia; order Cytophagales; family CCMP332; genus CCMP332. Next base: position 2,256,168 of record OZ254083.1, on the reverse strand, counting down.
CGAAGATATTGGAGAGATGGTTGTTAATTTGGTTAAATTGAATGCTAGAACATTACCAAGCAAAATAGAAGTGCGTCCTAGTATGCCACCCTCGAAATAATATTGATTCAAATAAAAGGGAATTTTTATTATCTCATTTTTCCATTAAAGAAGCTTATATTTTGAGAAATTGGATTGCCCGCCATCCTTCTGAAGCTTGTGATCTGACCACAATGCCATATACAATCTTCGATTGGCCCATTGATGTAGTTCCAAAATGGAATGCTTTCTCCGCTGTTTCTCATTCGCTTATAAAGCTCAAAATCCTTATCGCTGCTGCTTATTAGTTTTTCTCTGATCAACCGAAAATTTAATAGTGATTGCTCTCTCTGCTCTTCTGGGCGCTTTAATTCAGGATCTATCTGAGCTTTTATATTAACCACATTCATGATTGAATTGGACATTTCATAAATATGTTGAATAGTTTCTTCAATTGAGCGTATATCTTCCGAAGGGCGATAGGCCATGTCCCCGGTACTCAATCCTTCTGTGGCCCAGTAAAATCTGAATCCCAGACCGTCAATCATTCGAGCACAAATTTTGCCCGAATTATAAGGGCCCTGGTATTCTGGGATTTCTTTAAAAAAGTTAATTTTTTTTTCTGACATATCCTGGGCCAATATACCAATGGGGCCCGATAAAGAAAAAATTAATAGTAGGGTTATTATTTTCATGAAGACAAAGGTAATTTATCTTTTTTCATAGGCCGGGCGATCGGGTTTTTTGAAATTGCTTTCGAGTTCCATCAGTCGCAACACTTCTTTTATACCCGCTTCCAACTGTACATCTTTACCTTTTGCCAATTGTTCAAAATCCTCTACCACTTCGATATCCGGATCTACACCATGACCTTCCCTGAACCATTGTCCGTCCGGATCATACATTCTAAAGGTAGGGGATGAAATAAAACCGTTATCCACAAGTGAAGGAGCTCCTGAAATTCCAATCAAGCCACCCCAGGTTCTTGTTCCAACCAATGGACCTAGGTTTCTTTTTCTAAAATAATCGGGGAATGCGTCTCCACCGGAACCACTAAAGCCATTGATAAGCATTACCTTTGGTCCGAAATTGCCGGCAGGAGGCCAGGACCAGTCCTCTCCATCTCGAACTGCCCAAAAAGCCAAGGGTTTTCTATCCAGCAATTCTATAAATCTATCGGGGATTTGACCACCACTATTGAAACGCTCGTCTATGATTAAACCTTCCTTGCCCATTTGTCCAAAATACTGTCGCACCAATTCATTTTGTCCATCAATCCCGGTGCTTCTCACGTAGATATACCCAACTTTGCCATTGCTGGCTTCATCTACTCGTTTTCTATTTGCCTCTATCCAAGCAAGGTGTCTCAATCGGGTTTCGGATTTCAAGGTTGTCACAAGTATTTTTTTGGAATTCTCCAGGCTTGGTTTCGAATTGACCGTCAGTTGAACTGTTTCACCGCCCAAACCTTGAAATGCTGCGTGAATTGATTTGGATATATCCGGTTTCTGACCGTTGATCTCCAATAGATAATCTCCTTCGTTTACATTCAGTCCCGGTTTATTTAAAGGTGAGCGTACCTCGACATCCCAGGCAGCACCATTGATGATTTTATCAATTTTAAAATAGCCGTTTTCTACACTAAAATTTGCACCTAAATATCCGCAATTCTTATTATCACCGCTTTCAGTATCGCCACCGCCCACATAGGTATGTGAGGCGTTAAGTTCTGCAATTAAATCGCCTATGATGATGTTTACATCGGCTCTGGAATTGGCTTCTTCTACCAGTTTTCCATATTTTTCTTTCATAGCCGCCCAGTCAACGCCATGCATATTAGGATCGTAAAAATAATCGCGTTCAATTCTCCAAACATCCATGAAAATCTGTTTCCACTCCGCACGCGGGTCTATTTCCATAACCATTTTTTGTATGGGTACGGTCTTGTCAATTTTCTGATCAGAAGCAACGGAAATAACAGCATAGTTTTGCTTTTGTCTAACCAATATTTTCTTTCCATCAGCTGAAACTTCATATCCATTTATATCAGATATGATTGTCTTTACTTTTTCCTCTTCAATATCATAATAGTTCAAGGCGTTTTTCTCCTCTTTTGTTGACCCTGAGTTTGGATAGCGCATAAATAATAACTTTCCATCAAGGGCTGTTAAACCCCCAACATTTCCTGCTTCTATATCAAGCATTTCAACCCTGTTTTCAAAATTGTCAATGTTCACTTTTGTTTGAGCATTGCTATCATCACTTTTATCTTTTTTGTCTTTTTTAGACTTTTTATCCGAATCTTCATCTTCTTTTTCCAGACTCACTTCATCGTTTTTAATGGTCAAGAGAGATTTTGCCGATTCGTCCAGAGTGCCCACCGCAATGCCTGTGGTATTTGGGTAGATCCAGGAATTATCGAGGTCAGAATAGAGCGGGCTAAAACTTCTGTTTGTGCCAAAGAACAAATATTTTCCATCCTTGCTGAATACAGGATTGGAATCCGAATAAAAACCCGATGTAAGTTGAGAAACCTTATTTGTTTCGGTATTGTAAAGATAGATGGCCGATGTGGCTGAGCTTTCAGCACTTTTAGTATAACACAGCCATTTACTATCCGGTGACCAGTCAAATCTGAAACTTCTCAATCCGCCTTCCAACAAATACTTACCCTTGTCAAAACTGGTAATTTTACCTGAACTAACTTCCATCATATTCAAACGCATGCTTTGATCTACAAAAGCTATTTTTTTACTGTCCGGTGACCAGAAAATATTGTATCTGAAACCGTCTTTAAACTGGGTCAATGTTTTCGTTTCTCCCTTTGAAGTCATGTCTTTGATCTTCAGCTGATATTCTCCATTTTCATCGCTCCAATAAGCCAGTGATTTACCATCTGGAGACCAGGCCGGATAACGTTCGGCAGCTTTGGAACCCGAGCTTAAATTAGATACATAACCCTTTTCGGCCGGAAGGTCAAAAAGATCACCTCTTGCTTCGATAACAACCCTTTGTCCATCAGGGGATATGGTGCTGCTATGTATGTATTTACGGACATTTTTCTGACTTGGAATTAACTCTGCACGGTCTGATATAAGATTGATTTTAACTTCTTCGCTTTGATTATTTTCCAAATTGAGAATAAACAACTTGCCGCCTGCTTCATATATAATTTGATTATCGCCTGCTTCGGGAAAAGTAATATCGTAATCGCTTATACTGGTTATTTGCTCATTCTTTTTATTTTGAATATCGTATTTCCAAATATTATTCCTTTGTTCCGGGCCATTATCCGACATGTAGTACACCGAATTTCCTACCCACATGGGTAATTCATCATTGGCATTATTTTGAGTGATGTTTTGAGTTTCAAAAGTATTGAGATCGAATATGTGGATATCGGGTGCCGTACCGCCTCGGTATCGTTTCCAATTTCTATTTGCTCTTGAGCGATCCGTGTAAGCAATTTTTGAAGCATCAGGTGAAATGGAAGCATAAGATCCATAGGGGACCGCTAGTTTCTTCGGCGTGCCGCCTTCAATAGAAATACTAAAAAATTGTGAGAAACGCTGTCTTCCGCTTTCTCTGGATGAAGCAAAAATCAGACTTTTTCCATCGGGATTCCAGGATACCACACGATCGTACATGTGGTGAAAGGTGAGTCTTTTGGGAATACCTCCTTCGGTGGGTATCAGATAAACATCATAATTGCCATCGTAATTGGCCGAATAAGCGATGTATTTACCATCCGGAGAAAAACGAGGGTAAAACTCACGGCCATCCGGTGAGCTCAAGCGATGTGCCAATCCACTCTTTTTATCTGCAACCCAAATATCGTCGCCATAGACAAATGCTATTTTATCACCGGAAACATCTGGGTGTTGCATTAGTTTTGCACTGATTTGAGCCTGAGAGTTATAAAAGAAAAAAAGAAGAAATGCGATTGAAAGGATATTTTTCATGATTGCTTTTTGTTAAAAATCACAAATCAAAGATTATGTTTTTCATCGATTTATATAAATGATGCTATTATAATTCCATGAAAGGCAGATAAAAAGGATAAGTATTAAACATCTCATTCCTTTATTGATGAAAGAGCCATCAATTGGATTGCCTTTTAAATGTCAGATCAAACCAGTTACGCAAAACATTGACCTCATTTAGTTCTCCATTTACATAATTGTAGACATTGGTCTTATCCTCAGTCAGGTATAGTTTGTAAATGCCACTGCCCACTTTTTCAATTGGCACAAATTTGGAATATCCTTCCGCATAAATCCTTTTCAATTCCGGTTTTGGTTCTTTAAAGTAGAGCAGAGCCACCGATTGGAGTATGCACTCTTTCATTTTCAGGGTATCATCCGGATGCTGAAAAACCTGATAAGCATCTCCTATTCTTTTTGTGTACTGAAAATCCTTAAGATTATCATTCATTACACTTTTGCTTGAACAATAGACAAGAGTATCACGAACATAGGTAGCATTGAATTGGGTGCTGCGATTGTATTTCAATATCACCCTGAATTCAACATCCGCTTTAAATGAATATTCGGTTTTTGGGCCATTTTGAATTCTGGAAACGTCCATTAGCCCGATTTCATCATCTCCCCAGAAAATGGTGTATTTCTGATTTTGGGCTGAAAGTAGATTTGATACGAATAGAAATATTAAAAATGATAAAGATAAAATGCGATTTTTTAGCATCGAGTAATCAATGGAAATAATTTCGAATATAGTCTTTAAACTCTCTTTCTAAAAAAATATTGAAATCTGAATTGTGGCAATTTTTATTTTCTTTAATATTTGTTTTCAATCGATATTAAAAGCAAATATTAAAACAGAAGAATATTTTTAACTACATTTATATAAAAAACTATATATAATGAAAACGCTAATCTCGATTTTAAGTATTGCTATCCTTTTTTCTGCATGCAACCCACCTGAAGACAATTCAGCCAAAGAAGCATTTGAGAGAAATTCACAAACAGTATTGGCCTACCTGACCGACTGGCAAAGTGAAAGTCTCGATTACGACAAATATTTTTCTGACAATGCCTATTATCGACCTACGGCCATTGGCACACCTGATTCCCTAAGCATTGATCAAATGAAAGAGGAAGATAAAATTGGCTGGGCGACATTTGATTTTCAGATGCCTGAAAACATCCAATTCCTACCCGGTGTAAATGCAGAAACGAAAGAAATGGATGGTTCGGTTCGCTATTATGGCGATTGGACGATCAGTTGGGCAGCAACAGAAGATTCGGAAGCCGGTTCAGTTGTTGTTAAAGTTTATGATTCTTTTGATTTTGACGAAAATGGTAAAATAGTATTTGTCCAGACCTACGGAGACTGGGGTGGAATTACAAAGTACATGATGAAGAGTGCTGAAGTAGAGGCAGAAGCTCCGGAGGATGAGCCTGTTGATGAGGAAGATGATATGGAATAAATTATTCCAATTGAAAATGGCTCTACATACTTATACTTTGTAGGTCTTCCATTTGCCTTTTTTGAAAATATAAAGCGTAAACAAACCTACGGCGGATTCTGAGATAAACACGGCCCAAAAGACTCCGGATTGATCCCAGTTTAAGTAAATGGCGAGTAAATAGGCCAGTGGAATTTGTATTAGCCAAAAGAAAATAAAATTTATCCATGTAGGTGTTTTAGTATCACCGGCACCGTTAAAGGCTTGCACGCTTACCATCCACCAGCCGTAGATAAAAAACGAGTAAGACATAATTTTTAGCCATTCAGCACCTACACTGACCACTTTTTGATCGGTAGTGAATATCCCGACCAGGTCCTTATTGAAAAAGAAAAATACAATAGAGACCATAATTAAAAAGACCATATTGTACCAGCCAATTTTTAAAACCGATTCTTCAGCTCTGTCGGGGTCATTAGCACCGAGATTTTGACCCACCAATGTAGCTGCAGCATTGGATAGCCCCCAGGCCGGCATAATGGTAAACATCATTACCCGAATGGTGATGGTAGCCCCGGCTACAGCTTCGCTGCCTACGTCGGATAAAATTCTCATTAAAAATATCCAGGAGGTCATGGCAATGATCATTTGACCGACACCACCAAGAGAGGTTTTGATGATGTTCAAAAGAATTTCCACATTTAGTTTTAAATCTTTTGCATGCACGCGAATGTGTTTGCCACTCCTGGAAAGCGCATAAATCTGCATAATTACACCAATTGATCTGCCCAGTGTGCTGGCAATGGCAGCTCCTTCGATACCAAATGCCGGAATAGGGCCCAGGCCAAAAATCAAAATAGGGTCGAGAATAATATTAAAACCATTGGCGATCCATAAAACTTTCATGGCAATCGCCGCATCTCCTGCGCCTCGAAATACCGCATTTAAGTTGAAAAGCAGAACGATCACACCATTTGCACCCAGCATCCATTGTGTATATCCCTGATTTAAGGAAGCGCTTTGCACATCAGAACCCATTAAGAGAAGTAAATTCTCTCCATAAAAGATGCCCGCAATTGAAAATGGCAATGAAACTAAAACCGATAAAATAATTGCCTGGAATGCCGTTAGCCCGGCTTCATCTTTTTTACCTTCACCGACCCTTCTGGCTACAATAGCTGTTAAAGCCATAGAAAGGCCCATTGCCACTGAATACAACAAATATAGATATGTTTCTGTCAGCCCAACCGTAGCAATTGCATCCGGACCGAGTCTACCCACAAAATAGATATCCACCACAGCGAAAGTAGATTCCATGACCAATTCAAGAATCATAGGCACGGCCAATAAAAAGATTGCCCTTTTGAGTCCGATCTTGGTATAATCAGCATCACTTCCTTTTATGGATTCGAGAATTGCTTTCCAGATATTGCTTTTAGCAGCAGAAAATTTTGATTGTGCCAATTGAAATTTTTAACAAAGCTAAATATTCAATTCAATTCACTTATTATCAAAGTGCATTTCTAAATCTATTAGGATAAATTCAAAATAATTTTTCCTTAGAATCTTTATTCAATAATAATTTTTTCAGTGATGGAAGTCTTGTCTGATTCTACCTCCAAAATATAGACTCCGGATGGCAGGTTTTTACAGTCGATCTCTTTTGATTTTCCTGAAATCTGAAAATAACTCTTGCGCAATACCCCATTAAGATCAAAAACGTTTACCCGGAAAGGACTTTTGTTAAATGCTGACATTTTGATACTGAAAAGACCTTTGGATGGATTTGGTACGATTTCAATAGAATTTTGAGCAATAGAAGCAATGTTGCTAACAAATTCTCTTACAAATTTTATATTAAAAGGCCCATTTGTCGCATCAATTGCATTGTTCCCAAAAGAAGCCTCTACTTTCCATGCCAAGCTGATAGAATCGCCCAGTTGGACGCCCAGTGATTCGATAATAGAATCAACAGTAGAATAAGACAGGTTAATGCTGGTATCCGCGCCGTTATTTCCGGATAATACTTTTGCAATTGGATTTGAAAAATTAGCACCCTGAAAATCCAAATACCAATTGTAAACAATGGATGTGCCAAGTGAATTGCCGCTGGCTGTCCATGAAAATGTCTTGTTTATTGAAGGGTTTGAATTGAGACTCGCTATTCTGGACCCATTTGGAGGACTTAATAGATCAAAAGCCGCCAAGCTGAGCGTTTGATTTATTTGTGTGTTTAGATTTGCTCTTATCATATAGGTGTTTGTCAGATTTAATTCCTCCAATGCAAAAAGTGACTGACCATTCGGGCTACCGAAAAAACTCGTATTATTTCTGTGCACCTGATTGGTCATTCCCAATGTGATCGAAGAATTTCCGGGCTGAAGAACGGAAATCAAATAACTTCCGGGACTGACTGGAAGGTTGGAAGAATAGGTATGAAAACCTGGACCGGGAATGGGTATTATTCCTGTTGTCCATAAATTTCCCAGCATTGTGTTTGAAACCGGATCAAAACTGTGAATTGATACTGCAAAATTAGAAACCGAAGGATTAACGAGATAAATGCTCACAGAAGTGATCGTATCGGGGCTTGTAAATTCATATCTATTGCCCAGGCTCGTCGGTACAATACCACCGTGACCGGCACTTGGTGCACTGGCATTTTCCAATGAGAATACGGTATCTCCAAGGGCGCCGGCTATAAAAGTGATGGATTCTGAATTATTGGACAAATCACCGTCGTTTTCGTTAAGGCTCACATTGAAATTAGCTGAATAGACAGATCCTGATGTGATAGCTGACATGGATGTTGTACTCAAATTTTCTGTGCTGAATTCAGAAATACCGGTTGAACTGGCATTTATACTATCATTTCCCGGATTGATTGTACCGCTGATCACCACATTACTCACAGGATTTTGACCTACATTATTAACATTGATTTTGAAAGCCGAATTAGTACTTTGACTAAAGGGAACAAGGTTATATCCTGCCATTCCTGTAGCGACAATGGATGTATTTTCAATGGATACATCAAAAGGTAAGGCGGGAATTGAGACTACTTGTATTTGAAAAGTTCCTGTTAAACCCCCATTCGGACCCCAACCATCTACCTGAACCCAAACCGTATCACCGGCAGTTGCACCTTGAATAAACATCGTTGATAAGTAATTGCTATTACTGACATCTTCATTACAAGCAATTTCCGAAAGGGTTCCACTACAATCCGTATTTGAATAATAGGCGGCAAGTTGGGTATCGTCATTGTTTAATACGGCCAAATCTGTAGTGACTTCAAAATTTCCGGTGTTAGCCGGAACAAAATAATACCAAACGGATACATCAACAATTGCCTCCAAAAAACATGAACCGATTGGCTCTCCCGGTTCCGAACTGGCATTTGTATTGTCGCCGGTGATAGGAGCCGCACCGATAATTAATTCCTGTGCATTGCAAATATTATCATTGGAAGGACTTTGTGACTGCGCAAATTCCGGATATAGATTTATAAGAAAGAAAAAGGTAATTGTTGAGTAGAAGTATTTCATCAAAATGGATTAACGATTGGGTTAATACTAACTAATATATGAATATTTTAAATCTGTATTTTTTAGCCGGATTTTATTCGCTTATTTGACAATCCAATTAGCAAAATAAATAATGAATATACTCGGAATCGATATTGGTGGAACAGGCATCAAAGGCGCCATTGTAGATACAAAAAAGGGCATGTTAAAGTCAGAGCGTTTTCGAATTGATACGCCAAAACCATCAAGTCCGGAAGCGGTTGCCGATACAATTCTGAAAATTAAAAATCATTTTAATTGGAATAATGATATTGGCTGTTGTTTTCCATCAGTGGTTATAAACGGCAATGCTAAATTCAGTTCAAATCTTGATCCGAAATGGAAAGGTGTCCAGATCGATGACTTATTCAGCAAAGCTTGTGATGGCCTCGAATTTAGTGTTATTAATGATGCAGATGCTGCCGGAATAGCGGAAATGAATTTTGGGATTGGAAAAGATAAAAATGGACTGGGCCTGATGATCACCATTGGGACCGGGATAGGAAGTGGGATGTTTTATGATGGACAATTGATTCCAAATACTGAATTGGGTAGGATTTTTGGACATAATGGCGATTTGTTTGAAAACTATACCGCGAATTCAGCAAGAAAAAATGAAAATCTTGAATGGCATGAATGGGGAATAAGATTCAATCAATATTTGACACATCTCGTTCGAATTTTTTCACCTGATTTTTTCATTCTTGGTGGAGGAGCTAGTAAAAAAATGGAAAAATTTGAAAAGGAGTTAAATGTAGATACCCCTATCTATGTGTCAAAAAATCTCAACAATGCCGGAATCATAGGTGCGGCTTATAATATGGTTGACCCACATCAGTGAATAAGTTATTGACAGGCAAAAGGTTAATCGTATAACCACTTGTGTAAAATGTAAGTGTTTGACAGATATTTTTCTTCTAAATCACTAAATTGATGGAAACCAAATCCAAATCAAGATGAAACAGTATTTAGTCACTTATCACGCATCAGCGGAAGCACTCTCAAATTCAATGAATACACCACCTGAAGAAGCGGCAGAAGCCATGAAACTATGGCATCAGTGGGCCGAAAAATGTGGAGAGCAGCTCATTGATATGGGGAATCCGCTGGGAAATAGTATGGCATTGGCTGTAGGAGGCGAAAGCTCAAAAAGCAATAAGGAAATGGCCGGTTATTCCATGTTGAAAGCCCGCGACATAGAGCATGCTAAGGAATTGCTTTCCGGACATCCGCATTTATCCGGTTGGGATAATTCCTGTGCTATAGAAATTCATGAAGTAATGCCCTTACCAGGTGCTTAATAATCAAATATGATTGGGGAGCATTGAAATTAATTTTTTATCAATGCTTCTCCATCCAAATTCGAGGTCAGAATTGTACTCATATAATCAAAGAAGGGCCTCATTTGAGCAAATCCGTTTACAACTTTTTGACTAAAGTCTGTGGAAAGAAGCTCTTCATCTGAAAAAGACTTTGTAAGAAGTAATTGTTTGTATTTAAGCAGGTCAATGGCCGGATCCTCTTTGGAAAATCCTCGTGGTGCGCTTTTTACTTTTTCACCTGACAAGCCTCCAAAATAATCTTTAATTTGCTTTGTGTTTAAAATTTTCCTGAGTTCGGAAGGATCTTGTTGAATTTGTTTTCTGATATGCAGCATATCGGCAGGCAATGGCCCAAAAAAACCGCCGGCAATGGCAGATTCTCCTATTTTAATTTTTAAATAATAACCGCCTCTGAGTTTGGCAGTTGCTCTTTTGAAACTTACACTTCTGTGAATATGATAAGGAGTTTTGTCATTGGAGAAGCGAACATCCCTATATATTCTAAACACTTTGGTAGACTCAGTATCGATATTATCAATTTGCGATAAGCCTTCCTGGATTTCATAAACCAAATCTTTGAATTCCTTTTCGGCTTCCTGAAATTTAGATTTATTTTCATTAAACCATTCCCGGTTGTTGTTGGCTTTAAGTGCTTCTAGAAATTGAATGGTTTTTTTCATCTGAAATAATTTGAAGGTCTAAATTAATCACATTTATTCATCATATATTTTTCTATAAGAAACTATCAATTGGAAATTTAAATCTCTTGTACCTCCAAGTTTGCTTCGGCTGACTCTGAAGTCGAGTAAAATAACCGCTTACATAATTATCCAAATTGGCCCGAGGATTATGATTTATATTTCTTTAAATGATTCATATGCATCTTAGATTTATCACTCTTTTTATCCTTTCATCTCAATTAACATTTGCTCAAATATGTGATTCTAGCTTGTTTCAGGATATTGTGAATCCCGGTATTTATTCGGTTCTCACATTGGACGAGACAGACAGCATTCGTAATGGCCCCGATTATGATTTGGCAACCATTTATTATCCGGATAGTGCGGGTAATATCTTGCCTGTGATGGCATTTGTTCCGGGATGGAATGCTACTCCGACTGCAATTGAAACCTGGGGCCCTTTTTTGGCTTCACATGGAATCGTAACCATAATTGTAAGCACTAATAATCTTCAGGATTTACCTCCGGAAAGGGCAGATGCGCTCTTGGATGCCCTGGAAACGATGCAATTTGAAAACAAGAGGGTCAACTCGCCATTGTTTGGCAAAATTGATACGACAAAATTTGGTGTAGCGGGTTGGTCCATGGGTGGAGGGGGAGCGCAATTTGCCGCCGTAATTGATTCCAACCTGAAGGTCAGCATGGCATTATGCCCATGGTTGAATAATCCAAATGCATCTGATTTAAATCATCAGGTTCCACTATTGATTTTTAGCGGCGAAAATGATTTCGTGGCTCCGAATAACCAACATTCTAATCTGCACTTCAATTTAACACCTCAAAGCACCGAAAAAGTCATTTATGAAATTCCGAATGGCGATCATTCGGCTGCCAATTCTCCAACTGCTCATTCGGGTAAGGTAGGAGAGATAGCATTAGCATTTATGAAAAATTTCCTTTTGGAAGATACCTGCTTCTGTCCAATTTTAGTAGATAGTCTTTTAAACTATCCACCTACCGGAATTCAATATGCTACTTACAGCCTTTCCTGTGCGCCTATCATGGCTGGTATTAGAGGTATGGATGAAAATGAGCTTGCTTTCAACGTATTTCCAAACCCTGCTTCTTCAGTAATTAAAATTTCAGGGCTTTGGTTTTCTTCTTTTTCAATATTCGATTTATCCGGAAAAGAATATCCAATTGAACACCAAAAAGAAGGACAGAATTGGATTTTTAATATCTCCGGTCTTCCCTCAGGGCTCTACATTTTGAAATTTTCAGATGGTGAAGAAGTCTTTAACGAAAAAGTTTTAATAAAGAGATAAATTTCTGATTTATTCTAAGAATCCGATAACAAATCAGGCAAAACCAAGTCTTGTTATGATGAATTCTAATAGTTTGTAAGCTCTAAATTAACCGCTCGTGTAATTTCTTTTACAAAATATATATAAATAAAAATTTGTTCTAATTTTGTTTGTCTGACAAAACATATAGAAATGAATAGAGGTATTTTGGGAGAGTTTGAAGAACTCGTTTTAACGATAGTGGCAATTCTGAATAATGAAGCATATGGAAATGCTATCAAGGAAGAAATAGAAAATCAGCAAAACAGAAAGACCAATCTCAGTGCAATCCATGTAACACTTTACAGATTGGAAGACAAAGGGCTTGTCCATTCGCACATGAGCGGATCAACAAAAAAAAGAGGAGGAAGGAGAAAACGATATTTTGAAATTACTTCGGCTGGAATTGCCACCCTTCAGCAAATGAAAGAAAACAGGGTTCAACTTTGGAATCTTGTCCCGCAACTTAAAATCTCCGGGATATGAAATCACAAGAACCACCTAAGAGAGTTTTAAAGTTATTGGAATGGATTTGTCCCGATGACCTAATTGAAAGCATAGCTGGCGATTTGGAAGAGAAATTTAATGAGGATAAAGATGAGCTTGGATTCCAAATAGCCAGGTTAAACTATATTTATCAGGCTCTGTTGTTCATCAGGCCCGGAATTTTATTTAGAAATAAATTCAATTACTTCATTCCATCAGCATTATTCAAAAGCTATTTGATTATAGCCGGAAGAAATATGGCGAAGAAAAAGTTATTTTCTTTAATTAACTCTGCCGGATTGGGTTTGGGAATTGCCCTTTGTATTCTGATTGCATTATTTATTCTGGACGAAAAGAGCTTTGATCAATTTCATATTAACAAAGATGATATTTATCGCGTCGAAAAGAAGTATTATAAAAATACCGGTGAAGGAACACCCGGATTTTATATGTACTCTGCATACATTCAAACATGTATGGGGCCAACACTTAAATCTGATTTTCCTCAGGTTAAGTATTTTACTCGTTTTAACAATAATAACCATGTAATTGTCCATTCGAATGGTAAAGTATATACCGATAAGGTCAGTTATGTGGATCCTGACTTCACGGAGATGTTTTCTTTTAAAATTTTAAAAGGTCAAACAGATTATCCACTTAAAGAATTACACCATGCCGTAATAACTCCCGCTGTCGCTATAAAGTATTTTGGAGATAAGGACCCAATTGGACAAAGTATTAGAATAGATCACGGCGGCGAAAAGGAATACACAATTACTGCTATTATTGAAAATGCGCCACCTAATTCAAGTTTAGATTATGGTATTTTAATCAGACAAGACAATAAGCCATATTATGATGAGGGAATGAGCAATTGGAGAAGTTTTTCTACTCCAACCTTTGTTCAATTGGTCTCTAATGCAGACACCCTGGCTTTTAAATCAGGACTAGATAAAATCATTAAGTTGCATATGTCTGATTACTTAGAGAAGAATATTGAGCGTTATAATATACCCGAAGGTATGTCTGTATTTGAGTACAATATCACATCTTTAAACGACATCCATTTAGATACCAAATCCGATTGGACAAAAGCCAGTGATCCAAAATATTCAGTTATACTTGGAAGTATTGCATTACTCATTCTTTTAATAGCCGCGGTCAACTATGTTCTTTTGGCATTAAGTGCCTCTACTTCGAGAAAAACAGAAGTCGGAATTCGCAAAACAATAGGAGCAGCAAGGACTCAGGTGATGACACAGTTTGTTATAGAATCTGTATTCATATCAATTGTATCATCTTTTATTGGATTGATTTTGGTCTATATCTTTCTGCCCTATTTCAATGAATTTACTCAGAAGAGTATACTTCTCGATCAGGCTTCCTTATCCTATATTCTTATTTTGGGGTTAATTCTTGCTCTTGTTATTGGATCTCTTGCTGGTTCTTACCCGGCCTTTTATTTATCGGCTTTTAGACCAATTTTAGCATTAAAAGGAGGGAGTTCCGGGCGACTAAGACTTAAATTCTCTAAACCATTAATCGTACTTCAATTTGCAATAAGTGCCTTTCTCATTATTAGTTCTTTGATCATGTACCATCAAATGGAATACATTACTTCTAAGGATTTGGGTTATGATAAGGAACATGTGTTGGTCTTACCAACTCAGCGGGGATTTGAACCGGGTTCAAAAAATGGTTTAGAACTTTTTAGAGAAAAACTCTCCTCAGACCCTAATATTTTAGGTGTTTCGGGAACGAGTTCAGCCTTTTGTAACGGCTGGTCGAGATATGGTTATACCATAGATGGTCAGTATAAAACAGCCTATGTATATAATGTAGATCAACATTATCTGGATCTATTGGACATTGAATTAATCGATGGAAGAAATTTTGATTCGAAGTTTGGAACAGATACCAATGCGATAATTGTCAATGAAGCTCTGGTTAATGACATGGCCTGGGAAAATCCTTTGGAAGAACGATTAAATTGGATGGAAGACAGTGCTTCAAAAGGCTCAAGGATCATAGGTGTCATGAAAGATTATCATTTTTTATCACTGGAGAATAAAATACAACCATTGTTCCTGACCTACAATTATGGAAATCTGGTTGACATCTTGATTAAAGTGAGGCCGGAAAAAGTTCAGGAATCCATAGAAAAAATAGGATCGGTTTGGCAGGATTTATATCCGGATCAACCTTTTGATTATAGTTTTTTGGATCAAGATTTAAAGCAACAATATGCAAATCGCGATAGATGGATGAATATTATGAGTTTGGCTACCTTTTTTGCAATATTTCTTTCATGTCTCGGATTGTTTGGACTCTCCGGAATTAATGCCCAGGGTAGACTTAAAGAAATGGGAATTAGAAAAGTCTACGGAGCAGGTGTTACATCCATTGTGGTTTTGTTGAATAAGGAATTTGTAATTCTCTCAATTATATCAATAATTTTAGCAATACCAGTTTCCTGGTACATTATGAACGATTGGTTAGGCAATTTCGAATACGGTATAAAAATTAGTTTTGGAATTATAAGTATTGGTGTTCTGGCCGGTTTGGTCATTGCCATTGCTACTGTCAGTTATCATGCCTTTCGTACAGCTTTTACAAATCCAATAGAGTTTTTGAAAGAGGAATAGTCTGATATTGTATCAGATGATCAGTAGAATGACTTGATTTATTTGAAAATCACATTACTTGCCTACTACAAATTTGAATTTCTGCAAGAAATGCTGATTGACAATATTAATACCCTTTTCCCCATTTGTCTGATTCAGATGATTCGTAGAGGAGGGAAATTTTATTTAGGCAGAGATTCCAAGAAGCCATGAAGAACCTTCGGTCTTCAGGGCAAGCAAGTCTTGGAATGACGATTTCTATTGAGTTAGTAATTGTTTTTCGACTTCAATCTTCCATCCTCCGTACTGTTTACTCCCTGCCTGCCGGCAGGCGGGTTTACTGTTTATTTCCCAATTCTCTCCTTTTCCGAGTCCTCGGTGAGCCTTTAAACCTTATTTCCCATTGCAATACTTAGAAAATATATTGTAGTTTTAAGATAGGCATGAAGCGTATTAAATTTCATATATATCTTTTTTTATTCTTTTTCGTAGCTTTTTCAAATAATCTAAATGCGCAAGAAACTCTAAGTGTTGGTCATATAAATACTTTTGATACGACTTTAAACCCAAGCGGAATAAGTTTGTATCCGAGGTTCGGTAGTAAGGTCAGAGTTTTCGGAAACTTCGCTGCAATAATGTCTAACAAATGTCCTGATGTACTTCCTCAAAGTGGCTTATGTTTTCATAATCCTAAAGTTATTTTTATTTCAAAAAGAGTCAACAATGAATGGAAGTTTCATAGCAAAATAGACACACATCAGGATGAGACTATCTTAGATTTTAAGATTCATGAAAGGTTTCTTGTATTAAATAAACTGGACAATCAAGACAACTGGAATCCTGATTTAGAATATCCTGATTCTTCAATAATTCAAATTCATAAAAAAGACCAATCAGGAAATTGGAATGAAATACAAAGAATAAGATTTGAGATTGAGTCTTTTCCTTTTTTAAGGGTTCAAATAATCAATATTTCGTCGAATTCTTTTACTATAGGGATTATAAAAGAGCTTAATCTGGAAATCCGCAAATATGAATTTATAGCAAATCAATTTGTGTTAAGTCAAAGCTATGAGCTCGGTTCTGATCTAGCATCTAACACATCGTATATTTTTGATAATATTCAAAAATTTTCTAGGCAAAATGGTACTGAACTATTAATTGTTCAATCGGAGGATACCAAGCATGAAAACTCAATAACAATTTTTGAAAAGAATAATGATCAATGGAGGCTTATACAAAATTTGGAAACTGGAATAAATGATAACGCTTGGTTAAATGGATTTCAACTAATTGAAAATGAGCTCATATTATTATCTCAGTATAAACTATATGTATATGTATGGGATGATTTGGCAAATGTTTTTTCTGCTGGTTACGTTGCTGATGCACCTTTAGCAGGTCAGGATTATAATTATGGTTGTAATTCTTACCCTTACTATGATAAGGATTTTATTTATTTTAATAAAAAACTTTATGTCTCGGCTTACGATTGTGTTTTTGGTCAGTTTACCGGTACGGATCGAAGAGGAGCAGTAGCTGAATATTCCAAATCTGGTGGAATTTGGCAGTTTAATAAGTTTTTACGCCCTCCTGATTCTACCGTTGTCGATGTATGGGGCTATTCATTGAATGCTTCGCATAATACTATGATGGTGGGTTCATTGCGTGGAACATATTACATAAATGGTGTGAATAATGGACGAAAATACGGCGGCGGAGTTACGGTTTATTCATACCAAGGAGAAAATTCGACCGCGAAGGATACAATAACAATTTGTGGCCAATATATTGATTCAAATGGCGTGATACATCAAAATGACACTATTGTTAATGTGACTATTGATAATTATTATGGTGCAGATAGCATTATAGACTTACATATAGATATTACAGAGGAGGTAAATGCAAATATTTCTCTGAATAGTGAAGGATTAATAATTGATTCAAAGAACCCTATACTGGTTCAATGGCTTGATTGTGGGAATAATTATCAAGAAATCTCTTCGCAAAACGAAATAATGTATGCTCCGCCAAGAAGTGGTAATTATACAGCAATAGTAGTAGAGGGCTCATGCATGGATACCTTAGATTGTTTTGTATACATAAATGAACTTAATTCTGTTAAGCTACATCCAAATCCGGTTATTGATAAATTATTTATATCGAAAAAGTATGAAACTGAAATCAATCAGGTTGTTTTAGTTAATTCAGATGGAGAAGAGTTTTACGTTGATCTGAACATGGCTTTGGAAAGTGGAATTGATATGTCTGATTTTAGACGGGGAATATATTATTTGAGAGTCATTGGAGCTCAATTCAATAATGGATTCAAAATCCTGAAATATTAAGTTATTTAACTTTGTTCCGGATTGACCTTTGGAGATTTTATTAAATGGTCAAAGTTAATTTCAGTAACTAATCATAAAATGACGTATCCATTTGGAACGTCCTCCTAGCCTATCGGCAGGCAAGCCTACTGTTTATTATTTATTCTCAACTTGCTGGCAGACAGATTTATTTTCCGATGCTCTCCTTCGCCGAGGCTTCGGTGAGCCTGGAAAGTTTCACTTTCCGATGCAGAACTTGGAAAATATGCCCTGAAGTAGACTCATTTCATTCGTCAATTCAGGATAATTTTCTCTATAACTTGCTCATTTATTTCCCGATGCAGAATTTAGAGAAAATACCCCGAATTAGATTCGCTTTGCTCATCAATTCAGGACTATCTTCTTTTAGAATCAACTATCTCATTTTCCGATGCAGAACTTGGAAAAGATGTTCTCCAGCAAATCATCCGTTGTGATCTCACCGGTGATCTCTCCAAGCTGGTGAAGGGCGTATCTGATATCTTGCGCAATCAGGTCAGTTGCGAGTTGGGAGTCCAGAGATTCGAGGACTTCATCCAGTGCCCTTTGGCATTTTATTAAGCTCTCAAAATGTCTGGCATTGGTGACTGTGCTTGTATCCCCGCTTAGTCCTTCCAAGGCCGTCTTTGTCATCAGGTCTGTAAATAATTTAAGATTCTCCTGATTGCGGGCCGAAATTAAGAGTAGCTCTTTTTCTTTTCCTTTCCAAGACGAGTGAATGCCAAGATCTGATTTATTGCCAATAGGGTAGAGTGCCTCACAATGCGAGCGCAATGGTTTTAATTCATTCTCAAGTTTCTCAGGACTTGTTTCAAGAGCATCAAATAGATAAATCCCGATTTTGGCTTTTTCCAATTGCTCTATGCTGCGTTTTACACCAGCTGCTTCAATGATATCTTCGGTTTCGCGCAAGCCCGCCGTATCGATCAATCTGAATTTTATTCCATCCAGAACAAAATGGTCTTCGATATAATCCCTCGTGGTACCGGCGATTTCTGTTACAATGGCCTTTTCCTCTTTTAAGAGTGCATTCATTAAGGTGGATTTGCCAGCATTGGGTTTTCCAACAATGGCCACAGGTATTCCTTCTTTTAATACACTGCCGTATTTAAAGGATTGTATTAATTCTGTAACGACCGTTCTGATATTTTCTACCAGTGTTTTAAGTTTTTCGCGATCGGCAAATTCCACATCTTCTTCTGAGAAATCCAGTTCCAGTTCTATCAATGAAGCAAAATGGATGAGTTCCTCCCTCAGCTTTTTGATTTCCTGTGAAAAACCGCCACGCATTTGGTTGATGGCATTTTTATGCTCAGCCTCAGATTCCGAAGCAATAAGGTCGGCGACAGCCTCTGCCTGGGCCAGATCAAAACGGCCATTCAAAAAAGCCCTTTGCGTGAATTCGCCCGCTTTGGCAAAACGAGCTCCATTTTCAATTAAAAGACGGACTACACGATCCACAATATAGGGAGAGCCATGGGTGGAAATTTCAGCCACATCTTCCATGGTGTAGGAGCGGGGTGCTTTAAAAACAGAAACCAAAACCTCATCAATCTCCTCTTCGCCATCTTTTATTTTTCCGAAATGAATGCTATGGCTTTCGGCATTTGTCAAATCTTTGCCATGGAATACTTTATTAAGAATTTCAAATGTTCCCTTTCCACTTAATCTTAAAAGAGCAATAGCCCCGACACCTTTTGGGCTTGCCGGGGCTACAATACAATCTTTTTGTTGAGGTATGTTGGAGGTCAAGTTAGTTTGCGCTTTGATATTGTTTTTGGAATTCAGGCCAGGCCGTCGTCCTGTGGTGATTCCCTCCAAAATAAGCCAGGATCATCTCAAGACTTTCGGCTTTTTGATATCCCGGAACCGCTTGTATGACAGTCAGATCTTCATTTAAGTAAACGGTAGTGGGATAGCCTGTCGCCTTATAGGATCGCGCCAGTTGCCTATAGGTCATTTCCTTGCCATTTTGCACAAAAGTTTCATCACTTTCGGCATCGAGTTTCACCGCATAATAATCCTCCTTGAGAATATTGATGACTTTTTCATTTTGAAATGTAGTCTGGTCCATTCTTTTACACCATCCGCACCAATCAGTATAAACATCGACAAAAACCTTTTTCGGTTCTTTTTTTGAAGCTTCCAATACCTGCTCGTAGCTCATCCATTTTATTCCGGGTTTTGGAAGTGGAGAGCTGACAAAAGCACTTTGGGCTATCCAAAAAAGTGGGATTATAAGCAGTAATGACTTTTTCATGATCTAGATTTTTTACAAGCTAACACTTTCTTTAAACGAAAATTGTCAGTTTTGTTGCTAAATTACACTATTAATTAGCTTTTTGACTCAAAAGTTCCTTTTCCAAAAAATTGCGATTTTTCACATTGCTTCTCTTTGCAATGAGATGGATTGCGAATACCAGTACAAATTGTAATCCTAAAACACTGGATATAGCACCTGCTATTGAACCGTCAATCCAATAGGCCAGGTAATAACCCAATACAGAGGCGCTAAGACCAAAAATAGCCGCGAGGATTAGCATTTGTTTTAATTGTCTTGAAATTAAATAAGCACTGGCGGCAGGGGCTACGATAAATGCCACAACCAATATTGCACCCACCGATTCAAATGAAGCTACGGTTGTAAATGAAACCAGGCTCATTAAAACATAATGCCAGACCCATGATGACATGCCAATGGCAAATGCATATTCGGAATCAAAAGTTGTAAGGTAAAATTCCTTAAAGAAAATGCCTATGACAAGTACATTGATCAAAAGAACAATGACCATAAGCCAAAAGGTATGCGGCCCGATATCATAGCCAAAGAATGTGTAAACTTCCTCGAGTGGGACGTAGGCAATTTCCCCGTAAAGCACACATTCCTGATCCAAATCTACCTGGCCGGCGAATGCGGAAACAAGAATTACGCCCAGCGCGAACAACCAGGTAAAAGTAACACCGATGGAAGCATCACTTTGCACCCTGGCTTTTTTGTGAAAAAATTCTATCAGAAAAGTGGTAAAAACACCGATTATTCCTGCGCCTAAAAGCATCATACTATTATCTCTGCTTCCGTAAATAAGAAAAGCAATGACTATTCCCGGTAAAACGGCATGCGATATAGCATCGCCAAGCATGGCCATTTTGCGCAGTATCAGCCAAACACCCAGAAAGCTACAGCTCAATGCCACTAATGAAGCAGTTGCTATGATCCAAAAACTATCCATCAGTTGGTATAAGGAATTTTACTTTGATGAGGGTCCAATTCGGGAAAACCGAGTTTGTTCATAATGCTCTTTTCCAATTCCGGAGTAATGACGTGTTCTATGGTTTCCGCATCTTCATGCACGTGATCCGGAGCAATTTTAAGATATTCCGTTAAGTACAATTCCCAAAGACGGTGCAGTCGGACCACTCTTTGGCCTTTGCTCAATCCAATTTTGGTTAGATACCAATGACCGTTTTTAAAATCCAAAAACCCTTGGTTCTTTAATCGGAATAGCCCTTTCATTAGATCGGTTTTTTTCCAGGACCGCCGTTTATTCAAGTCCTCGATACTGCGCCCATTCTGAGCCTCTGCTCCTGATTCGCCAAGCAAGTAAAACGTTTTCAGAATGTTTTCTTCAAGGATTTTTAGCTGATTCTGACGTTTTCTCCACCATTTGTTGATAATGCCTTTACCGGGAGCAATAAAAAATGATAACATGGCAATCAGTGAAATAACCACAACGATCCAGGGGCCTGTTGGCATGGCAGGCGCTGTAAAAGAAATTAGAGATCCCGCAAAACTGGAAAGCGCTGCAAATACCGCGGCCAGTAACAACATATAAATAAGCCGGTCGGTCCAAAATTTGGCTGCAGCAGCTGGTGTGATTAGCATGGCTGCCATCAGAACAACACCTATGGCCTGAATTCCCGCTACAATGGCGAGTACGGTTAAGGTGCTTAAAATAAATTCCATTCGTTTGAGCGGCAATCCAATGGTTCTGGCATATTGCCGATCGAAGGTCATGAGTTTAAACTCTTTATAAAATATTAAAACGATGAAAACAAGTAGGAGAGATAGCGCTGAAAAGGTGATGAGGTCTTTACCTATGAGAGAGGCAGCATTGCCAAATAAAAAATTGTTGAGGCCCGACTGATTGGGATTGCCTGAATGCTGAATGGCCACTAACAGCATGATGCCAAAGCCAAAAAAGACAGATAATACCAGTCCAATAGCCGTATCTTCCTTAATTCGGGAATTATTGGTAATAAAATCTATGGAAAGTATTGAAATCCATCCGGAGATAAAAGCTCCGATAATAATCCAGAGCGGATCTTTATTGCCCGAAATAATAAAGGCTAGACAGATACCGGGTAGTACAGAGTGGGCCACGGCATCACCGATAAGCGATTTTTTTTTCAGAAAGGTAAATGTACCGACAAGAGCAGATGAAATACTCAAAAGCACCGTTCCTGCAGTCACCAACCAGAAATTTGGGTTGTCAAGAATAAAAGATGGGATTCCATCCATAGTACAAATTTAGATTAATCTAAATTTAAATTCAAATAAGCATAAAAAAATCCCGAGCCAAATTTCAACCCGGGATTAAACCATGATGTACTTTGATGAACCATTAGTTAAGTACAAAATAGAAATTGTCGCGAATGGCCACTTCGCCATCAGCAATGACGGTTGTTTCCATTAATTTGTCATTGCAATACACTGAAATATAATATTCACCCACGCGTGTTTCAGAGAGATCATAGGTTTTGCTTGCAAATCCATTTACACCACCGAGTTTATCTGAAAAAACGACATCCCCGTTTTTATTGGTGATTTCCACTTTCATTTGATCGGAATTGCAAACTTCTGCTTTTACGCTGATTAGATCTTCAGTCAACTGTTGGATAATGGCCTGGCTTGCTTTTGTTTCAGCCAATGAAATACTTCCGGTAATGGTTAGTAATAAGATGATTAAGTTTAATTTGATCGCTTTCATGATTTTATTATTTAATGTTGATTCAAATGTAGAATCGCCATCATTAATAAAGAATCAAATAAGGGTGGACCTAATTATTGGGAATGTGAAATGCAGAATTTTAGTGGTGAAAAAATGTTTCAATTATGAGGGATGAATGGAGAATTACGAATTTCAAATGTCGAATTACGAATGTAGAATTACGAATGTGGAATTACGATCGCCTACGCTACGCTTCGGCGATTAAAAATGTGGAATTACGAATGTCGAATGATAAATAATAGAAAATTCGGAAAGTGCGCACGAGAGGACTCGAACCTCCACGGGATTGCTCCCACTAGCCCCTCAAGCTAGCGTGTCTACCAATTCCACCACGTGCGCTAATATTAGAATGGTGCCGCAAAAGTATATAATCAATGAAATAAAAGGTCAAACAGCGGGTGATTATTTAATAATGAATTGTACAATTATGAATTTTGAATCAGAAATGAATCTAATTATGTGCAAATAACAGCGTTTACTAGAGTTTAGACTTGATAGTTTTTTGAATAGTCCCAAGAATTCTGAGTATTTCATCTATTCTGTCAATTAATTCCATATTGCGTTTCTTATCAAGGTATTTTGATAAATGAAGAAGTCTTATCCAATATTTAGTTTCTCGTGCCTCTTTGTATGATATTGAAATTTTATGAAGAAAATCTTTTTTTGATTGTGCTCCGACTGATTCTTCAACGTTTGCACCTATTGAAGTTCCTGATCTCAAATTTGCTTGCTCATAACAAACTCCTTCTTTTCAAATGCTAAAAATTTATATACTTCAATGATTTCTAATGCAAATTCAAAAGATTTGACTTGAATAATATTCTCTTTCATTTAATCAATATATATAAAGAAGCAAGCCATAATTATGGAAATTTGTAAACCTTTTAGTTTTTCGTTTGAATTTTTGGAATTAATTCGCAATTCGATCCTCCTCATTTGAAATTCATTAAATGAATTTTAAAAACTGACAGCAAGTGATCCGATAAAATTTCTACCTGCTGCAACAATTCCGGAAGCGTAGGGGCGATACCGTTGATCCGTGATATTTTCTATTCCGAACCTGATCGTTGTGTGATCGCTGACATGATAGCCGGTTTTTAAATTTAATGTAAACCAGGAAGGTGAAAAAGGTCTTCCGAGTGCATCTTTTGTATAGAGGTTTTCCTTGGCTCTTTCGGTGACAGCAAGGTCATTGTATACGATTTCACCATTGTATATTAAAGAAGCCAGAGCCTCAAATTTTGCACGTTTAAAATTGATTTGTGCTGCTCCAAATTCCGGCGCTACATGTCTTAAAGTCGAAATACTGCCATCCTCCATTTCCTCCTGGCCTTTTTGCCAATTGTATTTTAATTCAAGTGTTAGCCACGAAGTAAAATTGATATCCATTCCTATTTGAAAACCATAAACATAGGCAGAAGCCGCATTTTGAATGGCCTGAACCTTGCTCAATTCACCTTGAAAATTCAAGCTATCCTGTCCGTTAAAGACATAATCCCTTCTGACCATGGCATTTTCCAATAGGGTGTAAAAGGCATTGGCTTTAAAGAAAAATGCATCTTCAAAGTATTTTCTAAAACCAATATCCGCACTGTAGGCGTACTCAGATTTCAAATCCGGATTGGGCACCAAAACGGCGCCGGGTTCTGAATCAAACACTTTGGCGATATCATCAATATTTGGGGCACGAAATCCCGAACTTAAATTTAATGTCAAAATCAGGTCTTCTTCAAGTTTATAGTTCAATCCTGCACTTCCCGTTATCGCTGAACTGTTGAGATTAATATTTTGGACAGGAACCAGGAAATTTGAGCTGTTAAAATCAGCATTCAATGCAATTTGATTAAAACGCAAACCACCATGTAAAATAAGCTTATCGACTATTTCAGATTTTAAGCTCAGATAAGCACCGGCCGATAACCAATTGGAGCCGTCAGGATATCTCGTGCTATTGCTCAAGCTACTGCTGTCATTTGGATCTCTTCTGTAGATTGAAGCTTCGGAAGCAATTGTATTATAAACCAATTCAAGACCGTAGAAAAATTCACTTCTCGCATCGGCTCGCTTTCTAAAATCCAGATTGGCAGAATAGGCATTCACTGTTTCTGAATTGACGGTACCCACTCCCGAGCGAAACCGCCTTATCTGGCGACTCTCATCAAATTTCTGAAAAGCCAAAATGGTTCTAAAGTCATCGTAAAAGGTGGTTTTTTTATTGAAATTGGCAGTTAAACTATGAAGCATCCAATTTTGTGGTCCATAATCCCAACGGGCATAAACCAGTGTATCATCTTCATCTCTTTGCGTAAGACGGTCATATCGCGGTATGTCGCTTGTTCCTGAATATTGAAATGCATAAGTGAATTCCATATTTTCATGAGGTTTAAAACCAATTTTTTGCATAAGGTTATATTGGCTGTAAGCCGTTCCAAATTGCTTTTCAGGATTGGTATTTTCAATAATTCGATCTTCGGCAAAACTTTCCTGTATATAGTCATTTCTCAAATAAAAATCAGGACCCCTTGAGCCCATTTCAAGATCTCCAAACCTTGAAAAACTAAAACTTGTAGCTGTTGCAAATGATTTGCTCCCCAGTCTGAAATCAAGGTGTGCTGTATTTTCATTGGAAGCAGAGGAATACCGAATGAGGCTGTTGGCATCTTTAAATGTGGAAGTATCTTTTGAATAAAGCGGCCGGATCGTATGAAAATTCATGACCCCACCGATGGCATCACTGCCAAAAAGCGTAGAGCCCGGCCCAAAAATCACTTCAGCCTGCGAAATACTAAAGGGATCAATATTGATGATATTCTGAAGGTTTCCACTTCTGAATATGGCATTATTCATTCTGATACCATCCACTGCGATCAAAACCCTATTTGCCGCAAAACCTCTGATCATCGGGCTTCCTCCACCTTGTTGGCTCTTCTGTATAAAAACCTCGCCGGATAGACCTACGATGTCTGCGCTGGTTTGAGGATTTTGAATGGCAATTTTTCGCTGTGGAATACCGGTGACTTTCATGGAAACATCGCTGGCATTTTCCTGCCATCGCGAAGCAGAAACTACAATTTCTTCCAAAGCCAAATGTTTTGCCTCCATTTCAATATTAAAATTGAGAGAATCGAGACTGTCATAGGATAGATGCAAATCTTTATATCCAACAAAATGAATAATAATGCTATCCGCATCTTTTATCAAAGAAATATCCACCCTTCCTTTTGCATCGGAATAGCCGATGAACTCAAATTGAGGGGCGATGACACTGACATATTCCAAAGCTTGTTTGTCAAAATTATCCCTGATAACAAGCGTTTGCGCCCAAGATTGAAAGATGAAGAAATACAGAACTAAAAATGCTATTGCTTTAAACTTCATATGATTAGGTAGAGGGCATTTCAATTGCATACAAACCTACTTTTTTAGTTTTTCCCCTGAGCAAATGTTCGCCTAAATTTTTATAAAAATAATTTCCCTTGGAACTAATGCGAGAAAAGAGCTCTTCGGAAATTAAAAACGAAGCTTTGAGTGGATTGCAAAGATCCTGAATCCTAGAAGTGGTATTCAAAACATCGCCATGAAAAGCAATATCTCTTTTTATTTGGCCTATTTCTGCGACGGTGACATTTCCACCATGTAATCCGGCTTTAAACACCGGTAAGAGTCCGTATTTATCGTTATAATACACTTTTTT
This sequence comes from Cytophagales bacterium, assembly GCA_965267555.1. Classification (GTDB taxonomy): domain Bacteria; phylum Bacteroidota; class Bacteroidia; order Cytophagales; family CCMP332; genus CCMP332. The sequence continues at coordinate 2,229,629 of OZ254083.1, read as the reverse complement.
TAAGGCCAGTCGTCTTTTAAAAGCAAAATATAAATCAATGAATTTAATATGATCATTCTTTTCATTCCATTCCCAGGTAAGAACAATTTCATCGCCCACATATTGATAAATCTGCGCATTGTATTCCATTACGATGTGATTGATATCGTGAAAACAGTCTCTGAGCATGGTACTGTATCGAATGCTCCCGAGTTTTTCAGCATACTTGGTAGAGGATTGTAAATCTAAAAACATAAAAATTCGATCCTCAATTATTGGCCTGTGATATTTACCGGTCAGGAAACTAATAATATTTTGTCTACCTGTCTTCTGTATATTTTGAACAATAAAATTGAGAAGAATTATATTGAAAATCAGATAAAGGCCAATCACTACAAACACCGCTTTAAAATAGATTAGGGCTTCTCCGGCATCATTGTAAATAGCCGCATCCACCGAGCCAAAATTGATCAGAATGGTATAAACCAGAGTGAAAATTACAATGAGGCCCAGGACATAAAGAAGCGTTTTATATAAAAGCGACTTTCCAAAACTAAATTTATCCCAGTGCAGCGATTCAGATATTTCATTAATCAGGATAAAAAGAATTCCAAGAAATACGGCAAACAAAGCACTTTCCAGGAATTGATTCCATGAAACAAGATAGTAGATAACTGGATTCTCTTCTTTTGACCAGCTGATATTATTGAATTCCAAAATACCTCTTGTGGTATAAACCGAGGTCATCGTGATGATTTCAATGACAAAAAGCCAATAAAAAATGACAAAGAGATAAAAAGGAATATTTCGTATTAATTTTAGCAAGCTCAAATATAATCCACATTTGAATTAATTGGAATCGCCATAACCGAACTCAAAATGCGAAATACAAAAACCGATATATTTTTATTAACGGAAGACAGGTATCTAAGACCAAAAGAAAATAATGAATACAACAGGAATATATTACAGGAAGATGAAATCCTAATGCAAGCCTTAGAGAAAAATAACATCAGCTCTCAAAGGGTTTCCTGGTCTGATAGCACCATAGACTTTTCAATTCCCGAGTTTTTATTATTTCGAACTACATGGGATTATTATCAACGTTTTGAGGCATTTAAAACCTGGCTTGACAGAATAAAAAATGAAAGTAAAACCATAAATAAAGTATCAACCATTTATAGAAATCTGGACAAGAAATACCTATTGGAACTTCAGGAAAAAGGCATAAAAATTTCTGAAACAGAATTGCTCAGAATGGGTCGAAAAGTGGATTTTGAGAGCATGTTAAGTGCCAGGCAATGGGAGAGGGCCATTGTAAAACCTTGCATTTCGGCAGCAGCTCGCGAAACCTATATTGTAAGGGAGGAAAATGCAAACTCACTATCGAATCATATTTCTAAACTGTTAAAAAATGAAAATTTTTTATTTCAGATTTTTGAAGAACAGGTGCTTACAAGAGGTGAATTATCGCTGATGTATTTTGGCGGACAATTTACACATGCCATTCTCAAAAGAGCCAAGCAAGGGGATTTTCGTGTACAGGATGATTTTGGAGGTACAGTTGAAATATATAATGCCTCAGAAAAGGAAATAGCATTTGGCCAAAAAGTGCTCGAGGCTTGGGGAGAAATTCCGGATTATGCCAGGGTGGATCTTTTATGGAATCAAAAAGATGAATTGGTTCTTTCGGAATTGGAATTGATAGAACCGGAATTGTGGTTTAGATTTAATCCCGATTCGGCAATGGTATTTGCAAGGCTTTTAAAAAATAAGTATTTCAAAAATGATATTTGATTATCGGTTTTACATCATAAAACAAACAAGAGGGAATTTCGAAGATTTGATTTCTTCCTTGTCAAATGAAGAATTGAATAAGATTCCCGAGGGATTTAAAAATAATATAATTTGGAATTTTGGACATGCCATTGCCACCCAACAATTACTGACCTATGGTTTATCCTCTTTGCCTTTGATTGTTAATGAAGAATTTTTAAATGACTTTAGAAAGGGAAGCCTACCTACTAAAACATATGATGTGGATGATGTGAAATCCATTCTGGAAATTTCACAAATTACAATGGAATCTGTTGAAAGGGATTTTAAGGAGGATCGTTTTATGAATTTCAAAAATTACATTACAAGCTTTGGCGTAGAGCTCAAAAGTGTAGACGATGCTTTAAGTTTTCTTCCCGTTCATGAAGGATTGCATCTCGGATATGCAATGGCCATACGCAAAGCTTTCTGAAGCGTCTGCTCTTTGTTAAATTTGTATGGTGAGAATTCTGCTTTTAATTTTCCTTTCTGTAGCTTTTTTAAATGGCCCTTGTGCTGCTCAAACTATTCCAACAAACGGTCTGGTAGCATGGTATCCTTTCAATGGAAACGCAAATGATCAAAGTGGTAATAGTTTAAATGGAATAGTAAATGGAGCAACACTTACAAGCGATAGGTTTGGAAATCAAAATTCGGCCTATGATTTTAATGGGATTAATGATTTTATTCAAGTTGCACACAGTACCTTAATCAATTTTGACGTCAATGAGGAATTTACTATTTCATTATGGACGTTGGTTAGGACACCTACCACAAATAATGGCGTAGTCGATATTTTTGGAAAGTGGGAAGATTTTCCCGGTGGAAATAACGACAGCTACCCATATGCTATAAGGATAAAAACAAACAGTCCGACTGGAGCGCCACAATTTCTTAGATATGATAAAAACTGTGGCAATTTCCCATTTTATACCCATACAAATAGTATTTTAAATACGGGATGGAGGCATTTAACATTTGTTAAATCAGGATCAAACCTTAAAGTATATTTAGATTGTATTTTGATTGCTTCTTTTCTTGATATTACTCTATGTTCAACTACGAATACGAGTCCAGTTTACATAGGTAAAAGAGGAGGAACTTTAAATCCTTCTCACTTTAATGGTATAATAGACGATATAAGCATTTATAATAGAGCTTTAGATGATTGTGAAATCCCGTTATTATGCGATCTGAATATTAATTTATCGAATAGCGATACAATTGATAAATGTTTATCTGAAAATGTAAGTTTAAGTACTGACTATTCAAATCCGCAATGGTTTTTAGATGGTAATTTTTATTCAAATTCTAGTACAATTAATTACAATGGAGATACTGGCGTCGTTTTTTTAGTGAATGGAACAGATCAATATGGCTGTATTCATAAAGACACAATTGATGTTCGTATAAATGGAAGACCTAATAAATTACTTTATCTGGGAAAATGTAAAGAAGATTCATTTCTGCTGATTCAGCCTGATACATTATCCAATGTAAAATGGTATAAAAATGGTACACTTTTCGCTTCAGATACTGATTCCTTGGTTTTAACAGATACTGTGTCTACGCTTATTGTTTTGGAAGGATTAGATGCCTCAGGTTGTTTAATTCGCGATACATTTGTTATTTCTTCGCTTAATCCAAAGAGTGAAATAGATGATTATGAAAAATTAATATGCCACAGCACAAAGGATTCTAGGATATATAATATTGTTGGTAATGGATTTAGTCAATTTATATGGTCTATTACAGGAGGAGAAATTATTGAAAACGAGGGACTGAGTGTAAAAATAAACTGGAATGATATAGATCAGGCAAGCCTAAAAGTTGTAGAAATAAGTCCCAATGGTTGCATTAGCGATACACTGGAATTTGAATTTGAAAATGATATATCATCTATAGGTCTCGATCTAATATCTTTTTCTGAAGATTTTGCTTGGCTTGAAATTAAGGGAAATGCTGAAACCAGTGAAGGATTCAAAAATATACACTTACTTAATTCAAATTTCGATACATCATCAATAATTGAAACAAAATCATTTCAGTTTTTAACAGATACTGCAATAGTTAATGTAGAGGAGTCATTTAAATTTAATGCACTTGACAAATGTGAAAATAGGATAAGTTCTGATAGCGTTAAGCCAATTCTAATTTCATATAAAATTGACGATGCAAATAGTATAATCAATTTGAGTTGGGAAAATTTATCCATTTGGAAAAAAAATGAAATTAATAATGAGATTTATGAGCTTAAATCCAATTCAAATAAAGATTTAATTGCTAGAATTGGATATGACAGTATTTTTTCTGTTTTATTTTCAAAAAAAGATTTCAAGAGGTGTTTTTATGTCGAATCAAGAAATTCCTCATTTGATTTATTAAGCAGGTCAAATCTCAAATGCATTGAATTAGAAGGTGAATTATTCATTCCAAATATTATCACCCCTAATGGTGATGGCTTTAATGATTATCTAGAAATTGAAAACCTTAGTTTATTCCAAAGACATCGTTTTGAAATATATAATCGATATGGCAAAAAGGTATTTCAGAGTTCAGATTATCAAAACGACTGGTCCGGATCAAAACTGTCAAGTGGCGTTTACTTTTTCCGATTACAAGTAGAAAACCAAAAAATACAGGATTACAAAGGCTATATTCATTTGATGCGATAACTACTTCATTCTTTTAGCCGTTTAAATAAAACCTTGTCTTAAATATCTCAGCATAAGAGATTTATTCCTTGCTTTTAACTATTCTTATACAATAATTTAATTGTATAAATGAATAAAACACTATTAAGCATTATCCTTTCAATTTTATTTTTCACTTCCCAAGCTCAGCATGTTAGCACCCTTGTTACCGGTCCGGCCAATTTTAATGATGGTTTGGTTCAGGATTCTCTCGGGAATATTTATGCCTCTTATTATTTTGGAACGGTTGTAACCAAAATTACTCCAAGTGGTCAAACATCAAATTATGTTTCCGGACTAACGGATCCAAATGGACTCACATTAACACCGGAAGGACTTTTATTGATTCCCGAGGCCACAGCCAATCGCATTACGCTTGTTGATACAGGGGGTAATAAAAGCACATTTGCGAATATTACAAACCCCAGTGGATTGGTTTTTTTGCCTTCCGGCGATCTTCTTGTAGCCCAATACAACCAGGATAAAGTAAGCATAATTGATACCGCAGGGAATATTTCAGATTTCTGGACAGGGACTGAATTGAGTGGTGGGCCTGTGGGCATTGCTTATAATGCACAGGAAAAGGCCACCTATGTTGGAACTTTCGATAATGCCAAAATTCTTAAACGCGATAGCATGGGAAATGTAACTCAATTAGCTGACCTCGCGGGCTGGTGTGGCTTTATTTGCGAAGCCGGAGATTATATTTATGCCACTGCTTACTCTTTTCATAGAATATTTAGAATTGCAAAAGATGGTTCTGGAAACATGTCAATTGCAGGCAACGGAAGTTCCGGGCAAGTTGATGGTGATCTTAGTCAGGCCAGATTTGACAATCCAAATGGAATTATTGCCAGTAAGAATGGCGACACTCTCTATATATCAGATTTAGGGACTAGATCTTTGAGAGTTATTTCAGGGCTTGATAGCATAATCACACCTTCAAGTCTGGAAAATAAGCTGGAAATTCCCGGAATGGCTGTTTGGCCCAACCCGGCCAGAGATTTTTTGAATTTATATGTGCCGATAATAGAAGGAGACTATCAATTGGAAATTTATGACCTTAATTCTAATCTGGTTTATTCATATAATTATTTGAGAAATACGGTCATCGATAATACTATTAAAATCAATTTGCCAAGCGAGTTAAAAGCCGGTAAATATCATTTAAAAGTAAATTCTAAAAGCGGAACCGAAGTACTTTCTTTTATGATCAGATAGATCTTTTTAAGCTTCAAGTTGAAAGTATTCGAATAATCTGTGAATATTCAATTTGAAGCTTTATTTTTCCAATTCTAAAATATGATGTTATGTTGAAAAGACCTTTCTTATCGATTTTCCTTGTACTATGTCTTATTGGATGTGCATTTGCTCAGAAAAAAAAGAGCAGCGAAGATAAACCCAAGTACGATGATTCAGTTTTCAGTGGTTTAAAACTAAGAAGCATTGGGCCGGCTTTAACTTCAGGTAGAATTTCTGATATAGCCGTTAACCCCAATGACTACTCGGAGTATTATTTGGCAGTGGCTTCCGGTGGAGTATGGAAAACAAACAACTCCGGAACTACATTTGATCCGATCTTCGATGGGCAGGGATCGTATTCTATTGGCTGTCTTGCCATTGCACCCTCAAATTCTAATGTTATTTGGGTCGGTACAGGTGAAAATAATAACCAGCGTTCTGTGGCTTATGGTGATGGAATTTACAAATCAACAGACGGAGGAAAATCATGGAAAAATATGGGTTTGAAAAATTCAGAACATATTGGCATGATTACAATTCATCCCGAATATGAAAACATTGTATATGTGGCTGCTTATGGCCCATTATGGAATGCCGGTGGTGACAGGGGAATCTACAAAAGTACAGATGGGGGAGAAAGCTGGGATAAAATTCTGGAAGTCTCAGAGCATACGGGATTTAACGAAATTCATATGGATCCAAGAGATCCACAGCTCTTATATGCTACAGCGCATCAAAGAAGGCGGCATGTATGGACTTATATCGATGGAGGTCCTGAAACGGCAATTTATAAAAGTACAGATGCCGGAGAAAATTGGAAAAAACTTGAAAATGGCATTCCAAAAAATGATTTAGGAAGGATCGGAATGGATATTTCTCCTGCCAATCCGGATGTTGTATATGCGATAATAAAAGCCACAGAAAATGGGGGTTTTTACAAAAGCACCGACAGGGGAGAAAGCTGGTCTAAAATGTCGGACTGGCAAACCAGTGGAAATTACTACCAGGAAATCGTCTGTGATCCGAAGGATGTTGATTTGGTCTTTTCATTGGATACATGGTTACACCATACGGAAGATGGAGGTAAAACATTTCAAAGAACAGGTGAAAAGAGCAAACACGTTGATAATCATTGTATTTGGATCAACCCCAATGATACAGAACACTGGCGTGTAGGATGCGATGGCGGACTATACGAAACCTGGAATGCAGCCGGAGACTGGCATTATAAACCAAACCTTCCGATAACGCAGTTTTATAAAGTCGCTGTAGATAACTCGGAGCCATTTTATTATGTCTATGGCGGTACGCAGGACAACAATACCCAGGGCGGGCCATCGCGAACAACCAATATTCACGGCATCAGAAACTCAGATTGGTTTATAACAAACGGTGGTGACGGTTTTGAACCACAAATAGACCCAGAAGATCCAAATATTGTTTATGGACAAGCCCAATACGGAAGTTTAAATCGATACGACCGTTCCAGTGGTGAAACCACCTATATCAAACCACAACCCGGCAAAGATGAAGATGCATACAGATGGAACTGGGATGCCCCTTTATTAATCAGCCCTCATAATAATAAACGCTTATATTTTGGCGCGAACGTGTTATTCAAAAGTGATGACAGAGGAAACAATTGGAAGGTCATCAGTCCTGATCTTACAAGAGAATTGGATCGCAACAAACTCAAGGTGATGGGAAGAGTATGGGGAGTAGATGCGGTTATGAAAAATAAATCTACATCCATATATGGAAATTTGGTAGCTCTTGATGAATCTCCCAAAAAAGAAGGATTACTTTATGTAGGCAGTGATGATGGATTAATTCATGTCAGTGAGAATGGGGGAGACAACTGGACGAAATACGAATCATTTCCGGGTGTACCAGCCAGAACCTATGTGAATATGATTATAGCGTCACAGCATAATGAAAATGTAGTTTATGCTGCTTTTAACAATCATAAGAATGGGGATTTTAAACCATACCTATTAAAGAGCTCGGATAAAGGGAAAAGTTGGCGATCTATTGCTTCAAATTTACCAGAAAGGGGTTCTGTATATGCGATAGCAGAAGATCATGTTAACAAAGACTTACTTTTTGTTGGAACAGAATTTGGTTTGTTTTTTACAAATGATGGAGGGGCGAACTGGACACAATTGAAAAACGGTCTTCCCACAATAGCGATCCGTGATATTGCTATTCAGAAAAGAGAAAATGACCTGGTATTGGCGAGTTTTGGTAGAAGTTTTTATGTTTTAGATGATTATACACCATTGAGAACGGTTAGCCCCGAATTGCTCAATAAGGATGCTCATATTTTTCCTGTAAAAGAGGCACTGCTATATGAAGAAAGCAACCCAATGGGAGGTAGAGGAAAATCATCGCAGGGTGAGTCCATGTATACGGCGGAGAATCCACCTTTTGGTGCCATTTTCACTTATTATTTGAAAGAAAAAATTCAAACCATTGAAGAAAAACGAAAAGAAAAAGAAAAAGAGATCAAGAAAAATAACGGCAACGTCTATTATCCGGAACTTGAGGATTTGCGAAAAGAAGACCGGGAAGAAAAGCCCTATTTATTATTTGTAATTCGCGATATGGATGGCAATCCGGTTCGAAAACTCGAGCAAAGCCCATCAAAAGGGATCAACAGACTTGCCTGGAATTTAAGATATGCCCCGACAGAACCTATTAAGCTTAGCAGCCCCGAACCGGGCCGTTATAGTTATCCGGCCGAGGGGCAGTACGTATTACCAGGTAAATACACCGTGGAATTACATCAAAGTATAAACGGCAATATTTCAAAAATTCACGATGCTGTAGAGTTTTCAATAAAACCTTTAAACAATCAAACTTTATTGGCGAAGGACCGTGGAGCCGTCTTGGCATTCCAGAAAGATGTTGCTGAATTCAGCCGTTCTGTTGATGGAACAAATAAACTTTTGGATGAAAGTGAGAATAAGCTAAAATACATCAAAAAAGCAATTCAGGTATACCACAGCACGCCGGTAGAATGGATGAATGAGGTAAAAGCGATAGAAGAAAAATTCTATGAAATTAACCTTGCCTTGAATGGTGATAGAACGCTCTCAAGCAGAGAGTTTGAAACAAAACCCGGAATAAATGGGAGAGTGGGTTTTGCATATTACAATACCTGGTATAATACTACAGAGCCTACCGGGACGGCCAAAGAACAACTGAAAATAGCTAAAGAGCTTTACCCTCCGGTAAAAGCCAAACTGGATGAAGCTGTAAAAGCCATAAAAGCGCTAGAAAATAAGATGGATGAGAAGAAAGTTCCATATACACCGGGTAGAGATGAAAACTGGAAAGAAGAGATGAGGTAATAGATATGAGATATCAGATTAGAGATAAGAGATAGCAGATATGCGATTGTAATAATTTCTTTCCAAATAAGAATTGAATCAAAATAGGGCCTGTACTGATGTGCAGGCTTTTTTAATTGACTACTCTATCTCGGTCCACCATTGTTTAAAACTTTGTGATGTATCATTGAGATCAACCAACTGACCAATAATAGGTGTAATCAACTGAAAGCCATAGTCCTTATTAAATTCCGATACCTTTACCAAAGGCTCATCCCAGGAATGGTTGGCCAAAACAAATTTTGAAGAATGGACCGGAAATAATCTTTTTGAATTTAAATCTTCAGTGGCCATCAATACCTCATGTGGTAAATTGTGAATGTATTTCCAGGCTGAATCGTATTGGCCATTTTCTAATATCGCAACATCTATTGGGCCGAATTTTTCACCGATTTCCTTGTAGTGATCATCATAGCCGCTATCTCCACCGATATAAATTTTTAATGAGGCTGTTTTAAGCACATAGGACATCCAAAGTGACTTATTCCTGCTAAATCCCCTTCCCGAAAAATGTCTGGCCGGTGTGGTATAAATATCGGTGCTATCATTAAGTTTAATTTGTTCATTCCAGTCTTTCTCAATTATTTTTTTTAGGTCAAATCCCCAATGCTCGAGATGTGCACCTACACCCAAACCGCATAAAACCCGCTCGGCTTTATCTTTTAAATTTTTGAGCGTATGATAGTCCACATGATCATAATGGTCATGAGAAATAATCAAATAATCAATTTGAGGTAAATCATCTACATTATATATGTCTGTGCCTTCAAATGACCTGGTTGTACCGGGAATTGGCGAGGCATTACCGCTAAATACCGGATCCACCAGATATTTAATGCCATCGATTTGCATAAAATAGGATGAATGGCCAAACCATACCAATACGTTTGAATCCAATGGCAAATTTTTGAGATCTGTTTTTATCGAAGGAATCTTTTGCCCGGGTTTTTTTCTATTAGAGCCTTTAAATAAAAAATCATACATGACTGAAACATAATTGTTGCCTTCAGTCAGATCGGGTGTGTGACTGAGATTTTGAAATGAACCATTTTTGTAATGAGGGGAATTTTCAATTTGAATCAAGCGCTCTCCTTTTGGCAATTTTCCAAAAGTGTCCTTCTTCATATAGAAATAGCCAATTACAATAATTAGCATAGCTAAAAAAACCAATATTATCATGAGCCACTTTAAAAATTTGAGTATTGAGCGCATTTAATTCTCTATCCGGAAATTATGTTTGATACTAAAAAGTAAATGAGGTAAGAAGGATTTGTCAATCAATGAACTTTTAATTCAGTCAAAAGTAATAATAGAATTTATTTCTTTATTGCTTGATTATCTTTTTGTGAATGTACTCACCCTTGGTATTTCGAATTTGTAATAAATACATACCCGGCGTCCAATTTTCCGTATCTATTTCTATTGATTTTTTATACTGAGTCGACTTCGTCATAAGTTTTCCATTAATGTCTCTGATAATATAAGACTCAATGGGATGTGGACTTTTAAGATGTATATCGCTGGATGTTGGATTGGGAAAAACAGCAATTTGAGATCGGGTCAGGGATGTTTCAAAAGCCAAATATTTATCACAATCAAAGAGGCTTTGAAGATTTTGATAGAAAATATCATAAACCGGAATACTGGAAGAATTTAATGATGCAGGGGGGCCGATTTTACCAAACTGAGAAGGGCTTAGAAAATTTGGTAAAGAAGTTATAAACAGACTGGACTCACTGATGTTCCCCGTTCCTGCAGGATCAATTGTACCTTTGTTGTTATTTCCAAAAAGAAATTGGTCATTACCCAAAATATTATAGTTAAACAATGAATAGGGTAATGCTGTATTTGGTATTTCATTGCCCACAAAATTTTGCCCCGGTGAATTTGATGCTTCAAAAAAGATTCCGTATTTCTCCGCCCTATTTCTGAAAAACGTATTGAAAGGGCCATTGGGACCATGCGAATTATCAATCACGATGTTTTGACATATATTTTGTTCAAAAAGATTGGCAAAAACATAATTGCCATGCAAAACAATATCCCCTGCGGCATCTGAAGGAATGCTATTCCAAAAAGGATCATGTGAATAATTGTAGGCAAATACATTTCCATTTGCTCCGGCTTGAACAAGCATAGAATGTCTGAGTCTTTCAAAAACATTATTTTGGACCAGGCACTCATTGCTCGAATATTGCAAGGCAATACCGTAGCCTCTACCGCCGGTACCGTATTCAAAGGAATGATGAAAGTACGAATTGGATACCTCTATATTGGAGCTTTTATCTACGCTTATATGACAAAAGTTGCATTTATCAGATTCGATATTGCTTACTCTGCAATTGATGGCTGCGTCAACATAAATGTTACTGGTTTGTAAAGGCGAGGTATTATCTACTCTTTTAATTTTTAAGCATTCCACCGCAACATTTTCAGCAGGTTGATGCTTGATTATAATAGGATTTCTGCTGAGGCTAAAATCTATTCTAAATGCAGACTCAAAGGAAATCTTGTTTTGAATTGTATCAATTTCTTTGATTTTCATGACCTGGCCGACAGTTCCATATGCCCAACTTGAAGTGATAAGATTTATATCATTTTGGATAATTCGTACCCATTTTCCAATTGCAAAATCTGTAGCGTTGTTGACTATTGCCGAAGTGCTGTCTTTGATTAAATCGGAAAGGATCGCGAAGGTATCTTCTTTCAACTGTTTGCCTCTAATCTGAATGCAGTTGCCGCTGCCGCCAAGATCGAAGATTAGTTCTGTATTTTCAGGTCCCATTCCCGAAAGAATGAAATTATTGGGTAGCTCAAGCGTAGAATTGAACAGATATTTACCAGCTCCAAACCGAAAATTAACGGTATCGCCAGCATGCATGCTCAATGCCATTTGAAATAGAGAATCATTGACTGTGAGACTATCACCAACTAAACCGAAGGCGTCCAAGTCTACATTTAAAATTGAACTGTCAATGCTATTTAATAATCCGGCTCGCGACCAATCTGTGGTACGTGCATTGGGAATGGTTTGTGCGCTGGCAAAAATCGAAATGAAAAGGGAAACAAGTAACAGTTTTAATTTTGACATGAGTGGAGTCAAATTACTAATATTTCACTAAATATTATATTAATCCTTTTTGCGGGCTAACAGGAAGGGGAAAAGCTTGAACTACTAATTTTTATTATTTCTTCAATGCTTAATCAATCCAGATTTTATCGATTAGAATTTCGAAATCCTGGTCTTTGGCATTGGCAATTAGTATTGATATCTCTTCTATATTGTCGGCTTCATAATTAGGTAAATCCAATTTTCTACCGCGATAAGTAGGTTGCATACTACTAAGCCGAATTTTTATGGTTTCCCATTTAGAATTTGTTTTAAATTCCTTTTTATACGAATGCGACTCATTGCTGTTGCGCTTTAATCGAAACTGATAGCTGCTTCCATCGCCCTTGCATAAAATTTTGACAAATTTTTTCCCTTCAATATTTTTTTGATCAAAACGATAACGCAGGGAGGCAAAACCCCCATTGTTTTCAAGTGAGACATGACCCCAAAATCTCGCATGTCCCTCTTCAGTCAATTCAATTTGACTTCTGGAATTTCCTCCCATGACTACATCGTTAACGATGTTCCATTGGCTTAAGTCAGTATTTAAATTAAAATCAATAATCAGAATAAGGATCGATAGAGCTTGCATTAGTTTTAAACAAAATATTCATCGCTTCGTTTGGAATTCAGCTATTGTAAAAGCGTTTTGGTTTTAGCATAGATGTCCTTTGAGTCTAGTCCATATTTTGTCATGAGCTCCGCAGGTTTTCCCGATTCTCCAAATGAATCCTGTACAGCGACCATATCCATCTTACATGGAAATTTTCGGGAAAGGAGGGAAGCGACACTTTCACCAAGCCCACCGTTTTGTTGATGTTCTTCAGCTGTAAGCACAAGATTGGTTTTTTTGGCTGAGTTGAGAATCATAGATTCATCCAATGGTTTAATTGTATGAATATTAATTAATTCGACTGATTTACCTTCAGATTCAAGTATTTCAGCTGCTTTAATGGATTCCCACACCAAATGTCCGGTGGCTATGATCGTTATATCTTTACCTTCATTGAGTAATATTCCTTTCCCAATTTTAAAATCTGCATTTTCAGGAGTGAAATTTGCGACTTTGGGTCTTCCAAATCGTAAATAGACCGGTCCATGATGCTCGGCTATTGCTATCGTAGCCAGTTTAGTCTGGTTAAAGTCACAAGGGTTAATGACTGTCATATTTGGTAGCATTTTCATCATGCCCAAATCCTCGAGCATTTGATGAGTCGCTCCGTCTTCGCCTAAAGTCAGGCCAGCATGTGAAGCACAGATTTTTACATTTTTTTCTGAATAAGCCACAGATTGCCGAATCTGATCATAGACCCTTCCCGTTGAGAAATTTGCGAAAGTTCCGGTGAAAGGGATTTTACCCCCAATTGCCAGTCCGGCGGCCATGCCGATCATATTTGCTTCAGAAATACCCGCTTGAAAAAAACGATCCGGATGATTTGCCTGAAACTCATTCATTTTCAAAGATCCGGTAAGGTCTGCGCACAAGGCTACGACATCCTTATTAATTTTACCCAGCTCGGTCAAGCCCGCTCCAAATCCGGAACGCGTATCCTTATCACCTGTTGAAATGTATTTTTTCATCAATATAATCTGATTTGTGTGGCACCCTGAGGTGTAATTTTAAAGGTTTTTGTAACAGAGAATTTCTGACTGATTGCATTTTCAGGTCTGAAAACTAATTTGTATGCACCAGGTTGCAAATTATAACTTCCCTGGCGATCTATATCCATAACCCATTCTTCGCTGCCATCGCGGTTTATTTCATAAACTACCCCAAAACCTTTACCCCCATCTATTATTGTAAGAATTCCCGGTGCGTCAATATTTAAAGTCTTGGTTTTTTTATTTTGAATGGGCACATTGCTGAATTTCACATGCGGCGTCGTCAGCACTTCCACATCGTATCTTCCAATTAAATAGCGCTCTTCTTTTTTGACATCCTGAATATTGAGTATTTCTGAACTCCCGGCTTTTTTTACCAAGGCCTTAAGATTTTTATAGGCATTGAAACCCTTGAATTTTATTTTAAGATTTCCTGTTGGTGCCTTTACTTGAATGACATTCTCCTTTCCTCCGATAATATTTATATCTTTTTTAATTACAGGGGGAATGGTTTCTACTCTTAGGTCATAAGTCAATACCGGATCGATGTCTATGGCTTCTGCCTGGCCATTTTTTAATAGATGTACGAACTGCTTGGTCGGGGTCTGAATAAAATTATTAATAAAACTGACGGGTAAATTGGTTTCTGTAGGCCGGTTGGCCTGATCGAGAATTTCCACTTTAACGGAAGTAGGTAAAATGCTTTGATCAATGGCGGTATGCAATATTTTTTTGAATTTATCCGGATCGCGGGCATTTAAAAATTTTCCGAGGCAGGCAAAATCTTTGGTGTAGTCTTCGGCAATCCCAATACCAATTATAAAAGGTTTCAGAAATATATTTTTACGTTGTAACATCAAAGAAATAGCACAGGGATCGCCATCGCAGGATTCAATTCCGTCTGTAATAATAATGATGATATTTCTTGAGTTGGGGTCATTTGGAAAATCGCCACCACATTGTTCAAGTGAAAATGCCAGTGGAGTGGTGCCTTTTGGTTTTACGCGTATCAATTTTTCTTTGATTGTTTTGGAATTATCTGCGGCAAAAGGTGCTTCAAGCCTTGTGTCTCTGCAATTTTGCTCGGCTTTTGGATACTGATGCCCATATACTCTTAATGCTGTTTCCAAACGCGGTTTGCCATCGAGTTCACTTACCATTTCACCCAGTACTCTTTTGGCTATATCAATGCGGTATTCGCCTTGCCACCTGGCCAACATAGAACCTGAGGCATCCAGTAAAAAAAGTATTCTTGTCGTTTTTGGAGGTTCTTCTTGTATTCTTTGACCGAGGGTATCAGTAAAAGCTAAATTTATTAATAGAAGAAAAACTAAAAGCCTCATTAATAATCGCCTAAAGTCTCATTCAATTGTGAAAGGGCTTTTTCTTTTTGCTCATCATTAGGTGCTACACCATGCCATTTATGTGTGCCCATCATGAAGTCAACACCTTGTCCCATTTCGGTTTTCATCATTACGGCTACCGGTTTTCCCTTTCCGGAAAGGTTTTGTGCCTTTTCTATGGTTTGAAGTAATTCCTCTATGTCATTTCCATTACATGATATTACCTCCCAGCCAAAGGATTTATATTTATTGTCCAGATCGTAAAGCCCCATTATATCCGTGACATCCCCGTCGATCTGTCGATTGTTCCAGTCTATAAAGGCGATAAGATTATCCAGTTTATTATGAGCGGCAAACATAACGGCCTCCCATATTTGACCTTCCTGCTGTTCTCCATCTCCCATTAAAGTGTAAACGAAATGCTTATCACCTTCCAACTTTTTTGACAGCGCGGCTCCTACGGATACGGACAAACCCTGTCCTAATGAACCAGAAGCAATTCTAATGCCCGGTAAACCTTCTTCAGTAGCCGGATGCCCCTGCAATCTGGAATTGATCTTTCGGAAGGTTGCCAATTCACTTTTTGGAAAATAATTCGTACAATGGGCTATTGTACTGTACCAAACCGGAGAAATATGTCCATTGGATAAAAAGAACATGTCTTCACCTTTGCCAGTCATATTAAAAGATGACTTGTCATAGTCCATGACGGAGTTGTACATGACAGCAAAAAAATCAGCACATCCCAGCGATCCGCCCGGATGGCCCGATTGGGCGCCATGAGTCATTCTTATTATATCTCTTCTAATTTGGGAAGCAAGGTCCTGTATCTGAGTAATTTCTTCTTTGCTCTTTGGGTTCATCGAACAAAGCTAAAAAAATATGAATTGAGAGAAAGGGGAAAAATGGGATTGTGGATAACAATCCCAAAAATATATTCTTATGAAAGGATTTGTGAAGCGTGATCCTTGGTTTTAACCTTTTCGATAATATTTTCAATCACACCATTTTCATCTATGACAAATGTTGAGCGTTGGGTACCCATGTATTTTCTGCCATACATTGATTTTTCAACCCAGGTGCCAAATTGTTCATGAATTGATTTGTCTTCATCGGCTATGAGGGGAAAAGGAAGATCGTATTTGTCAATAAACTTTAAATGTGATTTAGGGCTGTCTGAGCTAATTCCGATGATCTGATAGCCCTTAGATTGGAAATCGTCGTTGTGATCTCTCAAATTGCAGGATTCAGCTGTACATCCCGGAGTATTGTCTTTAGGGTAGAAGTAAAGCACAACTTTCTTTCCTTTAAAATCGCTTAATTTTATTGGATCACCATTTTGATCTATGCCTTCAAACTGAGGTGCCTTATCACCAATCGATACTTTCATAATTTAATGTGGTTTTGTTTTAAACAATAGGATGAATTAGAAGTTTTGTATTACAATTTCAAATTTAAAGTCTTAACATTTCCGGCATTGTCTTCAATTTTTATAAGACAATCACCTCTTAACTTTGTTGTATTTTCTCTTCGTTTCGATGTCAGCAATCTTCGTTTAGCATCGTATTCCATCAGGATCCATTCTCCATTTACGCTTACATTATAGGATTTAATCCCAGACAAATTATCCCTTATTCTCAATTTCATTTCAGAGCCGGTATTATAAATCATCCGAACATAAGGTGCGAGTGTATCCTGTGCCAATACATAGTCACCAAAATTCCTCGTACTAAACGATATCTTATTTTCATTCCAATTATTACTTACGAATGACATACCCCTATGTAGCCTGCGGTAGACCTGATATGAATTGTGATATTTGGGATTTTTTACTACCCATTCTACTTTCATATAGCTCGATAAGGGCACATTAGCATAATGTAGAGACAGACTGGAATCTGAAATATTATGTTCTAAAAAAAGCGTATCGTGAATACCCTTGTCGTCAAATGAAATTGTAATAGGGTCAAAGTAGTATTCGGTTTTTTTCTTGGGAAGTATCATATACTTATATGGCAAAATATACGTGGAGTCGGCTGCTTTAATTGAATCGGGAATCCCAAGGCTTAAATCGTAATTATAAATATTTGAATTTTGCGTATAGGCCAGGGGTTCTAAGCTCAATTTCCTGTAAAACCCAAAGACATCGATCGCTTTATTGAAATCAACATTTGTAAGTTCCATCCGCAATTGATTGCCTTGTAAATTGTAGCTGAATTTAGGTTTTGCTATTAGATTTCTTTGTTCTTTGGCAATCTTCATTTGCTCTCCTTCAATACTAAATTCAAGCAATGAAACATTTTCATAGCTATCCTTTACAAATACCTGAATTTCGTGTTTTTCACCGTATGATATATTTATTGCACCGCGGTCAGACTTGTATTCGTAAAAAGGGAGATCGTTTCCCGGGCTTACATAACATTTGTGATACCAATCGCCACGTTGATAAACATCATTGTAATCCACATGAAGATTTATTTGCCGAGTAATAAAAATCGGATAATGCTTAATTTTCTGTTCAAAATACCTTACTCCATCCACCCAGACTTGTACCTCTTGAATACCGTATTTATTGTAAGTACCGTTCATCCGGTCGTAAGCTTTAATTTCTAATCCAATTTTTCCAAAAGCCTTGATATTCTGATTGACGACATAACGGCCATTGAGATAACCCAACCGATAGTATTGCTTTGAAAATTCCCCATCAACACTGGATATTGCATTTAAAGGTTTTAAAGCAATTCGGTATATACGAGGTGCCTGCTTATCGTAGATTTCTTCGAATCCAAAGTCTAAAGGATTATAAACATTGTCATTTAAATCGCGAATTTCGAAATGCAAATGCGGCCCACCGGATGACCCTGTATTGCCAGAGTAAGCAAAGACTTCTCCTTCTTCAACTTTGAATAGTCCCTCTGTAGGAAAAAGTTCAATATCAAATTTTTTGGCCTTATACTGTTCATTTGTGACGTATCGCTCAATTTCCTCTGAAAAATGATCCAAATGGCCATAGTGCGTGACAAAACCATTGGGATGTGTGATTGCAATGCGTTTTCCATATCCGGCAGGCTCAACGGATATTCTGGAAATATAACCTTCTGCAGCAGCATATACCGGCCATCCAATTTCCCCATAGGTTTTTATATCCAATCCACCGTGAAAATGATTGTTACGCAGTTCTCCCATGGAACCGGATAAGAAATTTCTTTCTCCCGGCCTAATCGGAAATGTGAAATAGCCTTTCTCAATCGGTAAAGGCGTATTTGAACTAAGAACAATTAATGTAAGAAGTGCTAAAATGCTATTTAACTTCAAAATCGAGCATTTTTTCATTTTCCAGAAAAGCTTCCAATCGATCTCCAATTTGAACAGGACCTACGCCTGAGGGCGTTCCGGTAAAAATTATATCACCTTTTTTTAAGGTCATAAATTGAGAAACATATGCAAGAATATATTCAAACGAATAAATCATTAGTGAAGTATTTCCCGATTGTTTTTGAACACCGTTAACCTTTAAATTGAAATTTAAGTTCTTAATATTTTTAAAATTCGATTTAGACACAAAGTTAGAAATGGGCGCGGAACCATTAAAGCCTTTGGCCAATGCCCAAGGTAATCCTTTTTCTTTTGCCTTGGCTTGTAAATCTCTGGCCGTAAAGTCAATACCTATACCAATTTCGTCAAAATAATCTCCTGCAAAGTCTTCGCCTATGTATTTTCCCTCTTTATTAATTTTTAAAAGGATTTCTACCTCATGATGTATATCCTTGCTGTAATCAGGATAATAAAAAGCTTCATTATTTCTTAAAATCGCTGTATCCGGTTTTGTAAATACTACGGGTTCCGTAGGTTTTTCATTATTGAGTTCTTCAATATGAGCGACATAATTTCTTCCAATTGCAATTATTTTCATTAGATATCAGGAATTTTAAGAATCTTTATGCAAAATTAGGAGATACGAACCAATGTCAAGAATACATTTTATAATTCTTCTGCTCATATCCATTGTGGCCTGCAAAAAATTGGATTCCGAACAAATATTTCTTAAAAGTTCATGTGAGGAATGTAAGGAAACTGTGGAGGATTATTTACTTTCATTGAAAGGTGTGTATTATGCCAATTACGATCATGAAAATGAAGTACTGATTTTTCACTTTGATCAGGACAAATCAAAACGCGAAGCAGAAATTTGGCTTACTGAAAATGGATTTATGCAATCCATGGATACTAGCTATAATTATTACCCGGATTGCTGTCCGACCATAGATACATTAAGCAATAATGAAGAAAAGGGAATTGCCACTCCTTAACAGGGATATCAGTTGGTTATCGTTTAATTATCGTGTGCTTTTAGAAGCAAAAAGGCCCGAAGTTCCCCTTTATGAGAAAATAAAGTTTCTCGCTATTTTTTCGAGCAATCTGGATGAGTTTTTTCGTGTGCGATTTGCCAACCTGAAAAGTCTGTACAAGCTAAAAAAGAAGAAAAAATCTGTGAATTTTGATGGGCTTAATAAGCAATTGCTCGAAGAAATTCTCAATATTGTCAACCGACAACAGGCAGAATTTGGAGAGATCTATTCGCAAATTGTTATACCTGAATTAAAAAAGAAAAAAATTCATATCTGGGCCGATGAAGAATTATCGGATCTCAACAAAAGCTCTCTTAATCATTACTTTAAGTCAAGGGTTTTGGCTTTCATCCAACCCAAAGAAATTGACCCAAACAAAAGAAATGGGATATTTTTAAAAAACAGGGCTTTGTATTTTGCCCTCCGTCTACAGAGTAAAAAGAAACCTGTAGCGGAGCGAATTATAATCGTCAATATTCCTTCCGATAGCTTACCTCGATTTGTGGAACTGGCTACCGGAAACGATTCGCATTTATACATATTTCTTGATGATATGGTCCGTTTGAGTTTGTCTTTTCTTTTTCCTGAAGATGAGATAAAGGGTGTATGGTCTATAAAATTAAATCGGGATGCTGAGCTTTATATTGAAGATGAATTCTCCGGTGACCTGGTACAAAAAATTTCCAAAAATTTAAATCAGCGAAATATCGGAGCGCCTTCGAGATTTTTGTATGATTTGACGATGCCGGAGGATGTATTAAAAGTACTGAGAAAATCACTTGGATTGTCCAAAGATGAATTGGTCCCCGGTGGGAGATATCATAATTTTTATGATTTTTTTGAATTCCCTAACCCTTTCAAGCCCAAACTGGAGTATGAAAAATGGACAGCACTCATCAACCATAAACTGGAAAGTGCAGATTCTATTTTGGATGCCATTGAAAATGAGGATCATTTACTTCATTTTCCTTATGAAAGCTACGATTATGTTTTGAGGCTATTCAATGAAGCTGCCAATGATCCAAAAGTCAGAGAAATCCGGACAACTATTTATCGAATTGCTTCTAATTCATTGATTGCAAATGCCCTTATTTCTGCCTGTAAAAATGGAAAAAAGGTTATAGTATTTATGGAGCTCAAGGCTCGATTTGATGAAGAAAATAATATTAAGTGGGCAGGAGAGATGGAAAAGGCCGGTGTAAAAATTATTTACAGTATGCCGGGATTAAAAGTCCATGCAAAAGTTGCATTATTTAAAAGGGATTCGGAAAAAACTTCGGGTCGAATTGCATTTTTTGGAACTGGAAATTTTAATGAAAAAACAGCCGGACTATATGCGGATCACGGTTTGCTCACGGCAAATGAACAAATGTGTTCCGAACTGGAACAATTGCTAAAATATCTTCACAAGAAAAAAAAGAACCCGAAACCAAGACGGCTGCTTATTTCACAGTTTAATATGCAACCGAAATTTATTGAATTGATCGACAGGGAAATTAAACATGCCAGAAATAATTTTTCTGCTCACATTATTATTAAACTGAATAACCTCGAAGATCCTGTAATGATCGAAAAACTATATGAGGCCAGTAGAGGAGGGGTAAAAATTGATTTAATTGTACGCGGTATTTGCTGTCTGGTTCCAAACAAGAAAGGCTTCAGCGAAAATATTCGCGTTGTGAGAATCGTTGACCGCTATTTGGAACACGCACGAATATTCTGGTTCAAGAATAAAGGTAATGCCGAAATATTTATGGGTTCTGCTGATTGGATGAAAAGAAATCTTTATTTCCGAATTGAAGTGATTTTCCCCTTACTCCGCAAGGAGCATAAAAGAGAAATTGAAAAAAACCTCGAAATTCAATTGGGCGACAATTTCAAAGCTGTGAACCTGGATGAACATCAAAACAATATATTTCAGGAAAAGCCGGAACGAATAAAAACGGCACAAAAAGGGTTTTATACCTGGTTAAAAGGCCGGAATGCCAGAAACAGAAAATATTTTAGTGGTAAACAGGAAAAAACAACATAGCTGCACCATAAGCCAAGACGGATAGCACGAGGCCATACATGAATATGTTGTAAGCAGTTCTCAATAATCTGTACTTTCTTCCAAGCACTTTTCCCAGAAAAAATATGTCTTTAGCCATACTTCCATAAAGCAAGTCGGAATTCAACATCAATTGATTGATACCCCATTCGTACTCTTTTAGGGTAGAATTAAAAAAATTTCCAAAAAATAAAAGATTGGTTCGTTTCTGTAATATGTCATCACGGGTAAATGTACCTTTGGTAATATTCGGACGAGTCGCAAGGACTGCAAAGACAATGGTCAATAAAGAAACGGTGACCAAAAGAATTGTGGGAATTATCAGATTGGGGTAATCTTCAAATTTTCTTATCATGACCGACATAAGAATGGAGATGATAATCGCATTGATGGAGATCATTATATTGGCCTTGTTATCGGCAATGGCACTTAGTTCAAGGTGATTTTTTGAGGTCGTCCTGAACATGGTTTCAATCCCCCTGTCGGGTTTTTGCGTTGCTTTTTTCTGATACTTTTTTAATTGCTTTAAAAGTTTCTTGTTCTTTTTTTCAAGATCAGCCAATGTATTATCTGTGGGTTCCATCGCCTTTAATTTTTTTTTGAGTCGTTTTTGATTTTCCCGACGGGCTTTTTCGAGCTTTTCCTTTCCGTAATCTGTTTGATAATTGTGTTTTGAAATGAAATACAAATTCATTTCCATCCATTCCCTGTCATTAAACTCATCCTTAACTTTGAAATGTCGAAATTCTTCCCTCAGACGATCTGATTTTTCAAAGAATTTATCAGTGGACAAATGGTACAGATCTGCATCATTTAAAATGCGCTCAATCTTATTTTTGGGAAGCACTTCATAATCAGTCGAGCGTATACAGGAAATTACCTTATCGAGTTTCTCTTTTGGGTAATTGTGATGATCAAGAAAATCTCTTGCAATTTTAATACTCTCATTTTCATGCCCTTTATAAGCTTTGGCATAACCGGTATCATGAAACCAGGCTGAAAGCATTACAATTTCTTTCTCTTCTTCACTTACATCCACATGTTTGCATATTTCTTCAGCTGCTTCTACCACATCAAGGGTATGCTGAACATTGTGAAAAGTAAGATCTTCTGAAAGATTTTTCTTTAAAAATGAATGTGCGTATTCTGCTGCTTTCTGTGTTATAGAGCCATTGATTTGCGTCATGGAAAATGAACGAAGGAATTCATTGTTTAATTTCAAAAATACATAAAAGACTATTTTTGAGTGCTAATTATATAAAATCCAATTGTAATTCCCTTTAAATTGTTAGAAATGAGGTTTTTATCAATCATATTATTTGTACAGTTTTTGAGTATAAGTCTGCATTCCTGCAACATTGATGATAAATACCGATGGAGAAACAGAGCGGTCAAACATTACGATCACTACATTCCTTATGACCTTTTGAGACCGGTAGAGGAAATGAAGCTACACAATGATTTAATTGAAATATCGGGGCTGACCCATATTGGCAATAAGAAAATCGCATGTGTAGAGGATGAGACCGGTAATATCTATATTCTTGATGATGAAAAGGGAAACATACTGGAAAAGATCAAATTTCATAAATACGGGGATTATGAAGGAATAGAAAAAATTGCTGAAGATTTTTACATCGCCAAAAGCAATGGAAAGTTGTATAAATGGTCAAATAACAATCTTGTCAAATTAAAAACAGAATTGGGGGTGGAAAACAATATTGAAGGTATATGTTATGATCCTTTTAGCGATTTGATCTATTTGGCATGCAAAGAACTAGCCGGATTAAATGAAGATGATTATGATATGGCGCGGGCCGTTTATGCATATGATTATAAACGTGATTCCTTGATAAGAAAACCGCGTTTTTTAATTCATAGGGATACTTTGATGAATTATGTGCAGAAAACCTGGTCGACCGGTGAGAAAATTCCAAATATATTGTTCAAACCCAGTGGAATAGCTGTTCATCCTTTTGATGAGAAAATATATATCGTTAATTATATCGGTAGGATAATTATCATTTTAAATCAGGATGCCAGTATACACGCAGTTTTACCCTTATCGATTCAATTGTTTTCACAGCCTGAAGGAATATGTTTTGATGCTGAGGGCAATTTGTTTATTTCAAATGAGGGAGGGGAAGAAAAAGGATATATTCTTAAATTCAAGTACAGGCCAAAGAGTTAAATCATTTTCGAAAGACTTAATTTAATTTCTGTCAGGTGCTTTTTTGTATCAGCTGCAAAATCACCACGCATCATCCAATCGTAATAGGAGGGTTCTTTGGAGAAAATATCTGAGACTTTTTTACCCTTGTGTTTTCCAAAATTAAATACTTTTTCTCCCTCTTTGTTGTATACAATTCTTCCTGCCAGGTCCACCATATTTCCTACAGCTAGCTTATGTACATCATCAAGATTCTCACTTATGGGGGCAGTTTCCAATCCTGGCGGAACAACTCCTTTGTACTTTTTTATTTGTGCTTTTAAAACTTCCAGTGTTGCTTCCGTATCGGCCATTGCGGAATGCGCATTTTCCAAATCCTTATCGCAATAAAAACGATAAGCTGCGGAAAGCGTTCTGGGTTCCATAAAAAAGAATATTTTTTGGGCGTCGAGCAATCTCCTGTTCTTGAGATCAAAATTGATCTCCAGTCGTGCAAATTCCTCCATGAGTAAAGGAATATCAAATTTTATATGATTGTATCCACCTAAATCGCAGTCTTTAAAAAATGCAAAGATTTCGTTGGCAATCTCTTCAAATTTTGGTGCATCCTTTACATCTTTGTCGGTAATGCCGTGAATGGATGTAGAAGAAGGAGGAATAGGCATTCCCGGATTAACGAGCCACCTTTTTTTCTCTTCATTGCCATCCTGAAACAATTTAATTGCTGCGATTTCAATTATTCGATCGCGGGTGATATTTGGACCGGTCGTTTCAAGATCAAAAAATACAAGATCTTTTTTAAGATTTAATTCCATTTAGTTGAGTAGTTTTTCGGCGAATTTGTCGAGATCGACACCATCAAAATTACCGGAACTCATCATTAATAAGTTCTTGTTATTCAAGTTTTTACCCTCTATATATTCAATTAATTTATCACTTTCGGTAAAAATGGTAAGATCATCCTGATTAAAAGCTGTTTTTAGATCATTTTCATCGATCATTTCCAGTTTTTTGTGCTTCACAACTTCGGGATTGTAGTAAATGATGGCCTCATCGGCATCGATAAAGGTATCGGCATATTGTTCAATAAAATCCTTGTTTAAACTACTAAAGGTATGCAACTCAATACAGGCAATTAATTCTCTGTCCGGATATTGAGTTTTGACTGCCTGGGTAGAGGCTTTTAGCTTTGAGGGGGCATGTGCAAAATCCTTAAAAATTAAAGTATGCTCATTTTTTGCGAGCAATTCCATTCTCCTTCCGGCACCACCAAACGATTTTATTGCCTCATAAAAATCTTCCTCTTCTATGCTGAGTTTTTTACAAACTTCAAGCGCGGCACTGAGATTGCTCATATTGTGCTCTCCAAAAATCTTTAAGGGGATTTCACCATAGTTTTTTGTCACAAGGTAGGTTATACCATCCCGAACTTTATGGGCGAGGGTTGTATATTCTATGGCCACAACATCGTCGCGTTCTTTTCTGCCAATGACGGTTGCTATGTCATCATCACCGTTATAGATGAGCGTTCCTGCCTTTGGTGTTTTATCTGTAAAACTTTCAAAGCCGATAACATAGGATTCCAAACTGGGATAAACATTGTAATGATCCCATTTTATACCGGAGATCACCCCAATATGATGATCGTAGATTAAAAATTTTGGCTGTGGGTCGAGGGCAGAATTGAGGTATTCATCGCCTTCAATAATAATTATTGGAGCATCACTCAATTTTACGGTCAGTTCAAAACCATCTATTTCAGCTCCGACCAGATAATCAAATTCGCGCCCCACATGTCTTAAAACATGCATGATCATAGCTGTAATGGTCGTTTTACCATGACTGCCACCAATTACGAACCTCTGCTTATTGCTTGAATAGTCTCTAATAAATTCCGGAAAAGAAGAAATTTTAATACCGAGCTCTTTTGCTTTTATCAATTCGGGATTATCGGCCTTAGCGTGCATACCCAAAATGATCAGGTCGAGGTCAGAGCTTATATTATCCTCATTCCATCCTTTTTCACTCGGTAATAGGCCATATTTTTCCAGTTTTGATTTAGAAGGATCAAAAATTTCATCATCTGAACCGCTGACTTGCCAACCGTTCTTTTTCAATGCTATTGCCAAATTATGCATCACACTACCTCCAATGGCAATAAAGTGAACTTTTTTGTTTGAATCCTTCATTATCTAATTGAATATGCCGCCAAATCTATAATTTATATCTTTTGTCACAAAGTGGAAAAATTGTGAATAAAATCAAAAATTTGTGGATTAAGAGGTAATGCTTATTTCTATTTTTGAAACATGGACGAGCCAAAAAGAGGATCAGCAAGACAATTTAAATTAAGTCAGACTCAAGAAAACGAATTTCATACCACAGGAAAGGTCCAGCCGCAAGCTTCTGATCTGGAAATGGCCGTTCTTGGAGCCTTGATGCTAGAAAAAGATGCATTGACCAATGTCATCGAAATTTTGAGGCCGGAAAGTTTTTACGTAGAGAAAAACAAAATAATCTACGAGGCGATACTTAAACTATTTGGGAATTCGGAACCGGTAGATATTCTTACAGTAACCAATCAGCTTAAAAAAACGGGGCAATTGATACAAGCAGGAGGCCCATTTTACCTGACAGAGCTCACCAATAGGGTTAATTCCGCAGCCAATATTGAATATCACGCCAGAGTCATTCTGGAACAGGCCATCAAAAGAGAATTGATTAATATTTCTTCCGGAATCCAAACAAAGGCTTTTGAAGATACCCAGGATGCGCTTGAATTGCTCGATGAAGCCGGAGCCTCAATTTTTGAGATTTCAGATAGAAATGTTAGAAAAGATTATCAGGGCATGACCGAACTCATGCGAATGGCCATCGATGAGTTGGAAAATAAGAAAAATCAAAAAGACGGTCTAACCGGTGTGCCCTCCGGATTTACCAAATTGGATCGCGTAACCTCCGGTTGGCAAAAATCCGATATGGTAATCATTGCAGCGCGACCGGCAATGGGTAAAACAGCTTTTGTGATGTCTGCTTTGAGAAATGCAGCGGTAGATCACGATACACCGGTTGCCATATTTTCTTTGGAGATGTCTTCCCTTCAACTTGTAAATAGGCTTATTTCTGCTGAAGCAGAACTGGAAAGTGATAAAATAAAAACCGGCCAACTTCAGGAATACGAATGGACCCAGCTCTATGAAAAAACGAAGCGCATTTCGAATGCCCCGATTTTTATCGATGATACTCCAGGCTTATCAATTTTGGAATTGAGGGCAAAGTGCCGAAAACTAAAACAACAACACGATATACAGCTTATCATAATTGATTACCTGCAATTGATGTCTGGTGACCTGAGTAAAAAAGGGGGAAACAGGGAGCAGGAAATTGCATCTATTTCAAGGTCGCTGAAAAATATTGCCAAGGAGCTCAATGTTCCTGTCATTGCGCTTTCTCAATTGAGTCGTGCTGTAGAAACAAGAGGTGGTGATAAACGCCCCATGCTCTCCGATCTTAGAGAATCCGGATCCATTGAGCAAGATGCAGATATGGTCTTATTCCTTTACAGGCCCGAATACTATGGGATCACCCAGGACAGCGACGGAGGTCCTACAGAAGGAATGGGCGAAATAATAATTGCCAAACATCGAAATGGCTCGCTGGCGGACGTTAAACTTAGATTCGTTGGAAAATATACCAAGTTTATGGATTTTGAAGATTTTTCGGGGGCCGGTTTTTCAAGTGGTAATTACGGTTCATTTAGTGGAAATTCATTTACTGTTCCGAGCAAGGCCAACGATATTTCGGATGATCCAGAAAATTCCGAAGAAGGAGATGATGAACCATTTTAGAACTTAGTCCTCATCAAATAGTAAATTTTGCATGGCGTTTTGCAATTCGGCTAAAGTTTTGTTTTCGGATTGTTTTTTAGCAAGCTCTATTCCCTGGCGATAAATCTTTAAAGCATTTTCTTTCATGTTAAATTGCACGAGCATTTCTGCCAATTGATAATAGACAGGCAAATATTCAGGAAATAATTTTTGAGATTCTTTTAATAATTCCAAACTTTTTTTTGGCTCAGAATCTTTATATTCCAGTGCTAAAGCATAAATGTAAAAAGGGTCATCCGAGGCATCCTTAATTCTTTCTTTAAGCATTTGTATACGATTCTCATTCATCTTTTAGAATTAAACGTTTATTCATTAATTTCGGCCTTCAATAGCAATTTCTAAATAAATTACATAAATGAAAATACTTGTTTGTATTAGCCATGTTCCGGATACTACAACGAAGATCAAATTAACTTCGGACAATAAGGATTTGGATAAGCAGGGTGTTCAGTTTGTTATAGGACCCTATGACGATTATGCCCTGGCGAGAGCAGTTGAATTAAAAGAAGCCAATGGAGCTGAGGTAATCGCTTTGAATGTCGGTACACAGGAAACTGAGCCGACCATACGCAAAGCACTGGCCATTGGAGCCGATAAGGCAATACGAATTAATGCCGAACCAATGGACACGCAATTTGTAGCAAAACAAATTTATGAGCATGCTAAAGATGCAAATTACGATTTGATATTAATGGGTAGGGAAACCAGTGATTATAATTCAGGAGCAGTTCATGGTATGGTGGCTGAAATGATGGAGATTCCCTGTGTTACGCCCGTTATGCGCTTAGAAATTGAAGGTGATACTGTAAAAATGGATAAGGAGATAGAAGGGGGAAAGGAAAAAGTAGAAGCAAAAATGCCATTGGTAGCCGGCTGCCAGGAACCCATTGCAGAATGGAAAATCCCAAATATGAGAGGGATCATGTCGGCCAGAACTAAGCCACTTGATGTAATTGAACCTGTAGAAAACGGAAAAATGGTGGAAAGTCTTGGCTACGAAATGCCAAAGCCCAAGGGCGAATGTAAAATGATAGACAAGGACAATGTCGAAGAATTAGTAAATTTATTGAAAAACGAAGCAAAAGTATTATAAGATGAGCGTATTGGTATATGTAGAAAGTGAAGATAGCAAAATTAAAAAATCGAGCAGGGAAGCCGTGAGTTTTGCCAAGGCGCTTGCTGATAAGTTTAATGAAGATGTTGCGGCCGTAGCACTTGGATCTGTGGAGGCTTCGGAATTAAGCAGTTTAGGCCAAAATGGAGCCGGAAAGGTACTCCATGATTCCGACGCTGAATTTGATAAAGGAAGAATTTCACCCGTTGCTTCTGCATTGGCCAAAGCGAGTGAGCAGGAGTCAGCCAGCATAGTAGTCCTTCCAAAATCCTCTTTAGCCGATGCTGCAGCAGCCAAGTTGTCGGTAAAGATTTCAGCCGCATTGGGCACAAATCTCGTTGAATTACCCGACACCTCGGATGGATTCAAAATCAAGAGAAGCATTTTTACAGGTAAGGCTTTTAAGTTCGAAAATCTATTGGCCGATAAAAAGGTTTTAACCCTCAAAAAAGGAGCCGCTGAAATATTGGAAAGTGGTTCTGAAGCAAAGGTCGAATCATTTGCCGCAGGAATTTCAGATTCTGATAAGGATATAAGCATTTTAGAAACCGAAAAAGCGGAAGGCGATGTTTTGCTACCGGAAGCCGAACTGGTAGTTAGCGGAGGAAGAGGAATGAAAGGACCTGAAAATTGGGGGATGTTAGAAGATCTTGCAAAAACACTGGGTGCTGCAACAGGTTGTTCCAAACCGGTATCCGATATGGAATGGAGACCCCATCACGAGCACGTTGGACAGACCGGTGTGAAGGTAAGTCCTGATTTGTATATTGCAGTAGGAATTTCGGGAGCTATCCAACATCTTGCCGGTGTCAATTCATCAAAAAATATTGTTGTCATCAATAAAGATGCAGAAGCTCCATTTTTTAAAGCGGCTGATTATGGCATTGTTGGCGATGCATTTGAGGTAATACCTAAATTAACTGAAGCAATTAAAGCAGCTAAATAATACGATTTGAAGCGGATTAAGCTCGAGATTATCGGACTGTCTTCCAGTCATACCCATACCGGTTCGTTTGCGCTGGTATTAGGTGAGGAGAGTGGAAAAAGACGCCTTCCGATTATAATTGGAATGTTTGAGGCACAGGCCATAGCCATTGAAATTGAAAAAATTGTGCCCAATCGCCCGATGACCCATGACCTTTTTAAAAGCTTTGCAAAGGATTTTAATTATACCATTAAAGAAATTGTTATTTCTGACCTGAGCGAAGGTGTCTTTTTTGCCAAGATTGTATGCGGTAATGGTGAGAAAGAAGTGGAAGTTGATTCTCGTCCTTCTGATGCCATTGCAATAGGTTTGCGCTTTAATGTGCCGATTTACACCTTCGATAAAATTCTCGATGAAGCCGGTGTAATTATGGATGAAGGCGAGGAGATATCTTCTGAAATTAAAGAGGTGGTAAGTGCTGAAGCCGATGAACCTAGAAAATCCCTGCCGTTTAGCGATAAGCTTAAAAAAATGTCGGTGGCGGAGCTTGAGAAAAAATTGGCTGAAGCATTAAAAAAAGAAGATTACGAAAAGGCTGCACAAATTCGTGACGAATTAAACAAGCGGTCATAAAATGAATTAATTTATATTCGTGCCATTGAGTCGATTCAATGGCTTTTTTTATGGAATTACTTAGAGGCTTATTTGGCATTATTGTTCTTCTCGGGATAGCAGTAGTTTTTTCTGTTAATCGAAAAAAAATAGACTGGAGGCTGGTGCTTATAGGCGTATTTCTACAAGTTACCTTTGGTTTTCTGGTGACCAATGTTCCGGCTATCAGGGATGTCTTTTATATCATCAGTAAAGGTTTTGTAACACTACTTAGTTTTTCCGAAGATGGCGCTCAATTTTTATTTGGGGATTTGGCTAGAAATTCCGATGCCAATCCTGAATTAAGACATGGCCTTGGATTTATTTTTGCATTTCAGGTTTTGCCAACGGTAATCTTTTTTTCTACCGTATCAGCAGGACTATATTATCTCGGTGTGCTTCAAAAGGTTGTATTTGGAATTGCTTGGATAATGGCAAAAACCATGCGTTTATCGGGGCCTGAAAGCTTATCTGCCGCAGGGAATATCTTTTTGGGACAAACAGAAGCACCTTTACTCGTTCGCCCTTTTGTTTCGAAAATGACCAAATCAGAAATTATGTGTCTAATGACCGGCGGTATGGCAACCATTGCCGGTGGTGTACTCGCTGCATATGTTTCTTTTTTGGGTGGTCCGGATCCCGTTGAAAAAGCCAAATTTGCCAGCTTTTTGTTGAGTGCATCTATTATGAATGCACCCGCGGGAATAGTCATTTCCAAGATTCTAATACCGGAAACCAAGGATGTAGTGAAAGAAGATTTGAGTGTCAATAAAGACAAAATAGGGGTGAACCTTATTGATGCCCTGGCCAATGGCGCTAGTGATGGCGTTAAACTCGCATTAAATATCGGCGGTATGCTATTGGCTTTTATAGCTATAATTTATCTTTTAAATTATATTTTCAGCAATCTTATCGGCAGTTGGATTGGTGTCAATTCATTAATCATTTCATCGACCAATGGTCTATTTGACGGTCTAACCTTGCAATATATTTTGGGACAGGCCTTCAGGCCATTAGCATTTATTATGGGCGTTCCCTGGGCAGATTCGCTTGCGGTTGGAAGTCTTTTAGGTCAAAAAACGGTTATCAATGAATTTGTGGCATATCTCGATTTGTCGGCATTGAAATCTGAAGGTGCTTTAAGCCCGAAGGCCATTGTAATCAGCACATTTGCACTCTGCGGATTTAGCAATTTTAGCTCCATTGCCATACAGATTGGAGGAATAGGTGCCATGGCGGAGAATCAACAATCAACCTTGTCGGAATTGGGCATGAAAGCTCTTCTTGGCGCCACAATTGCCTGTATGATGACCGGAACCATTGCAGGGGCTTTTGTGATATAAAAAAAGCCCTTCCGAAGATCAGAAGGGCCATTCAATTTTTCTTATCGGAAAATTATCGTTTATCTAAGGGTACATAATCTCTTTGGTTTTCACCGATATAAATTTGTCTCGGTCTACCAATTGGTTCATTATTTTCCCGCATTTCTTTCCATTGTGCGATCCAGCCCGGTAATCTTCCCAATGTGAACATCACGGTAAACATTTCGGTTGGGATACCCATAGCACGGTATATAATGCCGGAATAGAAGTCAACATTTGGATAGAGATTTCTTTCAACAAAATATTCGTCTTTCAAAGCTACTTCTTCAAGCTGTTTAGCTATATCGAGTGAAGGATCGTCTACGCCTAAGGCATCCAGTACCTGATCTGCGGCTTTTTTAATAATTTTTGCACGTGGATCGAAGTTTTTGTAAACCCTGTGTCCAAATCCCATTAACCTGAAAGGATCATTTTTATCCTTGGCTTTGGCAACAAATTTGGCCACATCTCCACCGTTATTTTTGATCTCTTCAAGCATTTCAATGACCGCTTGATTTGCTCCACCATGTAATGGGCCCCAAAGTGCGCTTATTCCACCTGCAATTGCAGTGTATAGGCTGGTATGCGAAGAACCTACAATTCGCACCGTTGAAGTAGAGCAATTTTGCTCATGGTCGGCATGAAGAATTAAAAGTTTATTCAAGGCATCCGCCAATACCGGATCGATTTTGTAATCTTCCGCCGGGAGTCCGAACATCATATAAAGGAAGTTCGAGCAATAGTCAAGGTCATTTCTTGGGTAATTCACCGGATGTCCCATTTCGTTTTTAAAGGCCCATGCTGAAATGGTTGGAATTTTAGCCAATAAACGAATGATGGTCAGATCAATTTCAGCCGGAGAACGATTTGGATCAATGCTCTTGGGGTAAAAAGCAGTAAGACTGCTTACCAGCGAAGACAAAACACCCATTGGATGTGACCTTGAAGGAAAACCATCAAAAATCTTCTTGGTATCTTCATGCACCAAAGTGTGCTCGGTAACTTTTCTTTTAAATTTCTGATATACCTCTTTGCTTGGCAATTCTCCGTGAATTAAAAGGTAGGCCACTTCCAGAAACTCCGATTTTTCCGCCAATTGTTCAATCGGATAACCTCTGTATCTTAAAATCCCTTTTTCCCCATCTAAAAATGTGATTGAACTTTGGGTTGACCCGGTATTTTTAAAACCTGTATCCAGGGTAATATACCCCGTCTCCGTTCTTAATTTGGAGATATCAATAGCTTTTTCGCCTTCAGACCCCGTAATGATTGGGAGTTTATGGGATTTGCCATCTAAGATTATTTCTGCGAATTCTGACATAGGATTTTAAGCGTTTATTCGGTGTGTTCTTTTTATAAAAATGTGTTCAAAATAACAATACGGAAGGTATTATTCAAAATTTAATTATTGCCTAAAATCAAAGGCAATCCTTCATCGCCTCCACCAATCACAACAATTTTAGAATTTGGAGATTTTGACAGCTCAAGAGTTGCCTCTATACCTCTCATTTTCAATAGTTTATCTGTTAAACTGCTGTTCACAATATTGTTGGCCAAGGCTTCCCCTTTGGCTGCAATTTCTTTTCTCTCCGCTTCACTTTTTTCCTTGGTGAGCCGAAACTGATAAGCCAGGGCTTCCTGTTCCTGTTTCAATTTGTTTTCAATGGCTTCCTTTATTTGGGGAGGCAAGTTGATAGAACGGATAAGCAATGCATTCATTTGGATGTTATTTTTGGGGCTGGCAAGAATTTCTTCGGTGACCTGAATAATCGTTTCTTCCACTTCCTTCCTTTTTGTGCTGTATATTTCTTCGGCGGTGAAGCGACCCATAACTTTTCGCACAGATGAGCGAACTTCAGGTATTACCAGTGTATTAACATAATTATCACCAAAATTTTCATGTAAAAATCCGATTTTTGTATAGTAGGGGTTGAATCTAATTGAGACATCCACACTAATAGATAATCCATTTTTATCCAAGACATCCATTTTTTCATTGGCTATTTTTTCTTTTACATCATAAACAAACAGAGTATTCCAGGGTGCGATAATATGGAACCCAGGGATTAGGATATTTTCTTTATCCAGACCCATTCCAAATTTCTTAAATACGACGCCTCTTTCGCCCGGATTGAGCGTATAGAATATATTGGATGAGAGGATGGTAACAAGAATCAAACTTATTACAACAATGATTATTAGGGATTGAAGTTTTTTGTTCATGAGGATTGATATTTCCTGCAAATATATGGTTCTATTTGCAAAGGACTTGGCTTATTCCGCAAAGAATGAGAATAATTTTATTTATTGAGGCAGGCTAATTTTATTGTGCGTTCAGCTTCGGCAACGCCAAGGTTTTTGGCCTTTTCCAAATAAGTACAGCCTTCAAATTTTCCGAAAGAATTGATCATCACAAAGCCGAGATAATAATTGGACCATCCAAACTCCGGGTTTAGCTTAACGGAGGATTCAAAATCATTCATGGCCTTATACATATCGCCCTTTTCCATATTAGCTTTTCCCGCATAAAAATAACCAAAGGGGTCATCATTGATATTGGCAGTATAGGTATTTAAATCACTGGCTGCCTTTTCGAATTCCAATTGCTCAAGAAATACGAGGCCTCTATTAAAATAGGCGTTCCAATAGCTGCTATCCATGGCAATAGTTGTATTAAATGCCTCAATTGCTTCTTCGGGAATGCGTTGATTGAGATATAAAAATCCAAGGGCAAATTGAATGTTGGGATCTTCCTTGTCGAGTTCTGATGCTTTTTTAAAATCATTTAATGCAGAAGGCATGTTTCCCATTTCCTGATACATCAGGGCGCGATTGAAATAATAACTGGCTTTGTCAGGATCAAAGGATATGGCCTTATTATAAGCTTGCAGTGCTTTTTCTTTATCATTTAATGCTCCATAGCTGATGCCCATATTGTAATGTACAGCAGCATATCCATTGTCCAGAGTTAGCGCTTTTTTATACACTTCAATGGCATTTTCTTGCTTTCCTGCCAGCGTAAGACACTTTCCCAGGTTGAGCAGGGCTTTTTTATTTTTTGCATTTAATTCAAGGGATTTTTCAAAATCTTCGATGGCTTTTTCAAGCTGATTGATTTTCATAAAAGCATAGCCCCGGTTGTAAAAGGCGGTCGCATTGTTTGGATTAAGATCAATGGATTTGCTAAAAGATATTATTCCCTCCTTATAATTTTGATATAATAAGCTTTGCGTAATTCCCTTTTTAAAATAGGCATTGGCCAAACTGATGGAATCTTCTTTTGGAATTTGTTTCGGAGGCTCCTCCACTTTGGTATCTATCTTTATGGGGTCATTTTGAGCCCAAAGACTTAATGCGCAGCCCATTAAAACAACGGATAATATGAGTTTGTAGTTGCCCAAATTCTAATGCTGTAATAAACCAGACCAAAGGTCTGGATTTATAAAACCTAAAAATGTCCTATTTTATTCTTAAAGGC
Source organism: Cytophagales bacterium (assembly GCA_965267555.1). Taxonomy (GTDB): domain Bacteria; phylum Bacteroidota; class Bacteroidia; order Cytophagales; family CCMP332; genus CCMP332. Next base: position 2,194,466 of record OZ254083.1, on the reverse strand, counting down.
ACTTACCTGCCATCGAAAGGCCCAGTTCCACACAATAGTAACATCTTTGAAACTAGTATTTACGAAAATTTTTCGGATTTCGTTTCTTTTAAAAGCTCTTTTTACGGATAAAGGTGCATCATGTCGAACCAAATAAGAACCATTAAAGAGCCTCGTCAAAAACCAAATTGAATAATAAGCGAGGGGATGGCGATGTAGATCATTGATTAAAATAACCTTTGTCTCAGAAGCGGAAATTAGCTTTATGATTTGATTTAATTCGGCATTGCTGAAATGATGACAAAAAAGATTCATGCTGACAATATCTGCGTTTAAATCATCTGTATTGGCATTAAAAATATTTTTCTTTAGAAATGAAATATTGGGATATCCCGAACAGGATTCTCTCGCATAATCAATCATAAACTGATTGGCGTCAATCCCGGTAAATTCTATCTTCAAATGATTCCCGGAAGCCCATTTCGCCATTTCTTTTAACATATCTCCTGCGCCCGAGCCGATATCGATGATTTTGTAATTTCGATCTCTCCTGAGTTTTAATTTTTTAAGTGCAGATAGCGTTACCTTATATCCTCCCAAATAAGTATTGACCATTTCGAGCTCTTTGAGGTTTTGCTTTAATGCCTCAGAAGCCAGATTGAGGTCATCCATTAATTCCTTTTGAGCTGAGCGCTGTTTAAACATATTTGAATTCCAATAATGCAGATTCCATGGTCAGTCCCGGTCCAAATGCCATGCTAAGAATTTTGTCCTCGTTATTCCTATCATCCAGACTTTCTATTAATCTTTTAAGTACAAATATTACCGTAACGGAGGACATGTTGCCGTACTCGCGTAAAATGTCATATGAATGTTGAAGGATGCTATTTTTTTTGCGAATTTTTTTTGCCAGTGTATCCAATATGGCTCTGCCACCGGGATGAATTGCAAAATGATCAACAGAACTATCATTACCCATGTCCTTTTTTAATTGATCAAGCAATTGATCCATGCTGCCATTAAGCAGTTTTGGGATATAGGAAGAGAGCTTCATTTCAAAACCAAAATCTCTGATGTGCCAGGCCATATCGCTCAATCCTTCGGTGATAAGCTCACAGTAAAATGATTTATTTTTTATGTTTTTGCCTTTCGCGGGTTTTGATTGAACAATGCAAGCTGCAGATCCATCCGCGAAAAGCGCATTAGACAAGAGAAAATCTTCATCCAAATCTTTTTGAAAGTGAATAGAGCAAATTTCAACACCTACCATTAATACTTTGGCAAGAGGATCACTTTTGACAATCGAATCAGCGAGTTTTAAGACCGTTAAACCGGCGTAACAGCCCATGAAATTGACATTGAATCGCTGAATATTAGGACTCAATCCCATATGCCGAACCAGGTCTATATCCAAACCGGGTGCGTACATGCCGGTACAGCTAAATGTAATCAAATGTGTTATTTCCTTTACCGGAAAGTCTATTTTAAGGTCGTGGACCGATTTCTCCGCAAGAATCAGCGCTTCTTTTTCATAAATCTGCATGCGTTCGGAAGTGCTAAAAAGATTGTTTTCTTTTTTATTAAAATGGAAATTTTTGTCGCGGGTAAAAGAAGAAACTACGGTATATCTTTTATCAATTTTTGTTTGTTTGTAGAGCACGGAAAGTTTTCGTTCGAGCGCTTTATCCGCCTTTAGCGTTTCAACCATGAACTTAAGTGCATCTTCCTGACGAATGGCGTGTTCGGGATTTGCACAACCTATATGCGTAATATAACTTTCGTTCAATTTTCCGATTTTATGATAAGTAAGTCAAGCCGCCTACATCTGCGAATCCCATTTTCAATTTTTCTATTGCCGGTATTCGTATTTGCCCTCAGCCAAAGCAATGATGCGGACTATCTTACTATCATTTTGATGTTTATAGCCCTTCATCTCTTTGTGTATCCTGCAAGTAACGGATTTAATTCTTTTTATGATAAAGATGAAAAATCTATTGGTGGTTTGAAATACCCGCCAAAAGTTGATAAAAATTTATTGTACACTTCGCTAATTTTCGATCTCATAGGACTTGCAATTTCTGTATACGTTTCCATCTATTTCGCCCTGGCTGTCTTAATTTATGGTTTGGTTTCAAAAGCTTATTCCCACCCAAGGATACGTTTAAAAAAATATCCTTTTGCAGGCCTATTAACGGTAGGGGTTTTTCAGGGTGGCTTTATTTACCTGGCTTGTATTCAGGTTTTCAATGGTTTAGAATTTTCGGAATTATCAGATCTTAATTATCTATTTCCGGCATTTATTTCAAGTGTCTTGTTGATTGGTTCTTACCCTATGACACAAATTTATCAGCATGAGGAAGATCTAAAGCGAGGGGATATTTCCATAAGTATTAAACTGGGCATTAGAGGAACATTTCTGTTTACAGGAATCGTATTTCTCATGGCGGATTTGCTTTTTGGATATTATTTTAAAATGATAGATAAATTCAATCATTTTTTTATTCTTCAGGCCTTTTTAATTCCCGTTCTTGTTTATTTTCAATGGTGGATGCTAAAAGTCTGGAAAGACCCCAAGGAGGCCAATTTTGATCGAACCATGAGACTTAATATGCTCTCATCCGGCTCTATGATTCTTTTTTTTCTCAGTATTTATTACCTCAACAATTAAAATTCCCTGCCATGCGTTTTGCTTATCAGCTGATCTCTTAGGTAGGGCATGGAATTAAAAAATTTCAAAGTCATATTTGCTAGCCTATTATTTCCAAAGGTACTTTGAATGGTTCTGCCTATCCAAAGACGTTTTGAGAAATTCTTTTCCCAGTTCTTTTTATAATTATTTTGACTTTTTCCTGAAATAATGCTTTCTGCGAGCAATTTTGAAGAATGAATAGCCATGGCCATGCCATTTCCACAAAGTGGTGCAATCATACCGGCGGCATCGCCACACATCAGAATACCATTTTCGTTGATTTCTTTTTTACTAAATGTGATTTCGTTGATGGCTAGCGGTTTTTCAAAGAGAAATTCGGCATTTCGAAATATATCTTTTAAATAAGGATTCTCAGATAATACAGTCTGCTCCAATTTTTGAATGCTGCCACTGGCTTTTAATTCCGAAGCTGCCACCAAATAGCAAAGACAGTATTTATCATCTTCCACTCTGGATATGCCACAGTATCCATTTTTAAAATTGTGAAGTGCAATCAGATTTTCATCCTGATTATATTTGATATGATATTTAATTCCGACATATGGCGATCTTTTATTTAAGAACTTTCGATCAAGTCTGGAATCAATATTGCTTCTTTTTCCCTGAGCACCTATTAACTGATCCACTTCGAATTGACGATTATCATTGCTCCTGATCAGCCAGTTTTTTTCTTTTTTCTCAATTTCCTGAATTAGGGTATTCTCAAAAATCTCTGTGCCGGCCTTTTGTGAAATTTGGGCTAGTTCAGCATCAAAAAGGTATCTGCTTAGTCCAAAACCACCCATGTCTAATCGACTTTGTAATGAGATTTCAGAGGTGCCGCTAACAAATAGCCTGTTTATTTTGACGGCCCCCTGTTCGAAAGGATCAAATCCTAAATTCTTTAAATAAGGCAATGTTTCCATAGATACATATTCGCCGCAAACCCGATGAAATGGGTATTTTTTCCTTTCAAAAAGCGCTGTTTTAAAACCGGCTTTTGCCAGTCTAATGGAGAGGCTTAGACCGGCCAGACCGCCACCTATTATGCCTATATCAAATTTATTGGCCAAATCCCTGGGATTGAATCAGATCGAGAAAATGCTTTGCTTTCATCTGGTCAAAGCGCTCCATAATGAGGTAATCTTCTCTTGGATTTTGCGCTCTGCATTTTTTGAGATAATAAATAGCCTTTTCATATTGTTCATCGAGATAATACATTTTTCCCATAAACAATAAGTTACCAATATTATCGGGATTGATAGAGAGAGATTTTTGTGTAAGTGCGATTCCCTTTTCTTTATCAGGCCAAGTCAATACCACAGGAATATAAGGAGCCATATAATATACCAAACCGAGCATTCGAAAACCGATGCCATTTTCATATAAGGGGTCCAGTTCTACAATTTTTTCGCAATTGGCTTTAATTCTTGGCCCGAGCCCGTCGTAGGCAGCTCTGAAAATACCGTAATATTGGATCCATTTTCCAGCTGAAGCGAGATACCAAAGCTTTATTCCGACATCTTCGGGGTACTCTTCAGTCAATTGTTCTCCAAGCAATTTGGCTTCATTGTAGACGCGTTTTCTTTGTTCATCGGGCAAACTCGTATACATGCCTTTGAAATGCAATGATCTTAAATAATAGTAAGCACTTCTTTGCCGGTATTCCGTGCAGTTTAAGCTTTTCTTGAAGTGATAAATGGCGCTATCTATGTATTTTGATTTCGCCCGCCAATCATCCGCGCCTTTAGCTCTTAATTTGAAAAAAGCTTGTCCTTCTTTAAAATGTTCTTTGCATTTTGATTTAAGAGAGGGGCTGGCTTCTGCATTTGTTTGGACAAATAATCCGGAAAGAATTAAAATAGCAGAGATCAATAATTTCATTAGATATTCTGTTATTTTTTGTAATTTTTGACAGAATTAACAGGTGTACTTAGAATTGAATCAAATTTACAAAAGTAATCATCAGATTATTTTACATGATCCGGATAATTCCTATCTGAACCTGGAATTTATCGATGAAGATCAATCGATGAGTAAAGATACCTTTAAAAAGGAAATGATTGTTTACAGAGATGCCGTCGTCGAGCACGATATTTCATTGGTTCTCAGTGATAGTCGAAGAAGTAATTTTATAATGACACCGGATATTCAGGAGTTTATCGCCACAGAGGTATTTCCTTTTACCATTCAGCATCTTAGAAAAATCGCATTTGTCATGCCCTGGAATTTGATTCAAAAAATAGCCATGGAGCAGATGATTGAGGAATATGAAGTAAAAGATACAGACCGAAAACTCATATCGAGATACTTCAAAGATTTCGATGAAGCCAGAAATTGGCTGTTCTCAGAAAAGTAAAAATTTCGTCTTTACAAATTAAAAAGTAGGGTATGGACCAAAGAGGTTGTAATTAAGACGTATTTCAATAGCATTTTAGGTTATTGATTGGCGTTTTAGTTTTGGAAGAAAAGCCTGCTTTTGTGAAGCGGGCTTTTTTATTAATAATAGGCGCCAAAAAGAATCATCATTTCATCCGTACTGCGCAACCCAAAAGACAAATCCACGTCTTCATCGTTATCGTAAGTCACTTTTAGCGTCAAACCCTGCCCGGCTTCAAGAACCAAGGGCGGATCCAATTCTAAAATAGGCGGATGCTCCCAGTCATAGGATATATATACCAATTCTCCGTCATTATCACCACCTTTTACTAATACCTGAAATTCGGTCATGTGCTCATGGGCATGCGAAAACAGCTGAAAAATATGCCTTCTTTCATTAAAGTAATAGGTCTTTTCAATGGTGGTAACCTTATTGGCGGGCAGAATAAAACTTTGATTATTTAGTTGTAAAATTTCAGCGGCGTGCTGCACCTCACTTAACTCAACCGTATGAATATTCATATATACTTCACCTATAATCGGCGAGGTGCTTTTATTAGCGTAATGCGAATTAAGATCGAGGCCTTTTCCAGCCGGGAGTCTCAAGGCTACACCTTCCGGAAATGAGTAATTCATGAAAGGCCATTGCGTGCCTGTTACAAATTCATGCCACTGTGTGGGAATGAGTGTCGTAATATTATAATTGCCGTTTGATAGATAGACTTCTCTGATTGTATTCGCAGGTGGGAGCAAAGAAGGCGATATCTGATCGTCAAATGTATAAGCCAAAAAATGATGACTCCCGGTTCTCATGGAAATTTCAACCTGCTTTATGTAAATGTCCTCATTGCTAATGGCCGGCAAATAGTAAAAAAATTCATAATCCGTATTGGCTGGCACCTGAAATTCGTCGATGTGAAATTGAAAACCGCTCTCCGGGCTGTCGAGCTGAAAAAACAAAGGAGTTTGATATCGGCTTGTATCTTCCAGAAGTACTTCATCCGCCACGATACCGGTTTTTGGCGCCCCCTTCAAAATCCACTCTGCTATATATTCGAGTTCTCCGTTTGTAAGCGGTGTAGGCCCCAATGGCATTTGAGAACCGTATTCCGGATGATCAAAATAAAAATGTTCTCTATCCTGCGCATTTATCTTTTCCCATAAAAAGCTTTTTTGCAAACTCGCCAAACCCTCAGTGCCCAGTAATTTTAAACCATCAGCTTTGGCAGCAGCATTTTTAGGGTCTCGGTCTATCAACTGTTCATATGCTACATCTGCCGTAAGCACAAGATCTGATTGTGTGGCAAAAGTATTTCCCGAGCTGTGGCAGGAAATGCAATTGACATCCCATATTTCGGTTTGAATGACTTCCCAGGTATCCCTTTTGGCATTGTTGGTCGTGCCGGGTACCGAATTATCATCATTGTTATTGCAGGCTACAAATAAGATGGACAAAAGAAAAACAAAGGGGAAAAGAGATTTCATTTTTAGAATTTGAACACCAAAATACAAATTCATTCGATCAAAGCTTTATTCCCAGTGTAAAATAGAATGCGCGGCCATCGGCAGGAATGATCCCGGGACCGGGGTAACCGGTGGCTCTGCGGGTGAAATATTCATTATTGAGCAAGTTATTTATGCCCGCTTCAATCGAGATTTTATTCAAAGCATAAACCATAGACAGATCGGCTACATAATATGCGGGTATGGTACCGATGATGCCATCACGACTATCTCCATTTTGAGCCCTTTTGGTGTTTTCAGCATCGGTAAATTGTTCGGATAAATAGGTAAACTGGCTGTTGATGGATATATTTTGAAATTTGATTCGCAATCCTGTTTTCAAATTGATAAAAGGAATAAATTCCACCTTTTTTCCACTGACATTGTTTTCATCGCTGCTTATATATTCCGAGTTGGTGATGGCTAAATTGACAAAAGGATTTAATCGAAATTTATCGGCCTTTGCGCCAAAGCTTTTTAGCATGTTCCAATCGGCAAAAAGCTCGGCACCATAAATCCAGGCATCGCCGATATTCTGTCGGACACGGTCGCCCTTATTGGGGCCAGACTCTACGAGAATGGTACCAATTCTGTCATTATAAATCATTGAAAACGCACCAAGATCATAAGACAAATAAGAACTCCATGTTCCCCGCATTCCCAAATCGGAGGTAAAGCCTCTTTCATCGCTGATATCGGGAGAAATAATAAAGGTTGGGTTGACCACCCGTATATCCGAAAAAGTGACCGATCTGTAATTCTGAGAAATATTGCCATAAAACTCAAGCGAACTCGATTGATAATAGCTCAAACCCAATCCAAATAACGCAATATCTCTTTCCAGGCGGCGGTTATCGCTTCTCAGTTCTCTAAATATCTCATTGCCGGCTATGTCGTAATTTATGTTTAAATAATCCCCAATGGATTGGGTTCTAATATGCTCAAGCCGAATTCCGGGAGTAATTGAAAACTTGCTGTTAAGATTGAGTATATGCTCTGAAAACAGAGCCAGATTAAAATTGGGAAATCGAAAGTCGGATTGGTTTGGATAGGAGGGAAATTCGGAATTGGCAAATGAAAAATTTGCCTGATCTCCTGAGGATCCCGGCCCTTGAACAGAAGTATTGTCGGACTGATAATATTTAACTCCAATAAGAAAAACGGCATCTTTATTAAAAGGTCTGTAACGGGTAATAGATCTCAATTCTGCTCCCCAATTGTTAAATTCACCTTTGATCAGATCCCTCGGAAGAGAAGGATCATCCGGCTCTGTAATTGGATTGCGCTCGGGTCTTTGAGGATCCCCTCGAAATCCCAATGCATTTCTTGAAGCGTTCAGTGCAAAAAGATTTAAACTGATATTGGTGCGATAGGTCAATTTGTGCTTGAGCATGATGGAATACAATTGCCAGTCCACAGCAAACCAATTTCGTTCTCTGTTGCTGAACCTAATGTTTTCTTCAAATTGCGTGTCCGTCAATCCACCGGCCTGTTGAGCCAAATAATTGAGATAGGTCAATTCAAAATTAATACTTGTTTTATCGCTAAAATCGTAATTGAGGCTTGAGAAAGCATTAATGGATTTAAATTCAGAATTTGGCCTAAACCCGGAGCCCTGTTTGTAATTGACAAATGAATAATAGGAGAATTTTCCGATTTTTCCGGAAATGCTGTTAAATGTATTCAGAAGTTCAAAAGAGCCTAGGGTATTCCGACTTATAAATTCGAGTTTTTTCTTGCGATTAGGCTCTTTCAGTTTAAAGTTGATCATGCCGCCAAATTGTGTTCCGTACTGAAGCGAAGCTGCACCCCTGACTATTCGTATTTCCCTAAGCGCATCAGCCGTAGGTGTATAATAGCTTTCAGGATAACCCAGCACATCGGCGCTGATATCGTAGCCGTTTTGTCTTGTATTGAAATTTGAAGTTCGGTTTGGGTCAAGTCCGCGTCCACCCACATTCAATTGCAGACCTGCGTCATTGCCTTCATAAATATTCAGGCCCACAACCTGGGAATATATTTGCCTGGGGTTATTAGACGCGGTGTTTCCAACAAAATTATTCAGTTTCACCACTTCCGACTTTTTACCGGCATAAATGGCTGTTCCTTCCACCGGGTCGAGTCTTTCAATGCTAAATATATTTTCCTTTTGTTCGGAAATGAGTACCTCAGAAAGCGCTTTACTGAGCAATTCCATTTTAATAAAAATTAGGGTATCGCTCTCAACTGGAATTTTAATTTCTTTAACGCCATATCCCGGTTTAAAAAAAGTTAGGGAGTACAATCCTTTGTTTAAATCCTTAAAAAGAAAAGCTCCGTTTTGATCGCTTCGCGTAAGTTCATCGATGCTGGAATTGTATATTTCCACACCGGACATTTTTTGATTTTCATTAAATTCAGATACAATACCTTTTAGATTGAATTGTGCAAGTAAAGCACCGGGCAGCAGTATTAACAAAATGAAAGAACTAAAAACCGCTAATCTCATCGTCAAATTTTAAGATCCAGTTTTTATGCGCAAAAGAGTCTTTAATTTTACTTAAATCAAGCTCAGATGAAATATACCGTTTGCTTTTACGACCGTTTAAGGCAACAAAGACATCGGCATATACTTCTATGTCTTTCATTCCTTTGTTCTCATAATGAGCTTTTAGAAAATGGGCATATTGAAGGATCATATCCGCTTGCCCAGACATCTGTTTTTCCTGAAAAGGACTGAGAAATTCACTATTGTCAATGTAGAACTCCTTTCCGCTATGCGGTTCTACAATTTTAAATTGTGCATGTGCAGCTTTTTCCATTAGCATCACACGCCATGAAAAACGATAGCCTTCCTCTGTCCAGAAAAGCTCACCCGGATAAGCCAGATACCTGAATGGAAAGAGCAATTGAAAGAGTAGAAATATTCCCAGAAATGATAGTTTTAATTTAGATGCCAATGCAAATGATTCTATTTTTTTAAGGCCATTGTCGAACTTCACTAAACTTATTTTTAGCAAGTCGGACAAGTATTTTATGGCTTTATGATGCCATTTGGGATCAAAAAAAATGGTACTGGCAGCGATCATGATGTAGGGAAACATGCCAATAGGAAATAAAGCCCCTGTTAAAAAATGAAATGTAATGACCAGAAAAAATGCCAACCATCGGGTTTTTTTATAGAAAAGCAAGAATGGAATGCTTAAATCGTAAAGTGCTCCACACCATGAAAATATATATATCAGCCACTTTTTCTGCAGCATGTCACCCAAGAAGGGCAAATCATAAGAGGAGGGAAGCCAAATGCTCAAAGGCATGGCATCAATCATCCAATCTGAATTGAGCTTTGCCAATCCGGCATAGAAATAAACAATTGAAAGAAGCAGTTTTATGATATCAATTGACCATCTGGGAATATATTCAAATGCCAACCGGAAATTTTTTTTGGCATCGTATGAAAAATAGGCATTGGCCGGAAGAAAGATCATGACCAAGGATATTACACTAATAAAATAGTAGTGATTGAGATAGCTTGTCAAATCCATCATTTCGATATAGGTAAAAGTCAGGAAAAAGACTGTGGTGGACAGACGGTATTTATAACCAAGGGCCAGGGCGAGAGCAGCCAGCGCACAAACGATAAAAAGCAAATAAGTGTAATTACCCAGGGGCTTGATAAATTCAAAACCATAGTAATGAAAGAAAAATTTGGGTTCTATATATAGTTTTTTGATCCAGCCATTGGCTGCGAAGCGGATCAGGCTGACAAACATCAGCAAACCAAATAAAATACGAAAGGCTGCCAATGGAGCAGCCCTAGTCGTGCTTTTAAGGTAATTTTGAATGGTATTAGTCGCCATCGGCATCAACATAATCCACCCGAATATTCATGGCCTGAAACATGTCAACTTTCATTAAAACGACATTGTTTTGAAGTTCATCATAGGCCTCAAGCATGGCCCCATTCTCAGTTTGAATTTGAAATGCAAAATCTGCATTCAATGATTCTATTTTTTCTTTTGATAAATCAAACTGATTGGCAATACTCAAACTCAGACTTTGGGTTTCTGAAACCGAATTGAGGTAGTCGAGATAACTTTTGAGACTTCCGCCCTTTTCAGTAGATTCAAAATGCCTGCCGTGAAAAAAATTGATAGTGGCATTCAAAGCGCTAAGGCAAAGTGTTTTTGACAAATCGCCGCGATAAGGGGCTTCGACTAAATCACTTCTACTGGTACTTGAAAAAACACCCGCCGGAATTCCAATTTTACCCGCGCGAAGTACTTTTTCATAATAAAACATATAATCGTTGAGCATTTTATTTACAGAACTGCCTGCATCCGAACCATAAGCATTTACAAATTGATCTCGATAATCCTGTTCCCAATCATCAATGACGCTTTGACTCAAATTCAATAGACGTTCGATGAGTTCAGAAAGATAAATGGAATAGTTTGGTTGTGAGAGTTTTTGGACGAATTCAATCTCAGAATTTGCTATGCCGAAAAGCAAGTAGTCCAAAGCGGGGAAACCCTGCATGTCCCTGCTCGATGGCAATTCCAAATTATAAACACCGGAATTGATAGCCATTTCAATTTCCTCGGCATCACAGGGATAAACATTGCTATAGTCACGCAAGGCTATTTGTTCTGCCTTACCTATTTCAAACATGGAAACGTTTTGCCATTGGATATAAGCCTTTTCCCACTTAATTCTCAATTCTGATAGGGAAGAGATATCGGGATTTGCAATGAATTCATTTTTAGCATTTTGTAAAGCCAAAAGACTGCTTTCATAAGCCTTATATGAAGGAATTATTATATTATCAGCCCAATTGATAAGCATGCTCTGACGATCAAAATTATCATTTTGGGTGTCAGGCGATTCGTCCTCGGAACATGCAAATAGCAATGGAATCAAAAATATCAGAACCCCTCTTTTCATTTTTTCACAATTTGATTTTTGACAAAATTAATAATCTATTCACCAGCCTCTTGAAGCTTAAAGTTAAATTTCGATGAAATAGATTCTGATATTTCATCGAGCGTTTCTGCTTTAACATCCCAAAGGCCATTGGAACCATCGCTCAATAGTTTTGAAATTAAATTATCGATTTCCGCTCTGCTAAAAAGTTCTTCACCTTCACCATTTCGGGTAAACCTCAAACTGTATAAAAATCCATAGCCTTCTGATAGATCATGGAATGCCGGGCCATAGGCAGCGTAATTATTTCTATCAGCCGGTAAAGCCTTTTTCCCCTGTTGCATATAATAAACCGCTCTGATAGCAATTACATTTGAAATTTCATTTCTTAAAATGGCAATTTGCTCATCTCTAAGTTCATAATCATTCGCGAGAATTGCTGCGCGGCCCAATTTAAAGGCTTCAAATATGCGTTTGGCAATGCCTGAAAAATCTTCATCGTTTTCTACTCTTCCGATGTATTTGTTAAGGAAATTATCATCTTCTCCAATACTCGCATTGGGATTTGCTGTATTTGCAGATGTTCCGTAAAGATAACCGTAGGCTTCATCCCAGAAATGCTCCATTTGAGTATGGTTTTTTCCATCACTTAAGATTTTATTGTTATTGTCCTCTCTGTTTGAATTTTGATCCAAGACTTCCGGGCTGAGGTAATTATTTAATACCTGATCCACCATTAATGCTCCAATTAAGCTTTTATTTAAAATCTGATCGTATTCCAAACCGGCCAGACTCACATATCGGGTGGAGCTTCCATCGGCCAATTGTCCGGCTTGTCCCGGCATAGCTATTTGATTTTCATTGGGATAAATTTCGACTTCAAGTTGGAAAAAAAGATATTCCATAAAATTCTTTACATCAAGCGACTCGCTGCTGTTAGATGAGAAAAGATCATTGGAAGATGCTACCTTTTCCCTTATGCTTTTGGTAGAGGCATTAAGTTCTGCATTTTGAAAAGGATCGACATCTGCGCCGGAAGTCGATTCATTTCTATACATTTCCAGAAGTCTTTCTTCTGTTGAGTTAAATTCTTTGCTCGCAGCTACCAGTTCTTCAGCCATTAATATTCTTGTTGTCTGTCCGCTAAAATCCACACTGCTTTCACCATTTCTTTCAAAACTGTAAAATTCAGGATTGTTGATATTGGATTGGGGAAGCGGATTATTATCATCATTGCTACAGGCAAGTGTTATGAATAGCAAGAAAGACAAGAAGAAATTTTTAGGCATTATTATTTTTATTTAGATTAATTATAAATAAGATGCGAAAGTAAGTCAGGATGATTGTTTAGCCAAGTATTAATGCCAAAATTCTATTAAGAAAAAATGAAGTTTTATGACTTATATCAGATTAATGATTTTTTAAGTGCAGGAAGCGATTATAAATCGCGAGAATGGCAAGTCCAAAAAGTACAGCCACGAGGATTAAGGCCGAATTAATGAGTCCTTCTGTTCCGAAGGAAAGTCGTATCAATATTGTTGAAATGATGAAGCCCGAATTTCTAAAGACCTGGCTAAATTCATTGGTATGAAATAGTGAGAACAGTAAGAGCAATACATCGGTCAAGATTAAAACGGTAAAGAATTCGTCAAAGAATATTTCATTGAGATCGCTGAGAACGACAAGGCCATCAGATATGGCTAAAAGGCTGTAAAGTACCCATTGGCTAAGGCTGTATAATGCCATGACTACGAATACCGGCACAAGGAGTGTGGCCAATAGTTTTTTTCTTGAAATATAGCTATTAAGTTTTTCGCTTGCTTCTTCATCGGTTTGCCGTTTTTTTTCATTTTTCTTAATGAGTAAATTGAATAAATAGATCAGGAAAAACAGCAGCACAGCCGTAAAGATATCATAGGTAAACTGAAGGTCGTATTTGATCTCAAACCAGTTGCTGCTCAGCTCAAGATGTGAGAGATCTTTAAAAAGTCTTCGAATCACGATTAGCGTGATGATCTCGTATTGTTTACCGATGTACACCGTAATAGACTGTGGCAAATAAAAGACCAGCAAGTAAACCTCGAAAAAGAGGATAAATGAAAATGGTGTATAAATTGCTGAAATAGGACTAGAGAGAAGTTCGTTATCACCAAAAGCACCCAGTAAGCCCATATCGGCCAAAAAAATTAGAAAAAGATGGATTAAAAAACTGACAATGGAAATGGCGATAATGGCCCTCTCGCTTTTTTTCATCGTCGATTCGGAGAGAAAGACATTATGTAGTTGATTTATCCGTTTTGCAGAATTCACGCTATATTAACTAAATAGAGCGTTTAGGGTTTGATTTTGATTATTTTAAATTCTGATCAATTTTGAAAAATAACACGGACTTTTGTGAATTTGCCATGTTCCGAATCCAATTCCAATTTCCCATTCAACTTATTAAGAATCTCTTTAACAATGTATAGACCGAGTCCCGATCCGCTTTTTTCCGGATGGGCCCTGTAAAACATCCCGGTAAGTTTGGGGAGGTATTTCTTTTTTATACCAAGGCCATTGTCTTCGATTTCCACAATTACCTTGTCATTCTTATGTGAAGATTTTAGAATAATATAGGATTCCTTATTCTCATCGCGGTATTTAATTGAATTGGCAATGATATTTTTAAAAAGCGTTTTCAATCGGCTTTTATCCGATTTTACCATAAGTTTTTTGCTGACCTTATTATCTATTCTGATTTTATTGATGCTTTCTTTATGGCCCAATTCCTGTAAGATGGTATCAAACAAATCATACATATTGCATTCTTCGAAATGTAGATCCAGTTTTTCGTTTTTGGTAATGTCTACAATTTCGTGGATGAAGCCATCGAGCTTATCCATCGTAGTTTCCATCATTTCCAGATATTGCAATTTTATGGCAGGATCATCTTCCATTTTACTGATTTCAATCAAACCCTTGACCGAGGAAATTGGTGCTCTCAAATCATGCGAGGAACGGTAAATAAAACTGTCGAGCTCATTGTTTAATTTGCTCAGTTTAACATTTTGATCCTCGAGTTTTTCTTTGGAATTCTGTAAATCGCTAATATCAATGGTTACGACACCTACACCGTGAATATCATTTTTGGCGTAAATGGGAAAGGTCTTTATTTCGAAATATTTTTTTCCTCCCGGATAATTGTATGATTCAAAATAATTTTTTGATTTTCCCTGCAAACAGAGATCGTACCGTTCTTTCCATTGTTTTAGCAGTGCATCAGGGAAATGGGCTAATATATTATCTCCTTTTTCAAGGTTAATATTATGGTGATTTAGCATGTTTTCCCGAAAGAGATCATTGAATTCAAGTACCCTGTAGTTTGGATCGATTAGCCATACCGGAGATTGAAAGTTTTCAATTATTGCCCTCAAATTCGATTCCTTGTAGATTATTTCTTTGCTTCTTTTTTCAACCAGTGATTCCAGATTTTGATTGGTGGATTTCAATTCCTCAATCAATTCGCCCACATCGTGTTTTAAAAGTTCGATTGATTTGTAGACGTTGTAAAATTCATCGCTTTCGTGGATTTCAGGAATGTTGATTTGATCAAAATTCCCACTCCAGGTGATTTTTGATAAAATTTCAAACATCTCTTCGGAGCGATTTTTACTTTGGCGTTGTTGATAGTCCATTTCTGATTGTAGCACATTGATGTATTGAATCAGTGATTCCTTATCCAAATTTTTCAGGTCTTCATCGGCGAGATAATTATGAGAACTTTTTTTATTCTTTATTAAGTCTTTCACTTCAATATTGGAGTGAATATTTTTTATGCATTCCGGCACGGATTGGATGACTTTAACATGTTTGATAAAGGAAGGGTTGATAAGGGCGTAAATTTTGTAAAGCACCGAAAACAAGGAAGTGAGATTGTAATAATTCCAATGCACCATTTTTAAAAAATCCTCATTGACCGAATTGTAATACTCACGGACCTCCTTTGTTACTTTGGTACTGTGGGTCAGATCTACGATAAAATGAAACTTTCCTATTTTTTTAAAAGCTTTTTCGGCAAATGGCACATAGTTTTGCGCAAGATCCATGTCAATGGTCCCTTGGTATTCATAGAGTACAATATTTGGTTCAATGATACTGCAAATTAATTTTGAACCCGGATTAGCTTTGCTTATAAATGATTGGGTATGAATTATTCGGAGCGATTCATTGGATTTTTTTTCCTGAATAGCCTTTTCGATTTGTTCCCTTTGACCGGAATTTTCTTCTTTTTTTAACTCAAACTTACTTATGGCATCATCGAAGTTTTTGGCATATTCAAAATGTCCACCTTTGTAAAAAGCTCCGATTAAAGTAGCAATAGATTTGATAAAGGTATTGGCATGGATAAGATAGCTAAAGGCAATCCTTTTTTCAGAATTGTATTTCCAGAAGGATTCAAAGACAATTTTCCGATCGGAGAGGGGGAACTTTTGAAAGCCATCAAGGTCTATAATTAAATGGGCCAGAGATCCGGAAATTATATTCTTTTCGATGCGACTGAGTATTTTTTTCACATCGCGGGAATCCGCTCTACCCTTGATTTTCAAGAGATATAAATTGGACTTTAATTTTTCAAACCTGAATTTAAATTCTTCCTTTTCAGACAACCTGGAATGCTTTTCTACTGTAGTGGTTTCGCTTACTTCGCCACTCATTATTTGATTTGGATAGTGTAATGTGAATTTATAATGCTTCCAATTAAACTTAGGTCAAACTTGTAGCAATTACTTACATCAATTATTAAAACAAATTTTTACTCCCCATCAGAGTTGCTCCCCATCAGAGTTATTCGAAGAAAACTACTCCCCATCCTCGTTGCAAACCTGCCAGACCGGCAGGCAGGCGAGGACGAGTTTTGGGGACTTTAAACATGTCCCTGAATAATCCTCGTAAGCCTCGGCTGATAAATATCAGCGAAGGCAAAAGGGAATCTTTACGAGGACATATTATTAACTCACTCGCCCTTGAACAGCTGGCACGCTAAGACCCTTCACAGATATGAGGGCTATAGTGGGGCGCAAAAAGGTTTTTTGAGAACAATTGGATTTAATCCACAAAAGTCTCTCTTATGATATTTTTGCAATTTTCAATTTCCTGATTTGTAATTTGCCCTAAAATTTTTAGGATTCGACTTCTGTCAATGGTTCGGATTTGATCTATGGCAGCAGCTCCTTTTTTATTATTAAAAATAATTCTCACTCGCGTGGGATATGGTTTATTTGAGGTAGTCATCGGTGCTACTATAATTGTTCTCAAATATTTATTCATTTCATCAGGTGATATAACTAGGCAAGGTCGTGTTTTTTTAATTTCACTGCCAATTGTAGGATCCAAATTGACCAGAACAATTTGATATTGTTTTAGGTCCATTCATCAAAATTTTCATCTTCAAATACATCATCCATCAATAAGCTATCATCTTGTTCTTGGTGCATTTTTTCGAATGACTTTTCCCAACCTTTTCTTGGTTGAGATTTGGGTTTAAGAATAATATATCCCTTTTCAAGAATGAATTCGACTTTATCTTTAATGTTGTAGCGTGTCAAAATATCCTTAGAAAGTCTTAACCCTTTCGAATTTCCGATTTTAATTATTGATACTTCCATAATCACTTGATGTAATTACAAAGTTATTACAACATCTTTAATATTAAAAATATTTCTTTAAACATGAAAAACTCTCCCATCTAGTCCTCGCCTGCCTGGCATTCCTACAGTTTTTCGCAAAACCTTCGGCAGGTAAACCCGCCTGCGGCGCGTAAACCAGAAGGGCCCCCACACTGGTCCTTGTATCTGCGAACGGCATGGGAATGGCTGTACGAGGACCTTTTACTTAATTCAATATCTTTATTTCAACCAAACCTTTTCTTCCACAATAATCTTGGGCACTTGAGTATAAATAGTTACTCCCCATCAGAGTTATTCGAAGAAAACTCTGATTGACATATTCAAAACCCTCATTCACTCATTTCTACATCTTTCAAATGCTAATCTTTCCGATTTTGGACCATGTCCACACATAGAATCCACTCCGAAAAAGACACTTTTTACTTCATCACTTTCACATGTCATAAGTGGTTACCACTTTTAATGCTCACGGAACTTGAAGACTACTTTTATTTATGGATGTCCCGACTGAATGTTAAAGGTGTTCTTATTAGCGCATATGTAATGATGCCAAATCATATCCATCTTCTTGTATTTGTAGAACATTCAATTAAAAATTTAAACTTGATCATTGGTGAAGCCAAAAGATTCATGGCCTATGAAATAGTCAAAAGGCTCAAGACAAAAGGCGATAATAGAATATTATCAAAGCTCAGAAAAGGAGTTGAAAGGAACGAAAGAAATAAAGGCAAGTTGCATCAGGTATTTCGCTTATCTTTTGATGCCAAAGAAATAGAAGGAATAGATGCATTGTCAAAAGTTGCTGACTATATTCATCACAACCCTGTTACCGGAAAATGGAAATTGATTAAGGATTTTGTTAAATATACACCATCAACTGCCGCATTCTATGAATTGGGAAAAGCCGATTCTAACATCCGAGCAGATTTCAGGATCCAAAGTCCTTTGGACCTCGGAGTCTCTCCCGATAGCAATCGGGAGGATGACTCCGAGGGGGAGGAAACTTCTCCCCATCAGAGTTATTCGTAGAATACTATGATTGACCTTGTTTTTCACCCGAACCTTTGAATCTTATCAATTTCTTCAGAATTCTTTCTTAGTTCTTCCTCCACATCATAATCTGTTTGAAGATTAAGCCAGAATTTTTCACTGTTATCAAAGAAACGCGAAAATCTTAATGCGGTATCAGCAGTAATTCTTCTACGCCCTTTAATAATTTCTGAAATTCTGGTCTGTGGCAGGAAAGTTTCTTTTGCGAGTCTGTAAGCAGATATTCCCATTGTTTCCAGAAATTCTTCCCTAAGCACTTCACCTGGATGTGTGTTTTTTAAGTTTTTCATTAATGATAATCAATTATTTGAACCCCATAAGCATTTTGATCAGTCCATTTAAAAATAATCCTCCACTGTTTGTTTATTCTGATACTGAAATAATCTTTTAAATTACCTTTCAATCTTTCCAACCTGTTTGCAGGTGGGACTCTTAAATCTTGAATATTAACAGAAGCGTTTATCATTCTTAATTTTCTTCTTGCAATGTTATGAATCGCAAAAGGATATTTTGCAGAGTGAAATCCATTCCAAATTAATTCTGTGTCTTTATCTCCAAATGTTTTTATCAATTAGTAATGTTTAAAGTTAGTAACGTTTAGCATAAGTATCAAATTTTTCATTCAAAACAAGCGATTCAAATCAAAAAGTGGTAAATACATCGCTATCAAAATAAAAGCCACTACGGTTCCGAGAAATACTAAAATTATTAGCTCCAAAACAGATACGAGAATGGAGCTTTGGGTTTCGAGTTCTTTTTCATATTGATCGGAGATCTTTGAAAAGAATTCATCAAGTTTGTTTACCTCTTCACCAACTTTCAAGAGTGCAATCATCTTTCCCGGGAAAATAGAATAGGAGCTCAAGGTCTCATGAAAGCGCTTTCCTTTAATAATTTCATCCTTTATTTCGGGCATTACTTTCTGAAGAGGATAGAAACGTATCATTTTACTTAATAGGTCCAGGCTTCGAACAATATTCACACCGGAAGAAATCAAAAGCGCCATAGAATTGCAGAAACGGATAAGGTGGATTTTGAGGATGTAATTGCCGAGGAAGGGTATTTTTAAAAGAATGCTGCTTAGGACAGACTTGAACCACAGCTTTTTACGGATCAATTGGATTATAATAATAAGAAGAGTGAGAGCGAGAGCGAGAGTGAGGATGTGATCCGTAAAAAAATTGGATAAACTCAAAATGAATTTGGTTATAGCCGGTAAATCCTGCCCCATTCTTTGAAAAATGCCCGCAAAAAGCGGTACCACAAAAGTAAGCATGAAAACAATCGCAAGTACGGCCGTAACTGAAACCACAATAGGATAGGAGAGGGCTTTGGTGATCAATTGCCGCTGCTTGATCTTGTTCTGGAAATAAACTCCCAATTCCCTAAGAATTTGAATCGTTTTTCCCGATTCTTCTCCAATCTCAAGTGAATAAAATTCATAATCAGAAATCAGCTTTTGATTCTGCATGGCTTTGCTCAATGCAATTCCTTTTATGATTTCAGTTTGTACATTGTTAAAAGTCTCAACTAATTTTTTGTTTTTGAGATTGGAAATGAAAATGTCAAGGGCAGATCGAAGGTCTAAACCGGATTCCAGCAAAGCAGATAATTCGGAATAAAATTGTTCTTTACGCTGCTCACTAAAAGGTATGCTTACAATTGAAAAACTGATCTTGGTATTAAGAATTTCATAAAAAGGCTTATAAACTTTATTGTTTGGCTCAGTATGGAGTTCAGAAATTTTCATACTATTTCTTTTCAGCACCCATCAGTTCTGCGCATGAATATACCTTGTGGAAGTAAAAATTTTGAAACTTTTGGCGCAAAGGAATCTGCAATTGAATCACGTAATTGAATTCGTCATAAGCCGATGATTTAATTTCTGCATTGCCAATTTTAAAACTATCTGTTTTTGTGCTCTGTCTGAAGATAAAATCCTGTGTAAAACTGTATTCAATCAGTTTATTGTGATTTACAAATCTTATTTCATTTGGAAGGACCTCCACTTGTTTACTTTTATAAAGGTCATTTTGAAATGCGTATAAAAAGCTCTCCAATTCTGTTTTTGTAAACAAGCTTTTGTCAATTTTTGCAATTAATGATTGACTTTTAATAAAAATATTAAAAGCAAATGCAAGAATGATTACAATCAAATTTGCCGCTATCAACATCTCAAATAAGGTAAATGCATTAATCTTGAGCATAGATAAAATTTTTGACATTTAAATCTGTCATATGTTCCTCAGAGTAGATCAATTGGACAGTATATAAAGAATCTGAATTGCCAATACAATTTACATAAATCTCAATCTGATTACTCTTATAATTATTCAGGCTTCGAGGAAAATTTTCATCATTCCTAAATTCATGTTCTAGTTCCTCAAGAACCTCGCGTATTTGCTCTGATTTTGAATTGTATTCCGGAGCAAAAAAATGAAGCATACTCTGTGAAAAGCCCATAAAGCAAATGCAAATTATTAAGGCTGCAATAATTAGCTCAGGTAAAGTGGAGGCGGATACTTTCAATTTAGCCATTTCATGATGTATTTATTAGAATTGTTTTGGTATAAATCATTTAAGACAAAATATTCCGGCAGTGCGTTGTTATCAATCCTGACATTATAGAGTGATGATAAATACAAATTTTGTTCAGTGCTGTACTGAATATTATCACAGATAATTGTACCAGCAATATCTCCCTTCAGATCGACAGTACTTTCCGAATAAAGTAAACCGGTGATTTCAGCACCTTCACCTATAAATAGCCCTGCTTTTTGATTTTTTAATTCAGAGGATGTAAATATCAGCAATCCCTCAATCTTTGAATTCTTACCGACATTAATTTTACTTTCTTTTTTGCCTTCTTTCAGATAAACAAAAGAAGGGTATTTCAAAATACAGTGTTCAGAAATTAATATTTGCTTACTGGCGATGAATTGTGCGCTCAAACTGCTTCCTGATTCGATTTCTATTTTGGGAGCAATAAGAATTGCATCTTCTATGAAAGTGCTGTTTGATACATAAATTTTATCTGAAGCTGAGATGATGATATTGCCGCGATAATAGCCATTCTTTAAAACGGCATTTCCTTTTAAATTAAGGATGGTGCATGCACCGGCAAAGGAGCTCTGAATGCTATCCCGAAATTTGATATTGTTATAGCGACTGGATTTATGTTTGCTTAAAAAATCATGGACTTCGCTCAGATCTGGTTCTGGCAATTTGTTCGAACTAACATACAACTCGCCATTTATCAGCTTTTTTCCACAATATTCATCGTTATTGATTATAGCTTTTCGAATCCCTGCTTTTGCCAAATAAGAGTTTCCACGGATTAATGCAGACCCGGAGACATACAATGGCCGATTATTATTTTTAATATAGATGGCCGTTTTTCGAAATTTATACTCTTTCTGTCCAATCAATGCAGAGGAAGTCAGCGAATCCATGCTGCATTTGTTTTTAAAAACAAGTAATTCAAATGCTCCCCAATTGCTTCTGTAAATAGTGCTATTTACGTTTTGTATTAGATTAATGCTAAACGGATTCTTTTCTGTATTAGGAAGAAAATGTTTACTAAGTGCCAGTTTGATCAAATTTCTTTCTGCTTCAATCAAGCCGCTACGGCTGCTTCTTTTGAGTTGACTAAATTTATAATTCGATAATTTTAACAAAGCCATAGAGCTCATTGTAGTGATAATACTCATCACAAGAAGAGCATATACTAATGCATGGCCCGAAACTTTTTTACCGAAGTTCATAATTGGCCTTTTTTGTAGATATAATAGGATTGACCTCGATATTTGATTCTGGCAGAGTCCTCAAATGCTTCCAATAATCTGATGCCATAATTCTGCACACCTTTCCTGATCAATAAATTCTTTTGGTTAAATTCAATTGCGACTATTAATCCTTTTTCATTTTTGAAAGTCCCTTTGTAGATGCAGTCTAGTTTTTTTGGTTCGAGAGATGGCAATGCTTTTTTGTTGCCAACATTTTCCCGTTTTGTAATAGGTTTTTTAATTAATTCCTGACTGAAAGGATCGGAGTAGGCTAGACTTAGTATGTAGTCTTTTTTTATATCTACAAACACTTCCTCTTCGGGTATAAATTTACTTTCGGTAGGGGTCGGGTGATTATCAATAAAAAGGAAAACTTTCATTCCTATAAAGGACCATAGGGAAATTGTAAAAAGGATCAGAAAAAGGGTTGTTATTTTCTTTTTCATTTTATTATTCTCGAAGAATTAAGTGAATCAACCCAGAAAGAAAAAGTGGAAAATTTGCTCTGAAAGACAGAATTCTCTGCCCTGACTCGCCATTCATATCTTCCTATATCCAGATAATGCTTGAAAGATTTTTTGCGAATTAGGGTATCAATAAGCAATGTTTGCGGAACATTGAAATCCGGATTTGCAATTTGCAATCTATAACTTTCAGCCCCTTCAATTCCTTCCCAAAGAAAACCTACATTTTGTATTGAAAGACGAATTCCATTGGCAGGGATTATTAATTCAACTTCTTTTTTTTGAATATCCTCTTCAAGGATTTGCTCACATGAAAAAAACAATATCAATACAGCGGCATACAACAAATTTTTATTCATGATTTTCCCGGTTTAATGCATTAATTGTTAGAGAACAGTATAGCTCGAATTTATTTTTTGAGTCCTTTATCTTATAAAATTCCAGATAGGAGATTTGACCTAATTTACCTTCTCTTTCGATTTTAAATAGACATTTCAAAATAGCTTTAAAACGGCCTTTTAACTGTATTTTCCATTCAAGAATAGTTGTGTTTTCAATCGGAATTATTTTTGGCTTTTCCATTTTTTGAAATGAAAAATTGTCCTTCTCCGAAGTAAAAAAAGACATCAGCTTTTCACTGGCATCATGCTGGTTTAAGGAAATTAGAGCATGTTCTAATCTTTCATTTTTACTTTTAAGATTTTCAATTTCTATTTTGATATCCTTAGCCATGAATTTTTGCTTTCTAAGCACGGATATAGCAGTGACAGATTTGTGGATATCGACAATAGCATAAATAGCAATAGCTAAAATCAGCGATACTGAAATCAAAATCTCGATATGAAAAACATCTTTGCGTTTCATGGGTTTAAATTCACCTGCAATTCAAAATCAATTGAATTTTCAGAATTTGCTCTTACTTCATTGATGATCACAGATTTAAATAGGTCTAATTTTTTTAATGCCTTGGTCCAATTATTTAAATATTGACTGTTTTTTGAATGACCTTGAATGATGATGCACTGGATCGAATTGTTCGGTTTCTTCTTAAAATTCTGTTTAAAATGAGCTCGATTAACCTGAATTCTTTCAAATTTTATTTTCCCGTTTCCTTTTGAAGCAATTTGATCTAAAAGAAAAGAGAGAGGGACTTCCATATGCAGACCATTGCTCATAATGGTTTCTTCTAATTGCTTGTTTTCAACAAGGAGTTTTTCATGTTTTTGAATAAGACTGCTTTGCGCTAGATTATTGTCTTGAAGTTTGGATTTGCTGATATTGAGTATGGAAGAAATGGCATAGTGAAAACCGAATAATACAAAACAGAGCAAAAGAGCTGTCTTGATGAGCTGAATTGAATTATGATGAAAAACCAGATCATCAAGTGTTTTACTTATTTCCTTTTTGTATAGGAAAAAATGCATGCTATTTCCTTCAAATAGATAAAAACCACTGATAAACGGAAGTATCATTTTTTCCTCTAATGATTCTGACAATAGTCGTATTTCTTTAGAACTGTAACTTTCTTTTACAAAATCATACTGCCAGGAAATTTCATCGCAGAAATAATTATGACTGCCACATTTGAATGTTGTTTTTGGAATGCTTGTTCTGTTTAAGAAATCTAAGACTATTGCACCGTTCAGGTTTATTGCTATTATTTTATACTCGGAAAAAGTCCTATGAGCCAGGATCTCATCAAGTATTTCAATTCGAATCAAATTGATCAAAATAAAATTTTTGGATTTTATTTTCTGTATATAAAAGGCATCGGAATTAAACGATGATAAGAATGATTGGACTTCATCATCTGTTTGGAAATTTTTAACAATAATTTCTTCAGTTGATATATTTAGAACCATTGGAAGACCGCGATTTAATTTTTCTTTCTTGACTAATTCTTTTATACCAACCTTCCCATTTTTGTTTGACAATAAAAATGAATTATACTTCATTTCTGAATTTTCAAAATATACCTCCAGACTAATCAGGGTATTGGGTATTTTATATTTTAAATAATCGAAATTCATTAATAGAGTATTGTGGGTCGAATAAAAACAAGTAGTCTTGAGTTGCTTCTCACATTTGATCTCGCGCTAAAAACCCAGTTCAATACCGGTATTCTAGCTAACAATGGTATTCCTGATGCATTCTTACTTTTGCTTTCCTCTTCGAGTCCACCTAAAACAATCATTTCATTATTTCTTACGCGGATTAGTGAGTTGAATTTTCGCGATGCCTTTCCGGGTGGTCCATTGGGTACAAAAGCCGGAGTGAAATCTGAAAATTCGGCAGCGATATCAAGGGTCACATGTTCATTGGCAGAGACAAGAGGATTAATAACAATATTCAGATCTGCACTAATCTCTCTGTATTGAGGTGTAACAGTAGTTACGATGGTATTGGCACCTTGTATATTTTGTGTTTGCTCTAAATAGAATTCTGTTCTTCCAATGGTTAAGGTGGCTTCGTGTCCATTTAATGTTGCAAGTTTCGGGGTTGACCGAATATTAATGTTATTGTTTTGTTCCAAGGCTTTGAGGTTGGTATAAAAATTGGGATTTACCCTTCCCAGATTTACAATATTCTTTCGTTCCAGGACATCCAGCGTGCCATTAATGGAAGCAGAATTTAGGGTGAAATCCAATCCGGGTAATAGTGTTCCTCCACTCGGAATAGAATCTGAAATTCCGGCTGTAATTCCGGTCTGTATGTCCCTTCCTTTATTTACATCTATTACAATTACTTCTATTTGAACTACAGGAATAAGTCGATCTATTTGTCTGATAAATGATTTAAGCTCGGATATTTGCGGTCTTGAACCCGATAGAAGTAAACCATTGAGTTCTTTAAATTCACGTATTTCGAGTCCTTTGGAAATACCTTCAGGAATTATCTTAATAACATCCGTAGTGGAACGAAATTTAAGTTGAAGCAGCTCAGAGGCTCTTAGTCCTTCTTCATTTCTTCCACCTATTATATAAAGATCGTTATTGACCCGGTAGGTAAAATCGGTTGCATTTAGAATTAATTCTAAAAATTCATCGTGTTCCAAATTATCAATATGCAATGAAATCGGATCCTTGGGTTCCTGAAGAAAAATATAATTATAGCCAGATCGCTCAGATATAGAATTGAGAACCTGAATAAGAGGTTGGTTAGAAATATTGGCAGATATAAAAACTAAATTATCGCGTTTTTCAACATAAATATTGGTTCTGAAATGATCTTTTCTGGAGCTTATAGCTTTGTTATTAGCTTGATTTTTACCATATCTTCTTTGTGGATTAGCATCGTATATTTGTTCGGTTGATTCGAGAAGATAAGCCTCTGCATCATTGATTGTGAGTATTAAATTATTTGAAAAAGCCAGGGCTTTTATTGCTTCCTTGAAAGGCATGGACTCTACAAAAGAGGAAATTATTTGATCTTTAATTTCAGGAGAGGCGATCACATTTTTACCACTTTGTTTAGCTATTTCTTTTAATACATTGTAAAGTGTATCCCTTCTCACATCCAATTTTAAAAGATCATTGTATGCGGAATATTGAACAATAAATTTTTGAAGTGTCTTTTGCTTTTTTTCCTTGAAGGGTTTAAATGAAAGTATGCTACCTATAATTTCTATTTCAAGATTGTATTCTCTGCATAGGAAAAGGATGATATTAAGCACTTTTTCATTTTTAAAATTATTACTGATACTCCCACTAATACCGGGATCTATGTTGACATTCAATTCAACAAGTTCTGCCAGGCCTCTTAAAAATTCTTGAATTGAGCTTTGTGAAACTGAAAATTCTACCTTTTCATTCAATCCTGGTAATTGGTTTTCGGCCAGTTCGAGCAATTGCTTTTCAATGGATGCAATTCGCAGATCATTATTCTGATCCTCTTGTGCTGTTGCGCTTTGGATTAAATAAAAATAAAAGCAAACAAGAATGATAAATCGATATCGAAAATGATTGTTCAAATCTATTGCTCAATGATTAATGGGTAAATCTCCTCAAGACTTGTTTTGCCCGATTGTACCAACTTAATGGCATTTTCAGCCAGCGATGAAGATTTGGTCTCTTTTAATATTTCACCTTCATTGTCATTATTATTTTTAATGTGATGTCGAAGAGATTCATCTACAGGGAGTATTTCAAAAAGGGCCTGTCTGCCTTTATAGCCAGTATGAAAGCATTTATAGCAGCCGGTAGGAGAATACGTTTCTATGCTTTCCAATTTCTTAAGCCAAAAAACAGGCACTTCGTTTTTATCAATGGTATGTTTCGTTTTACAATCATTGCAAAGCAAGCGAACCAATCGTTGTGCAATTGAAAGTCGCAATGTGCCTGCAATTAAAAATGACGGTATACCCATATCTTTTAATCTTGAAATGGTTGACCAGGCCGAATTTGTATGTATAGTGGATAATACAAGATGTCCTGTAAGCGATGCTCTGACAGCCATATTGGCCGTTTCCTGATCGCGAATTTCTCCCACCATGATTATATCGGGATCCTGTCTTAGAAAGGATTTTAACGCTTGGGCAAAACCCAGACCTATACTTTCTTTTAGTTGTACCTGATTGATTCCATTGAGGGTATATTCAACAGGATCTTCTATAGTCAGAATATTCCTTTCTTGGGAATTGAGTTCATTAAGACATGCATAAAGTGTTGTAGTTTTGCCTGAACCCGTAGGGCCTGATATTAAAATTATCCCATTCTGTTTTTTTAAATTGTTCTTTAATGTCATTAACTGCTCATATTCCAATCCAATTGAATCAATTTTTAATTTATCACTTTCTTTATTTAATAATCTCAGCACAATTTTTTCACCGAGAATTGTGGGCGTAATGCTGACCCGAATGTCTATTGAGAAATTTTCAAGATCAATTTGGAATCTACCGTCTTGAGGGAGCCTTTTCTCAGAAATATTGAGATTTGACCTTATCTTGAGTTTGTTAACCAAAGCCGGATAACCTTTCTTTTCAAGACGAAATCTTTCAATCAGTTTTCCGTCAATTCTAAATCTTACCCTGGCATGGTCTTCGGCTATTTCGATATGAATATCACTACTCTTAAGTTTTTTGGCTTCCAGTATTAAACTTAAAACATCCTCGTTTTGCAAAAAGGATTTATTATCAAGGCTAGCATTTGATTTTCTATAATGCTTTTCCAGGGCAAGTTCTATTATGTTTTGGTCCACATGGCGAAAAGCGATTTTAGATTTCAGTAAAATTTCCAGTTCCCTGCTATTTTTACTTGAGTTAGGGCTATCAGTGAGACATAATATTGAATCTTTTTTTTTATCGAAAGGTATTGATCTGTACATCCAGGCCATCTCATTTGACATTAACCGAAGGGTGTCAGGATCAATTCGAATAATATCGTCCCTGCTTATCAAAATATGAGATGGTCAATGGTTCGGAAAAGATTGAAGCCGTTTATCCACAAGTATATAGTTGGAATAAAAAGCAAGGACTGAAAACCAGCCAATGGAATTGGATATGCCTTATTTCGAATACAAAACGGTAAAAAGAAAATCAGACAAATTAGGAATGATCCACTTAAGAAAATAATATAATAGTCTAGATTAAAATATGGACTAATGCATACGAGAAATAAAATATCGCCGGCTCCGTATTGTTGTTTGATCTTTTTAAAATCAGAATATTTTATAAGAAAATATACTGCTACCAGAAATGATGAAATAAAGAGGTAAATCAGATTTAGACCAATTTGCCAGATGAGTTGATTGATGCCTTGGCTAATGTTTATGAATATCCCGGTAAAAAAAACAGCTGGAAATAAAAATACGTTGACTTTTCTTTCCCTAAAATCTTGATATGAAATAATCAAGCAGGCAAAAATCGTTACTAAAATTGTTGCCATATCAGTCCTTCTTTATTTCCACCAAATTTTTATTATGATCTATCTCCCAGATGTTGTACTCTCCATCGCCATCAAAATCAACAACTGCTGTAGCTCTCGCTAAAAATGAATTGACCCCTGATTCTATAATTTCAATTTTATAGTTTGCGGTTCCTTTGCCATCGCTTACCAGTTCGGCCTGCTCAAAGGAAATTTTGTTTAAGTCAGCACTGAATTTTGAAAATTCCATAAAGTGCAATCTCTGCAGGTTATACAAATGCTCTAACTGAAGTTTTGCTTCGGTGCTTTTAGCTTTTGATATTAATGGCATTAGCCTTGGCAAGGAAAGAAGTATCAATATTCCTACAATAACCAGTACGATTAATAATTCTTGCAAGGTAAATGCCTCTACGGAATGTGTGTTTTTTTTAATGGATTTTAGCACCGTTTCAAATTTGAATTTGATTATTATATAACTGTAAACACTAAACTAATTGAGAAATAAACTGTTGATTCTCGGAATGTGTGAAGAGGGATAAACAGTTAGTAAGGAACAATTAAATTGACAGGAACTTTGATGTCTTGATTAAAAAAATTGAGAAAACTGTGACAAAAACTAATTTTAGTTCAATTTTGTAAATCAATTAGATGCTTATAACAAAAAAGATATTGGTAGGGCTGGACGGCTCACAAATGGATCATACGCTGATTTCATTTATCAATTACATCCTTTTGTCCTCACCTGTAGAGCATATCTACTTTTTAAATGTGATCAACAAAGTACAACATTTGGCCGATGATGGCATACAGGCTAAAAAAATTGATGAGGCTGCTATCAAGATCAGAAAAGAAAAATTAGGCCAAAAAATTGAAGAAGGCATAAAAAACCACAGCAATGCCCAAATGCACATTCAGGTGATCAAGGGCAATCCTGCGAAAGAGTTTCTTCAGTTTTCGGAAATTGAAGACATCGATATTGTTATCACAGGAAGGAAAAAGGATTTGGCCGGAGGTGGTGTCCTAAATAAAAAATTGGCAAGAAGAGCCGCCTGCAATCTTATCGTAGTACCCGAAAGTTACAAGCCCGGACTAAAAAAACTCCTGGTTCCCGTAGATGTGGCTCATTTTAATATTGATGCTTTGGCGGATTACAGTAAACAAGCCATCGAGTATGCCATTTATGTATCGAGAAGCAATGACAATCAGGTTGAAATCATTTGCCAGAATGTATATTCCGTTCCAACCGGATTTCACAGCACAGGAAAGTCCTATGAGCAGTTTGGTGAAATAATGCGTGAAAATTCAGTCAAAGCATTTGAGTCATGGCTTAGAGGTATTGATCATGAAGGTGTGCCCATTAGCCCGGTGTACAGCTTGAAAAAAGATTTGAGCTACGGAGAAATAATAAGAAGAACGGCAGAGGAACAAAATATTGATGGTATAATTATTGGAGCAAAAGGCCGGTCTTCGTCATCTTCCATTTTTATGTCTTCATCAGCTGAAGACCTCATCCGCAATATTGATTATTTACCACTTACAATTGTTCGTCCAAAAGGTGTAACGGTTGGATTCTTTTCTTCGCTTAGAGAACTTTAATTCAATTTAAATCATCTAACCCCCTCCTGGGTCATTCGAAGAAGACTCTGATTGCGAATTGTATCGTTGAATTTTATAACCAAAGCATACTAGTAGACTCGTCATTCCAAGATTCCTTGTAGGAAATCTTGGAATCTTAATCAGTACAATGAATTATGGGAATTGACTACGTCGATTCCTGAAGGGGAGGCCTTACACTGACAAAAGACCCGCTATGCGGATCTGTTATTTTTTGCATCTAAAAAATCTGAAAGAGTTTCGGTTTCAATTGATTCAACCTAACTAATCAAACCTTTTTCTATCCCCGCATTCCGATATCTATCGGAAATGACGGGGTCTAAAAGGAGAAATAAGCAGATGTTTCAATAAATTTCAGCGTCAGGATCATTTAAAGAAGACTCTGTTTGCGAATTGACTACGTCGATTCCTGAAGGGGAGGCCTTACACTGACAAAAGACCCGCTATGCGGTTCTACTATTATTTTTTCGCAACACAGCTGAAATAAATTTCACTGCGTCACTCATAAATAATAAAGCCCCTTGCGGGGCTTTTCGTCAGTGTAGCGAGGAGGGGAATTGAACCCCTGACCTCAGGGTTATGAATCCTGCGCTCTAACCACCTGAGCTACCTCGCCATTTATAATATGCCATAAAAAAACCCTTCAGCAGGGTTAGGTGATTGCGAGTGCAAAACTATACATTCCTTCCTTTCATATACAAATGTTTGCAAAAAGTTTTTTTTATTGCCCAATTGTTGTACTTTTTCGCGCATTCCTAATGAAGTAGAGATGGCAAAACGGAAGTTTGAATTTGAATTTGAAATTAATGCCTCGGGTAAGCTCTTGTATCCTTATATAGCAACCCCCGGAGGACTGGAGGAATGGTTTGCAGACAATGTTATAATAGATGCAGATAAAAACTACAATTTGGTTTGGGATGAGGAGGATCATTACGCCAAAATTGCATCACAAAAAATGCACAAACATGTGAAATTCGAGTTTCTGGATGATACGAAAACCCCCGTCGACGATCCAAATTATATTGAATTCACTTTGGCCAAAAACGAAATGACCGAAACCTATTATCTTCAGATCATCGATTACTGTGAAGAGGATAATGAAGAAGATGAGCTTTATGAACTGTGGGAATCCATGGTAAATGAACTCAAGAGCATTGTCGGTGGTTAACACCTCTGATGAAAAAGATAGATAAACTTGTCTTTAAGGCTTTTGCCGGGCCTTTTGCAATTACTTTTTGCGTCGTAGTCTTTATTTTCCTTACTCAGTTTCTCATGAATTATTTTGATGAATTGATCGGGAAGGATTTAGGCTTTTTGGTCTATGCTAGATTGATTTTTTATTTCTCGCTCACCATGACCCCTGTAGCCCTGCCACTTGCCATTCTTCTCGCATGTCTGATCACTTTTGGAAATTTGGGCGAACACTTTGAGCTAACGGCCATAAAAAGTGCGGGAATCTCCCTTACGAGAGTTTTGTATCCAATGTTCTTCTTTTCAATAGCCATGGTTATGGTTTCATTTTGGTTTAACAACAACCTGATTCCAAAAGTGAATTTAAAAGCCTATAGTTTGCTTTACGATATCCGACAAAAAAAACCGGCACTGGATTTTAAAGATGGCATTTTCTATAACGGAATTCCCAATTACAGCATTAAAGTTCAACACAAAAATCCCGAAACCCAGGAATTGAGCGGAGTGCTGATTTACGATCACTCCGAGGGCAAAGGCAATACAAAAGTTATACTAGCTGACCGGGGTTATATGGAAACCTTGAACGATGGAAGCTATCTCAAGTTGACGCTATTTGATGGGAACATGTACAATCAAAACAAACCTAAAATAAGAAGAAAGAATAACGAGCAATACTCAAAAATGGCTTTTGCGAAAAATGAGATCATGTTTCCCCTTCAATCTTTTAACTTTCAAAGGACTGATGAAAACCTCTTTAAACCCCACAGGGTTATGAATAATGTTGAAGAGTTGAACACCAAAGTAGATTCCTTCCGAGCAGCAAAATCCAAATTACAAGGCACATTTATCAACAACATCAAATCTTTCTATTCCTTTAATCTCAAACACGAAAAGTTTAAAAACCGAAATATCAATACTGAAGACTTTGAGAAAAAAGGGGATTACTTCTATTTTGATGAGTCGGATCAAAAGAACATATTAAGAACAGCAACTACGCAAGCCAGAAATATAAAGAGTTTTACCAATGCCTATTCTGAGCAAATGATTAACAGAAATAAAGAGATAGCCTCGCATATAGTAGAAAAATATAAAAAATTCACATTTGCAGTGGCTTGTCTGGTGATGTTTCTCATAGGAGCGCCGCTTGGAGCCATCATTAAAAAGGGAGGATTAGGAGTACCAGTGCTGGTAGCCATCATGTTTTTTGTGTTTTACCATGTCATGAGTATTACCGGTGAAAAGCTTGCTAAGGAGAGTTTGGTGAGTATTCCTCAGGCCATGTGGACATCAAATGTAGTACTCTTTATTATCGGATTATTCTTTTTATATAAAGCGCGCAGAGACTCAGCCTTATTTGATGGTGATTATTATCGCGTAATATTTGATAAGGCTTCAAATTTGTTCAAAGGAATTAAGTCCTAATCTTTTGTTAAATAGTATAATTGCTTAATTTTGCAAGCTATTTTACAGAATAAGATAAAAAAGAAGAATAAAGAATAGAAGATGTCGATTACAAAAGAAGAAAAAGCAAAAGTATTTGCAGAATTTGGTTCGGGCAAGACAGATACAGGTTCAACCGAAGGCCAAATAGCACTATTTACAACACGTATTAAGAACCTGACCGATCACCTAAAGACCAATAAAAAAGATTATTCCTCAAGAAGAGGTTTGCTTCAGCTCGTTGGAAAGCGTAAAAAACTTCTAAAGTATCTGCAGCATACGGATATCGAAAGATATCGTGCTATAATTTCCAAATTGGATCTTAGAAAGTAATTTTAATAAGGTAAGGGGACGAATTGTTCCCTTATTCTTTTTCACACCATTTACATTTAACCTCAAAATAAATGAAACCCCAATTTCATAAGAAGATTATTAACTCTACAAATGGTAGAGAAATTATACTAGAAACAGGAAGATTTGCTCGACAAGCAGACGCCGCAGTAACCGTTCAAATGGGTAATGCCATTATATTAGCTACGGTGGTAAGTTCTAAAGAAGCAAAAGAAGGTGTCGATTTTCTTCCTCTTTCTGTTGACTACCAGGAAAAATTTGCTTCATCAGGAAAAATACCCGGTGGATTTTTGAAAAGAGAAGGTAGGCTTTCAGACCATGAAGTGCTGATTTGCAGACTTGTGGACAGAGCTTTGCGTCCGCTATTCCCCGACGATTATCATGCCGATACCCAGGTAAATATTCAAATGATATCTGCTGATGATGAGGTGGCGCCGGATGCTCTTGCAGCCCTTGCTGCTTCAGCAGCTTTATCTATTTCAGATATTCCCTTCAACGGGCCGATTTCCGAAACCAGAGTGGTTCGGGTAGAAGGCAAATTCAAATGCAATCCTTCTCCTGCAGAAATTATGGATAGCGATATTGACATTATGGTCGGTGCGACCGCCGATAATGTATCAATGGTAGAAGGGGAGTTTGCGGAAGTCTCCGAAGAAGAAATGATCGAAGCCATTCAGTTTGGTCATGCCGAGATCAAACTGCATTGCCAGGCTCAAAAAGAACTGGAAAAAGAATTAGGTAAAACAGAAAAAAGAGAATACAGTCATGAAAACTCGGATGAGGAACTTCAGAAAATGATTCACGAAGCCACTTATCAGAAAGTTTATGATATATGCAAAGAGGGTATTGCTGATAAAAACCTGAGAAAAGAAAAATTTGCGGCAGTAAAAGAGGAGTTTGTATCTAGCCTTCCCGAAGATCATGAATACGATCCATTCCTTATTGGAAAATACTATCATGACGTAGAGAAGAAAGCAGCAAGAACAGCGCTATTGGATACACAAATACGTCTGGATGGGAGAAAAACGGATGAAATCAGACCGATATGGACTGAGATTAATTATCTGCCTTCTGCCCATGGTTCGGCTATTTTTACCAGAGGTGAAACACAATCTTTAACGACAGTTACTCTGGGAACAAAGCTGGATGAGCAATTGATAGATTCAGCCATGCGCAAAGGAACCAATAAGTTTATGCTTCACTACAACTTCCCCGGTTTTTCTACCGGCGAAGTAAGGCCAAATCGGGGACCCGGAAGAAGAGAGATCGGTCATGGTAACCTGGCTTTGAGAGCATTAAAACGAGTTATTCCAACGGATGAGGATAATCCTTATACCATTCGCGTGGTATCGGATATTATGGAATCAAATGGCTCTAGTTCTATGGCCACCGTTTGTGCTGGATCTCTGGCGCTCATGGATGCAGGTATAAAAATATCATCACCTGTATCGGGAATTGCCATGGGATTGATTACTGATGCCGAAACCGGTAAATATGCGGTTCTTTCCGATATTCTTGGTGATGAAGATCACCTTGGGGATATGGATTTCAAAGTAACCGGTACTACAAAAGGTATTACAGCATGCCAGATGGATATCAAAATAGACGGTTTATCCAATGAAATTTTGGTAAAAGCACTCAAGCAAGCCAATGAAGGCAGACTTCATATATTAAATGAAATGAACAAAACCATTTCAGCTCCTAATTCTGATCTTAAGCCTTTTGCACCTAGATCAACAAATATGGTCATAGAAAAAGATATGATCGGAGCTGTGATCGGGCCTGGAGGAAAAGTGATTCAGGAAATTCAAAATACCACCGGTGCAACTGTAGTCATTGAAGAAATCGACAACAAAGGACATGTCAATATTTTCTCTACAGATGCGGATGCAATGGATGCGGCTATTAACTGGATCAAAGGAATTATTGCTGTTCCGGAAGTGGGCGAGACTTATGAAGGTACTGTGAAATCCATTATGCCTTATGGCGCCTTTATAGAATTCCTTCCCGGCAAGCAGGGACTATTACATGTATCTGAGATCAAGTGGGAAAGAGTGGAGAAAGTAGAAGATGTTCTGGAAGAAGGTGAGGAGATCATGGTTAAATTACTGGATGTAGATAAAAGAACTGGAAAGTTTAAACTTTCTAGAAAAGTTCTACTTCCAAAACCAGAAAAAACTGAAAGTGAATAAAACAAACATGTTTGTCTCTAATTAATGAATCAGTTTAAAAAAGGTCTTTCTATAGACCTTTTTTATTTTTGAAATATTACATTTTTGCAATCAAAATAAAAGCCTAGAAATACTTTAAAATGAGCGAAAATAAAATCTACAACACCGTAATAATAGGATCGGGCCCGGCAGGATACACTGCGGCCATATACGCAGCCAGAGCAGGTATGGAACCGGTTTTATACCAGGGAGGCCAACCAGGCGGGCAGTTGACCATTACCAATGATGTTGAAAACTATCCGGGATACCCCGATGGCATCAACGGACCCATGATGATGATCGATTTTCAAAAGCAGGCCGAGCGTTTTGGAAGTGATATTCGCTATGGTATGGTGACTTCAGTAGATTTAAATTCGAACCCAAAAAAAATAGTGGTTGATGAAGAGCATGAAGTTCTGGCGCACACGGTCATTATTTCTACAGGTGCTTCGGCTAAATGGCTTGGTTTGGAATCAGAACAAAAGTTTAATTCCAAAGGCGTTTCCGCATGTGCAGTTTGTGACGGTTTCTTTTTTAAAGGACAAGACGTTGCTGTTGTAGGTGGCGGTGACACTGCTGCTGAAGAAGCTACCTATTTATCTAAAATATGTTCGAAAGTATATTTAATTGTACGTCGTGATGAGATGCGAGCTTCTAAAATCATGCAGGAACGTGTTTTTAATTCTAAAAATATTGAAGTGCTCTGGAATCATGAAACAGATGAAATTCTTGGAGATGATGTGGTGCACTCGGCGCGTTTATTAAATAATAAAACAGGAGAGAAGAAAGAAATAAAAATTGGTGGCTTCTTTGTGGCCATCGGCCATAAGCCAAATACGGATATTTTTGAAGGCCAATTGGATATGGATGAGACCGGCTATTTGAAAGTGGTACCGGGAACCTCTAAAACAAAAATACCCGGTGTGTTTGTAAGCGGTGATGCCGCGGACAAAGTTTACAGACAGGCTGTAACTGCTGCCGGAACAGGATGCATGGCTGCTCTTGATGCCGAACGCTGGCTCACCGAAGAAGGAATAATCTAATGAAAGTAGATCTGCTGGCCTTTGGTGCACACCCCGATGACATAGAAATGAGTTGTTCGGGGATCATTTTATCTTTTACCGAAAAGGGGAAAAAGGCGGCAATTGTTGATTTTACCAAGGGAGAAATGGGGACCAGAGGTACGTCCGAACTCCGAATGACGGAAGCCTCAAAAGCAGCTAAAATTTTAGGATTGAGCGAAAGACATAATCTGAACATTGAGGATGTGTTTTTTGAGGAATCTCATGAAAACATAAAATTATTGGTAGAGCAAATAAGAAGGTTTCAACCGGAAATTATTCTTGCCAACGCTCCCGAAGACCGTCATCCCGATCATGGCAAAGCAGCTAGAATGGTTGAAAGAGCATTTTTTTATGCAGGATTGCTGAATTATGAAACATTTTGGGAAGGCCAAAAGCAGAAAAGGTGGACGGCCAAAAATCTTTACCATTACCTCCAGGATAGGGAGCTCCAACCCAATATAATTGTTGATGTTTCACCTTATTGGGAAAAAAGGATGGACTCGATTAAAGCCTATGGCAGTCAGTTTTACAATCCGGAAAGCGAAGAAGAACACGAGACTTATCTGTCAAGCCAAAAGTTTTGGAATTTTTTTGAGGCAAGAGCCAGAAATCTGGGTCATAGAATTGGTGTAGAATTCGCTGAAGGTCTGATTCAAAAAAGAGATATTGGTGTTTCAGATATTTCGCATTTGCTTTAATAGCATTCCCTTTCTGTCAATTTTACGAAATTCGGATAGCAATTCAGGTAGTTGGGAAATTCTATTTTTACTTAAGCCTGAATGAAATAATAAACTATTCGCACAATCCAATGCATCTCTGTTGGGAAAGTAATTATCTCTTGCAAAGTGAATCAACTTTAGAATAGTAAAAGCATCCAACCATTGAAATATCCTTTTATTAAAATTGATTTGAGTTGAGCTGTT
Source organism: Cytophagales bacterium (assembly GCA_965267555.1). GTDB lineage: Bacteria > Bacteroidota > Bacteroidia > Cytophagales > CCMP332 > CCMP332. The sequence goes on along the minus strand of OZ254083.1, from coordinate 2,157,395 downwards.
TTCTTTGGCTTCATTTATCTGCCATTCAAATTCTGTCAAATTTACATAAGCTCTAAAGCAGGCAGGCAAAGAATTGTAACAGGACTTTAATGAATTTTGACTATTTCGGAATTCATACCAGTCATCGACAGAAGCCAATACTTTTTTCAATTCAATAAAAATTTGAAAATCATAGAAGTTGAGATATTTCTCAGAATTTTTCTCAAATTCTAACATGACTTTCCCCGTGCCAAAAGGAACTCGCTCTGATTTTCTTGCCGATGGAAATACTGAGCAGGAATTTATTTCACTGAAATGACCTCTTGGAATTATTTTATGGATAAAGTAAAAATCTTCTCCCGCTTTTCTCCTGTTCATTCCGCCCTCCATAGCATATTCAAGAGCGCGTACGGCCATACTTGAACCAACGGTATGAAAAGCATAGGGGTATGTGGCATACCGAAGTGCATTGACATAATACCTCAGAAATAATTCGTAGTAAGCAATGGCTTTATTTTCCAGTTTGTGTTCAAAATATATGGATGCACCCGGAGTATCTTGATTTTTATTAAAATGTCTGTGTATTTGCTTCAGATAATTGTGGCTGACCGTGCAATCCGCATCCAAACAAATAATTGGTAATCGAAATGAAGCAATTGAATGAGCTCTGCGAATTGCTTCATCCATGCCAATTTTACGTGCCAAGCCAACTCCACCGTGTTTCTTTTCCAAATCGGCCTGATAGCTATAATAAAGCCTGATTCTATCATTGGAAAGGTTTTTTGAAATACCTTCTATTTCCTTAATTGTATTTTTATTGATCTCTTTAATTGTGCTTTCGCTATCAATTCGATCATTGACAATTACAATAATTTCAACGCGAATATTTTCACAATCAGAGCTAAGCAAAGAATGCAAAGTATAGCCAATATTCTCTTCGGCATAAGCGGGAATCACAATAATAAAATCAAGATCAGGGTGAGGAGCCTGTTCTATAAGTTGTTCTCTTAATGATGCCCTTTTGAGGTATTTTTCAATCAGGGTGAGAGCCTTTGAATTTTCCAGTTTTCTTGTTCTTTTTTAAATTCAATTCTATCATGCAATCGGTTTGACCTTCCTTGCCAAAATTCAATTCGACTTGGAATTATTTTATAACCACCCCAAAAATCAGGTAATGGCACTTTTCCTTTATTAAACTTGGCTTTCATTTGAGCGAGTTTTTCTTCTAAAATACTTCTAGAGCTGATGACCTCACTCTGATTCGAAACCCATGCACCCAATTGACTACCAAATGGTCTGCTAATGAAATATTTTAAGGATTGGGCGGTACTGACTTTTTCAACTGTTCCTTCTATACTCACCTGGCGTTCCAAATCATACCAGGGAAAAAGAACGGACACATTGGGGTTGTTCTCGATATGCCGGGCCTTTCGGCTGGTATAATTGGTATAAAACACAAAGCCGTCTGTATCAATAGCTTTTAGCAATACCGTTCGTTGGGTTGCGCTGTTGTTATGATCTACAGTAGACAGTACCATGGCATTGGGCTCCAATATATCTGAATTTCCGGCTTCGTCAAACCATTTTCTAAATTGTAAAATTGGGTCTTTGAGCACGGATTCGACATCCAATTGCGAATCGGTATATTCACGTCTTAAATCTGCGATTTCCTTTGAGGGCTTAGTCATATTATTAAAAAACCGAATTGCGCTTTTTGGTTTTTATTTTTGCTATCAAATTTATTTTTTAGGTATTTACCTCGGCAAAATAATGAAACTAAGTATAGAATTAAGCGGTGTCAGTAAAAAAGAATGGATAGAAGCGGTATTATCCGACTTCAATTCATTTCTTCAGGATCACGCGGACTGTGAAAGAAAGGCCTCGGCGATGGCTCTGAGTTTGGTAGCTAAATATCCGGATCGCAAAGAAATCATTCCAGCTTTGATCGAAACGGCCGTTGAAGAACTTGAGCATTTTCAGGATGTTTATAAGATAATGGAGGCTAGAAATATTTCGTTGGTTCATGAGATACCAAAAGATCCCTATGTTTCTGAATTGCTTAAGCATTGTCATTCAGGTAGGGAAGAGCGATTTATAGATCGACTATTGCTGGCTTCAATTGTAGAATGCCGTGGGGCGGAACGATTTCGTTTAATTTATGAGAATATCGATGATCCGGAATTAAAAAAATTTTATCATAATTTATGGGCTTCAGAAGCCAAACATGGCAATATATTTGTTAAAATGGCTTTGAACTATGAGGATGAAGATAAAGTTTACAAGCGTCTGGATGAATGGGATGCTTTGGAAAAGGAAATTTTAAATAACTTGCCAATAAGAGCAGCATTGCATTGAATATGAAAGTTAATTTATATCCGGACTATAATATGCCCGAAGTTAAAAAAGGCAGCATTCTGATCTCAGAACCTTTTCTGAAAGATCCGAATTTTGACCGGAGTGTTATTCTTGTATGCGAACACAATGAAAATGGAACCTTTGGTCTTGTGTTAAACCGCCCAATAGAAGTCAAATTGGGCGAAGTACTGGAAGATCTGGAAGGCAATGCCAAAGAACTTTTAATTGGCGGGCCTGTTCAACAAAATACATTGCATTTTATACATAAACTTGGTGATGAAATCATAGATTCCATTGAATTGGCCAATGGTATTTATTGGGGCGGTGATTTTGAGCAATTGAAAATAAAGATCATCAGCGATTCGGTAGATCTAGATAAAATAAAATTTTTTATCGGTTATTCCGGTTGGGATGCCGGACAGCTGGATCGCGAAATTGAAGAGAAATCCTGGTTTGTAGCAGACCTTGGTGATAATAGTATTTTTGAAGCTGATTCCACCAATATGTGGAAAAGGGTTTTAGAAATTATGGGAGGAGAACTAAAATGGTTGGCAAATTCCCCTTCCGACCCCAGATTGAATTGAGCATTGAACCTAAATGATTAGGATATGGACGATAAGAAGGAAGAAAACAAAGGACTGCCCGAAGAAGAGCAGAGTAATCAAAATTCTAAAAAGAAGAAAGAAATAATTCCCCCATCCGATGAGGCATCAAAAGAGACCGATAAAACAGAGACAGATGCCAAGGTGGAAGACGCGCTTTCCGGTTTTGATGTAAAAAAAAGTAAAGAAGAATCTGCCGAGGAAAAAAAGGCTGAAAAAGAAGAAAAAGCAGCAAGCGAGAATTCTAAAAAGAACTCAGAAGATAAATCGTCCGAAGTAAAAAAAGAAGAAAGCCCAAAGGAAGATAGTGTTGCTAAAGAAAAAACCCATGAAGAGCATCACGAAGAATACGAATTTGATGAAGAGGACCACGAGGACCACGAGGAAGAAGATTACGATAAATTAAGCAAGGAAGCACTACTCGAAAAGATAAAAGAAGTCACGGGAAAGGACATCATCAGGATATCTGAAAAAAGAATTGATGCAATCAAGGAGGCATTTTTTCATCTCATTGACGATGACAGGGAACAAGCACTGGAAGAATTCCTTAAAGAAGAGGGCAATACCAAAGAAGACTTTGAATATACCAAAGACAAAGACCTGATCCAGCAGTTCAAAACTTATTATGATGGTTTTAAGGAAAAGAAGAAAAAGGCGCATTCAGATCTAAACCAATTAAAAGAAGAAAATTTAAAAAGAAAAGAAGAGCTACTCGAGGAACTCCGGCAATTTGTAGACGAGGAAGAGGATAATGTGGGTATAAAAAAACTCAAGGAAATAGAGTCAGAGTGGAAAAAAGCAGAACCAATTCCAAATAATTATACCAGGGAGCTGTGGGCCAATTTTAATGCTTTAAGGGATCGTTTTTACGATAAAAGGAGCATCTTTTTTGAATTAAAAGATCTCGATAGGAAGAAAAATGAAAAGCTTAAAAAAGAAGTTATTGATAGGGCCAAAGAACTGTTAAACGTCAATCCTGTAAATGCAGCTGTGGCGGAATTGAAAAAATTACACGAAGAATACAAACATATAGGACCGGTACCCCAGGAAATAAGAGCCCAGCTATGGGAAGAATTTAAAAATATTTCTGATAAGGTTCATGAAAGAAAACAAGCGGTAGCTGCCGAGTTTAAGAAAAAGCTCGACGAAAATCTGGAAAAGAAAAAAGAATTAATCACGAAGCTTGAATCTTTTATCGATTACAGTTCCGATAAAATCTCAGAGTGGAATGAAAAGTCGAGAGAGATATTAAATATTCAGGAAGAGTGGAAAAAAATTGGTCCGGTTCCCAGGGAATTGTCCAAGGAGATATCAAAGTCATTTTGGTCCCATTTTAAAGGATTTTTCAAAAGTAAACAGCAATTTTTTAAAGCACTGGACGAGGCGAGGGAAAAGAATTATGAACAGAAAGTTAAGCTCTGCGAACAGGTAGAAGAAATAAATAAAACAAAAGAAGAGCTCACGCAGCATTCTGAAAAAGTCAAACAAATTCAAAGAGAGTGGAAGAATATCGGACCAGCACCTCGGAAAAAAAGTGAAGATGTCTATAAGCGATTTAAATCGGCTTGTGATACCTTCTTTGATAATTTGCGTGGCAATCAAAAAGAAAGAGAAAAAGATTTCGAAATAAATCTGGAGAAGAAAAACGAGATCGTTGAAAAATTAAAAGCTTTGAAATCGCTGAGTGAAGAGAATCTTGAAGAAGCCGAAAAACTAATTCAAACCTGGACAGAAATAGGATTTGTACCTAAGAAAGCAATTAAATCATCGAAAAAAGCTATCAATGAAGCTGTAGATTCTATTGTTGAAAAAGCGGCTGAATTCAAAGAAGATGGGCTGGAAATGGCTAAAACCAAACTTAAAGCCCTTTTGATGAAATCCGATTTTAAGGGTTCAAGAAATATTCACGGAGAAATAGACAAAATGCGTAGGCAGATATCCAAACTTCAGGATAATACCGTTACGCTAAAAAACAATATGGAGTTTTTTGCATCGACAAAAAATGCGGAAAAATTAAAGGATGAGGTACAAAGTAAAATAGATCAGGCGGAGGAAGAAATCCAGAAATTGAAGGACAAAATAAAATTATTACGACAGATCGATAAGTAAAATTTGCAATTTCATTTCGCCTTTATAGATTTGCACATCTTTTCGCAGAATAGCGAATAAAGGCCTCCATAGCTCAGTTGGTCAGAGCAACTGATTTGTAATCAGTAGGTCGATGGTTCGAATCCTTCTGGGGGCTCAAATACAATTAGGAATTTAAAATTAAGAATTACGAATTAGCCGTCTCGATAAATATCGGGATGGCTTTTTTTATATAAATTCTGGATTCGAACCATCGACCTGATGAGGAATGCATTTAGATTGAATTGATTGATAGCTGTGTTTTACTTCAGTTACTAATAGTTTAAATATCAAATTTCTGCTTTAACACATTGAAAAATTGCATGCACTCATTATAAAGATATCAACTGATGTCACGACTTAAATTTGAATATTTAAAATTTGCTTAATGCATTATGTATATATCATATATTCTCGCAAAATTGATAGATATTATACTGGTATCAGTTTTGACCCCGAACATAGATTAACACAGCATATAAACAAACATTATACAGGTGCTTATACGCGTGTCGCCAATGACTGGCAAATTTATTTAATGATTCAATGTAAAAACAAAAGTATCGCTGAAAGAATTGAAGCACATATTAAAAAAATGAAATCGAAAATATTTATAGCCAATTTGAAAAAGTATCCGGAGTTGGTTGATAAAATTAAAAAGAGATTTACTTAAAGTTCGCTCCGATAGTTATCGGAGCTGGGGGCTCAAATACAATTAGGAATTTAAAATTAATAATTACGAATTAGCCGTCTCGATTTTTATCGGGATGGCTTTTTTTTTATATAAATTCTGGATTCGAACCATCGACCTGATCTCCTCTGGATCTCAGAGTCTCCTAAGATTAATAATCTAAGGATGACTCTGAGAGGAGCAAATTAAGAATTACGAATTAGCCGTCTCGATAAATATCGGGATGGCTTTTTTATATAAATTCTGGATACCTCTCCATCAGTGTTATTCGCAGAAAACACTGATTGACAAATTCAGTGTCTCAATTCTCCTTGGATAAATAATCTCAGGATGACATCGAAGAGAATAAAATCGAAGCCCTTAATTCAAAGTATACTCCACCGAAATACTAGTATCCAATAATTTTGAAATAGGACAATTTTTTTCGGCATGTCTTACCAATTTTTCAAATTCCTCTTCTCCGATGTCTTCTACCTTTGCTTTTAATACAATGTGTGAACTTTGGACATGAAAATCTTTTACTTCTATAATGCATTCTGCATCCAATTCCCGAGCTTCATAACCGGCTTCCTGAAGATTGAAACTCAATTGCATGGTATAGCAACCGGCATGTGCCGCAGCTATAAGTTCTTCCGGATTAGTACCCGGATCATCTTCAAACCTTGTTTTTGCTGTAAATTTTAAATCTCGAAATGCACCACTTTTTGCGCTCATTTTACCCTGGCCATCGATGCCTTTTCCATTCCAAATTGCTGTAGCTGATCTTTTCATTTTATTAATTGATTATAGTTTTTTGACTGAGAAATTTCAATTTAATTGGTTTTGATACTATTCCATTCTACTTGTAATTTTCCTTGCCATCCCGCGGAAAATAAACAAATGAAATGGATAAACGGCATACCAATATAACCTGCCCAAGAGTCCCAAAGGCCTAAATGTAGCAGTTTGAATCAATGTATTTTGCCCATTATTATTTTCAAGCTTAAACTCAAGCCATGCTTCACCGGGCAATTTCATTTCGGCATACAAAAGCAATCTTCCATTTGCTTTATCAGCATCCAAAACTCTCCAAAAATCCAGGGCATCACCTCTCTTGAGATCGGTGGGGCTCCGTCTTCCTCTTCGCAAGCCAACACCACCAAATAGCTGATCAATAAAACCTCTGAGGCTCCAGAGAAAATTTACATAATACCAACCCCTGTCGCCGCCTATTTGCCAGATATTGTCAATGACCTTATCGGAAGGCTTGTCAAAATTCATTTTTTGCAGGTCTATATAGCAGCCATATGTTGGGGCTTCAAGTTTTTTAAGAAAAACTTCCTTTAATTCTGAATCATGAAAAGAGTCTTTCCAACTGGAAATAATTTCTCCGTTTTTCACTTTAACCAAAGTTCGTTTTAAGGATTCTTCATAATCGAGTTTTTCTATCGGTATGATATCCTCAATATCATTATTTTCACAAACGGCATCGTTTTTCAAACTATCTACAAGATTTGTCGCCAAAGCATAGGAAGTGGATGTAACAAAATACAACCACTTAGAGGATAGCTTTGGTGTCAATACAGGTACAGTGATGATCCAGCGGCGAAGTTTTCGAATTTTGGCAAAACCGAGAAGCATTTGTTTATAGGTCAACACATCTGATCCTCCTATATCAAAACTTCTGTTATAACTCTCTTTTTTTCCAATGATACCGGTCAGATATTCCAAAGCATTGGCGATACCAATTGGCTGACATTTGCTATTAACCCATTTAGGAGCAACCATAATTGGTAATTTTTCTACAAGATCTCTGATAATTTCAAAAGAGGCACTTCCGGAACCAATGACTATTCCCGCTCGCAAGACCGTTAGAGGAACCTTTGATTCGGAAAGAATGTCTTCTACCTTTTTACGAGACCTTAGATGCTCTGAAAGGTCATCATCATTGACAATTCCACTCAGATAAATGACCTGTTTAATTGCGCTTTGATCGAGGTAGGCTTTAAATATATCTGCAATCTGGCTTTCGTGTTCTTCAAATTTGCCCGAACCCAAGGTAAGGGAATGGACGAGATAATAGGCATAATCTATATCCTCGGGAAATCGCTTATATACTTCTTTGTCACCTAAATCCGCTTCTATTACATGGATTCGTTTTAATTCTTCTTCATCAAAGTCTTTAAAGTCAAATCTGCTCTTAACCCTAACAGGGCAAACCACATCATACCCTTTCGAAAGCAGTATTGGAAGGATACGTCTGCCTATGTATCCTGTTGAGCCAGTGAGCAAAATTTTTGTCATTACCATTATATAATCTGAAAATAGTCAAAATGTTTATTAATGCCCTTAGAAGTTTATCAATTGATTGAAAATTAGAGGATAAGTATAAAAATGATTATTTTTGTATTATAAGACATGAATTAATCATTGCTGACAGAACTCGAAATAGAGTCGATAATTGAGGATGATACGCTTCGTGATAAAGTTTATAAACTAAAAAAACGATTCCTGCAAAAGGAAGCTCCATATATGGAGATTAGCGATCAGGACTTTCTTGGACTCATCTTTATGATGCCCTCCCTTAAAATAGCACTTGCAGATGGAAAGATTTCATTTTTTGAAGAGCGAAGACTTCAAAGAAAGGCACGTGCCTACTCCAAGGGCAAGTTTTGGTTAAAAAAAGATCCTGTATCAAGCGCTATGATGTTCTTAATAAAAAAATACGATCTCTGGGAAGATGAATTTTTTGAAGTTTTAAAGTCTATTTTAAAAATAACTTTCCGGCACAATGCCTTATTTCGCAATATGCTCGAAACCGGGGATGTGTCAAGTCAGGATTTAAAAAAAGATTTACTGAATGCGCCAGTATTATTTACCAGGATGCTGACCTCATTTTTTATGAATCACGATGATGAATTGATACAATCGAAAAACATATCCAGATTGCAATACGAAACCATAGTGGATATCGGTCTTAAATTGGAGCTGAACAGCTTACCTTTGTTTAAAAAATTTATTGCGACTTACAGCGTAAAAAAATGAAGTTGAAATCACTTCATATCGTTTTCTTTTTTATCATGGCAATACTATTGTCCATGTTTTCATGTACAAAAAAGTGTCAGGTCAATGGTTGCCGAGTAAGAATGGAGCACCGGCATTCAGGTGAAAAATTTAAATCTAATATTCGTCCATGGTATGCATTTCAAAACCCCAGGGTGGGTAGGGATTACAAACGCGATAAATCACCGGATAAAATTCCATGGGATGGTCCGGATATTGAAGGTGCGGAAGGAAGTGATATGCTAGTCAGTAATGACAGCTCAGACTTTGGAGCTGATGAATTCATGGATGATGAATTTTATGTAGAAGATTCTTTGGGAGGAGATAATTTTGCTCCGGAAGATGAAAAATTGACTAAGAAACAAAAAAAGAAAAAGCGAAAAGGTGAAGAAGAAGAGGAGGTAAAAAAAGAACCTGCAGGGGATCCCTGGGATATAGAAAATATTAAAGAAGAGGATCCCGTTCTTCGCAAACCTGTCGATGAAGAGAAAAAAACAGAAGAATCGACAGAAGACTCTCCATTAGAGAAACAAAAAGAAGATCAAGACGCTGATAATCAAAAGAATAAGAAAGAAGATAAGAAGGAGAAAAAGAAGAGCAAAAAACAATTAGCCAAGGAAAGAGATGAGCGTTTGAAGGAAGAATTGCTGGAAGAAGAAGAAGAGGAAGATGATTGGGGTTTTTAATTAGAAAAAACATCGTTCAAAGCATTAATTTTAATAATTTAGCGCGCTGAATAAACAAGAAAAAGCTTAAGCAAATATGGCCGAGGGAGAGAATATCATTCCAATCAATATTGAGGATGAAATGAAAGGTGCTTATATCGACTATTCCATGTCGGTAATTGTTTCCAGAGCACTTCCGGATGTTAGAGATGGATTAAAACCTGTACATAGAAGAGTCCTTTACGGGATGCTCGATTTAGGGTTAAACTACAACAAACCCCATAAAAAATCAGCAAGAATCGTGGGGGAGGTACTCGGTAAGTACCATCCACATGGAGATGCCTCCGTTTACGATACAATGGTAAGGATGGCGCAGCCATGGTCTTTGCGTTATTTATTGGTTGACGGACAAGGTAACTTCGGTTCAATCGACGGTGATTCCCCTGCGGCGATGCGTTATACGGAAGCGCGTTTAACCAGAATAGCGGAGGAATTGTTGAATGACATTAACAAGAACACCGTAGATTATGCATTAAATTTTGATGATTCATTAAAAGAACCAACCGTATTACCGGCCAAATATCCCAACCTATTGGTCAATGGCGCTTCGGGAATTGCTGTTGGAATGGCCACAAATATGGCACCTCATAATCTCAGTGAGGTGGTTGAAGGAACCAAGGCCTATATTGATAATAATGATATAAGCATTGAGGAATTAATGCAATATATCACAGCACCGGATTTTCCTACCGGAGGCACCATTTACGGCTACAGTGGTGTTAAATCAGCATTTGAAACCGGTAGAGGAAGAATAGTGCTTCGCGCCAAGGCAGAGATAGAAATCACAAAAGAGAACCGGGCACAAATAATTGTGACTGAAATTCCATTTCAGGTGAACAAGGCCAGCATGATTGAGAAAACAGCCATTCTCGTCAATGAAAAGAAATTGGAAGGAATCTCCGATATCAGGGATGAATCAGATAAAAAGGGTCTGAGGATAGTATACGAATTAAAAAGAGATGCTATTCCCAATATCGTTCTTAATAATTTATTTAAGTACACACAGTTACAGTCTTCATTTAGTGTAAACAACATTGCGCTTGTCAAGGGCAGGCCCAAAGCCCTCAATTTACAGGAGCTCATCATGTATTTCGTTGAGCACAGACACGAAGTAGTAACCAGAAGAACGCAATACGAACTGGATGAAGCGGAGAAAAGAGCGCATATCCTGGAAGGTTATTTAATAGCACTGGACAATCTGGATGAAGTTATTGCCTTAATTCGTAAATCCAGAGATGCCGAAATAGCCAAAAAAGGCCTTGTTGAGCAGTTTAAATTGAGTGAGATTCAGGCTAAAGCAATTCTTGAAATGCGTTTGCAAAGACTTACAGGTCTTGAACGCGATAAAATCAAGAAGGAATACGAAGAGGTCATGGAACTCATCGGCAGATTAAAGGCCATACTAGGTGATAAAAATCTTAGAATGCAGATCATCAAGGATGAACTTGATGAAATGAAAGACAAGTACGGCGATGAAAGAAGAACCGATATCGTTCACTCAGCGGATGATATAGATATTGAGGACATCATTCCGGATGAAAGCATGGTTCTTACCATTTCTCATGAAGGATATATCAAAAGAACAGCATTAACCGAATACAAAACGCAGGGCAGAGGAGGTGTAGGTTCAAGGGGCGCTTCTTCCAAAGAAGAGGATTTTACCGAGCATTTGTTTATTGCTACAACGCATAATTACCTCTTATTTTTTACCGAATCGGGAAAAGTTTTTTGGGAAAAGGTATATGCCATTCCGGAGGGAAGTAAGACAGCCAAAGGCCGACCGATACAAAATGTAATAAACATTGAAAAAGACGACAAAATAAGAGCCGTCATTGCTGTTAAAAACTTAAAAGATGAGGATTATATCAATAATAATTACCTCGTGTTTGGTACAGAAAAAGGCATTATAAAGAAAACCAGTCTGGAGGCTTATTCCCGCCCTAGACAAAACGGAATTAATGCCATTACCATAAATGAAGGCGATAGACTATTAAATGTAAAGCTTACCGATGGTGATGCCTACGTGATTTTGGCATTAAAATCGGGCCGTGCCATACGATTTCACGAAAGCAAAGTAAGAAGCATGGGAAGAACGGCTGCCGGAGTTCGGGGTATCACGCTTGCCTCGGCAAAAGACAAGGTAGTTGGCATGGTTACTGCAAACAGCATAGAAGAAGATTTGCTTGTTGTTTCGGAAAATGGTTATGGTAAACGCTCAAAAATTGAGGAGTACCGTGAAACCAATCGCGGTGGAAAAGGTGTGAAAGCCATGAATGTTACCAGCAAAACCGGTGAATTGGTAACTATTGTCCATGTGCGCGATGAAGATCATTTGATGATTATAAACAAGTCTGGAATTACAATCCGTATGGAAGTAAATACCTTAAGGGTAATGGGCAGAGCTACACAGGGTGTTAAACTGATACGGTTGAACGATGATGATGCCATATCTTCGGTAGCAAAAATTGAGCACATCGATGAAATGGATTCTGATATGGAAATTCAGGAGGGCAATGAAGATGAAAATGCGGACTCCAAAAAAGATAAAAACAAAGACAGTACCTCAGAGGAGGAAGATAATAAAGACGAAAGCAATAACCAGGAATAAATTTTAGGAATATGAACTTATATCAATCCACACTTAAATTTTCAGGAGTACTCTTGATGCTCCTTTTGGTTTCATTTACAGGTTATAGCCAAAAATCGGCCAGAACCAATACACATTTTGCATTGCAGGAAGCCAAAGAATTATTGATTCAGGAAAATTTTGCGGATGCTGCAAAAAAATTGGCTTATGCGCGAGAAAATATCGATAAAGCCGTTCTTCACGAGCAAACTGCGGGCGACTCAAAAACATGGGTCTATCGCGGTGATGTTTATGCTGAAATCATGAGATTACCAGCTGATAACAATGCCGGTGTTCCAAAAATAGAAGCAGCTAAGATTGCTACTGAAAGTTTCAAAAAAGCAATGTCACTTGATGATTCAAGACGACAAGACGATGCAAAAGACGCAAAGCAAAAACTCAACAATGTAGTTTATGTTTTGACTTTCAATACGGGTCTTGAAAATATTAATTCAGGTGATAATGCCAGTGCAATAGAAGCCTTTGAAGTGGCAATCATGATCAATGATAAAGATACCAATGCCGCGCTTAATGCTGCCATTGCAGCAGAGAGAATGAAAGATTTTGACAAAGCATTCAGCCTCTACAAAAAAATGATTGATGAAATGGGTGCCAATGATCATTTTGCATATATCGCTGTCACCAACAACTATGTGGCAAAGGAAGAATACGATAAAGCATTGGAATACATCAGCAAGGGTCTTGAAGTCAATAAAAACAGTAAAAAAGAAAAAATAAAGGATCTGCTGACCACTGAATTTAATGTTTATCTAAAATCGAACAGATTGGATGAAGCCATCTCAAATGTTAAGACAAATCTTGAAAATGATCCGGAAAATGATGGACTGTATTCCCGATTGGGACAATTATATGATCAGATGAGAGAGAATGCTGAGGGAGAGGAAGCGAGCAATTACGGTAATTTAGCTGTTGAAAATTACAAAAAAGCACTGGAGCTAAATCCTGCTAATTTGGATGCTAACTACAATCTTGGAGCCTTCTATTATAACAAAGCCGCAAGCATTTATAAAGAAGTCAATAATATGGACCTGAAAACTTATCAGTCCAAAGGTGTTGCGCTTGAAAAGAAAGGAGAGGAAAACTTTAAAATGGCTATTCCATATTTTAAAAAAGCCTATGAACTAGCCCCGGATGACGCCGGTTTGAAAAATTCACTTAAAACAATCTATACCAGATTGAAGAATTACGAAGAGGCACAGAAATATAATTAAGAATAAGACTTAGTATTTTAAAATGGCCGGAAATTGCATTATGTGGGTTTCCGGCTTTTTTATTTCATCAATTTTATACTGGCCGAATTGATACAATAGCGCAGTCCGGAGGGTTTTGGTCCATCTGGAAAAACATGTCCAAGATGACAATCACAGACATTGCACATCACCTCAACGCGTACCATTCCAAAACTGGTGTCTTTTTCGTATTTAATGACATTTTCTTTGATGGGTTCCGTGAAACTTGGCCAGCCTGAACTTGATTCAAATTTCAAACCTGAATCAAAGAGCGGCTCACCACAACAAATACAGGCGTACTTTCCCGGATCATGTGCTTCACAGTATTCTCCCGTAAATGCTCTTTCAGTACCTTTTAATCGGGTAATCTGAAATTGTTCATCACTTAATTCAGCTTTCCACTCTTCTTCGCTTTTTTCAACTCTTCGGGGAGGTTCCGGATTGCCTTTTTGTGTGTAATGAATAACTTTATTCCAGTCAATTTCCATAGTAATAATCTTGTTTACTTTTATAAACCAAGTTAAGCAGACAATGTTAAAAATATATGATAAATAGTCTATTAAGGATTAATGATAAGGGAATATACTGCCCAAAGGCAGATGTTTATATTGATCCCTGGAGACCTGTAGACAAGGCAGTTATTACACACGCTCATTCAGATCATGCCCGATGGGGTATGAAACACTATGCGGCACATCCATTGAGCATTCCAATAATGAAATCAAGGATTGGAAGTGATATAAAAGTGGAAGCTTGGAATTATGGAGAAACCCATATAATAAATGGTGTAAAAATAAGCCTTCATCCAGCCGGACATATTCCCGGTTCAGCACAGGTGAGGCTCGAACATAATGGGGAAATATGGGTAGTTTCAGGAGATTATAAATTGGAAAGCGATTCATTGAGCGGTTCATTCGAATCAATTAAATGTCATCATTTCATTACAGAATCCACATTCGGATTACCGGTTTACAAATGGAAACCGGATTCAATGGTATTTGATGAGATAAATGAATGGTGGAGAAATAATAAAGAAGAAGGCAAATTCTCAATCATCTATGCTTATGCATTGGGTAAAAGCCAACGTGTTTTATCGGGATTGGATACCTCCATCGGTCCAATACTTACACATGGAGCAGTAGAAAATGTCAATGAATTGTACCGCGCCTCAGGCCTAAAAATACCGGAGACCAGCTATGTTTCACCTGAAATAGACTTAAAAAAAAATAAGGGAGCCTTGGTAATCGCCCCGCCATCTGCGGCTGGTAGTTCATGGATTAAGAAGTTCAAAGACCATTCCGAGGGCCAGACATCGGGTTGGATGGCCCTAAGAGGTACCAAAAGACGAAGAAATGTTGACCGTGGATTTGTCTTATCCGATCACGCGGACTGGGAAGGACTAAATCAGGCTGTAGAAAGCAGTGGTGCTGAAAAGATTTATGTCACACATGGCTACAGAACCATTTTTTCAAAATGGCTAAGAGAAAAAGGGTATCAGGCTAAGGTTTTGGAAACAGCTTTTGAAGGTGAATTAAATGAAATGGGTGAGGGATCAGAAGAATCATGAAGGATTTTGCCGGATTAATAGCGAGACTTGATGAAACCACTAAAACAAATGTGCGTGTGAATGCCCTTGCTAATTTTTTCAATTCAGCAGTTGATGAAGATAAAGTCTGGACAATTGCTTTGCTATCAGGTCGAAGGCCCAAAAGAGCAATTAATACCAATTTGATCAGAGAATGGGCTTCTGAGGAATCGGGAATTCCTGAATGGCTATTTGAAGAATCTTATCATATTGTTGGTGATCTGGCTGAAACCATTTCTCTTTTATTGCCAGAACCCAAAGAAAAAAGTCAAAAATCACTGACAGAGAGAATTACTGAGCTTATTGGGATAAGAGAAAAGGAGGAATCAGAGAAAAAAGAGTACTTAAGAAAAACATGGTCGGAATTAAACAAGGAAGAGCGATTTGTTTTCAATAAACTATTGACAGGCGGATTTAGGATTGGTATTTCTCAAAAATTGATGACCCGGGCATTGTCAAAATCGACAGGAATAGATGAAAATAGTCTGGCATTACGACTGATGGGTGATTGGGACCCGTCAAATAAAACTTTTCAGAAACTCGTCATCGAACCCGATGCCAATGAAGATTTGAATAAACCCTATCCATTTTACCTGGCATACCCCCTTGAGGAAAAAATTAATAAGCTTGGCAATACAAATGATTGGATGGTCGAAAGAAAATGGGATGGTATCAGGGGACAAATCGTATATCGCAAAGGTGAGCTGGCAGTGTGGTCAAGAGGGGAGGAACTTGTTACCGATAAGTATCCTGAATTTAAAGAATTGAAAAACTCAAAACTCAGTTTTGTTTTGGATGGTGAAATCTTAGCCTTCAAAGATAAACAGCCATTGCCTTTTCAGTCTTTGCAAACACGAATAGGGCGAAAGAATATTTCCCGTACAATGCTCGATAAAACTCCGGTGATTTTTATGGCTTATGATCTTCTAGAACTTAGTGGAAAAGACTTAAGATCTAAAACCATGCTACATCGCCGAAATCAATTAGAACAAATAATTGATGAAATCGACCGTCCTCATTTTAAATTATCACCACTAGTCGAGTTTAATACCTGGGATGACCTTAAATCCGAGCGAAAGCGCTCTAGGGAATTGCATTGCGAGGGATTAATGCTGAAAAAAAAGAATTCCATATATGAAACAGGCAGGAAAAAGGGAAATTGGTGGAAATGGAAAATAGATCCTTTAACTATTGATGCCGTTTTAATTTACGCAATGAGAGGTCACGGCAGAAGAGCCAACTTGTATACGGATTATACATTTGCCGTCCGGGATGGTGATAATCTCGTTCCTTTTTCCAAAGCCTATTCCGGATTAAGCGATCAGGAGTTTAGAGAGGTGGATGCCTTTGTAAAGAAAAATACATTGGAACGATTTGGACCTGTAAGAAGCGTTAAGCCGGAATTGGTTTTTGAAATTGCTTTTGAAGGAATTGCAGAATCTAAAAGACATAAATCAGGAATAGCTTTGCGATTTCCTAGAATGAAAAGGTGGAGAAAAGACAAATCCCCCAATGATATAAATACACTGGAGGATTTGAAGGATATGTTAAAATTGTATTAAAAGAATTTAAGCATACCAAAGAGGTATTTATTTAATTCATGTATTTGCTATAAGGAAATTCTTTAACCGGAATATCCGGAAGATTTCCACCGCCTACTCTTTTGGCTTTTACCACCACACGATCAGGCTTTAGGGTGAGTTTAAATTCCATATTCACATCATTTTGATCCATTTTTGATTGGTATTTGTATGATTTTAAAGTCAAACGGCTCATGTTTGAAATCATTTTCAACTCTTCCAATACCACCATACTGATAAAGAAATTGGTCACATCTTCTGAAATAAAATTGGCATCTCCCTCGGGAGATCCATCTACTTTAATGTTTAGGATTTGATTTCTTCCCTGCTGCGGATTGAAAAAGGTTGCAGTTACAGCAAAAGAAATAGAATAATTTTTTCCCGCTTCTTTGGCTATATCTGCCTTTAAAAAATCCTGTGCATTGCTAATAAGGCAAAAGCACATTAAAAATAGGCTTAGTGTGAGTCTCATTGTTATTAATTTAAATTATTACAATCTAAAGGATTTAGTAATATATGTATTTTAATATAAATTTTTAAATAATTCACCATTAATACCTCATCCATCCCAACTGATTATCATTTCTTTTTTGTCAATATCCTTTGTCCAATACACTTTATATATTTTTTTATTTTTTTCCAGCACATATAAATACCCATTCCCTTGAAAGTATTTATGCAATACCCTTGCTTTTAGTTTTCCATTTTGACTTTTAATAACAAAATCCTCCGGCCTGTAAAATTTGTTTTTGATTTTGGTGGCATGTCCAAAAAGTTCGGATACATATAAATCTTTTGGGCTGTGATATAAGTCTTCAGGACTTCCCCTTTGCACTATTCTTCCTTTGTACATCACTGCAATTCTGTCGGCGTACATTAAAGAGTCTCTTGGATCATGTGTGACCATTATAACTGAAATATTCTCTTCTCTAATAATATTTATCCATTGCATTTGAATTTCCTTTTTTAATGAGAAATCCAGGTTAGTAAAAGCCTCATCCATCAATAGTAGCTTTGGTTCATCAGCAATGGCCAAAGCCAAAGCAGCTCGCTGTCTTTGGCCTCCAGATATCTCATCGATTTTTTTATTGAGAAGCCCTCTGAGTTGGCAAAGATTTGAAAGCCGGCTAATTCTCTGTTTGACCCAACTTTTCTTATAATCATACAACTGTCTTTCCAATGCTACTTTTATCGATACATTCAAGGGCAATTGCGATTCCTGATCGATAAGCCGAATACCTTCGTACTGCCCGGATAAATTACTTTCGAGGATGTTCTTTTCTTCGTTTAGAAAAACCATTTTTCCCTTATCGGCAATTTGACCTCCGGAAATGATTTTAAGCAAAGTGCTTTTTCCACTACCGCTTTCCCCTAAAAGAGCAAGAATTTCGCCCTTATCAACTTTGAGACTCAAACCTCTTATGGCTCTCGAATGGCTGTTTAAATATTTCTTCTGAATTCCTCGTAATTTCAATATCATTGTTATAGAAATAATCTGAGCACAATGTCCGAAAAATCTCAATCAATTAATACAGATAATTATACTTCCGTAGAAGAAATCGAAATAAAAGTAAAACGACAAAGAGATTTTTTCAGAAATGAAATGAGTGGAAATATCAAGGAAAGGATAAATGCACTTAAAAGATTATTAAAGGAGATTGAAACCAATGAGGATAAAATCATGCAGGCCATGTATCTTGATTTTCAAAAAAGCAATTTTGAAGTTTTTGCAACAGAAATTGGCTTGATTAAGTCCGAATTAAAACTAGCGATAAAAAAAGTTAAAAAATGGAGTGACAGAACTTTTAAAGGTTATTCTATTTTAAGCTATCCGGCCAAACTTTATTCAGAAGCCATACCACTGGGAAACACCCTTATATTTAGCCCCTGGAACTATCCCTTTTTATTGGCAATATCACCTTTAATTGGAGCAATTTCCGCAGGCAATACCGCTATTGTCAAGCCATCTGAACTAACTTTTAATACGAGCAAATTAATAGAGTCAATCATCAAAAATTGCTTTGACCCCGGTCATGTTGATGTTGTTCAAGGGGCCAAATATGAAAGTGAGGCTTTGCTCGAATTTTCTTTTGATTTTATTTTTTTCACTGGCAGTACGGTCGTTGGCAATTCTGTTTATAAAAAAGCTGCAGAGCATTTATGCCCGGCTTTACTCGAGCTTGGCGGAAAATCTCCCTGTATTGTGCATCAGGATGCAGACATTGAAACCGCCGCTCGAAGAATTGTTTGGGGCAAGTTTTTAAATGGTGGACAAACCTGTGTATCACCGGATTACTTATTGGTACATGTCGACATCAAAGATGCACTGCTCTCCAAAATGAAATACTATATCCAAAAGTTTTATGGTAAGGATGCAAGTGAGAGTCAAGATTATCCAAGAATAATCAACCAAAAGAATTTTGACAGATTGAAAAACCTAATGGCCGGATCCAAATTAATTTCAGGTGGTAAAACGATTAAAGAACAATTGTATATCGAACCAACTTTGGTAGAACTGGACTCTGTGAATAGTCCTCTTATGCAGGAAGAAATTTTTGGTCCAATCCTTCCGGTTCTAAGTTATGAATCAATTTTAGACATCAATGAAATCATCGATAATAACCCAAATCCATTGGCTATTTATGTCTTTACTGATAATGATGATTTTGCAAATAAGTTATTATCCGAAAATCCTTCGGGAGATGCCTGCTTAAATGATGTGGTTTCTCATTTTGGAGAAAAGAAAATTTCTGTTGGAGGTATAGGTGAAAGTGGATTTGGCAAATACAGAGGAAAAAAGAGCTTTGATGTGTTTTCTCATCAGAGAAGTATATTTAAAAGAAGAATATGGCCCGATTTGCCTTTGAGGTATCCTCCCTATAAAAATAAGATTACTTTACTAAGGGCATTGATGAACAAACTTTAGGAAAGAAGCATTAAAATTAACCCGATCAATGAAATGGAAAATGCGAAAAGCCTAATCATTGAATTTTTGTCTATCATATTTAAGATGTTTTTTTTGTTCTAATTATAATACATGGCTTTCGAAAAAAACCCTACAAGAATGCAACCAAAAAATACAACAAGAGTTGAAGCATTAAGAATTGTTTATAAGTTTAAATAAAATCTTTTCCAAAAGATTTGGTTATTTTGCTCTATGAAGAAATTACTCGTCATAATTACTTTTTTGTTTTTTGCTTTACCCGGCTATTCTCAAATGTTTGGATGGGGAATTACCTTAGGTCCAAATATGAGTTCTGCTGCCGGAAAAGATTTTGATGGCAATGCATTTGTAGGAACCGAATTGATAACGGCATTTCACGGTGGATTAATAGTTCAATTCAGACCCCGACGGTTTTTTACAATCTACTCAGGTATGGAATATGTGATGAAGGGTTCAAATTTTAGCTCGGGTCGAAATTCACTTGGATACAGCAGTAATAATAATCAGTTGAGATTGAATTATCTGGAAGTACCGCTATTCATGAAAATTAATTTTGATCAGTATTCCGATATACGCCCCAATGTATTTGCGGGGCCCACTTTTGGATTTCTTCTTTCGGGAAAAGACAATTATTTATTGCCCATAAATGCAACAGAGCTTTCAAAACCCTTATTGGATACAGAAAGCAATTATAAAAGCTTTGATCCCGGATTAGCATTTGGTGCCGGTTTGGACATTGACGTAGGGGAGTGGACCATATTTACAATGGGTGCACAATACGTATTGGGTATGAGAAATGTAGCCGATCCCGAATCGGTATTTGTGGATGAAGACTACGAAGTAAAAAATAGAAATTTCAGATTGAATATGGGATTAATCTTTGTAATTCCGACCTACACTATGAATACAAAGGGTAAAAAAGATCTGGGCTTTAAAAAATTCCATAAGCACCTCGTAAAATAATTCATGCCTAAACACATTGCAGTAGCCGGAAATATTGGAGCCGGAAAATCTACTTTAGCTGAGCAAATTGGAAAGTTCTATAATTGGAGAGTAGAACTGGAATCGGTAGAGGAAAATCCATATCTCAAGGATTTTTATGATGATATGAAAAAATGGTCATTTCACCTTCAAATCCATTTTCTCAATTCCAGATTTGAACAGACTCGTAAACTGGCTCAATTAAATGAAAATATAGTTCAGGACAGAAGCATTTATGAAGACGCCCACATTTTTGCAAAAAATCTTCATGAATCCGGACTGATGGAAAAAAGGGAATACACAAATTATTTTGCCTTGTATTCATCCATGATTGACTTTATTGAAGCGCCCGATTTATTAATTTATTTACGCGCCAATATTCCCACTTTGATCAAACGCATAGAAATGCGTTCAAGGGACTATGAATCGGGTATTCGTCTCGATTACCTCAAAAACCTCAATCGCTACTATGAGGAATGGATCGCAAATTACGATTTGGGAAAACTCCTGATCATCGATGTGAACAATATCGACTTTGTAAAAAATCAGGATGACCTTTCAGAAATACTTACAAAAGTGGATAGAGAACTTTTTGGTATGTTTAATTAATTATGAAATATAAAACCGCACTTTTACCTGCCATCAAAAACATTGCCCTTGTTGCTCATGATAATCGAAAAAAAGATCTGTTGGACTGGGCTTATTACAATAGAGACTCCTTAAA
This sequence comes from Cytophagales bacterium, assembly GCA_965267555.1. Lineage (GTDB taxonomy): Bacteria > Bacteroidota > Bacteroidia > Cytophagales > CCMP332 > CCMP332. Next base: position 2,136,184 of record OZ254083.1, on the reverse strand, counting down.
AAAACATAAACTATTTGCCACCGGCACCACGGGAGCGCTATTAGAAGAAAAACTTAATCAACCCATTACAAAATTCTTAAGTGGACCCCTGGGTGGAGATCAGCAGCTCGGTGCAAAAATCACGGAAGACGAAATCAATTGTTTGATTTTCTTTTGGGATCCATTGTCTTCACAGCCTCATGATCCGGATGTAAAGGCACTTGTCCGTATTGCAACAGTTTGGAATATACCCATGGCCTGTAATCGCTGCACGGCGGACTTTCTATTATCCTCTCCTTTAATGGATGAAAATGTTAATAGAATTCAACCCGACTACTCGGACTATATGAATAGAAATATCGATACTGAGTAACAGTTGTTACATTTATTGATTGGCTTTCGGGGATATTTGCAATGGATTAAAGCAGGGGAATGTTAGAAATAATTGGATATTTAGGCGCTTTATTGATTGGAATAACCCTCGGGCTAATCGGTGGAGGAGGTTCAATTCTAACAGTACCCATATTGGTTTATATTTTGGGCATATCTCCGGTCTTATCTACGGCTTATTCTCTGTTTGTGGTTGGCACTTCTGCCGCCATTGGATCGTTCAAGTATTTTCAAAAAGGACTTGTTAATTATAAAACGGCAATTGTTTTTGCTATTCCATCCTTTATCGCAGTATTTCTTACCCGGCGCTTTCTGCTTCCTTCTATTCCGCAGCAATTAATATTTTTTGGTGGTATAAGCTTTAGTAAAGATCTCTTTATTATGGTTTTTTTTGCAATGATCATGCTATTTGCCGCCTATTCGATGATAAAAAATAAGAGCGCTCAATTAAATCAAAATGAAAACACCAATGATTTGGATCAAAGCGAAAAAATCACCGAGCCTGAATTTAATTATTTAATGATCCTCAGCGAAGGTGCGGTAGTTGGTGTTCTTACAGGCTTGGTAGGAGCGGGTGGAGGGTTTCTGATCATACCTGCATTGGTCATTTTTGCAAAAATACCCATGAAAATAGCTGTGGGTACTTCATTACTAATTATTGCGGCTAAGTCGCTAATTGGATTTTTAGGAGATATCGGTCAGCAAAATATCGATTGGATATTTTTATTGGTATTTACTTTGATTTCAATTATTGGGATTTTATTGGGTACATACCTCAATAATTTTATTTCTGGTAAAAAACTAAAAACAGGATTTGGCTATTTTGTATTTGCCATGGCCATATATATTTTATTTAAAGAATTATTTATTTAATTAAAATCAAATGTTCGGACTATTTAAAAGACAAAAGAAGTACAACAGTATTAAGGCAGAAGAATTTAATGAAGCTGTAAAAAACAAAGATTCAGTAATTATTGATGTGAGGAACGAAACAGAACAGAAATCCGGAAAGATACCGGGATCAATTTTGGTCAATGTTAGTCGTCCGGATTTTGCCCAAAAAGTTTCAGAAATGGATAAAGAAAAATCCTATTATCTCTATTGCCGTTCGGGATTTCGCAGTGCAAAGGCATGCGGTATTATGCACGAGCTTGGTTTTGAGAGAGTTTATAATTTATCCGGTGGCATTTTGGCCTGGAACAAGAGCAAATAACTACATATATACCAAATTTATAATTTTGGAGAATGAATATTATCATTCCCACGGATATCTCTGTCTCAAGTATCAAGGCGCTTAAATTCCTATCCTCCTTTATTGGCTCGAAGTCTGTTGAGGTTGATTTGCTTTATATTTTTAATGAAAGCACAAATGTGAATTTCCAATTTACATCGCGGGATTGGAAGTTGGGAAAAGCAGACTCCAACTTATTTTCAGAAAGGCAAATTGAAATACTTGATGAAATAGTACGTGATTTTTCCTTTGTATCAGCGTTTAAGTGTAAAAATGGAAGTCTGGAAACAGAGATATTAGCTGAAGCTAATTCCGGCAATTATCAAATGCTCGTATCAGCAAGCCACGGACTTAATTCATTGAGCGATATTGTTTTCGGAAATGTCACCCAGCACCTTATCAACGACAGCGAGATACCGGTTATGTCCTTAATGGAAAACTTTCGGATCAGCGATTCCGGTCGAATATTGTTTATGAGTGATTTTAATATTCATGAAAAAAGCGATTTTGAGAACTTGCGAATGCTAATTGATACATTTAATCTCGAATTGCATTTATTAAAAATTGTAGAAGAAGGTATGGCTGAAGACACCTCCATAAAAAGCGATATCATAAGTTTTGCGAATTCTAATAATTTAAATTACGAACAAATGCATATACGCGAGGGGAGAACAATTGAAGAGGGAATTCATCATTTTCTTGAAGAATTTGATATCACAATTTCAGCTATGGCCACACATGCCCGTCACGGAATCAAACATTTTTTTCTTGGCAGCATTGCCGAAGAGCTTGTAGATAAAATCAATGTTCCTTTTTACACCTTCAGAATTGAATCTTAATGACAAAAGCAGAAAAGGCAGCATCCATTGCCAAAATTCTGGATGAGCTGTACCCTGAGACACCAATACCTCTTCAACATAATGATCCTTTTACCCTGCTGGTTGCGGTTTTATTATCGGCACAATGCACCGATGAAAGGGTAAATAAAGTTTCACCTTATTTATTTGAAAAAGCGGATAATCCCTTTGATATGTCCGGGTTGAGGGAAGAAGAGATAAAAGAAATAATCAAGCCCTGTGGACTTTCACCCCAAAAGTCTAAAGCAATTAAAGGCTTGTCTGAAATCATCGTCTCTAAGCACAATGGACAGGTGCCCAGTAGTTTTGAAGAATTGGAGAAGTTACCGGGCGTAGGCCATAAAACGGCTTCCGTTGTGATGTCTCAGGCTTTCGGGGTGCCGGCATTTCCGGTTGATACGCATATTCACAGGCTGGCTTATCGTTGGGGATTATCCACGGGTAAGAATGTTGAAAAAACCGAAAAGGACCTGAAACGACTCTATCCAGAAAATATCTGGAACAAGCTTCATTTGCAGATCATATTTTTTGGAAGAGAATATTGCCCCGCTCGCGGGCATGTTTTTGCAGAATGTCCGATTTGCAGCATTTATGGCAGGAAGACGCTGTTGAAAAAGAAAAAGAGCTGATCAAAATCAGTAATAGGATTATAACGTATCATAATTCTCCGCCATTATCATTGATAGATTAGAACGTGTAAAAAGAGAAAAACCATGAACACTCAAAGCCCAGTTTCCAAAATAATGACAAGTAAGGTTGTCACAATTGACGTAAATGCCTCACTTGAAAAAGCCAGAGAATTATTTAATAAAAATAAAATCAGACACCTTCCTGTTACAGATTATGAAATGGTAATAGGTATTTTAAGTCAAACCGATCTGTTAAGGCTGAGTTTTGGCAATACTTATGTTGATGAAGATATGGTTGGTGAGGATGGAATTATGGATGAACTCTCCATTAATCAGATCATGAAGCATAAACCGGATATGGTTAAACAAAATGATAGCATTAAAAGTGTGGCTGAAAAGTTTGTAGCAGCTGAATATCATGCACTTCCCGTAGAGGATGAGGGCAAACTAGTAGGCATCGTAACAACAACAGATGTAATTCGCTTTTTGCTTTCAAACGCTTAGTATAGAGCGATTAATTAAAAACCCGGACTTATATTGTGCATCTCTTTTTATGCCTTTATTTTTAGCGCTTTTTCAATATTTAGGAAAACTCTGATAAGCTCTTTCTCTTGTGCATTGACTTATTCTATTCAAGAATATATGATCATTCCATAATGAAATTTAGGATTGATATTTAAAATTTAATTGCAAAAGGAGCAACTGTTTGATATCTACATCGTAGATTTATTATTATTGCTATTTAAGCTATAACCATGAGAAACGGATTCCTATTAGTAATTGGGGCACTATTTCTTAATTCCTTCCTTTTTGCACAGGGAATAGAGGACATAAGAGGAGAAAAACCAAAATACATCTTAAAGAAACTGAGCAGAAATGTCAATACCATATACGATGACGTAAAACCAATTATCACTCCTGATGGATTGCGTCTGTATTATTACATAACGGATCATCCTGAAAATCACGATGGTACAAAAGGAAGTCAGGATATCTGGTATGTAGAAAGAGATTCTTTTGGGGGTCCCTGGAGTGAGCATAAGCATATGACACACCCTTTTAATCACCATCAGTACAATGCTGTTCTTTCTGTATTGGAAAATGGTAATGCCTTATTGTTAAAAGGAGGCAAAAGCAGGGGTAAAATGAATACGTTTTCTATAATACGAAAATCGGGAGACAAATGGACCGACATGCAGGAATTGAACATAAATGATCTCGATAAAATGAATAAGGGCAAGTTTTTTGGAGGATTTATGTCCGATGATGAAAAAGTGCTCTTTATCTATATGAGTGAAATCAAAGATCAGGTTAATAGCGATCTATATGTGAGTTTTGCCGAAGGTGGCAACAAGTTTTCCAAACCAAAAAAACTTGGAAAGCCCATTAATACCTTTCAGGATGAATTTGGTCCTTTTTTGACTAAGGATAATAAAACACTTTATTTCAGTAGTGGAAGGCCCGGAGGAGAAGGCGGAATTGATATCTATAGAAGTGAAAGGCTCGATGACTCGTATTTAAAATGGTCGGAACCGGAAAATATGGGAGAACCAATCAATACCAGAGGCTTTGACGCCTATTTTTCAATTGATGAATCCGGAACCAATATGTTCACCACCCGTGCGTATAAATCAGCTGATGGAGGTAGTCTTGATATATTAAGTTTTGTACCTCGACCCCCGGATATTTATATTAATGGGGTAATTTTTAATAAACTGACCAAAGAGCCCATACCTGCTTTTGCCAATCTGAACAGTACAAAAGGAGAACCCGAAATGGTATCTGTCAATCCTTACGGGGAGTTCAAGATAGAAAAGAAGATGCAGGATATATACACGCTTGTTTTTAGTGCCGATGGATATATTTCTCAAAACAGAGAACTCAGTTTGGTAAATCTGGAACAAGACACGACCGTTGAATTAGAAATTTATTTACAACCAAAAGCAGCAAAGCTCAACTTATCCGGATTGGTTACAAAATTGGGAACCTTCGATCCTGTGATGGCTAATATAAATATCCTTTTTGAGGGTAAATCAATTAATAAAGTTAATTCTGATCCTAATCTCGGAGAATATGAGCTCGATTTGCCAAAACCTGGAAAATATTATTTTCAATTAAATGCTGAAGGCTTTTTGGCCCTATCTGATAGTTTAATAGTAGAAGACTTTGGTCAGGATCAATTTTTAACCAAAAATTTTGAAATGACTGAACTATCCGTAGGAACAACGGTCCGACTGAACAATATTTATTTTGATTTTGACAAAACCGTTTTAAGGCCAGAATCCTTTCCGGAATTAGATAAAGTTGTAGAAATGATGATGACCAATGAGAACCTGGAAATTGAAATTGCAGGGCATACCGATGATAAAGGTTCTGACCAGTACAATCAGGATTTATCACAGGGAAGGGCAGAGGCGGTTAGAGAATATATTGTCAACCAGGGTGTAGAGGGCTATCGAATCTCTGCAGTGGGATATGGTGAGAGCAAACCCGAAACCACAAACGATACCGAAGAAGGGCGGCAGATTAATCGAAGGGTGGAATTTACCGTGTTGAAAGCCAATTAATTTTTAACAATATTATCCGGTACCTTATAGAAGGATTTTATAAAGTCCAACACGGTTTGACTTTCATCCGAATTTTTTGATCCGAGGAGATTTTCTTCAGTGAGTTCAAATTTATCAAGACGACTTTTGAATTTTAAAATGTCCAGATCGCGATAGCCCATGCTCCAATTGTTGAACATGCGTTTCATCAAGACCCCATCCGCAATTATTTTTACATGCTTATGTCTAGGATCGTTCTCAATGCTTTTAAAAAGTTTTTCTACATCTTTTTTTTCACCTTCCAATACCTGGATAAAACGCCCGTTAATTATTTCCGGATGATAATCCGAATTAATGCACAGTAAAAAACCTGAAATTCCCATCAGCTTATTTTTTACTCTGGACTTTTCAAGTAGGGAAAACAATTCTTCTTTTCCCATATCCTTTTTAGAATAACTCGAATAAATGAGATAATACATAAATCAAAATTCTAGGTTCTCAACATTAATAAGCAGATCATCAAAAGATTCTCTTTTTCTGATTAAATAATCTTCACCGTTCATGATCATCACTTCAGCCGGTTTTAGTCTTGAATTATAATTTGAAGCCATGGTAAAACAATATGCGCCTGCATTATTGAATTTCAGGATATCGCCCTCGCGTATTTCTGATATCTTTCTGTTCCATCCAAAGGTATCGGTTTCACAGATATAACCCACAACAGTATATAAGCGTTTGGGTCCTTCGGGATTTGATATATTTTCGATATGATGATAAGCGTCGTAAAACATCGGTCGAATAAAATGATTCATACCGGTATCGAGACCTGCAAAAATTGTAGAGGTGGTTTGTTTAACGACATTCACCTTAGCCAGAAAATAGCCTGCCTGACTAACAAGAAATTTACCGGGTTCAAAAACAAGGCTTAAACTCTTACCATAATCCTTGCAAAAGGCATTGAATCTTTCCGACATCAATTTTCCCAATTCCTCTATATCCGTTTCAATGTCTTCTTCTTTATAAGGTACTTTAAACCCGCTTCCAAAATCAAGAAATTCCAGGTCTTCAAACTCCTTTGCCGCTTCAAACAAAAGCTCCGCACCCCTGAGAAAAACTTCAGTATCGAGTATATCAGAACCGGTATGCATATGAATTCCGGATATTTTCATTCCACACTCTTTTACGATGCGTTTCACCAAGGGTAGCTGATAGATGGATATTCCAAATTTTGAATCAATATGACCGACGGAAATTTTAGAATTGCCTCCAGCCATTATATGTGGATTAATTCGAATGCAAACGGGCGTTTCGGGATGCAAGTGACCGAATCGTTCAAGTATGGAAATATTATCAAGGTTTAATTGGGCGCCCAATTTTCGCGCTTCCAGTATTTCATCAAGAGATACACAATTCGGTGTGTATAAAATATCTTTCGGTTCATATCCTGCATGCAATGCTATTTTGACTTCTTGTATAGAAACTGCGTCTATTTTGGCTCCCAGTTTCCTTAGGTACTTAAGGATATTGCTATTGGTCAGGGCCTTACAGGCAAAATGAATTTCGAGATCATCTACATCAAAAGCATTGAGCAATCGCTGATATTGCATTTCGATTTTAGCAGTATCATAAACATAGGTGGGTGTTCCATATTCGCGGGCAATTTCTAAAAGCAATTTCTGATCACTGGTCTGTAAAATTTCCATTTGTTCAATTTGAGCCTTCAAAATTATTCTAAAAGGCTGAATAATTAAATGTTTATTGAATTCTTGACCAAAGTTGTTTGACAAATTCAGTCATAACTTCGATATCGTGAGGCTTGGCAAGGTTTGTTTTTTCAAATAAAAGAAGCTGATAGCCATTGCATTCGATATGAAAAATGGAGTGCATTTCAAAGAAAATGATCAATTCCTTATTAAATAATTCCCTGATAGCTTCTTCATTATTACCCTGCAAGAGAAATTTGGAAGAAAAACCCGGAAATGCTTTAAAATCAATATCAGGTAAACCGGCAAGCGTCAAGACTTTGTCGATGGCCACCTCTTTTTGCAAGGTAAATTTCGGCAGAAGTGCTTCCAGGTTTTGGATCATAACGGTCATTCTTTTATCGACAGAAGCCTCCATGGCACCTTCAGCGTAGGCTACATCAGAAATCTGAAATGCCTGGCCATTAATATTTCCTTTGATCACATTATTCTGATAATGCAAAAGCTTGTTTTCAAAAAACGGAAACATTCTTAAATGAGAGATATCCCAATCCGTATCTATCGTAAATTCCCAGTCATTTCTATAGGTAACGCGCTTGATCTGTCTTTGGCGTCGGGTAATATTGTATTTTCTAGCACTCGGAGTATAACCTTCTACGATACGCCTTCCGGCCAAGGGGTGATTGGAGGAGGGCTTGTGAAGATCGAGGCCGACAATTTCAAAAACGCCACCCTTGTCTCTGTATTTTCTGGCAAAATTGGTCACATGCTCCATAACTGTATGATCTATAAGCCTTGCATGCGAGAAATCCAGAATCAAATGTTTTTTTGGCGGTACTTTGTTTAATTCTTTTTTAAGCCCCAGATAATTAAAAAAATTCGCAAAACGCCGCACTGATATGAAATAATGATCATCATCTTCATCATAATGAAAATGATTGGTGGATTTAAAAAGAAATGAGAGCAGATACCTTTTTTCAATCCCAGCGAAAGAGTGGATAATAAGCGTCGAAATGATGCCTGCACAAATCCCAATAACAATATCAAAAAACAAGGTAAAACAAAGGGTGATTAGGAAAATGATAAGTTGTTCTTTCCCGTATTGATAAGTTCTTTTAAAAACCTTAATAGAAGCGAGTTTATAACCGGTATGTACAAGGATTGCGGCAAGCGCTGCGAGTGGTATGCGATTTAACATCCCGCTTAATAATACAACAAGGATTAGTATAGACAGGCCTTGAAAAAAATTTGTCCAGCTGGTTCTGGCTCCTGTATTTACAGCCACGGTGCTGGGTAAAATCATGGATATCACAGGTAAACCACCCACAAGAGAAGAAAGCATAGTGCCTCCGCCGGTGGCCATTAGATTTTGATTGAGATTGGTACTTCTTCTTTCCGGATCAAGCTTATCGACCGCACGGGCACTTAAAAGAGACTCCAAAGAAGCAATAAAGGTAATGTTGAGAACGATCATCCAAAACTCTATATTCAATATTTGAGAAAAATTTGGACTAATAACTGAGGCCATAAGGCTGTCGGGTAAACTAATCATTAAATAAGGGCCAATATTATGGGTGTTTCCGGCGATGGTAATGGTCCGTTCTGTTCCGAAGTTGAATAAAAAGGCCATAATTGAAGCATAAAAAACCACCCACATTGGTGCCGGAATTAAACGTATTAATTTGCCTTCGAGATAGGGGTAAATAAACAGAAAAGATAAACTCGTAAAGCCGATTACGGCAACATAGGGATTTATGTCATTGATTAAATCCGGAATATTGAGAATAATTTCAAAAGGATCATGTGATGTGCTTTCCAGTCCAAAGAGGATATACATTTGATTTAAAATGATCATAATCCCAATGGCCGATAGCATCCCCTGAATGGCCGAAGAAGGAAAAAAATCACCCAATTCTCCAAATTTGAAAAGCCCAAAAAGAAACATAAATACACCCACTATAAAAAAGGCAGCAATTACAATTTCAACGCCTTGCAGACCCCCGCCAAAACTGCTAATAGCCGTTAAAATCACAATGATGGTCGCTTTAGGAGGGCCATTAACAGTTAAGTGCGCCCCATTGACATGCGAGATCAACAGTCCACCCACCAAAACAGAAAAAATCCCGGAAGTCACCGGTAGACCACAGGCCAATGAAATTCCCATGGCGAGTGGTAATGCAACCAAAGCCACGGTCAATCCGGCAATCAATTCATTTTGCCAGTATTTTTTTAGTCTTTTGAAATGTTTAGCAAAAGGTAATTTCAAGGTTTGGCGTAGTTCAGATCAATCTTGAAAATAGATCAAAATTTCAATAAAAGGTAATTCCTTTTAGAATTTTATCCTTTTGAATTGTTCAAGGCCTTAAGTCTTTGCAATAGGGTAGGGTGAGAATAATTGACAAAAACAAAAGCCTTATGCGGTTGAATATTACTTAAATTTTTGACACTGAGTTTCTTTAAGGCCGTAACCAGGTCCTGAGCATTCCATGTTTTGGCAGCAAATTCATCCGCTTCGAATTCATTTTTTCTACTGAAAATGTTAAAGAATACACCGATAATTTTTGAAATGGGACTAAAGAGTATTCCAAAAGCAATAAGATTTATAGCAACACTCACTTCCGGGTATCCCAAGGCCAAGGATAAATTTTGACTAAATACGAAAAGCGATAGTATGTATAAGATGATGCCCATTTGAATGATTGAGAGAAACAAGCTGATCTGGATGTGCTTTTTCTTATAATGGCCTACCTCATGTGCAAGAATTGCCATTAATTCGCCATTTTCATGATTGTTCAAAAGCGTATCGTAAAACACGACTTTTTTGGTTTTTCCAAGTCCACTAAAAAATGCATTGGATTTTGAGGATCGTTTTGAACCGTCAATAACCATAATTTTTTGAAGTGGGAATCCAACTTTTTCAGAATAGGACTGAATAAGTGATTTTAATTCCCCTTCTTCCAGCGGACTCAATTTATTAAAAATGGGAAGTATCAGGCTCGTATAGAAAAGATTCATAAAAATGGAAAAGGCCACTGCAATAAGCCAGAATAGTATCCAGAAATTGCTTTCCAAACTCAGAATCAGGTAAAAAAACAAAGCCAGTAGTGGCGCTCCAATCAGTATTCCCAGCAATGATGATTTTAGTAAATCCAAAAGCCATGTTTTTAATGTGGTTTTATTAAATCCAAATTTTTCTTCTATTACAAAGGTGTGATAAAGAGAAAAAGGCAAACCTAAAAGTGAAGAAGCAAAGCTTAAAATACCAAAAAACAAGAGTGGTCTAATTATAAAGTGTTGACTGAAGTTTGCGATGTAATCGTAGAGCCAGCCAAACCCGCCGGCATAAATAAAAGCCAGGGTAATGAACAGTGAAAAGGTACCGCTGATCAATCCAAAATTAAAATTGACTTTTTGGTATTTTTTTGCTTTTAACCATTCTTCCTCTTCGTAAACATCTTTTAGTTCAGGGGGTAAATTCTTATTGGTGTTCCGAATGTTTAGAATGTCAAGAAACAGGTCAAGGAAATAATTAAAAAGAAGAATTCCTATGATTATAAAAAGTATGTTTTCGGGCTGCATTAGAAATATTTATTAGAAATCAGATAATTCCGAACATAATCCTGAATGCCATCTTCAAGTGCGGTAAAAGGCTTTTTATAACCAATGCTTTTTAATTTTGTCATATCAGCTTCAGTAAAATATTGATATTTATCCCGGATATCCGCAGGTGTATCAATAAATTCTATTTCTTCTTTTTTATTTAAAGCCCTGAACACACCTTTGGCGAGATCCAAAAATGTTCTGGCTGTGCCCGAACCCAAATTATAAATTCCTGAGTTTTTTCGATGATGCATTAAAAAAATGCAAACATCAATTAGATCTTTTACATAAATAAAATCCCTTTTTTGCTCTCCATCTTTGAAGTTCGGATTATGAGATCGGAATAATTTCATTTTACCTTTTTCAGAGATTTGTTTGAAGGCATGCAAAATAACAGAGGCCATTCTTCCTTTGTGGTATTCATTTGGGCCGTATACATTGAAAAATTTTAAGCCCGCCCAAAAAAATGGTTTTTTATCCTGTTTTAAGACCCATTTGTCAAATTCATTTTTGGAATCACCATATGGGTTAAGAGGTTTTAATTGATCGATTATGGCTTCATCATCTTTGTAACCCAATTCCCCAAGTCCATAAGTCGCGGCCGAACTGGCATAAACCAAAGGCAGGTGATTGTCTACGCAATAATTCCATACCTTTTTGGAGAAGTTTACATTCAGCTCATCAAAAATCGATTTGTCAAATTCTGTGGTGTCTGTTCTAGCGCCGATGTGAAAAACAAACTCCATCTCATCCGATTTATCTTTTAACCAGGAGAAAAACTTGTTTCTTTCAACAAATTCCATGATTTTCTTTCCTTCAAGATTTTTTTTCTTATCAGGATCTCCAAAAGCATCAACAGCTATTATATTATTAAATCCATCACTATTTAATCTCGAGATGAGGCATGAACCGATAAATCCTGCTGCTCCTGTAACTATTATCATTTAAGATTGATTAAAAGACTTTAATTTGTGCAAAATTAAACGTATATATCTCTAATCAAATTTCTTCCCTATCATATTCTTAGAATTGGCTTGCTTCTTATGAGTTTGAGCATATTGTCATGTCAAAAGAAAAGGGAACCAGCTTTTGTGAGTATCGAAGATGAGCTGGGAAGAACCATTTTGATAAAAAAAGATTTAGAAAGAATTTTTTCGCTTTCGCCTGCGCTTACCGAGATTCTATTTTTCTCTTGCCCGGATTCAATGATTGTGGCGCGATCCCAGGCTTGTAATTATCCCCCAGAGGCTTTGATGAAAACAGAAATAAGTACTTATCCATTTGATATTGAATCGATTATTGCGTTAAAACCCGATTTGGTTTTTAGTGAAGAGGGTATTACTTCAGTTGAACAATTAAAACTTCTGGAGGATAATGAAATCCCTATTTATATGTTCAAATATTCGCATGTTGAAGATATTTTTGAAGCAATTAAAAAAACGGGGCAGTTATGCAATTGCTCAATGAAGGCAAATAAAAAAATTGAAAAGTTAAAGCATAGGTTGGATTCAGTGAAAGAAGATAAGATTAGAGATATAAAAACATTGGGACTGATATGGACGGATCCTATTTACGTTTATGGCCTCAATACTTTGTTTACCAGTCAATTGAATGAAATAGGTGTTAAAAATGCTGTTGATTCTGTATTTACAAGGCCTTATCCAGAGTTAAGCAGGGAATATTTTCTCAAGATCAATCCGGATGTGATATTTGGACCTTCTTTTGAACATTTAGATAGCACATTGTTTTTGAAATTTCCCGAGCTAAAACGAGTTAAAGCTTACAAAAACAAAAATATATTTGAAATAGATGGTGATATACTGACACGGCCATCTCCGAGGTCGATTGATGCGATGTTATTAATGAAGTCACACATTGATGAAATATAAATTATACATACTTCTTTTGTTGATGGGTATCGGACTTTTTTTATGCTTTTATTCCCTGCTAAATGGTAGCATAGAAAGCGATTTTAATAGCCTTTATAACAGTATTTTTAATTATAATCCCGATAATACGGCCCATTACGTGATTCTCAACCTAAGGATGCCACGTTTGATTATGGCCCTGGCTACTGGATGCTCTCTGGCGCTTAGTGGATATTTGTTTCAATCTCTTTTAAACAACCCTCTTGCAGACCCGTATATCCTTGGCACAGCCAGTGGAGCAAGTCTTGGAGCCAACCTTGTTTTTATCGGGTGGATACCCTCCTTTATTTTAGGTATTTACACCCCACCAATTGCCGCTTTTGCGATTGCTTTGGTCGTGACCTTAATTGCCATAATCTTTGCCTATAAAAAGGGCCGTCTGATAGCCGCAAATTTGCTCCTGGCCGGAGTAGCACTTTCATCAATGATGACAGCTATGATTAGTTTGATGAGCTATTTGTCTGAAAATGACAGTCAGTTGCGCTCTATTATTTTCTGGATCATGGGAAGTTTTGAAAGGAGCAATTGGTCTCAAATACCATTGATATTAACTGTAAATATAATTGCCTTAATTTATTTCTCCTTGTTCAATAAATCCATAAACGTTTTGCTTTTGGGTGAGGAAAAGAGTGAAGCGCTTGGCTTAAATGTCAAAAACATGCGATGGATCGCGTTACTTGGTGCTACATTACTTACCTCTGTGACCGTTGCTTATTGTGGTGCTATCGGTTTTGTTGGATTTCTTATTCCCCATTTTGTGAGAGGATTATTTGGCTTCGGACATTCATGGAATTTATTTTATTCAGCCATAATTGGGGCTTTCTTTATGGTGGGATGTGATATTCTGAGCAAAATGATCTACCCACCGGCTGGTCTACCCCTTGGAATTCTGACCTCATTTTTAGGTATTCCCTTCTTTTTATATCTATTGATGAAAAGCAATTACAGGTTTTCCTGAACATTACTTTATTGAATTGCTTCTACTTATATTTGCAGCCTTAAATGAGCTATTTTTTATGATAATTGTTCATCGCAAAGAACATTTCAATGCAGCACACAAGCTGTACAATCCCAACTGGTCTCACGAAAAGAATGAAGAAATATTCGGACCATGTGCAAATGAGAACTGGCATGGCCATAATTTTGATTTGACAGTTTCTGTAATTGGAAATCCCGATCCTGACACAGGTTTTGTCATTGATCTAAAAAAACTGTCCGGAATTATTAAGTCTGAGGTTATTGAAAAATTGGATCATAAAAACTTAAATCTCGATGTTGATTTCATGAAGAATAAACTGGCCAGTTGTGAAAACCTTGTGATTGAGATATGGAAAATTCTGGAACCAAAAATAGCAGATAACAGCTCTGCAAAATTGTACAGAATACTATTATTTGAAACCGTCAATAATTATGTAGAGTATTACGGTCCTGATTTCAAGAATCAAAGGGTCCTTAAATCATGAAATACTACATCATAGCAGGTGAAAGATCGGGCGATTTACATGCTTCAAATCTTTATAAATCAATCTTAAAAGAAGACCCATCCGCCGTAAGCAGGGGAATAGGGGGGAATTATCTGGAAGCTGCGGGTATGGGAATATTCAAACATTTCCGCGAAATCTCATTTATGGGTTTTGCTGAAGTGTTAATGAACATTTTCAAAATCAGAGAATACTTTAACGATACCAAAACTGATATACTGCAATTCGATCCCGATGTCATTATCCTCGTGGATTTTGCCGGTTTTAACCTGAGGATTGCAAAATTTGCCAAAAAAAATAACATCAAAGTATACTATTACATTTCACCAAAAATATGGGCCTGGAATACCAGCAGGGCGCTTAAGATTAAGGCTTATGTCGATAAAATGTTTGTAATACTGCCTTTTGAAAAACAGTTTTACAAAAAATTTCAGTTTGAAGTAGATTATGTCGGCAATCCGGTTCTCGATGCCATTGCCCAGTTCAAAAAAAGCGATTCTTTTTTAGCCAGACATCGAATTGATGACAAAGCCATAATTGCAATTCTACCGGGTAGTAGAAAGCAGGAAATTGAGAGCATGCTGCATTTTATGTTAAGCATAATTCCCAGTTTTAAGGATTATCATTTTGTAATTGCAGGTGTGTCAAACCTTGAACGCCATTATTACCAGCAATTTACCAGGGGAGGTCAGATCAAGGTTGTAATTGATGAAACCTATGACCTTTTGTCGCATGCTTCTGCTGCTCTTGTAACATCGGGTACAGCTACCTTGGAAACAGCTTTATTTAATGTGCCGCAACTTGTTGGTTATAAGTTAAATATATTCAGTTTTTGGATTGGTAAAATGGTGGTAAAAGTACCTTATATTTCGCTTGTAAACTTGATTGTTGGACGTGAGGTGGTCAAGGAATTGCTACAGGACGATTTTCATCCTAATATCATTAGGGATGAACTGTATTCCTTATTAAACGATACGGAATATCGCATTAGACAATTGAATGGATATGATGAAATGAAAAATATTCTCGGTTCTGCGGGCGCTTCGGATAAAACAGCAAAACTGATGTTCAATTATTTAAAAGAATCCAATAAATCTTCATAAACTAATTTCATTCCTTCAGTGGCCGTCTTTTCATACAATTTAATGTTTTTGTTCGTGCTTATTTCCGGTATTTTTGGATCAACCACATAAATTCGGGTATCTCCTGGGACGAAGTCTACAATGGACGCAGCGGGATAAACCAGCAATGATGTTCCAACCACAATAAGGATATCTGCCTCAAGCGCATATTTTATAGCTGTTTCCATCATTGGAACCATTTCCCCAAACCATACTACATGCGGTCGCAATTGAGATCCTTTTTCGCATTTATCACCTAATTTTAATTCCCAACCTTCGATTTCGTATAATAGATTTTCGTCCAAAGTGCTTCTCGCCTTGAATAATTCGCCATGCAGATGAATGACATGCGATGACCCCGCTTTTTCGTGAAGATTGTCAATATTTTGTGTAATGACGGTTACATCAAAGTGATCTTCAAGTTTACTGACGTATTTATGACCTTCATTTGGGCTACAGCTGAGAGCTTGTTGTCTTCTCTGATTATAAAAATCTAGAACCAAATTCTTATTTTTTGCCCATGCCTGAGGTGTAGCCACCTCCATTACATCATAGCCTTCCCAAAGTCCTCCGGAATCGCGAAATGTTTTAATTCCGCTTTCAGCGCTAATTCCGGCACCGCTGAGGACAATAACTTTTTTATCAGCCATTTTTCTTTTTACCCCTGGCAGGTGCATTTTCTGCCAATTCCAAACATTCTTCCAGACTGAGGGAAGAGGGTTCTTTGTCTTTTGGGATTTTTACATTTTTCCTGCCCACTTTGATGTAAGGACCGTATTTTCCTTTCAATACCTGCACATCCGGGTTTTCATCAAAAGTCTTAATAAACTTTTCTGCGTCGGCTTTTCTTTTTTCTTCGATAAGTTCAATAGCCCGCGATTCTTCGATGGTATAGGGGTCTTCATCTTTGGGTATGGATGCAAATTTCTTTTTATGGACAACATATGGACCAAATCTGCCAATATTTGCTGATATATCCTCACCTTCATATTCTCCCACTTTTCTGGGCAATTTGAATAACTCCAGAGCTTCTTCAAGGGTAATACTTTCGATAAATTGACCGTTTCTCAATCCTGCATATCGCGGTTTTTCCCCGCTTTCATCATCAGCTTCTCCGATTTGAGCAAGTGGTCCAAAACGTCCCAATCGAACCAAAACTTTTCTACCCGATTTCGGATCTGTACCAAGCTCCCGGCTCGATTTTACATCTTTTCTATCAATAGATTCGGTTTGTTCTACATGGCTGTGGAAACCGCCGTAAAATTTGCTGAGCATTTGTTCCCACTCCTTATTTCCCTGGGCAATGTCGTCGAATTCTTTTTCTACTTCTGCTGTAAAGTCGTAATCGAGAATCCTTTCAAAATGTTCAACCAGAAAGTCGTTGACAACCATGGCAATATTGGTTGGAAACAATTTATTTTTTTCAGCACCTGTATTTTCAGTCTTTGTATTGCTTTCTATTTTACCATTCTCAAGACTCAATTCGCGATATTCCCTTTCCTGGCCTATTCTCGATTCCTTGACAACATAATCGCGTTTTTGAATGGTTGATATAGTAGGAGCGTAGGTCGAAGGTCTTCCGATACCTTTTTCTTCAAGTTTTTTTACAAGACTGGCTTCGGTGTAA
Organism: Cytophagales bacterium; assembly: GCA_965267555.1. Classification (GTDB taxonomy): domain Bacteria; phylum Bacteroidota; class Bacteroidia; order Cytophagales; family CCMP332; genus CCMP332. Next base: position 2,119,092 of record OZ254083.1, on the reverse strand, counting down.
CGAGGCGCGTGCCGAGAAAAACGCTCTTTAGCTAAAATTTTATTCAAATCGAGTTTCTGATTTTTTTCCAGGGGCGGCAACACGCTGTTATCATTTTCTGCATCTTCATCATCGGTTCCTTCGATATATACCTTTAGGAATCCATCAAACTTGATGACTTCGCCTTTTGCTTCAAAATATTCCGATCTATCCACCTCACTTATCTCGATTTTAGCGGTGGTTTTTTCAATTTTCGCATCAGCCATTTGAGAAGCTACGGCTCTTTTCCAAATTAACTCATAGAGTTTTTCCGCATTGCGATCTGCGCCGGCATTTTGTTTGTTAAAATCTGTGGGACGTATGGCTTCATGAGCTTCCTGGGCACTTCCCGATTTTGTTTTAAAATTTCTGTTCTGAATATATTCCTGGCCATAATTTGATTGTATGGCTGATGTGGCCGATTGTATGGCCTCCTGGGATAAATTTAAGGAATCCGTTCTCATATAGGTTATATGACCCGCTTCGTACAACTTTTGGGCAATTGTCATGGTCTGAGCGACCGAAAAACCGAGTTTTCGACTTGCCTCCTGCTGTAGGGTTGAAGTGGTGAATGGGGGGGAAGGCGTTCTTTTCCCTGGTTTGGTTTCAACCTCAAATACCGTGAAATCTGATTTCTTACAGTTCTCAAGTAATTTTTTTACATCCTCTGAAGTTTTATACCTCTTATTAAATACAGCTGTAAAATTTCCTTTAGACGTAGAAAAATAGGCATCGGTTTTAAAGTTGGATTCTGCTTTGAAATTCTCTATTTCTCTTTCACGTTCTACTACCAACCTTACAGCCACAGATTGTACTCTGCCTGCTGATAAACCTCTTTTTATTTTCTTCCAAAGAATGGGGGATAATTCGTAACCGACCAAACGGTCAAGTATTCTTCGCGCCTGTTGTGCATCGACTAAATTATTGTCAATTCCTCTTGGACTTTGTAAGGCATTGAGAATGGCATTTTTGGTAATTTCTCTAAAAACAATTCTCCGTGTTTTTTTATCATCAAGATCAAGTGTTTCTTTTAAATGCCAAGAAATAGCTTCGCCTTCGCGGTCATCATCCGATGCCAGGTAAATGGTTTCGGCATCTTTAGATAGTTTTTTTAACTCCTTGATTACATCTTTTTTGTCTTTGGTTACCTCATAGGTAGGTTTAAAGCCATTTTTTATATCTATGGCCTTATCTCCCTTGGGTAAATCACGGACATGTCCATAACTCGATGCAACTTTAAACTCTTCTCCAAGGTATTTTTCAATTGTTTTGGCCTTTGCAGGCGACTCAACTATCACAAGATTTTTTGGCATACTCACAATTTTCGGGCGTAAATATCATTATTTTTTTTCCGGACTTACAAACCTTAATACCATATTCCCTTCACTTTGTTTCACAAAAAAAAATTTAAATATGTTTTTAACTGGGGAATTCGGTTTGAAAAATGATTAATTTAATGTCCTTATGTCAAAAACAATTTACCTGATAAGACATGCAAAATCTGACTGGTCCATTCCCGGCCAACCGGATTTTAACAGGAGTTTAAATCACAGAGGCCTACTAGATGCGCCTTTAATGGGAAAAGTATTAAAAGATTTACAGGTTTCACCCGAGCTTATCTTGTCAAGTCCCGCTGAAAGGGCAAAACGCACAGCGGAATTTATTTCTGAACAGCTCAACTATCCAATAGAAAAAATAAAATTTGAGGAAGAGATTTACGAAGCTTCTCCACGAACCTTGTTGAGATTAATCAATAATCTTGATAACAGCCTCGGTAAAGTGGCTCTATTTGGTCATAATCCTACTTTTACATATTTGGCGGAATACCTATGCAAAGAAGAACTGGGCAATATACCAACCTGTGGTGCAGTTAAAATTCAATTTGAACTCGATGAATGGGCTGCAGTATCTGAGGGTACCGGAGAAATAATATGGTTTGAATACCCCAAAAAGTACAAAGAATAGTTATAAACCCTGAATTTTCAGGAGTCGATTGGGATCCGGGCAATTTGACATCCATTTTTCTTTTTCTCCTAATTCACAAACACCGGGAAAATCACCTTTAAAGCCTTTTAGATCCGCAATTATTTGAAAATGAAGATGGGGAGGCCAATTGACATTTACAGACCAATCACCAAGAGTACAAAATTTTTCACCTGCCTTGATTTCTTGCCCGACATGTTTATCGATTAAAGAATCCACACTCAGATGTCCGTAAAGTGTAAAAAATATAAAGTGATTGATAGAATGTTCTAATATTATCGTTGGTCCATAATCCCCAATAGATTTGTTGTTTTGAAAACTGTGGACCTTTCCGTCAAGTGGAGCGTGTATCCCAGTTCCAGCTTCTTTCCATATATCAATACCCAAATGGAAAGATCTTGGATCTCCTTTTTCAAACAAATTAAATCGTCGGTATAGTATCCTGTTTTCAGCGTATTTTCCAATACCAAATGTCGACTTGCTCTTTTTAATTTTGGAATTAATATAATTTTCAAATGCAACCTGATCATTCATGTTGATATTGGATAACTCCTCATTTTTATCGGAGAAATCGAAAACATAAAAAGATGCGGAAGGAAAATCTTCGGGAAGAATAGGATAGGCCTTGCTTTGATCAAGAATTTCTAAAAGACTCATATGCTGCGAAACTAATAAAATCGCTTCCCTTTTTGCAGTCCTTCAAACATATATGCATGTATCTTGTTCATCATATATAAAACAAAAACTATGAACAAATTAGGACTACTAGAAAAGACAGGTTTGAAATGGGGACTTATTACCTTTTTAGGTCTGGGTGCTTATTTTTTAATAATGAAAGCCTTTGGATTGACACACATCATCGAACTGAGGGTATTAAATGCGGCAATAATGTTTACAGGCCTTTGGTTTTCAATCAAGGACTACAGAAGAAATAATTCGGAATTTAATTATTTCAGCGGATTGGGAGTGGGTTTATTAACGGCTTTTATCGCAAGTTCAATTTTTACCGTATTTGGAATATTATACCTACAGGTAATTAATCCGTCCTTTATGGCAGAATTGAAACAAAGTGAACCATTGGGTTTTTACCTAAATCCTTATTTGGCTGCTTTCCAAATTTTTATTGAGGGTACGGCATCCGGTTTCTCTATTAGTTATGCCATAATGCAATTTTTAAAGAAACCAATGCTTGCTGAGGTTAAAGAGCTTAAAAAACAAGGTTAACAATTTTTCCAGGCACTATAATTACTTTTTTTGGTGCCTTCCCTTGTGACCATTTCATAACGGTTTGATCCTTTAATACCTCCTTTTGGATGTCATCCTTAGATGCATCTAAATCAAATGATATTTTGGTTCTTAACTTTCCGTTAACCATTATGGGATACTCAAAGCTTTTCTCTTTTAGGTATTCTTCATTAAAAACAGGCCAATTTGCATCAACCACAGATGGTTTATTGCCAAGTGAATGCCATAACTCTTCACATAAATGTGGTGCAAAGGGAGATAAGATGATGCACAGCGGCTCTAGAATTTCTCTGTTATGCGTTTTTAATTTACTCAACTCATTCACACATATCATGAAAGCAGAGACAGAGGTATTAAAAGAAAATCGTTCTATATCTTCCTCTACTTTCTTGATGGTCTGATGAAGAACTTTTAATGCTTTCGGGTCGGCTTTTTTATCATTTACAAGGATTTGCCCATTATCATCAAAATACAGTCTCCAGGTTTTTCTTAAAAATTTAAAAACACCATCTATGCCTTGCGTATCCCAGGGTTTAGAATCTTCCAAAGGACCCAGAAACATTTCATACATTCTCAAAGTGTCGGCACCGTATTTATTTATCACATCGTCCGGGTTTACAACGTTAAACCAACGCTTTGACATTTTTTCTATGGCATAGTCGCACTTGAATTGGCCCTCCTCTAATATAAATTCGGTATTGGAATAATCGGAATTTTGATTTTTGAAAGCTTCGAGGTCTAAAGTATCATTTTCAACAAGGTTGACGTCGACATGCACGGGGATGGTGTCATATTCACTTTTTAATCCTGCCGAAACAAACATATCTTTTTCCTTTAAGCGATAGGCAATACTCGAACGCCCCTGAATCATTCCCTGGTTAACCAGTTTTTTAAAGGGTTCCTCATGAGAAATCAAGCCGCTGTCGTATAAAAACATATTCCAAAAACGACTGTATAATAGATGGCCCGTAGCGTGTTCGGTTCCCCCAATATATAAATCCACTTCTCCCCAATAATCCGAAGCCTTTCTCGAAACAAAGGAATTGTCATTTTGAGGATCCATATATCTTAAAAAATACCAACTGGAACCCGCCCATCCGGGCATGGTGGTGAGTTCATAGCTGTACTTTTCCTTGTATTTCCAGTTTTTAGCTCTGGCCAGAGGCGGCTCACCGGTGCTTGTAGGTTTGTATTCATCCACTTCCGGTAAGAGCAAGGGTAAATCTTTTTCATCAAGGGTATGCGGAACGCCCTCTTTGAAGAAAATGGGTACGGGTTCGCCCCAATATCTTTGGCGGCTAAAAACCGCATCTCTTATTTTATAATTGACTTTAGCATTACCGAAATTGTTGTCTACAGCAAATTGAATTGCTTTTTCAATGGCTTCATCGGTTTTCAGACCGTTTAAAAATCCAGAATTGATCATTATACCGTTTTTTTGGACGGTCGGGTCATCGATGTTTTCTGTTCCTTTAATTATCGGAATAATAGGTAAATCGAAATGTTGGGCAAAACGAAAATCTCTGTCATCGCCCGCCGGAACGGCCATTATAACACCTGTTCCGTAGCCGGCCAGGACGTAATCCGCTGTGTAAATCGGAATCTTTTCCTGATTATAGGGATTGATTGCATAGGCTCCAGTAAATACACCTGAGACCTGTTTTACATCGGTTTGTCTTTCTCTTTCGCTTCGGTTTACAGACTTTTCAACATAGGATATGACTTCTGCTTTTTGTTTTTCAGAGCAAATTTCTTCAATCCATTCAAGTTCAGGGGCAATCACCATAAACGTGACACCAAAAGCCGTATCTGGCCGCGTTGTAAAGGCTGTCATAATTCTGTCCGAGCCTTCTATTTTAAATTCAAGTTCACATCCCTTAGATTTTCCTATCCAGTTGCTTTGAATATCTTTTAATGCATCGGACCAATCCAGTTCATTCAGGTTTTGCAATAACCTCTCGGCATAAGCGGTGATTCGCATCATCCACTGTTTCATTTTTTTACGTTCCACAGGGTATCCCCCGCGTTCCGAAAATCCGTCTTTAACTTCATCATTGGCCAAAACGGTTCCCAATTCTGGACACCAGTTGACCATAGCTTCAGCGGGATAAGTAAGCCTGTAATGATTTAGGAAGTTTTCCTTTTCCGATTCTGTAAATGAATTCCACTCATTTGAGGAAATAATTCTCGTTTCTTCATCACAAGCGGCATTAACCTCATTATTACCTGATTTGGAAAGGGTATCAATCAGACTACTCAAGGGTTCGGCTTTTTGAGAAATATTATTGTACCAGGAATTAAAGAGCTGAATAAATATCCATTGGGTCCATTTGTAAAATTTAGGATCGGAAGTGATCACTTCTCTGCTCCAGTCAAAGCAAAAACCCATGTTTCTAAGCTGAGTCTTATAACGTTTAATATTTTTTTCGGTAGTTAGTGAAGGATGTTGGCCGGTTTGGATGGCATATTGTTCGGCAGGTAAGCCAAAAGCGTCAAATCCCATGGGATGGAGGACATTGAAACCTTTATTTCGTTTATATCTACTTACAATATCGGTGGCGATGTAGCCCAGGGGGTGGCCGACGTGCAAACCCGCACCGGAAGGGTAGGGAAACATATCGAGAACATAGTATTTTGGCTTGTCGGAATCATTTGAGACTTCAAACAAGTTGTTTTTGTCCCACCAGTCCTGCCATTTTTTCTCAATGTCCTTAAAATCGAAATCTGCCATAAATATTGAAATTTCCCGCAAAAATAGAATTATTGAAAGAATCTTTAAGGATATGGGTGAATTAACCTTTTCATTTTATATACGTTTTGATTTATTACAGGGTATTTCTAAATTTGATTAAAACCTACACCTATGAAAAAATTAATAGCACTAACTTGTCTTTCAGCATTCCTTTTGGTACAAACTGTCCCCGTAATGGCATTTGAAAGGAATTTTTTCAAAATAGAAAATGAAGGCGGTGATGATGTAAAAACGAAGAAAAAAGAAAAGAAAAAGGCCAAATCAAAAGACTGTGCTAAAAAAGATATGAAAGACGGTTGTTGTAAGGATGTAAAGGATTCAAAAAAAGAAAAGAGCGATTCTAAAAAATAATTATTTGTTGTTTTATACAAGAGCCCCTGCATTTTGTTGGGGCTTTTTTATTTTTGTCAAAATTGTAATTCATGAAGCAGTATCACGACTTAATGCATCATATTCTCGATAAGGGAGTGAAGAAGGAAGACAGAACGGGGACAGGCACATTGAGTATTTTCGGATATCAAATGCGCTTTGATCTTTCAGAAGGATTTCCTTGCATTACAACCAAAAAACTGCATTTGCGATCCATAATTCATGAATTGCTCTGGTTTTTGAAAGGCGAATCCAATATTTCATATTTAAAAGAAAACGGTGTATCGATTTGGGATGAGTGGGCTGATGAAAATGGTGATCTGGGTCCTGTTTACGGATATCAATGGCGTTCTTGGCCAACATCCAAAGGTGGCCAAATTGATCAGATCAGCAAGGTAATTGAACAAATTAAAACCAAACCCGACTCGCGTCGTCATATTGTTTCCGCATGGAATGTAGAACATGTAGATGAAATGGCTTTACCTCCCTGTCATACCATATTTCAATTTTATGTGGCAGAAGGAAAATTGTCCTGCCAGTTATACCAAAGAAGTGCAGATGTTTTTCTTGGTGTTCCTTTCAATATTGCTTCTTATGCATTGCTAACGCTAATGGTAGCCCAGGTTTGCGATCTGAAACCGGGTGATTTTGTACATACCTTCGGCGATGCACATTTGTACTCAAACCATTTAGAGCAAGCTGAATTGCAATTGAGCAGGGAACTGAGACCATTGCCTCAAATGAAGATCAACCCGGAAGTAAAGTCCATTTTTGATTTTAAATTTGAAGACTTTGAGTTATTGAATTATCATCCGCACCCGCATATCAAAGCTGCAGTGGCTGTTTAGGAAAAGATGCCATAATATTTCTAAACAGAGGGTCTATTTCATAATCTTTATTTTTTCTTAATATTTTGATAATGAATGAATTACAAAATATCAATAAATCGAAGCTTGAAATGTCATTTTCATGAATATCTTGTTCTTTATGAAAGAATTTTTTAGTCTTTAAATAATCAATTAACCAGGTATACATGATTCCTTCAACCTGACCGGAATAGCGTTTTGGTGTTATTAATTTATCTCCCTGAATACAAATAATATTTGATGAACTTCCTTCCAGTATATATCCACTGTCATTTTTAATTAGTATTTCATCAAGGCCTTTGTCTGTTTTTTCAATAGATGCACCGACATAATTTAAAGCATTGATTGTTTTAAAATTTGAATACCATGATGTGGCTATTGTTACCTGCTCAGAAATGGCAATATTATTTATTTCGACAATAGCAAAAGGAGAGCAAGCTTCACAAAAGATTAGATAATTGGCCAAAGCATCATTGGAAGGACTGTAAGTTCCCTTTCCTTGTCGCCATACCATGATTCTCAAACGCGCTTGTTCAGGATTGTTATTTTCTTTTAGGATGCGGCTAATATTTTTCATCCAATCTTCATAGCCCATATCTGTATTGAGCTTTAATCCCAGGCATTCCATTCCATTTGACAAACGCGATAAATGCTCTTCAAGAAAGAAAACGATATTCTTTTCACAATAGATAGATTCAAACAGACCATCGCCAAAGAGGCATGCCCGAAATAATTGATCCAAACCTAAATTGGAATCTTTGATGATATTTCCATTGAAATTTACGAGCATTGCATTTTTAAAAATGATTTCAACCTTTTATATAAAAGGAGGGAGAAGTAATTTCTAAATTTATCTGTTTGTAATAGCAAATAAAGCGATTTGATTAATTTTGAGCGCCACGGATAAAAAATTATGGCTGAAAGAAGCAGTATTTTTGATATGGTTGGACCAATTATGGTAGGACCTTCAAGTTCACATACGGCAGGTGTAGTAAGAATTGCAAGAGCGGCAATACGTGTTTTGGGAAGCAGACCTGAATCAGCCGAAATCATTTTTTACAATTCATTTGCCAGGACCTATGAAGGTCATGGTAGTGATAGAGCCATTTTGGCTGGCCTATTAGATTTCAAAACGGATGACAGTCGTATAAAAAATGCTCTGGATATAGCAAAGGAGGAGGGTTTGGATTATACATTTAAATCCGTTGGCAATGCTTCAATTTATCATCCAAATACTGTGAAATTGATCTTGACTTCAAAAGAAAAAAAGATTGAGGTAGTTGGAGAAAGTCTGGGTGGAGGCTTAATCAATATTGCCTATGTCAATGGATTCAGAGCCAATATCAGCTTAAATCTGCATACGCTTATCCTGAATGCAGATGATAAAAAAGGGGCCATCGCATTTATTGCCAACGTGATTGCCAATGATGAGGTGAATATAGCCACTATGTCTGTTTCGCGAATTGGCAAAAACGACAGGGCCAGTCATTTCATTGAAATGGATGGTGGATTAAATCCAATTACCATTGAATATTTAAAAAATTTATACTGGATAAAAGAGGTCATTTATATACCAAACATAGACATGTAGTTATGAAACGTATCGTATTGTTATTTACAGTCCTAGCATTAGGTCAATTTGCAAGTGCACAAACTGTTGAAGCTAAAAAATGGACATTACAGGAATGCATAGAAAGAGCACAAAATGAAAATCTGGATGTACAAAGTTCAAGGCTAAATCTTGAAAATGCCGGATACACCTTAGATCAAAACAATTGGAACCAGGCGCCATCGGTGAATGCAGGCGCGGGTTATGGATTTAACTGGGGTCGTTCAATTGATCCAACCACCAATGATTTTAGAACAGAACGAATTAATTCAATAGGATTGAATGCCAATGCAAATTTACTTTTATGGAATGGAATGCAGGTCCGAAATGCCATATCAAGAAGCAAGCTGGATATCGTGGCTTCGGAGTTTGAACTGCAAACGGCTAAAAATAATATCGCTCTGTTCGTAGCCAATAATTTTTTAACTGTAGTATTGAATAAAGAATTGCTTCAAAACAATCAGTTTCAATTGGAAATTGCGAGAGAGCAATTGAATCGGACGGAAAAATTGGTGAATGCGGGATCATTGCCAATTTCAAACAAACTTGACCTTGAATCTCAGGTGGCCACAGCAGAACTCAATGTTGTGAATGCAGAAAATGCCTTATCAATTTCCTTACTTAATCTAAAACAACTGCTATTGCTGCCGGCTTCTGAACCTTTCGATGTTGAAATACCGGAAGTTGCAGATCCCGGTTCCGCGATCTTTGAAAATTCGCCGGAGGCAATTTATGATATTGCCACAGGAAGTTTGCCAGATATTAAAGCAGCGGAATACAGAGCGCAAAGTGCCGAATATCAACAAAAGGAGGCCAGAGGAGGTTATTATCCGAGTTTGTCCTTGAGCGCAGGTGTTCGCAGTAATTATTCAAGCGCAGCGGATAGAGAAAGGTTTATCTCAGATGGCAGTTCTATAACGGTGCCAAATACGCAATTGGGTTTTTTAAGAGAAGCAGACGGAAGCCAGGGTGCTACGGTTTATGAAAGCCCTTTTAATACGCTTACCACGGAAGCCACATCAAGCCAGTCCGGAGGCAGCTTTGAAAGCAGTTATCCCGTTGCTGAGCAGTTATCCGATAATATTAGTCAGAATCTGTCATTGAACTTAAGTATTCCCATTTTCAACAATATGCAAACAAGAATTAATGTTCAGAGATCCAAAATAGCCTACGAAAGAGCTCAAATCAATAAGAAATCTACAGAGAATCAGGTGAGAAATGACATTGAACAAGCCTATAATAACGCGGTTGCTTCTTCAAAAACATTTCAGGCGCGCCAAAAGCAAGTTGAAGCTTTAAAAGAAGCATTCAGGGTTACTGAACAGCGATACAATCTTGGTGTGGTAAATTCGACAGACTATCAAGTGGCTTTGAATAATTTAAATGCCGCAGAAACGGATTTGGTGCGAGCGAAATATGATTATATCTTTAGTCTCAAAGTTTTAGATTTTTATCAGGGCAAAAATCTCTATTAAGTTTATATATGGCAAAAAATAATCGCTCCAAACGACTGATTATCATTCTTTCAGTCGTTGTAGTCCTTCTCATTACAATATCGATTATAGGTAAGAAACAAGGCTGGATTGGAAAAGGCAATGCCATAGAAGTCGAGCTTGCAGAAGTAGAAAAACGGGAAATCATCGAAAAAGTAAATGCTTCCGGAAAAGTACAGCCCGAAGTAGAGTTAAAGATCAGTCCGGATGTCTCAGGGGAAATAATAGCCTTAAATGTACAGGAAGGCGATTCTGTAAAAAAAGGTGATTTATTAATTAGAATAAGACAGGATATCTATCTCAATCAATTGGATCAGGCCAAAGCCAATGCCAACAACGCGAGGGCTAATCTATCCCAGATGAAAGCTAATTTGGCGAGAGCAAAAGCGCGATTTCAGCAATCGGAATTTAATTTTAAGAGAAATAAAAAACTTCACGATGACAATGCCATTTCAGACCTGGATTTTGAGCAATCCGAAACGGATTATAAGGTTGCCGAACAGGAACTTGAAGCCCAAAAACAAAATGTAAGGGCCGCTGAATTTAGTTTACAAAATGCTCTGGCAGCAGTGAGAGTGGCTGAAGACAATTTGAGTTTTACCAAAATATTTGCCCCTGAGGGCGGCATCATTTCAAAACTTTCGATCGAACAGGGCGAGAGGGTGGTAGGTACTTCACAAATGCAGGGAACTGAAATGCTTCGCATTGCCAATTTAAATAATATGGAGGTACAGGTAGATGTAAATGAAAACGATATTATCCGTGTTTCAATTGGCGATACGGCAGAGATAGAAGTGGATTCCTACTCCGCGGAAAATGAGAAATTTTTGGGTATTGTAACTGCCATTGCCAATTCCCCAAATGAATCCTCATTGACAACCGAGTCAATTACTGAATTTGAAGTAAAAATTAGAATTGTCAACGAAAGCTATGCGCATTTGATTTCAGAAAACCTAAAATACCCCTTTAAACCCGGGATGACTGCCTCTGTAGATATCATAACAGACCGGCAAAAAGATATAATTTCAGTGCCTCTAGCAGCGGTGACCACAAGAACCTCGGAAGAAATTCAAAAACATAATAAATCGGATGAGGCTACAGAAGCTTCAAATGCAGATAAAGATGAAGCATTAAATGATGAAGAATTAAGCGAGATAGTTTTTTTATTTGAAGAAGAAAGCCAAACGGTGAAATTAGTTGAAGTAAAAACCGGAATAAGTGATTTTGATTATATCCAAATTAAAGATGGATTGAAACCTGGACAGAAGATAGTAAAAGGTCCATATTTGGCGGTTTCAAAAAGACTCAAAAATGGGGATGAAGTGAAAATGATGGATAAGGAAAACAAAAAAAGCAAAAGAGCAGGGAGGGAAGACTAGTAGTTTGACTCAGGATAAAAAAAATATGACTGAAGTAGCGGTTATTGGAAGTGGTAGCTGGGCTACGGCAATTGTTAAAATTTTATCTGAAAACAAAAACCTTCGTATCAAATGGTGGTTCAGATCAAAGGATACGGTGAAGCTGGTTAAAAAACTCAGAATAAACCCCAACCATCTCAGCGATGTAAAGATTAACAACCGGAAAGTTAAAGCAAGTTCGAAAATTGCGAAGGTCGTGGACAATGCAAAATTTGTAGTGCTGGCCGTTCCTTCAGCATTTATAAAGGATGCTCTGATACAATTGGATCCAAATGCTCTAAAAGATAAAGTTGTTATTTCAGCAATTAAGGGTATGATTCCCGATGAAAACCTATTGGTTTCAGAATACATAGAAAAAGAGTTTGGCGTTTCAATTAATAATCAGCTGGTTATTGCCGGTCCATGTCATGCCGAGGAAGTGGCATTGGAAAAGATGTCTTATTTGACAATTGCGGGACCGGATAAAAAGGTTGCAGATTCATTTGCTCAACTAATGAATTGCAGATACGTTTCCACCCATATTTTGGATGATATAAAAGGTGTGGAATACAGTGCAGTAATGAAAAATATCATAGCATTGGCCTGTGGGATAGCCAATGGACAAAATTTTGGAGATAATTTTCAAGCTGTATTGGTATCAAATGCCGTCCAGGAAATACATCGCTTTCTTCATGCGATAGATCCAAGAGATCGGTTTTTAGATTCCAGTGCTTATTTGGGTGATATACTTGTAACGGCCTATTCTCAATTTTCGCGAAACAGAATGCTCGGCAATATGGTTGGAAGAGGTTATTCGGTGCGCGCGGCCATGGTGGAAATGAGCATGATTGCCGAGGGCTATTATGCTGTCAAAAGCATTCACGAAGTAAACAAAAAATACCAGGTTGAACTTCCTATTATAAATGGAGTCTATCATATCTTATACGACAGGGTTTCTCCTATGATTGAATTTGAGATTTTAAAAGGTGTGCTCAGATAATTACCAGTTTTTTATAGCTTCCACGATAAGATGACAGGGCAAACCGACAATATTGTAATAGGATCCTTCGATTTTTCTAATATGTGTTAAGCCAATCCACTCCTGTATTCCATAGGCTCCGGCCTTATCATAAGGCTTAAAATTATCAATGTAATATTCTATTGCTTCGTCCTCGAGATTATCAAAATAAACTTTCGAACAATCGTAAAATACCTTCTTTTTATGTTCATTCCGCATACATACGGCTGTAATAACTTCATGCACATCTCCCGAAAGAAGTTTAAGCATAGATTTGGCTTCTCGCTTATCTTTTGGTTTTGCCAGCATTCTATTTTTTATCGTCACAACGGTATCCGAGGTCAAAAGAATTTCTTCATCTCCGATAAGGTCTATATATGACATGTTTTTTCTTTCAGCAATGTACATTGCTGCAAAAGAAGCTTGCATTTGGGCCGGAAAATTTTCCTCTATATCTATAAATACCTTCCGAAATAAAAGATTGGATTCTTTTAACAATGCTGCTCTTCTCGGTGATTTTGAGCCCAGAAGAATCGTATATTTCGACAAATTTTTATACATAATTATCGTTATTAGAACCAAATTATGTTGCTTTTTGCTTATTGGTATAGTTTCGTACAATTAATTTGATAAATCTGGGCCATCTTAAACTACTTTTTTCTGCTTTTGTATTGGTATTGATGTTTTCAAGGACAGGCATTGCTCAGTCACAGGATTCTTCTGCAATAGAACAATTTATGAGGCTCGGTAAACGCCAGTTTGAAATAGGCGCTTATAAAGCAGCAGATGTTACTTTTAGAAAGGCATTAAATCTAAGGACCTTTGTACCTGATGAACTCTGTTATTTTTACGGAAACACGCTGTTTCAATTAAAAAACTACAACCTCAGTCAAAATTTCCTAAACAAATATCTGGATTTGACCGACAGCAATGCGACCTATACAGATACCACCCTGGCTCTTTTATCCATTTTAGAACAAAAACAAAAACTGATTGAGGCCTGTGCTGAATGTGATGAAGATGGTTTTAAAATAGAACTTCATGAATGTCATGTATGCTCCGGAGATGGCTTGCTAATAGGTCCTTGCAATCGATGCCAGGGTAGTGGAGAGGAGGTATGCAAAGTTTGTCTTGGGGAAAAAGTCGAAATACAAAGAACCAGTTTTGGGCGGCGCTATATTCCGTGTACCAATTGCAACGAAACAGGCTATGTGAAATGCAACAAGTGCTCTGGCGATGGCAAGTTGGAATACAAATGTCAGGAATGCAAGGGCAAAGGTGAACTCAGCCAAAAGGTGCGTGTTGTGGATTAGCTTTTGAATACAAATGCTATATTTAATTTTATGAAAATACCCGATAGCGAAGAGGGAATAAAAACGACGATTGAAATCGAGAAAAGCCAATGGCAGGAAGAACTCGATAATACGGCCAAAAGGTATCATATCATCGGTGCCTGGATCGCAATCATTTTTGATCCGATTTTCGCCTTTACGGACTTTATAAATATTCCCGGTCACTTTTCAGATCTTCTGAGTATTCGTTTAGCCGTATCCTTTCTGACTATTATCACTTATTTTTTTTATAAGAAATACAGCTTTCAATCTTATTGGCTGGTCTTGGTTCCTTTCATGTTGATCTCTTTTCAGAATGCTTATACTTTCATGTTAATCGACGAGGCGAGCATAATGGGGCACAGTCTTAATTATATTGCTCTATTCATTGGCGGTGGTATGTTTATTCTTTGGCCGCTTCAATTTAGTATTGGTGTGGTAGCGGCTTCAATTTTAATGACCTACATTTTTTTCAATTTCAATCCAAATGTCGATGCCGATGTATTTTGGGTTGGAGGCGGACTATTAAAATTAGTTGTCGAGTTTTTTATGATAATATTAATCTATTCAAGATACCGGCTAACCAAAAAGGAGATAATTGCCCGTCTGGCTCTCGAGAAAAGTAAAAATTTATTATCGGCTCAGAAAAGTATAATTCAAAAGAAAAACGATCAGCTAATCGACAGCTTGCAATATGCCAAAAGAATTCAGGAGGCCTTGCTGGGTGATCAAAAAAGACTGGATACCTGGTTTGAAGGTGGCTTTATATTATTTGAACCAAAAGATATTGTAAGCGGGGATTTTTATTGGCTGTACAAACATCCGGTTAAAGACATTAGAATACTAATGGCTGGAGACTGTACCGGGCATGGTGTACCCGCCGCTTTGATGACTGTACTTGGAAATTCCATCCTCACCGATTTGATAGAACATAAAGGGATTTATATGCCCGACCAAATATTAAAAGAACTGGATAATACCCTTTTGGGCTTTTTAAAAAAGCACAAAGATGAATTTGGCAGCGTTAATGATGGTATGGATATTTCTATACTGACTTTCATGGATCAAAAACTCTATTTTTCTGCAGCGAAAAACCCTTTGGTTATCATCAATGGTGAAGAAATCGAACAAATTAAAGGATCAAAGTTTGCAATAGGGGGATTCGGGAATGAAGAACTTGAAAAAGAATTTGATTTACACATTATCGAACATGCTATAGACAATCATTATTATCTATTCTCCGATGGATTTCAGGATCAGTTTGGAGGCCCTAAAGGCAAAAAATACATGACCAAGCGCTTTCGAAACACATTAATGGAAACATGCAAAGAGGGAATAAATGAACAGAAAGATCGTCTGAATGCAATATTTAAAGAATGGAAAGGTGAAAACCCTCAAACAGATGATGTGCTTGTAATTGGCGTAAAAATTTAGTTTAGACCTTTTCGATTTATCATTCGCGCTAAAAATCATAGTTTTGCGCTTCATTTTTTAAGAACAGGAATTGGAATTTGATATACTGATCACAATACTGGTTATCCTTGGCGCAGTCGTATTATTTGCTACTGAGCTATTAAGTATCGACCTCGTAGCCATATTAATCATGCTGGTCCTTATCGTTAGCGGTGTATTAACACCTGAAGAAGGCATATCCGGTTTTAGTAATAAGGCCACAATTACGGTTGCGTTTATGTTTATTTTAAGTGAAGCCATTTTAAAGACGGGTGCTTTGCAAATTGTGGCGCAGCGATTGTCAAACTCTTTCAGACAAAATTTTACGGGTGGAATATTTCTTATGATGTTGCTAATTGCTGTGATTTCTGCTTTTGTAAATAACACCCCGGTTGTGGCCGTTTTTATTCCTGTGGTCATACAAATTGCACATAGTTCTGGTGTAAGTCCAGCCAAAATGCTTATTCCTTTATCATTTGCTTCAATTTTTGGGGGAACCTGTACTCTGATTGGTACTTCCACTAATTTACTTGTCAGTGGAATCGCCGAAAAAGAAGGGCTAGAGGCCATTTCAATGTTTCAAATAACACCAATTGGCATCATACTCCTCGTTGTTGGCCTGGTTTATATGTCCTATCTGGGAATTAAGCTTTTACCGGTTCGAAATCAACAAAATGACCTAAAGGCCAAATTCAATATGGGTGATTATATTACTGAAATATCCATAGAAAAAAAGTCGGAAGAAAGTGGTAAGAGGATTATGGATTCTTCAATTGTCAGGGTCTTAAATATGGATATTATTGAGGTTATCAGAAATGGTTCAAATTTCACACTTCCACCGGGTGATTTTGTATTAAAATCTGGGGATATTCTCAAAGTCAGATGCGATGTCGATAAAATAAAAAGTCTAAAAGATAAAGCCAGGGTATTGGGAAATACCGATTTAAAAATAGGAGATTATGACCTTCAGGATAGTAACTCGACTTTGGTCGAAATGGTCATTACCTCCAATTCCATGTTTGAAGGTAAAACCTTAAAAGATGTGGATTTTCGTCGAAGATACCGATCAGCGCCTCTGGCAATTCGTCACAGGGAAGAGATAGTGCATGAAAAACTTTATGAAATGCCTTTAAAAGCTGGTGATGTCATATTAGCAGAAGTAAAATCGCATTATATCAAAGAATTAAAGCGGCAGGAAAGAGAGAATGAAAGTCCCTTTGTTTTGCTTTCCGAAGATCGAATTGTCGACTTTAATAGAAAACGTTTTTATGCAGCACTTTTTCTGATACTGGCCATGGTATTATTGGCAGCCTTGGGATTGGTTGACATCATGGTCGGGGCGATAGGGGCGGTTATTATTCTTGTTTTGATTAGATCCCTAAGCATGAAAGAAGCTTACAGGGCTATCAATTGGAAAATCGTATTTCTTTTGGCTGGAGCGTTGAGTTTGGGAACTGCCATGAATAAAACAGGTCTAGATGAAATTATAGCGAATGGAATAATCTCAAATTTAGGACCCTATGGACCGGCATTTGTGCTCAGCGGATTGTATTTGATTACCGCAATTTTAACCGAACTGATGTCAAATAATGCTACTGCAGCGCTCATGGCACCTATTGCAATAGCGACAGCTCACTCGATGGGATTAAATCCGGTACCATTCCTAATGGCCATAACCTTGGCCGCTTCCGCGAGTTTTATGACGCCGATCGGTTATCAGACCAACACGATGGTTTACAGCGCCGGCCAATATAAATTCAAGGATTTCTTTAAGACAGGTATTTGGCTAAGCTTGATTTTTTGGATCATCGCTTCTTTCCTACTGCCCTTATTGTATGCGTTTTAATTTATTTGTTGAGTTGACGGTCCACTCTCTCTTCCTGGGAAATTCTATAATTTAAGCTATTGACATAGTCTCTTGCTTTTTTATTACCGTATTTCACCCATGCATCCTGTGCCCATTGGATGGCAAGTTCATAATCTCCCAAGACTTCATAAGCAACAGCCGTGTTGTAAGCAAGATAACCCGCTTCCTTCGATGGTGCGATAGAAATGGCATTGCTCCATGTTCGCGCAGCATCTTCCCAGCGATTGACGTCCGCCATTCTCGATCCGGCCGGAATCGCATTCACTTTTTTACTTTTTGAATAAAATTGTCGGCGAATGGTGATGGGCATGGGTGTTATTTTATTAACATAGGAGTTTGCCGCCAATTTGGTTACGTATTTTGCCGCTTCATTTTTTGAGATTAGGTTGGCCACCGCATCATTAATATTCGAACCTGTGGCTTCCCAGGTATTTGTTCTGGTATAAGGTGCCTGATCAATGATTTGATTATTTTTTGGGTCGTACAAACGGAAACCAATCTTGACGCTCTCAATGCCTTCGGCATAATATTCCTTAACCTCTTTTTCAACTGTAGTTTCCCCTTCTTTGACCTTTTTCTTTACCATTCTATCACCTTTGGTAACAACAAAATCTGTATCAAAAATTTCAATAGCCAAAACAGCATCCGTCTCATATTGCCTGTTTAATTCTCTGATTGACCTCCAGGGAATTGGTTTTGGAAAAGCCGCTGTGATAGAATTTCCTTTCAGCCTTTGTGTCGCTACTTTGATTTTAAATCTCGGTGAACGCGAAAAGGTATTTTGCATGGCATAAATACCTTCCTGCAAAGCTGCCTTATCCTGACCCGGTAATTCGCCTGTTAATACACCCTCTAATATGTTTATACCTTCTTTTTCAAACTCTGTCCTGTCAACGATTACAATGCTCTGAATATGAGCCGGTACTTCAAAAGCAGCAGGACGCATCGACTGCATATTGACATATCTCATTTTTGAGCAGGAAGAAAATGAGAATAAAACGATTAAGGAGAAAGTAAATAGTTGGAATACGTTTTTCATAGTGAGCAATTTTCTACAAGGAAGCAATCATTAGGCCAATTTAACTTTTCTTAAAATTTTTACATCAAAATGGCTGATTTATTTGTGTGTTTCAGGGACAAATTCCTTTAAAGTCTATTTCACAAATAGATTACAAAAAATATAAAAAAACTGCTCAATCATTTCAAATCACAATTTATTGCGAAGAAATAATACATCAAATATACATCAAATCAGCTTTAATTCTTCTGTACCGAATCTTTAGCGCTACCTTGGAATCCTTTACGATTAAAATTTATTTATCCTTTTCTCATGAGACAAAACATACTACTAATTTTATTGATGGGGATTACTTCGGTTTGGAGTAATGCTCAAACTCAAATTGACCTTCCGGTTACTTTTGATGATACTACTGTAAACTACAGTATGACTGATTTTGGAGGCAATACTTCCGCAGTTGTTGTAGACCCGACCAATTCATCCAACATGGTAGGGCAGGCCGATAAATCGGCAACGGCTCAATTATGGGCTGGGACTACAATGGGTGATCCGATTGGTACCGGATTCGCCAATCCAATTCCATTTCTTTCAAGCCGTACAACAATGACGGTTATGGTCTGGTCACCTGATGCTGGCACGCCTATTCGATTAAAGGTCGAAGATGCAGCCAATCCGACCATTAGTGTTGAGACAGAAGACACAACCACGCTTGCCGGTGCCTGGGAAATGCTGACTTTTGATTTCTCAAATGAAGTGTCCGGAACAGCAGCGATAAATTTTGCAAATACCTATGATAAGGCGAGCATCTTTTTCAATTTCGGTACCGATGGTGCCACGGCTGGTGCTAAAACCTATTATTGGGATGATGTGCAGTTTGTAGAAGGCGGCACCAACCCGGTTAATTTACCTGTCACTTTTGAAGATCCAAATGTCGCTTATGGCCTGACAGATTTTGGCGGTAATTTAAGTTCAATAGTAGCAGACCCAAGTAATCCGGCAAATACTGTTGCCCAATCTGATAAAACAGCTACTGCACAATTATGGGCCGGCACAACCATGGCCCCAAATAATTCGGGATTTGTAAATCCAATTCCATTTTCGATTGGGAATACCACAATGACCATTATGGTCTGGTCACCGGATGCTGGTACGCCGATCCGTTTAAAAGTAGAAGATGCAGCCAATCCGGCCATTAGTGTTGAAACAGAAGACACCACCACGCTGGCAGGAGCCTGGGAAATGCTGACTTTTGATTTTTCAAATGAAGTATCCGGAACAGCAGCGATAAATTTTGCCAATACCTACGATAAGGCGAGCATCTTTTTCAATTTCGGTACCGATGGTGCCACGGCTGGTGCTAAGACTTACTACTGGGATGATGTTCAATTTGGCAGTGGTGGAGCTAACCCAATGCTACCTGTAGATCTTCCAATTACTTTCGAAGATACTTCAGTGGCATATGGATTTACAGATTTTGGAGGAAATGTTAGTACTATAGTTGTGGATCCAACAAACCCTAATAACATGGTGGCACAGTCGGATAAAACAGTGACAGCACAATTGTGGGCAGGCACAACCATGACTCCAAATAATATGGGATTCGCCAATCCAATTCCATTTCTTTCAAGCCGTACAACAATGACGGTTATGGTTTGGTCACCTGATGCTGGCACGCCTATTCGATTAAAGGTCGAAGATGCGGCCAATCCGGCTATTAGTGTTGAGACAGAAGACACAACCACACTAGCAGGAGCCTGGGAAATGCTGACTTTTGATTTTTCAAATGAAGTATCCGGAACAGCAGCGATAAATTTTGCCAATACCTACGATAAAGCGAGTATCTTTTTCAATTTCGGTACTGATGGTGCCACAGCAGGAGCAAAGACTTATTATTGGGATGATGTGCAGTTTGTAGAAGGCGGTACCAACCCGGTTGATTTACCCGTCACTTTTGAAGATCCAAATGTCGCTTATGGCCTGACAGATTTTGGCGGTAATGTAAGTTCAATAGTAGCAGACCCAAGTAATCCGGCAAATGCTGTTGCCCAATCTGATAAAACAGGAACTGCACAATTATGGGCCGGCACAACCATGACCCCAAATAATTCGGGATTTGTAAATCCAATTCCCTTTTCCAATGGGAATACCACAATGACCGTTATGGTCTGGTCACCGGATGCGGGTACGCCGATCCGTTTAAAAGTAGAAGATGCAGCCAATCCGGCCATTAGTGTTGAAACAGAAGACACCACCACGCTGGCAGGAGCCTGGGAAATGCTGACTTTTGATTTTTCAAATGAGGCTCCAGGAACGGCCGCAATCAATTTTGCAAATACTTACGATAAAGCGAGCATCTTTTTTAATTTCGGTACCGATGGTGCAACTGCAGGCGCTAAGACTTATTATTGGGATGATGTACAGTTTGTAACCGGTGGTGGACCTGTATTAAGTCAGATTGACCTTCCTGTCACTTTTGATGATAGCACGGTCAATTATACCATGACCGATTTCGGAGGGAACAGCTCTGCCGTAGTAGTGGACCCGACCAATCCCTCCAATATGGTGGGGCAAGCTGATAAATCAGCAACAGCCCAATTATGGGCCGGCACAACAATGGGTGATACTTCGGGCACAGGATTTGCCAACCCGATTCCATTTACCACATCAAATACCACAATGACTGTTATGGTCTGGTCACCGGATGCGGGAACGCCGATCCGTCTAAAAGTAGAAGATGCAGCCAATCCGACCATTAGTGTTGAGACAGAAGACACCACCACACTTGCCGGAGCCTGGGAAATGCTGACTTTTGATTTTTCAAATGAGGCTCCAGGAACGGCCGCAATCAATTTTGCAAATACTTACGATAAAGCGAGTATTTTTTTCAATTTCGGTACCGATGGTGCAACTGCAGGCGCTAAGACTTATTATTGGGATGATGTACAGTTTGTAACCGGTGGTGGACCTGTATTAAGTCAGATTGACCTTCCTGTCACTTTTGATGATAGCACGATCAATTATACCATGACCGATTTCGGAGGGAACAGCTCTGCCGTAGTAGTGGACCCGACCAATCCTTCCAATATGGTGGGGCAAGCGGATAAATCAGCAACAGCCCAATTATGGGCCGGCACAACGATGGGAGATACTTCAGGCACTGGTTTTGCCAATCCGGTTCCATTTTCAGCAGGAAATACGATCATGACCGTAATGGTATATTCTCCTGATGCAGGTACACCTATTCGTTTAAAAGTGGAGGATATGAATAACCCAACTATTTCAGTCGAAACAGAAGATACAACAACAATGGCCAATGCCTGGGAAATGCTGACTTTTGATTTTTCAAATGAAGCTCCGGGAACAGCCGCAATCAATTTTGCAAATACCTATGACAAGGCGAGTATCTTTTTCAACTTCGGTACCGATGGCGCCACGGCAGGAGCTAAAACCTATTATTGGGATGATGTAGAATTTGTTGGAGGGGGAAATCCTTTAAACCAAATTGATTTACCGGTGACTTTTGATGATCCCTCTGTAAATTATACAATGACAGATTTTGGCGGAAATCAATCTTCATTGGTGATTGATCCTACAAATTCAATGAATACGGTAGGGCAAGCGATTAAAACTGCAGCAGCACAGACATGGGCCGGTACAACGATGGGCGATACTTCGGGTACAGGTTTTGCCAATCCCGTTCCATTTTCTGCTGGAAATACGATCATGACCGTGATGGTATATTCTCCTGATGCAGGAACACCCATTCGTTTAAAAGTGGAGGATATGAATAATCCTACTATTTCAGTCGAAACAGAAGATACAACTACAATGGCTAATGCCTGGGAAATGCTGACTTTTGATTTTTCAAATGAAGCTCCGGGAACAGCCGCAATTAATTTTGCCAATACCTATGACAAGGCGAGCATCTTTTTCAACTTCGGCACCGATGGTGCAACTGCAGGTGTAAAAACCTATTTGTGGGATGATGTGCAATTTGGAGGTGGAAATCCGCCTTTAAGCCAAATAGATCTCCCTGTAACTTTTGACGACGCTACCGTAAATTATGCCCTAACTGATTTTGGAGGCAACGCATCCAGTTTGGATGTTGATCCGACAAATGCAGGTAACAATGTGGCTAAGTCAATTAAAACTGCAAGTGCAATGTCATGGGCGGGTACTACAATGGGAGAAAATAACAATGGATTCGCAAATGCCATTCCTTTTACATCTTCAGAAACCAAAATGTCTGTTAGGGTCTATTCTCCTGATGCTGGTACTCCTGTTCGACTGAAGGTAGAAGATAACAACAATCCAGCCATAAGTGTTGAAACTGAGGATACAACTTCAGTAGCAAATGCATGGGAGACATTGGTATTCGATTTTAGCAATGAAATACCAAATACACCTGCAATCGATTTTGCTAATACTTACGACAAAGCTGTAATATTTTTCAATTTCGGAACAGACGGAGCTACCGCTGGTGAAAAGATTTATTATTGGGATGATGTAATTTTCTTATCATCTACAGGGATAGGGACGTCAGTATTTGATAATTTCAAATATTATCCAAACCCCGCAAGTGATAAACTATTTCTAAATACGGTTAAATCTATAGATGAGATATTGATTTATGATATGCTTGGAAACAGCATCAATTCTTTTGACTTTGACCTGAATTCCAAATCACTGAATATAGAATCGCTAAAAAGTGGAGTTTATATAGTAACAATTGGAATTGATAATAATTATAAGAGTTACAGGTTTATTAAAAACTGATATTTCTCAAACAAAAATTAAGCGTTGCCATTTGGTAACGCTTTTTTTATTCAATTGATAGAATAGTGAGCTTCTCACCATTAAAACTAAATGAGGACCCAATTTGAATTTCCTTTAGAATTTTACCAATTGGTGAGTGCATTGAGATGCAATAGACCATTTGCTTTTTAATTATCTTTTTACCTAATCCCGGCCCCAATAAAAACAAGTCCTTATTACTAACAATAAGAGAACCAAAGCCAGTTTGTTTGCTTTGTTTGTGATTAAGAATTGTTGTGAGGCTGTTTTTTTGCTGGACGAGCACTTCATAATGATTATGGCACTGCTCTATTTCAGTCTGAATGATTGAACGACTTGTTTCGTATTTATCACCCATACTGCTCTTGGTTTCATTAAAAAGAGATTCTTTTAATTGCTCAATAGACTGCTTTACACTTGAAATTTTCTCTTCAATTTCAATAAGCAATTCATTGATAATTAGATTTTTAGTTAATGTTTTATCCACTACTTACCAGTACGAGCTTTAATAAAAGCAAATTTTAAACTTAAATATTAAATAAACTTCAAGAATAAAATTTAAAACAGTAACAATTGGGATTTATTCTGTTTTGGTTTGGCAGGTCCGGATTCCAAAAGGCCAATATAAAGGACAAAAACTCGCAAAACTGGTCAATGCAAAAATTACCGCCAGTACAATCAGAATTATCCCGAGCGTACCGCTAATTGTGTTTGTAAAATAAAGTGTAGTAATAACTGCAGCAATAATCAATCTGATTATTCTATCTGCTGATCCCATATTTTTTTTCATAATTATTCAAACTGACTGAAAAAAAAATACTAATCCTGTTACGATGCCAATGCAAAGGAAACATACCAGTATCAATTTCAGAATATTCTTCATTTTTCGAAATTAACCCGAGCCGCAATCACTATATATGATGCTCATCAGGGTAAATCAATGAGAATACTCAGATTATAATTTAAGCATTTCTCCAACCGTAGGGGTTGACATCGGCAGTGGTAATTTCTGCATGTTTTTGTTTGGAATCAATATCTTCCACAAAGTGCATACTTAAAGAAGACCAGATCAATCGACTGACTTCATTTCTGAATTTTTTTTGATCGCCTTCAAAATGATCCTGGATTAGCACTGACTTATCCGGGGCATTTATGGTTTTAGAATCCCCATTTCTGTATATGACTGTAAATTCTTTCATATACAGGTAACAACGATTTTAGAATCTTGTTAAAATTCAGATTAAAAATTGAAGAATTTCCGGTAAAAGTTAAGTTTATTTATTTCTATCGAGATAATTTTTTAGGTTTCCTTTGATAAAGTACTCCCATCCGGATCTACAACTTTCTTCTTTGAATTCAGGTATGTTTGAAGGAAATGTTTTAAGTCCCTCAGTCATCACTTGCAATTCATTGGATCCATTTAATTCCTGTATTGAAAAGGTCACAATGCCTTCGCCTGGGTATTCTCTGTACTTCCAGCTGTATTTGATTTTCTCTTCTTCTTTAACTTCCAGCACTTTCCAAATATGTGTAAAAGTTTTTTCCTCTGATTTAACCTTAAATTCAGTCATAAAGCCTATCTCTGCTTTAAAATCAGGTAAATTGTCAAAATACCAAAGTATCATTTCATCCCATACCGTGATCGCACTCCATATTTGCGCTTTAGGTAATTCAAATTTTTCTTTAACGAGAACAGCCATTTGTAGATTGTTATAAAAAAGTAAATTACAATTTTTCAGAAATATGCCTTTATTTATTCTAAATATTGCGTATTTCGAATTTATGAGATTTCACACTAGAAAATGGGTTAAACCGGAAGACCTCAACCCAAACGGTACATTATTTGGAGGAAAACTATTGGCATGGATCGATGAAGAAGCGGCTTTGTACACTGTAGTGCAACTGGAAAATAAGAAAATAGTTACCAAACTTATTTCTGAAATCAACTTTATTGGGGCTCCAAAAATGGGCGATATCATAGAAATTGGTCTTGAAGTCATAAAATTTGGTAAGACATCAATCACACTTCGCTGCGAGGTCAGAAATAAGGTAAACAGAGCCAAGATATTGGAGATTGAAAAAATTGTAATGGTGAATCTCGGACTTGATGGGAAACCTAAAGAACACGGTAAGACCAAAGTTGAATTCGTAGAAGACCGGATAAGAAAATCCTCATAGCATATAGGATGAGAAAGTTTTTAAACTACTTAAAAACCTATATTCTAAATTCTTACAGTTTAAAACGCTATTCTTTCTTTTTACTATTTACAGGGTTTTTAATAGCGGTCAATTTCTGTCTGGATTTTGAAGATGAATATGTAGATGCCTATTATGGTCAGAATATCAGGATCCTGTGGTATGCCTTATTACAGGGGATTCCTTATTTAGTATGTCTGTTTTTATTTGCTTTCGATGCTAAAGAGAAGTTCTATCGCGATAAAATCTTCTGGTTGAAATTTGTAATCGGATTTGGAATCCTGGGTTTTGATCGTTCATTTCATTATCACTATTATTTAATACAAGACCTGCCATCTGAAATATATGTTTTCGTTTCAAGAACAATCAAATCCGGATCGGGAATTGTAACCAATGTATTTCTCTTATTGCTGGTTTACCTGTCTTTTGATTATCGCAAAAGATTAGATCGATTTTATGGCTTCACATTCAAGGATGTAGATTATAAAGCCTACGGATATATGATGCTGTTAATGCTTCCGCTGATTTTTGCCGCATCCTTTTTACCTGATTTTATAGATTATTATCCCAAGTATAAAAAGACATTGGGTTGGAATTTTGCCTCTTATTATAATCTGGAAGAATGGATACCAATTGTTATTTATGAAATCGCTTATTTATCGGATTTTATTTCAATAGAATTATTTTTTAGAGGCTTTTTAATTCTCGGAATGGCACCACATTTGGGAAAACATGTGATACTGCCGATGGTCTGTTCTTATGCTGTACTCCATTTCGGAAAACCTTTGGGTGAATGCATAAGTTCGGTGTTTGGTGGTTATATCTTGGGTGTCATTGCTCTATACAGCAGAAACATATGGGGTGGGGTAGTATTGCATATGGGTGTAGCCGCTTTTATGGAGTTTTTTGCTTTTATTCAATTGGCCTTACGCAATTAATAAGCCCCAATCTGGATTTTTCTTCTAAAATTTCTTATTTGTTTACACCAATTTGAATGCTTTTCCAAAGAGATTTGAATTTGTTTCCAACAATTTGAGCAGACTCATGTTTTCTTAATGAACTATTTAAATTTACTAAACAACAATTATGAAAGAGCAAACAAACAATTGGCCGGAATTAGCAATCGGCTTGTATGACAAATTAACTGGCCGAAATGCCACAATTAATTACAACTTTGAAAATTTGGAAATCGATGTACCCAGTGGAGTAGACTCAAAAGATTTTGCTCATTGGAAAGTCAATGGAAAAGTATCAATATCAACATCTGAAGATAAGAGTTGAAAAATAATAGTGTAAACATAGAAGCTGACCTGGTATTGGAATCCCGTGATGGTTTAGTTCAGATGACAAGCAGTCATGATGAAATCTCTTTAAGCATAACGGATTTCCGTACCACAGCTTTTTTATTAAAAAAATCAGGTTTTAAATTTTTGACCTTAAAAAAATTCCTCAATTTATCCTCCTATTTGAATCAATCAATTTCAATTAATATAGATTCTAAAAACATTTTTAAATCAAATCAAGGCCGTATAAAGCACCTTAAGATTTTCCCATCTATTTATCTATTGTATTTACTCCTGCTCAAGTAAAGAGAAATACAGTAAGAGTTAAATTATTCCTTAATATATTAGCGCCCAAATAAAAATTATATGGACGCAAATAAATACCTCGATCTGATCATGGATTTTAGTATGTCTTATGGCCCTAAGCTAATAAGTGCAGTCATTGTACTTGTCATAGGTTTATGGGTTGTGAAAGCCTTAAGCAATGCATTCGGCAGATTACTCTCTAAAAGAGAAATAGATGCCTCTTTGGTTCCATTTCTAAAAGGCATTGTTAATACTCTTTTGCGTGCAATGCTAATCATTTCCGTATTGAGCATGCTGGGAATTGAGATGACATCTTTTATCGCAATCCTTGGTGCTGCGGGCTTGGCAGTTGGCCTGGCCTTGTCGGGAACTCTCCAGAATTTTGCTGGTGGTGTTATGATTCTCTTGTTTAAACCATTCAAAGTAGGAGATTTTATTGAAGCTCAGGGATATTCTGGATCGGTTCGGGAAATTCAAATATTTAATACCATTTTAAAAACCGGGGATAATAAAACCATCATTTTGCCCAATGGAGGACTTTCTACTTCATCCATGACCAATTATTCGACTGAAGCTCAACGCCGCGTTGATTGGACTATAGGAATTGGGTATGGTGATGATGCAGATAAAGCCAAGTCTCTGATTAAAAAGCTTCTAGAAGAAGATGAGAGAATCTTAAAAGATCCGCCGATCTTTATAGCATTGTCAGAATTAGCAGATAGTTCGGTTAATTTTACAGTTAGGGCCTGGGTTAATTCAGGTGATTACTGGGGTGTATTTTTTGATATGAATGAGAAGGTCTATAAAAACTTTGAAAAAGAAGGGCTAAACATTCCTTATCCTCAAATGGATGTTCATGTCCACAATCAATAAAGAATTCTTATTCTTTAGATCATTTGCTAAAATATTTGTCATTATATTATTTACTAATTATATTAGTAAATAATATTGACTTATGCTTACTGAAAGAAAAGAGCTGGTTAACATGGAGATGTCCATTATAATTAGCAAAAAATATACAAAAATGAAGATTAGTTATGGTTTGAAAATGAGGTCAGGTGAAACCCATGACGGTTCTTTTCAAATGAATAAAAAACCGCAGATTTCAGCCATTTTGGATCATTTATTCAGATTAAATTGAAATGACATTAATTGCAAAAAATATTAAAGCCCTCAGAAAACAACACAACCTAACCCAAGACCAGTTTGCCCAAAAGCTTGGTATAAAAAGGTCTTCTATCGGAGCTTATGAGGAGGGAAGAGCCGAGCCACCAATTTCCAATTTGAGTAATATTAGCCGATCCTTTGATGTGAGTATTGACCGCTTGGTTTATGAGGATCTCGAATTAGAAATGGGTTCAAATCCTTTGACAGGACAAAAGCAAAAGTCCAATTCTAAAATTGCCGGAGTACCATTAAAAGTTTTGGCCATCACCGTTGATAAAAGCGATAATGAAAATATTGAGTTTATACCACAAAAAGCTGCTGCAGGCTATTTAAACGGCTACTCTGATCCACAATTTTTACGAGACCTTCCGAAATTTAATCTACCAAATTTATCAACCGGCACTTACAGAGCGTTTGAAATCAGCGGGGATTCCATGCATCCTATAAATTCGGGTAGTATAATTGTAGGTAAATATTTGGATAATCCTTCCGAACTTAAAGAGGGGGAGCGGTATATTGTTGTATCAGCTAACGAAGGAATTGTTTTTAAGAGAGTTTATAGCGATGGTGATTCAATAAAGCTGGTTTCAGATAATCCGAATTTTTCACCCTATTCTGTAAATAAGAAAGATGTACTTGAAATTTGGCAATCGCATTCCATGATAACTTCTAATTTGCCCGAGCCGGGAAATGACAGTATTGTTAAAATTGAGAAATCGATCGGTGGGATTGTTAAGGACATCCAACAGATCAAAAGAAAACTGACTTAGGCTAAAGCCTTTTTAACTCCCTTCCGCTCAATCTTTCCGGAATTGGTTCTCGGTAGTTTATTGAGAAATACGATTTCTTTTGGAATGATATATTTATTAATCCCTGAAATTGAAGCGCGTAATTCATCAATATAGTCTTCATAGGGGTTTTTGCCTTCAATAACCAATACAGCCTTTTCTCCGAGCAAAGTATCGGGTTTACTGCTAATTACAAATTCTTTTTGTTCTAAAAGACCGTCGGCTTTCTCTTGTATTAATTCTTCCAGTTGAATCGGATAAATTTTTATTCCACCGGAATTAATAACATCGTCATACCGGCCCAGTAGTGTGAATTCATTTTTATTGTGAATTTTAACGATGTCATTGGTATTTATCCATTGATTATTCGTTACATCTGCTTTTATTTTAATACAGGAGCGTTCATCTGTATCAATTTCTATATTTTCAAGAATTTTAAAGCGTTCGGATTTATCCTGCTGATTGAGTTTTTTTAGCGCTATATGCGTTACGGTCTCTGTCATTCCATAACTTTCATATACAGGATAATTCAAGCTTTCCAATTTCTTTTTAAGGTCGTAATTCAGGGCTGCACCACCTATAATTATCGAATGAAAATTTTTTAAATCATATTTTTTATGGAAAAGGGTATGAACTTGTAGAGGCACAAGAGCGGCAAAGTAATTTCTATGTGGGTTGAGTTTTTCAAAAGGGTCCGAGTTAGGCGGAAAGTAATGCAGATCCATGCCAGATTCAAGTGCACGAATTAATACCATAAACCCTGCTATATAGTCCAATTTCAGAGCCAAAAGAGCAGTTAGATCAGAATTAAGGTTTAAAAATTTTATTGACTTCAGAGCAGATTTTAAAATTCGCTCTCGCGATATCTCCAAATCTTTCGGTGCACCCGTCGAACCGCTGGTTTTAAATTTGAAATAGGGCCTTCCTTCTTTCCAATCTCTTATTACCTCATAGACCTCATTCGGCAATTTTTCCTTTAAGGCATAGTAATTTCTCATTTCTTCTGCAGAAATGATTTGCTCAGTTTTCGATGGGTTCTTTCTTAAATCCGGTAAAGACAAAATAATTTAATTGAATTTCCAATCCAAAGTAAGACCTGGCCCCTTTAATTTCTTTTGAATTTAAAGACTGATAGGTCTCTGGATTCATAACACGATTTAACTCAAAAAAGTCGATCGGAGTAAAATGATATTGATAAAAAGGATTTATTACAATTGCAAAGGGAGAAGTTTCGGAGAAGTTAAAAATGTATTTAATAAAAATGGTTGAACCAAAATTAGATTGATTGATGGGTTGTGGGTCTATTAAATTCGTTGCATCAATTACAAAATGCGTGACATTAACTGTACCGCCAACGATATAATCATTTTTTCCCGCTGCAAATAACTTGCTTAATCCAAAACCAAAAGACCTTGATTTCGCAAAGAGCTCCCTTTTGATAATACTTCCGTTAATATTTTGGACTTGTGAAACCCTGCTGTTTCTTCTGTCTAAATATCTAAACTCTATATTGTATTCAGGCTTGAACATATAACCAAATGAGATAGAAGGTCCAACCAATAGATTAATGTCGGATAAATTATTGATCCATTTTTCTCCCTCCGGACTGATGTCAGCCTCTTCAAATCTCATATTTTGATAATGTCTTAATACATTATTCAAGCCATTCAAAGGAGCGTAGGAGGCATTGACTCCTATTCCAAAATAATAGCTGTTTAATTCTTGTGCTTTTATTCCTGTAGCTATTATCAGAAATATAAATAGGCTGAAAAGTTTCAATTAAAAAAGTTTATAATTTTCACCGCTACCTGTAAACTGTCCTTTTTTCATTAATCCCGAATGATTGTTATTTGGATCAATGACTTCCTCGGATGCAGGCCTGGCAATTAAATCAGTAGGAGAAAGCATAAAAGCAGGCGTATCATTGACCATAATTTCTTCATTCTCTAACCAATTTTTGCTATTCTGTGCATTCATGGTTATAGGAATAGATCCATTCAATTCTTTAGGTTCTCCATCGAGTTTCGTTAAAAGTATAGCAAATGAGTGAATCTGTTTTCCATTCCCGAGATCCCAATTTTCACAAATTCCTGCAAATGCAAAATGGGGGTATCTTGGGTAAAGGAATATAAATGGATTTTTATCAGAGACCCAATCGTAAAAGGCGCTTGCAGGAATAATGCAACGTTTACTGTTTTTACCTATCACAGATTTTATATCCCTCAGATCAAGACAAGAAAGTTTTTCAAAGTCCTTTATCTGTTTTGACTTATAAGGGGTCAAACCCCAGTTGGACCATGAAAGATGATCCTCGCCTTCAACCTTTACAAGCATTTTAGAACCTGGAGAGATATTGAAATTTGAACGTGCAAAACCCGAAAAGAGTTTTCCATAGTTCTTTTCAAGCACTTGTTTTGACATATTAAAAACAATCCTTTTGCACATGAGCTTAATTCAGTCTATTAAGTTAGGGAATTGGATAGGCGAAAACAATATTCTTTAGCCCCTAATTGTCGCTTTTACCGCTTTTTTCGGTGATATTGAGAAATTTACTCGCTTTGCCGTTTTTCTGTTCCAATGGCACACATTGAAATCCAAATAAACAATGATCTTTGATGATTTTAGCCACTCTGTGATGCATGTATTTTTCCCAGCCTTCTTCATTTCTCTGTATCATTTCAAGCACATCATCTGAATATATGGTGAACACCTCTGTATTGGCTTCTTTTATATCCTCAATTTTACCATTGATCAAAAGGTACTGAAGTAGTGGTTTTAGATGCTCTGCTATTTTTAAATTTTCACAGGTATATTTTTCATCATTTTCTCCGCCGGAAGAAGGATATACATATAATTTTACATTATTGCCAAATAGCCTGCCAAATGATTCCAGAATTCCTCCCGGCAGAAATTCATAGTATTTTTCATCAAATACGTTTTCCAAATTGTGAACCCCGAGAATGATTCCAATTTTTCTCTTTTTGGTGATATGCGAAAGGTAATTTACAAGTTTATAATATTCCTGAAAATTGGAAATCATAACCGTTTGGCCGGTTGAGCATAAAATATCAACTCGGTCGAGAAAATCCTTTTCATCCACATCCGAATCCTGTGTATTTAAAAGATTATTTAAAGTCAGTTCTGTAACCAGCACAGTGTGATTGAGGTCTACATCTTGTTCAACCCGAAATTTCTTCCAGCCTGTTTTAAGCATATCCAATGTTTGCAGGGTAGGAGGTCTGAACCTACCCCTGAGTATGGCTACATTTTTTTTGTACAAGCGATCAGCTGCAAGAATAACATCCCCCTTGGAGCCAAACATGGTAGAGTTGGTCAATCCTTTTTTTACCAGTCTTAAACTAATTATTCTATTATCTACCCCTTCAAAATCAGGACCTGAAAATTGGAGAAAATCTATTTCAACTGATCCTTTTGTAATTCCATCAACCAAAGAATCAAGAAATTTATCAGAATCGTGATAATGGTAATAGCAGGCGTAAATTAAATTGACACCGATTGTGCCGAGCACTTGTTGTTGAAGAAGTGCATCTCTGTCATGCATTTGAATATGCATAATGCACTCATTGTGTGGCGTTTCAGGATTAATCTGAAAGCGGATGCCCATCCAGCCATGCCCTTGATTACTTCGATCGTAATTTATGGTTGTTACGGTATTTGCAAATGCGAAAAACCTTGTTTTTGCAGCAATATCAGAAAGTCTGATTTTACACAGTCCAAACTCCTTATGAAGCATTTTTTCCAGACGGCTTTTACTCACATATCGGCCGTGTTCTTCAAGACCATAGATCGCATCGGAAAATTTCATGTCATAAGCCGACATGGTTTTAGCCACGGTTCCGGATGCACCTCCCGCTTTAAAAAAGTTGGCAGCGACCTCTTGCCCGGCACCTATCTCGGCAAAAGATCCGTAAATAGTACTATCAAGATTTATTCTTAATGCCTTATCTCTGGCTTTGGGAGCGAAGTAATCCATATGACTATGCGTTATACAAAGCTAATAATTATGACTGAATTCATACTTAGAACGGCAAATTGATTTTATCATTAAATAATCAAATTCTCGGCAAAACCAATTGCTAACTCTTCTGATTTATAATACATTGACATTGTGCTAAAGCCAACATGACCTCCAAAAGTCCACTGCTCAAAAAACAAATACTCATGATTTTTTGATAATTCTACAGGATAACAATTGTCAGACAACATTGGATCGTTTTTAGCATTTATTAATAAAGTAGGCACGCTTATTTTATTTAAAAACTGCAATGAACTGTTTTTTTTGTAATAGTCTTCGGCATCAGCAAATCCGTGAATGGGGGCTGTTAAACAATCATCAAAAGCCATAATGGTATTGGCGCGCATCACTTTATCGATATCAAATACACCCGGATGCATTTTGCTTTTCTCTAAAACCTTTTTCTTGAGATTGTTTAAAAATCGTTTCTGATACAGTACATTGTGAGATTTCATGATTTCCAAACAGCTATCATGTAATTGTATAGGGACTGAAAAAGTGGCGGCACCGCAAATTGGTCCGGGTAAATTCTCAGAAAACTCGCCTAAGTATTTCAACATCATATTGCCACCTAAACTAAAGCCTACTAGAAAAATGCTTTCGTATTTTTCACTTGCATGAAGGATCACTTTATTCAAATCTCCGGTTTCTCCTGAATGATAGAAACGTGGTAGTCGGTTTATTTCCCCACTACAACCTCTAAAATTCCAAGCCAGAGCATCCCAATTATTGTCAAGAAATATTTTTACTATTCCGAGTACATAAGCGCGATCAGAGCTGCCTTCAAGACCGTGATTTATGATAACAAGTTTTTTACTCGACTTTTTATACCAATCTAAATCTAAAAAATCACCATCATCAAGTTCCAGTCTCTCCCTTTGGGCTTTTGAAATTTTCACCTTCCGGAAAAGGGCCGGATAAATGGTTTCCAAATGTCTATTGAAAAGAAAAAAAGGAGGGCGGTATGATTTATTTTCTGTAAACGGCATAAAAAAAGTCCCCGAAGGGACTTTAAATTAATTCACTTTCTTTAATTCCATTTCAAGAATTTTTTTAAGACTTTCTAAATCCAAACGCTTGGCAATAATCTTTTTCTCTTCATCCAATAAATAAATGACCGGTGTTGAAAAAATGTCGTAGACGTCATGAATTCGGTTTCTTCCTCCGATATCATGTACATTGATCCATGTCAATTCCTTGTCTTCTACGTATTTCTTCCACTCATCCAATTCCTGCTTTGTGCTTACCGCAAATACTTTAACCCCCTGATCTTTTACCTCTTTGTAATAATCGTGCAATTTAGGTGTTACCTTTTTGCAATGGCCACAGTCAAATGCCCAGAAATATAGAATGGTGTACTTGGCTTCTATATTGTGTAAGGATTGGGGTTTATTGTAATAATCCAACATGACGAGGTTTGGTGCCTTTTTGCCAATAATAATCGGACTGAGCTGTTTTCCTCTTTTTAAAATTCTTTGTCTCTGTGCCGAATCCAACCAGGGTGTATAGCTTTCATCGTCATAATAAGTTTCAACCAGATGCACAAAAATGTTTTCTGCACCCATCAGCTTCGAACGCTCATATTTAGATGTGAACGTTTTTAAGAGGAATTCAGTCATTATCTGGTTGCCTTTCGCTTGCTCGATTAAATTATCCAATTCCTTATTAACAGAATCGGGAACTTGAATGACCAGGTTTTCCATATAGTATTTCACCTTGTCTTCAAATATAGGAGTGCGTAATAAAGCGGAATCCTGAAAACTCACATTGTCAAAATAGTGCGATTTGAAATATTTATAAGCAAAAGTAGAATCGGGCCTGCCATTTTCGAGAATTGGTGCATCCGGTACTTCGGGGTCTTTCATTGCCCAAAACATTCTGGTCATAAATGCATCGGGATGATCTTCCATCATTTTTTCTCTAAAATTTACAATTTCCTCATTTAGGGCCTTTACCTTTCTTTGATTCTCTGAAATAAGTGCCTCATTATCATTCAGGCTATCCGCTTCTAATTCCTGTATTTTTTGTGAAATTTCCTGTATTTCTGCGCCTTTGGGATCAATAAACTTTCGA
This sequence comes from Cytophagales bacterium, assembly GCA_965267555.1. Classification (GTDB taxonomy): domain Bacteria; phylum Bacteroidota; class Bacteroidia; order Cytophagales; family CCMP332; genus CCMP332. The sequence goes on along the minus strand of OZ254083.1, from coordinate 2,084,031 downwards.
TATTGGTAAAACAGTTCATTGTCTTTGGAATTGACAATTTTCATATCACCGACGATATCGTCTTTACTTGTACTTATATCAAATTTCTGATCGCTAATTATAAATTCGATAAAGCTATTATCAGGCAATACATAGAGGTATACTCCTGAAGCTAAGGCTTTATCATAGGTAATTTGACCGAGTCCTTTTTTGTCTACACTTATGGTATCTTTCACAAATACCTTTTTTCCAAATCGATAGGCTAGAATGCAGCTGGTGTCCTGAACGCCTTTAACTCTAAAATTTATTAAAACTTCAGGTTCTGCAGCCTGTGTACTAAGGCTTAGAAAAATAATGATAATACTCAGAAAAAACTTGTATTTCATATGCTTTTTTTACTTTGCGTGCTCAAATTTAGAATTTTGATCTATTGTAGAAAATTTTGTTTTGTAAATGCTCTGACTCATAGCAACGACATTTACACAGAATTAGTTTTCACGTTACAAATTTGATTTTATGTCTGGTCATTTATACGATTTAGGAATAATAGGAAACTGTGCGTTTAATGCATTGATAGATAATAAGGCCAGTATTAAATGGTTGTGTTGGCCAAAATACGACAGCTCATTTGTATTCGGTTCACTTCTGGATGAAAAGAAAGGAGGGAGTTTTGATATTCTGCCATCTGAAGGAGAATTTGATACAGATCAGTATTATTTAAAAAACACCAATGTATTAAAAACGCGGTTTACAACGTCTACGGGTTCTTTTCAGGTGACTGATTTTGCACCAAGATTTGAAAACTTTGAACGCTTTTTTAAGCCATTAATGCTCATCCGCAAACTGGAGCCCCTAGCCGGAAACCCAAGAATAAAAGTTTCCTGTAAGCCAAAAGGTGAATATGGTAGCCTGGAACCCAATGTCAAAATGGGAAGCAATCATTTGCGCTTCATTGGTTTAGAAGATAATTTGAGATTAACCACAGACATTTCTCATTATTTGATTAATGAGAGCCGGGAATTCGTACTGAGCCAAACCCGATATTTGGTATTGACCTACGGAATTCCACTTGAGGGGCCATTAGAAACAACAGCAGAAACATTTCTGCAAAAGACTACTCAATATTGGCGAAATTGGGTGAAAAGTTGCAGCATCGGGAATTTATGGCAGGAGGAAGTAATACGCTCTGCTTTGACTTTGAAAATGCATCAATTTGAAGATACCGGGGCCATCATTGCTTCCTGCACCACCAGTTTACCGGAACATCCCGGATCTACGCGCAATTGGGATTACCGCTATTGCTGGATGAGAGACTCCTATTATACACTCAAGGCATTTTATCAAATCGGGCATTTCCATGAACTCGAGCAATACTCCACCTATATTGAAAATCTCAGACCCGATGAAAATGGTTTATACGGACCGGTTTATAGTTTACTGGGAGATCAGAATTTTGATGAAGAAATATTAAATCTTGAGGGTTATCTGGGAAATAAACCTGTGCGAATAGGAAATCAGGCGAGGGAACATGTACAAAATGATGTATATGGACAGATCCTCGTTTCCATTACTCCATTATATACTGATCAACGTTTTACAACACGCTCGCTTTCAAGAGGTAAAAGATTGATTATGAGTTTGCTTAAAGCCATTGAAAAAACGATGGATGAACCGGATGCGGGATTATGGGAATTGAGAAACACAAGTCAAAGACATTGTTATACCTTTTTGTTTCACTGGGCCGGAACCAGAGCTGCCATTAAAATTGCCAAAACGCGTAAAGACAATGATATGCTTGAATATGCTGAAAAGCTAAACGTAATGGCCAGTGCCCAAATTGAAAGATGTTATAAATCGGATATCAATGCTTATGCTCAGTGTATTGAAACCAATAATCTCGATGCTGCACAATTACAATTAATTACCATGGGCTACCTCGATCCCAATGAAAAGAAAACTCATAAGCATTTGGAAGCGATCGAAAAAGAATTGAAAACACAGGAGGGTTTACTCTACAGATATAAGCATCAGGACGATTTCGGATTACCTCAAAGTACTTTTTTAATTTGCAGTTATTGGTATGCAGAAGCATTGGCAGTTGTGGGTAGGGTAGATGACGCCATTGAGCAAATGGAAAATTTATTGCAATATCAAAATCACCTCGGATTACTAAGTGAAGATGTAGATGCTAAAACGGGGAGCCAATGGGGTAATTTTCCACAAACCTATAGTCATGTTGGTTTAATGAATGCCGCCTTCAAAATTTCCAATAAGCTGGATAAACCCGAATTTTTATGATTTGGGTTTTGTAGTCATCTTATCTAATAAGTTGGCCACGCCACGGATTCCTTCAATTTTGTATTTTGCAATGGTCTCACCGAGACCTACTTTAATGGTATAAGCGTTTTCGGGCATGACTTTAAAAGTGTCTTCATCGGTTATGTCGTCGCCAATCGCCATTATAAAATCAGCGGCAATAGTGTCTATCCATTTTTGAGCAGCAGCTCCTTTATTGATATTATGGGGTTTCACTTCGATAACCTTATTGCCTTCCTGAATATTGAGCTGTTTATCAGAAATAAACTTATTGAGTGTTTCCAAAAGCTCATTTTTTCTAATATCGGCAAGCATGGGGTCCACATTTCGATAATGCCAAACGAGAGAATAACTTTTTTCCTCGATAAAAGAACCAGCGGTTTTAATGCTGAATTGCTCCAGTATTTCTGTGAGTTCCGTTTTCCAGTCCAGGTTTTGGGTATTGACCGACTTCCAATTTTGTCTGTGTAATTTAATCCAGGAACCGTGTTCTGCCACCAGATCTAGTTTTAAATGCCCAAGCCACTCTTCCAGTGTATCTTTTTTACGTCCCGAAATGATTATAATTTTATTTTTTGGGTCTTTTGTCAATAAATCAAGCTTTTTAAGGGTTTCCTTTGGTGGCACCGCCAATGCTGGGTCATTATCAAATCCAACGAGTGTCCCGTCATAGTCTAAAAACAGCAATCTCAGATCGGCTTTTTCATAATCGCGAATGAGCTTTTCTTCGGTTTTTCCATCAATCACTGTTTTATACATGCTGTTTGTGATGCTGCTTACATCCAATAGTGCTTCAATAAACTTTTGGCCCCACTTGTTGACATTACTTCTTTTAATGACTTTTTGCATTTCAAACATGCGTTTCTTCATTTCCTCCTCATTCATATTGAGGGCTTTATATAGCGCTTCAACGATAGACTCCACATTGTTGGGGTTAACACTCAATGCTGAAACCAACTCTTTAGATGCACCAGCCATTTCCGATAAAATTAAAACACCTTTGCCTTCCGGTTTTGTGGCAATGTATTCTTTGCTAACCAAATTCATCCCATCTCTAAAGGGCGTGATCAGGGCAATGGGAGATAAATTGTATAGCGCAATCAGTGTTTCAAAAGGTATGGAGCGATAATAATAATGGATTGGTGTCCAACTAAGTGTTCCAAATCTACCATTTATTCTGCCTACGATGCCATCTATTTCTTCTTTGAGGTTTCTATAGCTATCTACCTCGCTTCGAGAAGGGACCAAGACCATTTGCAGACTTACCTTTCCTCGGTATTGACTATATCTTTCCAGGAAAACTTCAAATGCATTCAGACGCTGAGGTACACCTTTGGAATAGTCCAACCTGTCAATTGAAAGTATCGTTTTTTCCTTTCCAAAAACCTTTTTAAGTTTTTTAATCTCATCCTGTACTTTTGGTTCTTCCACCGCCTGAGAATATTTCTCAAAATTTATTCCCATCGGGAAACTTTCAATGTCAACTACGCGATTGGCCAGATTAAATCTGCCCAGATGATGTTGACCATAACCCAGAATCCTGCTTATTGAACTATTAAAGTGCCGGATATAATCGTAGGTATGAAAACCGATCAGATCCGAACCGAGAATTCCATCGAGAAGCTCTTCCCTATGTGGTAATGTTCGAAACAATTCATAGGAGGGAAAGGGGATATGAAGAAAGAATCCAATTTTGGAAATTTTGAAATGATCTCTCAATAATTTTGGCAAAAGCATTAAATGATAGTCGTGCACCCAAATAATATCATCGGGTTTGGCAATGCTTATTACTTTTTCTGCAAAAATCTGGTTTACTTTTTTATAGGCATTCCAGTAGTTCTCATTATTGATTACATACTGAGAAAAATAGTGAAATAAAGGCCAAATTGTTTCATTGCTATAACCATAATAATAATCGTTAAAAACCTGAGGTTCAACATGTATGGCATGCATATTTAATTTTAGCAATTCTTTGTCTATAATTTCATTTTGCGCTTCATTCGGACTCATCATACCGGGCCAGCCAATCCACACTTTTTCATAGGCGCCCTCAAGCGATTTAAGCCCTGTAGCCAGTCCACCTGAACTTTGCGTAAATTTTAACTCCCCTTTATTTTCATGGATGGTTACCGGAAGTCTGTTTGCAATTAAAATTATTCTAGCCATTAAAATTCTGCTTTGATGTTAAAGTACAAATAATTCGCATCTAGCGTGAAATAAATTTTATTTTCAAGTTCTGATATGTTTGCCATAATAGATATCGAAACCACCGGAGGAAGCTATCGCTATGAAAGGATCATTGAAATAGCTATCGTTATTTATGATGGAAATAAAATCCTGAATACCTTTCAATCGCTGATAAACCCGGAAATGCTTATCCCTATGCATATTACCCGTCTTACAGGTATAAGCAATGACATGGTCAAGACTGCTCCGAAATTTTTTGAGGTTGCAAAAGAAATAGTTCAAATAACAGAGGACAAGATTTTTGTTGCACATAATGTGAATTTTGATTTTGGTTTTATCAAAAAAGCCTTTAGTGACTTGGGCTTTAATTATAACAGAAAAAAACTATGTACAGTAAAATATGCCAAACAGGTTTACCCGGGATTAGAATCCTATAGTCTGGGAAAACTTGCAAGCCATTTTAACATTGAAAATAAAGCAAGACATCGCGCCATGGGGGATGCAATGGCTACCACCAAATTGCTTGAAATTCTCATTAAGAAGGACAATTGGAATTTATTCAATAAATCCATTCGGACCAATGATGCATTGACAAATATGCACCCACATTTGGATAAATCAAGTATTGATCAATTACCTCAGGCTCCAGGGGTTTATACCTTTCACGATGAAGATAAAAATATTATTTACATCGGAAAGAGTGTCAATATTCATCAGCGTATCATTTCCCATTTAAATAATGATAAGAGTGCTAAATCGCTGGAAATGAAAAACAAAATCGCTGATATAAAATACCGGCTAACCGGAAGTGATCTGATTGCCCAGTTAATGGAATCCGACATGATAAAAAGTCATAAACCATTTTATAACCGTGTTTTAAAACGAGATGGTTTTAAGTTTGGAATTTATACCCATTACGAAACCAGGGGTTATTTAAATTTTACCATTAAGAAAGCAATCAATCATTCGGAGGCAATATTAACCTTTAATGGTAGCCGACAGGCCCGTAATTTTATCTCAAGAATGGAAGCCGTTTTTGGAATTTGTTATATGGAAAAAAATACCAGACAAACCGATGAATGCTTGCGGTATTTGAATGGTGAATGTCTGGGTGCCTGTATTGCCGCCCCTGATGTGAGCGAATACAATGCTATTTTTATGAATATGCTTGATGACTTACTTTTTGATTCAGGCGAATATATCATTCAGCTTGAAGGGAGAGATGAATCCGAGATTGGTTTTGTATACATAAGTGAGAAAAGACTTCAGGGTTATGGCTTTGCACCTAAAAATGTACAATTGGAAAAAGAAAAAGTGATTGAAACTCATTTAATTAATTCAAGCCAAAATTACGACAATCACTTAATTGTAAAGAGTTATTTACATCAGAATGAAATAGTGAAAATTGAGCTTTAATATTACATCGATTCCAACTTTTGGAAATAACTTTTTAATTTAAGGAGAAGAAGAGATATTTATATTAGGCATTCAAATCAAATTCTCAATTCAAATTATAATGAATTGAAGATCAATTATAAATTCTCTTGTTGATTTCAAATACGATTTGAGGCATTGCTGAATAAAATGCAAACTCTTGTAAAGATCAAAAAAAGCAAATTATTCTATTCAAGAATTCAGAAAGCTCATTTGTGAATAATTACCAAATTAGTATTAAAAGTATATATAGAAACACCATGAATAAGTGTCTAAATCAAATTCAAGACTCTTTTCAAATTTATATAAATGCCGGCTAGAGAAAGTTTCGCAACAAATTGGAATGGAGAAAAATGGATCTCTGAGATATTAGACCGATCCCGTGATCCGATTGTGATTTTGGATGCCAAATCGGGAAATATCGTCTTCATTAACAGCGCTGCTTTGAGCCTTGTGAATATGGCTAAAGAAGATGTTTTGGGTGCTCATTTTTCCGTGATGTATGACAATGATTTCCCTAAAGACTATGGGACTGAACAAAATGATCTTTTTACAAAGGGCTTTGCTACCTATCGCAATATAAAATTAAAAAATCACGCTTCCAGTTTGCAGGATGCTACGGTTCGTGCCGAAGTTATACAAATAGGTGAATTCAAGTACGTCTATACGCTTATCGAGGAAAACAGAATAGGAATTGATTCTGTAAAAGCATCTGAATATCAACATTTTAAGGCAATATTTGATGATTCCCTCATGGGCTCTGCATTGGTCGACTTAAAGGAAAATATATTTAACATCAATCACGCTTTTACAAGTTTTACAGGATATTCGAGGATAAAGGCACATGACATGAATCTCAATGAGCTGGCCTATAATTTGTTTGATAAAAGAACGGCGGATAAAGTGGTACAAAGTTTTCAAAAGTCCTCCAAAATTAGCAATGAAGAAATATTATTATTGACCGAATCCGGCGAATGGCGTTGGTGTAGGCTAAGCAGCTCTTTTGTACATGATCAATACGGGAAAACACTATTTTTCATTCTTACACTTGAAAACATTCACGATGCGAAAAAAATGGAATTGGAATATCAGGCCAACCAGGAATTGCTTTCTGCTTTATCTGCCAATTTGAATGAATGTATTTATCGAAGTTCTTTGGATGAGGGATTAATATTCAGCAATGATGCCTTTGTTAAAAAATTCGGTTATGGTGACTTTTCTGAAATTGAGTTTGTAGATCCGGCTATTTTTTATGCTGATGAAAATATGAGAACAGATATTATCAGAGAAATCAATGAAAAAGGGAAAATACTTGGTAAGGAAATATATTTTAAAAGAAAGGACAATTCAAGATTCTGGGGTTTAATGAATTGTTCCCTTTATATCAATGAGGAAGGTAAAAAATACATCGACGGGGTTATAACGGATATTAGCAGTCAGAAGGAAACAGAAAAGCTTTTAAAGCAAAACAACAAAGAGCTCAAAAAAATCAACAAGGAGATGGACAAATTTGTATATAGTGTCACTCACGATTTAAGGGCTCCTTTAATGTCTCTATTAGGGCTCATTAAAATTACAAAAGAAGAAACCGGAGAAATAGAATTGTCCAAATACCTGGAAATGATGGAGACCAGTGTTTTTAAGCTCGATGATTTTATCAAGGATATTATCGATTTCAGTAGAAATGCCAGAACCGCTGTGGAGAAAGAGAGCATCAATTTTGACACCTTCGTCAATGAGGTTTGGCAAAGCCATCAATATATTTCAGAATCTGATAAAATTACATTTGAATATATCAATGAACTGGACAGGCCTTTCAAGGGCGATAAAAAAAGAATGAGTATCATTTTATCCAATCTTTTGAGCAATGCCATTCGATATCAAAATTATTCAAGAGATAATGCTAAAATTCAGGTAAAAATTGAGCGGGACGATGAATGTTTAAAAATGACTGTTTTCGATAATGGACCCGGTATCCCGGAACAGTATCAGGAAAAAATATTTGACATGTTTTTTAGGGCCAATGATACCAAAAATGGTTCCGGTCTCGGATTGTATATTGTAAAAGAAACCGTAGAGAAATTGGGTGGTGTGATTCGATTAAAATCGAGTGCAATCAGTGGCTCTAGTTTTCAGGTTTTTCTACCCTTTTAAGCCAGAGCTTCCGCCTTTTGAAATTCAGAGGTAAAGTGGAATTTTAAGTCTGGAAAATTTTCCTGTGAAACCCTCAACACCCAGGCCGATTCTGCCATAAACACGGTATTTCCATCTTTATCTTCATAAATAAACTGGCTTTTCAGTCGTTTGAATTCTGTGAGCTTGCTTTCATTTTCAGACGTTACCCAACAGGCTTTATGAAAATTAAGTGGCATTAAATCACAAAGAGCTCCGTATTCGTGAAGCAATCTGTACTGTATGACATCAAACTGGAGCGCTCCAACAGTGCCAATTACCTTTTTGCTTCCCGGTTGCTGAATAAAAAGCTGTGCAACACCTTCATCAGTCAGCTGTCGAATGCCTTTATCGAGTTGTTTTGATTTCATTGGATCCTTATTGATCAGCTCACGAAATATTTCAGGTGAAAAGCTCGGAATTCCTTTGAAAAAGAATTTATCCCCTTCGGTTAGTGTATCTCCAATTTTAAAATTGCCCGTATCGTATAAACCGACAACGTCTCCGGGAAAGGCTTCATCAATAATATTTTTGGACTGAGCCATAAAACTGGTGGGATTTGAATATCTAAAATTCTTATCCAGGCGAACATGATGATAGAATTTGTTGCGTTCAAACTTTCCACTACATATTCGTAAAAAAGCAATTCTATCCCTGTGTTTTGGGTCAAGATTTGCATGGATTTTGAAAACAAAACCAGAAAATTTTGAATCGAGTGGAGAAACTATTTTTTCAGTGGCCGGTCTTGACTGAGGTTTGGGTGCGATCCTAATAAATGTTTCGAGCAATTCTTTAACACCAAAATTGTTCAAAGCACTTCCAAAAAATACAGGTGCCAATTCACCGTTCAGATAGGGATTATCATTAAAGCTATCATAGACACCATTGATCAGTTCAACATCTTCCCTGAGCTGATCGGCATCCACATCGCCAACGATAGAATCCAAAAGTTCACCGTCCAGATCGGGAACAGATATAACATCTTTTTCAACTTTGGTTTTGTTGACATCAAAGAGATTTAGGTTTTTATCAAATAGATTATAAACACCTTTAAAATTTTTACCCATATTGATAGGCCAGGTGAGGGGGCGTACATTGATGTCCAGCTTTTCTTCTAATTCATCAAGTAAAGAGAATGGGTCTTTACCTTCCCGATCCATTTTATTAACAAAAATTATAACCGGTGTTTTTCTCATGCGGCAAACTTCCATGAGTCTTTCGGTCTGTTCCTCTACTCCCTTGACACAGTCAATAACCAAAATGACACTGTCAACTGCGGTGAGTGTTCTAAATGTGTCTTCTGCAAAATCCTTGTGACCTGGAGTATCAAGAATGTTTACGAGGGTATTGTTATATTCAAATGACATGACAGAGGTTGCCACCGAAATACCTCTTTGACGTTCAATTTCCATAAAGTCACTTGTGGCTGACTTTTTAATTTTGTTGGATTTCACGGCGCCCGCAACTTGAATTGCACCACCAAAAAGGAGAAATTTTTCGGTGAGGGTGGTTTTTCCTGCATCGGGGTGACTAATAATGGCGAAAGTTCTTCGCTTTTCGAGCTGTTGTTCTATTTTCATATCTGCTGTGGCAAAATTATGAATTGAAAATGAATAATCATTTTTAGTTTGTATTCCTTTCAAACACTTTGACGTTTATTTGCATGGCGTTTATGAATAAAATATCAATAGTCTTGAGATTGCTAGTAATTATTGTCCTTAGCTGCTTTTTAGAGCTGGGACAAATTGCCCATGCTCAGGATTTTCCCAATGCCCTAGCTTTAATTCAATATCTGAAGGGTGTCAATGCTTCAAAAGTGCCTAAATACTTCAGTGCCGATGTGAACATTGATTACTTTACCAATAATAAAGGTCCGGAAAAAGGGAAACAAACTTTCATTTGTGGTGAGTCGCAATTTATTGAATACGATTTAACAAGCGGAATAAATGCTAAAGTACATATAGAAGATAGCCTTGTTTTGATTTTAAAATCAGAGAGAGTTTTTGAAACCAAGCGGATAGACATCGAAAATTTTCTACTATTCGGAATTCACAAACAGGATCCTGAGAAGAGCATCGGTATTTTAAAACAGCTGGGAATAGATACGGATATTATCGATGAAGCGATTCGTCTTGGCCGAACCATGTGGGTAATTGGTGCTTACAGAAGAGATGCCAATACGCCACAAATTTGGATCGATAAGGAGAGGTTGGTGATAAAAAAAATTCACTATATCAACTTACCCCAACAAAAATTGGAGCAGATGGAATGGAGTGACTACATAAAGAATGGGGACTTTTATATCCCCCTTCAATGCGAACTCAGATCAGATCCGGAATTACTTTTTAAATTAAAAAGGGAAAAGCCTGAATTTCCGAATCAGCTTCCCGAAGAAATTGAGCGTTTGCTTAATTTCTAAGAGTCGACGCCATCTAAATCCTCTTTATGATCACTCACAAGCTTATTTGGGAAAATAAAAGGTGAGATCAACACGATCACAAATAGTATGGCTATTATTAAAATCATTGTCATAATCAGCAATTTTGGTCAAATCTAATGTCTTGTTAAGATTTAACAAAGAATTTTTACAATGAAGTAAAACTTCGCGATACCTGTTTGGTGCCTTTCAATACCCAGGTCATATCTGCGCTTTGCAAATAACGAACACCTAATAACAGGATAAGAGCAAGAATCAAAAACAAAGGCAAATTTTTGTGCAGCATATCACGTCTTGCAAGACTGTATTCGTGATAGGCCATATTTTTAAAATATACGTTTGAATTTGAGAATTTTTCATGCAAGGAATAGGAGTCCGTATTGGCTTGCAAATCATTAAATGAGCTTTGTGCATCTTCGATTGCATTTAATAAGGTAGATGGCGTCTTGGGCCAGAGGCTTTCCAATTCTTCCCGCATTAATTTTAACTCTCCAATTTGGCTCGAATATTTTTTCATGGCCTTTTCGTGAATTTCTGGATAGTTAGTCACATGCGAGCTAATTAAAATATCACTTGTATGTGTAACTTTTAATGCAAGGTCATTGCTCTTTGAAATGATACTGATTTCTTTTTTATGCTCTATATTCAACCATACGGTAAGACTTACCCAGGCGATAAAGAATAGCGATAGAAAGAAAAGGGCTTTTTTGTGCTTGTCGTTTTTCATCCTTTCCGAAAATTTAGTTTACGTTATTGAATATAATTAATCCTCAGCGAAGAATACAATTTTCAAATCTTTTGAAAATACAATTTGATGTAAGAAAATGTAGACCAAAATATACGTAAGTTTGAATGTAAATAATTGATAAACAGATATATATAAAAATTACCATTATTTAGCTTGTTTTCGATATATTCAAATTGGGCAATTTTACACGTAATACATTTTGAGAAATAGATGGATTTTGAATTAAATTTCTGTAGAGAAAATGAAAAGAATTAGTCTTTGGTCGGGTCCCAGAAATATTTCGACTGCCATGATGTATGCATTTGCACAACGCCATGATTGCACAGTTGTGGATGAACCCTTATACGCTTTTTATCTTAAGGAAACGGGAATTGATCATCCCGGAAGAGAAGAAACGCTTAGTTCCATGGCAGCCCACCGGGAAGATGTAATCTTTACTCTTCGTGAAAAGCAATTTCAATCGGATATCGTATTCTTTAAAAATATGTGCCATCATGTTCTTGATCTCCCGCTTGATATTCTCGATAATATGTGCAATGTGTTTTTAATACGCGAACCGAAATTTGTAATTGCGAGCTATATCAAAGAAATAAGCCATCCCAGGATCTCAGATTTGGGTTATTTGGAAATGCTTAGAATGACGGATTTCTTATTAGAAAAGGGTCGGGATGTATTTTTAATAGACTCCAACACAATTCTTCAAAATCCTGAGAATGGATTAAAATCGATTTGTGACTTTGCAGAAATACCTTTTTTAATTTCTATGTTAAAGTGGAACAAAGGCGGAATTAAAGAAGACGGCGTATGGTCAAAGTATTGGTATAAAAGCTTACACAATAGCGAAGGTTTCATGCCATTTTCAAAGAGAGAAGTTGAAATTCCAAAAAGATTAATGCCTTTACTAAAAGAATGTGAGAATATTTATGAAATATTGCAGGATCGTTCGGTGAATATAAAATGAAAGGATCCGCTAAAATTCCATATGTTCAAAATGAAAACATTCTAATCTATATAGATGGAAAACTATATCCTCGGGAAGAGGCTAAAATATCTGTCTTTGATAGTTTGGTACAGGGTGGAGATGGCGTTTGGGAAGGTCTGAGAATTTACAAAGGCAAAATCTTCAATTTCCAACAACACCTCGAAAGAATGATGGATTCGGCAAAAGCTTTGCATTTTGAAAATATTCCATCAAAAAAATCTATCAAAGAAGCGGTGTTTGAAACTTTGAAAGCCAATGGAATGCGCGATAATACGCATGTCAGGCTCACACTCTCGAGGGGTAAAAAAGTTACATCGGGAATGAGTCCACACTGGAACCAATACGGTTGTACATTAATATGTATTGCCGAATGGAAACCGCCTGTATTTAATGAGGCTGGTGTTGAATTGATTAGCTCAACGATCAGACGAAATACACCCCAATGTCTTGATTCAAAAATCCATCATAATAATTTGTTGAATAATATTTTGGCCAAAGTTGAGGCCAATTTAGCCGGTGTAGATGATGCTGTTATGCTCGATATTGATGGCTTTGTTGCTGAGACCAATGCCACCAACATTTTTATTGTAAAAAATGGAGTGGTAAAGACACCTTTTGCCGATGCCTGTTTGCCTGGAATTACAAGAAATACCGTTTTGGATTTTTCTGGACAAGAGCAGTTGGATATTCGTGAAGCAAGAATTAGTTTATCAGAACTGTATTCGGCAGATGAAGTATTTATTACGGGAACCATGGGAGAGATCACGGCTGTAAATAAAATAGATGGTCGGGTTTTTTCTCCGGGAAAAATCACAAAAAAAATTAAAGATTTATACCAATTATTGACTGAAAAAGAAGGAGAGCCAATTCCCGAATTTGAGGAAAACAATTTTACATTTGAGACCAATTAGCATGACATTAAATTTCAATTCTGAAAAAGTAATAAAAATAGCAATCAAGGCCGGAAAGGCTATTTTGGACATTTATAATGACCCTGAGCTATCTTCCGAAGTTGATGTAAAGTCCGATAAATCCCCACTGACCCTTGCGGATAAAGCAAGTCATGAAGTAATAATGCGTGAGCTTCAAAATAATTTTGAATATCCCATCATGTCGGAGGAATCCGACCCAGGTGATTATGTAAAACGAAAGGATTGGGAAACCTATTGGCTCGTTGATCCGCTTGATGGAACCAAGGAGTTTATCAAGAGAAATGGAGAATTTACAGTTAACATCGCCTTGATTCACAAAAGAGAACCTGTTTTTGGTGTTATTTATGTTCCTGTAAGAGAAACATTGTACTACGGAGCATCAATGGATGGAGCCTATAAAAAAATTGGTGATAAACTTGAAAAAATCCGGGTCAATAATAGAACAGAGAAAAGGATAGCGGTTCGCAGCAAATCCCACGCGTCAGATGAAGAGGAAGAAGTGTTGGGAAGGTATAATGTTGTAGGAACCATTTCCAAGGGCAGTTCTCTAAAGTTTTGTATGCTTGCTGAAGGCAAAGCGGATATCTATTATCGGCATGGCCCGACCATGGAATGGGACACAGCCGCCGGTCAAGCTATTTTGCTTGCTGCAGGTGGTAGAATGTATCATGGGCATCGCGAAGAAGTTGAATTCAAGTACAATAAAGAAGAACTTCTCAACGGGAGCTTTTTATGTCTTGGTTTCTAAAGGAGATCAAATAAATTCCTTAATTTTGCAGCTTCGAATTGAAGCATGGCAGAAAACATTCACCCTATTTTTGACAAAATTCTTAAAAAGGAGGATAAAGAATCCCTTCTTAATCAAAAGGCGGTGGTCTTTTGGATGACCGGCTTATCCGGCTCGGGCAAAAGTACACTGGCCAGGGGATTGGAAAATTCTTTATTTGAAAAAGGATTTACCACCAAACTTTTGGATGGTGATAATTTGAGAACCGGGGTAAACAAAAACCTTGGTTTCAGTGAGGAAGACCGGATTGAAAATATCCGTAGAGCAGCCGAAGTTTCCAAACTTTTTTTGAACTGTGGTATAATAACCATTTGTTCGCTTATCAGTCCTACGTTTAAAATTCGTGAAATGGCAAGGGAAATTATTGGGACTGAAAACTTTTACGAAGTTTTTATTAACTGTCCATTTGAAGTTTGTGCGGAAAGAGATGTTAAAGGACTTTATAAAAAGGCCATGAATGGTGAAATTAAGAATTTTACCGGTCTGGATGCACCTTTTGATGCACCAAAAGAACCGGCCATAGAAATTAAGACCGATGTTCACAGCCTTGAAGACAGCGAGCAGCTGCTTTTTAATGAAGTAATTAAGATAGTCACTAAGTAAATTATGAGTTCATATACATTAACACACTTAGAACAATTGGAAGCCGAAGCCATCTTTATTTTTAGAGAGGTAGCGGCCCAATTTGAAAAACCGGTATTGTTATTTTCTGGGGGAAAAGACTCTATTTGTCTTGTTCGTCTTGCACAAAAGGCATTCTGGCCTGCAAAAATTCCATTTCCTTTAATGCATATTGATACAGGGCACAATTTTCCTGAAGCCATAGAATACAGAGACAATCTGGCCAAAGAAGTAGGCGCTGAGCTTATCGTGCGTTATGTTCAGGACTCTATCGATAAGGGAAAAGCTCAGGAAGAAAAAGGGCCAAATCCAAGTAGAAATGCGATTCAATCGATTACGCTTTTAGATTCTATTGAGGAATTAAAATTTGATGCTGCTTTTGGCGGAGCCAGAAGAGATGAGGAAAAAGCAAGGGCTAAGGAGCGGTTTTTCTCACACCGTGATGACTTTGGTCAATGGGACCCTAAAAATCAAAGACCGGAACTTTGGAATCTTTTTAACGGAAGAAAACATGTTGGAGAGCATTTTCGTGTATTTCCCATATCCAATTGGACTGAAATGGACGTGTGGCAATATATTGCTCAGGAAAAAATTGATCTGCCGAGCATTTATTTCTCACATAAAAGAGAAGTCGTAGAAAGGGATAATATGCTTTTGGCCAAGTCTGAATTCATAACTCTAATGGAGGGTGAATCCTATGAAGAAAAAATAATACGATACAGAACACTTGGAGACATGACCTGTACGGGAGCGGTAGAATCAAAAGCAGCTAATGTACAAGACATTATCCAGGAAGTGGCATCAGCAAGAATAACAGAACGCGGTGGAAGAGCGGATGATAAGCGATCTGAAGCAGCAATGGAAGAACGAAAAATTCAAGGATACTTTTAATAATGGCGAACAGCGACGTAAAAGAAATAACAGAGAATTACCTCAACATGGATCTTCTGCGCTTTACCACTGCGGGGAGTGTGGATGATGGAAAAAGTACTTTAATCGGACGGTTAATGTTCGATTCGAAATCCATATTTGAGGATCAAATGGAAGCCATCGAGCAATCCTCAAAAAGAAGGGGCGATGAAAACGTAAATCTGGCTTTGCTCACTGATGGACTTAAGGCTGAAAGAGAACAGGGAATTACCATTGATGTTGCATATCGCTATTTTGCAACACCAAAACGAAAATTTATAATTGCCGATACCCCGGGGCATATTCAATACACGCGAAATATGGTGACAGGTGCATCTACAGCCAACCTCGCCATAATTCTTGTAGATGCCCGCAAAGGAGTAATTGAGCAAACCTGCCGGCACGCTTTTATTGCATCACTTTTACAGATCAAACACATAATTGTTTGCGTTAACAAAATGGACCTGGTGGAGTACAAAGAAGATGTGTTTGAAAAGATCAAGCATGACTTTACAGAGTTCAGCTCAAAATTGGATATAAGTGATGTGCGTTATATTCCGATTTCGGCATTACACGGCGACAATGTGGTGGAGAAATCTAAAAATATGGATTGGTATCAAGGCGCTACATTGCTTTATACTTTAGAAAATATCCAAATTAATTCTGACTATAATTTTATAGATACCAGATTCCCCGTACAATATGTGATCAGACCCATGAGCGATAAATGGCATGATTTCAGAGGCTATGCCGGAAGAGTTGAAGGAGGGGTTATCAAAAAAGGAGATGAAGTGATTGTATTGCCTTCGGGATTTACATCTAAAGTAAAAGCCATTGATTCATTTGATGGTGAACTGGATGAAGCGCATCCTCCTATGGCCGTTACGCTCACGCTTGAAGATGAAATTGATATCTCCAGAGGTGATTTAATAGCAAAGCCCAATAATCAGCCTAAGGTTGGACAAGACATAGAATTAATGGTTTGCTGGTTAAACCAAAAGAAATTGGCGATTGGTGGCAAGTATGCCATTAAGCATACAACCAATGATATGCGTTGCATCATCAAGGAAGTCAAGTATAAAATGAATATTAACACACTTCATCGCTACCAGGACGATAAGGAAATTGGATTAAATGATATTGGACGAATTTTGATTCGCACAACAAAACCACTAATGCATGATCCTTATAACAGAAACCGGGGAACGGGAAGTGTTATTATAATTGATGAGTTTACCAATGAAACCGTTGGTGCTGGAATGATCCTGCCCGGTTCTTAAAATTAATAAGTATGAAAACAATTATTAGCATTTTATGTGTTTTGTTCTCTCTTGGAGCTTTTGCCCAAAACGGAGTGGAAATAATTATGAATCACAAGCAGTTTTCTAATAATGGAGAAAGCATCAAGGCTGAAAAGAAATCTGTCATTTGGTTAACAGAAACCAAAATGAAAATCTCCTCTGATGATATGAGCGAACCGATAATGATATACGATTCTGATGAACAAATGATCACCGTGGTAATGAGGGACAAAGAAAAATACTCGGAAATTTCTCAGGTGGAGATGGAAGAAATGAACGCTCAGATGGAGGCTTCAAGAAAAATGATGGAGCAGCAAATGGCTCAATTGCCTGAAGCACAAAGAGCAATGCTCCAGGAAAGAATGGCAGGCATGTTTTCAAAGGAAATCCCTACAGTAGAATACGAAATGGCAGAAGAAGGAGTAAAAATCGGGCCTTATTCTACGGATAAATATATCGGCACTACCAAGGATCAAATAATTGAAGAAGTTTATTTAGCTTCTACAGATCAATTTGATGTTCAAGAATCTCATTTTAATGTGTATTCAAACATGATGGAGTTTATGCGAGAAAATATGGGAAAAATGATGAATACAATATCAGGTGAAAACCAAAATACATCTTTATCACCGTCCTACCCATCAATTGAAGAAGGGATTCCGGTTAAAAGTATTTCTTATAAAGAGGAGAAGAAACGCTCTGAAGAAATACTGGAAAAAATATCTAAAAAAGAAATTCCCACGGAAGCCTTTGAAGTGCCCTCAGATTATAAAAAAATCGACCTGCTCAAAGAAATGAAATCAGGAAAATAGAGGCTCCTCAGGGCAAACCGATCAAATTATACTTCTGTTTTTGCCATGCCTCGGGTGAATTGCCTACCCCTGATTTACCCAATGAATGCGGAACGGTATAATAATCGATTTGATCATCCGGATAGGGATGACATAAATCCATTATTTTTTCTTTTTCAATATTGGGTTCTTCTTCGTGTTTTAACCAATCGCTTGACAAATCCTCCGGAATAATTACAGGCATTCTAGGCCCGGAACGTTTCAGAGCTGTTGGATTATTGTGAATTTTGCTCAGTGTTTTGTTGGCCGCTGTTGTCACAATTGAAACTGTATATCTTTTTATTTTTTCTTGTGGCAATTCCCACTTTTCCCACAGGCCAGCCATCAACATGGGTTCTTCATTTTTTTTAAAAATATAATAAGGGATTTTTTGATCATCCAGGTGAAAGTATTCGTAAAATCCATCCACTACAATTAAACAGCGTTTTTTCATTGCTGAATTTCTAAAAGAAGGTTTCTCAAACATGGTTTCAGAACGCGCGTTCAAGGTTTGATTCGAAAGTTTTGTAGCTGTTTTTACATCCTTCACCCAAAATGGAATCAGCCCCCAATTAAAAGTATGAAAGGTTTTTGGATCACTGTCCGGTAATACTGCTAAATCGGGATGGGAAAATGCACCGGCATAGTGCTGATCAAATAATTGAGGGATTTGAGCATCATCGATATCGTGATGCTTTGCATATTTATGCAATTTATCCTTAAGGTATTTTACACTGTAGCACATACCCTAATATAGTGTTTAAATTAAACGAATCTTAGTTTTCCATTAGCCATTCTCTGGCTTCTTCTTCCTTGTCGAAAAATTTGCCGGGAAGACTTCTGTTTTGAAAAACAGTTTTAGAAAATTCAGAGCTGATATCGAAATCTGGATTTTTTTCAATCCAGGCGACTTTTAGCTCTTCATTGAAACCAATATAATCAAGAAAATCGGGATGGGCCATGAAATCCTGATTGGTTTCAGCATTGGTTGTTAAGGTGACACCGAGAATTTTATAACACTCACATTCCTCGCATGCTTCGATAATGTTTTGCCATAAATTGTGAGAGAAGTGCTCATTTTTAATACCTACTGAAACGACCTTTATATATCCATCTTCAAGAGAAATAATTGTTTCATTTTTATCAGATAACTCTTTAAAATAAAATGGGTAGGTAATGTTCATGATTATTTTACAAAACTCGGTTTAATTCAAATAATATTCTAATATTACTTGATGTGTTTTTATTAATTCACTTATTAATCTTTAACGCAGACTTAACGAAAAAGATGCAGATATCCTTTATAATTTAAGATCTCATCGTCCAAAAATCTGACAATGTATTCATAATAGTAAACTCCGGGTGAAACTTTCTTTCCTCTGTACTCTCCATTCCAGGCAATTTCGGGATCTTGAATGCCGAGATTTGATTTTGAAAAAAGCGTATTTCCCCATCTGTCGAACACTTTGAATTCCACAATTTCCTGCACATTGGGAAAGTCTGCTTGCATTGAAAACAGGTCGTTATATCCATCGCCATTTGGTGTAAAAACATTTGGAATAAATAGGTTCCGATTTTTATTGACCTCAATGAAGAGTGAATCGGTCGCCTGGCAATCGTTGCCCGAAATGGCATTTAAGTGAAAGATTAAATTGTTATTGGGTAATATTTTAATTCGCCCGCAATCGCGCAAACAATCCGTATACTCAATGGGGCTCCAAATGTATTTCTCAATTTGATAATTACTGGCTGTTTGAATTTCAACAGAATCGCCTAAATCGATGATGAGATCCGAACCGATATCGATTTCAAATTGATCCGTATCTTCAATAATGAAACTCGTATCTGCGCTGCAACCGTATCGATCGCTAATATTTACAGAATACAGTCCGGGGGAGAGATCGCTTAGAAAGGAATCTGCGATTACATTCCCGTTGACATTTACCGTAAAGGGAGCCGTGCCATCTAAAAATGAATTGAAGTAAATTTCTCCATCGGCGCTTCCCCGGCATTTGGGTGCTATAACATCAACATTGGTTTTGATGCCTCTATCGGGAATTACATTTAATTCAAGGGTGACAATGCTATCGCAACCAAAAAATGTGATCAAACTATCGGTATATTGTCCGCTTGTGCTGTATTCATTAAAACCAAATGTACGGCTGAGTCCATCGCAAATGGTATCGCGCACTGTGGTGAACTTTGGTGTAACCCGTACTATTTTGCGATTTGAAACAATTCTGCATTTGTTATTATTCAGATTGGCCACGGAATTGGCCAGGAAATATCTGTAATAATAGGCACCGCCCGATTTGTCAGTATGCGTAAAAGTAGGAAAGGTATCACCTGGTAAGTTTTGCCAACTGGCGCCCTCATCAAGACTTTGCTGCCATTGGTACTTTGGGGTATTGTATTGATTTCCACTTACCGTTGCATCCAATATAACATTTGAGGAATCTTCGCAGGCAAAGGCCGTTTGTACCGGTAAAATTTCAGCCCGCGGACCACAGGCCCTGAATTTTATATTGTCAATGGCGAGATCATTGCCAATGCCTCCGGGTGCGTTATTTCTTAGTGCCAGCGTAACCTGAGTCTGTCCCGGTGCAGTTGTAAAGGTAAACCCATAGGTATTCCATCTTTCGTTTTCAGGAATGTCGCCGGTGCTATAAACCGGTACGCCATCGATCAGAAAGGAAACGTTTGGTTTAATTTTATTGGATCCGGCCTCAACCACATTGAATATTCGCGCCGTAAATTCAAAAAGACTGTTTTCGCATAAATCCGTAACTAGCTCCTGATAAAACAATCCCGTATCGTAACTCGCATTGACGAGAAGCATGTAACCCTCGGGATCAGGGCTGTCATCCTGAATTCGAACCCAACCCCAGCCATTTATTTGCGTCCATGGAACGAGGCTGTTGGTGAGACAGTATTGACCATCATTTACCGGTGGATTGAAAACGTATTGGTATCCTGGTGCTATACCGGGATTGAATTGATAAATGTTATTTGAACCCGAGCCAAAATCACCCTCTGTGAATATATTAACACCTTTATTGCCATTGCAAATTTGTGCGATAGCACTTATGCTGCTCATTAAAAGGATGCCAATATATAGGAGTTTAAGTCGCATGAAAATATAAATATCCAAACTTAATCCCAGATTATTCAGGCTGAAGTGTATTTTTTACACTTTCTGTATTATTTATCTGAGCTTATCAGTCATTTGCTTCGGCATTGGGCAAAAAATAACTTTTTACAGCACCCATTATGCCGAGTAATGAAAGCAACAAAATGACCAGAAGCACAGACCAAAAAGAAAGTAATGCGCTCAATGCACCACTAAAAAGAAGGATCAAACCGATGATTGTATTGCTGATTGAAACATAATCGGTTCTTTGGTTGCCTTCGGCGATATCGACGATATAAGTTTTGCGGCCAAGACGTACGCCCGAGTGCGCAATACCCAATACAAAAAAGGCGAGGGGATACAACCACATTTGTTGTGCCAGTTCTGAAAACTTCCAAATGCTTCCAATGAGAATCAATCCTGTAACAGAAGCAATGACAGAGGCCACGGCCATAACATTTTTGCTTGATTTATCTGCCAGTTTACCCCAGACCGGTGCGCTGATAATAGATGCCAGACCATTAGCGATGATAAAAAGCGCAAGAAGAAAACTATCATTGCCAAGATTATTCTGCGCAAGAATTACATAAAAAGGAGCCGAGAGCGATGAGCAGAGCAGGAGAGAGCGAGAAATAATAAAATTCCTAAAGGTTTGATCTGTTTTTAACAGACTCAACTTCTTCAAGGAATCTTTCAGGTTAATTTCATTGCCGGACTTTTCACCCATTGACTCCTTGACTTGTGAAAAAATCAATGCTGCCAAAAACCAAAGTGAACCTGCAAAAATGACCAATGTACCGTAAAATTGGATATCTTCATTTTTATTAAAAAAGAGATATAAACCTGCGGCTAGCACCAGAATTCCCGATACCGATACGGTATATCCCTTGAGCGAACCTCTTTTTTTCTTTGGTATGGTTTTACCTAAAATATCCTTAGAGGATATAGAGCAGAGGCCTCTTGAAAGACTAAATATTAATAGCGCTGTTATTATCAAATATCCGGCAGTGGGGCCGCTGAAATTAAGTGCAATAAATCCAATGGATAAGACAGAGAGACTTTGCATTAATGCCCCGGAAATCCAGATCCATTTTCTAATCTTGTATTGTTCTACAAAATATGAAATGAATATTTGAGGCAACATTGATCCCGACTCGCGAATCGGTACGATCAAGCTTATTAAATATAGTGGTGCTCCGGAAAGGTTCATAATCCAGGACAACACGGTTTTGGGATTGATCAATGCATCACCAAATTTTGTAAGCGTATTGCTGAGAAGAATTATAAAATAATTATGCGGGATTTTTTTGTGTGCCTGCTCAGACATACCCGTTTCCTGTCTCGAAGGATTTTTTCCGTTCAGATATGTATATATATCCCTAAGCTTTAAGCTAAGCATATATCAGAAACATGGATGATTGACAAAAGTTTTTTGTAAACTATACTTTACTATTATCATTATTTTAAAATAGATGTAAAATAAACTTTACATATTAAAATAAATTTTTATATTTGTGTAAAGTAAACTTTACAATAAATTTTATATGATGAGTCAAAAAGAAAAAATGAAGAAAAACACCATCCGTTTAGGAATATGGACATTTTTGTGGTTGCTCGGGTCTTTTGTAAGTTCTTTTGGTCCAAAATTATTTTGGTCAGAACCCTTAATTACAATTAGTAGTGTAATAATTACAATCCTAATAGGAGCTTTTGTAATAAGAGCCAACGTCCAATATTTGAATGACCTGGATGAGTTGCAAAGAAAGATTCAGTTGGAAGCTTTTTCCTGGTCATTTGGTGTTGCAATCGTTGTAGGCCTGGGATACGCCCAATTGGGTACCTATGATATTTTAAGTGAAGATGGGCAAATTCCCATATTGGTGGTCATTATGAGTGTGAGTTATTTGATCGCCATGTTTGTTGGTAAATACCGTTATCGATGAAAAACAGAATTAAAGAATTGCGGTCGGAAATGAATTTTACACAGGAAGATCTTGCAAATGCCCTGGGTGTTTCAAGACAAACCGTCAATGCTATAGAAAAGGGAAAATTTGATCCGAGTTTGCCGCTGGCCTTTAAAATGGCAAGACTGTTCGGTATGCTGATTGAAGATATTTTTCAGGAATAGAAAAAATCCACTTTGACGCCCATTAATTATTCTTTCAAATAGTCAAGTGGATCCACCAATTCCAAATCCGGATTGTCACCGATCATTTGGTTTAAATAGCGCATATGACCCTGCCCGAAAATTACAAGAATTCTATCCTGATCTTGGCTTAGCTCTAGTATATTGCGATAGATTTTCAGATTTCTCTTGTACCATTCCGATACGAGATCGGCTCCGATGTTTTCAAAATCAAAAGAGCGCGAATAATAAATTCGTCCATCAATGGTATCAACACGTTCCTGTGTTTGGAAAATTGATTGATCTTTATCCTGTACACGCACTGCATATCGATTATAGTAATCGTGGTTTTCCAAAATGTTTTCCCATTGATTGTACTTAATCAGCTTTTCAGAAATGCTTAACTTTTTGTTTTCCTCGCTTTCGGCCTGATGTTTTGAAGCAAATTCTTCTTCCATTTCATTGTAAAAATCCAATTCCAATGTGTCTGCTATAAGATCAACGTAATAACCGAGCCAAATTCCGTCTGCATCCACACAATGGATTTTGTCCAATCCCAATCGTTTACCAAGCTTAAAACCCAATTGATAAATTTCATTTCTTCCGGTCTTTTTATCAATCAATTTAAATTCATCATTGCTATAAGCGCTGTAGAGACTGTCAATGATTTTTTGCGATCGCGGTTTTTGCTCAATAAAAATTTTGTTTGGCTCAAACTTTTGAAGCTTATCCAATACCTCATCTATTTCTGCCTGTCGCTCATCGGTAAAATAATCGTCGATTTTCTCATTGAATTTGTCAAGACCGGGATTGTCAAAATGCCATACCGCAAGCAACATGACTTTGGTTTTGCCATTATCAGCTTTGGCTGAACTTTGCATTCCTGTTTCTTCTTTTTGGTTGCCGCAGGATGAAAATACCAACAGCAGGGCAAGTGCAAATAACTTGATTATATTCATTTGATATGATTATTTACTAATGATCTTAATTAATGACGTATTGAACTTTTCTTTCATTTAAAGCCTGCTGGTTGCGATAATTATCCAAAGGCATATTTTCTTTAAATGCGATAACCTCCTCTTCTGAAAGCTCAATCGCTTCTTCAAATATAAGCCAGTTTACATTTTCGGTACAAGGTGGAGTCGTTAAAGAGCCGGAATAGCTGAAGTAATTTCCCGAAGATGGAAAAAGTGAATTTAAATCATGCGACATTTCAACCTCCTTGGTTTCGCCATTTTTTATAGGTAGGAAATGCTTGAAAAACTCAAAACAATGGCTTTGCTTTCCTTCAATTCCCAAAACCGATAATACTGTAAATCGAGCAATTTGCTTGTTGTAATGGACAAAATGCAATTCTATGGGATAGCGCAACCCATTAATGGTGTGTTCGGAAGGTTCATGAAAATGCAATTGGACCAATTGATAAATCTGATCCTTGTATAGAAGAGAATCGCCTTTTTCGAAATCAAATTGAATCGAATGCCCATTGTTCTCAACTTTAGATATTTTTGTTTCCGGGGCATAAAATATTTGTAAATGCCCTGCATGACTGTCTTGTTTTGCGGTATTGGTCTTAATGATATTTATTGGAGACTGATGCTTCCCATCGCAAAAGCCATTCCTGGCAATCTCAGCCCAGTGTTCGGGTGAAGATTCTCCTGAATAGCTCCAATGTTTTGTATCGTTTTTGTGATTGCAGTTAAATAGAAAAGAAGCAAAAAGTAACAGACACAGCCTTATTATTGCTTTTGACATGATTATAAATTTAAGACATGCTCTTAATTAATTACATATTTTAATTTGAAATCGTTTTGCGAATGCAGAAATAATTCACAAAGAAAAAAGGCCTGAAAAAAATCTGAGAATCACGTTTGAAGACAATTTGGCAAATAAGGCTAAATATGACTTTTCAGATGACTGAGTATAATTATTTGCTTTCCTTTTTAAATAATTCAGTCATCACCTCTTTAAGCCGGTTTTCCCAATTATCATCTTTAACAATAAAATCAAAAATATTGTATTTGTTCAAATCAAGGGCAATTTCAGTATCTGTGAGCGAACTTAGGATAATTACATGACTTTCTATTTCCGACTTTCTTATAAAATCTAAAACTTCTTTTCCGGTATCATTTTTAATATAGTAATCCAACAATATGACAAATGGTGAATTTGATTTTAGATATTTCAATATCCCATCAATGGTATTGAAAACTTCAATATCCTTTTTAAAGCCATTTTCACTTAAAAACCATTTTAAATTGTGAGAAAACATTTCATCGTCTTCTACAATCACAATGTCCTCATTTAAAATTTTGGTGTTTTTGCCTTTTCCAAATCCCAGAAACTTCCATTTGGATTGTTTTTTTGAATCATCTTTAAGGATATCATCGATCATTTTATCGATACCCTTGGGATTGATATCTCTTTTACTGCAAATATGGTCTGCTTTTACTCTGTGTGCTTCTGATACGTCATTGATATTAAAATGACTCGACATCAGGATTATTTTTGACTTGGGAGAGAATTCCTTGAACAGTTTTAAAACTTCAAGCCCTTTAAGTTTGGGCAATTGATTGTCTAAAAAAATCAGATCCGGTTTATGAGTGCTTACATAATAACTTCCATTTTCTGCAGTCTTACACGCGTATATCTCATTGCTAAAGGGTTGAAGTAATTTTTTTAGAATCTCACTAAAAATCTCATCATCTTCTATGATCAATATTTTCAAATTGCCTTTTTTCATTTACACGATGTTCATATTGATGTATTTACCTTTGACAATTGAATGGCCAATTTTCCCACTTTATATTGCCGGGTTAAAAAATCGGACCTATTATAAATTTTGCTTGTTGGCTAATACTTAATTCTACGCAGTGTAAATAAATAAAATAGACTCAAAATATGACTATCAGGTAAGTTTTTTAATGAATTTTCAAAATAAATGCCTTGTCATGCACATAATTTAAAGGCTAAGAATCGGCCAATTTTCTTTCTTCCCGTATTTCTCCAATGTGGTAATAGGCAATAATTTTGCTTATTAGCTGATTTTCAATATAATACCATTCGCTTACATCAAGACTCATTTCTTTTTGTACTGCTGTATAACGTACACATGCTCTGTTTTTTTCATAAAGTCCGTCATGTAATGTAAATTCATATCCGAGAAATTTATCGAGATTTTTTCTGACCAATTCCAAATAATTATCCTTGCCTTTTATCTCACCAAAGGGACTTACATGAATAAAGTTTGTACTGATTGGGAGTTCATTAATGTCTCCGGATTTCCATTTTTCAAACCATTTTGTTACCAGTTGTTTCGTTTCCATAAATCATTTTTTCTTTATTGATCTGCCGCGTAAGTCAAACCGATCTGGACTTTGATTTTATCCAGTATTCGAATTAATTCTAAACTTCTTGATAAGGGGTGCTTTTTACTTTCCAAAGCCCCAGAATTAATACATTTTTCCACTTCTTCAATCTCATGAGAATAACCTTCTCCTTTATATTCTATTTCATAGTCCTGCCGTTCACCATTATTTAATTTAAGACTTATTTTTTTAGAATGATGAAATCGCCGATGCATTTTTAACTCACCTTTGGTACCGTAAATACAAGCCTCTATAGGCGTATCCATTTCAAATGTCGCTTCCAAATTGGCCATGGAAGAATTTTCATATTCAAATATTACTGCAGAGTAACTGTCAATTCCTTCTGATGTGATTCTGGCGCTGGATTTAATGTTTTTTGGCCAACCGAGCAAAATCAAGCTAAGGTAAATAGGATAGATGCCGATGTCGAGCAAGGCCCCACCACCAAGATTTTTATTAAATAGCCGACCGCTCAAATCTTTCTCAGCTCTAAAACCAAAATCTGCTTTGATCATTTCTATGTCACCAATTGTATTTCCGGCAATTAAATCGAGCATTTTCTCGAAAGAAGGGATAAAACGGGTCCAAAGCCCTTCCATTAAAAACAATTTATTTTTCCGGGCTATTTCAATCAGTCCTTTTACTTCGCTTTCATTCATTCCTAGTGGCTTTTCGCATAATACATGTTTGCCATTTTCAAGACATTTTTTGGCCCATTTAAAATGAAAAGCGTGAGGCGTTGCAATATAAACGATGTCGACCTCGGGGTCATTTATAAGTAAAGCATAGGCATCGTAAGGGGCTTCTGCTCCAAATTTACCGGCAAAATTCAGGGCCTTTTCCCGACTTCGCGATGCCACCGCATAGAGATTGGAATTCTGCGATAAAGAAAGGTCGCTGGCGAATTTATGAGCGATTTTACCCAGTCCAAGTATTCCCCATTTTATATTCTTTTTCAAGCTCTTTTGATTTCTACTTTCAATATTCAATTCAGAATTTATGCGATCCATCACAAATCGGATATCGTTTTGACTTTCCGCAAATACAATCCCGGATGCCTTTTCCCATCATAATTCTTGAAATGTGTTTTTCAATTCTTTCCATTCTCGTTTTGGATTGTTTAGCGCTTGAAAAAAATAAAAGATAGCCCTTCTGACGTCCCGGAGTAAGGGCTTCAAAAGCTTTTTTAAGATGCTTATTCTTTTTAAACATATCCAGCAACTCATCCGGTTTCTCATAACGGCTGCGCTCTTTGAATTCTATTTTAATCCCTTTGCGTTCAATTTCGATGGCTTCAAATACATAGGCTTTGATAAGATCTTCCTGCTCGTAAATTGTTTTAGTATCCTGAAATCTGATCTGTCTTGCCGATTGTACATTTTCGGTTTGTTGTACCAAGATCTTGGCTTCGTCTTTGATTAGTGCCCCTTTGTGAAATAATAGCGCACAATAATCTTTAAATTCATGAATTAATACGACATTTTTTCCTTTTAGGGTATAACAGGGATGCATCCATTTATACTCTTCTTTTAAACCAGTTTGCAGAATGATTTCGCGCAGCAAAGTCAATTCCTTTTTCCATTTGTGCTGAGCAGCCAAATATTCATCGACCCTTGGATCCATGTCTTGAATTTAGAATTTATTTTCCTAGCCCCGAAAATTAATTTAATCAGTTTTTCTCCGCTTGAATGTGGCTTTTGTCTTTTCTCAGAATGAGCAATATTAGCAGGACTAAAACAAAGGTGAGCAGACTAAAGTATTTTTCTATACTGCTTTCTGCAAATAGATTTCCTATACTGTTCATAAAAAACAGAATTAAAAAAAACCAAAGAATGACATTGACAATCTTAAGAGAAATGAATGTCTTGATATAATGGCCTTTAATTAGTAGGGCAGTGATAAGAATCAGATTGAGTAGGAGGGAAATGCCTTCGAAAAGATACATTTCTGTATCGTTTTCAAGACGACCGCCCCAGGTGATTTCATAGGGCACAATTTTTAATATAATGCTGATATGAAAAAGCACGATAAGGCATTGTATTAAAAGCATTATTTGAACTGCTTGTTTCTTTTTTATCATCTCTGTAAAATAAAAAACGGGCCGATGGATTTTATTCCAAGAGCCCGAATTTTAATGATATTGTTATTCAATTAATTCGATTAGGGCAAACTGCCATCTGCAAGGAGGCGGATTAAATCTACGATTTGCCAAATCCATGAGATAAGAGCTGTAACCAAAAGAATACCAAATGGGAAAACCAATAAAGTTTGCCATAAGGCTTGTTTTTTCCTTCCCAAATACCAGTTATGCAAACCAAATGGTAATACAAGAACTGAGACCAATGCCAAAATTATTGCCACTGTGATGTCCTTATCTCCACCTTCGGCAGCCGGCATTACTTTCTTTTGAATTTTAGCAGCGATCTTATCGATTTTCTTTTCGAGTTTTGACTTTTTCTCTACTGCAATCTCAGATTTTTCACTGTCTATTTCATTGGCTTCTACCGCTGTAGATTCATTTGAATTAGCGTTTTTATTTACAGGAAAAGAAGCAAAAGAGGCACCGGCCATAAACATGAGCAGCACCAAAGTGGATAGAATTTGTTTCATAGTTTATAAATTATTTGATTATGCTTCCAATTTAATAAATGAATAAGCTTATTTACTAACAAATTAAGTTTTTTTAATATGAAATTAATTTTACCCTTTTTTTCCCTTATTCTGGTGTCTCAGAGCCTTTTTGGACAAAATACTGTTAATCAGGAATTTACCGGAATTATCGCCATTTCTGGAGGTGAAAAGATTTCTTATAAACTTATCATAGAGGAAATTGAAAATGGTACTTTCAGGGGATACACCATCTCCAATTTTGAAGGTGAAGATTATACCAAAACAAAAATAAAGGGGAAAATAAGTTTGGATGAGCTGAACATGTCTTTTGAAGAACTCGATAATGTCGAAACCAAATCGAGTGCTGAAGCTTCTACCTTCTGCTATGTTTCCGCGCCCAATCTAAAAATCAGAATTTTAAAAAATAAGAATATTATAGCCGGAAAATTTTTAGGCTTATTTCCTTCCGGTGAGGAATGTGCCGGAGGCATTATATTATTAAGCAATGGGGGAGATCTCAGAAAAATTGAGGAAATGAATGCGGAAGAGTCTGTTGCAATAGAAAATGAAAGGCTAAAGAAAACCTTGGTATTTGATACAGTTTTAACGTCGAATGAAAAACTGGAGATTGTAAACCGCGATAATAAAATCAGTCTTAAAGTTTGGGATGGCTATTTCCAGGACGATGACCGGATTGCTATTTATCTCAACGATGAATTGATTGAAGAAAATTTGGTGCTGAGAAATGACAAACAAGTCATTGCATTACCTCAAGACAAATCAAAATACCGTTTAAAAATTGTGGCTCTTAACGAAGGAAGCTCCGGAATCAATACGGTTAATTTCAGATTGAAAAGTTCATCCGAAGAGCGGGAATTTGTTTCCATGTTGAGAAAAGGGGAGTCATTCAGCATTGATTTTAAAAAGGAGTAAATAGAAGCATTAGATTATTCAATTCACCCTTTTAGCCTGGGTGGTAAAGGACAAACCCTGCTGACCGGATGTTGAGATCATAATGCCTTCAAAAAAGGGTTCATTTATACCAGGCTCCACCAACCATTCGAATATAAAATTAGCACCCGTACCACCTTCCTGATCGGTTTCATCAATAACGATTTCCACTGTTTCCATTGGAGCGATAAAAATGGCTTTATCAAAATAAGTGCGGATCAAATTACCCCTGGTATCAAAATACTCCGCTTTTATTATGTAAATGCTATCTTTTCTATTGGTGTTTCGCATGCTAATGGTGGCGGTAAGAGAATGTGTTTTGTGTTCGGTTTGGCTGTAAATACGAGAATAAACCGATAGATAACTGGAGGCGACTTCAGAGGAATCGTTGAGCTCTAAACTTATAAAACGATTGTTCCAATTAACCGGATCAATTGAGCTAATTTCAGAACTGTTCTGACAGGCCTGAAGAACCAGGAAGATAATTAAAAGCTGAAATAATCTGTATTTAGCCATGCGTATAAATCTTATTTCTAATAATAAATTCAATTTAGCATTAAGCCTTGAATTATGATATAAAATCTCAAAGGAAATTATCATATTTCAAATCAATGTCTCTTTTAATATTTAAAAGCCTTCAAACAAAATTAAAACATAGAATTCTGATTTTTAGAAGTCTTTGGCACCTGCTGAATGGCATCCCAGTGTTCGACAATTTGTCCCAGGGAATTGAACCGGAAAAAATCCATGGTGACGTATTCATCATTGTCAGGCCAAATCTGATGTGTGTGCAAAGCCACAAGATCCCCTTCGGCGATACAACGCAAAAATTTTATTGATTTGTCGGGATATTCTTTTTGCATTCTCTCAAAGTAATTGATTAAGCCTTTTGGGTCATCTTCTACATCGGGGTTATGCTGAATGTATTTTTCACCCAGATAAAGTTCAACGGCTTTTTTTGGATTGCCCTCAAAGGCCATTTTATAAAAGGCAATGGCGCTTTCTTTGTTTTTTTCGGTGTTCATGTTCAAATTTAAATCAATTTCGAAAGTAAAAATCTCATTTATTTCTTGCCTTTTCTAATCAGTTTTATGGCCCAATCGTAATGACTTGAAGTTGAGGAGATCAAATATGCACCAAGAGAGGTAGATCCCGTCCATTTGTATCTTTTTTTTGTAAAGAGCTCTTCATTGCTGTGTTTGTTTATGATGCCCCTTACTTTTTTATGCGATTGATGAAATAGTTTTCTAATCTCAGCTAAGTCAGAATTGCTGTATTTTTCCCATATCGATTTATTCAATTTTGGAGTTGTTTTCCAGGTATACCCTTTGGCGGGTATATCGGGTTTTTGGTCTTTCATCCCGACCTGGTACCAATCCAGCATCATCAAATGCCAGTGATGCAAATGGGCCAGAACATCTCGGATATTGCGATTCATGGTTCCCGGAATAAAATCTTTTAATTGTTCCTTTTCCGAATAGGAATCGATGAGGGCATTCAGTTGTATAAAATTTTCCTCACTGAGATTTTGTAGTTCTTCTTTGTTTTTAGGCCTTGGCATATTTGCTTTCTGTTAAATAGATAACAGCAAAATAGCCCTTGCCATTCTATTTTATCATAATTTCTATCTGTCTCAAATAATCCACAGGAAAACCAATTTTTGAAGCCAGTTTATGAAGCGCTCTGGCATAATTGCTATTGGTACCCTTTAATTTATTTTTGGGTAAATTATAAGAGAATGCCCTGACCCTTTCATTGGCTTCGACAATGACATTTACTTCTTCGGGAATATAGTCTGAAAGGCTTGCTGCTGAATACAAGCGTTCAAGGTCTTTTTCATTCACATTCATTAAAATGCCATAGGCAATATCACCTTTTGATGGAATTAATGAAGCCCTTTCGCCAATAAATAATTTATAGTCTTTTAATTGGCCTTTTCGCTGATACCCGATCCGAACTCCATTTTTCTCAAGGATTTTATTGTCCATGAACAAACCGTAAAAGAAGATTTCCATTCAAATCAATGGTTTAATTATTTAATCCAATGCGAGCAACCAATCATGCATCGTGTCTAAAAATCCTGTGCACCTAATGTAAGGCATATTTGTATCCTGGAATTCGTAAAACCCACCGCTCTTACATTGAAAAATATTGTGATTGCAATCGGGGAAAGTCTTTATCGTCAAATTTTCATTATCGAGGTTCTTTAGGTATAAATCTTTACTTTGTCTCCAATCCACATGCATGTCTTTTTCTCCAAATACCGCAAGAACCGGGCATTGAATATTCGACAGAATCGAATCAAAATCATCTACATAAATCTGCAGTCCGCTTGGTTCATCCAACTTTTCTTTGACAAAGGATTTCTGAAATTGATAATAAGATTCTTCTTTGACTCCTCCATTGGTGAATCTCAACCAAAATTTATTCCTGTTTAAATTTTTTGTTGCGGATTGATATTCTTCAAAACTTCCTCCTGAATGAGAGATTTTCAATCCATTGATATATTCATGGACGATCAATTCAACGGAATCTTTGCTAAGGCCATCTATTAATAAATTATTTTCCAGGAGATATTTAAAATTTTCCTTTTCGTCGACCCCGCTTACTGAAATCCAGAATTTAATATTATTATATTGGTTAATAACAAGCGGATTGATCCATCCGGCACGGCTTATGCCCCAAAGTCCAATTTTATCAGAGCCGGGAATGGATTGCTTTTTAAGCTCATTTATAGCCTGAATCACTTCTGAGGCACTATTATGCACACTTTGATTATAATTAAATTCACCGGTACTTTGTCCACAACCCCGTTTGTCCCACATAAAGGTCGAATAGCCAGCATTGAGCATTGCATTTCTAACATCCGCATACCAGTTTTCTGAAACGGCATTCGTTCTACCGGAACCGTGGACGATAAGCACAATCCCTTTAATATTAGAATGATCGCTTTGATTAAAAATGCCCCAAAGACTGTCACCTTCAAATTCAAAACTCAATAGTTCTGAGTACGACTGAGCAATTGAAACTAAGGGCAAACCAGCAGAAATTAAGAGGAGAAATAATCTCTTCAACTTATTAGAGGCGAATAAAATAAATGACAATTGAACTTATTTTTAATTCAAAAATAATTATGTCTATTGATTATCCAATTCCCTTAATTTACTCAGCAATTAGCCTTGATCATATAATTAGATATTGACTAAGCCACTATTTTTTTAATATTTTTAAATGGGTGATATTATTCCCTGAACTCATTCTAAGAAAATAAACTCCGGAGAATAAATTATTTAAATCAATTTGAATTCTTCTGCTTATATCCCTCTGTGTTAAAAGGACATCGCCCTTTAAATTCAGCACCTCAATTAAAAGCTCATCCCCATTCAGATTTTCTACATTTAAAATATCCTTTACAGGATTTGGGAAGACTTTAATATTTAACTTTTCCTTTTGCGTCTTTAAAGAAGTACAGGTCTCAATTACGATTAATGAAGAATCAGATGCAGAACATTGATTTTGATCAAAGACCTTTACGCTATAGGAGAAATTACCTGTTCCAAGCTGGGTGCTATTTATGATCTGAACATTATTATTAGAGCTATCTTGCCAATAATATGTAAAGGGACCATTTCCTATTACTTGTGGACTTATCAGGTATTGATCGCCCAGGCAAATTGTATCAGCATCGATCAATGAAACTTGCGGAAGGGGATTCACATCTAGAATTATACTGTCTGAACCTATGCAGGAATTGCTATCCCTAACCGTAATGCCATAAATTCCAGCATTGGAAATTAATATAGTCGAACTATTGGATCCGGTACTCCAGAAATAATTTGTAAAATTACCTGGATCCAAAATGATACTGTCTCCTGAACAAATAGAGGTATCTGAACCAAGCTGAGGTTGAGGAGCATTGTGCCAGTCGACATATATTGAATCATAAGCCTTACATGTATTTGAATCAAGAACCAGAACAGAATAATTACCGGAATTATTTACAACTATGGAAGCACTGCTGTCTCCGGTATTCCAAATATATGTATTGTATAATCCGGGATTTAATACTAAACTATCATTTGGACAAATAAGTGTATCATTTCCCAAATTTGGTGGATTTAAGCTTAAACCTGTAATTAATATTGTGTCGCTATTTGTACAGTTATTAGAATCTGTTACCGATACGGAATAATTGGCAGGATTAAATGCAAAAACACTCATGTTTGTCTGCCCGGTGTTCCAACTATAGGTATCAAAAAAACCCGGAAATAATAAAATACTATCTCCCTGACACAAGGCTGTGTCCTCACCAAGATATGGATTCGGAAGAGGATTAACGAAAATATTTATGCTGTCGAAAGCTCTGCAATAATTTGAATCAAGCACTTCTATTGCATATTGACCTTGTGTGCTTACATTGATAGAAGCTATTGTATCTCCTGTACTCCAGTTATATTCTGAGAAAAGGCCGGCATTTAAATTTATTACATCTCCCATGCAGAGGGCTGTATCTCTACCGAGGTCAGGATTTGGTAGGTTATTTTTATTGATTAGTACCGAGTGACTTTTTGAACATGAATTCGAGTCTGTTACCGTAATAGTATACAAACCTTGATTCGATATATAGATTCCGGAGCTTGTATCACCGGTGCTCCAATAATAAGAATCAAAATTGCCTGCATACATAAAAAGTGAATCACCTTCACAAAATGATGAATCATTCAATGTTGTTATTTGAGGAAGAGAATTTAAACTCAATTCAAAAGTGTCTTTTATGTGCATCTTGCCAAAATCTGCCCTGAAATATTGTTTACCGGAAAGATTGGGATTAAACCAGGCGGAATTGGAATTAGCGATATGTCCGTCATTTTGTGATTCCCATCGTATCGTCCAGGTATGACTATTGTCATAACCTTCCAGTGTATCAAAGTCATCAATATGTAATTTGTTGTTAATATGTCCATTAATACCATTACCGGAATAGTCGAGCAGGGAGTCTTCTGAGCATACTTTTGTAAAAGGATAATAGACCAACAAATTCATGTATTTTGAAAAACCTGAACTGGGAGAAGAACGGTATAAAAAATCAATTTCAGAATCATTCATGGTGCTGTTCCACATTGTGAATTCAGCAATTTTTCCATTGTATCTCTGGTTGACAGTGGAATTCAATGCCCTTCCAATTGTAAAACGATCGCTTTGAGACAAAAAGGAATTAGAGGCGAATGTAGCATCGAGTTGACCATCAATATAGAGTTTGATGATTGCGCCATCAAAGGAATAAGCTATATGATGCCAGCTTGAGTCGGCAATTTCTGAATTTGAATATTTCAATTGCCCATCATCTATTTCCAGTTTGTTATTGGGTGCAATTCCCAAAAGAAAAACGGGGGCATTTGAAACCGAATTGATTCCAAATATATGTTGACTGCTTGCAACTGTATTGGATTTTAACCAGAAGGAAACTGTTCTGGGAGAAGCTGAGACAAGGGGTGCAATGGCGTCGAATCGAATGTAAGCATCCGAGTTTTGATTGAAGTTAGCACTGTGTATTAAATTGATTTCAGCATTTAGTAAAATACTGTCTCCATTGCATACTGCTGTGTCATTGTAGGCTGAAAATTCTTGCTCGGGATTAATTATCTCTTCAATAAATAATGTATCACTATTGAATACCGAACCGGCAAAGCCATTATCAATCGTCTGGACATGCCAAATCAGCTCGCCCATAAAAGTGTCAACACAAAAAGGATCCACTTTGGAAATCAATTCCTCCAGTGGAAATTTATAAGATGTATTTAGTCCAACATTCCCATAATCAGGCACATAACGATGTCCGGAGCTCGTATCTGAATTCCATGAATTAAAGTTGTCTCCTAAAAACTGAAAGCGCAAATTATAAGTCAATGCACTGGCAGGGGTGGAATCGTCAGTGGCGGCTTGCCATGTAAAACAAATACTATCATTGAGAATAGAACTTTGCAGGCCAGTCGGGGCTCCAGGTGCCTGATTTGCAGTGATATTGTCATTTCTGTACACCTTGGTGATTCGGCCGGATGTTGTATTTCCGCTTATTACAATGTCTAGATCTCCATCGTTGTCATAATCGCCCCATGCTCCGCTGCTGTATCGCAAGTTTTCCAAAGAAGTGCTAATCGTTACAAATGAATCTATATCGTTGCGAAAAATTCGTGTATTGTAAGACCCGGTAGCCAAAATATCCAAATCGCCGTCATTATCGTAATCTCCCAAATCGCAGGAACCATCTGCACCTCCACCTAGAGTAGCAAATAAATTAAAGTTGGCGCTGTCATTTTTGTAAACCCGGATTGCGGAACCAACTTGAACGATGTCCAGATCTCCGTCATTATCGATGTCGCCCCATTTGGCCTCTCCGCTGTTGGAAGAGCTAAAATCTGAATATAATACAAGGCTACCAGCTGCATTTTCATAGAGATATATGCGATTTCTCTGAAAAAGCAAGTCCAGGTCGCCATCATTATCAAAATCTCCCCATTGAATTGAACATTTGGTATTTGAAGCGCTGGAAGGCAGTCCCGCATTGATGGGAGCAAAAACATTGTTTTGGTTTTCATATATATTTGAACCATCCAGGCCGACCACTACCAAGTCCAGATCCCCATCATTGTCATAATCACCCCAATCGAGAGAGGCGTATCGCGTGGCATTAAAATTAGCGTGTAAAATGAAATTGCCATTGTCATTTCTATAAATTCTTGTTTGTCTTGAGTTGCCTCTTAGTCCTGCAATGGCCAGGTCAATATCTCCGTCATTGTCAAAATCACCCCAGTCTAGGGCACCACGGCCTAAAGCAGGATTTATTACGGTTTTTGTTGAAAATGAGCCACCGTTATTTCTGTAAATTCTGCTATAACTGGTGAGAAAGTTGAAGTTTACACTACCCATCAGGGCAATGTCCAAATCACCGTCGGCATCGTAATCGCCCCATTCTACATGTGAATAGAGGAGAGGAAAAAGTCCCATGCTTCCCATATCGGTGAAGGGTTGGGATAAAAGCGGATTAAAAACCAATAAAAACGAAAAAAAGAAAATAGCAAATTTGTTCATGGCCAAATGATTTGAATGGAAAATGATTGAATTGTATGGTGGCAATTCTACACATCATTAAATAGTATGAGCAAGTTAGAGCTATGATCTAAGGGATGGAATAAGGGTTCACCCTCAATTATCGGCCAATCAGCTCTTTATATCGAATAACCCATTTATAAAGGTTATGGCTTTTACCATCCAGATTGAGTTTTTTTGAAATATTGCCGCGATGATTTTCTATGGTTTTGGGGCTGGAAAATAAAATCTCCGCAATTTCAGAACTTGATTTATCCAAAGCAATCAATTTAAGGATGGACATCTCAGTTTTTGTGAAAATGGATAAATCCACCTCAGTACTGGCATCGAGCAGCTCATCCAAATGTTTGCTAAAATAACTTCTTCCCATAGCGACCATTTCAAGACAGTGATCAATCTCATCAATGGCAAAATCCTTTAAGAGATAGGCCGAGACATTTAGTTTTTTAGCCTTTTCAAAGAGCAGTTTTTCTTTAAAGGTGGTCAGGAGTATACACTTTGTTTTGTGAAGCCCCTTATGAAGTTTTTCAAGTATTTGCAATCCAGTCATTCCCGGCATGTAAATATCCAGAATCGCAATATCCGGATTTAGCTTTTCTATTTGTTTTAATGCTTCTTCGCCGTCCATTGCAGTGCCAATAATTTCAAATCCCGGTTTTGGCTTGAGATGACTTTCCAAACCTTTAAGTACAATCGGATGGTCTTCAGCAATAAATACCGTTTTCATACCTTTTTTGCTTGATTAAATATCAATGTTAGGCTTGTACCTTTTTTATCCGATTGAATAATGAGCTCGGCTTTCATAATAAGGGCACGTTCTTGCATTGTTTTTAAGCCCAGGGAATTCCTCGGCTTGTCTTTTTCAAATCCTCGACCATTATCTGTAATGGCCAATTCCAATCGATGCTTATTAATCAGTTTGGTCGTTAGTCTTGCGGACAAAGCTCCGGAATGCTTGATGATATTATTACAGGCTTCCTGTATGAATCTGAACAATTGCAATTGCTGATCTTCACTTAGGTATGCATCGATGTTTTGAATGTCCTCTGTAAATATAATATCGGTGGCATCATTGAGCGTTTTGATCAATTCTTCAATGGAAGCCGTAATGCCGGAATGTTCCAATTGAGCAGGATGTATATTTCTGGAAGTATAGCGAATTTCTTCTATGGCCTTTTGAACAAATTCTCCGGCTCCTTTTTTTTCGGATTTTACCTGTTCTTTTGCCAGAATAAGGCTTTGGGCTACGCCGTCATGCAAATCTCTTGCAATTCTTTTTCGTTCCTGATCTATCGATTTTATGAGGTCTCTGGCGTACTTCTCTTTTTCAGAAATGCGATTTTTTAACTGATGAATGCGCCATCGGGCTATAACACTGAGTAAAACAGCGAAGCCGACAAATGAAAGAATCCAAAACCAAATGGTTTGATAAAATGGAGATTTAATGCTAAAGGGAATTTTTAAAGAGACAGCATTATCCCAGTTGGCAATAATTCCGGCTTGAATCTGAAATTCGTATTCCCCGGGGGGCAAAATTTCATAGTTTACAGCTAAATTATTTTTTGATAGCTTCCATTTTTCATCAAGTCCTATCATTCGATAGCGGCACTGAAGTTTATTCGGGTCGCTCAAATATATCGCCTGGTAATTGAAGGTGATGTTGGATTCGTTATAATCTAAAATTACTGTTTCCGATAAATTGGAAAAGATATTTTTATCGGTTTTAATATTCTTTAAAATTAATTCGGGTTTTGTATGTATGGTCTCCTTTGACAGATCGTAATGCAATAGACCATTAGAAGTGCCTAAAAAAAGCATATCCTTTCTGGCGCTTATGGCCCAGGGTAAAAGGCTCAAATTTTTTGATGCAAGGTGATCGATCTCATCGAGCCGTCTATTGAGTAGAATCCCGTTTTCATAAAAGGAGTCAAGATCCATTTCTCTGAGACTTCTGCCAACCGACATGTAAAGTTTCTTCTTGTATTCATAGAATGAACCAAAAACATTTTCATCAAAATATTGAAAACCATTAAAATAACGGATGCTGTCTTTTAAAGGATTATAGAAAATCAGGTTTTCCTGAGAACCGAACCAATAATTGCCAAATGAATCCTGTATGCCACAAAAAATTTGTTCTTTTTTGGAATTATTGATCCTTTTGAATTCCCCTTTTTCAAGATCCAGAATATACAGACCTGAAACGCAACCATAAATTGCATTTTCCTTAAAAGGCAGTAATAACCAACCTTCCGTTTTTAAAGGGATTTTATATTCTCTGCAGGACGTATCACTAAGGGCAATTATATTGGCTCTGGTACTGCTATAGATTTTGCTGTTACTTAGCATCAGACTGTTAATTCTGTCATTTAAAGTCCCATTACCGCATTTTGCTTGAACTCGTTTTACAACATTATTTGACAATTCATAAAGCCCGCCTGTACCTCCAAAATATATTTTATCTTCATCTTCCTGAATAATATGAATGTAGGGATTTATCAGACCTTCCTTTACACCATAACTATTGATAAAGACATTGTTCTTTCTGTGCAGAACTCCTTTATCGTAAAATGCCAGATATTCTTCCCCGGCTTCATTTAAATAAATTGCAGTTAAATCTTCGTCGCTAAATTCCGGAAATTCATTTTCCAAATGCGTTGTCCAGGATCGCACCTTGTAAAAACCGCTGCCATCGGTACCATACCAGTTATTATTTTCCTTATCGTTTAAATGACATTGCACAAAGGGGTATTCAATGCCGGATTTTTTCCCTGCTAATAAAGTGGTACTAGAATTAATATTCCATCTCAAAACCCCATTACCATAGGTTCCCAATTCAAAAATGGAATCGTTGATTCTTGAAATGGTATAAACCCTATTGGCATCAAAATTTCCGGGCAAGGTATAAGAAATAAACTGCCCCTTGTCAAATCGACTCAAGCCACCGTAATGGCCAATCCAAATCGTTTCTTCTTCCGTATAAATAC
Source organism: Cytophagales bacterium (assembly GCA_965267555.1). Lineage (GTDB taxonomy): Bacteria > Bacteroidota > Bacteroidia > Cytophagales > CCMP332 > CCMP332. The sequence goes on along the minus strand of OZ254083.1, from coordinate 2,044,121 downwards.
CATAACAAATATTATTTCCAAGCCCATTGTCCGTATTCAAAACTTCTAAATTCTTTGTTTTTAGATCAATTTTCACAAGGCCATTCCTGATCGAAGAAATCCATATCTGATCATTGCTAATTTGCATGTCTGTGGGCGCAATTTTATGATCGATTTTGTCGAGAATGATTATAGAATCATTGGCATCGATTTTAACTTTTAAAAGACTGTAATTCAGGCAAACCCAAATATTTCCATCTGGATCTTCGCGAATGGCAGCGACCCTTGAATATTTCAATTCGGCTTTTTCACAATTTTCTTTGTCAAATTTTGCTCCTTGAAACACCTGAAAACCATTGCTCCAGGTACCCAACCACATTCTGCCTTTGGAGTCAATACAGATTGCACTGATGTGATTGGCTATGAGCCCATCGTTACTATTGTAATTTTGAAAAGAGTACCCGTCAAAACTGGCCAGTCCGTTATAGGTGCCCAGCCACATGAGGCCGGTACTATCCTGGTCCATTGCATATACCTGCGAGCTGTTCATTTGACCGGATTCATCGCCGTAATGATCGATCGGGAAGACCTGCCCATGAAGCCTTGAGAAAATTGAGAAGGCAAAAATTAAATATAGATTGATCCTTAAGTACAGAACTCGGAAAGATTTGGGCTCGAACCAATAAATATAATCAAAAAGAAAAGGATTCAGGCTTTTATTTTAGATACCTCAATTTCTATAAATTTTGGCAAATAAGAAGGAGTGCAGTTTTTGGCGACCACTTCGTCTTTATAAAGTCCGGTATTTTTTCCAATGGCAATGCATCGTCTGCGATATTTTTCCTGCCATTTACCGATTTGTCCCGCAGTATAATTCATAGCCCATTGTACTTCGGGCGCTTCATTCAATAAATTTTTTTCGATTTTATCCAAAAGGGCTTCAGTGTTGTCATGATTGGTATTTCCCATCCAACGCAAACGCGCCTGATGGTACCAAAATAGCCGTCTTTGTAAAGGAGAAGAGCTCTTTTCCCATGATTCCATAAACTGAATCGTCTTCTTGTCTTTGGAAAGCTGATTGGCCAAAAGCCAGTCGATCAAATGTATTTTTTCTTCATAATTATGTTGCTGAATATCGCGGTCGATGTCATTGATTTTTTCCTGATCGAGTTCTTTTTTATCCATGATCAATATTGCCAGCTGACGAGGGAGAAAGTCACCGGAAGACCAGAGTTCCATGGCCAATTCATGATCTTTTTTGATCTCTTTGGCAATCTTTCGAAGGTCGCCGAGTTTGGTATTTTTATCTATACCGGAAAGGATTGATAGTGCCTGTTTTGAATAGGACATAGATTCATGAATTTGGTAGTTCCTTAAATTCCTTTTTTTTGGCTTTCATCCATTCTTCCATGGCACCGGGGCTTTTCATCGTATTCTGCATTTCTTTCATGGCTTTCAAATGAGCAAAATCGCCTGCCTCAAACATTTCCATACCGTGTTTCCGGCTTTGCGCAGCCATATCCTCAAAATTATCGGCATGAAATTTCATATCGCATGCACCGCCTAACTGTCTGCAAGTCATTGTTTTCATAATCGCACTATTCTGCTTTTAAAATACAAAATTCTTTGAAAAGCTATTTAGAAATGAGAATGAGCCTTTTTAATCATTCAGTATTCCACAAATTCTGTTTAGATGTTGAAACTGAATTCGATCGTATTCAGTTAATTTTTTTTTCCTCGATAGTATCAGTTCTTGAATTGTCTTATCGTATTTAAAATTCTTATCCCGAAGACATTTATTAACAAGATTTTTACTCTCAATAATTGAATTGTTAATCCCCTGATAGAATTTTCTAAAATGTTCCTCGATAAGCGGAACATCTTTTTTATCATGATACTCAAAAAGGTACAATTCATTTTTTAAGTTTTTAATGCTAAACCAAAGATTATTTATTCTGGTACTTATGATTATGGATTTTTTGAGATAATCATCCTGAATTTCTTGAATTTGATCTTCTGTTAAAGTAGAATCATTGCCGACTTCCCAGGCAAAATTTTCAAAAAGGAAATACATTTCATGCAGTTCAAATCCTATATCATTATTGGCATTGACTAGTCTCAATTCATATTCTGCCATCGCTTTTCTCTTGATACTGTCTTCCTGGATTATGGGAATTAGGATATAGGTGATTATTGAACCCAATATTATTATGGTGATGGGGTGCTTGGATAATTTTTCCATTATTTTTTTCTCTTGAATTAGATGATGCCTTTCCTTACTGAAAAAAAAATATCAATTTACAAAAATGCTTTAGGTTTAGTGCAGTAGGGCAGAAGATCTATTTTTATAATTTCTTAAATGTTTGTAAAAGACACTTAAGATTTTTCCTGATAAATAATGATCTGCAATCCATCTGGATCACTTAGATAAAGGTATTGTGATCCCCAGGGGCGTAAAACGGGGCCTCTTGCTTCCCATTTTTCTTTGAGCAAAGTTGCCCAATACTCGACATTATTGGTTTTTATTTGTAAATCCAATTTATCACTTTGCACATTTTCACTAAAGGCTTCCTGATAATAATAATGGTCCTTATCTATTTCTGATAATTCTATAAAAGCATTGCTGTTTGGATCGCCAATTCTCATAATACAACCTTTAGACCCATCGCCGTCATTGTATTCTTCAAGGATGGCGAGATTTAAAATTTCAGTGTAAAAGGCTTTTGAAACTTTAAGATTTTTTGTTCTTATTACGGTTTTTAGACTAATCAAATCTATATAGGGAGATTGTTTCTAAAATTGACTGATAGAAATCTTGCTGAGAGCATTTTAGATCGAAAATTATTTTGCTTATAATTCGGGAAGTGCATCTAATTCCTTTTTTTTGGCATTCATCCAGACTTCCATTTTACCGGGAGCTTTCATCGTATTCTGCTTTTAAAATACTAAATTCTTTGAAATTGCATTTGAACCTTTTCTTTGGGAATTATCTCAATTCTAAAGTTTCATGGCATTATATGATTCGACAAATTATTTTAAAAAGCATTAACGCATGCCGTAAATAGACAGGAATATGAGTATGAATACCGTTAGGTATATCCAAAATTTTGTAAAATCGCCAAAACCATTTTTTGCCCAATTCCAAAGTTTATACAAAAGCCAAATCGACAGTAATGCACAATAAATGATTAGGATCAGCGCCGTGAACCAAAACAAATTGCTCCCGAACAAAGCCCAGGTGTAGTCTTTGATATATACCAAAATGAATAGCAGGAAAGCAGCAAATAGAAATTGCGATTCTTTTTTGATGAGCGGAATTGTTAATTATTGTAATAAATTGTCAGAAAGGGGAAAAACATAGGAATCAAGGGAAATATTCTAATTTATGTCTTCTCTTCTCTTAATATCTTCTCCATTTTTCGCCCCTTTGCCAGTTCATCCACGAGTTTGTCCATGTATCTGGCCTTGCGGGTGATCTCATTATCAATTTCTTCAATTTTGTAGCCACAGATCATGCCTTGGATCATATGTGCATTGGGATGGATTTTGGCCTGCTTATAAAATTCTTCAACCCTTACCTTTTGAGCCAGGAGTTCCTTCAATTTCTTGCTGTCGAAGCCCCTGAGCCATTCCAATACCTGATGCGGCTCTCCCTCTGTTCTTCCGTTTTTTAGGATCCTACTGACAAAATGCGGATAAAAAGATGCAAAAACCATTTTTGCAATTCTTTCATTGTGCTCGGGACTGGGTTTCATTTTACAATTTTATTTTTTTGCAATTTCAAAGGATTGTTTGGCCCATTTTGCAAGCTCAGTGCGATCTTCTAATACTTCTAGCGGCACTTCCCAGTAAGGCATTCCCTTCTTTTTCTTTTCCGAAAAATAAGCTTTCATTCCTTTTTCTTCAAACTGTTTTTTATTTGAATCATCTACCTTTAGCCGGAATTTATCACCGCCAATTTTGGCAAACATTAAGCCATCTTTAAAAATGCCTATTCCACCAAACATATTTTTAAATTCAACCTCGCCAAATTCTGACAATTGATCTTTTATATATGCTGCAAAGTCCTGATTTACTGCCATAGCTTATTGATTTAAATAGTTTTCTAATCCATTCAGTCCATTTTCTAGTGTGGATTTCATTTTTCCTTTCATCAATCCACTCAACCATCCCATTGGTGCTTTCATGCGATACCAAAATTCTTGTGTGAGGGTCGTTTCACCATTGTTTTCCTGGAAATTAAACCTGCTCTCCAAATGCGCCATGGGCACTGAGGATTCGGTGAACTTCAGTTTAAAATACTTTTGATCTTCCCATTCGGTGATCTCTTCCTTGATGTAACCCGATTTAGGAAAATTGCAATGACGTCTTGTTCCCACGCCTTCCTTTTGTTCCGAATCGTATTTTGAAGATTTAATTTCAGGATTGTAAAGCGAAACATTGCCAAAACCCAATGCGACGGTCTCCCATACTTTTTCCAAAGGGTGCTTGAAAGTCTTTGATACTTTTAGATATACCGGTTTTCCCATTTTTATTTCTTTTATGTTTTTAGACGATTTCCTTATTCAAAACGGACGAAAATTTATTAAGTCTCTTGAATTTTCAATTGTTGCCTGGCCCAGGTTGGAGAATTCTGAATTAAATAATGATGTAAACCGCTTGTTCTTCCTTCTAAAGGATCAATATTCTTTATCAGCTCCAAACGCAAATCAAGAAGCTGATCATAGTTTTTACGCTTTTGTTCTTTTACCATTTTTAATTTGTTGGCTTCCATGTGTGCATCCTGTTCGGGGTTATACATTTGATTTAGCCCCGTGCATTGACTACAAGTTCCGTTATTATTGATCAAAGCGCATTTCTTTTCAAAAATTCGCTTAAGATGTTTTCTGGCATCTGCAATCGCATGCTTCACTTTCCCTTCTGATAAATCCAATATTTGCATGATTTCAGAAACTTTAAATGCATATACCTCTTTCAGCCAGAGACAAATTTGCTCCTCTAAGAGCAGCGTTTTGCTAGTACAATTAAAACAGTAATTAAGATGTTCGCTCAGCACAAATTTACCTTCTGGATGACTTTCCAGCATTTCTTTTTTCTTTTTAAACAGTCGCGGATTTTGCACATGAGCATCGCGTACGAGATCCATCCAGTTTTCTCCCCAGCGTTCTTTGACTCTAAAATTATCCTTGGCCAAATTGGTGGCAATACTAAAAACCCATGTCTTAAAACTTGATTTTTCTTTAAAGGTGTCAATTTTATCAAAGGCCTTTAAAAATGTGTCCTGCAAAAGATCTTCAGAATCTTCCTTGCTGGCTGATAATCGAAATAAATAAGACTTCAATTGCGGTCTGAAGGCAATAAACTCTTTTTTAAATTGATCGACCTGTTCCATCATTTAATTTCTGTTTGGGGTCTGATTAAATAAAATATCAGCGCTTAGTCCCTTAGCCCCTTTTGCTTTTTGCTCCGTTTTTTTATTCACTGTTTTGTGTATTTTTCTTTAAGGAACTATTTAATGAAAATCTCAAATATTCGCTAGGCCCTTCAATTCCCTGGTCTTGAAAGCCAAAGCCAATAACACTGTGTTTTCATCCTGCATCGTAAAGCCCTATGGTGTTTTCTCCAAAATTCAATTTCTATATCAGCTTCAAACAAGCGATCATCACTGCTGGGCTTTAAGCGTTTGAATGTCCACTATATAAAGTTAGGTTTCGGGTTCCTTTGTTCAAAGAGCAAGGTACATTTTTCTCATTGAAGCAAAACTTAAATCTGCTTTCTTAATCGCAAGGCTGATCCTTCTTTTATTCGATTAAAAAAATGAGATACATTCGGGCTGCAAAAATTTTGTATCCATTGCTATCTTTAATCCATGAAATCCTGGTTCCTGCTTCTCTTATGTTCTTCTTCTCTTATTGCTCAGGAATTAAGGACCGTTATCCAAAAAGGACATGCGCGTGTGGTCAAGAGTGCCATTGTCAACGCGGATGAAACCCTAATTTTTACGGCAAGCCGCGATAAAAGCATCAAAATCTGGGATTATCAATCAGGTTTGGAAATCAAGACCCTTTTTGGCCATGAACATACCGTCAATCATCTGGAATTAAGCCCTGATGGCAAGTTATTGGCCAGCACCAGTGCCGACAATAGCGCCCGCGTTTGGGAAATCGCAAGCGGAGAAATGATCCTTATGGTCGAAGGGGAAAATTACATGACGGATGTGGCCTTTAGTCCGGATGGTCAAAAACTGGCCTGCGGCGGTTATGACTGGAGCATGAGTATTTGGGATCTGAAGACAAAAAGCCTAGAGAAAAAAATCAAAGTAGGTCCTGAAAAAGGCCTGGGCTATGGAATTGATCTCGAATTCAGTGCGGATGGGAAGCATTTGATTATTGGCGAGGACAATAAAAAGGCACGCGTCTTTTCCACCGAAACCTGGGAAGAACGCTATGAATTTGCAATTGAACAGGGTTTTTGCGGTGGATGTCTTGCATTTGTAAAACTTCATCCACAATCCGGATTGCTTTACAAGGCCGAACAAAAAGGATCAATACGCATCTACGATCTGGTAAAAGGTGAAAAATTAAGAGATCTGGCAGAAATCTCTTTTCAGATCAACAGTCTGGACATTCACAACAATGGAAAGCTTCTGATTGCAGGAGAAAAAGAAATTAAAATCTTGGATTCGGAAAGCGGGGATTCGCTTTTGAGCTTTTTTCCAGCTGTGAAGGAGATCAATGAAGCCCGTTTTTCGCCTTCGGGAGGTGAAATCATTATTTCGGGAAATGACAATAAAGCCAGTCTCTATGCTTCAAATGATGGTCGCTACCTGCGTGAGTTTTCGGGAATTCTGCATCTGGTCGACAGAGGCGGATTGGACTTTGATCCCAATAATTATTGGCAATCCCATATTGCCAATTACATCCGATTAAAAAACAAGAGCGCTTTGCGTGGCAATAATGAACTCATAAGAGGCAAATTCGGAAGAAAGCTCAAACGCTGGGACCTTTATTCTGGCCGACCCATTCGCGAGTACAGCCTGCATGATAAGGCGGTATTGGCATTTGACCAGAGTCCGGATGGACAATCCCTCATTACGGGCGGGGGAGGAGGGAAAATCCTGCTGTGGGATCTCGAGAAAGGGGATACCATTCGCAGCATCGCAAGACATCGGGAGCTTATTTTTGATCTTCAATACAGCCATAATGGCCATATGGCAGCAAGCAGCAGCTGGGATGCCTTTGTCAAGGTCTGGGATCTGGAAAAAGGAGAACAAATAAGCTTGCTCAACCTCAATAATAATTCAGCTTATAGCCTTGCATTCACGCCGAATGATCTCTATCTGGTTTTAGGTAAACTCGATAAAACCCTCGAACTCTGGGAGCCCGACTCCAAAACCACGGTCCGGCAATTTCACGGACATACCGGTGTGGTCAGCTCTCTGAATTTTACAAACAAAGGTAATAGGATGCTAAGTGCCTCCTGGGATGGAACCGCTAGAGAATGGGATCTGGGCACAGGCCTACAAACGGCCAAATTCAGATCGAATGGCCCCATGTACAGCGCCGTTTATTCGCCGGATGAAAAATTTGTAGTGACCGGAGGAGAGGATCGAATGGTAAAATTCTGGGATCGAAGCAGTGGAGAACTGGCCTTTTCCCTGGAAGGCCATGAAGCAGCCATAACGAACATCCTTTTCTCGCCAAATGGAAATCTGATTACGGTAGATATTGATGGCGCTACGAAAATCTGGAACCCGGAAAAGCAAAAAATGATTTTTGAGGAGATCCACATCGGGCAGTCCGATTGGATGATACGCTCTCTGGACGGGCACTTTTATGCAACGGATGGGGCGAGAAAACACATTCATTTTGTCAAGGGCTTTCAGGCTTTTCAGGTGGATCAGTTTTTTGATGAATTTTTTGATCCAAAGCTGCCCAAACAACTGAGAAGTGGAGAGGGAAAACGAGGGGGCACCAGTTTGCAAGAGCGCATTAAGAGTAATCCACCGCCCCGGGTAAAATTGGTGGCAATGGCTAAAAGGGATGGGGAAGAGGCGACATTGCGCATTCGGGTCATTGATATGGGAGGTGGTGTGGAAGCGCTCCGACTATATCACAACGGAAAACGCATTTCAAAAGGAGAGGAGGCGCTACAGAAAGCGCGTAAGCAGAAAGGCGATACCAGTTATTATGTTTTAGATGTTCCGCTGATAAACGGAAAAAACCTCTTTCAGGCTTCGGCGATCAACCGCGATCAATTGGAATCCGCCAAATCCGATGCTTTTCTCGAAATCCAAAAAGGCACCGCTGATGCCACTTGCCATATTCTGGCCATAGGCATAAATAAATACAAAAACCCAAAACTCAATCTCAATTACGCCGTTGCCGATGCCAGTGCCTTTGAAAAAGCCTTTACTTCAAAAGCTCAACAACTTTATAAACAGATTGAAAGCAAGAGCCTTTACGATCAAAAGGCCAGCAAAGATGGGATCTTGAATGCCCTAAAAGCGCTGGAACAAAAGGCGGATATCAATGATGTGGTGGTGATCTATTATGCCGGTCATGGCAGCATGGTGGAAGGCGATTTCTTTTTCGCACTTCATGAAAGCACCCGTCTTTTAGACCGAAAAGGATTGGAGGAAACGGCTTTGTCTGCGGCTGAAGTACAAAAACATTTACAGGGTATAAAAGCTTTAAAGCAAATCATCATAATGGATGCCTGCCAGAGCGGCGGTTCGGTTGAGCTATTGGCACAGCGCGGCGCGCCTGAGGAAAAAGCCATCGCCCAGCTTTCGCGCAGCAGCGGCATACATGTTATGGCCAGCGCAGGTTCTGATCAATACGCCACAGAATTCCAGAATTTGGGACATGGCTTGTTTACCTATCTCTTATTGGAGGCCCTGGAAGGTGAAGCCGACGGAGCACCAGATGATGACAAGATCACCATATACGAGCTCAAATCATTTTTGGACGACCGCGTACCCAGTCTAAGCCAAAAAGAAAAAGGCTCGCCACAATATCCATTTACTTTTTCCAGGGGCATGGATTTTCCGCTGGTGATTGTGAAGGAATGATTACAAGAGCTTAATTACTTCTTAATCTTTGAAATTGTTTTACCTCTTACTTTTATTTCTTTGTCCATGTCATTAATTGTCAATTCTATGGATTCAAGAATAAGTTCTTTGGTCTTTTCATTTCTGTAATCTTCAACTTTTTCAATTGCTATGTGTCTGATTAATTTTCCTGTTCCCTGAAGCAGTTTGTTTGGGTCTTTTAATAAAGTTCCCTTATTAAAGCCCAGATTGAAATGATCGCTGTAAATCGGAATCATGCAAAAAGCATCTGACATTTTCTCTGAGGTGGAATACAGAGCCGTCAAAGCATGGGTGTGATAAAGCAACTCATTGGAGTCGGGATATAATTCCAAAATGAAATTGCGCAGATCAATAAACAATTCAATTAGCTCTTGCTCCTTTAATTCCAGATGGTGTAAAAAGTCCGGATGGATTTCTCTTTTCCCTGTCATCTTGCTGAGTTATCGTATTGCATGGCACAAAGCAAATTACCTTCGGTATCCAGAAATTTTGCGATCCAGCCAACATATGGAATGGCAGTTTTATCCATGAGAATTTTTCCACCGCTCTCTTTCACTTTTATAATTGTGCTTTCCAAATTTTCAACACTTATGGAACACTCAAGGCCTATTATCTTCTCGGGAACAGGTGAATATTTCCTTGATTGCAATGCTCCGATTAGTTCGGCATTCTCTGATTTGTTTTCCTTTATTTGTAGGAAATCCTGCTGACCGTAGGAATTAAAGCCCCAGTCAAAAACCTTATCGTAGAATTTTTTTGCTCTTTTTATATCATCGGTATAGACCGCAAAATGTGTTAGTTTATTTTTCATGCACAGCTTATATTTTTGAATTTGGCTTTTTTGTCAGGCGCCCACTAATAATAAAAATGATACATCCCAAAACAAAAATGATTTGAAGAGAAGTATGTAGCATGGTATCATTTTCCGGAAAAATACTAATTTCCCCAATCAGAATTAAAATGGCTCCTACATACTGTAGGTGAATTTTTTTTAATGCCATATTCATCTTTAATCTGTTTTAATGTGAGACTGAATTTTTTTGAGTTCATTTTTTGCAAAAAGCCAAGGCCAAAGGCCAAGGTTAAAAAGCATGAGTTCTAAATACCAGGGATATTCATCCGGTATAATTATAAATGCTAATAACATAATCACTATCCCAAGTGCGGATATCCATTTCAATAATTGAATTTTATACATCGCTTATAATTTTAATCTCTATTTTGTTTGTTGACATATACCCTTAATAATTACAATTCAGATGAATTTTTTTCAAGAGAATCTAAATAAGCTATAAGTCGACTCAGATAATTTCCAAATTTTAAGTGCTGTATAAACCTTTGGATGAAATAAGAAAGAATACCAATTAAAATTGGCAAGATAAATAGAAGGACTGTTCTTAAATCAAAACCCAAGGAGCTCTCTTTAAATGCATAGGCGTAATAAACCCATGCAAAAATAACCGGTGTCATCAGGGTATCAGAATAAATATTAAAGGCAATTGCTTTTTGCATGGCATTAATAAAGCTTTTAAGATTTTCCATTAGGTTTAATGAAGAATTTTGAATGCCTTCAATTTGTCTATATGCCTGGTAGTTAAAAAATAACATAAGACCAACTAAAATAGCCATCACTAAAAAGAATATTGCAGATTCTATGGGTGAAAAATAGAAATCAAGAGGATTGAAAGAAGGATCTGTGAATGAAGCTATTACAAGTCCAGTAGCTACAATTACAGACAGCGAAGCAATAATCAATTTTAAGTGTAAACCACGTTTTATTTTAGAAATTTCAGATTTGGATTTACCATGAACAGAATTAAATATTTCACTTTCATTAACCTTATCATTAATGATGACTTCTCGTTGAAGTAAAGTCCATGCCGATTTGATTTCTATTATTTCCATTCTAATCATTATTTATTGTTTCAGACAACTTAGTTCTTATCCTTGACATCTTAACACGCACATTATTTTGAGTAATACCAATTATTTCGGCTATTTCATCATTGGGGATTTCATCCAAATGAAGCATCATAATAGCTCTTTCAATTTTATTGAGTTTTGAGATTGCTTGGTACAGGGTTTTTATTCTTTCATCCTTGAAATTATTTTGAGGAAGTGTGCTCGGCTCTTTGAATTCAAAACTTTCCAGGAACAGGTATTTGCGTTTCTTTTCTTTCCTAAAGTCTTGAATAGCAACATTTAAAGCAACGCGGTAAACCCAAGAAGAAAACTTTGAATCCCCTCTAAAAGTAGAGTAGGATTTCCATAGTTGCAGAACAATTTCCTGGAATAAGTCTTCCCTGTGTGTTTGGTCATCACAATACATTCTACAGACCTTATGAATGATTCCCTGAGATTCATTCACGTTTTTTACAAACTGATTTTCTGTACTTTTTTGACTTGGCAAAAGCAGTCACTTTTATTCCATAAGTTACAATTCAATCTAAATAATTACAGATTACTGAATTTTATTCTTATTACTCAAAAAATCCAGAAGGAGAAAGGCACAGCCCAGTATCCTTTTACTTTTTCAAGAGGGATGGATTTTCCGCTGGTGATTGTGAAGGAATGATTGATTTGGATTTATTAACAAGACGAATTTGAACTTATAAATAAAATGAGTATGCCTGTCTGGCCGGAAGGCAGGCGTCCTAGTTGGTAGAAGCATTGAAGGATCTAATTTGCATTGTCGCATCTAAGAACTCTTTTCGCATATTCACTTTAGTGTTGGTTGCAAGCTTTCATTTCATTGATATTTCTGACATTTATGCGAATTTTTAGCAGCATGTGTAATTCTACCTTGCAATGTATCCAGCTGATATCCCATTTTCCAAGTCATAGCTATCGCCAACAGAACCAACGACTGCATGTTTCCTATCCAGATTCAAAAGATTGCGCAGGGTGTAGAGTGAATTGATACCTGTGCAATGAGAGCCAATAATATTCTCCACGCCAAATTCATTTAATTTTTCAGCAGTCCATACTAAATGTTGATATGTTGCATCTACAAGATGAAACCCACCTATTATTGTAGAGATATTCTTATCCTTAATTTTTGCTTTAATGTGTTCTATGGTGTTAATGACACCAGCATGACCACAACCGGAAACTAGAACAAAACCATCAGAAGTTTCTATCGCAAGTGACTGTGCTTCAGGAATAATATCTTCTGCCATTGTTCCTTCAATGATAATTTCACTACCTGGAAACCAATTTTTCTCAGGATGAATATGCTCTATTGGTCCAGTGATCCAGACACCGGGAAATAATTCAACTGGATTTTCATAAACAATAAATTTCACTCCATCTGCCTCAAGTTCTTTTTTAATTATATCCATTTTGTAGAATTTGCTATTGCGCGGAATAAATATTCCTTTCCCTACGTGAACTCGACTCAGAGCATTTGGATTATTTTTTTTCAACTCTTTTCTAAGTGTTAAGAGCCCGCCCGTATGATCAAAGTGATTATGGCTTAAAATTACATCCTCGACGCTTGCTATATCGACACCCAATTCTTTGGCGTTTTTCAGAACAGTTTCAGGTTTTTGCCCAGTATCAAAAAGTATTTTTCTTCCATCAACTTCAATAATGGCCGAATAACCCCATTCACCAATACCTCGGTCTGCAAGCATTGTAGAGAGGGTTGTAATTTTTAAAAAAGATACGCCTGAATTGTAATCCTGAGCTATGATCCCGGAGCTAAAAAGTAGAAATAAAGTTAATATGAGAATGTTTATAGATGGTATCATGTGCTTAAATTTTTATAAATGCTAACGCTTAGGCTAAGATAAGTAAACGGTTTGGTGGGAAAGGCATTTATCTTAGCCGATGTTGGCAGCAGTTTTTATTCTATTTGTTTTCAATTTGTTCCGTGATGAAGTCATTTAAAGTTGATTTAAGTTCTTCTGAGCCAGAAATACTGTCTTTGTAAACGATAATTCTGTAATGTCTAAGGTCGAATGGAACATCAGATAAATCTTGCGTCAGAAGGATAACTCCCTTGTTTAAGGCATGTGCTAGACCCAATTCATAAAATACGTTTGGATTTCTGTCAGTAAGATCTGCAATAAGAAAATTTGATTTCTTAATATTCTCCCAAATATCTTCAATAATGGGTTTTGAAGTAAAAATCTCATCTGCTCTTAGACACTTTAATTTTAATCCATTTATGACTGGCTTTATTATCGAATCATAGATAGGATTGAGTTTTTCATTGAATGGCATTATTACAAAGCACAATTTCTTGTCCACCTTAATCTCATCTTGTTTAAATTCCAATGATTGGTCACTTTTTTCGGGCGAGGGTAGTAGTTCAACTCTTGAAGATTTATTTAGTCTTTGAATTTGATCTTGGGGCATTTCCAAATCCTTTAAGCACTGAAACACTTTAGCAAGATTTGTTTTTCCCTTGTCCCATTCAATGAAACCAGTCAGAGTTATTTCAAGAAATGCAAAGAAGTTTTCTTTTTGTGGAAATAAAACATCTAAAATCAATTGCATTGCGTCTTCATAGTCACCGGATGGGTCAAAACCAATCATTACTACATTACTCCTACTTCTAATCTCTTTTTTAGCAGCATCCCAGACTTCATCAAAATTATGTTCTAAAGTCAAATGTTCGTAGTTGCTGGTTTTCAAATATTGACCAATGTTTATTCGAAGAATATTCGCAATTAGTGGTTTAATCTCTTTATTTTCGACTGTAACCTTCATAGTTCAAATTGCTGCCAACGTCTGTGTAAAGTCTACCTCCATTTTATTCCGGTAGATAAATATGCACTTTATATCCCTTATCTAATTATTGCTTAAACAGCTCTACAGGGTAGATTAAATGTTTGTAAACGGCTATAATCGTTTGCAATCAAATAATAAGTAATTTAAGAACAATCCCTTATACATATTTCTATTTATCTAAGTACTAATATAAAAGAAATTGGAATTTATTGATATTTTTTTGAGCTGAAAGGGAGAGGGAAACTCCTTTGCTATTTTAAGCTCAGGCATAAAGCAGGAAAGGTGTGGGAAAGGTTTTCGTATAAAATCAGTTGGCGCTGCTATTCAAAGGAGCAAATGTATCATTACTAATGTGCTTGTCTTTGAGTCCTTTTACAAAGTCAATAAAAGCATCGAGGTCTTTTTTGTTGGTGGCGATGCCTACGGAGACTCTGGTAGTACCCCGCATTAATTTCAGCGAGCGAATCAATGCATCGTAGTCTATTTTTTCAGGGCTGGAAAAATATTTGGCTATTTCACCCGAAGTCAGACAATTGGTTGTTTCATCGAGGCCCGGATTACAGAAACAGCCCGAGCGAATTGAAATGCTATGAGCATTGGCCAGTTCTTCTATTTTTTCATAGGCTATTTTTGATCCGTCCGGATTTTTAAATGTCATCACGAGGGTTCCGCCCGAAGCTGCGCTATCGGGTGAACCAAAAATCTCCACCTGATTTTGGCCACTCTCGTGTTTTAAATCTTTGAGATGGGCATAGAGATAGTTTTTTAGCGAGGCCACTCTTTCGGAGATTTTATTTATTCCAATAGACTCAATATAATCCAAACCGATTTTTACTGCGGGAATATCAATATAATTCAAGGTCCCGTTTTCAAATCGCTCGTGGTTATCAAAGAGAAAATGATAGGGTGCCACGGCTGAAGCAAAACTGACGGTGCCCCCGGCAAACCAGTTTTTGTGCAATTTAGAAAAGGAGTCTTTTCGGATCAGAAGACAGCCTATACCGGTTGGGTAACCAAATATTTTATAAAAGGAAATCGAGACGTAATTCGGTTGGTGCTCTTTCAGATCAAGCCGGGAACTCGGAACATAAGCCGCGGCGTCCAATAAGACATCCCATCCCAAACTTTGTGCTTTTTCAATCCATTCGAGACTGTGTTTGACACCCGAAACATTCGACTGGGCCGGGAAGGCAAATAATTTATTGCTTTTTGTGGAGTCATTGAGTTTTTTACTGAGAATGTCATTTGGTATGCTCAGGTCTGTAAAATTCATCGGAACATAGGCATAATGCCCGCCTTTTTGAGCGCAATACTCTCTAATGCCATTCACCGAATTGTGATTATCCGTTATTAAGAGGAATTCTCCTTTATCTTCAAAAGGGTAGCATTCGCCAACGATTTTCAGTGCCATGGAAGCGTTTTGCGTAAAGACACAGTAATAATCGTCGGCATTAAAAAAGTCCAGAACTTTAGCTCTGGCTTCCTCAACCATTTGGGTAGATAATTTTGAAGTGGGGTTTGTGGAATGGGGATTTCCAAAAGTATTGTTTTTCAAAACCTCAAAATGCTTTTTGATTTGAGATTCGGCATATAAATTACCGCCGGTATAATCGAGATAAACCTGTCCGTCTTTGTCGAGACGGCTGTACTCCTTTGCTCTCAGGGCATTAAAAAAATCTTCGTGGAGGAGCTCCTTTTTAAGGCCGGGGCTATTTATCTTGTTTAAAAGCGACATTTTGCGAATAATCGTAAAGCGCTCTCAAAGCTATTATTGCCTTAAAAGAGCGATTGAAATTAGCTTAATTTACAGGTACTAATATAGGGGAAATTTGAGATTTTATTATGGGAGAATCTGTGGATTTTCAATTCTATCTTTCCGACCAAATGGCCAGTTCATTTCCGGCCGGATCTATAAAATGAAAACGCTTACCGCCTGGAAAAGAAAAAATATCCTTTGCAATTTTTCCCTGATTTGCGATGATTTTTTTCTTGATCATTTCAAGATCGGAATGGTACAAAACCACAAGGGCGCCAGTTACAATTTCATCATCGGATCTTTCAAATCCGCCTTCCAAACCGCTCTCCGAAAAAGCAATATAGTCGGAGCCATAATCCTGAAATGACCATTGGAAGCAATTGCTGTAAAAGCTTTTAATTTTCTCAAGGTCTTTGGCTTTAAATTCTACATAATTGATGTGATTATCGCTTTGTCGCATTGTTATATGATTAAATAAAAAGCTCGATAGCCAGCTGATCTTTTTCCCGGAGGGAAAGTTTTTTTCTGATCTCCGCTTTTATCGGCAAAATATAGCATTGGCGTTTCGAGTCAAACCATATGGAAGTTTTCCATTCCAGATTTCTTATAGAAGCAATGGCTTTCATACGTCCCCAGCCTTCTTCCTGCCATTGCAATTGACTTCTGATCTCTTCAGACATCTTTTGTGGCAAGCTGACAAAATACCAGGCATTTTCCGCATTGTATCTCCACAAATTGGCTGAAAAATGATATTTTATTTTGTTTTCCAAAGCTGAATTTTAGGGCAATGGAAATTTACGATTAATTGAGGTTTTATTGGGCTATGAACAAAAAATGCTAATCGGGGAGCAGAGTGGTTCTTAAGCGTTTGATTATATTAACAATTGAAGCAATCAAAAGATCATCAAATCACCAGATCATCAAATCATCAGATCATCAAATCAACAATCTTCTTTTCAACTTATTTTTACTTTAAAAACAGAGCCCTCTTTTTCATAGCATAGCTTTTGATAATAGCCGTCCACATCTGAGAGTACATAAACGTCACAATTGGGAAAATCTTTGAGAACGCATTCCATCAATTGTTTACCGATGGCATGCCCTCTAAATTTTTTATGGACAAGAAGGTCCATTATCAAAATATATAATCCAGAATCGTCAATGGAGCGAGAATATCCACAAAGCTGATCATTGACCAGGGCCACATAGCTAATAGAATTTTTAAGTGCTATTTGATATTCCGGTTTTAAATGGTCTTCCCATTCCCCCCCTTCGGATTTGATCAGATTTAACAGAGGGGAATAATCCTTTTTTGCATTGTATGTTCTGATCTCAATTTGCATTGACTAATTCTTGTATTTGACAATCTAAAAATGGATAATCAAAGCTTGATTAGCTCGATTTTGGTCGTTCATGTCTGGCCTCGTAGACTCCGATTTTTCCACCGCCGGGAAGAGTGAGCTCGCTCAGCAGGCCCCAGCCCTGATCCTGCACTTCAGAACAGTCAATCTTTTTTTTCTTCATTTCTTCGATAAATACATTGATATCATCACAGATCAGATAAATTTCATGATGCTGACTTTTTTCCGAGGGATGAATGGCAATTTCCGAAGGCGGTAAAGCAAAGATCAGCCATCCTTGTCCAACATCCACATTATTCAATTTTAAAACATCGCGCAAAAAGGCCTTGTCAGCCTCTGCATCTTTTGAATAAATAATGCCATGTGCCCCTGAAATCATAATTTTTTATTGGTAGCTTTTACTAATATACTTGAATTTGTAGAGCAATTGAACCGGAACCTGAATGGATCTGAGCTAAATTTAATATTCTGTTAAAAGCGACTCGTAAGGAATATTTAGTTTGAGGTGTAATTTCCTGATCATTTTTAGCGTTAATTTTCGTTTGCGATTGAGTATTTCAGTGACGCGGCTTCTGTATCCGATAATTTCTGCTAAATCCTTTTTTTTCATGCCCATTTGCTCCATTCTAAATTTTATTGCTTCGATGGGATCAGGAGCTAAAATAGGGTAGTTATTATCTTCGTATTTTTCAATTAAAATAGAAAGCACCTCAGCTTCATCACCTTCCATACTATCAAGGGGTGCATGAAATATTTCTTCCAGTCTCTTTAAAGCCTGATTATAATCTGTTTCGTTTTTAATTGCCTTGATTTTCATAATTCAAATTGTATTGGCATCTATGTTATCATATTCTGCATGTGTTCCAATAAATCTTACAAATACCCAATGTCTCTGATAATTGATATCTACCACTAATCGGTATTTATTTCCACATATATTAAATACTACGCGTCCATTTTTCAGGATGCTTGCTCTTGCATACTCTTTTTTAATTTCAGATGGATTATTCCATTCCGCTTTTGATGCTTCACCGTACCAGGTTTTTAGCTGATCTTCTGTTTCAGCATGTTTTTCCCAGAATTCCCGAAGCGCCTTTTTAGCGATGACTCTCATTAAAATTATTCATTTACAAAAATAGTAAAAATTACCAAATTGGTAATTTTGAAATTATATTTATGCCTACTCATTTTGATTTGCTCCTTTCAATAGCTTTGACCGGCTTTTTTGATTCTGAATCCGAAATCAGCTCTTTCCATTTATCAGAATCCTCATCTGCATAGCGCGGGTCTTCGATCAGCGCTAGTTTTTCCATGGAGCTGACCTCAATACTGTGTACATCAAATTCTTCGCTGACCGTTCCTCTGACCAGATAAATGCCTCTACCTCTAAAAGGATATCTGGCAGAAACAGGAGGGAAGTGAACCGTATCAAAATACTGGCCCTCGCGATCCAGAAAAGTGCCAAAATGCATGCGTTCTCCTTTGATGGTGGAGGTGGGTTTGGTGGTGACCAGGTAACCGAGCATCCGCACTTCGGCACCGAGGTTCAGGCCCAGGTCTCTGGCGAGCAGTGGTTCATCGGGCAGATCTTTAATAAGCAGAAAGGGGCTGCAAAGCGGAAAACCGATCAGTTCCATCTGGTCAAAGGCGTCTTCCATGGCCGTGCTGCTGAGCTCTGGCAGGGTAAAATTCTTTTTGGGTGGCCGGAAAAGCATGTTTTGCGGAAGCGGACCTTTGTTGAGTTTGAAATGCGCTTCCCATAGCAATACACGTTTACTTTTGCCGGTAAAGCGGAAGGTATCAATACGGATCAGCAGACAAATCTGCTCAAGTGAAACAGGAACACGATCAAGAAAATCGTCGAGATCCTGAAAGGGGCCTTCCTTTAACCTGTTCTGCAAAATCATATCGATGCATTTGCTTTCCAGATTTTCTATTCTTCCCAGCCCTACATAGATATCCTTGCCGTAAATGGTGCTAAGCGCTTCGCTTTTATTAATGCATGGGGCATGAATGCTGGCGCCCCACATGCGCGCTTCGTGGAAATAAAATTCCGAACTGTAAAAACCACCGCCGTTATTGATGGTAGCTACCATGTATTCGAGCGGGTAATGCGCTTTGAGAAACAAACTCTGATAGCTCTCCACCGCATAAGAGGCCGAGTGTCCTTTGGAAAAGGCATAACCGGCAAAGCTCTCCACCTGAAACCAGATCTCCTCAGTCAGCTTTTTATCATAGCCCTTCTTTTCACAGTTTTTGAAAAACTTTTCCTTGACCTGTGCAAATTCTGCCCTTGAGCGAAATTTTCCCGACATCCCACGACGCAGATTATCGGCTTCCGAGAGGCCAAGGCCGGCAAAATAATGCGCCACTTTGATCACATCTTCCTGGTAGACCATCACGCCAAAGGTATCGGGCATAATATCGAGCATGATGGGGTGGGCGCGTTTGCGCTGTTCTGGAAAACGGAAACGCAGAATGTATTCGCGCATCATTCCCGAGCGGGCCACACCGGGACGTATGATCGAGCTGGCTGCCACAAGCCCGAGGTAATCGTCGACCATCAGTTTCTTGAGCAGCATGCGCATTGCGGGAGATTCCACATAAAAACAACCGATGGCCTGTCCCGAGCGAAGCATGGCTTTTACCTTTTCATCCTTTTTAAAACGCGCCATGTCGTGGATATCGATCTCGGGAGCTTCGGGCTGATTTTTCCTGATCACCGCCATAGCATCTTTGATCTTTCCGAGTCCGCGCTGGCTGAGGATATCAAATTTATAGAGCCCCACATCTTCGGCCACCAGCATGTCGAACTGGGTAATGGGAAAGCCCTTGGGTGGCACTTCGGTGGCGGTATAGCTGTAAATGGGTTTTTCGCAGATCAATACGCCGCCGGCATGCACACTCAAATGGCTGGGCAGATCGTGGATGCGTTTGCCATAGCGGAAGATCAGCTGTCCGATATGATCCATATTGGCATCCGGTTCGGCTTCGAGCTTGGAGATTTCATTGGGGGGCAAACCAAAAACCTTTCCCAGCTCACGGATCACCGAACGGTATTGAAATGTGCTGTAGGTGGCCAGCAGGGAGGTGTGTTCATGGCCGTATTTATCAAAAATATAATGGGTGATGTCATCGCGATCGCGCCAGGAGAAGTCGATGTCGAAATCGGGTGGATTCTTGCGGTAGAGATTGATAAAGCGTTCGAAATAGAGATCGAGCTCCACAGGATCCACATCGGTGATCATAAGCAAATAGGCGATAATGCTGTTGGCACCGCTGCCGCGCCCCACATAGAAATAGCCCTTATGGCGGGCATAGCGGATCAGATCCCAATTGATCAGAAAATAGGAGAGAAAGCCCTTTTGGCGGATCATGTCGAGTTCCTTTTTCAAACGGCTGTGAATGAGCTCGCCCGGATTGTTGTAGCGTTTGGGCAGGTTTTCATAGCAGAGTTTTTTTACCAGCTGATAATCCTCTTCTTCAGTACCCGTGAATGTTTTTTTGTTTTTATGCGGATACTGATCGCCAAATTCGAAATAAATGCTGCTTTCCTCGATGATGCGGCGGGTATTGTAAATCAGACTTGGATAATCCTTGTACATGTCCACGAGCTTTTCGAGGGGATACATGATATGCGCCTTATCGCCCTCCTCGGATTTTGGAAGCTTGCTGAGCAGGGTATTATTGTCGATAGAGCGCAAAAGCCGGTGCGTATTAAAATCTTTCTGATGCCGGAAAGTGACGGTCTGCAGCATCAGCAGTTTTTTCTGATGAAAGCGCCAGGGTGAGAATTGCAGTTTGCTGAGTTCGCGCGGGCTGACGCCGAGAAACTCATTGTTTCGCAACTGCGATTTGCTTGCGTGGTATTTGCCAAAAGGATAAATGACCCATACGGGTTCATCTTCTTCAAATGGGGCCGTATCGGGTATGGGGATTTCTTCCTGCAGATAATGGCTGAGCCTGCGGTTAATGAGCTCAAAACCGCGGTTATCCGCAGCGATGGCTATAAATTGCTGTTCCACACCATTTCTGAAGTCCACACCGAGTATGGGGCGGATATTGTATTTGCCGGCCAGACGCACAAAATTGAGACAGCCCGAGGTGTTATTGATATCGGTGAGTGCGAAAGCATTGATATTATTTTTTTGTGCTTCCTGCAGGAGTGTTTTGATCTCCATGGTGCCAAATTTGAAACTGAAAGCGGAATGGCAATTGATGTACATAAATAATTCACTGTCTGCGGTTAGCTAATAGCGGAGGCGGTTCTCCCTTGAATGGATTAAATCTGCTGATGGTCTTTGCACCCATGCCGGATGCGCGGTAAACGCTACGGTCGCCATAGCGATCTCTCACTTTGTCCATGGCCTGGTAGAGACGGATGCTTTCCAGACTGTCGTCAAATAAATTGATCTGATAATGTCCGCCCACAATATGGCTGAAACGCAGGCCGATGAGCCGCACGAGCAGCCTGCGGTTATACAATTTTTCAAAGAGCTCCATGATCTTGGGTATCAGAATATGATCAGCTGAAGTGTAGGGGATCCGCGATTGCAGGGTATAGGTATTGAAATCGGAATAGCGCACTTTCACGGTGACACAGGCCGTGAGTTTTTGCCCGCGGCGCAGCTGAAAGGCCAGATTTTCACCCATGGCCACAAGCAGGCTTTTGAGTTTGGTAATATCGATGGTGTCGCGGTCAAAGGTGCGCTCCGTAGAAATGGACTTGCGCTCGGAGTAGGGGATAACGGGAGAGTTATCGATGCCATTGGCCTTATTCCACATGGCGATGCCGTGTTTGCCAAAAACCTTCTCGAGCATTTCCAGGGGCATCATCTGCAGATCCTTAACAATGCGTATCCCAAGGTTGCGGAGATTTTGATAGGTCTTGCTGCCGATCATCGGGATCTTGCGCACAGAGAGAGGGGCGAGGAAGTCCTTTTCCGTACCGCGTGCTATCTGCAGCTGGTTATTGGGTTTGGCTTCATTGGTTGCCACCTTGGAAACGGTTTTGTTGATGGAAAGCCCAAAGGAAATGGGGAGACCGGTTTCTTTACTAATTTTTTGCCGCAGTTCCGAAGCCATTTTCAGCGCCCCGAAAAAGCGCTCCATACCGCTGAGGTCAACGTAAAACTCATCGATAGAGGTTTTTTCATAGAGTGGCACCTCCTCTTTGATGATATTGGTCACCATTTCGGAGTATTTGCTGTAATTGACCGAGTTGCCGCGAATGATAATCGCCTCGGGACATAGCTGTCGCGCCATTTTCATGGGCATGGCTGAGTGTATGCCGAAAGCCCTGGCCTCATAACTGCAGGAGGCTACCACGCCGCGATCGCTGGTACCGCCGATGAGTATGGGCTTGCCGTTCAGACGCGAATCGAGCAGCCGCTCCACCGACACAAAGAAGGAGTCGAGGTCCATATGTAAAATCGCACGTTCGGGGTCCTGGATGATCATGTGCTTCCCATTTTAGCGGGATAACAAAAATACTAAAAATATTAGCTAATAAGAGAATAAAAACTAAAATAATTAGTAAAACGATAAACAATAAACAATAAACAGGACGAAGGAATAAGGAGTCAGGACGAAGGAATAAGGAGTCAGGACGAAGGAATAAGGAGTCAGGACGAAGGAATAAGGAGTAAAGGGTAGGTGGGAATAAAGAGTGAGGTTAGGTAGAAATAATGAATAAACAGAGAATAATGAATAAAAGGCCTGAACAATATAATTGAAAAAAGACAGAAATGATGTCCTAATAAAAATAGTAAAATAGATAATGTCACTTTCACGAATCGATAAGCATGTTTCACAAAAGTGAACTAGAAAATTATGAAGCAAATATCTAATATGCAGACATGTTTAGTTTCGAGAAAAATGACACATATCAGAAAGCAAAAATATTCAATCTGGAAATCAGATATTTTCTTAGAGAGGCAAAAATGGACTGGAGTACTAAAAATCAATTGAGCAGGTCATCAATGAGTATTATGCTAAATATCGCAGAAGGATTTGGACGATTTACCAATCCGGACAGAAGGCATTTTATGATTATGGCCAGAAGCTCAATATTTGAAACCGTAGCCATACTTGAGATAATAAAAGAAAGCAAAGAGCTAAGTGAAAACTTGTATCAGCAATTCTATGATTCAGCAGAAGAAATATCGAAAATCCTATATGCTACAATAAAAACACTAAGCTCTAAAAATCAATAGGAATTAAATCAATTCCCATCATACTGCATATTCCAAATTCTATATTTCTTAATCTATATCCCTAATTCTTTATTAGGCATTCTATATTCTGCATCATACACTCTGTATTCTATATTCCATATTATACATTCTGAATTCTCTATTCTAAATTCTGAATTCTACAATCTGAATTCTCTATTCTATATTCTGAATTCTACAATCTGAATTCTACAATCTGAATTCTACATTCTTTATTCGATATTCTATATTCCGTTCTGTTTATTGTTTATTCTTTATCAAATCTTTACCTGCACTTGAATCATGTGCATGCCTTTGTGATCGATTTGCTTTAGGGTGTTCAGGTCAATTATAGGACGGAATTGCGTGCCAAGCGTTAATTTAATATTGTGCCCGTCAATTAAATAGTTAAATCCCGCTTCATAAACCGTGGATGTAGAATTTAAGCGTTCAAAATCATTATAGGTAAAATTGAAATAGGGTTGAATAGGTAATTTTTCTGAGATTAAATAGCCCAATTGTAAATAGACTGTGCTTCCACTTCCCGTCAATGGAAAGGCATTTCCCGGACCGTTATAGCTGGCATTGCTTAAATCAACTCCAGTCGCCGGATTCATGACACCGACATTTCTCAGATAATCTTTGCCGAAAGTGGTATTAAAATAGCCGGTATAAAGCGTAAAAACGTTTCCCTTTTCCGCATTCAATTTGCTTTCGTAAAAAAGATCAATCGCAAACAAAAAAATGTCTTCATCAATGGTGTCATTATTCTCCAATCGCCACAAAGCGCTTTGCTGATATTTGAATCCGGCGCCTACGTTGAAGACTTCCTTTTCGCCAAAATAAGTTCCTGGTAAATAAGGCGTATTGTTGGATTCTTTGTCTTTGAATTGATAAGAAAAATAGCCTTGATAGACTTTATTTGCCAATTTAAGCGAGTAACTGGAAAATGAATCAAGATTGGTATTGATGGAACTTTGCTGGATAGCCAAAGGATCGCTCATGGCCAAATGATAATCCAATTTCCCCAATCTTCCTTTTAAATAAACACTCAGTCCTCTCAAAAACTGATCGTTGATATCTCCTGTACTTTGCTGAAAAAGGGGGGCATCCAAAGATAATATCCCACCTGCGCTGGGTGTAGAATAGCGCGCATAACCGCTAAATGGTGTTAAACCGGTTCCAATGGATAGTTTCTCTTCAATCAGATCATAATGTGCCCAGGCATCGTGAATAAAAAAATCAGCTTTTCGATCTGAATTAATGCTAAAATTATTCATCCCAATTTGAAAAAAGGTATATACTCTTGGATGAATACGTCCGCTTGCTATGAACCGGGTCCGACGCAAACCAATATCCAGTTTTTCTTCGGCTTTATTGCCGAATATTTCTGTTCCCGGATTCATATCGGTATAGCGTATCCAGGTTTGGTTTAAAACACTAAATTTTAGCTTTTCACCTTTTTCTGAAATGCTTTGATTTTCAGAATTGTTATCGGGATTTTGTGATTTTAATACCGGATGAATACCAATTACAAATGCGATCGCTAGTATTAAATGCTTCAAATCTGTAGAATTCAATTTTCGAAATATATCAATTATCGACTAAATCCTGTGTCAAATCAGGATTTCTTTGCCCTTTTTCGGTCGTGTTCGTTCAGGTGAATCTTTCTCAATCGAATCGATTTGGGTGTTACTTCCACGTATTCATCTCCGCCGATGTATTCCATGGCTTCTTCCAAACTAAACTTAATAGCAGGGGCAATGCTTGATTTATCATCGGCACCTGCTGAACGCATATTTGTTAGCTTTTTGGTCTTTGTCACGTTTAGAGTGAGATCATCCTGCCTTGTACCTTCACCAATGACCTGGCCCTCATAAATATTTTCATTCGGATCGACGAAAAAACGTCCTCTATCTTGTAATTTATCTATGGAATAGGCGATGGCTGTTCCGGTTTCCATAGCGATGAGTGCGCCATTGTGTTTTCTCGAAATTTCTCCTTTCCAGGGCTCATATCCGCTAAATCGGTGATTGATTACGGCTTCCCCCTGTGTGGCGGTAAGCACTGGATTGGTAAATCCGATCAATCCTCTGGCGGGAATTTTAAATTCCAAATTGACGCGATCGCCTTTGGATTCTACGTGAATGATATCACCCTTTCTTTGGGTTGCAATATCGATGACCTTGCTCGACAATTCTTCCGGGACATTGATAAACAAATGTTCTACCGGTTCGTGTTTAAAGCCATCTATTTCCTTGATGACCACCTGTGGTTGGCCCAATTGCAATTCATAGCCTTCGCGACGCATGGTTTCAACCAAAATGGCCAAATGTAATATTCCTCTTCCGTAAACAAGGAGTCGGTCAGGCGAATCGGTTTCTTCAACTTTTAAGGCCAGATTTTTTTCGGTTTCTTTAAATAAACGTTCTCGCAAATGTCTGGAGGTCACATATTTTCCTTCTTTGCCGAAAAAAGGAGAGTCGTTAATGGTAAACAACATCGACATACTTGGTTCGTCAACGGCAATGGGTTTCAGGGGTTCCGGATTGTCCGCATCGGCAATGGTATCACCAATATCAAAACTTTCCAGTCCCATAATAGCCACCAATTCTCCGGAGCCTACTTCATCCTTGATTCTTTCTTTGCCAAGTCCTTCAAAAACATAGAGTTCTTTGATACTCGCTTTATTGATGTCTCCGCTTCTTTGAACAACTGCCACACGCATTCCCTCTTTAATTGTCCCTCGATGAACTCTTCCCACCGCAATTCGCCCTTTGTATGAAGAATAATCCAGGGAAGATATCTGCAATTGCAATGATCCCTGATTGACAAGTGGTACGGGAATATGCTCTATGATCATATCGAGCAAATAGGAAATATCAGATGTAGGGTTTTTATAATCCGGGCCCATCCAGCCGTTTTTTGAGGAACCGTAAACCACTGTGTAATCGAGCTGCTCTTCAGTGGCATCCAGTGAAAACATGAGCTCAAAAACAGCTTCATTGGTTTCTTCGGGCGTGCAATTGGGTTTGTCGACCTTATTGATAACCACAATTACCTTTAAACCCATTTCTACTGCTTTTTGCAAAACAAAACGGGTTTGAGGCATAGGACCCTCAAAAGCATCAACTAATAATAATACGCCATCGGCCATATTAAGCACACGCTCCACTTCCCCTCCGAAATCGGAGTGCCCCGGTGTATCGATGATATTGATTTTAGTATCCTTGTATCGCACCGATACATTTTTGGACAAAATGGTGATCCCTCTTTCTCTTTCCAGATCATTTGAATCAAGAATCAGATCGTTAACTTCTTGATTATCACGAAATAACTTCACCTGATGAAGCATTTTATCTACAAGTGTTGTTTTTCCGTGGTCTACGTGCGCGATGATCGCGACATTTCTAATTTGCATATTTTCCTAATTGGGTCGCAAAAGTAGTCTTATGGAATGAGAATTTAAATGCAATGTCAAAAAAATTAATTCTTGCTTTTAATATGACATTAGACCATTCCTCGTCATCCGTCATTTGTCATTTTTTGTCCTTCAAACATAGACCATAGACCATAGACCATTGACCATCGCTCGCAGACCGTTGTCCATTGTTCACAGACCATAGACCATCGTCCATCTTCTTCCGTCCTCCGTACTGTAAACTTCGTCCTATTTACTCCGTCTTATTTTTTTCTTTGCTGATCATTCGAAGGTGATAGGCATTGATGGCGTTTTTTCCAAGTTTTCGGGTCAGTCTATGATTGACATAGGCTCCTACAAATGCACCAAAACCGGGAATCAATTGAGCCAGTTTCATGAGGTCAAGATAATCCCTGTATTCGATTTGAAATGTTTTCCAGTCAAAGGCATTGATATCTTCCGGTAAGGCTTCTTTTTGATATTCCCATTCATCAAGAATAGGGAAGGTTTTATTGCGTTGTACCTGGCTTGAAAAAGTCAACTGAAAAATGTAGAGCATAAAAATCCGTTCCTTATAGTCTTTTATGTCAAAACCATAAATATTGGCGATCTCATGGACCATTTTCATTTTTAGACTTAGCCATAAGGGGAAATCGGCTATTCCCAGTAAAAATCCACCTGCACCTGTAGCAGCGCCTTCTGCTGCTGAGGTATTGCTGTAAATCTGAATTCTTTCCCTGGCGCGTTTATCTTTTTGTTCTATGCTTAATTCGCTGTATTTCTTCCTTGTGAGCTTTACCGATCCGAAAATCATCGCTCTGACCATTTGTTTGATCGCCGTAGAAATAGCATAATGGATCTTATCGGGAATAAGATTGTTAATCCTCGATTGAAGCGCCTTTGAGAGTCTTTCATGCAAAATAGGAGCACGCGACATTTCATTTTGCCAGAGCTCTAATTCTTTTTCTATATTTTGCCAATAGGCCTGCATTTCCCACTAAATTAAATTTTCTCGACTAAGTGCTTTTATTCCCTGTTTAATTGAGATTATTTTGCCGCAAAAAAATCAAAAAATGGAATATAAATTCCCTTACGATATAAATAATTCCTATAAAAAATCAGTGGCTTATTTCAGTATGGAATTCGCCGTAGAACAGGCACTTAAAATATTTTCAGGTGGATTGGGTTTTTTAGCCGGTTCTCATATGCGCAGCGCCTATGATTTAAAACAAAATATTATTGGAATTGGCCTTTTGTGGAAATACGGCTATTACGATCAGGTAAGACAGGGCAATAATGAATTGGGCGTACTATACCAGCAAAAGCATTATTCTTTTCTTAAGGACACCGGAATCATCTTAGAGGTTCTGGTCAATCACAATCCGGTAAAGGTTAAAGTCTACTATCTGGCGCCGGAGGTATTTGGAACAGCTCCAATGTATCTTTTGAGTACCGAACACGATGATAACGATCATTTGGCGCATACCATTACGCATCGTTTATACGATAATAATCTGGCCACAAGAATAGCCCAATACATTGTTTTGGGAATAGGAGGGGTAAAATTGATGGAACACCTGAATCGAAAGGTCGATGTTTATCATTTCAATGAGGCTCATGCACTTCCGGCCGCATTTTATTTACAGCGAAGACATAAAAAACTGGAAAATCTCAGAAAACATCTTGTTTTTACCACCCATACACCGGTAAAGGCAGGCAATGAAGTAAACGACCCCTGGTTTTTACACAGCATGGGATTTTTTGACAAACTGGATGTCAAACAGGTAGATGAGTTAGTGGGATACGACAATGGAATGTTTAACCACAGTCTCGCTGCTTTGCGAATGTGTAGAAAAGCCAATGCAGTATCGAAAAAACATGGAGATGTTTCCAATAGTATGTGGAATGGATACGATGGCATATGTGAAATAACTTCAATCACCAATGCACAGAATGCAAAATACTGGACAGATGATATATTAAAAACATCTGTAAATCAGAAAGATAAGGATGCTTACTTAAAGAGAAAAAAGACCTTAAAAGAAGAATTATTTGAAGAAGTGGCCGATCAAAGCGGTAAGCTGTTTGACCCCAATATTTTAACCATTGTTTGGGCAAGACGATTTGCCGGTTATAAAAGGGCCAGTCTAATTACCAGAGATCTGGATCGTTTTTCCAAATTAATGACAGATTCCAAAAGACCTTTTCAAATAATTTTTGCGGGAAAACCCTATCCCCAGGACGAAGGTGCAATCCAAGAGTTTAATCGTTTGATTCACATGATGCATCATTTTGATAATGGGACAGTATTAACAGGTTATGAATTAAGGTTATCAGCGCTATTAAAAAAAGGCAGTGATATATGGCTTAATAATCCGAGAATTCCGCTTGAAGCCTCCGGTACCAGTGGAATGACGGCTGCCATGAACGGTTCCATCAATTTTTCAACCGATGATGGCTGGATATTGGAATTTGCGAAAGACGGCCAAAATAGTTTTGTAATTCCACAAGCCAATCAGCAATCTTCCATAGAAGAACAGGATAAATGGGATCTTGATCATTTGTACGAGATACTGGAAAACAAAATACTTCCAATGTATTACGATCATCATGATGATTGGATAAATATGGCCTGGAAAGCGATGGAAGATGTGAATGCTTATTTTGATTCGGATCGAATGGCAGAGGAATATTACAAAAACCTGTATACCTGATATGGATTATTATCAGCTTCATGTTTTCGTGAAACTGAATTGGAGACATAGCTTGCCAGATCATTTGTGCCAGGGAAGTATCGAATTTGAATGATATTTCCATGGCGCAGGCCTAAGAATTAATTTTACGGCCTGTTTTTCAAAGCAATAAAATTAAAACTGCTCCGGTGCCTATTCCGGCAGCAAAGGCGAAGATTTTATCTGCGATGCCGTTCCACCATATTCCGCGCATTTCCTTTTTGAGCTCTGTGATAAGTTCCTGAAGCCTGACCACTCTTTTTTGAAGTTCGGTATTATTCACTTTGAGCATTTGATTGTTTTTTTTCAGGTCTTCGCTGATGAGATTCAAATCATTGATGACATTGCTAAGATTTTGGCTCAATACAAGGCTGTCCCTTTCAAAATCACTACGCAATTTGCTAATCATTTTATCCAGCTCGTCTATTTTTTGTAATAGTTCCCTGTGATTATCAGCATGGTCCTTATAAATGCTTTTAATGGTGTCGAGTTCATCCAGCTTATCATTCAGATAATCAGCTCTTTTTCCACTTAATACATAGGCTGAATCGGTTCTTATTAAAATGGTATCACCTTTTCTGGCCTTAATTAGATCATTGTTTTTATCGAATAATAATTGCTGCGAATTGCCCTGATATGCAATGGCAAAAAGGATAATTATCAGGAGCGGGTATTTCAAATTATTATTCAAAGCGAAATTGAGCTGAATCTTGTTGGAAAGATTGAATTTTGCCCAGTGAAAGTTTTAATTCTATAAGTTTTGCCTGCACTTCCGTAAATGTTTGCATCCTTCTACTGGTCATGGTATCCAATTGATTTTTGACATATATCAATTTGGAATTGCTTCGGTCGAGTTCTTGGCGAATATCTTCATAATGCGCCTGAATTTCGGAATACTGCATTTGAAGTTTGCCAAGAGAGTCTTTTACCAGGTATAATTGGGTGTTGAGGGATTTCAACTTTGAGCCCGAATTGTTTATCCTGTAGGCCGCAAAAATTATTATGATAACGATTATTGATATGAGAATGCTAATTGTCGTTTTATTCTTCATGCGATTTTCTTATCCTGATCTGAATTCGATAATTTTAATAAAAATATGATAATATCGCGACTAAATAGTCAATTAGAACATTCCTTTTTAATCAATTGACTTGAATTCTTTATTACTTTGAAGCCTTGAATTTTGAAGCCTTTAATATAAAAATACTTAAATGGAAGCCAGTTATATTGTAGACGGTATTAGAACCGCATTTGGAAATTTTGGTGGCACTTTGGCACAGGTCCGAACTGATGATCTGGCGGCACATGTCATACGTGAACTGGTAAAAAGACAAGGGGGAATCCCATTGGAAGCATATGAAGATGTTATTTTGGGTTGTGCCAATCAGGCCGGTGAGGATAACAGAAATGTAGCCAGAATGGCTTTACTTTTGGCGGGCTTGCCTTGGTCGGTACCGGGAGAAACGGTCAATCGCTTATGCTCCTCAGGAATGTCGGCTATCATTCATGCCTACAGGGCCATAGGAATTGGAGAAGGGGATCTTTTTATAGCAGGAGGCGTAGAAAACATGACGAGAGGCCCCTGGGTTATTTCAAAAGCTTCAAAAGCCTTTGGAAGAGATTCGGAAATGCATGACAGCAGTTTTGGTTGGCGATTCGTAAACCCAAAAATGAAGGAGCTTTACGGCACGCATAGCATGGGTGAAACGGCAGAAAATCTTGCCGAGCAATACCAAATTTCCAGAGAAGACCAGGATAAATTTGCGCTTTGGTCACAACAAAAGACAGCTAAAGCAATTGAAAATGGCAGACTGGCAAAGGAAATCGCCAAAATAGAAATTCCCCAAAGGAAAAAAGACCCTGTTATTTTCAATCAAGATGAATTCGCAAGACCTGAGACCACTTTAAAGGCTTTAGCCGGATTGCGACCGGCATTTAAAAGCGCAGAAGCCGGTGGTTCGGTAACTGCTGGCAATTCCTCCGGCTTAAATGACGGTGCAGCAGCCGTGATTGTAGCATCGGAAAGTGCATTAAAAAATTACAATCTAAAACCATTGGCGAGGATTGTTTCCTCAGCAGTTTCAGGGGTAGAACCCAAAATAATGGGCATTGGCCCTGTGTATGCCACGGAGAAGGCATTGAAGCGTGCAGGAATTGGTCTTGATGACATTGACATCATTGAACTCAATGAAGCATTTGCAGCGCAAAGTCTTGCAGTAACAAGGAATTTGGGATTAAAAGACGATGATCCAAGAATTAATCCAAACGGTGGCGCCATTGCAATCGGACACCCTTTGGGTGCATCGGGAACCAGAATTACACATAGTGCTGCATTGGAATTGCATGAACAAAATAAAAAATATGCATTGGCAACAATGTGCGTTGGAGTAGGACAGGGCTATGCCGTAGTTCTGGAGAAAATCTAACTGCGTGTGTAGATAAGCTCTGTCAGGCATTTTAGCAAATACAATTCGGGCTCAGTATAATCATGATGGATTGCATTGGAATCCACTTTCCGTCGATGATGTCGATGTAGAAAGTATTCTGTAATTTCAGATGCATGATGCTTATGACCTTTTTGCAACAAAACCTGATGTCTGAGATGTCTCAGTTTGGATTTGGACATTTTTTCAAGCGGAATTAAACGATCGCGGTCCACTAAAAACTGAATTCCTCTCCATTTCTCTTCAGGCACCTCTATCTCTGCCAATTCCGATTCTTTTAACCAGGGATTGTCTACTTCATAGGATACAATAAATTTTCCAAAAACCGGATAGAATTGGGGCGGCTCGAGGGATTTCCATGTGGTATCGTACCGGCCAGACATGTAATTGTTTTTTATAATTTGTATGGATATTTTTCGGTTGCAGTAATTTTCATGACAGTCTTTTTTACCCGAAAAGGCCAAAAAGATATAACCGTTTACAGTATCCATAGCACGGAGAAAATAAGCATCCGGCTGATAGTCATGCCACTCACCCAATCCAAATTCACGGTATTTCAGATTGGCGACATCACCAATTTTATAATTTGAAAATTGCCAGGATTGAGCCCGTATTTCCAGAATGGAAATAAGAATAATAAAAAGGGCCAGTTTGAAATTGAATAACCCTTTTCCAAATAGCCCCATTACTTTTCTAGTTTTAGAATTATAGTGTACCCCTTAATTCCTGTTCTCTTTCGATAGCTTCAAAAAGCGCTTTAAAATTTCCCTTTCCAAAGGATTTAGCGCCTTTTCTTTGAATTATTTCAAAAAACAGGGTAGGACGTGGTTCAATGGGTTTGGTAAATATCTGAAGCAGATAACCCTCATCATCGCGATCTACAAGTATACCCAAATCTCTCAGTGGTGCTATATCTTCATCAATTTTGCCGACGCGATCCAAAACGGTATCGTAATAGGTGGAAGGTACTCTTAAAAATTCCACTCCACGTTGGCGCATTTGAGTCACGGTTTCTATGATATTGTCAGTAGCGACAGCAATATGCTGGACCCCGGAGCCTTCATAGAAATCGAGGTATTCTTCTATTTGCGATTTTTTCTTTCCATCGGCGGGTTCATTAATAGGAAATTTAATCCTGCCATTGCCTGAACTCATTACCTTACTCATTAGGGCGGTGTATTCCGTACTGATGTCTTTATCATCAAAAGATACAATTTGAGCAAAACCGAGTACTTCTTTGTAGAATTTTACCCATTCATTCATTTGCCCCAATTCCACATTGCCCACCATGTGATCGATGTATTTTAACCCGATTGGTGCAGGATGGTATTCGCTTTCCCATTTATTAAATCCGGGAAGAAATGTTCCCTTATAGTCTTTTCTTTCTATAAACATGTGGACTGTTTCGCCATAGGTATAAATCCCGGACTTGATGATCTTACCATGCGCATCTGATTCTTCAACGGGTTCCATAAAGGATTTAGCACCTCTTTTCATTACCTCTTGGTATGATTTTTTAGCATCATCAACCCATAATGCCACGACTTTTACCCCATCACCGTGTTTATCGATATGCTCTCCTATGGCTGTGCCACTTTTAAGAGGTGAGGTGAGAACCAGTCTAATTTTATCCTGTACCAAAACATAAGATTCTTTATCCCTGACTCCGGTTTCAAGTCCCGAATAAGCCAGATCCTGAAATCCAAAAGCTGTTTTATAGTAGTGTGCTGCCTGTTTGGCATTGCTCACGTACAATTCCACATAATCTGTTCCATTCAGTGGAAGAAAATCTTCGGCTTCCTGAAAAATTTTATCAATGGTTTGTGCTTGACTTGACATATTCTAAATTTTTTATGGTTTTATTTTCCTTCGAGCCATGACTGATAGTATTTACCATCATCCAGTTTCATGGCTTGTTCTGTTAATTGCAATGGTTTAAATGTATCGATCATCACGGCATACTCTTCGGTACCCTTTTTCCCAATACTTGCTTCATAAGTTCCAGGGTGCGGTCCATGTGGGATACCGGCGGGATGCAAACTGATATATCCCTGATCAATATTTTTTCGGCTCATAAAATCACCTTCGACATAATACAAAACCTCATCGGAATCGATATTGGAATGATTATATGGCGCAGGGATTGATTTCGGATGATAATCGTAAAGACGCGGTACAAAAGAACATATGACAAATGCGGAAGTCTCAAAAGTTTGATGTACCGGTGGCGGTTGATGCACGCGTCCAGTTATAGGTTCAAAATTTTTGATGGAAAAGCCATAGGGATAATTGTAACCATCCCAGCCGACCACATCAAAAGGGTGTGCATCATAAACCAATTCATGCAATAAGCCTTGTTTCTTTACCTTAATAACAAAATCTCCTTTTTCATCATAGGTTTCAAGTTCATAAGGCAATTTATAGTCTCTTTCACAATAGGGGGAATGTTCTAATAATTGCCCAAACCAATTCCGGTATCTTTTTGGCGTGTAAATTGGGTGGAAAGATTCTGCAAAAAGAATGCGATTGTCTTCACTGTCAAATTCAATCTGATAAATCATACCTCGGGGAATGATCAGATAGTCGCCGTATTCAAAATCGATATTTCCCAGAAAGGTCCTCAGTTTACCCGAACCCTTATGAATAAAAAGCATTTCATCGGCATCCGCATTTTTATAGAAATACTCCTTTAGTGATTTTTTTGGTGCTGCAAGGCCTATATGTACATCAGAGTTGACCAAAATCAGTTCTCGACTTTCCAAAAAATCGTTTTTGGGCTCAACTTGAAATCCTTTTAATAGGCGAGAAGTCAAGTTTTTTTCAACGGCTATTTTTGGGCTGAGATCCTTGGCTTTGCGAAGCTCCTTTACCATGGTTGGCCTGTGATTTTCATAAAGCAAAGAAGACATCCCGTCAAAGCCAATTGTACCAAACAACTGCTCATAATAAATTCCGCCTTTCGGATTTTCAAAAATAGTATGTCTTTTGGGCGGGATTTTTCCAAGTTTATGATAAATCGGCATATGGATTAGGTCTTTTCTCTAATTTAAGGTATAAATTCTCTTTTTCTGAGCAAAAAATCTTTTACAAATGTAGGGAATTTCAAAAAGAGTATTCCGGCATTTTTACCGCGATACTTTGAAATTTTTAGATTTGTCAAAACAGAATTGTTTTATCATGGAAGTTAAACATCAGGAATTAGAAAATAAGGGTCGGTTTTATATCGGCGAGAAAAATGACAAGAAAGGCGAAATGACTTATTCCAAGGCCGGAGATAAATTAATTATCATTGATCATACAGAGGTTTCTGATGAATTAAGGGGAAAGGGCGCCGGTAAACAGATGTTGATGAAAGCCGTTGAAATGGCGAGGAATAAGGATTTAAAAATTTTACCACTTTGCCCTTATGCCAAGTCGGTATTTGATAAGGATGAGAGTATCTCAGATGTGTTGAGTTAATCTTCCACTAAGGAACCCGACAATCGGTATAAATTGACCTCTGCTATTTTTGTTTGCAGTTTTTGCAAGCTGAGAGAGTATTTGGCATTGAGTAAATTTAGTTGGGCCTCTCTTAATTCAATTCCGGTGATCTGCCCTCCTGAAAAAGCTTCCACACTTCTTTCATAATTGGCTTCTGCCAGCTCCAGATTGCTTTTTCTCAGGCTAATTAGGCTTTTGCCTGCTTCGTAATCTTCGTATGCGTTATGAATATCTTTTCTAAGCTGATTTTGGATTTTAGCCGTATTGATTTCCTGATTCTCAATGCGAATTTTTGCATTTTGTTCATTCCTATTGACCCTGTTGCCATCAAAAATATTATAGCTCAAAGTAATGCCTGCATTCCATCCCAGGTTTTCGGTCTGTGTAATAAATCCGGCTTCAATGTCCTGTCTGGCAAAGGTATAGCCTCCGCTAAGACTCAGATTAGGTAATTTCTGAGCATTGTTGATCTTGAGATCCTGAAGATTGCTTTGGGTGCTTACTTTTTGAGCCAGATATAAACTGTTTTTTTCTATGGCCTTATTGACAAATTCTTCTTTATTTAGATTCAAATCGATCACTATACTGGTGTCAATGGTATAATCCGTCTCCGGATCTATACCCATGATCTGATTCAATTCACTTTTTCCTTTGACATAATCGAGCTTCGACTGAACAAGATTGCTGCTGTCATTGCTGAGGTCCACCTGAGCATTGAGCAATTCCAATTTTGAAATATTGCCATAATTATAACTTTCTTTTACACGGGTGTAGCGTTCATTCGAAAGCTCAACGGATTCCTGACTTATGCCTAGGGAATGGTAATAATTTATCAAATTCAGATACTGCAGTAAAACTGAAGACAAGGTCGCTTCTATGTTTTGTCTTTGTTGTATTTCTCCCAGAAGGGATTCATTTTTTAATCGCTCAAAGGTATATTTCCTACTTCCACCGCTGTAAATGGTATAATTTAAATTCAATCCCGCATTTAAGCTTTGGGTACCTGCACCTGTGCGATCGATGGGAGCTACTTGATCGCTGGCAAACTCGGTGTAAACACTTTGGTTTTGATAATTATAGGATCCGGACAGGGATATGCTTGGAAGATAATTGGCATTGGCTCTGACTGCATTGTTTTCCAGAATGCTTTTATTGTTTTCTGAAATTTTAATGTCGTAATTATTTTCCAGTGCAAGATCGATCGCGTCTTCCATTGAAAGACTCCCGATTGATTCTTGAGAGAAGCATAAAAATGGAACGATAATAAATGCAGGAATTAGTTTATAGACCTTCATAGTCAGAATCTTTTTTCATACGGATCACCGCCTTTTCAATTTCTTCATTACTTGGTTTTTCACCCTCCCAGAGCCAATAGAGATATACTTTTGCCCGGTTAAAGGTGCTCAGAAATATAGGAAGCATCAACATTAATATTATGGAACCAATCAGTAATCCATAGGCGATTGAAATTGCCATTGGCACTAAAAATTGGGCCTGAAAACTTCTTTCAAAAATTATCGGCGCCAGGCCGGCAGTAGTGGTGACGGTAGTTAAAAATATGGGGCGAAATCGTGTAAGGGCAGCGTCCAACAACGCATCGTCGTACTTCATGCCTTCTTTCAAATTCTGATTAATAGCTCCCACGTAAACCAATCCGTCATTTACGATTACGCCAATTAAGCCAATTAGACCTAGAAAGGATAATAAACTCATTGGCTGATCGTGAATAAAATGACCCCATCCGGCACCTATTAATCCAAAAGGAATAATCATTAAAAGCGCAACAGATTGACTCAGTGACCTGAAAGTGATGATCAAAATAGAAATCATTATCAACAGGATTATCGGTCCGGTTTTTTTTATAGAAGCGGCCATTTTTGCTGTTTCTCTTTGCTGACCGTCCAGGGCTATGCTAACATCCGGATACCTGTTGGCAATTTGGGGTATGACATCCGTTGAAACTTTGTCAATCATTTCAGTTGATGAAACATCAAAGGAAGCAATTTCTCCCTGTACACTTATTTGTCGTTTTCCATCCAGGTGATTGATTTTGAGAAGTCCGTTGACCGGGTTTATATCCGCAATTTCACCAACCGGAACCAGTTCTCCGCCAGGGCTGCGAATCCGCATTTTTTTAAGATTTTGTAAATCATCACGGTCTTCCAATGCATAACGCACCCAAACTTTAACCTCATCATTTCCCCTTTGTAAGCGCTGAGCCTCAAAACCAAAAAATCCGTTTCTGATTTGCTGAATCACATTGCGATTGTTAAAGCCCAGCGCTTGTCCTTTGCGATTGATTTTTACATTCAGTTCAGGTTGATCCGCCTTATCATTGGTTACCAGATCCTTGACCATATTGGTTTTTAGAACCTCCTTTTTAAAATCTTCAACGGCAGCTCTGATTCTGTCAAAATTTCTTCCAGAAAATGATACATTAAGTGGCTTGCCAAAAGGTGTTCGGGTTTCAAAGCTCAATTGATCCGCATTGGAAATGGGGCCCACAGCTTCCCGCATATCGCTTGCAATTTGAAAACTTCTTATTTCGCGTTCTTCGGAAGAGACCAAATAAAAAATAGCTTTTCCCTGATTACTTCCGGGCCCCAAAGTTATTTCTGAGTTGGTGACTATTTTTTGTCCGATTTCTTTTTGATACTTATCATCCAGCGCAAAAACTGATTTTTCAATTTCTTTCATACTGGCTTCGGTAATGTGCTCAGCAGTTCCCGAAGGGTATTCAAGTGTTATTGTTACTTCCTGTCTTTCAATATTGGGAAAAAAAGTAGTTCTGATAATTCCTCCTCGAATTGCCCCAATCGTAAGCAGAAATATGGCAATAAGTGTAAAAAAGGCAAAGACTTTGTATTTAAGTACAAATTCTATGGAAGGCTTGAAAACAATATCTCTGTATTTTAAAAGTAGGCTTTCAATGTATAATTTTACTTTATTTGGTTTGGCTTCATGCGACAGATCTTTGATATGGGCCAAATGTGCCGGAAGAAATAGAATGACTTCAATCAGTGAAAATCCCAGGGCCGCAATGACTACAAATGCCACATCGGAGAAGAAATCACCAAGTTGACCATCAATAAAAAAGAAAAATGCAAAAGCCAGACAAGTAGTGGTGATGGCTGAAAATATCGCCGGTAATACCTCCATGGTTCCATCCAAAACAGCTTTCCATTTTGTTTTTCCTTTCTCGTAGTGTTGGAAAATATTTTCTCCTACAACAATGCCATCATCCACTAAAATTCCTACAACCAAAATCATCCCAAAAAGCGATAATACATTTATCGTAATTCCGTAAAGGTTTGCGATGATAAACATCCCTAAAAATGATATAGGAATGCCGACAGCAACCCAAAACGCGAGTCTAATTCTTAAAAAGAGGCCCAGAAGTATCAAAACCAGGATAAAACCAACCAGGCCATTTTTTTCCAAAAGGTTGATCCTTTCATTGAGGACTTCGGTTCCATCCTGAATCAATAATGCCTCAACCACCTCGTTTTGCTCATTGAATTTTGGAATTAATTCCAAAATGCTTTCAGCGGCATCAAGTATGTTTTCTTCATTAAGGGTATTAACGGTAATCAAGACTGCTCTTTGCTTGTTGTAATAGGCTTTATTGGTATTCTCAGACCAATCTTCAGAAACCGTTCCCACATCGCGCAGATAAAGCGTGTTCCCATCATCCAGGGTTTTTAAAGGAATATCGAGCATTTGTTTTGCCGTGTATTCTTTGAGGTCTGTCCTGATAATGACTTCATTATCACTTCTGATTTTTCCACCCGTTAACTGGATATTTTCACTTTGAATGGCCTGCGCAATTTCTGCAAAGGTCATATTATAAGAACGCAATGCTTCCTCATTAAGGGCGACTTCAATTTCCGGTTCTGTAAAGCCTTCCAGGCTGATTTTAGAAATGTTTGGCAAGGCGCGCAATTCATCCTCAAAATACTCGGCCTGTTCTTTTAATGTGGCCAGCGGAACATCGCCCACAATAGCAACTTTGGCGGTGAAATTTTCATTTTCACGAATGTAAACCACCATTTGTTCCATATCTTCAGGGAAATTGGAAATTTGATCGACGGCATTTTTTACATCCTGTAAAACCAAATCTGCATTTTGTCCTAATTCCAATTCAATGGTAATTATTCCTTGATTCTCTGCAGAAGTTGAAGTGACCCGGTCGATCCCTGAAACACTTTTTAGATTATCTTCAATTTTGAGTACAATACCTTCCTCTACTTCTCTTGGGGAGGCGCCTGGATAGGTTGATTCTATTATTATAAAACGCTCATCGGGATTGGGAAAAAAGGATGAATTCATCCGCGATGCCATCACCAATCCGATAACGACGGTTATGACGATTCCGAGATTTACAAGAAGGGAGTTCTTAATAAAAAAACTTACGATTTGTTTCATGTTAGTTTTGCTCTAAAACTTCACTTCCTTCAAATGCACTGCTTTTATTATCAGTAATAAGTTTTGAATTATCGGGAATACCAGTGCAAATGATGAACTCCGTGCCTCTTTCCAAAACTTTAATTTTTGCTTTCTTTGCTTTTCCATTTTTTAACAGGTAAACGTAGGATTCATCCACGAGAGCAGAAAAAGGAATTTTCGTAGCATTTTCATAGACTTTAAGCGAAACATCTGCATTGAGATACATGCCACTTCGTAAATCCTTGTTTTTTAAGAGAAAAAATATTTTGACAAGCTGTGTGCTTTGCTCCACTTTTTCATTGATTCGACTTAATTTGCCGATATATTTCGTACCCGATCGCGATTCTTTAAATTCCAGCTGCATTCCAGGGTCAAGTTGTTTGACCGTTTCATAATCTACAGAAGCTTCCAGGTCGAAGATGCCACTTTGCATAAATTCACCCAATTGCTGGCCTATTCGCACAAGCGTGCCCTCGTTGATAAATGTTTCCGTAAGACTGCCATCAAATGGTGCCCTTATTGTGAACTTGGCTAAACGAGTTTCTGCTTCCTTGATTTTGTAATAAGAGGTGTAAATGCCCCTGCCTGATAGAAACAACTTAAATTTACTTTCATTGACTTCGGGCAAAGCAGAAATGGGTTTTTTGATATCAAAATTGTTCAAATATTCCTGCCATTCATCGTAATTATCTTGAAAATCAATTTTAATATCTGGCATTACCTGCGCAATACTTGATAGGAACTGACTTTTTGTTGAAATAAGTCCGCTTTTGAATTCGGAATCATCAATTTGAATCAAAACTTGTCCTTTTTTAAAGGAATTACCCGATTTGAATGCAGTACTTCCATACCTTGCAATACCGCTTACTTCTGCGAACAAATCCACTTTATTATGCGATCGCAATCTTCCTGAAATCTCTTTTATCGATTGGATCGGGCCATTTTTCATAATTTCAGTATTTACCACAGTGCCATTTTTATCATTGCCGGCAGGCGCCTCCTTTTCCAAACCGGAAAGTATGATAAAACCAACAATACCTAATGCTAGAATGCCAAGCCCTATTGCAGTAATTATTATTTTTCTTTTGTTCATTGTCTGAAATTTATGAGCTGCTAATCATACACCATTTGAACTACTTTTGATGAATAATCGGGTGTATAATATATCTTTCATTGAAATCCATCATGGGTAGGCAAATCTAGCAATGTTAGATTATTATATGTCAATTAATCTTCTTAGTTTTTGTATGAAATTCGACATTTCAAATCATAATTATTGATGTAATTGTATTTGAATAAACCAATATTTAAACATGGAAATAAAAGATATCACCAAAGAATACCCGAATGATGACATAAAGATTTTATGGAAGCCAAAATTGTGCATCCACTCTGAGAAATGTTGGCGAGGATTGCCTGAAGTATTCAGATATGGCAAAAAGCCCTGGGTCGATCCGCAAGGTGCCGAAACCGATGAAATAAAGAAACAGATTGATCAATGTCCTTCCGGAGCTTTGAGTTATCTTTTAAAAAATGAGAAAAATGAGGAATCCGCTATCGCTCCTACAAAGATTAATATTGCTGAAAATGGTCCCTTATTAGTAAAAGGTGATGTGGAAATTAATTTGCCAAATGGAGAAATCAGAAAAGAAAAAAGTGTCGCACTATGTCGCTGCGGATCGAGCAATAACAAACCCTTTTGTGATAGTAGCCACACAAAAATTAACTTTAAAGCCGATTAGGTTATCAATTTTATTCATATCTCTATTTACACTTTCCATTAATTGCAGTATTTCCCAAAGCCTGGAGGATATTAATAGATCCAGGAACAACAAAGTGAAAAAGGGTATGCTTGTCTTGGGTTCATGGGCTGTGGCCAATATTGCTTATGCTCCGATAGCTGCTGCAAATTCAAAAGGCGAAACAAGATACTTTCATCAAATGAATGGCTATTGGAATTTAATTAATCTTGGCTTATCCGGGATGGGTATTGTTTCAAGCCTAAAATATGATCCTTCAGCTAAAAACCTGAGAAATAGTATAAATGAGCATTATCAATTGGAAAAAACACTGCTGTTCAATGCAGGTCTTGATCTGGGTTATATAGCAGGTGGATTATACCTTCAAGAGCGGGCTTTAAATGTAACAAATAGACAAAACATGCTTAAAGGATTTGGAAAATCTATCGTTTTACAGGGAGCCTTTTTGTTTGTTTTTGATATGTCTTTTTACCTCTACTTGAAAAGTCATGATAGTTTATACGGCAATTTGATTTCTCATTTAGAAATCCAACCCAATGGTTTAGCCTTCAAATACCATTTTTAAAATTTGTCGTATTCTCCATTAAGCCAGGACCATAATCGGCTAATTGGATTTTTACTTTTCTTTTGTTTCTTTTCCTTTGGAACTACATTTTCAATTGGTTTGGCAGTTTCAACTTTCTTTTTTGGCCTGGGTTTGGTCTGTAATTTTGGTTTTACTTTTTGCTCGTAATGCAATTCCTTTTTCTTTTTGAGCTCCTTTTGTCTACGTTGTTTTTCACGCTCCAACTTTTTCTTTTCAAGGGCCTGTTTCTCTTCAAATGAGAGAATGCGTTTTGGTTTTCTTTTTTTTCTTCTCGGATTGTATTTTCTATTGCTTTTTTCTAAATACTCCTCGTATAAGCCTTTTGGTTTATCTTTCTTTACTTCCTTTTTATCGGTTTCGGGCTTTTCCTCGGCTTTTTCCTCGGTTTTCTCCTTGGGCTCAGGATCCTTGGGTAAATCAATTTTGCCCAGGACTTTTACGCCCTCAAGTTTAACTTTTTTAGCCTTGATGATTTTAACTTCTTCTCTTTCAAGAAATTCTTCCAATGATTCATCTTCAGAAGGGCGGAGTTCCTCATCTACAGCATTCTCTTCTTTTGTTTCAGATTCGGTTTTAACTTTCTCTTTTTTGGTTTTGCCTTTCTTTTTCCCGGGTTTTACTTCTTCTTTTTCTTTTGATTCTTCCGGATTTGCAATGGCCTCAGCCATAGCCTCTTTCACATCAGATGCTTCATTAACAGGCTCATTTTCATGATCGGCCTTTTCCTGTTCCGCAGTTTCAGGACTAATATTTTCTTCCTCTTTGGGGCCAAACTCTTGAAGCACCAGTTCGGCTTCGGATTCGCTGATTTTAGAATTGATGCCTTCCGGTACACTAATATCCCTTGATTTAAGAAATGAAATTATTTCATCCCTGGTTACTCCCAGTTGTCTGGAAAGTGCTGTGATGCGCATGAGTTTTAGTTTTAGAACTGTAAATATAAAAAAGGTATTTTGCTATAACGGAATCATTAACTTTATTCCTGAATATTTTGCATTAAATGGCTAATAAAAAATTTTTATCTTATACATCCTGGGCAAGAAAGGTCGCTTTGAAATATCCCTTTTTTACAACGGTGTCGATTCAAATGAATTTTTGGACTACGGGCTATATTTTAATGTTTCTGATCGTATTTCTGGGAATATCCGGTCTGACTAAAAATATGGGTTTGGACTTGCAGCTTCATTTTGGTCCGCCTCTTATTATGGCGATTTTCCTTGGTTTGAACTATGGATTTGTAATTGGAACTGTCTATTACCTTTTGGATAAAAGGTTTTTTAGGAATAAGCCTTTGTGGCTGGTGATATTTCTACAGGCTTTAATCAGTATGGCGGTTCTTTTGACTTTGGTCTTTATTACCAGAACATACATTTTCGAAAGGGCTATAGGTTTTTTTTCAGAGACCAATTTATTTGATGAATCGCTGGAAGGTTGGCCATACCTTGTTAGTCTTATCCTGCTTTACACCTTTATGATGACTTTGTTAATAAGTTTTATTAATCAAATGAATAGAAAATTCGGACCCGGAATTTTAATCCCCATGCTAATGGGTCGGTTCAGAAATCCAAGAGAAGAAGAAAGAGTTTTTATGTTTCTCGACCTAAACAATTCAACCGCCCTGGCCGAAAAGCTGGGCCATGTTCAATATTCCTCTTTTGTTCGGGATTGTTTTCAGGAAATTAACAATGTGGTTCAAAAATTTCTCGCTGAAATTTATCAATATGTCGGAGATGAAATTGTATTAACCTGGAATACAAATGAGGCCATCGAAAACAACAGGGTATTGGATTTTTATTTTTCCTGTAAAAAGCGATTCGAGGAAAGAAAGGATTATTTTTTGGCAAAATATTCGGAATATCCTGAGTTCAAAGCCGGAGCGCACCTGGGTGTCGTTACGGTCGTGGAAGTAGGAGATATAAAAAGAGACCTTGCCTATCATGGCGATACTTTAAACGTAGCAGCCAGACTGGAAAAATTGTGTAAAAGCCATAAGGCGGAGTTCATTATTTCTAATTTTCTTCTTGACAAAATCCATAAAACAGATAATTATTCATTTCGGGATCTCGGTCTTCAAAACCTAAAAGGAAGACAAAATGCATTAAAGGCTATCAGTGTTTCCAGCACTATTAATTGATAAGGATCAGTAATTAATTTAAGCCAAATCATAATAGGCATTTTTGTTCAAAACTAGCTTTACATCAAAATAAAGACTATGAAAAAGCTGGTAATACTGGGAGCCGGAACGGCGGGAACAATGATGGCCAATCATTTGAATAAAGCACTGGATGATAAGCTCTGGCAAATTACAATTATTGACAAAGAGCAAAACCATTATTATCAACCGGGATTCTTGTTTATCCCTTTTGGTATTTACAAACCAAAAGACGTTATCAAACCAATAGATAAGTATATTCCTAAAAATGTTGGGCTGATAAAAGGAGAAGTTGATTTAGTAAATCACGAAAATAACAATGTGCAAATGTCGGATGGAACTACAATTGATTACGACATTCTCATTATAGCCACAGGTAGCAGAATAGCACCAGAAGAAATAGAGGGAATGAAAGGTGCTGAATGGTATAAGTCGGTTTTTGATTTTTACACCTATGAAGGGGCCCTTAATCTACACCAAAAACTGAGCAATTGGGATGGTGGAAAATTAGTTGTGCATATTACTGAAATGCCAATTAAATGCCCTGT
Organism: Cytophagales bacterium; assembly: GCA_965267555.1. Taxonomy (GTDB): domain Bacteria; phylum Bacteroidota; class Bacteroidia; order Cytophagales; family CCMP332; genus CCMP332. Next base: position 1,999,412 of record OZ254083.1, on the reverse strand, counting down.
TGCACCTCTTGAATTTGCTTTTTTGGCTGATTCCTATTTCAAAAACAAGGGTATGCGTGAAAAAGTAGAAATCACTTATGTAACACCATTGGATGGGGCATTTACAAAACCCATAGCGGCCGGTGCCCTCGGACATTTACTCGAAGAAAAAGGAATAAAAATAGTACCCGATTTTGCAATAGAACGGGTTGACAATGAAAACAAAAAAATAATTGACTACGGCGAAACTGAAGTGGATTTTGACCTTTTAGTAACGATTCCAACAAATATGGGTGATCCATTAATTGAACGATCGGGATTGGGGGATGAGCTAAATTTTGTACCTACAAACCCGAAAACGTTGCAATCCGATATCAGTGAAAACATATTCGTTATCGGGGACGCCACAAATTGCCCAACCTCAAAAGCCGGATCGGTGGCACATTTTGAAGCTGAAGTATTGACGGAAAATATTTATCGCTATATCAACGGCGATTCCTTGCAGGAAGAGTTTGATGGCCATGCCAATTGTTTTGTAGAAACAGGAGAGGGGAAAGCGCTATTAATTGATTTTAACTATGATCAACAACCGGTAGAAGGAACATTTCCAATTCCTGGAATAGGGCCATTAAAATTACTAAAAGAAACGAGAATGAATCATTACGGCAAACTCGCATTCAAATGGGTATACTGGAATATGCTTTTAAAAGGCACTGCCATACCATTTGTAAGTACAAACATGCAGGAAGCCGGTAAAAAAATAGAACAATAAATTTAATTCAACATGGAAAAGATAATTGCAGGAAATAATGTAGAAGTTAACGAAGAAGGTTACTTAAAGGATTTTTCTCAGTGGAATGAGGATATTGCCAAAAATATAGCCAGTGAAGAAAACATCAATTTAACTGACAGACATTGGGATGTCATTAAATTCTTACAAAAAGCCCATCAGGACAAGGTTGCACTAAGCATTAGAAAAGTTGGGAAAAGCGGTGTCGTAGACATCAAGGAATTTTATTCACTTTTTCCAAAAGGACCACTTAAGATTTCAACAAAAATTGCCGGTATTCCTAAACCCGCAAGCTGTATTTAAAAAATTTCAATTATGAACACCAACAAAATGAATGAAGCAATGCCTGTTGATGAAAAAACAGGAGAGATTAAAAAAATGATGATTATTTTGTCAAAAGCTACATTGGATAACGTATATGCGGCTTTTGTACTTGCGAATGGCGCGAGAATGGAAGGAATTGATGCCGAAATTTTCTTTACATTTTTCGGACTTGAGGCGATCAATAAAAAGAAACTTGATCACTTGCATGTGGCAACTGTCGGAAATCCGGGAATGCATATACCCACAATGTTGGGAGGACTGCCGGGTATGGAGGCATTGGCCACAACAATGATGAAAAAAGAAATGGAGAAATTAGACCTTCCTGAAATACCTGAATTTTTAGAAATACTTGAAGCTTCCGGCGTAAAAATGTGGGCCTGCAAATTGGCTATGGATATGTTTCATCTCAAAGAGGAGGACTTATTTGATGGTGTAAATGGGGTATTAACGGTTGGAGATTTCTATAATCAAGGTAAAGGAGAAGGAACACATATGTTATTCATTTAGTATTCAATTTGCCACTTAAAAGAGAACCCGGTTATATGGCCGGGTTTTTTTGTTCTAAACCTTACATAGAATTAATTCTGGTATTTTTAAACAAGAGGTCTGTGAGGGAGCAATAAAGACTTATTTAGTTCAATTGTGTAAAGAATAGTGGGAATAAAGTCCTTTTATATTACCCGATTTATATTGCGACCTTTATTTTGTATAAAATATTGCCGAGCTTAGATAAATTTGAGTTAAAATAAACCCTTCAGAATATTGGATCGTCTCAATCAAATTCTTGAAAGTCCGAGTAAACTAATCGTCTTTTCTTTGGATAAGGAATATAAATATCTCTATTTCAACCAGAACCATTTTGAAACCATGAAGCACATATGGGGTATTGAAATAGAATTGGGCAAGTCGATGCTCGATTTTATCAAATCACCTCTTGATAGAAAAAAAGCCAAAGAAAATTTCGATAAAGCCCTCGCAGGAGAAGATTTTTCCAAGATTGAGGAGTATGGCGATGAAAAACTAAACCGGCAGTATTATGAGGACATTTATATGCCTCTTTATGATGAAAAAGGAAAAGTACAGGGTTTAACAGTTTTTGTAAATGATATTACTGAAAGAAGAACAAAAGAAATTGAATTATTAGAAGCAGAAAAAAGATTTAGAGATATTATAGAAAGCACTTTTGAAGGAATAATCGTGGCTCGGATTTCTGATCTAAAAGTAATTTATATTAATCCAGCAGCATCTAAATTATTTGATTACAGCGAAAAAGATCTAGATAATTTATATGTCAAGGATTTCCATCCTGAAGATGAATATGAAAAAGTAAAATCTATATTTTTCAGTGCTCCGATAGATGATAAAGTCAGTGCTGAATTTATGGCCTGCAAGAATAAAAAGGGCGATTTATTCTATTCAAAAATTTCAGCATCTGATATCATTTTAAATGGTGAAAAATGCTCGATTGGTTATTTCACCGATGTTACCTCAGAGCTTGAATTTCAAAAACAAATACGATTTCAACAAAAAATATTGGATGCAGTTGGCCAAGCGGTATTGGTCACAGATCTGAATAATATCATCCTTCACTGGAACAAGCAGGCAGAGAAAATATACGGATGGAAAAAAGAGGAGGTCCTTGGACAAAATAAGAATGAATTTCTTCCGACAAATATGTCAAAGGAAGAAATAGAAAAAGTTATTACTCATTTAAAGAAAGGAGATCATTGGACTTCAGAATTTGAAGTAAAAAACAAAAAAGGGAACACAGTTCCAATTTTGCTAACGAGCAGCCCCTTGTTCAATGATCAAAAGGAACTCACAGGTATAATCAGTATTTCCATTGATATTTCAGACCGAATAAAATCGGAAAACCTTATCCGTTCAAATGAAAAATTATACAAGTCTGTGATTAGTTCACTCAGCGAGGGACTTGTGGTTCAGGATAATACAGATAAAATAATCTTAGCAAATAAATCGGCCGCAGATATTTTGGGTTTGTCCATGAAACAACTTTTGGGCAAAGACAGCTATGACCCACGATGGAAGGCCCTAAAAGAAGATGGAAGTCCTTTAAAACCTGAAGAGCACCCTTCAATGATTACTTTGAAAACCGGACGATCTTTAGACGATCAGATCATGAATGTTCACATTGGTGATGGTCATAGAAAGGTAATTTCTATAAATACTAGGCCAATTAAAGATTATGACGGTAAGATAACAGGAGCTGTAGCATCATTTACAGATATAACCGAAAAAGAAAGGGCTAAGAATATTTTAAAAGACAATGAATCCAGACTAAAAAATATCTCGGATAGTGTTCCGGGGGCTGTATTAAGATACAAACTGAATTCAGATCAGAGTGAGGAGTTGCTCTTTATTAGTCAAGGAGCAGAGGAGTTGTGGGAATTTAAAAAAGAAGAGGCGCTAAATAATATCTCAAAATTATGGGATGCAGCTCATCCTGATGATATTGCCGGAATTAAACAGTCCTTGCTTTACTCAGCAGCAAACCTTCAAAACTGGAATCACGAGTGGAGAATTACATTTAAGGATGGTAGAATAAAATGGTTAAACGGAAGGGGTTTTCCTGTTAAATCAAAAGATGGATCGATAATTTGGGATGCCTTAATATTAGAAATTACGGATCAAAAGAATACATTGATTAAGCTTGATGAAAGTCAAAAACTTCTTGAATCCATTAATCAAAATATAAATGAAGCAATTTACAGAAGTAATATTGATGGTGTTATTTATGTGAATAATGCCTTCCTTAGAATGTTTGGCTTTGACAATTTTGATGAATTAAAAAATGTATCACCTGAAAGTATTTATCAAAATCCTCAAGACAGAAAAGCACTTTTAAAAAAATTGAAAAATCAGGGCTATTTTGAAAATGAGGAGGTAGTTTGTGTAAGAAAAGATGGCTCTACATTTATAGGCTTAATAAGCAGCAGAATATACAAGGATTATAATGGTAAAAATTTTTGGGATGGCGCCATAAGGGATATAACCCAGGAAAGAAAGGCCAATAAAAGAATAGAAGAAAGTCAGCAATTATTAGAATCCATTAACAAAAACATCAATGAGGCAATTTATCGTAGTGTTAATCGCAAGGGATTAGTCTATGTGAATGAAGAGTTCGTAAAGATGTTCGGATACGATTCTGCAGAGGAACTTTTGTCCGGAGATCCGGTAAATCTTTATAAAAATTCTGAAGACAGAAGGATTTTGGGAGATGAATTGGTTGAAAAAGGCTCCTATGTTAATAGAGAAGTAGAATTTAAGCGAAAAGACGGAACCACGTTTTGGGGTTCGATCAGTTCAATCATGCTCAAAGGTGATGATGGGCAGATTTATTTTGATGGGGCTATCAGAGATATTACCATGCAAAAAGAGGCGGAATTTGCATTGAGAAAACAAGCCAATATGCAACGCTTACTTAGAAATATTTCTTCTAACTATATTAATCTTCCCCTCGATAGAGTCAATGAAGCTATTAATCTTTCCCTGGAAGCCCTTGGAAAATTTGCCAATGCCGATCGCGCTTTTGTATTTGACCTCTTTGAAGATGAAAAGTACTGTGTCAATACCTTTGAATGGGTCAATGAAGGGGTTGATGAGCAAATTGAATTGATGCAATACGTTCCCCTAGAGGAAATTCCCGAATTGGCTAAACTCTTCCTTGAAGGCAAAAATGTCAACATACCGGACGTCGATGCACTTGATGAGTCAATCTTTAAGAGTCTTCTCAAAGAACAGAATATTAAAAGTACCATTGGTGTGCCTATGATGAACAATGATAAATGCATCGGTTTCGTTGGCTTCGATTCGGTAAAAAACAAAAAGATATTTAATGAAAATGAAATTGCGCTATTAAGTATTTTTTCGGATATGATGCTTAATATCAGAAATCGAACGCAAAAACAAATTGAATTAAAACACCTATTAAACACAACTTCAGATCAGAATAAAAGACTAAAAGAGTTTTCATTTATGACTTCTCATAATATTCGTTCATCCGTAACGAATATGATTGGACTTACAAATTTGATTCTCGAAGAGCCGGATAATAAATCCTATGTAGAATTGTTGCAAAAGACCGCTGAAAAGCTTGATACTACCATAAAAAATATCAACCAGCTTTTACATTTTGAAAACAGCTTCCAGAGAAAGGAAATGGTAGACTGCAATTTGAAGGACACCATAATGAGGATTCTTGAGTTGAATGAAAAAACAATTAAGGAAAAGGGCATTAAGGTTAAAATGAATATTCCAAAAGATCTGTATCTCTATTGTATTCCGGCATTTTTAGACAGCATATTTTACAACCTTTTAAGCAATGCTTTTAAGTATGGTGTAACCAGAATTTCAAAGTCAATTGAAATAAAATATGAAGACGCTAAAAAAGATGCCATCATTTATGTTATTGATAAAGGCTGGGGAATAGACCTGGAAAAGTACCGCGAAAAACTATTTAAATTGGGCTCAAGACTGCACATTGGCAGTGAAGGTCAGGGATTGGGATTGTACATGACCAAACACCAGATTGAAGAGCTCGGTGGATCAATTGATATTGAAAGTAAAGTGGATGAAGGGACTACATTTATAATAAAATTGCCAAAATCAAAAAAATCCAAGTCTTCAAGACAAAAGGAAAGTCAAACCATTTCATAATTCAATTCGTTATCCCAGCGACAAATGGATAACATAATTTATTACAGCTTTAACCATGATTTTGAGGAAAATTCAATTTAGCTTAGTTCTTCTTGCGCTTTTGTTTTCTTTTAATTCCTGTGCCGCTCCTGAAGGCAATAATAAAGGAGAAGGACCTTCTGATAATATCGTCCAGGATGTAGATTTGGATAAATTTGAAAGAGCATATTTCGCCAGCGGTTGTTTTTGGTGTGTTGAAGCCATTTTCGAAAGTCTTAAAGGGGTAGAGGAAGCCATTTCCGGTTATGCCGGAGGTCAGGAAGAGAATCCGAATTATCGCGATGTTAGTGCTGGGGCGACAGGTCACGCTGAAGCTGTGGAAGTGTATTACAATCCCGAAATAATTGATTACAAAACGCTGGTGAAAGTTTATTACGGATCACACAATCCTACAACAGTCAACGGACAGGCTCCTGATTTTGGAAGTCAATACCGCTCTATGATTTTATTTCAAAATGAAATGGAAGAAAATATAGCCAATGCCTTCAAAGATAGTCTTGAAAATAGCGGAACATACGATGAAGCCATAGCCACGGAAATTGTCCCTTTGGAAAAATTTTGGGAAGCTGAAGACTATCATCAGAATTATGAAAAAAACAATCCAAACCAACCTTATGTGAGATCTGTATCCATACCCAGGCTAAACAAGTTTAAAGAAAAATTTCCCGAACTATTAAAAGAAGAAAGCCATTGAAAAAAGCCTTATTACTTTGCTTTTGTTCACTATTGCTATGCCATTTTTCTATTGGACAAGAAAATGAGTCGGGATTTTATACCAAGAATGGCCTGGTGATAGAAGGTTTTGACCCCGTTTCGTATTTTAATTCTGATGTGCCACTCATGGGGAATAAAAAGTTTCGAGCATCTTATAAAGGTCAGATTTTTCTATTTGCAAATGCTAATAATAGAGACATGTTTAATTCTAATCCTGAAAAATACATTCCCAAATATGGTGGTTGGTGTGCCTATGCAATGGGTATAGATGGCTCAAGAGTAAAGATCGACCCAAAGACTTATAAAATTATTGACGGAGAATTGTATCTCTTTTACAATTTCAATTTTACAAATACACTCAATAAGTGGAATGAAAACGAAAAAGAATTAAAAGCGAAGGCCGATTCATTCTACGCCGGATTCTAATCCAATCTAATTTTAATTAATACAAAATTCATTCTGATTTTACATATTTACTTCTAAACAAAGTAAATAGCTATTCTATGAATAGAGTAAATAAGACGCTTATTGCAGCAATTGCACTGCCTATTTTGATCATTTCTGCCTGTGAAACTAAAAATGCAAGAGAAAAAATAATTGAAAAAAGCAGTACCGATTTTGAGCTCCTAGATTATTCTCAGACCGGTGTTGATTTTGCGAATATCATACAGGATAAGCCGATGATGAATGTCCTGATGTATCAGTATTATCACAACGGTGCCGGGGTGGCATGTGGAGACTTCGACAAGGATGGCTTAACAGACCTATATTTTGTTGGGAATTTTGGCAAAAACCATTTGTACAAGAATTTGGGCAATTTCAAATTTAGGGATGTTACTGATTCTTCCAATTCGGCAGGTGGCTTTGGTTGGTCAACCGGTGTTTGTCTTATTGATATTAACAATGACGGATTGCTGGATATCTATTTAAGTAAGAGCGGAGATTTCAATGAAGAGCAAAGAAGAAATGAATTGCTTATCAATCAGGGTAACATGACCTTTGTTGAAAAGGCAGCTGAATATGGATTGGATGATCCGGGCTATTCCAATCAGGCCGCCTTTTTTGATTTTGACCTCGACGGTGATTTGGATGCCTATGTAATGAACCATGCTCTAAATACCAGTTCAGGAGAAAATATTTCATCTGAACACAGTGAAAAGGACAAATTTTTTAGCGATCACTTGTACGAAAATCAAAATGGAAAATATGTTGATATTAGTCAAAAAGCCGGATTGAATTGGAATTCCATAGGTTTTGGATTAGGTCTTGGGATTGGCGATTTTAACAATGACATGTATCCCGATATTTATATTTGCAATGATTATCTGGAACATGACTATTTATACCAAAACATGGGTAATGGCACCTTCCGGGAAATTTTACATGAAGCCCTAAGACATACCTCCAATTTCTCCATGGGCAATGATATTGCGGATATCAACAACGATGGGTTTTTGGACATTTTTATCGCGGATATGGCCGCTGAGGATAATTACAGATCCAAAACTAATATGTCGGGCATGAATCCTGAAAAATTCTGGTCAGCAGTTGATCGGGGATACCATTATCAATACATGATTAACACGCTTCAATTAAACAATGGGAACAATACCTTTAGTGAAATATCTCAATTGGCAGGATTGGATAAAACAGACTGGAGTTGGGCACCGCTTTTCGGAGATTTCGACAATGATGGTTATAAAGATTTATTGGTGACCAATGGCCTGAGAAAAGATGAGCGAAATAATGATTTTGTAAAAAAGAAAAAAGAATTGCTCAAGAATTTTCAATTCATTTCTAAAGAAGAAAAAATGCAAACCATAAAGAAAATTCTTGATATGATGCCCTCCCAAAAAATACCAAATTACATATACAGAAACAATGGGGATTTGACTTTTGAGAATAAAATTGAAGAATGGTCATTTGAAACCCCAAGTTTTAGCAATGGCGCTTCCTATGCCGATTTGGATAATGATGGCGATCTGGACATTGTTATTAACAACATTGATGATGCAGCATTTATTTACAGGAACAATTCGGTATCTAATAATTTTCTCAAAATAAAAGTTGAAGGCCCGGCACAAAATAAAGCGGGTCTGGGATTGAAAGTAGTTTGTAATACAGAAAAGGGAATACAATATGCAGAGCATTATACAAGTAGGGGCTATTTAAGCACAGTTGACAATTTCTTGCATTTTGGTTTTTCAGATCTTGAAATCATTGATAAAATCACATTGTACTGGCCGGATGGTAAAAAGCAGATCCTTGAAAATGTAAAGACAAATCAGGAATTATTAGTTAACTATAATGAGGCAAATGAAGAGGGACAGATTATGGAATTGATTGATAAACCAATTCAGTTTCAGGATTTAAGTGATGATTATAATCTAAATTATGTGCATAAAGAATCTTCTCATGATGATTACATAAAACAGGTTCTGCTCCCTCATGAAATGTCTAAACTAGGGCCAGCTGTGGGTGTTGCTGATGTCAACAAGGATGGTATGGAGGATATTTACGTTGGTTCAGCCAGCGGATACAGCTCTGCGCTCTATTTACAAAAGAATAATGAAACCTTCGAGAAACAAAAAATTGACGCATTTGAACAAAACAGGCATTATGAAGAAATAAGCAATGTATTCTTCGACGCTGATAATGATGGAGATCAGGATTTGTATGTGGTATGTGGAAGTTCTGAATTTGGCCCTAAAAGCGATATGTATCAGGATATTTTGTATTTCAATGAAGGCGAGGGAAAGTTTATTCAAAATGCTGATGCCCTCCCTGATATCTTAATCAGCGGTTCATGTGCGATTCCATACGATATTGATAATGATGGAGACCTTGATTTATTTGTAGGTGGAAGGCAGCTACCTGAAAAATACCCAAGTCCGGTAAATTCGATTATACTAATCAATGAGAAAGGTCAATTTGAATATTTAAATGAAGGAATGACAAAGGCATTGAAAGACATCGGAATGGTTAGTGATGCCGAGTTCCTGGATTACAATGATGATGGAAAAATAGACTTAATGTTGGTGGGAGAGTGGATGCCAGTAACCTTTATAATTCAGGATGAAAGCGGCTTTAATACAAAAGTTGAAATTCCGAATTCAAGGGGTTGGTGGAATTGTATCGAAGCAAGCGATATCAATGCCGATGGTCAAATGGAATATGTACTGGGTAACCTCGGATTAAATGTCAAGTACCATGGAAATATAGAGGAGCCATTTAGAATTTATGCCAAAGATTTTGATGAAAATGGACTTTTTGATGTTGTATTAAGTTCTACAAAAGGAAAAGACAAATTCCCTGTCAGAGGTAGGCAATGCAGTTCCGAACAAATCCCTGAAATTAAGGAGAGGTTTCCAAACTACGACCTATTCGCAAAAGCGACAATCGAAGATATATACACTGTAGAAGAATTGAAATCGGCCATTAATTACAATGCGGTTCACTTTGAAAGTTCAATTCTCTTCAAAAGAGAAGCAGAAAATTTTGAATTAAAGAAACTACCCAATTATGCTCAGATATCGGCAGTGCAGGATATTATTATCGATGATATTAACAAGGATGGACTGAAGGATATTGTTTTGGCGGGAAACCTTGAGGAAATGGAGGTGGAAACACCGAGATGTGATGCTTCCTATGGAATACTGCTCTTGCAGGATAAAATGGGAGAATTTAAGTATGCACAAAACTATCGCTTAAATATGTCGGGCAATGTGAGATCAATTCAAAAAATTGATATAGCCGGCCAAAAGCATATTGCAGTAGCTAGAAATGAAGGCAAATTAAGTTTAATCAAAGCGCAACACCCATGAAGAAGGCAATTTGGCTGATACTGTTAATATTTTTCTATTTAAATTCTTTCGCCGGTCTGGATTCGCTTATAAATAAAATTAATTCTTTTGAATCGGGCTTAGGCATACCCAATCTGAACGAGAAATCCGGTCAAGCCGATATTTCATTTCCTAAAATCAGCGACTCCTCTTTTAGAGATCAGGAAAAGGTTTATAGAAATTTTCTCAATGAGCTTGAGTCTATTGAGGATAATTCATTGTCTGAAGGCGAACTCATAGATAAACAGGTTTTGCAACTCAAGTTATTCGATGCGCTGGCCTATTATCAATATCAAATGTATCGCATCCCCTTTGGAGCCGAGGGAGGCTTTTACAACAATGCCATTTACATGATCCAAAGATTTGAAATTCGTACAATTGAAGATGGAAACCGTTATCTCAACTGGCTGAAAAACTATTGCGAATATCTTGAAGATTACAAAGCGTTTTTAAAAGCTGGCATAGAAAAGAAAATTCTTGCATCTAAGGTAATCGTCAATAATACCCTTTTCCTAATTGCGCAATACTGCGATTCGGATCCTTTAAAGAACCCGCTTTATGGACCTTTTAAAAACATGAGTTCTTATCTAAATGATAAAGAAATAAAACATCTCAGCTCTGTTTCCATGAATGTTTTTAAAGATATCATTATACCACAATACCGGGAATTGAAGCGTTTTATGGAAATAGATTATTTGCCTCATGCGTATGAGGAACCGGGAATTTATAAAATTCCAAATGGCAAAGCCTATTATGAAAACAGGGTAAATCATTATACGACACTACCACTGACAGCCGATGAAATTCATCTAAAGGGATTGGATGAAGTAAGGCGTATCAAAAGGAGGATGGAAGAATCAATAAATGCTTCCGGTTTTACTGGAAGTTTTGAAGAATTTATTGAATATCTCAGATCCGATCCAGGATTTTATGCCAGCAGCCCCGAAGAATTATTACATTATGCTGCATGGCTAAGCAAAAAAGCCGAAGGCCATTTGCCAAAATACTTTAACAGACTACCGAGTTTGCCTTTTACTGTGGAACCCGTTCCTGCGAGCATAGCCCCAACTTATACCAGTGGAAGATATTCACACGGTTCCTGGGAGGGAAAACGCCCCGGATCCTATTTAGTTAATACCTATAAATTAGACAGTCGCCCATTGTATACCATGCCTGCTTTGACTTTGCATGAAGCTGTACCCGGACATCATCTGCAAAATCAATTGATTGCTGAAAGTGATAATGTTTCCCAATTGAGACGCAACTATTATATTTCTGCTTTTGGAGAGGGTTGGGGTTTGTATTCGGAATACCTGGGTGAAGAAATGGGAATGTATCGCAGTGAATATGAGTTGTTTGGGCGATTGACTTATGAAATGTGGCGAGCCTGTCGCCTGGTGGTGGATACCGGAATTCATTTGAAAGGATGGTCAAGGGAGAAAGCCATTGAATTTTTAAAATCCAATACCGCATTGTCGGTTCATGAAGTTAATACTGAAATCGACCGATATATCGGCTGGCCCGGACAAGCTCTGAGTTATAAAATTGGAGAAATGAAAATCAAAGATTTGCGCAAAAAAGCAGAGATAGAGATGGGCGAGGGCTTTGATTTAAGAGAATTTCACTATCAGATATTGAAGAATGGTTCAATTCCTTTGCCAATTCTCGAAAATGTTATTGATAAATACATTCAGGCAAACAATTAATCACTTTTCTAGATTCTATAAAAAAAATTTAAATGCAGGGTATTTCATTTAGCAGTTTGCGTCTTGGAAGAAAGTATTGGTTAAAAAATCACGGTGAGGAATACAGGTTTGAGATAATGGAAATTCTTTACCCGACGGATTTTGTTCTAAAGGATATATTAACACTTGAAAAATATAAAATGAGCGAATTGGTGCAATTTGGTAAAGGAAATGATTTCGAAATTCGAGAACTTAGTTCTCAATAGAAGAAGGTTTGACCCCTATTAATCATTTCTTTAGAACCATCTATTTCAGCTCAGTTCCTTCTATAAATGGTGCACCCGATTTGATCAATTCCTGAGCCATTTGGTCAGATTTTTCTTTGAGCGTTTTAAGTTTATTCCTCAATTCATTCATTTCGTTTATTACAATTTCAATTTGAGCTTTATGTGTTTCTGTCGGACCGTAGGAACTATATGAAACACCACGGGATATAGATCCCAGACGAAGTTCAACATTGGGTTTTGTTTTCTCACCTACAAGATTTTTCTCTTCATTTCCTGAGCTTCTTTCTTTTAAATCCAAAAATTCTGTTCTTAATGAAATCAGTCTTTCATCCACCGATCCTATTTCTGCTCTGGAGCGTTTTGCCGCTATTAGCATTGCATTGACGCGCTTAATTTCATTGGAAAGTGAAAGGTTAAATGCCGATAAGTCTCTATATGTGTCCTCATACTTTCTCCAGAATTCAGAAACTATTTGATAGTCAGCACCTTTTAAAGCAGGCTCACGAAGTGGTTTTACTTCAAATTCCTGTGCTTCAGACAATTTGCGTACTTTTCCATTCTGCAAAAGTGCCATTTCTACTTTGTATTTTCCGGGTTTACACATTAACCCGGAGGGGCCTTCATCTTCATCGTCTTCACTGCTTTTAATTTCAATATTATCATAATCAATGGCGTAGAATGACGGATATCTCAAATTCCAATTGCAACGGTGAAACCCTTTTTGAGCACTTGCATAAACCCTGTTAATCAATCTGTCATTCATATCCTTTATCGTAAAAATGATTTTGGGGTCGAGTTCTCTTCTTTCCGCCTCCACTTTGTCCCATCCCGGAAAACTTATGTCAGAATTACTTTTGTTTAGTTTTTTTTCTGCTTCTCTTCGTTCTGCCTTTTGAGTTTTAAAACCATCTTTGAGATAATAGGTGAATACGGCGCCAAAAGGTGGGTTATCGGCAAGGTAATGTTGATGGCCCTGTGAACCTTTTCCAGATCCAAAGCTTAAGTCGGGTTTTGGGAAATACCATAATGCATCTTTCACTGGAAATAATGTTGCTTCGGATTTTAATTGATTTTCACTCACATTTCTGAGGGGAGAATAATCATCAAGAATGTAGAAACTTCTTCCAAAAGAAGCGGCCACCAAATCATTCTCTCTTCTTTGTATGCCAAGGTCTCTAAACGAAATGGTCGGCAATCCACCTTTCAATTGCACCCAATTTATACCCGCATTTTTACTAAAATAGATCCCGAATTCGGTTGCAAGGAAGAAGAGATTTTTATCAACATGATCCTGAACAATTCTCCAAACAAGGGTTTTCTTGGGGAGTGAATTCGACAAGGAAGACCAGGTTTTCCCTTTGTCTTTGCTCACAAAAAGATATGGTTTAAAATCGCCATACTTATGATTATCCAAACATACATAGACAGTATTTTCATCAAATAAATCGGCTTTAATATCATTCACAAAAGCGTATTTTGGAACTCCCGGCAGAGAACTTACTTCTATTTTACGCCAATTGGCACCAGCATCTTCACTGACCTGTATAAGGCCATCGTCAGTACCGGCATAAAGAAGACCCTCTTTTTTAGGTGATTCAGCAAGTGAAGTGATGCTATTGTAATTGGACATGGCCAGAAAATCCCAGGCATTGTCATAACTTTGCTTCCTACCCATTATTTTAAGCTCGATCCTCTCTTGATTTCTCGTCAAATCTCCTGATATAGCATTCCATTTATCACCGCGATTATCCGATTGCCAAACACGCTGTGATGCAAAAAAGATACGCTTAGGATTATGCGGAGAAACTAGAATAGGTGCATCCCAATTGAATCTTTCAAAATTTTCACCCGGGCCGGGTTGAGGTTGTATATCAATAACTTCTCCTGTGATTAAATCGACCCGATTCAAACCACCTTCCTGCCATTCAGCATAGAGAATATTTGGATTGCCGGGCTCGGTAGCAGGTTGATGTCCATCACCAAAAAGTACCACCCTCCAGTCTGAATTTTGTATGCCATGTGGATTATCTGTTCTTGAGGGTCCGCCCTGCGTATTATTGTCCTGGGTACCCCCGTATATATTGTAAAAAGGTTTGGAATCATCAAGTGCTAATTTGTAATACTGCGTAAGCGGTAAATTCTGAAAAAACCTCCAAGTTTTTTCACCATCAAAGCTTTCGTAAAGTCCGCCATCACAACCCACAATGATATAATCAGGATCACTTTCTTTAAAAGCCAAAGCATGATTATCCGAATGCTTGAATTCTTCATTCATTCTTTCAAAGGTTTTTCCGCCGTCTTCCGATATCTGCATTCTTACGTCAACCAAATAAATTTTATCGTATTGATGTGGGGAAGCGTACAATTCCTGATAATAATGAGGCCCGGTGGCGCTCGCTACGGCATCGGATTGTTTCTGCCATGTATTGCCCCGGTCAAAAGATTTAAAGACCCCTCCGGTTCTTCTGTCAAGCTCAATGGCCGCATAAATTTCATCCGGTTTTTGAGGTGAAATGGCAATTCCCATTTTTCCCATATTTGAATTGGGCAAGCCTTTCTTCAAAGCTTTCCAGGTTTCTCCACCGTCTTCTGATCTGTAAATTCCTGTATTTGGTCCGCCTCCCATATAGGCTGCTACATTTCTGTGCCTTTGCCAAGTGGCTGCGTAGATTCGATCCGGATTTCTCGGATCCAGTTCAATATCAGTAACGCCTGTCCACTCCTCATCGCCTAATGTTTTTTTCCAGGTCTTTCCTCCGTCAATGGATTTATAAAATCCCCGATCTCCACCTTTTGACCATAATGGTCCTTGTGATGCCACATATATTGTATTTGAATTATCAGGGTGAATAATTATTTCAGAAATATGCTCTGAATTTTTTAAACCCATGTTCGTCCAATTCTTTCCACCATCATCACTGCGATAAATGCCATCACCAAAACCGACATGCCTACCACCAATATTTTCACCCGTACCGACCCATACGCGATCTTTAATATTGGGATCAATACTGACACAGCCTATTGAATAAACGGATTGTTTATCAAAAACAGGTTCCCAGGTTATTCCGGCATTCACAGTTTTCCAAACACCACCCGATCCGGCCGAAATGTACCAGGTGTTCTCGTCTTTAGGGTGAATGGCGATGTCGGAAATCCGGCCCGACATGAAAGCCGGTCCGATGCTTCTGAACTTAAGGCCTGCAAAAACAGAATCCTGAAACATAGTCATCGGTGATTTTGATTTTCTACTTTTTTGTGCTTCGGCCAACTGAAAGCAAAAGAACAAGACAATAAGCAATAAAAAATTAGTGGATTTCATAGCATTTTTTCTCAACAAGGCTCCAAAATACATTGGCTTTGACGATAAAAAAAAGAAATTTCTTTAAATGGAATTCCATTCTCAAAACTTAATTTAGTGGATAGATGAAATTGATTTCAGCAACTATTTGTGTTTTCTGTATACTTTTTAATTTACACCAGCTGTCTGCCCAAATTGACCAGGCCTATATAAATGGAGTGCTGAGTTCCAGCAAACCCAGTCTTGAATTCACAAAAGTGGAAAAAATAAAGGGTGGATTTGAAAAGCTTTATTATGAAAGAACCTATGAATGTTTTGGGGACATTTGTCTTGAAATGAATTTTGGATTGAGCAATGGGCAAATGTACTTATTGCCGGAATTTGATCAGATCGCTAATTTTAAAGAAAATCATTTCTATCTGAGAAAAGGTGATTCTACAGCCATAATCGATGAAAATTTCAAAATTGTAAATCAAAAAATTAATCCCATTTTAAAAAACGGCTCCCATTTTATTTTCGAAGAAAACAATAAATGGGGGATACTAGACTCAAATTTACAAGTCCTAATACATCCTAAATACGATTCGGTTGGAGAAATTTTTGATTGGCCTGATTATTCAAATGAGGACCTATTTAATTCTTATAAATACTACTTTAAAGCAAAAAAGGGAATGTTTTGGGCTGTGCTGGACATGAAGGATAGTTTAATCATTGATTTTAACAATGATGAAATATATCCCAATTTTGAAGGCGCAATTGTAAAAAGAAAGCTCAAACAAGGATACGTGGATTTTTACAATCGGATCAGGGTTCCTGTTGTATTTGATTCGGTGATTTGTAGCTTCGCAAATTGCATTGTCTTTAGAGACGAGAAAATGGCTTTATACAGTACTTCGAGAGATACCCTTTTAACAGATTTCATTTATTCGGATTACACAAAACCAAGTCCATATAATTGCAGATGTATGAAAGGAGAAAAAGGCTGGGAAATGTTCACGGCAAGTGGTAAAAAAATTGGTGATACCTATGATGCCATTAAGAATTACGGAACGGATGTATTGCCTGTCCAAAAAGATGGGAAATGGGGCTTTTTGGATTGTCGAACCCAAAGACCTGTTTCAGAAATAAAATACGATCGAATTTTGCGATTCTTCGGACATGAAGCTATTGTTCTTTATCAGGGAGAAGACATGAAAATAAGTTTTGACAGTAGATAATTGGGCTGAAAATAAAGTGCTTAAATTTAATTTTTTATGAAAATATTGGGGTTTATTGTTCTTATATCTATTCTATTAATTGGCATTTCGAATGCACAGGATGAGCTGTCCAAAGACGGTGATGCTATTATAAAATATCAGAATTACACACTTGAAAAGGGGAAGCACACTAAACTCGCATCGCTGGTTAACCTTGACCCTGGAGACACTGTTGAGGGGGATTTTATCAAAGAAATGATGTTTTATGACAAGGGGCAAAAACTAATTGTCAGTCATTTTGTAAGCCAAAATTTGAGTATAATAGACTGGTCAAGCCAAAATACGGTGGCTGATATTCCATTGGGAGCAGGCCCGGTAAATATTGGTGTGCATAACGATAAGGCCATTGTTTCAATGCCCCTTGCAGATTCGGTAGCTGTGATTGATTTAATGAATTATTCAATTCTTGGCAAAATAGCCACGCCCGGTGAACCTAACGAAATTCGCATTGATAAAATCAACAATAGAGCTTTAGTTGCCAGCATTGATTCTCAGAAATGTTATGTTGTCGATTTAAATTCCTTGCAGGTGACACATACACTGGATAGTTTTTATTCAGGAATTCAAACTTTTTCATTCATTACATCCAATAATCGTTCTGATTTTGAATATTATGATTATTTACTTTCTCCTGATGGATTAAAAGCACTTGCCATCAGTTTTGATGGAGGTGGTATCAGTGTACATGATATTAATTCAGGAGATATAGATACTACATTTAGCCAAATATCCAGTGCATTTGCATTTCAAATATCTGATTCAGGAAATGCTTTTATACTTAATAATTCCGGTACACCGGCTTTGTATAGAATCAATTTAAATACAATGGCCATGGACAGTATCTCCCTGCTGGGCCATAGCATTTTTACGCTGTGTAAGGGCATGGTTGTTGATCCTGCTGGTGAAAATGTGATTTTAAGTATGGGCGGAGGGATGCTGAAGGTTAATTTTAATACCATGACTTTTAATCAAATTACAAACAATACCGTATTCTGGATGGCTGCATCCTTTGATAAACAATTTGCAGTGGGAGGTGGGTATTATACACAAGTAGTTGACATCAGTACTGGAATATTAGTTGGTTCTTATACCGGCTTGTCTCAAAGCAAAGGTGTGGTTGCCGATTCTTCCTATCATTTTGTGGGTGTTGATCCGTTGAGAAAGGAGTACTTACATGCTTATAGTTTTGGAACTTCAGTTAATCTCCTGGGAAACATATCCACCGGATCAACATTTGAAGCAGATGCAGCATATAGAGTGGCGATAAGTGAGGATGGAAATAAAATTTTGGTAGCCAATCAATTATCAACTACCGCTTCAATAATAGATA
The DNA here is from genome assembly GCA_965267555.1 of Cytophagales bacterium. Classification (GTDB taxonomy): domain Bacteria; phylum Bacteroidota; class Bacteroidia; order Cytophagales; family CCMP332; genus CCMP332. Next base: position 1,981,188 of record OZ254083.1, on the reverse strand, counting down.
CAGACTCGGCTAAGACGGAATATCTCGTACCTGGTATGTTAACCGGTTCTTTTGGATGTGCTATGACTTCTGATGGGAAATACGGACTAATTGCAGATTATGAAGGCTTTGCGATTCATATGATTCATATGGAATCAGGGGAGTTAATTGCAAGTCCGGCAGTAGGAGACAGGCCATCAATAATTAGAATAGCCCCTGGCGATACACTGGCTTTGGTAACAAATACTCGCGGGAACACTGTTTCTTTTATCCGTCTGGATTCTGCCAATAGCAGCAATATTGGAAATTTATCAGTTGGTGTTATAGGAGTATCGTGGACAAATCAGGGTATTTTTTCTGATTTGCAAATTCCTTCTACCGGTCATTTTGCATTTCTCGCGGCTAGCTTCGACGATGAAATCAAGGTTATTGACATGCTACAACAAAGTATAGCTGCAACCATTCCCACTGGTGATTTCCCAAGTCAGATTGCCATTTCTGACAATGGCCAGTTTGCGGTCTGTATTAATAAGAATGACAATAATCTCTCATTTATTAACGTTCAGGGAGCATTTTCATCGATATTAAACGTGGCCAATACATCAAACAATCCAACGCGTGTTACTTACAATCCAAATACTGATGAATTTGTTGTTTGCAATTCGGGGAGTCAATCAGTTGAATTTTTTGATGGGCAGAATGGAAATTTTAAAAGCAATTTAGGATTTGGCCCTAATTATACGCCAATACAAGCCGAAGTATTGACAAATGGGAAAATGGCCTATTTACTCGCAGCCTCAGGTTCAAATACAAGCTCTGCACTTCAGGTAGATGGAATAAATTACCCTTTGCCTGCAAGACCCTGTTATATGGACGCTTCAAAAAATGGAAATAAACTGGCCATTGCTATGTCCGGCCCAGATTATGTGGCCATTTATGAGGGTGATAGTTTGACAAATATAAATTCTTCCAAAATTGAATCCTTCTCTTCATTTAATTTATTTCCTAACCCAACAGAAAATGATTTGCACATAGAATTAAATGAAAATTCAAGCGGAAAATATTCCATATATAATGATTTAGGACAATTGGTATTGCAAGATCGTTTTAATGATAAAAAAACTTTTCAGATAAGTTTAATAGAACTTCCTAAGGGTATTTATACCATTAAAATTGAAGAATCAAATGCAATGGGAAGTTTAAGATTTATAAAAGAATAAATATGAATTCAAAAATTGTATATCTCTTCATTTTATCACTGCTAATTTGCACATGTAGGGAAGAGGATGAAATCCCGGTTTTACCAGACGAGAAGTGTTTGGGGGCCTCTTTTGAATCCATTTCAGATTTAATGGAAGAGTTAAATTCATTAAAAAATGATGAGGAAGCCGAGGCATTATTAGACTGTCTTAGTGATAATGATCAAATACCTTTTATATCCGATGATTCTGTATTATTTATTTATTATGGACAGGTAAACTCAGTTAGCTGGGCGGGAGATTTTAATGGTTGGGATCCATCCAATTCTGCCTATCAGGGACAAAAAGTTGGCGAAAATAATTTATGGATATTGAAAAAGTCTTTTCCTTCTGAGGCAAGGCTGGACTATAAAATTGTTTTAAATGGGAGCAACTGGATTCTAGATCCCAGAAATTCATTTATACAGGTAAGCGGATTCGGTGCAAATTCAGAGTTGAGAATGCCAGATTGGGAATATCCTGAAGAAACAATTGCCCGCGATGATGTGATTAAAGGAAACATTTCTGATAATATTCTCATCAGCAGCATTCCTTCAAATTTAGGATATGATGTAAATTATAAGGTTTATACGCCCTATAATTATGCATCATTAGACAGTCTTGCTGTAGTTTATTTTACCGATGGGCATGAATATGCGGATTCGGATTTGGGCGCCGCGGTAAATGTGTTGGATAACCTAATTTACGATGGGGAGATTGAACCGTTATTGGCCGTTTTTATTGACCCTAGAGACCCCAACAATTCATCAATAAATCGAAGACTAAGTGAATATGCGGGAAATCCGGATTTCGCCAATTTTGTTGCGGATGAATTGGTTTCAGAAATTGATGAAAACTATAAAACCATAAAAAATCCGGGTGCACGAGGAATTGTAGGTACATCATTCGGCGGAAGAAATTCCGCCTATTTTGGCTTGCTTCGAAATGATGTGTTTCAAAAGATAATAATTCATTCTCCCGCCCTTAATCAACAGATTATTGATGATTATCAAAACAGGCCAAAATTGCCTTTGGATATATTTATGAGCACAGGTGTCATTTATGATACAGAAGACTATGCCAGGTCCTTGAAATCGGTATTAGAATCAAAAAACTATAATTTGCAATACATTGAAGTAAATGAAGGGCATTCCTGGGGTAATTGGAGAGCATTGATTGACGAGCCCCTTAAATTTCTTTTTGAGAAAGAATAGAAATTTATTTATACGATTCTGTCCACGATTTCAATTGGTTCTTCAAGTACACGGCAATTATCGATTTGGCCTTTTCCCCAATTGTTAATTTCATCATCAGACCACAGTCCCGGAAAAAAAATTCGTTTTTGAAATGAGGGGTGCATGTATTTCTTCCATTCGCTTCCACCTGTAGCAGCGATGGCTTCTTTTCCATTCTCAAGGTATTTTGCCGCTGCTTTGTAGTGAGACATCACCCATTTTACATTAACCGTAAAATCATAATGTCTCATGGCATTTTGAAGTTTCAAATTGTTGCGATCGTCTTTCGGCAAAAGTTTAAATAAGGTCCAGAGATTTGCATTGTTATATTTTTTCATGAAGGTTATAAAATCTTCCATATAGCGATTTTGAAAAAGCCGCAATAAAGTGGATTTATCACCTGTGGCATAATCCTTTCCCGCTGCCTGCCAATATAAATGCTCATAGGCATATTCAAATGGTGTATTTCTGTCAATGGTTTTCCTGAAACGACGGTCAATCAAATTAATCAACTCTGTAGAACCAAACTCAATCATTCGATATTGCGCACTTTGAAAACCACTGGCAGGAGCAAGGGTATCCCGAAATTTCAAATATTGCTCTCTTTCCATTCCTTGCCTCATAATGCTAAAAGAAGAGGTGAGCATATCAAAATAGCGACTTATTCTATCAAGTCTATCTGCAAAAAACTTGGTATTAACTTCCGGATGATTTGATACCTGCTCAATCTCCCAGAGAATCATTTTAAAGAGAAGTTCATTTATCTGGTGATAAATGATAAATACCATTTCATCGGGTTTATCACTTCTTTGAATCTGAAGTGACAAAAGCGCATCGGTTTGAATATAATCCCAATAGGTCATGGGAGTTGAATGATAGAGGCCTTTTAAAGCAACATTGAGATCCTGTCCCAATTCCGAATACTTCGCCTGAAGCATTTTTATTATTTCATTTTGATCATCCATAAACTTTTAATTACGATATTATTTGCTTCATTTTGACACCGTCATGCAAATTATGCATTATTAAAAACAAAAATAATCTCAATAGCTGGAAATATGGACGATAAATTACTCAAACGCAATTTCTGGGAATCAATATTGGATAATAGCATCAATTGGATGTTTGAAAAAGGCCCGGAAATAATATTGACCATTGTAATTTTTACGATCAGTTACCAACTCTTAAGAATTATTCTTCGGAGAATCGAAAAGGTCATTTCGAAAAGGGTCCAGAAGAGTGCCTCAAGTGCTGAAAGTGAAAAAAGAGCCAGAACACTGATGGACATTTTAAGAGGTACATTAAAAGTGGCTTTTTGGGTTTTGTTTATAATTATTCTTTTAAAAGAAATCGGACTGGATATTGCTCCGCTTCTGGCCGGTGCAGGGATACTCGGTCTGGCGGTCGGTTTCGGTGCCCAGGAATTGGTCAGAGATGTGATTTCCGGTTTTTTTATGCTATTTGAAGATCAGATTCGAACAGGCGATGTGGCCATAATAAATGGTGTAGCAGGAGCTGTCGAAAAAATAGAGTTGCGGACCGTAACATTGAGAGATATGCAGGGAACAGTACATATCTTTCAAAACGGGAAGATTAATACATTGTCAAATATGACGAAGGAATGGTCTGCCGCAGTTTTTGATATCGGTGTGAGTTATAATTCCAATATACCCGAGGTTATCAAGATTATGGAAGAAGTGGGTTCTGGATTAAAGAATGATGAGAATTTTAGTTTGCTTATTATTGAACCCATTGAAATTTTTGGTCTGAATACCTTTGCCGATAGCGCCTTGATTGTAAAAGCAAGACTCAAGACTAAGCCCGGTGAGCAATGGAAAGTAATGCGGGAATTCAATAAAAGATTGAAAGATGAATTCGATAACAAAGGCATAGAAATACCATTTCCACAACGAACGATCCATCATATAAAGGAGTCATAATAAGAATAGTTAGCAAAAAAGTTTGGAATTTTTGACAAGAGGATCAAAGGTGATAATAATCATACCCACATAAGAAAATCATCATAGTAGAGCAGCAACAAAGCTTCTAAATTCCGCATAAAGATCTCATAAATCCTTTTTTCAAAGGGAGATTATTTCGATCTGAAATGTAGCGGAAATGATAAAAAACAAATATTTTAAACTAAGTACAGGAGATTTAGAAAGCCTTTTTAATTACTTTTTATCTAAGAAGTTTATAAACATCGGCCCTTATTTTAAAGATGGTGCCATTATGTATGGCGAATTAGACCGTTTTGAAGATCTACCAAGCGGATATTATGAAAATATTGATGCTGGAAAATACAACCTGATCCATAAGTCAGTTAAGAGTTTATTTCAGTATACACATGGCCCTCAATCATTTAAAGCACATTTTTTTCCTCAGAGGTCAAAATTATGGTCGGCTGATATCAGTGATGGTGAATTGGCGATAAAGGAGGAAAAATTAGAGAAAAGAAAGAAAGTATTTTGGGGAATTCGCTCCTGCGACCTTCATGCTATCACAACATTGGATAATGTCTTTCTAAATCGCGATTATAAAAATCCGACTTATGAAACTCTGAGGAAAGAAACAATGATCATTGCGGTCAATTGTGGCAAACCATCAAAAAGCTGTTTCTGTACTTCAATGGATACAGGGCCCAAAGCCAAGAAAGATTTTGACATTGCATTGACTGAAGTAATATCAAAAAACAAACATTATTTTCTCGCTGAAACAGGAAGTCAAGAAGGCAATAAAGTATTAAATGACTTATCATTTTCCATTGCTACCAAATCCAATATTGAAGAAGCTGAAAAAATCATTAAAAAGGCTTCAAATTCAATGGAAAATGGGTTTGACAAAGCAGAAGCCAGAAAAATTATTAAAGAAAAAGCAGAAGACGATCATTGGCTTGATATTGAAAAGCGATGTTTGGCCTGTGCAAATTGCACACTTGTATGTCCTACTTGCTTTTGCACAACGACCGAGGACATTACCGACCTGGAGGGCAAACATACCGAAAGATGGCAAAAATGGGATTCTTGTTTTAATGGTGATTATTCATACATACATGGTGGAATAGTGCGCAAAAGCATAAAATCAAGATACCGTCAATGGATATCTCATAAACTTTCTTCCTGGTATGATCAATTTGACAGAAGTGGTTGTGTGGGTTGTGGAAGATGCATTACCTGGTGTCCGGTAGGTATTGATATAAGAAAAGAAGTTAAAGAACTATTAGATTAAATGATGGATAAGCTCAAGACTAAATCAATTAAAGACAAGCTCTCTGAAATGAAATTTTTTGAGGGTATTGAAGATGATATGATAGCCTATATATCCCAATGTGGGATGAACAAACATTTCAAAAGAGGTCAATATCTGGGTAAAGAAGGTGATTCTGCAGATCATTTTTATATCATACGCAAAGGAAGGATCGGTTTACAATTGCATCATCATGATAAGGGAACAATTATGCTTAAAACCATTCATCCGGGAGAAATAGCCGGAGTAAGCTGGATTGTACCGCCCTACAGATACAATTTTGATTTGATAGCTCTTGAAGAAACTTCTGCCATTGAATTTAATGGTAAGTGCATTCGCGACAAATGTGAAAAAGATCACAGATTGGGTTATTTGCTTTTGAGAAAATTTACCGGAATGCTTAGTGAAAGATTAAAAAACACCAGAATACAGTTATTAGATGTCTACCATTGAGGCCAAAGCGCAAAATTTTAAAAGCCTAAAAAATCCCTGGACTCCAATCATATACAGGGTTAAGGAAAAGTATCAGGAAAATGAACTTAATACCACATTTATTCTGGAGCCCGATTCGGATAAATGCATACCAAAAATGAAACCGGGCCAGTTCAATATGCTATATGCATTTGGATTAGGTGAAATTCCAATATCGGTGAGCAGTCTGGAGAGCGAACACCCTTATTTATGCCATACCATTCAAGGTGTAGGCGCAATTTCAAATCACTGCTATAATCTCAAAATAGGTGACAAAATTGGCGTAAGGGGACCATTTGGAACGGCCTGGCCTGTTGATAAAGCAGAAGGTAAAGATGTGATTATAATAGCGGGTGGTGTTGGTTTGGCACCATTGCGCCCTGTAATTGAATTAATTGGTAATGAAAGATTTAAATTTAAAAGGGTAAACGTTTTGTATGGTTCACGGGATCCTCACTCAATTCTATTTCATACCGATGTAATCTCATGGCAGTCGGATCCATTAATTAATTTTCAAGTAAGTGTGGATCATTGTAAAAAAGGATGGCGAGGCAATGTTGGAGTTGTTACATCCTTGTTAAATCTAGCCAGTTTTAATCCCTCTGAAACTGTCGCCTATTTATGCGGACCGGAAATCATGATGCGATTTAGCGCCTATGCACTTTTGGATGCGGGTATTGATCCCTCCAATATTTATTTGTCTATGGAAAGAAATATGAAATGCGCCATTGGACAATGTGGTCACTGTCAGTGGGGCTCAAATTTTGTATGCAAAGACGGTGCGGTTTTCAATTATAAAAAAATACAAAAAGAATTGTCAATCAAAGAGTTATGAAAAGAAAGAAAAAACTTGCAGTTTGGAAATTTGCTTCATGTGACGGTTGCCAATTGAGTATTTTGGATTGTGAAGATGAACTTTTATACCTTGCCGATAACATTGAAATTGCTTATTTCCCCGAGGCTACGAAAACAGAATTAGAAGGGCCATATGATATTTCTTTGGTTGAAGGTTCTGTGACAACCGACCATGATGCGGAAAGGATTCAGGAAATCAGATCAAAATCTAAGCTCCTGATCACCATTGGCGCTTGTGCCACCGCCGGAGGAATTCAGGCCCTAAGAAATTTCGCAAATGTAGATGAGTATGTAAATAGAGTTTATGCTCATCCTGAATTTATTAAAACACTTGATACGTCTACTGCCATTGAGGATCACGTTAAAGTTGATTATCAATTGAGAGGATGTCCGATAAACAAATATCAATTACTTGAAGTGCTTTCTTCATTTTTAATTGGTAAAAAACCCAATGTTCAAGACGATAGCGTCTGCAATGAATGCAAATTAAGTGGTGTGGTATGTGTGGCTGTCGTCAATTCTATGCCCTGTTTAGGTCCAATTACACATGCGGGTTGCGGAGCCCTTTGTCCCAAATACTCTCGCGCCTGCTTTGCTTGCTACGGTCCGAAAGAAAGCAGCAATCCTTCATCTCTTAGCAGGTATTTTAAAGGCATGGGCATTGAAAATGAGGAATTGATCAGATTATATCGAAGCTTTAATTCAGGAGCTGAGGATTTTAAAAAGGAAAGTATAAAACTGGCTGAAAATGAAAAAATCAAATAAAACCATTAAGGTCGATTACCTTGCCAGGGTCGAAGGAGAGGGTGCATTTTTTGTTCAAACTGAAGGCGATAAAGTCACAAAATCAGAGTTGCGAATTTTTGAGCCACCTCGTTTTTTTGAAGGATTCTTAGAAGGACGTTCATTTAAGGAAGCCCCGGATATAACCGCAAGAATATGCGGAATTTGTCCAGTTGCTTATCAGATGAGCTCAGTTCATGCCATGGAAAAAATTTGTCAATTTAAGATTGACCCTGTAGTTCGTGAATTGAGACGATTGCTGTATTGTGGAGAATGGATTGAAAGCCACGCCTTGCATACCTTTATGTTACATGCACCTGATTTTTTGGGCTATCCGGATGCCATAGCCATGGCCAAAGATCATAAGGAATGGGTTTTAAAAGCATTGCAACTCAAAAAGGCTGGAAATAACATTGTCAATTTTATAGGTGGAAGGGAAATTCATCCAATCAATGTAAAAGTAGGTGGATTTTATCGCTATCCTCAAAAAGCAGAATTTAAAGAACTTCGCAATCAATTGAATAAGGCCATGGAAATTGCCCATGATGCTGCCCTCTGGATGTCCGGATTGAAAATTCCATCACTTGAGGTTGATTATGAATTTGTATCGCTTCATCATGAAAAGGAATACGCAATGAATGAAGGGTATCTGGTTTCAAATAAGGGCTTAAAAATCAATATTGATGATTATGAAAATCATTTTGATGAAGAACATATGCATTATAGTACCACATTGCATTCTTTGCTGGATGGTTCTAAGTCTTTTCATACCGGTCCTTTGGCGAGGTATTCTAATAATTGGGAACAATTGAGTACTGAGTGTAAAAAATTAAGTCAGAAAATTCAGCTTGGTAAAGAATGCAATAATCCATTTAAAAGCATTTTGGTACGAATGATTGAAATTTTTTATGCTTGCGAAGAAGCATTGAGAATTATTGATGCTTATAAATATCCGGTGGGCATAATTGATGATGTCAAGCCAAAGAAAGGATATGGTTCTGCCGTCACCGAAGCGCCAAGAGGAATACTTTTTCACTCTTATGAACTGGATAACAAGGGTATTATTAAAAATGCTAAAATTGTCGCTCCAACTAGCCATAATCAAAAAATAATTGAGGAGGATTTAAAAAGAGTGGTTGAGCATAATATAGACATGGACCATAATGCGCTAACCCATATTTGCGAACAATCTATTAGGAATTATGACCCTTGCATCTCATGCAGTACTCATTTTTTAAAACTAGAAATTGACAGGAAATAGTTCTGATTTATTATTGATTGGGATTGGGAATACCATGCGGCAGGATGATGCAATTGGTATTGAAGTGGTAAGAAATTACAAAAGTCAATTTCCGAATTCACTAAGTGTAATTGAAATTAAAGACGATCTGACACGCCTTTTGAATATTTGGGATAATAAGGACGTCATCGTCATAGATGCTGTTGAATCCGGTAATGAGGGCCTTATTGAAATTTACGATTTTAAAGAACTTATAAGGTTTAGTCAAGCCCTTCGAAATTCGCATAGTATTGGTTTTGAACAAGTATTAAGATTGGCTATTGAGCTTCATCAAGGCCCGAGGAGTATTTATTTTATAGGAATACCATCGCAATATTATGGATTAGGTGATCAAATTCGTATGTCAATCAAGGAAAAAATACCTGAAATAATAAGTAAAATACTTAAATACCAAAGCCGGAATATTTAAATCTATACGATCTAATTATCTCATAATTAAAACAATATTGCTATTATTGGAATTTAGTAATTATGGATGTCCTTATATCAAGGCTAATTGTATAATTAGTGAACTGCATGCCATTTTAGTACTTCACAGTATGTACAAAATAGAGAAAAAAGACTTTGGATTTAAATTGACCTTTGCTGGAGAAGTAGGAGAAAAGGAGCTTCTTGATTGGGTGGCAAAATCTAAAGTAGAACTTGAAAATTACAATAAGGAATTCGGTGTATATGTTGATCTGACAAACCTCAAACCTATCCAATCTTCGGATATTATTCATTTTAGAACGGGCCAACAACTCTACAAGGATAAGGGTATGGTTCGTTCTGCTGTAATTTTGAAAGGCGCAATCACAACTTTACAATTCAGAGAAATAGCCAGAAAATCAGAAATTTTTAAAGGCGAAAGGTATATAGATGCCGAAAAAAATCCGGACTGGGAAAACATTGCTGTGAAATGGGTGAAGGATGGAGTTGAACCTCATTAAAATTCTGGAAATTGAAGGCTGTTAAAGACTAATTGTAATTGTTTCGGTTATTAATTTTATCGATTTGCTGGTTAAATGTGCACTTCGTTTTATCTCAAAATGAAATAAGGGTAATCGATAATTTTGGTTACAGTCCTGAAAAAATTAGTGAAGTAAAGGATAACCTTAAACTTGGCTGTGATTGTATTGAAAAAGCATTTGAACATATTGTTTCCATTTCAAATAATGGTCTCGCAAAGTGGAATTCAGATGAGGATATAGTAATGTGGCTTGGGAAAGCTTCGGCTATTTCACATATGCGAAAAGCCAGGCAGCGATTAAAAAAAATGAATAAGACCTGCCATAAGAAGATCAGAATTGTTTTTAATAAAGAAAAGAAAGGAGGATTGTGTAAAGGGTCCAGACATGCCTGGGCGATTCCAAAAGGAAAAATTGTATTACACCTTTGTCCGCAATTCACATATAAGTCAAACAAATTTCAGTCAAAAATTCTCATACATGAACTTGCACATGAATCAGGTATATTGTTTCATAAAAAGGTCTATTGGAGAAGGGCAGCATTGGAAGTAGCTAAAAATCAGCCAAAGCGGGCGCTAAAAAATCCCGAGAATTTTGCCTTTTACATAATGAGCTTTTATAAAGGGGAGAATTAAGTACTTTCTGGAAGAAATAAAATATAATTAGCATTCGATTGCTTAATCCAGATTTATCTGTATACCTTTGTGACCTAATTAAGATAATTTTTGAATCAATTCAGTACGCTGGGACTTTCACAAGCAGTTTGTGATGTTCTGGATCAATTAGGGTTTCACAACCCGATGCCCATACAAAAGGAGGCAATTCCCTTATTACTCAGTAAAAACCCAACAGATTTTATTGGACTTGCTCAAACCGGAACCGGTAAAACGGCCGCATTTGGTTTACCTCTTATCGATTTAATCGAAACAGAGAATAAACAAGTACAGGCTTTAATTATGGCTCCAACACGGGAACTGGGATTGCAAACGGCCAAACAACTGGGTCAGTTTTCAAAGGCCAGAAAAGATTTAAATGTTGAGGTCGTTTATGGCGGAGCTAATATTGTCGCTCAAATAAAAGCTTTAAAGAAAGCAACGCAAATTGTCGTTGCCACTCCAGGTCGATTACTTGATCTGATCAAGAGGAAAGCGATCAATCTTGAATTTGTAAAATATGTAATCCTCGATGAAGCCGATGAGATGCTGAATATGGGATTCAAAGAAGATATTGATCAAATACTGGACTATACAGATAAAGAAAAATCAATTTGGCTTTTTTCTGCCACTATGCCATCAGAAATTCGAAGGATAGTAAAGAAATACATGAGTGACCAACTCGAGGTTTCTGTTAATTCAAGTGAAAAAAGTAATAAAGACATTGATCATCAGTATGTGATTACCACAACTGCCAACAAAATACCGGCATTGAGGCGCTTCTTAGAAATGCAGCCGGATATGCGCGGCATCATGTTTTGTAGGACAAAACGCGAAACACAGCAAATAGCCGATCAATTGACGAATCTCGATTATAATGTAGAGGCCTTGCATGGTGACCTTTCTCAGGCACAAAGAGAAGCTGTGATGAGAAGGTTTAAAAATCGCACGATGCAATTATTGATAGCAACCGATGTTGCTGCCAGGGGAATTGATGTCAATGACCTAAGCCATGTTATCCAGCATACTCTGCCAGATCAATTGGAAAGCTATACCCACAGATCGGGTAGAACAGGTCGTGCCGGAAAAAAAGGGATTTCTCTGGTATTTATAAATCCACGGGAAAACAGAAAAATTCGCGACCTTGAAAAGAAATTGAACATTTCATTCAGCAAAGTTGAAGTGCCATCAAAAGAGAGTCTTGTAACAGAAAGGATTAGTCATTGGGCGGAAGTTGTTGCCAATATCAGGGAAGATGAAAAATCAAATGATTTACTGAATGTGGTTCGGCATAAATTTGAGGACTTATCTAAAGAACAATTGCTAAAACGATTGATCACGACACAATTAGACCATATTGGAATTCAAAACGAAGAAAATGATGATCTGAACGAGTCACAAGGGAAACAAGAGCATTCAAAGTCATTCAATGAAAACCTGGATAGATATTTTATCAATCTTGGCAGCATTGATGGTTTGACATCCGGTGATCTAATTCATTTGATTTCAGATATATCAGGGATCAAACGAAAAAATTTAGGTGATCTTGAAATGAAAAAGAATTGCAGCTTTTTCTATGTTAACAGAGATGCGGCCAATGGAATTTCCGGAAAATTTAAAGGCCTTGAAGTCGAGGGAAGATCAATAAGGGTAAATCGCGATGATGAGCCCGGTAAAAGTGGCAAAAGCTTTGCAACAGAAAGAAAGAAAGGTAGAAGCAGAGGAAAAAGCCGAAATAAAGACAGGGGAAAAAGAGTGAGAAGAAGAAACTAGAATATAAAACAATTATATGGGTAGAAAAAACCATAACGCTTTCATAAAAAAGCTTAAAGCAGAAAAAAAGAAGAAAAAGAAAGCCGAAAAAAGACAAGAAAAAGAAGAGAGAAAGAATGAAGAAACAAGTGGAGAGTTGAAGGATATGATTGCCTACATTGATGATGATGGCAATATTTCAGAAACACCGCCTGATGATTCAGATATTCCAAAAAATATTCAGAAAGATCTTGAGGATAAAGAGAATCAAGATGAGGATGAAAAAGAATAAAACGAAGAGTTTAATTTTTAATTTTTATTACCATGAAAGAAGGAACAGTAAAGTTCTACAATGAGGCCAAAAGGTTTGGCTTTATTAAACCATCAGATTCAGATGAGGACATATTTGTACATGAAACTGGATTAATTGATGAAATACGTCAGAATGACAAAGTGAAATTCGACGTTGAAAGAGGAAAAAAAGGAATGAATGCCGTTAACGTCGAAGTTATAGGATAATTTTCAAATTTTTTCAAAGCAAAAGCCATTGGTGACAATGGCTTTTTTTGTTGCGTTTCTGTTATATGAATAATTTATTGAAGTCTCATGTTATTCTTATTTGAACAGTTTAAAGTTAATAAAGACCTTAATCCAAATATCCAATAGGTTTTTAAGAATGCAATAATTTCGGATTTTTCTGTTTAATTTGAATTAGAATAATAAATGCTCAATCCGAGCAGTATAGAGATTATTATAGACAATTCTTTCTCTATATGAATTACAAAATGATTTAATGAACCCATTATTTAATTTCTTCGTAAAAGATTAATACTAATTATCTGCAATAGGATTATTTTTGGGCCTTAATTGTATTTAATATTTCCTATTTTTGCGTGATTTTTTAAACTAAAAAATAATTCTTTGAAGACAGCATTATTACGACTTTCAGCGCTGGCACTCTTTGCTTTACTTTTGAATTCTCCTGTTTTTTCAGCGGAGTTTTACAGATTGCAAAGCGGTACCACTACCATTACAGGCCTGAGCACCACTGTAACAATTGATTATGTTTGTCCTGATCAATCTTTCTTAGTCTTTACAACCACAGTAGATAATAATGAACCAAGGGATTGTCATGTTGGTGGTGAGATAACCAATGAAACCACATTGACTTTTGGCAAACAAACAGGAGGAGGTTCAACAGTAGAAATCAGATGGCAGGTATTTGAATTCTCAGATGGTGTCGATGTACAAAGGGGCTCTCAAAATATTACTGGAACAGATGATATTGCAATTTCATCCGTGGACATTTCCAAATCCTTTGTCTTGATTTCCGGATTAAAAGACGGTGTAACGTTTGGCAATGATGATTTTGTTAATGCAAATCTCACAAGCAATACTAATTTGCGTATTGCAGTTGCGAGTGGTCAGCATACAGAAGTTTTTTGGCAGGTTGTGGAATACGACAGTGCATTTGTTCAAAGAGCTACCGCATTTATGGGATCGGGAACCGCCGTTGTTACCTCTACTTTAGGGACCCCTGTTGATCTAAGCAGGACTATGATAATTAGCAATCATATTGCAAACGGAAATATGCAATCAGACGATATGCCGAGAACTGAATTGACGGATTCGGTCACCATTACATACACCAGGGTTGGTACAGCGCGTGTTTTAAATTTTGTGGCTTTTGTCGTAGAATTTACGGATGGAACATCTGTATTACACGGAACTGAAACTTTTGCCTCCGGGGAAACGACAAAAAATGTTACCATTCCGGAAGCGGCTTCATCAACAGGTGTATTTGGTACAGGCCACCTTGGAAAACAAGGAAGCACAACATTTAATTCTGATGATAATCCCGGTCATAATTGGTTTACCTATGAATTGAGTTCATCAACAAATTTGAGAATTGAAAGAGCCACGGGAACCGGTTCATCTGCCATTGCACCTTATCAGGTTGTAACTTTTAATGATCCGTCCAACACTACTTTCTACACCAGGGCGAGCGGTGCCTGGGATAATAATAATACATGGTCTTATGCCTCAGACGGTTCAAGTGGGGCGGTCCCAACAGGCGTTTGGCCCAGCAGAAATGATAATGTAGTCATAAGAAATGGACATACAGTAACCGTAAATTCAACTACCGACAATCAATTGTGCGCTCTTTCACCCGATGACCTTGCCAGATCCAATGTTGGCAGTTTTACATCTTCCGGAAATAATATGTTTTATCACACCGGAGATATTATCGTAGATAATGGAGGAACATTTAATATTACCATTAGATCTATGTATGAGGGATTTACATATGTTAATGGTTCATTTACCAGTAATGCGGATGTCGTTAACTTGGGAAACCTTGAAGTAACCGCAAACGGTTCATTCAATACCAATGATGATCTTATCCTTTCCGGAAATAGCTTGACAATTTTGGACAATACGAGTACAACCAATGATGATCTTTACATAGATAACACAGATGCTCTTTTATGTGGAAGTGGCATTTTAAGTCTTGGGAATGGTGACCCGGATCCGGAAATCCAATATTTGAATGGCGCTACAGAAGCCCAGGTTTGTCAGTATATCACAATCAACTGTAATTCTAATTGTGGTGTTGCACCATTTTCAGCGCCTACCAATCCGGGTAACTTTTCATTGGGGTATCTCGGTCCTGGTGGAGTGGGTGATAGCACGAATAACAAATTATGGCTTAAAGCAAATGATCTAAATCAGGCAGACGGCACCGCAGTAACCTTATGGCCTGATACATCCGGAAATGGACTTTCTGCCAATGCCAATACGCCTTTAACTGCCACAAACCAACCTACTTTTAATAGCAATGCTGTCAACAGTGTATTTCCTTCTGTTGGGTTCGACGGAGGAGATTTGCTAAATCTTGGTAATACAGATCTGGATTTTATTCCACAAACGGATGCCTGGTCATTTTTTATTGCCTATAATGTCAATATTGGAAATAGCGGAACATTTTTATCAAAAGCAAGAAATCCTTCCGGCTCAAGACAATATCACTATTTCACCAATGCCAATCAATTGGATGGAGTAGCGGGAGGATCCAGCAATAATGGGTCAAGCACTACTGCCACAGGGGCCTGGACTGTTGCTTCTACAATAATTGAAGCCAATGCTACAGGTTTTAATTCTTACTTAAATAGCAGTTCAGAAATAAGCAATGGGGGTGTTGGTACAGCCACCTTAGCCACAACAGATGTTTTGATAGGAGCCAGAAGAATTAATGCATCAACTTCCACTTTTGCTCAAGAATTAACAGGTGAAATATCTGAAATTGCCATGTATTGTCAGGCAGTTAATGAAGCGCAAAGAATTATTATAGAAAATTATCTCTCAGCTAAATATGACAATTCATTGACTGCAAATGATATTTATGATGAAGATGATAATGGAAATGGAGATTACGATTTTGAAGTAGCGGGAATTGGACAAGCCAGCGATGGAAGTTTTCAAAAAGACTCAAAAGGACAGGGATTAGTGAGAATGTCATTGCCAAACGACATTGATAATAACGAATTTCTAATCTGGGGTCATGACGGTACACCTATGTCGGAAGTAAATTTTACAGATGTTGATGGAACTATAATTGAAGCCAGGTTAAATCGTGTATGGCGTTTATCAGAAGTAGATAATACAGGCTCCGCAGTAAATATTGGAACTGTAAGATTAACTTTTGATGTAAGCGACCTCCCGGCCGGCCTCTTAGGATCGGACTTGCGATTACTAATAACAAGGGATGATAACCTATTTATTGATAATGATGTAACACCTCAAGCAGGATCTTATAATATTGATAATCAACTAATTACATTCAGTAGTGTTAATTTTCAGGATGGTGATAGATTTACCCTTGGAACTGTAAATAATTCACGTTCGCCTTTGCCAATTGAGCTGATAAGCTTTGATGCTTTCGCCGAAAAGGAAAATGTAGTTCTAAATTGGGTTACAACAAGAGAAGTGAATAATGACTATTACACCATTGAACGTTCAGAGAATTCTTTTTCATGGGAAGAAATTGGTAACACTCCAGCAGATTTAAGCGAAAGCGAGGTAAAAGAATATTTCTATCTAGACCAAAACCCATATACTGGAATCAATTATTATCGACTAAAACAGACAGACTTAGATGGCAAATTCACTTATTCAAAAATAAGGTTTGTCAAATTTAACAAAGAAATTTCATCTCAGCTAAGCATCTTTCCAAATCCAAACTCCGGTGAGTTTAGAATTATCAATGAGGGATCGAATATTGAATTTTTAAAAATGTACGATATGCTGGGCAATGAAATATTAATTCAATCTGAATTGTCCGGAAATAATGCCCTAATTAAAGCGGACAATGTTAAAAAGGGTATTTATTTATTAAGGATAAATCAAAAATCGGCCAGAATTATAATTCAATAATTCAACTTTATTTGATTCATGCTGTTCTTGAGGTATGATTCAAAAGAAAGTACTCGAAAAAAATCAAGTTTTAGATTTTTTTAAAGTTTATTTCAGATCAAAAGGATTTTTGTCCGGAAACAGCCCATGGAATTTCATAAAAAAAAATGAAGCCGGATTTGATTCAATAATTGTTTCAATTGCTGAATATGAATCTGATTTTGTCATGGAATTCCATCTAGGAAAGAGGATAAATCAAATTGAAAATTTTGCCGGAGCCTTTCTGAACTATTCAGATGTTTATAGTTCATATTCCATGAGCATGTTTAGCTCTTTCGCCAGACTTAGGAATGAAAACTATCAGAGATTTAGCATCAAAAATTTTAACGATTTAAGCCTTATTTCAAATCACTTAAATGATTTTTTAAAGAACAGAGGGTTTCGTGTTTTGGAGCAATGGTCTTCATTGATCAATCTCAATCATATTTATAACGAGGATCCCTATTCCATGAATATGTTTTATAATCATTATTCAAAAGCAGTTCGTGGAATTATCATCAACAAATTTATTGGAGATGAGAGATACGAACTTCTTTATCAAGTTTATAAATCCATTTTATTAAAGAATTCTGTACCGGAAGATCGTATGAATAACTTTGAAAGATTAAATTCCTTTCTATCGATTTATTCACCGAATTAACGATGTACGAACAGATATTTCTTTGTCCTTACCGCAATGCTGAAATCTCCATATTGCTGGACGAGTCGGTTTCTTCCCAGGAATATATTGAAGATTGTCAGGTCTGTTGCAATCCCATTCAGATCTATTACAAATTTGAATCAGGTGACTTAACAGAGTTTCAAGCTGTATCAATCGAACAATGATTTTTAATATGCATAAAATTTTATGAGTACAAAGATTGCCATCGCAGGTGCAAGTGGATTTATCGGGCAATGGTTCATAGAAAGATACCATGATCAATATGATATTATTGCTCTTTCAAGGTCGAAAAATGTAAAAGAAACCCGTGCAGGTGTAGAGTGGAGGCAAGTCGATTTGTACTCATTGAGCAGTACTGAAAAAGCTCTTAAAGGTGCAGATTATGCCATCTACCTGGTTCACTCTATGGCTCCTTCTTCACATTTAAACCAAAGCTCCTTTGAAAATACCGATTTGTTAATGGCGGATAACTTTGCCAGATCTGCTGAACGCTGTAAGCTAAAACAAATTATTTTCATAGGTGGGATTTTGCCCAAGGACAAATCTGCCTATTCAAGACATCTGAGAAGCAGATTCGAAGTTGAAAAGACATTGTCTTCAAGACGTGTTCCAACCACAACCCTTAGAGCAGGAATAATTATTGGCCCGGGAGGTTCATCGTTTGAGATAATCGAAAAATTAGTTCGAAGATTACCTGTAATGGCTTGCCCCAAATGGACCAAATCCTATTCACAACCGATTGATATTTCTGATGTATTAAAAATTATCAATAAAAGTATCGGCAATGCCGAATTGTATAACAGGGCTATAGAAATCGGAGGAGAAAGGAAAATTACCTATATGGACCTGCTCAAATTAACAGCCAAAAGAATGGGAAAAAAACGTCTTATTTTTTCCATACCTTTTTTCACATTGGGATTTTCTAAACTTTGGGTAGGTTTTTTTTCAGACTCAAATTCAACTTTTGCCTCTCCTCTGGTGGAAAGTTTAAAACACGACATGACCATCAATGAGAAAACAAAGCTTGACTTCGGATTCGAATACACCAAAATTGAAGACAGCATTGATAAAGCAATTCAAAAAAAATTGCCAGGAATAAGATTTATCGATAAGAAAGACAGGATTGAAAAAAATACAGTACGAAGTGTTCAACGATTGCCAAATCCTGCCAGGAAATCTGTTAACTGGATTTCAAAAACATATCCAAGATGGTTACAGAACAGTTTTAAATATTTAATCAAGACTAAGGAAGAGGATAATCGTCTTCAATTCAGATTATTTAGAATAAAATTGCTTGAATTAGAATTGATTGAAAACCGCAGCGATGAGAAGCGTCGAATATTTTTTATAGTCGGAGGACGACTGGCAAAAAGAACAGATCATGGATGGCTGGAATTCAGATCTGTATTGGATAATAAATTTGTAATAGCGGCCATTCATGAATTTGTACCCAGACTGCCCTGGACTATATATAAATATACGCAGGCCCTTGCCCATTTATTTATAATGAATCGCTTTGGCAATTATCTGGCTAAAAAAGTAAAAGCTTGAATTTTCCCGAATTGCATACTATCGAGAAGGTAATGGCAATGCTCATTGACAATGCATTTTCAGCAGGAACAGTATTTTCAGCGGCCTTAATCGACATAAATGGACAAATTTTAATTAAAGATGTAAATACAACAAAAACCAAGGGACCCCTGGCTCATGCGGAGTTTAATGTATTGAATGCGGCTGTTACCGATAAAATTCAAATTCAGGATACTTTTTTAATAAGTACCTGTGAACCATGTCCCTTGTGTATGGGAGGGGCAATTTGGGCTAAAGTTCCCGCTGTATATTGGGGGCTGGATATAGATACCTTAAAGTCATTTTATGATCAAATTGAAATTAGTTCAAAAGAAATCAGGGAAAAGTCTCATTTTAAACCGCATATCAAAGGCAATATTATGCGTGATGAGGTATTAGAATTGGTAAATCGATTGACAAAGCGCTCATAATACTCTAAATATTTTCGTAACAAATGTTACTATGTCTAAATTTGCCTGATCTAATTTTGCAGATAAATAATAGAAATAGATATGAAAATTGTACAAATATATACCGGTTGTCTGGCTCAGGGTGCTTATTATATTGAAAGTGATGGTGAAGCTGCTATTATAGACCCGCTGAGAGAGTCAAAGCCATATATTGACCGCGCCGAAGAGGATGGCGCAAAAATTAAATACATTTTTGAGACACATTTTCATGCAGATTTTGTGTCAGGTCATGTTGAGCTTTCAGAGAAAACCGGAGCAAAGATTATCTATGGACCAGGTGCTAAAACTGAATTTAACAGCCATATTTCAAAGGATGGTGAGATTTTTTCAATTGGAAAAGTACAAATTAAGGTTTTGCATACCCCGGGACATACTCTTGAAAGTTCATGTTATCTTTTATTAGATGAGAATGGAAACGAACATGCTGTTTTTAGTGGTGATACGCTTTTTATCGGTGATGTGGGAAGACCTGATTTGGCCCAAAAAGGAGAATTAACACAAGATGATTTGGCGGGAATGTTGTACGTGAGCCTAAGAAATAAAATCATGACACTGCCTGATTCAGTAATTGTATATCCTGCACATGGCGCTGGCTCTGCCTGTGGTAAAAATATGAGCTCAGAAACAACGGATACTTTGGGTAATCAAAAGAAATTTAATTATGCCCTTCGAGCAGACATGAGCAAAAAAGAGTTTATCAAAGAAGTAACGGAGGGCTTACAGCCGCCACCTCAATATTTTGCTCAAAATGTTGCCATGAATAAATCGGGTGCGGTATCGCTTGATAAGATCATGGAAAAGGGAAAAGTCGCCCTCGATGTAGAGACTTTTGAAGCAATGGCCAACCATGAAGGAGCACTGGTTTTGGACACAAGAAATCAACAGGAATTTTCAAAAAAACATATTCCCAATTCAATTTTTATTGGGATAAATGGTGATTTTGCACCTTGGGTTGGTGCTTTAATTCCAGACTTAAATCAGCCTATAATTTTTATAGCAGAAAAAGGCAAAGAAGAAGAAGTGGTTACAAGATTATCCAGAGTGGGCTATGATAATACTTTAGGTTACTTAAATGGTGGTATAGAAGCCTGGGAAAATGCCGGTAAAGACATAGAATCTATAGAATCAATTTCAGCTTCAGAATTTTCCAATCGCTACAACACATCGGAAATCAATGTGCTAGACGTCAGAAAAATATCTGAGTATAATACCTCTCATCTCGAAAAAGCCAAAAATCTTCCACTTGATTATATCAATCAGCAAATGGAAGAAATAGAAAAGGAAAATGAATACCATATTCATTGTTTGGGAGGCTACCGGTCTATGATCGCGGCTTCGATTTTAAAATCCAGGGGTTTTGAAAAAGTAATTGATGTAGCCGGTGGATTTAGGGAGATTTCAAAAACCGATATTGATAAATATTTGGTTACAGAGTAAAATTTATTATTAAAAATTCTAAAAGGCCATGAGAGATCATGGCTTTATTTGTTTGCGCAATGAATACACCTCGTGCTCGCCGGCATATATATTAATCTTTTGGGGTTGATTTCATTGCCACAATAAGTGCATTTACCAAACTTATCACTGTGATAAATGGAGAGCCATCTGTCAATGGATTTAAGATCGTTTTCTGCCTTTCTCAAACTGGCCTCATTTACGGATTTATTATTGATATAGTCCATGCGGCTAATCCTACCAATTGAGCTGTCAAGTCCTTGTGGTTTTGTTTCTTCTTTCAAATCTGAAA
Source organism: Cytophagales bacterium (assembly GCA_965267555.1). Classification (GTDB taxonomy): domain Bacteria; phylum Bacteroidota; class Bacteroidia; order Cytophagales; family CCMP332; genus CCMP332. The sequence goes on along the minus strand of OZ254083.1, from coordinate 1,959,809 downwards.
TCATCTTCAACAGCTCAGTTTTTTTATTTTCAATTGCTGTTTTTAATTCCTGCTTTTCTTGATTTGTCATTTAATCTCAATTGATCTTAAAGGGAATTTAGTAATTTGTTTCTCAATATCATGAAAAAGGTAATCCGGGATCATATCATCTTATTTATTTTTAGTTTCTCAACATTTTTATTGATTGATCTTTTATGGCTGGGAATAATTGCGAAAAACTTATATCTAAATTTTCTCGGAGATTTGCTGGCTGAGAAAACCAATTGGTTGGCAGCAATTGTATTTTACATCATTTTTATCATTGGCATTCTCCATTTTTCAGTAATTCCATCAATCCAGCGTGAAAATCAAGCCATGTCCTTTAAAAATGGCGCCTTCCTGGGGTTTTTATGCTATTCTACCTTTGAATTGACCGCTCTGGCACTTTTAGACAATTGGCCTGAAGGATTGGTCTGGATTGATATTTTATGGGGCACCGTATTAACGTCGCTCGTTGCGGGATTCTCACATTTATTTTACAGAATGGTTTTAAAATGAGATACAATTAAATCGGCTTCAAAATCAAGTACTGTTCATCCGTTTCGACTCAGTGTAATTATACCTACATTGAACGAAGAGAAGTATATTCTTCCTTGTATTTCAAATGTTCTTAGAAATGCGCATACTATTCCAGAAATTATTGTGGTTGATGCGGGAAGTGAAGACAATACGATCAATATTCTAGAAAAGCGTTCAATTAAGTTAATCTCTGATAACAAATTCAGAGGTAAAAAATATTCAAGTCTAAATGCCGGTGCTTCTGAATCAACAGGTGATATTTTACTTTTCCTTGATGCTGATACATTTTTACCGAGAAATTTTGACCAAATGATAGTGGATGCGATAAATTCCGGATATAGTGTCGGTGCATTTAACTTAAATTTTACTAAAGCGGGCTTTTGGCTAAAAATTATTGCCTGGCTTAATGGCTTGAGGTACAGGTTAAGCAGCAATTTTTATGGTGATCAGGGCATTTTCTGCAAGAAAGACGTTTTTTACGAAATAGGTGGTTTTCCCGAAGTTAAAATAATGGAAGCAGCCCGTTTTTGCAGAAAAGCAAAGAAATTTACAAAACTAAAATTGCTCAAGTCTTCCGTCCTAACTTCCGATCGGAGATTTAGAAAACAGGGTATTTGGAATGTGTTTTTTGGTGATTTAAAGATTTTATTAAAAGATTATTTCAATTTGAAATTGAATAAAGAAGCCGAAAAATACTGGAGTAAAATAGATCGCTGAAAGTTAATTCTGTTTTGTAAAATAATATCTAAACTGGACCACTCAATTCTTTATTGTGGTTTTTATTTAGGTTTGTAAAAAAAATCTATCGAATGAAGTCAGCTACGATAAAAACAGAAAAGGGAACAATGCAAGTAGAGTTTTATGAACAAGACGCACCAAACACGGTCGCTAATTTTATAAAACTTTCAAAAGATGGTTTTTACGATGGCCTTACCTTTCACAGGGTAATTCCAAATTTTGTAATTCAGGGTGGTTGTCCGCAGGGAACAGGCGTCGGTGGACCGGGATATACTATTGATTGTGAACTGGATGGGGATAATCAATATCATGATAGAGGCGTCTTGTCGATGGCTCATGCCGGAAGAAATACGGGCGGAAGTCAGTTTTTTATCTGCCACAGCAGAGACAACACGGCGCATTTAGACCGAAATCACACCTGTTTTGGAAAAGTCATAGATGGTCTTGAGGTTATCGACAACATTAAGGAAGGTGATAAAATAGAAAAAATAGAGATAAAGGAATAGTCTATTATGCTTGAGCTATCAAAGGATTTCCAAGTTGTTTCAGTCTTCTGATATGTGAATAAAGCGCATTTCTGAAACTGGGTTTTACATTATAATGTAATCCAAATTCTCTGGCTGTTCGGGCCACAATTGGCGCAATATTTTTATAATGGATATGACTGATATTTGGAAAAAGATGATGTTCTATTTGAAAATTTAAGCCACCAATATACCAATTAAGAATTCGGTTATGCGGGGCAAAATTGGCCGTAGTCAAGACTTCATGTACTGCCCATTCCATATTGATAGAATCTTGACCATTTATATTGGGTTGCTCGGTGCCTTCAACAACATGTGCCATTTGAAAAATTAAACTCAATATCATTCCGGCTGTTGCATGCACAAGTAAAAAACCCAATAATACCTGCCACCATAGAAAAGGGCTAAAGACAATTGGTATAATTAAAAATAAACCAATGTATAAGGATTTACTGAGGATAAGTTTGAACATTTCCCTGTTTGGGTTTGCTTTTAACATTTTGACATATCCCGATTTAGAATAGTTAATGAGTTGTCGAAAATCTTTAAAGATTTTAGACAAGGTCATCAAGCTGTAAAGTGCAATAGCGTAGATGTGTTGAAATTTTTGATATTTTTTTAAAGGGGCATTTTCATTTAAGCGAATAACAGCTTTAGTTTCAATATCCGGATCCATATTGAGAATATTGGTATATGTATGATGCAATACATTGTGTTGAACCTTCCAATTGATAGTGTTGCTTCCCAATAAATAGCCCGTTGAGGTCGCCACCTTATTCAAAAATTTATTTTGAGAAAAAACACCATGCGCACCATCGTGCATTACTGACATTCCAACTCCCGCGAGCCCTATGCCGATCATAATGCATAAGCTCATGGCGATTAAAAAATGAAAGTGAAAAAATATTAACAAGGCAAATGGAATGATATACATTGCTATTAAAATCAAGGCTTTAATATAAAGACTTGAATTTCCCTTGGATGACTTTCCCGTTTCATCAAAATATGACCTTACCCTTTTTCGCAGACTTGTGATAAAAAGTTGATGCTCTTTATTATTATTTATAAATCTTAATTTTTGCATCGGCTAGGTTTTAAATGAATAAAGGAAATTGCCTTTTAGACGGGTGAAATGATTCATCAAAATTAAGCTATTAATATTGAATCAAAGAATTAAAGTGAAACTAACAATTATAATATATTTAATTTGAAGCATAATTTTTTGAATACTTTTCAGAAAACCATCAATAATAAAATATAATTTTTCAATTTAGATTTTATACATCTAACATTGCAAAAAAAAACTTGATCAAGAGCATCATAACAGGTACCGGAAAATTTATTCCGGAAAATATTACCAAAAACAGCGATTTCAATAAGCAAAAGTTTTATTCTGCAGAGCAGGAAGCAATAGAAGGAAGCAATGAGGAAATCGCTAAAAAATTTCAGGCAATCACGGGAATCAGAGAGCGAAGATATGCAGATCAGACAATGATAGCTTCAGATATCGCATATATGGCTTCCAAAGAGGCTATTGAAGATTCAGGTATTGACCCCGAAACTTTAGATCAAATTATTTTTGCTCATAATTTTGGTGATATTCCAAGCGAAACCATTCAGACAGATATTTTACCGGCACTTGCAGCCAGGGTAAAACACAGATTAGAAATCAAAAATCCTTTTTGCATAGCCTTTGACATTATTTTTGGATGTCCGGGTTGGGTTCAGGGGCTTATTCAGGCGGATAGTTTTATAAAATCAGGACAGGCGAAAAGGGTATTGGTAATTGGTGCAGAGACACTTTCCAGAGTATTAGATAAGTACGACCGAGATAGCATGATCTTTTCAGATGGGGCAGGGGCCTGCATTTTGGAATACTCGGATTCAAATACAAATTATGGTATTCTTTCAAGTGCTGCGATGACGCATTCCAAAGATGAGGCCTTTTATTTGTACATGGACAAATCAAATTTTCCGGGATCAGATTCTTCGAAGCGCTATATCAAAATGAAAGGTCGGAAAGTATATGAATATGCATTGCGCAACGTTCCTCAGGCAATGAAAATGGCTTTAGACCGATCGGGAGTGGATATTAAAGAAATCAAGAAAATATTTATCCATCAGGCAAACGAAAAGCTCGACAAAGAAGTCATAAACAGGTTTTATAAACAGTATCAATTGACTCCTCCCGAAGGCATTATGCCGATGAGTGTGCATGAACTTGGGAATAGTTCAGTAGCAACCGTACCAACCTTATATGACAGAGTAAGAAAAGGCGAAATGCCAGAACATCAACTGGAAGAAGGCCATGTTATCATATTTGCATCGGTTGGTGCGGGAATGAACATTAATGCTGTAGTCTATCGCATTTAAATTAATACCCTTCAGATTTTTGGCGGTAGTTCTTTTTTTCAGATTGAAACTTTTTATCTCTTATTCTTTTTTCCTCGGCAGATTTTGGTCTTTTAGTTGTAATACGCTTTTTATTCTCGCTAAAGGTTTTCAAAAGTAATTTTTGCAGTTTTTCAAGCGTTATTTCTTTATTTTTTTGCTGTGAGCGTGTCTTATCGCAATCTATAGAAAGAATTCCGTCCTTGTTTATTCTATTTTTTAAAGCTTGAAAGATTCGTTTTTTTTCATATTCATCTAGAATCCCAGATTCTGAAACATCAAAAATTAATGTAACCCTGGATTCGACTTTATTTGCATGCTGTCCGCCGGGACCGCTACTTCTCGAATAAGTAAATTTAATTTCAGACAATAAATCAGAAACCCGGGGCTTTTTTCCTTTGCTCATAACCAACTAACAAAACAATCGGCCCCGGGATTTCTATTTCTTTATTAATTCTCAGTTAAAACTCCTTTTATTTCTATTTTTTCTTGTTTTAACCTCGCCTGTGCTGAAGCTAACCTGGCTACCGGCACACGATACGGTGAACAGGATACATAATTGAGACCCAAACTGTAACAAAATGCAACAGAATCGGGATCTCCGCCATGTTCTCCACAAATGCCGACTTTTAAATTTTTACGGGCTGCACGGCCTTTTTCTGTTGCCATTCTCACCAGCGAACCAACACCTTCCGTATCCAAAGTTTGAAATGGATCATCTTTTAATATTCCTTCTTTCAAGTACGATTCAAGAAATTTTCCTGCGTCATCGCGACTGTATCCATAGGTCATTTGAGTAAGGTCATTGGTACCAAAAGAAAAGAATTCTGCTTCTTCTGCTATTTTATCTGCAACAATGGCAGCTCTTGGAATTTCAATCATTGTACCGACTTTGTATTCAATACTTCTACCTTTTTCTTTGAAAATCTCCATTGCAGTATGGTCAATGAGCTCGTGCTGATGAATAAATTCTTCAGATGTTCCGACCAGTGGTATCATAATTTCAGGTATTGCATCAATGCCCTCATCCCTCAATTCAATTGCTGCTTCCAAAATTGCTCTTGACTGCATTTCGGTAATTTCCGGGAAAGTAATACCCAAACGGCATCCGCGATGCCCCATCATAGGGTTGAATTCTTTCAACAGACGAATTTTACGACTTAACTTTTCAAATGAAATATTTAGGTCTTTTGCCAAATCACGAATTTCACTTTCCTCTTGGGGAACAAACTCATGCAATGGTGGATCTAATAGCCGAACTGTGACAGGTTTGCCCTTCATGGCTTTAAATATTCCCTTAAAATCACTTTTTTGAAATGGTAGCAGTTCCTTTAAAGCTTCTTTTCTTTCTAATTCGTTTTCTGCAACAATCATTCTGCGTATTGCCATAATTCGCTTATCACCGAAAAACATATGTTCAGTTCTGCAGAGCCCAATACCCTCTGCACCAAAATTGACAGCAACTTCTGCATCATGAGGGGTATCAGCATTTGTTCTGACATCCATATCTCTAAACTCATCCACCCATGTCATTAAAGTTTTATAATTATTGTCCATAGAGGGTTCTTCTACAGGTTTTTTTCCAATGATTACCAATCCTTTGGTTCCATCGATAGAAATCCAGTCACCGGCATTAACAATGGTATCACCGCTGCTAAATTGCCCCTTCTCATAATCAATATTGATGTCGCCACAACCGGCTACACATGGTTTTCCCCAACCTCTCGCTACCACTGCAGCATGACTTGTCATTCCTCCTCTTGATGTAAGAATTCCTTCCGCTGCTGACATTCCACCCACATCCTCGGGACTTGTTTCAATTCTCACCATAATAACAGGAATTTCCTGTTTCCTTGCATCTTCGGCTTCTTCAGCACTAAATACCACTTTTCCCACAGCTGCACCCGGAGAAGCCGGTAAGCCCTGGCCTAAAATCTCTTCCGCTTTTGTTTCAGCACTAGAAAGTTGCGGATGTAGCAATTGATCGAGATGTCTTGGTTCAACCAGATTTAATACAGCATCAGCTTCTGAAATAAGATTTTCTCTTACCATATCTACTGCAATTTTCACTGAGGCCATACCGGTTCTTTTACCACTCCTAGTCTGAAGAATATATAGTTTGCCTTGTTGGATGGTAAACTCAATGTCTTGCATATCCTTATAATGCTCCTCTAGCTTATTTATAATTTCTACGAGTTCAGCATAACTTTTTGGCATGATTTCATTGAGTTCATTGATATTTCGAGGTGTTCTTATCCCGGCAACCACATCTTCACCTTGGGCATTGATGAGAAATTCACCAAATAACTCTTTCGATCCATTGGCGGGGTTTCTAGAAAAGCAAACACCGGTTGCGGAATCATCACCCATATTTCCATAAACCATCACCTCCACGTTGACTGCTGTCCCCAATAAACCTGTGATTCTATTAATTTTTCGATAAGTTCTGGCTCTCTTGCTACTCCATGAACCAAAGACAGCATTTATTGAATAATGCAATTGCTTATTTGGATCCTGTGGAAATGAAAGTCCAGTATTTTCAAGAAAAATTTCTTTATACCTTTTTACAAGCTCTTTTAGGTCCTCAACTTCCAGCTCAGTATCGTTTTTTACATTTTTCTCTTGCTTGAGCGCTTCTATCACCGCCTCAAATTTTTCATGCTCAATACCCATAACCACATCACCGAACATATCAATAAAACGTCGATAGCAGTCATATGCAAATCTTTCATTATTGGTTTGAAGTGCCAGCCCTTTTACAGATTCATCGTTGATGCCTAAATTCAAAACAGTATCCATCATTCCGGGCATGGAAACTGCAGCACCTGAACGCACAGAAACCAACAGTGGGTTTGTTGAATCACCAAATTTTAGATTCATCAGATTCTCTAAAAATGAAATTGATTCCTGCAATTGCTTTTCTACCCCATTCTGCCAGGTTTTATTGTTTTCATTATAATATGCACATACCTCCGTCGATATGGTAAAACCCGGAGGGATGGGAAGTCCGATAGAGCTCATTTCAGCAAGGTTTGCTCCTTTACCACCCAAAATGCTTTTCATGGTCTTATCACCTTCAGCACTTCCTCCGCCAAAGGTGAATACGTATTTATTGTTGTTCATTATTTGTAGGTTTTAATTCCCAGAGATGGAATTGAGATATAAAAATCGTTTGAAGTAACAATTCAAATACGAATATATAAATGACCCTTAAAGTATATTCGGCTGATATATATCAGCTTTGAAGGAAGTTTATAGCGATTTATTAATTGATGGGACCGCGTTCAGATCCTGGAAAATTAGGCTTTTTAACCGTTCCTTCTTTTCCTTCCTGAAGATTGTAATAATGTCTTTGAGTAGGATAGGCAAAATCGATATCCTTATGTTTCTCAAATGCACTTAATATATTCTGCCATATGATATCCTCCGATGACCTTCGACTTCGAGGGGGTGTTAAATACCGAATCGTTAGCATAATTCCAGAATCCTTTACCGTTAAATAAACAATAGGGGTTAATGTTCTGTAAAAGATCATAAACTTTTTAGAGGCTTCAAGGAGCTTTTTCTTTGCGCTAAAACTGAATTGTTCGGCGTGTTCTTTTATAATTATTTCCAGAATATCCTTAGCCTTTTTCCAATTGCTTTCAAAGGTGATTAAAACGGGAATTTCATTCCAAATATGTGGAAAGCCCTGATTGTAATTGGCCTGTGAGTATTTAAATACATAGCCGTTTGGCACATGAATAATTCGACCTGTGCTTTGGTCTGCATCTACCCAATTTTTAATTTCATTAATAGTAAATTGAAAAAACCGAACATCAATAACATCGCCCGAATTACCGTTAATTTCTATTCTGTCTCCAAGTTTAAGCGGACGCCTTACGATGATAAATAACCACCCAGCAAAATTGACTAAGGGATCTTGTAAGGCAATAGCAATACCGGCTGAAACCAATCCCAAAAATGTGGCCAGTGATCCTATTTTATCAACCCATATAAATAGAAGAAAAACAAAAATGAGAATATAATAGGCATTTTTGACATAGCGTTTCCAAAGATACCTTCCCTCATATTCTTCATCTTTGATTCTATTGTAAACAATTTTTAAAGTAAAATACCGAATTACCCATAGGCCGAGGATTACGATTAAAGAGATCATCAGCTTCCTGGTTAATTCCGGCCGAAGATTTATTAATTGAGATATTTCCTGAAATATGTCCATCCTGATTTAAATTACGATTCCTTTTGAGAAATCCCATGATCAATCCTATTAATATTGGAATTTAACCTCTGAAGACTAAATATTTTTTAATCAAACCTTTTGTAAAGCATCCTTTCAGTTATATTTCAATGCTTGTGATTTGAATTCAGATTTTAATAAACAAGGTCAGCGTTTGAAATCCACTTCTACATCTTCCGGATGGCATCCCGTACATGATGCAGCTTCAAGATAATTGGTGAATGGTCTTTTTATCGGAATTTGTGTCATGAGTGTATGCTTAATCAACATACCTAAATCTTCACTTTTAGTATTCATATCTAACCAAATGGAATCACCACTAAGCGGATATCGAATTAAAATTACCGGAACATTCCCTTGACGGCCATTTTCGTCATCCTCAATTTTCCATTCATGTTTTGAAGTCATACTTAGCTTTTTGTTTTCGTAGGGGTACCAGGCGATGGTCATTTCAATCGGATGGTGGAAACCTCTAACATCTGCTGGTCTTATTTGACGAATACTGCTTTCTGATGAAATTTCCTTTTGTGATTTACACATCACGAGGGCAAAAATTAATGCTGATAATATAAATAATATTCCCCGGCTCATATTTTAGTTTTATTTAAAATACACTAATAATGGGCTATTAGACCCTGTTCATAATCAACTTCAATCATGACATTTCTCATGAATTCTGGATTATTTGAACCCTATAATTAATGCTTCAAAACAATACAGAAATGAGAATTCTATTTATAATTTTTTTAATGTTGACTGCGGGAATTGCCTATGGCCATGGGGGACATGGACAATTTCATGATTCCTGGCTTCATTACCTCTCTTCTTTGATTCATCTTATTCCCATAGCCGGGACAATTATACTAATATGGATTTTGTACAAATCCTTGAAAAGAGTAAAATCAAAAACATAATTGAAAATTGTTTATGCACGAGTTTTCAATTGCAAGAAATATAACCCATATCGCTGAAGATGAATTGCGAAAAGTCAATGCCAATTCGGTTGAAAAAATTGAATTGGAAATTGGTGAATTATCCGGAATAGAGATTGATTCCTTGAAATTTGTATGGGAGGCTGTTATTAAAGATTCTGTATTAGATAATGCTGAATTAATCATTAATAGCGTGGAAGCCCAGGGGTTTTGTACTGATTGTGGACAGAAATTTAGAATAAAGCAATTGTTTGATGCCTGTCCGGTATGTGGAAGTTATAACAGCGATGTAATTCGTGGCAAAGAGTTAAAAATTAAATCCCTAACTGTAAATTAAAATATTATGTGTGCTACTTGTGGATGTGATTCGGATAAAACGGTGACCCTATTAAAACCGGGAAACACCGAAATTGAAAATCACCATCACCATCATGAACAACAAGATGTTCATAATCATTCTCATACTCATCATGGCGATCATGAACATTTCAAAACAGACCCAAGGGAAATAACATTGGAAAGGGATGTGTTGATGAAAAATGATTTGATGGCTGAAAGAAACAGAGGCTACCTAGAAGCAAAAAATATCATGACATTCAATTTGGTAAGTTCCCCGGGTTCCGGAAAAACTACCATTCTGGAAAAAACTATTGCTCTATTGTCAAAAGAATTTCCTGTCACCGTCATTGAAGGAGATCAGCAAAGCAGTAAGGATGCAGAAAGAATCAGCGCAACCGGTGTTGAGGCCATTCAAATAAATACCGGCAAAGGCTGTCATCTCGATTCTGAAATGGTCAATAAAGCACTTAAAAAATTAAATCCTCCTAGCAATTCATTTTTATTTATTGAAAATGTAGGAAACCTGGTTTGTCCGGCTTTATTTGATCTTGGTGAAGAAAAAAGAGTTGTAATCATTAGCACAACAGAAGGGGAGGATAAACCACTAAAATACCCCTATATGTTTGAAAGTTCTGCAATATGCATCATTAATAAAACGGATCTCTTGCCCTATTTAGATTTTGATATTGAGAAACTGAAGGAAAATGCGAAAAGAATTAATCCAAATCTTATGTTCTTTGAGTTATCGGCCACAAAAGGAGCAGGAATGGATAATTGGTGCAATTGGCTAAAAAATTTGATACTTGTATCTGACTAGTTCATGTTGTGAAAGCCATAAAAATTCATATTACAGGAGTTGTGCAAGGTCTAGGCTTTAGGCCCTTTGTATTTCATTTGGCAAAAAAGCTCAATTTAAAGGGATGGGTTATTAATGACTCTGAAGGATTGAGAATTGTTTTTGAAGGTGCGGAATCTGACCTGGCAAAAGCCCTGGAACAACTGGAAAATGAGCCGCCCAATCTTGCCCGTATTCATAACATTTCTGTACAAGAATTGGATGTTCAGGGATTCCGCAATTTCGATATCCGGGAAAGTCGATTAACAAAAAGAAAAAGCGTATTACTCACACCGGATTATGGAATTTGTAAAAATTGTGAAGCAGAACTTTTCGCCTTAGAAAATAGGAGAATGGAATACCCATTCATTACCTGTACGCAATGTGGTCCAAGATATAGCATTATAGAATGCTTGCCCTATGATCGTGAAAATACCAGCATGGACAAATTTCAAATGTGTTCTGAATGTCAAAAAGAATACAGCCATGTAGAAGACCGAAGGTACTACTCACAAACGAATTCCTGTCCTGATTGTGGTATAAAACTCATGTTTTACCGGCAAGGCAAAAAGGTTATTTCAAATGATAAAAAGCTCTTAAATTATTGCATCGATGATTTAGCTAATGGCAAAATATTGGCAGTAAAAGGCATTGGTGGGTTTCTCTTGCTTTGCGATGCCACAAACCCCGATACTGTACGTAAATTGAGAAAGCGCAAAAAAAGACCTTCCAAACCATTCGCCTTGATTTACCCGGCTATGGAGGTTTTGGAAAAAGATGTTGAAATAAGTGATTTACAAAAATCAGAATTACATTCTGAGATTGCGCCAATTGTACTTTTGCCATTAAAACAACCATCAGGAACGGGTTTAAAAAGTGAATTGGTTGCTCCCGGATTGTCGGAAATTGGTGTAATGCATCCTTATGCTCCTATTCTTGCGATTTTGTCCAGACAATTTTATAAACCCTTAATTGCTACAAGTGGAAATTTGAGTGGATCCAGCATCATTTATAAAAATGATGATGCATTGAATGGCCTCATTGCCATTGCAGATAGCATTTTATGTCACAATAGGGATATTCTTATCCCCGAAGACGACTCACTCATACGTTTTAGTCCGGAATTAAAGAAAAAGATCATTCTGAGAAGATCAAGAGGTTTGGCTCCTAATTACTTTGGTCGGATTCCAAAAATAGATAAGTCAATACTGAGTGCCGGAGCATCTTTGAAAAGTTCATTTTGTATTCATCATAAAGATTACACGTATATCTCTCAGTATTTGGGCGATTTAGAGGCTTACGATGCCCAACTAAACTTCGAAAGGACACTTTTTCATTTAAGCGAGGTATTGAATTTTGAACCGGAACTTATTCTTTGTGACAAACACCCCGAGTACGCCAGTACCATTTTTGCGGAAAGATTATCAGCTAAGAAGGATATCCCAAAAATTGGAATTCAACATCACGAAGCACATTTTGCTTCGGTATTAGCTGAAAATGACCTGATTAGGGAAAATTCAAATGTTTTAGGGATAGTATGGGATGGAACGGGCTATGGCGATGATGGCAATATCTGGGGCGGAGAGTTTTTCTTTTATAAAGATTTCAAAATAGTCCGTTTGGATCATTTTGATTACTATCCCCATTTCCCGGGAAATAAAATGCCAAAAGAACCAAGACTGTCTGCATTGTCAATACTTAGCAAAAGCGATAAAAAAGAATATCTAAAAACGTGCTTTTCTGACAAAGAATGGAGTGTTTTTAATAAAATATTAAATAAAAAATCTTCATTGAAAACTAGCAGTGTTGGAAGATTATTTGATGCAGCCGCATGTATATTAGGGCTTGGTGATAAAATAAGTTATGAAGGTGAAGCGGCACTAAAACTAGAGCAATTGGCACAAAAATCAATTTTTTCAGAATTTGAAAATATTGAAGGCGATTGGAAAAATTCACAATTAATTCTTGAGAGCATGATAGATGAATTGGAGAATGGCATTCCTAAGTCGGAAATTGCATTAAGATTTCATCAAAAACTGGTACAGACGATCTCAGAAGTAGCTGATAGATATCAGATTAACAAACTAGCCTTTAGCGGAGGTGTATTTCAGAATGCATTACTCATAGATCTCATAATCAAATCGTTTGAAGGTAAAAAAGACTTGTACTTTCATCATGAATTAACTCCTAATGATGAGAACATATCTTTCGGGCAATTGATGCGCCATCATATTAATATTAAAAGAAGAGATTTTCTCAGAAGGAAAAATAGAAAGAAGGAAAATATTTATGTATAAATTATGTGTTTAGCAATTCCAGGTAAAATCATTGATATACAGGAAAATATGGAATCTACTTTTAAAACAGGCAAGGTTTCATTTGAGGGTATCACACGCAGTGTAAACTTATCTATGGTTCCTCATGCGGAGGTCGGTGATTTTGTTTTGGTCCATGTGGGCGTAGCTTTAAATACAATAAATGAGGAGGAAGCGAAAAAGACATTTCAATACCTCAAGGAAATAGGTGAGATTTCAGATGAATTGGGACTTAATAAAAATGGGGATAAGTGAAATACCTAAGTGAATATAGAAATTCTAAGATCGTCAAAGGCCTGCTTGAGACCATTAAGAGGGAACTTAAAGGGAAGTGGAATATCATGGAAATATGTGGTGGTCAAACGCATAGTCTCGTTAAAAATGGAATTCTTGAATTGCTTCCTAATGGTATTACGATGATTCATGGCCCAGGATGTCCTGTTTGCGTTACACCCATAGAAATGATCGATAAAGCCGTAGATCTGGCATTAAACAAGGGCATAACGATTTGTTCCTTTGGTGACATGTTACGCGTTCCGGGTTCGGAAATGAGCCTATTAAAAGCCAAAGCCCTGGGAGCTGATATTAGAATTGTATATTCCCCACTTGAAGCGGTAAATCTTGCCCGGTTAAATCCAGAGCTTGAAGTAGTCTTTTTTGCTGTTGGTTTTGAAACTACAGCTCCTCCAAATGGGCTCTCAATAATAATGGCTGATAAATTGAATTTGGCCAATTACGCGCTATTGGTTTCACATGTTCTGGTACCACCCGCGATGGAGGCCATTCTTGCAGATAAAGAAAATAAAATAGATGGATTTTTAGCTGCCGGACATGTGTGTACGGTTATGGGTTATGAAGATTATTATCCAATAGCCGAAAAGTACCAAATCCCTATCGTCGTTACAGGATTTGAGCCGATTGATTTGCTTAAAGGTATTTTAACATGTGTCAAACAGCTTGATAGTAACAAATTTGGTATTGAAAATGAATATTCGCGTGTCGTTGACAAAGGTGGAAATCCGGAAGCATTAAAAGTTGTCCATGAGGTATTTGAAATTGCTGACAGGAAGTGGCGTGGTATTGGTACAATTCCTAAAAGTGGTTATATTTTGAATAATAAGTACAAAAAATTTGATGGGAATCTGAAATATGAATTGAATTACAATTCTGTAGAAGAATCACAAAAATGCATAGCCGGAATGGTTCTTAAAGGCGTAAAAAAGCCACATCAATGTCCGGAATTTGGGAAATCCTGTACACCTATGAACCCTCTTGGAGCGCCAATGGTAAGTTCCGAAGGAGCATGTGCAGCCTATTATCAATTAGCACAATACCGTGAAGCCGTATCGGGATGAAAAAATCTAATTCAAGTTTTAATCAAAGCTGCCCAATGCCTGAATTTGATTTTGAAATAATCACAATGGGGCATGGAAGTGGGGGCATTTTGACAAATAAATTTTTAGAGTCAGGCGTATTTAATCTTTTTGACAATGCCTATTTGCAAAAAAAGCATGATGGAGCTTTCCTGAATTTGAAAGGCCCTGTTGCCTTTTCTTCTGATAGTTTTGTTGTTTCGCCCATATTTTTTCCCGGGGGCAACATTGGTGATCTGGCAGTAAATGGGACAGTAAATGACCTCGCCATGTGCGGTGCTATACCAGAATACCTGTCTCTAAGTTTTATACTTGAGGAAGGACTTAGAATGGATGAGTTCTGGGAAATTCTGCTAACGATTAAGAATGCTTCAGATAAAGCCGGTGTAAAAATTGTAACCGGAGATACTAAAGTTGTAGAAAGAGGAAAAGGAGACAAAATATTTATCAATACAAATGGAATAGGACATATCCATTCTAATGCCAAGATTGATCCCTCAAGAGTTAAAATCGGCGATATCATAGTTCTCAGTGGGATGATGGCTTTGCACGGTCTTACCATTATGTCCTTACGCGAAGGAATTGAGTTTGACAGCGATCTTAAAAGCGATACCATGGCTCTTAATGGAATCACCCGAACTTTGCTTGATAAATTTGGCGATAGCCTTCACTTATTCAGGGATCCAACGAGAGGTGGAGTTGCGAGCGTTTTAAATGAAATATCAGCATATTGCAATGTAGGAATTGAAATTGATGAGGAATCTTTACCCTTGAATTCGGAGGTCAAGGCTGCCTGTGAAATGCTCGGACTTGATCCTCTTTATATTGCAAACGAAGGTTTGTTTTTATCATTTGTAGACCCTTCCGTTTCATCAGATTATCTCTCTTTACTGAAATCCATGGAAGGAGCTGAAAAAGCAGCAATAATTGGTGAGGTGAAAGCAGCCCATCCCGGACAGGTTTTGATTAGAAATTCGATAGGAGGCAGACGAGTGGTGCAAATGCTTCCCGGCGACCAGCTGCCAAGGATTTGTTAGTAAAACCTTCTTTTCTATTTTTTATGCAGATTTTCAAATATGAATTATCAGAACAGATTGAATCGAATTAAAACCGCATAAGCTCTTCAATCTTCGACTTATTTTAATTCTTTACATTAGCTTAAATAAGCTCGTGTTCATTGGAAAAGCTATTTGTTTTCATCTTTTTTCTTATTGCAATCACATTTTCATCCTTAGCTCAGGAGGATAGTGTGAGAATTACAGAAGATCAGGTTCTAATTTTAGATGATACCATAATTTTTCCTCTATCAGATACCGTATATCTAGTCCCGGAAGGCGAGGGATATGAAACAATCAGTAAAAGCAGACTTAAATCTCAATTGTTTTTTGATTCACTTCAATCCAAAGCGAGACAATCAAAGGTTACTGATCGATTATTTAAATTACTGGTGGATTACAGAAAACCTGAGGATGTGCTCAAAGCGGATGAGCCAGTTCGTAGTGAAACGTATTTTGAAGATCTTTCAGGCAAAAGAATAAGGAACATCAATTATGTCAATGTGGATCTTTTTGGAGGTTCGGTAAGAAATATTGAAAAACAGGCTGGAAGTGAAATTCAAAAATTTGCCAATCAATTTCATATAAAAACTCAATTCTTTGTCATTCGTAAACATTTGCTTTTTAAACAGGGTGATACCATTAATGAGTTTAAAATGGCAGACTCGGAGAGAATTATAAGATCATTGCCATTTATTAGGGATGTGAGAATTGAGACTAATTTAATTGATTCACTTCCTGATCAGGTGGATGTTCTAGTAATAGTTAGAGACCGGCTCTCATGGTCATTAAATACAAATTTTTCAGGGACAAATAAATACAATGTTGGACTAAGAAATAATAATGTAGCAGGGACAGCCAATGAAATTTCGGGTGCCTTCAGACATTATAGTATCGCTCAACCTGAAAATGGATATGAATCTTCTTTGGTATTTCGCAATATTCAGAAATCATTTATTGATTTAACGATTAATGCAGAAAATACCTATCAAAGAGAGCGATATGCTATCCTAATCTCTAAAAATTTTCTTTCTCCCTTGCAAAAGTACAATGGGGAAATACTTATGGATAGAGTAACTCAAAACATCTATCCTCCGGAATGGGATACGATTCAGTATTTTGAAAGAAACAGACTTGATTCATGGCTTTCGAGATCATTTTCAATTGATTCAAGACTAAATTTTGGTCTTTCGGGAAGGTATGTAAATCACCGGTTTTTTCAACGACCGGGCGTGCTACCCGACAGCAATGAGGTGTATCATAACAGACAAACAGCACTTGGCTCAATTTTTTTGAGTAGAACAAATTTTTACAAAACCCGCAATATACTTTCGTTTAATATCACAGAAGATGTTCCCGTTGGCTTTATAAGTTCGGTGGTTTTTGGAAGGAATTGGTCTGAATTTTTATCACACTATTATTCTGGGGTATCCATGGGGGCAGGATCATTTACCAAAATAGGTTATTTGCGGGCTGATATAAGGGTTGGTACTTTTTTTTCCCGTGAGGAAAATAAAAATATGATTTTTAATAGCACCTTGGGTTACTTTAGCCCATTACTTAATCTGGGACGATCTCATTTGAGAACTTTTATCAGAGCGAACTATTTCAGAAGCAGGGATTTATCAATTCCATTCTCAAGAAGCTTAATTAACCCAACTGGAATTAGAGATTTGAGTGGCATGAATGTTCAGGGAAATAATGCCTTTAACGGCACAATTGAGACTGTAATATTTTTACCGGCTTATTTCTATGGTTTTCAATTCGCACCTTTTATATACAGCGACTTTGGCATAGTAGAAGAAAACAGACTTCGCGAACCTTACAATAATCTCTATAATAATTTGGGAATAGGACTTAGAACAAAAAATGAAAATTTGATATTCGACGCACTTGAATTTAGGATTTCATATTTCCCCAATTATCCTGAGAATGGAGATTCTTTTGCTTTTCATTTCGCATTTACGAAGCCCATATTTTTTAGATCATTTAATGTTTCAAAACCAATAATTTTAGCTTATGATTAATTGCATTTTAAATTCTTTTAAAATGTATAATTGTCTTTAAAAAATACTATAAACTATGAATATCGCAGTATTATCGCGTAATCCGGGTCTTTATTCGACCAAACGACTTGTAGAAGCCATTGAATCAAAAGGGCATAATGCACGTGTTATAGATCACCTCAAATGTGATTTGATCATGGATGATAAAGGTCCCATCATTTATTATAAAGGTGAAATACTGAATGATATTCATGCTGTTATCCCGCGCATAGGTGCATCTGTCACTTTTTATGGGACTGCTGTTGTACGTCAATTTGAAATGATGCACGTATTTACGGCGGTCGAATCACAGGCTATTACAAGATCCAGAGATAAATTGCGAAGCCTTCAAATTTTATCAAGATCAGGAATTTCAATGCCCAAAACAGCTTTTACAAATTTTAGTAAGGATGAAAACAAGGTAATCAAGCATATCGGAAAAGCACCCGTTGTTATAAAACTTCTTGAGGGCACACAGGGCCTGGGAGTCGTATTGGCAGAAACAGACCAGGCAGCAAAATCTGTGGTAGAAGCCTTTGAGAGTTTAAAAACCAGAGTTATTCTTCAGGAATTCATAAAAGAAGCAGGTGGTGCAGATATCCGCGCATTTATTGTTAATGGAGAGGTAGTGGGCGCGATGAAAAGACAAGGCAAGGAAGGAGAATTCAGGTCAAATCTTCATAGAGGGGGGCAGGCCAATGTAATTAAACTGAGTCCAAAAGAAAGTGCAACAGCTAAAAAAGCAGCAAAAAGCATGGGCTTAGCCATAGCCGGTGTGGATATGCTTCAATCCAGCAGAGGTCCGATGGTTCTCGAGGTCAATTCATCGCCAGGTTTGGAAGGTATTGAAAAAGCCACAGGAGTGGATATAGCTGGTAAAATTGTAACATATATAGAAAATTCAGTTGCCAGAAATCGAAAATCAAAAGATAAGGTGAAGGTTTAAAATGATCATTAACAAGGAAGAAATAAAACCAGGGGAGACCAGAAGTGTGGAGGTCAATATTGCAAAATTGCCTTCCCATTCTTCAATAGATTTATCTATAACCGTTTCCAGGGCTAAAAAAAAAGGACCCGTGCTGTTATTAAGTGGCGGCTTGCATGGCGATGAAATCAACGGCGTTGAAATAGTTAGAAGAATTATAGAAATGGAATACAATATTCCTGAAAAAGGAACTATAATATGCATTCCAATTATTAATGTTTTTGGATTTATACATTTTTCAAGAAATGTCCCAGATGGCAAAGATGTAAATCGTTCCTTCCCCGGAAATAAAAATGGTTCGCTGGCATCTCGCGTTGCCTATTATTTGATGAAGGACATAATACCTAAAATTGACTATGGGATTGATTTTCATACTGGCGGTGCGGACCGTACCAATTATCCGCAAACAAGAGGATTATTTAGCAATTCAAAAGCAAGGGAATTGGCTGATGTATTTTATGCTCCCTTTACATTACATTCTAAATACCGGCCAAAATCCATACGCCAGTCTGCAGCCAAACTGGGTAAAACCATACTGGTTTACGAAGGAGGTGAATCAGCTCGATTTGATGAATTTGCGATAGAAAAAGGTGTTGAGGGTGCCTTAAGGGTTATTAAACATTTAGGAATGAGTAATTTGGAATTACAAGAACCCGATTATAAAAATGTATTTATTAGAAATTCTTCATGGATAAGGGCGAGAGCCTCCGGCTTGTTTCAAACTTTGGTAAGCAGCGGTGATAAGGTGGAAGCACGCCAAACTGTTGGGAATATAACAGACCCATTTGGAGATTTTAAAGTACCGGTAAAGTCAAGTCAATCAGGTTATGTAATTGGTTTAAATAATAATCCAATAATTCATCAGGGCGATGCGATAATGCACATTGGATTGGTTTAAATTATTGAGGTTTTGAAAAAAAAGAAACAATTAAAAATTATCGGTAGAAGGGATAAAATTGACTTGCCAAAATTAGACTTATTCGAAATAGAAGCCAAAATCGATTCAGGAGCATACGGTTGTGCATTGCATTGTCATGAAATGGAAGTGATATCTAAAAATGAAAGAAAAATTCTCCGGTATAAACTATTGGACCCAAAACATCCCATTTATAACAATAAGCTTCAGCAAACGTCGGAGTTTGGTATTAAAAAGGTCAAGAGCTCTAATGGCCAGTTTGAAGAGAGGTACACCATAAAAACTGATATCGTAATTTTTAAAAAGTCTTATAAATTGGAATTTTCATTGACCAACAGAAATGAAATGAAATATCCCATATTGTTAGGAAGGCAATTTCTTAAAAACAGATTTATTATTGATGTAGGGCTTAAAGATTTATCTTTTAGGGATAAATTGAATTCTTAATTTAATATGAAAAAGGGAATTCAATAGGTCAATTCGGTAAAACTGCTGTCTATGCCCGGAATAACGTTTAATGCATTCTGAAAATACACTTTCTTCAATACAGAATCTGGCAGACCGAGGCCATACATTTTCCAGTGCGCATGTCTTTTTCGATAATAGTCGAAATATTCATCGTAGGTTTCCAGCACTCTGAAATAGGTATAATACTCCTCTTTGTCATAAATATCTTTCCCCATCATGACACGATCCTGATATTTGATCATCCATTTTCTTGCAGTTCTTGGTTGCCGGCCCAATTCTGCCAGCACTGCACCCAATTCGGTATATACATTCGGCATCTCATCGAGTATTTCTCCAAATTTTTTTAAATCATTTCCATACCAGCCAAGATGGGCATCAATAAATTTAGTATTTCGATGTTTTCGAAAAACGCGATGTTGCTCTGCCATAATTTCTTCAAATGATGGATTCTTATTGGGATCCTTATAGCGACTTGGATATTGTTTTAGCTCCAGCCATCGTTCATTGTATTTGTCTTTTGGCAACCAAAAGGGACTGGGTTCACCTGAATGAATTAATACCGGGATACCTAATTCTCCGCATTTTGACCAAATTGGGTCAAGGCGCTCATCGTCTACCTTGATTCTATTGCCCTCAGAGTCTCTATCGGTTAAACCCAAACTCTTATAGACTTTTAATCCTTTAACACCATCTTGAACAGCTTTTTCCATCATAGCCAAAGTCTCATCCGGCCAGTTTTCATCATCCAGCTTTTCAAAATCAATGTTCATGAATAGCACGAAACGGTCGGGATGGTTTTCATTGACATTTTCCAATGACCATTCTAAAAATTTACCGCGAAATCCACTTAAATTGACCATGACGGCCATATTTAATTCATCCATTTCCTTTACAAGCTTATTTAAATCCTGAACGGGCATGGTAAACTGATGATTGTGAACATCTATAAAAGGAAATTTTGCTCTTATTGGATGATACTCTTGTACTTTTAATGTTGACTTTGGCTCGTATTCCTCAATATCCATGACTTCAAGACGATATTGGATTTTACCAATTAGCCAATATGTCAAAATGAGAAATACTAAGGTAATTGGATAAGCCAACCACCAAAATTTCACAAAGAATCGTTTCAACACATTCTAGTTATACGTGATAGGAATTTCCACCTTGGTTTGATCCCATAGAAAATACATCATTACTTTATCCTGATGTTCTTCAAATTTAATTGTAAACTGTTCGGTAATATCTGGTTTTTCCTCTACTGAAGCCTTAATTTTTGCTACATCAAGATTATAGTCCGGTTCAAAATAACCGAATTCGCCCAGTTCCGAATTGAGAGAAACTTCCCATGCATCAGCATTTGGAACTGCATACATTCGATAAGACCCCGCTTTAACTGACTCATGTCCAAACATAATATCTTCGCTAAAAGTAATTTCTGTGGCGTCATTTGCACCTAATCTCCAGTACTTACCATATGGAACCAGCGCATCCTCATTTTCCGGTCCAAAAATTAAACGGCCTTTTTTATAGGGTCTGCAATAGGTCACGGATATTTCGACATTATTCGATTTGAATGTTTCAGTCAATTCCGGACTATGGGATCGAGTTGTGGCAAATTGATAAACTTCAAAAAGTATGAATAAGCCAAAAAGTATCGCTATTCCAATCCAAATTTTCTTTTTCATAATGGTAGTTTTTATGAAAGCTAATAATATTTAAAAGATTGAATTGCATTTGCACTAATATTTTGTATAATCAAAATTCAAAAAGATAAACACTATGGAAGCTAAAGAAGCACTCAAACAATTAAAAGAAGGTAATAAAAGATATGTTAGTGGCCAATTAAAACACCCACATACTGACCCTACACATAGAGAATCATTAAAAGAGGCACAGCATCCTTTTGCCGTGGTTTTGAGTTGTGCAGATTCAAGAGTCGTTCCGGAGCTCGTATTTGATCAGGGCCTTGGAGACCTCTTTGTCATTAGAGTTGCAGGAAATATCGCAAAAGAAAAAGTTATAGGAAGTATTGAGTACGCTGTAAAATACCTGAATTCAAAATTGGTCGTGGTGATGGGACATGAAAAATGTGGTGCCGTAGGGGCAAGTCTGGGCGATGCGGATCCCGGAGGGCATATTGGTGCTATTATTGAAAAGATCAAGCCGGCTGTTTACATGGCTAAAAGAATGGAAGGGGACTTGCTCACCAATGCGATAAAGGTGAACGCGCAAATCACAGCGGAAGAATTAAAAGAAAGCAAACCAATCTTATTGGATAGTGTAAAATCCGCAGGTGTAAAAATCGTATCGGCCTATTATAAATTAAGTAGTGGTGAAGTTGAGTTTGACGAGTAGTCTCCTTAACAGATTAAATTTATTATTGAAATAGAAATTTTGACAATACAAATTCTATAAACCGGATTTTAAATTTTATTTAATTCTGCGTTTGTAAGATATTTATACACCCTACACTCAATTCAAAGGTTAAGTTTTTGGATTCTTTGTTTTAAAACAATATCCATTGAATAAACCGGGGCATATTTCTGCATTCCGATTTGAATTTTTGAATCTTAGTTTTAATTCATAAAAAATACCCAAATCAAAGAGAAGCCGTATCCAAAAATTATATAAAAAATTATACTAAATGCGCTGATTAATAAATATTTAAGCCATCCTATTAAAGTGTTTTTTTGCATAAGCGAGTGAGCGCAATAAATAATATACAGAAATAGAAATATCAATTGAAACTGGTTAACCCTCTCTTCTTTAAAATTCATAATCATCATAAAAATAATACCGAACAAAATATAAATTCCGGATATGTAAAATCCCACAGTGATATACTCTGCAAGATGAAATCGCTTATAAAAAAAACTTTTGAACATTAATCCTATGGAAATCACTAGCGTGAACATTATGTTATTGATATTGTCCACCATAAAGCGCGCTGCTCTAAGTGTAAGTTTTCTTATCTCATCGCTGGCCTCAGGTGGGCTACTGTATCCATATAAGGGATCGTAGTTTATCAAAGAACGGATGATGAGATAGGCTGCTGTACAGACTACAAAAAAAGCTACGGGCTTATAATAAATAACACGTTTACCTCCAATAAACCCGCGAAACATTTTACCTGGATTTCGAACTAATGCAAATATAGTTTTTGGTAAATTTCCTTCGAGAGAAAATGTAGAACTCAGAAATCCTTCAACAGTATCTTTAAAAGTAATGCGCTTAACATCGGAGGATTGTCCACATACTTCACAATAATTGGACGCCAGGCGGGATCCACAATTCAAACAATTAAGCGGGCGAATAAATTTGGCTTTCATTGATAAATTTCAGGAAGACTGAGTTAAATGATTACTAAATAAGTGAATAAAAATACAATAGGGCAAGGATGTAAAATTAGTTGACAGATTGATCTTCCCTTTATCTGAATTGCTTCTTCATTAATTCCAGAATCTAATTAAAACTGATGAATATCATATTTAATATTACCAATTGCAGGAAATTCCTTTTTAAGATTCAATATTTTTATCAAGCTATCTAATTGGAACAAATGCAAATAGAAAATTCTAACCTGGAATTAGCAATTTCAGCTATATCGTCCTCTGTAAAAAGGGAAAAGATAAATGAAGGTATCGTTGAGATAGTAAGCGATTCGGGTGAAGGTGCTCAGAAATGCGGCCAAAGCCTTGGGGCCATAAGTGCCAAAATGGGCAATGGTGTGTGGACCGTAGAAATAATACCAGCCGAAATACAGCCACCGGCCAGATCGAAAGCGGGTGCTTCGGGCATACGTGTAAGAATGGGTTCCGGCAAGATAACAAATATGGGAGATTATGCCGATCTGGTGATCGCGCTAAATGAACAAGTTTTATTTGGACGAATAGATCAACAAGCCTATAAAGCAGGTACTCATATCCTAATTGAAAACAAATGGGCCAGGAACGCATCTATAGACATTAAAAATCAATACAATAATGCCATAAATCATTTCAGGGAATTGGGATATAAGGTGATAGAAATTCCGATGGAAGAGGAATGTCTTAAAATTGTCAGGGATGCCAGAAAAGGCAAGAATATGTGGGTATTGGGTATGCTCTGCAATATTTATGATAGAGATCTTCAAATTGCTTCAGAACAAGTCAAGTATATTTTTAGAAAAAAAGATCATAAAATAATTCAAGACAATCTCGAATTATTGATAGCGGGTTATGCCTGGGCCGAAGAAAATATTTCATTGCACTATCAAATCCCGAGTAAAAAAAGCAAGGAAGATTTTGTAGTAATGAATGGAAACGAAGCCATCAGCTTAGGCATAATGGCGGCTGGGATTGAAGTCTGTTCAATGTATCCAATAACGCCCGCCACCTCCGCTACCCATGCCATGGCAGATATAATGGAATCAGCCGGTGGAATCATTCATCAGGCTGAAGATGAAATTGCAGCCATTGGTTTTGCAATTGGTGCTTCTTATGCTGGAAAAACGGCTGTTACAATTACTTCTGGTCCTGGAATTGCGCTCAAAACCGAATTTATTGGATTAGCTGCCATGTCTGAAATTCCATTGCTTATTGTGGATGTGCAAAGAGGTGGCCCTTCAACAGGACTACCAACAAAAGTAGAGCAGGGAGACTTACTTTCAGTACTTTATGGGGCGGCTGGAGATGCCCCAAAAGTGATACTGGCCGTTTCAACGATTGAAGAATGTTTCCATTTTATGATACTTGCAAGAAAATTGGCAGAAACATTTAGGATTCCGGTTTTTGTTTTATCCGATGCCAATTTGGCCACAGGTGTCCAGCCTTATAAAAGACCAAAAACTAATCCCGATTGGTTTGCTCCAGGAGTAGATCAGCATCCTTTACCTGAAGATTATAAACCCTATGATTGGGATCCAATCACTGGGATAAGTGAAAGATCAATTCCGGGTCAAAAAAATGGAATGTACACCTTAACCGGGTTGGCTCATGATGAATTCAGTCATGTGGCCTATGATCCTGCCATCAATCAAAGAGCATCAGAAAACCGAAGTAAAAAACTGGCCGCGATTCAGGAAACATTGAAAACTCCTAAAGTAAATGGCGATGAAAAAGGAGATTTACTTTTGGTGGGTTGGGGTTCAACACGAGGTGCTATTGAAGAGGCTGTAGAAAGGGCAAGTGAAAAGGGTGCATCGGTAAGTAGTCTTCATTTACATTTTTTAAGTCCCATGGAGCCGGGCTTGAAAGAAATATTTCGGAAATTCAAAAAGGTAATGACGGTCGAAATCAATTACAGTGACCGTCCGGGTACTGCGCTTATAACTGAAGAAAACAGACGATATGCTCAATTGGCCTGGTATTTACGCGCTCAGACTTTAGAGGAAATTGACTGTTTTAGTAATGTATATGGCCAACCTTTGGGGCCGGGCAAAATTCTGAAAATGCTGGAAAATGAGTTGGGATTAAAACTGCTTGAAGAGCTATGATTGCATATAAACCTGATTTTTGTGATATCGATACCGGTATTCTTGAGTACCATCTCGAAGACTATGCGAGCAGCAAGGCGCGTTGGTGTTCAGGCTGTGGAGGGCATACCATTCTTCACAATGTACAGAAATTGTGCAAAGAGGAACAATTGGCACCCGAAAAAACGGTCTTCGTTTCCGGAATCGGATGTAGCAGCCGATTTCCTCATTATATGAAAACCTATGGATTTCATGGATTACACGGCAGGGCATTTCCTGTAGCCAATGGAATAAAATTCAGAAGACCCGATCTGCATGTATTTGTCATAACCGGGGATGGAGATTGTTGCTCTATTGGAGCAGGCCATTGGGTGCATGCCATCAGATATAATATGAATATGGTGGCGCTTCTATTTGATAATTCTGTTTACGGACTCACCAAAAAGCAAACTTCCCCGACAAGTCCCATGGGTACCGTTACCAATACACATCCGCGCGGATCTGTTTTACCGCCAATAAATCCAATTCAGGCCACGCTGGGCTTGCCAAATGTTTCATTTGTGGCTCAGTCTTGTGATTGGAAACCTGCACATTTATATGCTACGCTGCAAAAAGCTTATCATCATCCCGGATTATCATTTGTGAGGATAGTACAAAGATGCCCTGTTTTTATGCGAGATGTATATGAACCCACATTAAAAGATCCGGAAGCAATCACAGTTCTACACCATGAAAATGGAATCGCACTCGATGAAAAAGCCAGGAAAAATTTTAGACAGATCATCGATCATGACCCTTCTGACTTACTTAAGGCAAGAGAAGTTGCAGAAAAAGTAAAAGAAACAACACCCATCGGTTTGTTCTATCAAAATCCTACTGCAAATAGATATGATGAATACGGTGCCCATAATTTGGGCATTTCTACAGAAAATCGAATTGAAGCCATTGAAAATTTAATGGATCGCTTTGCCGTTTGACTATCTTGAAATGAAAGGCAAAAAAGAAATATCAGACTTAAAAATAATCCTCAAAAAAGGTTCAATAGCATCCAATGAAGAAAAATTGAATTATTGGAATAGGGTAAAGCACTTTTATAGGACAGGAGAGAGTCCTGAAAATCAAGACTTGAAAAATTTTCAATCCTTGTTTCATTTTTATTTAAATAATGTGCATTCAAATTATCCATTCAAACCAAATCCAAAATCAAATCAAGCGATTGAATTTGAAAATGTAGCATTTGCAAAAATTCTTGAGGATGTACTGATTAAAAATTTAGAAAAAGGAAGAGAGCAATTTAGGGAAGGAATTTTTCAAATATCTACAGCGATTGAAAAAATTCTAAAAATAGATCCCGAATTCAAGGTAGATGAAATGGAGAAGACCTATGAATTTGCCAATGATTTAATGGCTTTCGACAAGATGGCAAAAATCGTTTCAAGAAAAAGCGGAAAAGGCACCACCATAAGCGATGAAAGAACCAAGAGGCTGAAATCGACTCTTGCGATACTAAAAAAAGGCATACCTAAATTTAAAAAACATCTCGGGACCATTATTCTATCGGAACAAAGCAACAAGAGGTTTCAGATTGGAAAAATTTTAAGCAAAAGCGAAATACTTATATCAGCTTTGAAAGATCCTTTTCAAATGGCTATTGAGTCATTTACTAAGGAGATAGATGAACTTGAATTACTTGTGAAAGCCAATAGAATTGCCCTTCTCGAAGCGGATGGTCAGTATCAAAAGGAATTACACGATGATTATTTTTTGCATTTTACGCGCCATAGATTTAAAAAAGAGGAAGAGCAGCTAATTCAACCGGTAATCATTATAGTGAGCAATGATGAGCTTGAAAATCATATGGATTCATTGTTCAAAATATTACAATTTAATGCACCGTTTAAGATTTTCGTTCTGTGCAATGATATGCTTTCACCAATTCAAAAAGAATTGTCATGGGAAGATGCCGCACATCAATACAGACAGGAAATGGCAGCATTGGCAATTTCTCATCGAAATGTAACTGCCTTACAAAGCACTATTGAAGATCCGGCCTTTTTATTTAAAGGCTTTGAAACCCTCTTTTCCAACCCAAATCCTTGCATCGCTCAGCTTTTAATTAACACTGATAAAGCGCTTGAATTAGATTCAGAAAAACAATTAAAGGCAGCGTCATGCAGCCGGTATTATCCCAAATTAATTTTTGATGCCAGCAGGGAAAAAGCATTTGAAAAAATGGATTTGACATCAAATGTACAGGAACATCAAAATTGGCCGTCTTTTGATTTGGAAATATATAATGAGAATCAGCAAAGACAAAGTATGAACTTTGTTCTTACCTATGCCGATTATAAAGCCTTGTATTCTAACAAGCGCGAAGAACTAATGCTTATTCCAGTGGAATTTGAATTCGAAAGTCTTTGTCATTTAAGTGACTATCTCGAAATGGAAGAATCAGAAATCTATGGTAAAATTCCCTTTATTTGGTTGGTCGAAGAAACTGGTCTT
Organism: Cytophagales bacterium; assembly: GCA_965267555.1. GTDB lineage: Bacteria > Bacteroidota > Bacteroidia > Cytophagales > CCMP332 > CCMP332. Next base: position 1,932,135 of record OZ254083.1, on the reverse strand, counting down.
CTGAGAAAAGCTGTTATTCCCAATTTATGGGTGGTTTCCTGTCAGGAACGTCTGGATTTTTGGAATTTTTTACAACAGTTTGCATCATTTCAAAATACTGAATCACAATCTGCTGAGTCCAATGAAAGCAAAGATATTTCAGATCAACTAATATTTACACCATCAGAATTCCAGGAAAAAATAAAGGCAATAGAAGCAAAATCAGTTCAAATTGCAGCTAATCAAATGATAAAAGGTCTCTTAGGTGAAGAAGACATTCTCAATGAACTTTTAAATAAGGATACAAATCCTCAAGCCCAACAAAAGAAAAAGGAAGACCCAAAAGAGCTTGAAAAAAAAGTGGAATCGCAAAAGGACGCCGAGATCAGAGCGAGTTTGGATACTGAAGATTGCACTTCCTGCAATGAATGTACGGATCAATTTCCAAATCTTTTTGAATACAATGATGAAAAACAAGCCGTATTAAAAGATCCGGCCAAGGGAACTTTTGAACAATTGGTGAAAGCAGCTGAAAAATGTCCTGCCGCATGCATACACCCCGGAACCCCTTTAAATAAAAAGGAGCAAAATCTTGAAAAATTGATAAAGAGAGCTGAAAAATTCAATTAAATGGATGTCGAGAAAATGAAGTATTTTAACATTATCAATTTTCTCTTGTTATAACTTATATTAACGTATTATGACAGAGCAAGAAGCAAAAGAAATAATCAAAGATATTCCGGTCGGATCCAAATTACAGATTATAAAAACCAATGGAGATATTGTTGAGGTGACTTTGGCAAGTCATGAAACCTCCGGATTTGAAAAAAGTGTGCAACGCACGGTTGAAGTCCCAGAACTTCCTCCAGCAATTACAGTTCAGGGAAAACGCTGGGGAGCCTTTAGAATCGATCTGGACGAGATTGTAAAAATGGCCAGAATTTTATAATTCGTATTTGTTGTTATGTAAAATTTTGAGTTTGAAAGCTTAAGAAAGCTCCTTTCTATTTCAAACTTATCATTTCAATTAGAGACTTTGGATTAATAATATCCTCTGTTGATTAGCTATCCCTTTTTCAATATTTGTTAATGCATTCATCCAACTTGTGAAATGGTTTGCTTGAATGAGAATTAGCAATTTTTCCTCAATAATTTAACTGATTCACAACAGTTTTTTACTTTTATAGGCTCTCTATTTTTACGGCATATGAGAAATCATAATTCTGATGTTTTACTTTTTCCCTTTTGTCTATGAAAGTCTTTGATGAAAAACACATAAAAAATATCGTTTTGCTTGGCAGTCCAAAGTCGGGTAAAACCACCCTTACAGAAACCATGCTTTTCGAAGCAGGATTAATTAATCGACGTGGTACAATTGAAGATAAAAACACAGTTTCGGATTTTCATGAAATTGAACACGCACGAGAAAGCTCTGTTTATGCAACCCTCGTACATACCGAATGGCGTAATTATAAGATCAATATAATTGATACACCCGGACTCGATGATTTTGCAGGTGAAATGGTTTCGGCGGTTCGTGTGGCCGATACCTGTGTATTTGTAATCAATGCGCAGCACGGATTGGAAATAGGTACAGAACTTACCTGGAATTATGTAGATCAGTTTAAAAAACCAACCTTATTTGCTTTAAACCAATTGGATCATCCAAAATCGAATTTCGAAGCCTCCTTGGAGTCTTTGAAAAAGCAGTTCGGACCTTCAGTCACTTTAATGCAATATCCATTAAATGAAGGAGAGGGCTTTAATGGCATCATTGATTTGCTAAAAATGAAATATTACAAATTTGGGCCTGATGGTGGAAAACCAGAGAAATTGGACATTCCCGAAAGCGAAAAAGAAAAAGCCGATAGACTTCACAATGAATTAGTCGAAAAAGCCGCAGAAAATGATGAAGGGCTAATGGAGCTCTATTTCGAAAAAGGCACCCTTAATGAAGATGAAATGCGGCAGGGTTTGAGAATGGGAATGCGCAATCATGAAGTATTTCCTGTTTTTTGTCTTTCGGCAAAAATGGACATGGGCAGTGGTCGTATGATGGGTTTTATTGATAATGTCGCTCCTTCATCCGTCGATCTGCAAGCGGAAAAACTTATAAATGGGGAGGAATTGGAATATAAATCCGATGGTCCTGCAGTATTATTTGTATATAAAACTGCCATTGAACCCAATCTGGGTAAAATGTCATTTTTTAAAGTCATTTCCGGTGAAATAAAAGTCGGTGATGAATTGGTAAATCATCAGACCGGTGAAACGGAGAGAATTAACCAGTTGTTTATAGTGGATGGACACGAAAGAAAATCTATAAATAAACTGGTGGTTGGTGATCTGGGCGCTGTCCTTAAATTAAAAACAACCGAGACCAACCATACACTCCGCGCAGCTACATTTAATTCAGCTGTGGAGCCAATAGAATTTCCAGAAGCGAATATGCAAATGGCAATTGTGGCTAATAATAATTCTGATGATGAAAAAATTGGAGAGGTACTTCATAAAATAAACCAGGAAGACCCTACCGTACTTTACAAATTTGATCCGGAACTGAAGCAATTGATTTTATCTATTCAGGGAGAATTACATCTGGCTACGGTCAAGTGGATTATTGAAAATATATATCACCTGGATGTGGATTTTGTCAAACCAAAAATACCATATCGCGAAACCATCCAGCAATTGGTGGATACTTCTTATCGGCATAAAAAACAATCGGGTGGTGCAGGCCAGTTTGGAGAAGTCTACATGAAAGTAGAACCTTATTACGAAGGAATGCCCGAACCGGAGGGAGTAAATATTCGCGGAAAAGAAGAGGTAGATCTTCCATGGGGAGGTAAACTGGTATTTTATAATTGTATCGTTGGCGGCGTCATTGATGCGCGATTTCTACCTTCGATAATGAAGGGGATTATGGAAAAAATGGAAGAGGGGCCATTAACGGGTTCTTATGTACGGGATGTTCGTGTGATCGTATACGATGGTAAAATGCATGCAGTTGATTCAAATGATATGGCATTTAAAATTGCAGGTAGAAAAGCCTTTAGTCAGGCTTTTATTCAAGCCAATCCGAAAATACTTGAGCCTATCGATCAATTGGATATTTTGGTTCCCGAAGAACTTCTCGGTGATGTAATGACCGATTTACAGGCGCGAAGATCAACCATTACCAGCATTGAATCGCAAGGTGCTTATCAATTGATAAAAGCTAAAACACCTCTTGCGGAACTCGATCGCTATACGACTTCGCTTAGATCCTTAACTCAAGGTCGAGCGAGTTTTACCAAAAAGTTTGCAGAATACGCACCTGTTCCACCTCAGTTACAGGCCCAATTGATCAAAGAATACAGCGATATGGAAAACTAATAAGGTAATTCAGAAAACAGTCAAAAGTAAATGATTCGATATTTGAAGTTAATAGCCAATTATTGTCTGAAAATGCTTTTGTTTGGGAAATGAAGCCTTTTTTATTACTTCAGATTCGGGAGAAGGATGGACCGGCGGACAATGAGTATGTTGATTTTCTCAAATATGGTCAGCTGGATAAAAGTGATGTTCTTAGGGTCAGAATGGAAAAAGAATCTATTTCAAAACTCAATCCTGAAGATTATTCAGCCATAATTGTAGGAGGGGGGCCGGCCAATGTCAGTGATGAAGAAAGTGAAAAGTCAGAAGCGCAAAGACGGTATGAAAAAGAGCTGCATTTATTATACCCCATAATTTTTGAAAAAGACATTCCTTTTTTTGGCTCCTGTTATGGTTTTGGATCCGTAGCCGCATTTGCTGGTGCCGATATTTCTAAAAATAAATATGCTGAAGAAGTGGGTTATACAAAAATCAATCTTCAGAATACGGTCAATAAGGATAATTTATTTGATGACCTTCCCAGTTCATTTTATGCTTTTTGCGGACATAAAGAGGCTTGTCAGAATTTACCCGAAGGTGCTGTATTACTGGCCGGTTCGGAGGAATGTCCTATTCAAATGCTACGGTTTAAAAAAAATATTTATGCCGTTCAATTTCACTGTGAACTGGATGCTGAAGGCATTGCGAAACGAATTTTATATTATAAAAACCATGGCTATTTTAATCCAGAGGATGCGGATAGGTTAATAAACAATACCAAAGATATTGTTACCAAAGAAGCCCATTTGATTTTAAAGCGATTTATTGAAAGATGTAGAAATTAAATCCTGTTCGTGTTTTTATGAATAATTAATAAAGATATTTTCTTTTAATTAATGAGATAAACACAGAGATTAGCTTAGATTTATATTTACTGAATGATTTCAACCATGAAAAAATTAATCAATCAAATAAAGACAATAAGCATATTCACATTGGCTTTTTCAGTCTTTCTTGCATTTTCATTGAGTGCTTGTTCACCAACAGAGCAATCGGAGGGAGACACAACTGAAGAAAGCATGGATGCAGAAATAGAAGAGCATTCGGATCACGAAGGTCATGAACACGGCGATGGTCATGAACATCCGGAAGGAGAAGAGCATCCAAGTGGTGATTCTGAAGAAAATGAATCAGATAGCACTGAAACAACCGATGAGCATCCGGCAGGGGAACATCCCGGTTGATTATATTTCAGCTCTCGGTTGTCTTTGAAAGCTAAATTTGACTTTTACCGGTATTCGCTTGTTATTTTCTTCTAATACCGGATAGGCAAAGAAATTTATAGCACCGGTTTTTGGTCCTGGCTCAGGCATAATATCGCGTCCTCGACTAAGTTCTATTCTATTGGCAGGGTGGTGTCCAAAGTAATAAGTTGCCAGTGCAGAGTATTTATTGGCTTCGCTAATATCTACTGGCCACCATTTACCATTGGCGTAAAATTCAGCCCAACAATGATAACCGTTTACCCCACCTTCATCTCTTTCTGATGGAATGGCTGCTCCAATTGCAAATCGAGCCGGAATATTAACAGAACGTGCTAATGAAATGAATAAAGAATGAAATTCGGTACAATTTCCGGATTTGGTATCACAAGCAAAATTGGCATCACCAGTACCGTATTTACCTTGTTTGGCGTATCGCATATTATCAATAATATAATCGTAAAGCGCTCTTGCCTTACTCAATGGGTTGTCTGCCTTGCTTTTTGCAATGGCTTCTGCTGCTATCATGCCAAAGCGGTCACCAACGGGGATAAGCGCTGAAGAGCTGAGAAAAAAATCCAGTTCCATATCCGGGTCTACATAGGCTGATTTTTCTTTTCTTTCAACCTTATATTTTATTTCAATTGTCATTTGGCTCTGTTCAGGATTTAATTTTGCATAGAGAATTTTATTATTGTAGGTATTGTCTCTAATAATTTTATAATCTGCCGGCATTTCAATTGAAAGAATATCTATTTTCTGAAAATTATCAGAATCGGCTATGGGTATCCATAATTCAGCACTATCATTAATCTGAGGAATATATGCCTTGTAATTAAATATAAATTCATCCTTATCGCCAATCATTCCTAGCAGGTCTTCTGTGGCATCTTTTACAGGCACCGTTTGCCATGTTTTATCTTTTGCCTGTTTCCAGGTATAAAATGGTTTCCCATTAAGTTTGTGAATATCTGTTTTGGATATTTTCATATTATCAGCATCGCCATTTAAAAAGAAATCTACATCGTACACATCACCATCCTCAGTTGCAAGATCAACACAGGCAAAAAATTCATTGTCACCTAAGACAGAAAGATATTCCGTATGTACTCTGACGAGTTTTAATTTAAGACTGGTAGAATCATTTTGATAGGTAAAAAATCCATCATTCTTTTTTAGTCTTTCAGCAATGTTTTGGCGTATACCGGCTTCTACATCATCAATTGTAACCTTTCTTATAGAATTTTGCTGATTGTCCTTTTCTTTTTTGCAAGCGCTTAGCAACAGGATAAAAAGAAGGAAAGTGATTGGAACATATTTAAAATACATAGCTGAAATTTATTGAAGTTTTAAATTTACAATAAGAAATATAGATCAGGCCTAATCCATGAATTAACATTATCTCTGGAAATAACTTTAATTTGCAACTTTTTAGAATTATTTGATGCTATCCAATAATGACATATTAAAAAAGCTTAGGGTTGCACATAAATTGCGCGACGATCATATTATCGATATACTCAAATTGGTAGATTTTGAAATCTCAAAAGGAGCATTGGGTGATATGTTTAGAGATGAAAAGCATCCAAAATTTATGGAAGCGGGTGATCAGATTCTACGCAAATTTTTAGATGGGCTGATTATTCATTTAAGAGGTGAAAAACCGAATAAAAAAACAAACAAAGTAAATATCACTTTTAAGGGAAAGAGAATCTCTTAGTTTCTTTAACGCTGTATTAAAGCATGAAAAATACCACGCCTAAAATTGTCATTATCTGCGTGTCAATATTTGTAATTGGACTGGTTCTATCCTTTTACCTCTATGCATCATTGCTTTCAACCAATGAATTAAAGCGCGAACAAATCCTATCGAGTTACTTCAACAATGTTTACAATGGAATTCAAAATGAAATAGACCGGAATTTAAATGCCCTTTATGCCATTAGGGAATATTATTTGGCAGATGGGGAGATGGATTATAATGAATATAGCCGCTATGCCGGTTATTATACCCAAAACATCAATAGCATTCAGGCATTGGAGTGGGTACCTGTTATTCCATTTGACAAAAAGGATTCTTTTGAATTGGCCATGCAAAGGGCTGGATTTGATGACTTTCAAATTTTTACCCGTGAAAACAATCAAATTGTCAAGGTGGAAGAAAGGGAGTACTATTTCCCTGTGGCTTTTATTCAGCCTATTGAAGGCAATGAAGCTGCTTTGGGTTATGATCCGGGTAAATCACTTGTCTTTCGCCAGGATGCCATAGATAGAGCAATAAAAAACGGAAAAGCTGCAGCCTCCGGTGTAATTTCTATTATTCAGAAAAACGAACCGCATAAAGCGATTCTGGTCTTTGTCCCTGTGATTGATTCAAATAGCCAAAAAACCATTGCCCTGGTTGAAGGTGTATATTTAATGCGTCGACTGGTTGAAGTGGCCTTACATAATATCGATTTGCCCAAGGAATTGTGTTTGGAAATAAAAAGTAAAGACAATGATGAGCAATTGTTGTTCGGTGACCCTAAACATTTAAATGAAAGAGCATCAATCCAAAAAGACATCCATTTAGGAATGGCAGATCGAACCTGGCAACTTGCCATGCATTACAACGGTCAAATGGGATCCGCCATTTTCACGCCAGTATTTGTTTTGATTGCCGGAATCGTATTTACACTCTTATTGGTGAGGGTTGTATATATTTTTTTAACCGACAATCGAAAAGCCCTTCAGAATTATGTGAAAGAATTAGAAAATAAAAATCGCGATCTGGAACAATATGCCTATGTGGCTTCTCATGATTTACAGGAACCACTTCATTCTTTACAGGGACTTGTTACTATTATTGATCAGGAATATCGCGATAAGTTTGATGCCGATGGAAAGTTATATTTAGATCATATTGTTATGGCCTCAAAACGCATGGCTTCATTAATCAAAAACTTATTGCAATACAGTCAGATTGGTCAAATGGAAAAACCCGAAGAAGTAAATTGCAATGAGGTGCTTAAAGATGTTAATCAAGATCTAAGAAAAAAAATCAAGGATAAGAATGTTCAAATAAAAGTTAACAACGAGCTACCGACCGTTTGGGGCTATCCGGATGCCATTCACCAGTTATTTCAGAATCTAATTTCAAATGGAATTAAATTTCAACCCAAAGACCATAATCCAATATTAGAAATTTCATCTCAATTTAATGAAAATAATGTCTGGCAGTTTTCCATTAAGGATAATGGAATCGGTTTTTCTAAAAGCCAGGCGGAAAAAATCTTTGTGATTTTTAAACGGCTTCATTCCAATTCCAAATTTTCCGGAACCGGAATAGGCCTTGCAAACTGTAAAAAAATAGTAGAACTTCATTATGGAAAAATTTGGGCTGAATCGGAAGAAGGAGTCGGAAGCACATTTTATTTCACCCTCAACCTTAGTAAATGAATGATAAAAGGGAAATATTATTGATAGATGATGATGCCACCAGCAATCTGATCAATGAGATCGTGATTAAAAAATCAAAACTATTCGATACCATTAAAACGGTAATCACAGCGGAATCCGGTTTAAATTATATTAAATCTAAATCAGGGGCTCAGCCTGAGGTTATATTTCTGGATATTAATATGCCGGAAATGGACGGTTGGGAATTCCTTGATGAATTTGCCAAACTCGACAGCGCTTTAAAGGATGGAATTGCTATTTATATGCTTAGCTCTTCGCAAAACCCCGATGATGTCATTAGAGCGGTCAAAAACCCAAATGTTAAAGATTTTTTAAGCAAGCCATTGCGAATTGAAACACTAAAGGAGAAATTTGGATAGAATTAAGAATAATAATTCTTTTTCTATTTTACATTTTCCAAATCGTATGATAAAATGTTCGAAAACCACAAAAAGTCAGGGTCTTTAGACGAAGATCTACTACAAGTTTGGTTTGAAAAAGGCCGAAACAGCAAGATATTTTACAAATATTTATTGATCATTTGGAATGAAATGGACTCGGAGTACAGGCCGGAGTATCTTGAGAATAGAAAAGCTCTTGAGAATTATCATCAAAGCTATAATGCAAATGATTCGGAATCACTTATCGCAGTTTACGATGTCTTTTCAGAGTCGAGAATCGATTAGAACTCATGGCCTTATTTTTTATTGCTTAATCAATGGGATGAACTTAGCACAACACAAAAAATAAAATTAATTGCAACAAAAGTCTTTAAATCTATTTCAAATCCCTCTAACTCAAATTTTAGACAAAACCAGATCTGAATATTCATTTAAATACGATTTTCTCAAACATCGAATCGAATTACACGACAGGGCCGGAGTTCAGATGGGGCATATCCGCTTGCCTTTATTTTTTTCATTGGATGGAAACCTCAATATATTAAATAAAGAAAATACAATATTATACCTGAGCATAGAATCCGGTAATGCAGCATTGATATTAATGCATGGAAAAGAGATGCAATACCATACCACTTTTTCCTCTTATATGACAAGAAAAAAGCAGGGCTTTTCACAGATAAAATATTTAAAAAAGAAAGGAAAATCCAGAGCCGGCTCAAGGGTTCGCCTTGCCGCCACAGTTGAATTCTTTGAAAACATTAATCGCAGAACCAGGGATTTGTTTAATCAACATGAAATTGCACGAATAGCCATTGATTGCAGTACTACTTTAATTCCATTTTTATACGGTTCAAAAGAATCTCCGCCTTTTGAAAAAAATGATGTTCGATTGTATAAAATACCTGTACATATAAATAATTCTAACTATAATTCACTGTACGCAGCCATAAAAAAACTAATGGCCCCTACACTATTCTACAAAGAAGAATTTCAAAGCGAATTCAAGGTATTTTTTGATTTGTTGGAGAGTGATAATTGATCATTTTTTAAAGGCTCTTGGTATTAATTTTAATTTATTTTTTTTAGAAATTCTTAAATCAATTTTTGATTTCTTTTGTTTGCAGGATATAAGCTTTTAACAACTAAAATCAAAAATTAAAAATGACTTTTGTAGGAAGAAAATTCCCTGGCATTGAGGTCAATGCCATGAATGAATTAGGAGACACATTCAAATTGAACGTATTAAAGGAAGCAGTAGAAAACAAGAAAAAAGTATTGCTTTTCTGGTACCCTAAAGACTTTACTTTTGTTTGCCCAACCGAATTGCACGCATTCCAAAAAGCGTTGCCTGAATTTGAAAAAAGAAACACGATTGTAATTGGAGCATCATGTGATACTGCTGAGGTTCACTTTGCATGGTTAAACACCGACAAGGATAATGGAGGCATAGAAGGTGTTAGCTATAACTTAATCGCTGACTCAAACAGAAACCTGGCCAATGCATTGGGAATACTTGATATCACAGGTGTAAAATACGATGAAGAAAATGATATTGAATTAGTGGAAGGTGATAATGTAACTTATCGAGCCACCTATCTTATCGATGAGGAAGGAACTGTTTTCCACGAAGGGATTAATCACATGCCGCTTGGTAGAAATGTCAATGATTTTCTAAGACTGATTGATGCTTATTCGCATGTACAGGAAAAGGGTGAAGTATGTCCTGCAAATTGGGAAGATGGCAAAGAGGCGATGATAGCCGATAGAGAGGGTATTATGAATTATTCAAAAACAAATTTGAACTAGAGATGCTAATAGAACTTAAGCAGGATAATCTTAGTGAAATAATGGCTGATGCAGAAAACACCGTTGTACAGTATTCAGCAGGCTGGTGTGGTAATTGCCGCATAATGAAGCCAAAAATGAAAAAACTTGCTTCTGAAAATTCATCGGTAAAATTTGTGATTGCCGATGCTGAAAAGTATCCCAATTCCAGAAAGCTGGCAAAGGTGGACAATTTACCAACCTTCGCTGTCTTTAAAAAGGGAGAATTGGTGAAGCAAGTGCAAACAAATAAATTCGAAGTGCTAAAAGATTTTGTTTATGAGACTACCAGTAATTAAACAAATCAACGAATTTATCACCGCAAATGATGTGCAAAGCGTCGAAAATACGATAAGCACACTTGAGGCCATCGCTGATATACCTTCAATGAAAGAAGAAGAATTGGATGTGATTGGTGAACTGCTGTCAAACTTATACGGTGCTTTGGAAGTAAATCGTGAAATAAATTCCGGTACGTCTCAAAAAGAGGCATTAAACGGTTTTATGAAAAGAGTAATGAGCTCAATAGATCGATAAATACTTATAAAAGTAAAATCAAACCCCGTTATTCATTTTGAATCATCGGGGTTTTTTTATGTCTTTTCAACCATATTTTAGCAGGATAAATATATTAGCTCCCAACAATTTTATACATTCATGAAATGAGAACATCCCTTAGCTTGAGTTCAATATTTTTTATCCTTGCAGTTTTTTTTATGCCTGGCTGCTCCTCAGAAAAAAATGAAACGGATCAAAAAGAAAATGAGGTTAAACCCGATTCGCGCATTCGCTTTTCTGAAAATGTCAGACTTATAGAAACGGCCAAAGATTCTGAATACCGATTGCAGGATTTAGGGAAACGTCCTTTTGTTAAAAGAAAACAAGCGCTGGAAAGTGGTAAATCCGTTTTTGTAAATCCCAATAAAACATTTCAAACATTTTTAGGGATTGGTGGGGCAGTGACTGATGCTTCTGCTGAAGTTTATGCGCAATTATCTGAATCCATAAAGAAAGAACTTCTAGATGCCTACTACAGCGATTCGGGAATTAAATATAGTCTGATCAGAACCACTATTCATTCTGCAGATTTTGGAAGCGGCTCTTATACCTATATAGAAGAAGGAGATAAAGCCTTAAAAACATTCAGCATAGAACGGGATTTAAAGTATCGAATTCCTTTAATAAAAGATATATACAAATGCGCAGGTAAAAAACTGACACTTTATGCATCGCCCTGGTCGCCACCGGCTTTTATGAAGACCAATAATAATATGCTTCAGGGGGGAAAACTATTGCCGGAATATTATGAAAGTTGGGCAAAATATTATACCAAATTTATCGAGGCCTATGAAGGGGAAGGGTTAGAGATTTGGGGAATTACAATTCAAAATGAACCCATGGCGACTCAAGTCTGGGAATCGTGTATATACACGGCAGAAGAAGAGCGCGATTTTCTCAAAAACTATCTTGGACCTATTATGGAAGAGGAGGGATTTGCTGATAAAAAGATTGTGGTTTGGGATCATAACAGAGATCTGGCCAGCGACAGGGCGAATGTCATTTTTGATGATCCGGAGGCTTCAAAATATGCGTGGGGTTTGGGATTTCACTGGTATGAAATATGGGCCGGTGGCGATGAGCATTTTGATAATCTCAGAAATATAAAAGAAAGCTATCCGGAAAAAGAATTGTTATTTACAGAGGGTTGTAATGAAAACTTCGATTCTACCAAATATCAGTATTGGCCCAATGCAGAACGCTATGGTAGAAATATGATCAATGATTTTAATGCCGGTACCGTAGGTTGGACCGATTGGAATATTCTTCTCAATCAATATGGAGGGCCCAATCATGTCGGAAATTATTGTTTTGCGCCAATTCATGCAGATTTGAGAAGCGGAGAACTTATTTATACCCCATCCTATTTTTATATTGCTCATTTTTCAAAATACATTCAACCGGGCGCTAAAAGAATTAGTACAAGCACAAGTCATACAGGCCTTTTAAGTACTTCCTGGTTAAATAAGGATGGAACAATTGCCACTGTTGTTATGAATTCAGGCAATGAGGGCATAAAATATAGCCTCTATGTAGATGACAAAGCATGTGAATTAGAAATCAATCCACGGGCAATTCAAACCCTTATTTACTAAAATCAAAGAAAAATATGGCCGATAAAAAATATGAATTTGGAATTGCCCTTGGTGGTGGGGGAGCGAGAGGATTTGCTCATCTGGGCGTACTAAAAGCTTTAATTGAAAAAGGTATTGAACCTGCGGTAATTGCAGGTACAAGTGCCGGTTCACTGGCAGGCGTTTTTATCGCGGATGGTAAAAGCCCGGATGAAGCCATGAAATTGATGAAGGAAAATGGAATTACTGATTATGCAAAAGTCGTAATGCCAGTGAATGGCCTTTTGAGTCTGGACAATCTTGAAGATATTTTAAGTGAAAAAATCGAAGCTGAGGAATTTGAAGAATTAAAAATTCCAATGTTTGCTACGGTGTCAAATTTAAAAAGTGGTAAAGCAGAATATATCAACAAAGGAAATTTAATCCCTGCTATAAAAGCCTCTGCTTCCATACCAGTCTTGTTTTCACCCGTCAAAATTAATGATGACCCCTATGTTGATGGTGGTTTGATGGATAATTTGCCGGTTGAACCGCTTTTGGATTGCTGTAAAAAAATAATTGCAGTAAGCATTTCTCCAGTTCAGGAAATAAAAGATGTTGATAATCTTATTAAGGTTGCAGCAAGAACTTTTCAGTTAAGCGTTAACAAAAATATACATCAGATTAAAGATAAAGTTGATCTCTTTATTGAACCCGAGGGATTGGAAAAATTTGATATCCTGGACACGACCAATGCCGATGAGTTATTTGATATCGGTTTTGAATTTGCATCAAAGCTTGATTTGAGCGAAATCATAGAAAAATAAATGTAATTCATCAATTATCACTTGTAATTCTGTCATTTAAATCTCTGTTTAGCTGTTTTTTATCAAGGGGTAATTTGATTAAAACTCAAGAGTCAATTGGGTATTTGAATTAGTCCTATTTATATCCAGATTTGATATAGACAATCCAAGAAGGCGAATGCCCTTTGGATGAGATTCCACAGCATTGAAGATTTCGTTCGCTGTTTGTATAATTTCACTTTTCAGCGAAATACTTGTATTCAAAGTTTTACTTCTGGTTATTACTTTGAAATCAGAATATTTAATTTTAAGTGTCAGCGTTTTGCCTTTGGCTTTTGCGTTCAGCATGCGTCCTTCAAGCTGTTCAGCCAATTTATTCAGAACCTCAAGCATTTCATCCTTAAGCATTAGATCCTGTTCAAAAGTGCGTTCCGCGCCAACTGACTTTCTGAGCCTATTGGCTTGTACAGGTCGATTATCTATTCCTCGGCTTATATTGTAGAAATAAGAACCAGATTTGCCAAATATCTCATTGAGTTGAATTTTCGTAAAACTTTGAAGGTCTTTACCATTTCTAATTCCCAATTGATGCATTTTTTTAGCAGTAACCTTTCCAACCCCAAAAAATTTCTCAATTGGCAATTTTTCAATAAAGGGCATGACCTGATCGGGGAGTATCACGTACAGTCCATCAGGCTTATCCATATCCGAAGCTACTTTTGCTAAAAATTTATTGACGCTTATACCCGCCGAAGCACTAAGGCCCGTTTCAGATTTGATGGCAGCCTTTATTTCCTTGGCAATCAAAGTGGCCGAAGAAGGCCCTTTTTTATGTTCCGTAACATCCAGATAGGCTTCATCTAGTGAAAGAGGTTCTACCAAATCCGTATAAGACTTAAATATTTCCCTGATCTGCATACTAACTTCCTTATAAACTTCAAATCTCGGTTTTGTAAAAATTATATCAGGGCATTTGATATAGGCCATTTTGGAGGACATGGCCGATTTAACACCATACTTTCTGGCTTCATAACTTGCAGCGGCCACAACCCCTCTTTCTCTATTGCCACCTACTGCAAGTGGTTTTCCGCGAAACTCTGGAAAATCCCTTTGTTCTACAGATGCAAAAAAGGCATCCATGTCGATATGGATTATTTTGCGTAGAATGATTTCTTATTGATTCAAAACCAATGGCTGAGAGGATGAATGGACAAAAGACTTTACAAATCTGATGATTTCAATATTGTAATTAAAGAAAGGTGTTTAGCTCTGTTGAAATAAAAAAAAGTCCAGATACTTTTATCTTCATAAATAGGGCACTTTCAATTTAACGCTAAGTAAGACTTTGTGAGGTCTTTTGTTTTAATGTAAAACAATTTAAGACAATATATATAAATCCCTAGTAATCAATAAAATATCCGGACTTTAGATTAATGATATTTATGTATATCACATACTGTCTTCAATCTGTCTGAGTTTTTTGGTCAGTCTGGTCAATTCAGATTCCAGGTCTTTTAGTTTGTTAATTGCAGAATCCTCATGATGGGTTTCAATCAAATGTTTCATGTCTTCAAGTGCATTTATACATTTGGTTTGGTGATAAACTACGCTTTCAATTTGCTCTTTCGTGTCCATGGCTTTTTCGTTTTAATTTTCGGTTTGAATCTAGAACCTTCTAATTTAATAAAAACTTGTATTTATTAGGAAAAGAACTGATTTGAATCAAATTAATTTTTCCTCAGGCTGTTCTGGAAATTCAATTTGTACAGCGGTGTATCTATAAAATTTACTTCTAACTTATTTATCTTTAGAGACAGTTAATACACGCTTTATGATCCAATCTCCGCAATTCCAAAAAAACCCATCCCTCTATGCATTTCTGCCCGTATTTTATTTGGTATGGGCCGATGCTGTGCTCACACCAAGTGAGATCTTAAATATTAGACTGCTTATTGATAAGCAGAAATGGCTTTCCAAAGAAGAACAGGATTTTCTAATGCGCTATATTGATCCCAAAAATCCACCTTCGCCCAATCAGCTCAAACTATGGCAAAAAGAAATAAGAAATACGGCCAGGTATATTGATTCTGATTTGAAAATAACTCTAGCTGAAATAGGAATTCAAATGGTCAAGGCGCATCAAAAGGATATTTCACAGGATAAACTTGATCAAACAAAATCACATTTGATCGATCTTGAACAAGCCCTTGGGATTGTTTCAAGTGAATCGGCATTTCATTTTCACACTGCTAAACACAGAACCGAAGCCAATACGGTTGAAGAGCAGCAGACTTTTGATATTCAAAAAATGCAAAATCTGCTTGATGATTCCAATAAAGAGATCATCGATCGTGTCAAGACCATATTAAGCGATGATGAATTCAATTATTTGGAAACGGATAATTTAATGGAATATCGGGAACAGGTTTTGAAGTGGTGCAAACACCTGGCAGATCAGGGTTTCGGATCCATGGCATACCCAAAAGAATACGGGGGAGAAGGCGATATGAATAAATATTTTGCGATCATGGAAACGCTTTCATACCACGATTTAAGTACGGTAATAAAATTTGGCGTGCAATTCGGTCTGTGGGGTATGAGTGTTTATTTTCTTGGAACCAAAAAACATCATGATAAATACCTTGAATCGATCGGAAATCTGGAATTGCCCGGTTGCTTTGCCATGACAGAGACAGGTCATGGCTCAAATGTTAAAGGTATTGAGACCACAGCTACCTATAATCATAAGAAACAAGTATTTTCCATAAACACACCCCATATGGGAGCGGGCAAAGAGTACATAGGGAATGCCGCTGTGCATGGAAGAATGGCCACCGTATTTGCCAAACTTATAATTGATGAGGTAGATTATGGAGTCAACGCATTTATCGTGCCACTTCGCGATGAAAAGGGGCACTTATGGCCGGGTGTGCAAATAGAGGATTGTGGAAGAAAAATGGGATTGAATGGCGTTGATAATGGAAAAATATGGTTTGACAATGTGGAAATAGGCAAAGATGAAATGCTCGACCGTTATGCTTCCGTCGATGAAAATGGTGAATTTCAAAGTCCGATAAGCAGTGATAACCGTCGTTTCTTTACCATGTTGGGAACACTGGTCGGGGGAAGAATTGGCATTCCACGTTCTGGTTTGAGTGCAGCTAAATCGGGATTGGCCATTTGTATAAAGTACAGTCATACACGGAAACAGTTCGGGCCTGAAAACGGAGAGGAAGTGTCTATACTAAATTACCGCAGCCATCAAAGACGCTTAATGCCACTTTTGGCCAATGCCTATGCAAGTCATTTTGCTTTGCAATACCTCACCACTCGCTTTTTAAATAGAAAAGAGGAGGACATGCAGGAAATAGAAGCCCTGGCAGCCGGATTAAAAGCCTGGTGCACCTGGAATACCACTTCCACATTACAGGAGTGTAGAGAAGCCCTGGGAGGCAAGGGATATCTTTCGGAAAACCGAATTGATCGTTTAAAAAATGACACTGACATTTATACCACCTTTGAAGGTGATAATACCGTTCTCATGCAATTGGTAGCTAAAAGCCGTTTATCAGAATTTAAAAAAGAATTTTCCGACATTGATTTTTTTGGTATGCTTTCCTACCTGGCAGCACAGGCTAAAACAAATCTTAGTGAAAAAAACCCCATTGTCATTCGCAATACGGATCCGGAGCATTTACAGGATTTTACATTTTTACGCGATGCCTTTTTATACCGTGAACGATCAGTAGTAACGTCTGCAGCCAGGCGCTTTAAAAATCACCTGGATCAGGGCATGGATTCATTTGACGCCTTTAATCAAACACAATTTCATATGCTCAAGGTTGGACATGCTTTTATAGAAAGAGTAATTCTGGAACAGTTTATCGATAAACTTAATAGCATCAGCGATGAGTCAATTAAAAGTTCTTTAAGCCGTTTATGTCGATTATTTGCACTTGCACAAATTGAAAAGAACAAAGGCTGGTATCTTGAAAATGGCTATATGAACGGCGCTAAAACCAAAGCCATTAGGCGGCTTGTAAATACCTTATGCTACGAGGTGAGACAAGAAGCCATTCCATTTGTTGAAGCCTTTGGAATTCCTGACAAATGTCTTTCAGCGCCGATAGCCATTAGAAATAAACAATAAAGGATAAACAGTACGGAATAAAGATTTCAGAATAAACAATAAAGGATAAACAGAACGGAATAAAGGTTTAAGAATAAGCGATTGCTTATTCTATTCATCCCTTAAAGAATTCACCGGATTTTCAAGGGCCGCCCTTGTTGATTTTATTCCTATGGTTAAAAGGGAAATTAGAATGACCGCTATAACCCCGCTAAAAAACAGCACCAAACTACCGGATGATAATAGATCAATTCGGTATTGAAAATCGCTTAACCAATGATTTAAGGCATAATAGGCCCCGGGCAATGCGATTAAACTGGCTAGAAGAATAAGCCAGATAAACTGTTTAGTTAAAAGCGTGATTATTTGTAATACTGATGAGCCCAATACTTTGCGTATTCCTATTTCTTTTCTTTTTTGTTCTGTAGCAAAGTAGGAGAGTCCGAAAAGCCCCATACAGGCGAGCAAAATACTAATCCATGTAAAATACCGGATAAGGGAAGCAAATTCTTCATCGGCCTTGAACAATTCATTAAATTCCTGGTCAAAAAATTGATAGTCAAAAGGATAATCAGGAAAGTGTTTGGCCCAAATCGTTGAAATTTTGGCCACATCCTCATGTATATTGGCGGAATTCAATTTAAAATTTAAATTATTATTGGGTTCTGGATTAAAAATGAACATCAGGGGTTCGATTTTTTCACGCATTCCTGAAAAATGAAAATTTCCAACCAATCCGATAACCCTGCGGCGATCATTATCACCCAGAGAGAGTTTTTTTCCTTCTATACTTTTCCATCCAAGGGATTCCATCATGGCTTCATTAATTAAAATAGACTCTTCCGCGTCACTTCCCATTTCATTGCTAAAATTCCGTCCTTCCACGATTTCAATTTCCATCAAATCAAAAAAGTCATCATCCATATTCATGACCGAAACAATATATGTTTCATCATCTGAAGAGGATATAGAATCAATGGTTACACCGGTTCGCCCCGTACCTCTTCCGGGCATATTACCCGAATAGCTGCTTTTGTTAACAAAGGACAAGGCATCTACTTCATTTTTAAATGGTTCAGCCCTCTCAATTAATTCATTTTCACTGAATTGTATATTGAGTATTTGCTCCTTGTTAAAACCCAGATCCTTGCTTTTTAAAAAATTGATTTGTTTAACAACCAAAAGCGTAATTATTATCATCGCCACAGAAGCTATAAACTGAATGGTGACTAATGATTTGCGCATTAATACCCCCGTTTTACCCGTTTGGAATTTTCCCTTCAGCATG
Source organism: Cytophagales bacterium (assembly GCA_965267555.1). Classification (GTDB taxonomy): domain Bacteria; phylum Bacteroidota; class Bacteroidia; order Cytophagales; family CCMP332; genus CCMP332. Next base: position 1,913,540 of record OZ254083.1, on the reverse strand, counting down.
GCAATTGGATGGAAACCCGAAAGGATCAGGGCAGGATAGAGCCCGGCAAAAACTCCAATGAGCAATGCAATCCCAAAAAATACGGCAATCATCCCGTATTCCTGAAAAATTAAAGTTTTAAGGTCGGCGCCATTTCCCAGATTGAGATAATTTCCTGCGCTTAAAAAAATTAAAAATGCCAAAAGCATGGAAAATACAGAAAGCATGCTGCTTTCGGTAAAGAATTGCCCTATGAGGCCTTCTCTACTACTTCCCAACACCTTTCGCATACCTGTTTCCTTGGCTCTACCTCCCGCCTGAGCGGTTGAGAGATTCATAAAATTGAATGCAGCTATGATCAAAACCAATACGGCAACAATTGCCATCGCATAGACATAGGTTTTATTGCCTTTATTGGCATGATAATGGTCAAAAATAATTCCCGAAGAGCCGAGATGGACTTCATTTAAAGGCTGCAATTGGGGAATCCAGAAATCGGGTGCATCATTTTCTGTGGCAAGCTTGTACATTTGCTCTTCTACTTCTTTCTCCAAAGCCGTATCTGTCAATACTGCATATCCAATCATCCCCAAACCCTGAAAAGTGGAAAAATACTGAATGGTATTAGTATCGGATTGTGGTGGTGTAATCGATAAAAGGGCATTGATTTCGAGATGAAAATTCTTTTCAATATCCGGAAATGTTCCGATGACTTCCCAGTTTTCACCATTTATCTGCAATAATTTGTTTTCATTCAATAAGGACTGTCCATATATGCGCTGGCTTTCCGATTCCGCCAAGAGCATTTTTCGCGGAAGGGAAAATTCAGCCAGAAAGGATGAATCACATTCCTTGATATCAAAAATTTTAAAGAAATCATCCTCTACGAATTTGCAGTTCTCAACATAATAGGGCTTATCTCCATTTACCATGCGAAGTTCTCCTGCCGATTGCACTCTTGAGGCTATTTCAACGGCAGATAATTGCTCTTCCATTGCTTCAGGCATCATGGGATTGGTAATGGCTACCTGATTGCTGCTTACTCCCAATGCTTCATCGATGGTGGTCAGTCGAAAGGTCCGATCTGATAAGTTGTTCCATTTATCATAGCTGTATTCATTGATGAGGTAAAGACTTAATACAATAAATGAAATATAACCCAGGCTGAGCCCGACAACATTGATGCTGCTGCTCAAAAAGTTTCTTTTAAAATTTCTAAATGCGACTTTCAGGAATATTTTAAACATGCTGTTTCAATTTGACCTTTTGAAACTATAAAAGATAAATCAGCTGTGAAGAAATTTTATTTAAACGGATTATTAAAGCCTTCAAATATTATTGGCCATGTCCAAATGGAATTATATTTAAATGAAATCAATCACTGATTGAAGTATCGGTGGTTTCTAAAAAATTGTATTTAAAGGCTATGATCGTGTCATTTTGTAATTGCAAACTTAGGAATTGAAGTGGTCCACCAAACATAACAAATTCCTCATGCGCATAAATAGGCTTACCCAATATTGAACTGATTGTATCTAGGTTTTTGCCAATTATATTCAATTTTTGAAGCTGAGGATCTTTGATACGGCATGTAATTTCGACAGTAGTTTCCTCCATATCAAGAAATTCCGTATTCTCATCAAATGACCTTTTTAATGCCGTAATAATCTGAAAATCTTCTCGAGAGGGGTATCCGCTGATGTTCTTGATTCGACCATAATGCCTTTGGAAAAAATAATAACAATAAAAGCCATGGCCATGGTTAAAAAGCTTGAATTTATCCCGACCGGAAATGTGAACCGGGTTAATCAGAGGCGATTGAAGTAAAGGATGCCCATGAGCGCCACGATGGTATTTTTTAAAATCCACTAGATTAAAAAAGCTGTCTATTTCAAACCTTCTTATTTTAAGGAGCTTTTGGCCCTCTGTGCCATTTGTGGAAAAATCTTTGCTTAAGGCAGATAGACTATCTTTTTGCAGCTGCGGTTTTTCTTCCAAACTGCCGGATTTTTCATTTTTAACTTTCTGACAATTAGAAAAGCACAAGGCGAATATTGAAAGGCAAATTATGATTCTATAAATGTATATTATGTGCTATTGCTTTAGTTCTTTAATTTAATAAACATTAGAATACCTTTTCGAATCAGGAATAAAAATGTGCTATAGTATAATTAAGAATTTTACTTATTTAAATTAATATTTGCAGTCTTAATTCTGGCCCGTACTATATAAAAAGTATTAATCATTATATCCTAATAATAATTGTGATTATTCTGTAGAATGTACAATTAAGTATAAGGTACTAAAACACACATATTCAGCATTTTAACTATTTCTCAATGTCAAGTTTAAAAAACGCTTTTAATCAGGTTAAATCAAGACTTGGTAAGCCCTATGAAGATCTAGAGTATTTGCTGCAGAGATTGAAACAAGTATTGGAGAAAAATGGCGAAACAGAAATTGCCAAACAAATACCCTGGATTAGCAATGATGATCCTGAATTGGAAAACATATCGCCCGAATTGGTTCAACTTTATTCGCTCATTTTTCAACTCGTGAATATGGTGGAAATCAATGGTGCTGTTCAAAACAGACGTCAAATGGAAGATCAATCTCTGGATTCAATTAATGGATTATGGGCCAGAAACATCAAAAAAATGCTGAACAAAGGTTTTAGCAAGAGCGAAATTCTTCAGACAATTTCAGAAATATCCATTGAACCGGTTCTTACCGCTCATCCCACGGAAGCCAAACGCGCAACCGTTTTGGAACATTATCGCGAACTGTATTTACTGCTTGTAAAAAGAGAAAACAGCATGTTTACAAAGGCCGAGATCATTAATATTGATCACAATATTGAACAGGCCTTATACAGACTTTGGAAAACAGGAGAAATCTATCTTGAAAAACCTAGGGTTGAAGATGAGCTCAGAAATATCATACACTATCTTGTCAATGTTTTTCCCGATGTTATTCCGATCACCGATCGCAGGATGTTACAGGCGGCACAATTTGCGGGATTTAGCCTGGAGGAGATATGTATGACTCATTCCTTTCCCAAATTGACATTTGGTGACTGGGTGGGTGGAGATCGCGACGGTCACCCGCTTGTAACAGCCAGTGTTACTAAGAACAGTCTTTTGCAATTGCGTCTGAATGCCTTTGTGGTCATCCGAAGAAAACTAATGAAGCTGGTGCGTCATATCAGTTTTGGTTTGGAATTGGATGATGCACTGCCTGAAATGAAAAACAGAATTCAGGATATGATGCATGAATTGGGGGAAAGAGGCTTTGAGGCATTTGAAAGAAATAAAGGTGAGGCCTTTCGTCAGCTCGTCAATTTGATGCTCCACAAATTACCCGTTGAAACAGCCCGGGGACATGCAACGCAGCTGGCCGAGCAAAAAGGAGCATATCTCCATTCCAGTCAACTAAAAAGTGATCTTCAACTTCTTCAAAAATCCTTACTCGAATATGGTGCAAAATCAGTCGCCCTCGATGATGTGACCACCGTAATTCGCATTGTGGATACCTTTGGCTTTCACCTGGCGGCTCTGGATATACGTCAGAACAGTGCCTTTCATGATAAAGCTGTTGAACAACTTTTGGCGGCTTCGCAGGCTAAGGATTGCAATTTTTCCAAATGGTCAGAAGAAAAAAGAATGGAATTCCTAAATAATGAATTGCGTTCCGCCAGACCTTTTACCCATGAAAATGCAGAACTCGGACCTGAAGCGACTGCTGTTTTATCTTCTTATCGCGTGGTGGCTGAACACTCCCAAAAATACGGCTATAATTGTATTGGCTCCTTTATTGTGAGCATGACACGCTCCGTCTCCGATTTATTGGTGGTTTATCTTTTGGCCAGGGAAACAGGATTGACTTTTATGTCTGAAAAGGGTGAACTGGTTTCAGAGGTCCCAGTTGTACCACTGCTTGAAACAATTGAAGATTTGGAAAACGGCGTCAAGATCATGAATGATTTCATCAGCCACCCTATCACCCAAAGGACTTTATTCAATTTGCAGCAAAGGTATAAATGGAAATCGCCAGTACAGCAAATAATGGTGGGCTATAGCGATAGCAATAAAGATGGTGGTATTATGGCCAGTCAATGGAATCTATACAAGGCACAATACAATCTTTCGGAGTTGGGAGAGAAGCTCGGAGTCAAAATTCGATTTTTTCATGGCAAAGGTGGATCCATTAGCAGGGGAGCGGGGCCAACGCATTATTTCATAAAGGCTATGGCACATGGCTCACCAAATGGCGATTTGCGATTAACCGAACAGGGCGAAACCATTGCACAGAAATATGCCAATAACATTAATGCAGCCTATAATCTTGAACTTTTAACTGCAAACACCCTTAGCAAAACCTTGTCAGACCGGCAGTCAAAACGGACTTTTCATCCACTATCAGAAACTCTGGAATGGTTGGCAAATCGATCAAAATCGCATTATGAAAAGATGATGAAGCTGGATGGATTTATTGAATTTTTTCGTCAGGCAACCCCAATTGACGCCATAGAAGTAAGCAAAATCGGATCGCGACCGGCAAAAAGAACAGGGATGAACACCCTTGATGATCTGCGTGCGATTCCTTGGGTGTTTTCCTGGAGTCAATCACGTGTACATATGACCAGCTGGTATGGATTGGGAAGTGCTTTGTCGGATTTAAAATCAGAAAACCCACAAGCCTATGAATCCATGAGAAAAGCATTAAAAAACGATCAGTTTGTGCGTTATGTGTTTACAAACATTGATACAAGTCTTGCGGCCACGGATGAAAACATCTTTCAACTTTATCTCAATCTTGTAAAAGACAAGGAGCTCAAGAAAAAATTCGGTGATCGGTTTTTGGATGAATTAAAACGAATGCGAAAACATATGGAAGAGCTTCTTGATAAACCCATACAAGAACGCAGGGTGAATCATTATTATTCCAATTTGCTGAGAGCATCTTTAATGGAGCCTTTACACAAAAAACAGGTGGCAATTTTATCGGAATGGAGGAGCGCCAGGGAAAAAGATAAAAAGAGAGCTGAGAAACTACAAGTTGAGCTGCTTTTGACTATAAACGCACTTTCCGGAGCGATGAGAAATACGGGTTGATCAAAGGGAGTCTTATTTATAATTGCTGGCCATTTAAAATTCTTGATCCGAAAACCTCAGGTCATCCATATATAGAGTACATTCATTTGATGTCGCTGAAATGCCCAGCTCAATACGATCCTGAATCCAAAAGTCAAGTGGAATTGTCGGACCGCTTTGATCGATAATCAAGAGATCGTCCTGCCACATTTGAACCTTACCATTTTGATCATCATATTTTAAATGAAGCTTAAGCTTTACCCATTGATTCATTGGAAAGGGAACCTCGCTTTCTTCGGGCTGAACATATGTTAGTTTTTCATTGAATTTATTTTCTATGGCCAAATAATCTCCGCGGAAAATTATTCTGGGTCCGGGACTCTCAAAAAAGAAGGAGGATTCAAAATCGGCCAGTGTCGTTGGGAGCTCACCGGAAATATAATATTTGGCTTCAAACCAAAAATCATCACCTTTCTCAAAATAGCTCAGAGTAGTGCTTACCGAAGATTTAGAGGTTATCATAGATGGAGAAGGTGGAACCGCAAAGAATTTTAAAACAGTTTTGTTCTGGTTAAGAGGATCCTGGCTCAATTCGAATTTATTGTCAATAAAATCGCAGCTCCCATCGAAAATACATTTTCGAAGTGCCACATAATCATCAACCGTAGGAGTGGAAGGGCTTTGCAAAGTGAAACTATTGAGAAACAAGCTGTCTTGTGCAATGTCCTTTCTAAAAATATCCAAAGTATTATCAAATCCTTCAAAATCCAGAAACTGACTTCGTATGGGAGATAAATACTCGCCCTCAGAAATAATTAAGTAAATGCCTGAATCGGTGTTGAGATAGGTATCGGAGTAAAAATTTGGATCGAAATACTGTGCAGCAAAACTACAACCAGATTTATTAACAAAATAGGCCTTTCCATCTTCAAAAATGCGAATGCGCTCTCCGCCTTGATTGACAAATTCTGAGACCACCTTCAAAGGAGGGCAGCCATTGTTTACGTTAAGAGCATCATCCCTGCAAGACAAAAACAGGAAAGGGTAATAGACAAATAGCCGCAAATATTTATTCATACTAGCATTTGCAATTTAATTATTTCTAAAGCATTGCATTTAGGTTAATCCACCTTTTCTTAACTTTAAACTCTATTAATTCGTAATAGCCATATGAATAAGCAATCAAATAAAAGTGGGAAGGTCGTTTTAATTATCGTAATTCTGGTCATTGTTTTGGCCGGAGCCGGTGCTGCATGGTATTGGTTGATGTATATTCCGGAACAGGAAGCCAAGGAAAAGGCGCGGCTTGAGCAATTGGCAAAAGAAGAGGCGGAAAGAAAAGCCAGGGAAGCTGAGGAAGCCAAACAGGCCCAATACGATGATTTAATACAAAATGCCGATTCAGAATTTCAGGCAGAAAATTGGGAGGCCGCTAAATCCATTTATTCTGAAGCATTATCCTTGTACCCGGATCAGCAATATCCGCAGGATCAGATTGCAATAATCGAGGCAAAACTGGCTGAACTGGCAGCCATAGAAGCCGCTAAACCCGGAACGATTGATATGCTTAGCAGGGCTACAGGCAGATATTATGTTGTGCTATCTAGTAGTATAGATGATGATCTGGCCATGGACTTTGCCAAAAAGCTCGCCAAAGAGAAAATAAACATTAATATACTTCAAACCAGTGATGATAAGCACACATATTTTGCTGTTTCTCCGGCCAATTTTGATACCTGGGATGAAGCCGAGGCCGCATTGGAGGATTACCGCCAATACGGTAGCGGCATTTGGGTTTTGAAATATTGATCCACAAAAGACTGTGATCAAATTTTTCCTTTTTGCCCGGTATATATTCGATAATTGATAAATTTCCTTTGTAGAATTTTCAAAATATGTAATTTGTGAGATGAAGCCTTTTCCCATTTTTTAATTAATTGGGATTTAAATATTCAAATGGTTAGAAAGCTATCATTTCCGCTCTTTGCCCTTGTTTTTATCGCCTATCTGGCCTTGGGCTCAAGCCTGTTAAACAATGATTTAACAATTAAATCGGATCCAAATAATTTTTCCTCAAATGAAAAGAATGAAAATCTAAGGCATTTCAATACAATGATGGATGTATTGACGCATCAGCGCTGTATCAATTGTCACCCCTCGGATAATGTACCGAAACAAGGAGAAGATAGCCACCCACACCGCTTTGATATAGACAGAAAAAACAGTCTATCTGCCACCAATTGCAATACATGTCATCAGGCTTCAAATAACGATTTTTCCGGTGTGCCGGGTGCGCCGGATTGGGCTTTGGCCCCGCATAGCATGCGATGGGAAGGGCTAACAAGGACAGAAATAGCTGAATCCATGTGCGATCCTGAGCGCAATGGAGGAAGGAGTCTTGAAGAACTAATGCATCATTTAACCGAACATGAGCTGGTCATGTGGGCCTGGGAGCCGGGAAAGGATATAAATGGAAATCCACGGGAAAAGCCACCGGTACCAAAAGACAAATTTATTGATGCCGTGAAAAAATGGATTGAAGCCGGCGCCATTATTCCCGAAAATCAAAATTAGCATAACATGATCGCATTCAATATCAATGGCAAAGAGGTTAAAGTAGATGTAGATGAAAACACGCCTTTGCTCTGGGTCATACGCGATAATCTCAACCTCAAAGGCACAAAATTTGGCTGTGGTAAAGCTGCTTGTGGGGCCTGTACCATTCATGTGGATGGAGAAGCGGTGCGTTCTTGTTCATTTGCTGTCAAGTATGCACAAGGCAAATCCATTAAAACCATAGAAGGGCTGGGGCAAAAAGAAAATCCGCACCCCGTTCAGCAAGCCTGGATTGAAGAGATTGTACCGCAATGCGGTTATTGCCAGCCGGGATTTATGATGGCCAGCGCGGCACTTTTGTCTAAAAATCCAAATCCCTCAGATCAGGAGATTGATAATAACATTATAAACATCTGTAGATGTGGAACTTATTACAGGATGCGTAAAGCCATAAAACGGGCCTCGGAAATCATGGAAGCTTCTAATGTAAATTCAAAATAAGATGGGAGGTTCAAAAAAGATATCCAGACGTAAATTTTTAGTCAGAACTGGACTGGGCGGTCTTGGGCTAATCGCAATAGGCACCTATGTGGCCAGAAATCCCATAAGAAGAGAAATATTAGATGCCGTAGAAAAAGGTGTTTTGCCCTATGCCGGAAAAGGTACGGAAGCCGCGCTCTGGTTTGAATTAAATGCCGATAACATCCTGACTTTTCACTCTCCCAAAGTTGAAATGGGGCAAGGTATTTTTACCGCTTTTACGCAGATGATCGCCGATGAAATGGATCTGCTCCCCGAACAAATCACCGTAAAAGCTGCAGCTACCGATACAGGAATAGTCGATGCAATGAGCACGGGTGGTAGTTTATCGATAGCTTCTTTATGGAAACCATTGCGCGAATTGGCTGCAACCATGCATGAAATGCTAAAAATTGAGGCCAGCATAAAATTAGGTCTTGATAAATCACAAATCCAGAGCGAAAAAGGCAGATTTTATAGTGGCAATAAATCAATTCGCTATGCCGATGTCGCCAAAGAGGTGAAAGAATGGAATGTTCCCGATGATGTGCCCGCTCCAAAAACCAAAGGTTTTAAATATGTCGGAAAAGCCATGCCGAGGGTTGATCTCGAAGATAAGGTCTTTGCAAAACCAATTTACGGCCTGGATGCGGAAATGCCAGATATGCTATACGCATCAATTATTCGTCCCGGAATCGTTGGTGCCAAATTTAAAAGCGCAGATACCAAGAAAGCGGAAAACATGCCCGGCGTAGTCAAAGTTGTTCAAATAGATGATTGGGTGGGCATTGTGGCCAAAAATATTGCCCAGGCACTAGCGGCTAAAGATGCGATTGAAGTAGACTGGTCCTATGAAAAAATCTGGACAGAAAAAGAATTGAGAAGAACATTAAGTGTGGGCAATGGCGATTCCTTTATGGCCCAAAAAGAAGGGGAGGCCCTTTCCAATGAAGACTCAGAAGTACATAGCATGGAATTCAGGAGTCCAATCGGGGCACATGCTCAAATAGAACCCAATGGCGCTGTGGCTTATTACAAGGATGGCAAAGTCACGGTGATTCTTTCAACACAGGTTATCGGAGTTACGCAAAAACAAATTGCCAAAGCCCTCGATATGGAGCTTGAAGATATCAATGTGATTCCTACACATTTGGGCGGTGGCTTTGGCCGGCGTCTTGATACGCGGCATGCAGTACAAGCCGTGCAATTATCCAGGGAAGTGGGAAAACCGGTTAAATACATTTTTACCCGTAAAGAAGAATTTCAAAATGATCAGTTTCGTCCGCCAACCCATCATATTGTCAAAGGGAAATTGGGCGATAATTCATATTTAGAGAGTCTGGAGCATCATTATGCCAGTGGAGATGTCAGTATAAATTCCGCAATACAACCGCCCATTGTGAAAACCATTTTCGGAACCGATCTGGGAGCAGGTAGAGGGGCAAAAATCATGTACGATGGCATAGAAAACCGGCGTTCTGTACAATGGCATACCACACTTCCCTTTGCAACCAGTTGGTGGCGGGCATTGGGGTTATTAGCCAATACCTTTGCTCTTGAAAGTTTTATCGATGAGATGGCACTGATGGCCAATAAAAATCCTGTTGATTTCAGATTAAAGAAACTCAGTGATGAAGGCAACAGTAAAAGACTCAAAAATGTGATCAAGATAGCGGCTGAAAAAGGAAACTATGAGGATGCCGTTAAAAATGGAATCGCAAAGGGCATAGCCGCTTCAATGGACAACAATTCCATAGCAGCACATGTGGTTGAGTTGAGCATCGAACAAGGCCAAATCAAGGTACATAAAGTCACATGTGCCTTTGACTGTGGTCTGGTCATCAACCCGGATCAGGTGAGAGCCCAATGTGAAGGTGCCATCATAATGGGCATGAGCGCAGCCATGTTTGAGAAAATGACATTGGAAGAAGGAGCCTTAAAACCGACCATTTACGGGCCATACGAAATGGTTCGACTGAAACATGCTCCTCGTGAATTAGATGTCCATCTGATAGAAGGACGCGATATACCTTTGCCAGTGGGCGAGCCCCCGCTAGGGCCTATTGGCGCGGCAATTGGCAATGCAGTACGTCGATTAAGCGGAATTCGATTAACCGATATACCATTGCAAGAGGCATTGGATAAGGCCATGGCTTCAAAGCTTGAACAGGTATAAATATTTAATCATGTTTGGCAATCACCCAAACGGCATGAATTATACCCGGAAGAAATCCCAAAAGGGTTAAAAGGATATTTAACCAAAAAGCGCCTCGTATGCCAACCGTTAAAAAAACGCCTAAAGGCGGTAGAATAATGGCAAAAATAATTCTCAATACACTCATGTTTTCGTATTTAAAGATCAAATATGAATTTTCAATTTAGCGAATTAATTTGCATCCGAAACGTTAATAATGGCATGAAAAATAAGCACATCCTTCATTTAATAATCATAAGCCTGGTTTTGCTACAGATTGTAGCTTGTTCAGATGAAGAAAAGGCAAATCCAATTGCTCCAAACATTCAAAATGATTCGCTTGAGGAAGATTGGACACTCGTTTTTGAAGAAAACTTTGAAAACAATTTATTGAAATGGAACATCTGGGAAGGCGGGGCTTTTAATGAAGAAATACAATTATACCGAAAAGAACAATTGAGCTTATCGGATGGCAAACTAAGTATTAAAAGCAAGCGTGAGGCCATAACAGGTTTTGAACATCCCTGGAGCAATAATTCCAAACAATTTGAATATGTATCGGGCCGCATCGAATCCAAAACCCTTTTTAGTCCATCCGATAATGAAGGCGAAAGAGAATACCGTTTTGTTGCGAGTATTAAGCTACCGGAAGGACATGGTATGTGGCCAGCCTTTTGGACCTATGGCGATCCCTGGCCTACCAAAGGAGAGATCGATATTCTGGAGGCAAGAGGAGGGGAGCCATTTATGTTTCAAACCAATATTTTTTATGGTACGGAAACTGACATCAATATTAATAGCAATAACGATGTAGAGCATTTACCTGGCCCCGATTTGACAGCAGATTTTCATCAATATGAGATGATTTGGAAATCCGATTCCATCGATATCTTATTTGATGATTCCCTTCTTTACAGCTATGTCGCCAATTCCAATAATAACATTGAGAATTTTTATGGCTCAGATCAAAAGATTGTTTTAAACACCGCCGTTGGTGGATTCTTTTTTTTCGATCGCAATTCCGCCAATTACGCTGACTCGTCTGAAATGTTGGTGGATTGGGTACGGGTATATAAAAAATGACATGTGATTGATTATTAAACTTGAAAGCAAAAATTGATGGTCTTAACAAGAATCAAAGTATAAATCGCGGTTTTTAATCTCCTTTAAATTTTTGCTCAGATAAAATTCGTATTTTGAATTGACGAATCGCTTTGCATGAATACCAATACCCATAGGTTCTTAAAAACTATCGCCGCAGCTAATATTTTTGGCTGATGGGCTTGTATTACCGGCTTAAATAAAAAATTATGAAATCTATCCAATCGCGTTTAACTGATTATATTGGAAACAAACATCTAGTCATAAGTTTTGCTGTATTTCTCATTTGGGCTCTTGCTTCATGTTCAAATAATGACGATTCACAACAAATGAATGAAAATGTAAATCAGGACATTTGCAATTCCTTTAGCGGCCCTTTTCCAAGATATTTAAATTTACCTCCGGGAGATGATAATGGCTCATACGATCCTACACTGGCGGGTGATCCGGAAAGCGGTAGAGTGTGGATGGTGTTTTCCAGAGTTCGTGGCCCGGGTGGAGCGGGCCAGGTGAGTACACATCTTGCCTATAGCGATGATCACGGTCTAAGCTGGTGTTATAAAAATGAAATTAATGTCTCTGAAAAACTGAGTACTTCAGAATTGCCAGAGGAATTTAAAAATACGGCAGTGTCAGCACATTGGAGTCATGAGGTACCAAGTTTGGCCTATGTGGCGCATGCACCTGAAGCTGAACGATGGCAAATGACCTGGCATCGATATCTGCATGTGGATGATGGTGTCCCCTCAAATGATGACCGGCAATTTGCTTATGGATGGATAGGGATGAGAACAGCGGCGAGTCCTGAATTATTGGCCCAATCCCCCGAAAGAAAGTTATTCAGCGCACAGGGCTATTATAAAGACACACAAACAGAATCTTATAATAATTCCATAATCGGTCCACCTGAATTAAAAATCAATGATTTAAATCCGGATCTGGCTACCACCGCCCTTTTGACCGAAAGTGGTATGCAGGTATTCAATAATGAGCTATACATAAGTCTCTTAAAGGGAGACCTGGTCAATGGAAATGGAATAATATTGATTAAAGAATCTGATAATGGTTCTTGGGAATATATATCCACCTTATTAACCGCTTCAGATGCCTTAAGCTTAAATTCGAGCTGGGCCAGTTTTTCAGCCACTGATTTGTTTACTATTGATAGCGCGGCATATTTACTGGTTTCACCTGAATCGGATATTTACGATGGCCTTGCCCTCTTTGAATTGGATGTAGAAAGCGGCATTCTTGTCGATTCTGACAATAATGTACCGGATTTAATCTGGCAATTGCCAAAAACGAGCGGATCAGAAGTATTTCAAACCGGAGTGGGTACTTACGATGAACTCTGTTATGAAACAGGAATAATTTATGGAGATGCTGTTGTAGACTCACCACAATTTAGAATTTTCGCTTCGGGATACATCCCGGAATAGAGCATCGGCAGAAATAGCTTTAATGAGCATTCAAAGGTCAGTATACCGAATCCAAAAAGCCGGAAATCTAAAGAGGCTGCATAAAATTGAGGAAAGTCTGGATTTACCGAAAAAGGGCCAGGTTCAAATCGAAATTAAATGCATCGGCCTCAACTTCGCTGATATTTTTGCCATACAGGGATTGTACAGCGCCACACCAAAAGGAAGTTTTGTACCCGGACTCGAATACGCAGGAATTGTAAAAGCCATAGGAGAGGGGGTTCAGAATTTTAGGGTTGGTGATAAAATAATGGGTATTACGCGCTTTGGCGCCTATGCCACGCATCTTAATATTGACAGCGATTATGTCATTCCATTGCCTGAAAACTGGTCATTTGAACAAGGAGCCGGGTATCTTGTTCAGGGTCTTACGGCTTATTACGGACTTGTGTATTTGGCAAGAATTCAAAAAGGAGAGACCGTATTAATTCATAGCGCAGCGGGTGGAGTGGGGCTTATGGCCAATCGCATTGCTAAATGCTTCAATGCCTATACCATCGGAACGGTGGGCCATAGTTCAAAAATAGAATTGCTGAAAGCAGAAGGATACGATGACTGGATTGTCAGAGATAGTAATTTCAAAAAGAAATTGGCTGATTCGCTTAAAAAAAGGGATTTAAATATTGTTATGGAATGCATTGGTGGCCAGATATTTATGGATGGATATAAAAGTCTTGCACCACAGGGAAGAATCATCAATTACGGATCAGCCAGATATGGCAATTCATCCAATGCACCGAACTGGCCAAAGCTCATTTGGCAGTATCTGACAAGGCCAAAAATAGACCCTCAGAAAATGATTGAGTCTAACAAAGCTATTATGGGATTTAATTTGATTTGGCTCTACGAAAAGAAAGTGCTTATGCATCAACTACTGGGGGAAATGAGTGAATTAGATCTTGACCCACCCCATATCGGTCATGAATTTGACTTTGAAGATATGCATAAGGCCCTAAAACTTTTTCAGTCGGGTAAAACCGAAGGGAAAGTGATTCTTAACATCAGTAATTAATATATCAAATCAAATAAATCTGAAAACTTCACAAAATCGGTTGAAAGAATTTCTATTCTATCAATAAATATCTTAATGCTAATATAATGGAGTTTGAATGGCCTAATTGGACTTTTGCTGTGGTGACAATATTCAGATTTATAGAAAATAAACCCAGGGATTGAAGCAAATCATCCTTTGACTTGATGATTATCATAGTATAGCTCTCTTCTTAAATTCAATTTCATGACAAAATGTATGGAAAGGAATGAAATACAAATGCTATGCAAACTTCTAAAATTCTGGATGCACTTAGTGATGTAATTGTCATCTGTGATCAGGATGCCAGAATCGTGGAAGCTTCACCTTCTATAGAGGACATTTTTCTTTATAAAAGGGAAGAAGTGATCGGTCAGGATCTGAAAATACTCATACCTAAACGCTTTCATCAAGGCCATGAGAAAATGTTTAAAGGCTATACCCAAAATCCAGTTTCAAGACGCATGGGAACCGGCCGGAAATTGTATGCCATTGATAAAAAGGGCGATGAATTTTCAATTGATATTTCGCTTTCTTCATTTGTTGAAAATGGGCAAAGGTTATTTATAGCCAATGTCAGAGACATCAGTGATATTATCCGAATACAAAAACAGCTGGAAGTCTTAAACCAGGAATTAATGGTCAGAAATAAAGAGCTGGATCAATTTGCACACATAATATCGCATGATCTGAAGTCGCCAATAAGCTCAATAAGCGGCCTTACACATTTACTTTTAAATGAGCATAGCGAAAACATGGATCAGGAGGGAAAAGATCTGGTCAAATTAATCGAAAAATCAGCATTTAGAATGAATGATTTGATCATGTCCATATTGCGCTACTCCAGGGCAGGGCATTCACAAATGGAAAAAAGCCGCTTTATGCTCAACGATTTGATAAGCGAAGTCGTAGAGAGCCTTCATTTGGGCAATGGATTTGAGGTCATTAATCGCTGCGAAAACATAGAACTTCAAAGCAACAAAACGCAATTGTTTCAGGTTCTGTCCAACCTGATTGGCAATGCTAAAAAATACCATGACAAAGAAAAGGGCAGCGTTGTGCTGAATTCAAAGTCAACCATCGATGAAATCGAAATTAGTGTAAAAGACGATGGGCCCGGCATCGATAAACAATACCATCAATCTATTTTTGAAATATTCAATAAAGGTGAAGCCACTTCAAGAAAAGATAGTACTGGAATAGGATTGGCGATTGTCAAGAAACTGGTTAAGCAAAACAAGGGCAATATCACATTGAATTCTGCACCGGGAAAGGGATCGGAATTTATTTTTACCTGGAAAAAATAGGGGTAAAGCCAGAGATTACCCCTTTAAAATTTCATACCTAATTGTATAGAGCTAATTGATTTATTGCAATTTCACCGGAACAGTGAACTTGCTTTGAACCCAAACGAAGTCTATGGTGACACCCTCATCGTTTGGACTAAAGCCAATGGTAAAAGTCTCTACCTCGGATGAAGGTTTTTCAACCGGCGCATCCACTGTGAGTATATCCAATTCGGGATCGGGCTCGGAGACTCCAAAAAATACATCGGTTTCAGAATTTAAAGTTACTTTAAAAACATCGGGTCCGGGAACGGCGTACATGCGATAGGTTCCCGCATTTATAGGCTCTCCTGCAAATAATACATCCTTATTAAAGGTGATTTCAGTAGCCGCATTGGCTCCCAGTCGCCAGTATTTGCCATAAGGCTGTAATGCACCATCTTCCTCGAATCCAAAAATGAGTCTGCCTTTTTTAGAGGGCTGGCTGTATTCAATGGTTATTTCCAAGCCGTCCTGATTATAAGTAGCCGTAGCCGGCGGACTCACAGGTGTGGCTATAAATAAACCGTAAATTGACCAGAGGATGAAAAGCAAGACCAGGATTCCAATTCCAATTAATATTTTCTTTAGCATGATTTCTAATTTTTAGATTGCCGAAGTTAATCTATTCTGATGAGCAATTACCATTTTAATCTCTCCATAGGAATAGCTTTTCGGAAGAATCGATTTGATTTCGGCCAAACCCACGGCATCGGATTCCAGGGCTTTTTGAATTTTTTTGATTTTGGTATTGCTAAGCAAATCCTCGATGGGGATCTTGCCCTTTTTAATGTAATCTGCTAAATGGCCTTCTATAGTGCTTTCCACCAAAGCCCTTTCTGCCGCTATTTCCTTTATTGTTTTGCCTTTTTGAAATAAATTGAAAGTGATCTCTGCTGTAGGAGTTTTGTCTTTGGCCGGCTTTTTTACTTTTCCTGATATCAGTTCTTTGCTGAGACTGGATTTAAATTTTTCTTTAAACTCAGTGCCCAAATTCAAATTCCCGACTAAATAAGAAAAGCGTTCTATATCCTGAATTTTTCGAATCAGAAGATTGCTGATTTCATCCAACTCTTTGCGATAGGCTTTTACCTTTTTTTCCTTTGCTATTTCGGCCGCATGCGCCTGAATCTTTTCCGCTATGGGAATGAGTTTATCGAGAAAATAGCTTTCTGCTTTTCTGCTCCTTTCAGCTAAACGAATGAGGTATTCTGTTTGGCCCAAGCTGCGCTGAATTTCTTTTGAAAATCCCTCTCCAATGTTCCGCAATTCCTGAATTTCATCGAGAATCGTTTTGGTCCATTGGCTGTACTTCTGTTTGATGGAGCGGTTTTCGTCTTTGTTAAAGCCTTTCTGATGATACTTTATTTTATTGTCCATTGCCGAAAGATCATAGGCCTTTTGTCCCAGCTCCAAAACAAAGGCTTTTTGATTGTCTTCCAGCTTTTCTTCCAGTTCTTTTTGTTCCAATTGTGTGGCATTAAAACGAGCCAGACTTTTATCGATATTTGGCGGATTTTCCGGAAGGGGAGAGGATAAAACCAGACCTTTTAGCGATGTTAATCGGGAAAGGGCAACGTATAGCTGTCCGGGAGCAAAGGTACCTGAAAGATCCAGAATGGCCTTTTCAAAAGTTAAGCCCTGACTTTTATGGACCGTTACCGCCCAGGCGAGCTTAATCGGGTATTGCTTAAAACTACCGAGATAGCTTTCTTCTATTTCATTACTTTCTTTATCGAGAATATATCTTTTGTTCTCCCAGGCATAGGGACTTAGCAGCACTTCGGATCCATCTTCGAACTCAACCCATATTTCTTCCTGCGACAGACTCGAAATCATACCGATTTTGCCATTAAAAAATTGTCCTTCACCGCTGGGATCGTTTTTGATGAACATTACCTGTGCGCCTTCTTTTAAATTCAGCTCTTCGGAAGTTGGAAACATGCTTTCCGGAAATGTGCCATCAATTTCGGCATGAAAAGTATAGAGCGGTGCATCCAGATCGCTCAGTTTTTGTTGGTTGAGTTTATCCGCGCGATAATTATGCGTGGTTAAATGAATATAGCCCGCTTCCTCGGCTTCGGCAAAGTCGGGATTGTAATAGCCGTTCAGGAAATTAAGATCTTCCTTTGTTTGCGAATTGTGACGCAGACGGTTTAGCAAATCGATAAAATCCTGATCTTCCTGTCTGAATATTTTTCTGAGCTCCACATGTATGGGCGGATTGTTTTCCAATGCTTTGGCATAAAAAAAGTAAAGACTCGGATAGTATTGGCTCAGAAGTCTTTTCTCATGTTCTTTGACGACCGGGGGCAATTGCATCAAATCACCGATAAACAAAATTTGAAGCGCGCCAAAAGGAGAGGAGTTTTTGCGAAGATAGCGCAGCGTATAATCTATGCAATCGAGAAGATCGGCGCGAAGCATGCTGACCTCATCGATAATCAAAAGCTCAATTTCATTGATCAGCTCTCTTTTGCTGGCATTAAATTTAAAATCCTGAAAAAGAGTCTTTGGAATAGAAACCCTGTCATTTGTTTGCTCCAGAGCTATATTTTCAGGAATAAAAGATCCAAAGGGCAATTGCAATAGCGAATGAAGGGTAACACCACCCGCATTGATGGCAGCGATACCCGTTGGAGCCGCAACCACCGCTTTTTTATGCGTATGATCGATAATGTATTTGAGAAAAGTTGTTTTTCCCGTACCGGCCTTTCCTGTGAGAAATAAATGTCTGTTAGTTGTATTTACGTAGCTGGCAGCCAGTTTGGCCATGGCTTGTAATTCCATAGTCGCTAAAATAAGGACTGAAATCAGATTATTTTTGATGAATGTGTGAAGGGGAAAAATTAAAAATTAAGAGTTAAGAGTTAAGAGTTAAGAGTTAAGAGTTAAGAGTTAAGAGTTAAGAGTTAAGAGTTAAGAGTTAAGAGTTAATAGTTAATAGTTAATAGTTAATAGTTAATAGTTAATAGTTAATAGTTAATAGTTAATAGTTAATAGTTAATGATTAAAGGTTAAAAGTTAATAGTTAATGATTAAGGGATAAAAGTTAAGGGTGAAGAGGAAAAATTAAGAGTTAAGAGTTAATAGTTAAGGGTTAAAGGTTAAGCGTTAAGGGTTAAGGGTTAAAAGTTAGGAGTGAATTGAAGCACAGATGAAAATCTTAATAAGCCTAATTAATAATTAGTCTGGAATAGATCAAAGACAGGCTTCATACAACAAGTGATTTCTGAATAAGGGGCATTCCTATTTTAAGAACATTTATGATTTCGTGAATAAATTAAAACCCTTTATGAAATCAGAAAAATAGTTTACTAAAAGTAAACTTTTTATGTAATTTTAATCTTAAATAAATGAGGGTTCACCTTATTAAGATGCAAACTATTGAAAGCTATATACTTTCAAATAGTCAAAGTAAAAGTGGTTTTTTGAATTGGAACAGTATATTGAGACGGGCCGATTGGAATGAACCCAAAGATATCATTTCAGCTTATAATTCTGCTGATATTTTAGGAAATGGCACAAATAGAGTCGTTTTCAATATAGGTGGGAATAAATATAGAATGATATGTGAATATTTTTTCGGATTTAAAAAGGTACATCTGTATGTGACTTGGATTGGAACGCACGCGGAATACACCAAATTATGTAGACAGGGCCTTCAATATAAAATAAGCGATTATTGAAATGGAAGTTTTAAAATATACAGTGATTAAGAATGAAGAGCAATATGATAAATATTGCAAAGAGCTTCGTGAACTTCTTATTCAAAATAAAAAAGTACGAAATACAGATATTGAAGATCAGATTGATCTTTTAACCTTACTCATAGAAAACTGGGATGAGCAGCATAATACACTAGGCGATCTTGATCCGGTTCAACTGCTGAAATCTTTAATGAAAGAAAATAATCTAAAATCAAAAGATTTGATTGAAATACTAAAGGTATCCAAAGGGATGGTTTCAAGTATTTTAAATTACAGGAGGGGTCTTTCTAAAGAAAATATCAGGTTGTTATCAGCGCATTTCAAATTATCCCAGGAAGCTTTTAACAGGCCTTACAAATTAATCTCCAGTTTTGATAAAAGAACAATATCACATTAAGCATCTTTTCAATATTGATTATTAAGCAACTAAATAGTTGCATATAAAAAAATTCTCTGATATATTAGCAACTACTTAGTTGCATATAATTCAAATAATATGAAAGATCAGATTGTAAAAGAAAAGCTGCTTAATCACAGCATCGACAAAGTATGGAAGGCCATTACAGAAGCCGAACAAATCTCAAAATGGTTTATACATGCCGATTTTAAAGCAGAAGTCGGTTATCAATACACGCTTACTGCCACTGAAGAACACGGTAGTACAAAAGTTAAGGGGAGGGTGCTCGAAGCGAATCCTTATACCTTAAAATACACCTGGGGCACGGGAGAAGGAGCGATTGAGACCATTGTTACCTGGACCCTAAAACAGGAGGGAAGCCAGACCAAATTAATCCTTGTACATTCCGGAATTTCCAAACATGGAGATGCCGCCGAAGAAGTTATGGGACATTTCGATATGGGATGGGAAGCCTGTTTATCCGTTTTACCAAATTACCTCAAAGATGGCCAAACAGAACCAGCGCATTGATCGCCTTTTTAAAGCCATAGCCGATCCTACACGGAGGGAAATATTTCATGCACTGGTAATTGCCAGTGCAGCCATGCCGATTTCACAGATCGCCCAAAACTTTGATATAAGCAGACAGGGCGTAACCAAACATATCAAGTCTTTGGAATCGGCGGGTTTAATTTCCATAGAGACTAAAGGCAGGGAGCGATTGATTCAGGCCAATCCCAAAGAATTAAAATCTGTTTCCGAATGGCTCGCATTTTACGACAAATTCTGGACGGATTCTCTGGATCGCTTGGGTGAGCATTTGGATGGCTGATATTAAGCTGGCGCAATAATATTAACCACTATTCTGTCTATTATTTCTTTGGCGGTGCTTATGACTGACAGGTCAATATAAAGCTCACCGTTTTGCCCGGAGTGATGTGAATGGCCTTGTAATTCCATAAGTTCATATTGATTCCCATGGCCCTGTACAAGTCTGGCTTTATAAATAAGTGATGGTTGGCCCAGCAATCCGGTTCCGCCGTGATATAGGCTGTCGTCCGGATAATCGTATTCTGAATAGAATTCATTATCGTCAAAAGCGACATTGACTTCGAGATATACATCAAAAGCATTTTGATTTGTATTTGCCTTTGTGCTAATGTAGAAATTACCTTTTGGTGTTGCACCCGTGATTGCATCCGGAACTGATTGCTCCCTCGTTGGAGCGTTAAAACCGGGAAACGATTCAATCCCACGGCTATGTGACCAATAGGGTAGAGCGTCTACCAGACGAATACCACTTTGATTAATTTGATTTTCATCTTTATCCAAATCAAAAGATTTGAAATTCTCAGATGTTCTTCCTCCAAGAAATAATCCTTTGGCAGAAGACTTGGTAATAAAAAGGGTTTCGATGAAATTACCAGTCGTATCTTCCAGCCAGACCACAATTTGGGGATGCCAGAAATGTTTTCCACTCTTTATATCGATTAAAAGGTCAATTCCGTCATTGGAATTCGTTTTGGTATCATACAATTCATATTCTCCGAATGTATTCTTATTGGTATTATTAGCTTTCCATCGCGCCGACCAATCCATCAAAGCCGAAATAGGAGAGAGCAAGGTATAAGATGAGTACAAGACTGAGCTCACTATTAGTGCTGCGAATAGAACTTCAGACTTTAATTTCATTTATCCTTTTTTAAAATATAGGCCATCAGGTTTTTGCGATTATTATAAATATGGAATGCAATTCCCAGTATAAATAAATAGCCAAAAACAGTATGAATAGTTGCCAGTTTTCGCGAATAGTCCATAAAAAAAGAGAGTAGTCCGCTGATGGCTAAAATCACAAAACTCAAAGCGATCAGCAGACTAATAAAATTTCTAAACTTCATGAATCGTGTTTAGGAGCCCTTTTGTTTTAATTCAGAGCTGTTTTTTAAGTCAGCAATACTTTGTTTAATGGAAGCGGCCATTTGGGCCTTGCTCTTATAATTCTGAATTGGCAGATCTTTATTTCGCAATGTGTAATTAATATTATTCAGCTCTAAAAATAGCAGCATCAAGGCAGCATCATCATGATTTTGCTCTACTTCCAATGGAAGTTTTTTCAAAGAGGATAGCTTAATTTCAGACTCTTTAATCCTTATTTCAGCGTCTTTAAGAGATGACTTCAGCTCAGCGAGATCATCTCTGATTTCTGTAAGGATTCGCGCTTCGGCGATTTTTGTGTTAGTAGGCCCGCATGCGCTAGGATCACAGGCTTTCTTTTGGGCATAGGAAAGTGTTGTAATGCATATTACAAGTAGTATTCCAATCGTTGATCTTTTCATAATCTTCATTTTTGTTTAGAACAAAGCTAAATGGGCATTTCTGAAATTATGGCCAACAATTGCTTAAAGAACTGTTAACGAAAGGTTAAATAAATTTCATTTTCAATGATTTATACGAGATTTACTTTATGAAAAACAAGAAACATCTTTGGATACCTATTTTGGTGGCGGTATCCCTATGCGCATTGCTTTTCATCCAAATACAATGGCTGATCACTTCGGCGGAGCTACAGGAAAAGCATTTTCAGGAAAGGACAAATCTGGCGCTGTGCAATGCATTAAAAGAACTCTCCACGGATCGAAATTTGTGTAGCGCACTTTCTACTTGCACGATTAAAAAGGAGGCCGGATTGGTAGAATTAATTGGAATTCACAATAGCCAACAGATTGAAAAGGTCATCGCAAGGCATTTGGAGGCTTATAATATTCTTATTCCTTATTCAATCAGCATACATAGCCGTAGAAGAGATCTGAATAGCGATTTGGAGTTCACTCAAGCCAAATTCGAAAATGTAGAAGATGCGTTTGTACAACTCGATTTCCCTTCAAAAAATGAATTTATTCTTGGCGAATTGAAAGGAATGTTTGCATTATCATTTGTACTCATTCTGGCGCTTATTGCCTTATCGGTATTGGCGATGATATGGTTTATTCGTCAAAATCAGGTTAGGATGCAAACGATTCACTATGTGGAATCCATGAGTCATGAATTGAAAACGCCTGTAAATAATATTTCCCTGTCTCTGGCGCTATTTGATAAAAATTTGACAGAGAAGTTGCCGCTAAAACTCAGATCATACCTGGATGTGGCCAAAAGTGAAAATGAACTACTCAAAGAACGAATTAATGCCAAAATGGGCGCTGAATCACTGGACAGAGTTTTAAAAAACAAAAATGTAGACAAACTGCGCATTAATGACATTTTAACAGAAGCCATTGCCAAATTCAAGGTGCAATTAGAAGATGTGAATGGCAAAATAAATTTAGAAATCGACAAGGATGAGCTATTCCTTTTGGGCAATGAAAAAGAATTAATGAATGTCTTTATCTGTCTGATTGACAATGCTATAAGGTATTGTAATTCAAGTCCGGATATACGCATATCATTAAAAGAATCCGAAGACAAAGTCCTAATCAATATTGCTGATAACGGAATTGGAATTGGCGAAGCGCATATCGACAAAATCTTTGAAAGGCACTACAGAAATACAAGCGATGCCGATGGCCATGGTTTGGGTTTGTATTTTGTAAAAAAGATCATCAATGAGCACGGCGGCGATATTGAGTTGGAAGGTCAGGAAGGAGAGGGAAGTACGTTTATAATCCAATTACCCAAAGCCCAATGATAAAAAAGGCGCACATTCTAATCGTAGAAGATGATCTTCATGCAGGAAGTCTCTTGCAGGATCTGCTGAAAGGAGAGGGCTTTGATACAGATTTATGCCCCAATGCCGAGAAATCCCTGGATTTAATAAAAACTAATAAATATGATCTCTTCATATTGGATTGTATGTTGCCAGGAAGAGATGGTTTTAGTTTGGCCAAATTGATCAGAATTCAGGATGAGAGGGTTCCACTTATTTTTTTGACGGCCAAATCTTTAAAAGAAGACTTAAAACAAGGATTTAAATCGGGTGCAGACGATTATATCACCAAACCATTTGATACTGATGAATTGCTTTTGAGAGTAAAAGCCATATTGAGAAGACACAATGGAAATTTAAAGAAGGAAGGGCTAAAAAGGATAGGCAATTATCAATTTGATCATCGCAATCAAAGTTTAAGCATCAATGGTAAAATGCGCAGAATCACCAAAAGGGAAAGTAATATTATAAATACACTCTGTGAAAATCTCGGTGAGTTGGTGAATAAAGAAGAAATTCTGATCCGATTTTGGGGGCATGCGGATTATTTTACCGGAAGAAGCCTCGATGTTTTTATTGCAAAACTGCGGAAATATTTATCCGAGGATCCCAACATAGAAATCGAAAATGTTCATGGGGTGGGTTATGTTTTAAAAATTAAAGATGAAAAGGAAAGCAACGGATAGCTTAAGCGCAGAAGTATTATGTCATTTGTTACTTAACATAATATAAATTATATAACAAAGCTGTTATTTATTACTGCTGTGCTGTTTGGCGATTATCTGTCAGCTTAGATTATATAATGATATTATGTTAACCAGCAAAGCTGGACATTGACGTGCACGTTTTTGATTGATGATTTTTTTGGTGCAGTGCTTCTATTGATGTTGTTATATAATTAGACGTTATATTAAGTAGCCGCTCAGGCCAGCGCCTCAACCAGCCCTGTCCCGTGCCCTGATCCTGAGCGCCTAATAATTTTTCTTTTTGGCCAACCCGCAAAAGAGTTTTTCTCCAGCCGCACACACAACAGATTTGCCAGGCTCTGTGATTCGTTATCTTGAAGCCTTCAGTACCAAAGGTCAAGATTCTCTCAATTATTGAATTCTCAGCGATTAGAAACCGCCTGTCAAAACACTTGTGTTTTCCCGACCCACAGGATCGTAGATCGATTAGCTCACAAATTGATTGATTTGTTATCGTATGCTGTTCGCTTAATGCCCTCATGCCGGGCAGGCAAATACTTTTTTCTTAGATAAAAAAGTATTCAAAAAATCAAGCCAAAATAATCACCTATCAACCGCACAGTCCGACCCACGCCCGGGTATTTTGGCAGGCCAACGCGCCACACAGATTAACATTTCTACTTAACATAATACTGATAGCCTTAAACTGGCGGCAATCCAAGTTCTTTTAAGAAAGCATTATGCTTGTCTCTGGCTTCTTTAGCTTTCTTATCAATATCTATTAATTGATCATTCACCTTTTTTAGATCAATTTTTTCTTCCGCTTCAGCCGTACTTACATATCTTGAAATATTCAGATTGAATTCATTTTTTGACTCAATTTCTTCAAGAGATACTCTTCTGGAAAATCGTTCCTCTTCAGATCTGTTTTTGTATGTATCTACAATCTTAAGGATATGCTCATCTTCAAGGCTATTCTGTCGCTTTCCTGGCTTGTAGTTCTCACTTGCATTGATGAACAATACATCATCCTCGTTTTTACATTTCTTCAAAACCAGAATACATACAGGAATTCCTGTAGAGAAAAAGAGATTTGATGGCAATCCGATTACTGTGTCAATATGTCCGTCCTTCAGCAGCTTTCTTCTGATTCTTTGTTCCGCTCCACTTCTAAACAATACGCCATGTGGAAGGATAATCGCCATAGTTCCTTCATCACTTAAGTAGTGAAAACCGTGCAACAGAAATGCAAAATCGGCAGCAGATTTCGGAGCTAATCCGTGATTTTTAAAACGAAAATCTTCAGCCATTACTTCTGAAGGGTCCCAGCGTAAACTGAACGGAGGATTAGCTACAATAGCATCAAATTGCATCTTCTTGGCTGGGTTCATTTCATTGAGCATATCCCAATCATTGGTCAATGTATCTCCATGAAAGATTTCAAATTCGGAATCCTTGACACCATGCAATAGCATGTTCATGCGTGCCAAGTTGTAAGTCGTTATATTTTTTTCCTGCCCATAAATTCTATTGACAACCCCTCCTACTTCTTCGATTTGATTTTTGACATTTAAAAGCAATGATCCTGAACCACAAGCAAAATCGAATACTTTGTCGAGTTTCTTCTTTACACCTGATTTGGGGTTTTGGCTATCCAAAGCAACAATCTTTGACAGAATGGTAGATATTTCTTGCGGTGTATAGAATTCACCAGCCTTCTTACCTGAACCTGCCGCAAACTGACCGATTAAGTACTCATAAGCGTCTCCTAAGGAATCACTATCTGTAGAGAAACCAGAAATTCCCTCAGCAATTTTGGTGATAATCTTACAGAGCTTTTCATTACGGGCTTCATAGTTTTTTCCTAGTTTTTCAGAATCAAGATTAATCTCCGAGAACAAACCTTTGAAGGAACTGTCGAACGACTCATTCTCAATGAATTTAAATCCTTTTTGAAGCGTATGAAGAAGCTCGCCATCTTGGATTCGAGCAAGCTCTGAGATACTGCCCCACAAATATTCTGGCTTGATCACATAGTGCACTTTTCTACGCATCTGCTTTTCAAAAGCCTCTATGTCGGATGAGTTCTCGTCATACCAGATTTGTAGCGGTACTTTGACCTTCAGCTTCTTCATTACATCCGGTGGAGTATCGTCAGGGTAATCCGAACCTAATTCCTTTTTGACAGACTGCTCATAATTGTCTGATATGTAGCGTAAAAAGAGAAATGAAAGCATATAATCACGGAAATCATCCGCATTCATAGCACCTCTAAGGTCATCAGCTATTGCCCAAAGTATTTTTCCTAATTTATGTTGCTGTGCTGTCATTCGGCTTCAGTTTGCGTTTCTTCATTAAAGATTTCTGGCAAATAGAATTCGTATTTGTTCAGAAACCCCTCAAAAATTCTTTTGTATAATTCCTTATTGTCAGCTCCCATTTCACGGGGGTCAAACACGGAATATTTTCCATGACTGAAAAGTTGTAAAGCTCTTTCAAAGAGTACCTCATCATCTAATCCATGTATGCATTTGTCAATCTTATCATACCCAAAAAAGCTAGCGGTCTTTTCAAGGATGCTTCTCAAAGCGTTGAAATGATGCGTATAGATTTCACCGGATGCAACTACCTGCTTTAGTTGTCCTAAAATGGCTATGTGGTGAAAGAACGGTGTATCACCAGTATCTTGAAGACTGTATCCTGAAGGTTCTTTTGCATGTAAGTAGTAACATTTGTTCTTTACCTTTCTGCAAAGTTCATTATACATCACATTGAAGAACAGGCTATGGTGTGTGGAAACAACTGTCTTGGTTTCATTATTTTCTGCTCTAATAAGGTTAGCTAGATCACATGCTACAGCTACCGCTTTATTCTCGTCTAAGGACGAAATAGGATCGTCTATATAAATGTACTTGACCCAATTGTATGCAGGATCTTTATCTATTGCCAATTGACATACTGCCAAAAAGAAGCACCAAATGAATAGATTCTCTTCTCCTCGCGATATCTTGATATTTTCAACGGTCTGTTCATTACCATCTACAATGATGCTTCTGGCGAACTTGACAGTAGCTTCATCATAGTCAATAGCAAACTTCAGATTGACATAGTTTTGAAAGAATGATTCAATTTTCGTGTCCATATCTAGCTCATGAAGTCCTTCAAAGAAAGCTGAGTCTTGATTGAGCTGAATATACCTTTCCGAATCGTTATCTAAATCGTTATTCCATGTAAAAAGATCTTCTGTGAAAGCATTAAAATACAAGGTATCTCTTGTTTCAACCTCAGTTACAATATGATCGCCACTTTCTGAAACTAGTGAATTCCCATCTTCATCGACAATATCATGGATTTCTAGTTTTTTCCCTAGCTCTTTGAACTCCATAGAGAGCCTTGTTTTACCAGTGCCATTATGGGCAAATAATAGGATAAAGCGCTTTTCGGGTCTATGATCACCAGTAAGGTCTTTGCGAAAATGATCTGCAACAGCACTTAAGTTCTCAAAGGTGACTATCTCGCTCATTCCTGATCACCATTTATGTTTGGAAATAATTGCTGCATCAATCCCTTTTTATGCTTTTCTAATGCTGAGACTTTTTGAGATTGTGACTCTATTAGGTCGTCTGCATCGGCTAGACAATTGACTATTTTTTCTTGCTCTTCTGGGTTATTTGGAATCAATAACGGACAATTCAACACATCATCTTTTCTAAGATTAGTCTGTTTTACTCCATCATCAAACCTCAGGAAATAAGCATTTCTATTGAGAATGTAGAACAAGAACCTATTATTCACTCCTGTTGGAGTGAGCTTGCAAATTCGTTGATTTACTGTGTAGGTGTCATCCTGATCAACATAGAAACATTTGGCAATTGCTTTGCCATTTGGAATATCACTTAACACCATCAATACATCACCTTTGCTAGCAAGTAAATTGGCAGAATCCGAAAGTTTTACTACTTCTCCTTCAGTTGAAATGAATTTGGAATTCACGACTTTATAAGTCCCTGATTCAGAAATTTCTTTTTCGTGTGCCTTCCCATTTTCATAATCTGCAACCTGAATTAGCGTAGTGTCCTCCCACTCTCCTTCATCCTCAAACTCAGGAAATCGTAATTGCGGAACCGTTTCACCTTCATCAGGAAAGAGCTGTTGCAATAGTCCAGTTTTATGATCTCTCAACGCATCTAGTTTCTCTTTTTCTTCAAATATTAAGTCATCTAATGAAGAGAGGCAATTGGCTATTTTTTCTTGTTCCAATTTGTCAGAAGGAACAACTAAAGGCAATTTCTTCAAGACATCTAGACCGATTCTCTTTCTGGTTGAACCAGTTGCTGCTCTTTCAACAGTCGCTCTAAACGAACTAGAATTTATTAGAGAATAAATAAAATACTTTACATGTATTTTCTCATCAACAACGATTCTAATTCCATCTGAACACATCACATAACGATCATGATAATCTGGAATCAAACAGGCACGTCCAACTGGATCACCCATTTTGGACATAATTATATCTCCCGGATAAATATTACAACTTAATAGTTCATCTGCCTTTCTTTCAGAAGTGAAAATTTTGTAATCATCAACAAACTCCCCATCTCCTATATTTTGAAGCTGGATAATTCTAATTCCATTTTTTGAAGTTACATAGTCCGATGATTTAAGGTTTGAACCAAAGGGGCCTCCTATAAAGCTCCACTTAATGCCTTTGTCAGTTATATCAATGAGTTTGAACTCCTTCCAACCCTTAGATTTTCTAAATTTTGGAAAGCGTAGATCAGGAACCATATTTTGTTTTTCGTTACTCATATGCCGCTAACCCTATTATTTCACGACCTTCAGCCAATCGATTTAACAAAGGCGTAAGATCATCTACTAGTTCTAATTCTTTTTTGGTTCGTTCTTTCCAGCCTAATTCTAGCGGTGCAAGTAATTCATTCAATTCCTCACCGTCAAAAATCATCCGGTTGATTATCCCATCTACAAAAGCTTTGAGTCGGTCAGCTTCCAACCCGTACTTTTCAGCAAGTACCAATATTTCCTTATTTGACTTTTCAGCTTTAAAGTCTTGAAACCCCTCACGTATCTGCTTTTCAGTCAGTCCATCCCCTACTTCTAAGGTGTTGATGTAATCAATGATGTCTTCTCGTTCTTCCATCAGGTTCGCACTAGAACTCAATAGATTAATCAATTGAGCACGAGTCATTTTTTGCTTAGATGGTTTGGCCTGAGTGTATTGTGCAATCAATCCCATAATGTAATCGTAATCAATCACAGCAGATGAGAACAGTACAAATTCAAAATCTAATTGCTGAATATCTTCTGGGATGTCATCCCCTTTCTTTTCTTGTTGAGATTTAAGTCGCTTGGCTGTTTCTAAGTAAACGCTACGGAAAGAACGTAAATCATCCTCTGGAATGAGCGCCTGAATGGTTTCAACTTGCTTTTCTTCCAGGTCTGTGTATTGGTCAAGCTGCGTTTTGAATCGCTGTATCTCTTTGAATTTATTAATGAATTCGCCACGGGCTTCATCCCCTTTTAGATTATCTACTTCCGAAGGGCTACAATCCAAACCTTGGGACTCCATGAACTTATTCAGGTTGTCAACCGCCTCTTTGTATTTATCAATTACTTTTGGTGCAGCATCTACCAACCAGATTTCCTTAGGATTATCAACCTTAGCGCCCGAGAACAAGGCAATCGCTTCATTTACAGACTCTTCCTGTTGCCTGAAATCCAGAATGTTTCCATAAGGTTTGGTGTCATTCAAAATTCGATTAGTCCGAGAAAAGGCCTGAATCAACCCATGATGTTTGAGGTTCTTATCAACATAAAGCGTGTTTAAGTATTTTGAATCAAATCCCGTTAACAGCATATCCACTACGATCACGATATCAATTTTGTTTTTATGAGCGTAATCGGTATTTGAATACTTCTGATCTTTTATTCGTTGCTGAACATCTTGATAGTACCCATCAAATTCACTGATTGTATGATTTGTATTGTACTGTCGATTGTAATCAGCGATAATCCTTGTTAATGCTTTCTTCTTTTTATTTGGCTCTACTGAGTTATCTGCTTTTTCTTGAGGCAAGTCCTCTTGAATTTGTTGAATGTCCTTGTTCCCTTCAGCTGGTGGCGAAAACACACACGCAATATTCAAAGGTCTAAAGTCATGAGATGTGGCGGCAAGTTCATCCTGTCTCTGCCTTAGGAAATCATAGTATTCGATCGCATCATTAATTGAGGAAGTAGCTAATAACGCATTGAACCTACGATCATGGGTAGCCTTGTCATGCTTTTCTATGATTGCATTGATCACTGCAATTTTATGAGCCAATGAATCCGTTTTGGATTTGCCTTCATCTTTAAAATAATCAATGTGAAACTTCAATACATTTCGATCATCAATGGCATTGGTGATGGTATATGAATGCAATTCCTTTTGGAAAACATCTTCGGTGGTCTTGTAAGATGCTTGCTGCCCGTCAATCGTTTTGTATGTCGCATTTTGTTCAAAGATGGGCGTACCCGTAAAACCAAAAAGCCGTGCATTTGGGAAGAATTCCTTTATTGCTTTGTGGTTTTCTCCAAATTGAGATCGGTGACACTCATCAAAAATGAAAACGACTCGTTTATCGCTCAAAGGTTCTAGCTTTTCTTTGTAGTTCTTTTTGTTAGTTGGATCAAGTGCCAATCCTAACTTCTGGATCGTTGTTACAATTACCTTGTCGGCATAATCTGTAGAAAGCATTCGCTCCACTAGTTTGGCGGTATTTGTATTTTCTTCTACACTTCCTTCTTGAAACTTATTGAACTCTTCCCTTGTCTGTCTATCTAAGTCTTTTCTATCAACCACAAAAAGACATTTTTCAATATCTGGATTATCCTTCAGTAATGTTGAAGCCTTAAAGGAAGTAAGTGTTTTACCACTTCCTGTAGTATGCCAGATATAACCATTCCCCCTATTTTGATGAATACAATCAACGATTGCCTTTACCGCATAGATTTGATAAGGTCGCATGATCAAAATCTTCTGCTCGCTTGCTACCAAAACCATGTATCGGCTGATCATTTGACCTAGCGTACACTTTGATAAGAACTTATCAGTGAAATCATTCAAATGATTGATTTTATTGTTGTCTTCACTTGCTAATTGATAGACAGGCAAGAACTGCTCATCTGCATTAAAACTGAAGTGCAGATTGTCATTGTTGGCGAAGTAGTAAGTGCTTGTTTTATTGCTCACAATGAACAGCTGCATGAAGCTCAACAAAGAATTAGTATAGCCATTACCTGGGTCAGTTTTGTAGTTCACAATCTGCTGCATGGCTTTTCTAGGATTTACCTGAAGTGTTTTAAGTTCAATTTGTACAACAGGAATTCCATTTATCAGAAGAATCACATCATAGCGATGATGGCTGTTATCTGTATTTATTCGTAATTGATTGATTACTTCAAAATCGTTCTTACACCATTCTTTGATATTTACCAAAGTGTATTGTAGAGGTGTTCCGTCTTCTCGCTGAAATGTATTCCTTGATCGTAAACGTTTTGAGCTATCAAACACATCGGCTTCAATAATCTCTTCCCGTAATCTTTCGTACTCAGAATCAGTCAGGTTAACTTTATTGAGAGCCTCGAACTTCTGCCGAAAATTCAATTCAAGGGATTGCTTATCACGAATGTCATCACGGTAAGTATATTTGAGATCGGTTAGCCTACCGATCAGTTCTTGTTCTATTTCAGCCTCTTTGGTCATTAATCTTCCTTTATTAACGATTTGACTTCAACATCCAAAATCTTTGCAATATCAAACAGAGTTTCAAGGCTTGGTTGTCTACGGTTTTGAACATATGAGTTCACCATATTGTAGCTTTTACCAAGCCTTTCAGCAAGCCATGTTTGTTTAATCCCCTTGGAATCAAGGACTTCCTTAATCCTGTTCATTTGCTCTTACAATGATGGAATTCCAAGATAACGAAATGAAATAGAATTATCTCACTGAATGAGATATAAATATTATATAGAGTGAATAATTGACCAACATAAGAGCCACACACATTTGTCATCCGCTCAAAGCTTTGCACAACCCAAGATGCCAAAAGAGTGTGTCTCCCCTGCCCCATTTGAAAAACTCTTTTTCCCTTCCCTCTAAAAAGTAAGAAAAATGATTTGGCTCCAGAATCCCAACGCTTACTCAACATAACGCAGGCCATTATATAACAAAGCTGTTATTTATTATTGCGGCGCTGTTTGGC
Organism: Cytophagales bacterium; assembly: GCA_965267555.1. Classification (GTDB taxonomy): domain Bacteria; phylum Bacteroidota; class Bacteroidia; order Cytophagales; family CCMP332; genus CCMP332. Next base: position 1,881,508 of record OZ254083.1, on the reverse strand, counting down.
GATTATCTGTCAGCTTAGATTATATAATGATATTATGTTAACCAGCAAAGCTGGACTATGACGTGCATGTTTTTGATTGATGATTTTTTTGGTGCAGTGCTTCTAATGACGTTGTTATATAATTAGACGTTATATTAAATAGCCGCTCGGCCAGCGCACAATTCCATCGCGCACCTTTGCCCTGACCAAACGGCTATTAATAGTTTTCCCACCCGCTTTCAGGCTAAGGCCTGATTACCAGCCCAAATGCAAGAGAATCTCAGGCAAAAGCTTATCTTTCTATTTTCCAGTATTCTGTACCAATGGTCGATTTGATTTCAAATATCGAATTCTCAGGCGTTAGGATTTTTGCCTGTGATACACTTGCTGGCCAACGCTTTGATTCTAAGCGTGTATATTACTTCTTAGCAAATGGATGCCATTCTGTATGACCACAATTGACTTTGTGACAATCTGGAAAAACATCATCTTTTTTAACCCATTTCTCTATATATGGATGGTATTTACAAACGTACCAACCGGTTTCAGGACAAACATCACCAGTTGAAAATGTTTTGCTTAAATCTATTTCTCCTTCCATCTTAAAATATTTATTGTATCGCTCAAGCCGCTGGGCTTTTACTTTTTTCATTGATAAAAAAGTAAACAAAAAATCTAGGCAAAATAATCACTGCAAACACACCACCAACCGCACCCCCGGTATTTTGCCTTGCCAGCCCGCCTGGACGCAGATTGGATTCTACTTAACATAATATTAAGCTGTTGCTTTTCATTCTCCATTCAAAGATTCGTCAATCTCTTGAATTGTCTTTTTCTCCCAATCACTAAATTCTTGAGGTTTATTTCTAGCAATGAACCATGCCTCGTTAAGTATTTGAGAGATAGGTCTATCAAATTTTTCAATTTGTTCAAGGTGGCTCCTAAGGGCAATATCTTTACAACCCTGAACAACGTTTTGAACTAATTTCTCAATCAATTCCTCTGGGAAATAATAATCATAATATTCAGGGTAATCATCTGATATATGACTTTGAAAATCCTTCCACGACTTTTCCAATACCTGAATATCATCATGTCCATAGCCCAATAGATTCAATGTCTTCAAGATTGCCTTGTTTCTTGAATCGTCTGAAGGGTGTGAAACACTAGGTGAATAGACCGCATTAAAATATGTGCTGTTGGTCGTCAGTTTTAAGTTAGTCCAGCCATAAGCGGGCCCTACAAGATATGTACCGATAATATCACACGTAAACTCTTCGATCCAACCATTTTTCCAGTTAGTCTCAATTTCTTTTAATAGATCTATGAGTTTTCCTGATTTGTTTTGATCTACAGCTAATTGTTTTTGAGCGGCAAAATATTTTGATATTTCATCAATCAAACTTCCAACCAATGAGTCTGAATACTGCTTAAAAATAAGGTGACCAACCTCATGATAAAGGTCTGGAAGGTTTAGTAAATTCTTTTCTTCTCCGGATGGAACAGCAATAATTTCATAGAGCGGATGAGCCCAATAATATTCTTCAGAGTTACTAATAGTAGTTATGATCGGAGGTAATTGTGAGAAATTCTCTATTTCGTTATAAATTCTTTCAATTTTCTTATTGAAATATCTCTCTGCATGCCCATACTTTTCAATAACCCTATATCGATACAGTTCAATCGCTTGAAAAGCTTGATTAAACCTGTTATATCTAATTAGATTATTATTCACAATGAAATCTAATTCAAGGTCGCCAGAATCAATTACATGTTGAATTTCTGATGATAATTCGTCTAATAGGTCAACTGTCTTGGTTAGAAAAGTTTCTCTCAACTCATCATCAAAATCTCCGTTTTGCAGAATGCTTTTCATTCTGTCAACTCGTGAAAGGAGATCATGATAAATACCGTTAAGAAACTCTATCATCCCCTACCCGATCTTAGTTTTTTATACAATACATTTTTCTCACTATCCAACTCCGATAGCAGCTTATCAAGTAATTCAATATTCTCGTTACTTAGTCCTCTACTTGACTTTAATTTATTGATGATTTCCTGCAGTTCATCAGTCAAATACGGTGTTAGCTTAATCCGTTTCGTATAGTCTTCAAGAATAATTGATGGTAAATACTCAGTTGAATATGAATTATCATTAACAACATGTATCAAATTTTCTAAGAATGACAGCAAATACCTATTTGCTTCCGATAAAGAATCCTTTGACAGATTCAAACTGGGATATTTACCTTTAACTGAGCCTAAATGCTTCTTCTTTTTATGAAGAATAACTGACTCATTAAAAGAATTTGAGAGTTTAACAAGCTTCTCAAATTGCTTCGATAATACGCTTACGTCACTCATGTTAATGTATTTTCTTCGTTTTCAAACTCCATTTCATCCTCTTCCAATACTTCTTCTGAACTATAGGCAAGCGGCTGAATTAGACAGTCAATTAATTTAATTGTGATTGGAAGTGAATTGCTTCTATCTGGAGCAGAGAAGGCCAGTATACACTGATTGTATATGTCTTCTAGAACCAGCTTAAAATCACAATTACCAGCACTTTGAATTAAGTTTAAGGGTTTTACAGATCCTGGTATTTTAAAAGGAAATCCAGTAGAGAAAATAAACCCTTCATTCTCATTCAACATAACATATGCCCCTGATCTAGGATTCTCAATTTTGTCATGGCCAGACGTATGTGAGGCTATTCTAAGTGGTATTGCGCTTTGCTTATGCAAATCAACTACGGACCATCTGATCTTATCCTTTTCAATTAAATGATCCTGGTTTAGCTTTTCAATAACCTCTAATAGAGCTTTTTCTTCTTCTCCGAAACTTCTACCATCTCTAATCAGCACGATACCATTTGGATTGTTACAGTATAACGGTATATGTGCTTTCAACTTTTCATATATCTTCTCAACCAAGTCTTTCGAGCGAATTTTTTCTGCTCTTTTAAACCCAGTTTTCATTGGGACCTTTTTTGAGTCGAAATAAATCTTTTCTCCATTCTTATAGAAGAAAGTCAGTCCAACATATCTATCATGAACATCTACTCCAATGTAGATATCATAATGAGCATTCTTACTTAAAGCATACGGCCATTTTCGATTTGCAAGCAAATGTTCAAGTGCCAAATTGAATAAATAAGATTTGAATTGCATTCTCGACCTTTGATATACATCATACTTTACACCTTGCTCGTTATCTGGAAATGAGCCGATATATGATTCTACTTTGTATTGTGAAGCACATTGAAATTTTATATCGGGATAGAACTTATTCTTTAATAAATCATGCAAATTCTTGACCTTATACCCGCCATTACGTCCATAATTCGGTAATATGAAAAGGACTGACCCAGTATTGACATTGTTTTCTTTGAAAACTCTTTGAATTTCTCCAATCTGATGAGTAGCAGATTTATTGGACAATGATTTATAAGTAACTATCTTGAACCCTTTAAATGCAGGACTTAAACTCCTAATCTGATCTTCAAGTAATTCTTTAATTAATTTTGCTTTTCCCTTCTCTAATTCACGGGGTACAACCAAAAACTGAGGATCATAAACACCCTCATTTAAGATACCATTTTCTAGAATCAATCGTTTTCTCTCACTGGCAAAATCATGAATACTGAATTCTTCAGATGATTCATTCTTATTTAAGCTAAGCACTTTGCCATTATTAAATTTAAGTGCGGGCATCTCAAAAAATGTAGCATCTTTTTCAATAGGTTCAGTTACAATTTCTAGCCTTACGTCATTTATTGTTATATTCTGGAAATGTCGGCTGATGGCAGATTTTATTTCTTTGAACCTTTTGAAAGGCACCAAAGCTGATCTCCTATGCATCTCCCTGATGTCAGGATGATCTGTAGGAAAAATTTGCTTAGCCAAACATGCGGCTGCAGTATGTGGCTGCATGGATCTACCTGGGTACTTATAAAGTAGTGTTACTGAATCCTTTTTAAGATAAGGTTTTAAATCAAAGCTTTCTCCATTGTTTTTGTCTAGGATGTAATTGTAAATTGTCTTTCCTCCAAAGGTTTGCTCGCTTATACTATTAGCAAAACCATCTACGACTACAGTATACCAGTCATCCCCATTCATGTAAAGGCATCTAGCTCCCTTAAGAGATTTACCGACTGTCAAAATATTATCCTTGTTTACAAATTCGCTCAGAAATTGCCTTCCGATGTATTTATAATTGACATCCAAAACGATGTAGAAGGCTTTATTCTTCCTTACCAGCCTAAACTGGAAACCACCAAAAACATCAATATTACCCCCATCATCTTTGTTTACTGGCTTATTCCAGAAATACTGATTTGCACTAAATCTCCATAAATCACCCTTCCTGTTTAGGTTTTCTCTTATCGAAAATTCAATAAACTGGTGAATTACGGATAAATTCTCGGTGCTTATGGTGTCAATCGACACATCGTAAACGTCAGGTAATGGGTTTATGCTAATTTGAAGAGGTCCAACACTTATTTTTTTTGCACTGATACTCTTGTTTTTTGGAATAGCAAAGTATGGCTTCCCATCTTTATAATATAAAGCACAGGGTCCCTTTGTTTGTGAGGAAATTTTAAGTGTTAACTTGTTTACACTTTGATGATAAACCTCTTCCCTATTTTTTAATATTTCCCAATCGAATTCTATTAATTTAAAAGAGAAATCAATCCCATTCAAATTGCAAATTGGAAACATGTTTATTGAATGTCGCCTTTTCATTTTCTATTCCGTTTATTAAAACTTTAGCACACAGACTTTTGAAATTACAGAAAGCACATGTAGTGTCCTTATCGGTTATATCAAATTCCTCAATATCAATTTCTTCATACTTTCTATCCCCTAGTAATAATTCTATATCTGAGCCAGTAAGGTTTATATAATCTATGATTTCACTTGCTCTTTCTACATTAAGTTCGTGAGATGTGACATTTTCAGATTCTTTTAATAAGTTGATCTCATAAAGACTATAGTCCTCCATGCCTGGATTATGACCATCTCTGTTTTTGTACCAATTCATTACTGAAAGAGCACAAATTATTAGTTGTCTGGAGTAATCACTCACAAAGCTTTCTGATAGCTTCCATTCAATAATCACCGGCTTATTCTGATGTATTAGAAACAAGTCAATCTGTGGAGAAACTCGAGAAGACTCAACATTAAATGGCCAATTCATGACATTGGGCAAAAGCCAAGAAGCCTCTTTCAAAAAATCGAGCAACTTTGTGCCATTAGCTGGAATAACGATATCAGGAAATTTTCTTACCGCATCATAAATCTTGTTATAAACCACCTGAGTATCATCTTCACTATATTCTTCATTCAGCTTATGCATTTGAAGAATTGCAAAATCTTGCTTGTGATCTCCAGCACGAACATCTGGGTTACTAAATAATCTTTTCTTTGAAAACGCATATTGCTCTTTAGCCATTTGAACAGCCTTTTCAGCTAAAGCCTCAAAATCTGAATAATGAAGATTTTTTATGTTTGGAATTATTTCTGTCTCTATGAACTTATCAACAACACTCCCAGGCCACATCAAAAAATTCTGCATTCTTTTGAGTTCATATGCTTCTCTTCGGAAGGCATTCTTTCTCCCATGGTTAGCTGCAACATGAGCAAAATAGTATTGCCTGTTGCATCTTCTTAAAGAATTAATTGTTGATATAGACCATTTTGCCATCTTCTAGGACATTAATTCATCAAGTTTATCCAGATACTTACTTAAGGCTTCATTATTGTCGAATAAGTCTGATTTAAAATCACTTCCCCATGAAGCCGTACTTATGTTATCGGACATTTTTCTTCGAAAAGCGACTCCCATTTTTTGGTCAAAAGTCATTGCTTTTGATTGGGTGCTAAGAATTTCAGAAGTCCGAATTATCGCATCTTTCACCTTTTCATATGAAAGATTAAGCGTTTCCAAGAATACCTTTAACCGAGTAATAGGAATTCTATTGATCAAAACTTCATCATGGTAGATCTTCTCTAGTTGTTCTTCAGAAATACCTACTTTTTTGGCAATACTCTGAACTGTCTCGGTTTCAATCTTACCTATCAAAGATCCAAAAGTTGGTTTCTCGGCTAGTCCTACAAGTTGATTAAATATTTGCGACCTTTTACCTTGGTCAATATTTACATCATATTCACTTGATAGAATGAGTTTTGCGTTATCAAAATCATCCTTTTCCAAGAATCTTTTCAATAAAACACTATCAATAATATCATATTTTTTATCAGTGCTCATTGTTCTGCATTTTGTAGTTTAATCATTAAATCAACAAGTTTCTTCTTTGCTCTATGAGCCTTAACCTTCAATTGGTTGTCCTCAATTCCAAGGAAAGAAGCGATTTGCTCATAGCTAAAATTTTGACCTCTTAACAACAGTAGTTCTCTGTCAGAATCATTCAGCCTTTCAAGTGCGTGATTCAGAAGTTCAATTTGAGGACTTGATACTTTAAGGTCTTCGTCATACATCTGCCCAAACAATTTTTCGCCCTCTTTTTCCAGCCCTTCTAATTCTAGTGGAACAAATTGAATGTGTTCTAAAAGTGCTTTTTGTTTACGGTACAGTTGTCTTAGATTATTTTTAAAAACTTTAAATAGAAAATTCTCAAAATGTCTTTCGGATTCAAAATCATACCCTTTTATCGAATCTAATATTGTCTCGAAAGTCGAATAGATTAGATCCCAACTCTCATCTTCTGAAAAACCCCAATTCGAGACACAGTAGGAAAAAAGCTTATTTGAGTACTTTTCAAATAGTTTTTCAAGACCCTTTCTAGGATTCTCCTTAACTAATTGTACTATTTCTAATTTCTGTTTCGACATTTTTTTCCTTTCATAAATACATATGCATTTAGGTTACATCACTCAATAAGCATGAATCAATTTATGAATTACCAACTACTTTACCGCACACATTTGCCACTCTCCTGTCCCACTACCAACGCTCCTCACTGCGGCATGGTGATTCCTCGCTCGTGACGAGTGGCAAAAGAGTGCTCGTTACTGCTAATAAATGAAGTGATTGCTTTTGATTGATGAAATTGGCCTTTACCCTCAAACTATTAATCCCGCCCTCGAACCAAAGCTATATTAACCCGCCTTCATTGCATTTCGTCGGGCAAGCATAACGCCCACCTTCATTCCATTTCGGTGGGTAAACAAGACTCCTACCTGAAGGCTGGCGGGTTATATAACTCATATAGCTAGTCTCTTAATACGAGAAATAAAAGATATTTACTCATTCCTTCCTCGAAACTGCTAAAATGAGAAAAAGCAGTGAAAAGCATTCCAAAGCTACCCTGCTCCAATGCCACTTACTCCAGGTAATCAATTCGCTTTTTAACTCTGCCGGCGAAAATGCAGACTGATAAAACAACTCATTGGTGCCTTTGAAGTAAACATAAAAGCAAGCAACAAAGAGTACAGCCAATACGGCAGAGGTGAATGCAAAACGAAAACCAGGTGCTTTGCTTCGAAATAGATAAATAGACAATCCAATAGGAATCAACAAAGCTATAATGGTCAAAATGGTATAAAAACGCCCTATTGAAGGGCCAAATTCCTGATAATAATTATAAAATTCATCTGCAGATAGTGATTGCCAATACGGTACTAAAAGTACAGCCTCCGTAATTTGGCTTCCCAGGAAAATACCAAATACTGCAATCAATAGAAATATTAAATGTTTATTCATTTGTTTGACTTAATTCAGAATTAGGTGGTGAATATAATTGAAAGAAATTCATTACTACCTTATAATCCACTCACCCAGCCCCAAGCAACCTTTCCAGCTTCCTCTAAATCAATATCCTTTCATTCTATTTTTTTATCAATATCAAGACTTTGTTGAGATGGTTTATCTCCTGATCTGCATCGCCTTTTATTCGGTAGAGCTCTGCGATCACAGGTAATGGGAGCCACTTTCGTAAAAAAAAACATCTTTATTTTTCTAAACACTATTGTTTAATTAAAAAGAATCTCTACATTTGTATTAAACAATACTGTTTAATAAATGCCCAAATTGGTAGCCGAAAAATCAGATTGGATAAAGCTTGGATTTAAGCTTTTTGCCGAGAAAGGTGAAGCCGGGATCATCGTCGATAAAATGGCTGATAAGTTGAAATGTAATCGATCCAGCTTTTACTGGCATTTTTCAAAAAAGGAAGCCTTTATCGATCAAATTGTAGCTTATTGGGTTGAGATAGATACACATCAAATCATAAAGTTGACAAATAAGCAAGGCACAGTACATGAGAAACTTTTGAAGCTATTGGAAGTGACTTTTAAAAAAGATCCTTTCATGGACTTTGTATTTTATCTAAAGAGATATTCCAAAAAGAAAAAACATATCCAGAAAATCATTAATGATATAGACATGCAAAGGATTGAATATACCGCGGAGCTTTTTCGTGGATTGGGTTTAGCTAAAGACGAAGCTGCAATTAAGGCGAATATCACTTATAAATACCTTATTGGATATCACGAAATGATACGTTATAAGAAGCAAGAACATGACTACGTACAAAATGTCTATAAGGAACTCAAACATTTTTTACCCCTATGAAAGCAATTCTAGCAATTATCATCATTTTTCTATGCCTTCTCAATATCAAATCCATGGCACAAAGTGAATACATAATTCAGATTGACCTGGAGCATTCAAATAATGCTGTTTGGAGGGAAATCACTGATTTTAAGTCCTATCCTAGCTGGAATTCCATGCTATCTATGGAAGCAAATGATCAATTGCTAATAGGTGAAAAATTCCAGGTTAGTATCATCAAGGAAAATGGGAAAATATCCAAGTTTAAAGCAAGAACATTATCTGTTACACCGAATCAATCCTTTGAAGCCCGTCAGACGATTTTAGAAAAATGGATGTTTTCAGCCACACATCATTTTATTGTTGAGGATATAGATAATAATCGCTGCACATTTATCCAAAAATGGGAGCTCAGCGGTATTCTCAGCAAACTTTTAAGAAAGCAAATTTTTGCGCAATTAGAACTCTTCAATCAAATGAATGAGGATTTGAAAAATCACTTAGAGAAAACAAAAAGGCTATAATCACCAAATAGAAATGCGCTATGTCCGACCGAATAAAAATTGACAATAAACATCACTTGAATCAAAGCTGGCTTGTACACACACTCCTATCGGATTTTGAACTGGAAGATGTGTGGCGCGTACCGGTTGTACTTAAGGAAGATCAATCATTTGAGCTATTCCTGGATAGCTTTCTTAAATCAAATGACAAGGTGATCAAAGCCGGGAGCCTAGCCGGGCTCCTGTTTAAATTCAGGCTCTTTTTGGGAAAGATTTTCAAGTGGGATGAAAAGAAAAAAATAGATCATTTGATCCCGGGTAGCATCCGGGAACGATATGCCAAATCCAAAAATTTATCATTCCAAGACCTGATTGATCCTGGAAAAGAGGATTTTATCCCTGTGTATAAATTTGAAAATGAGTTCTTATCCGAAATTGAAAACAAGACGGTACATGCGGCTTTGCATCAGGGCAGGGTGAAATATAAAAAGGATTACACGGTTCAAATGGCTGTGTATGTCAAACCTAAAGGCATCTTTGGACGCTTATATATGCAGGTCATTAAACCTTTTCGCTATTGGATCGTCTACCCTGCCCTTATGAAATCAGCTAAAGTAACATGGGAGAAGTTTCTTGCTAAACAATCAGCGAACACTATTCCAAAACCAGACTTACTCCAGAACTAAGCTGGGAAATCTCAAACAATTTCAGGGAAGTCACAGGAGAGTATAAAGGATTTGAATTAGGCAAACCTTGTTTTAACCATCCATCAAAGCCCTCTCTAACTTCCTCCGAATCAAAAGCCCCTCATTTTCCTTATTTACCAATTTCAAGGCCTTGTTCAAGTGCTTTATTTCCTGATCGCTGTTATCATTCATGCGGTACAGTTCCGCCATCAGACAGAAATAATGGGCATTGTCTTTTAAATCCAGTTTTGAAGCCTCTTTCAAAGCCAAGACGGGCGAATTAGCTTTGGCCAGTGCATAAGAGCGGTTCATCGCGATATGTGCTGAATTCTCTATACTGAGCAATTTATCATAGAGCATCAAAATTTGCACCCATTTGTTTTCATGCTCCTGCGTATGCCAGAAGGCTATGTTGGCTTCCAAATGGTATTTAGTAATGGTATTGCTCTTCGAAGCTTTTTTGAGATATTGCTCGCCTTTTTTAATCAAATCTTGATTCCATTCTCTTTTATCCTGTTCATGGTACAACAAATCGCCATGCTCGCCGGAGGCGCGTGCATTAAATCTCGAGGCGTGAAAACACATCAGGGCTACAAGGGCATGCGCATGGGATACATCAAAGCGCTCTTGTTTGGTTAAAAAAATGCCCAAACGCATGGCTTCCCAGCACAGATCATGACGGATATTATCTTCCAGCACCGAACTGTAATAACCTTCGTTGAAGAGCAAATAAATCACCCGCAATACATTGTCCAGCCGGCTTTCAAAATCGGAAGGGCTTAATTCCGTATCGATGGAAAAATTGGTTCTGATTGACTTTTTGGCCCTATACAATTTCTTATTGACGCTTTCCTTATTGGAAAGCAGGGCATTGGCTATTTCCTCCGTACTGAATCCGCAAAGAATGCGAAGGGCTATGCACAGCTGGGCCTCCGGTTTGAGTTCTGGATCGCATAGCAAAAACATCATTCTGAGTTGACTGTCTTCTATCAATTGATCCGTGATCTCCAATGCTTCAACCGAGTTTTCATTTTCCTGGAGAATCGTCCTGCTGATTTTATCTTCAAATATTTTCTTTCTGCGAAAGTCTTCATAGACCAGGTTTTGCGCTACTTTCCTCAACCAGGCCCTGGGGTTTTGGGGTATGCCTTTATGCGACCAGACTTTCGTGGCCTTGTAAAAAGTCTCTGAAACGATATCTTCAGCAAATTGCAGATCGCGCAGGCCATAATAATTAATGAGCACAGCAAGCAGGTTGCTGTACTCAGATTTAAATATTTCGGATAGCTTTTGAGAATCCGCCATTGCCGATTATTACATCTTAATGACTTCTCGTACCTCTACCTTGCCCCCATTGGCCAGCCCCGGACAACCCTTTGCCAGTCCAACCGCTTCATCCACATGTTCTGCCGTCACAATAATAAAGCCACCAATTATTTCCTTGACCTCCGCATAGGGGCCATCGGTAATGGATCCATCGGCATGCATGGTTTTACCTTCGAAGCCAAGCGCTTCTCCCTGATTTTTCAATTTTCCCTTTGCCCCTATTTCTCCGATCCAGTCGGTCCATACCTTGATCTCGGCTTCTATTTCCGCCGCTGTGGGCTCAGTGTTGGGATTAGGTTCGCTGTGAAATAACATCATAAAATCTTTCATCTTTTTTCGTTTTAAGTTATAAAATATGATTATCAATAGCTTAATGAACGAGCAAAATGAAATGGGACAAGAATGATTATATTTTTTAAGTAAAGACTCCTGAGTTTAATAGAATTCTTTAAACTGACTATAAGAATCACTTAAAACAGTCAACTGTTCCTTCGAGATTAATGATTGTCTGAGTAGCAGTATCGAAGTGTATACTGTCTAGGGGAAAGAAAAACATTGTATTATTCGTGCTCACTTCTATAGATCCTGATATCCCCTTTATTTCTTCAATGCCATAAACAAGGTCGACATTCACCACATTACCTATTGCCGGTTCGTCTGACTTAACCAAATAGGTTCCGGGGTCTGGTGCATTTTCAAATTTCATATTTAAAGAAATTGCATATCCAACATCAGCATGTGCAAAAAATCCATAAGAAGCATCCCAGGAAGAACTGCTATTATTACCAATTCCCGGGCAGCCTCCGGAAGGCATATGCTGATCTTTACCATTAATTTTAATTATAGCCGGAATGCGGTTTTGCCCCTGCTCCATTTTGCCACCTTGAAACCAGAATTTAGTTTCACCATTTGCATCAGTACATTCAAAACTTAGAATGCTATTATCAAAAAAGTCTTTAAGCATTTCTCCATTCAATGAATCAAATAGGAAAGCTGAATCAGCTGGCACCGGACCGGAAGGAATTCCACTTAATTTATTGCTATCAATACTTATTTGTGCAAATTCAACACCTTCATAAAATCCAGTGTAACTGTCAGGGCCATTAGATTCCAATTTGTATATGACCAATCCATACTTTGGTATACTTTCTTCCATAAGAACACGTCCTTCGTATTCACCACTATAATCGGTATTTATCAATACAGGCGAATTACTTTCTTCATCTGAGTTACAGGATATTAATATGGTTAGAAACAATAAGTGAAAAACCCAAGACAACCTCATACAAACAAATTTTGATAAGTAATTTAAAAATAGATACTAGAGAAGTTCATTGTAAAATTCTCATCGACAAGGATAGCAATTATATCCAAATAGTCCTTTATTCTAACAAAATTTATAATTATTAATACCTTCACTTTGCAACAAGTAATAATCAATTGTAAAAAATGAGCCCCAAAGAAAAAGTCAAAGCATTTATAGATCGCATAGGTTTTTTCACCCAAGAAGAAAAGGATATCATACTTGAGGAAACCATCATTGAGAATTTCAAGAAAGGTGATATTCTTCTAAAACAAGGCCAGGTTCCAACAAGATGCTTTACGGTTATTGAAGGCTGCGTGAGGGAATATACGCTCACAAAAGATGATGAAAAAACAACAGGCTTTTTTATTGAAGGCGATAAGATTACACCTCATACTTATGATGGAACCAGTGAACCTTCCGAGCATTATCTGGAGTGTATGGAAGAATGCTTACTGACAATCAGTGATAGACATTTTGAAAAGCGTCTTTTAGAGCTTTTACCTCGGTTAAAGGACTTAGCGCCGGCATTTGCTCTGGAGGAGCTTAAAAAAGCTAAATCCGACTGGACTAAGTTTGTGACTTCCTCGCCTGAAGAAAGATACACTCATCTTATGGAAACACGCCCTTCCCTATTCAATCGTGTTCCCCATCATCAGATCGCCAGTTATTTGGGCATGCAGCCTCAATCATTGAGCCGAATTAGAAAACGTGTGGTTGAAAAAGAAAAGCTCAAATCCAATGGATCTGCCTAGCATGTGAAAATGGGATAGTGTTCAATAGAACTTAACTTCTACCTGAGGCAATTCTCTTAACTTAAGTGAATGTACAGCATTTCGATCTGTTTCAATTTTGAAGAAAAATTGAGATATGCCAAAATTGAAACGTTCGGAGTGGTTCATACTTACTGGATTGCTTTTATTGAGTTTTGTTCCCTCGCTTGGAGGAATTGCTCGCATAATGACTTTAAACAGCGAATCGGAAATGATGCCTGTAAATCCCAGAATCATCGCCGATCCTGTTCCGGTGATTTTTCATATCATCAGTTCGGTTCTTTTTTGTATTCTGGGCGCTATCCAGTTTCTCAGTAGCGTCCGCATTAATTATCCGAATTGGCATAAACATGCCGGTCGGGTATTTGTTATTTCGGGTATTATTTCTGCGAACTCAGGGATATGGATGACGCATTTTTATTCCTTTCCCGAAGAACTTCAGGGTACTTTGCTTTACAATGTCAGAATCTTTGTAGGAATTTCAATGCTAATGTGCATAATCCTAGGATTAAATTCAGTGTTAAATGGACGGATACAAAACCACAAAGCATGGATGATACGTGCCTACGCCCTCGGGCAGGGAGCAGGCACACAGGTATTTGTGCTGATTTTAGCTTCTTTATTTCTTGAAGACACCACAGGGTTTACACGAGATATTTTAATGACTGTTTCATGGATAATCAATCTTGCTATTGCGGAGTGGATCATATTAAATCCACCTATACATATGTTTTTTAAAACCCTGTATAAATTCAGACCGGGTTTTCGAAATATTTAACCATTGATTAAATATCTGAATGCAAAGCCATTATTCAGTTTTGATCTTTATCAGATAATCTATTTATTATGCAATTGAAATTATCTCAGAACATCAGCAATACACACTTGGGTCTTTTAAAAATCGGCCTTTTGATCATTATAAGCTCATTTCTAATGAGCTGCTCAGGTTTTAGGCATATCAATTCTTCATCAAAAGAAAATGCCGAATGGACTCTTATAAAACAAGAAAGAAGAGTCAATCCCAACTGGATAATACATGCCAGAAAGCTAACTGCCACAAACTTTTTTGAGTATAAGATTGAAGCCAATGTAAAAGGGTCCTCTGTGGATTGTCTTAAATATTTTAAACAAGAAATAGCGAATTTGGCAAAGGGCACGAATAGCAAAAAATACCCTATCTACGAGATTGTTCAGAGTACAGATAATAGCTTTCTTACCTATGTGGTCCATAATGAGCCTTTTCCTTTCAAAGACACTGAAATGTCGGTTAGATATACTTATTTCAATGATGAAAAAGGAGTAGTAGGTGTAAAATGGCATGAAGCATGGGAGGAAAATCCGGTTATAGAATCTAAAAAACTAAGTCGGGTTGATTCATTTAGAGGATCCTGGACCTTTTATCCCCTCTCACAAAATTCCACCAAAGCTGTTAATACTGTACAATTTGATCCTCAAAAGATGCCCAGATGGCTAGTCGAACCCATGGTGATAAAATTTCTGAAAGGTGGAATAAAGGATCTGAGTAAAGACTAAGTTGTGAATTGCATATTCAACAATCAAAATTTCCAGTCAATTGCATAGCTCTTTCAGGAGGAGATGGTCTAAATAAGCTCGATAAAATAATATTAAACGTCCAAAATTCTTCAATAATAAATGTTAAGAAGCAATTTTTTTCATTCCAGAGAAATGGAATATTTCATCGTCAAATCTGCCTTTCAATTCCATGTATTCGAATTACCTCGAAATTGAATTGCCTTATTCAGGGGACTAGAAGCTGTATTGGACAATTCAGTTTTTCTCATCCTTAAAACCAATATGCCAATGTGTTCCATCACAAAAGGGTTTGTTTTTGGATCCACCACATCTGCACATGGTAAAATGCTCAGTGGATGCGCCCTCCCCTCTTTTTGTATCATGGAGTTCTGGTGCACCTGATACGACATATGGTCCATTGGGAGCTATAAATATGCTCGGTTCGCCTTCCCTGTTGCGATGCTCTTTTCCATCTTTTGAATAACTCAATGCTCCGGATGGACATTTCCTGATGGTTTTTATAATGTTTTCAGCTTTATCAGCATCGGGGTGTATCCAGGGTTCCTCTTTGAGACGGAATACCGAGGGCAGGCCATCGGTGCAGAAACCGGCATGTGCACAGATACCGCGATTGTCGTGTATGACAATATCTTTTCCTTCATAATTATCCCTTTGATCCGGAACTCTTCCTTCTAATTTGGCAGATGAGAATCCAATTTTGACATGGGTACCATCACAGAAAGGTTTGTTGCCCGAGCCTCCGCATCGACAGAGGGCCATTGTTTCTCCGCTTTCTAAGGGTCCTTTTTGATTGGCCAAATGGGGTTTTCCTTTTACAAGGTAGGGGCCATTTTTTTGTGGATGTATGCTGGCTTTGCTGTCTTCTTTCATCATTTTGAAGTTTATAAAAAATTCGCTTTAAAGCTGATCTCTATTAAAGATAAACAGTTTCTAACAATATCAATTGGGAAATCCGAAATGAGTCTGTGCAAACATCCAGATTTTCGTTTATCTAAAGTTGTGTTAGGTTTATTCCTATCCTTTAAAATTCTTTTTATCAAATCCGGATAAGGTATTGTGAATCTGTAAAGCAAAATCCTGAAATCTGAACGATATTTCTTAAATTTAATCGGATAAATTCTAAAGCATGGGCCACAGAAAACCAATTCTCGCTTCCCTTTGGCTGCTATCGCTTTTTATCATTAGCAGCAATTCCCATGCGCAAAAGCTCGACTCTATCGCATTTAAAAAGGTCAATATTTATTCGGGTAAATACATAATTGATCAGTTTGGTTTTTCTGAACTCAGAATCAGAACAAGATCACCTCAAATCAGTCCTGCAGACAAAATTTCCCTGGGAGAAAGTAAACTGGCAGGTACTTTGACATTATTTACAGGTGTCCAAACGAGCCTGGAATCGAATAGTATTTTTCGAATCGAAAATTACATGAAAGATATGAAGAGCGGCAAGCTGTACTTGTTTCAAGTCTATGTGGAAGGCAGCTATGAGAAGAGCAAAGAACGTAATAACAATCCCGATGGAACTGTGTCAACCAATACGGTAGAACGCTACAATTTGAATTGGGAAAAAGCCAATATTGGTTATCTCATCCTAAACAAAGACACGCTCAGCACCTTTAGCATTTTGCTTAGGGAAAATAGCGATTCGCTATCTCATTTCTGGAGAGTATTTAGACCAAGAAAATACGGCTGGATAAGTAAAAAACTGGCGCGTTATGGAGATTATGACTTATCCCAGGATTTTATGATCATGGGGGTTTTTAGAAATAAGCCTTACAAACTGATCAGCAGTGCCAGGTATTTCAGAACGCGCTTGTTTAGTGGAAAATTGCTCAGCATGGAATGGCAGGATTCACCTCAAATGGGATTGACATCAAAGAAAAACAGGATAAATCCCTATCTTTTATTTCGCCAGGCAGATGCCCTGGATCATCTCATTCTATGTGCCATGGCGCGAAGTTTTGCAATTAGCCTGAGCCAATACAAGTAATCAATTGTTTAGGACTTTTGTAGATAGTGCCTTCTGTTAATTATCAGCAGCAGCATCAGATTAAGGATGAAACAAAGAATTAAAATTCCATTGGCCAATGAAGCGTACTGTTTCCAAAGGGGAAATCGAAACATACCGCCAACAATCCGGATGATTAGGGAAAGCTGAAAAAGGAGTACCCAGAGATAAAGAGATGAATGAAAGGGCTTGTAGTTAATGCCTAAAACACCCGGTAAAATTATCGGGGCATGAGCAAAGATCATTGAAAAGACAAAACCCAAAAAGAAGCTGTGTATAAGCGAATCATAACTGATAAAGCCCGTATCATTGAGAATAAAAAGCAATCCGCTTAGGACCAACCAGCCATATCCGAAAAATAAGGCAATGGCTGAAAATCGATGAACGCCCGGTTTTTTAACGGATTTTCGCGCCATATCGTAAAACATGAGCCAAAAAGCGATCAATAAAAGAGTGATACCCGTGAGCATTTGACCACCTAGATGAAAAGGCAGAATACAGGAAATCAAAAAAACAAATAATAAAAATACCAGAGCCTTTCGTTTTGTGCTACTTATAGGTAAAAATCTGGATAATTCAAGCCTCTCCCCTACAATCGTCAAAAGAAGAAATGCCATCCACCATAAAATGGAATGAGCATAGCCGTGGAAAATCAGTAAATGCACATTGCCGATAAGCCATGCAGCGGTTCCCGCCCACATGATCTGATGGGGCAAATCGCTGTGTTTTTTATTGATAAGAAAAAAGACATAGAACAAGCCCAATGCTCCAATGATCAGACATAAAAAAGCGATTTCTTCCAGGTTTAGAAAGTAGAAAATCAGACTGCTGGCATTGATGATCGGAAAAGCAAAGAGGTATATTTTCTTCATGGCCACAATTCGCTCGATCAGGATGACCGTACCCAAAAAGCTGCCCGTCATGATGGCAGCATGATCCAGATATAGGCCACCTAGAGCAGGAATATTGAAACCCGCGCGAAACCAACCCGTAAGTATTCCGGTCAGTAGGGATGCCAAAACCAAAAGCATAAATGGTATTTTTCGCAAAAAATGGCTCATATCACTGTGCTATTCTTTTTACATTGAAAGTCAAAATTAGGATGCCCGCTAGCTGTAATAAAGCCAAATAAAAAAGCCATATACGGTTATTGGCAATCTGCCCTTGAAAAACCAATATAATTTCCGTCAATACAAAAGCCATCAAAAAGATGAGTATTCCAAAACGGCTCAATCCATTCATCCGGATCAAATTCAGTTTCAAAAAATGAAAAAACAATAAAACCGTTACAAAACCTATCAATACCAAATGTAAATAGGCGATAACAATATTTCGGGCAAATGCCAGATGGCCCAGTGAGGGAATGACAGAGAGTGACATTAAGAGATGTTGGATAAAGAGCGCCAATAAACCCATGATCAAAAGCAATTTTAACAGAAAAGACCCCTTTGCCATTAAAACAGCCGCATATTTAAATAAAAACACCAAAAGACAAATCAGTCCGGCCAATTGTAATATTGCAGCCAACCCCGCAATAAAATACCAAATCTTTTCCGGCGATGTCCATAGAGCCGAAAGGATATAGGCGGGGAATACGGCAATCAGTTTTAGCCTAAATCCGAGTTTTACGAGTCGCGTATCTGTATTCACACCACTAATCTCCAATTGCCAGAGAATCAATCCCAAAATGGCAAATGTGAACCAGGCATTGTATTGAAAATGCAAGTAAAAATAGATGAGCAGATAATAAAGGTCTCCCCTGCCCATTGTGGCGGAAACCGGGCCGAGTGCGAAAGGAGCCAAATTGGACAGGATCATTAATAGCAAGGCCCATGTTATCCATTTAATGGATGTTTTATGCGCTAAGCCGGCATGCTGATGTGAATCTCTGATAAAATGCCAGGCAAAAAGCATGGCGATTAGGGCGTGCATAGCCGAAAATATGATGGACCAAAGCGCATAGCCCATAAAGGGAAAGGTGGCCAGCATGCCCAAATTGGCCAATTGCAGACCTAAAAACATCCAAAGGTATTTTCGTGAATACAGCCTTTGGGCCGGCAAATAAGCGTGAACCAAAAGTGCATAAAGGGCCATAAAAACCCATCCCAAAAATGCCAGATGGGAATGCGCATGCAGGATATAAGCATAATTAATGCCCGCCACCGGCTTAATAAACAGGCAGCGTAAAAAACAGCCGATAATCGCTACGAGTAAAAAATTGAAAAATGCAATTTGAATAGCCCTGTTTAAATTGATCTGCATTCTCAAATAGATTTACCCACTATTGCCTTTTTAATAAATTCTGGCCCAATTATAAACATTGTCGCTAATCCTAAAGTATATTTTATAAAAGGAAATAGAAAATTTATAAATCTCTGATTATAAATAATTTACGTCTGATACTTATAGCTTCACTTTCAAATTCAATTAGATACAATCCATTGTGAATAGCTTCGGGAATTACAATGGAATTCTCGTCTGAATTTTTCAAGCTGCATTCAAAAACTGTAATGCCCCTTGAATCCAGAATACGAAGATATCCTTCAATTGATTTATTATAAAATAGTTCACCTTTATTGGGATTGGGAAAAATCTGAAGTTGACTTAGGTCCAGTACATCCAGTCCTGTAAATAAGGCCAAGACGCAATCTGAGGTATCTCGACAGCCATTAACTTCCAGACTGACGGCATAGTTTCCGGTGCTGTTGATGGTATAGGATTGCGAATTGGCACCGGCAATGGGCGAAAGTCCGACCTGACAAAGAAACCATTGATAATTGGCGCCGTTTTGGATTGCCGTCAGGGTATTGCCATTAACGCTTATGCTATCGTCTATTTGTTGTAAAAGCACATTTAAGGTAATAATGGAGTCGCAACCGGCACTGTTTGGAATGGTATCAATATAGGTGCCTGTGGCGTAATAAACATAATTTCCACTGGGGGAAACCAAAGAATCACAAATGATTTCGCTTATTGTGGCGCTGCTGCTATTCAGAATACTAAGATTGATACGAAGCGCCGTATCACAGCCCAGCGCATTGGGAATGGTATCGGTATAATTCCCCGAAACGGTCCATGTATTATTTCCGCTTGGAGAGGTATAGGAATCACAAGCAATAACCGTGTCATTGGCAAAGATCAATGGTGCAGAGTTTAGAGATTGACCCATAACCCAATTGGACGTAGTCCCGGTCAATGCAAAATTTGTCAAAATGCCATTATTCAGACCGTTTTCATCATTTAGTGTAGTTAATCCGCTATTGTTCCCTCCGGCAATGCCCTGATTAAATTTGTAATAGGCCATCAAATTGGGAGTAGCGGAGCATAATTCTGTAATGGTATCCTGCTGAATTTGCGATGGCGTCCTCGCTACATTCCAGATCCTTAGCTCGTCTATACTCCCTTCAAAAGGAATGGATCCGCCATTTACTCGTTCTCCAATGATTAAATTTTGATTTCCGGAAGGCGTATTGACCGTGCTCAGATTTCCGGTACCCACTTGTTGACCATTTTTATACAAAAAACCAGTGCCATTGTTCAATACAAAGGCCACATGCGTCCACTCTCCTTCAGAAATAACACTGGCCGCAGTGGAAATATTGGCATTCGTGCCTCCTGAGATGAATTTTAAACTCCGATCCCCTCCTATGGCAAATGTATTTCTGGAACCGACCGCATTGAGCCCATAATCCATAATACAGCTGTTTGAGCTTGTGGTAGCACCCTGTGCAAGATAGATCCATGCCTCAAATGTTCGGTTGTTCGCAGCCTGAACTCCGGGAAAAGATGTTTGAACGAGGTCATCCACACCGTCAAAGTTCAAGGCATTTTGCGCTTTTAAAGGGATGTTTATGGAAATAATAAGGGCGCTTAGAAATAAGTTTAGGAATGATTTCATATTGGCGGGGATTAATTCTAAGATAAATTTAAAATTAAATATCAAAGGGCAATTCATACCAAAACAGTATTTAGAATTTTATTGATGAATGGCCTTAATATTGAAATCATTTCCAATTGAATAAATTTTATCTTTAATCATTAATTGCACATGAATAATCCGCACAGTTGTAAATGACACAGGAGTTTAAAAAAATTATTCTCGATGCGCTAGAAGCCAAGAAAAAGGGCCTGAAATGTCTGTTGGCCAGCCTTGTAGCACTTGATGGTTCCTCCTATCGCAAACCGGGCGTTCGCATGTTAATGCGTGAAGACGGAAAATTGACCGGTGCCTTGAGCGGGGGTTGTGTTGAAAAGGAGATATTAAAACAATCACAAGAACTTTTTGAAAGCGGTTTATCCAAAATAATTCGCTACGACGGGCGCTATCGTCTGGGATGTGAGGGAGCTTTGTATATTCTGATAGAAGCATTTGAGCCATCCGAGGAACTAGCAAATGCATTTTTTGACGTCCTGGAGAAAAGAGAATCATTTGCCATCCATTCATATTTTAAAAAAGAAGAATGCAGCCTTGCCGGAGCCGGATCGCTTATCGCATTTAAAAATGGGGATCATTATTATTTTTCTTCCAAACCCGTGGAACGCAATGGTCTGGCCTGTTTCAGCGAAGAATTAAAACCCATTACGCGTTTGATGATACTGGGAAGCGAACACGATGCCTTGCATTTATGTCAAGCCGCAGCGGCATTGTCCTGGGAGGTCTGGATATTGGCTTCCATAAAAAATTCAATTAAGAGCGATGATTTTTCCGCTGCAAATAAAATAATGCAGATTGCACCGGAAGAACTGTCTTCCTTGAAAATAGACGAGCATACCGCCATTGTGATAATGACCCACAATTACGCACTCGATTTGCAATACCTTTTGAATTTAAAAAATTCCCGAGCCGTCTATATTAGCATTTTGGGTCCTTTAAAACGAAAAAACCAGCTTCTGGATGAAATCATTCTGCATCAGCCAGATGTAGAACCCGAATGGCTCGAAAAAATTAAAGGGCCTGCGGGATTAGATATCGGTTCCATCAGTCCTGAGGAAATAGCAATCTCCATATTGGCAGAAATTTTGGCTACAATCCGAAATCGAAAAGCCCTTTCCTTAAGCGATAAATCCGAAGATCTGCAAAATCTGGAATTAGAATAAATGGCGGAGAGCCCTAACCTTCATTTACTTCTACTTGCTGCCGGTGAATCCAAACGGATGGGGCGAATTAAACAAATATTGCCATGGGAAAATACCACTTTACTCGAACATGCCCTCAATCAGGCCCTGCAATCCCGGGTTGATAAAGTCAGCCTTGTTCTTGGTGCCCATTCGGAAACCATTCTCAAGTGTATTGATGGATCAAAGGCAGAAATTTACATTAATAATGATTGGAAAAGAGGCTTGGCTTCTTCCATTGCTTATGGTATTAAGGAAATACTTAAGACTGCACAACCCGATGCCATCCTTATCGCCCTGGCCGATCAGCCTTTTGTTAGCTCCGATTATTACAATCAGATGATCTCAAAATACAGTGCGGATAAAAAAATACTGATTGCAAGCCATTACGAAAACAGCTATGGAGTTCCCGCTTTATTTGGCAGCCATTATTTTGATTCGCTTTTGCATTTAAAAGGCGATGCAGGCGCTAAGAAATTAATTTTAGAAAACGCTGATCATTTAATTGCTTTAGAAGCATCTGAATATCATAGAGACATCGATGACATGCAAATGTATAAGGAGGCTTTACAATCCAGAAAATAAAAAAAAGAGTGCCTTTAGGACACTCTCTTTAATTGTTCACTTTTATTCATTCTTAATTGCTCAAAACTTCTTCTCCTGCTTGAAGATTCATTTCCGAAAGCTTCTCTCCCCCTTTGATGCCAAAATCCAAAGTTCGAATTGGGAAAGGAATCGTAATATCATTTTCATTAAATGCTTCCTGAATGGCCATAATGGCTTCACTTTTTGCATCCAGATATCCCTTCTGTCCGGGATATTTTATCCAGAATACGATTCGGAAATTGATTGAGCTTCCGCCAAATTCTTCAAAATAAAGAGCTACGTCTTCTTCGCGGATAAGAAAGGATAAGGACTTGATAGTCTTTTCTGTAATCTCCTTTACTTTTCTCAAATCATCGCCATAGGAAACACCGACATTAAGGTCAATTCGTCTTTCATCGGTTTTAGTGTAATTCTGCAGAGGATTTTGAAAAACATCCTTATTAGGCACCATAACATGGATACCCTGAAAGGTGCGAATGGTGGTGACTCTTAGATCAATTTTCTCAACTACACCCATATAATCATTACTTTCAATGATATCGCCGACCTGAATCGGTCTTCTGATAGCCATAAGAATACCCGCCATAAAATTGGCTGCTATATCCTGAAAGGCAAAACCCAGAGCTAAACCTACTATTCCTGCACCAGCTAATAATGATTTAACGGTACCATCCAGTTGCAAGACTTTTAGCGCCATCAGGACACCCAAGGTTAAAATTCCAAAGCGTACAACATTGGAAGCGAGATTGTTCAGTGCAATCTTATCTGAGACTTTTCTCAAACCGCGTCGTGTCAGCTTTCTTGCAAATCCTGAAATAAATGCAAATGCAATAATTATTAAAATTGCTACTATGGCATTCGGTACATTGGAAATTAGTGCTTCATACCAGGTGTCTAGCTTTTCAAATAAAATAGTTGATATTTCTTCTATGTTAAAATTCATGGTTTTCAATTTTCCATTATAAGAGCAATTATAATGCTTAGTGAAAATTATGCAGGGAAGGAGCTTTTACTCAAATCTGTGTGCAATACACACGAAAGTGGGGATTTTTTTACACAGTATTTAATGATTTGTATTAAGCTTTGAGATCGGCTAAGACAGTGATTTTTAGTTTTTCATTTAACCAAGCCTTTGCTTCTTCTTCATTTTCACAGACTTCAAAGGGCACCGGGTTATTGAAAAATTTAAATATCATTTTCAAAGCACCTCGGATCATGCTTTGGGGTACCACATAGGCGATTCCAATACAGTACTCTTTAATCAATCCATCATTGCTTTTCATCCACCTGGCCATTTGTTTTTGATATTTGAGACTGGGCAGTCCCGCATTGCTGGCATCAAAAAGAAGCGCAATCTTTTCCTTTCTTTTGTAATTGTCTTTCAAACCTTTCAGATAAGCGGCAAAACTTTCATCATTAGCTGCTTCGCCGGTGAAGGTCATTTTGATTAGTGGATATTCTGAACGGTCAAATATCACATAGTTTTCAGACATGTCGCGTATAATGGGATATAGTCGCATGTCATAATAATGGATAAAATTGAGTTTTGTTTCACAGAATGAAAAATTTACCGAGAAATGGACAGAAGCGCCATATGTTTTGATTTTCCCTTAAGATCAAATGAGCCTTTGTTTTGAATCTCGTACCCTTTTAGAATTGCGGGTTCAATTTCATTCATTGCATCCATAGAAATAAAAAGATCGTGATTTTCCTTTTTTGCTGCATCGAGAATTCTGGCTGCGGTATTGATCGGATCGCCGTGAAAAGCGATTTCTTTTTTGTATTTACCTACTTCGGTTACCACCACCTCCCCCAGATGTACACCGGCTCTGAATTCAGGAATAAGCTCAAATTCTTTTTGATAATATTCAGCCCTCTTTTGAATTCTTTCGCGAAATCCAAAAAAGGCCTCAATGCTTTTCTTGCATCTGTTCTTTACATTTTCCGGCCAGGTCATCACGGCCTCATCGCCCACATATTGGTAGATTTCCGCTTCATATTTCGACATTACCGCCACATCGTTAAAACATTCCTGTATCAGACGGCTGTATTTTATATGTCCAAGTTTTTCAGCTAATTGCGTGCTGTTCTTTAAATCCAAAAACATAAAAAGCCGGTTTTCTTTTTTCGGACGGTAGTATTTTGCACTGAGAATTTCCCATAGTTTATCTTCTCCCAATAGCTGACTGATGTGGCTCAAAACCGACATTCCAAAATCGACCACAATGACATAGAAATAAATGGGGAAACTGGAGATGTTAAACATAAAGGCAAAAAGACTTTGCTGATGATCCATAAATAGATCTAATACGAAATAGGAAACAACAATCAATGCGCTTAAAAAAAGGATAGACATCAGGAGTCGTATCCCCATGAGTTCAAGTATGGAAATTCTTTTGACAAAGTATTCCGATGAATACATTCTTATAAATCCCGAGATGGCTCCAAAAACAGGCCCGACGATCAAAGACAATACGACACTCAGGCCAAAGCTAAATTGCAGGGCGCCGAGCTCTTTAGTGCCAAGACCGCGAATCACACAGAGAAAGAGCAACGCCAGGGTCCAGCCTATTGCATAATCTCTTATTATCCTGATTTTGAATCGATTATTCCACATTTATAGGTTTAAAATATGGATAAATTTTGAATGATAGCGATTGGGTAGGCAGCAGTATCAGAATAGAAAGGAATTTACCACCATCCTTTTTCTTTGAGCATTTGGATTCTTCTGGCTTTGGTTTTATCAAAATTCATCCTCATCTTTTTCATACTGGCGATAAAACGGGGCTTAGCGGCAATGGGCTCAAATAATTCATCCTGGTCTATCCATTTGACAATAAAATACAGGATATTATCCTCCTCCGCGAATCGTTCAAAGGCTTCCAAAGCTTTCCTTTCTTTGCCTTCATACATATTCATCAAGGACTTTTGCAAATAGGTATAGGTGTTTTCATTCTCATTGACATACTTTTTGTACAATTCATGTCTTTCCTTAGCCATTTGTGTATCCCCAACATGTCTTGCCACCAGGGCAATGGTCAGGTCTTCTTCCTGAAAAAGTTTTAATCCGTACAATTGCTTTTTTGCGAGCATTTTACTGTAGTAGAAATAGGATTTGTCATAATTTCGATTGGCGTAATACAATTTGCCCAATTCCTTAATGACATCGATTCTATTGGTATCAATTAAATAAACAGCGTGCATACGATTTATGGTATTCTCTATCGAATCGCCCATAAACAAGTCGAGGTAAATGTCCAGATACAATGAAAATATATTGGAGGGGTCATAATTCAATGATTTGCGAATTTCCACTTTAGCCCTTTCTATCATCCCTGCCTGACTCAGCGCATTAGCGAGAATTAAATGAGAAATGCTTGCATCATTGGAATCTACTTTGCTGTAATCCAATTGCATAGCTGCCATAGCGTGAAACAAATACTTTTCGGTATCCGGCATGTATCGGTGGTAGATTTCCGAAAGAAAATTATGGGTCCATGCCGAGTTCGGACTGATTTCCAGTACTTTTTCAAAATATTCTATGGCTCTTTCAAACTTGGCGCTCTGCATATAATAAAGTCCGCGCGCTATTAGCGATTCGGGAAGTTCCGGATCTATTAAAATGGCTTTATCCGAATTATTATTGAGCTCTTCCAGATAAGATTTATCGCTTTTGAATATGTCTTTGTAATAATATGCTACTGCCGAATAAGCATAAGCATGCGCAAAGTTTTCATCGCCTGCAATGGCTTTTTGATAATAGTGCAAGGCAGAGTCGAGGCCATAAGGCTCCGTGCTGTTTAGGAATTCCATAGCTCTTAGATAGAAATCATAGGCTTCCAGGTTATCGGTCGGTATTTTTTCGATTCTGTTTATTTCTTCAGGTTTAACCATTGCCTCAATGTTTGAGGCTATTTGTTTTGAAATACGCGACTGCAATTCAAATACATTGTCCCATTTTCTTTTATACTGTTCGGCCCAAATCTGTTTATCGCTTTTGGCTTCGATCAATTGAACACTCAAGAGTATCTCCTCTCCTATTTTTTGTCCGCTCCCCTCTACGATATATTTAACATCGAGTTCTTTGGCTATTTCGGGCAAAGTCATGTTCAGATCTCTATATTTTTCCACTGAGGTTCTACTGATCACACGCAAATCGCCTATTTTTTGAAGATTATTGAGAATAGACTGCATCATCCCATTAATGAAATAGACATTGCTGCTATCGCTGCTCTCATTTTTAAAGGGCAATACAGCTATAGACTTAAATTCCTTCTCTTTGCTGTCCGATTGAAAATAATAATAGGATAAGCATGCAAGCACTAATATCAAGACAAGGAATGCAATCAGATATCCTCTTTTATCGGGCTTTGGGGAATTGACAGATGATTCTTTTACTGCTATTTCAGGATTTTGCCGATGTTCACCGGGGGAAATGCCATATCGGTCTCTAAAACACTTTATAAAATAAGATGGACTGCTAAATCCGGTCTGAAAGGCTATCTCAGATATACTTAAATTGCTTTCCTCGAGCTTGTTCTTGGCATGTTCAAGACGGATCTCCCGGATAAAATGATTCACAGACATAGAGCTGTGCTTTTTGACCGTTCTCAGCAGCGTTGATTTACTGATGGAGAGCAAATCAGCCAAATCCTGCACACCAAAATTTTCGTTCGAAATATTATCCTCTACGGCCTTTATAAGCTTTTCCAAGATGGGATCCTCTGCTTTCATAAAAATGAATTAGCTGGCTAAAATAATGTGGCTCAAAGATGAAAAAACATCCGATTGTATCATAATCCCCGTTCTTGACGCAAAATTGATATACCTGACGCAAATTTTATATCAATTGAATAAGACTTGATAACCCTTGTGAAGCTTTTCAGAGGACATTTGCCATTATTAACATTAAAAAAAATAAAATGAAAAATTTAAAAACACTATCCCTTCTGGCACTACTCTTTTTTGTTTTTGCCTGTAACTCTGAAAATAAAAGTGAAAATTCAGTATCAGAAGCAAAGGAACCCAAACGCAACATTCACGAAGCGAGTTTTTTTGGCGATGTAGAATCCATTAAGGAGCATATAGCATTTGGAAGCGATTTGAATGTCAAAGACGATTACGGTTCTTCCCCACTGCATATTGCCATAACCTTTAATAAAAAGGAGGCCGCTAAGGAATTAATTCAAGGAGGTGCTGATCTTGAGATCAAAAGTAATGATGGTTCTACACCTTTAATCACCGCAGCATTTTACGGGAGGACAGAGATTGTAAGAGCGCTTCTTGAGAAAGGCGCCGATCCGGAAGCACAAAACAATTACAAGGCAAGGGCCTATGATAATGTAAGCATGCCCTTCGAACAATTAAAACCAATTTATGATCAAATAAGCAAGGATCTTGGTCCGCTTGGCTTCAAATTGGATTACGATGAACTGCAAAAAGAAAGAATGGTAATTGCAGAAATGCTGGAAGCGGATTCTACAAAACAAAGCAATTGATAATGGAAAGTAGCATCAGAAGGTATGATATAGATTGGCTCAGGGTGATTGCCATAGGATTTTTATTGATCTATCATGTGGCCATTCCCTTTCAGCCCTGGGGCGTCTTTTTTGGTTTTATCAAAAGTCCGGAAGACCTTAATTCCATCTGGGTTCCCATGTCAATGATCAATATTTGGAGAATCCCAATCTTGTTTTTCGTATCGGGCATGGGGCTTTATTTCTCCATGAAAAAAAGAAATTGGAAAAAGCTCTTATCCGAACGAGCCAGAAGAATTTTACTTCCTTTTATTGTTGGTATCCTCACAGTCGTGCCCTTGCAGGTATTGATTTGGCAGCGGTATTACAATCAGGACCTGAGCTATACTTTGAATCCTGCGCATTTATGGTTTCTTGGAAATATTTTCAGCTATGTGCTCATACTGATTCCACTTTTTTATTATCTCAAAAAAAATGAGAATAAATGGCGGTCAATATTTAATCGGATTTTGAATCATCCTTTAAAATTGGCATTGCTCGTTCTCCCTTTTATGATTTCGGCAGCACTGATTAATCCCGAATCCTATCCGATGTACGCCATGACCATGCATGGCTATGTGCTTGGCTTATTGGCTTTTCTATTTGGTTTCATTTTTGTGTTCACGGGAAAAGTTTTTTGGGAAACCGTTAAAAATTGGAAATGGCCTTTTTTATTAATGGCAGTCCTAATGTATTTCCTTAGGCTTATCTATTGGGAAATGGAGGGTCCGAATTATCTTATGGCATTGGAAACGATACTATGGATTTATGCAATTTTGGGTATATCATTTAGCTATTTGAATTTTGACAATAAATATCTGAGCTATTTAAGTGAAGCGGCCTATCCTGTTTATATTGTTCATTGGATATTCATCCAGCTAGGCTCCATCTTTTTGTTTCGTTTTGATATTCCCGTACTTCTTCAATTTATTGGATTGTCAATATTCACCTTTTTAGGTTCAATACTAGCTTACCATTATTTGATAAGAAATCTGAATATTTTAAGACCGCTGTTTGGTTTAAAAGTCAGATCATATGGTAAGCCTTTAATTCCTAATAAATATTTGACCAGGAGTTTTGAAAACTAAGTTCTAAAGAGTGAATATGAAGTGCTTATAAATATTAGTTATAGCTTCTTTACAATTAATTATTTTGAGATAAAATATTGAATATCAATTTATGTATCGCTCTTTATTAAAGTTCTGTTCATTTTTAATAATGAAATTTTCAAAGTATCAATCATGGCCATGCAGAGGGTCTTCAATTCATCAGTATTGGCATATTTCTGATTGACTTCTATTTCAATTCCCATGTAGCAGTCATCGGGAAATAATTTTCGCAAATGGGCCGTAAGGCCATCTTCTGCGCCGGTATAAGGCACATTTGGAAGGATTTTTTTTGAAGGAATTCGTTTTTTAAGCTCATCTTCCCAAAATGCACAAAGAACGGTTTCATGGGCCCTCAGCTCATCAAACAATAATCCGATATCAACAGCGCGTTCTGCACCATTCCATACCGGTGTAAAGCTGTGAATGCTCAGATGCAATACCATGGCTCGGTTAAAATGTACTTTTACGTATTTTTCAACCCCTTTTCGATGCGGATAATAATATTTATCCAGAATTTCTCTTTTGACTTTTTCATCCAATACGCCGGAAAACTCCGAAAATAAGTCTTTTCTATGCAAGCTTCTGTTGCAATCCACCAGCAAGCGGCTAATATTTGTTTCAAACAACTGCGCTTTAAAGGCATCCTTGAATGATTTGGCAATTTGTGCCGCGCCAAAATCAATGCCCCGATGACTGTTCAATGCTGCATCGGCAGAATTAAAAAGTGAAGCGTATTCTGCGGGTATTTCATTGCCCGAATGCTCAGAACTTATTACTAGCTGTACTGGACGCATGGGTCAAATTGTTTGTTCTCAGGTAGGTTTTGACTCAATTCCTGATATATCAGTTTCAAATTGTTTTCTGTATAAACTGAATTGGCCACTTTTAGAATCCTGGAAGCCAGAGTTCCTTCCTCCAGAATAAAATTGAGGGTGTCGTACCAGGGTGATAAATCCTTCGGATAATGCTTCATGCATAATTCCAAAAGGTCTTTCCAAAGTTCCTTTACGGGCATCTTGTCTTCATGAATAGCAAAACATTGCAAATAGTCAGAATCAATGATGATAGCATCAGAGCTATCTTTTATGCACATTTGCATAATATCATAAAGTGAATTCGTATTCGCAGATTTTTGTGTTGCAAATGAAGTGATTTTCTCTTCTGTTAAAAGTTTAACCAAATGAATGAGCAAAGAAGCAATGGCAAGATCGGCTTTAGGACATTCCTGAATATCAATAATTCGAATCTCAATAGAACCTCTGTCAAAACGTGAAATAATACCTCTTGAATTTAACCAAACAGGTTTTAATATTCCATCTTCATTGTAAGGCATTACCTCTTCTTCAATTTTTTTATAAATTTTATCTTCGTAGTCTTTCTCCGAAAGCATAAGATCCGGAATCACCATGGCAGTAAAACTCGGCATGCGTTTCTGGTTGTTTTGATAATAGATTAAACGCTTGTCATGAACACCTGAATATGCTTTATCAAGTATAGGTGAACTTGCTGATAATGAAGGTATTATTGGTAATATCAATCGGCAGGCAGTATGCAATCGGGCAAACTCTTCATCATTATAAAATGGCAAATTGATGTGCATACTTTGCAAATTGGACCAACCGTGGCCCGAACAATCAAAGATTTTGTTGTAGCGCTCATAGACCTCCGAATTGCCATGTGGCCATAAAAATGTTTCTTTTTTGGGATTCATCCAGGGATGTGCTGCACCGGGCATTAATCGGGCATTGAATTTATCTTTTAATATGCCATTGATCTGATGAATATTGCTTACAAAATCTTTCTCCATTTGGATCAGGTCTATAATCGGTATGGTACATTTCAGCTCAATGACATGAAGCACCAGTTCATTAGAAATACTGATCGGGCCATTTTCATAATCATCAACCAACTCCCCTGCCAATTCTTCTAATAACTTATCAGCAATTGGCATCACGTCAAGACTATCGCGGTTGACAATCATGTACTCCAGCTCTATGCCAAAACCTTCAAATAAATGCATTTTATCAGCCATGATCTCTTGATATTACAATGTTCATTAAATGCTTCATAATGCTTTCATAAACTTCCATATTGCCCACTTTGTCTTCAGATCCAGCGTCAATATTTGGATTATCATTTACTTCAATGACATAAAAATTGCCCTTACTTTCCTTGATATCAACCCCATACAAACCATTTCCGATAAGTTTTGAGGCTTTTATTGCAAGGGATATTAATTTTTTTGGGGCTTGATCAATGGCTATGGTTTCGCCATTGCCCTCACGATGTTCCGTTGCCGATTTCCATTCGATGATCTGCCAATGGTTTCTGGCCATAAAGTATTTACATACAAAAAGTATTTTGCCATTTAAGACCCCCACTCTCCAATCAAAATCGGTAGGCATAAACTCTTGCGCAATTAGCAAATCGGTATTCTGAAAATACTCTTTTAAAAGCGCATCCCTTTCCTCCACATTTTCCACTTTCTTAACGCCTTTTGAAAATGAACCATCGGGTAATTTTATCACAAAAGGGAAGGCAAAGTTTTCAATCTCTTTTATATCGTTTTTATGAAATATCAATGATTTTGGTGTGGCCACATTATTGGCTCTCAGCAGCTCTTCGAGATAAACTTTATTGGTGCATTTAAGTATGGAATTAGGATCATCTATGACGGCCAACCCTTCGTGCTCTGCTTTTCTTGCAAAACGGAAAGTATGATGGTTGACATTGGTGTTTTCACGAATAAATAGTGCATCGTAATCGGTGATTTTACCATAATCGCTTTTACTAATAAAATCTGCATTAAAACCTACGTTTTCTGCGGCTTTGACAAACTTCTGTAAGGCCCTGGCATCCGATGGAGCGGTTTCATCACCCGGCTTTACCAAAATGGCCAAATCGTATTTCCGTCGTTTATAGTTTTTTCGAGATATATTTTTACCGCTGAGAAAACTTTCAAGCGATTTAATCAGAAATGGAATGCCATTTGCATCCAGATCTTTGAGGTTAATGGGTTTTAAAGAATGCAGTTGCCACTTTTCTTTTTTAATAAAAATGACCTGCTGTAAAGGTGTTTGGAAAAGATTGAACAATAAAACACCTATTCTCGATAAAGAGGGATCCTCAGTAATTCCAAAATAAACGGTGAATTCTACCTTTTCATTGTAATTGGATTTCTCTAAAGCTTCTTGGATCAATTTATCAAAATCCTCGGCATCTTCCCTGGCCAGATTGGGCAGTTTAAAGTCAAGCAGTGTTGAGGTGACGGGAATGGACTTATGTCCCCTCGCTTCAGCCAATAGTGAAATATAATATCCTTCGCTTTGGTACTGATAGCTTTTACAGAGATTTATGATTTTAACATTTTTTTGACGTGCATATTCTTCCTTTGAAATATAATCCGAGGGTTTAATAATCAGGACTCCCTCAAGATTAATGTCCCATTGTTTTGGGTTTTCTGTTACAACTATTTTAAGCATTCTTAGCCGGTTCTATGATCAAAAGATTAGCATCGTATGTTACAATTCCCAAAAGTATGGCATTAATTACTCTTTGAATATCGACGCGATAGTATTGAACGACGTCTTTAATTGGATTAGGGTTAAGTGGATCAGCAATTCTGCATTTTTTAGTATCCGAGTCGTAATCACTGATGACCACAAAATGCCCTGAGGGTTCTCCTTTCGTATCGTGATACACATTTAATTCTCCAATTTCCCTTTGACTATTGTAAAGATAAGTGGCACTCAAACCACTGAGAATGGGTTTACCTTCTGATAGTATTCTTTTGATCAAAGATGGACGCAGTTCTTCAAACTTTATCTCCCCTCCCATTTCCAGGAAATTTAAATAAGCTTTGGTTGCTTGCCTGAGCTTTTTAGAGTTTTTATATAGCAATTGTTCCCTGAGTTTTTCTGATATATCAATGCCATTTGAAAACCATGAGGGATCAAATACATGTAAATTATACGTATAAATGCAGGCTTTATAATTTCTTTTTAGGGCATTATTTCCAAGCATGACCGCCAATGTTCCACCGTCTTTTAGTGTCTTTACTTCATCTATTAAAACATTTAAATCGATGTTTTCGCCATAATAGGAATAAACCGCATGAAGACAAGTTGGCCCACAGCTTTCATCGGTGGGTTGTGGTAAAATCTTTATTTGAGCTTTTGATTTTATTGGAGCTTCCCTCATATTATCGTTATTATTATAGCTATGACGGCAATTGTACTTAAAAGTCACATTGCAAAAGATAATTTCTAATGTCTGAAATAAGCGAAAAGGACTTGGTACTTGGTATGAAAGAGGGCAATTCGCGCTATTTTTCACTATTTGCAGAACAATACGGGGCCTATATATTAAAGCGATGTAAAAAATATCTAAAAGACGTCGATACAGCCAAAGACCTTGCGCAAGAAATTCTTATCAAGGTGTATTTACAAATTCCCAATTTTAGGGAAGAAGCAAAACTCAGTACCTGGTTGTATGCCATTATCCATCATACCTGTGTCGATTACTTAAGAAAAAATAAGAAAAATGTTCATCGCGTATTAAGTGCAGAACTAAACGAGACTTTGATTGATGTGGTGGATTATAATGAAGAGCTGCCCGAAGAATTGAACATGGAGATACTGGATGCTCTTTTGAATGAACTGACACCCGAAGGCAAATTAATCATTCTTTTAAAATACAAGGAAAAGCATTCCTTAAAGGATA
This sequence comes from Cytophagales bacterium, assembly GCA_965267555.1. Classification (GTDB taxonomy): domain Bacteria; phylum Bacteroidota; class Bacteroidia; order Cytophagales; family CCMP332; genus CCMP332. Next base: position 1,847,734 of record OZ254083.1, on the reverse strand, counting down.
TTCAGTTGAGTTTGGGACTTTCGGAAAGTGCGGTAAAAATGCGTCTTAAAAGAGCCAAAGACCTACTCAATAAGCTGTATTCTGAGAGCCTAAATCAAATGAATAATAACTAGTTTAAATCAATTTACTGATTAGCGTATCCAACACTTCAATGACGATCAGGATGATAATGATCCATTCCAAACGGCTGCTCTCGCGATGGTGATTATAAGCGATGTAAAGATTCAAATTGTCTTCAATGATTCTAAAGGTATTTTCAATCGATTGGTATCGACTGCGCAATTCGAAATGTCTGGAAAGCGTTTTATGTACTTTATCGATATACTCATCTTCCCAGGTAATATCAGGGCTATCTAATATATAAAGATTTTCAGCGATGCCGTTTTTTGCCGTTAGAGATTGCCCGGATAATCGAAGCGCTTCTTTGTGTTTTAATTTTATTTTTCCCGATTTACCGAGAATCAGCGTAGAATTTTTAATCTCTCTTAATATTTTCTGACTCAGAATGCCATAATGATTAAGCGCAACCGATTGCGCTAATTTGAGCATTATGGCTTTGTTTATTTCATGATCAAATTGACCAATAGTTAAAAAGTCAAAGGTCATTTCAAACTGAAGGGGATCCTTACTCAAAATAATGGTCAGTTCATCGGAAAGTGTTTCTGAAGTCATGTTTTTGCAATAAGACTTCATTGTGTCAAGATGTTGTTTTATTTCAATCTCCGTAAAGCCTGCAAAGACGACCAAGCCGTATTTTAAAATCAATAAGTATTGATCTTTGATGAGATGATAATAGAGTTCTGAAGAATTGGATGAAATAAGGTGTTTATGATTCTTCCTTTTGTATTCGATCAAATCGATATTTCCGGCAATGTAATATGCTCTATACTCAATTTCTCTTTTTTGAATAGTGGTGTTTTTTAAAAGCATTTCCATTTTCTGATTCAATATTTTGGTCAAATTCGAATACAGATAAGACGTCGTTATCTCAAAAAGTCACATTTGTAACAGTATTTTTATGCAAGACATAAAAAAACCCCATTTCGGATGAAATGAGGTCTCTTTTAATAAAGAAAATATACTACTCGACTATGAGTTTTCTTGTCAATTTATTATTTCCATTGCCTACAGATACAAGATAAATCCCTTTCTGAACATCTGATAGGTCTAGAATTACTTCATTCAGACCTTTTGTAATGGCAAGATTTTCATTTTTCACAATCTGGCCCATAAGATTGCTAAGTACAAGCTGAGACTCCCCGTTCAGGTTAGATTCAAACTGTAGATTTGAAATTCCACGTGTTGGATTGGGATAAACTTTTAATGAACTTTCATTAAGACCACCAATTTTACTATCCAAAGCATCCAAAAGTGGTGGATCCAATCTTAGATAAGTCATAAAGTTTTTCTCTAATACTGTAGCATCTACCAAAGAGGTGCCTCCCCATGAGTCATGCTGAAATAGTATGTGAAGTGATCCATCGGGAGAACGCTTCGTCATACTTGGAAATGCTTCTTCACCAACGGTACCATCGGTAATATCATTGGCAAAAAGAAGTGATGCGATATTTTTGGCATCGCTCCAGCTTGCGCCTCCATTTCCCGATTTCATAATAAACAAATCTCTTCTGTAAAGATTGTCAAATGGATTATTGTTAGAACCACAGGTGACTGCATCAAAAACAATATACAAATCGCCATTATTTACTTCACAAACACTCGGATGCGTCATGGAACCTGCAACATAACTTGGCTGATCGGCAAAAGCTGTAGGATATGTACCCATAGTTGTTAAATCCGGAATAGAATCAGTCAAAATATAATTGGCATAGTCAGTTGAATCGTTTAAATCGAATCCCGCTGGCATGTCTGAATTCCAGTACCAGATTCCTCTTGTTAATGGAAACCATGAATTTGAAGTCAGGTCTCCGGGATTGGTTAAAGCCGCCATAAGACTTCCTGTTATATGTATTCTTCCATCCGTTCCAATTGTTACCCTCGCATCCGGATGTGGGGTCAAAACCTGATATCCACCTGATGCAGAATCAAAAGCAGCATTTATTGTGTCAAAAACATGAACAGCGGTAGATGTCCATGTAGCGCCGCGGTCCGTAGACATCAACATTACAAGATCATTCGGGTCTGTACCTGAATACCCGGTATAGCCTCCAGTTACGATCACCACGGTATCGCCTTTGGTGTCTATGTCATAGCCATCGGCACCGGTTCCTCTTAAAGGTGCGCCAGCAGCAGAGTCTGGAAATAAACTGTTTATCACCCAGGTCTGCCCGCCATCATCCGAGCGCCCGAATTCGCAGCTCGCATTGGCAACCTGTGCCACGGCATACAGAGAGTTTCCTTCTGCAGCTACATTATACCATTGGAATGGCTCGTTATTAACGCCATGCAATGGGGCCGTCAGATCGAAAGCGGTATAATTGGTTTGGCCTTTGACCGGATTGGTAAACAGTCGTCTCGGATGCGCAAATATCGCTTCGTTATTCGCCTTAATCGGTGCCACTGAAGGCCAGCCCATTCTGAGATCGGCAATTCCATAAGGGGTATTTAATGAATCCCCGGGGTTCCAGGTTTGTGTTCCCGCATCGTAATAATTATATCCAATTCCACGCAAAGCAAGCGTCGGGTCGGTGATGGTGTCTAAACCTTTCGTCCAGACCACTTGAATATTGCCATTGTCGTCCTGATGAATTCTTCTGGACACACCGGCATTGGTTTGAAGATCGTACCAGGTAAATCCAACCGTATCGCCATATGATGGAATGGAGGCCGGTTGCTTTAAATATGAGTTTTTTGGAATATTTATTCTCTCCTGCCCTGTTTTTGCTTTTTCAACAGCCGGTAAAGCTGTTTTAAATAGCTCGGGATTCGTTCGCGTCAATTGCGCAAAAGATCCAAAGGAAAATAAAAAGGTTGCAATAAGTAATAAGTAAATTCTTTTCATTGGGTTCAATTTTTATTCTTCTTTAAAGATAGATATTAATTTTTGATGCGACTCAATTCCCGGCTGAGATTTGATTAGGGGTGAATTTGAGAGATTAAAGTATTTATTGAATTATGGAAAACACTTTATAATTCTAAAATCCTATTGCTTTATGAAATTAAATGTATTACAGTTTTGAGCATTTGAAATTTTAAGAATATATGTGCCTTTTTTCAAATGAGAAATATCGATGACATTTCCCGAATCGATTTTGAGCTTATGAATTGAGCCAAGAATATCAATTATTTCAATTTTAAGGTCTTCAATTTTGTCGCAATTCACAAAAAGCAAATTCTCAGCTGGATTTGGATAAAGCTTGAAATGGTCTGATCCAAACCCTTTTAGATCAAGAACATCGAATGTAACAGAAATAGTATCGTATTTCAAACAATTCAAACTATCCATTGCACTAATGCTAAACTGAAATGTACCTTGACCGTAATCTGTAGCTTGAATAATTCTTGGATTATCATCCGAACCATCTTCCCAAAGAATAGTGTGAAAATCCCCATCAATGGCAAGAACAATATTTTCAGTTATTCCGATAATAGTATCGGCACCTAAATCAATTTCCTGATCCGAATACAAAAGCTGAACCGGTACTTTGAGACTGGCACATTCTCCCTCTGGCCTGTTTCCATAATGGTAAAAAACTTTTCCATTCCAGTCTCTTGGATAAAAACTTAAACCGAAGTCATGTGCGATACCTGTACCTGAAAAGATTGAAATTTCGGAGTTGCTTCTTGTAATTGGACTGGGAAGACTCCTGTATTTCAGGTGGGAATTGGAGTTGGCCAATTGTAAATAAAAACCAATAGTGTCTCCCTGAGAAATTGGGACATCCGGGATGTCAAGATTTACAAATGCGTTTGGATCACTTACATTCACTGGAGAACTGCCCAGATAGGTCCAATGGCTTGAATCCGATTCCTTACCCACATGGGAATCATTACAAATGCGCAATTCCACATCTTGTAATCCGGAATTTAAAATAATCAGAGCCAAACTATCAATAATGACAGAATCATGAGCGATTAAATCAAACATGATTCCATTAAAAGTGATATTATTTATTGATGTAGTTGTGATTTCATTACGATAAAAAAGATCGCCACGCACAGCCTGTGCGTAAAACGTACTATCATGCGTGGCATTGTTTACGATCAATTCCGTGCCATTTGAAATAAGCGATGTTCCCGAAGCTGAGCTATACCAGAAAATGGAATCGCTTACAGAGGTGCTCGCTTTCAAAAGCGCATTAGAATTCTCACATAAGGTATCATCGAAAACGCTTATTAATGGTGTTCCAATACTCCTGTATGTGATACGCAAACTGTCATTGTAATGCGCTGAATCCAATGCATAAACAGATTTTGCAGAAATGGAATAATTGCTTTGGGGAAGAATTTGAGAATTAAAGTTGAGCGAATGCAATGCACAGGAATTGATCGCTGTCGAAAAGTAAATCGTGTCACTGTAAGTAGATTGATTTTGATTTATTAAGTCTATTATCAGTGCAGCGCTATCCGCTTGGCTGATGCCCAGATTACTAAATGTCACTTTAAAATCTTTGTAGCCTGTTTGACATGCATCCGGTTGAACTACTTCAATATCAGTTAAAACTATATCTGTATACGATTTTGGTTGAAAAATATGTGCAATGATATCTTTATCCACAACCTTATTGAAAAGTACATTATGGCCAATATCATTGAGATGAACGCCATCTCCGGAATCATAATAAGGATCAAGAGAATTATTAATCAATGCCAGATGCTTCCAGAAATCAATAGAAAATGTACCATAATGTGCTTCGATGCTGTCTTTCATATCTTTTTGCAATTGCATTTGCGCTATGGAAAAATTTCTCGGCTGTGTAGTACAAATCCAAATTGGGACCCCGGCTTGCTGGGCTGTATTAAAAATGGAATCCATATTAAAAATTTGCTCGTTCAGACTAAATCCCGAAGCCACATCATTGGATGGTAAATTCACAATGATGGCATCTGCATTAAGAGCTATCGCTTTACTGATGTTTCTTAAGGTATCTGTTGCCGGTCTGTTGGCTGGCGGCACGAAATTGTCGGGCATTAATTTATAGGTATTGTAACCTCCTCTGGCGAGATTGCTTACCTGGTTTGCCGGGTTTAGTGATTGTAAAAAGGAACGATATCGATTGACCCATGCGCTGTCGGAAGTGCTAGCGCCTGAACCCGCTGCTGTTGAAGAGCCCAGAACTACAATGTGATAGGGCCCACTTTGAGCACACGGGTCCGCAGGATCCTGAGCCTTTATCAATGAAAAGGCCAATAAGAGTATTATGACTAATAAGAATCTGATTCTATATTTTTTTCAAATATTATAAATAAAATTTATTGCTTTTGTTTTTCCAAATGAAACATGCCCTTAGGTGTCAGCGCCAGAATGGAATCATCTTGTCTAGGTTTGATTTTGTATCGACCTGTAAAACCAGAAAAGGCAGGTAAAATTATATTGCTTTTTGAAATGTAAAAACAAGGAAGTGTCATCCCTTGCCGTGCAGCTCCTTTTAGTCTGACCCCTGGATGCACATGACCGGATATTTGTCTTGCTTGCCTATGGTTTTCGATTTGCGACTCGTGAATAAAAAGAAAGGGTGCAATTTTATGAATGCTTTCGGTCTGCTCGATTCCTGCTTCTATATAGGCTGACTGGGGTAAGATATCGTGATTTCCGGGGATGAGTAACATTTTTAATTCGGAATGCTGAGCTCGGAATTTCAGCCAATCGTCCCAATCCTTATTCATCTTAGAATGCGATAAATCTCCCAATATCATCAATTGTTTGGGAGAATATTTTTTGATCAATTCATCCAAACGTTTAAAATCATCAATGCTGACCGAATTGGAAACGGCAATCCCGTTTTTTCTAAAATGACCTGATTTTCCAATATGGAGATCGGCAATGATTAGGCTTTTTTGTTTTGGCCAAAAAATTGCTCTTCTGTAATCAAAAACCAGGGTTTCGCCGTCCAGCAAAAGGCTAGTTGATTTTATAATTTCGATTTTTGATTTCATGATTCAAAAATATCAATTGCCCTTTAAAGCAATAAAAAAAGCCCGATTCAATTTAATGAAACGGGCTTTTTTCTAAACTAGATTTTGTTTATTATTCATTTGAGCCAATGTCGCCCTGAGCCACGATTGTAGCCAAGGCCGTGTCAGCAAGATGCACATTGACATAACCATTTACCACAAGAACATCATCATAGCCAAAATCGTCTCCACCATCTGAAGTCGCTACATTGGTTTTACTCATTCCTGTCGTTCCGTCTACCGGATTGAAAGAAAAATAAATTGGTCCACCCGTAGCAGCATCATTTTCATGAATATGAGCCGGGTGACTTCCTCCCACAGGGGTATTCTGTAATGAAATGGTTGCAAGGGCTTCGCCATTCATTCTTTCTTCAAAAAGCACAGATCCCAGGATTCCGGAATTATCAAATTCATTAAGTGTATAACTTTTGGACTCTCCTGTCAATGCATTGGATCCGATATCACCTTGGGCTACAATTGTTCCAAGATTATCCGGTGCCAAATGCACATTAATATATCCGTCAAATTCAATTAATTCTTCATATGTGATTGCTGTATCATCATCCTCTGCAGTCACTGTAGTTTCACTCATACCGGTATTTCCATCAACATTTGTAAGGGAAACAGCAATTCCACCACCGGTGGCTGCATTATCCATATGAATATGAGCTGGATGATCTCCATCTGTAGGTGTTCCTGTTAATTCCAGGGTTACTTTGGTCGTTTGATCATCTACTTTCTCAAATTTAGCTGTTCCACTTACACCGGATCCTCCTATTTCAGCAAGGTCATAAGTGGTAGACGGCATGGTTGGGGCCGGCTGTGTTGAATCTTCATCATCATCTCCGCAAGATACAATGGCAAAAGACAGTGCAACTGCCATGATCATGCTCGAATAGCGTTTTAATAGTTCTTTTGTAATTTTCATAAGGTATTGAAATTTGGTTTAAAGTTTTCTGAATGAGTACATTCTCAATTCAGTTGTAAGTAGTATACAAGTTCAAACATAAATACCCCAATTGAGTTTGAAATAAATTAAAATGAATCTGGTTTTCGCAGCTTTTTAAAGAGATAATAACAGGCTGATACAGAAATTGCAATCATGTAAAAAGCAATCGGCAGACCTCCAATCGTCGATATCATTTTTATGCCTTCTATGCCGGCATAGGCCACCATGACCAGGGCCATAAATCCCACCAACAGTCCCCACAATATTTTAATTCCGGCAGGAGGCTCGGGATTTTCTGGTGTCAAACCGCTGGTGCTTAATGCTCCCATTGCAATAGTTGTGGAATCTGCAGCCGTCACAAAGGAGATAAATACGGCCAGAAAGAAAAGAATGGATATAATATTGCCCGCAGGAAAATGGGCAATAACTGCATAAACAATGCTTTCCGGTCCGGATTCTTGTAATTTCGTTGATAGATCAATTATTGATAAATTTTCATAGGCCAAAGCCGATCCGGAAAATACCGACATCCAAACTATGGCAAAAAGAGCCGGAAAAATCCAAGTGAATAACATGAATTCCCGAATGCTTCTTCCATAGCCCAGATTTCCGAGAAATAAAGCGGTTACAGGCGCCCAGGCCATCCAGTTGGCCCAATTGAAAATGGTCCAATTCTTGGGCCAATCATCACCGCTTTGCGCTCCAATAAAAGTGCTTTTATCGATAAAATCACTTAGGTATAGTTTTAGCCCCGAAGTATTGAGCTCAAACACCTCCTTTATAGGTATAAATAATAGAAATACTAAAATCAGGACAATGAATACCCTTAAATTCCAATCCGAAAGAAATTTAACGCCTCTTAACAAACCGCTAATGGCGGATAGGAGAAATACACCAACCACAGCAATGCAAATACCTGCGAGAAGCAAAAAATTGCTTTCTGTTCCAAATATCTGATTTATGCCTCCCGCCAATGTCAAAAGGCCTCCACCGAGACTGGCAGCCATACCTGCTACCAAAGAAAATAAGGCCACAGCATCCAATGTCCTGGAAAGTAATCCACCCGGGTTTTTGCCAAAGAAAGGAAAGAGGGTTGCTGATATAGAATAGTCCGAACCTTTATTAAAAAAAGCCAATGCAAATAACAAAGAAGGTAAAACATAAATGGCATATGGTGTAAAGCTCCAGTGTAAATACATGGTGGACATCGAAAATATGGCTGAGGCCTGAGAATTTGGTTCTATGCCTAGCGATTCCGGAGGACCTACATAATGAAAAATGGGTTCAGCCATTCCCCAAAAAAGCATGCCTGTTGCAATGGTTGTGCAAAGCACGATGCTGAACCATCGCCAGCGATTTAGAATTGGAACGGCTTTTTTACCGCCAATCTTGATTTTTCCTATGGGGCTAATGAATATCAAAAATGAAATCAGTAGCAACAAAATTGTGGCTGTACTAAACAACCATGAAAAATGCTTGAGAATGGCATCATTGATACCCTGTACAACATTTAAAAAAAGGTCTTTATCATAAACACTCAATGCCAGGGCAAGCATAAGCGCCGTCAAACTGGGCCAGAATACTGCATGTCTTATTTGAGAAAACAAGGTCTACAAAATAAAAAAAGGGGAAACAATGTCTCCCCTTTTCTTTATCATTTTATTTTTTAGAATTTTTCAAAATCAATCTGAAGATCACGGATGTCTTTAGGAACAAATGGCCTTAGACCGGATAAATCGACGAAAGCGGTAGGATAAAGCTGTGGATCTGCATTATAATTGCCATCTCCGACAAATCCGTCGGCATCTGAAAAATATCCGGGCGCTAAATAATTAAATAGTGAAGATTCAACTGAATTGCCATACTCTGTCTTACATACTTCGAGTATATTGAAGTTTTGGAAAACACTATTGATACTGGTTTCGCTTGAAGGTGGTAGCGCAACTTCTGCAACACCGACTTCATTTACCTCATTACCTCGAGCGCGGAAAGCATAGTTCCTTCCAACAACGCCAGACCCACCATCATCAAATTTAAAATTTGGATGATTGGAGTTTCCATAAACCGTAATCTCATCGCCACTTTTTTGAGCGAGCATGCGCAAACCATCGAGAGCGAAGGTATCACTGGCATCAGCTGGAAAATCGGCTACCCAGACTTCCATTTCTGCATCCGCATCGATGACATTTTCGGTATACCGAACCTTGTAAAAAGTATTTAATGTGCTTGAATCATTATTTACTCTGTCCATCTGATATACATTCATAATGGCAATACCTTCAATTGGAGAATTGTTCCAAAAGACTTGCATGGCGATTTCATCATCGGCCTTGTCTTTGACCTGTAGTCCAAATTGATATACGGTTCCGTCTACAACCGGCATTTCCTTTACAACCAATTCTTTCATACGCCCATCGTCATCACTTGTGAAATCCAATGCTTGTGCTCTTGAGAGATTGTACTGTCTGATTCCCAAAATCAATGCTTCAACGATTTCTGCGCTATTTTCTCCGATATGGATAAACAGCGGCAATCCCTGATATACAAATGACATATCAAAAACCGAATCGGGATCGTGCATCAATTTTCCACCTGAATTGGCATCTGAAATTGACTTGGGGATATCAATTTTGAATTTTTCAGGTACGATATTATTGTCCTGCGGTTCAGTTTCCTCATCGTCAGAACAGGAAAACACAAACAGAAATAAACTAAAAACAAGAAGTGCGTGTATTATTTTTTTCATATCAAATGGGTTAATTATTCATCAAATCCACGTGTAATTACGCTTATTCTAATTTTAAGTTACAATAAATGCCTCAATTGTAAAAAGTGAATAATTGTGTCTGACTTGAATTAAAATTAATTACTCAGTTTTGAATTGGATTTGTGTCTATTTGAATCCCTATTGGTTTTTTTCTTCAGATTTTTTTTAAAGGCATCGCTGAGATCGATACCGGTTTGATTGGCAATACAAATCAAGACCCATAGCACATCGGCCATTTCATCTTCAAGGTCGTATTGCTCATCGCTTTTTTTAAAGGATTGATCGCCGTAAGTTCTGGCCATTATTCTGGCCAATTCACCCACCTCTTCTGTTAATATGGCCATATTGGTTAATTCACTGAAATAGCGAACACCGTATTTTTTAATCCATTGATCGACTTGCTTTTGTGCTTCTGAAATTTCCATAATTAATGACTGTGCTCATGCCCTGATTCATGCTTTTTCCATTCGGATAATAAATAATAGGCCTGATTATGTGCGAATTTTGTATTCGGTTTTATCTCGTCTAAAAGTTTTACTTCAACCCAGGCATCGGATTCTATACCTGTAATTACTTCAATTGCCTCAAATTCCCATTCACTATCTTTTAAGACGGCTGAAAAAATGTATTTTCTTTCTCCTTCCCTCACGATCGCATCAGACGGCAAGGCATTCTTATATTGTTCTCCCGTAATAATTTTTCCTCTGCAATACATTCCGGATATCAGAAGCCCTTCCTCATTTTCAATTTCAGCATGAATTTCGACAGCTTTGGGATTGGATTCAAAGACTTTTCCAACAGAAAAAATTTCTGCCTCAAATTCTTCCTCTTGAAGAGAGGCTACCTTAAATCTTACCTTCTGCCCAACTTTAACCTTTTGAATGTCCATTTCATAAACTAAAAAATGAGCGTGAATATGATCGTTGTTTACGATTTCAAAGAGGTTTTCATGGGCTTGTACAAACTTTCCGCTTCTCACATTGACCGATCTTATAAAGCCTTTAATGGGCGATTTAATGGGCAGCTCGCTGTATATTTTTCCATTTTTAATTTGCTCAGGGTCGGCATTCAAGAGCTTAAAAGTATACTCCATAGCCTTGATTTCAGCTTTTAGCGACAAATAATCCGATTTCACTTTCTGAAACTCCCTTCCTGAATTTATTTTTTCATTGTATAGTTTTTCCTGTCTTTGAAATTCCAGTTCTAAATAATCCAATTCACTTGTTTTTTTAATGAAGTCAGACTGAAGCTTGAAAAGATAAGGGTGGGAAATATAGGCGAGGGTTTGCCCTTTCTTGATTTGGTCTCCTTCAATCACTTTGATGCGTGTAATATTTGCACCGATCACGGCACTTACATTGGCTTCACTTTGTGGTGGTAAGGTCAGTTGCCCGTTGGTTTCCACAAATGCATTGAGATTTCGTTGAGCCATACCATCGACCTTTAAACCAAGGGCCTCAAATTGCTTTTTACTTAAATGAAGAATTTCTTCCTCATGATGCTGTTCTTTGGAAATAGCCTTCTCTTTTGCCTGGTTTTGGCAGGCCAATAAAAACATTAATAAAATAAGATAATATACAGATATTCTGATATTTATATTGAATCCATTCATTTATATACCGTAGATATATTCAAGTCGAATTACGGCTTGATTGTAATTATTTAAATTTTCCAAGTACTCATATTTTAGTTGCAATGCGCGGTCTACATTTTGGAAGTATTCCAAATAACCAATGGCGTCGAGATCATAACTTTTTTGTGCTGTTTCAATAATCAAACGCGCTTGTGGCAGTGCTTTCTGCTGATAATAATTTAAACTGTTTTCATATTTTCTTATCTCCAGCAATTGTTGATTGTATTGATTATCTAATCTATTGGAATGGTATTCTGCTTTTATTTCGGCTATTCTTTGATCCAATTTTGCTTTTCTGACATCCGATCTGATATTATTGTAAAAGACGGGGATTAGAATGCCAGCCTGGAATCCGTCAAAGCGTCGTGAGGATCCGGCCAATTCACCATTTGATAATGGTACACCTTTCAGCGAATTGTTAAAATACCCTATTCTGAACTCAGGTAAATAATTATTTGATTTGTTTTTTCGATTGATCCCGGCTTTTTGAATTTCCCAATTTCGCCAAATTAATCCGGGGTTTTGATCTTGGGGATTAGCCTCGAGTAAATGCAAGTATTCCCTTTTTTCTTCTTTAGAAATCACCACATCTTTATTATTGCTACTGTTCATTAAAATAAGCAATCGTGCTTTTTCAATTTCAATGTCAGATTGTAGCATAAAGACCCGATTGGAAATTTCCATAACCTGGGTTTCTGCTGTCATTTTTTCCAATAAGGATGATGCTTCTGTCTTATAGCGGCTTTCACTTGCCCTTTGAAAATCCTGACTGAGAGAATCCTGAAACAGTAAAATGTTCAATTTTTCATTGAGATAAGAAAGTCTGTACCATGATGAACGGATTTTGAATTTCAAATCGTTTAAGTTCATTTGATAGCTCAATTTTTTACTTTCAATATCAGAATTTGCCAATTGTCGTCTGCTGCTATAAACCGTTGGAAAAGCAAAGGATTGATTAAGCTGCCAGGCCAATTCATCATCGGCGCTGTTGTATTGTCCATATTGAATACCAAAGTCAGTTTTTGGCAAACTAATGGCACCTTTCTTCGCTTCTTCTGCGATCAGTATGCGGTTTTTTGCAGCCTGTATATCCCCATTATTTTCAATGGCTATTTCAATGGCCTGTTCAAGACTCGTAACCCCTTCAGAGGAATTTTGAGATAACCCTTGAAATGGAATGACTAAAAATATTGTGGGTATAATTAAAAGGGCTTTCAAATTCATTTCCTTTTTTTCTTCAATCCATTTGTACAATAAAGGTAAGACGATCAAGGTCAAAAGCGTAGCCGATATCATCCCGCCTATCACCACCGTTGCCAGCGGTCTTTGCACTTCAGCTCCTGCCGATGTTGACAATGCCATAGGCAAAAAACCCAAAATATCCGTCGATGCCGTCAACAAAATGGGCCTTATCCGTCTTCTTGCACCTTTTATAATTCTTTCATTTAAGTCTGTGCCACCCTTTTCTTTTAATTCATTCCAGGCCGAAATAAGCACAAGTCCATTTAATACCGCAATGCCAAATAATACAATAAATCCGATTCCGGCAGAGATACTAAAGGGCATACCTCTCAACCATAATGAAAATACACCACCAATAGCTGATAGTGGAATGGCAACATATATTATGGCCGATTGTTTGAAAGAACCCAGGGCAAAGAATATCAAAATAAAGATAAGAGCCAGAGATATGGGGACAACAATTTTCAGGCGTTCTGTGGCCCTTTGAAGATTTTCAAATGTTCCGCCATAGCGAATAAAATAACCCGCAGGTAAATCCAGAGTTTGGTCCAATTTAGCGCTGATTTCATCTACAAGAGATTGTATATCCCTTCCCCGCACATTGACACCTACATATGTTCGGCGATTAGTATTATCTCTGCTGATTTGCATCGGACCGCTTTTATAATTTATATCTGCAATAATTCGGAGTGGAATATGCTGACCCCCGGGAAGATTGACAAAGAGATTTCTTATATCTTCAATATCCTTTCTATTTTTCTCATCAAAGCGAATTACTAAATCAAAACGCCTTTCGCCTTCGTAAATAATACCACTTTTGAGCCCTGCCACACTAGCCTCAATTATTCTGTTGACCTCTGCAATATTCAATCCGTATTGGGCCAATTTAGATCTGTTGAATTTGATGGTAATTTGAGGGAGACCACTTATTGGTTCGACTTTCACATCACCAACACCGTTTATATTGGCAATCAAAGAAGAGATTTCTTCTGCTTTGGATGCGAGAATGGCCATATCCTCACCGTAAAGTTTAATGGCCAAATCTTCTCTCACACCGGTCATCAATTCGTTAAAACGCATCTCTATTGGTTGTGTAAATTCGTAATTAACACCTGGGACGCTTAATAATTTAGCCTTGATTTTTTCAATTAGTTCCTCTTTACTTTCTGCACTTGTCCATTCACTTTTTGGCTTTAATATTATAAAACAATCCGCTGCATCCATTGGCATCAGATCAATGGGTACATCCGAAACACCAATTCTGCTCAATACCTGTTCTGCTTCGGGGAAGTTGTTTAATATGAGCTTTTCAACTTTTGTGGTGACTTCAATTCCTTCACTTAAAGAACTTCCCGGTCTTAAGAGATCGTGAAAGGCGATATCTCCTTCATCGAGTTTTGGAATAAATTCTCCGCCTATTCTGTTAAATACGAAGACTGCGGCAGCCAATAATATCAGTGCTGAAATAATAACCATTAACCGCCACCGCATGACGCCTATCAAAGCGTATTCGTATTTATTTTCTAACCAATGAATAAACCTGTCTCCATATCCTTTTTGTGTATTTTTTGAGACTTTTACAAAATAAGAACTCATCATTGGCACATAGGTCAGGCAAAGCAGCATAACACCCATCATCGCAAAAATGAATGTCAAAGCCATTGGTTTAAACATTTTACCTTCAATTCCCTCCAGGGCAAGAATTGGAAGAAAAACAATGAGTATGATCAACTGGCCAAAGAATGCGGCATTCATCATTTTTGTAGATGAATTGATTGTTAAATCGTCTTTATCTGAATTACTCAGGTTTTGGCCTTTCATGACTCTTGACTGAAACATAAATACGCTTCCTTCTACGATGATCACTGCTCCATCTACAATTATTCCAAAGTCGATGGCCCCGAGACTCATTAGATTGGCCCACACATCAAATACATTCATAAGAATGAATGCAAATAGCAAGGATAGTGGAATTACAGAGGCCACAATTATACCCCCTCTCCAATTACCCAAAAGAAATACCAAAACAAATATGACAATGAGGGCTCCTTCGGTTAAATTGGTCGCTACGGTTTTTGTCGTGTTTTGTATAAGCTTGGTTCGGTCCAGAAAAGGTTTAATGTGGATGCCTTCAGGCAGTGATTTTTCAATATTTGCCATCCTTTCCTTGACATTTTTGATGACTTCATTGGAGTTTTCACCTTTCATCATCAGTATTATTCCTCCAACCGCTTCTCCCTGGCCATTTTTGGTAAAGGCCCCATAGCGAATTCCATGACCTATTCGCACATCTACTATATCTTTTATTAAAATGGGAATATTGGCCTTGTTGTAAACTAAAATATTCTCAATATCATCGACATTTCTCAATAATCCTTCCCCGCGTATATAATTGGCCATGTGATCTTTTTCAATGTAGGCAGATCCGGTATTTTGATTGTTTTTCTCTAATGCGCTGTAAATATCAGCTACCGATAAACCCATAGCATTGAGTTCATTGGGATCAATTGCGATTTCGTATTGTTTGACATACCCGCCAAAAGCATTGACCTCAATTACGCCGGGACACATTGCCATTTGTCTTTTAATTAACCAATCCTGTATACTTCTGAGCTCGGTTAAACTGTATTGCTTGCTGTAGCCAGAATCCAATTCCAGTGTATATTGATAGATTTCTCCTAAACCCGTGGTAATGGGTCCAATTGAAGGTTTTGCAAAACCTTCCGGAATATCTTCTTTGATTTCGGATAGTTTCTCCGCTACCAATTGCCTGGGCAGGTATATGCCCATGTCATCTTCAAAAACCACCGTAACCACGGAAAGCCCAAACCTTGATATGGATCTAATTTCTGTGATGCCCGGTAAATTAGCCACTGCCAGTTCAACCGGATAGGTTATAAACTGCTCTATGTCTTCAGTGGAAAGATTGGGTGCCTGAGAAATGATCTGAACCTGATTATTGGTGATATCGGGAACGGCATCTATCGGAACCTGCAAAGCACTCCAAATTCCGGCAATAACTATAGAGACTGTTAAAAGAGCAATTATCAGCTTATTCCTTATGGAAAAAGAGATGATTTGTTTAATCATGCCCGCAAATTAATTGAAATTTTTAGCTGTTATATCCATTTCCATTAATTAATGAAGATAGTTTGGAATTCAAGCATTAATTGTAACCATTGTTACATCCAATTTTAATGATAATTACCGAGGTTAATACCAAAGAAATAGGTTCTTGGTCGGGCCGGACCGTATATATAATCTGAATCCCTTTGAGGGCCGCTTGAGAAATCATTCTGGTATGAATTAAAAATATTTTGGACGCCTATTGCAAATTCCAGTTTTAAGTCATTTTTAAGATCAAAATGATAGCTAAATTTTATATTGCTGTCGATAAAAGGATTGCTCTTTATCAAGTCGATTTGTCCTTCCGAACCAATCACTTTTGGAATAATCATTTCACCCGTATAATTGGTATTGATATCCGTAGAAAAATGTTCAACAGGTTTCCAATTGATCGATGAATAACCGTATAAATTGGGGTTGCGCAAAAATCGCTCTGTACTTATTCTGGCTTCGCTTGAACTATTGATTGGCTCATAAATTATCTGACTTGTGCTGTAAGACGATTCCTGAAGAGTAAAACCATTTTCAAATCGAAAATCCCGATGTGGACTAAAATTTAATTCCAAATTCAAGCCTCTGACTATCGCATCATTACCATTGCTCAGCTCTTCTACAATTGAACCGTTTGACAATCTTTGACCGGTATTAATTATGGTAAATGGCTTCCTTAAAATGGTATAAAAGCCTTCAATGAGAAACTGACTTTGGATTTTTGATTTATCACTGTTGAAGATCAATGATGCTGTAAAGGCATCGGAAAGTTCCTTATCTAAATCATCGCTTAAAATGACAAAACGCGCCTCACCGGCAACCGAGGATATGTGTAAATCTTCATTAAAAGCCTGGGGAGCTCTAAAACCCCTTGCGTACCCAATTCGTGCTTGTACCTGCTTAAATACATTATACAACACGGTAAACCTCGGACTAAAAATACCCAAATCTACTTCTGAGCTTCTTTCAATGGACTGCAAATTGTATTGACCTTCAACCCGGCTCAGATCATATCTCAGCCCTGAAAGAATTTTTAAATTGGGCTTAGCCTGAAACTCAAATTGACTGTAAAACCCACTTGTACTAACTTTTTGATCTACCAATCTATTATAGCCGGGGATTTCATCTTTTACTTCATTGTATTGATGCTCCGCACCTATAATCAAATTGTTTTTATTGGAAATTCCGATTTTATACATCACTCCGGTCACCAGGGCGGCATCTTTTGTGTTGCCATAGGCATTTAGCGCAAGTATGCTATCTTCTCTCGTTCTTCCACCGCCAAGCCCACCATAATAGCTGTCTCGGTTTGTCAATTGACCTGAAATATAAGTGCTCAGTTTATGTCTTTTTTGATTGTCGAGAAAATGATCATAACTCAATCCATAAAATGCGGTATTATGCCTGAGTCTTTCTGTAATGTCTGTCAAATGCGGTTCTAAATCAAGTCGATCCCCTCCCCTTCTTTTTTCATTAATTAGACTAAAATCAAGACTCAATTTTGAATTTTTATGAGGCTTATAAAAGGCTTTGGAACCAAAAACTGCAGTAGAAAGGTTGGTGATTTCAGAAAAGCCATCTTTGTTGGCGTCATAGGCCTCTCGCATTCTCTTCATCCCGTAAACTGTGATTCCTGAATTTAATTCATCGTTTACCAAAGAAGCATTGAAATTTGTTGTATTGTCTAATTTTTCACCATCAATTAGTGCTGAATTATTGGCAATTCTCCAGGCGTTGAATAAAGGTTCTCTGGTAATAATATTTATCGTTCCGGCTATGGCATTGGAACCGTAAAGTGCTGAACCGCCGCTTCGTACAATTTCCACGCGTTCTACAATATTACTCGGAATTTGATCCAGCCCATAGACACCGTTAAGCGCACTGTAAACCGGGCGATTATTAATCAATATCTGTGAATAGGCCCCTTCAAGTCCATTTAATCTGACCTGTGTAAATCCGCAATTCTGGCAATTGGTTTCTACCCTTACACCTGGCTGATAATTGAGTCCTTCCGAGATCGCCATGGATTGCGTAGCCTCTAGAGTTCTGGGCTTTAACACATTGACTATTACGGGCGATTCCCTTTTGTCTAATTCATACCTTGTGCCACTTATGACCACTTCATTCAGTTCTAAGCGGTCTTCCCTCAAGCCGACATTGAGCGATTTCTCTTCGTTCTCCTTTAGGTTCAATGGTATTTCCACATCCTGATACCCCAAAGCCTGAAACCGAATAGTATATGAACCCGGAATGATTGAGTCCATCTCAAAATAACCGCTTGAATCGCTCAGTGCAGAATAATTAGTATTTATAATCTGAATTGCGACAAATTCAATTCCCTTTTCTACAGACCTAATTTTGCCTGTCACAGAAGCAAATTGCGCCAGGCTGATCTGCCATTCAAAGCACAGGGCCAACGTAAAACAAATAATTATTTTGAGTTTACTAATCATAAATTTAGACAAATCTAAATATTATTTTTAGCAAATCTATATTTCAAATAATAAAATTTAAAATTTTATGAATCAATTATTTAAGTCCGATTTTATTTGATTGAAATTGGCAATCAAATGATTCAATTGATCATAATCAAAGTGCCTTAAAGCCTTTTTATTGACCTCCTGTACAAGCTTAAGCAGCTTTGTATAGATTTCCCTGCCTTCATTACTTAATATTATCTGATGTTTTCGGCGATCTTCTTTGGTGGGTATTCTTGCAATTATATCTTTATCCGACATGGAATCTAGCATTCGCATTACCGCTGCAGGTTCTTTGGCAGTAAAATCAGCTATTTCTTTTTGACTTATTCCCTCATCTTTACCAATGGCATTTAAGACCAACCATTGATCAATTGAAATCTTTATGCCTTCTTTGGCAAAGGCCTTTTTTAAGGCTATTCGATATGATTTTAAAAGCAGGTCAAGTTCGGAATAAAATTTTTCATATTGATTCATTTTTATCAATAGTTGATATGTCTATGAAATATATGAAATTTAAATTTTATTCTGGGAATCGACTATTATTGTAACCGGGCCATCATTAATCAAATGAATTTTCATGTCTGCACCGAATTCCCCGCTTAAGGTCTTTAAACCAAGTGAATTTAATTCTTCAATCATTTTTTCATAAAGGGGAATTGCTTTATCCGCTTTTGCAGCTTTTATAAACGAAGGTCTGTTTCCTTTTTTGGTGCTTGCATGTAAAGTAAATTGAGAAATTAACAGGCATTCTCCATTGACATCCCTGCATGACAAATTCATTTTACCTTCCTCATCTGAAAAGATTCTCATATTGAGAATTTTATTGGAAAGCCATTTTACATCCTCCTCAGTATCTCTTTCTTCAATACCAAGAAAAATCAATAAACCACTATTAATTTCTGAGTAAACCTTGGAATTTATCCGGCATTCTGCTTCGAGAACTCTTTGAATTAGAGCTATCACAGAAACAATTCATAATTCTCTGCAAATTTACCCTGAGCTCTTAAAAACTCATGTTCTTCATCAGCCAGCGTTTGCCGCCATTGATCCAATTGTCTTGAAATATTTTCAGCATCTGTGTCAAGACCCTCATGCGCCATTCTTTTGTAAAATTCAAATAATTGCTTTGCTGCTTTAAAAAGTTGATCATCGCCTCGAAAGGCACCCACTTCCATTATTTTTTGATACGATTCAGTCGTTTGCACTTTAAGTTCTTCAACAATCTCTTTTTGTCTGGAAATATCATTGGTTTTTGCCAGCAGATTTATTTTTTCCTTGATTTTCATTTGCTCCCGGTAAAAGGCATCATTGTAATCCGAGGGACTGGCTTGTTCAAGTGCGCAAGAGTTTAATGCCAATCCTATAACGAGTAAAAGAATTAAGTTTTTCATTGTTTTTTATTTACCACGAATGCAAGACGATTATATTTTGGATGAATTGCAATTCTTTCTATTGATCCATTTATTTTATCACTTAAATTCACTATCGGTTGCCATTGCTTATTATTTTCGCTTATATCAAGTGAATAAATAACATTTCCCTTACCTGAAATTATCAAATTGGAATTCAACCAACAATAATCTTCGGATTTATTAAGCGCCTTTGCGATCAATTTAATACCAGCCTCCGAAGGATTGTACAAATTTAAAAACCAGTTAGAGCTATCTTTTTTTGATAGATAAAGTAATTCATTGCTTTGTGGTCTTATGGCAAATCCACGGCCTATCAGAGAATCTACAGATTTTTGATTCTTATCCGCCACTGTGATATGGATCAATTCATGAGAGCGTTCATCGGCAGCAACAATGAAAAGGGCAACATTATTCTTGTCCATCCATGCAGAATAGCCCACTCTTTCTATTTCGGGAAATAGGAGTTCCGGCATTTCTGGATTTAAAATGTCAAATGACCAGAGTCTTTGTTTTTGATTGAATTCTACACGTACGGCACTAAAGGCGTTTCTGCCCGGAATAACTTGTGGCGAAAACTCATCTTCATAGCTTTGCGTCACCTTATGGATTTTCTGATTTTCCCATTCAAATCTGTAAACATCACTTTGTCCATCATTTCGGATTGAAGAGAAATAAAGCCATTTATTTTCTGGGTGAAAAAAAGGCTGATTGTCATAACCTTCCCGGTTGGTAAAATTAAAAATGCCTTTGAGTTCAAATTTACCATCTTCCATGCTGTATTCTGCAAGATAAATATCGCTGTCCGGAATTTGAGCAAAAAGCGCTGTGTGCAAAATGATAAACAGATATGATAATGAGATTATCCTCAAAACGATGGAATCACTACCTTTTAATTTGAATAGATGTCTTCTATAAGATCTTTGTGTTTCTCCTTAATAACTCTTCGCTTGAGTTTAAGCGTAGGAGTCAATTCCCCTGTATCAATGCTCCAAATTGAATTTGTAAGTCGAAAATCTTTTATTTTTTCCCACTGCCCGAGACCCCGGTTGGCTTTTTCCAGCTCGATCTGGTATTTTTCTAAAACACTTTCGTTCTTTAAAAGGTCAAAGACTTCGCTGTATTCCAGTTGGTGTCTTTTGGCCCATTTCTCTAATTCCTCGAGATTGGGTACAAGCAAGGCCGAAGGAAATTTTTCATTTTCACCTATTACCATGGCATTATCAACAAGTAATGAATTTTTAAGTTGGTTCTCAATGGGTTGAGGTGCAATGTATTTGCCACCTGAGGTTTTAAAAATTTCCTTTTTCCGATCGGTTATTTTTAAAAATTTACCCTCTACAAGCTCACCAACATCTCCGGTGTGTAACCAGCCATCTACGATGGTTTCTGCTGTCTTTTCAGGCTCTTTGTAATAGCCCATCATCACATTTGGCCCTTTACAAAGGATTTCCCCATCTTCGGCAATTTTTAGTTCCACTCCCTCTATTGCCGGACCGACACAACCAATTCTTATATCTTCCTCCGTATCAAGCGATACTGTAATACCGGGAGATGATTCGGTAAGTCCGTAAGCCTCGATCACTTTTATTCTTGCAGCCCAAAAAATTCTCGCCAATTTGGGTTGTAATGCAGCGGCTCCTGAACCAATAATTTTAACATTTCCTCCAAGGGCTTCTCGCCATTTTGAAAAAATAAGTTTGTTTGCCAAAGCCAATTGCGTATTGTACCACCAACCCTGATTGCTGTTGGGATCATATTTGAGTCCAAGACCTATAGCCCAATAAAACAGGATCTTTTTAATTCCGCTTAAGTCCCTGCCCTTGGCTTCAATCTTTTCATAAACTTTTTCCAGTAAGCGGGGAACCGTAACAAAAAAATGCGGTTTTACCTCTCTTAAATTATCGCCAATTGTATCAATATTTTCAGCGTAGTAGATCGATATGCCGGCTGATAAATAAAAAAATGAAGCTGTGCGCTCAAAAATATGACAGAGTGGTAAAAAGCTAAGTATTCTCGAATTGCCTCTTTCAATATTAATTCTTTTCCCAACTGATAATGTATTGCTGACCACATTATTATGCGACAGCATAACTCCTTTTGACTGACCTGTTGTCCCGGAGGTATAAATGATTGTAAATAAATCTTCCGGTTTTACTTCAGACCTGGACTTTTCGAGAATTGAATCATCGCCCTCCTTTAATACATTTTCCCAATGCAAAAAGGAGCCGGATTTATCAAAAGAAAATGAATGAACATCGATTTTATCACCTAAAGCTGTAGTGACCTTTTTCCCAATTTCATCACTTGAAAAGAAGACCATTTTTACCCCTGCGTGTTCAAATGCATATTCATAATCCTTGGCAACGGCATTTGGATATAGGGGAACCGATACAGCGCCAATTTGCTGAATGGCATGATCTACAAACAACCATTCGGGTCTGTTTTCGGAAATGATAGCTATTTTATCTCCCTTTTTTATTCCCCGCGATAGCAAGCCATGACTCAAGCGATTCGAAATTGAAATGACATCCGCTGTGCTGTATTTTTTCCATTTACCCTGCATTTTAAATGCCATGCAATCATTAAGAGGAAATTGGAGCATTTGCTCATGGAGAAAGTCAAAACATCTTGAAGCGGTCATAGGGATATTGAATATATGTGCAGACTAATATACATATAATGCGCTTTAAACAAATTGCTATACCCAATGATAAAGGCAAAAAAAAACCACGATAATCGTGGTTTATAGGATTTTTGATTTTTTAATTAAACCTCTAGTTCGGAGGTTAGATACCAGCGGTCTTTTATTTTTATTGCCGTGTAAATCAACAACACATCGTATTCATGTGGTACAACAATCACGACCTCTTTCAAAGTGAGTGGTGCGTATTCATCGTGATGATAATCTATGACTTCAACTTCATCAAAATTAATGCTGTCCAGGCTTACATTTCGATCCTTTAAATAAGACACAAGATTGGTAAATTCTTCTTTTTCTCTTTCAAGACTAAATCCGAATTCTCCTAAAAAGAAATCGCGTTTTTCTTTATCTTTTATTTCATTGACCACCGTTTTTTCCATTTCTTCGGTCATGACATGATTCAGATAATCTTCATAGTCATTGGCTTTTAAGGAGGCCACAAGCTCTTTGCTGAGCTCGTTGAGGTCTGTATAACCTGTAACATTTGCCGCCATTGCTTCTTCGGCAACTTTATCTTCAATTTCTTCATTGCTCATTTCTTCATTAGAGCCGGTATCATCTTTTTTCTCAGGACTGCAATTGGCCAGAAATAAAAAGGAAGCCATTGCAAGGAAAGGAATAAGTTTTTTCATGTTTTTTATTTTCTTGATCCAAACATAACAAGGAATATGCTACCATACTAAGAATTTATCGTTCAAAATTTGAATTTTTACGAACCTTTTTTCTTTATTAGGAGTTTAATGCTTGTGTTTGGACATAAGCCAAATCGAAACTCTTGTCAGATCGTTAACCAATTTTTTATTTAGATTATTATAAAACAGGTGTTTGACAATTATTTGTCAAAAAAAGAGTACTTTTGCGGCCTTATTTTCAAAACGCGTGATTTACTTAAAACAATTTACTGAATGCGTCAACTAAAAATTTCAAAAACTATTACTAATCGGGAGTCACAATCTCTCGAAAAATATTTTCAGGAAATTAATAAGGTGGATCTGATTACACCTGAAGAGGAAGTAGAGCTGGCAAGAAGAATAAAAGCAGGAGATCAAATTGCTCTTGAAAAATTAACCAAAGCCAATCTTCGATTCGTAGTTTCAGTTGCGAAACAATATCAGAACAACAATATTTCTTTAAATGATCTCATTAACGAAGGGAATCTTGGCTTGGTAAAAGCAGCGCAAAGATTTGATGAGACAAGAGGATTTAAATTTATCTCCTATGCCGTTTGGTGGATTCGACAATCAATTATACAAGCTCTGGCTGAGCAAAGTCGATTGGTTAGATTACCATTAAATAAAATTTCATCCCTTTCAAAAATTAATAAAGGTATTTCTCAAATGGAGCAGGAATTCGAAAGAGAGCCAACTCCGGAAGAATTATCTGAAATACTGGAATTAACTACTGATGAGGTTAAATCCACATTGAAAGCAGCCTCGAGATCTGTTTCTGTCGATGCACCTTTTCAGGAAGGTGAAAGCAATTCTCTTTTGGATGTATTGGAAAATGCCGATGCAGAAAAAACAGATGAAGAACTCGAATACAGGGATTCTTTGCGAATAGAAACCGAAAGAGCTCTCCAGACTTTGGATGAAAGAGAAAGAGAAGTGATAAAATTATTCTTTGGCATCGGAATGGAAAGAAACATGTCGCTTTTGGAAATTGGAGAAAACCTGGGATTGACACGCGAAAGAGTTCGGCAAATCAAAGAGAAAGCCTTGCGAAAACTGCGATCCACCTCGCGGAGCAAATCGCTTATCCCCTATTTGGGTCGATAAAAAATTCAAACCCTGTAGCACAAGCTTCAGGGTTTTTTTATTTTCAAAGCAAAATTCTTTTTGATGGATTACCCGATTAGAGAAAAATTACTTGAAATTCCTATTATGCAACAGGAATCAAAAGAAGTAATTGATTGGTTGCTTGCACATAGTGAATATCGCAATATAAAGCAGGGGGATTATTTTTTTAAAAAGGGTGATCTTGTCGAAGAAATGATCATAATTCTCGAAGGAGAACTAAATTTTATGATTGAAGCCGGAGGAAATTTTTTGCGTACCGGATCGGCAAAAAGCGGCGATATCACCGGCGTATTGCCGTTTTCACGAATGAAGGAAGCCGGAGGCACTTCCGAAGTTGTCATAGACACACATTGTCTGGCTGTACACAAAAAGCATTTTCCGGAAATGGAAAGAATTAGCCAGAGCCTGGTTCAAAACCTGGTGGGCCTGATGTCGGACCGTGTGAGAACTTTTACCATGCGTCAACAGCAAAGGGAGAAAATGGAAGCCCTGGGTAAAATGTCGGCTGGAATTGCACATGAAATCAATAACCCGGCCTCAGCCATTAGAAGTACAACACGTGAACTGGATAAAAACTGGAATAAACTCCAGGACTTGAGTTTTAATTTGATGAGTTCCGGATTGGAGACAAATACCATTGAAAATATTAAGAAAGTTCTTATTCCTGATAGTGCTGTAAAGCCCAGACAACTTTCAATGATCGATAAAAGCGATCTCGAGGATGAAATGATTGACCATTTGGAAGAGCTTGGAATAGAAGATGCCTTGGAGCTGGCCGAGGATCTGATTGATCAGGGAATTTTAAAGGACAAAGTTGAGGAAATTGAAAAGCACATTAATAAAAATCAAATAGAAAGTTTTTTGCATTGGTTGGTATTGAATTCCGCTGTCCATGAAATGCTCAAAGAAGTCAATGAGGCTTCAGAAAGAATAAGTAAACTCGTTGCATCAATAAAATCGCATTCCCATATGGATCGCGCTCCCGAGCTGGCCGAAGTCGATATTAATGATGGAATTGAAAGCACACTCGTCATTTTTCAACATAAGATTAAAGAAAAGAGTATCAAATTGAGTCTTGATTTTGATGCTGAACTTCCAAAAATTCAAGGCATGGAAGGCGAACTCAATCAGGTATGGACGAATATAATCGACAATGCACTGGATGCCATGAATGAGGATGGACAATTAAAAATTTCAGCCAGTTCTGATAAAAATTTTCTATGTGTTAGAATTGAAGATAATGGTCCGGGAATACCGGAAAACATTGTAAATCAAATCTTCGAACCTTTTTTTACGACAAAGAATTTGGGGAAAGGTACTGGTTTGGGACTGGATATTTCTTCCAGAATCATCAAAGAGCACAATGGCAGCATAGATGTCAAGTCAAAACCGGGCCAAACCATATTTGAAATTTTATTACCACTAAATCAATGAGCAAAGCAATTATATTCGCTATTGATGATGACCCCCAGGTCTTAAAAGCAATTGTCAGAGATTTAAGAGGCGAATTCCGAAAGGATTACAAAATTCTTTCCACCATTTCAGTGACTGAGGCCCTTGAAAATATTTCAGAGCTAAAAAAAAGAGGGGAAAATATTGCCTTATTTATTTCAGATCAGAAAATGCCGGAAATGCAGGGTGTGGATTTTTTAGAAAAGGCTAAAATATTTTATCCCGAGGCAAAAAGAGTCCTTTTAACAGCATATTCTGATATTGAAGCTGCCATCAAAGCCATAAATGATGTGCAACTGGATTATTATCTCATGAAACCCTGGGATCCACCAGAAGAAAAAATGTTTCCTGTGTTACAGGATCTGTTGGACGAGTGGAATTCTAGTATAATTCCTCTGTACTCAGGTATTAAGGTGATTGGCAAACAGTGGAGCTCAAAATCGCATAATATAAAAGATTTTCTGAGTGGAAATCTTATCCCCTATCAATGGCTACCAATTGAAGACAATGCATTGGCCGTGGAATTGATGGATGCCAATAGTTTAAGTACAGAAAATTTGCCCGCCGTCATTATGGAAGATGGGGAACTTTTGGTCGATCCGGATTTGAGAGCTATTGCAAGTAAAACCGGAAGAAATATTGAGGCCAGAGAAGAATTGTACGATGTTGTTATTATCGGGGCAGGGCCCGGTGGACTAGCTGCCGGTGTATATGGAGGTTCGGAAGGATTGAAGACATTACTGATCGAAAAACATGCTCCGGGCGGCCAGGCCGGCACCAGCTCTAGGATTGAAAATTATCTCGGCTTTCCAAAAGGATTAAGTGGTGCAGAATTATCCCGAAGAGCAATAGCACAAGCGACACGATTTGGAATTGAATTCTTATCCCCTCTTGAAGTCAAAGAGATTAGACTTGAAGGACAATATAAATTTTTAAAACTCAATGATGATAAAGAGATAAAATCAAAATCTGTGATAATTGCCACGGGCGTTTCATACAAGAAATTACAGGTTGATGGTCTGGATGAATTAACCGGCCTTGGTGTGTATTACGGAGCGGCCACAACGGAAGCCAATGCCTGTAAAGGCCAACAGGTTTATATTGTTGGAGGCGGTAATTCTGCAGGGCAAGGTGCGATGTACCTGAGCAAATTTGCTGCAAAGGTCAACATTCTAATTCGCAAGCCAGATCTTAAGGCGAGCATGTCCTCTTATTTGATCGATCAAATCAATGAAACCCCAAATATTGAAGTAATTGCAAATTCACAAATAAGCAAAGCCATTGGCACAGAGAATTTAGAACAGCTTGAAATCGAAAACCTCAAAAGCAATACAAAAGAAGTACATGAGGCCGGGTCTCTTTTCATTTTTATAGGAGCTAAACCGATTACCGACTGGCTCAATGATAAAATTATTACTAACGAAAAAGGCTTTATTGAAACCGGAAGGGACTTGACCAAACACAAAGACTATAAAACCTTTTGGAAGCAGGAACGCGAACCCTTTATTCTTGAAACCTGCATTCCCGGAATTTTTGCTGCGGGCGATGTTCGGGCGGGTGCCATGAATCGGGTGGCATCTGCAGTCGGCGAAGGAGCCTTAGCCATTAAATTGGTACACGAATACTTAGAAGAAATTTAAACCTCCAATAATTTTAAAAACTAGTCCTAGACTATGAATTCAAACGAATTATTTAAAAAACTCAATTATAAGGATCAAGGAGAAGCGGTCATTTTGAATGCACCTGAGGAGTTTAAAGCTTCTCTTTCGCATACTGAATTTGGGAAATTCGTCCAGGATAAATTTAAGGCAGAGCAAGAAATTTCATTTATACTCTGCTTTGTTCAACATCGCAATGCACTGGAAAAACAAATTGAAAGCATTGTGCCTCACTTAAAAGACGATGTTCTTTTGTGGTTTGCTTATCCAAAAAAATCGTCAAAAAACTACGACTCAGATATAAGCAGGGATAAAGGATGGGAGTCCCTTGGAAAATATAAATATGAACCGGTACGACTGGTTTCAATTGATGATGATTGGTCGGCCATGCGATTCAGACATCTGGATTATATTAAAGAATTAAAAAGAAATCCAAAGATGTTATTGTCAAACAAAAAGCCATAAATAATTAATAGTCAATCCAAAAAAAAAGATCGCAATGAATGCGACCTCTTCAATTTATTTTTAATCTGAAATTATACGTCTAAATAATACCAATCGAATCGGCTGTATTCAGATGTACTTAAAGTACCACTATCGTTGATGTCCCAGTTGTTAAAGACATATTCTGCCAATTCGTATTCGCTGATGTAATTGTCCTGATCAAAATCGATATCAGAAAAGTATTTGGTATCGTACACGACGCTGTAATATTCATCATAGTCAATTTTACCATCTCCATTGGCATCTACAATATATGTTTCCTTGTCAAACACATAGTCTTTGTAGAAATAATTGTACCCTATAATCCATTCTTCATCGGATAGATAATTATCGTTATCCGAATCCAAACCGGCGTATGACTTTTTAAAGAAATTTTCTTTCAACATTCCACGATTGTTTTCTTCACCCCAGACATGGAAATATTTATCGACAAAGGTTTCCACAAATTCGTGTTTTTCAATTAAGCCATCTGCATCGGAGTCCCAGGTGCTGAATGTAGTATTCAATTTTTCCTGAGCTATTAATAATGAGAAAGAAAAAATAGATAAAATGAATAAAGTTATTTTCTTGAGTTTCATTGTATAATAAAATTTAGTTTGAATTAAATCACTTATAAAGACCCAATTAACATACCAGCTGATTTTTTTCCTGAGAGCAGCAATATAGCTTTATATGTAGAAAAAATTACACAAACTTGTGTAAATAGATTAACAGTTTATTTATAATTAAACTGAATTAATCTCCTTTCAAGACAATTAGTCGAAATGTAGTTTATTTACATTTCAATGTTTATTTTCTATGGCCAGGTTTAATAAATCCGATTTTCAAAATATAAATTCCAGAACTGAACTTATTAAAATAGCTGAACAAAAAGGGATAAATCTTGATAAAATCTATGATAATGAGGCCTATGAAAAGGCTTTGCTTTCATTACAGGTAGAACTCGTCAACCTTCAGCATTGGATTGAAAAAACAAATGCCAGAGTAGCCATTTTATTTGAAGGCAGAGATACGGCAGGAAAAGGCGGTGCAATAAAACGATTTACAGAACATCTCAATCCCCGATCAATGCGGGTAGTGGCTTTAAATAAACCCACTGAAATAGAACGCGGGCAATGGTATTTCAGAAGGTATATTAAAGAAATGCCCAATCCCGGAGAGATTGTATTTTTTGACAGAAGCTGGTACAACCGCGCTGTAGTGGAACCAATAATGGGATTCTGTACCAAAGAAGAATATCAGCGTTTTATGGACCATGTAAATGAGTTTGAGCATATGCTTTACGAAGACGGTGTGGTGCTAATTAAATTCTGGTTGGATATAAGTAAATCAGAACAATTGAAACGGATAAAATCAAGACAAAAAAATCCTCTTAAACAGTGGAAAGTGAGCCCTGTCGATTTGAAGGCGCATAAATTATGGAATAAGTTTGATTTCTATAAAGAACAGATGTTTTCCCGGACACATTCATCATTTAGCCCCTGGATAATAATCAATACGGACGAGAAAAAAGTGGCGCGATTGGAAAGTATTCGATATGTGCTTTCAAAATTTGATTACGAATTGAAGCGCAAGGATGATTCCAATCTGCTAATCGATCCTAATGTGCTTTATCGTTATTATCGAAGAATTGAAATATGAACCAAAAGAATCAAAATATAAAGCTTGACAAAAATGCCATTAAACTGCTAAACTCAGGACAGGGACTTAAATTATTAGCATCGCAGGAAGAAATTGATCTTGAATCAACGCTCAAAAAACTAAAAGAACTAAAACAGATTGAAACGCTTAGAATTGAATTGGTGAAAGTTCAGGACTGGATAAGAAAAAACAACAAAAAAGTCATTATTATCTTTGAAGGAAGAGATGCTGCCGGTAAGGGCAGTGTCATCAATGGCCTTACGGCTTTTATTAATCCCAGGCATTATAAAACTGTTGCTTTACCAAAGCCCAGTAAGGATCAACAAGGAGAATGGTATTTGAAACGCTATGTCGAGAAATTACCAAGACCCGGAGAAATCGTGTTTTTTGACAGAAGCTGGTACAACCGTGCTGTGGTAGAACCTGTTCACGGTTTTTGCAACCAGGAAGAATACGATATTTTTATGGGGCAGGTCAATGAGTTTGAGAGAATGCTTTTTGAATCTGAAAATATTATTTTCAAAATATTCTTAAAAATCAGTAAGGAGGAACAAGCTAAACGTTTATTGGAAATTAATTCCAATCCGTTAAAAAAATGGCGCATGACACCGGTCGATTCAAAAGCGCAGGATTTGTGGAATGAATATTCCAAATATGAGAATTCAATGTTTGACAGAACCGATACTAAAATAGCTCCATGGACCATTTTAGATGGAGAAAATAGAAACCAGGCTTTAATTGCTTCACTTGAGCACATCGTAAATAAAATTCCGTATCGGGATGAGAGCAATTAGTTTCTTATTGTTTATTTCTGCTCTCATGATATGCTTTAGCCAATGCGATGAAAATGATCAATCAAAAAACATGCAATCTGACCGGCAGAAACTCGAAGAACAATTCAATGAAATTTTAACATTGGCACAAAGTGCTCAATGTACCGATTCTGCAGACTGGTCATACATGGCTTAGGGGGCAAAAGCAAGTGGGGACCCGCAAGGATATTTGGCCTATATTCTTAAAACAGATACCGCATTGCTCATCGCTCAATTAAATAGTTATAAATTTAACGAAGCTGTTTTTAATCAACGATATAATATAATTTCAGAAGTAGTATTCCTCAAGAGCCCAAAGGTCTGATCTGTTCAGAGAATAGAGCTATTCTGGACTTCGATTAAAAAATTTAATATATTTTTTTGTTCTTTGTGCCATACATTTTTGATCCATTGCGAGCTTTAACACCCTCTCATTAAATTTTAATCGACTCAATGATTTTTATCACATGAAAAAATTAGTACTCATCTTCATTTTCTTTTCTATTGCTTATTTAAGCAATGCACAGGATTATATTGTTACTGTAAAGGACGATACCTTTGAATGTAAAATCACCAAGATTACGGAACGCTTTATTCATTTTGATTATAAAGTCCGCGATGAAATACGCTCAACTGTAATACTTTTGGATCAGGTCAAATCCTACGATCGCGGTGTTAAAAGTGCTGATAGTCCGTCTAATTCGTCTGGTGCAAATACTAATCCGGCACCCAATCGCGAACAGAGCCCTAGTCCATACAATACCTATAATGACCAATATAATGCCAATAAGGAAAAATACGATAAGGATACCGATGATGAATCGAGAGCGGGATTATTGAGACTAAATATTATTGGAGCCTATAGCTATCTCACAGCCAAAGGAGCATCCGGGCTGAGCGCTGACCTCAGAGAATACGAAGATGAATTGCGGAGCGGTTATCAATTTGGGGCAAGTTTTCATTATTTTCCCTATGAAAGCCAAACCGGTTATGGACTGAGAATTAGCAGAACCGGCACATCAAATTCCGGAACATTCAGCTTTTTTGACCCCGATCTACAGGAGTCATTTACCATCTCTGTTGAGGATAATATAAGTATGGTGTACATAGGACCGCATTTTTGTGGTAGATACCCGACCGGACTTGATCAAAGCGCCTTTATTATAGGCTCATCTATTGGCTATTTCTCCTATATTAATAATGCCTTTGCCGGACAATCTATAAATATTAGAGGTGAAGGCTTGGGGCTAATGCTTGATTTGGGATTTGACATTCAGGTGGCTGAGGGTATTTTGCTTCATGTATTTGGATCATATATCATCAATTCACTTAGTAAAATAACGGTGAACGGCAGTACCATTACATTTCCTGATGATACCCGACAGGACAATTCACATGTCAATTTTGGTGGTGGCTTAACCTTCTTATTTCCAGGATAGTTTATGAACAAGTACGGATTTAAAAATAGCTCAGAATTTATATGTCTAAATATTAAACATTTTTATTAGTTTTCGGTGTGGATAATCTGATTAGGGATTTTTACAAGAATTTCAAAAACCTCAATGCAGAGGGAATGATCGCGCATTATCATCCTGATGTGACCTTTACAGACCCGGCTTTTGGAAAGCTAGAAGGAAAAGAAGCCTGCAATATGTGGCGAATGCTTTGCGAATCCCAAAAAGGAAAGGAATTTTATCTTGATTACTTCGATATTCATGCCAATTCCGAAAGTGGAACTGCCATCTGGGAATCCAAATATAATTTTAGCAAAACAAACAACCATGTTCACAATGTGATAAGGGCAAAATTCAAATTCAAGGATGCCAAGATCATTTATCACGAAGATGATTTTAACCTCTACAATTGGGCCATTCAGGCACTGGGTTTTAAAGGTCTCTTATTTGGATGGACTCCCTTCTTTAAAAGTTCACTTCAGAAGCAAACCAATAACATGCTGAAGAAATATATGAACAAAAAAGAAGCTTAATATTTAAGGATCCTTGAGGTAAGATTTTAATTCATCGTCAATTGGGACCGCCTTCCCACTTTTCATATCCAGAATCACAAAAACGACCGAAGCATCAATCACAAGGGTTTGTGTACCATCAAGAAAAATCTTTTGTTTGAATGTGATGCTTTTCTCACCAATTCGGTCTACCTCCGTATGTATTTCAAGCACATTGTGCAATCGAGCCGGATATCTGTAATTGATATTGTTATTAACTACGACAAGCCCCAGGCCCTTGCTGTGAATTTGATCTCTATCCACCCGTTTTTCATAAAATGACCATCTTCCCTCCTCGAGAAATTCGAGGTATCTTGCATTGTTGACATGCCCGTAGAGATCCAGGTGATATCCCCTGACTTTTGCTCTTGTTACATCCATTTCATTTTATTTACAGAATGACAAAATTTCAAAATGCATATAAGTAAAAACAATTGATATTTTGATCTGAAAAATTTCTAAAATTGCAAGCTATGAATAGCACCGAAATAATCAAATTTATCATTGCATTGATTGTCATAACAAATGCATTTAGTGCCATTCCAATATTTTTAAGTCTTACTTCAACCAATACGAGCTTTGAAAGAAAGCGCATCGCTCTCAAAACCGGTTTATCAGTCGCAATAATATTTACAGTGGTCATATTAATAGGCAGTTTTGTACTTTCTATTTTTGGTATATCTGTAAGTGCTTTTCGGGTGGCCGGCGGTGTCATCATTTTTCTGCTTGGTATTTCCATGATCAATTCGAGGCAAAGCGGAATTAAACACACCAAGCAGGAACAAAAACACGCTGAGGAAAAAGACGATGTAGCCATTGTGCCTCTTGCTTTGCCAATTATAGCAGGGCCGGGTACAATTAGTACACTGATCATATA
Organism: Cytophagales bacterium; assembly: GCA_965267555.1. GTDB lineage: Bacteria > Bacteroidota > Bacteroidia > Cytophagales > CCMP332 > CCMP332. The sequence goes on along the minus strand of OZ254083.1, from coordinate 1,814,613 downwards.
TTCAAACCAATATTCCAGATTCCTCGATAAATTTCTGATGGTAGGAATTTCACTTCTTGTGGCTTTGTTTATCACAATCCTATTATTATTTGCCTCTAGAATAGGTAAATATTTGGGGGTATCAGGTATAAAAATTGCAACAAGGGTTATGGGAATGCTTTTAGCAGCTCTTGCCATTGAAATGATGGCCAATGGTGTGCTTGAATTACTTCCGGGATTATCCAATTAATCCTGACTATTTGTTTTCTGAGTCAGATTTGCTTTTAAAAATTTCCATAAAAGAAATTAAATAGTATTTTTAAGAAAAACTGTTTATGAATTGGAAAGTGTTTCTCGGGCTGGTCTTACTTGTTATAATTGGCCTTTTTGTAGTTTATAAAATTTACAACAAACCCCATAAGGATATTGCCTCTGCCCAGGTGGACTATGAAATGCACCTTTCGGCCTTAATTGATGAATTTGAACAAAATGCTGACGAATCCAATGCAAAATATACCGACAAGGTTCTGATGATAGAAGCCACAATGAGCGATATTCAGGATGGAGAACACGTCCATTTATTTTTGTCAGACGGAGGCATGGGAATTGCCAATTGTGAAATGTTGGAAAAATCGACTGACTTTTTTAAAAATGGCGAAAACGTCAAAATCAAAGGACTTTTTGTAGGCTACGATGATCTTATCGAACCCACTATTACATTAAAAAAGTGCAGCGTCCTTAATTGAATATGAAGTTTACATATCTCTTCTATATTACTGCCTTTTTAATGCTAGTCATTACCTGTACCCACGATCCGGTTATTCCTGAAGATTCACCCGATAATAATCCCGTGGATACCACAAAAAATCCGGTTGATACAACCGGAAATTGCGATACAAGTGTGGTCTATTTTGAAAATGAAATATTGCCAATTTTTCAATCCAATTGTGCATTTTCTCCCTGCCATGATCCGGGTACTCAGCAGAGCAATCTGGATCTTTCCAATTACAATGGCATTATGACGGAAATCACACCTTCTAATCTGCAGCAAAGCGATATATACGAAAGAATTACTGAAGATGATCCGGATAAATTAATGCCAAGAATTGTAGGGCAATCTGTTGGCCAAATGCTGGATGATGAAAAAATACGCTTAATAGAAAAATGGATTCTTCAGGGAGCAAAAAACAATCGCTGCGATGAATGCGATACCAGTTCTGTATCTTTTGCTAATGATATTCTTCCCATTTTTATCAGCTCTTGCAATACAAATTCTAACTGCCATGGTACAGGTTCAGTTCGTCCTGTATGGGACAATCACCAAACGATAGTGAATAATTTAAACAAAATACAGGTACGAGCTATTGAAAGAACGCATTCGAGCCCAATGCCTCCTTCCGGCCCCTTGCCTTCTTGCGATATAAACCAACTAAAAGCCTGGATAAACGATGGTGCACAGAATAATTAAATTAACGCTTTTTATTTTTGGAATTACGGCAGTAATTTCATCCTGCTATTACGATAATGAGGAAGAATTGTATCCGGGAGAGATCATCTGCGACACAGACAGTCTTAGCTACAATGCCGACATTGCAACAATTATTAATACTAAATGTGCACTTCCCGCCTGCCATGGAGGCACGCAAAATCCAAGTTTTTCAGATTTTAATGCTGTGAGTCAAAACGCGGGTCGTATAAAAGTAAGGGCGGTAGAACAGATGACAATGCCTCCTTCAAGTGTCACACCTTTAAGCGAATGTGAAATTAAACAACTGGAAAGCTGGATCAACAACGGCGCTCCGCAAAATTAACACTATGAGAACTATATTATTTTTATCTTTTCTTATCATTTCAATCACTGTTTTTGCACAGGATAAATACATTACAAGAACTGGGCATATTTCCTTTTTTTCCGAAGCTCCCATGGAGAATATTGAAGCTCATAATCACCAGGTAACGAGTATCTTAAATACAGCCAGTGGCGATATGGTTTTTTCCATGCTTATGAAGGGCTTTGAATTTGAAAAAGCCCTAATGCAGGAACATTTTAATGAGAGCTATGTGGAATCTGAAAAATTTCCTAAATCTACCTTTAAAGGCGTGATTCAAAATTTTGATGCCATTGACTTGAGCAAAAATGGAGAATACGACGTTGTTGTTAAAGGACAGCTCGAAATTCATGGCGAATCCAAAGAATACAGTATCAATGGAAAATTGATTCGAGAAGGGAATAAGATTAAGGGAAATTCAAAATTTAATGTGAAAGTTGCTGATCATGGAATTAAAATACCTGCTGGCAAGGTGAACAACATTGCCGAAGTGGTGGAAGTAACTGTAGACATAAGCTATGAGCCATATGGTAAATAAACTTCTATTAGCGATCGCGATGATCGCTTTTTCTTTCTCAATGGGGCATTCCCAAGATGATCTAATGGACCTCCTTGAAGCTGAAACTGATGAGGAGACTACCGAATACACCTATGCCACATTCAAAACCACTAGAATAATCAATGGGCAATCCATTGAAAACCCTGCACATGGCGTTTTGCAGTTTGTTATTGGGCACCGCTTTGGAAAATTAAGCGATGGAGCATACGATCTTTTTGGTCTTGACAACGCTACTGTAAGACTTGGATTTGAATATGGTATCAATGAGCGACTAGCCATTGGAATTGGCAGAAGTTCGGTTGGTAAGACGGTAGACGGAATGCTCAAATTCAAATTGCTGCGTCAATCCACAGGTCTTAAGAATATGCCCATTACGCTCGTTTATTATGGAAATATGGCTGTTAACGGTTTAAAATATTTAGATCAGGAAAGAGAAAATTATTTTTCCTCAAGATATTTCTTTAACCATCAATTACTAATTGCAAGAAAAATCAGCAATGCCTATTCGGTTCAATTAACGCCTGGACTTGTTCACAGAAATCTGGTCGCAACCGCTGAAGATCCCAATGATATATATTCAATAGGATTTGGTCAAAGAATAAAATTAAGTCGAATGGTAACGCTTAATACTGAGTATTTTTATCAAATCAATCAAAACAGATCAGATAAATACGATGCAATCGCTTTGGGTGTAGACATAGAAACAGGAGGACACATTTTCTCCTTGCACATTACAAATTCGCGTTCAATGATTGCTGCTTATTCTATCCCCGATACCGATGGCAATGTATTAGACGGTGATATTTATTTTGGATTCAATGTCAACCGTGTTTTTACGATTGTCAATAAATAATTAATTCAACGGTTGGCATTGGGTGATCTTCATTTTTGAATCGTATTTAAGCTTTTGTTTTGAGGAAGTAATAAAATCTCTCGAATTCAGATTTTCATTATTTTTTATAAACGTCAAGGCTTCGCTTTGGTTTTTATCATCACTGGCCAATGCGTAATTATTTGCAAACTTTTCATATTGGTATTTGGAAGAAGCAAAATCGCCACTTACGCGATATGTGCGGGCAAGCCCTAATCGGCTCATACTTCTGTTTGGCGTCCGCTGCAAGCTTTTTTTAAACAATTCAATAGATTTTTCAATTTTTCCTTCTTTTAAACAGATTTCAGCATACAATTCATGTATGGGTTTAATCATATCCGGAGGCCCGGTCGGAGGATTTAGTGATTCCTCCGCTTGGATGGCCTTCTCAAAGTATAATTCAGAATTGTTTAATCCGGCATCTTCATAGAAATACAATCCTTTCAAGGCATTTAAATATATTTCAATAATTTTTTGTTCAAATACTTCGCTTGAATCCAATTGACTCAATTGATTTGCGATTTTTTGGATAGAAGCAAGACAAAGCTCCCTCTCTCCTTTTTCAAGATTTCTCCATCCATATGCAAATTGATATTTTGCCATTGAAACATTGGAAAGGCTTTTATTTCCTTCTATCTCAAAATTAAAATCTTCAAGGTCGGATGAGTTTTCAACCCAAATGCGTGTAAGAATATCGACCTCATAATGCTTCTCCCTTTTGGAAAAAGTATCTTCATTATTTTCTTGGATTTTATTCAATTGAAGCAAAGCACTATCAAATAATCCCGCCTGAGTATATCCATAGGTCAACCATGATAAGCTGTGATTGTCGAGATATGTATTATCAAGATTTTCATTTTTAACCCAGTTTTCAGATGCTTTCCTCGCATCAATATTGGAAGAAATGACATTTTCCCACATCCCCAGTTGAACGAAAATGTGTGAAGGCATGTGCAATGCATGATTACTTTCCGGTGCTACTTTTGCATATTTATAGGCAGCATCCAGGGCGAGTATCGCATGCAATGGATCATCCAAAGCATGGATTTTATAATGAAGGGCTCCTGGATGATTGGGGTTTTGATCTAAAATTTGTTGTGAAACAGCAGCACATTTCATTCTAATATCTTCATTTCCCTGATTGTCTCTGAGCAATCCCAATAAAGAAAGGGCATAGAAAGCTTTGACTTCTAAATTGTCAGGGTACTTGTCGAGCATCTTTTCCATGAACAAAGCATATTCCTGGTCTCTTTCGAGTTTGTCATTTTTATCTGAATACAAAATATCCAGCGACCTAATAAAATCCTTTTCTAGCTCTAGGTCTGCTTTTTTAAGCCTCTCCTCTGTTGAAGTACCCAGTTGATTTAGAATTTCTATGGCTTTTTCACGATCTTGTATCTGCCAGAGTGTTTTATTTTTGCTCATGGCTTCGCCCCAGTAGGCCATACCAAAACCCGAATCGATTTTAATGGCTTCCCGAAATGAAGTTTCAGCTACCGGATACCAAAAATTATGCAGCGCGAGCACACCGCGTTTAAATGCGATTTGCGCCTGTTCAGCACCGCTGTTTTCAAATTTAATTGAACCGAGTTTAGGAATTTCTTCTATCCTGTCTTCTTTTTTTCTATCGCAGGAAACAATTCCAATTAGAAAAGACAGGGAAAGAATTAGAGGGCAAAGATTCGGGTTACAAAATTTCATAAGGTTAAATTATGTCTTTAAATTAAATCTAAGTATTATCTTTATATACTATGAATCAAGTTTTAACCGCTCTTTTAGTTTTTGTTCTTAGTTTATCTCTCACTTTTGCACAAACAAATATAAGATTGAGTAACTCCGAGGCGGACTCTGTCTTAAAAGGCCTATATAATTCACAAAATTATTTGCCAACTCAGATTATAGATGACCCTCATACTATTATTCAGGGTTTAAATAGTGAAATTAGTACAGATTCATTGAAGTCGTATTTGATTCAACTCAGCGAATTTGGCACGCGAAATTCAGGATCAGATACCAGTTCAAATACAATTGGAATTGGCGCTGCAAGAAGATGGGCCCTGGCTAAATTCCAGGAATTCAGCAATCAAAATGAGGGCAGACTTTTAAGTAGCTATCTGGATTTTGATCTCAGCATTTGTGGGGTAGATAAACACAAAAATATTCTGGCCGTTCTACCAGGTACGGATACTGTATTTAATAAAATTATTCTTATTGAAGCACATTTGGATTCCAGATGCGATGTTTTATGTGACACGGCTTGTGTAGCCGAAGGCGTAGAGGATAATGCCAGTGGTTCGGCTCTTGTCCTCGAGCTCGCCCGTATTATGAGCAAATATACTTTTGATGCAACAATGCTTTTCATGTTGACCACCGCTGAAGAACAAGGCCTTTTAGGTGCGGATGCCATGGCGGATTATGCAAATGCCAATAATCTGCCAATAAAAGCCGTACTAAACAATGATATTGTGGGTGGTATTATTTGTGGTCAGACCAGCTCCCCTCCGGGTTGTCCGGGTTTAAATCACATTGATTCTACACAGGTAAGACTTTTTTCCGGAGGCGGCCTAAATTCAAAACACAAAGCCTTGAGCAGACATATCAAAATCACCTATCAAGATGAATTGCTTCCCATTGTTTCTGTTCCCATGCAACTTACCGTGATGTCTCAGGAGGATCGTTCAGGCCGAGGTGGCGACCATATTCCATTTCGACAACAAGGCTTTACATCGATGCGTTTCACCTCCGCCAATGAACATGGAAATGCCTCTGCCGGTCCGGGATACACCGACAGGCAACACACCAGTAATGACATTTTGGGAATTGATACAAATAATGATAATATAATCGATAGCTTTTTTGTTGATTTTAATTACCTGGCAAGGAATGCCATCATAAATGCGGCAGAAGCTACAGCTTTAAGTTCTTCGCCTCGAAAAGTGAGTATTCAGAGTAGTTTGGCAGCAAATAATTATCTGAAAGTTGAAATCAATGATCCGGACTCCACAGGCAATTATAAAGTCGGTATAAGAACTACCGGTAATGATTTCGATACCATACATATCACCAATAATTTAATTGATTCATTTCCCAGCTATGGCCCCGGCTTTTATTTCCTGAGTGTTTGTGCAGTTGATCAAAACGGAATTGAAGGACTTTTCTCAAATGAAGAATTTTTAACAGTCACGGCTAGCGGGATAGATAAATTGAAAGGCCCTTATTCAGGTATTACGCTTTTACAAAATAAACCCAATCCATTTGATGAAGCTACATTAATTGCCTTTCATGCGGAGCTTGTTCCAAAATATTCGGAGGCATATATTCAACTTAGAGATCTTGGCGGCCGGGAAATAACCCGAATTTCTGTAGAGGTACGCAAAGGAATAAATGAAGTCATTTATAAACACGGCTATAACAAAAGAGGCACATTTATTTACACCCTCGTAATTGATAATGTAAAAGTGGACAGTAAAAGAATGGTATTCGCTTTTTGATCACATTTGATCAAATATTGAGCTTATTAATCTTTGTTTGCTGTTAAAACTTTCTTCCAATGCAATCATCGATTCAGTACGTCTAATTCCTTTTATTGCGAGTATTTTGTCGATCACCTTTTTAGCGTGTTGTGTATCCCTACATCTTATTTTGCTAAATATTGAAAATTGCCCGGAGGTCACATTTGCAATGGTTACTTCGGGAATTTTGTACAATTCTTTAATTACATCATCCGATCTGTAGGTTTCTCTTAAGAAAATACCCACATAAGCGATGAAGCGATAACCCAAACGTACATAGTCTATGGTTAAAGTTGCCCCTTTGATAATTCCGGCATCTTCAAGCTTTTTGACTCTTCCATGTACCGTACCAACCGATACCCCAATGATTTTTGCAATTTCAGTATAAGGCATTCTGGCATCTTTTGATAAAAAGTTAATTATCTGCTTATCCACCTTATCAATTTTATAATACTCGAGCATCATTAGGCTTACTATTTAAAAGATTATTAATTTAAACGCTAATAAATTAAATTATATACAATTATAATTAATAATTAATAAAATATTGACAGATATATATTTTGCTGTCTTAGTTTTGAATTGTTAATCGTATTGAAGTTAGGTCTGAACACAATCGTGGGTTTCCTGCGATTGTGTTGTTTTTTTAGGGTGACCTAAAATATTGGAGCTAATTGAGTTTTATATCTTTAAGTAAAAGCGAAGCAGAAGAAAGGTTGATTTCTTTATTCATTATTTCCATCTGACTCCTGATTTGATCGAATTCAAAATCTTTTTCATCCCAAATTGAATTCTTGCCTTTTTTATTTAATTTTTCAATGATAAATGCAAAAGACAAATAGTCCGGGTCCGTTGCTGGTTGGTATGCGCTCAAATCCCCTTCCCTGTCTTCTGTTCTCGTCAGTATTTCAGCCTCAACCAATTCTTCGAGTATCGAATGTGTTATTTTGACCGGGAGTTTTAATTCCTGTGCAATCGTTTCAAATCCGGGTGCATGTTCCTTTCCTACAAATTTTTTTATAACAAATGCAGCAATAACAAATACGGCTTCCAGTCTGGCATATCTGCTCATTTCATTTTCTGCGACATCTCTTTCAAAATTGCTAATGTTCTGATGGGAAAAGGCCAATTCCGCTCCGAATAAAAAGATTAACCAGCTGATTTGTAGCCAAAACAGGAAAAGAGGAAGCGCGGCAAAACTTCCATAAATAGCATTGTAACGCGAAACACCGACCTGAAAATTGATTAATCCCCACTGAGTCAATTGATAAGCAGAACCCGCTATGATAGCTGCAATTAGAGCCGATTTAAACTTAACCCGAGTATTGGGCATAATCATATACAACAAAAGAAATAAGGTCCAGATAACCGTGTAGGGTAGAATTCTGAGCAGAGGCAAAAGCAACGATTCCATAATGCCCAAAAGCTCAATTTCATTGGCCAAATCAGTAATTATATTCGTAATCTGTATGGTCAGGCTACTGGCCGCAATGAGAAAAACCGGTGCCAATAAAACAATCGCAAGATAATCGCTTAGTTTTCTTACAATTGACCTTTCCTTTTTAACATTCCAAATGGTATTAAAGCTTTGCTCTATGTTGGAAAAAAGCCGAAGGACAGAATAGACCAAAACAACAAAACCAATTCCTGCTATCAATCCACCTTGTGTATTCTCTAAAAGATTTTGTGCAAAAGATATACTCTGATCAATAACTTCTGCCTGACCGCTGAAATTTTCAATGAGTTCATCATGCAACTGCTTTTCGAGATCAAAACCTTTTGCAATACCAAAAGCCATAGCAAGAAGCGGCACTACACTCAACAATGAAAAATAGGTCAAGGCGCTACTCCTGATTTGAACATTGTCTTTGATAAAGCCCTCAAAAGATAATATGAGCACTTTTAAAATGCTTAAGGAATAATATTTAAGAAATTCCTTTTTTGGATCCGCATTTATTTCCCAAATATCGCGATCAATGAAATTTTTAATTCCGGAAATCGAAATTGATGTTCGCTTATTCGAATTCATGGACTATTTGCAAAAAGCCGCCAGTGGTGCCCAGGCTTTGTAGGCATCTTTCATGATTCCCTCACCGATGGTTTTGCTGTTTTCTGTTTCTTCTTTTTCAACAGTTGAATTGGCACTGATAACAGCATAGCTGTTGTTTTCATTCATTTTGCCCATGCACATCGTTTGCTCGGATTCTTTAAGTTCAGTTAACAGCTTATTCTTCTTTTTTTCAATTTTTTCTCTCATGGCCGGATCCTTTGGCGATGAAAAACTAATAAAGGTCACATTCACATTTCCGAGCTTGCTGTTTTTATCTGTTTGACAAATATTTCCTTTTTGAGGAATCCAGGTGAGATAGGTCAATTTAAAGAGGTTTTTCTGAATTGCGGGGTCTTTTTTCATCCAGTTTTTAATGCTATCGGTATTACTTTTAAAAAACATCAATCCGCCGCCGCCTTGAAAGGAAATGGAAGCCAACATTCTTTTCTCGCTGTGAATTTTACTTAAATAATCCATATGCTGCCTCATGATTTGCGCATGATCTTTGGAATTGCCCGAATCGGGTTCCATTTTCGTCTTTTCAATTAAAACCCAGACCACAGCACTGCTGTCAGACATGGCCTGCGAAATTGTGCTATTTAAAATAAACAAGGTAAAAAGAACCAGAACTGTCGCTCTATTCCAATATTTCAACATCATATACATAGTATTTTGTATCCCCTGACCAGGATGAATTCCAATATTTCTCTTTGTAATAAAATTTGGCTCTTTTATTTTCCTCAATAGCTTTTTCAATGGATTCAAGAACATCCTTTTCTATATTTTTTTTAACGCTAAAGGCCCATTTACCCGATTCCAGACCTTTTAACTCCCCCAAATCTGATCCTGATACTTTTATTTCCCCTTCATAGGTTTTAAATATTATACCTTTTTTACTAAAAGATGTGGCTTTACCAATGATAAACCCTTCGCTATAGGTCATTGAATTTAACAATACAATAACACCAACAAAAATTATAAGCGCCGCAATTATTAGGCGAAATGTCCATTTTTTTAGCTTGTTAAGAAAATCTTTCATAAAATTCTTCAATAGTAAACTTCACAATAAAAGGGTTTATATCCAATTTTTTATATTTCAAATCAGCACATTTTAAATGAATTAATATTTTCTTAAGCAAAATTTAATTTCTCTGGTTTATATTTATGTGAATGCTCAACAATTCTACGAAAATGGATGAGAAAGTATATAACAAAATGGGATGTGGCACAAGGGTTCAGGTAGATGATTATGTGCCTGGTTTGTTAAATCAAAATCCAAATGTAGAATTGCATATAGGCACAGACAGTCAAAACTATTCAAAACACACCGTCTATGTTACAACTGTAGTATTCCGTTTTGTTAAACAAGGTGCACATGTGATCTATAAAAAAGATCGCGTTCCAAAGATCACCAATATCTGGACCAGGTTGTGGTCTGAATTGGAACGGTCAACCAATCTGGCCCTGTATTTAAAAAATGATTGTGGTATTGATGTACATCAAATTGATCTTGATTATAACGACAATCCGCGTTATGCTTCCTATAAACTTAAAAAGGCTGCGGTGGGTTATGTTGAGTCTTTGGGATTCAGTGCAAAGACCAAACCCAATCTTTTAATGGCCACCGGTGCAGCAAATGTACTCTGCCACTGATAAAAAGGCGATTATATTTAATAATCCGGCATTTATCACATTTCTTTGCAATTAATCAGAGCATTTCATGAAATACAAAAAATATCCGGTCAGTTTAGTCAATTCTATTAGCAGAAAAAAAGAAGAATTTAAGCCCGCTGTGGAGGGTTATGTAGGAATGTACGTTTGCGGTCCAACGGTTTATTCGGACGTCCACCTTGGTAATGTAAGAACCTTTACAAGCTTTGATCTGATATACCGATATTTCCGTTTTCTGGGATATAAAGTAAGGTATGTTCGAAACATTACCGATGTCGGGCATTTGCTTAATGATGAGGATAGTGGAGAAGATAAGATTGCTAAAAAGGCCAAATTGGAAAATCTTGAGCCGATGGAAATCGTACAAAAATACACTAATGGTTTCCATCAGGTAATGAACATTTTCAATACCCTCCCACCAAGTATTGAACCCACAGCAACCGCCCACATCATCGAACAAATAGAAATGGTTCAAAAAATCCTCAAAGAGGGCTTTGCCTATGAGTCTGAAGGATCAGTTTATTTTGATGTAGAAAAATACAATAAGAGCTACAAATACGGGAGTCTTTCTGGCCGGAATATTGAAGATATGATTTCCAATACCCGCGAATTGGACGGGCAAGACGAAAAAAGAAATCCTCTTGATTTTGCAATATGGAAAAAGGCGGAAGACAACCATATCATGCGATGGAACTCTCCCTGGGGATTGGGCTTTCCCGGCTGGCATTTGGAGTGTTCTGTTATGAGCAATAAATACCTAGGTGAACAATTTGACATCCACGGGGGTGGCATGGATTTAAAATTCCCTCATCATGAATGTGAAATAGCACAGAATAGAATTTCGTATCATAAAGATCCAATTAAATACTGGATGCATACCAATATGCTTACGGTCAATGGAAAGAAGATGAGTAAGTCCGAAGGCAATGGTTTCACTCCTGAGGAGTTAATGACTGGCGACCATCCCTTGCTCGATCAGGGATTTTCACCAATGACCATTCGTTTTTTTATGTTGCAGGCGCATTATGCAAGTACCTTGGATTTTTCAAACGATGCATTGCGCGCTGCTGAAAAAGGCTATAAAAAATTGATGAAAAGTTTGCTCAACCTTCAAAGTCTCAATTATGAAAAAGCAGGTAAAGTAAATGAAAGTCTAAACAAGGAAATCACCGACATTTGCGAGCTTTGTTATAAAAATATGTCTGACGATTTTAATTCAGCCAAAACACTCGCCAATCTTTTTGATTTATCTTCCAGAATTAATGCTATCAAGGATGGGACAATTGCTTTAAATGAACTGAGCAAAGAGTGCTTCGACTTTTTAAAAGATACATATAGTGGCTTTATAGAAAATGTTTTAGGTCTTATTCCCGAAGAAGAAAATCAGAGCTCACATTTGGATGCAGCGATGCATATTTTGATGGATTTAAGAGCAGATGCAAAACGTAGAAAAGATTATTCGCTAACTGATAAGATTCGGGATGATTTGCAAAAAGCCGGGATAAAGATAATGGATGGAAAAGACGGAAAATCCTCCTACATTATTGAATGAATAAAGTATTCTCATACCTTTTAATTATTCCTATCCGATTTTATCAATGGACCTTGTCCCCTATCCTGGGTCAAAATTGCAGACATGTACCCACTTGCTCGCAATACGCTATTGAAGCGATACAAATTTGGGGCCCAATTAAGGGGCTAAAATTAGCTTTAAACCGAATTCGAAAATGCCATCCCTGGGGAAGCAGTGGTTTTGATCCCGTACCTAAAAAGAACGACTCGAAAGAAAATAAGAATCGAGTTGATGAGCACAATTAAATGACTGCAAAGAAATTTTGCTGTCTTTAGTTTTAATTGCTATTTATCGTATTATTGCAATATATTATTATCTATTGATATTAAATGGTAATTAATACAAGAATTTAGTCGATAGCAGGTCAAAAACAATGCATTTTATTTGTTGAAAAAACAAAATTATGAAAACTGGAAATGGTAAATTATACCTTGGAATTGAAAATTATATTTCGGACTTAAAGTCCCATTCAATCCCGAATGAGCGGGTAAAACTGCTGGAACAATTAGTAGATTATATACAAAATAAAAGAAGGGAAAGACAAAATGTTAATCTGAATTTTATTTGTACCCATAATTCAAGACGAAGTCATCTGGCTCAGGTTTGGGCACAATGCATGGCTTTTTATTTTGGTATTGAAAATATTAACTGCTATTCCGGAGGTACTGAAGCAACAGCTGTGTACCCAAGAGTAAATGAGACACTAGAAAACACCGGTTTTGTAATTAAAAAGCTTTCGGAAGGCCAAAATCCTATTTACAGCATTAAATTCTCAGAAAATGAACATCCACTCATTGCCTTTTCAAAAAAATTTGAAGATGTTTTCAATCCTAAATCTCATTTTGCCGCGGTAATGACATGCTCACAAGCCGATAATGGCTGTCCTTTTGTAGCAGGCTCCGAGTTTAGAATCCCCCTGACATATCAGGATCCAAAAGAATTTGATAATGGCCCGGAAGAATCTTCAAAATATGAGGAAAGAAGCCATCAAATTGCCAGTGAAATGTATTATCTCTTCTCCAAAATTTAAAAATGAGTCAAAGTAAAAAATTAGGTTTTCTCGATAAAAATCTGACTTTGTGGATTTTTATTGCAATGGCTATAGGTGTGAGTATTGGGTATTTCATTCCAACCTTTCCGAATATCATCAATTCTTTTAACAGCGGCACAACCAACATTCCCATCGCCATTGGATTGATCTTAATGATGTACCCACCATTGGCCAAGGTCAATTACGCTCTTCTGCCAAAAGTTTTTCGAAATGTAAAACTCTTGTCCATTTCCCTAATTCTCAATTGGCTAATAGGCCCTGTTCTTATGTTTTTATTGGCCATTCTCTTTCTTCATGAATACCCGGCCTTTATGGTGGGTTTGATTCTTATTGGATTGGCACGATGCATCGCCATGGTTTTGGTCTGGAATGATCTTGCTGATGGAAGTAGTGAATACGGTGCAGGTCTTGTCGCTCTCAATAGCATCTTTCAGGTATTTGCCTATAGCTTTTACGCCTGGATTTTTATTACGATCCTTCCACCCTATTTTGGATTTGATGGCGCCATCGTAAATATTTCTATAATTACTATTGCGGAAAGTGTAGCCATTTATTTGGGGATTCCATTTGTGATGGGAATTTTCAGCAGGCTAATCTTGATTAGACTGAAAGGAGCAAAATGGTATACCGAAAAGTTTATACCAGCCATTTCCCCGCTCACACTAATTGCTCTGTTGTTTACAATTATCATCATGTTTTCATTAAAGGGAGAACTGATAGTTGAAATCCCCTATGATGTTGTACTAATCGCCATTCCTTTACTTATCTATTTTACTTTGATGTTTATCATTGGATTTTTTATTACCAAAGCCATTGGCACAAATTACAACCAAACCGCCTCTGTCGCTTTTACCGCCGCAGGAAATAATTTTGAATTAGCTATTGCAGTGGCTATTGCCGTCTTTGGTTTAAATTCCGGCCAGGCATTTACAGGCGTCATTGGGCCGTTGGTGGAAGTACCTGCGCTCATAATGCTGGTTCGTGTTTCATTTTGGTTGCGTAAAAAGCTTTACTAAAAAAATCTGCCTACAATTCTTAAATTTATTATAAAAAAAGATGGAATTCTCATTTAGTAAGTCAATAGAGATCCTTCAAAATACGCCGCAAACACTTCAATCCTATCTATCCGGTTTGTCGGATGAATGGATAAAAAACAACGAAGGACCTGATACCTGGAGTCCATATGTCATTCTTGGGCATTTAATTCACGGTGAAAAAACAGACTGGATGACTAGAGTCAAGATTATATTAAATGATTCAGGTAACAAAGAATTCACGCCTTTTGACCGCTTTGCGCAATTGAGGGAAAACCAAAACAGAAGTCTATCCGATTTGCTTTCAGATTTCAAGATTCTAAGGGAAAAAAATTTAAAGGAATTGAAATTCTTAAATATTTCAGAAAATCAACTTGAATTGGAGGGTATGCATCCTGATTTAGGCCCGGTGACACTCAGAGAACTCATTGCCACTTGGACAGCGCATGACCTTGGCCATATTGCCCAAATATCCAGAGTCATGGCCAAACAATACAAAAATGAAGTCGGGCCCTGGTTGAAATATTTAAGAATCTTAAACACTTAAAAAAGCTATGTCACTTTCGGGTTACAGTCAAAATGAGATACTTTAGAATTGCCAATATTCAATTATAAAACAAGCAGAATTGTAATTTTATGTGGGAAGAACAATTAAAAATATACGAAAAGATAATTGCAAAATGTCCACGTTTTGAGCTAAAGGGGAAAAACAACCCTTACACTTCCGCGAACGGACATATGTTTTCTCAGCTAAATAAAGACGGTGAAATCGGTATTCGATTTTCAAAAGAGGTTCAAAAAAAATATATGGAAGAGTGGAACAGTACTTATTTTAAATCCTATAATTCGGTTATGCGAGGTTATGTGCTGGTCCCACAGGAAATGCTCAAAGATTTAGATAAAATGGCCAAATACCTCAACGAAAGCTATGATTATATAATGCAGCTGGAACCAAAATAAAATGAAAGCAAAATACATTTAAAATGAAGTTTCAAAAAATAACACCTTATTTATGGTTCAATGATGAGGCAAGCGAGGCTGCAAATTTTTATTGTTCGCTTTTCGATAATTCAAAAATTATTTCTGAGTCTTCTCTTATTGTTGAATTTGAACTCGATGGATTAAAATTCATGGCTTTAAACGGCGGGTCAAAATATCAATTCAATGAAGCCATTTCCTTTTTTGTACTTTGTGAAAATCAAGAAGAAATAGATCGTTTGTGGAATCAACTGATTTCAAATGGTGGCAAGGAAAGCAAATGCAGCTGGTGTAAAGATAAATACGGACTTTCCTGGCAAATTGTTCCCATCCAATTTATGGAAATGATGAAGACAGGTAACAAAGAACAAGTTCAAAGACTAATGGGGGCCATGCTAAAAATGAATAAGATGATCATTAAAGATTTTGAAAAAGCATTTGCTTCTTGAAAAATCAAACAAAAAATCAATTAAAGATATCAACCCCTAATTAAGCTATTTGGTGAAAGAAACCCACGTAATCATTAAAGAAAGGAATTTTCATAGGCTCAAGGCTGGAATGAATATGTCCGCTCGGTCAAATTAAATGTACAGCATAAAAAATGTTTTAGAAATATTCATTTAGTACAGAAAGAAAGTAGAATTCACAATCATACTATTATTCTTTTGTATTAAAATGGAGCAATCATTTTGTTTGAATTAAATTTCCTTATTTCCAATATTTATTAGCTTAGCGATTAAAGCCTGACCTATGCTCAAGATTGACATGCACAGCCATATTTTTCCAAAACAGCTGCCCGATTTTAGCGGAAAATTTGGTTATGGAAATTTTATAACCCTTGATCATCATAAAAAAGGTTTTGCACGAATGATGTCCGGGACAAAATTTTTTAGAGAGATAAAGGAAAATTGCTGGGATCCGGAAATACGCATAGAGGAGTACGCAAAATTCAATACTCAGGTGCAAGTGGTATGTACAATCCCGGTGATGTTTTCATATTGGGCCAAGCCAGAAGACGGACTTGAAGTTTCTAAATTTTTAAATGATGATATCGCTAAGGTGCAGGCTAAATATTCTAAAAACTATATTGGTTTAGGGACAATTCCCATGCAGGATACAGAATTGGCCATTAAGGAATTGGAGAGATGTAAAAATGAATGTGAATTTCCCGGAATACAGATCGGCTCAAATATCAACAGTGCAAATCTTTCCGAGGCAGAGTTTTTCCCTATTTTCGAAGCCGCACAGGATCTTGACATGGCCATACTCGTTCATCCCTGGGATATGATGGGAAAAGATGAAATGGAAGAATATTGGTTGCCCTGGCTAGTCGGAATGCCTGCTGAAACTTCAAGAGCAATATGTTCAATGGTTTTTAGTGGGGTTTTTGAGAAATTGCCTAATCTGAGAGTTTGTTTTGCGCATGCCGGAGGCGCATTTTTACCTACTATTGGCAGAATTGAACACGGCTTTAATTGCAGGCCTGACCTTGTCGCTTTGGACAATCCTGTAAATCCCAGAGAATATATTGGGAAGTTTTGGGTCGATTGTATAACGCATGATCCTAAAATGCTGAATTATGTTCTCGATTTGCAAGGCTCCGAAAAAGTATGCCTTGGATCAGATTATCCATTTCCACTGGGAGATTTGGAAATCGGCCAATTCATTGAAGATATGGACCTCGATAAAAAAGTTGTAGAAGATATTTTTAATAAATCCATTTTATCCTGGCTAAATATCACAGCCAAACGATTTGAATGAATTGCTGCGAAATTCGTAATTTTGCGCGATGCTTTCAATTCCTATAAAAACTCCGGAAGAAATAGAACTAATTCGAATGAGTGCGAGACTGGTTTCCAAAACATTGGGCCTTATCGCAGAAAACATTCGTCCCGGAATTTCCCCATTGGAGTTGGATGCCATGGCCGAAGAATTTATACGTGATCACGGTGGAAAACCGGCTTTTTTGGGATTGTATGACTTCCCCAATACACTGTGTATGTCAGGAAATGAACAAGTCGTTCATGGAATTCCCACAAAAAAACCCTTGGAGGACGGGGATATTATTTCTGTAGACTGCGGTGTTTTAATGAATGGTTTTTACGGCGATCACGCATTTACCTTTGAAGTAGGTGAAGTGGATGAAGCCACAAAAAAATTGCTAAGAATAACCAGAGAATCGCTTGACAAAGGAATAGAGCAGTGCATAGCGGGCAATAGAATCGGGGATATAAGCTTTGCCATCCAGCAACATGCGGAACGTCATGGCTTTGGCGTTGTGCGAGAATTGGTTGGACATGGATTGGGACGTCAATTGCATGAAAAACCCGAAGTACCCAATTATGGAAAACGAGGTAAAGGCCCCAAACTAAAAAACGGAATGGTGCTGGCCATTGAACCTATGATCAATATGGGTACAAAAAATATAGTTCAGCACGCAGATGGCTGGACCATTACAACTGCCGATAAATTGCCTTCTGCTCATTTTGAACACGATGTAGCCATTGTCAATGGTGAACCGGAAGTTTTATCAACTTTTGAATACGTAGATCAAGCCTTAACGAAAATTCTGTCTTAGTTTTTATCACTCAATTCCTCGTATAATTTCTTGTACTTGGAAATGGTGGTTTTGATGTTTAAAAGTCCTTTTATTCTTTCCTTTGACTTAATTCCCATTTGTTTGGTGGCCACTCGATCAGATTCCATTTTTTGAATGCATTCAGCCAGCTGATTAGAATTCTTTGAGGGAAAAATTAAACCATTTTCATTTTGCATCACGAGCTCCCTATTGCCGGCAATATCACTGATAATGGGTGCGAGTCCTAAAGACATTGATTCCAGCACGGCCTTCGTAATGGATTCTCCTTTGGTTGAAGCCATAATGAAAACATCACAAGCCGATACGATTCTTAAAGCATCCTTTCTAAAACCCATAAAATGAACTTTGTGCTCATTGGGGTGGCCTTTAATTATATTTTTAAACTCTGCATCATCCAATCCTTTGCCAATTAAGAACAAATCAATATCAATATCAGCCGGTAGTTTGGTCAAGGCCTCCATGATGTATTTGACACCCTTCATTGGCCTGTTATTTGCCACACATGCGATTGCCAGACTGTTTTGCGATATGCCTAGTTCGGCTCTGGAAAATGGCTCAACATCGGAATACCAAATTAAATCATGTCCCTTATTTATTGTTATCGCCTTATCCGCATTAAAAAAGAGTTGTCGGTTAAAAATTTCTTCAACACCGATTGAATTACATATGATTTTATCTACACGTGGATGTAAAAATTTGGTATATGCAGCGGGATCCCACCAATTGATATGACCTGAAAATCCTCGGTAAAGTACCACAGCTACATCCAGTTTTTTTGCGGCGCGAATCCCATTGACAATGGCAGCGCCATTAAAAAGCTGAAGAACATCGTGTTTCCCTTCTACTAAGATGTTTTTTATATACTTGATTTCATTACTATCGTATTTCTTGGATATAAGCCTATCGTATACTTTGATACCATTTTGCAAGAACTTTTGACCATAAACTGTATCGGCAGGGCTTATTACTTCTACATCCAGACCTTCATTCTTTAAGCCTATAAATATTTCAGCTTCCGGTCGTGTAACAATCGGATCATTGTAATTGCTGATGACTAAAATTTTTGGAGGCATGCCTTTTTGGGCAAAGTTAAAAGGATAGTTCAGATAAATAGAATCTTTATTTCAATGCCACTTTTTGTTTTTAATAAATTCTACTGAGGCATCAATTAGATTTTTTAGAACTTCAATTTCCACATCCTCCAGTTTTTTAATGTACAAACAGGACTTACCGTGCTTATACTTTCCCAGCTGTGAAAGCAATTCTTCATATCTGCTAAAACCACTCATAATATAGAGGGTCAAAGCTGTCTTTCTGGGTGAAAAGCCTGTCAGAAATAAATCTCCTTCCCTACCGCTTTTGTATTTATAATGGTAATCTCCAAAACCGATAATTGAAGGTCCCCACATACTGGGCTCTTCACCGGTTATTTCTTTCATTAATTCTAAAATTTTAAATGAATCCTCTCTTTTTTTTTCATTTTCAATCGAATCAATGAATTTTATTACATCCGCATTTGTTTTCTTAGTCTTATTATCAGCCATATTTTGTCTTTTGTGAAACAGATTGCTTATTTGAATGTTAAGCTTTTATTATTTATTGAAATATCTTTTTATATCAATAATTAAAAGATAAATATTGAATTGAATTATAACTAAATGCACCAAATATGAAAACTAACAAATTTTTACTGGCAATTTTATTTATAGCCACACTCTTTATGGTGGCATGCTCAGGCACGCAGGAAAGTTCCGAAACGGAAGAAGCAACTGAAGAAAACATGGAAACAGAAGCTAAAGGCACAGCAATGGACGATTTTGTTGTATCTGCAGAAGACAGTAAGGTCATGTGGAGAGGTGAAATGTTGGGTTTATACGCTCATGAAGGAACGGTTGAAGTAAGCGAAGCCGAATTGATGATGGAAGACGGACAAATTTCGGGAGGGAATTTTGTTGTAGATCTTACCAGCATCACTCCTACAGATGAAAACTTTACCCCTGAAGAAGGCAGGACTCAGGAAAAACTGGTAGGGCATTTATCTTCACCTGATTTCTTCGCCGTCGACTCATTCCCTACTGCGAGTTTTACCATTGAAAGTGTTGAAGGCAATACAGCCACAGGTACGCTGACAATTAGGGGCAAAAGTAATACCGAGACGGTTGAAAATATTACCTTTAGCGAGGAAGAAGGAAGACGAGTAATACGAGGCACCATGTCTTTCAATAGAATGAATTATGATGTTTCATTTGAAATGCCGGTTGCAGATAAAGTGCTTTCTGAGGATATCCAATTGGATATTAAATTGATGGCAGCTATGTAAGCAGGAAATATTTTTTTATAAAGGCGAACTATTTGGTTCGCCTTTTTTTATATCTATACCATAACAATTACAAGTTTTATCTTAAAATGATTGAGGGATTATGAAAATAGCGGTCATTGGATCCGGAGTTGCAGGTCTGGCTATGTCTTCCAGATTGGCGGCTAAAGGCCATGAAGTCCATATCTATGAAGCCAATAGCTATGCAGGCGGGAAGTTAAGTGCTTTTACACAAGGCGACTTCAGGTTTGATGCGGGCCCATCACTGTTTACTTTACCCCAACACCTGGATGCTGTTTTTTATGATTCAGGAAAAAACCCCAGAGATTATTACAGCTATAAAAAGTTAGAAAAAAGCTGTCACTATTTTTTCGATGATAAAACCACATTGATTGCCTATAGCAATCAGGAAAGATTTTCAACTGAAGTTCAGGAAAAAACGGGTACAGATGCAAAAAAGGTGATCGATCATTTAAAAGAGAGTGCTTTTTTATATGAAAAAACACATGCTTTGTTTATGGAGAGGTCGTTACATCAATGGGGCAACTATTTCAGCAAAGATGTTCTGACGGCTTTATTAAATGTTTTCAAGCTCCATTTGAACTCCAGTATGCACCAAGTGAATCGCAAGCGTTTTGAAGATCCCAGAATGGTGCAATTGTTTGATCGCTTTGCAACATATAATGGTTCTAACCCTTATAAAGCGCCAGGTGTTTTAAACATTATTCCTCATTTAGAACATAACATCGGCACATATTTTCCCATTGGCGGTATGCACCAAATCACACTTTCGCTTGAAAAACTGGCAAAGGACTTAGGCGTAAATTTCCATTTCAAAACCAAAGTACAGAAGATTCGATTGGAAAATAATAATGTTAAAGGCTTAGAAATTAATGACGAAAAGTTAGATTTTGACTGTGTTGTTTCCAATGCAGATATTTACCCCACCTACATTAAACTTTTAGACGATCAAAAAAAACCCGATAAAATATTAAAACAGGAACGATCGAGTTCTGCACTGATATTTTATTGGGGCATTAAAAAAGAATTTCCCGAATTAGATCTTCACAATATATTGTTTTCTGGAAATTACAAGGAGGAATTTAAACACCTATTTGAGAAAAAAGATCTTTATTCTGATCCAACTGTGTATATAAATATCAGTTCAAAATACAATCCCGATGATGCTCCGAATGGCTCGGAAAATTGGTTTGTTATGATCAATGCTCCTGCAAATATTGGACAGAATTGGGATGACTTGATTGAGAAATCGAGACGAAATATTCAAAATAAAATAAATAAAATTCTGGATATAAGAATTGAAGACTACATCCTGAACGAATCTATACTCGATCCAAGGGAAATTGAGTCCAAAACTTCTTCGTATCAGGGCTCCTTGTACGGAACAAGCTCTAATACTAAATTTTCAGCATTTTTAAGACATCCCAATTTTAGTCAGAAAATAAAAGGTCTCTATTTTTGTGGAGGAAGTGTACATCCGGGAGGTGGAATTCCATTATGTTTACTTTCCGGTAAAATTGTGTCTGAATTAATCAAATGAACAAAAGCAGCACTAAATATTCAATAGGGATCATTGTAATTCTGCACCTTGTAGCATTAGCTACATTTTTTCTTGGATACGAAAGATATATTCTTCCGCTGACGCCTGTAAATCTTTTAATTACAGCATATTTGATCTACCTGAATCAACAGGAAAAAAGCAATTCATTTATTATCAATTCTATCATAATTGTATTGGTTGCCTATGTCGTTGAAGTGATCGGTGTCAATACAGGTTTATTTTTTGGAAACTACACATATATGGACAGTCTCGGTCCAAGGATTTGGGAGACTCCTCCCATTATAGGCGTCAATTGGTGGATATTGACCATTGCTTCTGCATCGTTTTTCAGAAAATCACAATTTCCCTTAGTCATTAAAGCTTTTTTATCTACCGTGCTAATGCTTTTCATTGACCTTTGGATAGAACCAATATCCGATATACTCAAATTTTGGGAATGGGAAAACAATACCATTCCTCTCAAAAATTATTTGGGTTGGTTTATTACCGGTTTGGCCTTACAAATAATATACTGGCAAGGGGCCTATGCAAAGAAAAATAAGATCGGCATTCCGGTATACATCGTCCTGATTAGCTTTTTCCTTATTCTAAATCTATTTCTTAGATAAGAAAATGGAAATAACCCAATGAACTATTCTCCTTGGGAAAAATCGAATGCCAAATAGTAACAGTTTATTTTGAAAACCCGGCACAAAAACAGATTTATTTGAATTGGCAAATTTGTAGATTTTTTTGGCCATTTCTGATGCATCTGGTAAGCTGGGTCTTCTAAAGAAAATATTGTTTTGCATTTTGGAACGCTTTTCAAAATTTGAATGAAAGGCTCCGGGACAGGCAATTTGAATTTTGGGATATTTAGTCTCAAATTGGATAGCCTCGCTCAACAATAGTAAAAATGATTTGGCTGCAAAATAAACCGCCATATATGGACCTGCCTGAAATGCAGCTGTGGAAGAAATTTGTAAAATTTTACCTGTAGAATTTACATGCATCTCATGACCAAATAATCTGGTGAGCAATGCCGTATTAAGTACCATCAGGTTAATCATTTCACTAATATTGTCGACATTTTCTTTTAAGAATTCACCGTGATATGCAAAACCTGCATTGTTAACCAAAATATCAATTTGATAATTCAATTGCTGACAATGGTTGAACAGCTCCTGGGCTGAGTTGCTTTTGCCAAGATCCATTGCAATAAAACTCACTTTAACTTTATACTTATCGCCAATATCGTTTGAGATATCTATTAGTTTTTCTTCACTCCTCGCTACCAGTACAAGATTTTTGTTGTTCCGTGCATATAGTATAGCCAACTCTTTTCCAAGGCCGGAGCTGGCCCCGGTTATTAGCACTCTCTTGTCCATTTCTAAACTCTTCCTATCATTATCTGTTAAAGTCATTATCTCAATAATAATATTATTTCTTGTTATATTCTGAACGGCATGTTTTAGATCCTAAAAAGCAATGGATCGTCTTTATCCACGGTGCAGGTGGCAATATTTCTACATGGAAATTTCAAATTCCATTCTTTAAAAGGCATTTCAATTTACTTTTATTGGATTTAAAAGGACATGGCAATTCTTTAAGTCAGGAAACTGAAAATGCCTATACATTTAAGAGCATAGCTGAAGACATCAATGATCTAATGGTTCACTATGAAATCCCCAATGCTCATTTTATAGGACTCTCTATTGGCTCACTTATTATTCATAAGTATTGCGAACTTTATCCTCAAAAAGTGAATCGTATCGTTGGTACCGGTGGCATTTACAAAATCACTTGGCAGATTCATTATTTTAGTAAATCGGCTTTTATTCTCGCCAAGTTATTTCCATATCCATTTCTTTATAAAATATTTGCCTATATCGTCATGCCAAGAAAAAATCATGATCTTTCGAGGAAAATATTTATTAAAGCATCCCAAAAACTAGCTAGGAGGGAATATTTAAGATGGTTAAACTTGTATGCTCAATTTCGTGAAACAGTATCACAACTTGATTTTGGTCAACAAGATAAAGCGATCCTAATTGTAATGGGAAAAGAAGATCACCTGTTTTTAAAACCAGCACGCGACTTTTGTAGTTTATATGAAGGTACCCAATTAAAAGTCATGCCCAATTGTGGACATATCTGCAATATTGAGAATCCAAAGCGATACAATCAGATTGTTTTTGAATTTATAAAGGAAAATATCTAATAGCCGTGAAAAAAGAAGAACAGTTTTTAAAAGTAGAAATCAAGCTCGCAGATAAGATCCTGGAACAATTTAAAGAAGAGGCCTTTTTTGTCATTCACTGTGAAAATGAGTTTCTCGATAAAATACTTCATTTGTTAAAATTGGATTATGTTGAAAAAAGTCCCAATCATAAATACATGATTGTACCGGGCGAAGGCATTTGGCCATATCGCGAATCTATTTGTCCCTGTTATTATGCTACTGAACAATTTGATCCTATTCCATTGATCATTGGCTTAGACAAAATAAAAACCTTTTTGGAAGAATGGGACCCTGATCAGGATTTTGATTTTAAAGCATAGGAATAAGACTTTTCATATTCGGAACGCAAGGTTTTCCAATCAAAATTTTCTGAAAAATCCTCGGATTTATTTCTTTGTATCATTCTATACCTTCGTGTAGATTTCACAAAATGCAACATGAATTTGGCAAGATCCTGTACTGCCCTGTCATACGTTTTCTTATAGCGTTTTAACACAAATATGCCTTTGTCTTCATGTTCTTTGTCAAGGGTACTCACATAATCCCCAAATCCGGAAAGATCCGATGTAACCGCAGGTACGCCACGTGCTATGCATTCCAGAGGTGTGTAACCCCAGGGCTCATAATAACTTGGAAATATTCCAAGGTGACAGCCTCTTACAAAATCACCGTAGTCGATGCCAAATAAGGGATTAGTAGAACTAATGAAATCCGGATGATAAACCATTTTAACCCTGTCTAAAGGGCTGTTCACCAATTGATTTTGTCTTAAATAATTTAAGATTTCATCATCGAGATCATTGACCAGGTTATGTGTAACGATTATTGGCCATTTATCAGTTTTCCAGGACTGAATGGTCCTTCTATACCTCAATTTCCAATAATCATCTATAAGATTATTTAAATCGGGCAATTTATGTTCATTCTTGGATTTTGCCGCAGCATAAAAAAGTCTTTGTCCCAATTGCCTTTCGATCGCTTCACAATTATTGCGAATTTCCTCCATAACGCCCCTGCTCTGCAAAACATCCGGGTTGATCGACCATGTGGGTTGTTTTGTAATAAAAAACATCACAACACTCGTCTTAATCTTTTCCTTGAGCATCATGCTATTGAGTAAGTTCAAAGCATCCAGCGTAAGATCAAAGCCCTTGTTTTTGTATTCATACCTTCCCGAAGTGAAAAAGTAAAGGGTGTCTTCCAAATCAAAATCATAAGAATGGAAAAAATGACCAATAACGAATTGATGTATTTCTTCCTTGAATTTCTGATGAAGATTTTGCACTTCGTGATAGGCTGCAAATCGCTTAATGTTTAAGCCATTGGGTGTAATCGTATCGGGTTTTTTACCCAAAAGAGAAACACATTCATTGGCTGTTAACTGACTGACGGTTGTAAAGGAATCCGCTTTATCGGCTGCCGCTCTTTCAATTTGCACCATGGGTAAGATGTTGAAATGCCTGGCCTCTTTTTCCCAATTGTATTTAGGTAATTTTTCATAAAAATTCGCATCGTTCATGGCGAGATATCTACCGAGCATAGTGGCATGCGTAGTAAACACCGTTTTGCATTTTAAGCCCTTTTTCTTGATATCCAATATTGGAAGACAAGACATCCACTCGTGAAAATGCGCGATCAGACCTGATTTGCCTTTTAGGATATCCTTGCAGAGAACAGTTATAAAAGTTCGGTTAAGATCATACCACATGATCATTTTTTCCAGGAGATCATGTTCTACAATTACATCAAGATTGTAATCCTCATGCAAATGTTTTTGTAGTGTTTCCAATCTGTTAAAAACATTTTCCGGATTAAGAAGAACAACTTTTGGCCTCCCGGTCACCAACCATCTTCCATACCATACATCATAACCCATGTTCCTCATTTTTTCGACGGCTTTGCCTATCGGATCGCTCAAGTCAGAAATAGGATCAAATTCTGCGCTGATATTGGAATTTTCCAAAGGCCCAAGCAAACAGTAATTGTCTCCCCATTTTTCAATCATTGCCGGAACTTTTGATCGGATCACTGTATATATCCCTCCTACCTGATTACATACTTCCCAGGCACATTCAATAAGAATGCTATCTTCGAGTTTTGTATTCTTCTTTGCCATAACATTAATTGATCTCTCGAAAGATAATATTTTAGGTTTAAAAAGGCTTTGGAAATGATGAATTTTATAATTTCTTGTATCAATAATGTTGAGAAACCTCTTTGCGAAAGAAATATTTTTGAACTAAATGCAATTTGAAATGCTTATTTTATGAGCAAAATCATAAAAGAGTTTTAGATCATAACTCTAATTTGCAAGCACACTACTTTTTACGATTTTTACACCATGCAAAACATAGAGGAGTCCGTTAAATTGGAGAATATTCAAATACAAAGAAGAATTGGCTCCTTTTACGGTTCTGATGGACCAACGATTATGATTCTTGGAGGATTGCACGGAAATGAACCTGCTGGAATCATTGCATTTCAAAGAGTGCTCAAAGTACTTGAAACAAGAAATCTTCAATTTAAAGGCCAGATACACGGTTTCAGGGGAAATTTAAAAGCCATAAACAATAGTGAGCGTTTTCTTGAAGAAGACATGAACAGAAATTGGTATCGCTATATGCGAAGAAAGGCCTCCGTTTCTACGATTGAAACTGCCGAAGATTCAGAAAGAGATGCCCTTTTGAATACAATCATTGACACCATGCAAGATGCTTCAGAGCCTTGCATTTTTTTTGATCTTCACAGCACCTCCGCTCCCAGCCTTCCTTTCGCAGCCATTAACGATTCCATTTACAATCGAAGCATTGTAAAAGGATTACCTGTGCCTGTAATACTGGGTTTGCAAGAACAAATAGAAGGAACACTCAACGGGATTTTAAATGATATGGGATTGCCGGCCGTTTTATTTGAAGCAGGGCAACACGATGAAAAAGAAACCATCGATTATCACGAATCCTTTATTTGGTATATGCTATATAAATTGGGCTGTATTCAACGCAATGCGGTTAAGTCTTTACAAAAACACAGAGATATTCTTAAAAATGCCTCTAAAGGCAAGGAGGGTTTTTATGAAGTAACGTTTAGATACCCTGTTGAAATGGGCGACCAGTTTGAAATGTATCCGGGCTTTGAAAGTTTTCAAGCTATTGAAAACAATCAGAAAATAGCCAAAAATAACAGAGGTGATATTTTCGCCCCGCATAAAGACCTGATGTTTATGCCTTTGTATCAAAACAAAGGACAGGATGGCTATTTCCTAATAAGAAAGATCAAACCAATCTGGATGAAGATATCAAAATGGCTTCGCCACAGAAATATGGATAATTATATTCACTTTCTACCGGGCGTCAATGAGTTTGATCATGAAGAACAGCGCTTTAAAGTTGATAAAAGTATTGCATTTGCATTTGCGCTTCAACTCTTCCATTTATTGGGGTATCGCAAAGAGCGGATCATTGACGATCAGCTCTACGTCAGCAGGATTAAATACGATGATAATCCTCCCTCAAAAGAGGAATTTTTTAAGAATGTGGAATCATTCAAAGCAGGAGAACATTAAAAAAGCTCTTGCTTAAATACCTTTCATTTTGATATCTGCAAGAGCTTTAATAAATCAGCTTATTTATTTACTGCAAGGTCATTTGAATATAACTTACATCTTTTCGGTTTTTATCATCCCTTATAACCATATATTTTTTATCCCAAACGGCAGCTTCCAGATAGTTACTTTGAAATCCCTCTTCCAGTACAAACTCTGAACTGCTTATTCTAATTTTAATTTTATCAGGGTCATTGTTAAGATTGACCCAATCATTAAAAATGGCCGGATCTTTATCAGTAAAAATTACATCGTAATCGCTGGCATTAAAACCTGAGAAAAATTGAAAATCAACAGAATCATTTCTAATGTCCTTTCTTACAATCACACTGCCATTTCGAGATTCTCCTGTCAACACAACTCTTAAAATGTCAGTTTTAATTTCAAAGCTATCCGGATTAAAAAATAAACCAGGCTCATAGGTGAATAGAATATTGTCATCCGCTTCCGACCTTGCCGTTGCCATGGTTACATTGACTTCTTCTGTTCCCTCTTTATCTGATTCATAATTAAACACATAAAAACTACTTTCAAGCAAATCAATTTGTGCGCCAATTTCATCGATTTTTGCATCGAATTCAGAAGGATCAAGAGCTACGAAACCTCTTCTGTTTTCGATATCCCGTAGAGAGGAATCCGCACTGGTACCAAGGGAAACAGAGTATAAGCGAATGTTATCGCGAATGGCATTGATGTCTTCCACTGATGACCGTCCTTCGGTATCGGCATTGGCTGCAATGGCTATAACAAAACCCGGAGCAACCCTATTGGCACCAAAAGTCAATGAATCCTTTAAAGCATTCATTCCAAATTCTACGGCTTCCAATAAATTCGATCCATCATCCCCCAATTCAATGTTATCGAGATTTGCTGCTACAGCTGCAAGATCAGTATCAAACCCGGAATACCCTGAGACATTTACAGAATAGGTGTACACTTGCACGCTGGAACCTGTTGGTAGCTCTCCAATGACTGCTTTTCCAGCTTCAATTAAATCCGTCAAAATCGTTTCATTATTAAGATTTACATCAATTAAAAGTGTAACATAAGGCGCGAATTCATAGTCAAATTCTGAAGCCATGCTAAAATTATACTCTTCAGAATTCAAAGACTCACCATCCTCCATAATCATTACATCCTGAGGAAGCAGGCCTGGTAAGGGCACAGCGCCAGCATCGCTCAATTGAAAAATGACATTTACTTTATTTGGTGGTGTAAGTTCGTGATTGTAATAGCTTGGCTTATGAACAGAAGGGTTTTCAGGTGGGCCCGGATCTTCTGTATCATTTCCCCCGCAAGAGATTAGAATAGATGCCGCAACAATTGCAATGATTAAATTAAAAAGGTATTTCATTATTTGTTAAGTTAATTTGACTACAAAATAAGTGAATTCGCTTTTAAAAATTGAATTTCTTAATAAATGTAACGTATTTAAAAGAATGAAATCAGAGATCACTTTTCGTTTTTTATCAGAACCCTCAGATGTCAATTTTGGCGGTAAAGTCCATGGTGGCACTGTAATGAAATGGATTGATCAGGCCGCTTATGCTTGTGCATCCAATTGGTGTTCAGGCTATTGTGTCACGGTTTATGTTGGAGGAATACGATTTATTCAACCCATTCGCATTGGAGAAATTGTACAGGTGGATGCGCGTATTATTCTAACCGGTACTTCAAGCATGCATATCGCTGTGGATGTGTTCTCAAAACAAATAGACTCTGCGAAATTTATAAAAACAACACACTGTATAATAGTGTTTGTTGCGGTTAATGACCAAGGACAACCGGTACCTGTACCAAAATGGAAGCCGAAAACTGAGGATGAAAAAGCGCATGAACGCCATGCGGTAAAACTCATGGAGCTAAGAAAAAATATCGATGAAGAAATGCAGCCTTTTATCTATAAAAATGAATTAATGGATTAAATGAAATACATTTATTTAATACTGCTCTGCATTATAAATGTTTTAATAACAGAGGCACAGGAAATCAAATTTTTGGATGCTCAAAAACCCGCAATGGCAAATATTGAACAAATGAACTGGCTCTGTGGGCATTGGAAAGGGAGTATCGCATCTGCAAACATCGAAGAAATTTGGGTAGAGCCACAGGGGCATCAAATGATGGGAATATTTCGCATGTACAATGAAGAAATAGAATTGTATGAATTCATGAGCATTTCTGAAAATGATGGAAGTCTGACCTTAAAAATTAAGCACTTCGACAAGAATTTGATTGCAAAAGAAGAAAAAGAGCAATATGAAGAATTTAAATTGGTCCATATAGAAGAAAATATGGCTTATTTCGATGCCTTTACTTTTCAAGTTTCCAATGACACTTTGAGCATCCACTTATATTTTGACCGAAATGGTGAAAGAAAGAACAAAGGGCTATTTAAATACCAAAGAATAACAAAATAAACTATTCAATTTCAATATGCTCCTGGAAACAAGATTCAATAAACTGATGCAATCTGAAGGTTTGTTCTGCACCCAATTTTTGACCAAATTGGGCTATAAAGTAGATTACTATGGCAAAAATGCCCAATACAGGTAAAGCCCAAAGTATTTTTATGTCCTGACCCAACATCCAATAGGAAAGTCCCAGGAACAAAGCAAATAAAGACAAAACCCCTATCGCGAGATAGCTTAGTAGAAATATAGTCCAGACATTTGGTGCCGGTCCATACAATCCTCTGATTAAGGTTTTACCCTGCTCTTCTTCAAAAGTCAAACTTAATTGAGGCGACCAAAAATGACGGTCTTCTGGTTTAATGCGAATTGTAAAATGTCCGCTATCAAGGCTTGCTGTAAACATTTCGGCCGCATTTAATTTATTTTTAATGATCTCTTCAACCTTTTCGGTTTCCAGCTTATACTGCTTTTTAAAACGAGGACGGATTCGAATGCTTGTCACCTGAATTAGATTGTATTGTGAGTCATTTGAAATTATTAGTTAAGAAGAACTTCCACAGCTTTTTCCAATTGTTGATCCTTTCCTTTTGATGCCATTTCTGGATCATTATCTACTTTATAATCCGGTTCCAATTGATTATTTTCCAAGAATTCACCATCCATACCTTTCATGCCAACCTGTGGAATT
Organism: Cytophagales bacterium; assembly: GCA_965267555.1. Lineage (GTDB taxonomy): Bacteria > Bacteroidota > Bacteroidia > Cytophagales > CCMP332 > CCMP332. Next base: position 1,784,084 of record OZ254083.1, on the reverse strand, counting down.
CCAAAAACGGTTTTACCGTCGATCATAGTCTCCCACCAGACAGCTGTACCTGTGCCGGGAACTGGCATACCCACCAATTTTCCTATTCCCAAAGTTTTATAGGTGTAGGGAAACATATGTGCATCGGAATAATTGCTCTCACTAATTAAAACAATGGAGGGTTTATACCATTTGCCCAGTGGCTCCCCTCCCATATTTTCCTGTCCTCTTGGCTCAAATTTCATATACTGTTTTCCGCTTAAAAAAGTCGCCAGATCATCGTGCAACCAACCACCACCGTTAAATCGCGTGTCGACTACAAGGGCCTCTTTAGTATGATGTTTACCCAGGGCTTTTTCAAAAACTTCTCTAAAACTACTGCTGTTCATCCCTGCAACATGAACATAGCCCAAACGCCCATTTGAAAGAGAATCAACGGCTTCTTCCCTTGTTTTTATCCATCGCTCATATCTCAGTTGATATTCCTTATTTAAACTAATTGGTGTAATTACTTCATCCCAGCGCTTTTTGGTAGCAGGATTGTAAAATGAGATCAAGGTCTTCTTATTTTCAATTCTATTAAAGTGAATATGGTAGTTCTCAGCCGGTTCAATTAATTCGCCATTGATCTTTTCTATGATAACGCCCGGTTTTATCATGCCCTTTTTAGTGATCAGTGGACTTTTATCCATGATTTCAATTATTCTTAATCCATTCCCTTGATACTCTGGATCATAAAAAGCGGCCAAACTCGCTGTTTTATCTCCTGTAGATTTACTATCAAAATGACGGCCGCCAGTATGTGATGCGTTTACTTCACCGAGCATCTCACTTAGTATATCGGCGAAATCAATTGAATTATTTATGTGCGGCAAAAATTTGTGGTATTCTTTCTTATACAATTCCCAATCCACTCCGTGCAGGTCTTTTAAATAAAATTTCTCTCTGAATTGTCGCCATGCATGTTCAAACATATAGGCTCTTTCAGCGTCTTTGTTCAGATTCATTTCGCTACTAAAAGAAATTCCACTTTTCTTACCATCTGCTACTGATATTTTACTCAGTTTTCCCTTTTCATTTAAAAAGATATTTTTTTCATCCTTATCAAATACCAAAGCAGAATAACCCGCCTGCATTTTTGTTAAAAGCTTTGTTTCCTTTTCCTTGAAATCCGTTTTCCATAAATCATAGCCTTTTTCAAATCGTGTGAGGTAATATAAATTCTCGCCATTCTCATCGATCAGGAAATCAGCCAAAAAGGATGAGTGGATGGTCAGTTTCTTTTTTCGATCATAAAGCCCATCCATATCTATTTTTAATTTTTTTACTTCAGAATCATCGCCTTTTTTCTTCTTATCGTCTTTATCATCCTCCGTTTTATCTTTTTGCTCTTCTTTCCACAATTCGTAATCGGCCTTGCTCAAATTGAATTTTTGCCATGCATCTTCCGTTAAAAATATGCCGTAAACATCGCTCTCCGAACCCCAGCTCCCATGCGAACGATAGCCGTTTTTATCGGTTTCCCAATATACCATTTCTCCATTCATACCAAATTTTGCGCGGGCGTTATTATAACCGGATCTTGTTAAGTTAATAGCTTTCTCTTTACCACTGGCTTTAATCAAGCCTATATCATAATTCCATCTGTTGCTACTTAAAAATTCCATTAGTAACCACTCGCTGTCCGGCGACCATGCAAAATACTGATCGCCATCAGAATAGGAATATCTGTGAATCGCAGCATGCACAAGTCGACTTTCTTTCGACTCTAAATTGTAAACTTTGATTGCTGTTCGGTCTTCGAGATAAGCAATTTCCTTCCCGTTTGGTGAAAAGACCGGTTGAAAGGTTTCTTTATCGGTTTTAATCAGTGTTTTCTCCTTAATTATGGTGGCATTGTAAAAGTACTTTTCCTCTTTGCGACCAAGACTCGCCTCGTATATGTTCCAGCTTCCACCCCTTTCTCCTGCGTATACCAATTTGCTTCCATCATCATTGAAATCAGGACTGCGCTCCTGTTCAGGCGTATCAGTGATACGTTTTGTATTGCCGTATTCAACAGAAGTTACAAAAAGCTCACCCCTTACAATAAAGGCGATTTCTTTGCCATTCGGAGAAACGGCAAAATCCTTAGCACCTCCTTTGATCAATTTCACAATAGTCTCATTATAGCGCTCATCTTGCTTTACTTCAACTTTTATTCGATTTGGTTCCCCCCCTTCTTTTTGTGTATAAAGTGCGCCATCAAATGTATAGCAGAGTGTTCCTTCATCGCTAGCACTTAAATACCTGACCGGATGCGTTACAAATTGACTTATCTGACTGCTGTTATTTTCAGAACCAGAGGATATGTTAGTCTTCCATACATTAAACGAACCACTTCTTTCACTTAAAAAATATATTTCATCATTGTTTTTCCATATTGGGTTCCTGTCTTCACCTTTCCAGTCTACTACTTTTTGATATTTCTTAGTTTCGAGGTTATATATCAAAATGTCGCGTGTAACCGAAGAGGTATGATGTTTTCTAAAACTATTTTCATAACCTTTCCTATCATGATAAATAATCTTTTTACCATCGGGGCTAAATTGAATATTTTCAGCAGGAGTGGTAATTACCTGTTCTACCCGTCCACCGCTATCTGCAACCACATAGGCTTCAGATAAAACACCAGAAGGGTGTAAAACTGAACTTTGCGCATCGAGCCTTGCGGAAGTAAATATGATTTTCGAATTGTCATTGCTGAAATCACCGGGATAATCATTAGAAGAATGATAGGTTAATCTGGTTGTTTTTCCACCTTCCGATGACATGATAAATATGTCGTAATTCCCAAATCTTTTAGAAGCAAATGCGATTTTCTGAGCATCATTGCTCCAAATCGGATAAGCATCATATGCTTCATGCACTGTTAGTTGTTTTGCTTCTCCACCAGAACTACTGACTTTGTAAATATCCCCTTTGTAAGAGAATGCAATTTGCTTTCCATCAGGAGAAATACTGGCGTATCTAAGCCAGAGTGCTTCATCGGCGAATGAAAATGAAAAAAGCAAAAGTGTAAGCAAAGAAATTATTAGACTTTTCATGGTTGAATTAATTAATCAAATTATTGAAAGCTAGAAGCGTAGAAATTTCAGAATCAAAGATATTATATTAAAATTATGACAAGTCCTCGAAAAGCAAATCAATAAAAAAAGATAAGGTTTTAGGTAAATATCGAATCGCGATCTCCATCCTGAATGTGAAAGTCAGTTTGAAATTCGGCCAATTGCTCCTTATTGAGTGTTTTGAATCGCATTAGTCTCTCAATATTGTATTTTTACCAAAAGGCCATTTAATCAAATAGTAAAGCATTTCTCCTTTCAATATCTCTTCCGCGCATAAATCAGATGTTTCAAAGGAAATTCTCTGGAAATGAGAATTCACCTTATCATTTTTTAAACCTGCCCCTCCAAAAGTTTTAATTGATGGATAGATATTAGAGATTTTATTGAAAAAGACTTGACTTAGGCCATAATCACTAAAAGGAAACGAAAATAATTTATAACCTAAATTAAATCTGGATTCCAGAAACTCGATGGATTTTTGCGTTTGAAAAAGTTGTTCATCCAAATTTAGGTCAGCATACAAGGGATGATCATGGCTATGCGCACCAAAATAAAAACCGCTTTTAATTAAAGCATTAATTTGAGATGAGTCCAAATAAGGCTTTTCTTCATGCAGAAATGTATTGAAATCAAGTCCAATCTTTTCAGCGATATGATCCAGTCGCTTAGATTCTTCATATTTAATCCTTAATATTTCGTCAACAGCCAAATTTAAATTCTTATTTAATTCACCTGTCAATTTTAGTTTTCGAGGATCTTTCTTGAGTCGATCAATTATCAAACTAGCCTTGTATCTATAAAACAAAGCTCTATTATCGACGAATGCCGAATTTAAAAAGCAAATTGCACTGAGTCCCTTCTCTTCAAGAATTGGCGCTATTATGTGATAAAATTCACTCAATCCATCATCAAAACTTAAGACAAATGGAATTTTACCTTTTTGATAGAATACGGATGCATTTATCAATTCTTGTGGATTCAAGGGATAATAATATTTCAACAGATAGTCCAAATCCCTCTTGAATTCACTGACCGACTTTTGCCGGTATAAATATTTTAAATGTGGCTTAGGCTCTTCGGAAATACAATGATAGTAAGGTAAAATGTACGCAGGTTTAACCAAAGAGGTCAAAAAGTTATTTGGAATTGCCTTCGTTAGATACCGAAGATTTTTTAATACTTGTTTTCTATATCCGGCCAATACTTTGCGATTGCATTTTTACAATTCAATTTTACCATTGCTGGTTTTCATAATGATAAATATTATACTTTATTACTTATTCGAATAAGCAACATTTTTATAAATTGAATGTTAGGATCAAAACACTAAAATATGAAGACTATTTACTTATTATTAATTACCATCTTCTCACTTTCGGCCTGTGGTTCTGCCGAAAATGAATCAGCCGAATCCGAATCCAATGATTCGACCATCATTGAAACCGAAATCAAAGAATCAAAAATTATTTCTGAAGAAATTGTATATACTGCGGATTCTGTTGAGATGAAAGGCTTTTTGGTTTTCAATGCGAATAATCCAGAACCAAGACCCGGAATCCTTGTGGTCCATGAATGGTGGGGACATAATGAACATTCCAGAAATCAGGCAAGAAAACTAGCTGAAATGGGTTATGTCGCTCTAGCCGTTGATATGTATGGCGATGGTAAACAGGCCAATCATCCAGAGGATGCTGGTAAATTTGCAGGTATGGTCATGAGCAATCTCGAAGGTGCAAAAGCACGTTTTGATGCAGCCTACAAGGTATTAGCTTCAAATGAAAATACAGATCCTGAAAAAATTGGTGCTATTGGCTTTTGCTTTGGCGGCAGTGTGGTACTTACCATGGCCAACGCAGGAATGGACCTCGATGCGGTGGCAGCCTTTCATTCGGGTGTTCAATTACCGGTTATGCCCAATGAAAAACTTAAAGCAAAAGTACTGGTCTGCAATGGTGAAGATGATCCGATGGTGCCCGCCGAACAAGCTATGGCCTTTAAAGATGCCATGGATGCAGTGGGTGCGGATTACAAATACATAAGCTATCCCGGTGTTGTCCATGCCTTTACCAATCCCGGGGCCGACTCGCTTGGATCTAAATTTGATTTGCCGCTAGCATATGATGAAAATGCGGATCGTTCAAGTTGGGAAGAAATGGAATTACTTTTCAAGTCCACTTTTAAATAAGTTTGAACCAAAGAGAACGCGATAGAATCATTGAAATGGCCTGGGAAGACAGGACTCCTTTCGAGGCCATTGAATTTCAGTTTAATATGACTGAAAAAGAAGTCATATCGCTAATGCGCAAAGAATTAAAATCTAAAAGTTTTAAGCGCTGGAGAAAACATGTTCAAGGAAGAAAAACCAAACATATGAAGTTAAGGGATGAGAGTGTTAATCGTTTTAAAAGCAGCAGACAAAAGCCCATTTCTCATAATCGCATTACCTAGTTCTTTTTTCGGCTCTTTTCTTTGATTTTTTTCCAAATTCTTTTCTCAGCATTTTTTCAAGCATTTTATCAAAATCATCAATTTGCGATTCATCGCAGTATGACCGCAACTCTTTGAAATGTTCAAAAGTCAGGCTGTCTATTTTAATATGCAATTGGCCAATTCTATGTAAAATGCTTTGTATATTTTCAATTTCTGCGTTCCTGACATTTGCATCAAATAATGCTTTTTTTTGAGTTCTCAATTCCTGTTCAATAGGTTTTATATTGTTAAAATGTTTTTCTCTTGCTTGATGAAAGTCCTGCATTTGTGAATCGGATAAACCAATTTTCTTTTTTAGAATTTTTTCAATTCTATGCGCCCGTTTATGTCGGTCATGGTTTCCTTTTTGGTGTTCTTTTGTGTAACCATACCATATAAAACCAAGACTGACTAAATTTAGGATCACAAGGCATAAGATCAGTATTATATAAATTTTAGTATTCTTCATTTTCAGTAATTTCTAAATAGGATTCAAGATCAATGTCGTAATCATTAAAATACTCTTCATTTAACTCTACCGGGCTATTGTTAACGTATCCCTCGACGATTTCAGCGCGAAAGAAAATTGAAAGATTTAGAACCATAATGAGTGCAGCGGCAATTTTAAGAAGGGGCATTGGAATCGGATTGCTTCTTTCAGACAATCGTCTTTCAAGCGCATTGTAAAATGTATCCGGCGCCTTCGCTTTAATCAAATTGTCGAGGCTGCTCAGGGTTTTTTCTATTTCCTTTTGTTTTTCCATTTTACAGTAATTTAGATGCCATATTTTATTAAAACTTGTTTCAGGACAGATAATATTTTTCCAATTCTTTTTTAAGGTTGGATTTAGCCCTAAACATCAATGATTCCACAGCACTTAAGCTAATGGCCATGATTTCTGCGATGTCCTTATATGAAATGCCTTCAATTTTATGAAGAACAAATGCTGTTTTTTGGTTTTCCGGTAATAATTCAATTTTTGAATATAAGATTGTTGCTCTTTCGCGATTTTCCAGTTGAATGCCGGGATGTTCCCAGTTCGATCTGTTTTTTTGATCTTCTATAGATATGCTATTAAAAAAGCCACTTCGCTTTTCCCTGGATTTCCATCTTAAATATTCCAATGACTTATTTACGGCAATCCTGTATATCCAGGTGCCGGCTTTTGACTCGCTTCTGAAAGTATGGGCTTTCTCGTATATATGCAGGAAAACATCCTGAGCTATTTCCTGCGTATCTTCCTGGCTTTTCAGAAATCCAAAACAAGTATTGTAGACCCTGTCCTGAAAACGGCTTACCAATTCTTTGAAAGCGTCATCTAGGCCCTCTCCAGTTTCAATAAGCAATTGTTCATCAGACTTTTGAAGCATTGATCGAAAATAAAAAAGGCCATTCTTTGCGGAATGGCCCGAAATCAAATCATTGTAATTTTAATGGTGTGCTTTGTGTTTAACCTTTTGCATCCGCTTTTCTCTATGCATGTCAAATGCCATCTTTTGTTCATCATTTAACAATGCGCGTATATCCTGTTGTGCCTTAATTTCTCTTTTAGAAATACTGGCCTTCAATGCTGCTATTTCATCGATCTGCTTATTTATGGCATCCATATCAGGCTTATCCGCAGAATTGAGTGTTTTGAATCTTGCTTCTTTTTCTCCCAATTCATTTCTCAAAGGCTTCATGTCTTTCATTGCCGAAAGGCGAATGGACTTGATATTTTCTTTTTGATCTTCCGTCAAGTCTGGAATTCTTTCTTCAATATTTGACATGCGATCTTTTGACATTTCATGACCTCTCTTTCTGTGTTCGGCTTCTTGTGCACTAGATAGCATAGGTAAGCTTAACAAAAGCATGGTTAATAATGTGCCGCTGATTAATTTGATTCTCCTTTTCATGATTATAAATTTTTGTTACAATTACTTAGATGTCATTTGAAAACAAAACTTGTGCCAGAGAAAAATAAATTCAGGAATCGGCTTAAAACTCGACTTTAGGCGCTGTTTCTGCACCCTCATCTGCTTCGAACATCGGTCTTTTGTCAAAATTGAATAATCCGGCATATAAATTATTGGGAAATTGTCGGATATAGGTATTGTAATCTCTTACTGCTTCATTAAAACGTTTTCTTTCAACAGATATCCTGTTTTCGGTTCCTTCCAACTGAGCTTGCAGCTCAAGAAAGTTTTGATTCGATTTGAGATCGGGATAGCGTTCTACCGTAACGAGTAATCTGCTCAGTGCTGAATTTAATTGTCCTTGTGCGGCTTGAAACTTTTGAAGATCGGCTGCATTGGATGGGTCAATTTTTATACTGCTCGCATTTGCTCTGGCTTCTGTAACACCCACCAAAACATCCTTTTCCTGTTCTGCAAATCCTTTTACGGTATTCACCAGGTTTGGAATTAAATCAAGTCTTCTTTGGTATTGTGTTTCCACATTGGCCCATTGCGCAGATACAGATTCATCTTTACTAACCATTGAATTATAAGTGCCCTTGATACTTGAATAAGCCAGAATAACGACGAGGACAATAACTCCTATAATGATCCAGGATCTTTTCATAATTTAGTGTTTTGACGTAAAATTAAGCATAAGCTTTTATTCTTTAATTTTTCAAAAGATATTTACTCAAATAATGTCAAAATCGATAATTATTAAAACATTATTTATTCCTTTTTTCCTCACTTTCGTATTTGCAAGCAAGCTTGTATTTGCGCAAGACCTCGTCTCGATTCCCAAACTGGAAAGTCCCGTTACAGATTTAACCTCTACATTACAATCTTCGCAAAAAGCAAAAATTGATAGCTTTCTACTCGAATTCAGCTCAAAAAAAGGAAGCCAAATAGCTGTATTAATTATCCCTACCACTGCTGAGGAAAGTATTGAAGAATTTGGAATTCGATTGGCAGAAAAATGGAAAATTGGTAGAAAAAGTCAGGATGATGGAGTCATTTTAATTGTGGCAAAGGAGGATCGCAAAATCCGTATTGAAGTAGGCTATGGTCTTGAAGGAGCTATACCGGATGCCTATTCCAAACGAATTATTGAAACCATCATTTTGCCTGAATTTCGATCCGGGGATTTCTACCACGGTATTAATGAAGGTGTACATGCCATTGTGGATTTAATCAATGGCGAAGCCTTGCCCACGCCAAGTCAGGAAACAACAGAAGATTTTCAAAATTTTGGATTGATTGCCCCGCTTACCATGATTTTTATGATTTTAATAATTTCAATCGGCGCTGCAATCAAAAAGAAATTAGGAAGATTAAAAACCAGTATAATCATTTTTGGTGCAGCTTTCCTCATCTATTATTTATTATTTTCAATATTTGCCGTAGCTGCTGTTATTTCCGTTTTCCTAACCTTTATTGTAAATCTTACCGGTTATGGTGGTGGTCGCAGCGGTGGAGGCTATCGTGGTTATGGTGGCTATGGCGGATTCGGCGGTGGCGGTTTCAGCAGTGGTGGTAGCTTTGGCGGCGGTTTTAGCGGAGGTGGCGGAAGCTTTGGCGGTGGAGGCGCATCAGGAAGTTGGTAATATTATGGCAAGATTTAAATTCAACGATACAGATAAAGAAAAAGTTAAAGCAGCTGTTAAAGAGCTCGAAAAGGTCTCTTCGGGTGAAATAGTGACTTATTTCGCTAAAAAATCGAGTAATTACGATTCTGCAAAATGGTCCAATGCACTTTTGTTTATGGCCTCTGCTACATTTATGTTGACCATAATGTCCTATATGTGGTGGCTTCCCGGTACGATTGGAACCTTTGAAACCAGTGGTTTCATACTTATTTGTGGTGTTTTTGGCTATGTTTTGGCCGGGGCATTGCCTTCTTATCGTTTGTTTATCGTAGGTAGAGAAAAAGCTTATAATAAAGTAAGATTGAGGGCGATTGAAGCTTTTATAAATGAAGAAGTTTTCAATACCAGGGACAGAACGGGCATTCTTTTTTATGTGAGCGCCCTCGAGCATCAGGTGATTGTTTTAGGCGATAGCGGAATTAACCAAAAAGTGAAACAGGAAGATTGGGATGCTGTGGTCGACCAAATACTGGAAGGAATTAAAAAGGACCAAATATCTGACGGACTCGTAAAGGCCATACATTCCTGCAAGGACTTGCTCATTAAAAATGGATTTCATGTGAGAAGTGATGATACCAATGAACTTTCAGATGATATCCGAATAGAGGATCATGAATGACTTTAAAGGCGGATCTTGAAAGAGAATACAGCGCTGTCAATTCAAAAAGACTGGCAGTTTATATAGAAAAAAATAAGCATAAAACAGCTGAATTAATGGCCTTGTATTCTGGCGAGGATCAGGAATTAGCTAAAAGGGCATCCTGGGTATTACAGCACCTTCACAATATCGCTCCTCAGCAATGCGTGCCTTTCCAGAATTTAATAATCAAATCATTAAGAAAAACCACAATTCACGATGCCGTAAAAAGATCGGGATTAAGAACGCTTGCAAATCAAAAAATCGATCCGGAAAATCTGGGGGAATTGGCCGAACTCTGTTTTAACTTTTTGAACAGTATGAAGGAAGCAGTTGCCATAAAGGTTCATGCCATGGAAATTTTAAAAAATATTGTGAAAGACGTGCCGGAATTAAAAGAGGAACTGCTCTTTTCGATTGAGGAGCAATTGCCTTTTCAAAGCAGTGGATTTAAAAACCGAGCTAATAAAATCATTAAATTTCTCAAAACCTTGTAGAAATTCCTTCTTCAATAAGAGAAACTTCCACCCTCCTGTTTTTTTGTCTATTAGCTTCGCTGTCATTTTTGGCAATTGGATTTCTGCTTCCGAATCCTTCAAATTGCAATCTTGATTTATCAATCCCCTTGTTGATCAAATAAAAATATACCGCCCTTGCCCTATCATATGACAATTCTAAATTGAGAGCGGCAAATCCCACATTGTCTGTATGTCCATCAATTTTAATAGACCATTGCGGATGGTGTTGCAAGGCAATTAGTAGCTTATTAAGCTCTTTAAAAGATGCTTCTCGCAACTTCGCTTTGCCTTGATCAAAATAAATATTTTCGATTACTAATGTCTCTCCTGGGGCCATTTTTTCATATTTATTCAAGCTATTGTTTTGCGATAATTCTAGTTTTTGTGGCAATTCGTTTTCCTCGCTTATATCTGCAGGCTCTTTAATAACTTTGTCAAGTACACCTGGTTCAGTCTCAGCAGTTTGTTCCAATCTTGGTGCTGTGATTTTTTCAATAGGCTTTTTTTCCACTTTATATGACTGATCAACAAATGCTTTTGGCTCCTTCTCATCTGTAAAGCCCATCCAGCTCCAGAATTCCTCCATAATTCCGGGTTTTTCCCAGAAATCAAACTTTGCTGTGCTGGCTTCCAGGTCTTTTCCGAAAACCGTATTTGATGCATTGAGAGCAGTTCTATCTTCTTCTTCATGGTTAAAAAAGACAGCGGCAGTCGTCTGATACTGTTTCTGATAATAATCTACACGGATATCATAAAATCTTTCTTTTTCAAGAATTACCAATGCTTCATATAGCGTTGGGGGCTGATCTTTCCAGGCATTTATTATTAATCGGCCATTGAGCCAAACACGCATGCCATCATCGGTGTAGACTGTAAAAATGTGTTTGCCTTCTTTTTTGGCAAAAACTTTTCCCCGCCAGCGTATTGAGAAATAATCGGCTGAGAGCTCCGGTATTGGGTTGGAATAATCCCAATCAAAATAAATCTCTTTGTCTTGTCTTATCCTTACAAGATTGTCGAAATTACTGCCGGAATAATATTCACCAATCAGGCCTTCCCGTACTGCCTTGTCTGATTTCAATTTATAGCGCTCCAAAGCACCAACGTACTGAGGTTGTGCTTCGAGTAAATTGAACAGGACAAATAAAACATTTATTAACAAAAGTCTTTTCATAAGACAATAATGAGCAAATTGCAAAAGGCCTGACAGCACATAGTGGTCATCTTCATTATCCTTAAGGTAAAATGTTGAAATAAGCATGTAAAGATTAAAGCGATAAAATCAAATGCAAACTGATTCGAGACAAAAAATTGAACCTAAAAATGAAATTTGGCTGCTAATTGCAACCATTACGGCTTCGAGTATGGCCATGATTGATTCAACAGCATTAAATGTGGCCCTTCCTGCATTACAGAAATCATTGGAAATAAGCGGAGCACAATTGCTTTGGGTAGTCAATTCTTATCTTCTTTTTCTTTCTGCTCTTTTGCTTGTCGGAGGTTCGCTCGGCGATTATCTGGGCAGAAAGAAAATATTTATGATTGGAATTGGACTTTTTGCGCTCAGTTCCATTGCATGCGGACTTTCTCCCAATGGTATATTCTTAATTATAGCACGCGCGATTCAGGGTATAGGTGGGGCATTAATGGTACCGGGCAGCTTAACATTGATAGCTGCTTTATTTCCCCAGGAGAAAAAAGGGAGCGCTATCGGTACCTGGTCAATGTTTTCAGCACTTACGACCATATTGGGGCCTGTATTAGGTGGCGTATTTGCAAATCTCGGATTATGGCGATGGGTTTTTTTTATAAATGTACCACTCGGCATTATGGCTTTGTGGATTCTTTCTACTAAAATTCCCGAGTCTAAAATCCAAAAAAATGAAGGCGCACTTGATTATAAAGGTGCACTCTTTATCACTTTATCTTTAGGCTTTGTCACCTATGGATTTATACAAGCCTCAGAATGGAGTTTTTCGCATCCAATTATCATTACAAGCCTCATTCTTGGCGCTGTATTCTTTTCCATTTTTGTGAGGATAGAAAAAATGGCTAAAAATCCACTGATGCCTTTATTCTTGTTTAGAAATAATACATTTTCGGCCTTAAACTTTCTGACTTTTTTAATTTATGGTGCATTGGGTGCAGTGCTTTTTTTTCTTCCACTCAATATCATACAGATTCAGGGGTATTCTGAAATAATAGCGGGTCTTGGAATACTTCCATTTGGTATTTTAATATCCGTTTTAGCGAGAATTTCGGGAAAATGGGTCGATAAATACGGTTATAAAAAATTACTGATTATCGGTCCCCTGATTACTGCAATTGGCTTTGCCTCATTTTCATTAATTGGATACATAGGAAATAGCATTAGTTTCATATATACCTTTTTACCGGTATTGATTGTATGTGGAATTGGAATGGGATTGACAGTGGTGCCTTTAACTAGTGGCATTATGATGTGCATTAATGAAAACTACACCGGAGCAGCCAGTGGAATCAATAATACCATTTCCAGAGCCGCAAGTGTTATTGTCTTAGCGATTATGGGTTCTTTTGCGCTAATTCAATTTAAAAATGATTTTAAAAGCGACATGGACTTAAATTCTTATACGGTTAAAGAAAGAGAACTTCTCAACATAGAGCTTTTAAAATTTGCCGAAGCAGAAGCACCTGATTTGTTTGAACAGGATGAGCAAAAAAGAATCAATCTCAACATAAGAGAAAGTTTTTTAAATATTTATAAATACGTATGCCTGATCGGTGCATTTATGCCTTTGATCGGTGCGGTATTTATCTATTTTTATGTTCGAGAATAATCTTTAATATTTCTCATATTCACCTAAAAAATTTACTTATGATCAAGACAGAGGGAATGCTTAAGGAAAATGCTTTAAAAGGCAAAACAATAATTATTACCGGAGGCGGAACCGGTTTGGGCCGATCAATCGGGGAATACTGTCTTGAATTGGGTGCAAAGCTGGTAATCTGCAGTCGAAGAATGGAGGTCCTGGAAAAAGCCGCAAAGGAAATGATGGATAAAAAGGGTGGTACGGTTTTGCCAGTTCAATGCGATGTTCGCGAATACAGTGAAGTTGAAAATGTAATCCGCGCTACAATAGAGAAATTTGGTTCTTACAATGCTCTCTTGAACAATGCAGCAGGAAATTTTATATCACCAACCGAACGCCTTTCGCATCGGGCATTTGATATAGTTGTGGATATCGTATTAAGGGGCAGTTATAATTTTACATTGGCTTCGGGTAAGTATTGGATTGAAAATAAGCTTGCTGCAACCATATTGAATATTGTCACCACCTATGCCTGGACAGGTTCAGGCTATGTAGTTCCTTCAGCGGTAAGTAAAGCCGGTGTACTCGCTATGACCAGATCTTTGGGAGTAGAGTGGGCAAAATATAATATCAGATCCAATGCCATTGCACCTGGCCCCTTTCCTACTGAAGGAGCCTGGAGCCGTCTTTTACCTGGTGACCTTGTAAAGAAATTTGATCCCGCAAAAAAAGTACCTGTTGGGCGTGTTGGTGAACATCAGGAACTAGCCAATCTCGCTGCTTATTTGCTTTCGGATTATTCGGCATATGTCAATGGAGAAGTTATGACTATTGATGGCGGAGAGTGGTTAAAAGGTGCCGGGGAATTCAATAATCTTGACATCATCACTGAAGAAATGTGGGATGCATTTGATATTGCCAGAAAAAATAAAGGAAAAGGCATTAAAACAGCTGCGGCCTATATCAAAGGCAAAGTCAGTATGATGTTTAAATAATTAAAATGCCATTTACGAATTTAAGTGGAAGCATTACAAAGTTGCTTTAACACAATCCTTTATATAAAAATCATAAACCGAATTGATCTCATTAATTCTTTTATTTGAAATGGCCTCACACAAAGCCTTACAATCTGCAAAATATTCAATTAAACGTTTTCTTTTTAATCCTAAAATGCCTTGTGTTACACGACACATCTCGGTATTTCCGGGTTTATAAAACAGAGGAATATAATCCAGGTAAAAGTTATCATCATGGACAAATTCCAAATGATAATAGATTAAATAAGGGTTTTTATCAATGACTTTTAGGAATCTATTTGATACATTTTTGTCAATTATGTATCTGAATTTCAACATATTAACTTCTTCTCTTAAACTAACAGATTCATAAAGCGCAGCATTGTAGGAATAAGCTTTAATATCTTCGGGTCCGAATTTCCTAATTCTGAATTTTCCATTTTCTACAAAACGTATTTTTGATTTGAGATCCACATAAGGCTCCGGACGGCGATCTTTAATAAGGCCCCATAATGTGTCTCCATTTTGATCAATAATAAATCCCTCAAAAAAGCCTTTTTTCTGTGCCTTTGACATACTGAAAATCAGAGACAAACAAATTGCAATTATGATTTTTACATAAATTCCTTTCATATAATATTTACTTGTCAAGCCAGGCTTTAAATGCTTTTACCTTTTCACGGCTAATAATAATCTGATCTTTAAATTCGGGATTTAATCGAACACTTAAACGCGCATTAAAATAACCGGATATTTGTTCTATTGCTGAAACTGAGCTGATCACTTTTCGATTTAATCGAAAAAAAAACCGAGGATCCATTATTTCATCGAGGTCTTCCAGACTGTAATCTACAAACCACTTTTTACCCTCTTTGGTCATGATATGGGTATAGCTCTCTTCGGAAAAAAAATAGGCGATTTGTTCCGATTCGATCGTAGTATATTTATCACCCGACTTAACCAAAAACCGTTGTTTATAATTTTGATTTAATTCTTTTTTCAAAGCATGGATCAAATCCATGGATGGGTTATTGTTTTTTTGATTTTTCCATTTTTCTATTGCCTTGATCAACTCTCCTTTCTCAAGTGGTTTTAACAAATAATCAATGGAATTGTATTTGAATGCTTTAATGGCATGTTGATTATAGGCGGTGGTAAAAATAATATTTGATTTGACTTTGATTATATCCAATAAATCAAAAGCTGTGCCATCGCCCAATTCGATATCCATAAAAATCAAATCGGGTTCCGGATTATCCATAAACCAGGAATAAGCCATAGTTACCGAATTTAGATTTCCTATTATTTCCATCTTCTCATCAATTTGAAGAAGTAAGCTTTTTAAATGATCGGCCGTAAGTTTTTCGTCTTCAATAATTATGACTTTCATGATGCCAATTTTATTAATGGAAGTTTTACCGAAAAATATCCCCCTTCACGCTTGACTTCTAATTCATTATCCGTCAGATGAGCGTATCGGTCGTTTATATTTTTGAGTCCTGTTCCGGTACAGTTTTCTACCTTTCTCACTTTCAGCGTATTTCTCAATACAAGATATTCTTCATTTTCTGTAAAGACATCGAGGATTAAAGGTTCATCTTGTGAAAAACTGTTGTGTTTTGCAGCATTTTCGGCCAACATTTGCAAAGCTAAAGCGGGTATCCCATAGATTCCTTTTTTTATGCGGATGTCGAAGTTGACCTCTATGCTTTTATCGTGGCGAATTTTTAGTAGAAACATATACGATTCAAGAAATGCTAATTCATCTTCAAGCGGTACCATATTCTTGTCCTTATTGTCAAGGACATAGCGATATATTTTGGATAATTGAGCAATAAAATCGGAAGCGAGATCAGAATTCTGGTGCACCAATGAAGTGAGAACCGAAAAGCTGTTGAATAAAAAATGCGGATTGATATGACTTTTTAAAGTTTCGTACTTATACTCAAGATTTTCCTTGATGATCTTTTCCTGAATCAATTCAGTTTCTCTTTTATTTTTCCAAAAATGATTGACAATAAATGCCCCCAGTATAAGTAGGTTAAACATCAATCCCTTAAAGGTATCGCTTACAATTTGAACTTCAGGCGCAACTAAATCTGCGCATTCCAACCATTCTTCTACATACATGGTCATAAACCATGTAACCGCTATTAATAAGGGTGCAACAGCTAAAAAAGAATAGGTGAAAAGCTTTCCCAATGGCCCGGGGCTTAAAAATTCTTTGCCATGCTTTGTTTCAAGTTTTTGAAAGAAATATTCATTAATGGACCAGGCGGAAAATGTTAAAATAACCGTTTCTAGGAAGTAAATGAATGACAACCTATTAAAGGTGATCATCTCCTGATAATCCGGAGCTGTGGTGACCTTGAAAAATATCCATATCAAAACAGATGCTCCCAGTTTAATGGCTATCGCTTTTGCTGTAAAACCCTTGTACTCATCCATGCTTATAAATTTAGAACATTATTTTGTACTGGATTTCAGGTAAAAATCCCTGCTGATATTCTCTTGTAAACCGGTCGGTTGTGACATTGTATATTTCCTGAAATAAATTCTGATTATTGGTAACATTTTGTATATCAATCGATACCTGATGTGCGAGTCTAGCCTTATTTATTGTATAGCTCAATTTTAAATCCGTCCTGAAATAATCATTATACCGTTCTGAATAGGCTCTGTCTGTTATTAATTGAGTTGCACCGGTATTTTGGCTCAATTGGCGGTTAACCGGAACATAAGGTCTTCCACCTGTCCAGTTTAATCTAACATTTAATCCTAAGATCTTGTTATCGGCCTTTCCAATTACCCATTCTTTTCCGGCCAATGCATTGAAAACATAATTTTGATTGAAGGCCGTGTTTCTCAACACGCCATCACTGCCCTTGTATTTGGAATCAAATAATGAGCTTGTGATTAGAAAGTAGTAATTTCTTGAAAAGAATTTCTCAAGGGTGATTTCCACACCGATATTTGTGCCTGTTCCTTCATTCACGAGCACATCTGTATCATCAGGGAAGCCATTAAAATCATTACCTGTATTAATAGCTGAGAATGGAGAAGCCATTTGTTCCACAGGAATATTAAACAAATACTGATAATAGCTTTCCACTTTCAATCGCAAATTAGGGTTTATCAGGTGATTGTAACCCAATACATAATGATTGCTGCGCATAAATTCAAGATTCCTGTTTTTTTGAATGACATCTCCATTTTGTGTTCTTTCCTGTATAAAATATGCGTAGGCCGGCAGTGTTTGGCTATGAAGGCCTGTACCAAAGGATAGGGATTTATTCTTAGAAAATGCCCACTTGATTCCTGCTCTCGGTTCAATGGCCCGCGATTCTGTTAGATCGTGGTATTGAAAATGCGTACCAATATTCATAGACAATTGGTCGGTAAAGCGATGCTGCCAATCGGCAAAAGCCTGATACAATCTTATTGAACCATTGTAATTTGTTATTTTTTGATAAAAGCCATTGGTATAAGTACTTTCCTGGAAATTGGAATTTGCGATTTCGGCCAATACGCCAGCTTGTAATACATTTCTCGTATTTAATTTGTGGTTTATCTTATAAAAAACACTGAGTTTTCTTTCTTCAAATGTACCTTCAGAGTTTCTTGAGGTGGAATTAAAATCAGGTGCATTCAGGGTATCGGAAGTGTATCTATCACTGGCACCCGCCAATGCTAAAATTAATTTTCCTGATGTTTTCTGATTGAAAAAATATTCATGGCCTATGCCTAATACCCCCGATTGTGTTTTATTGTAAATATCTGAAGGTTGATCCTGGCTAAAAAAATCTTCAGGATCTTCTACCTCGCTGTCGTAAAGGTTAATGTTTGCCTGGCCTCCCAATCCAAATACTGAAAAGCGTCCGTATTTTAGACCCGCGGGGATGTCAATTTTAAAGGACACATCCTGGTATTCCGGAACCGCCGGAACACCTATGTCCAGTCCTAATGCATCAAAAACTCCGAGTGTGGAGTATCTGTAATTGGCTAGATAAGAGGCATTGTTTTTTTTGCTTATCGGGCCTTCACTTGTCAATTCTATACCACGCATTCCCAATTGAACACCGTGTTCTCTTTTTTGGGAATTTCCTTTTCTGAAGTTAATATCAAATACACCTCCAATTACGTTTCCGTACTCGGAAGGAAATGCTCCGGTCATAAAATCAGAATTCGCAAGCATGTTTTGTGATATCATTGATATGGCACCTCCGGCACCTCCAAAAGTTCCAAAATGATTGGGATTGGGAACAGGGATTCCTTCCAGACGGTACAAAACATTACTCGGTGAGTTACCCCGGACCACAATATCATTTCTTACGTCTCCAGAACTACTTACCCCTGCAAAATTTGTAGCCATTCGCGCAGGATCATTCCAGGCTCCGGCATAGCGCGTTGCTTCATCCACTGAAAACTGGCGTGCAGAAACAAGGGCAAATTCATTGATGGCTTCATTGGGCTTTTTATCGGCACGAACGATAACTTCATCCAACTGATCTATGCGTTCGAGCATGGCTACTTCCAAATAAAGCTCTTTGGCAGAAGTAAGGACGAGGTTATTAAAGTAAACCGGCTCATATCCCAACATACTTAGCTGCAAACTTTGTCTGCCAACCGGAATACCCTTCAAGGTAAAATAGCCCTCCACATCTGATACGGTTCCATTGATCGGCTGAGAATTTAAAAGCACAATACTTGCGCCCGGCAAAGGCATTCCTGATTGCCGATCTTTTATTTGGCCTCTAATTGTCTGCGTGATTTCCTGTGCCGTTGACAGAAATGGCATTAAAAACGAGAGGAGTAGAATTAAGCGTTTCATAGTAAAAAATTTATTTTTACAATGATCTGATTATCCTGAATTTTAAATAAGGAAAATCTGCTGAAGCTACATATTAGAGGGTTGAAATGACAATCTAAAGCTTAAAGAATAATTAGATCATTATATATCAATCTGCGGCCTTTCAATCCTCCAATTGAAAATCTATGGTTGATACCACACGAACAATTTTTATCTCTGGTGTATTTTGATCTCTGTCGTTGATGGTAAAAAGCCCCTGACGAGCGATTCGTATTTGACCTACTTTGGCATTGGAATCTTTTGCAAATTTTTCTGCAACCTCCCTGGCATTCTTCGTGGCCTCTTCTATCATTGGGGGTTTTAAATCATTTAAACCGGTAAAAATGTATTCGATTGGCCTCCACGTATTTTTGGATGAAATCAATATACCTTTTGAAAGCAAATTAAGCGATTCGGATAATGCGACTTTCAATTTGTCCACGTTCTTCGATCGAACGGTGAATTCTGAGATGGCCAAATATCTAAATGTGGATGTTCTATAGCTGTCATTGTAAATATTGGCCCTGGCATCCGTAATATTGGTGCTCCCAATACTCAACTCTTCTTCGCTGAATCCTTGGGCAATAAAAAAATCATATACCTCTTTGTTTTGCACTTCTATGGCTTCCCGAATTTCCTTAAGGTCATTGCCGGTAATCGTTATATTCAATGGCCATACAGCTAAATCAGCTTTGACTTCTCGTTCAGAAAGGCCTTTGACTTTAACATATCGATCGTATTTTTTTGCCTCTTTTTGCATATTTCCTATGAAATAGCCTGCCAGAACAATTGAGACTGATAGAATGATAATTTTAAGAAGGGATATGTCTTTCATAGCAACAATTAATGAAGATTGAAATTACGAATTATCAAAATGAAAATTACCATCCATTTTCTATTTAAAACTTAGAGCCATTTTATTTACCCTGTCTTCCAGGCTTTCATTGCTCATTTTTTCTCTCAGGCGATCAACCATAATAGGAAAAGCAAAAGGTGTAGGTTTTTCCGGGTATGTAATAATGAACTTTTGATTTTGTATCCTTTCCAGACAATCGCGTAGACGGCTTTCTTCCAATTGAAAATCCATTACTTCCTGATAGGCCTGTTTTAGAAGCAAATTATCGGAATCGTATTGTTTAAACATATCAAAAAATAAGGCTGAAGAAGATTTTAAATGTCTATCGGCTATATAAGCACCCGGATATCCATTAAATACCATTCCGGAAATAGTGGCGATATCGCGGAATTTGGAACGGGCCATCTCAGTGCTATTGACACTCGCCTGTATATCTTCATAAAGCCGCTCAGCTGTAAAAAAACCGTTTTCAATGGCTTCCTCAATGGGTATTTCCTGATCGGATAAGAGTTCGAATCCATAATCGTTATAAGCCATGGAAAATGAAATGGGTTTTAGAAGAGACATTCTGAAAGCAAGCAAAGAAGAAAGACCTTCATGTACAAATCGACCATCAAAAGGATACATACAAACATGTTGGCCTTCCCTGGTATTAAAAACCTCTATTAAAAACTCGTCTTCAGCCGGGATGTGCGACCTTTGTTTTTGGAATTCGAGCAATGGTAAAATGGTCTCAATCTCAATATCACGGACGTCTCCACGTATTCCTTCAGCTAATTTTTTGCGCAGCAATTGGGCCAATTGCGATGATAAAGGAAGCCTTCCACCCTGCCATGACGGAACCTTGCCCTTTGTGCTCTTGCTTTTTTTCACCAAAACAGACATATTTTTTACCTGAACAAATTCCAGGCTGCGACCAGCAAACCAAAATACATCTCCCGGTTTTAAATTATTGATGAACCACTCTTCCACGCTGCCAATTGTTCCACCTCTTACATATTTAACTGAAAGCATATTATCCGAAACTATGGTCCCAATGGACAATCGATGGCGCATAGCTGCTCTTTTGTTCTGGATGAGGTATTTTCCATTGTGAACACCAACCTTGTTAAATTCCTCATAGGCATCCAGGCTTTCACCACCTTTACTTATAAAATTGAGTACCCAATTCCACTCTTCTTTATTGATGCTGCTGTAGGCAAATGTCCTTTTTATTTCATTGTAAATATTATTTGGTTCAAAGCCCCCCGAGACGGATAATGTTACAAGGTATTGCACCAAAACATCAAAAGAGCGGATATAAGGTATTCTGCCTTCTACCACTCCACTGTTGATGCCCTCTCGCAATGCAGCGCCTTCAATCAATTCAATGGCATGTGTAGGAAGAAAGTATATTTTGCTGGTAGCCCCGGGCTGGTGACCGCTTCTACCTGCTCTTTGCATAAAACGCGCAATATTTTTGGGGCCACCCACCTGTATAATGGTTTCTACAGGCCGAAAATCCACACCCAAATCGAGGCTTGAAGTACAGACCACTGCTTTAAGGCTGCCTTCATCAAGCGCATTTTCCACCCAGGCCCGAATATCTTTATCAATACTTCCGTGATGCATGGCCATGATTCCTGCAAAATCAGGTTCTTTTTCAAGCAGGCTTTGATACCATATTTCACATTGCGCTCTTGTATTTGTGAAAATTAGCGTGCTCGATGAATTTTTAATGATGGGAATGACCTTTTCAAGCAATTTTGTACCATAGTGGCCTGCCCATGGAAATTTTTCAATTGTATCGGGGAGTATCGTATGGACTTCTGTTTCTTTTTTAATATCTGCTTTAACCATTTGAAATGGTTCTGTACAATAAGCTGAACCAAGCAAGACATAGGCGGATTCTTGAAGATTGCCGATGGTAGCTGAAATGCCCCAAATACGGAGTTTTTCGTTAAGAGATTTGAGACGAGAGATGGCGAGCTGGACCTGAACACCTCTTTTATTACCGGTGAGTTCATGCCATTCATCTACGATAAATGCTTTTAAGTTTCTAAAACGCTTTTCGTAATTTCTTTGAGCCAGAAGAAGATGTAGGCTTTCTGGTGTTGTAATTAACAAGTCGGGCATATTACGCGATTGTTTAGCACGCTCAGCGGTACTTGTATCACCATTTCTTATACCCACTGTCCAGTCCCATCCCAAATCATCAATGACCCTTTGACAGGCACCTGCAATTTCTCCTGATAAAGCACGAATTGGTGTAATCCAAATGGCTTTTAATCCTTTCTCCTGATAGTTTTTCGGTTTTGAAATGGCATCCAGTAATACCGCCCACCAAAGGGCATAAGTTTTGCCAGAACCTGTCGGCGCATTTAAAAGACCATTTTTTCCTTCAGCATAGGCAGCCCAAACTTCCTCCTGAAAAGGAAAAGATTCCCAGCCTTTTTCAGCAAACCAGTCTTTGGCAAATTGGCAATCGAGTAGAGATTGATTCACACACTAAATAAGTGTAAAAATTAGTTAATGTTTGAATCCTTATTAGAAGTTAACACATTAAACGCCGGAAATCCGAAGCGATCTTTCTCCTTAAATTGACAGCTTTTATCGCAAAAGTTGGATCTTTCTGATCAAGGTTTCTGATTTACTTTCAATTTTCAGGAAATACTGCCCGGATTCAAGTTCTTCAGGAAACTGATAATTATTGTCACCGGAATGATTTAAGTCGGATACTTTATAATCAACTATGCGCCCATAAATATCCGTTACTGTGAGACTGTAATCTTCATTCAATTCAGAATCAATTATAACCTCACCTTCGGTCGGGTTGGGATAAAGTTTGATTTTGCTTTGAAGAATTTGACTTAAAGAACTAATTACACTTAGACCTTTACTAATTGTATCTGATCCGGCAGAATTTGAAACGACCAATGTAACTGTGTAAGAACCATTTCCGGAATAAGTGTGAAATGGGTTTTGTACTGAACTTAAATTGCCATCTCCAAAATCCCATAACCAGGTATCAGGATTGTTTTGGGATAAGTCTGTGAAACTTACTGTCAGTCCATTGAGCGCCGTGTCGAAATCTGCCACAGGTGTCTGAACAACAGGATAAATTACTGAATCAACACCTTCCAAATAGCAAATTAAATCAAGGCCTATATTTCTAAGTTCAAGAAGTCTTGAGCGGTCATTTGTTGCAAATGATAAAGTCCAGTTTTTTTCTGGCCAGTGAAAATTTAATGAAGTATTCATGGCATTTCCTGCTTTACCATAAAGTGTCAAGGTGTCGCCTGTTGTTTTAACAATTTCTAAAATATCGGCGCTATAACCTCCATAACCTGTTATGTTTGAGGCACAACTATAAGATCCTTGGGGAATGGCAGAACCTGGGATTATTTTCTTTACTGAGTCCATATCAGTAGAAGACAATAAGCTGTCACTAAAAAAAGCTCGCATGAACTTTGCCACATGCTCTGTCTTTGAGATCAATCCCCGGTTTGCTCCATTTGTACTAAAATATCTGAAATAAGACCTATTATTGGCATATCCCGATGCTGTTGTCCAAATACCATTAATCGAATCAATCGTCACTGTATCACATCCACTCATATATGTATTACTCATTCCAAAAGGATTAAAAATTCTATTTTGAAATTCGGATTCGTAAGAGTTGCCAGTTACAGAGTCTATTAAATAGCCCATTACCAATAGATTCATATTGTTGAAATCATATATTCCCCGTTTTGATGGACTATCTGCTGGCATACAATTGAGAATATCTTCAGGACATCCAATAATTGTTGGATTATTTACCCAGAGATCATTGTAACAAGCTGAAGCAGGACCCGGATTACTTGATACCCACATTTCATTCATTGGACTTGTATGTCTCATTAACTCACGAATACGAATACTTCCGTCTAGTCCTAAGGTTGAGGCATTCATGTGCATTCCAATTGAATCATCCATAGCAATTGATCCTTCCTCAATTAATTTGAGTATTATATATGCTGTATATGTCCCGGCAACAGCTCCAAAGTGCCAAGGCTTGAGGCTGTCTGTTGGAATTCCCGGAGCTCTTAAACCGCTATAAAAAGTTTGAACAGCAAAGCTATCATTGATTATTATGGATAATTCTGCTCCATCCATTCCATAATTATTAGTCGCATTGTCAATAATGCCTTGAAGACTATTTTGAAATGAAGAAAGAGTAACATTGTTCTGAGCAGAACTGTAAATAGTAAATAGCAGGTTTACCAGCAAAAAGGCGATTAGATATAGTTTCTTCATTTATATGATTTTGCGAGAGTTTGTCTTGATAAAGGGGGTATGAATAGAGTACCTATTTTAAATATAATTATTTATATGTTTTAATGTACATTAATTTCTTTGCCTAAGCAAATTCATAAGAATGTTTACCAAGTTTTTAGACACTTATCCCGGAAGGACAATTGACTATCGTATTATTTCTATTTTGCCTGCTTTGCGATTCTGAGTCTTTCGAGCTTTTCGTATTCTACAACTCACAACTTTGTATTCGGGGCACATCGCCTCTGTACAATGTTCATCGGATGTAATTATATTGAGCATTATTTCCGGAAAATGAAATGTAGAGCTCAGAATTCCGGGTTTCATTTCATCAGATACTTTCGCCTTGATATCCACCTTTCCTCTTGGGCTTTCCACACAAACCATGTCTCCGTCTTTTAATCCCTCTTTTTTTGCATCCTCCGGGTTTATTAAAAGGACATCTTCGGTTAATATGTCTAAATTTCCCGTCCGACGCGTCATGGCACCACAGTTGTAATGTTCAAGTTCTCTGTTTGTAGTAATGATATAGGGATAGTCCTTGCCGTGTTTTTGAATTTCATTGCTTTCTTCAAAAGGTATAAAGAATAGCTTGCCTTTTCCGCGTTTGAACTCATTTTGATGTAGAATTTGAGAATCGGTTCCATCGGGCAAAACAGGCCATTGTTTGCCATTGTCTCCTAGGTTCTCCCAGGTAACTCCTGCAAAGAAAGGAACAATGCCTGCTATCTCTTTTAAAACACCGGCTGCGGTATAGTCGGGCTGTGCATAACCCATCCTGTTCATTATATCGACAATGATTTGTCCATCGGCTTTGGTACCCTCCAAAGGTTCGACAACTTTGTTTACACGCTGAATTCTTCTTTCACCATTGGTAAATGTACCTTCTTTTTCAAGAAATGATGCACCTGGCAAAATTACATCGGCATGTTCTGCGGTTTCGGTCATGAACAATTCCTGAACGACCAGTAATTCAAGGCTATCAAGTGCTTTTCTGACTTTATTGGTATTGGGATCGGTTTGAACCACATCTTCACCAATCAACCATAAGGCTTTGAGTTTTCCTTCGATGGCCGCATCAAACATTTCGGGGATCTTGTATCCGACATGCGATGGGACTATGTCAGAAGCGTAAAATTCCCGGTATCTTTTATTGATCAGTGGATCGGTGACATCGAGATAACCGGCACCCTGATGTGGCTGAGCGCCCATATCAGCTGCTCCCTGAACATTGTTTTGTCCTCTGAGTGGGTTTACACCTCCCCCTTCTTTTCCAATATTTCCTGTGATCATGGCGAGATCGGCTATCAATTGCACAGCAAATGTTCCCTGTTTGTGCTCGGTTACACCCAATCCGTGAAATTCCATTGCCGATTTTGCGCTTGCATAAGCTTTTGTAGCGGCTTTCACCAATTCCTTATCCACACCGGTGATTTTCTCCATTTCATCAATGTCGATACTCAAAATGCCCTTTTTGAAATCTTCCCAACCTTCCAGTCTATTTTTTATAAATTCTTTGTCTTCCCATCCTTCAGAGAGAATGAAATACAACATCATATTGAGTAGGGCCACATTGGTTCCGGGTCTTAACTGTAAATGATAGCTGGCGTATTTGGCCAATTCTATCTTTCTTGGATCCACCACAATCCCTGTGATGCCTTTCATTAACTTTTGCTTTAATTTAGCACCTGTAACAGGGTGAGCATCAGTAGGATTTGCACCTATAATAAATATGCAATCAGTTTTTTCAATATCCTTGATTGAGTTTGTAGCCGCTCCTGTTCCGAAAGTTCTTTGCATACCTAAAGCCGTGGGCGAATGACATACCCTGGCGCAACAATCGATATTATTTGATCCGATCACAGCACGCATAAATTTTTGCATCAGGTAGTTTTCTTCATTGGGCGTTCTCGCTGATGAAATACCCGCTATTGCGTCCGGACCATGTTCTTTTTTCAGTTTTTGAAATTTATCGACAATAAAATCATATGCTTCATCCCATGTGACTTTTTTAAATTCCCCGTTTTTTTGTTTGATCATGGGTGATTTTAAGCGATCGGGATGATCGTAAAATTTAAAAGCATATCGCCCTTTTATACAGGTATGTCCATGGTTGGCATCGGCATCGTAGGGTGCTTGAATTGAGGTTATTTCACCATTTATGGTACTAATTTCAAGATTGCAGCCCACGCCGCAATAGGTGCAAATTGTTCTTGTTGTGTCTTTGGCCTGAACAGCCTTTGATTGGAATACATCAGAAATAGCGGATGTGGGACAAGCCTGAGAACATGCACCGCAACTCACACAATCGGATTCAAAAAAACTGACGTCCGCGCCTTTGGCTATTTTACTGTCAAAACCTCTGCCTGCCATTGTCAGCACCATTTCACCCTGCACCTCATCACAGGCGCGTACACATCGATAACAATTGATACACTTCGATAAATCCGAGGTCATGTAGGGATGCGATTTATCTTTTTCCCTGTCCAGATGATTTTTTCCTTCGGGATAGCGTACTTGTCGAATACCCACTCTTGCAGCCACATCCTGTAATTCGCAATTGCCATTAACCTCACAGGTCAGACAGTCCAGAGGATGATCCGTGAGTACCAATTCCATAATGTTTTTTCTCAAACGCTGTATATTTGGGGAATCGGTATAAATGTACTGACCTTCTGCCACCGGAATGTGACAAGAGGCTACCGTTTTTATTTTTCCGCCTTTTTCATTGGCTACATCCACACTGCATACCCTGCAGGAGCCAAAAGGTTCGAGATTTGGGGCATCGCAAAGCGTGGGAATGACATCTCGCTCTCCTTTTATGCGTCTTACAAAGGAAAGAATAGTTTCCTCAGCTTTTATTTCAAATGGGCGATCATTGATATAGGCTATCTTAGTCATTTCTTTTTTATTTGAAATAGGCTTTAAGTTCATCCTTAAAATAATGCAGTGCGTTTTTTACAGGTAAAGGTATCCCTCCTCCATGAGCGCAGAGTGATCCGATTTCAAGCGTATGCAAAAGATCATCAATGAGATAAGGATCAATTTTAAAACTGCTGTCTTCCTGTGCTTTCTTAAACATTTCATAACCCCGATGTGTGCCCAGCCTGCATGGGAAACACTTGCCACAACTTTCGTCTGCAGCAAATTCAAGCAAATGTTCAATGTATTTAATCATCGGAAATGATTCAGGAATACTGACCATTCCAGCATGCCCCAATAAAAATCCGTTTTGGGCAAATGATTCAAAATCTATACTTAAATCCGAAAATTTCTCAGAGGGTACGATCCCTCCCAAAGGTCCGCCAATATGCAATGCTTTTACTTTTTCTTTAAAACCCTTACCCAAATCATTGATCACGGTCAATAATGGGGTACCCATTGGTACTTCATAAAGTCCCGGTCGATTAAAAAAGCTGTCAAGACAAATCAATTTTGTACCCGAGGAGTGTTCTGTTCCGAATTCGTGAAAATCGTCGCTTTCTTCCTCAAGTATAAAATGCACTGCGGCCAACGTCTCCACGTTGTTGACCACTGTTGGTTTATTAAAAAGGCCTGAAGAAGCGGG
This sequence comes from Cytophagales bacterium, assembly GCA_965267555.1. Taxonomy (GTDB): domain Bacteria; phylum Bacteroidota; class Bacteroidia; order Cytophagales; family CCMP332; genus CCMP332. The sequence goes on along the minus strand of OZ254083.1, from coordinate 1,756,413 downwards.
ATAAGGTGGCCTGGTTCTGACTTCCGGTCGCTGTCCTTCAATAGAATTAATCAGGGCCGTTTCTTCTCCACAAATATAAGAGCCCTGTGCTCGTATTACCTTAAAATCAAAATTGAATCCAGTACCATAAATGTCTTCACCTAGCAAATCATTTTGACGCAGCTCTTCAACGGAATTCTCAATGGCTGATACGGATTCCGGATATTCACCGCGGATATAAACGATACCCCATTCTGCACCTATACAATGACCGGCGATCATCATTCCGAAAAGTACGGAATGTGGCCTTTCTTCAAGAAGGTAACGATCAGAATAGGCACCTGGGTCGCCTTCATCTCCATTGCAAATGATAAACTTCTCATTGCTTTTAGCATTTCGGCAGAACTCCCATTTTTTTCCCATGTGAAATCCTGCACCGCCCCTGCCCCTAATTTTAGAGTTTTTAATTTCTTCTAATACCTCAGCTCCGTCTTTTTTCAGCTCCCGAATTAAAGGGGCGTAATGTTTTTCTATACCCTCAAAGGGCCTTGTCAGAATTGCTTCCCCCAATGCTTCAACATGATAGCTGTCCTTTGATACGGCGCTTTTTTTTACGATTGCATCGATTTGTTCGCTTGATTTTGCAGAGTAATTATTTCCCTTATAATGAAATGAAGCGTTTTCATGACATCTACCCAAACAGCACATATGCCCTATTTCATCATCCTTAAAATGTCTCTTAAGCTCATTTTTCAGATTTTCCTGAGTGCCTGCGCATAAGCAGGTAGAGCCATTACAGATGTATACTTTTTTTCCTTTGTTATCCGGTTTTAGAAAATCGTAAAAAGTTGTAGTTCCGTAGGTATTGGCCTTGCCGAAAAGAAATTCCTCTGCCAGTTCATCCAGCTTTTTCGGATCGGGTGTCCCTTCATTTTCAATGGCCAGATGACCGAGTTTGTCAAAGAGGTTGTTTTTTAGCCCTTTTCTTCCGGATAATTCACTGAGATTTTTTGACATGTCGATCGTATTAAGACGCTTCTCAAATTAGCATTTATATTTGAATATAAGGAATTTTTGAGATGGATTGAAAATTGATTAGAACAAAAAACCCAGTTAAATATTTATTGGATTTAAATTAATTTTCCATTCCAAATCTAAAACGCATCTTTGTTCAATGAATACGGTCCAGGCATACTCTCTACTCAGCGATTTGGATATCCACCTTTTTCGCGAAGGCAAACATTTTGAACTCTATAAAAAACTCGGTGCTCACCTCATTGATGAGAAAAAACAAAAGGGCGTGTATTTTGCTGTTTGGGCTCCTAATGCCAAATCGGTCAATGTCATTGGTAGCTTTAATGGATGGGATAAACACAGCCATCAATTGTATAATCGCTGGGACAGCTCGGGAATATGGGAAGGATTTATCCCTGATCTTAAAAAGGGCGAGACCTATAAATATTCTATTGAAACTCATGGCGGTGATTTTATTGAAAAAGGAGATCCTTTTGCCAAATTATGGGAAGTTCCGCCAAAGACGGCTTCTGTGATATGGGATGAGGAATACCACTGGAAAGATTCCAAATGGATGAAGTCGAGGAAAAAGAACAATGCGCTAAATCAACCATTTTCTGTGTATGAAGTCCATCTGGGAAGCTGGAAAAGAAAACTGGAGAAACCCGATGAAAGTCTTTCCTACGTAGAAATGGCAGATGAATTGGTGAATTATGTGAAGGAAATGAATTTTACACATATCGAATTTATGCCCGTCATGGAGCATCCCTTTTTTGGTTCATGGGGATATCAGATCCATGGCTATTTCGCACCGACTTCGCGATTTGGAACACCGGGTGATTTTCAATACCTGGTCGATCGCTTTCATCAAGAAGGCATAGGCGTTATTGTAGATTGGGTACCCTCCCATTTTCCGGGCGATGCGCATGGCTTATTCCGCTATGATGGTACCGCATTATATGAACATGAAAATCCACAGGAAGGCTTTCACCCCGATTGGGAAAGCTATATTTTCAATTACGGAAGAAATGAGGTGCGTTCTTTTCTGATTTCGAGTGCACATTGTTGGCTTGATCGTTTTCACCTCGATGGTTTGCGCGTAGATGCCGTGGCATCGATGCTTTATCGCGACTATTCGAGAAAAGAAGGGGAATGGATACCCAATGAATTCGGAGGCAGGGAAAATCTTGAAGCCATTTCATTTCTCAAAGACATGAATGCAAGTGTTTATGAAAAATTTCCCGATGTACAAACTATTGCAGAAGAATCCACCTCTTTTCCCGGCGTTTCAAGACCCATTTATTCCGATGGACTGGGATTTGGGATGAAATGGATGATGGGTTGGATGAATGATACCCTCGAATATTTTAAAGAAGATCCCCTTTTCCGCAGGTACCATCACAACAAAATTACCTTTAGTCTTGCATACGCATTTTCTGAGAATTTCATGCTTCCGCTTTCTCACGATGAGGTCGTCCATGGCAAAGGCGCAATTATCGAAAGAATGCCAGGGGACGAATGGCAAAAGTTTGCCAATTTGCGTCTTCTTTATGGATATATGTACACCCACCCAGGTACCAAACTCTTGTTTATGGGAGATGAAATCGGACAAACATCAGAGTGGAAACACGATAACAGCCTGAGATGGGATCTGTTGGAATTTGAACCCCACAAAGGGGTTCAGGCGCTTGTGCGTGATTTAAATAAGCTTTATAAGACAGAACCTGCCTTGTATGAAAAAAGCTTTGTACAAGATGGCTTTGAGTGGATCGAATTGAATGATCATGAAAATTCCATTCTTTCTTACATCAGAAAAGGTGAGGATGCAAAAAATAACTTAATAGTATTGTGTAATTTTACACCCGATGCCAAAGAGAATTACCAATTTGGTGTATCAGAGAAAGGCAAGTGGAAAGAAATCTTTAATTCGGACCAAAAGGAATATTGGGGAAGTGGTTTTTGCAATGAAAAAACTTTGGAAAGCTTTAAAGAAGGTAAACATGGAAGACCCTATTCAATTACTGCCAAAATACCACCACTGGGCCTTACTATTTTAAAAAGACATTAATTTATGGACAAGAAATATGTCTGTATTCACGGACATTTTTACCAGCCACCCAGAGAAAATGCCTGGCTGGAAGAAATAGAACTTCAGGAATCAGCTCAACCTTATCACGATTGGAACGATCGCATTACCAATGAATGCTATGGACCCAATGGCGTATCGCGTATATTAAATGACAAAGGTAAGATCACGGATATTGTCAATAATTATTCGAAGATAAATTTTAATTTTGGCGCCACCCTCCTTTCCTGGATGGAGCATAAAATGCCAAAAGTTTATCAGAGCATCATCGAAGCCGACAAGCTGAGTCAAGAGCATTTTGATGGTCACGGTTCTGCCATAGCCCAGGTTTACAATCACATCATCATGCCTCTGGCGAATCGCAGGGATAAAGAAACACAGGTCATTTGGGGGCTTTATGATTTTGAACAGCGTTTTGGTCGAAAATCCGAAGGTATCTGGCTGGCTGAAACAGCAGTTGATATTGAGACGCTAGAAGTTTTGGCTGAAAATGATGTAAAATATACCATTCTGGCTCCATCCCAAGCCAAACACTATCGCAAAATCGGCGAGAGCAAATGGGAAAAAGGCATCGATACCAAAAGACCTTATAAATGTAATCTACCAAGCGGAAAAAGCATTTATTTGTTTTTCTACGATGGGGAACGCTCACAGGAAGTCGCATTTAAAGGCGTGCTGAATGATGGTAAAAAATTTGCTCATCGGCTATGCGATGGTTTTCACTATGAAAAAGGTGTAGAATTAAGTCATATCGCTACTGATGGTGAATCCTACGGCCATCACCATAAAAACGGAGACATGGCCCTTGCCTTTTGCGTCCGGTATATTGAAGATCATAATATGGCTACCATCACAAATTACAGCCAGTTTTTAAGTCTTTTTGAAGTGGACCATGAAGTGGAGATCTACGAAAACAGTTCCTGGAGCTGCGCGCATGGTGTGGAACGATGGAGAGATAATTGCGGATGTAATTCGGGTATGAATCCGGGCTGGCATCAGAAATGGCGCAAACCATTAAGAGAAGCCCTTGATTGGCTCAGAGAAGAGTTAATTAAAAGTTTTGAAGAATTAACGGCCGAATACAAAATCGATGGTTGGTTTTTACGAAACAGATACATTGAAGTTTTATATAAACGATCGCCCGAGCGAATCCATCTGTTTATTGAAAAATACGTTAACCCCGAACTGAGCGACAGCCAGAAAACCAAACTCATTCGATTATTAGAGATGCAGAGACAGGCACAGTATATGTATACTTCATGCGGCTGGTTTTTTGATGAAATATCAGGCATAGAAACCGTACAAATACTTCAATATGCCAACAGGGCCATTCAATTGCGCTATGATGTAATAAAGGACAGCCTTGACCAGAAATTTAAAAATCTATTGAAGCTCATTCCGAGCAATGTCCCTGAATACGACAATGGCAAAGTGATTTACGAACGCTTTGTAATGCCCAAACGTTTGAGTTTAACGCAAGTGGGAATGCACTATGCGGTAAGTTCTCTTTTCCAGGAAGACAATAAGCAATTGACCGTATTGAATTACGATTCCAGTTCTGAGGAATATCACCGTTTCAAGGGTGGAAGCCAGGTTGTTGCTTTGGGAAGAACCAAAGTCAAATCAAGAGTTACTTTATCAAACAAACACTTTAGCTTTGCTATATTATACCTTGGTAATCACCATCTTATAGGAAATGCATCCGATGCTTTAAATAAGGAAGAATTCCACGAATTGGTTTTGGAAATCAAAGATGCCTTTGAGTCTTCGAACATTGCCCTGGTAATACAATTGATCAAAGATAATTTTCGTCATAAGAGTTTTTCATTTTTCAATCTGTTAAAAGACGAGCAGCATAAATTATTGGAACGTGTTCTTGAGGATAAATCGGAAGAGGCCATGGCTTCGCTTAAGAAATTGAATAGCAATAACTATTCTCTGATGAACCTGATGTCAAAATCCAACTTGAAAATACCGGACATCCTTTTAAATAATCTCGAAACCGAAATTGATTATCGGCTTACGGCCTGCCTCGAGCACAATGGTGATTTAATTCCCATAGAAGATCTACAGGATGCCATTTCAGAGGTAAAAAAATGGGACTTTAAGATCAATACGATTTTGCTCGATTATTTGGCCACAAGAAAACTCAATAAATTGGTTGAAGAAGGAAAAAAATCATTTCAAATACCAAAGATCTTGAAAAATCTGTGGGAAGCCCTCCCCTTGTTAAATGAAATCGGTGTTCACCCTGAATTAAATGAACTACAGGATATTGTATTTAGAATCCTTCATAAAAACCTTTATATCATAGGCCGCGATGCTTTTCTTTTTGACTTAGCCAAATACATAAATCTCGATCTTGATTCCGTAGAGAAGGAAAAAGAAGACAGCAGGGTTTTGGGGTAATTTTCTAAAATAAGACTAAAAAGAAACAAAAAAGAAAGACATTAAGCCAATTGATGTGTTTTTGATGTAGTTTTTGAATAAGGACATAGCCTTGGATTGGCTAAATTTGTTACAAATAATTCTAAGACTATGAAAAAATTATGTTATTCCGTTGGCCTGACGCTGTTATTCGCTTGTGGCTCAGATGATGATAGTGGCAATTCAGGAACACCTTCCCCCAATGATACAACTTCCGATATTGCCCAGTATGCCGGTTATACACTTATATGGAATGATGAATTCAACTCCTCTGAGATTGATGCCTCAAAATGGGTATATGAAACAGGAGATGGCACCGATTTTGGTCTTCCTGTCGGATGGGGCAATGCAGAATTGCAAATTTACACCACTGATGAGGCCAATTCTTCAATTAAAACAGATGATGGTAATTCAGTTTTGGCCATTACTGCCATTGAATCGGGAGGAGCCTACACATCCGCTAAAATGACCACCAATGGTACTTTCGGTGCTCGTTTTGGCAGAATTGAAACCAGGGCAAAATTACCCGAAGGAAAAGGTATCTGGCCTGCATTCTGGACATTGGGAACAAACAGAAGCGAAATTGATTGGCCGGGATGTGGAGAGATCGACATCTTTGAAATGCTGGGTGATAACACGAGCAAGATTTACAGCACTGTGCATTACGTAGAAGGAAGCGCTAACAATACCTCCAAAGGTGAGAACCAAGGAAGCCAGGTTCTTTCCTCTGGCACATTCAGCGAGGATTATCACTTATTCCGTTTGGACTGGACCCCTGAGTCGATGTCTTTTTATGTCGATGGCATATTGACCAATCAGGTCACCATAGAAGAAGACATGAAAGAATTTCTGAGAGAACATTATTTAATTCTAAATGTAGCTGTTGGAGGCTTTTGGCCGGGAAATCCTGATGCGAGCACTGTTTTTCCACAGGAAATGCTTATTGATTTTGTAAGAGTATATTCCAAAGATGATCTGAATCCCCCTGCCCCACCTGTGCTTGATCCACAGGAAGAAACGATTGGGCAATTTATTGAATCAAGTATTGCAGACAATGCTGTCAAGGATGGTTATGAGGACTTTGGATCTATTGATGTGATGGTCTTTGGCGGTGGCGGAGAACCTGAAATTCTTGTATCTCCTGAAGCCATTGACGGTGATTCGAGTGTTTTGTTAAAATATCCCGGTGGTGCCTGGGGTGGAGCATTTTTTATCTTGGATAATCCGGTAGATTTCAGTTCCCTCACTGGTGGAAATTTGCATTTTTCAATCCATACGCAGGCAGACTTAAACGATGTGGAAATCAAACTTGAAAGTCCAAATCAGGCTACTTCTGCTGCAGTATTCCTTGTTAATTATACCGGTACTGACATTGGCAATGGCTGGATAGAGTATTCCATTCCATTGGCTGATTTCTCCGGACTTGATCTGAGCGAGCTAGCCATACCTTTTGCCATGTGGAATCCAATGGACACAAATGGGGATTTTGTACCTATGGATATTCTGGTTGATAATCTATATATCCAATAGAATTAAACTTTAAGGACAAAAAAAAGCCCGCTTTTGCGGGCTTAAATTTTAGTTTACAAAATATTATAATACTACGACAGAGTTTTCTTCTCCTGATACCGGACTTTGTACATATTTGTCTGCTTCCCAGTCATTTTCATATGCTTTACCGTCAATCAAATATCTGAATTGGTATTCCTTTCCTTTCTCCAAGGAAAGCGATATTTTGAATTCGCCGGTCTTAAGTTTCTTCATAAGGTTGGCATTTGATTTCCAATCATTGAAATCACCAACTACGGATACTTTTTTTGCTTTTTCTGCTGCTTTTACCGGTAAAGAAAATGTGACCTTACACTCATTTTTTGTTTTGAAATACTGTTTTTTAATTGCCATTGCTTATTTAATTTGACTCTGCAAAATTAGATATAAGTCTTTTCAAATTGCAATAATCAGGGGATTATTTAATTGTTAATTATGCGCATTTGGAAGTCTTCTTTTTTGTGAGAGATTCCAGATTAGAAACAAGTTGTTGAAGATCCCCGCCTACCCGGTTTATCTGCCGAAGGTTATGCAATTAACCATAGGCAAGGCAGGCAGGCCTGATAATATCCGGGAATAGCTGCACGGTGGAGATCTTGGATAGTATCCGGGAATAGCTGCAGGTTTGAGATCTTGGGTAATTTCCGGGATTGGCAACCAGATCTTGCGGTTTATTTTCAAAGGCAATTTGCATTCTATGTGGAAGCTTTAAAAATCATTACTGAATTCATCAATAAAAGATCTATCCCCGCATAATATGCGGGGTCTCCTGCTTATTTTGAAATTCATCTATTGCAAATTTTATTAGTATTAAGGATGTATCAGGAGTACTTCGTTTATATTTTGAGCAATAAAAACAATAATGTCATTTATACGGGCTTTACAAATGACATTTATAGAAGAACACTAGAGCATAAAAAAGGACTGCTGGGAAAGTTTACTAAGAAATATAATGTCAATAAATTAGTATACTTTGAATCTCATCCAAGCGCCGATGAAGCATTGCATAGAGAATATTTAATGAAGCGTTGGAAACGAAAATGGAAAATTGAATTGATTGAAAGTGTCAATCCAAATTGGCGTGATTTATTTGAGGATTTTGTTAATATAAAAGAGATTCCGGATTAGAAACAAGTTGTTGAAGATCCCCGCCTACCCGGTTTATCTGCCGAAGGTTATGCAATTAACCATAGGCTTGGCAGGCAGGCCGGATAGTTTCCGGGAATAGAAACTTGTTGGAGAAGATCCCGGATAAAATCCGGGAATAGATGCGTTATTGGGATCCCCACCTACCCGGTTTATCTGCCGAAGGTTAAGCAATTAACCATAGGCTTGGCAGGTAGGCCTGATAATATCCGGGAATAGCTGCTCGTTTGAGATCTGGGATAGTATTTGGGAATAGCTGGAAATAAGGATTTTAATCAAAAATTGATTTGAATTTCATCCTTTACGAAATCAAAGTTGACATAGGACAAATCTTTTATAATCTTGCTTTTATCTGCAGCATCTTCAAATGGGTCAAAATTCGATACAGGCTCAATAAATCGGAAATCTTCTTTTAAAATTTTTAATGACCTTGTCCCTAGCTTTACAGATTCACTTTCAAATCCGTGTAAATAGAGTTTTGCCTTTTTGAAATCGGAAGCATAGAGGCCTTTTTGCTGAGATATTATAAACGTGGATGATTCCGGAATATATCGTATATGTCTAAGGGCAAAAACATCTTGCTGATAATCATAAGTCATTCCGTCATCTTCGTAAAAATCAAATTCTGATTTAGATTTTCCTTTGTAGAGATGAAGAATTAATTCGCCATCGTTCTTCTCTGAATTATTTTGAACGGTATTTTGCCCCGGAATTATAGCTCCCGCTTTAACAAATACCGGAAGTTTATCGTTGGGACATTCAATGATATATTCGGCTCCCCCCTTATACTTTTTATCCGTAAAAAAATCGTACCAGTCGCCCTTGGGTAGATAAACCTTTAATAAAGTTTGATAGGGCCCTACCGGACAAACCAAAAGTGATGGACCAAAAAGATATTGATTTTGAAATTCACCTTTAAAAATGTTCTCATCTTGTGGAAAATCCAATAAAAGGGCTCTATTTAAGGGCAATGCATCTTGACTGTGCTGATAAAAACAGGAATAGATATAAGGCATTAATTTATACCTCAGACTAATGTAGTTTCTCGCAATTTCTTCGGCCTCTTCACCAAAGGACCAGGGCTCAGCGTCTCTGGAATTAATCATGGTATGCCCTCGATAAAAAGGCGTGAAAGCACCAAGCGCTATCCACCTTCTGAACAAAGGAATATCGGATTCTCCAATAAATCCACCAATGTCATTTCCGGAAAATGGAACTCCGGCCAATCCCAATTGTGTAATGAGCCGTGCTCCCAAAAACAAATGATCTTCATTGGAGACATTGTCGCCCGTCCAAACTGCCGCATAACGTTGTATACCTGAAAATGCAGATCGGGTCAGTACAAAGGGCCGTTTTCCTGCCAATGCCTGTTCTGCGCCTTCAAAAGTAGAACGCGCCATTTGCATTCCGTAAACATTATGTGCGAGTTTGTGATTGACCTTTTGACCCTCAAAATCGAATTCTACCAAGTCGGGTACATTCTTACCCCAAACGGCCGGCTCATTCATATCATTCCAGAATCCATCGATTCCATCATCTACGAGCTCCTTAAAATAGTTCGCCCACCATTTTCTGGCCTTTTCCTTTGTGAAATCGGGAAAGTATATTTTTCCTGGCCATGCTTCACCCGAATATATTTCACCATCGGGGTACTTGAGGAAAACATCTTCTTTGATCCCCTCTTCCATCACAGAATAACCTTTATCAATTTTTATACCGGGGTCAATGATGACAACCACTTTAAAACCCTTCTTTTTTAAGGCCGATAGCATTTCGCGGGCCTTAGCAAAGCGTTCGGGATGCCAGGTAAAAACTTTGTAGGCATCCATATAATGGATATCAAGGTAGAGCACATCGGCCGGGATTTGTCTATCTCGAAAATTCTCAGCCAGATTCAATAATTCAGAGGCGGGATAATAGGAATACCTGCATTGTTGATATCCCAGACTCCATTTGGGTGGGATAGCTGTAAATCCGGTCAATTGACAATACTGTTTTAGTATCTCAGCCGGTTTTTCACTATGAAAGAAATAATAGTTTAACTGCCCCCTTTCAGCTTTAAAAAAACTAAAGCGATGATTAGAAGCACCAAAATTGAAAGTGCTTCTCGAACTGTTATCCAAAAATATACCGTACCAGTTCTTATCGTTTTTAGCAAAATAAAAGGGCGTGGAAGTATAGAGCGGGTCGGTATCCGAATGATAACCAAATTCATCTGTATTCCAATGTTGATATTGTCTTCCGGCTTTATTCAAAGGACCGGTTTTCTCACCCATTCCGGTAAAGATTTCCCCTTTGTTTAAGGTTTTATAGTTACAAACTTCATCTCCATCCCAGGCAATCCCAAATGCAGGCTCATCTGCATTGATGATGTTTCCATCTTTTTTGACAAATGCTATACGCAATGGAAACTTGCTTACACGTGTATCAAAATATTTATTTTGAATTACAAATTCTTTTTTGTTTTCTGAAGCTATGGCAATTGACTTTCTATTGGAATTGGTAATGGCATAGGAGAAATTATCAAATTCCTCTTCATTCCTGGCCGCCTGAACTCTCAGAGCTCCAAATTCCATTTCCGTGATGCGAATTTTCCCCTTGTCCGTATAAAAAATGATGAAATTATCTTCCTGCTCGTGCCGGATGTAATTGCCTATTGATTGATGCGCCATTTGCTCTTAATAAAGCCGGCAAAGTACGTAAATTATTCGCTTCTTATTAATGTTTTGATTTAGTCTATTCTTTAATTTTTTTTAAAGCACGAAACTTCGATAGCGATTTAATTTCTTAAATAATAGTGCCTCCAAAACGAATGATTATTTATCAATAATCAACTTATAGCCCACTCCCCGAATATTTACGATTTTTAAGTCCGGGTCCGAATTTAGTTTTTTCCGCAGTTTCGATATAAAAACATCAAGAGTCCGGCCGATATATTCGCCTTCATCCGACCATATTTTTGAAAGAATATTTTCCTTTTCAACGGTGGTGTTGGCATTGTTGTAAAGCAAATCGAGCAAATCGGCTTCTTTTGATGTGAGCTCTATTTTTTTTCCTTTATACCTCAGCTCGGTATGCTGCTTGTCGAACTGATACCTTCCCAGGGCGATCAAATGAGATGTGTTTTTAGTATTTTTTTGATAATACCAGAGCAAGCCAAATACAATTACCAATGAAAGAGGAATGATCAAGATCAACAGCCCAGCGTTATCCTTTTCCATTCCCGCCTCATTCCTTTCTTCCTTTACGACCGGGTATATGTTATCATTTTCCATCAAGGTAAAAACCAATTCATAACAGCCTTTTGGTTGCAGTCGCGACTGACAGGGAACTATACTCGATGCATTATCCTCTTCTATTTGAAAACTGTAAACCACTTCTCTGCTTTCACAATCTTCTACTTCCAGTATATATTGAGTTGCCAGATTGCTTTGCCTTGCAAAAGAATCGATGATCGTGTACAGCATCTCAGGGTCAAAGGAAATGGGATTTTCAAAGCCTATGCGGTATTTCCCATTTTCTTCGAGAATAGGCAATACCCTTGAGCTGCTGTCACCACTGCCTAATAATACCTGGTGGCCGATCATCCTAAGCGCTACTTCTATGTGTTTTTGATCATAGCTATTTATTGCATCTGCCTTTTTATAAATCAAAAACAGACCGAAGAACAAGAAGAGTAAAAAGTATTTCCGAAGGGATCGCATAGTGTAAAATTACCCGAATCTCACTTAATTTATATTGATTTACATAAAATTTACATCATTTTACATTGCTTAACAGTCTACACGGACCCAAAGACATAGATTTGATGTAAACAATTTTAAAAACGATGAAAAAGCTTTTGTTAAAATTTGGCCTGTTAATTCCGATCCTGGGAATTTGCGCTTTTGGTTTTAATCTCTTTGGAAATAATCCACAAATTCAAAAAGACGAAGCCTGTTGTATTCCACAACAAAATGTAAATCAAAGTCTTTATCCCATAATCGCCGAGCCTCATCCCGATTTTGCCTATGGCCTCGGTTCGCGTTTTGATAATAAATTAAGTTTAGAACAAATCAGAGCAGCCAAAACCATCATTGACCTTATTCCCGAATATAATGGAGAAAGCTTTCATTCATTTGAAAATGTGCGGGTATCTGTATTTGGGGAATCGGGGGAGATTACGGAAGTATCCAATGGTAAAATGCTTAGTGAGGCCCAATTGGCACTCTTAAAAACCTTGGAGTATTCCTCCGATTTTAATATACACGCCAAATGCAAAAGAAAAACAGGGAGTGAAGAAAATCCGACTGATTATGACCTGGTTTATTATATCACGGTGGTTCCAGAACAGGAAGCAGAACATGTGGAAGGCAAGGAAAAATTAATCGAATACCTACGAAAAAACAGCATTAACAGAACTTCTGAAATCGGTGAAAAAGAATTACAAGCTGGTATGCTGCACTTTGTTGTAAGCACCGATGGAACCATTGAGAATATCAGAATCGCTTCTTCCTGTGGCCTTGAGTCACTCGATGATAAAATGAAAGAACTGATTCGCTCTACCTCGGGGCAATGGAAATGTGCCAGAAATACAAATTCAGAACCGGTAGAACAGGAATTGGTATTTTTCTACGGAATTATTGGTTGTTGAAAAATTAAAGAGGAAAGACTTTAGGGAACCAACCAGCTTCCTTTCCAATTATTATCCGAAAATTTAAAATTTGCGCGTAAATGTTGCTGCGCTGATAATTGCAATAGATCAATTTCCACAGGAATAATCTTAAGCACTGAGAAGTGTTTGCCTTCATCATTTTCTGACCATATCCAGGCTTCCTGTGGTTTAGAAATCTTCTTTCCCGGTGCCTTCACGGAGCTATAGGCTTTTCTGGCATTGGCAGACATGGAAGTCCGAAGTTTTGAAGTATCCGGCTCGGACAGTATTTTGCCTTTCAATCTAATCTGAAGTTTTTTAGACGGGTGGTAAAAGAGCAAAGTACAGTGGTGATCACTTTTGATCTCATTAATTTTTTGTGATCTGGAATCCGTGTGAATAAAGCAATTTAAATCCTGATCCACTTTTCTAAGGACCACATACCTGGATTCGGGAAAGGTTTCTCCAAACGTGGACATTATGCAATAGCGAAAGGGGTGTTTTTTGTCGAGTGCTCCGCGATGGATCTCATGTTTTATAATGGCTAATGCCTCTTCGAGAGACTGATCTCTGGTAATGAGCATGGTCAATTTTATAATTCAAACCCACTGTAAATAAATTGGTTCTGAATTGTTCCTCTTATTCTAAAATAAATTTTGAGATGAATAAGATGAGTATTATAAGTAATAATACAACTATTTGATTATCAACATTTAATACTTATATTTATTAAGCCCAAAGGAATTGAACAATATTATTCAAAGTCAGAATTCCATGAAAAATCTACTGACACTACTAATTCTTTTATATCTTTCTAATTATGCCTATGCGCAAAGATCATTGGAAATGAATCTTTCCGTTGGTGGTACCTTTGTGGATATCGATGCTATTATCGAGGAGGATGAAATTGCCGGAACCTTTGCCACGGACTGGAGTACTTTCAATTATGGTCTGGCTGCCCAGTTTATTTTTGCCGGCAATAAAACTGTTGGTATTGGGGCCGAACTCATGTATCAGTATTTGTATTGGTATTCGGTTAGTGTGCCTTTTGGATCGCAACGCATTTATAGGGAATACGATGTTTCCTGTACCAGAATTACACCTTTTATCAGACTTGGTTCAAACAGCCGATTTTCACTCGATCTTGGCCCGGAGTTGAATTTTATCGATGGCATGACTTTGGGATTTTTAGTTTCGGGCAATTTATTTATTCCGGTTTCGGAAAAAGTCGCCATTCCGATAAAATTGAGGGCGGATATTGTGCAACATATCGGAATGCTCTATCCCTTATCATTAAATACAGGCTTGAGGGTTAATCTTTAAAATTATTAAGTAAAAATCTGAGACAATAAAAAACCCCGCCCGAGTTACCCAGACGAGGTCTTTTATTTAGTTATAAATTAATTAACCTTCCTCGCTAACAGGAAAACCCCTATCTCTCATCAAGGCTTCGATTTTGGCATCACGGCCTCTGAACAAACGATAGGCCTCAGCAGGATCAATCGCATTTCGAGGTGCAAATAGATATTTTACAAGCTTTTCGGCCAATTCCTTGTCATAATAACCACCGGCGGCTTCTTCAAAGGCCTCTGCGGCATCCGAAGTCAAAACATCGGCCCACATATATCCGTAATAGGCGGTGGCATAACCTTCGCCCGAAAAGACATGCCCAAAATGTGGCGTTCTATGACGCATAACCAATTCCTCAGGCATATTCAATGCTTCAAGCTGTTCTCTTTCAAAAGCATCCGGATCAATACCTTCTGGATCCGCTAAATGAAACTTCATGTCCATTATGGCCGAAGCCAAATATTCGGTGGTGGCAAAACCCTGGTTAAAGGTGCCTGCATTTTTTATTTTCTGAACCAATTCTGCAGGGATGGGTTCTCCTGTTTCATGATGCACCAAATAATTATTGATCACCTCATCGGTGGATAACCAGCGCTCAAGCAATTGGGATTGAAACTCGGTATAGTCGCGTACGCCTCCGTTGAGCGTAGGATATTTTACATTACTAGACAAGGCGTGCAGGGCATGTCCGAATTCATGAAAAAACGTGGTTGCATCGTCCCAGGATACCAAAAGTGCTTCGCCGGGAGCGGGTTTTACAAAATTTGAGTTATTGGTCGACAATACATTTTTTGGGCCATCAAAAGTGGTATGGCCTCTGAAGGTCATGGCCCAGGCCCCTGAGCGTTTGCCTTGTCGGGCATATGGATCGAGGTACCACAAACCAATATTTTCACCACTTGTTTTATCATTTACCTCCCAGACTTTTACATCTTCATGAAATACGGGAACCTTTCCTTCTTCCACAGGTTTGAATTCAAAATTGAACAATTCGCCCGCCACAAAATGCATGGCATCGGTCAATTTATCCAACTGAAGGTATTGTTTTACTTCCTCTGAGTTGAGATCGTATTTGGCTTTTCTCACTTTTTCGGCATAAAAGCGATAATCCCAGGGTTCGATTTTAATGTTATCGCCATTCGCATCGGCTATGGCCTGCATATCGGCCACTTCCTCTTCTACCCTCGCAATGGCCGCCGGCCAAACGGCTTCCATCAGTGCAATGGCATTTTCGGGTTTCTTGGCCATTCGGTCCTGCAAACGCCATTCGGCATAATTATCATAACCCAGGATTTGTACTTTTTCCCGTCTCAATTTCAATATCTCTGCGATCAAAGCATTGTTGTCGTATTCATCACCATTATCTCCCCTCGAATAATAATTGGTCCAAACCTGTTTGCGCAATTCCCGTTCCGTACTATAAGTGAGGAATGGATCCATGGAAGAACGCGTATTAACAATGGCGTATTCGCCTTCGCGTCCATTATCGCTGGCAATTTTGGCCGCAGACTTGATAAAACCTTCCGACAAACCGCCAAGCTGGTCTTCATTCAGATAGGTGATGTAATTCTCTTCATCATGCAATACATTATTTGAAAATTTGGTATAAAGACTCGATAATTCCTTATTGATGGCCGCGTATTTTTCCTTGTCCACCGGACTCAATTCCGCACCGTTCATGGCAAAACGTTTGTAGATCAACTCCACCAGTCTTTGCTGATCATCTTCAAGCGGATTCTCTTGTGAAGCTTCGTAAACCGACTTAATTCGGTTAAAAAGTTTCTCATTCTGTGTGATTTTTGAACTGAATTCGGAATACATGGGTGCAATTTCTTCCTGTATGGCCCTGAACTCAGGAGAAGAAAGGTTAGCACTGAAAATGCTGTAGTAGGAACTTGCCCTGTCCAATTCCGCACCTGATTTCTCCATTTCAACAATGGTATTTTCAAAAGTAGGATCATCAGGATTATTGGCGATTTCTTCGATTTCCTCGAGATTCATTTCCATGCCCACAGTCATGGCCTCTTTGACATCTTCCAATTTCATTTTGTCAAATGCCGGAACACCACCATAAGGCCCTGTCCATTCCATTAATAGGGGATTATCAATCATCTTTTCCTCTTTTGGCTCCTGCTTAGAACAAGCGGTGATAATTGATAATAGAATAAGAATTAAAAATGTTCCCAAATAATTTTTCATGATGATTTTATGTTAATGCTGGATTGAAGAATATTATGCGAAATGCAATAGAATGTAGATTGACGTTTTTTCTCAATAAATTGTAACCAATTAAGGCCCGAAAATAAGTAAATCAAACTATTTATTGCCAAAAGGCGCAAATAATGTGATAAATGGATCAAATGGCGAGTGCTTAGTGGCAAAAAAAATTCTTGTGAGAACAGTATCCTTATTTTTCATTTTATGTCTCGCTTTGGAAAGCCCTGCACAGCAATACAGAAGCGGCTATATCCATACTGAAATCGCCAATAAAATTGCAACGATGCCGGGCGATAGCGGTAATCATTTTATGCAAACCGATTCATTGGATTTAAAAATCTGGGAACGGACTTTACTGGACTTGCTAAACGGAAATATTTCACAGGCAGCTTTGAGAGCCGATTCTATTGCGTATAAGCTCATAGATTTTACCGACACCTTTGGGGTTCCCCATCGTCAGTATTATGTTTTAGAAAATGCTGATTCAAATTATTGGGGTAGCTATGTTTTTAATCCTAATTATTGCCGCAGTCTGATCATTCAGTCACCACATGCCATAAGAGATATCAATACCGGTTTGCAAGGGGTACATGTATTTCGTGAGACAAAAGCTATGTTTTTAATGATCAATGGCACCCATCGTTGCAACAGCAGTACGTTTTCAGTATGTAGTGGTAGTACTTCAAGTTGTTCCGGAGGAGCGGGTTCGGAGCCCTATCGGATTTCTGATTTGGCGCATAATGACCAATCACTGTTTCAACAAACAACAGAAGTATTACTCAATGCCTTTAGCAATACCTATTTTATACAATTGCATGGTTTCTCAAAACAGAGCAGCGATCCTTATGTCATTTTAAGTAATGGCACGGATAAAACTCCCACATTGGATTTTATGCCTCTTTTGAAAAATGAACTACTGATCCAGGATCCGGTATTGACATTTAAAATTGCCCATATCGATACCACATGGACCCGATTAAGAGGCTTTTGGAATACGCAGGGCAGACTCATTAATGGCGAGTCCGATCCATGTTTGCAAAATGCCACCCGCAGCAACGGACGTTTTTTTCATATCGAACAAGAGAGAATACGTTTGAGAGATGATGTCAATGCCTGGAACAAAATGGCCAATGCCCTGCAAAATACTTTTAATTGTTCACCGGTACTGCTACGTAGCAGCTCTAAAAAAGAAATGCCTTTGCTATACCCCAATCCGGTTGAGAATTATTTAAATATTCAAGTTAGTGAACAAATAAATGAAAATACATATTTGGAAATAATTGATGTTAATGGTATTAAGGTAAAATCCATTTTGATGAATCAAATATCAAAGCGGATTGATGTTTCCATGCTAAAATCGGCTATATATTTCTATTCCATACAAAGCAATTCAGGCATTGTGTTTGGTAAATTTGTAAAACAATAAAACCGCCAAATCAATGATTAGAAATAAGGAACTTTAATCCTTATGCTTTAAAACATATTTATATAAAAGTTAAACTCAATTTCCGGATGGCAAGATTTTTATAATTATTTGAGCTTTTGGCCCACTTTAAATTTATTGCTCCCCTATTGTAAAATTATTTATCAAAGCAAGATCCTTAAGTTCCTCTCCCACTTCATTGATGCCATTTAAGATTTTAGAAATTTGTTTTTGAGAAGGTTTTTTTATTCCTCGAACATACTGGCTAAGCAGCGAAGCATTTATTCCAATTCGCTTTGCCAAAAATTTGACATTTAGTATTTTATAATTCTGAAAAAACAATTGAAAGTCCATATTGACTTTGATATTACCAAAGTCCACAAACTCATTCTTTTCTTCAAGATATAGGTTCAATGCCTCAACAATATTTGTACTTAATATTTCAATGTTTCTACCTGTGGTAAACACGGGTAAATCCATAACCATTGCTGAAAAACCTGTGTTTGTTTTCTCTATTAATACCTGATATTTTTTTGAAGTCTTCTTCATAAATCTATATTCCCGCTTGTTTCCTAATTGCTTTTTCGATTCCCTTTCCCAGTTCTGCGCTTCCGTGATTCGGAAAAATTATAAAGCCTTTTTTATTTGGATGAATCATTTTTAAATGAGATCCTTTCTGAGATTTTACAATCCAACCTTCTTTCTTCAATATTCTTAGTAATTGTGAACACTTCATCACAAAAGTAAATAATTATTTACTTTTAACTTAGTCAAATTAAAAATAGAGCTATAATTTTTTTGGGAAATAATTGTTGTTTAAAAACTAATTTTTTGAATGCAAAGGCCGGATATAGATTAGTTTTGATACTTATTGCATACAAGATCAAAAACAAAAAAATCCCGATTTATTAACCGGGATTGCCTGGACGAGGAGACTTTATAATGGAATCTAATAAAGGTTTAAAATGTATAAGTCTTGATGACTAAATTCGCCTTCTTTCAGGGCGGTTGTTTTTACCAATTCATCATTGATATAAACCGCAATGGAATAATCGCCAAACCTCGCCTTTTTAAAATCATAGCTTTTACTAATTAATCCCTGCTTATTGCAAATCTTATCTTCAAGGATGAGCTCTTTATTGTTTCGCTTTATAAGAATTCTCAATGTGTCATTGGAATCCAGCTCTGTTTTCAAGTTGATCATATGATCGGCGTTTTCACGGATCAGGACTTTGTTCAATTCATTATTGGCCGTGGCCATATTTGCTGTTAAACTTAAAGCGATAATTGTGATAAATAATTTAAAGGTTCTCATGTGTTTTTAATTTTTAATTGATGCTTGCAAAGCTCCAATGAAATACCCTCCGGCCTTTAACAGCCATCATTCAAAAAGTAAAAACTTTGATTCAGAGCTGTCAATTTTGCGTCAAGCCTAACAATTATGCGTCAAATGCGGTGATTTTGAGCAAATTCCTGATTTGTTATCTTTATAGAAAAAATAAGGCTATGAAACTATTGATATCCACTCTCTTAGTTATTTTCTTTTCATTCGCTGCTTACGCACAAGCCCTGCAAAAGGGGAATATCGATGTTCATGCCGGTGTAGGTTTTGGCATTTATAATTTTACCATAAAAAGCTTTGAAACCGAAAATGCCGATGCAGTACCCGGCCTGATAAATTTAGGAGCCTCTTATCGCATCAGCGATGCTTTTTCATTGGGCCTGGATTATGAAAGAAATGGTTTTGTCACCGATGCGGATTCAAATGAACAAGTGGTATCCCAAAATTTTGGAATTACCGCGGGCTATAGTCTGGTCAATTCTGACAAAAACGTATTGACGCCCTTTTTTCAAATCGGAGCGACAAGGCTGAAATTTGAAAATTTTGATAATCAGGATTATGTGACGGCGAGCGGCTTACAGCTTCAGTTCGGCCTGGCATGGAATCATTATTTTGGAGAGCGCTTCGGCCTATTTATCAATGCATCCACCCCTTACTATTCTTATAATAAATTCAAAAGCTCCAATGGCGATGTCTATGAAGAAAGCCGTATCGTCAATGACAGCCAGGGCAATCCAATTGTTGAAACACGCGTAGTGGATGGCAATATGACCGGCATCAATATAAGGCTGGGACTGGCTTTGAAGTTATGAGCCAAAAGAATCCGTCATTCCAAGACGATCCGCAGGGAGTTCTTGGAATCTCTTTCCTGATTTTGCATTAATGTATCAGACAGTAAACAATAAAGAGTAAACAGTTCGGCCTGAAACACAAAAGATTCCGTTATTCCAAGACGAACGAACCCGAAAGTCTCATAGAGTACTTCGGGGAGGGAGTTCTTGGAATCTCTTTTTCTCTATAACTTAGATATCATTCTTGCTAACACTGAACAAATGATTTCAAGGTCATTTATAAATCCTCAAACATCATGCTCTCAACCTGCGCAGATATTTATCAGCCGGGGCTGAGGAGGACTAGTTTGAGGAAATTGTATTTCAGAAAATTTTAATAGTTCAAAAGGCGTAAATACAACTTTTTATGATCCTGAGAATAATTCAACAAAGTGTTACCGTCAATATAAATATTATAAAATCCGTTTTCATTATCAGGTCTAATTTTATTAGTAATTTCATAATAGGATTCATCAAATACGATATATTCTCTTTCATTATTACTTTGTAGGAAATTTGAATAACCGATTCTATTTTTGATATTAGAATTAGGCAAATACTTTTTTCGGTATTCTTTCTTTCTTTCCATAATAAGGTCATAACACTCAATTTTGACCAAAGAATCCTTAATTTGTTGATTGGATGTATTTGCAATTAGAATCTCGTTGTCAATTTCTATAAACATTTTGTTCCCTTTTGGAAGTTCTAAAGAATCTACTATTAACAAAGAATTTTTATCAAGGATCAACATTTTTCTATCCTTATATAAAAGACATAAGTGATCATTCACTATGGCTATATCTTCCACCCATTCTGTGACTTTTTCCGATACTCTGAGATTTTCATTACTCACATCTATGGATTTTATGTTATTATGATAGTTATCGGCTAAATAGACCATATCTTCATATTTATAACAAGCAATTACACCTTGATCCCTGTCATCATCATAATCCTTATATCCAAATGCTTTTTCATCTTTATTATTCGATTTAAATTCAAAGGATTGGACACTTGTAATACTCCCAAAAAACTAGACCATAGACTTAGTTAAAATTAAAATTTTTAATTTGACTAAAATCTATGAGAAACAAGAGAAGAAAATTCAGTTCGGAGTTTAAAGCCAGAGTAGCTTTAGAGGCGATCAAAGAGCGAGAAACCCTCGCAGAATTATCAAAGAAACATGAAGTAAGTCCAGTTATTATCTCTCGCTGGAAAAAGGAGTTTTTAGAGAATGCATCCAGTGTTTTTTCGAATGGTAGAGAAGCCAAAGAAGAAGAAAGTGTAGATGCTGAAAAGCTCTATGCTCAAATCGGTCAACTGAAGGTTGAAAATGACTTTCTAAAAAAAAGCTTGAAGAAAACAGGACTGTGAGAGAGCGGATTGGATTGGTCAGCAGAAGAAGCCGAATGAGCAAACGGAAACAGTGCCAGCTCCTGTCATTGAACAGAAGTAGTCTGTATTACAAACCGCTTGGAGAGAAACCTGAGAACCTGAAAATCATGCGCATTATGGACGAGCATGCAGCCAAAGAACCAGCAGAAGGTGTGAAATCCATGCAGTTTATGTTAAAGAGCAAAGGCTATCATGTCAATTACAAGCGGGTCAGAAGGCTTTTAAGAAAAATGGGGCATAGAGCCATCTACCCAAGGAAAATGTTGAGCATTCTTGGAGAAACCGATTATATCAGACCCTATTTGCTTAGAGGCCTGAAGATAGAGCGTCCGAATCAGGCTTGGAGCATTGATATCACCTACATCCCAATGGCAAAAGGCTTCATGTACTGCACGGCAGTCATGGACATCTACAGCCGAAAGATTATGGGATGGGGTATTTCCAACAGCCTGGAAGCTAAATGGTGCGTAGAAGTAGTGGAAGATGCCATTGCAAGACATGGAAAACCAGAGATCATCAACTCGGATCAAGGTTCACAGTTTACTTCCAGTCTTTGGATTTACACCATGAAAGAAAAAGAAATCAAAGTCTCCATGGATGGAAAAGGCAGAGCAATAGACAATCGATGGATTGAAAGATTCTGGAGAACCTTAAAACACAACAGAATCTATCTCAATCCACCAGAAGACGGACTAGATCTCTATCAAATGATCAGAGACTACGTGACTTACTACAACGATGAAAAGATGCATCATTCCTTCGAGGAAACTCCATCTAATCGCTTTAGAAAAGCAATCAAAATGAACAAAGAAATAACAGAAATATTAACTAAGAAAACTCAGGAAGTGGTCTAAGAATTGGGGAGTATTACACTCTTCGGGTTTCAGTACTGTATTGGCTTTAAAGATAACTCTTGCACCTTTAATATCAAGAAAATCATCCTGAAATTCATGATTCAAACAGGGAATATTTGCCTCTGAATTACAATAATTCAAATTGGATAATTCTACATCTCCTCCACCGAGAATTAAATTTTCATAATGCAATTCATTGGCCAAATTGTTATTATCTATATACTTTTTAGTATCGTCTAATAAATAATTGCCTGCTTGGGCTATGGCACGACTGGCCACATAATTATAGCCATTGAATATAGGCTCCTGTGATAATTTGGGATCAAAGCTTCCAAATTTTTCTACTCCATAGAGATAATGTTTCCAATTTGAAAAGCCATTGTTATTTTTTGTGAATATGGCGAGTATTTGATTGGACTGGTCTCTGAAATAATACTCCCCGGTTTTGCTACCACCATCATCTGTTTCTTTGTAAATTCTGGTATCAGAACTATTGTATTTATAAGTAGTATTTATGCCATTGCTCACTAGCGTATGTGGTAAATTCGCCCCCAAACTCGCCCTCGTATAAGCCTGAGGTAGAGCGATAGATGTACGAGGGCGCCCAAAAAAAATTACTCTTTAATAAACTTCCCTCATTCGATAGCTATCGAAAACATTTGTCTTTCACCCCTTTGGGCTCTCAACCAGCGCTGATATTTAGCAGCCGGGGTTGAGAAGGTCTAATTTTGGGGGTAGTGCTATTTTAGTCTTGATCTGATTACTCTCAAAATAGACTTCTGAGTTTCAGAGAAATTAGAATCCTCACAAGATGTTTCAATTACTTCAACTATTTGTTCATAGTTTTTCGAGTTTTTAGATAGGTTACCAATATCAATTGATTCAAAAATTCTTGTTTGCAAACATGAATTAACTGTATCTTCTGAAATAAATTTGGAATAATTAAATGTGTTATTTATGAGTTGTTTTTCTACAATTTCGGCAACATATTCTGATACATATCCATCTCCTAACTCACAAATTTTGTTCAAGGCATTCAAATATTTGTTGCTATTATTAATCAAACTTTGGAGATGTATTTCATCTATAACTTTTATCAGACATGAGTCATTGTTTAATGAAGACATGAATTTTTTAGGGTTATAATTTATTTCATTAACAATGCTATCTATTGAATTCAAATTGCAATTTTCTGTTTTGTAAAAACACATAATTTCTAAATGATTCATATCTAATGTGCATTTTACTTCTAATGGAATATTTAGAAGTAAGAATAATAAATAGATTTTCAAAAAGTCATTTAAATGTTTCATCATATTTTTTAGCTTCATCGGGTGTTAAATAATTACCATCTCTTTCTTGTAAATCATCCACGATTTTAAGAACGCCTGGCTTTTCCTCTTCATCGTTATTTTCAAGACCTTCTGTAATTTTCTTCAGATAATTCATATCTATATCATAAGCTCGAATACATCCAAAGGTCTTTTTAAGTTTGGGATTTTTGTGTTTTTCCCATGTTTTAGTTTCGCTATTATAGGTTTCTTGACGTCCTCCATGTATACGTATTGCACTTCTTCCACTTTCGATAATTTCACCTGACTGTCCTGAAAGATTTAATCTTGGATTGGGTCCATACGATTTTCTACTTCCGCCAGAAATCCAACTGTTTTCTGGAATATTATAAGTTCCTAAGGGAGTGTCAGAATTTCGTTCCATTCTATCCGATCCAGCAGCACCTTGCAATCTTACCCGAAATGTCATTACTTCATTACCATTTCTGTCAAAAACAGATGCCATGCCGAAACCATGTTTTTTTCGATCCGAAAAAGCATGTATTGTGATGTCCCATTTGCCATCAGGATCAATTCTTATAATGGGATTATTACTTGAATAGTGATAAGGATCAATATTTGCTCTTTCTCCCCCCAAAGGATCCACTTGCAAAAACCTCCCAAAATCCGAATCGTAAAGCCGCGCCTTAAAATAATCATAGCCACTTTCTGCATCGCGCTCCTTTCCGGTAAATTTGAATTTTTCGTTTTCCAGATTGTATTCTCTCAAAATTTTTCCAAAGGGATAATAATCGATAACATTGCTGACAGTACGATTAAAGGCATTATGGTTATTTTCTATCTTATAAGCCAAACGGGTATTGCCCAAATGATCCATTTGGTAAAAGGTGCCACTTTGCATTATGGAATCCTCATAGGCCATTAGCATGTCATTTGGAGCTTCGCAATCGCCAAAAACAATATTGATCGTGCCTGCTCTTATTTTAAAGCCCTCTTCGGGTTTCAGTACTGTATTGGCTTTAAAGATAACTCTTGCACCTTTAATATCAAGAAAATCATCCTGAAATTCGTGAGTTAAGCAAGGAGTATTAAGTTCTGAATTACAATAATTAAAATTGGATAATTCTACATCTCCTCCGCCGAGAATTAAATTTTCATAAAGCAATTCACCGGCCAAATTGCTATTATTAATGTATTTTTTTGTATTGTCCAGTACATAATTGCCGGCTTGTGCTATGGCGCGGCTGGCCACAGAATTAAAGCCTTTAAAAATTGGCTCTTGTGATGGTTTTGGGTCAAAACTGCCAAATTTTTCTACTCCATAGAGATAATGTTTCCAATTTGAAAAGCCATTGTTATTTTTTGTGAATATGGCGATTATTTGATTGGACTGATCTCTGAAATAATACTCCCCGGTTTTGCTTCCACCATCATCTGTTTCTTTGTATATCCTGGTATCAGAACTATTGTATTTATAAGTAGTATTTATGCCATTGCTCACTAGCGTATGTGGTAAATTAGCTCTTCCATAGTACATAACATTACTATTGATAAGGTCCATTGTTACATTGCCATTATTATCGTATGTAAAAGCATTATTTATTCCATTGGCATTTCTGAATTTATTATTGACAGAAAGCAATTCGGGATCTGTTATTAAATAATCAACAATATTTCCATTACTTCCCCATATACCAATTTCTTTATAGTCAAGATTACCTATATCGTCGTATTGATATAATGCATCTCCTATTTTAAAACGGCTCCCTGGCCCATCCGGTGAATAGCTGGATGGTTCATCTTCTTCACTAACTTCCTGCTTTATAAAGGCATCGGCTTTCACCAACCTGTTAGCCTTATCATAATGGTATCCGTAAAATGTTTTCCACCGGGCATTTTGATCCTTTGTCGTAAATTGTATCGCATTGATATTTCCATTAAAATTATTAGAACTTGTCAAATACTCTCCTGTAAAAGAAGTTGAACCCATAGGTTTAAATTGTTCATATCCAATAGTATCATCATCATAATACAAACGATAATCCATTAATTCGCTATCGAGCATTTTCAATCGCTCGCGTTTTGGTTCGTAGCTATAATTTAATTCATCGATTTGTGAGTTTGTCAAATCTGCATTATGAAAAAAGTACTTTTTTTTAATCATGTGACCTTTAACATCATCATAGACAAAACTGAGTACCTTTTGATTTTCACTCAGAATTTTATTTAAGCCACTTCTCATTTCTGCCAGTCGTCCAAACTGATCGTATAAAAATGAATAATTATAATCAATGATTCCATCTGTATTCAGATCGATGGTTTTGTTGATTAGTCTGGCCTGACGATCATAGGTATAATATATGCGATTAAGTAAGCCAGCTTCTGAAGCGCTAATACCTTCCGGATTGAATTGTGAAGCATATGAACTTTGCAAACCGTTTTTATTATAGAAATAATGATTGAGTTCAATAAGCCTGCCATTTTCATCGTACCCTTCTGTTCTTGTTAATTTTCCTCTGGCATATAAACCACATAAATATTCATCAAAGATCTCATCGCGTATATAATCTTTAACAAATTTTGGTTTTCCATATTCAAGGCGTTTTTCATATTTGAAATTACCCAGCTGAAAAATAGCACCAGCTCCTTCATAAGAATAGGATTTTAGATCGGTAGAAAAATCATAATTCGCAGAAATATTGTTGATAAGACCGTATTTTTTTTGTGTTATTATTCTTCCAAATTGGTCGTATTCCATTTTTCTGATATAACCGTTGCCTTCTGCTCTTAAATTTTCATCCTGGAGATATTCAAGATTTCCTTTTTCATCAAACCAAGACAGTGTGACTCCGGCATCAGGGTCGATTTTTTTATACATTAAGCCTAATGAATTATAATAGAATTCGCGTACCTGCCCTTTATCATTGATTGATTTATACAAATTTCCTGCGGCATCATAGACATAATAAGTGTTGATCTTCGTATTTTCTAAATAATTGCTTTGTGCTACTTTCTGACCTTTACTGTTGAAATATTCTCGATTTTTCTTACCATCCTGGTCAATTGTAGTAAGCTGTTTGAATATTTGTTCAGAATTTGGCGCAATTTCATTTAAAATTGTATTACTAGCTTCTACTCTGCTCTGAAGCGTAGTTCTGTCTATTATTTCTGTAATGGAATGCAAAGCATGACTTCCAATTATATCCAAGCCAAAATCTGCAGTTCTTAAGGTTAATCCCCTGGTATTAGCCTCCAATAAATTTTCCTGAAAATAACCCGAGAAGTTAAAAAGTGGATCGACTGCATTATTTAGACTCTTGAATGGCTTATAATTTTTTATGGCACGGTCCCAGGCATCGTATACAATGCTGCCGGAATGTATGGTTTTAGAACTAAAGTTTTGATTATCAAAATTAAAACTATTGGTCGCATTGTGAAACTCCCTCCCGAGAGGATCATAATGTGCCCTTGAAAAAAGAGTAGTACTATCTTCATAATGAGTAAATGCATCTAAATAATTGTATTTAGACTTTTCATTGAAATTATAATTATTAATTCCCAGCTCATGCGTGTTCCAATAATTGTATCCATAGCTGTTTGTAATTTTCCCATTTACTTTTGTTTCGCTTAATCGTTTGAATCCATCGTATTTAAATTCTGTAACTAACTGATTGGGATCAATGGATTTAATCAGATTATACCTTTCATCAAAGTGATACTTAGTTTTTAATGCCTCTTCTAGACCAAATCCTTCAATTTTGGAATCAGGTACTCCAAATTGTCCAAAGTTCATAACCCTGTATCGACATGTCACGTCTTTGAGAACAATGGTATAATCTCCATTTGCCACATCCGCATATTCGTATTTTTTCATGGTTTTGACGGGATCTGTAATCCACGTATAGCTTCTTCCGGGAAATTCCAACAATGTTCTGAGCTCTTTCTGATCATCCATAATCATGGCCTGGCCAAATCTATTTCTACCTATTACATCTGCATATTTGATATTATGGTAAGGGATAACAGGCATAAACTTATTAGTAATAACCTGTATCATTGAATCAGAATAATATTCTATGCTGCCATCGGGCAAATGCCTGACTTTAATATTTGGAACTTCTAATTCAACTTCGGTGTCTTCATAAAATAAGAAATCTTCATTGACCCTGCTTGTATTAGAATGATCACTATACAAATGATTAAGGTATTCACTACGTCTGTCATCATCAACTGCAATATGGACGCTTTTTAATACACTTGTATTTAAAAACACATTATCTACATCCTGATCTTTACTGGCAAGATCCTTTATTTTGAGGCCTTTTTCGTCAATAAGATATTCCTCCCAGATCCTTGATTTTTGATAACTTCTTTTCAACTTATCGTACAAATAGGTACTTCTTCTATAAGGATATTTTTTTAAAGCCCTTGAGTTTGAACTGCTATTTGCTCCGGATTCGCTGAGTAAATCACAAAATTCCTGAGGTATGTTTTTGTATTCAACATTATAATTATCAGGATCTATGGAAATTATACCGTTTTTATAATCCGAGTAGGTTAAAAACTCTATTGATTTAACATCGTCAAAACCAGGTTTGTGATGAGTTGTTACAGATTGAAAAAGAGCATTTCTCTTTAAATTATCATAATGAAATTTAATCATCCATGCATCTTCACTGACATCATTTATAAATTTTGGGCTTGGAAAGGATTCACCTTCACATGGGTAAATTTCGTATAATTTTTTATAGCGATAGAGCTTTTGCAAATCAAACATATAATACTGTTCGGAAAGTGTATAGCTATTAGGCTCATCCGAAGTGAAGGACTTAGTTGCACTTAATTGCCAACTCGGTTGAAAGCTTTTATCTTTTCGATATCCTAAAACGGAAGGCGCTATATTATGCAGGATTGAAGGGTCATCCCAAAACATGTTCTCATCACTCAAATAAATAAAGTTATTGGGATCGCCCTGAACTCCTTTTCTTAGCAATTTTTTATACTGATCGTTGTTTGATCTCCCATAAACATCTGCATCAAAATACGAATACTCCTTTACAGTTTGAATAAAACCATATTCACCACCTTCCATTATTCTATGGTTTGAATTCGAATTATCAGATGATTGATCTACCGGGTAATAGTCAAATTCCTCCTCTTTAATGAGCCTGATAAAATAACTATCTGCCCCTGGGGGATCATAGCTGTCAATATATTTTTGATCTTCAAAGGGGCTCACTCGAATATCAGCAGTATTGGTTTTTAAATACCAATTGGCATGGCTTGTTCCATATCCATCTTTAATTAGATTTAAATCATAGTATTCTCCGAATGCACTTGACTGGTCACCAGGATTAAAATTGGCAATTAACTTTTCAGACTCACAAACAGAACTTGACGGGGTCCAGAATTTTCTTCTGTGATAGTAATTAGCATAAGCCTTTGTGGCCTTATAAGTATATATTTTCTCTTTGATCAATTGACCGTTTTCATCGTATTCTTTTTTGGATTTAACTTTTCCAAGAAAAAAATAGGGGTGATCATCAGGGATTTCAGTCCAATAATTTGACTGATTGGAAAACAGTCCATAATGTTCATATTCTATTCTTGCTCGCTTATTTGCCATTGTTGGATCCAATGGAGGCAATTCAATGGTAGCACTTTCAAATCCATTAATTGATTGTTGAAATGAAGCACCATTGTATTTACTAAGTTTTAGTAAATTATACTGAAGCATATTACCATCAGTGATTAGACCTTCAAATTCATAATCCTTATACCTAGGAATTCCATTTTCATCTATTTTCCCTAAGCGACTCACAGGGTAAACAACTTCCTGAATGATATTCGGAGGTATTATGGAAACATTTGCATTGTAAACAGGTTTTTTATTGATTATTCCAAAATCCCATAGTTCACCAAAATTACTGCTAAAAACTGCATGCTCTTCTTCAGAATATTCAATTATTGTCTCTCCACCTAAATTATCAATGATCTTATTTAATAATACAATTGTTCCAAGTTCAAATGTTAATTTTGTATTTGTCGTAGGGCAATTGGAGAAAAATGTTTGACATGGCAATTCCGTAGTAATTAGAGGATCTATTTGATATTCGAATTGTGTCGCAATGAAATTATTGGGATTATCCAGATTAATTCTTTTAACTTCAGAGAGTAAAAAAATATTTCGCTTACTGTTTGAATACGTTGCCGGATTAACAATCTGGGCAATATCGTATTCAAAAACCAAATGTTCATATAAGTTGTCATTCCAAATTGTATCCACTTCTAAAAACTCAGCAAGGTAATCGTAATAACCAGACAGTTTGTACTTCTTTACTTCTTTAAGTACATATGGGTTTTTAGACATTCTATTAATCTGAATTGCATTAAGTGTAGTGTTTTGACTTACCAAAGTTGGATTGTTTGGAAAGGAACCTAATGGGTTACCATTTGGACTACAAAATTCATTAGCTAAAGGATAGTTATTCCACCAGTACCTATGATGAAAATAGTCTTTTGGATTCCAATTGTTTTCCAACCAAGAGGGAGTAAAACCAGCAACCTGAGCCTTATCCATCATATACCAGGGAGAGCCATTTCCAAAATTGTTCGGAATAGGATCTGTATCCCATAATCTTAAATGTTTATCATCTCTATATTGAGAATAGGTATGTATCGAATGGTTTCCCCATGCAAATTGAGGATTACTTGGGTCTTGTGAAATCTGATTTCTGTAATGAGAATAATAAGTTTCGTAATTGCTAAAATTGCTTATCAATTGTGAGGGTGAGTTTGAGTCATCCAAATCCCAACGATCTGTTTGTTTCAATCCAAAATTGTAAAACTGATCTGAAGTTGCAGGCCCAATTCTTACATGAAACCCATTAAAACCATGCGGTAAACTCGGAAAGGTAAAATTATTAGACGTATATACTTTGTTATGGCTGTTATGGCTCCAAGCACTGCTCCATTTAATAATATTATTAAAAGTGTTAAAAAAAGAATTGGACTTGGGAATAGCAGATACTTTTTCCGGGTCGAGATAATCCTTTGTCGGGCTCCCTGAATTGCTAAATATATTAACTCCGTTAATAGTTGCTTCAGGGTCGGCTGTTCCAATGTAGTCATCTACATCTGAGCCATTTAAGTCGCCGGTAACTAATTCAATATCATAATTGGCCAATTGTGCCCCGTTGGACTGAATAGTTGCTCTGATTTCATAGTTATCACCCGGTACATAATCAATGCCATTTATCCTTTCTGATTCAAGAAAACTATGATCAAAAGATAGAGATGTATGAATTGGTTTAATTTTTTCTCTGCCAAAATAGTATAGATTGTTATTTGTATTTAATGCATATGGATTTCGATCATTAATAAGCGAATTACCATTATTTGGATCATTCCAATTATCAAAAACATTAGCATTATCAAATTGAGTATAATTTCTAACCTGTGGGTGACTTTTTCTTAAAAATTCATCTGATCGCAAATTTCTATACCTGGTCCAATGATTTGTGTTTGAATTGGAAAAACTAATATTTCCATTGGCATTAAACGGTAAATAATTGGTATCACCAATATGGCCTTTTTGATATACTGCTTTCATCGAATAGAGTGAGTCAAACCTGACTACGTAGGGATCGTATTGCCACAGTAACATATTAGCATCCTGAAGCGAAAAGTGAGCATTGCTGTTGGCGTAATTTTGGACATCAAAACTTTGATAATTTAAATCCAGTTTTTCAACCGGAATGTACCCGTTTGACATATCTGCCGCAACAATTGATTTTAAGAAAATGTCTCTAAATACTGTCCCACAGTTATGTGCTTTGTTTCCAAGAAAACCTATTTCCGTGAATTTATTAAAGGGCTTCATGTATGGCAATAATTTAGACAAATCCGGCAAATTTATTTGAGGAACACTATATGTCGCATCCCATGAAGAAAAGAGACCGCTATCATGCGTATTTCCCTGAAAAAGTCCAAAAACATCTTCGATTACATATTCCAGAAAAAAGAATTGGAAATTGTTTTGTAAGTATTCCTGATGAAAATTGATTTTTCCATAAGTTTCATACTGAAAGAATATCATTTGGTCATTTTTTGCGGGATCATAGATTTGGGAAGGATACCAAGCTGTTCTCTCAAGAACAGGCCTTATTGTTTTTGCAAGGTCCTGGCTAATATTATTTTCTAAGTCTGTTAATTGATTGTGAAATTTTTTGGTCATCGCATACTTTGTGATGATTTTATCTTCCAGACATACATTTGGATCATTTGGATCAAATTTTATACAAACCGTATCGATCTCGTCAATAGAATCCAGGGCAAAAATATCCTGTTCAACTAATTCATATTTGAACCTATCGAGTCTATTGTTTGGGGCATTTCTGGAATTATTTTTTACATAATCAAATGTAAATACCCTGCCATCTTCGAGAATTACATCCCACACGCCATTATAAAATTCAGCTTGAACATATTTTTCAAATTGTTCCAATACAAAGATTGCCCTCTCATCTATTTTTTCTTTTAAAATTAGGCGGCCGGAAACTTCACCCGGAATACTTAGAAATGGAAAATAATAATAGGGTTCTCCATCTTCATAGAGTTCTTTATTTGTAAAATTTTCTTTTTTGAATTGCAGAAAACTCCC
The DNA here is from genome assembly GCA_965267555.1 of Cytophagales bacterium. GTDB lineage: Bacteria > Bacteroidota > Bacteroidia > Cytophagales > CCMP332 > CCMP332. The sequence continues at coordinate 1,724,215 of OZ254083.1, read as the reverse complement.
TTTGTTTAAATTTTTTTTTGCGATTTTCTTGCTCACCGTTTTCACAGTTATACTGGGAATGCTCACTGTCCAACCATTTCCATAGGGTATTCCCCCGACATGTTCAGGGATATTTGTAACCTGATTTTTACTATTGTAAGTCAAATTAGCAGTATAGGATAGACCTCCCGGAGTGCTTACTGTACCCAATTGAATGGTATTTTGATAATTTCCTGAAAAAATATTGACATCACCAACATAATTACCTACTTCCAGTTTCGAAGGTTCGGCCTTATTGGGGGTAGCCATTCCTGGCATATTGCTGCCTTTGATTTGCGCAAATAATAAATTTGACTGGAAGACTACCAAAAGAAGGGTCGCAAAGTATGTTAATAGCTTAGTCATAAATCAAGAGTTTGAAATTTTTCGAATAAAGATTTGTTCGGACTTGAAGTATATATAAGCCCTCCCGGTAGGAATATAGATTAATAGCTTCTCTAATTGCACCAGCTCCGGATGCTTGAAATATCTCCTTCCCATCTGTCAGTGCAATTAGTTTTATGTTCCAATATGAAAATGTGTTTTCACAAGTAATATTTACTTTATCCGTACAGGGATTTGGATAAATATTGATCTGATTTAGGTTAGGTCTTTGGTTCTTATTGGTATATCCGGAAATTAAAGGAGAGGCACACCCCTGCCCTACCATATTAAACAACTTTTTTATCGTATCCGCTTTGTTAAGCAATTGTAAAACACTGGAGTAAGCAACTGGTGAGATGGTATCGAGAGCCGGAAATACCACCAAGTCAAAACAAGTAGATTCATTCGGTGAAAAAATTAAGGGCCCAATACTTCCCAGAGCTCTTTTATCATTTCCTGGCCCGGTTTCCTGATTAATTCCATTGTTAAAAAGAAAATTAGTATAAGTCGTATTTAAAGTGTCAAATCCATTCCCTGACTGACTTATTTTATTTCCATTTTTCCATAAACCGCGGAGGTAATTATTGGCTTCAATTGAATTCTGAGGATTGCCATTAATGAAATTTGAATTGTTATTATATCCGATAAAAGAATTGAAATTCTTATTTAAAAGCATGACACCCTGGGCGGGAATCTTATTTCCATATTCAATATCTGAATTATCGGCATTGTAAGCGTAAAATACACTTAATGTGCTGTCGCAACCAATATAATCATCGCTACCCTCCCCTATATCAAAATCAAACCAAAGACCAAAATAGACATCCTTATAATTAACCTGACTACGATTTTTTAGTACGATGTTAAGAAAAACACAGTCTTTAAAAGTATCGTACTCATCTTCAAGTTGATACGCATAGGTTTTGATTTCTATATTAAGTCCCGGCACAGATGGATTAAGGCCTGTTCTATTACCGGATATATCATTATTGAGGAAATATAAATTTTCCGTTCCCAGAGTTAGCGGAAAATCACCATTTTGAATAGACTCATAATTTCCATTATTATTTAAATCGAAAAATGGTGCTAATTTTTTGGACATCCCTGAATTGACATTCCCATTTCCCGGCCAGTTTATAATTGATGAAGGAATGACATATCCGGGCATTCCAAAATTTTGATTGAAATCAATTACCGTACTTTTGGAAATTTTGAAAATGCCATTTCTGCTTTGATCATTGTAAGGTGGGTTTCTTACGGGACCCGCAAAAAAGCAGTCAAAACTATTCGGATAGGTTTTAATGGAACTGTGTAAAGTATTCGTTGAAGAATCAACACCTGTCAACCAATAAGATGAAGCAAAAACTGTTGAGTTTCCCGAACCTTTTGGAAATTCAAAACCGCTCTCCAGGTTATTGAGATTAGTAGAAAAGAGATAGGCTCTTGAATCAAATTTGGCAATTACATTTTGCAGTTCAAGCCGTCCGGAGATATTCTGTGCATTGGATTGACTAAATACAAATGCTAATAACAAACCAGAAAAAAGCGATTTTTCAGAAATGAATGTGAAAAAATCAATCACGTTTCAAGATTAATTTTGTGTTAAAAAGATTCTTGCCACGTTCTTCCTTTGCTTTCAAAATATAAATCCCATCGCGTAGGTCAGTTGGAAGTTGAATACTGCAATTATGGTCTCTAACTAGTCTTTTAAATATTGTTTTGCCGTGCAGGTTTATAAATGAAATTTCATAGGAACCGGAAGCAAACGGGGAATAAATTTCAAAGGTTCCATTACTTGGATTGGGGTAAACATTAAAGCTAGACTTTTGAGTTTCAGAGTTAATGGATGATAAAATCGGGGCGGTGATTTTGTACATTCTATTTCTTATAGCAAAATAAACAGTACCTGAAGAATTGGCATCTGCCTTCACATATAACCCACTTCCAACATTCCAGCCCTGCGTAGAATCAAAAATGACCATGCTCGAACCATCGTATACCATCATATAATTTGTATCCATAACAACATATTTATTGTTCGGAAGTGAAGTATATCCCGATGTAGAATGAAGGGGACTTATTGATACACCATGACTTGAGAAATATTCTATATTCAGGACGGTATTATTCTCCACTTCTACAATACCATCGACATAATGCATAAAAATTCTATTGCCTATGCTGTTGTCATAACCCAGGATAAAATCTGCGCCCACAATATTAGAACTGGCTATACGCGTAACTGAATTTGTAGATTTAGTATAATAACCTATTGTATCAACTGAGACAAACCCATTGTAGCCAAACAAATAGAGATCAGGATTTATTTCAAGCAGTGGGGCACTGTAACAGCTTTGGGTATTTGATAAAGGTAAAACTGTAATGCCGGTTGAATCCAATATAGCGTAAGAGTCTCCATGACCATTTTCTGTTAATATTCTACCGTCAGACAACTGAATCATAGTCACCGGGAATGGCATTAAATAAGATGAGTCGCCGGGAAAGGTATAAGAACCATTGGGAGTCCATGAAGTAATACCATGATTGCCTGCAGAAAATAAAATATTTCCGAAACGACCTCGGGATGCAGGCCGATCGGTGTTGGATACTTGCTGAATTAAAACGGAATCATTATAAATGTATATCCCTGAACTATTGGAAAGTACGATGTGATCATTATCATCTATAAAAAAATCATAATTTGAGCTAAAATTATAAGTCCAGGTGCTGATATTCAATCCTTGCCCAATTGAGATTGTAATTGCAAATAGAATCAATAAAAAAGAATACAAAGTTTTCATGTGTGCTTATTTAATTTTGGATTTTAATACTTCATTTTCTTTGTTTAGCGCAATCACATGAAGTGTCAATTCTTCTATCTTTTTGAGTAGTAAGGCGTCCATTTTAGCCATATCATAACCCTTTTCAATCACTTCAGCTTCCTTTGGTACTTCGGGAAGGTGGCCATTTTCGGAAATGAACGATTCAAGTTCGTTAAGCCCGAGTAAGTCATAATCCGCCTCAAATACCTTATCATTCCATTCGCTTACATGGTCCACAAGTACTTCCTGAAATACCCCTGTGCCCTGTACAATGAGTTTGTTATTTGGATTTGATTGTGCATTATAAATTGTGGCCGGATCTCCGATAAGAACCTGGTTTTCAAAAAAGGCTTCATTTTGAGATTTGAGGATTCCCTTGAGTGTAGAAGGGCCATTTACAATAAGGTCATTGGGAGCAGAACTGGCATTTAAACCAATCCTCAGGGTTCCATAAACATTGAGGTCGTATTCCGCCCCGGAAATCGGCATCCCAAAATTGGCTTCATCACCGGCGTATTTTACCTTGTGTGTGCCGTCTTTGATAAAACCCAAAATGCCTTCGTCGTTTTCCAAATCCCAGACATGCTGCTGAGCCGAATATTCTATATTGGAAATTGTGGAGGGGCCTCCATTACGCTGTTGTCCACCGCTTGTATTTCCTGAACTGTTGTCATCGATAGTTCTGTGATCCAATCGGATGGTCGGAATTGGGGCGAAAAACTCGGGATTTTCTTCGTCTTCATAGCCGATGATGTGCAATTGTTTTTGTGGCAAATATGGGGTTTGAGGTTGTTGATTAATATTAGCTGCGGGAACATTCAATTCGGAGGAATAAAAACCTATTCCCACATTTCCAACGGTAGCCATGGCACCGCCATCTTCATCTTGTATGTGAAAGTCAAATTTCGAATGCCACGTTTGTGCTGAAAGAGAAACGGCCAATAAAACCATCAGGAGAAAAGATAATAGCGCCTTCATAAGCAAAGTATTTATTGATGAACTTTGCTAAGCTATTAAAGAGGGGCTATGGTAATTTCGCTATTGAGTGAGGAAGGTTTTTGGGCGTGTGAAAATCGAAACTTCAGCTTAATAATAAACCTCAGAAATGTTTTTGGATACGATTTGCTCACAGAGTTTTTGGGTAAACAGCACTGCTCCTGCCCCATTGAGATGGCCCCGGTCTATTATGTATTTGGCTTGATAGAAATGCGGATAAGTATCGCGGTCAGCCATTTGCAATATGTTTTCATTTGGCAGACAATTTGTAAATGGCAAGGTCTGCTGATAATCCTTAAGCGTAAGTCGGGGCGGAATTAAATACAATAAATGGCAGTTTTTCTTTTTTGCTTTTTCAATGAGTTTTAGCAGTTTTTTTTGTAAAACAGAATTGCAGTTCTTGTCTTTTAACAATGCATTGACTTTTCCCGAAGCGCGATAGCGTTTCTCAATTTCCAGACTGTCAGACAGACGTTTTTCCCTGATTTTATTCTCAAAATCATTTGGATGTCTTTTTTTTATCTGATCATCAATACTCACAAAACCGGTTTTTGTCTTTTCATCCTCAGGATATTTGGAATTAATATTTTGAAACAATTTGGGATAAGAAGTCAATCGGTAGATAAAACTAATGCTATATTTTGCCAATAACTTCGCTTTTTCAATCCCTGGATAATTTGAATTCAGGATGAATTTTAAGGCATATAAATAATAAGGGAAATTGTTCCAGTAGCTGGCCTTATGGGAGAAGATATTTCTTGAATAAAGATTATTAAAAGACTGTAATTCAATGATTATAAGATCGATATCGGCATCCTCTATGTCATTTTCAAGAAATTTTTCGAGAAGGAAATAAGACTCCGGATTAAAGGTGCCGGGCAGTGAAAAATTATAAGATGCACTTTTATAATCGACCATTAACTGATCATAAATCTCTGGTGATATTTGATGATAAATGCGGCTTGAACCAAAAAAAAGGGTATTGATATTTTTTGTTTTTTTCAGAGTCTCATAGGTATTGAGTTTTTTATTGAATTCTTCATTTTCTACAGCGTAGGGAATGGTATTTCTTACTGCAAAAGACAAAAGCAAAAGAACAAATAGAAATAAGAGAGTCTTTTGTAAAAATGATATCATTGATTCAAAGAAAAATAAATTGAGTGGATAATTATTCTTTTGATATAAAATATTGTACGAAATGAAAGCAATTTCGGTGCTATAAATAAAAGATGTAAGGGTATGGATAATTTTCGGAGATTCAGAATTAATTTAGGGGGGCCATGATAAATTCAGGAGATCAATAATAATTTCAGGGGATCCCCGCCTACACGGTTTACCTGCCAAAGGATAAGCAATTAAACATAGGCATAACAGGCCATCCGGATCAAGTCCGGGAATAAAAAAGCCCTGAAGAAGAATAAATCTAATCAGGGCAAGTGATCCGGCCATCAAGGACTACGCCTTTACGGCGGGCTGGGGCTTACCGATATTCGCTTCTATCAATCAGGATAAACTTGTATGCCCATGGGCATGGCTTCTCGCCCTAGCCTCATTCAATCTTTCAGAATCTTATTAAATAAAAAACCCCAAAGTGTGCTGAAAGCTCTACTTTGGGGTGGTGATCCGGCTGGGGCTCGAACCCAGGACCCACGCCTTAAAAGGGCGTTGCTCTACCAACTGAGCTACCGAATCATATCAATAAAAAAAGGAGGTTTATTATCTTTGCCTCCTGCAAAATCAGGGTGCAAATTTAGACAGTCAAAATTAAAATGCAAAGACATTATATTTTTTATTCTTTAACGCTATTAAACTTCTATTTTTTGTTGGCCTTAATGCCTTTAAAAGCATCAAATATTGAACATGCAGACTCGCTTTTTGTTCAAAAAAAATACACTCAGGCTTTCAATATTTACGATTCACTCTACAATGAGGCGGGCTATCAATCCGAACAGATGCTTCTCAAAATGGCATTTATCAAGGAAGGCCTTAACGACTATACCAATGCCATTTATTATCTCAATCAATATTATGAGTTGACTTACGATGAGAAAACCATTGACAAGATCTCCGACCTTGCGGAAGCTCATAAATTAAAAGGCTATAAATACGATGACCTGCGATTTTTTGAGTCGCTTTTTAATCGCTTTAAATCCGAAATTATGTGGATCGTTCTGGCATTGGCCATGCTCATAGCGGCTGTATCACTCCTCAAACATCTCAGAAATAAAAATACCTCAATAACCTCTGTGATTATGGTGGCTTTGCTTGTGATCAGTGGTTTATTAATAAACTTGCTACCGGATTTCCGGCAAAATGGCATATTGACAGATAATGCATTAATCTATGCGCTACCTAGTTCGGGAAGCGAGGTGCTGGAAACAGCTGAAAAGGGAAGGCGTGTAAGAATACTCGATGAAATGGGAGTTTGGAAGGTAATTGCTTATGATGAAAAGCAAGGTTATGTGAAATCAAACCTTGTCAGAAAATTTTGACTATGTAAAAGGGGAATCCTTTTCTTTGGCTACGACATTATATACGAGCTTGTCCATGAATCCCGGAAACCACTTGTTCATAAAAACAGTCAATTTGCCCTGGGTGGTGAGGGTCAGGTATTTCTTTTTCTTTTTAATGGCTTTTAAAATGTGTTTTGCCACGGTATCGGCAGACATCAGTTTCGATTCATCAAATGGTGTTTCTCCCTGTTGTTTGCCCTCTGAGTTCAAGGCTGTATTTCTTATGTTCGACTCTGTATAGCCTGGACAGGCAATTAATACATGTACTTTGCTTTTGTGTAACTCGGTACGCAGCGATTCCAGAAATCCCTGCATCGCAAATTTGGAAGCCGAATAGCCGGTTCTTCCGGGAAGACCTCTATAACCCGCAATGGAAGATATTCCGACTACGAATCCATTATTTTTAATTATTTCATCGATACAGACTTTGGTTGCGTATACTGTTCCAAAAAAATTGATCTGCATAAGTTTTTCAATGACTTCCACATCGGTCTTTGAAAACAAAGCCCTCATGCTAATACCGGCATTGTTGATCAGGCCATCCACTCTTCCAAAAACCTTTATGCAAGCTTCAAACATCTGTACATTATCATCAAATTGACTCACGTCACAAGCAAGTCCATTTGCTGAAATATCTTTAGCGATCAAATCAGCAATCGCTTCCTCCAGTTTTTCAGGATTTCTTCCGGTAATAAATACCGAATACCCGTTTTTACCAAATACTTCTGCACAGCCCTTGCCTATTCCGGAGCTCCCTCCTGTTATAATTACGACTTTTTTGGATGTTTTAGACATAGAGCAAATATATCATAAGAATTTAAAACCCAGATGTGAGGTTTTGAGTTTAGGGTTGGGAGTTTAGTTTAACCGTTGATTCGTTTAATTGTAGAATAGTTTATCTTATTTCTACTATAAGATTGCGAGTTGTTAATAATTATCTAAAAATGCTAAAAACGGTTTGAAACAGAATAGCTATATCACCCCAAAAAGTTCTCTTCCTTAAATACTCCAGATTATAACTTAGTTTGACCGGCATAATTTCTTTGATATAGTATTCTTCAGGATTGGTTCTCCCGGCCAGCAATTCATTTTCATTTCTGAATTGTATTGAGGCATAATCCGTAATACCCGGCTTTATGCTGAATACTTTCATTTGCTCCTCAGAATAGTGGGCTACGTATTTTCTTACCTCCGGCCTTGGGCCGACAAGACTCATTTCACCTTTTAATACATTGAACAATTGTGGGAATTCATCGAGTTTAAATCTCCTTAAATAATAACCTATACCGGTAATTCGCGGATCCCTGCCCCCCACGGTGATTAGCAAACCTTTTTTATCCGCATCCTTATGCATGGTCCTGAATTTCAGCATGCCAAAATCCTTATTCCCCTTTCCCACTCTCATTTGTTTATAAAAAACCGGGAATCCGGAATCGATAATGATCGAAAGCGCAATAATCAGTAAGACAGGTGAAAGAATTAACAAAGCAAGAAATGAAACTGTTATATCGAGAAATCGCTTCAAATTACTTTTTGATGGGCTTTGATTAATTCCTCAACTAAAAATTCAAGCTCCTCATTTTTTAGTTGGGGATAAATGGGCAGTGAAATTTCGCTCCGATAAAGTTTTTGAGCCACGGGAAAATCAGCTATATCGTAACCCAGTTTTTTAAAATAGCTCAGGTTGGGGAGCGGATTAAAATGCACATTGACAGAAATGCCTTTTTCGGCCAAAATGCTAATGATTTTATCGCGCTTTTCTTCCGTGATATTTCTTATTCGCAAAGGAAATAAATGATAAGATGGCCTTTCATCCTTTTTTATTTTAGGAAGTATCGCCCATTCAAATTCCTTCAAACGAGTTACATAAGCTTCAAAAACGCGTTTCCTTTCCTTATGCAATGCTTCATACTTTCGCAATTGTACCAATCCAATCGCCGCTGCAATATCAGGCATATTGATCTTGAGGCCTTTCATCACGATATCGTATTTCCAGCCTCCGGCCTGTGCCTTGGTAAAGGCATCTTTGGTCTGGCCGTTCAGTGTCATCAATTTGAGCCATTTGAATTCATCTTCTTCATCAAAATTATTAGGAAGATTTAAGGTGATTGCTCCTCCCTCCGCTGTGGTTACATTTTTTACAGCGTGAAATGAAAATACCGAGAGATCGCAGAGCTTGCCCGTATGCACATTGCCTTGCTTGGCACCAATTGAATGAGCAGCATCAGCAAGTACCAATATCCTGTTTAATTTTTCCTGTCTTAAGCCATCCTGTACAAATTGGTCGGCAGCACTTTCCGCTACTTTGTTTATCGAATAATAATCTGCCAGTCCGCCGCCAAAATCAACTGGCATAATTATTTTGGTTTTTGCATGTATTTTAGAATAGAGAAGATCCGGGTTCATCATAAAATCTTCCCCTACATCGATCATGACCGGTTTGGCCCCTGCATGTAAAACAGCCAATGCCGTAGCAGCATAAGTGTAGGCCGGGATGATCACCTCATCACCTTTTTTTATGTCAAACCAGTTGCAGGCCAGAATTGCACCGGATGTCCAGGAGTTGACACAAATGGCGTAATTGGTACCCACATAGTCTGCCATCAACTCTTCAAGTGCCTTCACTTTTGGCCCAGTGGTGATCCATCCGGAGTTTAGGCTTTCTATCACACTTTCAATAACTTCTGCATCAATATAAGGTGGCGAAAAAGAAATTTTCATTTAAATAAATTTGACCATTTGCAATGAATCACCATCCAATTTAGCTTTTTCCCATCCATTTCTCGAATAGGATTTTATCGCTTTATTATTATCCGCTTTAACAGATAACATCATTTTGTTTAAGCCTAGTTCTTTTGTTCTTTTTTCAAATTCCTGGAGCAGAATAGATCCATAACCAATTCCATGATGCTTTTGATTTACTCCTATTACCACAAGTCCTGTATAAGGATCATTTTGTTTTTCGGCTTTTTCCAACTCGCTGATTTCGGGTTTTTTAAAGCGGTAAAACAAATTTCTCAGTACGAAACTGTATTTTTTTAAAAGCTCCGGGTGAAATAATAGCCAGGGCCTCAAAACAATGGATTTGACAGCCGAATTAAAGCTGTGTTGGGTCATGGCAGAAGCCGAACCGGTTGCCAGCTCTCCATCCACCACTATACCTCCGCAATAACCAACAACTTCATCGTCAACAACCAAATGAAAGATAAAGGCCTTGGGTGAGACTATGTACCATTCGAGCATTTTCGACAGGTAGACTTTACCCATCCTTGAGGATAAAGATTTTGGAAAAGCCCTTTGGTGGCACTCCGCTAATTTTTGAAGATCAGAATGTTGACTCGAACTTAAATTCATCCTCCATCTTAGAAATAAAATTGTCGATAATCACATTTCTATCAAATTCTGATTTTGCGGTCTGAAGAGAATTTGATTCAAAAATTTTTCGCTTTTCAGGATTATTAAGCAAGGCAATTTTTTTCTTAAGTTCTTCAAAATCGCCCGTTTTAGCACAATAACCCAAATTATATTCTTTGACGATTGAAGCTCCTTCTCCTTCGCCAAAAAACAATATTGCCTTACCTGAAGCCATAGCCTCATATATTTTACTTGGTACGGCCCCGTAAATTGCTTTTGCCAATGGTACCAAATAGGTGTCGTAGCGGGAAATAATCTGAGGGATTTCGTCGCGACCAACAGCACCGTGATAATGAACTGCACTATCCCCTTTTGATTTTATTAAATCAAGCAATTCCTCTCTTTCACCACCATCACCATAAATATGAAATTCACAGTTCAGAGCATTGAAGTCCACTTTTTTGCAGATATCGACAATACCCTGGGCAAAGCCCAATAATCCCGCATAAACAATTTTTTGTTTCTCCGAAGATGGCCCGGTAGAAGAATGATTTTTAAATCTGTTGATATCTACACCATTTCGGAATAATAAAGTTTTTGATTTTGTACGGCCACGAATATGATCAATAATTTCTTGGGATTGTCCGGAAATTAAGTCGGCGCGATTGTAAAGAAAGGCCTCAATTCCTTCCAAAAACCTGTAAAAAAAGCCATCATTTATAGCACCCATTTCTTTGGCTGAAAGAGGCCAGAGGTCCGAAATGTTAAATAAAAATTTTGCTCTAAGGCCACGCGCTAAAATCCAACCTGTAAATCCCAGTAATAAAGGTGGGCTTTCAACAAAGAGCACATCCGTATCGATTTTTCGCAAATGAAAAAAGGATCGCAAGGTATTAATTGAGAAGGTAGTCATCGACCAAATTCTCGGTAATGCTTTTTTGGAATTTGATGTGAAGAAATTATATCTGTAAATGGTACAGCCTTCCAATTCTTCTTTGACAAAACTTTTGGATCGATAGGCTTCAAAAACGATGCCTTTGGGGTAGTTTGGCATTCCGGTTACTACAGACACTTCATACCCCCTCTTCTTAAATCCCCGCATAGCTTCCAGCAACCTATTAGGAGGAGCGCCCATTTCCGGGTAAAAGTACTGACTGAGAATTGTTATTTTATTTGCCTTATTCAAATGGCAGCATTATTTTTTTGCCATTCCAAAATCAAGGAGACACCAAAGGGATATTTCTTTTTTGAAGAGATCCGTTTTCGTTCCATTAAAAAAATACCTTTGAGCAATTCATTCAAAGGCCCGGGATTGAATTTTTCGAAATCCGATTTACTTTTTTCTGAGTTTTTAAAAAGCGACATGAATTTATTGGCAATTCGAGCCAAAAGGACCAAAGGGTACAAATAGAAGTTAAAATAACTGCAATTTTTAAGCTCGCCTTCTTCTCTTTGAAACAAAGCTTTAAGTTGAGTTTGTGTGTACCTTCTAAAATGATGATTTATTTCATCGTGTTCCGACCATAAATGCCTAAATGCAGGCACTGTAATTAATATTTTGCCACCCGGTTTGCATACGCGTATCATTTCGGAAACAGCCAATTGGTGATCTTCAATATGTTCGATGACATCAAAGGCGCAAATGAGGTCAAAGCTTTCGTTCTTAAATGGCAATTGCAGCAGCGAACCTTGAATATATTTCAATCCGTTTCTTTGACTCGAATAATCAATGCAATCCTTATCAAATTCCATGGAAACCACTTCTCCGTACCTGGAAAGCCATATCGAATTCGCACCTGTGCCTGTACCTGCATCAAGAATTTTAAGATCTGACTTATTCCATTTGCCAACATAGGCTTCAAGAATTTTCGCTCTGGCAAGAAACCACCAATGATTTCTTTCAAAATCGTAATACTGATTATAATAGGCTTTTTCCAATCTTAATTTTCCTTTCTTACAACTTCATCCACTAAAAACAAGGGTCGCTCTTTTACCTGAAAATAGATGCGCGCCAGGTATTCTCCTATTATTCCCAAAGACATCATTTGGACCCCACTGAATAAACTGATTACTGCAATCAGTGAGGTAAATCCCGAAGGGACAGAATGACCGGCAAATTTTGAATAAAGTACATAAGCAAAATATATACCTGAAATTAAAATGGTATATAATCCAAGCCTTGTTATCATTTTAAGGGGTACAAAGCTGAAATTAAAAATTCCATCGTAAGCCAATTTGAAAAGAGCCTTAAAATTGTATTTGGGCTCTCCGGCAAAGCGTTTTTCGCGTTCGTATTCCACCCCTATTTGACTAAAACCGACCCAGGTTCGAATGCCTCTGACAAATCTACTTCTTTCAGGCATTTCCTTTATTATATCATTGACCCGCTTTGAAATCATACAAAAATCTCCGCTGTCAACCGGGATTCTTATATCAGATAATTTTCTAAGAATTCTATAATAAAGCCAATAAAGCATTTTCTTGGTCGGCCCTTCTTTTCTTTTTTTACGGACCGCATAAACCACTTCATAGCCCGCTTCAATTTTTTCGTAAAAGGTCTCCATCAGTTCTGGTGGATCCTGAAGATCGCCGTCAATAATCATTACGGCCTTCGAAGCATTTGAAAATTGCATTCCTGCACTAACAGCAATTTGATGTCCAAAATTCCGACTTAAAAGAACTGAAACATAGTGAGAATCTTTTTGTGCCTTGGCTTTGATGAGTTCTGCAGTGCTGTCTTTACTACCGTCGTTTACAAGTACAACTTCAACATTTCTTTGGGCATTTTTTATTAGCTCATCCAAACGTTTGAACAATTCGGGAATAACGTTTTCTTCATTGTAGAGAGGTACAATTATTGAAATTTCAGGTTGCAATGGGTTCATTCTCTTTTTGAGTTAGTAGAAGAAAGCCAAAACTCGCTAAAAAATAAATAATTGGCCTTGTTGGGAAAAGATATCTCTGTTCTATGTACACGATACCATTGAAAATCCAAATAGCCAAAATGATGGCAATAAGCGGCCAGTTTTTTTCCCAACTTGACTTACGAACACTAAAATACAAGGCCATTGATATGATAAGGTAATTAATAATATTTAAAACAATTGTAAATGTATAGTAAACGCTTTTGCCATTAATCCCTAAAATTGAAAATGAATCGGTTGAGATCGAATTGATCCTAAGGGTATTTCCAAAAATAATACGTATAAAAAACTGCTTTATGGCCGTGAAAGGATGATAAATCAAATCTTTTAAAATCCATTCGTAGTAAATTCTGCTTTTTGAGACTTTGCCATCATCTAGTTTTGACTCTAGTTCGTGCACCGATTTTATGTAATTCTGATAATCCCGGCTGTCCGGTCTGTTGTTTCCATCCCAAAAGCGCCAGTCAAATTCTTCGGTTCTAAATTGAAATCGCCCAATATGAATGACATAAGCCAGATAGGTTTCCTGATTTAAAGTTTGCCTTTCATTCGGAAGTGTTTTAACAATTGCCGTTATGAATATGATTACCAGTCCGGCATATATGCTTGCCAGAAGATATCTTCTGGACACAGGGTTTTTCTTAAAATACCGATAATAAAATGCAATAGAGAAAATGATCGGCAAACATAAAATGGAGTTGGGCCGGGAAAGTACCAATAGGATCAGTCCTGAAATAAATATCCAAAAACCTCTTTTTATCTGAAACTCTAAGAATCCTATAATAACTAATAGAATTGATAAAAAGGCCGGAGCTTCGGCTAAAATACCCAAAGAATAATAGACATGAAGCGGAATGATAATAACAAAAAGGGTAAATAGATTGGCAATTTTCACTGAAACATTTCTGATAAGGACTTTGTATAGCCAGAGTAAAAATATTGTAGATAATACACAGGTCCAGACTCTTGCAAAATTTATTAGGCGGGCTAGCTCCGGATTTTCTCCTGCCAGAAAATAGGGTATTGTATAATATAAAACCGGTCCTGGGGCTTTGGTAATAGAGATCTCATTGTAATTGGTTTGTCCGTGAAAATAAGCGGCAATGGTTTTGGCCTCAATATGAAAATCAAGATCGCCAAGCACTTTGGCTTTAACCGGGAAAAACAATATCACGCCGAACAACGAGAGGTTGAGAATCGCAAGAGCAATCCTATTATCCCTATCTGCCAAAATCTTTAAATAAACCGAAATAGATTTCATTCGTTTATGGCTTGCTCCATTTTCTTATTGACACTTGACAAATAGTCTTCATTCAAATTTCAGAATAGAAATGTTTGATTTTGCCATTAGCCGATCGCTCTATTTTATCAAGATATTGAATTTCAAGTTTTAAACCTTTTTCCAAATAATCATCGAGCATAGTATTGATCTGCTCTGTTTCTTTGCTGTTTAAGCGACGATCAGCCACGACCTCAAAAACAAAGGTATCAATGGCTTTTTGTTTTACTAAAAATTCACGAATAACACTTCCCGATTCCAGAATACTGCGTGAAATATAATAAAAGGTTAATCCCCCTGCCTTTTTTCCGCTTGGCAATTGAATAACATCAGAAGTTCTACCAATCAATGCCTCTAGAATCAATGGATTATTATGTTTTAGTTTGCCAATGTCGCCAATATCATACCGGATAAAAGGCATGGCTTTATTGAATAAACTTGTGATCACTATTCTACCTTCAAATCCCGGATCGAGTACTTTATTATTTTCATCAAGAATTTCTAAATAAAGATTTTCGATTGAAATTCTCCATTCTGCATGTTTGTCCGTCATGGCGATAACATCAATTTCAGAAGCGCCGTATTCGTTAAGCACGTTCACACCCAATGCACTTTCGATCTTTGTTTTATCCGCTTCAGTGCACATTTCAGAAGTTATAATGCAAACTTTTAAGCTTGGGCATATTTCTTTCAGAATCACATTTTTTTCTAACAGATAATTGGAAAATGCCAGAATTGAACTGGTATATCCATAAATAAAGTCAAATTTTATTTCTCTAAACCTTTTTAGAAAGATTTCAAGCTGAGATGGACTTAAATCGTGCACCGGAAAGCGATGCCGATTGAATAAAAAATCCTTTAATTGTTCAATCCGTCTTTGTTTTCCCTTAAGTGGAATTCCATAAAACCTGGCCTGCTTCATTCCCAGGCTAAGGCCATGTTCCTCATAACGTTTATAAATATTGGCGTAGGTCCTTGCATGGGCGTATTTATCCTTGGCATAGAAAAAAGGATGCCCAGATGAACCCGAAGTATTTCCTAAATGAACATCAGACTTTTGAAAACCATCTGATAACATTTCTTCTATCGGTTTTTGATAATTTTTTTTACCCATTATTGGAAGGTCTTCCCAATTCTCAGGCTGGTCTGAAGAAATCATTTCCCTGTAAAGGAGGTTATTTTCTTTGTGATAATTAAAGATTTCCCATTTTCTTTTATTCAGCCAATCCTTTTGTTTTAGGGGATTTTCTAATTGTTTCTTTATTTCAATAATATCTCTCGTCGCCTTATTCAGAGGAAGTCCACTCAAGAGCAATACCAGGCGGGCAATAAAAATTCTAATTGCAGTCACAAGTGATAATAAGTGTACTATTCGAATTAATCATTTGTGTGAATTTCCATGATATTCAACTGCTCTTTGAATATGTTTAAAACATCGAAATTTTTTGACTTCATGATATTGTTTCTGCCAATTTCATCTATTAATTCAGGTTTTTGAATCAATTTTTGTATTGCGGAAATCATGCGATTGTAATCTCCAGGTTCAAACAAAAAACCATTTTCTCCTTCTTCAATAATTTCGGGAATTGCGCCTACTTTCGTTGACACTATCAGCATGCCGGCAAACATGGCCTCCAAAATGGAAATAGGTAAAACTTCAAAATAACTTGGCAAAATAAGAATATGCGCTTTTGCTAATATCTCATGTTTTTTTTCTTCGCTGATAAAGCCCTCAATTCTCACACTACCAAGTGCGATCTCTTTTGCCAATTCGATAGAAATCAGCGACTCCAATTCTCCTTTACCAACGATTGTAAAACAAACAGATTCATGGGTAGAAAAAGCCTGAATTATTTTAATTAAATCCAGAATACCCTTGCCCTCATTCAATGTTCCTAAAAATAAAATTTCAATTTTTCCCGAATGACTTTTGTTGTACTCTGCGTTTTTAAATCTTTTCGGAATTCTCACGGGATTATAAATAACCTTTGTGTATTCACAGCCATACAATTGCTTAAACTTGTTTTTCCAAAGTTCAGACCCTACTACGATTATACTGGGCAATTTTAAAAGCTGAGGAACAATAAGGCGATTGAATACGCCAGAATCAGTGAATTTAAAAAAGGCCCCTCCCACCAAATTCAGATAGGTATTTCTCTGTAAAATTTTAGCAATAATGACATATAATATCTTATCGTAAAATCCTGTATATGAAGAACTTAAAATATACACATTCCTAATTGAAGCACGGACAAGAATTAGCCCAAAGCTCCATTTGAGCCTTATACTTTCCAGAACGCGAAAAAAAAAGTTTTTGGATTTTAAGCTTGAATTAAAATAATGAATGCCTTCCTTATTAAATATTCCGGCATCCCGATACATTAAGGTGATCATGGTCATACCTCCTTCATAGGAGGCTTCAGGCATAAGAAAAAGTACGGAATTAGCCTTTCTTCTTGGCATGATCATAACAGGCCTTCAAGCCTTCTCTGATTCCGGTTCTTAATTCGAATTTATATTCATTTACTGCTTTGCGAATGTCGGCCTTGATCTCGAATACTTCAGATTTTCTGATTTCTTCCTCTTCATTTATGGATTTGTTTGAACCACTTAATTCAAGAAGAATTTGTGCGATTTCTGCCACTGAATAAGATTCTCCTGAACCGGCATTTATTAAATCGAATGATTTCTTTTTTGAAAAATGGAGCACATTCACTATCAGCTGTATAAAATCATC
Organism: Cytophagales bacterium; assembly: GCA_965267555.1. Taxonomy (GTDB): domain Bacteria; phylum Bacteroidota; class Bacteroidia; order Cytophagales; family CCMP332; genus CCMP332. The sequence goes on along the minus strand of OZ254083.1, from coordinate 1,707,188 downwards.
AATATATAATAAGTCCCTTCTCGGTTTAAGCGTTTTTAGGTTTATCGCCTCGTTTTGCTCATCTATAAGCTGATGGATGATTGTTGGTATAAGAAAATGAGTACTCTGCCCGGGACCGTATATATTAAATGGCCTGATGACCAGTGCCGAAACATTGAATTTTTCAGCATAAAACCTGCAAAGACCTTCAGAAACAAATTTTGAATAAGCATATGGATTTGCAGGATCTACTTTATGCTTTTCATCAATGGGTAAATATTCGGGCTTGCCATAAACATAAGTGCTCGGGAAAATAATATCCGATCCCCAGAATCTGCATTTCTCAAGTAGGTTCTTCGTTCCGTTAATATTAACATCCAGATATTCAGATGGATTTTCCCAACTGTCAGGCACAAAAGTAAGAGCTGCTAAATGAATGACTTTTTCTGGTTTTTCCGTATCGTATTTATCAAAATTTTTGAGTTCTCTTACATCTCCATCGTCTTTTGTATGCGTCAATACTAAATGACCATTAGCTCTTAGCTTTTCACAAAGCACTTGGCCGATAAACCCCTCTGAACCTGTAATAAGAATTTTCAACTTTTCAGAAAAAGGTTCTTGTTTTTTTCAAATTCATCAATCGCAATAGAATAATCATCGGGGCGCCCAATATCGAGCCAGTAGCCACTGTGCCGTCTTACAGAAGGGTATTTTTTTAATTCTATCAAATCTTTCATCAAATGGTCGAATCCATAAAATGTATCATCGGGTATGACCTTTAAAACCTCAGAACTGGCCATGTAAATCCCCATACTGACTTCAAAATTGGTGCTTGGTTTTTCTTTGAAATCCTCCAATTTATTGGCTTCATTTTTAATCAGCACTCCGTAATCATTGATATGTGTTCGGTTATAAGATGATATGGAGAAAATGCTCTTGGACTTGACATGCTCCTCATAAAAATTGGAAAAATCAAGGTCGGTAAGAATATCACCGTTCATAACCAAAAAATTACTATCCAGGTTTTGGATTAATTTCAAAGGTCCCATTGTACTCAAGGGTTTATTCTCCAGAGAGTATGAGATATTGATACCCCATTTTTCACCCTTTCCAAAAAAGGCCTTGATCAATTCCGCCTGGTGATTGACGGCAAAAATTAAGTCGCTAAAACCATTTTCTTTAAGCTGCCGAATAATGACCTCTAAAATTGGAAATTCACCTATGGGCATTAGCGGCTTTGGTAAAACAACGGTATAAGGCCTGAGCCGAGTGCCTTTTCCCCCGCATAGTATAACAGCTTGTTTAGACATTGTAGATATTGGCTTTGTACATTTTTAAATTATTTTCATCGGAAAACCATTTTATTGTTTCGCTGAGTCCTTCTTTCAAATTATAATTTGATTTAAAGTTCAATAGCTTTTTTGCCTTGCTGTTATCACATAATAAGCGATGTACTTCCGATTTTTCCGGCCGAATTCTTTTCTGTTCTGACACTACTTTAATTGACTCACCCATGAGTTCGGCTATAAGCAAGACAAGATCACCAATGGAAATTTCGGTGCCGCTGCCAAGATTGATTATTTCTCCATTAATATTGTCGGTCTCCGCAGCCTTAATAAACCCTTCACAGGTGTCCAGAACATAATTGAAATCCCTTGTAGGACTGAGATCACCCAGTTTTATTTCTTTTTTACCATTGGCTATTTGGGAAATTATAGTTGGAATTACAGCTCTGGCCGACTGTCTGGGTCCATAGGTATTAAAAGGCCTTACCACGACTAGCGGTAGTTCAAATGCATTGAAATAACTAATGGCCATAGAATCTGCGGCAATTTTTGAAGCGCTATAGGGTGATTGTGCTTGCAAGGGATGTTTTTCATCGATCGGCACATACTGAGCCGTACCGTATACTTCGCTTGTTGAAGTGTGAAGCACTTTGCTCACATTGTTTTTTAATGCAGCCAGACAGACATTTGAAGTTCCGCTAATATTCGTGTCAATATAACTGCTCGGAGAGTGGTAAGAATAGGGAATTGCAATAAGCGCGGCCAGATGAAATACAATATCGATTCCTTTTGTCAGATCATAACAGAAATTCAAATCTCTGATATCACCTGAAATTATTTCGAGATTATCCGGTGGGTTGTGGGAATAAGGTTCCAGCCAACCCCAACTGTTTTGGGAATTGTATTGCACCAATGCGCGGACCTTTGCTCCTGTTTTTAAAAGCGACTCCGTGAGATTTGAACCAATGAATCCATCGGCTCCTGTGACCAGACAAGTGTAATTTTCTAATTTATTCATTGGCTTATTGTAGCAATCTTATTTTTTAATTATTGAAATAGGATTTGATCTCCTTTGCCATTTTTACTCCAAATTGGTCGAGTGTGTTGTCTTTCGCCAATTTACGGGCATTTTTGATCAGTTTTTTTCTTAATTCATCATTATCAATAATCTCATTGATAGATGTTGTCAGACTATCTACCGACTTTGCCGGGGTCAGTATTCCATGTTGGTAATTATCCATAAAATAAGGGATTGATCCAACTTCACTGGCAATAACGGGTAAGGAATTGGCCATAGCTTCCCAAATTGTTCTTGGAAAGCCTTCAAAGCCACTCCTGGATGCAATACAGTAAATATCACAAGAACGATACAATTCGTTTAATTCTATTCCGATTTTAAGTTTGCCATGCCACTTTATAATCTCTTCATTTGTATATTTTGCAGCTGTAGTTTTTAGCGTTTCTATGAGATCATTTCTTTTTGTTAAGGAAAAACCGGCAAGATGAAATTCTATTTTTTTATTTCGGGTTTTAATAATATTTATGATGGCCTCAAGGATATCCTCCAATCCTTTGGCTTCATCAATACGACCGGTATATAGGATTTTAATTACATCTCCCTTACAAGTATCATCCCGATCGAAAAAGTCATCTTTTTTAAGTGTGGTCGATCGGATCAAACGGGTTTCGCGATTGTATTTTAAAAGTTTATTTTGTTTCAAACGGCTATTGGTTATGCTCAAAATCCGGGTTGCCAAATCGTTTTGTTTGTTTTCATAATAATGAGCCCATAATGCAATCAATTGCTTTTTTAGCCAATTGCCCTTCATACTCGATAAGCCGTCGATATAGTCGCCGACAACATAAATAGCCGATTTTTTGGGAAACTTTTTAATGATAAAGTTTGATAATGGACTTGGGGTACGGCAAAGAATTGCATCAAATTGATCTTGGTGATTTTGGAAAATTTTGAGATAATGAGAAACTCTCATAATCCTTTTTGGAAAACTTAAATGGGGTCCAAGATCTATCACTTTGATATTTTTTGACTGGATTTCATAATCCATATTTTTTTTCTCATGGGCCAGGGGACTGTGCAAAAAACACAGAATGGTTTCAAAGTGGACGGCAATCGAATCTAAAAAAACTCCTTGTTGTGCATCAGTATAAATTTTACCATTTTCCGCGATAGAGGGAATATGATAATGAACCGCAAGTCTCATTGAAATGATCGTCTTTTACCCCAATTCATACCAACAAAACCAAGTGCTATGATGAACCATGCCATAACATTTAAAATTGCAGTGATTACATATAAGTGTATGCACATCAGAATGATAGAAACAAGTATTATCCTCTGAAAGTCTGAGACGTTATGAAAAGTAAATAAACCCGTCAGGATAATAATCGCAAGTATTGAAACAAAAGGCACAAACAAAAACAATCCCCCTTCGGCCAAAATATTTATATAGGAATTGTGAGAACCAATATCCATAATTTTTCCCTTGTTAATGACATACTGTGCGCCTTCAAACTCCCCTGGGAGTTGAATTTCATAGCCTTGAAAATTGTTTAGCCCTATTCCGTATTTTTTGTTTTCATTGAAAATTTCAAGGCCTTTTTCTACCATTGATCTCCTGATCAAATAAGAGCGGTCTGAAGAAAATACTTCTTCTGTATTGTAAATGATATCATAAGTTCGCTCGTTGAGATTGTAAATCGTATCCTGAACAAATGGCAAGGCGATAAAAAAATTGCCGAACAAAGCAATTATTATGGTATAAAAAAGAATAGTCCGAAATCTCAACTGGTCGATAAGCAATGCCGAAACAACGCCTCCTGCAACCAGCAGTGATCCCGCCCTGGAACCACTTAAAAAGGACAAGACGATAAGGCTTATGCCAAAAAACAGGCCTTTTTGCTTTCCGTTTTTTGAAATAAAATGATAGGTAGCAATGGGCGTAAAACAAATTGCCAGAAATGAAAAAGCATTTTGTGAATAATCCTTAAATATTGGTATCAATTGAAAGCCGATGTGCTGAAAAATATGATAATAAAGCACACAAATGATCAGGCCAAGGAGAATTGCGTCAAAAATAGCCCTTAAGCTTATTGTGTTCTTGATTGAATTAAACAGGATAAGTATTAAGGACCAATACATATAATTTAAAATTACCAGGCCTGAACTGTCCTGATCCGAACTGTGCGCATAGGATAATAGGGCACCAATGGCAAAGGCAATGGCCAAAAGCGAAAAAGTGGAAAAAAGTTTAACCGGTTTTCCTTTTTCAACAAAATAGAAATAGATAAAAAAGGGGAAAAAATAGAAGGAAATATTGAAAACAATCTGAATAAACTGGATCACGATAAAAAGCGTAAACCAAAAAAGAATTTTTTCTTCTCTTTTATAATATTTATAGTCAATCAAGCGCATTAACTAGTCCAGTATTTAAAAATTTCAGGCGAACGTCTTTGCCAATATTCCAGCTCTTTTTTAAACAAGAGATCCAATTCCTTGCTGAAGTTTTTTGAGTTGTTCGTTTTCTCTTTATCGTATATTTTTTCTCTAAATTTTATAAGGCCGCCTTTTAAAAATGCAGACCTTTTTATGAGGTAATTTAATCCGCTAAACCTAAACAGAGATCGCAATGTACGAGCCAAAATGGAATTCGCTGTAAAGGTCATATTGGAAGATTTTAATTGAATTTCAATGTTTTTTTTAAGGTTCAGAAAATTTGAAAGCTTATCAAAACATTTTTGAGTATCCAGTCGCAATTCTTCGAGTGAAATGACCAGACAATTTTCTTTGCCAAATTCCTGTTCCCATTTTTCAATATAGCCTGAAAAACAGGATTCCGTATAATATTTCAATTGCGCGAAGTCTTCATCTATTCCCTCCTCTACCTTGCTTTTGTACTTGTGATTGAGATTCTTAAATTGAATTTGCCTGCTATTAATTTTACCCCTATTCTGTGCTTTTTTTAATTCAGACAACTCCGCAGCGGAATTGTTGTTTGCATTTCCAAAAACCTCAACAATTTCCTGAAGGCTGCGATTTTCGATCTTATTCCCCTTTTTTATATTGTGCATATATGCGGAAACAAAACGCGTCTGTGGCTTTCGGATAATAAATACAATTTTGACCTTTTTAAAATGCGATTTAATATTTGATATGGCATTTGAGGAATAAAGTGATAGTGTAGAAGCATCCAAAAATGTTTCCGAAGGATTCATATTAGAGGTCAATTGCTCAATATTTCTTTTGAAATCCACATGATTTAAACAGAAAACCTGTGATTCCTTTAAATCTTTTAATGTATAGAATTGAGCGTTTTCAGCGAGCATGTTGTACAAGCTTGTAGTACCACATTTTCTGATTCCGGGGATTAAAACCAAGCTGGGTTTCAATTGAATTTCATCATTTTTGAGAATCTAAAATTTTTTCTGCTTTTGTTTTCCAATTTTTATAGGCCGCATCGCGCGATGATAGGGAATTTAGCATGTAAAAACTTTTTAACATACCGTCGAAAATCCCTTTGCTTCTTACCAAATCTGTCTTTGACCATTTAAGTATAGATCTAATCAATGATTTAATTAGCGTACTCATAATGAGCAGGTAGTAAAGAAACAAATAACCCATTTTCCTGAAAAATGAGGTTTTATTTAATCGACAATAATTGATGGTGTGGAAGTACCTTGAGAAAGCATATCGTCTATAAAAGGAAATGGCAGAAAGAGCGTATGCACTCTGATCCACCACCTGATGATGTATGGCCTCAATGGGAAGGTATTCAATTGGCCCTTGTTTGGACAAGGTATAGCTCAATATTGCATCTTCACCTTTTCCCAATCCAATGGCGTAAATATCAAACAACCTGAAATCAAAATTGAGATATAAAATAGATCTTTTTGCAGCGAATGCCGGTCCTTTTAAATACTGCACCTTTCCTCCATTCTTAGGGTATGCCTGTTTCAATCCATATATCCAATATTCGCCCGCGTCAAATTTCTTTATCCCGGATAGCATAATATTATGTCTAATTTCCCCCGACATTTTTTCAGGGTTTTCCCTGTCAAGTGCAATACCGAGTGAAGCACCCACTAAATCCTGTTTGGAAAAAAGTGAAAACAACTCAACTATGCCTTTTTTATCAGTAATTCTGACATCATCATCAAAGAAAAATAAAACATCGCTTGTAGACCTCCGGTAGGCGGTATAGCGTTGAAAAGGTTGATTTTGAACAGGACTTTTAATGTGAATTATCGAATTCTCCTGGAAAATACCCGAATGATCTGAATCTGAAGAATCAACAATAATGATATTTTTGAAAATACTAATCTCCAATAATTGCTCTACAAGCCGACGACAGGATTCTGGTCTATTGCGTGTTGCTATAATAGCCTCAGCGGTCAAATTTTTAGTTGATCCCTGGTTTTAAAATTTGCTCATAGAATTGCATGTTTTCGCTGAGAATTTTTTCAGAGGCAAAATGTTTATTGACATGCGCTCTGGCAGCAATTCCTTGTTTTTCAATTGATTCAGCTTGATTGAGCTTATCGATTATCAATTTGGCACTCTCTTCATAATTATCATAATTGATTAAAAAAGCGCCTTCCCCCTCTGTTATTATTTCAGGCCCGCTCGCTTTATTGGCCATACATACCGGTGTTTCGCAAGCCATGGCTTCAATCGCCACCAGGCCAAAGGCCTCAGCTCTGGAGGGTACTAATACCAGACTCGCTTTATTGTAGTATTCGACAAGTTGTGAATGGAGAATTTTGCCACAAAATTCGATGTTTTTTAAAAAAGAATCAGATTTAAGCAATCCCTCCAATTGTTTTTTAAAGTTTGGATCATAGGCCCCTAATAATTGAAGCTTAGTTTCAGGACGCTTTTCAAGAATTAAATTCAAGCACATAAACAATTCCTCAAGACCTTTTCTGGGATGAATTCGACCTACAAATTGCAATAGATTGGGATCTCTTTTGACCGCAGGCTGATTTTTAAAAGTATTTGTATCTACACAATTGTAAATCACCTTGTAATCTCTGTTTAATTGCATGCTTTGAAGTGTAAGCTCTGCCATGTGTTTGGATACCGATATGAGTGTATCTGCCATTTGAATATTTCGTTTTTCAAAGAAATACAGCAAACGACTCATTCTTTTTTTCTCAAAATACTGATAGGCAGAATTTGCTCCGTGCATTCGGACGATTAAGTGTTTTTTTGGCTTTGACCAGAGCGGGCCCGACCAATCGTAACTTTCAATTATATCGGGATTGAATTCTGCAATTTTTTGATTTAAGACTTTGGATAAATGCTTTCTTTCCAAATAAGGCCCGGCACTTAATCTAAATCTCAAAAATCGTATACCTTTATTCAAATAAGGATTATACAATCTGTAAATACTTACACCATTGCAGGATTCGGTTCTGTCTTTATCAATTGATTTATCATAACCCAAAACCAGGACTTCATGACCTCTGGAAACAAGATATTCGGCCAGATCTCTTACAACGATTCCAATTCCTCCATGAGGTGCCGGAGGGTATTCATTGCAAATAAAAAGTAATCTCAAAAATTTATTGGAATGATTTGTACTTGTTTTTCCAGTCCGACAGGTCCAGGTCAAATTCTCTTTCCAGGCTGTTTACATCTTCTTCGAACAACTGCCAAAGCACGTTTTTAAATTGATTTGAAAAAGCTGTCTTCTTATCCGTTTTTCCATAAAAAACAGGTTTCAGGCTTTTTCTAATTCCCGTAGGGGATATTTTCCGCAACCATTTAAATCCCTCGCTGGCAATGAGCTTTTTGTATTTGAATTTCTGATGGTATTCTCCAATCGTGGATTTACTTTGCTTGTAATTCAATTCTTCCGATATATCCTCTATATCTAAAAACTTGAAAATGGATGAAAGTACGGTCTCCGGCGAGGATTTCAAATCATCAAAAAGCACAATTTTAAATTGTTCTTTTGGATAAAACTTTCTGAATTGTTTTAGCTGTAAAAAATATTGACTCCGGGTAATGTATTTGGATGCATTTAAAATTACTTTTTCGGCATCTTCACCCCTTGCACCTCCTCTTAACTTGTTAAAGTCATAATGCGAAAGACTTCGATCTACGGGATGTCGAATTACCGCTACAAATTTTAATTCGGGATTGTATTTATACAGTCGTTCTGCAGTATTTCTAAATTCGGGAAAGGTGGTATACTGATCCGAAGCTTCCGACCAGAGTTTGGAATTATCTTTAAAATTTGAATGATAGCGCTCGATTTTATTGCTCCAGTCTTTTTCGCGATTAAAAAACTGTGGATCTTTTTTCCCATTGTAAAATTCCAAAGCTGGGTGCTGTCTTAACCAGCGGTAGAGCGAGGTGGTTCCGCATTTCTGGAATCCAATTTGCATAAAACCCACCCTTTTACCTTTCGTCAAATCAGAAATGGCCATTTAACTTGGTGAACCCATCACCAAAACATTGAAACAATAGAAACTCTTAAAATACCGGAAATACGATTATTCCTTTATCAACCTGTGTATACCCAAAGATTTATCCGATTTGATAATTCTTAAAATATACTGTCCATTGGGAAGATTCTCAATAAAAAATTGACCTGAAGAGATTTCGCTTTCAGACCAGCTAATTAATTTTTTACCGCGCAAATCATATATTGAAACCGTTTCGATTTCATTCAGATTTCCGGTAATTGAGAATTGGCCCGTATTGGGATTTGGATAAACTTTGTTTTCAGATTTATTCAGCCCAAACAACAGCTCAGCTGCTTGTTTACCACCTGCCAATCTGGCCTGAGAATAGGTATAGGTACAGGTATCACCAAAATTGGTCGTTTCTCCTGTAATTATAGGTCTTACACTCATATTTATGGTGCTGAGATCATAACTGTCATCCAATTGGTTAAATACCAAATAAGGAGCCGATGATTGAATCAGCGTATCGAAAAAGGTATTGTAAACAGAATACTCATAGGTCGCATCTGAAACCGGGAAGGTCCATAATCGATCCAATGAATCTGTTATAACCGATCCACATGTTGGCTTTCGCATATTTATGGTTGGAGCGGAAAGCGTAATATCACAATCCGGGCCAAAAGGTGCATTCATACTATTCACCCTGTATCTCACGTCAAGTGTATAATCTTCACCGTAGGTAGCCGACGGGAATAAGTCGCTTATCCTCATTTTTCTATCATTCGTTTGAACGATTTGTTGAAGAATTGGGTCTCCATCACCTCTTATTCTCCATTCGTAATATTCTGCATTGGCCACATTTTCCGTGTAAAATAACTGGGCTTTATTTGTGACTGTACCACCACAATCACTGCTGAGCAAACTAATCTGAGGTGTAAGAGAAGCCAGGGTAACATCGCATGTATCACCAAAGCTTTGCCAGGAGCCTTCTACAAAAGCAGAAATGGATATACTATATGTGCCTGCATCTGTAGCGCCGAGATCAGCCAAAGTAAATTCATTATTGCTGCTGTTCAGCGTATCTGTTGCAGAAAAGGCACTTGGCCCATCCACATTAAGCCGGTAATTCGTCGCATTTCCGATGCGTTCAAAATCAATCTGATCGCTGAGTAAACTTATATTTCCTCCGCAAAGGGGTGCCATCACCTGGGGCCTCTGCGCTGTTAAAACGTTGATTGTCCATAAACCGTAATAGGCATCACTCCAAACACCCGGACCTCCACCGGTAATAATTCGGTGCCGCAAATTATAGGTTCTGTTATAGGTAATTCCGGTGACATCCGTTAAATTAAATTTATTGCTTGTGCTCACCACATTCTGAGTGGTAAATCCCGAACCACTGATTTCAAATTCATAGGAAGTAGCAGAACCATTTGTGGTACACCATAAGGTATTCTGTAGGTTATTGGTCGTAAAGCCCATATATTGGTATAGCATTCTGTTAAGAGTCGTCGACGGCGTATTTAAGGGAATGCCCTTCACTACAATTTGATCGAAGAAAAGCTCTTCACTTGAGGAATTACAACGCAAGCGAATCCTGAATTCAGCGGTATCCCCGGTCACAGCCGTGGTATCCCTAAAGCTCAGCATTGTTTCACTCAGAATGGAATCCTGAGTTTGTTCCCCTCCCAGATTATCCAAATCACTATCTTGATACATTCTCTGTGAATTGGTGCTTGCCGTAGGCCCATTCCTGAAATTCATTAGTCTTGTCCATGTTCCACCGTCATAGCGTACGTCCACATCCAGAAAATCCCGGTTACTCCCCGAAAAAAAATCGTAATTATTGGCAGACCTCGCACCCATTTTGAAAATAAAAATTAAATCTGAGAAACTATCAACTTTTATTTCCCTTGTGGTAAATGTGACCACACCATCGCTTGGGCCACTGGTTGAGCGATCCAGGTCCTCAGCTGCCATTAAATAAGAACCGCTAACCCCACTGACCCCGGATGGCAATCCTGAAAATTGAGCCAGGGTGCCCCGGCCGAAATAAGAAGAAATACCAAAATCGTAAAACTGATGACTCAAAAAATATCTTGAATTATTGCCATCGGTCTCAAAATCTTCTACATAAACATTAATATTTTGACTCGATGCATTCAGAGTAAAAAGAATCAGGCATACAAAGAGGGCGGAGGCGTATCTAATTAACATAACTATAATGGTTAAGGCAAAACTACTATTATTTTACGAAAATTACAGCTATTGGTTTGATCAATAGCTTCTATCCCTTTAACAAAAGGAAAAAAAAGGTAAATAACTGTCATTCAGGATAGTACTTTCTCAAACAAATTTTCAAATTCGTTTATTTGATGCCCAAGGCTACGCCCGGCAACATTATTTTTCGCATTTTCACAAAAATTACCCAACAAATCCTTGTTAATTAAGTTCATTAAAGCATCTGCAAAACCTTGAGCTGAATATTTTTCAATGACAAAACCCGAAAATTGATCTTTAACATTTTCAGGTAATCCTCCTGTATTTGAAACGATGCATGCTTTGCCCAATGTTTGCGCCTGGGTAACCGAATTATTAAAACCCTCCTCAATACTCAATAAAACATAGATATCTGAATTATGCACCAAATGATTGACCTCATTCTGATTTTTCCAACCACAAAAGTCAACCATATCTGAAATTCCCAATCGAGAAGCTTCAAATTTTAAAAATTCGAGTTCGGGGCCCTCACCAACTATTTTATAGTTTAAATTAAGACCTATGCCTTTCTTTTTTAAGATTGATAACGCCCTTAATACAAAAACATGTCCTTTTGTCCAATACAATCGCGAGGCCGTTATGAGGCTAAGTCCTGAATTTTCGGATTTATTTTCAGCCTTGGGCTTATCATTCTCAATCGGAAGTGTGGCCGGATGGATTACGGTTATTTTATCAGGATTAAAACCTTCACGGATGGCTTTCTCTTTTAAATAGGCGCCCAACACATGTAAGTGATCGCAATCGCGAAGAACATTTTTATAAGATTCGGGATCAAAATCAAAATCCTGTCCCCTCGAACTGCAAAGCACCTTAGAATCTTTGAAAAAAGCTTTAATACATATATGTCTGGCAATTTGTAGGGAATTGAAATATACCAGGTCATATTTTTTAGGAACCAATCTGTGGAAATAGATCAATTGTCCGATGGCCCTGTAAAAGGAATAATTATTGTCCATGCAAATCCTTAAAATCTCAAAAGTACGAATTGGGTTGCGCATCAAATAGAAAAGGGGAATAATGTAAGCAATGGGATTTTTTGTAAAGTTAAAACGCAAAATAAGATTCTTCTTCAGTTTGTGGCATGCCTCCTTTCCAATTAAATCTATTGCAAGATTTAAGTCTCCAAGTCGAAAAAGGAATAAATTCAATTGGGGATATTTTGCTTTGAGTCCGCTGAACAAATAGCTAATGTAGGGATGTGTGGCCGTTGGCCAAATACTTGAAAAAATGAGAATTTTATTTTCAGGTTTGGGTTTTATCAAAATTTATAAATTGATTATTGAATCTTGATTTTTCCAAGAAGATAAATCCATTCCTGTAATGCCTTCGAGTTGTTCAAGATCGTCTTTGAGTTCATTGCGAATATATGCTTTCGTTTCCGGGTTTAATCTTTGCTTTTTATTCAATGACCTGGAAAACATCCTTTTGATTGATTGACGGATTCTGTAAGGCATAAATTGCAAAAGGGGCTTATTCAGAATGATTCTCCCTCTGTCTGTGAGGTAGGAATGATTCAAAGACTGATTGGTATTTGGCAATTTGTTAAACCTAATTAATTCACTGCCTTCAATATCCAGGAATTGGCATATGGATAAAATTTCAGCTTTGAAATTTTCAATCAGGCGTTCAAAAGGAATAATTTTAATTTGATTAAGAGAAAAATAATCGAGATAGCGCTCTACTTGCCAGTGGTATTTACTGATATCAATATAGGCGCTGTTTTTTCTTACGGCTTCGTTGATCCCTATTTTTTCTCTTCCTCTTACCTGTCTGTGAGCAAAATGCGACTCAATTCTTTTTATGGGATCTTTAATAAGATAAATTAGTTTGATTTTGGGGTTATAATCAAAGATGTTTTTAGGTGTGTTGGGAAACTCCGGATAGAAAGAATACATCGTTGAAGCTTCTCCCCTAATTTTTTGATCATCATTATCAAACAATTCATGGTATTCATCAAGCTTGTCGCGCCAATCGTCACGAATAAAAAAAGCGGGTTCTTTGATTTTCGAAAAAGAGATGCGGGGATGAAAAGAAAGTAATTCTGCCAAACTGGTGGTTCCACATTTTTGAGCACCGATTATTATAAAGTCGAGCTTAGCCATGCAAATCCCAAAATTCTGAAAACTGCTCAGAATGCCTCTTTTCTGAAAAAAGATTCTGAGCTGTTTCCTTATTTTTCATTACCCAATTTTTTCTTTCAAAGTTATTTTTACAGGCATTTTCCAAATTTTCGAACAATTGACCGGGCTCTCCAGGCTCCGATAAAAAAGCCGAGTTTTTGGTTAGTATTTTTCCAATACCGCCACAATTGGTACTCACTATCGGGACACCTGCTGCCATTGCCTCTCCTATAGAATTCGGGAAACCCTCATCGAGACTGGATTGTACAATAAATGCACATCGACTTAATTTTGCCCTGATTTCCTTTGGGTCTAAATTTCCGGAAAGCTTTATATTTTTCGTCAAATTTAGATCGCGGATCATGTATTCAAGGACCTGTCGCTCCTCTCCTTCTCCAATTATTTCCAGAAGAAAGTCCGGGATTTTTTTTTTGAGCGAATGACAGGCCAGTATTAGATCTCTGTGGCCTTTAATCCAGTGGAGTCTTCCAATAGCAATAAAATAATTATTCCTGGGAGTATTATTAATGTTAAAAAAATCCTTTGCCACCACAGTGGGTATAATTTTTATTTTGCTTTCAAAGCCCGGTACCAGGGCATTGAATCGATCGGCTAATTCCTCATTGACCACATGAATTCCATCCGCTTTATCGGTCACCTTTTTGAGATTATCGAGATAAGTGCTTTTTGTAATTGGCATTACATTGATATCCGAACCTCTTATACTAAAGGTAAAGGAACTTTTTGGGGGTAAATAATTATACCATTTAATCGCCGTGCTCGCAAAATGAAAATGTACTATGTCGGCTTTTTGTCTTTTAAAAAATTGCTCTAGGGCAAAATTCTTAAGATTTGATCGCTTAATAAATGGATATTTTAATACATGCATCGCTTTATTAAGCCTGCTAAGCCTGTCAAAATTGGGGATCGCGAATGCATTGATATTACTTTTTAGCGGACTTGTTATTTTTCCGTAATGCGATGTTGCACCATAGGCAATGTTGAGCTCAAGATCTGAAAAGGCTTTCGAAATTGTATTGAGATGATTTAGTATAAAAATCTCACCGGGTGGCCTGTTCAATACGGCCAATAGCTTTTTATTAATGCTCACTTAATTCCGAATAAGTATTTTTCCAATTTTTCAATTCCAAATCTGGATGAAACTTCTCAAGCATAAACTTTCTTGCTTCTTTTCCAATTTCCTCTCTTAAGTTTTTGGATTCTATCAAATTTTGAATTTGTTCTGCCATATTTTTAAAGTCTTTTTTTTTGACCAGCAAACCGGTTTTATTATGAATTACAGCTTCCGGAATACCGCCTACGTTTGTACTAATTAAAGGCATCGCCATGGCAGAGGCTTCAAGTATAGAATTTGGAAGTGCTTCATTTTCTGAAGATTGAATATAAATATCAGAATATGCCAAAAGTTCCTTTATAGAATTGCGGTCCAGATTTCCCATAAATTTAACGCTGTCATTCAATTCAAACTCGGCTATCTGCTTACGAATTTCATTTTCCATTTGCCCCTCTCCGGCAATATAATATTCAATTTCTATCCCTTTGTCACTTAAGTTTTTAATTGCTTTCAACGCCGTAAAATAATCTTTTTGCCAGGTAAGCCTTCCTATGGTACAAACTCTTATTTCCGGAGATAAAGCATAATTTCTTTTACCGGGATTAAAAAATTCAACATCTACGGATCGGCGGATCACTCTGCATTTTTCTTCCGGTGCATTAAAATCTTCAATGGCCCTCGCTTTTATAAAATTGCTTACAAAATGAAGCACATGTGCGTCCTTATAAATATTTTGAAGCTCAGCTTTCCATTCCGGATCCTTGGACGGCCTGACCAATGTCTCATAGCCGCGAAAAGAAAATATTTTTTTCTTGTCCTTTAAAAATTCGGCAATGGCTGGGTACTGCTGTGAGTTTAAAATATGAACCACAACATTTTTATCTTCTGCCAGATTCGGATAATTAAGATAATTTTTTAAATCGATTTTATCTTTTTGGCCGGAGAAAAAATAAAATGGCACATTCAAAAATCGTCTGATTCCGGTTTTTTGTTTTAGTAAAAACAGTTGGCCTTCGGGCCCGCTGTGTTTTTTTTTGGTAAAAACTTTGATCTCAAAATCAGCCAATTGAATCAAACGCAAATACAACTGATGCCAAAAAGGTTGATTAGGGTGCCCGAATTGATCAAAAATCATTGTGATTCTTCTTTTCAAAACTTGGTCAAGACAAAGTATTTCTTTCCAACAAAAATGCTTGATACAGATTTTATAAATTCAAAGCCCAACTTATCCAAACTCTTTCTTTGAGCGTGATTATCAGAAGCGGTGTAAATCCAAAGTTTATCGAGTCCTTTTTCCCTGCAGTAATTGATTATATGCCACATGACAAAGGTGTTAATTCCTTTTCCATGAAAAGTACGATCAACTCGTGTATGATAGATCATGGCGGTTTTACCTTGCCGAATTGTAAAGCTAAAGTCTCCTTTCTGAACATAGTGATTTCCGGCAACTTGTAACCAGTGATAGGCCACAGGTTCGGAGTTCAGATAAGACAAGAAACAGACCGAGTCCGATGATTCCATTCTTTTCCGGATTTGTCCCCTATCCACATTCCATATTTTAAATATATCTTCAATATTTTGCTTATCCAGTATTTTAATTTGAGGAATATTTTTGACCTGTGGAATTTCGAGTACCCGACTTAAATCGTATTCATAAAATACTTCCCTGTGTATGCCAAATTTGAATTTTCTTAAAAGCTTTTTAAGCCGATACATCGGATAATCCTATACCCTCAAGGTCATAGGTTTTCTGTAAATGATCAAATAGCTTTTTAATACTTTCAATATAGGCAGTCAATTCGTTTTCTGTTTGCGCATATGGACTTGTTCCCTGCAATATTTCATTACTGTGAAACATCATATTTAAAAGGGCCGGTTTGCCATTATTTGCAAAATGAGCGATATATTGATCCGCTAAAATTTTCATTTCCTCTGCTGAACTTTTCCAGGGTCTGAACCAGGATATTTTGGAACTGTAGCCCAATTTTCCAAGTATCTTTTTATGAACCCTGCTTTTATCATCTAGATTTCTGAGTATAAAACGAGGCCATTTCATTAAATGTGGGTTACCAAGCGTGGCCGGTACTTCCAGAATTTTCATTTTGCCCTTTTTTCTAAAATCATGCATAGATGGATGATAGGGTTGCAAAGGGGCTCCCCAGAAATTTACATAATCATCATCAAAATAATGCGTTCGAAAGGAACAAACCGAAGAGTCAACCCGGTAACCCAAATCCTGAAGAAAGTGTAATGTTTGAGGGCTCATACCCCATCTGCCGGCTCGGAAGGACAAGGGAGCATAACCATATGTATCTATAAAGAGATTCGTTAAATTTTCGAGCTTTGCTTTTTCGGTTTCCGGGTCGTATTTCAATTGAGGCGTAGAGGTTCGATTTGCATTGAGGTCCTCTGCAGGGCCAATAAATTCTCCATGAAGATGGGTTCCCAATTCTGCATTTGACTGCTCCTTAAAAATATTAACACATTCCTGAGATTTAATTACCTCAGGGCTCAAAAGATAGGTGGGTTTAATATTAAACTGATCAAATAGAGGTTTTAGAGTATTCGGAATACCCTCAGTAATATTCCTAAAGCCCATAGGTTTGGGAATTTCCCATCCCGGGCCTTTGTCACATTCTGTGTCTATAGAAATAATTAAGTTGACTTGCACCTTATTCATTGTCAAGCCATTTTCCAAGAATCAAAAGGGACCAAATTTTATCTTTCTTTTGCTCATTTAAGATTTCATTAAGTGTCACTTTCTCAAATAGAGTTGTTAATGAACTACTTTCAGAGTAAAAATAATGTTGAATTAAATTGACAAATTCAGAATCATTATTAAACCATTTGGTTAGGGGTACTGTAAACCCATGTTTAGGACGGTTAAGAAAATTCTCAGGGAAAACGTCAGACAGCAGTTTTCTTAAAGGAATCTTACCTTCAAATTCCTTACCATTACTTTGGAAATAGTATTCGGCTGGGGTGCGTGATATAAAGTTGGCAATTTCAATATCCACAAATGGTGTTCTTACTTCAAGAGAATTCATCATCGAAGCTATATCTACTTTGGGCAACATATTTCCCTGAAGTAAAAATTTTATATCCAAAGTCTGTGCTTGTTGAATTGGATTTAAAGATTTTGTTTCTGAAAATACCCTTAGAAAATCTTCAATTTCAGGAATAAAGAAATCTCGATATGCATCTCTCCATAATGATTTTCTAATTTTATTCTGAATTCCAGGTGTATATTTCAACCATTTATCCAGCGTTCTGTTTTCAATATTCTTTCGGTTTTTCAGCACGGATAACTTTCTTATTAGGAGCTGTTTGTAACTTAGATCCGCACCATTTAATCTTTTAAGCCATTTGAAATATGAATTATACCCGGCTAAAAATTCATCCGCTCCATCGCCTGACAAAATCATTTTCACGCTATTTGATGCTACTTTGCTCAAGTAAAATGTAGGAAGCACAGCGCTATCACCAAATGGCTCTCCGGAATGTTCAATTATATCATCCAAAATATTAATAGCTTCCGGTTTGACTAAATGATATTCGTGGTCAAGACCAAACCTTTCTGCGGCCTCTTTAGCATATTGTAATTCTGAGTAATCACCTTCGAAGTCAATTGTAAAAGTCTTAACTCCTTTACCCAGATATTTACTCATTTCCATCGTAATTGAAGTTGAGTCAATTCCTCCTGAGAGAAATGCACCAAAAGGCACATCTGCATAAGTATGATGAATTACAGAATCTTGAAAAATAGACTCAAATTCTTCAAAGCACTCCTCTTTTTTACTAGAATAATCTGGTTTAAAATCAAATCGGTAATATGCGATTTCTTTATGGCTTCTATCATTAAGGTTGAATTTAAGATAATGACCGGGTTTTAATTTCCGGATTTCTTTGTATGCTGTATTTGGTGCAGGAATGTAATTAAGTCTTAAATAAATATCCAAGCTTTGAAAATCGATCGAAGTATTGCAGTCTGGTAGTTTTTTTAGAGCCGAAATCTCTGAAGAAAAGGCAAAGACTTCATTAGACAAATAATATACGAGTGGTTTTATTCCGAAATGATCCCTAGCAATAAATAAAGTATTGTCATGGGTGTCGAATACTGAAAAAGCGAACATACCTCTCAAATATTTCAAGCAGTCTTCCTTTTTTTGCGCATACGCATATAGTAAAACTTCAGTATCTGAAGTAGTCTGCAAATCTTTCATACAGAGTTTTCTAGCCACCTCTTTATAATTGTAAATCTCACCATTAAATACAATTATATATCTTCCATCAGAACTTGCCATGGGCTGATGACCATGTTCAAGATCAATTATAGAAAGTCGCCTATGACCAAGCCACAAATTCCCTTTATTATAAGTACCACTCTCATCCGGACCCCGATGCATAAGAGAATCAAGTGATTTAGAATAGCTATCTTCTGATATATTTTGTGATTTGTGATGATATCCGAGTATACCACACATAGTCTAATTTGAAAAAAGTTTGTTTTTCAATCGTGATAATTTTTTAAGAAAGTACATCTTCTTATTAGTTGCTGAATACATGTTTATAACATCAATAAAAATGTAGTCTTCTTTTTGTCTTGCATATTGGGTTTTATAAGGTGACTCCCCTCGCATGAAATTAAATTCTCTAATAGATTTATCTTGAAATGCTTTTTTTAAGGTTTCGTAAAGAAGAATTTTACTGGGAGAATAAAATTTGTATTCTTCGTCGAAAGCGGGTGTATAATGATATTGAATACCATCCTTAATAAAGTCCAACTGATAAGCCCATATTTTATCATCACTACCAAGTAAATAAGACAATTTCACCCAGCCTTTTTTTTCATAACATTTTATTACTTGCTCCAACATTTTTCTATGCGCCTCTCTCGCGAATGCATTTTTTTGGCCTGTACTTTGTCTTCTTTGGTCATAAATTTCTAAAAGAGAATCTAAATGTTTCGATATATCATTTAAAGTTTCATGAACAGTGTAACTCAGATTTGCTTTTTTCAGTCTGTTAAATCTTCCTCTTACGTCCCGGAGGCTTTTGTGTAGAAAATCATTGTAATAGTCATCCCAGTTTGAGGTGGTATCTATACGGTAGAAATGCCTGTGTCTTCTAATTTCGGCTCTAAAGCCGGATTTTTCAAATGCTGCTTTCAATTCTTTCCAGCCATTGGAAGATTCCGGGACATAATATAAATGAAAGTGATCCCATTTATTTTTGATCTTCAATAATTGGTCAACACAGTTTTCTGCCAACTCCAGGGGATCATTTTGTATTAATGGAATCAACACAAAATCATTAGGGCCATGTCCTAATGGATAAAGGTGTTTTTCTTTGATAAATCTAAACCTCCTCTTATTTCTAATTTCAAACTGGAATGGTAAATTATCCATTCCAAGGTCAATTACATCTTTAGATTCTATTTGGAAATTTTTCTTATACGAATCGAACCATTCGGGCTGAGAATGGATGTTATAATTACATGAAAATATCGTTTTATTTACTTGCAAAAAGACCCTTTAACTCATAAGATTTATTTATTAGTCTTCTATCTATTCGTATTAGTTGCAGAAAATATAAAATAGATCGCAAATAGTTTTTTCTTTCAATATTATAACGCATTAATCCTTTGTAGCCTGATATAATTCTTGGTTTAAATAATTCTTTGTATTTACCAGAAGTATATCGATTCATAGATTTAAAGAAAATTACTTTATTACTGGAGTGCTGAAAATTATCCCTCTCATTGCCATGACTAAAGCCTAGTGTTGTTTTGCGGTAAACTGACATTTCATCCGGTAAAACATAGGCAAAACCTTTATCGGTAAGTTTAATTAAAAGTGCATAATCTCCAACTGTTGAATTTGCAAGCAAATTAAATTCCGTCAATGCGCTTTTCCTGAAGACAAAGCTTGAAGTATGAAATGCCGGTCCATTTACTGTTATCAAACTAATTATTTCTTTTTGATTTAGTTTTCGACCAACAAAATCCTGATTTGGACGTTTTTCCTGGTTATAGCTAATTCCGTCTTCTACCAATACACCTGTAACGTGACCACAGATATTAACATCAGGATTTGCCTCCAAAAAATCAATTTGCTTTTTAAGTTTATGTGGATCACTCCAAAAGTCATCACCATCACAAAGAGCGACATATTTTCCATTTGTTGAAATCAGGCTGTAGATAAAATTAAATCGGCCTGTCGGTCTATTATTTATGTGAATATTATTTTTCCGTGAATTCAGCAAAAGTCTGATTTTATCTCTGTGTTTTTTTGCTAAGGAAATACAGGTTTCGCGACATCCATCGTTTGATTCATCATCACCTACAATTACTTCAAAATCATAATTACAATTCTGGGTAATTATACTTCTTAAGCAATCTTGAATAAAGTTATTATGGTTGTATGCTGTAACACATACTGAAAGAATCTTTTTTTTATTTACATCGTTGGCTAGTTCTTTAACCTCCGTTTTCAAATACTTTTTTAAAAACTGATCTTTTGTCAACCTTATTAAAGAATCTCGGAAAGAAGTAGTATCAAAATGATTCTATTAAATATTCATCAGTCAATTTAATTCCTGATAAATCGATTAATTTTTGATTTCCCTTCATGTAAAAAGTACTGATCTTATTAAGCAATTCCTTGTCACATTTAAACAAATCAAAATCTACGTTATTGTCTTCTGCCATTGATGCAGCATCTTTTAATAATTTACGTTTAACCAGCACGTCTCTAAATAGTATATTTTCTTTTTCATTTAATTCCAACTCTTGAATAAAATATTGAGCCTGTCTGTGCAATTCAGCAGATGAATACAAATTATTTCCAAGATCATGTCTGGTCGTTTTGTTTAATTCTGATTTAATTTTTACTTCCTTGTCTTTAAGAGCTGCATTGAAATGTTGAAAAACATCTCCTTTATTTTTGACTTTCAAGATCTTTGCAAGATCGGAGGTAATTGAATATTCCCCCATGTCATTTTTTAAAAGTTTCTCTCTCTCCCCTCTATAGGATTCAAAGGTTAATAAATGTAACTGATTGGCACTTAATTTTTTAGATAAATAATCATAAACCAGATCGTATCGAAGATCATAGTAATAGTTCCTGTCTTGGTACTTATAAAAAGCATATAAGAAATCATTAAAACTTCCGGGGAAACCGACTCTTACAGATTCTTTATAAAGCGATTTAATAAGAGCAATCTGCTCTCTGATAATCGCGATGACCACAATATCATCTCCAAATAATTCAATTAACCTATCAAACTTTGTTTCAAAATCGAGACAGTCATAGGTAAAACTAAATGAAAAATGTTCGCTCGAAACGCCAAATGCCTTTGCTTTGGATTCTATTGCCTTTGAATAGTGAAAATCAATATGATCCTTAATACGTTTTTTAACCTCATTGTATTTAAAACCTTTGGAAGTTTTTAAATATACCTCAAAAATGGACGACAAAAATTTATCCTTATAATCTATATTGGAATCGTTTCCAATTCCCAAATGATATATTTCAGGGTTAATTGAAAAAAAGCTTCTTTGAAGGGAAGTTGAAAAATTCTTCGGGTAACCGATATGAACATATTTGATCATTGATTTAGGTTTTGAAAAAAGTTTTTGATTTCCTTTCTGCTAGGTGGACCGGGTTTAACCAATTCTGCCGCTGGTTTATAGATGTAGGGGTTTGGCATATTTCTTTTAATAAATGATTTCTCATTTAAATTATTATATCTTAACTGAGAAGACCATCTGACTCTGTCTGTTACATTTGTTCCTGAACGATGAACAAGAAAAGAATTA
This sequence comes from Cytophagales bacterium, assembly GCA_965267555.1. Lineage (GTDB taxonomy): Bacteria > Bacteroidota > Bacteroidia > Cytophagales > CCMP332 > CCMP332. The sequence goes on along the minus strand of OZ254083.1, from coordinate 1,685,198 downwards.
AATATTAAAAGATCTCCTTTATTCATTTCAACTGAAACAAATTCTGACTCGTTAATCTGATCGGATTTGATTTCACTGTAATAATCAACATCTCCTGCTTCCAATAAGCCGTTAAAATGGGATCCTGGAATCACTTCTAAAGCACCTAAAGATTTGTTGCAGTCAACGTAAGGGTACCATAATGTCACTGAATCCAGCGAACCCTGACTAGATCTCCAGTCCTGATGGCTTCCCAGCTTCCAATAATGGCCCGTATTATCAAGAAATCTTGAATTGAAGAAAAAACTTGGCCTTACACTTAAATTAGGAAAATCAAGACCAAGATTAATTAAAAGGTCTTCAATTTGCGATGAAGTCGCAATACGCCATAAATTAAAGGTGTGTTGAACTTGTTTACCTGTATTAATAAATGCTTCAATATCTTTCTTAAAAAACTCAAACATCTTTTTTTCGACATACTCGGTTTCCGTCGATCGATCAAAATCAATCTCTAAATGATTATTCATCGATATACTGAATATTTTAAGAGTATCTAGAAATGCGTTGTCGAGTATTCCACGATCAAAGAAATTTTTAATGAGCAAATACCCGTCTTCTGCAAACTGTTTTTTATTCACTTTCATGGCTTTTCATTTTTGTAACTACATCATCATATATTTTTAATGGAATTACTTCTAGATTATGGCTTTTTAGTTTTGAAGCAATTTCACTTGAGAAAGCTTCACTTGCTATCAATACTCTATAAGGTTTTACCTTGTCAAAATCAGTCAATGAGATAATTGGTTTTCCTTTTAACCTGTTGCCAATTTTACTTTTGGTTTCATCGATAAATGCTTCAATAATTGTTCCTATTTCTCCATTGCTAACTTCCCACAATACTTCAAAAAACAATCCGGCTCCAAAAACATATATCTTCTCCTTACCGGCTATTAATTCTTCAATATATTTTTTTAAGCTGGATTTGTATTCGTTTAGCCTTTTGAAATAATTCTCAAAGTATAGCAAGGATTCATTTCTCCACGCATGATTCTGAGAAACCACAGTTTTTTCAGTGTTGAGTTGATAACAATTAGTTAAGCTGAAACCATAGCTGGTACCATTTGGCAGCGATTCTACCAATTGAAATCCATTTTTGTTCATCAATGAATTCAGGGTTGAATTTGAATAATGAAAGATGTGTTCATGAGTAAGCATGGTTTCAGAAAGGAAGTTTTGATAATTAGCCAGATTAGGCACTTCGATTATGAGAAATCCATCATTTGAAATCAATTCTTTGATTCTTCTAAGAAAAACATTTGGCTCAGGTATGTGCTCAAATAATAGAAATGCAGAGATGATCTCAAATTTCTTTTTAAATGTGGCAAAATAAAAATCATCATTTACAATATCGATTCCACAATTAGTCAGAAATTTATATTCTTCCTCATATCCTTCAGAAATATCTATACCAGTAATTTCATAACCAGACTTTTTGGCTTCCAATAAAGTTATGCCATCCCCAAAACCAATTTCAAGCATGGTATTGCCGAAGGTGCTTTCTCGAATAAATTCAATTCTTTTTTGTGCATTCTTAACTCTTGGATCTTGTTCCTCAATTGTATTTATATCGATTGGTGTTCTGGGAACGGACTTGTAATAGGCGTTTAAATTCTTTGTCGAGTAAGACTGATTAAGTTCAACTGTACTTAAACCACAGTCATGACAAACAACAATATTTTGAAGAAATGGCTCGCAAAATGGAAACTCATGGTATCTGGAATATACCTTGATGAATTGTGTGCTGCCACATAAAACACAGCTTTGATTAAGTTCTATACGCTGATTATCAGTCAAATTTCCAGTTCAAAATAACCAAAACCCGAATTTCCAAACCCATTTCCATTATAAAACACATAATATCCATCTCCATTCTTTGGAATTATCGACGTATACTCATTCATAATACTATCCCAACCCGAATCAGATTTTTTAAAATTGAAATCGGATTTCCTATTCCATCGGATGCCATCTTCCGATTCTGACATTTCGATTCTGTAACTTTTATCTTTTTCAGTTCGATATCCCGATGCAAGCCTGTTGGAATGAAGCATATAAAATTTGCCTTTATGCTTCCAAACGCAGGGTCTTCCTATTGCATCCGTAGCGGTATCAAAATGAATGCAAATTTCATTGTTTCTATTCCAATCAATTCCATTTTCTGAGGTAGCATATTTTACATTATAAAATGGTTCTGGATGGTTATTAATTAATTCAATTTTTTCACATGACAAATACCACATTCGCCAGTCATTTTCCGAAAACTTTAATACACAAGGTTGTCCGACCCAAATTGGATCGTATTTTGATCTGTCCATAAGCGGACCATTGTATATTCTTTCAAAACTTAAGCCGTCATCCTCGCTTCGGGCAATTCCTATTGAAAGCCTGTATGATGCTGATTCACTTCTATTCCAGGCTGTGTAATACAAAAGTATTTCTCCATTGTTTCTCAAGAACCAGGAAGGCATTGCACCTGAATCGTCAAATTCGCCCGGTTGTCCATGAGTGAAAACAGGTTTATCATGAACATATAAAACAGATTTAGGATTATTTTTATCAAGATCTACAAAAGTAACAGAGGATCTGCTTTTGGAATCTCTGGTTGCAAAAAATACACGGATATGATTATCCATCTTTAATGCAAAAGGAACCTGTGCATGACTAATTGACCATGCTTTTGATCCATTTGGTTTAAATATGAAATGTCCTTTTTTAATTTTCATTTAGTATGTGTCAATACTCGATTTCGGACCTTTTCTTGCCGGACTTCCAAAATATACACCCCAAGGCTCTGTATTTTTTGTAACTGAAGCGCCCATTGCAATGAGCGAACCTTTTCCTATGGTAAGATAATCACGTAATGTTGCATTCACACCGAAAAAAGAGTAAGATTCAATTATACAATGCCCTGACATTACAACATGAGAGGTAAAAAATACATGATCATTTATTATTCCATGATGACCAATATGATTACCACTCCATAAAACAACATTATTGCCAATTTTTGTAAATGGTTGTATTGTATTGTCTTCAAGGATAAAACAATTCTCACCTATTTCTGCCTCTGGAAAAACTGTAGCTTTTGAACTTAAATATGAAATAAATTCATATCCTTTGGATTTAGCTTCATTATATACGGATTCTCTGTTTTTATTCATTCTTCTTCCAGTCATAGGGGCAAAAAACAAAAACTGGTCCGGTGGATAAACGATATGAACATCTTCAAAGGCAACTACAGGTAAACCACGGAAATTCTGCTCTTTTAAATATTCTTTGTTTACAGTAAAAGCAACAACTTCATATTTAGAATCATGTGTTAAATAAAAATGTGCCAGTTCAGCAGTATCCAATATTCCAAATAATACAACCTTATTTTTCATAACTGATATAGTCTTTTAATTCACTAATATTCAATAACTTCAAGTCATCAGGTACAAATGTGCCATTCTCCATAATTAGTTCTTCATCAAAATACACTTTGGTTGCATCCTTTCGCATGTCCTGAATCAGATCCCAATGAACTCCCGACCTGTTACCATTGTCAGATTCAGGATAGGCATTTCCCAATGCAATATGAAAACTGCCATGCATTTTTTCATCATAAAGGATATCGGTAATCGATTTGCGTACAAATGGATTTAAACCAAAAGCAACTTCTCCGCAATAGGCAGAACCTGAATCAAAATTTATATTACTTTTTAGCGCTTCAGAATTTACTGTAGAATCAGATTCAATAACTTTTCCGTTTTTAAAAGTCAGTGAAATATTTTCAAATGTATTATCCCAATAAAAAGAAGGAATATTAAACGTGATCTTACCATGAATGCCTCTTTTTTCAGGACTAAAAAAAACCTCGCCATCGGGCAAATTATGTCTACCTACGGAGTTCACAACTCCTTGTCCAGAATTTTCAATCCTAAGACTTGTATTCGCCCCTTGGAAATGAAATATAGAGCAATTGGCAATCCGATTGTTTAAAATGGACATTCGTTCTTCAAATCTTGTAAAATCAAGTTGAATGCTTTTAAAATAATCATCGACCGAAATGGTCTCAGAAATCCAGTCGGATGTTGGCAGTCTGCAATACAGCCATTGAAGGTTTTTATTCCTGAAATTAAAATGAACGGGTTGTATATAATCCTCAATTACACGTTTCCTAACATTGTCTTTCACTTCATAAATGGTATTCAGAGGGCATCGTAAGCCAATAAAGGCTTTTGCTTTTTTCATCAGGCTTAATTCAAATTCCGCCTGTGTGGACAGATAATTAAATGTACGGCTTCTGTTGTTTATCCAGTTTAGCACTAATGATTTATTCAAAACAATACACTCAAAATCATATTCGGAGAGGATCTCAGCCACTAGTTTTAGATCATTTGGAGGAACATCCATTCCTTCCAGAATCACAAAGCTACCTTTTTCCACCTTTAAACAGGAATTGCATATAAATTGTGAAAGCTCTCTAAGCTGGTGTCTGTTGTATAAGAATTCCACTAAATGAGATTATATTTTTGACACATTAACTTAGCTTCCTTCCGGGACGAAAATGCAATTACATCCAGAATTGAAAGTCCGGGTATGAAATCCTGATTTATTCGATCATAATCGGTAAATACAGGGTCTAAAAACTTAAGATCAACCTTGTGATTTTTGAAATAGGCCTTATCATACAATTCAATTCCCCCTTTTGCATTAATGTATGATTCAAAACCTTCACGATGACAGATATCTATCAATCGATCTGCTTTTTTTAAAACATTATTACCATAATCTTCTTCCGAGGAAATTTTAAAGCGTGTATTCAGGCCAAGGTATTCACTCGCAAGTTTTACAGATTTAATTGCAATAGATGAGATATTTGCCGGTACATTGTTAAACACTTCGCTGAACATTTGATTAACAATATCAAAATTTGGTGCCTTACTGTATGCTTGTTGAAAGGTCTGAAATGTTTTTTTCAAATTTTCATGATCCAGGTTTACTTCCGTATCCATGATTAATTTGTTTTGAGACGGTTTGATACAGGGAATGGTAATAAGATAATCCGTATTGTTCAAGCCAATCTTGTTTCTGTTGATCCAGCCTCTTTTAATAAAATTGACATCATCGTAAAAAATAAAAAGATCGCTGGCGGCTACCAGCTGAAAATAACCTAGATAGGGAAAAAAATAGGGCTGCATTATCGCCAGCTTTAATTCAGGCAATACTGGAAATTGAATTTAAGATAATATCCGAGATTCTTTCTATTTCTTGATCTTTTAATGTATGATAAAGCGGAAGACACAAAATCCTACTACTAATACTTTCCGCCTGCGGAAGATCTACTTTATTGACATAAGGCAACTCGGTAAGCAAAGGATAAAAATATCTTCGCGGAAAAATATCCCAAGAATTCAGTGCGGAAATCACATTTTTTAATTGTGATTCGGACTCAAATAAAACAGGAAAATAGGCGTAGTTGTAATCCACATTCTCATCAATATGCTGATACTGCAAATTGCTTTGATTCAAATACTTCCGATACAACTCTGACTGATGTTTTCTTTTAGTCTGGATTTCACCGGCGAATTTCAGGTTAAGCAATCCCATAGCGGAGTGAAATTCCGAAACCTTTCCATTAATACCTATCCCATCAAAGTTCTCAGGTCCCTTATGTCCGAAATTTCTCATCCTGGAAATTTTATAATCCAGTTCTTCGGATTTTGTAACTACTGCTCCACCTTCTATCATGTGAAAAATCTTGGTAGCATGAAAGCTGGTGGTACTCACATCTCCGTAATTGAAAACACTTATATTTCCTATTCTGACATTGAAGGCATGCGCCGCATCATAAATGACCTTTAAATTATGTCTATTGGCAATTCTTTCAATTTCCAGAACATCACAGGGGTTGCCAAATACATGTGTTGCCAAAATTGCTTTTGTGTTTTTGGTAACAGCCTTTTCAATCTCAGAAGGATCTATATTAAAAGTTGAGCGATCAATATCCACAAAAACGGGTTCACAGTTTTCCCAGGAAATACTGCTTGTGCTAGCCACATAGGAAAAAGGAGTAGTAATGATCTCACCCTTAATATCCAGGGCTCTTATTGCAAACTGAATGGCTATTGTGCCATTGGTAACCAGTTTGAGATGTGCTACATCAAGGAAATTTTTTAAGGATTCTTCGAGTTCTAATGTTAAGGGACCATGATTGGTGAGCCAGTTTCTTTCCCAGATTCCATCAAGGTACTTTTGATAATATTCTTGAGGAGCCAGAAACGGTTTGGTAACAGGAATCAATTTATTTTGGTCATTTGGTTTTACAATATGTTATTCCAGCCATAATCCTTATTTAACAAATCAAATAACTCGGTATTATAAGGTTTATAGAAATCAATTAAGGTTTCCATAGTTTTAGGATCAATCTCATTGGAGTACTCTCTTTTATTAGTTTTATTGGTATGAAGTTTTATTTCTTTCGACAAAGAGAGAAAATCGAGAACTTTCGGCAGGCCGTTATTAGAGTCTGTTTTTAATTCCTCACTTTCCAAAATTAATAGTTGATCCTTTGGAAAAATTTTCAAATACCTTTTTACCTGATCATGGTAAATCCCTCTTCTAAGATATCCAAACTTATCCATGTACCAATTGACTGAATCTATATTGTTCAACTCATTGTTAATAGCATTCTCAAAACTTCGGGAGTCCTCAAGATGATTGTGATTTTTGGATTTATAAAAATTATGATACATAGTCCAGGCCGAATAGGCTCTTGAAACAGGTTCCCTTAACAGTATTATTATTTTAATATCCGGCCGATATGTATAAATTCTTTCTGCGCATTTTGGATGATATAAATATTCGGGTGTAGCTTCAAACGTTTGCTGAGAAATACCTATCTGATGGGGTTTGGGAAAATGTATGTGATAATAATAATGACCCCGCAGATTGTACAGTGAATCATCATAAAAATAGCTAATCTCTTTAGTCTTAGGAGCCTTTATTCCTGAATGATGAGCTAATAATTGGAACAATGCTGTTGTTCCCGCTTTTTGAGCACCTACAATTAAAAAGGAAGGTTTTACATAGTACCCAAAATTGACCAAGAAATTATTAATTGATCTTCTTTTATTTCTATCGAGTATTTTATTTATAAACACTTATAACCAATCAAATTCAGTATTTAATAATTGAAATAATTTGCGATTGTATGGAGCATAATACTCAATTAGTTCTTTTTCAATTTCTTTGGACATGGATTCAGAATAATTTCCTTTCCCTTGATGTTTTGTTTCAACCAACTTAAATGTATATGGTGAAATGTTTAAGAAATTGCAGATTTTGTTTAAATAATTTGACCTATTGTACCAAAATCTTTCACTCTGAATAATTAGTACATTTTCAGGGTCGAAATATTTAAAAACTATTTCCAATTGGTCTGAATAATGACCTTTTGATAAATAATAGCGCTTGTTTTCTTTGTTGGGATCATTTACTTCATCATGAATTGCCTTATCAAAAGATCTTTCATCAAGTAATAGCTTGTCTCTATCCTTTTTTCTGAATTCTTTGTTAAACATATTCCATGCTGAAAAAGCGCGTTTTACTGGATCCCTTAATAAAATAATGATCTTACTATTTGGATTGTATGTTTTGATTCTTTCAATCGCCAATGGACTGAACATATATGAAGGTGTAGCTTCCATCAGTATTTTACTACTCCAAATCGGTATATAAGGAAATTGTTTTTTATACCATTGAAGTCCATAATTAGCGTATTTGTATTCTGATGAAAAAAAATGCACTTCTTTGTTTATTGATGGAACTATATCAGGGTGCAAGGAAAGAATGCTAAACAATTCGGTTGTGCCAGCTTTTTGAGCACCAATTATAAATGCAGAGCATTTTTTTCTAAATGGTTTTAATATCAAATTAATCTTTAATTATAATGAATTTTAATTTTTAGAAATTGACCACTTAAGTTCAGGTCTTAACCATCCTTTCGCTTTGCCCATCCAATCACCAATATCGACTTTTGGTGGACCAATAGTGTAGAATAGAATATCTTCCCATTTTTTAACAATTTTTCTTTGATTTCCTCTTCTCACAACATGAAAATTCAAAGAGAAATTTCCTTCATTAAAAAATGGACTTGGAATATGACATTGTAATATTTTAGAACCAGCATCATCTTTTGCGAAATCCATGTTCTTAGGCCCTGTTACAAATAATATATCACCTTTATCATTTTTAAATTGTATGGTAAAACCATAATCTAATTCGGGTTTTTGTAGAAATGAAACTTCGATTTCAACCAATATATCATGATCCAATGGTATTTGGTTTTGGTATTCTTCCTCATTGGATTTAATCCGAATCCAGTTGATTTGAATATGATCTTCTTTTAAATGTCCCTCATCTTCAAATTTAAAATAGCTGGTTCCTGTATTATTTATTGACAAATACTCATCCACAATTATATCTGAGGGCCCACTGCTCAATAGATTTCCATTTTTTAATAAAATTGCCTTTGGACAAAGAGATTTTACCGCATTCATATTATGACTTACAAAGAGAACTGTTCTTCCCTGTCCTGAAATATCTTCCATTTTTCCCAGACATCTCTTCTGAAATTCGGCATCACCTACTGCCAATACCTCATCGATAATAAGTATTTCAGGTTCAAGATGGGCCGCCACACTAAAACCCAATCGGACTTTCATACCGCTTGAATAAAATTTGACCGGGGTGTCTATGTGTTTGTGAACGCCGGCGAAATCAATAATTTCATTAAGTTTTGAATCGATCTCCTTTTTGGTCATTCCCAAAATGGTCCCGTTCATATAGATATTATCCCTTCCGCTGAGTTCGGGGTGAAATCCAGTACCCACTTCCAGCAAGGAAGAAACTCTGCCCTTAATTTCTATCTCACCTTGACTAGGAGGTGTGATGCGGCTGAGTATTTTTAGCAGTGTACTTTTTCCGGCTCCATTATGGCCGATAATACCCAAAACCTCCCCTTTTTTTACTTCAAAATTAATGTCTTTTAATGCCCAGAATATGGTATCGTCTTCCTCTCCTTTAAATGAACTCAGCCTGGAAATTCGTTTTAGATTTCGCAATGGATAAGTTATAGCATTTTTAATCTGACCGGCAAAAGTATCGGCTTTTTCATATGTGCCTAAACGATAACGTTTACTTATGTTTTTAACACTTATTACAATATTCGAATTAGACATCTAAAATTATCTTAAATAGCAATTTGAGACTTAATAATTGACTTTAAATCGTTGGCAAGCAATGCGCTGAAAAGTACAGATCCTTCTTTATTTAAATGCAAGACATTATAAAATAAGTCTTTTTTATAATTGATTTCACCCTTTGAGTAGTCCAAAAACATCAAATTGTGTTTTGATGCTAAATTTTTATACAAATTGATTAAGGATGCTCTATTCTCAATAAAATATTGACCTTCGATATATTCGGGCGGATAAACCAAAATCAATTTGGTGGAATTATTTTGACACTCAATTATAAAATTTTCAAAAAGATTTATGCTCTGGGAATCTATATCTATTTTGTAGGATTTAAATTTACTTTTTGCATGATCAAAGTCTTTATTCCATGATTTCTTATTTGCTTTAAAGCCTTTTTCTCGAATTTTTTTTGAATTCACTTTTCCATACCATGAAAAAAGTATATTGGCCATTGCATTGGTGTTACCGGAATAGCGAATCAATGGGATAAAAAAATCGTATTTTTTAAAACCCCGGAAGTCAAGGGTATATTTATAAAAATACTCGTCGAAGAGCATATAAGGCAAAAACTGGTTTAAGTTATATAAGTCCGCCCTCTTTTGAAGGGTAGCATGATCTACGATTTGAACTATGTATTGCGGTGTATCGGCGTATTTTAAATTGAGGCTATGTCTTAAATACTGCAGCTGAAAATTATGACCATCAATCCCCATATTATAAACCGATAAATCAAGTGAGTCTTCCAGAATTTCCGGGTCTATTTGAACCCAGGCTCTGGAACTTCCATAAATAAGAATGGGGTCCTGGATTTGCCCATTCAGGATGTCGTTCCAAACAGAAAATTCCCCTGTTTCCGTATTGGCCAGTGAAATTGAAAATAATCTGTCCAGAGGATAAAGAATAGCACTTAGAACGAATAGAAAAATCAGTAGGGATTTTAGAAATGTGCTCAACTAGAATTGAAAATAAATAAATTCCTCTTGTTTTCCGGCCAACAGGATTATAGCAAATACTATTGCATAGTAAGCCGTCCAACGCAATATTCTGGATTTTAAACCAAACATTTTTTGAATTGCAAATTCATCCTTCCGGCCCTGCCATTCTATCAAAGTGAAAACCAATATCAAAAGCATTAATACCTTAAGAAAAAGGTAATCCTTTGTGAAAGGCACAGAAAATATGTCTAAACTCAACATATGGCTGTAATAATCCATGGCATGAGCGATGGATTCCGATCTAAAAAATATCCATGCCAGACATGTGATCAGAAATGTAAGTCCGATGGAAAAGATGGTTTTGAGGCCGGGAAAGAGGCTTCCCTCTCCTGCCGTATCCAGATTTTTTCGATTCTGCCCCAATATCATTAATGGTAAAAAATAAATAGCATTTAAGGCACCCCAAACAATAAAAGTCCAATTCGCTCCATGCCAAAAACCACTGACCACAAATATGATCATGATGTTCCTTATCTGCATCCATTTGGAACCTTTGCTCCCACCTAAAGGAATATAAAGGTAATCGCGGAACCAGGTGGATAAGGAAATGTGCCAACGCCGCCAGAATTCTGCAATGTCTCTGGAGAAATAGGGAAAGGCAAAATTTTTCATCAGGTCAAATCCAAACAATCGCGCCGTACCGATGGCGATGTCGGAATAACCTGAAAAGTCACCGTAGATCTGAAATGCAAAAAGTACTGCCCCTAATAACAATGTACTCCCCGAATAGCTCTCCGGACTGTCGAAAATCATATTGACATAATAGGCGCAATTGTCTGCAATCACCACCTTTTTAAACAAACCCCACAATATCTGCCGACAGCCATCCACGGCAAGGCCATAGTCAAAAACGCGTTTATTGAAAAATTGCGGCAAGAGATGTACCGCACGTTCAATAGGACCGGCTACAAGCTGTGGAAAAAAACTAACAAAGGCCGCAAATGCCAGTAAATCACGTGTCGGTTTTAAATTATTGCGGTAGATATCAATGGTATAACTCAAGGTTTGAAAGGTATAGAAACTAATGCCTACCGGTAATACAATATCCAGTGAATCGCCGTTGATCTCCGTACCAAAAAATGAGAAGGCCGTCGTGAAATTATCAAGGAAAAAATTATAGTATTTAAAGAATCCGAGCAATCCCAGATTGGTCAAAAGGCTCAGAATCAGCAAATACTTGCGGTTTTGTTTGGTGGAAGTCTTTTCCATTCGAAGACCCACCAAATAATCTACCAGGGTGCTGAATATTATCAGCGATAGAAAACGCCAATCCCACCAACCGTAGAAAACATAGCTGGCAATAACCACAAAGAGATTTTGCCATTGCAGCTTTTTTCTAAGCAGCCAGTAAATTCCAAAAACGATTGGAAGAAATACGGCAAAATCAATGGAATTAAATAGCATCTATTTCAATTTGAAAATTGTATCAGGCCACATCTGCAAAATTTCTTTCCATTTTACGAAAGTAAAATGAGCCAAAAACAAAAAGAAAAACTGATACAATGGCGCCTATGCCGATTAAATCCCAGGGCATTGCTTTGGTACCAAGAAATGAAGAACGCATTCCTTCAATTACACCTACCATAGGATTGAGGGCGTAGAAATACAAATATTTTTCCGGAATAATAGATATGGAATAGACTACGGGCGCCGAATACATTAAAATTCTTACCATAAATGACATGGCGTGGTTCACATCCCTGAACTGAACTGCCAGAGCAGATAAAATCATGCCTGCCCCAATTGATGTAAGAACCATTATTAGTAAAAGAAGAGGCAAGTATATGATGTTGAATGATGGAATAAAATTGTAGTATAGAAACAAGGCTATCATCACAACAAACCCAATAGAGAAATCAATAAATTTAGTAAAGACGGCAGAGAGTGGTAATATCAGACGCGGGAAATATACTTTGGATAATAAAGCTTTATTTGCTGTCAGGCTATTTGAGGATTCGGTAAGCATACCACTGAAATAATGCCAGGGTACCATGGCTGCAAAACTGAAAAGGATGTATGGCACACCATCACTACCCAATCGCGCCAATTTTCCAAAAATCAACGTAAAAACAACCGTTTGAACCAATGGTTGGATTACGGCCCAGCTCACACCTAAAACAGATTGCGCATATTTGGCTTTAATTCCTCTTAGTACAAGGAAATACAAGAGGTCTTTGTATCTGATAATTTCTCTGATGTCTATCAGTTGCCAACCTTTTTGAGGTTTGATCGTGGTTATTAGTTTATTTTCCAAATTGCTTGTTTAAGGTTTACCCAGCAATAAATACAGGCTTACAGTGTTTATGTGATTCAGTCCTCATTTGTAATTATTAATTTCTAATTCCGACTTTCGCTCAGACACAGCTTCGCCTCCTCGGTCACATGAACCAAGTGGGATATTTTATCAGGACTCACAATTCAATCAGTTGTCTGGTTTCAACTGAAGGATTCAATTGGACAATGGAGGATAGACAATGGCCATTGTCGTTTTAATCCATCGTCAATCGTCTATGCCCTCCACAACCAAATGGCCTGATCTGCTTCCAATTTATCCTTTAAGCCAATATACTCCTCTTCCGAAAGTACCATGGCCCTGATTTTTCTTTTTATCATCTTTTCAGCTTTTACAACTAATCGATGAAGATTTTCTCTATTTACCTGGCCTATCAAAACCAAATCAATCAAGCCAGAATCTATCCCTTTGGTATAATCTCCGTGTATAAATGCGCCTTTTACCTCCCCTAATTTTTGAACCACCTCTTCAGCTATCTTATCCAGACCCAAATATTTCATGGCAAGGTTTTTTAATTCGGGAAAAAGCGGGTGTTTGCTGTTTGCTCGGTATTCTATGGTTCTTCCGGCTTCTTCGGAAACTAAAAATCCGGCTTCGCTTAAATTATTGAGTTCCAAACGGATCGCATTTGTGGATTCACCAAATTCATTGGCTAAACTTCGCAGATATCCCTTGCTATGCGCATTTGAAAAGAATTTGACCAGCAATTTTATTCTGGTCTTAGATGTAATAAGTGTCTCGAGCAATTCAATCAATTACAATCAACTTCGCAATGGCTTCATTGATTAAATGTCAAATTACGAATTACGAATTATAAAAAACAAGATATGAGTAGTTTTTTTACTCATTAAATGAATTATCGGGTTTTAATACATCAAATGGAAGCTTTACGCGTATATTTTTATCAATACTCTCGAGTTGTATAAGAATATATGGATCATCCTTACCAATTACAATGGCTCGGTTGTTTTTTAAGGCGCCTGAGGTGATCAGTACTTTTTGTCCGCTTATAAAATCGCTTATTTCAGATTCTTCTTCTATTGCATAACCCGAGTCTAAAACCTGTTCAATTATTTTTTTGTCTTTTTCATGTAAGACAGCCGGTTTATCATTGTGGCGGATATTCCAGGAAATACCCGGCAATTGAAGTACTTCCCTCAGCTGATGTTCTTCTAGGTAGACAAATATGTAAGAGCGGAAGAGAGGGGCCTCTACTTTTTTCTTTCGGTCAGACCATTGACGCAATTCTTTTACCATGGGCAGCCAGGCTTCGAATCCTCTGCGTAATAAAAGATCCAGACATTTTTTTTCATGTCTGCTTTTGGTATAGAACACAAGCCATTTTTTTTCTGACATTTTCAGGCTTTGCTAAAGGGGTGTTTTGCAAGTTGAAGTTTTGCCAAAGGATGATAATCTTCTTTTAAAGGGCTTTTAGCAGCCTGACGGATTTCATATACTTCCTCGATTGATGGCCGCGCTTCTGAAAGTTCAAATCCCTTTCCGGAAACAATATTTTCATAGCTTCTGGTGTGTAAATCGTTGAAACCTTTGCTAAATTCAAATTCTTCGCCTTCAATTGAAAGTGATCTGTATGTTGTCAGTCCTTCTTTTCGAACTGAATCCGGTAATGTATCGGCATTGATGCTTAAAAACCAGCGGACCCTTGCATTTTTCAACACCAGGAAACCGCTTGCACGGTCGTGTTCGTGCAAGTGAATTTTGCGGCTTTGAACCGGCCCGAAAATCCACATGAGCATGTCAAAAAAATGAATTCCAATATTCGTAGCAATTCCACCTGATTTATTGATATCGCCTTTCCATGAAGCATAATACCAGTTGCCACGAGAGGTAATATAGGTAAGATCGATGTCATGGATTTTATTCGGTTCAGACTCAATTTTTTTCTTTAGTGCAATGACACTTGGGTGAAGCCTTAATTGCAAAATATTGTATACTTTTTTGTCTGACTCCCTTTGTAATTGCATTAAATGATCCACGTTCCAGGGATTCAGTACCAATGGTTTTTCACATATAGCATCCGCACCATATCGCAAGGCAAAGCGGATATGGGCATCGTGCATATAATTCGGCGTGCAAATACTGATGTAGTCCGCCTGATGATGTTCTCTTTTTTCCTTTTCCAAATGTCTGTCAAATCGTTCAAATTCCGTGAAAAAAGCCGCATTTGGGAAAAACGAATCCATGATGCCAACACAATCGTGTTTGTCAACCGCAGCGCTTAATTTATTTCCGGTTTCTTTAATGGCTTTTAAATGACGAGGTGCTATGTAGCCGGCAGCACCGATGAGTGCAAAGTTTTTCAATGATGTTGAAATGTTTAAATGTTGATTTGTTTCATCGTTTCGATCGACTAAGCAAAATTATACTAAATGAAATGACTAAAAAATTATTGAAGTCTAGACTTTTGAAGTGCGTTCAATTTGTTGGAGACTTTATCAATTTCTAGTCTCAAATTATCGAGCTCATTCTTGGAAATAAAATGCAATTGCTCACTAATAATTAATTGATTCAACAATTCAACTCCCTATTAAAAATGGGAAACATACATCCGCAGATTATCTACTGAAGTATTGTGAATGCAATGCTTCAATACTATACTAATTTCTTGGTTTTACAATTCAGGGGATCCCGGATTATTTCCGGGAATAGTCATATGATATAGGTATAAGAGAATGTTGAATATGTAGACTTAAAAACTATTAACCATAAACAAATCAACTTTAAACTTCCGATTCCTTTCTGGATAAGCGATTAAAGCCCATAATGACTGTGGGGTAAACTTTAAATATTAAACTCTATACTAATTTGCCAGCTCTAAAATTTCAGAAGATCCCGGATTACATCCGGGAATAGTATTCTTTGTACCATTCCACAAATTTCTTAACACCTTCATCCACCCCTACTTTTGGTTTGAAATCGATGTAATCAAATAAATCCGATACATCGGCAAACGTATTTTCCACATCACCCGCCTGTAAGGGTTGAAAATTGATTTTTGCCTTTTTACCCGTATGTTTTTCGATGGCTTTGATAAAGTCCATCAATTTGGTGGGGCCGTTATAGCCAATATTAAATAATTGATAGGCAGCAGTGCTTTCGTTTGGCGCTAAATTCTTTTGGACATTTGAGTTTTTGCCTTCCGGAACTTTATCGATCAGCTTATTGATAGAATCAACAATATCGCTGATATACGTAAAATCCCTGCTCATTTTCCCTTCATTATAGACTTTAATTTCTTTTCCTTCCAATATGTTTTTGGTGAAAATGAACATGGCCATATCAGGTCTTCCCCAGGGTCCGTATACCGTAAAAAACCTCAATCCTGTCATGGGAATATTAAACAGGTGGCTATAGGTATGCGCCATCATTTCATTGCTTTTTTTAGTGGCTGCATAAAGGGAAATGGGATGATCCGTATGGTGATGCGTTTTAAACGGTATTTCCTTATTAAGACCGTATACAGAAGAACTGGAAGCAAATATGAAATGCTTAATTGGCCTTTCCCTGATTGCTTCAAGGAGATTTAAAAATCCATGAACATTACTTTCGAGATATTTTTCAGGATGATCAAGTGAATAACGCACCCCTGCCTGTGCGGCTAAGTGAATAATGACTTCGGGATTGGTATTTGAGATGAGATCAACCAGCTCATGTTTATTTGTAATGTCAATTTTTACAAAGTTGAAATTTTTAAAATTATCACTGTGCAAAACTTCATCATCGGAAATTTGAGAAGCACTAATCCCCAGTGATTCCAATCGCCTTAACTTAAGATCCACATCGTAATAGGTGTTGAGATTATCGAGGCCGATAATTTCATGCCCCTCTTGAAGTAATTTAAAAGCTGTGTGATATCCAATAAAGCCCGCAACGCCGGTGAGAAGTAGTTTCATAATCCTAATCAGCCCTTTCCAAACAGCCGGTTAAAAACACCTTTCTTCTTTTTGTGGTCGTCTTCGTAGTAGCCATAACCATAGCCATAGCCATAGCCGTAACCATATCCGTAACCATAGCCATAACCATAGCCGCCTTTCTTCATCGAAAGATCATTGAGAATCATGGAAATATGATTTATTTTTCCTGTCTGATAATCCTGGTCAAGGTTTTTAATCGCCTCAATGGGAGAAACATTCTGTCTTACGATGTAAATTGTTTGATCTGCCCTTTCCATAAGGATTTTGGCATCTGTCACCAGGCCTACAGGAGGAGAATCTATGATGATATACTCGTAATCTTCCCTCAAATTTTTCACGGCTTCTTGCATCCGATCGCTCATAAGCAATTCAGATGGGTTTGGCGGAATTATTCCGGCACTGATGATATCCAAACTCGGAAACCTGGTTTTTTGGATAACTTCATTCAGTTTCATATCGCCGCTTAGAAATGAAGACAATCCGTAGTCATTGGATATACCAAAATCATCGTATATTTTGGGTTTGCGCATATCTGCCCCTATGAGCAATACTTTTTTTTCAGATAATGAAAAGACTTGTGCGAGATTGATTGAACAAAAAGTTTTTCCTTCACCACTAATACTGGATGTTACAAGGAAAACACCGCCTTCTTCACCTGCCTGAAGAAAATGAATATTTGAACGGATAGCTCTAAAAGATTCAGATACAACTGATTTGGGTTTTTCTGTAACCACAAGATTATTGGAATGCTTACTATGCCCTATAACACCAATGAGTGGAATATCGGTAAGGCTGAGAAGATCATCCTTATATTTAACTCTGTTATTTAAGGCTTCCCTCAAATAAATAAAGCCAAAGGGAATCCCTAATCCAATAGCTAATGCAATTAATAGATTCCTTTCCTTATCCGGAATAAGAGGATCATCGACATATTTTGGATTGTCGAGTATATCATAATCAGAACTGTTCGCCGATTTACTGATGCTTATTTCTGTTTTCTTTTGAAGTAAGAGTTCAACCAGTTGAGAATTTAGCTCAGACAATTGCTGAATTTCGTATAAATCCCTTTGCTCTTCCTGTAAACCTTTTAATGAGGATATATAAAAATTGATTTTGGATTCGGTTTCAACAAGCTTTTTTTGATTGTCTGCTTGAAGGTTGGTGACGTTTTCGATTATGTTTTTTTCAATTCTTTGTACCACATTTTCTTCATAATTGAGATAAGGATTTTCCTTGTTTTTTTCATTTTTCAATAATCGCGCTTCTTTTTTAATTTCAATATACTCTAATGCCAATGCATCGAGAAGGGGGTCATCAATACCGATTACCATCGGAGCAAATATTTCCTCATCTCTTTTTTGTCTTACATAATTTTCCAGGTATTCATAATAATTTTTTCTAAGGAGCAATTCCGATTTGCTCTCTTCAAGCCTGTTGATCTTATCCAATATTAAATTTGATCCATTGCCGAAGTCAAGATTTTTAATCTTGTATTCATCAATTTTTCCTCTGAAATAACTTAAAGTGTCAGTTAGTTTTGATAATTGAGCCTCAATAAAGTTTAAAGAATTTGAAGCATCCCTGTTTTTTTCGCTCAGGTTGTTTTTTCGGACAACCTTTATCAGGGTTTCCAAAAAAGCCATGTCCTTATGAGGCGTAGTAGAATTGAAAGCAAAGTGAAAAATATTATTGGAATTTTTATCACTTCGCAGTCTTAGCTGATTGTTGTATAGATTAATGTTTCGTTCCGGATCGTTGAATTTAAAAAGGAAATCATCACTTGTCTTAGAAAGGTCGCTATTTGTGATTTTTTGAACTCTGAGTTTACAACCATTGATATTAAACCACTTTCCAAACGTAAAAGTGCTCTTCGCTAAACCTGCAAATTCGCTTTGTTCACTTAAGGGATTTAAGGAAAACGATGAATTATCCTTGAGATTGGTAAACTCAAAAAGTTCTCCGTAAGGAATCTTTGTTGAATTTGAATCTATTTCAATCCAAAAATAATTATGAGGATAGATTTCAGTCGTTTTAATTTCACCGGCTCTGTAAACACTAAAATGAAAATCCAATTCATTTAAGGCTTCTTCAATATTTTTTTGAGATTTTATTATCCTTAATTCGCGTTCCACATCGCTTGCATCGGAACGGAAAATACCGGCAGATTTCCCGGTTGAAAAAATACTCTCACTTTCAGGATCTTTTACCTTTACAAGAGAGGCGGAAACCTGGTAAATAGGTGTGGTATACCGGTTGTATAGAAAAGCAGCTGTTAAAAATACGATTACGCACAAAGCAATCCAGTACCATTTAGAAAGTGCACTTAGAAGTACTTTCTGAATAATTCCAATACCCTGTTTTTCCTCCTGATCAGTATTTTGAAATTCGTTCAATTATAATGTGGTTAGTAAAACAACTAAGGTGGCTACTGAACTCAATGTAGCCACTGCTCTTGCTACATCAGAAATTATATATTGCCGCCATACTTTTGCTTTCAATGCAGGGACAATAATTTTATCTCCGGGTCTCAAATAGTAAAATTCTGATCCCAAAAGTTTTTCATCCAAAAGATTTATATAGGCTGTTTTTACATTTCGGCCTTCCGTCCTAATTAATTTTATTCTGGTTCTATCGGCAAACTCAGTCAGATTTTCTGCCAAAGCAATGGCATCAAAAATATTGGTTTCCGAACTATAGGAAGTATAACGGCCCTCTTTGGCAATCTCACCAAAAATTGTAAACTGAAATGACATGAGTTCAACCTTCACTATGGGCGTTTCAAAATATCCCTCCAGACTGTCCTGAATTATGGATTCTGCCTCTTCTATTGATTTACCGGATAAAATCAATTCACCTATTTCGGGAAGATTGAGTTTACCTTCATCATCTAGTTCAAATCCTGATAAAAAATTATCAACTAAAAATTGTATCAATCCAACATCAAAAGGATTGTCTCCGCCTCCACCTGCACCCATCATTCCTCCACGAGCGCCTGAACCATTTTGTTGGGTTAAATTATTCTGCTCAAACTGATTGAGTTTTCTAATCTGACCCAATTGTCTTTCGTACTCCTTGATAAAATTGTATTCCGCAGGTGTCAAGGAACCAATGCGGACGGAAATTATATCTCCGGGCTGTAACAAATATTCCTCGTACTTGGATTCATATTCATTGACCCACTGATTGTAAGGTAAGTTTTTGCCGTAATAGTCGTCGTCCTGCAAATAAATAACTTTCTTATTCATCACACAGGAGAATGCCATTACAGAGATAATGGCCAGAATACCTAATCGCTTCATTTCCAAATTTTACTTCTCAAGCTCTTTTATCAAATTAAGAGCAGAGCCAGCTCTAAACCACTTTATCTGGTTTTCATTATAGGTGTGATTGGTTTTGATCAAATCCTCAGAACCATCTGCATGTTTTAATCGCAATGTAATCTGCTTGTCAGGCGCAAACTGATCCAGGTCTACAGTTTCTATAATGTCATCTTCCTGAACTTTATCATAATCATTTTCATCTGCAAAAGTCAGACCCAGCATTCCCTGCTTTTTGAGGTTCGTTTCATGGATTCTTGCAAATGATTTGACCAATACAATTCTCACTCCTAAAAATCGTGGCTGCATAGCAGCATGCTCTCTTGAACTTCCTTCACCATAATTATGATCACCGACCACTACCGTTGGAATACCCTCGGCTTTATAAGCTCTTTGAGTTGCCGGAACAGCGCCGTATTCACCAGTCAATTGATTTTTGACTTTGTCGGCCTCATCATTAAAATAATTAATTGCTCCGGTTAGTGTATTGTCCGAAATATTATCTAAATGCCCTCTAAACCTCAACCAGGGACCCGCCATGGAAATATGATCAGTGGTACATTTCCCTTTCGCTTTAATAAGCAATCGCATTTCATTGAAATTATCACCATTCCAAGGTTCAAATGGTTTTAGTAATTGCAATCGTTTGGAATCGGGTGATACGTTAATTTCAACTTGACTTCCATCTTCAGCAGGAGCCTGATACCCTGAGTCTTCCACGGCAAAACCAGAAGGTGGAAATTCTATTCCCATCGGTTCATCCAGCTTTACCTGCTCACCATTTTCATTTGTCAAATAATCACTTACCGGATTAAACCTAAGGTCGCCTGCTATTGCCAGTGCTGTCGTCAATTCAGGTGATGCCACAAAGGCATGGGTGTTTGGGTTCCCATCATTTCTTTTAGCGAAATTCCGATTGAATGAAGTTACAATACTATTTTTCCGTTTTGGATCATTGGTATGTCTCGCCCATTGCCCGATACAAGGCCCGCATGCATTAGCAAGCACAACACCACCGATATCTTTAAAAACATCGAGATAGCCATCTCTGTCTACGGTAAACCTCACCATTTCGGAACCGGGTGTTACAGTAAATTCTGCCTTGGCTTTTAGGTTTTTCTCTGAGGCCTGTTTTGCTATGGAAGCCGATCGGGTAATATCCTCATAAGAGGAATTGGTACAAGAGCCTATCAGCCCAACCTCCAATTCAGCCGGCCAGTTGTTCTTTTTTACTTCTTCTGCGAATTTTGAAATAGGAATTGCCCTATCCGGTGTAAATGGACCGTTGATATGGGGTTCCAGCGTGGAAAGGTCTATTTCAATCACCTGATCAAAGTATTTCTCAGGATTGGCATAAACTTCAGGGTCTCCTGTCAAATGTTCTTTAACTCCATTGGCTAATTCGGCAACATCGGCCCGATCCGTACCTCTAAGATATTCCTCCATTTTAGCATCATAGCCAAAGGTTGAAGTGGTGGCACCAATCTCAGCCCCCATATTACATATTGTCCCTTTACCTGTACAAGACAAGGATTCGGCCCCCGGGCCAAAGTATTCAACAATTGCTCCGGTTCCTCCTTTTACTGTCAAAATACCCGCAACCTTTAAAATAACATCTTTTGAGGCTGTCCAACCGCTTAGTTTGCCCGTTAATTTTACACCGATAAGTTTTGGAAATTTAAGCTCCCAGGGCATTCCGGCCATTACATCAACAGCATCTGCACCCCCTACTCCGACGGCTACCATTCCCAATCCTCCGGCATTTACCGTATGAGAGTCCGTTCCGATCATCATACCTCCGGGGAAAGCATAGTTTTCAAGAACTACTTGATGAATAATACCGGCTCCTGGTTTCCAGAAACCAATACCGTATTTATTGGATACGGATTCTAAAAAACTAAATACTTCACCACTGGTATTGATGGAGTTTTTAAGATCTTCCTTTGCTCCTTCTTTTGCTAAAATCAAATGATCACAATGTACAGTCGAAGGCACAGCAACCTGTTTTTTGCCTGCTTGCATAAACTGAAGCAGGGCCATTTGTGCGGTGGCATCCTGCATGGCAACCCTGTCCGGCATAAAGTCAACATAGGATTTGGCCCTTACGAATTCTTTTTCGGGCAGAGGGTCTGCCAAATGACTGTATAAAATTTTCTCGGTAAGTGTAAGAGGCCTATTTAATAAGTTTCTGCTTTTCTCTACTTTTTCAGTAAGGTTTTGATAAACCTTTTTGATCATTTCTATGTCGAATGCCATACGGATTCAGGTTTTTTACTTTGAAGAAGGCAAAAGTATAAATAAAGGATGAATATCTGAACTGAAATAAATATCCATTTAAACGTAAAAAATATCACAATCATGCCTTTCCTTAAAAAAAATTGTACTTTTTTGGGAAAATATTACAAACGTACCCATCATTTTAATTTGAACTGCGTACACTTGTTAATAGGATTATTATTGTGAATACTGTAATTTAACGTAAGCTCGTGCGGTGAATATGACATATAAACGTACTATTAAGCATATTACTATCTTGTCAACGCTTCTCCTTGTCATTCAGGGTTCCCTTTTTGGCCAGGGTTATCCTTCTCTGGATTGTTCGACGGCATTAAGACTATGTAATACCAATAACAGAAATGATACAATTCAGGCTCCTTTTACCGGTGTAGGTTTTGATGATCTGGCCGGAGGCGACTCAGTTTGCTGGGCTTCTGGAGAAAATAGGCCTTTTTGGTACAAGTTTACAGTGGCCAATACGGGACCTTTTGAAATGACCATTGATGACAATGTTTTTTTCGGAGGTGCCCCACTTGCCCTCAGCTTTGCTAACAATTGGGCCATATACGATGTAACGGGAGGTTGTAATATAGGACCTTCCACTCAAGTGGCTTGCTTGGATAATGGTGGAAATACAGGGCCAACCGGTATTCGTAACATTCCGCCCAATGCGCGCTTTATAGCACCGATTAACCTTACAGCAGGAAGAACCTATGCCCTTGTTATAGATCTTGGAACAGGTTTTATCGCAGGCTTTGATATATTTATTGAATTGAGTTTTAACGACTCCGGTTTACCTGGTGCAGTGGATTTTTCTAGTTTAAACGCCAATTTTACGGTTTCCGATGACACGGCTTGTGTCGCCCAGGTGCTCAATTTTACCGATATTACCAGTGGAGGTGATCCTCCCTATCTCTACAATTGGGACTTTGGTGACGGATCAGGGACTTCGACGCTTGCTAATCCGAACTATGCATATACGGCCAATGGATCATATAATGTGAGCCTTACAGTAGATAATGATACCAATCTTACCTGTACAAGTGTTGTAAATCAAACCATAGTGGTTCAGGATGTTGTAGTTACAGTCGACCCAGTCCCCGATCAATGTCCAAATAGTCCGCCTGTTTCTTTAACCGGAAATCCCGCGGGTGGAACTTTCAGCGGACCCGGTGTTGTAGGCAATACATTTGATCCTTCAATAGTAGGAACAGGTACTTATATAATTAATTACAATTATACCGACCCGAATGGATGCACAAATTCTGATAATATTTCAATCAATGTCTTAACGCCAGTGGTGCTAACCGTAGACAAAGCCTCTGAAACAATTTGTGAATCGATAGATACGGCCGTATTTACTGCTGCCGGTGCGAGCTCCTACCAGTGGTTTGAAGTGGGCAACCCCGCTGTTCTTTCTACAAGTAATGTATTTTCAATTTCACCAATTGTGACGACTCAATACACCGTAAGAGGTGAAAATGCAGCGGGTTGTGCAGATTTTGATACGGTTACCGTTTTTGTCAATCCCCCTCCTACAGTCAATATTTCAGCTTCCTCCAATCCTATTTGCTTTGGAAATAGTGCTACCTTAACGGCCTCCGGTGCTGATACTTATCAATGGTTTGAAGTGGGGAATGCCGTCGCCATTTCTACATCAGCAGCGATTAATGTTTCTCCGGCTGCGAGTACCGATTATCTTGTTATTGGGACTACAACAGCGACTGGTTGCTTTGATTCAACGATTATAACTTTAACTGTAAATCCCTTGCCTACCGTAGGCGCGAGTGCAGATATTAACCCCATTTGTCCCGGTGGAACCAGCACTTTAACTGGATCAGGAGCAGATACATATCAGTGGTTCGAAGTTGGAAATGCTGTTGCTATTTCTACTTCTCCAAGTGTAGCAGTAAGCCCGGCAGTGAGCACGGATTATATTGTAATAGGCACCAATACAACAACTTCTTGTTTTGATACTGCTTTCATTACTGTAAATGTAAATGCAGCAGTAACTGTAAATATTACAGCGGGATCAAATCCCATTTGCCAAGGTGAAAGCACCAATTTAACTGCTTCAGGAGCAGATACATACGAATGGTTTGAAGTAGGCAATGCAACAGCTATTGGAACAAGTTCCGTCATCAGTGTTTCTCCACTTGTCAACACAGATTATATAGCAGTCGGAACCGCTACTATTAGTGGATGTATTGATAGTGCCTTTATCACTTTAACTGTAAATCCAAGCCCACCTGTTGCAATCACAGCATCATCTAATCCAATTTGTAATGGTGAAAGTACAAGTCTTACGGCTTCCGGTGCAGATACCTATCAGTGGTTTGAAGTAGGAAATGCCGTATCATTTTCAAGTTCTTCAGTCGTAAATGTTAGTCCTGCAACGAACACCGATTATCTTGTGGTTGGAACCGAAACCGTCACCGGATGTTTTGACACCGCATTTATTACTATTTCTGTCAATCCCCTTCCTACAGTCAATAGTAGTGCAGATTTAAATCCAATTTGTGTTGGACAGACAAGCAATTTAACCGGTAGTGGTGCAGATACCTATCAATGGTTTGAAGTAGGAAATGCCACGGCCATTTCAACATCTGCGAATGTTGCTGTAAGTCCGGTTGTAAGCACAGATTATTTTGTTGTAGGAAATTTGACTGCAACAGGTTGTTTCGACACCAGTTTTATAACTATAAATGTTAATGCCAACCCCCTTGTTAATATTACTGCCGATTCTAATCCTATTTGCCTTGGTGATACCACGAATTTAAATGCTGCAGGCGCTGATACCTACCAATGGTTTGAAGTTGGTAATGCTATAAGTATTGGTACCGGTACTGTTATTTCTGTATCGCCTGCCGCAACAACTGACTATTTGCTTGTTGGTACAGCGACTGCTACGGGTTGTATAGATTCAGCCACAATTACATTGAATGTGAATCCACTTCCAAATGTCAATGCGATTGCAAGCAGCAACCCAATTTGTTTAGGTGAAAGCAGTACATTGACAGCTTCAGGGGCTGATACCTATTTGTGGTTTGAAGTGGGCAATGCTATAAGTTTTTCTTCCTCTGCTATTGTAAATGTAAGCCCTGCCGTCAGCACAAATTATTTTGTTATTGGAAATGAAACCGCTACAGGATGTTCCGATTCGGCATTTATTAGCATCACCGTCAATCCTGGTCCGAATGTAAATGCCACAGCAGATGTCAATCCGATATGTCCGGGTGACAGCTCTAACTTAACCGCTTCAGGTGCCGATACCTATCAGTGGTTTGAAGTAGGAAATGCTGTCGCTATCTCCACCTCTGCAACGGTGGCCGTCAGCCCTGCTGTAGATACCGATTACTTTGTCATAGGGACAAATACATTGACTTCCTGTTTTGATACTGCATTTATTACTGTGTCTGTGAATCCAGCCGTAAATGTCAATATTATAGCCGCAGCCAATCCGATTTGTCAGGGAGAAACAACCACACTCACAGCTTCAGGTGCAGATACCTATCAATGGTTCGAGGTCGGAAATGCCACGAGTATTGGTTCCGGAGCAAATATTAATGTCAGTCCCGTCGCAAGTACAGATTATATTACTGTGGGTACAATTACGGCCACCGGTTGTATAGATTCTGCATTTTTTACATTAAATGTCGATCCTTTGCCAACGGTAAATAGCAATGCCAGTGCAAATCCGATTTGTTTTGGCGAAAGCACTACACTTACTGCCGGTGGAACGGACACATACCAATGGTTTGAAGTAGGAAATGCCATGGCTATTTCTACAACTGCAAATGTAAGCGTGTCTCCTGCAAGCAATACCGATTATTTTGTAATTGGCACTCAGACTTCTACCGGTTGTTTTGATACATCATTTATTTCAATAATTGTTAATGCACTTCCGAATGTAACCGCCAGCGCAGATGCCAACCCAATTTGTATTGGAAGCAGCTCTAATCTAAGCGCCAGTGGTGCGGATACTTATCTGTGGTTTGAAGTTGGGAATGCCATTTCAATCGGGAATACGGCCACAATTAACGTAAGTCCGGCAGCCAGCACAGACTATATTGTTGTAGGTACAGATACACCAAGCGGCTGTTTTGATTCAGCATTTATAAGTATTTCCGTTGTACCAGGAATAAATCCTACTGTGAGCATTGCATTTAATCCGGATACTACTTGTTTGGGAGATACCACATTTTTTACAACCACTGTGACAGGTTCAGGAATAAGTCCGACCTTTCAATGGTTTGTAAATAATATAAACCAGGGCGGATTTACCTCTTCAACATTTTTTAGCAACAGCTTAAATCCCGGAGATCAAGTAAAAGTTTTAATGACTTCCTCAGAACCTTGCGCCACGGGAATTGCAGGAGACAGTTTAACTCCTCTAATCCTCAATAATTTGACTACAAGTGTCAGCCTTAGTCAATCGCCTTCACCGGTATGTTTTGGTGATACTACTGTATTTATTGCCAGCCCGACAAATGGAGGTAGCAGCCCTGTCTATTCATGGACTATAAACGGGAGTCCACAGGTAGGAATTACAGGCGATTCTTTAATTTCAAATTCTGTGAATAACGGAGACCTGGTTTCGGTCCAAATGAGTTCTTCTGAAAAATGCAATACGGGGCCGGCTGCTGCGAATATCAATGCGAATATCAATCCAACGGTAAATCCAACGGTGAGTTTAATACAAAGTCCTTCGCCTTCTTGTGTTGGCGACACGGCTTCATTTACCGCAAGTTTTAGCGGTGGTGGCACTACGCCGGTATTTGCATGGACCGTAAATGGAAGTCCACAAGCCGGATTTACCGGAAGTACATTTTTTAGCACCACCTTGAGCAACGGGGATTTGGTTGAAGTAAGCTTGACTTCAAGCGAAGTCTGCTCTAGTGGGCCAGTCAGTGCCAATTTAGCTGCGAGTATTACCAGCAATGTTAATCCGACTGTATCAATTGTTCAAACACCAAATCCTGTTTGTAGTGGCGATACGGTTATTTTTTCTACCGTATCATCAGGAGAAGGGTCTTCTCCCACATTCCAGTGGAGCATTAACACAATTGTTCAGGTTGGCGAAACAGGACCTTCCTTAACTTCAACTACTATTAATGATAATGATCTTATAGAAGTATTGCTGACCTCCTCTGCTTCTTGTGCTACAGGAACGGCCAATTCAAATTTAAATGCTTCAGTAGTAACTACTGTTAGCCCCAACGTTTCACTCGTACAAAATCCATCAAGTGCCTGTAGCGGAAGTAATATTGATATTATCGCCAGTCAAAGCGGAGGTGGATTAAGCCCGGCATTTTCCTGGACTGTCAATGGTATTGCCCAGGCGGCAACGGGTAATGTATTAAGCAGTTCATCATTCAATAATGGCGATACAGTTGATGTATTAATGACTTCCAGTTCTTCTTGTGCTATTCCTTCTACGGCAAATTCAAGTCTCATTGTCAGTTTGACCGGAAATATTACGCCTTCGGTTAGCCTGAGCCAGTTACCATCAAGTTTTTGCAATGGGGATTCTGTGAGATTCAACGCCACTCCAACATCAGGAGGGCTTACACCATCTTATAATTGGTTTGTAAACGGCGTTCTTCAGGGCACGAATCTTGACTTTATTGAAGGAAATACATTTATCAATGGGGATCAAGTGGTAGTAGAATTGATTTCATCAGAAATTTGTGCCACAGCTACGGCATTTGATACACTGAGTGCAAATTCTGTGGCTTCTGTTGTAACACAACTTGATTCTATTGTTTACGATACCAACCCGGTATGCAGCGGCACTGCATTGGGATTCAAAGCTTATGTATCTGGACAAGGAATTTCACCTTTATTTACCTGGGAAGTTAATGGGATTGACCAATCAGTTAATTCAGACAGTATTAGTCTTAGTACCTTGGCCAATGGTGATTCAATTCGATTTACAGTTGCCTCATCATCTTCTTGTGCTTCTCCGGGCGTAGACGACAGTGTTTTTGTCATCAACTCTGTTTTTGATCTTCAACCAATTATAAGCGTAATTCAACCAAGTGCTTGCGGATCAGGAAACGGAATTATCACCGTGGATTCTGTCAATCAGGGAAGTGGGTCTTATCAATATTTGATTAACAGCATTGACTCTTCGACCAATACATTCAGTGGATTAGGGTCCGGTGCTTATTTAATAACCATAAATGATCTGATTTCTTCATGTAGTTTTGATACTACCATCAACATTAATGTAGCCGGGGCCATTTCAGCATCTGTAAGCACTACCCCTACTCTTTGCAGCGGATTAAACAACGGCCAGGCTCAATTCCTTTCTTTAAGCGGCGGTTCAGGGTTTTACGAATTTTCGATCGATACCGGAGCCACATGGCAAAACAGCAATGTGTTTAATAGTCTGGCACCAGGGAATTATTTGGGAATAGTGCGGGATAGCCTTGACCCTACTTGTACATTCCAATTGAATTTCTTTATCGGAAGCTCTTTCAATGTCAGCGCAATTATTCAAATCGATAAGGAAACAAGTTGTGGCGCCAATGATGCTCAAATAAACATCTTAAGTGTTTCAGGTGGTACCTCACCATATCAATTTATTTTATTGGACAGCATTGGGGATACGCTTGAGCCTGTACAGCCAATTACTTCTTCGGTAGATAGCCTCTCTCCTGGTAATTATTCATTAATTATTTTGGATGCTAATGGATGCGAGCTTACAATTAATGTAACCATAAATGGATTGATAGCTCCAAGTGCCACGCCAATTGAGGTACAGGCAGTCAGCTGTTTTGGAGGGAATGATGGAGCCTTGGCCCTTAGCAATTCTCAGGGTGGATCAGGTGCATATTTATACAGCATTGATGGTGGTACCTTCCAGCCAGACACCCTTTTTAATAATTTACTGGCAGGAAATCATATTTTAAGTATACAAGATGTGAATACTCTGTGTACATCCAATTATAATTTTGTACAGTCACAGCCTGATTCCATGCAATTGTTTACTACAATTACACCACCGACTAATTGTTCGAGCAATAACGGAATAATTAATATTGACTCTGTATTAGGTGGAAATGGTTCACCATATACTTTTGAATTGAATGGAAATACAGTGAGCAGTCCGATCACAGGATTGGATGATGGCTTTTATACTTTAATCGTTTCGGATAATTCTAGCTGTACCGATACCAATGCGATCAACATCACAGTTTCGGGATCGGGAACGCCTAATGTGAGTATTCAAAATATAGATTGTTTTGGAGATACAAGCGGAGTTTTAATCGTAGACACGGTAATAGGTGGAACAGCACCTTTCCAATTTAGTCTCGACAATGTTATTTTCGATACAACGCGAACTTTTACAGGTTTGGGCAGTGGCAATGGCGTATTGTTTATGGAAGACGCCAGCGGTTGTCTTACAACTTTGCCTTATTTTATCAGCGAAAACCCTGAAATAACGGCAAATGTCACAACAGCAGATATCAGTGATTGCAACCTTACGGATGGTAGCATAAGCATCAGCAATATTTCCGGAGGACAACCGAATTACGTAGTTCAGATCAATGGAAATAGTCAGGCCAATATTCCTCCGGCCATTACGGTTTTTAACAACCTCGACAATGGAGTATATACTATTCAAATATTGGATCAACTCAATTGTATTGCGGAATTTACCGATACCATTTTTGCGCCTAATAATATTGTAATTGGTAATATTATTACTACAAATCCGATTTGTTATGGTGCCAATAGTGGTTCTGTTGAACTGACGGGAATAAGCGGAGGCGTTACGCCATATTCATTTGCATTGAATGGAAATGCAGTTCCATCCAATCCAATTGGAGGATTATTTGCTGATTCGACTTATACCATTACTGTAATTGATAATGACAATTGCGATGTGTCTGTCGATGTAAGCCTTACACAACCCGATTCTTTGTCATTTGACCTCAATATTACAGGCAATGCGGATTGTGGCGAAAATACCGGTTCAGTTCTGGTTTTAAATCCGATCGGAGGCGATGGCAATTATGTTTATGAAATTATCGGAATTACAGGGCAGCAAAGTTCTACCCTATTTGACAGCCTCGGTGCCGGTAATTACAATTTACTCATGAGTGATGGAAACAACTGTCAGCAAGTCAGATCCTTTCAAATCACGGGAACAGCACTCTTAAATTATTCTGTATCTGCTAATTCGATAACCTGTAATGGTTCAGATGATGCAGCGATTTCCATATCAGGTTTACAAAATGGATTTGCGCCATTTGCCATCAGTTTTGATAATGGAAACCAATTTCTTTCAGAAACATTCCGCTCAGATACCACTTTTAATCAGATTTCAGAAGGCTTATACGACATCGTAATTCGCGATTCACTCAATTGCTTCTATAATTTTGCATCGACAATTGAAATTACCGAACCGGATGCCATTGTAGCTGAAATCGAAAATATCACAATGAGCATTGAAGACTCTGCAACAGGAAGAGTAGCAATTTATGATGTCTTAGGTGGAACAGAACCTTATACATTGAGTTTTGATGGCGATTCTGCCTTTAATTTGACTTTGAATCCAAATACACAGGCATTTGATACTGTTCTGGAAAAAATAGCTGAAGGCTTACACACAATACGCATAAATGATTCCAGAAATTGTACGGAATTTTTTGAAGTCTATGTGGAAGTTTATGAGTTTGCAAACAGCTTTACTATTCCCAACATATTCACACCAAATCAAGACGGTTACAATGACTACTTTGTAATTCCAAAGCTTCCTTCCGGAAGTAAATTAAAGATATTTGAAAAATCCGGCCGTCCGGTATTTAGCAGTGATGACTATCAGAATGATTGGGATGGTGAAGGATATGCCGATGGTACTTATTTCTATACGCTGGAAATACCAAATCAGGGGATGTTCAAAGGATTTATTGAAATATTCAGATAGAAGCTAAATACTTCATGGTATCAACCCCATCTGCATAATCCCATAATTCGGGTTGCTGTGTTTGTCCAAATGGAATGGTCTTCATCCCAAGCTTTGTATTTGAAACAATACATTGAATTTCATTGATCTGAGACAATAGCTTTTGTTCCAGTTTTTTTAAATCCTTATAATAACTGAAACGCAAATTGGCCACAGGCGAAAAAAGGCTTCCACCCTCTTTTAAAAGGAGGAAATCAGAGGCGAAATGAGGATCTCCGTTTACCAAATATATCGATCGGTAATAGTCATAGTTGTTGGCATATTTGTTATTCTTAATCACATCGGAATATATTTCCAGTGCTTCGAGAATTGTTTCCGGCGCCATCGATTCATGCAAATACAAATAGGTCACATTTCTACAGCCCAAGCCAAAATAGTCAAAGATGTCTTTCCCGAGCTCTTGTAATTCTTCTTTGCTCTCAAAACCTGACAATACTGCCACTGAGGTTCTGTTTTTTCGAATGATATTGGGGTATTTTGAAAAATACTGTTGAAAATATCGAGCAGAATTATCACTTCCCGTTGCGATCACCGCGTCAATATCATTCAATCGATCCGCCAATAACCAGGAATTTTCAAATTCTGGGTCAATCTTTATGAGTTCATTTCTTAAATATTCCATCAGAACGGAATCCTTTGAGCTCAATTTTGTGATGGCTTTATTTCCCGACATCAACACGCATAAGACATCATGAAACCCGACCATTGGAATATTTCCGGCCAGGACCAAGCCTACTCTTTTACTTTCTCCTACAGGCAATTCAGGGTATCGATCAATCCATTGATTAAGGTCTGATTCATTTAACCATTTGCAAATGCCATCAAAAGCTTTGTGAATATTATCAGGGCTAAACCAAGGATTTTCATTAAATGTTAGCATACATAACTGCTCCATTTCTTCATTTCCGAGGATTTGAATCTTATTTCCCAATTGGGAAAAAGAATGAATTAACCTTTCTTTAGTCATTTCCGAATTGATGCTTAATTTTGCAGCCGAAAATTAAACATTTAGCCTTGAATTGAGGTTAAAAGATTAAAATTGGAATGCTATGGCTATAATGATAACCGATGAATGCATCAATTGCGGTGCTTGTGAACCAGAATGCCCAAATACTGCAATTTATGAAGGAGGTGTAGAATGGAGTTTTTCCGGAGGAACGGAATTAAAGGAAATAGAATTGGAAGATGGTAGTAATATGGATGCTGGTACCATGATGGAGCCTAAATCGGATGAATTTTACTATATCGTAACCGATAAATGTACCGAATGCATGGGATTTCATGAAGAGCCACAATGTGCAGCCGTATGTCCTGTAGATTGTTGTGTTGATGATCCGGATGCAAGAGAATCAGAAGAAGAGCTGCTTGCAAAAAAAGCGTGGATGCACGGTGAATAATAATTGAATAAAATAAAGGAATCATAAATCCTTCTCTATTGGGAAGGATTTTTCATTTTTGCATAATAAGCGCCATTTATGAAAACGATCGACGACATTTCATTTTCCGGAAAAAAAGTATTGATGCGAGTGGATTTCAATGTCCCACTGGATTCGAATCAAAAGGTAACAGATGAAACAAGAATTAAATCCGCTGTTCCGAGCATTAAAAAAATTCTCAACGAAGGCGGGGCAGTCATTCTCATGTCTCATCTGGGTAGACCAAAAACCGGACCGGAAGAAAAATTTTCGTTAAAACACACCATTCCCAATTTGAATAAGGCACTGGGGCTGGAAGTGCAATTTGCCGATGATTGCATCGGAAAAAGTGCAATAGAAAAAGCAGAAAAACTCAATAGCGGAGAAGTTTTACTTCTTGAAAATGTTCGTTTTTACAAAGAAGAAACCAAAGGCGATACCAATTTTGCCAAGCAATTGGCTTCTCTTGGCGATGCGTATGTCAATGATGCATTTGGAACAGCCCACCGCGCTCATGCCAGCACCACAACAATTGCAGAATTTTTTGAAGAAAAAGCAGCCGGATATTTGATACAAGCAGAAATTGAAAATGCTAAAAAAGTGCTGGACCATACAGAAAGGCCATTTGTCGCCATTATGGGTGGTGCGAAAATTTCCGATAAAATATTAATCATTGAAAAGCTGCTGGATAAGGTCGATACCCTCATCATCGGTGGAGGTATGTCATATACATTTATCAAAGCACAGGGTGGTAAAATTGGAAATTCTCTTTGCGAAGAAGATAAAATACCACTTGCCAAAGACCTGATCCGAAAAAGTAAAGAAAAGGGTGTTTCTCTTGTGCTACCAATGGATTCCGTGGCTGCAGATGCTTTTGATAATAATGCCAATACAATGATTTGTAATAGCCATGAAATTAAAGATGGTTACATGGGACTTGATATCGGACCCCAGGCAATTAAACAATATTCTGAGGCCATATTATCTGCTAAGACAATTTTGTGGAATGGACCTGTAGGTGTATTTGAAATGGAAAAGTTCAGCAAAGGCACCAAAGATATCGCCGGGGCCATAGCCGATGCCAGTTCCAAAGGTGCATTTTCACTTATAGGTGGCGGTGATTCTGCAGCCGCTGTCAATCAGTTGGGTTATGGTGATAAAGTATCTTTTGTCTCTACAGGTGGAGGTGCTTTACTGGAATATTTCGAAGGCAAAGCCCTTCCAGGAATTCTGGCATTAGACAAATAAATTGAACATTTATACGAATTTATTGAGGTACATAAATGCCTTGAGTATTGACATTGCGATTGGTGCAGTGGCCTGCTCAAAGCTCATGTACATCATCTTAGGTATAAATTCTGTTTGGTATAATGATATCGTGTTGGGACTTAGTGTTTGGTTGATTTACACTGCTGATCACCTTATTGATGCCAAATTAATTGAAAAAGAAGCTTTCTCTTTCAGGCACCGATTGCATCAGACTCATTTTCACACCTTAAGCATATTTGCACTCATCGCCATACTTATAAACACCTGGCTTACTTTTTACTTCCTGCAGCCCACAATCATTTTGGCTGGTTCATTATTAATGATGTTTGTTGTTGTCCATCATATTTTAAATCACTTTTCCAAAAAATCTATATTTCTATTTGGCAAGGAAATGCGTGTGGCCTTTGGGTATAGCTTTGGTTTGGCTTTAAGCCCATTTATTACGGCCAAAAATATTTCTCTTGATGCCTACCTCGCTTTAGCCATATTATTCTTACTGGCACTTATCAATCTTTTATTTTTTAGCTCTGTTGAAAAGGAAGCTGATTTGGAAGATCGCTTTGTCAACATCAGTTTGCACTGGAGTCCAAATAAGGTCAATCAAAGCATTAGAATAGTTGCTCTGTTTACACTGATTCTTTGTATTAGTTTTATTTTGATTAGCCAGCACAAGCTTATTGGACTCTTATTGATGTCGATGTTGTTCATTTTGTTTCTTTCATTCAGAAAATCTCAACAACTTATATCCGCAGATTTATACCGAAGCCTTGGTGATGGAATTTTTTTAATACCAATTGTCTTATTCTGGCTATAAATGACTAATTACTACGGTATTATTGCTCCATTCTATGATAAAATCAAATCGCTGGTATTTGGCAAATCCTTAATAAAAGCAGAATGCATTCATTTGCAAACAATCAAACCTGAAAGCAAACTTTTAGTGGTCGGGAGTGGAAGTTCTGAATTTCTTGAATTCATAGATACAAACCTATTTAAAAGGATAACATGTATCGATAAAAGTGCCAGAATGTGTGAAAAAAGCAGAAAAAGAGCTGACAACCTGGGCTTGAATAAATTAGTCCAAATAGAAGAAACTGATTTTCTAAGCTTTTCCCTAAGCCATAATTACGATGTCATTGCATTGCCATTTTTTTTAGACAGTCAAAAACGCAGTGAAATTCCATCGATATTAGATAAATGTCATGCCATGCTTTCAGAACAAGGCGCATTAATCATCACCGATTTTAATGCTAAAACAAGTCGAAAATCAAATATTTTGCTCATAAAAATCATGTACATTTTTTTCAGAATAAGTACGAATATCCCGATCCTTAGCTTATTTGACATAAGTGATTTTATCAATTTAAATAAATGGGAGCAAGAAAAAAGCTATTTTAGCCCACAGCAGCTTATATTTAGTATAAAACTGAAAAAAATACCGAATTAGTTGGTTACATTTATATAAAAAAGTAAATCTATATATGATATAAACATTCAGGTCAGAACCTGATTTAAAAAAATTTAGTTCTTTTGTATATAACTAATACAGGAAACATGCTTGATAAGCAAACCTTGATTGATAAGCACCTCAGTAATCTGGTGTATTTGGCTAAAATCGATGATCACTTCGATCAGACCGAGAAAGATCTTGTTTATAAGATTGGTTTTAAAAGTGGCCTCAATGCCAAACAAATCGATCAATTGATAGACAGGGCTGAAGATATCGACATCGTTGTGCCCGACAATGAGGAGGATCAATTTGAATACCTCTTCAATGTTGTCCAAATGATGATGATCGATGGAAAATTGTATCAAAAAGAACTGGACTATTGTGTGGAGGTTGCCATCCGGCTGGGCTTCAAGAAAATTATTGTTACGGTTCTTATTCGTGCGATTGAGGACGGTTTGAAACTCGGACTGGACGTTGATTCGATAAAAAGAGAAGCATTTGACCTGATTGCCGAATAGTTATCCACATCTTATAAAATAACCGCTTTTCCGGGGATTCCTTTTTACCAAAAATGCTAATTTCGCTCCATTGCAATCTGATATATGGAGATTACACGATTGGAAGCCAAGGGCTTTAAAAGCTTTGGTGACAAGATTATTATAAATTTTGACAAAGGTATCACAGGTGTAGTAGGCCCCAACGGTTGTGGCAAGTCGAATATCGTTGATGCCATAAGATGGGTACTTGGTGAGCAAAAATCGAGAACGCTTCGCTCGGACAAAATGGAAAATGTCATTTTTAATGGCACCAAAAAACGAAAGGCCATGCAAATGGCAGAAGTTTCTCTTACGTTTAACAATACTAAAAACATTCTTCCCACCGAGTATTCTCAAGTAAGCATTACAAGAAGATATTATCGCTCCGGAGATAGCGAATATTTAATGAATGGTGTTCAGTGCCGTCTAAAAGATATTACCAATCTTTTTATGGACACAGGAATCGGTCCTGACTCCTACGCCATTATAGAGCTAAAAATGGTAGATGATATCCTCCAAAATAAGGATGGAGCCAGAAAAAATCTCTTTGAGGAAGCAGCGGGCATTTCAAAATTCAAGGTCCGAAAAAGACAAACCTTAAAAAAGCTGGAAGACACGGATAAAGATCTTGAACGGGTTGAGGACTTGCTTTTTGAAATTGAAAAAAACATGAAAAGCCTGGAAAAACAGGCCAAACAAGCTCAGAAATATCAGGAATTAAAGTCTGATTACAAGAATAAGAGCATTGAGCTAGCCCAAATCAGTATGAGTTCTCTTAAGCTAAGACTTGACAAGTACAAAGCTCAAATACAATCCGAAAAGGATCAAAGAGGTGAAATACAGACTAACATTCAGAAGCAGGACTCAAAAATTGAAGAAGAGAAGAAAAACCTCATTTCAAAAGAAAAAGAGCTATCAGAAGCTCAGAAATCCTTAAATGAGCATGTTGATAAGATCCGGAATTACGAGAGCGAAAAAAATGTTAAAAACGAAAGACTAAAATACCTCAATTCAAACCTGGAGCGACTAAATGAGCAATTAGACTCGGACAAAAAAAGCAATGAAAGGGCTACATTTAGCATAAAAAGTCTTGAACAGGAGCTATTGGAAATCGCTGAGGAGGTAAAAGCCAATACCCTGAAAGTAGAAGAGCTCCAAAAAATACATACTCAACAAAAAGAAATTACTGAGGCTAAGCAAGCCGTATTTGATGAATTGCTAAAAAGTAAAACAGATGCTCAACAGACATATTATCAAATTTCCAAGTCTATTGAGATCAATGAAATTCAGCTCGAATCGCTAAAACAACAAATTGAAAGAGCCGATACTGACAGCGGAGCCAAAGAAAAAGATATTGAGATATTTTCAGAAAAGATCGGAATCCTGGAAAACACCATAAAAGAAAAAGAAAAGGAACTTTCTGAACTGAAAAATGAAGAAGCCAAAGTCATTAAACAAATTGAGGCTGCGGAAAATGATATTGAAAAGATTCGAAACAAACACATTGAAATCCGCAGAAGTATTGATTCCAGGGAAAATGAATACAAACTCACAAAATCATTGGTCGATAACCTGGAGGGTTTTCCTGAGGCTATAAAGTTTCTTAAAAAATCAGGTAACTGGGCTAAGAAATCTCCACTTCTTTCCGATATCATCTCCACCGATGAAAATCATAAACTGGCAATTGAAAATTACCTCGAACCCTATCTTAATTACTATGTGGTAGCCAACCTGGAAGAAGCCTTAAAAGCCATTCATTTGTTAAGCGATGCCAGCAAGGGAAAAGCAAATTTCTTTATTCTATCTGAGTTTGACAATTACGCATCTCAAAAACCAAAAATCTTCAACTCAGCCATTGCAGCTACCGAATTGGTAGAATACGATGTACAGTATAAAAAATTAGTACAATACCTTCTCGACAATGTCTATATCGTCGAAAATATTGACGATAGTATTTTATCTGATAAAGATGTAGTATGGATCAGTAAAGATGGCAAGACGGTAAAAAGAAAGTTTAGCTTGTCGGGGGGATCTGTAGGGCTTTTCGAAGGAAAAAGGATTGGCAGAGAAAAAAACCTGATCAAACTGAAAAACGAAATTCAAAAACTTCAAATAAAGGATCAAGAGACCGAAGTCAAACTAAAAAAACGTCAATTTGATCTTGAGGAGCTTAAAAAAGCTGATAAAAACCACTTAATTGAAGAAAAACAGGACTATTTAAATAAGCTCAAACAAGAACTGGTTTCATTAAAAACAAGAAAGGAGCAATTTGAAGATTTAATAGTTTCGAGTTCAGGACAAAAAGAGGATATCCGTACCAAAATAAATGAGATTGAATCTTCGAAACTTGAACAAGGGCCAGAACTCGAAAAAAGTCGAATTGCACTGGCTAATATAGAGCAGGAATTAAAATCCGCAAGCGAAGAACTCGAAAAAGAAAAAGTCAATTCCTCAGAAGCAGCTCAGGCTTATAATGATGCCAATATCTTTCTAATACAGCTTCAAAACAAAGAAAAGTCGCTAAGCCAGGATATCGATTATAAAAAAGGCAATTTTGATAGCAGTAAGGAAAGAATTGAAAAAGCGCAAAGTGATATTCAAAAAACCAAGGAAGAGATAAAAGTATTGCTCAGCAAAACCGATGCAGCTGAGTCAGATCTCGTAGAGCTATACGATCAAAAGGAATCACTGGAAAATACAGTTAATGAGAAAGAAAAAGCCTATTATGCCCTGCGAACATTGATAGATGATATTGAGAAACAAGTCAGGGAATTTCAAAGAAAAAAAGAGGTGATCGATTCGTTTATACACAACCTTGAAGAAAAAAGAAATGAAACAGACCTGGAGATTACCGCACTCAAGGAGCGGCTTTCAGTTGAATTTGAAATTGAAATAGATATAGCCAAAATCGATGGAAATAAAAGCATCGATGAAGAAGAAAAAGAAGCTTTAATAAACGAAGTTCAAAAAATAAAAGATCGTCTCGAGCGCTTAGGTCCTATTAACCCCATGGCACTGGAAGCATATGAAGAGATTAAAAACCGCTACGATTTCATTATAGAACAAAAAGAAGATTTAATTAAAGCAAAGGAATCGCTCTTAAATACCATTTCGGAGATCGACCTCGTGGCAAGAGAAACCTTTGAAAAAGCATTTGAGCTCATCAGAGTTAATTTTCACAAAGTATTTCGAACTCTTTTTACACAGGAAGATTCCTGTGATTTAAAACTTCTCAATCCCGATGATCCGGTGGATTCCGATATAGAAATATTTGCACAGCCTAAAGGAAAACGCCCTCTCACCATTAATCAATTGTCCGGGGGAGAAAAGACCCTTACTGCCACTTCCCTATTATTTGCAATTTATCTATTAAAACCGGCTCCATTTTGTATTTTTGATGAGGTAGATGCGCCTTTGGATGATGCGAATATTGATAAATTCAATAATATTGTTCGGGAGTTTTCAAATGAATCTCAATTTATAATCGTCACACACAATAAAAGAACCATGGCAAGTACAGATATTATTTATGGAATTACCATGGTGGAAAATGGGGTATCGAGAGTCGTTCCGGTTGACTTGAGAGAATTAACCTAAATTTTTTATGAGTCGAACTAAAAAAGGTTTTGGGACAGCACCTGTATTTCTTACGGCTGTTTCTACCATCCTCGGAGCAATTATGTTTCTCAGGTTTGGGTATGCGGTTGGAAACGTAGGCTTATACGGCACCTTCGCCATTATAATAATTGGTCACTTAGTAACCATACCAACGGCAATGGCCATTGCAGAAATAGCTACCAATCAGAAAGTTGAAGGTGGCGGAGAATATTATATCATTTCCAGGTCATTTGGGATCACCATTGGTGCTGCGATAGGAATTGCCCTTTACTTGTCACAGGCAATTAGTGTAGCATTCTACATCATCGCTTTTTCCCAGGCATTTGAACCTGTATTTCATTATTTATTACAGGAATATGCCATTTATATTTTTGATTACAGAATAGTAAGCATTCCTTTTTTACTTCTTTTAATATCACTTATACTTATTAAAGGTGCAGATCTCGGTGTAAAAGCGCTCTATGTTGTCGTTACAATTCTGGCAGCTTCACTGGTCATGTTTTTTATGGGAGGAAAAACTGCCGGTTCGGTTGATTTCACAGAAATGGACATGATGCAAACGGTTTCCAATCCCGATAATTTCTTTTTTGTATTTGCAATCTGTTTCCCTGCATTTACAGGTATGACTGCCGGGGTAGGACTTTCGGGAGATTTAAAAGATCCCAAAAAATCAATTCCCAGAGGAACGCTCTATGCCACAATTTTTGGAATGATAATGTATTTCTTTATCGCCATAAAACTTTACATATCTGCATCACCCGATGAACTCGATCAGAATCAATTAATTATGAGCGACATTGCCATCTGGGGGCCTATCATACCAATTGGGCTTGCAGCGGCCACTATTTCATCCGCACTGGGTTCGATTATGGTAGCACCCAGAACATTACAGGCCCTTGCTTCTGATAGAATTTTCCCTTCGACGGATGCCAATATCTGGTTATCAAAATTTGTAGCACAAAGTAAAGAACCGCGAAATGCAGCGATCGTAACGTCGATCATCGCTTTCTTTTTTGTAATGATCGGTGATGTCAACTTTGTTGCAGAAATTATTTCCATGTTTTTTATGGTGACCTACGGTGCGATATGCACCATTTCATTTTTGGAGCATTTTGCGGGCGACCCCTCCTACCGCCCCTCTTTTAGGTCGAAGTGGTTTTTATCATTGGTAGGAGCCATTTTATGTATTTTCCTGATGTTTCAAATGAACGCTACCTATGCCACAATATCTTTAGCCATAATGGTCCTTACATATCTTGGAATATCAAATACCAGAAGTCAAAAAGAAGGCTTAAACAGAATATTTCAATCGGTCATTTTTCAATTGGCGCGCCAACTTCAGGTTTTCCTGCAAAAGGCCCATAAAGATCCCGATGCAGATACCTGGAGACCATCAGTGGTCTGTATTTCGGAAGACTCATTCAAACGATTTGGCGCTTTTGAATTGCTTGGTTGGATATCCTACAAATTTGGTTTTGGAACCTATATTCATCGCATAGATGGTTATCTGTCCAAAGACACCCATATTAAAGCCAGAGAGTCATTGAATAAACTCATTAAAATGGCAGAGGCCAATAAGACCAATATCTATCTGGATACGATGATCAGTCCAAGCTATACTTCTGCAGTGGCCCAGGTGATTCAACTGCCGGGAATTTCCGGTAAGGAAAATAACATGATACTCTTTGAGTTTTCAAAACATCAACCAGATAACCTGAGTGACATTGTCGACAATTTTCAATTGACAAAATCGACCAATTTTGATGTTATGATTCTTGGTAGTTCGGACAGAAATTTTGGATTTAGAAAACAGATCCACATTTGGCTCACTCAAAAGGATTTTGAAAATGCCAGTCTGATGATTTTACTATCCTATATCATCTTAGGTCACCCCGATTGGCATAAGGGAGATATTAAAATTTTTGCTATTTATCCAAAAGAAGATCTGGTCAATCAAAGGAATAAGATCATGGAATTGATCAAAACAGGTAGATTGCCTATTTCTCCAAATAATATTGAAGTCATTCCTAAAACAGAAGAAATCGAGATAAAAAATATTGTCAATGAAAAATCTGCTGAAGCCGATTTAACTATTTTGGGAATTCGCACAGAAATGGTAAAACACGAAGCGGAAGAAGTTTTTAAAGGTTACGATTCTATTGGAGACGTGCTCTTTGTTAATACCAATACCCAAAAACAAATTGTATAAAAAAACCCGAATCTTGCGAATCGGGTCTATTATGCTGTTGAAAGCTTTTTAATTCTTAATCAGCTTTTGCGTTACGGAGGTATCTCCTATTTGCATTTTGAGTAAATATATTCCCCTATCCAAATCTGAAATGTCAAAAAGCTTTGTATTTGGACTTATAACCTTTCTTCTTTTTCCACTTAAATCCAGAACTTCTATCGTATTAATTTCAGCATTGGACTTAATCTCAAAAGTTGAACTCACCGGATTTGGAAATACAGATACAGCTTGATCCAAGTCAGATTTAGACTTAAGCGCTACAGGTCTTAAAAAATCAATTTGCAATGAGAGGGAGTTAGAAGAGTTTTCCCTTGAATTGATGCGTTTTGCACTGGCATTCGTCCCTTCTTCTCCTATCAAAATCCAACCGTTATTATTGGAGGGATTATTTAACCAGTCTTGTACATCTGCAATCATTTGTGCACTTGAAGCACTGTAAGCCCCTGTACCCGTTACGTCGACGCTTCCGGATGCCGTAGGGTTAAAATCTCCACCTGCATTTGCCCATGGAACAGGATTGGTACCACCAAAAAAGGCCATGGTCCAGGTAGCGTCACCTGTAGTTGCGGCAGTTCCTGTGCCTTCCTGTCCTCCAGCATTACTGCTTCCTTCACCCCAGCTGGCAGTCAGTGCGTGAATGTTTGTAGTCCTGCTTGTATTGTTTGGTACTTTACTCACTTCAAATCGAAGTAATACATTAGTAACACTATCTCCCGGCTGAAGTGCCGATGCGACATCAAAAGAAATTAAAGCTCTTCTTAAATCGCCCTGATTGGTTTGTCCAAAAAATAAATAATCTCCCGCGCCATTGCTAACATCCCCGGAAGCAGATTCATACAAGGTATTGTCTTTGTCGGGATTCAATGTCACGGTTTGAGCCAAAGTAAACTCAATTGAAATTAAGGTTAAGAGTAAGAGTATTTTTGTTTTCATAGTCTTGTTTTTTCAATTTATAACCAATTAAAGCAATTTTAGATTTATTATTCGTCTTTTTTATTACTTAATACAATAAAAAATCAAAAAGTAAGTGAATATTAAATTATTTGGATAAGCATTTCTTAGCATTAAATTTGCGTGACCAAAACGCAATATGATGAAGAAAATCGCAGTAATTGGAGCAGGCACCATGGGAAACGGGATTGCACATGTTTTTGCTCAAAACGGCTTCGATGTCAATTTGATTGACATTAGCCAGGATTCACTGGACAAAGGCATTGCCACTATAAATAAAAATCTCGACCGCCAAATAAAAAAGGAGCTGATTACTGAAAAGGACAAAAACAGTATCCTGGCCAGAGTTCAAACAAACACAGATTTGCCTTCAGGTGTTGTTGATGCTGAGCTTGTGGTAGAAGCAGCCACAGAGAATGTGGATTTGAAGTTAAAAATCTTCAAGACCCTCGATGAAAACACAAAAAAGGATTGCATACTGGCTTCCAATACATCATCAATTTCCATCACTAAAATTGCAAGTGTAACCTCAAAACCCGATAAGGTGATCGGAATGCACTTTATGAATCCGGTACCGGTCATGAAGCTCGTAGAGGTGATCAGAGGTTATTCTACTTCCGACCAGGTTTGTAATACGGTTTTTGAGCTTTCAAAAAATTTAAAAAAGGTACCCGTAGAGGTCAACGATTATCCTGGATTTGTAGCAAACCGAATTTTGATGCCTATGATTAACGAGGCGATAATTACGCTGTTTGAAGGCGTTGCCGGAGTTCAGGAAATCGATACCGTTATGAAACTGGGCATGGCACACCCCATGGGGCCTTTGCAACTAGCTGATTTTATAGGATTGGATGTTTGTCTTTCTATTTTACGCGTATT
Organism: Cytophagales bacterium; assembly: GCA_965267555.1. GTDB lineage: Bacteria > Bacteroidota > Bacteroidia > Cytophagales > CCMP332 > CCMP332. The sequence continues at coordinate 1,641,757 of OZ254083.1, read as the reverse complement.
GCACGAAGGATTGGGTAATCCAAAGTACGCACCTTGCCCTTTACTGGTCAATATGGTACAATCCGGTAATCTAGGAGTTAAATCGGGAGCTGGTTTTTACGATTATTCAAAGGGTGGTAAAGAATTGATACCTGCCGCAAATTTTAAATAATCCTAAATTTCTCCATTTTCCCATTTTTTTCGAATATGAGGTGAGATTGGAATTGGTGAACCGTGTTCATCAATTTTGACAAAGGTTATTTTAGTAGAACAAACAACATCTTCTTCTCCCGAATAAACGTTATGCTTGCGCGCTTCAATCGAAAGGGTAATTGAGGTGCTACCGATTTTATGTACTTCGCCATAAATTAAAATCTGAAAACCCTGCTTAACAGCTTTCTTAAAAACCACTTCTTCCATTTTTAAGGTCACAAGACTGGCCGTTTGCACGATCCTTGAAGCGAGAGTTGCGGCTGCTTCATCGATCCATGATAGCATATTACCTCCAAATAAATTGCCATGCATACCTAGGTCCTTGGCCATTGCAATTTTTGATGTTATTAAAGTCATCATACAGCGATATCGTTTTCTCTTAAAGCTTGATTTAAAGATGTTTTTAGATCGGTGCCGGCATTTCGTTTACCAATTATTAAAGCCGCCGGTACATTAAATTCCCCTGCAGGAAACTTTTTAACGGTAGAACCCGGAATGACCACAGATCGTGGCGGAACAATTCCCTTATATATTTTAGGGGTCGACCCAGTAACATCAATAATTTTAGAGCTTTTAGTTAAGGTTACATTGGCACCCAATACTGCTTCCTTCCCGATGCGAACACCTTCTACCACAATACACCTGGAACCAATAAAAGCGCCATCCTCAATTATAACCGGCGAAGCCTGAAGTGGTTCTAAAACCCCTCCAATTCCAACACCTCCACTCAGATGTACGTCTTTACCTATCTGCGCGCAACTGCCTACAGTTGCCCAGGTATCAACCATCGTTCCTTCATCCACATATGCTCCAATATTTACATAAGAAGGCATCATTACGACTCCTTTCGATACATAAGCACCGTACCTAGCCAGTGCATGAGGCACCACGCGGATGCCTAGATCAGCAAAATTTTTCTTTAAAGGAATTTTATCATGAAATTCAAATATTCCGGATTCAAGCGTTTCCATTTTGCGTATGGGGAAATACAGGATCACCGCTTTTTTGACCCATTCATTGACCTTCCAGTCATCACCATCCGGTTCTGCTACACGTATTTCACCTTTGTCGAGCATTTCAATAGCCTTTTCAATGCCCTCAATGGTTTTTGCCTCTTTGAGAAGTTCTTTGTTGTCCCAGGCGGTTTCTATTAGTTTTCGTAATTCCATAATTTGCCGATTCAATGGATAAAAAGAAAGTCCTTATTGCTTCTGTTTTAAAGCCGGTTAATGAGCCGCGAATGTACAAAAAGTTGGGTTTATCTTTAGCAGAATTTCCAAATCTCGAAATACATATTGCCGGTTTTAACCCTGATAATTTAACGAACGACCATAAAATTACATTTCATCCAATATTTAATTTTAAGCGCTTAAGTTTGGATCGATTTCAATCAGGTAAAAAATTCTTAGCACTACTCAATACATTAAACCCGCAAATATTAATCATCAATACCTTTGAGCTTTTAGTTCCGGCTTTAAAATATAAAAGGAATAATTCCTGTTTTCTTATTTATGATATACGTGAAAATCACAGTTTAAATGTGAGCAGCCTTGGTATATATCCTTTTCCGCTGAATCGCCTTTTGGCATCATATATCAGAAATATAGAGTTTAAAGCAGCAAAACATATTGACCATTACTTTCTTGCCGAAAAATGTTATTTGGAAGAGCTCTCTTTTATTAGTCCAAATTTTACGGTTTTAGAGAATAAATATCAGGGTGATAAAATTATCAGAAAACCATTTGATCCAAGTGTCATTCAATTTGCTTTTACAGGTACAGCACATGATAGCACAGGAATATTTAAAGCAATCAATTTTGTGCAAGCCATTATTGAACTGGGACAAAAAGCCGAGTTAAATCTTTGTGTACACGCGACAAAAGAAACTGTCTATGCCAGGCTAAAAAAAATTACCCTTCCCTGGTTAAAGGGAATTATAAAAAACAAACCGGTTGATCAAACTGAGATAATTCAGGCCTATAGAAATTCAGATGTCCTTCTTGCACCTTATAAAGTCAGTGTACAAAATCAAAACAAGTTTCCCACAAAATTATTTGATGCTCTTGCCAATGGAATTCCAATGATCATTAGTGAAAATCAATATTGGAAAAGCAATTGTAATCCCAATGCACCAATTATCCATTTTAATTTTGAATTGGATCCGAACGAATCAACCCTAGATATCATTAAGTCAAAAATTCATTCTGATTTTGTAGATGAGTCGGCCCTTTGGAACAGTGAAAAGATCAAGTTAAATTTTTTGAATACATTTTTAGACAAGTCTTAAATATTCTACTATCTATCTGTTTTACAATGTTTTATAAATTAAATAAATAATTTATATTTTAAATTTTAATTTTTAGATTTGTCTAAATTTTAAATATGAAACTCAGTCTTACAGAAGAAAATTACCTCAAGGCCATTTTTCATTTATCCCAGCAGGGCCATCAGGCTGTGAGCACCAATGCCATAGCAGATGTCATGGACACCAAACCGGCATCTGTAAGCGATATGCTGAGAAAACTTTCCAACAAAAAGCTTATCAATTACAAAAAATACCAGGGTGTAAAAATAAATACAGATGGGCAGGAAGCGGCTATAAGAGTAATTCGAAAACATCGGCTATGGGAAGTGTTTTTAGTCGATAAGTTGAAATTCAATTGGGATGAAGTCCACGAGGTCGCTGAGCAGTTGGAACACATCCGCTCTCCCCTTTTGATAAAAAGACTGGATGAGTTTTTAGGCCAACCAAAATTTGACCCGCATGGCGATCCCATTCCCAACGATTCCGGTAAATTCCCTGAACTTCAAAAATTTCCCTTGTCAGAACTTAAGCCCGGAGAAATGGCTTCTGTAGTGGGTTTAGGAGAAACATCAAGTGTCTTTCTTAAATATCTCGACAAGATTCACATTAAACTTGGTGCAAAAGTTAAAGTCATTGAGATCGTGGAATTTGACAATTCCTATGAAGTCAGCATCAATAATCACAGTCCAATAATTATTTCAGCTCAAATAGCACAAAATTTAATGGTCAATTATTGATGGGAAAGAATCTAATGTTTTATGTACTGCTACTGCTTATTGCAATAGCCTGTTCTTCACCAAATTCTTCCGAGAAGCAGGGAAAAATTCAAATTGTAGCTACAACAGGAATTATCGGTGATGCACTTATTAATTTGCTTGATACCAATGTAGAAATTACAAGTTTGATGGGCCCGGGTGTGGATCCTCATTTGTATAAAGCAACACAGGGCGATTTGCAAAGGTTAAACAATGCGGATATAGTAGTTTATAATGGTCTGCACCTCGAAGGGAAAATGGTTGAAATTCTGGCACGACTAAAAGCCAAAAAAACTGTTTTCTCAATGGAAGAAATGCTCGATACAAAAGATTTTATTCAGGCAGAAGGATTTTCGGGGAATTATGATCCCCATATTTGGTTTGATGTAGCACTTTGGGCTAAGGCTGTAAGCAACTTGGGCAGCCATTTGGCAGACACCATCGATAATGGTGAGGTAATTTTGGTCAATCGAGATGAATATGTCAAGCGTTTAAGCTATTTACATAAGACAGTAAAAGACTCTATCGCTTCAATTCCCCAAAAAAACAGGGTTCTTGTTACTGCTCATGATGCATTTGAGTATTTTGGTCGTGCTTATGATATTGAAGTACGTGGATTACAAGGAATATCTACTTTGAGCGAAGCGGGAATTAAAGACATCAGCAAGCTCGTAAATTTTTTAGTGGAAAATAAAATTCCCGCTGTGTTTGTGGAAACATCCGTTTCGCGAAGATCCATTGATGCAGTTGTTGAAGGATGTATACGAAAAGGCCATCCTCTGAAAATTGGCGGATATCTTTATTCCGATGCGCTGGGGCAAGCGGGAAGTCCGGAAGGCAGCTATATTGGTACTGTTCAATCCAATGTGAAAACGATTGTTGAAGCTTTGAAAAAATGATTATACAAGCACAAAATCCAATTCTTGAAGTTCATGATCTTACTGTTAGCTACGATCGCAAACCCGTACTATGGGGGGTAGATTTCTCAATCCCAAAAGGCCAAATAATTGGAATTCTCGGCCCCAATGGTTCAGGTAAGTCCACCTTGTTGAAATCAATAATGGGGCTAATTCCAATAAGCAGCGGTTACATAAAAATATTTGACAAAAATATTGATGAAATCAGGAAAAAAGTAAGCTATGTGCCACAAAGAGAGTCGGTTGACTGGGATTTTCCTGCTTCCGTTTTCGATGTTGTCCTTATGGGTCGCTATGGTCATCTTGGTCTTTTTAAAAGGCCTCGAAAAGCCGATCGCGAAATCGCTCAGATCGCTTTGGAAAAAGTGGGAATGCAAAACTATGCCTCTAGACAAATATCTCAGCTCTCCGGAGGACAGCAACAAAGGGTATTTTTGGCCAGGGCCATTGCACAGGATGCAGACATATATTTCATGGATGAACCATTTGCAGGTGTGGATGCAGCAACGGAAAGTGCAATTATTGAGTTGCTGAGAAATATGGTGAAAAATGGAAAGACCCTGGTCGTTGTTCATCATGACCTTCAGTCTGTTGCCGAATATTTTGACTGGTTGATCTTACTCAACTTAAGACTTGTTGCCTCAGGGCCAATCTCCAAGACTTTTAATGCTCAAAATCTAACCGATACTTATGGTGGTAAACTCACCATTTTAAGTTCTCTTACTGAGATTATGAAAAAACAAGATTTCCCATCAAGAGAATCTTAATTTTGCCTCAGATTATCGTAAAACACAGAGATAAGCATTGGAATTATGAATAATGTCTCAATTGGAATAATTGGAATGGGGTGGGTTGGAACCGGTGTTGCCAGCTCTATTCTACACAAAGGAATATGTCGTGAATTATTATTAAATGATGCACGCAAGGAAATTGCCGAAGGAGAGGCCATGGATTTGAATCACGGTTCTCCATTTTATTCTTCTGCTCAAGTCAAGGCAGTTGAAATAGAAGAGATGTTAAATTGTAAAGCTATTGTAATTACCGCCGGACGCGGTGAAAAACCCGATGAGACACGTCTTGACCTCTTAAAGGAAAATATAAAAATTGTCAAAAGTATATCCGCTAAACTTCAAGGATTCAATGGCATTCTTATAATAGTGGCCAACCCGGTTGACATCCTTACCTACTTTTATCAAAAATATACCAAGCTTCCACCAGGACAGGTGATTGGTACGGGTACCATGCTTGATACGGCCAGATTGAGAGAAATGATCGGTAAGAAATTGGATCTGGAACCTAAAAGCGTACACGCCCAGGTTATTGGCGAACACGGTGATTCGGAAGTCGTACTATGGTCAAGAGCCATGATTGGTGGAATTCCACTTCGAGAATGGAAAGACTGGAAAAAAGAATATGAATTAGAGATTGGCGAAATGGTACGGACGGCGGCCTATGAAATAATCAAACGCAAAGGTGCTACAAACCACGCTATTGGTTTAGTTACTGCTACGCTATTAAAATGGTTAATAAGAGGTGAAAAGAGAATTATAAATCTCTCAACGCTCATATCCGGACCGTATGGAATTAAAGATATTGCCATTTCTCTTCCTTCCATGGTATCAAATAGAGGCGTGATTGAAGTTTTAGAACTCAAAATGACAGACTCTGAATTGGAAGCGCTTCAAAAAAGTGTAAAAATTATTTCTGAGGCCATTGCTTCAGTTGATTCCAATTAATACAATTCTGCAAGCATACAACGGACACTACCTCCACCGAATTTTTCTATTTCCGGAATGCTGAAAAATAAAATTTCACCATCTTCTTTCAAAGCCTCTTTCTGTTTATCATTTAAGCTGTCATAAGCTGATTTTGACATCAACCAAAAGGTCTGGCTTTCAATGTTTTCCGCAAGTAAAAGGTTGCCCGCAAATTGATGCATTTGTTCCATCGAAATTGGAATAATATCTTTCCCGATTTCTGAAAATAAAGCAATCATTTTACCCCGGTCATTCTTTTCAATGGCATCCAAGCAAACGAGAACTTTTTTAATTCCTATAGCCATCATTACATTACTGTGATAAATTGGAATGCCTTTTTGATCAAAGGCCCTAAAATAAAAGGCTTTATAGTTTAAATGTTCGGCAAGTTCAAAGAATAGCGCTTTATTGCTTCTTGGTGATTCGCAACAAAAGGCTATTTGAGAATGATGATCAAAAACGACGCTGCCCGTTCCTTCGAGAAAAATTCCATTCTTCTCTTTTTGGCTCAGGTCTAAAAGCAAATTGTAATTGGATTCTTTGCTGATGACTTCAATAAATTCTGGGCGTCTTTCTTTTCTTCGCAATGCTGAAAACATCGGATATAAAATTATTTCACCGTTTTCATGAGTACTGAACCAATTATTGGGAAAAACTGAATCTGGTAAAACATCCCCCTTTGGTTCCTCAAGAACAAGTATATCAAAACCATTTTTCCTGAGATTGTCCAGCATTTCATCAAATTGTTGCAGGGCTAGCCTTTGAATTTTTTTTGAATCAACATTATCGTTTTTTTGAAATGAATTATTCAACAGGGTTTCAGGATTTGATCCAAAAGATTGGGGCCTTACCATCATCAACTTATTTGCCAAAGTCATATAAAATATGTCATTATATTTTGCAATTTGATTAGGAAAGCAAAGAATAAATTATCAAATTTTCAACTTCAAAATCATTGCTGCCTTTTGCAGCATTTTTTATATCGATCGGAATTAAATCAGCCTATGCCTGGGAGCAAAAAGCCTAAGAAAATATTTGTTCTTGATACCTCAGTGATCCTATACGATCACAATTCAATCAACAATTTTGAAGAAAACGATATTGCCATTCCAATTACAGTTCTTGAAGAACTCGATAATTTTAAAAAAGGCAGCGACACAAAAAATTACTCGGCCAGGGAATTTATCAGGAGGATCGATGAATTGGCTGCCAATCATCATCTCAGCGACTGGATATCACTGAACGGACCCACAAAAGGAAAACTCAAGGTTTTGATGACCGGAGACTCCAAGGACAGGACCCGTCATATTTTCACAGAAAATAAAGCAGATCATAAAATACTGAGTGCTGCCCTTGGTTTACAGGAAGAACAACCCCAATGCAAAGTCATTCTTGTCACGAAGGATATTAATTTACGCGTTAAAGCGAAATCGCTGGATCTTCCTGCCGAGGATTATGAGACAGGAAAAATCAAGGAAGTTTCAGAACTCTACACCGGTAAAAAAGTGGTTGAAGGAATGGACCAAAAGCTTATCAATAAGCTTTACAGAAACTCCAGAATTGATTGGCGGGAATTTTTTGAGGAAGAGCCAATTAAAAATCAATATTTTATTATCAAAAGTGATAATAATTCAATTCTTGCCTATTATAATGGACAAGATCAAAACATTCATAAAATAGGTAAGAAAACCGTTTACGGAATCCAGGCAAAAAATGCAGAACAGACCTTTGCCATACACGCTATTCTCCAACAAGACATTCGTTTGGTTTCTTTGACCGGGGTTGCCGGCACAGGAAAAACACTTGTAGCGCTCGCATCGGTTCTGGAGCAAAGAAAAAATTTCAGTCAGATCTATTTGTCAAGGCCGATTGTTCCTCTAAGCAATAAGGACATTGGATTTTTGCCCGGTGATATTAAAAGTAAGATAAACCCTTATATGGAACCGCTTTGGGATAACCTCAAATTTATTCAGAGTCACTTCAAGGAAAAAGAAAAAGAATTTATTGCGATCAATGAAATGTTGAATACTGAAAAATTGGTGGTTAATGCTTTGGCTTATATCCGGGGCCGAAGTATTTCCAATATTGGATTTATTATCGACGAAGCTCAAAACCTGACACCGCATGAAATAAAAACTATCATAACGCGGGCGGGAGAAAATACAAAGATCATTTTTACCGGAGATATCAGACAAATAGATACACCTTACCTGGATGCACAGTCCAACGGTCTTTCGTATTTGATTGACAGAATGAAAGATCAGGACCTTTATGCACACATTACGCTTGAAAAAGGTGAAAGATCCGAGTTAGCGAATCTCGCCAATGAACTGCTTTGATCTATGGCCAATCGATTAATATCGGTTTTCTGTATAATAATCCTGTTAATTTCATGTAGCCAGGAAGCCTCAAACAAAACTAAAAAGCCCTCAAAAGTTTATAAAAACGCAGCCATTGTAAGTGCACATCCTCTTGCAAGTAATATCGGAATAGCGATTCTAAAATCCGGAGGTAATGCCTTTGATGCAGCAGTCGCAGTTCATTTCGCTCTTGCAGTGGTTTTCCCATATGCGGGTAATCTGGGTGGAGGTGGATTTGCTGTCTTCCTTGACAGCTCCGGAAATTCGGGAGCACTGGATTTCAGGGAAAAAGCTCCATTGAAAGCAGATCGGAGAATGTACCTTGACTCCTTAGGCAATGTGATTCCGGATTTAAGTACTAGAGGCGCTTTAGCGGTGGGAGTTCCGGGTTCTGTAAAAGGCATTTGGGAATTGCATAAAAAATACGGTAGAAAAGACTGGCGAGAGCTTTTAATCCCTTCAATTGAATTGGCAGAAAAAGGGTGGCTTCTCAGTTATCATGCTTGTTTTTATATGAATAAATATCTTCCTGAAATTGTAAGGACTAATAATAAAATCAACTACCTAACACAGAAAGAAAACTGGCAAGAAGGAGATACTATAAGCAATGAAAAACTTGCTGTTACACTACAATTAATTGCAGATAAAGGCGAAAAAGCCTTTTATGAGGGGAAAATTGCAGACTCTATAATTGCTACCATGAACGAATTTGGCGGGATAATTTCAAATGAGGATCTTCAAAAATACAAACCAAAATGGCGGGAAACTATAAAGGGTAATTATAATGGCTACACGGTTTATTCAATGCCCCCACCAAGCAGTGGTGGCTGGGCACTGATAAGTTTGCTAAAAATGGCCGAAAAATATCCCTTTACAGAATGGGGACGTTGGGATTTCAAAACGATCAATACCATTTGTGAATTAGAAAAACGGGTATATGCCGACCGCTCGAAATACCTCGGAGATGCGGATTTTCATCCGGTACCCATAAACGAATTATTAAGCAAAGACTATCTGGAAATGAGATCGGCGGATGTTCAAATAGATAAAGCTACTGCTTCCACAAAAATAGGTCCTGCTTTAAAACTAGAAATCGAAAATGAAGAAACAACCCATTATTCAATTGTTGACGAATCGGGAAATGCTGTTTCCATTACCACTACTCTAAACAGTCCTTTTGGCAGCAAACTAATGGTAAATGGATGCGGCTTTTTGCTCAACAATGAAATGAATGACTTTTCTATCAAACCGGGTTTTTCAAATAATTATGGTCTGATTGGCGGGGAAGCCAATGCCATTGTGCCAGAAAAAAGAATGTTGAGTTCCATGACTCCAACAATTCTTGCTAAAAACAATAAACCTTATTTAATCTTGGGAAGCCCCGGGGGTTCCACGATTATAACTTCTGTTTTTCAAAATATTTTAAATGTTGTTGACTTTGGTTTTGGCATGCAGGAATCTGTTGAATTTCCACGCTTTCATCATCAATGGCTGCCAGATAGTCTTTATTATGAAGAAGGATTTTTTGAATATACCGATAGTCTTGAATTGGTAAAAACCGGCCAAAATCTGAGACAAAGAATTCCTATTGGCAGAGTTGATGCTATATTGCTAAATTCAGAAGGATTTTGGGAATGTGGTGCAGATCCACGAAGAGATGATTATGCCAATGGCTACTGATAAAAACTTAGTTTCAAAGAATTTTCACGATTTTGTTGCACAGACAAGCCCCATGCCTTTTGAAATATCTGTCGACCGTGCAGAGGGAAGTCATATTTGGGATATAGATGGTAAAAAATATCTGGATTTTATTTCCGGAATTGCAGTGAATAATCTGGGCCATCGACATCCCAAAATACTAAGGGCCATTAAAGATCAAATTGACAAACACCTATTTGTCATGGTTTATGGTGAATTTTCGATTAAAAGTCAGGCTGATTTGGCATCAAAATTATGCAATCTCCTGCCCGACCCTATCGACAATGTCTACTTCACTTCCACCGGTACTGAGGCTATTGAGGGATCCCTAAAGCTGGCAAAACGATTTACAGGACGCCATAAAATTATTTCGTTTAAAAAATCATATCATGGTAGCACCCATGGATCATTATCAGTATCCGGAAATGAATATAAAAAATTTGCATTCAGACCCTTGCTTCCCGAAGTATATCATATTGAATTCAATAATGTGGAGGAGCTGAAATTAATTGATGAAGAAACAGCTTGCGTAATCATGGAAACCGTGCAAGGCGATGCCGGATTGCGTATCCCTAATTTATCTTTTATTGAGGCACTCAGAAAAAAATGTGATGAAACCGGTGCATTACTCGTGCTCGATGAAATTCAAGTGGGAATGGGCCGTACCGGAAAACTTTTTGCTTTTGAACATTTTGGAATTGTCCCGGATATTGTTGTTTTGGGGAAAGCTCTGGGTGCAGGTTTGCCACTTGGTGCATTTGCAGCCTCCAAAAAAATCATGTCCTCATTTACAGTGGATCCTGTTTTGGGTCATATCACGACTTTCGGAGGAAATCCCTTAAGCTGTGCTGCTTCTAAGGCCTTTCTGGATTGCCTTATGGATGAAAAGATTCTCGATAAAGTAGAAGAAAAAGGCAAGCTATTAGAATCCTTTCTTGATCATCGTGAAATTGTTGAAGTTCGCAGAATTGGGTTGTTTTTTGCTGTGGAATTTAAAGACGTTGAAGCAGTCAATAAAATCGTATTAAAATGCCGTGATTTGGGTCTCTTAAGTTTTTGGTTTTTATCCTGTCCCAATGCATTCAGGCTTTCCCCTCCTTTAAATGTTTCATTTGAAGAAATAAAAAAAGGAGGTGAAATAATACAAAAAAGTATTAAAGCAGTTTTTAAAAATTAGTCTTTTAGAGGCTTGATGGTATAGCCTTCTTCCTCAAGCAAATGTAGAATTCCCGATTCATCGGCTACATGCGTAGCACCTACGGCAAAAAAGGTTGGAGCCATATGCATGTACTCTATCATTTTCGGAATCCATTCCTTATTTCTGTCTATTATGAAATTTTGTCGGAAATCTTTGTTGTTTTCAACGGGATGCATAGTAAATTCCAATACCTTGTGAAGATTCCCTTCCTGAAAAGCCTTTACAACAGCATTGTAATCTTCTTTCTGCTGATCCAAATTATCAAGGGTATGTTTAAGCGCAATAATTTGATCTTCGAGTTTAAAACTTTCCAGCGCCTGCACTTCTCTTTCAACAGTTTCAAGCCCCATCGAAACCATGTTTTTGTCATGTGCTTTTATTAATAATTCGGGTTCGTAATATTTCATTGGGTGATTCAGCGCCAATCGGGTAATGGTTGTTGAAAGCATGATGGGTTTAAACTTCCTGTAAACCAAATCAAATTTCATTTTGGAAACACCCAGCTTTTCAGTGAATAAATTTTCAAGTTTTTCATAGTACTCTTCACTGAGGTAGTCTTTTAGTGTTTTGCCATGTTCAAGGTGAGCAGCTTTGTTCAGCTCGTGTTTAGCATGATGGTCTAAATGCGTTTCCGTAGCTAAAATACCACAGGCATCAAATGCCTTGGACGCATTGCTGTGAAAAATAAAATCCTCGGCCGGGATAAATTTTAATATGGCAAATACATAAGATGGGTTTTTAAGATCTTTACCTGATATTTCCCATAGGAGTGCATTTTCCTGGTATACTTCCTGGGCATAGCCCCTAGAGAAGAATACCATTAGCGCAAGAATTAATACCGAAATACTTTTAATTACAGATTTCATATTGGAAGCCTTGAATGTTTAACTAGTTTTGAATGCGAATATAAAACTAAAATAAAAAATTGGTTATAGATTATTCCATACCGGCACTTTTATTCCCGGCCATCACGCTGTTGTTTCTAGCTTATACAAATCGTTTTCTTGCTATAGCAACATTAATTAGAAGCCTACGAGAAAGACACAAAAAAGATTCAAATCGATTTAGAATTGAAAAACAAATTGTCAATCTGAGAAGAAGGTTATATCTCATCAAATACATGCAGATATTCGGTATCCTTAGCTTTTTGTTCTGCGTGATTACGATGATTTTAATATTTACAAGCCGGGGAATGACAGCCAATTATTTTTTTGGGATTTCTTTAGTCTTGCTTTTGTTTTCGCTGGGTTTTTCACTCTATGAAACCCAAATCAGTACCAAAGCGCTCAATTTGGAATTACAGGATATGGAAAATGATGTCTAAATCTTCCTTTTTTTAAGAGATTTAGAAATTTGCTGACGCTCTTCCCTGCTGTAAAACATCCAGTTGGCAATTTCTTCAATATTTCTTTTACAACCCGCACAATATCCTTTTTCGTTAATGCTGCAAATTTTTATACAGGGAGATTCCATTTAATCAGATTGACTGATTACATAATAAGTAATACGAGAAATTGTTTGCTTTCACTAAAAAGATCCCTTCTCCATGATTTCATGAAGATCGTGCTGAATGGATAAGTATTCTGTTACTTTTTCCTCAAATCTTTTTTCAGAAATAATATCAGAATCGTGCGCTTTTTTTAATAAATCGATAGTAAGGTTGATTTCTGTCACGGCTTTTGCCAAATGAATCTCAATATTGGACATAAATTTTCGGTGTGTCCATGCATCTGAAATTCTCGCAACTACCGCTCTGCTGACCGCTCTCAATTCATGCACTAAAGATTCAAATTCTTCTTCGTCATCGTACAATCCCGTAAGATCATGAATGACTACTGCCAGGTGGTAGGCCTTTTTATAAACCTCTAATTCAGAATAGGACTTCATTTCGTCATAAAATTAAGCATTCCTAAATGCTGAGCAACTCTTTACCAATAAAGCTCAGAAATATAGGCTATCATTTTAACAATGTTAAAACATTTTCCGGTGGACGACCAATAATTGCCCTGTTATTATCGACAACAATTGGTCTTTCAAGAAGTTTTGGAAACTTTACGATCATGTCCAGATAATCATTCTCACTTAAGTCTTTTCCTTTGTAATTCTCTTTAAATTCTACTTCATTTTTGCGAACCAATTCTTCGGCAGATTTATCAAGTTTCTTAAGCAAATCCTTTAACTGGTTTTTGTCAAGTGGCTTTTTTAAATATTCATGTACTTCGGGTTCAAGGCCGGCATTTTTTATCATTTCCAGGGTCTCTCTGCTTTTCCGGCATCTTGGGTTGTGATAAATAATCATTTACCTAATTTTTCGATTATAATATTGTGATTGGTATAAATACAAATATCGGCTGCTATGTGAAGACTTTCAGTCACCATTTCTTCAGCGCTGAGTTTAGGACTGTGCTTTTTTAAAGCTCGTGCCGCAGCCAGAGCATACATTGAACCACTTCCGATAGATGTTACTTCATCATCAGGTTCTATAACATCACCATTTCCCGAGATGGTCAATATTTCATTTTCATCAGCTGTAATCATCATGGCTTCCAGCCTTCTGAGGTAGCGGTCCATTCTCCAATCCTTAGCCAATTCAATGGCGGCGCGTTTCATGTTTCCACCATAAGAATTGAGTTTTTCTTCAAAACGCTCCATTAAGGTGAAGGCATCTGCGGTGGAACCTGCAAATCCTACCATGATTTTACCATCAAAGAGCTTTCTTATTTTGCGCACATTGCTTTTAGCCACGGTATTACCAAAAGTAGCCTGCCCATCGGCACCCATTGCAATTTGTCCATTGTGCTTGACAGCTACAACAGTGGTTGCTTTAATATTCGTCATTCTTTTAAATTAAATTAACAATCTTACAGGATCTTCCAGCAAGGCTTTGAAGGTCTGTAAAAATGCTGAGCCGGTAGCGCCATCCACAACACGATGATCACAAGACATGGTCACCTTCATGATATTGCCGACTTTAATTTCACCATCTTTTACCACTGGCTGTTCTATAATACCTCCAACAGCCAATATGCATGAATCGGGCGGATTAATAATCGCGGTAAATTCTTCTATTCCAAACATTCCCAAATTTGAAATGGTAAATGTATTTCCCTCCCAGTCGCTTGGTTGTAATTTTTTATCCTTGGCTTTACCTGCCAAGTCTTTTACCTCGGTAGAAATATGGGATAAGGTTTTACTATCGGCAAATCTGACTACGGGTACGAGTAAGCCTTCATCTACTGCGACGGCCACACCAATATGGACATGGTGGTTTTTTCTGATTTTATCACCAAGCCAACTCGAATTGACATTGGGGTGTTGTCTCAATGCAATCGCTGCAGCTTTAATGACTAAATCGTTAAAAGATATTTTGACCGGCGCAATTTCATTCATGCTTTTTCTAGCCGCAATCGCCTTATCCATATTTATCTGCATGGTGAGATAAAAATGTGGCGCTGAGAATTTAGATTCAGATAATCGCTTTGCGATTGTCTTTCGCATTTGAGTGACATTGCTTTCCTCGTAGGACTCCTCGCCTACAACTTTTGGCAATTGTATCTGGACTCCACCACTTTCCGGTTTTGATGCAGCTTCTTTCGCACTTTGTGATGGGCTGTGATCCTCTACATCCTTCTTAATGATTCTTCCATTTGGCCCTGAGCCATTAATATTGTTCAGATTATAGCCTTTTTCTTTTGCAAGACTTCTCGCCAATGGTGAGGCTTTCACACGGCTGTCATCTTTATCATCTGTCATTGATTTCGATGAGACACTGTTTTTTTCTTCGGCTTTCTTATCCGGCTTTGATTCTTTTTCTACTTCTTTTTTACTCTCTTCATTTCCATTGTCAGTGCTGCCCCCCTTTTGGAAATTATCAACTAAAGCCTGAAAATCTGCTCCTTTCTCACCAATTACGGCTAATAAACCTTCCACTTCAACCGAGCCTCCTTCATCCACTGCCCTGTAAAGCAGTGTACCATCTTCATAGCTCTCCAATTCCATGGTTGCCTTGTCGGTTTCAATTTCTGCCAGAAGATCACCTGAACTAACACTCTCACCGACCTTTTTATGCCAGGCGGCGATGGTTCCTTCCGTCATGGTATCACTCATTAGAGGCATTTTAACTACTGTAGCCGGAATGTTGGAAGTATCTGCTTTTTCAGATGATCCGGAATCCTTCTCCTTTGATTCTTCATTTTCCTTCTCATCTTTACTTTCTGTTGAAGCCGATGCCCCTTCTTCAAATTCTTTTTTGAGATCGCTGATATCTTCTCCCTTTTCCCCGATGATATACAATGGAGCGTCTACAGCCACACTATCTCCTGCTTCAACTGCCAGGTGTAACAGAACACCATCAGCATAACTTTCCAATTCCATTGTCGCCTTATCGGTTTCTATCTCAGCCAGAATATCTCCGGCGCTCACTTCGTCACCAACTTTCTTTAACCAATTAGCCACGACACCTTCTTCCATGGTATCACTCATCAGTGGCATTTTAAAAATTTCAGCCATGTTTGTCTTCTAGGGATTTTAATCTACAAATGTTATTAGATAATCGCTTATATCAAATCTATTCGATGAATTATTGATTATCCACCTCCAAATACACGCTCTAATATATCAGTTACGCGATTCAAAGGGTTATTCCTTATATTCTTTTCCTCTTCTCCAACTTTAAGAAACAGACCGTTCAATCCTTTGTTTGTCACATACTCCGATAAGGGAACCTCAGAAACCGGATCAATAAGTCCTAAAGAGGCAGAGGATATGCTGTTATAGGAGGAAACGTAGGTACTAAAAATATCATTGGCACTTTGGCCGGCGACCAGATCCTTTGAAAGTGAATTATCAATATCAGGTTGAAATTCGCCAAATAATTCTGAAAACGTATTTTCTCTTAAATAATTGGTGGCCGCTGTATCGGAGCCATTTAAAATATTAAACCCATCGGCAATGGTGATGCCGGTAATTGCATTAACAAATATGGGGGTAGCACGTTGAGCGGCATCTTCAGCAGAGCGATTTAAAGACAAAACCATATCATTAATAACCGGCTTTAAAGAATTGTCGTAAAGCGTTTGTAAAGTGGGTTTTAAAAATGGCCCGGCACTGTTTATACCCGATTCAAGTGTGTTAATTTGAGCGCTTACTTCATCGGGCAATAGTATTTTTACCGCCTGATCAGCAAAATAGCCATTGGTTGCGGTCAATCTGGAAACGGATGTATCGGTACCAACTCTAAGAGCTTCTTTTAAGCCCATAATTACCTCTTCGTTGGATAATCCGGTTGGAAGCGCAATATTTCCATTTTCATCACATGAAGAGAACAAAAAGAATATAGAAATTAGTAAAATTGAAACCTTCTTCATAATAGAAATTTTATCAAAGATAATATACTGACCATTTGCTCACAAAAAGCCTGCCACCCAATCTGAAATGAATCGAAAATCAAAACGCTATCTTCTTTCAAATATCAATCAATTTGTTCAGAATGCCTGCGATCTTGCCCATAACAGTGAATTCTTTGTGCGTTTTGAGAATCACAATATTTCTTACCCTTGTGGAGCTTTTCCTAAATTGATCGCTTTTGGCGCTGCATCATCCGTTACACTTACCAATTGCCCCGGTGCTTTTAACTCATTAAGTGAATACATTCAAAAAACTAAGGATTGGATTTTTGGCTATTTATCCTATGACCTAAAAAACGACACGGAAAAACTATTCAGTCAGAATCAAGATCATAAAAGTTTTCCGGAATTGATCTTTTTTTGTCCGCAAAATATATTGGAATTAGAAGAAGATGCTGTGCTGATCCACACCTTGGGAGACCCTGATTTGCTATTCGATGAAATACAGAATGTTAATAATATCCGCAAGGCATCGGAAAATGCGAAAATTGATTTTAAAACAGAAACTTCGAGGGAAGAATACCTCGAAGTCATCAATAAATTAAGAAGACATATTTATGAAGGAGATGTCTATGAGATCAATTATTGTATGGAATACCTGGCCAATGTAGACAATATCGATCCCTATAAGTATTGGGTAAAACTCTGTGAACAATCCCCCACTCCCTTTGCCGCCTTTTTCAAAGCCCGAAAATTCGCCCTCATCTGTGCTTCACCTGAGCGATTTATAAGAAAAAACAAGCAAAAAATTATTTCTCAACCCATTAAAGGTACCATTCCCACTGGAAAGGATGCATCAGTTAGAAAAGAGAACAAAAGGCGCTTATTCAATAGCGAGAAGGAAAGAGCCGAAAATATGATGATTGTTGACCTCGTTAGAAATGATCTGGCCAAAAGTTCAAAACCGGGTTCAGTAGAAGTCGAAGAACTTTTTGGAATTTATGAATTCCGCCATCTCTTTCATATGATTTCAACCGTTGTTTCAGAAGTAAAAGAAAATATTGGACTCGTCGACATCATCAAAAATGCTTTTCCTATGGGTAGCATGACCGGCGCACCTAAAATCAAAGTGATGGAATTGATAGAAAAATATGAGAAGAGCAAAAGAGGTATTTTTTCAGGAAGTATCGGCTATATCGACCCCACAGGAAATTTCGATTTCAATGTGATTATTAGAAGTTTATTTTACAATTCAGAAACCAAATTGCTCAGCTACAATGTTGGAAGTGCCATTACCTATGACTCTGATCCTGAGCAAGAGTACGAGGAATGTCAATTAAAAGCCAAAGCCATTCGCGAAATATTTCAAAAATAATAGCGAACTGACAAAGTGTCATTGTGTGTTTTTTCATTAATTTGCGGTCAAATTAGGACAATATGAGTGAAATTATTGGAGATATCGGTATTCTGGAGCAACAAAATGAAGCATGCGAAACCGTAAAAACCAGTATAGAAGAAGATAGAGGGAATTCGAGAAAGCTGTATATCGAAAGTTATGGTTGTCAAATGAATTTTTCTGATAGTGAGATTGTCACTTCGATTCTCAAAAATGAGGGCTTTGATACCACATCAAAATTCGAGGAGGCCGACCTGATATTATTAAATACCTGTTCGATTCGCGATAAAGCGGAACAAACGGTAAGAAAACGCTTAAAACAATTCAATTCAATAAAACGCAGCAAACCTGAAACTCAAATTGGCGTTTTGGGCTGCATGGCGGAGCGATTAAAGAAAAATCTTCTGGAAGAAGAAAAAATAGTGGATATAGTTGCAGGTCCGGATGCTTATCGTGACCTTCCTAATTTGGTCAGAAAGGTAGACGAAGGGGATAAAGCAGTAAATGTTTTTCTCTCTAGAGAAGAAACCTATGCTGATATTAGTCCGGTTCGATTAAATTCAAATGGTGTTACGGCTTTTGTCTCCATTATGAGAGGCTGTGATAACATGTGTTCTTTTTGTGTGGTGCCATTTACCCGGGGACGTGAGAGAAGTCGCAATCCGGAATCAATCCTAAAAGAAGCCCGAGATCTTATTGCAAATGGCTATAAGGAAATCACTTTACTTGGACAGAATGTGGATTCCTATAAATGGAAAAATGAGGAAAATGGGGAGATTGTCAATTTTGCGCAGCTTCTCGAAAAAGTGGCATTGCTAGACCCTAAACTAAGAATTAGGTTTTCCACTTCGCATCCCAAAGATATCACGGATGAGGTGCTTTACACTATGGCCAAATATGAAAATATTTGTAACTATATACACTTGCCGGTTCAGAGTGGGAACAATAGAATTCTAAAACTCATGAACAGAACTTATAGCCGCGAATGGTATCTGGACAGGGTAAGTGCCATCAGAAATATAATTGGAGATGAATGTGGAATAAGCTCCGATATGATTACCGGATTTTGTTCAGAAACAGAAGAGGAACATCAGGATACACTTTCAATTATGAAAGAAGTAAAATACGATTTCTCCTACATGTTTTTTTATTCTGAGCGACCAGGAACCCTTGCAGCCAAAAAATACAGTGATGATATTCCACTTGAGGTTAAAAAAAGACGATTGGCAGAAATTATCGCTTTGCAAAGTGAACTCAGTCTGGAAAGAAATAAAAAGGATTTGGGAAAGATTCACAAAGTATTGGTGGAAGGCTTATCAAAAAAATCAGATAAAGAGTTGTTTGGCCGAAATTCTGCTAATAAGGTTGTTGTATTTCCAAAAGAGAATTATAAAACCGGCCAGTATGTTAATGTAATGGTCAATGATTGCAGTTCTGCGACCTTATTAGGAAAGGCAGTAGAAGCAGTATAAAAATGGAAGAGTCAGAATTACAGTCGCTCAAACAGAGATTTGGCATCATAGGCAATTCTCCCCAGCTCAACAATGCTTTGCGAATTGCAGCCCAGGTGGCTCCTACCGATATGACCGTGCTTATTACCGGAGAAAGCGGCAGCGGGAAAGAATCTTTTTCAAAAATTATTCACCATTTAAGTCATAGAAAACACGGACAGTTTATTGCAATAAATTGTGGGGCTATTCCCGAAGGCACCATTGATTCGGAGCTTTTCGGTCATGAAAAAGGCTCTTTTACCGGTGCTCATGATGCCAGAAAAGGGTATTTTGAAGTTACCAGCGGTGGAACAATTTTCCTTGATGAAGTAGGCGAACTACCTGTAGGCACCCAAGCCAGACTTTTAAGAGTATTAGAAAATGGAGAATTTATTCGCGTGGGATCGTCCAAAGTTCAAAAAGCAGACGTTAGAGTGGTGGCAGCGACCAATGTAGACCTATTTGAAGCTGTAAACAAGGGGAAATTTCGTGAAGATCTCTATTATCGATTGAATACCGTACCCATTACGGTTCCTTCTCTTAGAAATCGCGGAGATGATATTGCTTTGCTATTCAGAAAATTTGCAACGGACTTCGCGGATAAGTACAAAGTTAAACCGATACAGTTGACTCCTCTGGCCAGAGAGGCTCTTTTAAAATATCGCTTTCCCGGAAATATTCGACAACTCAAAAATATCGTAGAGCAGATATCCGTACTAGAAGTCAATCGGGATGTGCCCCCGGAAATTTTGATGAAATATCTTCCAAGCTCTGAAAAATCCATGCTTCCAGATTTATACAAAGCACAGGGCAGTGATTCTAATCAGAGTTTTAAGGAAAGAGAAATCCTTTACAATGTTCTTTTTGATATGAAAAAGGACATGAATGAATTAAAAAAGCTGGTTTTAAAATTATTAAAAGAAGATCAAAGCAAATCTGCCATACTCAATGACCACAATGAACTTTTTGATAACATCGTTACCCAGGTAGAAGATGACCGCCCATCATCAAATTATTATCTTGAACAAAAGGAATCAGGATCCGGAAATAGTAAAACGATTGATATTAGTAAAATTGAAGACATTGAACCCGAGCATGAACCGGAGTCTCTTTCATTAGAAGAAAAGGAGAAAGAAATGATCATAAAGGCCCTTCAAAAAAATAACAACAAACGAAAATATGCCGCCCAGGATCTTGGAATTTCCGAACGCACCTTATACCGGAAAATCAAACAGTATGAACTTGAAAACTAAATTTACAAAGGCATTAAGCTTTGGTTTTCTATTCCTTTCTTTAAATAGCTGTGGTGTTTATTCATTTACAGGAACTAATATTTCACCGGATGTCAAAACCATTTCCGTAGCTACGTTTTACAATGAGTCCGGCAATGGACCTGCGAGCATATCCCAAACCTTTTCCGAGGGATTACGTGATTTCTATCAGAGCAATACCAATTTGGAACTTGTTAATTCAAATGGTGATCTTCAGATCGAAGGTCGGATTTCATATTATGCAGTAGAAAATGTGGCTCCTACCGGCGATGAATTAGCAGCTCTTAACCGTTTGAGAATTAAAGTGCGTATCAATTACATTAACACCAAGGATGAGAGTCAAAGTTTTGAGAATAAACAGTTTACTTTCTTCGAAGATTTTGATCAGCAAACAGCCCTTCAAAGTGTTGAAGATGAATTGATAGAGAATATATCTGAGCAAATCTTTCTCGATATATTTACTGAAACGGTTGCAAGCTGGTAGCAAAATAAAAAAAATGTAACTTAGCATAACAATAAGGATTTGGACAGCAAAGAATTATATAAACTCATTGAAAAACCTAAATCGCTTAGCGAAAAGCAGATTGAGGCTTTGAATAAAATTATACAAGACCATCCCTATTTCGCCAGTGCTCGTCTTTTAGAAATTTTGGATTTAATTAGAAAAAAAGATCCAAAAGTTCATCAGGAAATGCGCAAGTCTTCCTTATTCATACACGATAAAAAAAGTATTTATGATGAAATACTAAAAATTGAAGAACCAAAGGAAGAAGAGATTCCAACTATTAGTAAAGGTCCGGTTGGAATTGGGCTCGGAGAAAACAAAATAGAAAAAAATGATTTCACCGACGAAATCCTTGATGAAATAACAATCATTGGTGAAGGTGTAAAAAGCACAGTACTTGAGAGTTTTACGAGCAATGATTTAGAAGAAGCTAAGCAGGACAAGAGTACGGAAAAACCTACGAAAACAAACCAAACTGGGCAAAAGGAAGATTCAAAATCTACCGTGGAAGTGCAGAAAAAGGAAGCGGCATCACCCAAGGAAATAAAAGAGGAAAAATCACAAAAGGCCAAGGAAATTGAGCAAAATAAAACAAGTCCAGTCGAATCTATTAAAAAAGAGGATTCACCGGCACCAAAAAAGAATAAAAAGGAAGGCGATACAAGTGTAAAAAGAAGTTTGGCAGATGAGGTGATGGAGAACCTGGAGCAAATGAAAAAAGACAGAGCCGAACGTTTGAAAAGAATGGAAGCGCTCGAGAAAAAAGAAAAAGAGAGAAAAGCAGCTTCAAGCACTAAGTCTAAAACCGCCACTAAGAAAGCTCAGAAAAAGAAAAAAGAGGAAACCCCTTCTCAGGAAAAACAAAAACCAAAAAGCAGCAAGACAAAAAAAGCACCCAAAGCCAAAAACAAACCAAAAACGGCAAAAAAAAAAGTCGAAACTGAGCCAAAAAAAGAAAGCAAGCCCAAAAGCGATAAAAAAATAATTGAGTCCTTCATTAATAAAAATCCCAGGATCCAAGCTCCTAAAGAAAGTACATCAACTAAGGGCAATGAGGACTTATCCAAAGCAAGTACAGAGCTCCCAAGTAATTTAATTTCAGAAAATCTGGCTAACATTTTTGAAAAGCAGGGAAAAATTTCAAAAGCGATTGCAATCTATAAGCAATTGATTTTGAAATATCCTGAGAAAAAGAGTTATTTTGCGCAAAAATTAGAAAACCTAGAAAAATAGTATTATGGCGATCATTGTGGGCCTGGCGATATTTGTATCAATCCTTCTTGTTCTTGTTGTTTTATCTCAAAGTTCCAAAGGTGGTATCTCTGCTAACTTCATTGGAGCAGGTGCAAGTCAAATGATGGGTGTAAAAAAGACATCTGATATTCTTGAAAAATTAACCTGGGGATTGGCCATTGCACTTTTGCTCTTAACATTGGCTACAAACTTTATGATCACGGACCCAACGGATCAGGTTGAAACTTCAAGTCCGAATGTAGAAAGAGCCAATGAATCTATTCTCCCTTCATTAAGTCCGACACCTTCTGGCGGCGACGGATCATCTGATGATAACCTATTGCCTGCTGAAGATGATGCTAATGGCAATCAGGAAGAACAAAGTTCTGAGGAAGACGATCTCGGTCTTTAATCAGGTAGATATTTTCTGAACCAATAAACGTTTTGAGATGGGCAATAAAGTCTCATCCAAAGGTGCGTAGGCTTTGGAGTCTACAATAAATGTGGCCGGATTTGGCAATTTTTTATATTCCCGAATCAAACTCATTTTAATAGACTCAAAGGTATTGCTAATGCTTTTTTTAATCCTCTGAAGATAATTGGTATGAATGCCTCTGAATTTTGAATCGGCGCTGTCAAAAATGGTAATTTGATATTCAAAGACATGCACATTGGGGTCATTTGCAATATTAACTAAAAAGTAGCCTTCATTTTGATTAATTGGACAAAGGCCAATGGGTTCAATGAGTATCTGACTTTCGATTTCATCGTAAAGCTCCTTCCCTTCTCTAATCTTATTGCCCAGTTTTGGCTCGGCAAATTCCACAATCTTTTTTAGCTCCTCCATGAATTCGGGATCTTCAAATTTATGTTCGTAATGCAAAGCCAAGCGTTTCAGATCAATTGCGGAAATATTTTTAGGGAAATTCCGAATAAGCGTTTCGTTGTTTTCTTTAAATTTCAAAAGGTTTTTATAGTGGAAAATTACATCAGAAAAGGGTGGATATAAGCGCTTGCTTTTAAACTTTTCATCCACTGATTTCAAATATGCCAGCAATTTGTACTGTTTGTATTCCAAATCGACAAGCCCCTCAGTCAACCAGTCATCTGAAAGACTATTGTAATTTTTGTCAGCCATAGCACGATAGGTTTTATTAAAGCTAATAAGAAATAAAAATAGAGTCAATATTATTTGGTTTCAAATTTGTCATTCATGTCAGTTTTATGAAAAAATGTCAGACTGAAATTGTCAAAAAGTATGATTTATGACAGAGAACGAAATTGGCACATAAAGTGCAATGCCAGAATGGAAATTAACTAAAACATCTAATACATATGTCAGATTTAAAATTTAAACCTTCAGTGGGCAGAGTTCTGGTAGAACCGGCTCCGGCAGAAGAAAAAACCTCAGGTGGTATTATCATTCCCGATACAGCAAAAGAAAAACCTCAAAAGGGGAACATCATTGCTGTAGGCACTGAGAAAAAAGATGAACCTATTCCATTTAAAGTAGGTGAGACTGTACTTTATGGCAAATACGCAGGTACAGAAATTCAAATAGATGGCAGGGAGTATCTTTTAATGAGTGCGACTGACATCTACGGAAGTTTTGCAAAATAATTTTTAACATCATTTAAAACGAAATAAAACAATGGCAAAAGATATTCAATTTAGCAGTGAAGCCAGAGAGCAACTCAAAAAAGGAGTTGATAAACTGGCTAATGCAGTAAAGGTAACATTAGGCCCTAAGGGTAGAAATGTAATCCTCGATAAAAAATTCGGTGCACCTACGGTAACCAAGGATGGTGTATCTGTAGCAAAAGAAATCGAGCTTGAAGAGCCGATTGAAAATATGGGTGCTCAACTTGTAAAAGAAGTTGCTTCTAAAACCGCAGATGATGCCGGTGATGGTACGACTACAGCAACAGTTCTAACTCAGGCCATCTTCCAGGCAGGAATTAAAAACGTAGCTGCAGGTGCAAATCCAATGGATTTGAAAAGAGGAATTGACAAGGCGGTTGCCGAAGTAGTAAAAAACCTCAAAAGCCAGTCAAAAATCATTAACGATAATAAGGAAATCTCACAGGTAGCCACTATATCTGCCAACAGCGACAGCGAAATCGGGAACATGATCGCTGAAGCCATGGAAAAAGTAGGAAAAGATGGTGTAATCACTGTGGAAGAGGCAAAAGGTACCGAAACAGAAGTAAAAACTGTGGAAGGTATGCAATTCGACAGAGGTTATCTATCGCCTTATTTTGTAACCAATACAGACAAAATGGAGGCTGAATTGGAGAATCCATATATTCTTATTTACGATAAGAAAATCTCCAATATGAAAGAATTGCTTCCAATCCTTGAAGCTACTGCTCAAACAGGTAAACCTTTATTGATTATTTCCGAAGACGTAGAAGGCGAAGCATTAGCTACACTTGTTGTAAATAAAATCAGAGGTTCTCTGAAAATTGCTGCAGTTAAAGCTCCCGGATTTGGCGATAGAAGAAAAGCCATGCTCGAAGATATCGCTGTATTGACAGGTGGAAATGTAATCTCTGAAGAAAGAGGTTTCAAACTTGAAAATGCCACTATTGAAGATCTTGGTACGGCTGAGAAAATCAACATCGATAAAGACAATACGACCATTGTAAACGGTTCGGGAAATAAAAAAGATATTGATGCTCGAATCAATCAAATAAAAGCCCAGATCGAATCTACCACTTCTGATTACGACAAAGAGAAATTGCAGGAAAGACTTGCAAAATTATCAGGTGGAGTAGCAATTCTTTACATAGGTGCTGCAACAGAAGTGGAAATGAAAGAGAAAAAAGACCGCGTTGATGATGCACTCTCTGCGACCAGAGCAGCTGTAGAAGAAGGTATCGTAGCCGGTGGAGGTGTTGCCCTTGTAAGAGCAATTGCTGCCCTCGATTCTCTTAAAACAGAAAACGAAGATCAGGCGACTGGTGTAGATATCGTAAAAACAGCATTGGTTTCACCTTTAAAAACCATTGTTGACAATGCCGGAAAAGAAGGTGCTGTTATTGTTCAAAAGGTATTGGAAGGTAAAGGCGATTATGGTTATAATGCAAGGGATGATAAATTCGAGAGCATGTTTGATGCGGGAATTATCGACCCAACCAAAGTAACTCGCCTGGCGATTGAGAATGCGGCAAGTATTGCGGCCTTAATCCTTACCACAGAATGCGTGGTGTCCGATATCCCTGAAGATGAGCCAGCAGCTCCTGCAATGCCAGGTGGTGGCGGTATGCCGGGGATGATGTGATGAAGCAGGGTCCTGCGGACACGCTTCATCACCAGTGATCGAAGTAGAGTCCTAAAGACAAGCTTCATTACAAATTGAAGTGATTTCAAATAAATAAAAAGCCGCACCCCGCCAAATGGCGGGGGCGGCTTTTTTTGTCCTGATATTGTTTTTGTAAGAAATCCTGTCCTTATTAAAGCTGAAATAGTGGAATGAAAGTATAATTTTGTTCAATGGTGGATAATTCTTAATTAATATGCCTTATAAGTTGCTCAGCTCTTTAAACATGAAATTTTTTCTTATTCCATTTATTGTATTCCTGCTAATTGCATGTTCTTCAGATGATAACTCCACTACACCCGCTAGCCCCGACAGCGGTTTTTTCTCCGAATACAATCAAAGAAATTTTTCAATGGGCTTTACATCATGGCCTTTTGGTCCCGATCTTGAAGATGTAAGCAAAACCTATAGCTTTATTTCACAAAATGCTGATATATATTGTGAACATATCGACAATAATATTCCCTGGTCTTCGTGGATAAATGATACTACACTTCCCGCATCATTTGTCGGCGATATCGCATTCAAAAAATCCAATAAAATTGCTGGACTGGATTTATTACTTTCTGTGAGTATTTTAAATCTAGACAGAAGTGATCTGGCAAATGATTTCGATGGCCAAACACCAATTTATTCCAAAATAAGCGACTCGGCTATCATTGATGCTTATACCAAACATTTGGATTATCTGATTTCTGAATTTGAACCTACTTATTTGGTAATGTCTATTGAAGGAAACGAATTGCTTATTCATTCTCCTGACAAGTGGGACGACTATAAATCGTTGATGATCCAAGTGAGAACTGAAATAAAAAGCCGTTATCCAAATCTTAAGATAACTGAATCCTTCACGCTCCATAATTTGTTTCAGCCCGATGTGCCCAATCCCCAGGACTATATCGATGAAGTTGCTAATTATGCTAATCAATTGGACTTTGTGGGTATTAGTTTTTACCCCTTTTTTAAAGGACTCTCCGACTCTGTCGGTTTTCAAACTGTTTTTGATTATTTGCATGGCATTATTAATAAACCAATTGTCTTTGCCGAAACGGCAAATATTGCAGAAAACCTCCTTGTACCTGGACTAAGTTTAAATATTTCAGGAAATCCTGAGGAGCAGGATATCTATTTACAAGTGCTACTTCACAATGCACAGCAAGAAAATTATGAATTTGTAATCTGGTGGGCGCATCGGGATTTCGATGAGCTTTGGGCAACTTTTTTACCTGATGTAAAAGACCTCGGCCAAATCTGGCGTGATACAGGGATTTTGGATGAGAATGGTAATGAACGCAAAGCCTTTGATTCCTGGAGGTCTGCTTTAAAGGTTCCAAAATAGTTTCCTAAAATATCTCAGTTTCACTTATGGGCATCCTGAAGTTTTTACATTAAAGGATGGCTAAGATTCTTAAACATGAAGCATGTTCAATGCTTTGCTTATCAGTCACATAGGCTCTTATTTTTAAGCAAAAATATTGTTGGCTAAAATTGAAAAATATTCGAAAAAGCTATCGAATTTTGCTAAACAAATTAATTTACACATGAAAAAGAATTCTTTCTTGTTACTCATTTCCCTTTTCATTTTTAGCGCTGTTATCGCTCAGGATGAGGATATGGACGGCGCTCCTATGAACGTTGAAAAGGCTTTTAAAAAAATGTTTCCTAAAGCTGTATTGACAAGTTGGGAAATTGATGAAGACGATAACTGGGAAGCCAGTTTTAAAATGGCCGGAAAAAAACAATCCGCCAGCTTTAATGAAGATGGTGAATGGATAGAAACTGAAACCGTCATTAGTCAAAAAGAAATACCTCAAATGGTATTGGCATCACTAAACAAAAACTACCCAAAACATAAGATCACTGCAGCTGAACTCGTGGAAAACAGCGATGGCAAGTGGTATGAAGTAGAATTTGATCGCGGCGGCAGCAAATACGAAGTAATGTTCGATGCCAAAGGTGAAATCGTTAATGAAGAAGCTGAAGAAGAGCCCGATATGGATTATGAAATTGAAGAAGAAGATATGGACTAAGGACAAATCATATTAAAATTTATTAAAACCCTGACCTAATAATGCCCAATACAAAAAGGATGAAGGACGGGGTTTTTTATTTTTATCTTTATCGGGAATTAACAATTAATTATGAAAGTACTAATAACCGGTGCAACCGGAATGATTGGGAAAGGCGTTTTACTCGAATGTCTGGATCATCCTAAAATAGACCAAGTAATAACTTTAGGGCGTTCTTCATTGAATATGGAACATGGCAAGCTCAAAGAAATTATTCATAATGACTTTAAAGATTACAATAACATAAAGGATTATTTACAGAACATTGATGCCGCCTATTTGTGCATGGGTATAAGTGCCGCTGGACTTAGCGAAGAGGAATATCGGGAAATAACCTATAAATACACGATAGCGCTTGCTAAAACTTTGCTCGAATCAAATCCCGAAATGACATGCACCTATGTATCCGGTCAGGGTACCGATTCATCAGAAAAAGGCAGAATTATGTGGGCCAGAGTAAAAGGCAAAACAGAAAATGATCTTTTAAAAATGGGTTTTAGACAAGCCTTTATGTACCGTCCCGGTATGATTATTCCACTAAAAGGTATAAAGTCAAAAACCAAATTATATCAGTTTATGTACGATTATTTTATGTGGCTGGTCAAACTGATCAAATTTATCGCTCCTAAATCGGTGGTCAATACGACTCAAATTGGACAATCAATGATTAATGTGACTTTAAATGGTTTTGATAAAAGAGTTTTGAATCCGCAAGATATTATAGAAAGTCAAAAATTAGTAATTAGTAATTAGATCAACTACGTTAAAACTTCGTTGATTAAAAAAATTGCTAATTGATAATTGCTAATTTCTAATTGAATTCAATGAAAGCTGCTTATTACGCTAATTACGGTAGTCCTGAGGTACTTGAAATTCGGGAGGTGGAAAAACCAAAACCGGGTGATAATGAAATACTGGTAAAGGTCAAAGCCTGTACGGTGAATCGCACCGACGATCATAACCTAAGTGGAAAGCCATGGGTCATGCATCTGACGATTGGTTTGTTTGAGCCGCGAAAAAAAATACCGGGAACAGATTTTGCAGGAGTAGTCGAAGCAAGTGGAAAAAATGTTAAAGGTTTTATGCCTGGAGATCGGGTATGGGGCTTTAAAGATGCTGTATTGTCTTCTCAGGCTGAATATTTCTGTATCAATCCCAAAAAAAATGTTCTAAAAATTCCCGAAGACATCGATTTTCAAACAGCTACTGCTAGTGCCGAGGCAGCCCATTATGCCTATTATTTTTACAATAAAATAAATAACTGGGAAGATTGTCGCATCATGATAAACGGAGGAACTGGTGCCATTGGTTCAGCTCTTTTGCAAATGGTAAAATATCAGGGTGCCTTCGTCTGCGCCACTTGCAGGCCAGAGCATCAAGAAAGAGTTGAATCCCTTGGAGCCGATCGAATTATTAATTACGAAAAAGAAGATTTTACCCAACAAGACAATAAATATGACTTTGTGTTTGACGCAGTCGGTAAAAGTTCATTCGGGGCTTGTAAAAAAATATTAAAACCCCAGGGCGTATATTCTTCAAGCGAATTGGGACCCGGCAATGAAAATCTTTATTTACCTCTGACAACGGGACTATTTAGTGAAAAAAAAGTGAAATTTCCACTTCCATTTGATGTTAATAAAAGTCTGACCTTTGTGTCTCAGCTTTTGAGCGAAGGAAGGTTTAATCCTCTCATCGATAGAATTTATCCGCTTGAACAAATCAAGGAAGCTTATACTTATGTCATTAGCGGACAGAAAGTGGGAAATGTCATCTTAAACATCGCCTAAATTAAGGCAATTAAATGCCATTTTTATATATCAATTATTTTCTATATTTATAAAGATTTAATATGTTATATATATAAACACTTGATTTACAATTAGTATATTCATATTTATTAGATTTCTGATCAAGTGATATAATGTTCTAAAGGTTAGTTATTAATAGGCAGAATATGAAAAAGGTAGTCAAAATAGCCGGCTTAGGCATTCTCTTTTTAATCGTTGTAATAGCAGGTTTTCTAATATATATCGCAAGTACTGATATTCCACATTACAAAATTGAAAAAATTGATTATAGCGTAGAAAGCTCTCCTGAAATAATAGCCCGGGGAGAAAAACTTAGCCTAATGCTTTGTGCCAACTGTCATTTGAACCGAGAAACCATGAAACTGACAGGAAAGCGCATGCTGGATATGCCACCGGAATTCGGTGAAATATATTCACAAAATATAACACAGGATAAAAATTACGGAATAGGAGATTGGACAGATGCGGAACTTCTTATCTTATTAAGAACGGGTATAAAAAAAGATGGTCAGTACAGTCCTCCCTATATGCCAAAACTTCCAAAAATGGCAGATGAAGATATAAATGCGATCATTGCTTTTCTCCGTTCGGGTAATCATATGGTACAAGCTGACCCAAGCCCTGATATAAAGCCTAAACCGGCTTTTTTAACAAAATTTCTCAGCAGGGTGGCTTTTAAACCTTTTCCTATGCCCAAAGAAAAAATAAGCATGCCGGACACCACAAATTCAATTGAGTTGGGTGAATATCTTGCGCAAAATCTGGATTGTTTCGCATGTCATTCTGCTGATTTTAAAAGTAATAACTACCTGGATCCGCCTTTAAGTGAGGGATACTTTGGCGGTGGAAATAAAATGCTGGATGAAGAAGGGAAAACTAAAATAAGTTCGAATCTTACTCCTGATAAAGAAACCGGGATCGGAAACTGGAGCAAAAAAGAATTTATCGAAGCTGTTAAATACGGTAGAAAAAAAGGTGAAAAACCATTGCAATACCCCATGGTACCCTATACGCAATTGAGCGATCAGGAAGTGGCGGCCATATATGATTATTTGCAATCATTACCACCTATTTCAAATAAAATAGAACGAGCAATATAAAATGTCAAGAATAAAAATTGAAGCAAAGGTCAAAGCCGACATTAAAGATGTTTGGAATAAATGGACCAGTGGCGAACATATTATACATTGGAATTTTGCAAATAAGGATTGGGAATGCCCTCAAGCGAAAAACGACCTCAAAGAAAATGGTGTTTTTAGTTATCGTATGCAAGCCAAAGACGGCAGCTTTGGATTCGATTTTAAAGGCAAACACCTTCGAATTGTCCCATTTCAATTAATTGAGTCTGAACTGGAAGATGGCAGGACAATGATAGTGACTTTTGAAAAACAGGGAGATGAAATTATAATTAAAGAAGAGTTTGAGGCGGAAAGCAGCAATTCCATAGAACTTCAAAGGCAAGGCTGGCAGGCAATTCTCGACAATTTTGCCAATTATGCCTCGAGGTAAAAATTAAATAGCAGAATTTTTAAATATCAAATCCTTTCAAGGATCACGTTTATAAAAAACAAAACCGTTTTTCTCACCTATTTTTTTCACACCGAATTCAGCAGCTTCGCGTAAGCGTCGATCCGATTTATTTTTGGAAATAAAATAAACGGGCTTGTCTATATCACCCATTAATAATTTGTTTTCCCAGTTTGTTCTCTGCTCATAGTCGGAGTAATCCTCTACTTCGGGCGCAAATTCGGGCCGAAGCTTTCCATAAAAAAGGTTTGCATAAGTTTTATGATCGATGGGCTGTATGTAAACATCTTTATTCGCGAGACTTTCATAATATTCGATAGCAGCCAATTGAGAATAGGCTTCAATTTTCTTGATAGTAAAAAGAACGGAAAGCTTTAATACAATAGCTGTACCAATAAACAACACGAGAATGCCTGTCATTTTCTTTTTTCTTCCAAGCATAGCGGAGCCGATAAAAGCTGTTAATATGAGCAATATTCCTGTTATTGACTCCCAGCCGGTCCAACCAGGATCGGCGTTCATATTGGCTCTGGCAAAGGGATCTTTGACTAATTCCTGAATAAACTCAATGTGCATTCCTATAAAAGGCAAAACAAACAAAGCAAGACCAATGATCGCCGCAATGACACGTATCCCCCATCGCATGGTGTGGCGAAAAGCGATTCTCTTTTTTAATATTTGATACAAGACTAAAGTCGCGATATAGGTCAAAGGAAAATAAGATAAGGATGAATAATGAACAATTTTTGATTTAACAATACTGAACAAAATCAGCACCACCCAGAAAAGGATCAACATCCAGAATTTAAAGTTTTTTTGATGTTCAAAATCATGCCATTGTGGAAACAAGCCCCTAATCAAAAATATTGAAGCAGGAAAACAACCGAAAAACACAACTACAAAGTGATAACCAAAAAATCCCCCATGCCCGGCATCCGGTTGTTTGAATAGCCGGTAATTATATTCTATAAATTCGATGATAAACCATGGTCCATTTTTAACCGTTTCCACACCATACCATATAAAGGTTACCGCTATCATGGTTAGTATAAAAACCAAAAACTGGGGAATGCTTACGTACATTCTGAATTTTTTAAATACCCAGAACACAAAAAAGCATAGGCAGAGAATTAAAAATGCTACCGGGCCTTTGGTAAGAACAGCTAAACCACAAAAAACTGCTGATATCAGTAAATAGCTCCAATGAGAATGATTTAATTCAATGTCTTTAAAGTCGCTGCGTTTCCAATAGGACAAAATAAAAAAGTAGAGGCTCAAAAAAATGAAAAAATTAAACCAAGGGTCAATAATCCCCGATTGGAAATAAAAAGACGGAAATAATGAACCCATGTAAACAATTGCCCAAATCAATCCAAACCTCGCGTTGTATAATTTTTTTCCAATAAAATACAGCGTAGGCAGCATGATCATGCCACAAAGTGCATTTGGAAAACGCGCTGCAAATTCATTAACGCCAAATATTTTCATCGAAAGGGCCTGAAGCCAGAAAAACAGAGGTGGTTTCTCCCAAAATGGTAAAAAGCGGATATGAACCCTGGTGTAATCTTCCAGGATTAACATTTCTCTCGCCGCTTCCGCAAAATTGATTTCATCCCAGTCGAAAAGATGAACATATCCTAGAAATGGGATAAATAAAATTGCAGCCAAAATGGCAATTAGAAATGGATATTTAGAATTCAATTCTTAATTTTTTTTTAAAAGTATTGAGAATATTGCGGTTAATCAGAATATTGTTCTATTTGAGTAATTTCCATTTAATCAATCCTGATTTGTGCAGAAAATACCGAATTGAAACACCAATTACTCCCAAACCATAAATAGAACTTCTTCTAATATTGATGGAACTGGCTTCTGGGAAATATTTGGTTGGACAGGTAATTTCACCGATTTGATATTTTTTATTAAATATCTGAGCAATGATTTGATTGTCAAAAATAAAGTCATCAGAGAGTTTATTGTAATTGATCGACTCAAGCACTTCACGAGAATAAGCTCTATACCCGGTATGATACTCCCCCAGTTTTTCGTTCATCATTAAATTTTGAAAAAATGTGAGAATCCGATTTGCTATGTATTTATATATGGGCATTCCTCCTCTTAATGCTCCTTTTCCCAAAATTCTAGAACCGAAAACCACAGGAAAGAGATCATTGCCAATAATAGACGTCATTGCAGGAATTAATAAAGGGGTATATTGATAATCGGGATGGACCATTATTATAATATCACCTCCAATTTCAAGAGCACGGTTGTAACAGGTTTTCTGGTTTCCACCATAGCCTTTGTTATTATCATGCCGAATTACGTGTTCAATTCCTAATTCTCTTGCGAGTTCAGCTGTATTGTCCTTACTGTGATCATCTACCAAGACCACTTCGTCAACCAGTTGTTTTTCAACTTCATCCAAAGTTTTCTGAAGTGTTTTAGCAGCATTGTAGGCCGGCATGACCACCACTACTTTTTTTCCCTTATACATTCCCTCTTTTTTGAGGCAAAATTATAAAAATACTTTTGCCAACGATTATTCAGTCAGGTGACCTATCAATGAATCAATTAATACTCTTTGTTCCTGGTTTCTTGGACTGGCCTGTTTCAATTGGATTAATGCCCTTGATGTGTCTTTTTTGTATAGGTAGTTCAAACTTTTTATAAGATGAATATCATTTGAAAACGGTATAGAATCCAGCTTACTTACTTCTTTTTTCTGTCTTAAGGAATCCACTATATCAGGAATGCTAATTGGCGCTTTAATTTTAACCGTCTCGTTTATCGTCGTGGGTTCCGAGCTTGCAGCACCTGCAGCCTTTCTTTTCTTTAAATTCACTTTTTTGGGTTTTGATTCTTTTCTTTCCGAACGAATTGATTCCTGATTTGCCGGAGCAGCATCCTCAGCCACTGGGCCCTGCTCTACGTCACTCATCGCTAATTGATTTGCTTCTTGGACATTCCAAAAATCCATTTCAATTGCCAGAATTCTGTTTATTAAATCTTCAGAATAAAATTCATAGTTGTTTTTCTTATCTGTATTTTCTAAAAATGTGTCTTCATCGGCTAAAAGCAATTTTGCTCCTCCAAGGTCATCATTTTCATTTTCGAATATATTGCTTTCCCTTTCTTCTATTCCTTCTGTTTCAATTTCAGAATTCGTTTCCTCCAATTCGCTGGCTTCTTCCGAACCTTTTTCAGAAGCTATGGGCTCAGTCAATTTTTCAGTCTTGTCCTGAATAATTTCCGGCTCTATTGTTTCTTCCTTGTCGGGAATTTTATTGGGAATATCCACGACTTTCTGATTTTCTCCAGGTTCAATTAAACTAAACCTTACCCATAGTGAACCCGATACTAAAACTGTTATTGAAGCTGCTATGGCTAAAATTCTTTTTGAATTTCCAGATCCTGCTTTCTCTTGTGACTTTCTGTATTGGATATAGTCTTCAATATCTTTTAATCTGGATGTATGAATCGGATCATGTTTGAATGCCTCATAGCCATCTATTGCATCTGATAAAAAAGGATCCTCTGAAGCTGCTTTTTCCAATTCATGCGCATCCTTCCCTTTCCTATCATATTTCAGATAAGCCAGTATCGCCTTCCATGAAAATATTTTATCGCTATGGTTTTTGGATTTGTTCACTCCAGTTTTCCTTTCAAATTTCTTTTTCCGTTTTGTATATAACTTTTCACCTTATTTAATCCATATCCGGTTTTGTCTGCAATGTCCTGATAACTCATTTCTTCATAGTAAAACATCTTTAAACATTGCGCTTGTTTATCTTCCAATTCATCAATGGCTGATTCTAATTGTTGAAATTTAATTTCCCTTTCTTCTATAGGATGCAATTCCAATGGTTTTTCCACATGAATTCCTTCATTTTTTTCAGAAAGTTCGGTTTCTACATGTTTTTGGCTCGATCTCAGCTGCATCAGGCAATGGTTTCGAACCAATACATAAAGCCAGGATTTGAAATTTTGAATTTTATGATGTGCCAGTTTTTTGTGAAGTTCTTCAAAAACTTCCATACTCATGTCCCTGGAATCATTGGCATTTTTCAGGTATTTTAGGCCAACACCGTAAATAAGATCCTTATATCTAAGAAACAACTCAGCGGAATATTCAATATTCTCAACTTCAGAAAATTTATCAACCAGCTCTGCATCGCTGAATTCACTAAGAGGCCGGTTTAATCTAAATAGTTTCAATCTTTTAAGATCTTAAATCAAAATTACAATTTGAAATCTATAAGTATATATAAAATACGTGTCAAAGAAAACAATTGCTTTATTTTGGGATGATTCTATAAACTTATGCGGCAAAAAATACTTTTTTATCTTCTTCTGCCATTGCTGATCACTATTTCGTATTTGCCATTTAGGTTTTTATACCTGCTCTCGGATTTGCTTTGTTTTATTATCAAAAATTTCATCGCTTACCGGAAATCCACAGTCATGGAAAATCTGCAAATGGCATTTCCAAATAAGTCAGATAAAGAAATTAAAGTCATAAGTGATAATTTTTACTCTTATTTCAGTGATTTTATATTAGAGACCATCAAGCTCTATTCCATTTCTGCAAAGAAACTTAAAAAGCATATCAGTTTTGAAGATAAAAGCATTTTGGAAGCTCATTATAAAAAGGGCAAGTCAGTGATTTTGGTGCTTGGCCATTTAGGCAATTGGGAATGGGCCGGGCCGGGCGCCGGACTTGATCTGCCATTATTTTTTCAAGCCATTTACAAACGTCTTTTAAATCCATATTTTGACAAATTGGTTTTCAGACTGCGCTCCAGGTTAGGGCCTGAGTTATTGGAAATGAAAAGCGCTCCCAGAAGCATGCTTATGGACAAAGCTAGAATTACATGTACAGCCTTTCCAATGGATCAGAGGCCTCCACCCGAATACGCCTATTGGACAAAATTCATGAACAGGGATGCCGGTTTTTTTATGGGACCTGAGAAGATTGCCAGAAAAATGGGATATCCTGTGATCTATGCTAAGGTGGAAAGAATCAAACGAGGTTACTATAAAATGCATGTCCAGGAAATAACCGATAATGCAGGAAATATGAAAGAAGGAGAAGTGATTGAAGCCTTTGTAAGACAGCTGGAAAAAGACATAGAATTATCTCCTGAATTGTATCTCTGGTCGCATAAGCGATGGAAACACGAAAGGCCGAATGCGAATCGTCACTCCAAGACCAATGCATAGCAGTAGATCTTGGAGTCTCCAAGGTAATTATTGCGATTCCGCGCTTTGCTCTGAAATCGGAACACTATTTATTCAGTCCAAATAGGTCTTGTTTTTCCCGGATATCCGGGACCTTCTTAAAAAGTATCTGGGGTTTGAAACAAAGGCCGAGATTCCAAGATTTCCGTTTCGGAATCTAGAAAGGGCATTGAGGCTTTTATTAGTTTTTAACACTAACAATCATAACTGCACAATCTCCTATTCATCACTCTTATTAATTAAATAACCGATATTAAATGAGAGCGAATTAAATTCTGAAAATTGATAGGCCAAAGTGATTTCAAGTCTTTCTGCAATGGTGATTGAGGTTCCAAAAGTCAAGTTTGCAAGATTATCTCTATTTACAATATCCACGGGATCTGTAACAGAAAAAGCCTCCTGTACTATTAAATTTTCTTCAACATTGTATTCATAAGTGCCATCAATCTTAAAATTTGATTTATTGAT
The DNA here is from genome assembly GCA_965267555.1 of Cytophagales bacterium. GTDB lineage: Bacteria > Bacteroidota > Bacteroidia > Cytophagales > CCMP332 > CCMP332. The sequence goes on along the minus strand of OZ254083.1, from coordinate 1,604,900 downwards.
GGAATAGGAAGGTACAATAAAGAAAGAAAAGGATTCATAAACATAGGCCGCCTGCATGTTTAATGTCACAGCATTAGCCTTGAAAATGATATTTCGATTTTTACCATCAAAAAACTCCTCTGGTACATAACTGAATTTTGAAAAATTATAATTTCCACCAATCAGAAATTTTAAGGGATGCTCATCATCCAGGAAATAGCGTGAAACCTCATGTCTCAATCCAATTCCGGTTTGATAATGATTTACCCCTAGAATTTTAAAGGGCGGAAAGAATCTGAGATTTAATTCAAAATTGGCCGGCAATCCTATATCGGTATATACAGCAGAATTAGGTGTGGCATTAAAAGGAGAAGTGATCCCTGATAAAACCGGCAATCGGTTTTCGTATTTAACCGGCCCGAGCAATGTTTGTCCTTCGGTTTCATAAATAATGTATTTCTCAGTTTCACCACCCAGAACAGTGGGAATTATAGAATTCTCAGGGTTTTCCAATTTAAAATTTGGTGTAAATGGAACATCATCAAAATCAAATTTTAACGCCTCATCAGGTGTAAAAGTCGATACGGTGTGAAGACCCACCGCAAATTCAAATGGTTTTAAAGTTCCTGAACGCGATTGCCATCCATTCCCTAATGCAATGCCATATCCCGATACGACGGGTTTGACATAATTTTCAGAGTACAGATTGATATTTGTGTAAAAATCCTGTTCTATCTGATCTTCATCAAAATCTGCTATTTGAGCTGATAAAAACGAGTTTGACAAACAGAGTAGAATAAATATTATTGGTGAAAATCTAATTTTCATTTGACCTTTTTTGGAATAATATGAATAATTCAAGCCAATAGCAAAAATCACATTTAAGCACTTTATATTTTACTTTGCATTTGAGAAAGAGATTCCAAGAATTTCGTACCGAAATCCTGGAATGACAGTAAAGCTTTTAAGAAAAAACCAAAAAAGTAATCGTCATTCCAAGGCCTGTCTTTGGAATCTCCAACTGAGAATCAAGACCCCTGTAATTCCTTATCCGAATTTAAGAAAACCGTTCAATAGCGACTAGAATTCAAAATCCCATCAAATAATAAATATTGAAAATCACCAAACCCTCAAATGGCAAGATATTTGAATATTGAAAAAACATGAAGAAATTAATATTCAGCATATTGGTCTTATTACTAATAAGTCAAATGTCATTTGCGCAGAAGGTATTCTCAGTCCAATATTCCAATCAGGCGGACCTGAAAGTTTATGTTGTCAAATATGAAAATCAAGCGGACCTGAAAGTTTATAAGGTAAACTATTCCAATCAGGCTGATGAACACGGACTTTGGTTTTTTACAGATTATGAAAACCAGGCTGATAAAACCATTTACTTTGTAGATTATGAAAACCAGGCCGACCTGAAAATCTATTTTGTAGATTATGAAAATCAAGCCGGCTGGCGCAACCGCTCTTTAATTCATTTACTTTATTGATTGTTTAGTGCAGTAAATCGATCCGCCAAGGTGGGTATCTAGATCGGTAATTCGTGGATTTCCTATATACTCAATACTTCCTCCGGTTCCTGCAATTGCTTTAATTTCATCTTTTACACGAAATACTAACATTCCTCCCGTAAGTGCCTTTACTTCTGCTTTTCTGGAATCTGTCCTTTCCATTTCCAAAGAGGCACCCGTGTTAACATTGGCTTTGAGGTAATCCACATTTCCGTCGATATGAACCGTGCTTCCAGCGCTAACCATAAGGTCGAGATATTCCAGCGATACGCCCAAATTTATACTCGATCCTGAATAAGCCACGATATTCATTGAATTCCCTTTGATATCCTCTCGGCATTTCAATTGAGCACCTCGTTGCACAATAATATTATCCAGTTGATTGTAATAAATAATAATATCAAACTCATTGTCATTGATCAATCCCTTGTCATTGTTAATTTTTAATAAACTCCCGGACTGATCAATCTTAATTTCAGACATCGAACAACAGATATCATAAATTTCAATGCCAAGCGTATCTGAACGTAGCAGTTCAACCCTGAGGTTTCCGCTGATTTTAATCTCATCGAAATAACTCAAAGCTCTTTTTTCCCAATCACCTGCCTTAGCAAAGGTGGATAATAATAAAAATGCAAATAGTGTTTTGTATTTCATAATGACCTCCAATTTTAAACAAAGACAGAAATTTATTAATATAGTTGCCAGGTCAACACAATAAATTTAAAATCATGGTCAAATTAAAACTTATAACTATTACAGTCTTAGCTTTCACCATTCATTTAAGTGCTCAAAATACTTATGAATTAAATGAAGATTATTCTATCGATAAAAATGGATTGATAACATTGAATACCAATGATGCAAACATTAGCATATCAGGTTCAGAACGTGAAAACGTACATATTGAAGTGTTTCGAAAAGTTGAAACCGTTGGTACCGGAAGCGATGAAGAATTTGAAATAAAGATAGAGGAGCGAAACGGCAATTTATTCATCAGAGAGTTGCGAAAATCAGAATTAAATTATTGGATCGGATATAGAAACATTGACTATAGAATTAAGCTCGAAGTTCCATCGACAGTGAAAATGGTCATTTCAGAAGACGATGGCGATTTGAACATAGAAAATATTTCAGCCGATCTTGATATCAATTGTGAAGATGGCGATCTTAAGCTTAACAATATTTCAGCCAGTAAAATAAATATCGATATCGAAGATGGTGATGTTGAATTAAATAAGATATCCGGTTTTCTTTCCTTGCAGTCGGAAGACGGCGACATTGAAGCCAACAATTGTTCATTTGATAAAATAGATCTTGATACTGAAGATGGCGATGTAAATATTGAGAGTAGCCTGGCTAGTGGTTCAGAATACAAATTGGAAACCGAAGATGGCGATATTAAATTTTACATTTCCGGAAGTGGTGCAAAACTGTTTTTGAACTGTGAGGATGGCAATATCAGCGTTGATGGAAATTTTAATGAGATTATTAAGAAGGAAGGTAAGAGGCAAATTGAATTCGGCGATGGATCGGCCATGGTTTATTTGAACACAGAAGATGGCGATATCAAAGTGTCCAAATAGAGAAATAACTGTTCGTTTATGTACATTATCGGACAGTAAAATCTAAAGAAATAAATTATATTCTATTGTAATTCAATGTGTTACCTTAATTGGCACACATTTCTCATATCATTGTGCGAGGTCAATTAAAACTTAATACAATGAAAACTTTAAAATTATTTATCGCGTCAATTTTTATTCTTAGTCTTGGAGTCTCTTCAACATTTGCTAGTAATAAAGTAGAAGAAATGAAAAAAGAAGAAAGTGCTTTAAAAGTGGCTTTTCTTCCTCAAAACTTAGATCAAATGGTTGTAAGTTTTGAAAACAGTGGTGAAGATGTAGAATTAAGTCTTTTCAATGCAAATGGCAAAAACATTCATACCGAAGCCATAAGCGGAAAGGGTATTTTTGCAAAGCGCTACGATCTTTCAGAATTAGACAAAGGTGTATATTCTTTTCAGGTAAGAAAAGGCAACGACAAACTGGAAAGGACAGTTATACTGAAATGATTATTAAAAGGTAAACTAGTCAACCCCCTGGTAAATACTTGGGGGTTTTGTTTTTATAGGGGTATTTTTAGTTTATTTGAAATCAAATAATTCATTATGCAAAAATATCTTCTATTAGTCCTTGTTTCAATAACTGTTTTAGCATCCTGTCAAAAAGCAGAAGAAAAACAAGATCCTGTCAATTTGATTAATTCCGAAGGAATTTTTGAGCATATAACAATTCTTGCTTCTGATGATTTTCTCGGACGAATGCCATTTACCGAAGGCGAAACCAAAACGCTTAATTATCTTGAAACCCAATTTCGAAACATAGGCTTAAAACCCGGAAACGGCGACTCCTATTTTCAGGAAGTTCCAATGGTGGAATTAAATGCCTCTCTCAATGGAGAGATGATCATTAAAAGCGAAAATGGAGAAATTGCCTTAAGTCCTGGAAGTGATTATGTGGCACTTAGCCGTCAGGTCAAAGAGAAAATAGAACTCAATGAGGCAGAATTAATATTTGCCGGATATGGTATAGACGCTCCTGAATACAATTGGAATGATTATGAGGGCTTGGATGTGGAAGGTAAAATTGTCATCGTCAGAGTAAATGATCCGGGTTTTGGAACAGATGACAGTCTGTTTTTTAAAGGCAATACCATGACCTATTATGGCCGCTGGACATATAAATATGAAGAAGCCGCCAGAAAAGGTGCTGCCGGTGTTATTGTAATCCATCAAACTATTCCCGCAGGATATCCTTGGGGTGTAGTAGAAGGTGGCTGGTCAGGACCTCAGTTGAATCTTGAAAATGAAGAAGGCAATATGGATCGCTGCCCGGTAGAAGGCTGGATCACCTTTGATAGCTTTAAAAAAATCGTAGAATTATCAGGCCAAGAATTATCCATGCTTGACGAAGCAAAAAAACCCGGATTTAAGGCCATTCCATTGGGTATAAATGCAAGCCTGGGATTTGAAAACAGTATAAAAAGATCGAGCTCAAAAAACGTAATTGCAAGCTATCCCGGTACAGAAAAAGCAGATGAACACATCATTCTAACTGCACATTGGGATCATCTGGGTATTGGCAAAACTGTTAACGGTGATTCTATTTATAACGGTGCTGTAGATAATGCTTCGGGTACCGCCTGTCTGCTGGAGATTGCAAAAGCATTTAGCATAGGAAAAATTGAAACCAAGCGTTCTGTTACATTTTTAGCAGTGACTGCAGAAGAACAGGGATTATTAGGTTCGGCCTGGTATTCAGCTAATCCAATTATTGAACCAAATAAAACAATTGCAAATATTAATATGGATGCATTAAATCCAAATGGCCCTATGAGCGATTTGACAGTTGTGGGCTCGGGTCAATCCGAGTTGGAAGATCTGGCTTTACCTTTTGTGGAAGCACAGGGAAGATACATGGCTCCGGATCACGAACCGGGTAAAGGATACTTCTTCCGTTCAGACCACTTTAATTTTGCTAAAATTGGTGTACCTGCCTTTTATGCTAAAGGAGGCTATGATCACAAGGAAAAAGGAGCTGATTACGCTGAGCAAGCTAGAATGGAATATTTAACCAATCAATATCATAAGCCACAGGACGAAGTGGATACATCTAATATAGACCTGCGTGGCATGGTGCAGGATGCACAGCTATTTTTCATGATGACCAAAAAACTTGCGCAGGAAGACATTTATCCCGAATGGAAAGAGGGAAGTGAGTTTAAGGCAATAAGGGAGAAAAGTTTAAATAATTAGCAAGTAAAAATGAGAAATGAGCAATTTTGTTTTTTACTCATGCCTTAATTTTAATGTTTTAGTAATTGCTACAAGTAATTTAATCAATTCACTAACATTTAGATTTTGTCTACCGTAGTCCTCCAAAGTGATGTATTCAGTTCTGTGTAAGAGTTCAAGCCAATATCTTGTTTCATGAGCTTCTTTTAGTGAAATCATTAATTTATGACTGAAGTCCCTTTTACTTTCAGCAAATTCTGATTCATAAATCAATGCACCAATAGCAGTGCCGGATCTAACCAATTGCCTAGTCAGATCAAATTCCTGTTCCTTTTTTCGAATTGATTTTACCAAATTCACAATTTGTACCGCAAAATCTAAACTTTTATCCTTGACTATATTTTGCCTTTTCATATAATTTTAAGGTTAAAATAAGTGGTGTATTGAGAATTCAAATTCAGAAATGAATAAGCGCATAATTTTTGAACACCAAGGCACAATTTCAATTCGTAAATCATTTTTAATTGCTCATTTTTAATTGCTCATTTTTAATTAGATAAGAACCCTCCATCCACGGGAATCAATGCCCCGCTGACATAAGATGATTTTTCCGAGGCGAGAAAGGCAATTACATTAGCTACTTCTTTTGGTTCCCCTACCCTTCCCAAGGGCGTTTTTTCTTTAATGCTCTTGAGTTTTCCAGGATCTTCTAAAACTGTTTTTACCAGTGCAGTATTAATATACCAGGGCAATATTGCATTGACCCTTATATTGTACTGACCCCATTCCATCGCCAGAAATTCAGTCATTTGATTCATCGCCGCTTTTGTCATGGCATAAACCATAGTAGAAGTTTTGAAACTTCTTTTACTCGCCACAGAACTTACATTGACAATATTTCCACCTCCATCTTTTTTTATAAATGGAAATAATATTTTCGATAAATTGTAAGCGCTTTTCAAGTTGATATCTAAAATTCGATTAAAATCTTCATCGGTATAATCCAGGGTTTCTTTTCTAATATTGCTGCCCACATTATTAATCAGTACGTCAATTTTGGGAAATCGCGTGCCAATTAATTTTTTGAACTTTTCTATTTCTTCTTTTTTGGAAACATCAATACTAAATGGAACTAACCGATCAGTTTGCTGTAAAAGTGAGGTGTCACGGGCAAGGGCAATTACTTTCGCTCCTTCGTTCAGAAATAATTCTGTACAGGCCAAGCCAATGCCTTTGCTCGCTCCACTAACAATAATGACCTTATCTTCTAAATTTAAATCCATAATTAAAATTAATTTTTTATTCATGCATTTCGCAAGACTGTAAATGAATTTCACACTAGAAATTGATGTTTCAACACTAAAGCGCATACCCATTTTATTCAAGTTTTGTAATTACGCATATGCTTCAGAACTATTTAAAAATTGCAATTCGATATTTTGTGAAGGAAAAGGTATATGCGCTCCTAAATATTATCGGACTCTCAATTGGATTAAGTGTCGGATTTGTTTCATTACTCTACTTACGTCATGAACTGTCATACGACCGTTTTCATGAAAAATCAGATCAGATATATCGCATACATCAAAAATTTAATGATGGTGGTACGACAGCCCGTTGCTCCTATCCAATAGGGCCTGCATTAGTGGAGGAATATTCTCAAATTACAAATCAAGTGCGTTTAATGACCGGAGAAATTAGACTTCGAGTTGATGATGAGCAATTTATTGAGCAATTCCTGATAGCCGATTCTACCTTCCTCGATATTTTTGATGTAGAATGGGTCGGACCACAGAACCGAAAAGCATTAAAAGAGGTCAATGATGTCCTGATCACCGACAAACTTTCGGAAAGATTTTTTGGCCAAGAAGATCCCATAGGTAAAATTATTCGCATCGAAGCCATTGATAATACTCCAGTGGTAGTGCGCGGGATAATTAAGGAATACCCCTCCCATTCGCATTTGAAATTTGGCATACTCGGAAATATGAAAATGGCAGACTTTATTTCCAATTTTGAAAGTGAATGGAATAATCCTGTAGTCTGGACCTATGTCACAATTCCCAATAAGGAATCAGCGCAGGAATTCATTAAAAACCGACTGGAACCATTTGTAGCCAAGCACTTTCCCCCAGAAATCGGAAAAGGCGCCTGGTTGCCTGTAATCCCGCTTACAAGCATCCACCTCGAATCCCATGATTACATAGAGTTAAGCAGTAACTCAAGTTATGAATACCTCTATGGAATTTTTGGTATTGGCATGCTTATTCTCCTTCTCGCAGCTGTCAACTACATGAACCTAAGCTCAGCAAGGGCATTGAATCGACTCAAAGAAATCGGTATGCGGAAAGTGGTAGGCGCAGGAAGAATAGATATAATTTACCAGTTTCTTTTTGAAGCACTTCTCATTGCAATGGCAGCTATGGCCATTTCTATTGTGCTTATCTATTTTTACGTACAACAGGTCAATAGTTTTGCTTATATCGATTTGAAATTCAGCCCTTTGGAAAATTTCATCCCGGTTCTGGAATTGCTTGTTTTTACCCTGTTTGTAACCGTTTTTTCAGGACTTTACCCCGCATTGCTTATTTCTTCATTTCCTACGGTTTCCATCATTAAAGGAGAATTCCACGGTAAAATTAAAAATACATGGGTTCGGCGATCCCTGGTAACTTTTCAATTTGCTATAGTCGCTTTATTTCTACTTAGCATATTTACAATTCATCGGCAGATCAATTATGTTCTCGACAAGGAATTGGGATATGATAAAAGCCGGGTAGCCTCTTTTCGATGGAGTGATAAAATGTTTGATAATCAAACCGGTCTTAAGGCATTTATTGCAAAGCTTGAGGCCTATCCAAATATACAGTCCGTGTCGAAATGTTGGGGGCTTCCCGGTGGTGTTTATACCGGATACAATCACATGAAGATCAATTATGAAGGGCAACCGAATGATGAAATAATGGGAATTGGTGCCATGCATGGAGATTCAAAATATCTTGAAACCGTTGGTTTAGAACTAATCGAAGGTAGAAACCTGGATGACTTGCGACAATCTGACAGCAACTCTGTATTGGTTAATGAGACATTGGTAAAACAATTCGGTTGGGAAGGTGATGCGATCGGTAAGAAAATTGACTATTTAGGAAATCGCAAAACACGTGTTGTCGGTGTTGTTAAGGATTTTCACTTTGAATCATTGCATACGCCAATAAAGCCCATGTCGATCAGGTTGAGTGAAAATTACTGGAATTTTGCTGTGAAAATCGGGCCGGATGAACTGAGTAAAACGTTGGAGTTTATTCGGAAAGCATGGCAAGAATACGGTGATGACTGGCCTTTGGAAATAGTACTTATGGAAGAAGGCTTGAGGATGCAATATGAAACAGAAGAAAAAATTCTCCAGATTTTTCAATGGATGACAATGATTGCTGTTATCCTGGCAATCATTGGGCTCTTGAGCCAGGTTTCATTCACGGCAGAAAGGAAAGTAAAGGAAATTGGAATCAGAAAAGTCTTGGGAGCTACGCTTGGTCAATTGTTCATAATCCTAAGTAAAGAAACGCTATACGAAATTATAATTGCCGCTCTAATCGCTTTTCCTCTTGGATTTTTGCTACTCAGCCAATGGCTCAACGACTTCGCTTACCGCATCGATATGGAATGGTACATGTTCCTCTTTACCTTTATGGTGCTGGTTATTGTTACTACCTTGAGCATTAGCTATACGGTGTTAAGAGCAGCACTCACCAATCCTGTAGACTCTTTGCGAAGTGAATAAAACCTTGCAATTTCCAATTAACTTTTGCTTATAATTTACAATTTGTGATTAATTGTGAATTGGGATTAGTGGATGAATTTTGGCTTATAAATTTTATTTATGTTTCGACGCGAGTGCAGATCATTGATAATTTAAACTGCAATCCTCCTCATTTAACTCCATTTCAATTGTAAAATGCGAAAAATTATAAGGTTTCAGGATATCTCTTATCTGTTTTTTCACTTCTGCCATTTGATTGAATTCATGGATATTACGAAGCATGACGTGGCTTGTAAAAACATGACTCTCACCTTCCAGAGACCAGATATGTGTATGGTGTAGAGATTTGACCCGATCTATGGATTTTATTTTATTTAGAATCTCATCGGCATCAATTCCCATTGGTGTTCCCTGAAGAAATATTAGGAACGTTTGACGAAGACGCTTAAGGACATTGAATAAAACAAAAAGTGTGATCAAGATCGAAAGAGCAGGATCGAGAAAGGGAATGTATTTAAAATTTAATACTATGGCGACGATCAAAACGGCCGTCCAGCCCAGAACATCTTCAATCAAATGCCAACTAATCACTTTTTCATTAAGCGATTTGCCATGGCTCAATTTCCATGCGGCATAGCCATTAACCAATACACCGATAATGGCCAGAATGATCATCCCTTGTGCATCGGCTACCTGGGGATCAAAAAAGCGCCCTATTGCTTCATTGATAATAAAAATGGAGCCCGCTATTAGGATGGCACTATTGATAAGTGCACCAAGAAGTGAGAAACGGGCATAACCAAATGTAAAAAAACGATCTGCTCCACCTTTTGATTTTTTTTGCAAATACCAGGATATCCCAAGTGAAAGACTATCACCGAGATCGTGAAGAGCATCCGATAGGATTGAAACACTGTTGACATAAAAACCTCCTGCCAATTCTATAAAAGTAAAAGCTAAATTCAGGAAGAAAGCTACTTTCAGATTTTTATTATCGTGTTTATGTAAATGGTGATGGCCCAAAATAAATTATTAAAGGTCATTTAGCATTCAACCAATTCAATGCATTGTCTATTTTCGTAAACATCTTAAATTTTGGATTTGCCCTATTATTAACAATAGTCTCTACAAATTCCGCTCTTTCCTCTGAATATATGGAAGGGTTGTATATGATTGCGATTACATCATCAAATTGAAAACCCAAAGTTTTTGTCATGTTTTCCATATCTGAAAAAGCCTGAAGCATTGTTTGGCCTTCAGGATTATTTCTAATATCGAATACAAATCGATGACATTTGTTTTTTCTGGCTATTTCTATTGCTTTTTTTGATGCGGCTATGTTTGTTGCGGATTCCACTTTGCCTTCAGCTCGGGTTATCACCAGATTATTTTTAAAGTCAAAACTGGAATTAATATTCATTCCTATACTAAAATCTTAAACTTTGACATGGGTAAGATTGGTTCAGGGAGATCCTTTTCATCAATCATTTGTAAAATATCAATTTCAATTCCTCTTGCCATGGACGTAATCGGAACATCGTTGTAAGAACCTTCAAATGGATTCTCACTATAATCGCCAATCACTTCCATCACCCAAAATACCCATGAAGCAAGCGTTGAAAAAACAACGGTAAGCCAAACCATTTCTACTGATCCCATTTCTGCAAAAATTTTCAAAAGGCTAAATGGCAAAAGCGTAATAAAAATCATTACAAAGAAAAAATTTGCAGTGGTGTATTGTCGAGGAAAAGGAAAGTTTTTGATTCTTTCTGATTGCCCCTGCTCAGTGTACATCTGTGTAATTAAGTTTTGAATCTCCATGTGCCTAAAATCATCAATCAAATCATTTTCTCTCAATTTTTTCAATTCGGCTGATTGAAGGCTCAAAATATGTGATGCTTTGTTTTTCTTATCCTTCAATTTATCTATATCCTCTTCATTCAAATATGCTTCGGACGCTTTCATAACCTTTCGTGTATCATGCAAACCAATGGATTCGCGAAAACCTTGATCTTTTTTACTCTTGTGTTCCCAGTCTTTAACTTCCCGCAGCTGAGCTGTCAATGCATAAAGCCATGCTATATGTCTTTTAACCATTCTTTTTCGAATATCTGTAATTTCATTTTCAGGTACAGGACTCGTTTTAAATTCGTTGGTGATAAAATCGCGAGTCATAACTGTAAATGATCTTGAGGTATTAACGATACTCCCCCATATTTTTCTTGCTTCCCACAAGCGATCATAGGAAGAGTTATTCTTAAAACCCAGGTAAAACGCAACTGCAATACCAATTAATGAAACAGGTTGCCAGGGAATAGCCAGCCAGGTAAAATCAAAAAAATAATAAAGTGAAACAGGAACGCAGGCCCAGACAATAAATATAAATATGCTGTCAATCTGCCATAGCAATGTTTGCCACAAGGAATATCTTTTACCTGCTTGCATGTTTTTTATTTAAAATTGCAAATACCGGAGCCTGTTGGTATTTGTATTCATTATCCGTTAGAATTTGTAAATCTTTTGTTTCCCAATCCATTAATCCAATGTAGAATTGAGAACCATCATTTTCGAATATTTCCAGGGCGAGATATTCACCGTCCGGACTCCAGTCGTGCCAACCTATTGACTTCTCAATATTAATCAGCTCTTTTGATTCACCACCTTGGGAAGGCACCGCAAATAATCTGTATTTGCCATTTTGAAACGATTGAAAAGATATAAACTCTTCAGTTGGATGCCATTTAGGAGGGCCAGCTTTGTAGGCATACCAAGGTGCCGTGGTATCTGTATCAGGGTATGTGGTCAGTCTTGTCTGATTATTTCCATTTTCATCTACAATATAAATAGCCTCATCAAAACCAGGATTTTTCTTAGAGGCTGTTTTTCCAGCTCTAAATGCAATCATTGATCCATCAGGAGAAAATGCAGGGTCGCTGAAATATGGAAAGTCTGGTTTAATTTTTCGAATTAATTCCCCTTCTGCTTTTATAATATAAAAGGCGGTATCAATGCTCCAATTTGGCGATACAATAATTTCAGAACAGTTTTTTCTGGCCGACATCCAACTGTCTCTTAGGGTAAATGGGCTTAATTGTTTTTTATCCGAGCCATCTACATTCATAATATACAAAAAATAAGTCCTCTGACTTGTGTCTTTATCGCTGATGAAATAAACTTTTGATCCGCAAGTCATATAGGTCCATTCCACACCCGGAAAATTTGTGATGTTTTCTTTGCCCGAACCATCCAATTGCATTGATATGATTTCATAATTATCATCATTGACCGAATCCGGTATATAGACATTATAAAGGATCTTATAGTTTGATTCTGATTGCTCATTCTCATCACTTTTGATTTTATTTTCACAGGCATAAATAAAATTTACTACCGAAAGCAAGAGTATCACATAAGAGCTTAGTTTCAATATATTTCTATTTAGATTTTTAAAAGCTGTTTTAGTAATAAGCAATGCTTATTAAATAATCTTTAGAAATTTAATAATATTTTTTCCGGCTTTAGGCTAATTTCAATTTTAAATGATGATTTTATCTGATCTTTGTAGTGTAATTTAATATGAAAACATTACTAATTCAATTCACATTAATCTGCTCATTGTTCATTCCTTTTTTGGTCTTAGCCCAGGAGGATAGTACGAATAATCGTCAAAGCGATAGCCTTCTTTTAGAAAGTCAAACTCAAACAACTTTTTTGTTGAGTTCGGCGGACTCATTGCGAATCAAAGACAGTATTGAGGAGGCCGCCTTACTTGAGGCCCTTAGCCAGGTTCGGCAAAGGGACCTTAAGAAAAAAGCCGAATTACAGGCAAAAATTGATTCTTTAAAATCAGAACACGACTTAAAAGAAAAAAGAATTAAAGATCAGGTAGATTCTTTAAAATCCAACACACCGGGTATCCCAGTTATTGTATTCGGCGATACCGTATTCTATATATTTTCCAAATTGGGCCCATTTAAACCGAGTGACAGGGCGGCGAGTATCCAGAAAAAAATTGAATTTCTTGTCGATGATCAGATTTATGATCCTGAGAAAATTAGAGTATTTCAAGGTGAAGAAAGCAATGATGTTTTTCACGATGAAATGATCCTTTTTTCGGTAACCGATAGAGATGCTTTCTGGCTTAATATGGACAGAAATTCTGCTGCAGAACTCCATGTTTTAGAATTAAAAGAAACCATTGAAGCTTATAAAAAAAGAACAAGTTTAATACAAATAATCAAGCGTATTGGACTTTTAATTCTTGTAATCTTAGGCTTTGTACTTGGAATTCGCTATTTGAATAAGGGTTTTAATTGGATGAATATATGGATTCTCAGAAAAAGCGATACCTATCTCAATGGCATTAAAATCAGAAACTATGAGCTCCTTTCACAAGATAGACAAAAACAGGTAGCTGTATTTATTCTCAATGTGGTAAAATGGATTGTCATTATCTTCCTCATTTACCTGGCTCTTCCCATTCTCTTTTCAATTTTTCCAACCACAAAAGGAATAGCTGTCACGCTAATCGGCTATGTGATTAACCCTCTGAAAGACATTTTTATCGCAATTGTTGAATACATTCCGGAATTAATTACGATCGCTGTTATTTCATTTGTTTTTCACAATATTGTGAAACTGCTGCATTTCCTGTCTTCTGAAATCGAAAGCGGTAAACTAATTATCCCAGGATTTTATTCGGATTGGGCCAAATCCACATTCAATATTTTAAGAATAATTATTTATGCTTTTGCATTTATAGTCATATTCCCGTATCTACCCGGTAGTGATTCGCCTGTATTTCAGGGAGTTAGCGTTTTTCTAGGTGTGCTTTTTTCTTTGGGATCTTCTTCAGCTATTGGAAATATCATTGCAGGCCTGGTAATTACATATATGCGCGCATTCAAAATCGGTGATCGGGTAAAAATTGGAGAGACTACCGGTGATGTCATTGAAAAATCCATGTTGGTCACCAGGTTGAGGACAATTAAAAATGAGGAAGTAACCATTCCCAATTCAGCCATTTTAAATGGAAGCACAATAAATTACAGTTCAAGTGCCGAAAGAATGGGACTTATTCTGAATACGGCTATCACGATAGGTTATGATGTGCCTTGGAGGCAGGTTCAGGAATTACTTATTGATGCCGCATTAAAAACTACAGGCATAGAAAAAGAGCCTAAGCCATTCGTTTTTCAAACAAGTCTTGATGATTTTTATGTTAGCTATCAAATTAACGCTTATACCCATTATCCGGGTGCCAGCGCCAAAATTTACTCTGAATTGCACAGTCATATTCAGGATGGCTTTAAGGAAGCTGGTATTGAAATAATGTCACCGCATTATCGTGCTGCAAGGGATGGAAGTGCCATCACTATTCCTCCTAATTACTCAAGCAAACCAAAAAACGACAGCAGTGAAGGTAAAAATCAGGATTGAGCACTTATGTACCGGCTTGTTCTTGTATTTTTCATCTTTTTTATATTTATCGCTCTTGATGCTTATTTCAGAGCCGAAAGAATCAGTATTGGTATAAACAAGGCCATTAAATTAATTTTGAGGATAATTGTATTGATTGCTTTCAATGTCATTTTTTATTTAATAATAGATGCTAAACCCACATATGAATTAGTATTCAATTTGAATCTATTTCTATTTTTCACCTGGTGGATTTTCTACAATGGGTTGAGCAATATCATAGAAGGACATCATTGGTTTTATCCTCATTTAAACAATGAAATTGAACGTAAAATTTATAAGGGATCGGGAGTAAGGGCCATTGTAAAACAAAGCTTTTTTCACCTACTCTTATTGACTTTACTTATAGCTTCTTTTCTTTATTTATTCAAATAATCCCTCCAAACATTATCCGGGTGTAATAATTGAAACTATTAGATGATTGGTTTATACCAACTAATTTTTTGTCAATAAAAAACAAGTTGATCATATATATGTTTTTCTATTAATCAATGCAAAAGAATTCCAGCAAATATCAGTTTATCATTGCCGGAGCTGGATTAGGCGGGCTGAGTTTTATCCATCATTTGCTGAACACGAGCAATTTCAATGGAAAAATTCTCATTTTGGACTCTGATCTCAAAAGAAAAAACGACAGGACCTGGAGTTTCTGGTCGATGGAAAAACCCGAATATAGAAGTGTCGGTCAAAAATCATGGGATCGACTTGGTTTTGCAACTGATGATTATATTCGTTTTGATCAAATCGAACCATATCGATATTACAGCATCAGTGGGATTGATTTTTATAATGAAGTGTTTTCGGAGATCAATGAGCATCCGAGAATAGAATTCAGACGCGAAACCATTTGTCAAATAAAGCAAGAGGCTAATCAATGTTTTGTTAAAACGGAAAAAGGAAATTATTTATCCGAATATATTATTGACAGTGTAAACAGGCCAAAGATTTCAAATAGCAAATACTATTTGAACTTTCAGCACTTTACGGGTTGGTTTATAGAATCCCAAACTCCGATATTTGATCCTTCAAAACCTATTTTAATGGATTTTAGGGTAGATCAGGAAAATGCTTCCTGTTTTGTTTATCTATTGCCCTTTTCAAAAAATAAAGCGCTGGTTGAATACACACAATTTAGCCCGAATAAAATTTTTTCAGAATCAAAGTTTAGAAATGAATTGCAGCATTATATCAGAAAGGTGTTAGCAATTAAAAACTATACCATTGAACGAGAAGAAATTGGAAGTATCCCTATGTGCGATTATCCTTTTGACCCTAAACCTGATTCGAGAATATACAGATTAGGCACCTCCGGTGGGGATACGAAAGGTTCTACAGGTTATACATTTAGCTTTGTGCAGGAGCACGTGAAGGGAATAATAAAAGAGTTATCCGGCCTGGAAACATATAGGAGGGATAATCTAAGACATAAGTTTTATGACAAATTATTATTAAAAATAATCAAAGAAGAACCGGAAAAAGTTAAGGAAATAATGTCCTCACTTTTCAAAGACCAGCCCGTAAATAGAATCCTAAAATTTCTTGATGAAGATACCAATTTGCTTGAGGAAGGGATGATATTCAGAAAATTACCCTGGCAACCATTTATTAAGGCATTACTATTTACCAAGAACAATGCAATTTCGATATAAAATTCTGGTACTTGTTTTAGGAATCCTTTTCTATCGAATTTTTCCAGAATTGGATCTATACCTTGCATTTACCCTCATACTCATTTTTGGTATTCCTCATGGTGCCACAGATCATATTTTACACAATCTGGTAGACAAAAAAAAAATGATCTCAAAACCCAAACTCAAATTTCTTTTTTACTATTTGGGAATCATATTATCATATGCCTTACTCTGGTATTTAATTCCGGGAATCGCGCTTTTTGTATTTCTCGTAGTTTCAGCATTTCACTTTGGAGAGACCCAATTGCACCGGTTGGAGAGTAAAAATTGGATAAAAAGTCTTAATTATTTTTTTTGGGGCTCAAGTATTTTGCTTCTCATTTTTGAACCTCACCTTGCTGAAGTTCAAAGTATAGTTTCTCCACACCTGCTTGATCCCGGTAGCATGAAATGGGTCATTTCAAATTATTATTATTTACTCTATGCTTCCCTTCTTACAAGTTTCGTTTTTCTAATAGGAGAAGGGCTCAATACCCTAATCAGTCAAATAATAGAATTTTTAATCCTTTATCTGATTGCTAATTTCACTTCTTTAATATTGGCTTTTGCACTGTTTTTTGCCTTTTGGCATAGCCGTGATGCCACTTATGATCAAATTATTAGAATCCGGAAATATGCATTTGATTTCAATATTAAATATTGGTTGAAACTGGCTGCCCCCTATTCACTTATTAGTATTCTTGGAATAGCACTTATCATTTTGCTTTCGTTTTATATTGAATTGGAAATACCCATAATTACTTTATTTTTTGTTTTAGTAGCGCTGATTACCCTTCCGCATGTTTTTGTTATGTCTACTTTTTACAGAAAAACAAAATAGTCCGAAATCCTGGCGTTTGAATTCACATTAAATCAATATATACAAAAAAACCTCTGCACTTCGGTCAGAGGCTTAGCTTACTTGTCGGGATGCCGGGATTTGAACCCGGGGCCCCACGCCCCCCAGACGTGTACTCTAACCGGACTGAGCTACATCCCGAAATATAAATTGCACTTCTTTTACTCTTTACCCGAATGTAGCGAAGTGCTTGTCCCCATTGTAGCGCTGCGCGATTCAACATTGGGAAGCTACATCCGACTTTCTTTTGACCTGCCCGGAAGTGTGATCCTGAAAGGATTTCTACTTTCGGGGAGGGCAAAAATAGAAATGCTTGTATTATAAAGAAACGGAATCGCTTTTTTTCCGTACTTTATATTTAAAAATTAAACCCATACCATGAAAAATTTAAAAACGCTTCTAATTCTTATCTCCTTCCTGACCTTTATTATGGCATGTAGTGAAGATGAAGACGTACCCAGTGAGCAACAAGATACATCGGCTTCTGAAGATTATAGTCTTGCTGATAACTTATTTGAAAATGTTTCTGATGTTGCGGATCAGGCCGAACAGGAAAATGAAGATTATCTCGAAGGTGGTAAATCCGGATCTTATCTCGGAACCTGTGTTACCATCAGTCTGGATTCAGCACTTGGATCCGGAAGCAATAAACTAACGATAGAATTTGATAAATCAGGCTGTACCGGAAAAGACGGAAGAGTCCGTAAAGGCAAAGTATTTGTAGAGTGGTCTGGTCAATACCGTGATTCGGGAACAGTCATCCTCACTACTTTTGAAGATTATTATGTAGATGATCACCAATTGCTCGGAAGTAAAACGGTTACAAACGAAGGTAAAAATGAAAATAATCAAACCTATTTTACCATTGAGGTAGAAGGTAAAGTAATTAAGCCAGATGGTGGAGAAGTTTTATATGAATCAGATAGAGTTAGAACCTGGACAGCGGGAGAATCCACACAAGGTCCACTTTTAGGTTGGATTGATGATGAATATGAAATTACCGGTACTGCGAGTGGAACAAGCTCAACAGGAAGAGAATATGAAGTGGAAATTACCAAAGCCCTTGAAATTAATTTATTGTGCCGTTGGGTAACAGCCGGCACCTTTGAATTAAGACCGGATGGACTGCCTGTAAGAGTGTTTGATTTTGGCAATGGCAATTGCGATCCGAATGCAAGTTTGACGGTGAATAACATTACAATTAATTTTGTAATGCCATAAATTATTTTTTTAAGCATTTTTGGAGGAAAGCATTTCGAATGAATAAGATTTTAAAAATCGGTGCTGCTTTCCTCCTTTTTTTTGTCCTGCTATATTTTGCGGGTCCAAAACCCCTAAGGCCAAACCTCGATCCCAAACTCAAAAGCCTTGAGGTTCCTGTTGAAGAAATTGAATTATATGTGAAAAAGCATGAAGAAGAATCCAGTTACATAAAGAAAGGCAATGAGGCTAAAATAATATGGGCAAAGAAGCCGGGGCAAAAAACGAAATATTCGATTCTTTATTTACACGGTTTTTCGGCAAGTCAACAGGAAGGAGATCCTATTCACAGAAAATTTGCGAAGAGATATAAAGCGAACCTTTTTTTAGCAAGGTTGCAAAGTCATGGATTAAAATCAGAACATGCTTTAAGAGAATTATCGGTAGAAAATTATATTGAATCGGCGAAAAAAGCGGTCAATATTGCCAAAGTGCTTGGTGATTCAGTCATTATAATATCTACATCAACGGGAAGCAGCCTTGCCCTCTATCTTGCGGCATATAATCCGGAAATAAAAGCTTTGATCTGCTACTCACCTAATATCAGGGTCAATGATCCCAATGCATTTTTATTAAATAACCCCTGGGGTGAGCAAATTGCAGAATTAATACTAGGCAGTGATAGGTATCAATGGAAAGGCAATGACAGTATTCAGGCTTATTGGAGTACCTCTTACCCTGTTAAAGCACTTGTTACTATGCAACACCTTTTGGAAAATACCATGACAACAGAGGTATTTAACAAGGTAAAACAACCCTTGTTTATGGGCTACTATTATAAATCAGAAAAAGA
Organism: Cytophagales bacterium; assembly: GCA_965267555.1. Lineage (GTDB taxonomy): Bacteria > Bacteroidota > Bacteroidia > Cytophagales > CCMP332 > CCMP332. The sequence goes on along the minus strand of OZ254083.1, from coordinate 1,585,785 downwards.
ACAAGATAATGTTGTAAGTGTGGCTGCTGCGCTCAAAATGTTCAAAGAAATTGGAACAGATGATGACAAAAAAGTAAAAATTCCATTTCCTTTAGCCGGACATCATGTCATTGCTTCGAGACATCAATCCCGCGACTTAAAATCAGTTGAAATGGAAACTTATAAATTTGCTGAAACTATCCTGGGTTTAATTCCGCAAAATGAAGATTAGTACCGTCGTCTTACTCATCATATTACTTTTAACAAACAGCGATCTTGCCTATTCAGTTGTAGTCCAGGAAGAAGATACAGCTTCAAATATTATTACCTATCACGATGAACTGAACTTGAAATTTATTTTAAATACCAAATACAATAATTTCATAATAGAAAATAACAATCTCCCCGGAAGGATTCATTGGAAAACCAATGACAATAATAATATCGGAATTGGAGGTAATTACAAATGGTTTGGACTCAATCTCTTATTTAACATACCGGCATTAAACAACGATGATGAAATTTATGGTAATACCAGAAGTTTTAATTTGATTGGAAATATATACACCAAAAAAATCGGTCTGGATTTATTTTTGCAAAGTACCAGAGGCTTTTATTTGGAAAGTCCTGAAACCTGGAACCCGGCTTGGACGCCGGAACAATTGTATCCTCATAATTCAGGACTAAATTTCGAGAGCCTCGGGGCCAATTTTCTCTATGTATATGATGCTGATAGATACTCTCTTAGATCCAATTTCATTTTAAATGAAAGACAATTGGAAAGTGCAGGATCAGCTATTCTTGGCTCTTATTTTAATATTTTCTCACTGAGCACTGATACATCATTTATACCCTTTGAACCAGATACGGCCACGGAGTACGCCCTTGATATTCGCGAAGCCAATTATGTGAATTTGGGTGCTTTTATTGGTTATTCACATACATTTATTATTGAGGATTATTTTTTTATTTCTCTGACAGGAGCATTGGGTGTCGCAATTCAGGGATCTGAAATCAGCACGCAAAACGAGTTGTACAACAATGAAGATCAGCAAAATATCAATGGCAAATTTCATCTAAGAGCCGCTTTGGGTTATTCCAATGACCTTTTTTTTAGTTCCCTATCTCTGATTGCTGATAATAATAGATTGGGGCAAAGTTTAAATTACAATTTTGGCTATGCCCGGCTAACCTTTGGGTACAGGATTAAACTAAAAAAGAAAGCCTGATTAAAAACCAGGCCTTCTGAAAACCAAATGCTAATACTATACTACGAAACTTTCATTCTGTTGGATGAAAACTACAGTGCAAATGTTGAAATAGTCCTTATTGAAAACAATGATCCAAATCACAATTATTAAGGACATTTAACAATATTTTATCAAATGGCTCTTTCTGCATTTCATGGCGCATGCTCTTCCTTTTTATTTTATCTTTGCGGCTCGAAATGAAAATCTCTGCCTCAGTATATTCAAGTAAAGAAAGATCAATTAAAGCCCTTGTTCAGGAGCTTGATGAATGTCATATTGATTTACTTCATATCGATTGTAATGATGACCCCAATGTATTTGAAGATATTCGCGAAATACGTAAATACAGTAAAACACCCATTGATATTCATATAATTTCCGATCAACCGGAAAAATATTTTAGTGAATTAGAGGCCCTTGAATTGGAGTATGTTACGTTTCAGTTTGAAAATCTATCGAAAAAATTATCATTTCCAAATACTATAAAAACAAGATATGGCTTGGCCATTGTTTCGGATACGCCTGTAGAAGTATTCGAAGATTATAAAAATGAATGTGATTTTATATTGATTATGACCACTACTCCCGGACAAAGTGGTGGGAAATTCAGAAAAGATAATTTCAAAAAAATAAGGAAATTCAGAAATACTTTCCCGGGCAAAGAAATTCATGTCGATGGTGGCGTTAATCATGAGGTGGCCTTTATTTTAAGAATATTGGGTGTTCATTCGGTGGTATCCGGTTCCTATCTTGTAAATCATAAGTCCATAGGAACAGCCTTACTGCACTTGAAATCGTCTATTATCCATTCTGATTATAAATTAAAAGACTTCATGATAGACCGCGAGGATGCACCTGTTCTCAATGAAGAAAGAATGAAGGTACGCGATATCATTCAAAGTATTGATCAGCATAAACTTGGTTTTACAATCATAGAAAATAATGAGGAAAAGCTTATCGGGTTATCCAGCAATGCTGATGTGCGACGCGGACTCTTAAAACATATTGATAATTTTAATGCGCTACAAGCAGAAGATATTGTTAATTTTGAACCCGTAACCATTAATGAAGAATCCTCGACTTCAGACTTATTAAATTTGATTAATCAAAACAATTTTCTCATTTCTTTTTTACCAGTAGTAGACTCCGATAATAAATTAAAAGGAGCAGTTACATTTATAAATTTAATTCGTAGCGAATCATGATAATTCATCTCAAACCAGGGATCGACGAAAAAATTGCCAATGAATTGGCCGAACAGACATCGTCTGTGATGTTCAAGAACCATAAGAGTTATGTTCTTGTAAGTTCATCTAAAACCAAAGTAATTCCTCCCATATTGGAAGAAGCAGCGGATAAATTCTTCGTGCTGGAGTCTGACATACAGCTTGCAAGCCGGGATTATCAGGATGAATTGAGAGAGGTAAATATAAACGGAGTTAAAATTGGCGGAAAAACTAATAATACGCTGATGATAACGGGGCCATGCTCAATAGAGAGCTGGGAACAAATAAAGCAAAGTGCTGAATTGTTAAAAAAATACAATATAACCACACTTCGAGCGGGTTGCTACAAACCAAGAACCTCGCCATATTCTTTCCAGGGCTTAGGCCTTGAAGGATTGAAAATGCTGGCTAAAATCCGGGAAGAATACGGTTTTAATATAATAACCGAGGTAAGAGATGCATCTCACATTGAGGAGGTTATTGAATATGCGGATATCATTCAAATCGGAGCAAAAGCCATGTACGATCATGGAATTTTGAAACGATGTGGTACCGCAAATAAACCCGTATTACTCAAGAGAGGTTTTGGCTCTACAATCCAGGAATTTGTACAAGCGGCGGAGTTTATTCTTTCCGGAGGAAATGAAAATGTTATGCTTTGCGAAAGAGGTATCAGAACTTTTGAAACCAAGACGCGATTTACTCTGGATCTTTGTGGTGTTTCATATCTTAAAGAAAATGTCAATTTACCTGTGATTCTCGATACAAGTCATGCAATGGGCTATAGTTATGGTGTACCTGACCTTACCAGAGCCTGTATGGCCATGGGTGTAGACGGACTTCTAATTGAAAGTCATCCAAATCCAAAAGTTGCCAAGTCAGATGCAGCTCAACAATTGAATTTTGAAGAATTTGAGGCTCTTTATAAGACTTTGGATCCAATTGGAAAAGCCGTAGGAAGAAATCTAATCTGATGCGAGAAAAACTCGAAAAAATAAAAATGGTCATTTTGGATGTAGATGGTACCATGACTGATGGCGGCGTGTACATCGGGGAAGACGGCACTCAAATGAAAAAGTTTAATGCCCGCGATGGCATCGCAATTCAGCAAATGATAAAGGATGGTTTAAAAGTAGGCATTATTAGTCATAGCAAAAGTTCGGGAATGGTCATGACCAGAGCCAATATGCTTGGAATTGAGTTTTGTTATGTCGGAGACGAACCCAAGGAAGTGGTTTTAGATCGTTGGTTGGAAGATCTCGGTTTTAAAGAAGAAAATGTCTGTTTTATTGGTGATGATATTAATGATCTCACCATTATGAAAAATTGTGGTCTGGCTGTTTGTCCGGCCGATGCAGATGAAGCCATAGCAGATATAAGCCATTATCAGTTATCTAAAAATGGTGGTGATGCCTGTATCAGAGAGTTTTATCAGCACTTACTAAGACCTACTTTGAAGGATTGATTTAGAAGGGTTCAATTCACTTTCCCTTAAAATTTTCAATCTCCTATTTTGCAATTCTTCAGCAAAAAATTCCTGAATTTTCTGTTTCACCGATTTACCTCTGCTTTCCGGATTCGATTTATTAGATTTTTCGGGCATTGCTATCCTTTTTGACCAAGTAATAATTGAAATCAAGGTATTTTATTATTAATACTTAAAGAATAAGAAAAGTCAACCGAAGATATGATATGACTCAAATATTAGCTTGCGTCCAATGGCAGAACAATAAAAACTTTAGTTCCCTCTCCAATATTCGATTGAAGATCAATTTTACCACCCATAGTTTTAAGGCTTGCCTTTGCGATATATAAACCCAATCCAGACCCTTTTGAATAATGAGATGCCCTGTAATACATATTGAATACCTTGTCCATTTGGTCAGGTTCGATACCGAGACCATCGTCGTGAATTTCAATACTAACCTGGTTTCCTTCCGGTCGTGCAGAGATAAATAAATTCAATTTATTTAAATCGCGATCATAGTATTGAAATGCATTGTCAATGATGTGATTCATAATCAATGAAAATCGCTTAGGATCATTGTCAATCATCAAATTTGGTTCAATTTCCATACGGATATTAACAGACAAGGATGACTTAATTTTTTTGTCATTGATGATCTTTTTAATGGATTTTTTTAAGTCAAAGCGCTCCGTTTGTATATCATCTTTACGCAATTCAACGTATTCATTGATTTCTGCCAAGTAATTTTCGATTTGTCCAAGGGCCTGTTCCATCATGGCTATGGTTTGCGGGTCATTGGTGTCAAGCTCTTTTAGTTTGATCAGTTCTGTAAGGCCTTGAAGCGAATTAAGTGGTGCTCTCAATTTACTCGATGAGGAACTTACAAATTGATCCATTTCTTCTCCTAGTTTTAAGAGTTTGCTGTTTTGTAAATCCAACTCTTCTGATTTGGCCATGGTTTCTTCAAATTGATCTTTTAATTGACTGACCAGCTTTTTATATGATTGAGTAAGGGATTTTAATTCAAGTATGTCAATATTTTCATCCAGCAAAAGATCGGCCTTCCAATCCTTGTACAGAAAACTTTTAATGTTTTCCGACAAGTTTTTAACGGGTTTTGAAAAGCGGTTGGCCAACAAAATACTTAAAACCAAGGAAAGTAAAATCGCCAAAGATGTTATGGATAATACCCATATTCCTGCTTTTTTTGATGTCTTTGCTACTCTGTCATCGAATGAAGTTGACAGGTTTGAAAAAGAATTTATCGTTGAAATTTTTCTTTGAAACAAATCGTATTTTTTTCCACTGTTTTGTTCTATTCCAAGTGTATAGTCAAGCTTGACCAATTCTCTGAATTTGTTTCTATAAAGCTTTAGAATTTCTATACCTGCCTCATACTTATTTTGATTATTTAATTTTTGTATCAGACTTTGAGAATAGCTTTCAAATTTATTCACGTATAAACTGTCTTTGCGAATAATATAGTCCTTTTCATAGCGTCTCAATAATAAAATCCATTCCTTTTTGAAATTCAGACTTGCAGAATCCTCCAACAATTTTGCCCAATGACGCATTTCGCCTTCGACACCAAAATCTTTAAATCCTTTTTCCCTGTATAAATCAAGTACTTCATTATACACATTATTGTATTCTTCTAATTCCTGGATAAGATTATCAAAATCTATGTCAAGACTAGAGTTTAAAGGGGCTTTTTTGGATTTATACAATTGACGGAAAATCTCGGATTCGAGACTATCTCTAAAGGCCAGATAAGGACTGGTCCTTTTTTCAAAAAATTCTGAATTTTCTATGTCATTCTTAAGAAATTGTTCATCCAAAGACATCATGTGAAGGCTTGACATCATTAATTCGTCAATTTTATCCTCCACCTTATTCATGGTTTCTATTTGCTCATAGAAATAAAAAATAAGACTAAAAATGCCAACGGTTATTAGTATCAGGAGAAAAAATCCCGACAGTAGGCGCGCGCGAATGGTATTCAATAATAAAGGCATTTTAAAGTACCAATATTAATACGATTAACAGAAAGCGTTTGGGAAAGGATAGATTTAAAACAATCCATGTAAGCTAAAGGGCAAATATGAAGAATATGAATAGTAAAATATCTTCAAATTATTAAATTATAAATTCAATAATGCTTTATATAATACTGATTTTCTGGATATTAAATGAATTCAATAAAGTTTCACTTATCTATACTTTTTAGGTAATTTAGCATCCAAATACGTATCAAATTGCCATAAATATCAATTAGGTCTAAGAATATTATATGACAATCATTTTTTCAGAATTGTAAATTCCACTCTCCTGTTTTTCTGCCGTCCTTCTTCTGTTTTATTATCTGCAATTGGATGTGAGCTTCCATAGCCTTTAGCCATTAGACGATTTTTTTTAATTCCTCTAACTTTAATCAAATAAAGTCCAACAGACCTCACCCTTTCTTTGGAAAGCTTTTCATTTAATTTTTCATCGCCGGTGCTATCGGTATGTCCTGAAATTTCAATAATAGAATGATCGTGTTTAATCAACCAATCTGCAAGTTCATCTAATTGATCATAGGATTCTGTTTTGAGCTCAGAACTGTTAACTTCAAAATAAATATTGTTAAGTATAAAGGTCATGTTTTCCTCCCATTTTGGTTTGCCTTCATCCTTTTGATCAACATTATCTTTTATGACATTTTTTTGCTTTTCAGCTTCCACTAATCTTTCAAATTTCACAGCTCTGCGATCCGCTGTATCTCCCCTGGCAATACGAGCTTGTCTTTCCTTAAATCTTTCCTTTGCCGCTTTTTTTCTCATATTATGTTGATGCGTCTTTCTTCTACAGGCTTTTTTAAAACAAATCATCGGTTTATTCCCCGTTCTGTCTGAGTGAAGAACTACTGGAGGCATACCACAAGACATAATTAATACAGATACCACAACAATATAAAGTCGGGATTTTAAAATTTTATGTTTGGAAGGGTTAATAATGTTATTCAAAATTTATTTTAATAATTGAATTGAAAGAATTTGCAATATTATTGAATCGAATTTCAAATAATAATAAAGATTTCATTATCTGCAGCCATGTTCTTTTACGTTTCTAAAATCCTTATGTTTCTTATCCAACCGCTGAATTGGATAATTATTATTTTGCTTTTAGCTATCTTTCACAAAAATAAGAAAAGGGCTTCAAGATTATACCTTTTGGCTTTTCTTCTCCTAATTACTTTTAACAATCCTTTTCTGATTAATCAATTATTTAATAATTGGGAACCAGCTCCTAAAAGCTATTCTGAACTTGAAAATTATGATGTGGTAATTGTACTCGGTGGCTTTAGCAATGCCAGCAGGCCACCCAGAGATCGCGTGCATTTTGTTAAAGGAGCCGATAGGCTAATTCATGCCATTGAAATTTATAAAATCGGGAAAGTGCAAGGTATTTTATTAAGTGGAGGTTCTTCTAGAATTGTCGGTGAAAAAATAAGTGAAGCCAAATCAGTACTTCCCTTCCTGTTAAATATGGGTATCCCCCGCAATGCAATCAATATTGAAGCAAATTCGAGAAATACGCATGAAAATGCCAAAGCATCAATAGAAATCATCAAAAGAAAATACAAAGGGGGTAAGTTTTTATTGATTACTTCTGCTTTTCACATGAAGCGGGCACAGGCTTGTTTTGAAAAAGAAGGAATTGAAGTTACAGCTTTCCCGACAGACTATTATGGAAATGAGCTGAATTGGTCACCATTCCAAACTTTTATTCCCAAAAGTGATGCATTTCATCTTTGGAACCTGTTAATCAAAGAATGGTTAGGATTAATAGCTTATAAAATAGCAGGATACATTTAATTGATCCAAATGGTTTTTGCATTCACAAACTCCCTAATGCCCAAAGAAGATAATTCTCTACCATATCCTGATTTTTTTACTCCACCAAATGGAAGTCTTGGATCTGATTTTACCATTTCATTAATAAAAACAGCACCACTATTGATTTTGGCTGCTAAGGTTGCTGCCTTTATTGTGTTTTTTGTCCAGAGAGAAGCTCCAAGACCGAAGTTGCTATTATTGGCAAAGGAAATGGCCTTTTCTTCATTTTCTACACGCATCAAACAGAAAACCGGTCCAAAAAGCTCTTCATCAAATGCCGGTATTCCCGGTTTAATATTCTCCAAAACCACAGGATGAAAAACTGAGCTTCCTTTCTTTGGTTTTTTACCCGGAATAAGTGCTTTTGCTCCTTTCTTGATGCTATTTTCGACCTGATCCCAAAGTTCAGCCGCGAGGTCGGGTCGTGCCATTGGACCCAGCTGATTCTCTTCGTCCAGCTGATCTCCAACTTTTAAACTTTTTATTTTCTCCAAAATCTTCGTTTTGAATTCATCATAGACTTGCCTTACAACAATAAATCGTTTGGCGGCAATACAACTTTGACCTGTATTGATCATTCTTGAATCAATTGCTTTTTCAACAGCCAAATCTAAATCCGCATCCTCCAAAACAATGAAAGGATCCGATCCTCCAAGTTCCATTACTGATTTTTTAATGTATTTTCCTGCCATGGAGGCCACAATACTTCCGGCTTTTTCACTTCCTGTTAGTGTTACTGCAGCTATTGCACGGTGCGATATTATATTTTCAACTTGTGAATTATCAATTAACAATGATTGAAATACGCCCTTTGGAAAGCCACTTTTTTCAAAAACTTCCTCAATAGCCATACTGCATTGCGGTACATTCGAAGCGTGTTTTAATACGCAAACGTTTCCGGCCATCACCGCAGGAGCTGCAAATCTGAATACCTGCCAAAATGGAAAATTCCACGGCATAACGGCCAGAATCCCTCCCAATGGTTGATAATGAATATAGCTTTTTTGGGCCTCTGTATCTATTTCAACATCCTCGAGATGTTCTGCTGCATGGTGTACATAGTATCGGCATACCCATGAACATTTCTCTACTTCCGCAAAGGCTTCTTTGATGGGTTTGCCCATTTCCGAACTTATTATTTTAGCAAAACGCCCTTGATGCTCCATTAAGTATTCCGAAGCATTTGTAAGGAATGAGCTCTTTTCCTGTAAGCTCGATTCACGCCAATCTTCAAAAGCAGTTGAAGTTTTTTCGAGTTTTTTTAACACCTCTTCATCCGTGAGCAGATCGTATTCCTTTAGTATTTCAGAATTATATGGATTAAGGGATTTTATTTTTTTCATATTTTAAAACACGATTTAAAAGAATGCAGAAAATGTGAATAAAAAATTCTTCAGAGAATAGTTTAAACTTTGCAATTCTTTAATTTCAAAATCTCAATGACTGTTGAAGCAAAGATAAAGTCAATTTATATCTATCCTATCAAATCATTAGACGGTGTTAAGATAGATAATATTGCATTTAATCGAAGTGGAGGTTTAAAAAATGACAGGGTTTTTGCGTTAAAGGATTTTAATGGGGAGTACATCAATGCTAAAAATTATCCTGAAATAATAAAGCTCAGATCTGATTTCGACCTCGACAAAGGCCAATTATATTTAAATAATGCAAATAATGAATACAGCTTTAATCTTTTTGATGAAATCGCAGCACTAGAAGAATGGTTTTCAGAATATTTTAAAAAGAAAGTCAAGCTTCACAGAAATAGTGAAATGGGCTATCCGGATGACAGAAAAAGGCCCGGACCTACAGTTTACAGTTATCAATCATTGGAATTGGTCAGATCCTGGTTTCCCGATTTGAGCCTAAAAGAATTAAGGCGAAGATTTAGAGGTAATATTGAACTGGATGCTAATCTCAAAGGATTTTGGGAGGATGAACTTTTACTAAGCGATATGAAACACGGTTTGTTTCAATTGGGGCAAATTGAATTTCAAGCTGTAAAACCCTGCCCCCGATGTCCTGTTCCTACCAGAGATTCGATGGATGGTGAAATTTATAGGGGTTTTCAGAAAAATTATACAGAGAAGAGAAAGAAAAGTGTGTCCGCCGTAGTAGATAAAAAGCTTTTTCCACACTATTATATGTTTGCAATAAACACTTTGGTAAGTAATCCCGAATCCGGAAATATTAAATGTGGAGATCTTCTAAGCATACATTAATGGATTAGAGAAGTGTAGATATCCATTAAATACTTATAATTTTTTTCCGGTGTATATTTCAATTCGTATTCCTTTCTTGCATTTAAGGATAATTGATTTTTGTTATCGAAGCCCTCAAATTTATCCAAAACCAAATTAAGGTCATTGGGGTCTCCTGCTTTAAAATGAAAACCGTTGATACCTTCTGCTACCAACTCGGAATGACCACCTATATCGGATACGATTACCGGTGTTCCAACTGAAAATGCTTCAATTATCGTTAAACCAAATGTTTCATACCATTCTGATGGAAAAATAAGCGCCTTTGCCTCTGCTATAAGCTTCATTAATTCAGAGCGTTCTTTAAATCCGTAGTATTCAATATTTTCATGGTTTTCTGAAGCATGTAAAACCTCTTCTTTCAAGTCACCTGATCCGAATATCCTAATTTTCAAATTGTTAGATTTAAAGGCTTCTAACATGGTTAAAATCCCTTTTTCTTCAGTCAATCTTCCAAGAAAAATATAATAGTCATCTCTTTTGGTGCTTATTTCCGATGGCCCTTCCACATAATTGGGTTTAAAAACCATTTTGTTTTTATTGATCCTCAAGGAGGATTTCTCAAAAATTGGTTTTGAAAAATTGTTTAAAATAATGTAACGATCAATACAGTTTCTATAGGTTCCGGTTATTTTATGAATAGCGGTAATCAGCACGACCAATGCTGTCTGCAACATTGATTTCCGGTAAACTTTTTTAAAAATCGCTTCGATGGGAAAAAATTTATCAATACTCCTGGTGTAGATTTTTCCATTGTGATAGAGCATTGCGCTTGGGCAAATGAGTCTGTAATTGTGCAAGGTATGCACCACAGGTATTTTGTATTTTTTCGCTACACGAAAAACCATTGGTGAGGCCACAAAAAAAGTATTGTGAACGTGAATAATGTCTGGTTTAAATGCAAGAATTCGTTCTTTCAATACTCTTGCGCCTCTGAAATTGTAAATACTTCTAAAAAAATAAATTAATTGAGACAGGCCGGCTCCTATGCTTTCATTTGAAAACACAAGACATTCAACTTCATGACCATTATCGCGTAAAAGTTTGGCCTCATTGTTAAAAACCACATCTTCTCCCCCACCGTGATTTTTATAAAAATTATGAATAGAGATTATTCGCAATAGAATTTAATGCTTTGAAATAATAATATGTTATTCCCTATTTTTTCTCTTTATCCTCGCATTCGGATTCAAAGCCTTTAAGAACAATCCAGCGTTCTTTATTCATGAGCAGTCTTCCATTTTCATGAAACAGTCGATAGGTTTGAACTTTATCAGCAGCACTCATAAGGTTTAAATGCGGTACACCGTAATGCACCTCAACATTCCAATCTCCTTCTATTACATTTCTTTTTCCACCTTTTCCGGGTTCAACCATTTTATACGTCATATCAGGACAGAGATTGATCCAGGCTGTTGTTTTTAAAATTTCAGATGAAACCACATCTGAAGTACTTCCTTTTCCAAATTTTAAACTCTTCCCCTTTAAATCATAGGTCCACCTTTCGGCAAGCGGATGTTTTGTAATTGGGAAAAATGACATGGTATTGATAATAAGTTCCAATTCAGAATTGGCCGTAGATAAATATTCATCTTCCTTCATTACATAAAACATTATTACTCCATGACCATAATCTCCAATGTTTGAAATTCCTTCAACCTGAACTTTATAACCTTCAAAATACCCTTTTGCATCAAATGAAATGAGACTATCGCTTTGATTTTGAATATTACTTATAATCAGGTTCATTTCTTCATCCGAATAGCCTTTATTCAAAAATGACTTCAGGTCTGACATTTCTTTAAAATCATGTCTAAAAATCATGATAAAACCAAAACCTGAATTGGGAATCAAAATAATATCGCTGTTGTTATTTTCTGCCTTAAAATCCTTTGGTATGTTAAATTCTAATCCGAGATAAGGAGCACTGATTCGGCCTGCTGAAATATAATTGGCTTCATTGCCATCTTTTTTACTTTTTGAAAAGGGATTATGTAAAGTCTTTTGTGGCTTTTTAGCTGAAGAATCAGGAAGAAACATCAAATCGTATTGCGTGGCGTAGTTGGGCTCACCAAAATCTGTCATATCAATTATGTAGAGATGCAGATGATCTCCTAATATATCCATTTCAAAAAAATGGGCATTGTCACCTAAATTGATCAATCCTTTACCACGTTTTCCCTCCACGGAACCGTGTAAATAGTATATACCCCTGTAATCGTGTAATTCTCCGGAAATTTGACCATCCTGTTGGACAATTTCGAGATAACTGGTTTCTCCCTCAAATTCATGGGTGTAAACGCCACTAAAATCTACATTTTGGGCATTGACTGTGAATATGAATAGAAATGATAGAAAGCAAAAAGAAAGTATTTTCATAGTCCTGTATCGCTTCATCAAAAATAATAAATTAAATTGCTTTAATCGCGAAAGAACAGATTAAGTCTTTTGTGGTTCTGTTTTTATGATCGATTTGATACTTCACCTGTCTTTAGGGGTACTATTTTATGTGAGTTCACTCTATGTATTGGCTACAATCATTAAGAACTGGTCTATAATAGATATTGCCTGGGGCCCCGGTTTTGTATTGATTTCGATTCTCGCTTTAATACGTACCAACAATTTCAATCTATATACCTGGACAATTACTTTCCTGGTTTTGCTATGGGCCTTGCGTTTGGCTTATCATATTGGGTTTAGAAATATTGGCAAGGGTGAAGATTTCAGGTATGCCAATTGGAGAAAGAAATGGCAACCTTATCCCGAAATTCAAGGCTATTTTCGCGTCTTTATTTTACAGGGAATAATTATGCTCATCGTGGCATTGCCTATCATTTTGACCATTAAATACAGTACAGAAGAAATCGGATTTGTTTATTTCATTCCGGGTGTTCTACTTTTCTTAATAGGTTTTTTATGCGAAGTGATAGCCGATTTTCAACTTAAAAAATTCAAAAGCGATGATAAAAACAGCGGGCAACTAATTAAGACCGGCTTGTGGTCAATATCTCGTCATCCTAATTATCTGGGGGAAATTATACTTTGGTGGGGCATAGGTTTTTTTTCATTGCCATTTAATTATGGCTATTTAGGCCTGCTGGGCCCTCTTTGCATTCACTTAATTATTCGCTACATCTCCATACCTGTTTTAGAAGAAAAGTGGAAGGATAGAAAAGATTGGAAAACAATTGAAAAAGACACTTCAATTCTCTTTCCATTTATATAAAAAAAGTCCTTCTGAAATCAGAAGGACTCTATTTTTCTAAAAATTATTTACTACCTCACGCCGTGCAAGAGTTTTTTCAAGACAGGTGAAATCAGAATAAGAAATAAACCCGTACCCATTGCGAAGAGGCCAATATTGGTATAAACTTCTTCATAAACCATAAAACTTTCGGCTCTGGTCATCTCTACACCATCTCCGCCTTCAACTGTTCCGGTTAGCTGAGCAATTTGGCCGGCAAGAAAATTTGCACCGGCAAAGGTTAAGAACCAGGCACCCATTACCGTTCCCGTTAAATCCTTTGGAGCCAATTTTGTGACCATGGACAAACCAATCGGTGATATAAAAAGCTCTCCTGTCGTGTGGAAAAAGTAAAGCAGAATGATAATGATATGGGGAATTAAAAATGTCGCACTCACTGGGGAAAGAGGAACGAGTAAATAGCCAAATCCCAGAAATGCAATACCTAGGCCAAATTTAGCTGGAATATTAGGATTCATTTTCATTTTATCCAGCTTAACCCACATCCAGGAAAAAATTGAACCCAATACCAAAATGAAAAAAGGATTGTAAAATTGTGTGGTGGCTGCAGCCATTTCCCAATTCCCAAGCCAGGCAAAAGTCCTGTTGATGTGATCACGGGCAAATATGGTCAAGGATGTCCCTGCCTGTTCAAAGAAGGCCCAGAAAACCACATTGAACAACATCAAAATAATTAACATGAAGATCTTATCCCTTTGAACAGAATCACTGCTAAAGGCCGTGCTCAATAAATTGAAGACCACATAAATTGCGGTAGCAGCAAGTAGCCAACCCACCACAGTGTAATATGTAAAAAGCACATAAAGCATGGGAATTACTGCAAGAGATGCCAAAATGGTTACATTTTGTAGATTTAATGGCCCAAGAAAAGGCGCATATAGTTTTTGAGGATTAGGTGGTTCAGCATGAGGATAAACCAATTTTCTACCTAAATAAAAAATCAAAAAACCGGCCATCATTCCGACACCTGCCATAGCAAAGCCCCATTTGTAACCGTAAACGCTACCAATTTGAGCAACGATAGTCGTGGCTAAAAATGCACCGACATTAATTCCGATATAAAAAATAGTAAACCCAGAGTCCCTTCGCGGATCGTTTTCCTCGTAGAGCTTACCTACCACCGAAGAAATATTAGCCTTGAAATAGCCATTCCCAACGATTATCGTAGCCATACCGATATACAACCAGGATTCTGAGCCTCCGAGTATTAAAAATTCTCCAATGGACATCAATATTCCACCAAGAATGATCGCAATTCTGTAGCCCAGTATTTTATCAGCGACTTTACCTGCTATTACCGGCGCTGCATAGACCAATGCTGTATAAGCACCATATATTCCAAAGGCTTCATTATTACCTTTCATGATAGAATCAATCAGGTATAGGGTTAAAAGCGCCCTCATTCCATAATAACAAAACCTCTCCCACATTTCGGAGAAAAATAAGATCATGAGACCTCGTGGATGGCCTAAAAATGTTTTTGTAGAAGGCAGAGAAGAAGGTCCCTCATTTTGCGGTGAATCAGTCATTTAATAAGCATTTAGTTTTTAAATTTTTCAAAAAGTACAATGATGCAAATTATTTTCCAAAATTTATGATTCTGGTAAAAATCTTAAAAATTGAATGTTTTAAATACAAAGTGATTTTTATCAGGGATTGATCATCTTTTATGTTTAATTTTGCCGCCTGATAAAAAACTAAAAACAATGACTTCAAACGTTGACCAGGCTCTGAAAGACGAGTTTATCAAACTGGGTATTGGCAATGCCTCTGAAATAAAATACCAACTTACACCTTCACAACTGGTGGAAGAGGGAATCAAAAATGGCGAAGGTGTACTTACGGACAATGGCGCATTTATGTGTGATACCGGCACATTTACCGGAAGATCTCCTAAAGACCGTTTTGTTGTTGAAGATGAAACCACCAAGGATTCCGTATGGTGGGGACCGGTTAATATTCCTATTTCTTCAGAGCATTTTGATGGCCTGCAAGCCAAAATGTTAAAATTCCTCGAAGGCCAGAAATTATATGTTAGGGATGCTTATGTTGGCTCCGACCCCAAATACAGATTAAGTCTTAGGGTCATAAATACCTTAGCTTGGCATAATCTTTTTTGCAGCAATATGTTTTTAAGACCTTCTAAAGATGAGCTCAAAGGATTTGATCCAACCTTTACCATTATTTGCGCACCTGAATTTAAAGCTGATCCGGAAGTGGATGGCACAAGACAGGAAAATTTTGCAATCATTAATTTCAAAAAGAAAATGATTCTTATTGGCGGTACTGCTTATTCCGGAGAGATGAAAAAAGGCATGTTTTCCGTCATGAATTATATTTTACCTCATGAAAAAAATGTATTGTCCATGCACTGCTCCGCCAATATCGGTGAAGATGGAGATACCGCCATATTTTTTGGATTATCCGGTACGGGAAAAACAACGTTGAGCGCAGATCCAGACCGTGGATTGATCGGTGATGATGAACATGGCTGGACTGAAAATTCCGTGTTCAATTTTGAAGGCGGCTGTTATGCCAAGGTCATTGATTTAAGTCGTGAAAAAGAACCCGAAATATGGGATGCAATTAAGTTTGGAGCCATTGTAGAAAATACAAGATTTTTACCGGGTACAAGCCAGGTCGATTATACCAATTCTTCAGTAACCGAAAATACAAGGTCTGCATATCCAATTGATCATATAAGCAATGCTGTAGAGCCGTCCATTGGAAAAATCCCGGATAATATCTTTTTCCTTACCTGTGATGCATTTGGCGTTTTACCTCCAATTTCAAAATTGCAAAAAGGTCAGGCCATGTATCATTTTATTTCAGGGTATACAGCAAAAGTAGCCGGTACCGAAGCGGGTATTACTGATCCAGTTACGACTTTTTCGGCTTGTTTTGGAAGTCCGTTTCTTCCTTTGCACCCGACAAAATACGCTGAAATGCTTGGGAAAAAAATGGACGAACACAATGTAAACGTTTGGCTAATTAATACAGGCTGGACCGGAGGCCCATTTGGAGTAGGTTCCAGAATGAAGCTATCCTATACCAGGGCTATGATAACAGCTGCTCTCAAAGGTCAAATAAACAATGTAGAATTTGAAAAACATCCGATTTTTGGATTGGATGTACCCAAGTCTTGTCCAAATGTTCCTTCTGAAATTTTAAATCCCAGAAATACCTGGAACGACAAGGACGCCTATGATAATAAGGCGAATCAACTGGCCAGAGCATTTGTTGAAAACTTCCACAAATACGAAGAATTTGCAAATGCCGATATTATGGCCGGCGCGCCAAAAGCCATGGTTTAATTGATAGAGAACCAAAAATCAAGTATTAAAGCCCTGAAAAGGGCTTTTTTTATAATCGTGAAATAAACATCAAAGCCGCCATTAAAAAGGAACTAAGCGCTACTACTTTTAATTGGGCATCAAGTTTATGATTGTCGTCGGTTTTCCAGACTTTGACGAGGTGAAGCCAAAGGATAGGATAAATGATCATAAAAGACCATTCATAATCCGAGTAGTTATTATGATTGGCATAGGAAACCAAAATGATCTGCGGAACGATAACTAAAAAGCTGTGGTAAATCTTTGAATGCTTGTATCCGATCCTTACAGGAATTGAGTATTTACCTGCTTCCCTATCACTTTCAATATCTCTCATATTGTTCACATTCAAAACAGCCACTGAGAAAAGACCAAAGGATAAGGCCGGTAATATATCCGATAAGAGTAAATCCCGGATTTGAAGAAAGGCAGTGCCCAAAACGCCTACAATTCCAAAAAATACCAATACAAAAAAGTCTCCCCATCCGGCATAGCCGTAAGGATTTCTTCCTGCTGTATAGTTTATAGCAGCCCAAATTGACAAAAGACCTAATAAAAGCATTGAAACTGCTTTGAGTAGTTCATTTTTTGGAAATGACAAATACAATAAGTAGAGTCCTGAAATAAGAGATAAGAATGCAAAAAAGATGATCGCTCTCTTCATTGAGGAAAGCGAAATCTGGCCGGCGGAAACCATCCTTTCAGGCCCCTTCCGGCCTTTGTGATCAGCTCCGTGAATGGAATCGCCATAATCATTGGCAAAATTGGATAATATTTGAAGGAAAAGGGTTGTTATTAAAGTCAGAAAAAAGACTTCGTAATTAAATTCAGTACGGCCCGCAATTATCGCCGAGCCAGCTAAAATGGATGCGAAGGACAATGGCAAAGTTCTTAACCTGGCCGCTCCTATCCAGTGTTTTAAAGAAGCCAATTATTCTTTAATTGCATTTAATATTTTTTCTCCCATCGGTTTTATACCGGATTGAAAAAAGTGAGTCAATTCCCCTTGCTCATTAACGAGGTATTTACAAAAATTCCAGTTTGGAGCATCCTCATTCCAACCGTTTAGCTCCTTCGTTGAAAGCCATTTATACAATGGGTGTATGTCATCTCCTTTCACGGATATTTTTTCAAACATTTGAAATTCCACTCCATAATTTCTTTGACAAAAGGATGCAATTTCTGAATTGCTCCCGGGCTCTTGAGAACCAAAATTATTTGCTGGAAAACCCAATATTACAATTTGATCTCCATGTGTTTCATGCAATTCCTGCAAATCGGCATATTGAGGCGTATATCCACATTTAGAGGCTACATTAACCAGCAAGACCTTTTTACCTCGGTATTTATTAAAATCAATCAAATCTCCTTCTATCGATTTTAATTGGAAATTGTAAAATTCCGACGCATTATTTTCGCTCATATTATTGGGTCTTGATGTGGACTTGTTAAAACAAGAAGTGAATAAAACAAATACTATATAAAGGAAACTAATCTTTTTCATAATTACATTTTGTCCGGCACTTGAATTCCTAATAAACCCATCGATAATTTAATTGTTCGAGCAGTAAGCTGGGAAAGCGCTAACCGGAATTTTATCAAATCCTTATTCTCTTCATTAAATATCGGAGAATCGGCATAAAAACGATTATACTCTTTGGACAGTTCATAAACAAAATTAGCGATCAAAGAAGGATCGAATGATCTTGCCGCTTCAACAACTCTATCTTCAAAGAGAGAAATGATAAAAAGTACTTCCCTTTCAGTCTGGCTGAGCTCAGCCTCTAAGTCCATATTGAGATTTTTAAAATCTATTTTTTCTGACTTTGCCCTTCTTAAAATGGCTTGGATTCTGGCATGTGTATATTGAATAAATGGTCCGGTATGTCCTTGAAACTGAATTGATTCTTCGGGGTCGAATAACATTCTTTTCTTAGGATCAACTTTTAATAGAAAAAACTTCAAGGCACCAAGTCCGAGATTGTGATAGAGCGCTTTTGCTTCTTCGCTTTCAAAATCTTCAATTTTACCCAATTCTTTTGTATGTCTCTCTGCAGTATTCTGCATCTCCATCACTAAATCATCCGCATCAACCACAGTTCCTTCCCTGGACTTCATTTTTCCCGAAGGAAGATCTACCATGCCATAAGAAAGATGATAGCATTTTGATGCCCATTCATAGCCTAATTTTTCAAGTATTTTAAACAGGACTTTAAAATGATATTCCTGTTCATTCCCCACAGTATATACGATGCCATTTAAATCGGGAAAATCTTCATACCTCTGAATTGCAGTTCCAATATCCTGGGTCATATAAACTGAAGTACCATCTGATCTCAAAAGAAGTTTTTCATCCAGACCTTCATCACTTAGGTCTACCCAAACCGAGCCATCTTCTTTTTTTCTGAAAATTCCTTTTTCTAGCCCTTGTAATACAATGTCCTTGCCCTTGAGATATGTTTCAGATTCATAGTAGAGTTGATCAAAATCCACACCAATGAGATCATAGGTAGAATCGAATCCTTTATAAACCCAATTATTCATTTTTTTCCAAAGTGCATTGACTTCCGCATCGCCCTGCTCCCATTTCTTGAGCATTTCCTGGGCTTCTTTTAGAATTGGGGCTTCCTTTTCTGCTCTTTTCTTCTCATAACCTGATTCAACCAGCTGTTCAACTTCTTCTTTGTAGTATTTATCAAATTCTACATAGTACTTTCCAACGAGTTTATCACCTTTAAGCCCAGAGGACTCAGGCGTTTCTTCATTTCCAAATTTTTTCCAGGCCAGCATTGACTTACAGATATGAATCCCTCGATCATTTATTATCTGTACCTTTTTCACATCATGACCTGCAAAATTTAAAAGCTCAGAAACAGACCATCCAAGGAAATTATTTCTTAGATGCCCAAGGTGAAGAGGCTTATTGGTATTAGGTGATGAGTATTCAACAACATAAAGTTTAGACTTCTTATCAATATTTGGCCATGATTTATTTATAATGGCATTATTGAGAAATGACACCCAATCATGATTTTTCAAACTTATGTTTAAAAACCCTTTCACCACATTGTAATCAGCAATAATTGCCTTGGCTTTAAGTGTATTACCTATTGATTCGGCAATCTCTTCAGGCTTTTTTCTGAGTAGTCTTGTTAGGGGAAAAGTAACAATCGTAATATTCCCTTCAAACTCTTTTTTTGTTGGCTGAATAAGCAATTCAATTTCCTGTTCATTAATGGAAAAATCATCGCTTAAAATATTAAGTATTTCACTTTTTAATTGGGTTTCTTTGATCATCCCTTTCTTTTTTCAAGTTCTTGAACTGTTCGATCAAAAATCTCAAATGCCAGATTAGCCATTTTATTAAGTTCATCCAGCGTTGGATTAATTTCAACCATTTCCCATGCAATGACTTTTTCCCAGGAAATAAATTTTGTATTCAGTTCTATTGCCTCCTCATGACTTAATCCATTGTCAACAGGTGTACCTGTACCCCTGCTTAAGCTTGGATCCATGCTATCAACATCAAAGGATATATATACAATGTCACAATTATTCAATCGATTTTTAGTTTTCTCAACCGCAGCATTTAATCCGTTTTCCCTTAATTCTTCAACAGGAATATTCAGCATAGAATGTTTGTCTATTAAATATTGTTCGGGTTTTTCCGTAGATCTTACTCCAATAAAAACAACATCCTCGTAGCGGTATTTTGGACCATTTAATCCAAGGTTTTTTATTTTATTCCATTTGTCGACCGTATCTTTTATTGGATGATTTATACGGCAATCCTCATTATCTTCCGCTGCTGCCATAGCCAATGGCATGCCATGCATATTGCCACTTGGACTGGTGTATGGCGAGTGTAAATCCGCGTGCGCATCAATCCAAATTATACCCAAACGTTTTGTTGGAAATGCTTTTTTTATTCCTGCAATACTGGCAAAAGCCATCGAGTGATCACCCGTTAGTATCAAAGGAAAATTTTCACTTTTAAGAACATTAGATACGGTTTCTGCATGTTTTTCGCCAACGTCTAATATCCCTTCTATATATTTTCCATTTGGATTTTTAGGAGGAATATCCAATTCCTTATTTCGATGTGATAATTGCCTGGACTTGTATTTAGCAAAGAGATTGGACTCTTTATTTCTTGCGGAAACCTTAAGTGCTTCCACCCCTAAGCTGGCCCCACGGGTTCCGGCTCCCAGTTCTGAGGGCGTTTCAATAAATTCAATGGACTTCATTAATCGTATAAAGATTTTTCTTTTTAAGACATTGTCCTTGCCTTTTCAAAATGGCTGCAAATATCCGATTTTTAGATGAATTTCTGCATTATCAGAAAAGAATCATTTCAATTATTCGCGGTATTTAAGAATTGTTTCAACTGCTTCACTAAGATTCTCAAAATGTCTTACGTTTTTTTCCCAGGGCTTATTTACTCTTAATCCTTTGACCCCCACTTTTTCCGCCGAAACAATATCGCGATCACTATCACCGACCATCCATGATTTAGTAATATCAATATTATATTTTGAAATGGCTCTTTCGAACATTAAAGTATCTGGTTTTCTTGAAATGCTTTGTGTATAATCCGGGTGATAAGGAGAATAGAACATATCGTCCAAAATATGATTGCATTGTTCCTGAAGAAATAAATGACAATTATGCACATGCTCCCTTGTGTACAAGCCCTTTGCAATCCCTCCCTGATTTGTAATTACAATTAACATGAATCCTGAATTTTTTAATTTCTCCAATGCTGATTTTACTCCCTTAATTATTACAAAATCCTCAACGTTAAAAGTATATTCGCCACGTTCCTGGTTTAATACACCATCTCTGTCGAGAAAAACACATTTATTCATAAATACAATTTATACAATAAAGTCCTTTCAATCGTTATCTTAGCGCCAAAATTAAAATCCACATAAGCCAATTGAAAGATAGCCTGGTAATCATACCGACTTATAATGAGATCGACAATATTGAGGGAATAATTCGAAAAACATTCGATGTATCTTCTATTTTTCACATTTTGATTGTAGATGACGGATCTCCCGACGGAACCGCCGACAAGGTAAAAGAGTTGCAATCTGAATTTGCCGAAAGATTGTTTATGCTTGAGAGACCTGGAAAAATGGGCTTGGGCACAGCTTATATTACGGGATTTAAATACGCCCTTGAAAATGGCTATGAAATGATCTATGAAATGGACGCTGATTTTTCCCATGATCCTAATTCATTGGCTGATCTCAGAAAAGCAATTGCAGAAGAAGGCAACGACATGGCCATAGGGTCTAGGTATGTAACGGGCGTGAATGTGGTCAACTGGCCAATGGGACGAGTTCTCATGTCATTTTTTGCCAGCAAGTATGTGCAGTTCATCACAAGCATGCCTATCAATGACGCAACCGCAGGTTTTATTTGTTATTCAAGAAAAGTGCTGGAAACAATTGATTTGGACAAAATTCGTTTTGTGGGCTATGCCTTCCAGATTGAAATGAAATTTAAAACATGGAAATACGGCTTTAAAATAAAGGAAGTGCCGATCATATTTACAGACCGTACAAAGGGTACTTCAAAAATGTCAAAACGCATTTTTAAAGAGGCGTTCTTTGGTGTGATTCAATTGAAAATGGAAAGCTGGTTTACCAAATATATTCGCGAATAGCAAAGCTTTTTACACCAATAGATTGTGCTTAACTATTCTTATTCTATTATTTTTTAAGATAAGTGCGGTTAATGTAAATCGCATCTCCATCAAATGCCGGGTGATTGGTGAGTCTGTCTTTGAATTGTCCGCGATTGCTCATGAGATAAATTTCCCAGTTATCATCTCTATTACTTCCAAAGACAAGATCTTTAGCATCCGGACTAAATGCGGCAATCAATTCCATTCCCGGCGAATTAGTCAACTGCCCTCTTTCGCCTGAATTGAGATCGAGATAATATAAGTTAATGTAGTCAAGACTGTCCTGATCCGAATGAAACACTATTACATCATCAAAAGGGCTTACCGAGGGGTTGCGCTCATTCCATTCTGATTTGGTAAGATTTGTAAGGGAGTCGTTTTTAAGATTTAATAGATATAAATCTTCATTGCCATTTCTATTGCTTTGAAATATAATTCTAAAGCCATCATTCATGAAAACGGGTTTTTTATTATTTGATGAATCAAAACTTATTTGCAGTATGGAATCATTTTCAAAATCATAAATGAAAAGCTGATAAAAACCACTGATAGTATCATGAGCTACGATTTTGTTCTCTTCGGGGTGTAATTGAAAATAAAAGTCATCAAAATATACTTCCTTAATAAATTCAATTTTACCATTTTTTAGATTGTAACGCCGAATGGATTGACTTGAATCCGCATCATCCATAAAGTATAAATAATTTCCATCCCTTGTGGCTCTTGGTGACCACTGATTGGAATTTCCACTTAGCAATGGCTTAAGGTTGGAACCATCGGTTCGTATTTCATAAATATCTGAATTGCCATTTCTATTGCTTACAAATGCTATACTTTGTTTTTTCTCTTTTCCGGAATAAGGATTCGATAATTTTGCTTTTAAAAAATCTATTCTGGCCGGATCCGAGGAATAAACCATTTCAATGATATGCATCTGAGGAGTAAAATAGACAATGATGCCTAATACCACTACAGGCACTAATCGGATGGAAACATTTTTCAGATACGTCAAATATTTTTTTCCGGTCAAAACCAATATAAACAAAGCCGCAATGGCTATAAGCGATAGTGAAATCCCAATAAATAAAACAAATGCCCCACCTTCAATTATTGATAATTTGAGTGATATACCTATCGGCACAATTAGCATAGGCAGAATAAAAATGAATGCATACCAGGGAATGAGGCCAAATTGCGAACTATTAATGCTTTTTATAAACCAGATTCCGACAAGCAATGTAGAGGAAATGACTAAAATATAAGAGTAAACCGGATAGCCCGCGATAAGGATTAGGGCAGACAGCACCGCTAAAACGGCTAGAACAATTTCGATTTTTGCTGTTCTGTTCAATTTCATCGTTTAACTAAATTTAATGGCATTCACCGGTTTAATTCTAGAAATTATTGTAGCAGGAATCCATAGAAATATTCCAATTATTAAGGCCGAAAGTAAATTGACGCCAATAATATATGGCCAAACAAATTTTATAGGAACTGCATCCATATAATAATTGTCGGCATTTAAAGGTATGATTTCAAAATAAAACTGAAGTGCTGCTAAGACAAGTGCAATGGAATTGCCATAGAGCAAACCTTTCGTCATAATAATTAGGCCATTATTGATAAAAATCCGTTTTACAGTAGAATCCTGAGCACCAAGTGCCTTCAACACGCCAATCATATTGGTTCTTTCCATGATCAATACAATTAAGGTTGCAATCATATTAAAAGTAGCTACAACCAGTATTATTCCGATGATCAAAGCAACATTTCGGTTTAGTAGACTTAACCATTCAAATATTTGCGGGTACTTGTCTTCTACTAATTCTATTTGCATGGTATAATCAATTAAATCAAATACCTCTTCCGAAGTTTTATCGAGGTTGTTGTATTTAGAAATAAACAGTTCAAATCCACCTACGAGACTATCATTCCAATTATTGAGTCTTTGAATGAGTTTAAGATCCCCGATAATTACATTATCGTCAAAATCCTCCAATCCGGTTTTGTAAATTCCGGAAATTCTAAGCTTTCTCGTTCTCACCGGTTCCTGAATAAAATAAACGAGAACATCCATACCGGTATCAAGTAATAATAGTTTTGACAAACTCTCGCTTATCAATATTTCTTTGGAGTAGCTGCTATCAGGTAAATGAAAAGCTCTGCCTTTCTTAATATTTTTTTCAAATCTCAACCAATTATAATCGCGATCGATTCCCTTCATAATTACGCCTTTGGTATCATTTTTTGTTTTGAGCAAAGCGGCTTTATAGGCAAATTTTTGGATGTCTTTTACATTCGGAATGCTTTTTGCGTTTCTATATATCTCGGAATTTGAAGAAATCGGAGGATTATCGTAAATATTGGTTAAACTAAACCGGGTAATTTCCATATGACCGGTAAAGCTTAGAATGGTATCCTTAATATTGCGTTTGAATCCTTCGAGAATGCAGAAAGACAATATCATGATTGCTATGCCAATGGCCACACTACCTATGGCAATTCGCATGACAATCGGAGTAAAAGCACTGGCTTTTCCTGAATTTATTCGTCTTGCAATAAAAGTATTAAGATTCTTCAAGCTTAGATATTAATTTCGCTCACAAATGAAGATTAAAAAAATATTTTTACCCAATATACTTTTATTAGTCGCACTTTTTATGAGCAATTGGTCCTTTGCTCAATTTTGGGATGATGAACAAAGCAATGATATCATCGTTGGTGCGGAACAAACCAAATTATACATCCCCTTATTGGTGGGCAAAAAGGTAGGGGTAGTCATGAATCAAACTTCATTGGTGAATGATCAATATCTGGTTGATACCTTATTGAGTCTTAAAATTAAGGTGAAACGGATTTTTACTCCAGAACACGGTTTACGAGGAAATGTTGATGCGGGCAAAGAAGTGAGAAACGGTGTCGACCCGCATACCAATCTGCCCGTCATCTCACTATACGGCGAGCAAAAAAAACCACTGCCCGAACACCTGGCGGATTTAGATGTAATTGTATTCGATCTTCAGGATGTTGGGGCGAGATTTTATACCTATATCAGCACCATGCATTATGTAATGCAAGCCTGTGCGGAAAACGATAAAAAAGTAATCGTAATGGACCGCCCTAATCCAAACGGCCATTATGTGGATGGTCCTGTATTAGAATTAAGTCATAAATCATTTGTTGGACTCCACCCTATTCCAATCGTACATGGAATGACCGTTGGTGAATTGGCGAGAATGATCAATGAAGAAGGTTGGTTGGGAGATGATATATATTCAAAAAAGCAATGTGTTTTGGAAGTTATCCCATGTAAAAATTATGATCATTTAAGAAAATACGATTTGCCGGTAAGTCCTTCTCCAAATCTACCCAACAGCCAATCCATAAAATTGTACCCTTCCCTTTGTTTATTTGAAGGTACGGCCATTTCTGTTGGTCGAGGAACACATTTTCCATTTCAGGTTTACGGACACCCATCTTATACAACAATGTCATTCCAGTTTACTCCGAGGAGTTTACCTGGGCATGCAAGCAAGCCGAAATACATGAATCAGAATTGTTTTGGAAAGGATTTAAGAGATGTTAATGAAATTGGATTTACGCTCAAATACCTGATCGATGCTTACAATGCATTTCCGGATAAAGGTAAATTTTTTAATCCTTATTTCAGGAAGCTTATTGGAAATGATCAAATTCAAAAATGGATTGAGGATGGTAAAAGTGCCGAATTAATCAGCAAAAGTTGGATAAACGAAATAAAAGAATTTAAGGAAATTAGAAAAAAATACCTTCTCTACGAGGACTTTGAATGATGAAGAATGAATTGAGAATAGTATTTATGGGTACCCCGGAATTTGCAGTCCCAAGTCTGGAAATATTGGTCGAGCAGGGCTATAATGTGGTTGCGGTTATTACAGCACCCGACAAACCATCAGGACGTGGATTAAAGTTAAATGCCTCTCCGGTAAAAAAAGCAGCTGAAGCAAAGGGGTTAAAAATTCTTCAACCAAAAAATTTAAAAGCACCTGAATTTCAAAGGGAGCTCAAACGTCTCAATGCCAATTTACAAATTGTGGTTGCTTTTAGAATGTTACCCGAATCGGTATGGCGTATGCCGGAATTGGGCACCTTCAATTTACACGCTTCCCTCCTTCCTAAATACCGCGGAGCTGCACCAATAAATTGGGCTATCATAAATGGAGAAAAGGAAACCGGAATGAGTACTTTTTTTCTAAAACACGAAATTGATACGGGCGATATTATTGATCAACAAAAAGAAGAAATTAAGGAAGATGATACGGCAGGGACTTTGTATGAAAGATTAATGCACAAGGGTAGTAAACTGGTATTAAAAACGGTGCAAGCAATTGAAAATGGAACCGTAGAGACGTTAAGACAAAATTTTTCAGATAAAGACCCAAAAGCACCTAAAATATTCAAGGAAACCTGTGAAATTGACTGGAAAAACGAATGCGATAATTTATACAATTTTATACGTGGCTTGTCGCCATTCCCTTGTGCCTGGACGAGCATTAACAATAAAAAACTAAAAGTATACTGGGCCGAAAAAGAAAAAATAAAACACAATTTCACATCCGGAGAAATTATTACTGACAATAAAACAAATCTGGGATTTTATTGCAATGATGGTATCATTTGGCTTAAAGATGTTCAATTGGAAAGTAAAAAAAGAATGAAAGTGGAAGATTTATTAAAGGGATTCAGGATATGACAGTATCAATGATTGTAGCGGCTTCTGAAAATAATGTAATTGGAAAAAACAATGAATTGGTTTGGCATATGCCCGCCGACTTCCGCTATTTTAAAGAAAAAACTAAAGGCCACATAATTATAATGGGTCGTAAGACATTCGAGTCCCTGGGAAAACCATTAAAATACCGGACAAATGTCATTGTAAGCAGAAAAGAAAACTACAAACCGGATGGAACTCTGGTTTTCAATGACATCGATGATGCAATTAAATGGGCTGCCACAAAGAGTGACGATGAAATTTTTATTATTGGTGGAGCGAGTATTTACAAACAATCATTATCAATGACAGACAGGATCTATCTGACCCGTATTCACGGCGTTTTTGAAGGTGATACTTATTTTCCGGAGCCGGGTGATGAGTGGCAGGTGATTTCTTCAAAAAAGAACAAGTCTGATGAAAAAAACCCTTATGACTACACTTTTTTAGTCTATGAAAAAATCAGGGATTGAACAATATTTTCCCCTGCAAGGGTTCTGAGAGCAGCGCATCCGCACCATTGCCTTCAATGCGTATTCTATAGATATACATCCCGGGTCTGAGTCTTTCTTTATTAGAATTTTCTGAATTCCAGAATTCAATTTTATTATTACCCAATTTAGTTTGTTCAGTTATGTCCTTTCTGAAGACCACTTTACCTTGCAGATCGTAAAAAGATATTTCAAAATACTCAGGTTTATCCTTACCACTTAGATTGAAGGTAATATTAAGCGATGCATTAAAAGGGTTTGGAAATATGGTGATTTGATCATATTGACTTGGAATGGCTGTTTGAACTTGAAATTCTATTACTTTGGGAAACACGCCAGCCAGATTTCCACTGGCATCTCTTCCATTAAATTCTAACTTATATTCTCCATCGTGCAGACTATCGGTAAAAATGATAAGTTGAAAATTATCGGTACTTGTTTGGGGGATGATCAATATGTTTTCATTGGAGATATTAAGCAATGAGTCGACAAAGTTTTCCGTTTTATACAACTCAAAAAAGATAGCAGAAGAGTCTTCGATTTTTAAAAATGGATTCTCATCCTGAAGGCTGATGTTTATTTCAGTATCATAAGCTACAACATCATTATTTACAATTCGAATTCCATCAAAAGTGGCGGTAATAATTGGTGGGACCTCATCGCCAAAAACGTTAAAATCAGTCTCTAAAATATTGTTATCATAAAACAACTCGCTTTCAACATAAGGGTTTACAAAAGTACGAAGTGTAAAATCTCCAATTAAGCCCCTTGTATCTAATTCATAATTAAAAATAATCGAATCATTGGATTTTGGAGGGGCAATAAAAATATCGGAGTTTATGGTTTCATCAATTGAAAAGGTGACTTTCAGAGAATCAGTAAAGTCAAATTCAGAAATATTTTTAAAGCTAAAATTCAGTTTCAGAGTATCCCCTTCCTGAAGTGATATGTTTTGATAATAGTCAATTCCAAAAGCCAGGGGATCAATAAGGCCTTCTGCTGTGCCCTCATAAATTACGGTCCATTGATTCAATTGAGAGGGGCTTCTGTCGATACTATCTTCAAAATATGAATTCAAATAGATATTGGGGTAAATATCTGAATCTATACTTGATAGATCCGTAAAACCTTCCGGTAGATCAGAAATAATCAAATCTGCTATGCCATTGTTTTTCAATCCGAAAAGGTCAAGACGATTAATATCATTTTGATTATTCAGAATGTCAAAATCTAAACTTGCCCAGGATTTTGCAGGTCCTATTTTGACACTTTTAATTTTTCCATTTCTATAGGTCTCGGTTAAGGTATAGGATAAATCAACAATTTGTGAATCAAGCGGCTGACTCAAAGTGCTATCTCCACGAATAAAAAATGAACCGCTCCAGTTTTTTCGGCCCAAATACATAAAAGGCTCAAAACGCTCCAGGTTATTCCATAATACCGTATCGATTCCATAAGAGGATAAGGTGTCTTTAAGAACGGAGCTCAAAGTATTAAAATTTACCAATCCATGTGCCATAAGCATGATATAGTCATCCGAATTCGTGGCATTGATGTAGTTTAAAAGACTGGTTTCCAGACTATCCACCCGAATATCTACATTGGTAAACTGACGTACCCCAAAAGCTGGATACCACAATTGCGCCCATCCCAGGGAGAAAGATCTCTGTAGGGTTGTCCGGTTTGGCCACTTATTCGTACCATCAGCATTCGATTTGCTGCACAAGAACGCGCTTCCAGGTTCGAATTTTTTCTTAGGAGCGCATTGCCGATTTTTATTAGGGTTGTATCTCTGTAAAATCCTTTTTGGCCTGCAAAACGCAATTCCAGATCTGAAGAAAAATCCAGAAATTCTAATTCTCTGCTCGAATCGTTTAAACGCAATCCCCCTGAAAATTCATTGTCGATAAATTGTCCATAAACACTTTGAGACCATCCAGAATTACTTCCGGCTATATAAGTAAATGAACTACTCGACCATACCGTATCTTCGAGTTTCTTGCTTCGCCAGAAATAAACAGAAGTATCACCGAAATTTTGAGATGGCAGTTCCAAATTCCAGATCCCGGTATTTCCGCTTTGGTATTGAAAACTCTTTTTAAACGGACTATCAAATAAATAGCTGGTGTCAAGCTCAAATTGATATAGAATTGAAGAAATGCCTTCGGGCAATTGAGCACTTGAAACCATACGCACCGAACTATTTGAAACTATGCCATAATTAATAGGACTAATATTTCGAACATATTGAACCGGCAAAAGCAAACTGTATTGCGCAATATTGTTGACTTCATCGCTCTCTGAAATGAAATTTCCAGGGTCCAATCTTATGGAAAACTCATTTAACCCACCCAGATTAAAATTATCCGGAAAATTGTAAATGGTATAAAATACCGTATCAGCATAACCAAAAGAGGGAATAAATACAGTGTCGAATATTGTGCTGATAGGCGTTTGTCGCTCGACCAAAATACCTATAAATTCATCCGAAAAACGGCCTAAATTTTCTAAAGGAATGACTAATTGAAATGAATCCGTATTTGTCGTTATGGCAGTACCGTCAAAACTTTGAGCCATAATTCCAGCTTGGTCAATAGCATAATCCGCCTGGCCTAACCCTCCGCTTATTCTAAGTGCCGGGTCGCCCTGTAGGGTCATTAGTTCCAATTGCGATTGGATAAACTTCCCATAAAAGGCCGAGTATTCATCTTTAAAATTATTTGATGACTCGGTTAAAATATCTCCAACGGGTTTGCCAAAATATAAACTGTCGGAAAATGCGGTTTTATAAAAATGTTCGGTGTAAAACTTTAATATAGGGTCAAAGCCATCAAAAGAATGCGAAAGCATCAAAGATGCTCCTTTTGCAGGCTCATTGATCCAGTTTTGTGCCCAGGACTCAAATGTTTCATAGATTCTTCCGGTTTCGCAACCATTTATTATAAACATGGGATATTGTCCATTGCTGTTGTTGTAATTCAGATTGGGATCATTGACATCTCCTATTTCAATGTCATTGAATTGGGCACTTGAATGCCCATACATGGTCAGCAGCGATATTCCACGATTTATTACTGTATCGATAAAAATATTCTGTACACCCGCAGGTTCTGTTTTATTTATGGTCTGGACCTCAGCGCCTAGAAATGGAGCTTCGGCTATGGCTTTGAATTGATTTACGTGATTGTAAAATCTTTGAATCTCGGTTTCTGTTACCCCGCCACTTAAATGAAGCATTCGCTTTCGCCACAAACCATTATTCACAGGATCCTCAAATTCCTTTACTTTATTGAGATAATCCAGTACTTGTTGTGGTGTTCGGGATGCAATTCTTCCAACTCCAAAAGCGATTTCATTCGGATTCTGTGTGTTAAAGTTCATTACAAAAGGCCAGTCACCACCGGGATATCCAAATGTTGGAACAAGATTTTTATAGGTGAAAAGTTCGGGATTAAATCTGTATCGGTATACGACATTATTGATCCTAACCGTTTGATTAAAAAACAAACCTTTCCCTATCAGGAATAAATAATTGGAATTCGCAGAACTGTTATTATGCATATATCTACACAATTCTCTTATTCCTACCGGGCTGCTTTCCCCAAAAGAAAACTGATCGAACAGTTCCTCAACTTCTATTTTCAATGGTTTATAGTTTCCTCCTTGTAAAAAGCTTCGGTAGTTATAGTAGAGCTGAACAACCGAATCAAACTGAAATGGATAGACCAATATAAAATCCTGATCGGGATTACTGAGATCTTGATAGTTTCTATAAGAGATTTTGGAAATAGTTCTTAACGATGAACGTTTGCATATCAATATTTTGCGTTTTATAACATTGGCATTATTGATTTCCACAGTAAGCTCACCTAAGAGTGAATTATAACTTGTTTCACAAAACCTATGATTAAAAGGGTCGCTGATATCAATGGCAAATACATCATTGGCTGAACTTATATTCAAATCATCAATGCTAAAGCTAATTTCATTGCCCATCATCGAATCGAGAATAAATACTTTTGATTGTAAGCCAAACATACCGATGTTCTGAGGGTAAAATAATTCAGCATGCGTTGGTGAAAAGGCGCCGGAATTTATCGTAGCATCTATTTTCAAACTGTTATTTTCAATATCTGACAGCAATATTTCCCCATCAATTTTGACCGGGCTCGCTTGATTATAAAAAACATTGGATTTCCATACTCTTGGACTGTTATCACCAAGAGAAATCGAACTTGTATTATTTGATTTTCCCTCTGCGATCATTCGAACATCTAAGTATGGAAGAGGACCTGCATTTGAGAGATTTGAAATTGAATCAATTTGCATTTGGAAAGATGAAGTGGAATAGGTACCGGTCCACCCTTCTCCCGGTTGAAAGGATCCCATATATAAAAAAGCGCTATTGTCGCTGTTATAGTTTTCACCTGGGTTATAGCGATATGAAGCAGGTTCCCAATGCGCATTTGCAAAGTGATAATTGGTGTTAATTGGATTAACTACACTCGAATTAGCGAGGCGTTTACCGGTTCTAGCGTCCACATACCAGGTCAAAAAGTAGGCGCTGGTATCAGAAAACATGTTTAAATAAGGATTTGCCAGACCACCGTCAAAATACAATCCGCTATCAAGTCTTGCATCATTCCTTAGCCCGTAAAAATAAATGTCTCCATTTTCATAATGAATGGCCATTTCCTGACCCCGATAAAAAATAGCCCATTTACTTGAATCAATAGTTGAAATGTTGTAGCCTGCAGATGCAAGTACTGTGCTCAGGTCATTTTGATCCAATTTATAGAGATCATCTTCCGCTACCTTTATTTTAAAATAGGCCATGGAATAATCCATCCAGGGATTTGAGGCCATCGCATAAAAATGCACGGCGGTTAAAAGGAAGATATTTAAAATAAATTTCAAGGGATGATTAGCCTATTCAAGGTATTTAACTGCTAAAGTAATTCAGAGGTTCGATATTCTCTATTTTATTAATACTTCCCTACTTAAAAATGTAATTCATAAAAAAATTTAAAAAAATAATCTGCCTTTAAAGCCATTTAAAGCAAGATTTACTTATACCAAGTACATTTTTTTACCCTGTACTTTGCATTACATAGTACCTTTTTATATATTTGCCTCGAACTTAAAAAAAACGCGAATGAAACTCGAAAACACACAGGTGCAAATGAGGAAGGGGATCCTCGAATATTGTATCCTGAATATCATTTCCCGCGGAGAGGTTTACGCATCGGATTTGATAGGCGAATTGACATCTGCCAAAATAATGGTAGTGGAGGGCACGCTTTATCCCCTACTCACTCGCTTAAAAAATGCCGGTTTGGTAGAATATAAGTGGGTGGAGTCGACTTCAGGACCCCCAAGAAAGTATTATAACATCACACCTGAAGGTGAAACATTTTTAAAGAATCTTGATACTACCTGGAAAGAACTGGTAGAATCTACAGAAAACATTATTTCTAATAACTCTAAGAATACCAATAAGAAGAAATCATGAAAAAGAATATTAGCATAAATATAGGTGGTATTATTTTTCATATCGAAGAAGATGGATATGAAAAGCTTCAGCAATATCTATCGGAGATTAATACTTACTTTAAAAAATACGAGGATTATTCGGAAATCCTAAGCGATATCGAAAGTCGGATTGCAGAGATATTTTCGGGTAAATTAAACAAAGAAAAAGAGGTAATAAACGCTGAGGATGTAGATCAGCTTATTGTTACAATGGGAACTGTAAGCGATTTTGCCAGTATGGAAGAGGGTGAAGAAGAGTTTGAATCGGCTTCATCTGAAACGCAAAGCGAAGGAAGTAAGCGATTATACCGCGACAAAAAAAGAAAGATCATTGGAGGTGTTTGCGCCGGTTTGGCTCATTATTACAAGGTAGACGCTTTATGGGCAAGAATACTTTTCCTCATTTTGTTTTTTGGATTCCTGATTATTCCACCCGCTTCCGGTCTTGCACTAATTATATACCTGGCACTTTGGATAGCCGTTCCCGGAAACGATGACCTGGAAGAAGATAAACGAATTAAAAAGTTTTATCGAAATCCCGATGATAAAGTTATCGGTGGAGTATCCAGCGGTTTGGCTGCCTATTTCAATGTAGATGTGGCCATTGTCAGGTTGCTGTTTGTGCTATCGGTATTGTTTTTTGGCAGTGGTGTAATTGTATATATCGTCCTCTGGCTTATTGCGCCGGAGGCCGAAACTATGACAGAAAAGATGCAAATGAAAGGTGATCCGGTCACACTTTCTAACATTGAAAGTTCGGTAAAAAAAAATTTAAGTAGTGATCCTAATAAGGATGAAAATGCTTTGGTTACTATTCTTCTTTTCCCCTTTCGTCTCATCGGAAAAATATTTGAAGTATTAGGAAAAGCTCTAGGGCCATTGATTATTGTACTAGGCAAAGCTCTTAGAATTGTGGTGGGACTATTTTTAATGGTTTTCTCTTTTGTTGTCTTAATTTCTGTTTTAGCAGTGGCAGCTGCCATATTGGGATTGTTGATTTCTCCCGAAGTGGTGCTTGATGGGTTACCGGTTGAAATTTTAACGACCATTGTTCCGGGTTATGTCGCCATTTCAGGAATATTCGCAATTGGAATTCCAATTTTCGCACTCGGATTATTGGGATTGAGGTTGATCACTTTAAAATCTCAAACCTCTACCACAGTAGCCTGGTCTATGGTGGGTATTTGGTTCATTGCCCTATTAATTAGTTTGAGCTTTGTGCCAAGACTGGTTTCTGAATTTATAGAGGATAACACAAGAACTGAAATTCAAACTTTTGAATCCATTGACCAGCAATTAGTTCTGGATATCAATCAATTGGAAATAGAAGATGGCGATTTCGTTCATTTAACAATTCGTCCTCACAGTGACTCATTGATAAAAATTGTAAAAGAATTTAATTCGAGCGGATCAAGTAAAGGCGATGCTTTGAAAAACTCTGAAATGATCACCTATGGAATTAGCATGATAGACAGCGTAATTCTCTTTGATTCTAATATTCAATTCAAAGATGAGGCAGTTTTTAGAGGACAAAACCTGGATATGACCATGTATATTCCGATGGGTCAGAAATTTATTATGAAACAGTCGCTTGATGAAATTATTTACAGAACCATTTATCACTATGACTATCGCGTGAGTGATATGGGTGACAATGTATTTGTATTTAATAATCTTGATGATCTCACCTGTCTTACATGTGATCCGAGTTTGGACAATGGCAATTACACCGGTTCCAATCTTGATTTTACTAAAGTATTTGATATTGCTGATACTGTGATTTCAATAACCATAAAAGGTGAATACAAAATCAACTTGAGTCAGGATTCAATTTCTCAGGTTGAAGTAATTGGCAGAAGATCGAAAGTTGAAGATGTCGAATTTGATTATGACAGAGCTGATCAAAATCTGGAAATTTTTATTGAGGACTTTGAAGAGGACTTTGATTTTAGAGGTAGAGCACCGGTTTATATCAATATAAGTGCTTCAGATATCAGGGAATTGAATATTTATGGACACAATGACTTCAGAGCAAGAGATTTGGAACTCAATAGCTTTAAATTGGAAATGGCCGGATTTTCAGATGCAGAAATTAATGGAGATTTCACAAATCTTGAAATGAGCCTTGAGGGGCTTGCGGATGCAAAAATTTCAGGTTCGGCAGAATATTTTGAGGCCAATCTCGCAGGTAAAACTGAATTAGATGCCAAAGACCTTATTGCAAAAGAGGCTGACATCAAAGCCTATGGCAAAAGTGAGGCAACAGTCAATGTTACCAATTATTTAACAGCTTATGCAGCTGGCGTCTCAGAAATTAACTATTACGGCAATCCTAAAAATGTGGATGAAAAAACAGCTGGAATAAGTGATATCAATAGGAAATAACAATTTGGAGGTCAACGATTGTTAAATTAGGTCAAGTTAAGCTGAAAAAGTCCCGTCCATTTGGATGGGATTTTTTTTTACTTCAGATTCGAAGCGGATGTCTAAGTCTGAACATTATATTGCCGAAATTATCCTACCCCTACCAGTTAAAGGGACATTTCAATATATTATTTCTTCAAAAAATAAAGAATTAGCACAAATAGGCTCAAGAGCCATTGTTCAATTTGGTAGAAAAAAGATTTATACGGGTATTATATCGTCTATTGTTCAGAGTACCAAGCCGCATCCAAAGCTTAAAGAGGTATTGGAAATTCCTGATGATGAGCCCATTATTAATTCTTTCCAACTTAAGCTTATCGAATGGATGCACAAATATTATATGTGTTATCCGGGCGAAGTATTGCGAGCAGCCATGCCTTCAGGTTTAAAGATTAACAGCGAGTCAAGAATTGAGTTGATTGATAAAAGCTGGGAAAATGGCAGTGCTGAATTATCGGATATGGAATATAATTTACTGAAGTACTTATCCGACAAAGAACAAATGACTGTGGCTGAAGTGGCTGCACTTCTCGATATAATAAATCCCAGCCCTTTGTTAAAAAAGCTCGCCGAAGCAGAATTAATTGCGTTTTAT
This sequence comes from Cytophagales bacterium, assembly GCA_965267555.1. Taxonomy (GTDB): domain Bacteria; phylum Bacteroidota; class Bacteroidia; order Cytophagales; family CCMP332; genus CCMP332. The sequence goes on along the minus strand of OZ254083.1, from coordinate 1,549,639 downwards.
GAGCAAGTAGTGGATCGCTACAGGCCAAAAAAGATTCGAAAAGTAAGATTGAAGGAAGCTTATAATGAATCTGATATTTTAGAGAGCCTTTTTGAAGAATTGAAAGCCCGTCAAAAGCAAATTGATGTGCTCATGCTATACCTTAAAGAAACGGGAATACTTGAAAAACCATCAAATAACACCGCTGGAGTTTCAAACGCAGAATTGGTTAAACAAGGTGCCGGACAGTCATCAATTAACACCCTTGTTAAAAATGGTTATATGGAATTCTTTGAACAAAGGATTTCCCGATTTCCCGATGTGGAGCATGAAAAAAGAGTATTTAGTCTTTCAAAAAATCAGTCAAAAGCGTTTGATGAAATCAAAAAAGAGTGGGAAAGTAAAAATATTGTTTTATTAAAAGGCATTACCGGCAGTGGCAAAACAGAAATCTACATTGAACTGATTCGAGAAGCTATTGAAAAAGGTCAGCAATGTCTTTATCTCCTTCCGGAAATCGCGCTTACCACGCATATAGTAGAAAGGCTAAAAAAAGTATTTGGCAATGACATCGGAGTTTATCATTCGCGTTTCTCAGATAATGAGCGTGTGGAAATCTGGGAAAACCTTAATAAAAAAAAATACAAGTTAATTGTAGGTGTGCGATCTTCGCTTTTTCTTCCTTTTGAAAATCTGGGGCTCATCATTATCGATGAAGAACACGATCCATCATTCAAACAGCATGACCCTGCACCTCGCTATCATGCACGGGAATCTGCTATAATGCTGGCTCAAATGCACAAGGCAAAAGTTTTACTGGGTTCTGCCACCCCGGCATTGGAAAGTAATTTTTTATGCGAAAAAGGTAAATGGGGAAAAGTAGAACTCAATGAACGATATCATAAGGATTCAAGCTTACCAAAGGTGATTTTTCAAAATTTCCGCGAAGCCAAAATTAAAGGATTAAGCAAATCCATATTTACAAAACAAAGTTTGGATGCACTTCAGAAGACTTTAAACGATAAAAAGCAGGCAATCGTCTTCCAAAATCGGCGCGGATATTCACCCTATTTACAATGCATGCAATGTGGATATATCCCAATGTGTCATCAATGCGATGTGTCACTGGTTTTACATCAGTATTCCAGACAATTGCGCTGCCATTATTGCGGCTTTTATGAAGAGCCCCCCAATCGATGTCCGCGATGCAATCACTCCCATTTCCAAACCATGGGAACCGGTACGGAAAAAGTTGAAGAAGAATTGCAGATTCAGTTCCCGGATGCAGGAATACAAAGAATGGATCTGGACACCACAAGAGGCAAATATGCTCATCAAAGCATATTAGAAGCATTTGATTCCGGAAGGGTAGATTTTCTGGTCGGTACTCAGATGGTAACAAAAGGTCTGGATTTTAGCAATGTAGAATTGGTACTGGTTATTGGCATTGATCGATTATTGTTTTTCCCCGATTTTCGTGCTACAGAACGAACCTTCCAGACAATCACCCAGGTTTCAGGTCGCGCAGGCAGGAAAAGTAATCACGGGAAAGTATTGATACAAAGCAATATGCCTGAACATGAACTGTTCTCATATATTCATAAAAATGATTACAATGGCTTTTATACTTGGGAACTCGCAGAACGCCAAGGCTTCTTTTATCCACCTTTTAGTCGCATGATTAAACTGACACTAAAAAGTCGTGAACCCGGCGAATTAGAATATGACGCAAGAAATCTGGGTGAAATGCTAAGAAAAAAATTGGGAAGCCATAGGGTATTGGGACCGGAAGAACCACCGGTAGCGAGAATTCGGAACCTTTATATCCGAGAAATATTTGTGAAATATGAACGAGAGGGAATTCAACCTTCGGCAATAAAAAGCATAATTGAAGAAGAGCTTAAGGACTTTGATAAAAAGAAAAAAGCCCCCAATCTCAGAATCATTATTGATGTTGATCCGGTATAATAAAGATTCTTATAAATAACAATTTCTTTCCGGGCTATCAATAATGGCTATTAAATTTTATTTATAGAAGGGCCATAAACGTTTGAAGCGTTTTAAAGTATTTGAAACGTTTTAAACGTTTAGCTATTTTTATGCACTTTACACAGACTTTAGGCTTAATATGGACAAGCGAATTCAAGCACTTCTTTTAGTATTAATTTTCTCATTCGCTGCGTCGGCGAGACTGGAAGTTCTTGGCTGGCTGATGTTCTTTGGTTTTGGATCTGTTATTCTTTTCGGACTGATTCATTTCGTGATACATTTCTACTGCATGAACAACCTTGCAACCAGTAACTCGAAGAACACTATTCAAATTATCATTTCACATCTTCTTTTTGCCTCTATTTTGCTTTTTCAGATGGACTTTGACGATTCAAGAAGCTATTCTGTGCTTGGAAACTTTTTCGGATTTCAGAGTGAATTCTTGGAACGAAATGGATACAGCATTGTCGGTATTGCACTGCTCCTTTATATTATTCAATCCATTTTGATGATTAGAAATATCAAAAAGAACAGGATAAAAGGAGCGAACAATAAACTTCTACTCCTATCAATCTTTTCAGCTCTCATTTTACCGAACGTTTTTGCCGCAGCAAGTTTCAAACTTGACGAACATCAGCAGACTTTTGAACTAGAAGAAACTGGAGAATACAACTCAATTTCAAGAGCCTTAAAAACCCCTGAACTGGTCGAAACTTTAACAGTCAATTCCTATTACGAATCATTAACAGAATTTCCATCAGAGATTCTTCAACTAACAGGATTAAAACATTTGAACCTTAAAGGACATCAAATTAATTCCATCCCTGATGATATTTCTAGACTTAGAAACCTTCAAACTATCAACTTATTAGACAATAATCTTCAAGCGATTAATCCGTCAATATGTGATTGCGAGAACCTAATTGAACTTCGAGTTGGCGGGGATATTCCTCAATTCCCAGATTGCTTGAAGAAAATGAAGACTCTGAAACACTTGTCTTTTCAAAGCTCATATGTAAACGAACTATTAGATGAACTCCGTGAATTCGAAAACATAGAGACTGCTCATTTTTATTTAAAAACGTCACCGGTTGATTTCAGTAATATGAACGAAGAAGAAACTGCTGAACATTTCAGAACATCTAGAAAATTCGACGTAGAAAAATGGAGAGAGATTCAAAAGGAAACTGGGATTGAACACAAATACTAAGCCTAACAAACACTATCATCCATAAGCTAACCGAGCTGTTTGCAAAGGCTGGTGCTATCCGATACTTTTAAGTATATTAAAAAAGTCTAGCTTACGGATGATAGTTGGACGTTCGGCTTTTCTACCTCTTCCATCAATAATCTAATGTAAAGGCATAATATTTAAAAATTGATAGACTAAAGTCTCCAAAAGAAAATTTAAGAGCCTCTTTAAAAAAGATCAATACTTTAATTGGAGGGTTTTAATGTATAAATGCATTAAGTAATTTTATATTAATTCGATTAATGTCATCGCAATAAAATTGCTTTAAAACATGGATTTAAATCAGGTTACCGTACCCTCAAAGGATTTGACCAAGTCCATACCCTTTTATCAAAAACTGGGTTTAAAATTAATCGTCGAATCATTGCCAAATTATGCAAGATTTCAGTGTCCTGAAGGCAATTCAACTTTTTCAATTCATCTGAATAAGGACTTGCCAAAAGGAAATGGCATCCACATTTATTTTGAATGCAAAAACCTCGACCAAGAGGTAGAAAAAATTAAAAAAGAGGGTATTGTATTTGATCAGAATCCCACAGATCAAAAATGGCTTTGGAGGGAAGCCAGACTAAAAGATACTGATGGTAACCAAATCATTTTGTTCTACGGCGGAGAAAACAGGCTTAATCCACCCTGGAAAATTGAAGATGAGAATTAATGTATCATATATTATGGCTTTATTACAATTTTAAAATTGAACATTCAGTATGTATTCGAACATTGATCTTTTTGCATCAACCTCAATAGAAAAAAACCAATTATTAAGTGATAAATCAATGAATTATAGACCTTTACTATCAGATACAATAAAAATAAAATTACCATGGGCCATAAAATATTTGTAAATCTTCATGTGGGAGATCTTCATAAATCCAAGGCATTTTATCAAAATTTAGGCTTTAAGTTGAACGAACAATTTTCAGACGATACCGCCGCAAATATTGTGATTTCCGACAGCATATATGTCATGTTGCTCACTCATGAAAAGTTTAAACAATTCACACCAAAACAATTATCTGATGCCAATCAAACCAGTGAGGTGCTCAATGCACTATCGGTCGAAAACCGCGAAGATGTAGATAAACTATTTGAGGCAGCCATATCGGCTGGAGGAAAAGAGACCCGACCGGCGCAAGATCACGGTTTTATGTACAGTAAGGCTTTTGATGATCCCGATGGACATATATGGGAGCTGTTCTGGATGGATATGAGTCAAATTCAGTAATTTAATTTGTAAGATCGCTAATATGTCTGGCCTTTGGATATTCTAAAGCCTAAGACATATTTAAGATATAGAAGTCGGGTAAAGGATTTCAGTAATTTTATTCTAAAGATGTTCTTTTCACATGAAAAATAGTTACGGCGAGACGAAATATGATGAGTACTATCAAGTCGAAAACTTATTTGGTGAGCCTTGTATAGAATTGATAAATTATTTTGCCGATCAAGCCAAAAAGGGGGAGATTATTGATTTGGGATGTGGTCAGGGAAGGAATGCTATTGCTTTGGCCCGTTTGGGATTTGATGTTTTTGGAATCGATATTTCAAAAACAGGAATTGCGCAAATGTTGAAGATCAGTCAATTGGAAAAATTAAAACTAAGAGCTCAGGTTGAAGATATCTATTCATTTGAAGACTTTGAGAATTTTGATTTTATTCTTCTCGACAGCATGTTGCATTTTGCAAAAAATGATAAAGCATCAGAAATCAATTTGCTTAAAAAAATATCGCTTAAAATGAATGTCAATTCAAAGGTGGTAATCAGCAATCAGGACACCGGGGATAAAATTGAAATTATTAAAGAAATATTTGAAACGAATGGTGTATTCAAATGCGAATTGACGAAAGATTTTAATTATGTTTTTCATGATTCCACATCAGATCACCGATCGGTTACGCCTTACAAATTACTTGTATATCACAAATTCAAAACTTTGCCACAATAATGATTTGAAGATTGGCTTGAATTAATATTACAATACAATTAGGTTATTTTAGGAATAAAAATATTATAAAATCAATGACCCAGAATTTCAGTAAATCAGACTATATCCAAAGTCTTGAAAATGAATTTAAAAGAAACGCTAATCCGCAGATTGCAATTAAACAAAAAGCCTATATGCGTGACAAATTTGAATATTATGGAATTAAAGCGGGCTTGAGATCAGAAATTATAAAACCATTTATACAAAAACAGTATTTACCGCCAAAATCAAACCTGGAAAATATTGTCAAAATACTTTGGGAAAAACCTCAAAGAGAATTCCAGTATTTTGCACAGGAATTGACGGAAAAATATTCTAAAAAGTTTGAAAAGTCTGACATTGATTTATTAGAGTTTATGGTCATAAACAAATCCTGGTGGGATACCGTGGATTTCATTGCTTATAAACTGAAAGGGCAATATTTTAAATTATACCCTGAGGAAATTCCACCGCGGGTAAATAAATATCTGCAATCCGAATCTATTTGGCTCCAGCGGTCGGCCATTTTATTTCAATTAAAATATAAAAAGGATTTAGATACTAAATTATTAGCCTCAGTCATCTATGAACTTCTCGGTTCAAGTGAATTTTTTATCAATAAGGCCATAGGATGGATTTTAAGAGAATACAGCAGAATAAATCCACAGTGGGTTCAGGATTTCGTACATCAAACAGATCTGAGTAACCTCAGTAAAAAAGAGGCATTGCGCTTAATTAAAATAAATTCGTAAAATGTACAATAATTTGTTTTTTGTATATCCATTAACGAAATCAATCTCAAGATTTATAAATCCATGCTTATGAATATCAAAAAATATTTGGTAGAAGGATTTCTGATCGTATTCAGTGTCTTATTTGCTCTATTCATCAATCAGCTTTTTGATGATTATAAGACCAATAAAAGAAAAATAATTGCATTGGAAAGCATCCAAAAAGAGCTGAAGCAGAATGAAGAAATTTTAGCGAAATGGAAGGTTAAGCATACCGAAATCAGAGATAGAATAAGCGCCATACTTCATGGGGAAATGGATAGTCTAAAAACAGAATTGAAGCAATTCGACTATTTAAATCTCGGCGTTTTAACTGATAATGAGAGCTTGATAGACGCTATTTTAACCAGTACTGCATGGGAATCCGCAAAATCGACGGGAATCGTTTCGGAATTTGATTTTGAAACCACTCAAAAACTAACGCATGTTTATTCAATGCAGCAAAACATCACGGATAAAACACTAATGAAAATCATTGATTATTATTTCGATTCAAATGCCCATGATCTAAATGAAATCGATCGCACATTATTGCAATTTCAACTGCGTTTTACTGAATTGACCGGACAAGAATATCTCATGGCTATATTGTACGATGAGGCTATAAAAAGTACCGAGAATGAACTGGATTAGTTATTCTTTAAGGCATTTTTCTTAAGGCAGAACGCCACATAAATTGCGTCTAAAAAAGCATATAAAATTGTAGTCTCAGTTTATTATAGACTTCTTCAAATCAAAAATATTTGGTTTTATTGGGCTTAAACGCTTAATTGAATGATATTCTCCAATTGATACTTTATAATGTACAAATGGTATAAAGCGCCTTTCCTAAAAATAATCAGCCACTTTGGTAAGAAAATTGAAAAAAAACACTTTTCGGAGCCCCCAATTTATATCGGAGGTTGTGGCAGGTCAGGCACTACACTCTTATTATCAATACTTTCAAGCCACCCGAAAATATTTGCCTGTCCTAAGGAACTGGGATTGTTCAATGATGTGGATAAGTATGATAAAAACAATACAAAACCGCCGAGAAAAGATCGCTTGTACAAAACATTTCTTACAGAAAAAATTGATGACAGTTGCACGAGGTGGTGTGAAAAAAGTCCGAGTAATGTCAAATACATCAAACAAATTGAAGCCCATCATAAAGGTCGTTTTAAATTTATTCATATTGTAAGAGATGGACGAGATGTCATTCTATCCAAACATCCAAAAGACCCAAATCGCTATTGGGTAGAGCCCTCGAGATGGATAAACGATGTTAAAAAGGGGAAAAATGAGTATGACAATCCAAACGTGCATACTGTGCGATACAGAGATCTAATTATGGATTATGATCGGCAAATAAAAGAAATATGTGCATTTCTAAATCTCGAACTTGTCGATGAATTAAAAAACTGGCACTCAAATACTCAGGTAAGGAAAAACAAGGCCTATTACGGAGAGGTAAAGCCAATATTTAAAAGTTCAATTTCCAAGTGGAAAAAACCTGAGAATAAGAAAAGGGCAATGGAATTATTGCAATACGATGAGGCTAAAAAATTGTTGAAATTTTTTGACTACGAAGTTTGAGCCTATAACAAGGATAAATCTTGGGCAATGCAGGCCTGAAAATCTGAAATCAAGCTTATTTCAAATGATTTACTTTTAAAGGCGCCGATATGCTGAAAAGCAATTTGGAATGAAACTAAAAGTTATGTATTTTCGTTCATATGATAAATAATATTATCAAATGAATGCTTTCCCAAATATTAATACTAAACATTACAACAAATTAAAAAGTGTTTTAGGAAAGAATTATGTTAATGAAAAAATTGACAGTTCCTACGATTTTATACACCTCGCCAATGCCGGGATTAAAGCAGGCATAATTAAAAATTTTAAGGATTATTTTAACATTTCAAGAGAAGAGACAGCCAATATGCTCAATATCTCCTCTCCTACCTTGTACAGGTGGATACGCTCCGATAAAGTCCTCGATAGGAATTCATCCGTGCAGTTATTTGAGCTTACCGATTTATTTCTTTATGGCTCTGAAGTATTTTTAAGTAAGGAAGATTTTATAAAATGGTTAAATCTTCCCAATCAGTCATTTGGAGGAATGGAGCCAATAGAATTACTCGAAATTCCCGGAGGTATTTCCAAAGTCAAGGATGCTTTGGGAAGAATTGAACACGGTATCATTTCCTGATGCACATTTATCGCCTGGCCAAAAGAAAATTTTCAAAGGATATATCAGGAACAGGTGCAGCAATACATGGTGGCCGTTGGAATAAAAAAGGGCAAGCTGTTTTGTATACAGGAGAAAGCCCCGAAATCACCCTCCTCGAATTGATCGTGCACACACCCCCAATGCTCGTTCCCGACCTCGATCTTGTTACTTTGGATATTCCGGACAAATCATTTTTTGAAATACAAATTGAAAAATTACCTAAAAATTGGTCTAAATATCCCGCACCCAAAATATTATCAGAAATAGGTTCGGAATGGTTTAATGATATGCAATTCCTATCCTTGAAGGTCCCTTCTTGTATTATAAATACGGCATCAAACTATATTTTAAATTGCCAACATCCGGAATACCTTGAAAAAGTTAAGCTCGTTGATATTCAGAAGTTTAAATTTGATCCGAGGTTAACAAGCAAAAAAAAGCCATGATTTTACATTCAGACCGACTGTTAATTCGAAGGGTAGAAATGAAAGATGCGCCCTCTTTATTTGAATATAAAAAACTAAATGATGTAACTGCGTTTCAGGGAAAGTCTTATCATTCGGTTCAGGATGTCAATAAATTAATTGAAAGTAATCCCGAAGAAATTAATATTGAAAACAGTTGGTATCAACTTGTACTAATTGATAAAAAAAATCAAAACCTAATTGGAGATCTCGGTTTGCATTTTGTTGGCCCCATAAATATGCAGGTAGAATTAGGAATTACAATTTCTCCGCAATTTCAAAGGAAAGGCTACTCCAGGGAGGCAATTGCCGTAATATTAAATCACATATTTCATAAATTGGAAAAACACAGAGTTTTTGTAAGCATCGATCCTGATAATATTGCTTCCATTCGTTTATTTGAAAGTTTAAATTTTAGAAAAGAAGCCCATTTCAAAAAGAGTTACAATCAAAATGGACAATGGAAAGACGATCTAATATACGCCATGCTCAAAACGGAATACCGCAAATAAATTGCACTTATTTAGGTCTGATTTTTGATATATCTGTATAAATTCAAAATCATGAAATCGATATTCTTCCTTATTCTTTTACTATTTGGCTTCAGATCAATGGCTCAATATGACAGCCTCTTTTTACATAATGGGGATACAATTATTGGTTCCATATATGCCCAGAATAAATACATCACTAAAATATTTGTGGATACAGCCTGGATCTTTATTCAAAATACTGAGATTAAGCAAAATTATAAACCCAGCTATTTCCTTGAACCTGTGGTTGAAAAAAGAATGCCCGAAAGGCCAGAGTTTTATACCATTCCTGCGGGTGAATTTTTGGTAATTAAAACAAATCGCAGTTTAAATTCGAGATATACAAAAACGGGTGAAATAATAGAATGTCGATTGGCCCAAAGTATTATCAACCATGAAGGACTTGCTATTTTACCCCAAAATACGCCAATTATTGGACGTGTAAAATATGCCAGAAACGGCACGGCCTTTAAAACCGCTCAATTGCAATTGGAACTCTTTGAGATTCACATCAATGGAGAAATTATACCTATTTCTACTACAAATACCATTCGTATTCTTGATAATTTCACCGCAGAACGAATTTTAGGGAGTGCAGCTTCCGGATCTGTATTGGGAGGCATATTTTATGATGAATGGCTACGCGGCGCACTAGTAGGAGCCGCAATCGGAACAGCAAGTTCTTTAATTGTGGAAAACCGAAATATTATAATTCCTGAAAACAGCAGCCTTGAGTTTATGACCGATGATCGAATTAATATCAGGATAAACTAACAATTTTAAAGGGTTTTGTATAAAGAATGTATTTCGCAAAATGACAATTGGGGTGTAAATCAGCTAAGGCGCGATGATAATTCTCTATTTGCGCACGATGTGAATCGCTTTGAAGTCCTGTCTTGTAGTCAATAATGACCGCCTGATCTTTACGAATTTGGAATCGATCCGGCCTTAAAACTTCTGCATTGTATAGAATCGCCTTTTCATTGTAAATATTCCAATCTTTTTGAAAATAGGATTTAAGCTCCAAATCAGTTAAAATCATTCTTAGAAAATTCTCAAAATCTTTAAAATCATTTTCCTGGAATAGCTCTGAGGCCATTTTAAGGACTTTTGGAAGGTCATCTTCAGTCTTAAAATAATACATCAGATGGTGAAAAGACTTGCCGGATTGAATGTTATCTATTTGTTCCTGGCTTAATGAAAAATCAACTGACCATCTCAGGTTTCGTTGTATTCTTTCTCTTTTATTTTTTGCATTATTCCACGGAATAACGCTGGATTCTATGTTTTTGGTTTTATTATTTTTTTGGGATTCTATTGAGTAAGAAAGATATTTTATATCACGGAATTTTTTTTCCGTTCCGACATGCTGTTTTTCATTAAGAAAATCCACAATATAATTTGACATGTTTTTGCGTTTTGGAACAGAAGCGATAAGATAAAGTCGCTCTTCGGCTCTTGTCATGGCCACATATAAGGCGTTGACTTCCTCAAGGAATTTGGCTTTTTTTTCTTCTAGATAGTATTCGGAAAATTCGGTTTTTTCAATATCGGCATTTAGACCCAATACCGCTACAGGTAATTCCGTTGCATAGCTTTCAGGTACTTTCATCCAAGCTTTAGATCCTTTTTTCAGTGAATAATTAAGTTCTGGATAGGGTATAATTACGATGGGGTATTCAAGTCCTTTTGCTTTATGAATTGTTGAAACATGTACAGCATTTTGTTCACTTGAGCTGGAAATTGAAAGACTTTCTTTTTTATCGGTCCAGTATTCAAGAAACTGCGCTATCCCAGAAATGGGTTTATTGCTAAATTCAAAAAGCACATCAAGAAAATAATCGAGGTACACCTGTTGTTTGGTGTCTTTCATCATTTCTAAGGCCTTAATCCAGGCCTGTGCCAATTGAAAAATATTACCTTCCAGTAATTGTTCTTCTTCAATATCGAGCTTAAAAAAAGCTATTAAAAAGCTTATAAACTCTTCTGCTGTTTTTAGTTTCGTTTTAGTTTGAATTTCAGACCAGTCATCAATTGCAGCATTTTTTAAATTGGCAATTAGAATAAACAAATCTGCAAGACCGTCCTGATTTCCGGGCTCGTCTAAAAATTCAAAAACCTTAATCAATACTTTAACAGGGGCCGATGATTCAAGTAAGAGCGATTCATCCGATATAATAGAAATTTGGTTTTCAATTAATACTCGACTAATATTTTTGATCTCATTATTTTTTCTGCAAAGTATTGCTATGTCTTTCCATGCATATCCTGCCTGTATACATTGACTTATATAATCGATAACCAAATCGGCTTTTGAATCTTGCATTTCATCTTTGCTATGAAATTCTTCTTCTTTTAATAGCTCAATCCTTATATCAGAACTTCCGTTTTTTTCAGCTTTTTGAACAATATCATCATAATAGTTTCCGAGTCCTTTAAATTCTTCATTGTTTTCTTTTAGCCATTCGAAGAATTCATTATTAAAATTTACAATCCCCGGATTGCTGCGCCAGTTAGAATTGAGCGGATTTACTTCCACCTGATTCTTCCAGGACAGGACATGTTCGCGGATTGGGTCCAAACTCATTTCATCTTTGGAATCGGGTAAATTGACCAATATATCGGGATCCGCACCTCGCCATCTGTATATGGATTGTTTTACGTCGCCTACAATTAGATTGACATTGCATTCGGAAAGCGTATTGGATAATAAAGGAATTAGATTAATCCATTGAAATATCGATGTATCCTGAAACTCATCGATCAGCAAATGTTTATAGCGAACTCCGGCTTTTTCATAAATAAACGGAATGGGTTCTAATAAAACTACATCTCTGATTTTCTCATTGAGATCTGATAAAAAAGCCTGATCATCTTTTTCTTTTAACTCCTCTAAAATTGACTTAATACTGTTTAACAAAGCCATTTCAGAAAGATTTTTCAAAATATTTTTTAAAGAAATAAACCTACCTGTCTCCAGCTCAAAAAGTTTATGCATTTTTCCTGCAATGATTGAAATATTGGTATTTACATCATCAATGCTATTGTTATTTGGCTGGGCTTCCTTCTTTAGCCAATCGTTTTTTTGGAGTAGTTTAAATAATTTTACTCCAAGGTCCTTTGAAAATGGCTCTTTTATATTTTTTTCAAAAAGAGTTTTAACGCCACTGGATTTTTCTTTGAGAACTGGATGATCCAGATTTTCAGAATTCAGATAGTTCAATCCTTCTTCTGCTAGTTTTTTACATTGCTCAGAAAGTTTAGCGTATTCCTTAAGCAATTCCTTTTTTGCTTTGTAGAAGTCATCAAGTTTCCATTCCTCAAGTGTTTTTAGCATTTCATAGACCTTCTCTTCTGTTAAAGTCGTAGAAAAATCTTTGAGGTTATACGCAATATTCCAGCTTTGATTATCATCTATTCTGTTTTTAACAACGTCAAATAGCCAGTTCAACAACCGTATTTCCTTTTCATCAATACGCCCGAGTAAAATATCAACTGATTCGGATAATTTTTTTTTGGTATCCAGGAAAATTTCATAATTCCCCGGCAGACCCAGCTCTCTCGCAAAAGATTGGGCAATTTGATTTGTGAATGAATCAATGGTCTGAATATTAAAATCTGAAAAGCGATGAAGTATAGATTTAAGTATTATTTCGGATCGCTCTTTGACAATTGATTCGCTTAACTTTAGCTCTGGGAATTCCTCTTTGACTTCAGTTAAAATTTGTTGAAGCAATCCGTTTTCTTTTTGGTCCTGCTGTTGAGAAAATTCACGGAGATAAAGAAGAACCCTGTCTTTCATTTCATTGGCCGCATCATTAGTGAATGTAATGGCCAGAATGTGCCGGAAGTAGTTTTCGGTGTAATTATTTCTTTGAAGCTCGGGATTTGATAATAATATTTTAATGTATTCTTTGGCGAGTGTATAGGTTTTGCCGGAACCGGCAGAGGATTTGTAAACTTTTAGTTTTCCTTTTGAATTATCAGCCATTTTTAAATATAAAAAAAGCACTGCCAATTGACAGTGCCTTCAATTCAATTTGGATGATTGAATTTATTATTTCTTTTTCCACATGGCGATGGACTCTTCGTTCATTTTAACATAAGAATTGTTTTTAGCCTCTTTAGCCCATACAGTGCTTTGCTCTGCCGACTTTATGGCTTCTTTGTATTTTCCAAGGTCTGCCTGGATCAAAGCTTTTCTTCTGGCCACCCAATAAGGTTTAGACCCGGCTGCCGTATATTTTTCGATAGCTGTATTAACATATCCAAGAGCTACATTTAAATCTTTTCCTGACTCATGATAATAAGTTGCAGCTCTATAATAAGGTGTACCGCCCGGATTTAATGTTCTGTCAATCATTTTTGTGATTTTTTCATCAACCGGTGCTACCACATCGAAACTCACCCTGGTGTTTTCCCATGAAAGATCGATTGTAGAACGATCCATTTTGTTATTGGAAATATCAATAGTAAATGTTTCGACCTTATCATTTAAGCTGTTTGGTTTCACGGTGAATCTCATTAAATCCTCATCTGTGGTATAGCTGTCTCCACCTGTTCCGCCATAACTTATGTTTTTATGAATGATAATTGTCCATTCATTTTCACCAGGAATGGTGTAGAGGGCATAAGTGCCTGCCGGAACTTTTTGACCATTGATTTGAACCTCATCGGCAAAGGAAATTTTAGTCGACATATTGGCTCCGGTACGCCACATTTCTCCAAATGGTACCAGATCACCAAATATCTTGCGATCTTTTACGCCCGGTCTGGAATATACGATTGTAGTTTCTGTCAATCCGATATCCTGAGTAATTGTAGCCGTTGGGCTAGGCAAGGGTGTTTCTATTTGCGCGAAAACGGTTGCACTGAATAATAAACTTAGTACAAGTGCTGATAATTTTTTCATTGTTTTTGGTTTAGTTTATTGAGATTCGAAATTATAAAATTTTAGTTCAACAGGAAGGATTTGAACATTTTGTAACGTTATTTTTTATTCATGCGTATAGTATAATAGATTCATTGCTAAAACATTTTAATTCAAAGAGCATTGATCTATGTAAATACAATAATTTTTTTTCTTTTGCGTAAACCTAACATCATGTTTAAGAATCCTATCCTAAAAAGAAATATAATCTGGATCTTACTGGCGGTTCAGTTTATCATTTACTGGAAAATTTTTATATAAAAAAAACCCATCCGTTTTTGCGAATGGGTTCAATTAAAATTCTCTCTTCTTTATTTGAGAGACTTCACAATTTCTGCAAATGCTTCAGGGTTGTTCATCGCCAAATCAGCTAAAGATTTGCGATTGATCTCCATATTAGATTTAGACAATTTACCCATAAACTCTGAATACGAAAGACCATTTTCCCTGGCCCCAGCATTTATTCTTTGAATCCATAATTTTCTGAATTCTCTTTTCTTTTGTTTTCTGTCGCGATAAGCGTATTGCAATCCTTTTTCAACTGCATTCTTTGCAACAGTGTGTACGTTTTTACGTCTTCCAAAATATCCTTTGGCCGCTTTTAGTACTTTTTTTCTTCTGGCTTTTGCAGCCACTGAATTTACCGATCTAGGCATTTTTATTAAATTTTCGACGGCTGGCGCTCAATACAAGACTTAGTACCAGACATCAGTGAAACAATAATTAAATATTTAACATGTCCTTCACTTGCTGCTCATTGCTTGGGTGAACAAGTGTAGAATGCGTCAATTTTAACTTTCTTTTTTTGCTCTTTTTTGTCAATATATGACTTTTAAAAGCGTGCTTACGCTTGATTTTTCCGGTTCCGGTAACCTTAAATCTTTTTTTAGCGCTGGATTTTGTTTTAACCTTAGGCATTTGCTCTATTTTTTCTTTTTTACAGTTGTTGGTGTCAGTAAAACCGACATCCTTTTTCCTTCAAGCTTTGGAAGTTGCTCTACTTTGGCCACATCTTCCAAATCCTGAATTAACTTTAATAACAATAATTCTCCTCGCTCCTTGAAAACAATTGTTCGGCCTACAAAATGAACATAAGCCTTAACTTTTGCTCCATCTTCGAGGAATTTTCTTGCATGTTTGGCTTTAAAATCAAAATCGTGGTCATCCGTATTGGGTCCAAAACGAATCTCCTTTTGAACAACCTTATGCTGTTTTGATTTAAGCTCTTTCTGCTTTTTTTTCTGTTCGTACTTAAACTTAGAATAATCCGTCACCTTACAAACAGGAGGATCAGCTTTTGGAGAAATCTCCACTAAATCCAAACCCTGTTCTTCAGCAATCTGAATTGCTTTTTGTATCGGGTATATTCCAACTTCAACATTGTCACCTACAACTCTAACTTGAGGTGTTGTAATCTTGTCATTTACTCTGTAAGGCTCTTTTTCCGGGCCCCGGTAAATCCTTCTTTTTGGTCTCTTAATACTATTCTAAGTTTTTAGTTTTGAAAAACAGGCTGCAAATATCGCTTATTCTGTATTCTTAAAAAAATTTCTGACTATTATTTTAGCTCAATTGATTTTTGCACAGCATTTTGAAAAAATGAAACAAAAGCATCCAAATCCATTTGACCTATATCTCCTTCACCGTGTTTGCGAACAGAAACTTTATTGCCATCCGCTTCTTTCTCACCAATGATTAACATATAGGGTATTTTTAATAATTCTGCATCGCGGATTTTTTTACCGATTTTTTCATCGCGATGATCTACAAAACCCGAAATGTCATAGGCTTCGAGTTTAGACATCAATTCATTGCAATGCGTCTTAAATCTTTCGGACAATGGTAAAATTGCAACCTGATCCGGTGCAAGCCAAAGGGGAAAATCGCCCCCGCAATTTTCTATTAATAAGGCTACAAATCTTTCCATCGAACCAAAAGGTGCCCTGTGGATCATGACCGGTTGGTGTTTTTGATTATCCGCTCCTATGTACTCTAATTCAAATCGGCTTGGTAAATTATAATCCACCTGAATGGTACCCAATTGCCATTGGCGTCCAAGTACATCTTTAACCATAAAGTCGAGTTTCGGGCCATAAAAAGCCGCTTCTCCCAAGACGGTTACGGTTTCCAATTCCTTTTCCTGACTGGCTTCCACGATGGCCTTTTCCGCAATTTCCCATACATCATCATTCCCAATATATTTTGCTTTATTTTCCGGATCGCGAAGGGAAATCTGTGAGGTAAATTTCTCAAATCCTAGTGCTTTGAAAACATAAAGTACCAGGTCAATGACTTTCTTAAATTCATCTTTTACCTGTTCCGGTGTGCAAAACAAATGCGCATCGTCTTGTGTAAAACCTCTTACCCTGGTCAGTCCATGTAATTCACCACTTTGTTCGTAACGGTAAACTGTACCAAACTCGGCCAATCGCAGCGGAAGATCTTTGTAGGATCTTGGACGACTTTTGTAAATTTCACAATGATGCGGACAATTCATTGGTTTTAGCAAAAACTCTTCTCCTTCATGAGGTGTTTGGATCGGCTGAAAGGAATCCTCTCCGTATTTTTCATAATGTCCCGAAGTTATATACAGGTTTTTATGACCAATATGAGGCGTGACTACGGGGTCATAACCTGCCTTAACCTGAGCTTTTTTAAGAAAATTTTCGAGTCTTTCTCTCAGTCTGGCTCCTTTTGGCAACCAGAGTGGTAGGCCCATTCCTACTTTCTCAGAAAAAGTAAATAACTCGAGCTCTTTACCCAGTTTTCGATGATCTCTTTGTTTTGCAAGCTCTAATAATTCCAGGTACTCCGTAAGTTCCTTTTGTTTGGGAAAAGTAATCCCGTAAATTCTTGTCAGTTGTTTTCGTTTTTCATCCCCTCTCCAGTAGGCGCCCGCTGTATTCAATAGTTTAATGGCTTTAATCAGGCCTGTATTAGGAATATGGGGGCCTCGGCATAAATCCGTAAAATTTCCCTGATGGTAAAAGGTGATTTCGCCATCCTCAAGACCATCGATCAATTCAATTTTATATTCATCGCCTTTATCTTTAAAATAAGCCAGGGCTTCTTTTTTAGAGATTTCCCGTCTTTCAAATTCATTTTTTTGACGTGCAAGCTCGGTCATTTTGGCCTCGAGTTTTGGAAAGTCATCGGATGAAAATTCACGATCACCAAAATCAATATCGTAGTAAAAGCCATTTTCAATTGGGGGGCCAATCCCAAATTTGACACCGGGATACAATGCTTCAACCGCTTCTGCCAAAAGGTGAGCTGAAGAATGCCAAAATGTTTCTTTGCCTTCCTGATCATTCCAGGTTAGGATTTGCACATCCGCATCTTCGTTTATGGGTCGGTGGATTTCACGCACATTACCATTTACCTTTATCGACAGTGCATTTCTGGCAAGCCCTGCACTGATATCATTTGCGATTTCAAATCCAGTACTGCCCTTTGAATAGGCTTTTTTTTCACCGTTAGGAAGAGTAATAAATATTTGCTTTGATGACATTAATTAAGAGGATTGTCGTTCGAAATCAATTTTCTGTTGTACACGATCCTTAGCAGCTTTTAAGCTCTGATTTTCGGGTTCTTTTTCCAAGGCCTTTTTAAAGGCATCAAGAGCCTCCAGGTGATAGCCGAGTTTTTCAAAGCAATAACCTAAATAGGCCTGAGAGCGTTCAACATCTTCCTTAAATTTTACGGCCTTGGACAAATACTTTATGGTCGCTTCACAATTTTCTTCTGCAAAGCTTAGAACGCCCATGTTATAATGGCCCAAATAAAAGGTACTATCTACACTAGTAGACATTGAGAAATAATACTTAGCTGAATCCGGCATGCCCATGTCCAACATTGTTACACCCATGTTGTAATGTAAGAATGGGTCTTTTGTACTCATTCTTAGTCCTGTTTTTAAATATTCAATGGCCATCTCAGGTTGTCCCATGGCATTGTAAACACTAGCCATGACATTAAAAATATCGGTATCATCTGGCACTTGTTCTATGGCCAATTCCAAAAACTTAATTCCCTTTATGGTATCACCCAGTTCCAAATAAATAAGGCCTTTCATAAAAAATGTTTCTGTGTGAAATGGAGCGAGATCCTCGGCCAAATCGAGGTAATGAATGGAAGCACCATAATCTTGTGTGATAAAATAAAGTTTACCCAGGTATGAGTAAAAATCAGGGGATTTTATAAAACGATTTTCAGCATTTTTTGCAGCCAGAAATGCTTCTCCAATGCGATCTAGGCCTTTATATGCTTTAGATTGTGTAAAGTAGTAATATTCATTGGTAGAATCGAGCTGTATGGCTCTGCTCGCATCCGCCAAAGCGGAATCATAATTTTCAAGTTCCAGATATAGATTAGCCCGGTTGTCATAATTTCTGGCAATGTTTGGGGCTTCTTCTATTTTTTCGGAGACAATAGAAACTTGCATCCGTTTGTACTCCGGAGAGTTTATAGAGATATCCGTATCAATTAATTTCTTTTTTTCTTTTTTCTGTTCACCGCCACAGGCCGTCAAAAAAATGAAAACAATAAAAAGGCAAAAAAGCGATATAATTTTATTCATTGGCTTAAATAAGTTTCAAAATTAGACTATGGAATACAATATTCAAATGCCATTAAAGAATGAATTGCAGTGACATTTTAACACCAAATTTCGGCGAGCCGGGGTAGAGATATGTAATTCTGTGAAATGCATCAACTCTTAAAAATTTGAAGATATTTTCTATGCCATAACCCAATTCGATATAAGGTTCGCGTTGATTGAGGCCGAGAGGGGGCGCCACAAAGTTTTGATTTTCATCGAAATCAGAAATAATATTGATATTACTTTGGCCCAGACTTCCAAATAATACATTGGCCTGCGCCAACATTCGCCATTTTAATTTAGAGATAAGAGGTACACGGTTAAGAAGGTTTCCTTCAAAGAAATGTATCCAGCGCAAAGACACCCATTCATCACTTACATATTCAAATCGCTTCATCAAATTGAAAGCAGCTGATGTGTAAAAAACAGAATTGGCATTTCCTAAATGCGCATTGAGCAAGGGGTAAGGAAGTGTGGAATAAATTTTACCAAAATTCAGGTCGTATCTTGAAAGCCCCCAAAATCCCATTTTAAATTTCTTTTCAATTCTCATCTCCATTTTATCGTATTCAAAATCTCCATCGAGTGCATTTTTCAACCCTTTGGTATAACGCAATGTAAAAATTGGCCATCGCGGCGAACCGAGACTAATTCTTTCATTGTCATTGAGTATAAACTTTTCATTTCTGGTAATTCTTACAAAACCTTCCAACTCCGTTGTTCTAAAGCGTCTGGAATTCAATTCTCCGTAGCCAAATCCATAAGTCGAGTGGGGTTCAAAAGTTTGTGTTCTTATTTTGGCACCGGCAGTAATTCCACTAAAAAGATCTGATTTGGCAGATAATTCATTTATCTCACTGTAAAAAGGCCTTCTTAAGTTTCCCCAAAATGTAGAGGCGTAAAACAGGTTATTATTTTCTAATCGCTCCGGATCTACGCTTACCTGAAAAAGATCGTAAGTTCTGGAAATTGAAAATTTGGTCCAATGCTGTCTGGAAACCAGGTAGTCCACCCTTGCGCCATATTTAAACACTCCATCACCTGTACCATAAGCTCCATAGCCACTTAAGGTCCAATGATCGCTAAAGAGATAATTGGTTTTAAAACCCAGTCTGAACCGGCTATTTTCGATGTTGTTAAAGGCAAAAGTGTAAATGTGTGGCCCGATTTCCAGAGGTCCGAAATCCTTATAGCCATTGACCAATATATCAATGATTTCTACATAGGTTTTAACAACCGGAAGGTCATTAATAGAATCGATCATATTATAAACATACTGCTCTGCATCGCTTAATGAGTCATGCCTAATTTGGGTCCAGTAGTCATCATCATCATCGTCAAATTCTTCTGAGAGTGTCAGATACTGATCGTAAAAACCAGTTTCTTTGGGTTCATTGACAATGATATTTTCGTTTGAGGTATAAAATTTTGCCAAAAAGCCTGCCCATTGATCGTCCAGGTTGGCCACCCGTATTATTACTCTGTTTTTTGTAGGCAAATAGGCTCCGGCATTTGTTTCTGATAACTCCTGCTGAATGGTAATCGCCTCAACATAATTGAGATTTGCATTTTTTGTAATGCTAAGGTCGACCTGTTTTAAAGCGTAGTTTTCTTTTGATACCCATATGGATCCGTAAAATGCCAGATCGGTTTTAACCTTGGGGTCTACATCCAGTTTATAACAAAATTCACCATTGATATATGAGCTATCTGAAAGCAAATAATAGTAGAATGTTTTCCAGCTATTCGAAATCGGTGAAACAAATTGTTTATTTAAAATGGTCAGATAATTTTGATAGAAATTGTATTCCTGAAAGGTTGATCCTATCAATTGAGAAACAAGGCTGGCATCTTCCAGCCCCACGCCTTTAAACCTGGTTTTTTTTATAATTTCCCGCCTTTTTTCCGGATCTCTTTTAAAATAAAAGTCCGAAACCGATTCTGATAAAAATAAGGGTAACACGGGTTCTCCATCTTCCCCTGCCATGGCCTCCAGACTATCAAAGAGATCTACTACTTTTTGAAAGATCTTTCGCCTTTTGAATTTTTCAGAAATATTATTGATATCTACTTCAATTTTATTATAACTCTCATATTGATAGGCTTCAAGGCTCCTCTTATCGTATTTGTCTTTGTTTTCAATGACTTTTCTCATGATTGGAAAAGCAGGGTTTTCCCCGGGATGAATAACAACTTCGTCCAGTTGAACCAATGATTCGCTCAATTGAAAATCAATTGTCTGATTCCCTGAATTTTCAAGTGCTTTCACCCTTGAAATATAGCCGATGTAAGTAGCTTTTATCGAGTCCTGAGCATTTTGTGACTTCAAAATATAATAGCCTTCGAAATCTGTGGTGGTACCGATATTCGAACCGGGAAAAAACACATTAACAAAAGGCAATCCCTCCCCTGTCTTGGCGTCTGTAATTTTTCCCTTAACCGTAAATTGCCCTTTAGCAAAATTCGAAAAGCCGGCTATCAGAAAAATGAATATAAATAGTTTACACTTTGGCATACGCACCCGGCAAGGCATTAATTAATTTGAAAAGGCAAAGAAAGCATTAAGCATCAAAAAGGTAAAATTCCCACAGTGCTTTAACCCTGGCAAATACTTCCCTGACCAAGGGTTTATTGGTTATATCAGCAGAAACTTCTTCAGCAGGGTATACCATTGCATTGATTTTCAGCTGCTTACAGATAAGAAGTGTTCGATAGGCATGAAAAGTTTGCGTAATAATAATAAGTGAATCTTTTTGATATTTACGTGAATAGTTTTTCAGGGATTCAAAGGTGTTGTCTCCGTGGGTGTCAATTATGAAATTGATTGTATCGATTCCCAATTCGGCAAGAGACATTTTCATATCTCTCGGCTCATTGTAATAGACAGATGGATTAGAACCGCTTAATATTAGATTTTTGGGGTTCGATTTTTCAATTAGGTCTTTTACGGCCATCATCCTGTTCTTATAGTATAAGTTTTCAGATCCCGAAGCAAACTTTTTAGAGGTTCCAAGCACCATAGCATAATAATCTTGAGGGAGTTCTTGTTCAGCATTTAAAATACCATTTCGCGTACTGAAAATAACAATGACATTTGCTATTAAAATTATAAAAAATGCCATGACGGTAATGAATACAAGATATCGGAAAACCCGTACTAACATTATAAAAATTCACATCAAAGGTTAAACATGACAAAAAAACTTGTATTTCATTCCCATAGTTCAGATTTTCACCCTATGACTAAAAGACTTCTATTACTAAGCAATTCGTCCTTACCGGATCAAAACTACCTCGAATTCGCATTAGATACAATTTCTGAATTTATGGGTGAAACAAAGGATGCTGTTTTTATTCCTTTTGCCGGTGTTACATTTTCATATAATGCCTATGAAAAGAAAGTCAATGAAGCTTTAAACCAGATCGGAATAAATGTAAAAAGTATTCATCATTTTGATAATCCGGTTCTTGCAATTCGCGAAGCTAATTGCATCATTGTTGGAGGAGGCAATACCTTTCGACTTCTTGAAAGATGTTATCATTTTAATATTCTGGATGAAATTAGAAATAAGGTAAATAATGGCTCCCCTTATATAGGCTGGAGTGCCGGTTCCAATCTTGCCGGTCCTACAATTTGTACAACCAATGATATGCCAATCATAGAACCTCCAAAATTTGAAGCCTTAAATCTTATTGATTATCAGATAAACCCACATTATACCAATGCACTACCAGAGGGACATAAAGGAGAAACCAGAGATCAAAGATTAGAAGAATACATTACCATAAATCAGGAAGCGACTGTTCTTGCCATCCCCGAGGGTACTTATCTTATCAGTGATCAAAACGGTCTTAGATACAAAGGGAAAAAGGAAGGATTTAAATTTAAATATGGAAGTTCAAAAACGTCCTTTGCTGATAATCAGGCCTTTTGAAATTTTATTTGATCTATGTGGATAAATTTTTGAGTTATGCACATTGATTTTTTTTCACACTGCGTATTATTGATTCGTTATTATCGAATGCATTGGAAAAACTAACAATTAACAGTATTGACCTTAATCCATTGAGTATTCAATCCGAATGGCCAGGATTAAAAGATGTGATATTATCGACTCCATTAAATGAGCTTTTCTCAGATCATTCAAAATTAAAGGTGTTTGTTGCAAATTTTTTTGAATATTTCAGAGAATACGATGTGCTAAAAGACTGCACAAAGGAGGAATATCAGGCTATCCTTTATTACATTGCATTAAATAATAAAGAACAGGGCCAGACTATTAAAGGTGAAGAACTAAAAATGGTCATACGAATCTTATCTAAGCTGAGGGAAGAAGTTTAGACAATCCTCAAAAAAATACTCTCTTTTATAAAATAATACTTAGTGTATTAATTGAATTATAGCTTTTTTTTTTGGTGTTTTATGCTCGGAAAAAACTATTATAATGAGAAACACTACCAAAATTTGTAATTCCGGCTTAACATGGCTTCTTAGCTTGTCGCTGGTATTCTTTTTACCCCTTTCAATTTTTGCTCAACTTACAGTTACCACAGTTCCTCCTTTAAACGGAGGGAATGGTTCGCAGGGAACTACTTTTGAGCTTTCGGCAAATACCTCTGTTTTAATTACCGAATTTGGCCAATCCAATGCAGGGGTTCAAAACCTGGACGTATGGTACAGACCAGGAGGAGTTTTGGCTTCCGGTGCCACACAACCGAATATTTCAACCGCCGGAGGCTGGACACTGATCGGTACCGGTACTTGCCCCGCAGGCGGTACAGGAATTGTCAACCCAATTGCACTTCCAATTAACCTTTTAATTCCGGCTGGACAGACCTACGGTTTTTACATTGGTGGAACGAGTGTAATCTATTCCAATCCTTCAGGACAAACTACATTTACTGATGGAAATCTTACGATTACCTGCGATGCCAGCTCTGGTTTTGGCGGTGGTATTCCGGTACCTGTGAATAATCCTCGACAATGGAACGGAAGCGTAACTTATATTCCAGTCACGGGCAATAACAGTATTGGCATTGCCAGTCTGGACAGCCCTCAAGCTGCTTGTCCCGGAATACAAAATGCCGTTGTGACTGTAGGAAATTATGGTTCAAATCAAGTAAATAGTTTTGACGTGGATTGGGAGTTGGACGGTGTGCCACAGCCTCAGGTAAACGTAAGCACATTATTAGATACCCTGAATGGAACAGGTTCAAATACGACTCAGGTAGTACTTGGCTCTATAAACCTTGTAAATAATCAAACTTACAATATTAAAGCCTGGACCAGCAATCCGAATGGAATGAATGACACTACGAATTTTGATGATACCATAAATGTCAATTATACCTCAACTATTCCAACTCCAACATCATTATTAGCTTCGAATCTGGGACCTACCAGTGCTGATCTTAGCTGGATAGGAGGCTCTGGTGGTTCATTTCAAATTGAATATGGACCAATAGGTTTTACGCCCGGATCAGGAACGAGTATCAATACCACAAGCAATCCATATGCATTAAGTGGATTGACTTCAAATACCATGTACGATTTTTATGTAAGATCTATTTGTGGCCCCGGCGATACTTCTTCTTATGCCGGACCATTGTCTTTTACAACGACATGTACCATTTTTTCAACACCTTATTCAGAGAATTTTGATGGTGCTTCATGGGTTACAACATTCCCATTGGCTATCGATCAATGTTGGTCGAGAAACCCAAGCGGAACCGCAGCACCGGTCTGGCAACCAGAGGATGCCAATACCAGCTCATCCAATACCGGTCCTTTGGGCGATGTAAGCGGAACAGGAAAATATATTTATATGGAAACAAGTGGTGGAACATCAGGACAAATGGCTGATATAACCTCACCGCTAATTGATATCAGTTCTTTAACAACTCCCGAAGTTTCGTTTTATTATCACATGTTTGGTGCAACAATGGGTACACTGGATTTGGAAGTCAATGACAATGGAACCTGGGTAAACCTGTTTACCATTACAGGTCAACAACAAGCTGCTTCAGCTGATCCATGGATCAAGGTTAGTGTCCCTTTTACTACGGTTTCCGATACGGTGCAATTTAGATTTACAGGAACGAGGGGAACGAGTTTTACCGGTGATATGTCAGTTGATGAATTTAGAGTAAGACAGGCACCTACATGTCCGGATTTATCCAATTTTGGAGAAACTAATGTTCTTCCCAATTCTGCAACCCTATTCTGGTCATCTTTTGGTGGTGGAAACAATTTCCAGGTTGAACATGGACCTGCAGGATTTACACAGGGTACTGGTACACTCACGGCAGCTACGGATACATTTGTTACGATAAGTGGTTTAAGTGCCAATACAAATTACGATTGGTATGTAAGAGAAATTTGTACTCCCGGTGACACCAGTGCATGGTCTATCCGTAGTGATTTCTTAACGCCATGTGCCATTTTTTCCAACCCTTATCAGGAAGATTTTGACGGTCCGGGGTGGAGTGCCGTGTTCCCATTAACAATTGATCAATGTTGGTCAAGGACACCGACATCCGGATTCTTATGGCAACCTGAAGATGCCAATACTGGATCTTTTGGAACCGGTCCAAACGGTGATGTAGATGGTACCGGAAAGTACGTTTACTCGGAAGCGAGTTTTGGAACAACAGGAAATATAGCTGAGCTCTATTCTCCATTAATTGATATCAGCAATTTAACTGCGCCACAGATTGAATTTTATTATCACATGTTTGGATCGGATATCGGAACATTAGATGTAGAGGTTTCTGATAATGGCCTTTGGGTAAATATTTTCACCTTATCCGGACAGCAACAATTATCGGAGACTGACCCTTGGACTCAAGTCAATGTACCATTTACAACTACTGATGACACCGTTCAATTCAGAATTCTTGCTACACGAGGTCCCGGACTTGCTGGAGATATTTCTTTGGATCAGTTCAGAGTATTTCAACCCATACCTGAAGATTTTAGTGCAATCGCGATTGACTCTATTACCAGTGGTTGTGGATTGAGCAGTACAGAAACGATGGCAACAAGATTGGTGAATTTAGGAACAGCTACTTTTAACACAGGTTTTACTTTCCCAATTGCCGCGCGTGTGAATGGGGTGGTAACAACGGAAACAGTCACGCTTTCAGCTGCATTTGCACCTGGTGACACTTTGGCTTATACCTTTACCACAGCTTTTGATTTCAGTTCATTTGGTTCGTATAATGTAAGTGTGTTCCCTCAATTACCGGGAGATTCTTCAAATGTAAACGATACCATTTCAGAGGTCATCACCAATATTCCTGTAATTTCAAGCTTCCCATATTATGAAGATTTTGAATCAGGAAACGGAGGCTGGCTAGCCGGTGGAACAAACAGTTCCTGGGCACTGGGTACTCCTGCCACCGCAAATATCAGTGGAGCATCTTCAGGGGTAAATGCCTGGAATACTAACTTGACCGGTGTTTACAATGCCAATGAGGAAGCTTATGTAACAGGCCCTTGTTTTGATTTCAGCAATTTGACACTTCCATTAATTAAGTTGGATGTGAATTGGAACTCTGAATTCTCCTGGGACGGTGCACAGGTACAGGCTTCAACAAATGGAGGAACCACATGGCAACCGGTTGGTGCTTTTGGCGATCCGGATAACTGGTATACAGATAACACGGTTAACGGCCTGGCATTTACCAACCAGGAAGGTTGGACCGGAAGACAATCTACAGGAAATGGTTCCAATGGATGGTTAACCGCTGAAAATAACCTGACAGCATTTGCAGGGAATTCTGGGGTATTGATGCGTGTTGTATTTGGTTCTGATGGAAGTGTACAGGATGAGGGTTTTGCCTTTGATAACTTCCACATTCTGGAATCTCCAAATAATGATATCAAAGTGGATTCTTTAATTGGATTACAATCGGGTTGCGGATACACTGCCAATACACCGATTTCTATGAGAATTACAAACAAGGGTATTTTACCACAGTCCAATATCCCGGTATTCTACACAGTTAATGGAACACCCTCTCCTACTGAAACAATACCCGGACCGATAAACCCAGGATCTACCTTTGTATATAACTTTACAAATAATGCAGATCTTTCAGTGCCTCAGACTTACACGGTAATAGGTCGCTCTGCTTTGGCTACGGATGAAGATACGACCAACGATGCCTCCAGCGCCAAAATATTTGCTTCGCTCTTTACGCCGGTTGTGGATAGTGTGGCCAATGGAGAAACTTGCGAAAGCGGGCCTGTAACTTTAGAAGTATTCTCTACAGGAGATACCGACAGATGGTTTGATGTTCCTTCAGGTGGTACTGCTCTTGGAACAGGCAGTACATATACACTTCCTAATGTGACGCAGGATGACACGCTTTATGTAGAGTCAGTACAAAGTTCGACAGGCTGTAATTCAGCCACAGTAAGTGGAAGAGTGCCAGTATTTGCATTCCACAGCACAACCCCTTTAATTAACTTTACTTCACAAGTAACAGGGAGTCTTACTGTAACTTTTACGTCCTCATTAAGCCCGAATGTTGATTCCGTGCTTTGGGATTTTGGCGATGGAAGTTTTGCTACTGCGGCCAATCCTCAGCATACTTTCCCACAGTCACAATCTTATTTAATTACCTTAACGGCTTATGCAGGATCATGTGTTGAAGATACAACTAAGGCTGTATTTGTTCCGGTGGGTGGAATTAATGACAATGCATATACGAATCTCAATGTCTTCCCGAATCCTTCAGATGGAAGCTTTAGGATTTCCGCTGAAAACATAAGCGGAGAAGTAACTATTGAGATTATGTCTATTACAGGGACACAGGTTTACAGTGAAAAGGCTGAAGCCATGGGTGAAGAATTAAATCACGATATTCGATTAAATAATCTCGCCAAGGGCACCTACATTCTGAAAATCAGAAATGATAAAACCTTGATCAATGGAAGAATTGTCATTGAATAAATAAATTCAAATATGTTTTTTAAAGAGCCAATCTTCGGATTGGCTTTTTTTTTTGAAAAAATAATTCAATAGGAAATTTGACTAAAAGAAAATTACCCCATAAGGGCGATGAACCCCATTAATTGAATAATAGATATTTTTTTAATTCTTTTAATGTTGCAAAAAGTATAATGATGAGAAATTTTACCACCCTTCCCCGATTTTTATCAATTCTATTATTGGCCTTTATTACATCATTCTTTCAGGTCTCAGCTCAGAATTATGATGTGACATTGCCTGAACAATGCAATCCAACAACCGGTGGAAATGAAACCTTGATTTTTTCAAATGTCCCGCCCAATGCAAATGGGGATGCAACCTTGACATTTGCCTATAATGGCGATTTGAATGGAACGCCAACTAACCCGGAGTTTATCACATTTATTGATGAAAATGGAAACACAATTGGCCAATCCAATGCAACAGCACAATGCGGCGCAAATTACGATTCGGTTTCATTCAATATTCCTTTGGCAACTATTCTCAATTGGGCCTCTGATGGCACCGTTACCATTATTGCAGATGGAGATGCAACTATTAATAATATTTGTTCGGGAAATTCATTTTGTGTAATTGCCAGACTACGATATCCGGTAGTAACAGGACCAAACGATATTGGCGTTGCTTCCTTGGACTCGCCCGGTACTTTTTTCTGTTCCGGTAATTACAATTTGGTGACGACAGTTCAAAACTACGGTACCAATCAGGTTAATAATTATACTGTCAACTGGACCTGGAATGGAACACCGGAAACTCCCATCCTGGTAACCACACCATTAGATACCATCAACGGATCTGGTGCCAATTCGGCTCAGATTACTCTTGGAAATAAATCTATTGCGGGAACCAATACATTAAAAGTCTGGACCTCGGTACCAAATGGTGTCGCCGATACGGTAAATGTCAACGATACTTTGGAAGTAACCTTAAGTCCTTCCATCCAAGCTCCTACCAACTTATTTGCATCAAATATTTTATCTAACTCAGCTCAATTGAACTGGACAGAAATAGGTTCTTCCAGTCAGTGGGAAATCGAATACGGTCCAAGTGGTTTTATACTGGGAAGTGGCAACTCCATTATTACATCGAATAATCCATTTTCCCTTACTGGCCTAAGTTCAAATACTTCTTATGACTATTATATAAGATCAATTTGTGGTGCCGGAGACACTTCATCATTTACAGGACCTGATAATTTTATCACCACCTGTACAATTTTCCCAAATCCCTATTTTGAAGATTTTGACAATGGCAACTGGCCTGTAGGTGGGGCAACTATCGATCAATGTTGGTCGAGAAACCCAACAACAGGTTATTCCTGGCGTGGTAATACAGGGAATACCTCTTCAACGGCTACCGGCCCCACTGGAGACGTTAATGGCCCCGGAACATACGTATATCCGGAAGCATCAAGTGGCTCAGTTGGTGCAACTTCTACCTTAACAACACCGCCAGTAGATGTAAGCAATTTGACAGCACCTCAATTGGACTTCAATTATCACAGATTTGGAAACGGAATGGGCGATTTCCATGTAATTGTTAATGGAGTTAGTACTACGGACACCGTTTTGACTTTGGTTGGCGTTGATCCAAACTATACTTCGGTAAATGATCCATGGACCTTTATTTCTGTACCATTGACCAATTTTGCCAATGATACCATAACAATTTCTTTTGTAAGTTCCATTGGTTCAACAGGCTCTTCTTTTAATGCAGACATGTGTTTGGATGAAATCCGGATATATCAGCCAATCCCCGAAGATTTTTCAGTAATAGCCATCGACTCACCCTTAACCGGTTGCGCACTAACGGCCAATGAAACTTTAACAGCGAGAATAATCAATTTTGGAAGCGCTACCTTTAATAGTGGCTTTTCTTTTCCAATAGAGGCGGATATTAATGGACTTATTACGACTGAAACTGTAACACTGGGTTCAGCATTTGCTCCGGGTGATACACTGAGCTACACCTTTAGCACAGCTATTGATCTAAGTACGACCGGAGGATATAATTTCAAAGTATACACTCAATTGCCGGGTGATTCATCCAATACCAATGATACTGCCTTTGCTCTTATAACAAATATTCCAACCATAGTCAATTATCCGTATTCTGAAGATTTTGATTCAGGACCCGGTGGTTGGACAACGACAGGAGCTAACCCATGGCAATTAGGCGCACCGGCGGCCAGTGTAATTAATACTGCTGCTTCTGCTCCAAATGCCTGGATGACAAATTTAAATGGCGGCTATCCTACCAATGATGTTTCATTTGTGACCGGTCCATGTTTTAATTTTGATTCACTGATTGTACCAGAGGTAAATGTGAGCATTAATTGGAATACCAACTTCTCCTGGGATGGTGTTCAAATGCAATATTCCACGGATGCCGGAATGACCTGGAACAAAGTCAGTTCATTTGGAGATCCAAATTCAACGAATTGGTATAACGATAATACCGTAGATGGTCTGCAGGCACAATTCGCAGATGGCGACGGCTGGAGTGGAAATGGAACAACCGGCTCAAACGGTTGGCTCGTTGCATCTGCTGACTTATCCAACGTTGCCGGCCAAAGTGATGTGTTGTTTAGAATGGCTTTTGCATCAAGTTTTTTAACGGGCTCATTTGACGGCGTGGCTTTTGATAATTTCCAGATTGTAGAAACTGCCCTGCCATATAACCTTGAGTTGATAGAAATTCTATCTCCGGGCTCGGGTTGTGGTCTTACAACAAATGAAACGGTCCAAATCGAATATGCTAATGTAGGCTTGAATACCGTGACTTCAGGAACTACGATAAACTTTAGCTATTTCCTCGACGGAGTTGCTACCAACGAGAATTTAGTTCTAACAGCAGATCTTTTACCAGGCGATACCGCACTCTATACATTTACAGCGCCTGTTGATCTATCAGTTCCTGCTACCTATCAATTTGGAGCCAAAGCCACATTCTCCCTCGATCAGAATCCATTAAACGATTCACTTGGTTTCGCTTTAGTCAGTATTCCGATCATAAGCAATTATCCCTATTCGGAAAACTTTGATTCCGGACCAGGAGGGTGGTTGGCCAGTGGTAATACAACCTGGGCACTTGGTGCTCCGGCAGGACCAATAATTAATTCGCCGGCTTCAGCCCCTAACTCCTGGGTAACAAATTTGACCGGTCCTTATAATAACAGTGAAGACGGCGTCGTAACAGGACCTTGTTTTGCATTTGACTCTTTAATTGCGCCCGAAGTTTCCGTTGATGTATGGTGGGATTCGGAAACGAGTTTCGACGGTATGCAGATGCAATATTCATTGGATGGTGGATTCACCTGGCAAAAAGTAAGCTTCCTTGGCGATCCCAATTCTACTAATTGGTATAATGGTACCTTTTTTGGTCTTCAGAATGCCGGTTCAGACCCGGAAGGATGGGGAGGAAGATTTGGTAATGAATCCGGAGGATGGCTAACCGCAACTGCGGACTTATCATCCCTCAGCGGCCAGCCGGATGCTTTGTTCAGAATGCAATTTGGATCGGATGGATCAGTTACTGGTGAAGGAGTTGCCTTTGATAATTTCCAATTGGTTGAAACCGCTTTGCCTTTCAATGTCGAATTAATCGATATAATTTCACCCGTTTCAGGTTGCGGACTTTCTGCCACAGATACCGTAATCCTGGAATATGCCAATATTGGATTAAATACAATAACCACGGGTACGACCTTGGATTTTACCTATTACTTAAATGGTGTGCCTACCAATGAAAATTTGGTGCTGGCATCTGACTTATTCCCTGGCGATACCGCCTTCTATACTTTTACGAGTACAGTGGATTTGTCTGTTCCGGCAACTTATGCTTTTGGGGCCGTTGCCACTTTTAGCGCAGATCAAAATCCATTGGATGATTCTTTAGGCCTGGATATCATAAGTATTCCTGTAATATCAACATATCCTTATTACGAAGATTTCGAATCGGGTAATGGCGGCTGGACTTCAGGCGGAACCAATAGTTCATGGGCACTTGGAACACCGGCTACAGCCAATATTAGTGGTGCATCTTCGGGTGTAAATGCCTGGAATACCAATTTAACAGGAGTCTACAATGCCAATGAAGAAGCATTTGTATTAGGCCCATGTTTTGATTTTAGCAATCTGACACTTCCTTTAATAAAGATAGACGTTAACTGGAATTCCGAATTCTCCTGGGATGGCGCACAGGTTCAGGCTTCTACAAATGCCGGAGCAACATGGACCCCGGTCGGTGCATTTGGAGATCCTGACAATTGGTATACCGATAATACTGTTAATGGACTTTCTTTTAGTAATCAGGAAGGCTGGACAGGAAGACAATCAACAGGAAATGGCTCTAATGGATGGTTAACCGCAGAAAACAATCTAAATAGTTATGCAGGTAATTCGGGTGTTTTAATGCGTGTGGTATTTGGGTCTGATGCAAGTGTACAGGATGAAGGCTTTGCATTTGACAACTTCCATATACTTGAGTCGCCAAATAATGATATCAAGGTGGATTCACTATTTGGTTTACAATCAGGATGCGGGTATACAGCCAATACACCTATTACAATGCGAATTACCAACAAAGGAATATTGCCACAGTCCAATATTCCGGTATTCTATACGGTAAATGGAACCCCATCTCCAATGGAAACAATTCCGGGACCGATTAATCCGGGCTCTACTTTTGTACACAATTTTACAAATACGGCAGATTTATCAGTTCCGCAGACCTATACGATAATTGGCCGTTCGGCATTAGCAACCGATGAAGACACAACAAACGATGCCTCCAGTGCGAAAATATTTGCTTCGCTCTTCACACCGGTTGTGGATAGTGTGGCCAATGGAGAGACTTGTGAAAGTGGGCCTGTCACCCTTGAAGTATTTTCCACCGGTGATACAGATCGATGGTTTAATGTGCCTACCGGAGGTAGTGCTCTTGGAACAGGAAGTACATATACTTTACCTAATGTAACACAAGATGATACGCTCTATGTAGAATCTGTGCAAAGTACGACAGGTTGTAATTCTGCTACTATTAGTGGAAGAGTTCCGGTTTATGCCTTCCACAGTACTACACCGATCATCAATTTTACCTCGCAGGTAACCGGAGGTTTAACTATAACCTTTTCATCTTCATTAAGTCCGAATGTAGATTCGGTACTTTGGGATTTTGGTGATGGTACTTTTGCTACTGCCGCCAATCCTCAACATACATTCCCACAGTCGCAATCTTATTTGATAACATTAACGGCTTATGCAGGCTCCTGTATAAAGGATACAACTAAGGCTGTATTTGTGCCTGTAGGTGGAATTAATGACAATGCATATACGAATCTCAATGTCTTCCCGAATCCTTCAGAAGGAAACTTTAGGATTTCCGCTGAAAACATCAGTGGAGAAGTTAATATTGAGATACTATCAATGACAGGAACTTTGGTTTACAGTGAAAAAGTTCAAGCAATGGGTGAAGAAATAAATCACGACATTCGATTAAATAAGCTTGCGCAAGGCACATACATTCTGAAAATCAGAAATGATAAAACCTTGATTAACGGCAGAATTGTCATTGAATAATTGAAAAAATCTTACATGATTTTAAGCCAATCTTCGGATTGGCTTTTTTTATATTGAATCTAAATTACCCGAATTTCTACCGCTTATATCAAAATATCGACCGTTTATTTCGTGAATTATAACTGTTTTCCTTACT
This sequence comes from Cytophagales bacterium, assembly GCA_965267555.1. Taxonomy (GTDB): domain Bacteria; phylum Bacteroidota; class Bacteroidia; order Cytophagales; family CCMP332; genus CCMP332. The sequence continues at coordinate 1,516,208 of OZ254083.1, read as the reverse complement.
TTAGCTGTTCGATCATTTTTTATTTGAAACTATTCTTTAATTAAATACACTTATTATGACAATACTTCGACAATTTCGATGGCTTGGAATACTTGTTATTGGAGTTTTTTTAAGCTTCAGTGCAAAAAGCCAGGTCTTTTACACTGAAGATTTTGAATCCGGTTTGGGGAGCTTTACGGCGAACTTCGGATTCATTAGTACCTCAACTATTAATAGTTGTAATGGAACTTCAGTTAGAGAAAATATCTGGTCAAGCACAGATAGTTTAGACATGTCTGCTCCAATTGGTACTGCAGCAGGCGATACATTAACCGTCCAATTTGATTACAAATTATTAAACTTCTCTGGAGGAACGCCTGTTACAGGAACTTTTGGAACTTTCGATGTTCAATTAGGCTCAAGTTCTACAGGTCCGTGGACAACTATCTATACCATTGATAGTGCCAGTCATACCCCCAGCTCAAATTGTGCAACTGTAATGGTTTCAGGAATTAGTTTTCCTGCAGGACCGGGGTTTATAAGAATCGCGGGATCCTGGATTTCTGGTGACTACTATGTTCACTTAGATGATTTTATTGTATTTGAAGGATCAGCACCATGTTTTGACCCCTCAAATCTTAGTACATTAAATGTTACAAATAGCTCAGCCACTGGCGTTTGGACTGCAAATAATGCCGGAACTTCTTTTGAAGTTGAAATTGGTGCTCTTGGTTTTACCATCGGTACAGGTACAAGGGTTGCAGTTTCAAACGATACTTTTATTAATGTAACCGGACTTACTTCAGCTACTGCATACGACTGGTATGTGCGTGAAATTTGTGGAGCTGGCGACACCAGTAATTGGGCCGGCCCTTCTACATTTTCAACATTACCGGATACTGCAATGGGAATTACCTGTACCACAGGGAACCCCACTACATTATTCTCTGATGATTTTGAAACTAATTCAGGATGGACGGGTAGTTCGTTTTGGGAAATTGGTATTGGTGGAGCAACATCCAGTAATACTGGTCCAAGTGCAGCCTATTCTGGTTCATCAGGTTCTTATATGAATTTTGAAGCTTCCAGTGGTGCAACAGGTGTCGCTTATTCTATAGTATCACCTGCAATTGATCTTTCACCTGGTAATGGACCAGCCGAAATGTCTTTCTGGATGCATGCTTATGGTGCAGCAATGGGAACATTGAGAGTTGGAGTAGGAACCAGCGCAACTGGACCATTTACCAATGTCTTTACCTGGGTTGGACAACTTCAAACCAGTTCTGCTGATCCATGGGTAAATGTTGGAGTTGACCTTTCAACGTATGTGGGGCAAACCATTTACCTTGAATTTGAGCAAACTGATGGAAGTAGCTTTACCGGAGACATGTCAATTGATCTTCTCGAAGTAACTTCATGTGTAGCTTGTGCCACACCTACGGCTTTAAATACAGTTAATATTACGACTTCTGGTGCAACAGGGGTATGGACTTCTTTAGGACCGGGAACTAATTATGACGTTCAGTATGGCGCTGCAGGATTTGCTCTAGGTTCAGGAACTATTGCATCTGTTACAGATACTTTTGTAAATGTGACAGGTCTAAATCCAGGTACAGCTTACGATTGGTACGTTCGTGAAGTGTGTGGACCTGGTGACACAAGTGCATGGGCTGGGCCAGCAAGCTTTACTACAGCTTGTCCTACTTTAACTGCTTTTACACTACCTTTCATTGAAGGATGGGAAACAAGTTCAGGTACAGTATTTGGTGGAGGAGTAATTGGATGTAATTCCAGTTATAACTGGTCAGTACTCTCAAGCACTCCACAAGGAAGAGCAAGATTTGGAACTGATGCAGCTGCTGCTTCTGTCGGAAGCGGTGCAATCACACTTGATAGAAATCCAAGTGGAGCAACTCAGACGAATGATCTTATTCTTACATTGGATATGAGTAATTATACTACTGCTACTGATCTTGAATTATTATTTGATGCAAGAGATCACGGTGAAGAGCCTCATGCTAATGATAGCCTTTGGATTCGCGGTAGTGATACCGATCCTTGGGTGGGAATCTTTGATCTCTATGCAAATCTTACTACAACTTTCCAGACGTTTGGACCTTTGGATCTCGATGCTGCCTTAGCAGGAGCAGGTCAAACACCTGGTTCTACTTTCCAAATCAGATTTGGACAGGAAGATAACTTCCCTGTTGCCTCTGATGGAATGTCATTTGATGAAATTGTAGTGAGGAAAACACCAACTTGTTTTGCTCCGACTTTACTCGGTACGACTAATATAACTACCAGTACAGCGACAGGATTCTGGACGGCTAGTGGCCCAGGTACTTCTTTTGAAGTGGAATTGGGAGCTGCAGGATTTGTACCAGGCACTGGTACTATTGTAGCCGTAACTGACACATTTGTAAATGTTACAGGTTTAACGCCGAATACCGCCTATGACTGGTATGTTAGAGAAATTTGTGCTCCTGGAGATACTTCATTCTGGGCTGGTCCATCTTCATTCTCAACACTGTGTGCAACATTTACTGCACCATTGTCCGAAAACTTTGATAGTACTTCGCTTTGGTCAGGTGTAAATGTCGATCCATGTTGGATGAACATGCCACTAACTGGTTTCTCTTGGAGAGCAGATGCAAATGGTACTTCATCAACTGCGACAGGACCTGCTGACGATGTTAGCGGTGGTGGACAATATATGTATACTGAAGCAAGTTCTCCTGCCAGTGCAGGTGATACTGCATGGTTGTTTACTCCATTTATCGATATGAGTGGAATGACATTACCTCAGGCAAATTTCTGGTATCATATGTATGGTGGAGATATGGGAAGTATGCATTTTGAATGGCAGGATAGTGCCACTGGTGTTTGGACTAATTTATGGTCACAAGCAGGTGCTGTACAAACCACAAATGCGGATCCATTCATTGAAAACAATATTATTCTTGCACCGGGACTTGGAACCATTCGTTTCCGTTGGGTTGGAGTTTACGGTAGTGGTTTTAATGGGGATATGGCAATTGATGAATTTTCAATTACTGAGGCTCCTACATGTCCTAAACCAAGTGATTTGATGGTCAATGCTGTAACTACAATGTCTGCAGACATTTCATGGACATCCAATGCCAGTGGAGCTACCTGGGAAATCCAGTATGATACTGCAGGATTTGTACCGGGAACAGGTATTTTCCAATCTAGTACTGATACATTCGCTACAATCTCCGGATTAATGCAAAGTACAGCTTACGATGTTTACGTGAGAGAAATTTGTGGTGCCGGCGATACCTCAACATGGTTAGCGGGTAGCTTTAATACTGCGATTGGAAATCCATCACTTTGTGGAATTAATCAGCCCCTTCCTGATGGAAATGGACCAAACTGGTTTGAAATTCCAATTGATGCTTCCAATGCTTCAGGTGCCAACCTGGGTGCTGATGTATTCGTAAGTGCTGTACATTTAATTCTTGATCACACCTATACGAGTGACGTTGTAATGGAACTTGTTTCGCCTGCCGGTGATACCGTTTTATTATTTGATTCACACGGAGGTAGTGGTGATCACTTTGGATTGAACAATGGCGCCTGTGATACGGTATTGACATTTACTGATACTGCAAGTACACCGATTAGTTCTGGAACAACTCCATTTATTGGACCATATGCACCCGATAGTGCATTATCTGGTTTCAATTCTGGTTCTCCTGCTGGTATTTGGATACTTAGATATCAGGATAACTTCGGTGCAGATCAGGGCACATTACAATACATTGAAATTGAGTTTGGCGTAGGAAATGACATGCCATGTAGTGCTGCCGAATTGGTAGTCGGAGCAGCTCCGGTATCATTTACCAATGAAGGCACAGGTTTTGATGCCGCAGAGCCAACTGGTTCATGTTGGACTGATGGCGCTGGTGGAACATCAGGGGTACTTGATAATACGGTTTGGATGTACTTCGTAGCACCTGCAGATGCAGCTTACTTTGTAACAACCAACTTCCCAGGTACGCCTAATAATGATACCCAAATAGCAGCCTATCTTGCAAGTAATGGATGTGGAGACTATGCTGGTTATACTGAAATAGGTTGTGGTGAGGATATCGACGCAACTAACTGGTTATCTGAAATGACGACTTCTGCTGTTACAGCAGGTGATACGGTTTATGTTCAGGTAGATGGTTGGGCAGCTACGGTAGGACAGTTTGATATTCAGGTGATGCAAGTGGCTCCACCTTCTGCAGGATTTACATATACTGCAACGAATCAAACTGTGGCCTTCACTGACACATCTTCAGGTAATCCTACTAGTTGGAGTTGGGACTTTGGCGATGGTAATACAAGTACCGCACAAAACCCAAGTCATACTTATGCTTCTGGTGGAACATACACAGTTTGCTTAACAGCAAGCAATGGTAGTGGTAGCGATACGACTTGTGAGTCTGTAATGGTAGTTTCTGGATTAAACAACAGACTTGAGCAGTTTGCCAATGTTTATCCAAACCCTGCAAAAGACCGTATCGTGATAGAAGTGAAAAATGAAACGCTTCTTGGATATCACATCGTTGATATGATGGGACGAACAATTTTAACTTCAAATGAGAACATAGTCGGTACGAAAGAGATCAATGTTTCAGATCTTGCTACCGGTAACTATATTATGAGACTCAACTTTGGAGATGAAGTTGCCTTACATAAATTCATAATTCAGCGTTAATCGTTGTTAATTATGGATTAATAGAAAAGCCATTCCTTCGGGGATGGCTTTTTTTATTTGTAGGCCTTCATTATTTGATAATCAGGATAAAACATTAATTTTATTATAAAATCCCGATTATGAAAAATATAATTACCCTATCCCTTTTTATTGCATTATCTATTTTTTCTTTTGATAATGTATTATTTGGACAAGCAACTCAAATCCCTTTACCGGGTCAGATCACAACCTATAATGGCAATGTCAGGGGCTTTTGGTTTACTGCACCAATTGACATGAAAATAACAGGCCTGAGAATACCAGCAGGAGCTGGCGCGGGTTCACAAAACATTGAATTTTTTATTTTCCCTACGCCCCCACCACCCTTTCCAGGTACAATTACTACCTACACTTCGGCAATTTATATTCAGGGTGCTCCAAATGGGGTTATCCAAAATGTGGATATTGATGTGTCAGCTGGAGAACATGTAGGCGTTTTGGGCCAGGCGGGAACTTCTACAGCTTATGGTCCAACGGGGCAATACACATCCACGATTGATGGAAATCCTGTAACGCTGACACGCCTATTATATCAGGGATCCATCTCTGCAGGTCCGGCTGGTCCGATAAGTGAAGAACTTAATGGAAACCTTGGATTAATTGAAGTGTATTGGGAATTTCCTATTACCGCACCAAATGATGTCGGAATCGTATCAATTGATTCTCCTACTGTTTTTTGTCCAGGTGTGTTTGACATCTATGCTACTATTAGAAATTTTGGTATCAATCAAATCGATTCTGCTATAATCAACTGGTCAATAGATGGTGTAATTCAAAGTCCGGTTAATTATATTGGATTTCTTGATACTGCCGGTGGTACAGGATCAAATACCGCTTCTGTTTTATTAGGTTCGAATAATTTTGCTACAAATAGTCCATATACCATTTCTGCATGGACATCAATGCCTAATGGCGTAATCGATACGATAACTCAAAATGATACCATTGTTGAAATAATTCAATCCAACCTACCACCTCCTTCAAATATTACAGCAACGGGCTTATTCAGTACGCAAGCGACCATTACCTGGACCGGTGGATCGGCCAATTCCTGGCTTTATCAAAATCTACCAGCAGGCACATCACCTACCGGGATTGGTACTGCGCTGAGCAATGCTACGGTTACGCTTATAGGTTTAACGCAGAATACCATGTATGACTTTTATGTCAGAGAGGTATGTCCTTCCGGTGATACATCTGCCTGGGCACTTTTCTCTTATACAACACCATGCGCATTGTATGTAGCGCCCTTTTTTGAAGATTTTGATGGTGCTCAGTGGAGTTTAACATCTCCATTTGATATTGATCAGTGCTGGAACAGAACCACCAGTTCTGCTCCATTCTGGAGAACGGAAGATTTAAATACCAGTTCACTCAATACAGGGCCTTCCGGAGATGTTAGCGGAACAGGTAAATACATTTATATGGAAACCAGTGGAGGATCAGCAAGTCAGACATCAGAAATGGAATCACCACCAATAGACATAAGCGCGCTTTCTGCCCCACAGGTTGAGTTTTTCTATCACATGTACGGAGCAACAATGGGGACTTTAAACCTTGATGTAACGGATAGTGCAGGAAACTGGGTAAATATATGGACTATAACAGGTCAGCAGCAAACATCAGAATCCGATCCATGGATCAATGTTACGGTACCTTTTAATCCTTCTTCTGATACGGTCAATTTTAGGTTTCAGGGGGTGCGCGGTACAAGTTTTACAGGAGATATGTCAGTGGATGAAGTTAGGCTCAGAGATGCTCCAAATAATGATCTGGCATTAACTGCAATAAATGGATTGCAAACAGCTTGTGGATTGGGCAGCAATGAATCTTTTACAGTTGATGTTGAAAACAAAGGTGCTATAACGCAAAACACATTTGATATTGAATATTCTGTAAATGGAAGCGCATTTATTATCGGTGCTTCTGCGAATGCACCACTTGCCTTTGCACAAACCCAAACATTTACAATTGCCGGTGTAGATCTATCCGGTCCGGGACAGAAATGCATCGATGTAAGGGTGGTTTTAGCTAATGATGAAGATACGCTCAACAATGCATTACCTCAAGTTTGCATATTCAATCAGGCAGTACCGAGCATTGACTCTATTGTAAACGGAGAGGTTTGTAATGGAGGGCCAATAACCTTAGAAGTATTTTATACCGGTGACAACCTAAATTGGTTTGATGATGCCGCATTGACCAACCAGGTAAATTCCGGAAGTACTTATACCTCAAACTTTACGCAAACTACGGTATTATATCTTCAGGCTATTAATTCCAACGGATGTATAGCTCCAATACAAACTATAACAGCTGAAGTTAATTTTACACCAAACGCTAATTTTACATCTTTAGCCAATAACTGCACCGTTGATTTCACAGGCATCGTAAGCAATAATACCGACAGTGTAAGATGGGATTTTGGAGATGGTACCGGCACGAGCAATCAGCTTAACCCTACATACACATATTCAAGTGCCCAGTCCTATTTAGTGAGCCTTACGGCTTATGATGGAACCTGTTTTAAAGACACCACTAAAGCTATTTTTGTGAATTGTCAAGTCGGATTACAATCAAATCCATGGGCTGAAAACATTAAATTATTCCCAAATCCCAGTCAGGGTCTTATTAATCTTATAGTTCCGAATGCATTAGAATCTGTATTAATTTCAGCAGTTGACATAAATGGGAAGGAAGTCTATAGGATGGAATTCGAAGGTGATGTTGAATTCAATAAGGAAATAAATCTTTCTGAATTGAATCCCGGTGTCTATTTGGTCAATATTTATTCAGGTGACAATTCTGCCGTCAGGAAATTGACGATTGAATAGATTAAAACATTTTTTTATTAGCATAAAAGCCACTTTTACCGAGTGGCTTTTGTGATGCAATATTCGTAACTTGAGAAAGTCAAAATTAACTTTATGAAAAAATATTTACTTCTCTTCGCCCTTATAATCAGTGCGTTATCCATTCAAGCCCAAAATGGCACTGTTCCTGAACTTATTTACTATAAGTTTGATGCTTCCGGCACAACGGTCCAAAATGAAGCATCAAGTCCTGTAGGAACAAATCCAGCTCCCTTATCATCCGTGACTCAAGGTGGTACCGGGCAGTTTGGAGGAGCCTTGCAAGGCACAGGATCAGGTAATGTTGCAACTGGATGGAATTTGAACCTTCCTGGGGACTGGACCATGTCTTTTTGGATTGATTTTGGAGCCGCTGCCAGCACATTTCAATATTTTCTTGGCGATCCCGGAGCCAGCTCCTTCCGAATGTTTGCCAATGGCGCAGCTGGTGTAGGAAATGTAACATTAAGAGGTCCTTTTACATTGGATATAGCCGGCGTTGCCGATGGGCTACCACATGTAGTTCATATAGTACGAGATGCAACAGCAGGCACAGTGACTGCATATGTCGATGGCATTCAATTGAATTCTATAAATTATACAGGTACTGTACCGACAGGTTCAGGTTTCCTGGTTGGTGCTTATACAAGCTCAATGGTTGCAGGTGTATCTATGGATGAGTTTAGAATGTATAGCAGAGCGCTTGATCAGACGGAAATCTCTAATACCTGGAATATGGAGTTGCCTCTCAGTTTCGCACCCGATGACGCGGGAATTGCTTCTATTGATTCTCCCAGTGTATTCTGTCCGGGGATATTTGACATTTATGCCACAATTCGAAATTATGGAACGAATGTAATTACTACTGCAACCATCAATTGGTCTATTGACGGTGTTCTGCAAAGTCCTGTAAATTTTACCGGGAATCTTGATACCACCGGAGGAACGGGGAGTCCAACCGCTCAGGTATTATTAGGTAGTTTCAACTTCGCTACAAATAATCCTTATACTGTATCTGCATGGACATCTATGCCAAATGGAGTTGCAGATACTGTAACACAAAATGACTCGACCACTGCAATTCTCCAATCAAATTTACCGCCCCCCTCTAATATTTCTGCCAGTGCCTTATTCAGCACTCAGGCTACAATTACCTGGACTGGCGGTTCAGCCAATTCCTGGTTGTATCAAAATCTTCCAGCTGGATCGACGCCTACTGGATTTGGAACAGCGACAAGTAATGCAAGTGCAACTATAAGCGGATTAACACAAAACACCTCTTATGATTTTTATGTCAGAGAAGTATGCCCTTCGGGTGATACTTCGGCCTGGGCTCTATTTTCTTATACCACACCTTGTGCAATTTATATTGCCCCATTCTTTGAAAATTTTGACGCTGCTGCCTGGAGCTTGGCATTTCCATATGATATAGACCAATGTTGGAACAGAACATCGACAACTGCGCCATTCTGGAGAACCGAAGATTTAACGACGGGTTCCAGCAATACGGGGCCTGCCACTGATCTAAGTGGTACCGGTAAATATGTTTATTTTGAAACTAGCGGTGGTTCTACGGGTTCGACCAATGAACTTATTTCTCCACCGATTGACATTAGCAGTTTATCAGCTCCGCAGATAGAATTCTACTACCACATGTATGGGGCAACCATTGGCACCTTGAATTTAGACGTTCTGGATAGTGCAGGCAATTGGGTAAATATCTGGACATTAACAGGTCAACAACAAGTTTCCTCTTCTGATCCATGGATTGAAGTCTCAGCACCATTTGTGCCAAGCACAGACACCATCCAATTCAGATTTCAAGGTATAAGAGGAACAAGCTTTAGTGGTGATATGGCCATTGATGAGGTGAGATTAAGAGATGCACCTAATGATGATTTGGCCTTAACTGCAATCAATGGTTTGCAAACTGCCTGCGGATTGGGCAGCAATGAATCATTTACCGTAGATGTAGAGAATAAAGGCGCCAATACGCAGAATGTATTCGATATCGAATATTCTGTAAATGGTGGTGCTTATATAATTGGAGCTTCTGCTTCATCTCCCCTAGCATTTGGTCAAACCCAAACCTATACCATCGCCGGCGTGGACCTCTCAGGATCAGGTCAAAAATGCATAGATGTTCGTGTAGTTTTGACTAATGACGAAGACAGTACCAACAATGTGCTTCCACAGCTTTGTATTTTCAATCAAGCTGTGCCAAGTATTAATTCTGTTACAAATGGAGAGGTTTGCAATGGTGGGCCGATAACATTGAGTGCGACCTATACCGGAGACAATCTCAACTGGTATGATGATGCTGCTTTGACCAATCAGGTAAATAGTGGTACGACGTATACAGCTAATTTTACACAGACAACAGTATTATACTTACAAGCTATCAATGCCAATGGTTGCACTGCACCAATACAAACCATTACAGCTGAAGTCAATTTTACACCAACAGCTAATTTTACATCTGTCACAAATAATTGCACTGTTGATTTCACTGGCATCGTCAGCAATAATACCGATAGTGTAAGATGGGATTTTGGTGACGGAGTAGGTACAAGTGCTCAGCTAAACCCTACCTATACTTATTCAAGTGCCCAGTCATTTTTAGTAAACCTTACCGCTTATGATGGTACTTGTTTTAATGATACTGTGAAAGCCTTATTTGTAAACTGTCAGGTGGGCTTACAATCGAATTCATGGGCGGAGGAAATAAATATATTTCCAAACCCAAGTCAGGGCTTAATAAATCTTAAAATTCCGAATGTTAAAGATTATGTGAAAATTTCTATAATTGAAATTCAAGGAAAAGAGGTTTATAAACAAGAATTCGCAGGAAACATGGAATTTGAGACAGAATTAAATCTGGTTGATTTAAGGCCTGGGACTTATATAATAAATATCTCTTCAGGAGAGAAATATGCCAGTAAAAAGCTAACGATAAAATAGGATTCTTAAATTTCAACGAAAAGCCTCTCCAATTGAGAGGCTTTTTTAATACATAGCTATTTCAGCATTTAATTTTTTTTAGTCCAAACGTATTTTTTCTATCTTTATAAGTCTAATTGATGAAAACCTTCTAAATTAAGTTAGCACATGAAATCATTTTACCGTCTTTCCAGCTTTGCACTGGGCGCTATAATTATTCTGTTTTTCAATACTTCTGCTTTTTCACAGGCCTACGATGTTACATTGCCTATACAATGTAACCAAACGACCGGTGGAGATGAAATATTGATTTTTAATAATGTACCACCCAATGCAAGTGGCGATGCCACTTTAACATTTACCTATAATGGGGATTTAAATGGAACGCCCACTAACCCAGAATTTATTACCTTCATTGATGAATTAGGAGCTACCATTGGACAATCAAATGCAACAGGACAATGTGCTGCAACTTTTGATTCTGTTTCGTTTATAATTCCATTCGCCACTGTTTTAAACTGGACTTCTGATGGAACAGTCACTATTACAGCTGATGGAGATCCAACAATTAATAACATTTGTTCGGGAAATTCATTTTGTGTAATTGCCAGATTGCAATATCCTGTAACAACGGCACCAAATGATATTGGTGTTTCAGCACTGGATAGCCCCGGTGTTTTCTGTGCGGGAAATCAAAATATCTATGCTCAAATTTCCAATTACGGGACCAACCAGGTCAATAATTTTACAGTTAATTGGGCATTTAACGGCGTATTGGAAACACCAATACCGGTTACACAATTGCTTGACACTGCCAACGGATCCGGTAGCACACAAACATCAATATTCTTAGGTACAAAAAATATAACGGATAAAGATACCATCGAAGTTTGGACGAGCAGTCCAAATGGTGCGACAGATACAGTAACGGCAAATGATTCACTTTATCGCGTGCTTACACCTTCCCTTAATGGCAACCTCGTGGTAGGATCGAGTATTGGTGCCGATTACGCTAATTTTTCCTCCTTAGTTACTGACTTAAATGCTGTAGGTGTTTGCGGCCCTGTAAATGTATCCGTAGAACCTGGCACCTATAATGAATTCATTGATCTGGGACCGATAGTAGGTATTTCTTCAACCAATACGCTTACCATAGATGGTGGGGATACGAGTTTGGTCAATATTACACATGACGGTTCAGTACAATCAGCTACAATAAAATTAGCTGGTGCGGATTGGGTTACACTTAAAAATATGACCATTTCTTCTACCTCTACGGGTTTTGATTCATGGGGTATTTTATTGATGATGGGGGCAGATCACAATACAATAGATAGTTGCAATATTGTATTACCGATATCTTCCAATGACGATAGAAGTGGGATTCTAGCATCTTCAAGTGAGACCACGGATTTCGGCGAAGGAAATAATGCCAACTATACAACCGTATCGAATTGTGTGATTACAGGTGGAGACAGAAACATAACTTTTGAAGGGGGTACGGCGGGAAGCTGGAACGTAGGAAACAAATTTATTAACAACACGCTTCGTTTTGCTGATGACTTTGGTTTTTATGGTGATGAGCAGGATTCTTTGGTATTTCAGGGTAATACCATAAGTGATATTCAGCAAACCATTAACGGAGATGGTTTTTACTCTTTTGATTTTGAAAACCTCACTTTAAGAGAAAATATAATAAATGTACCGGATTGGGCTGTTTATTGTGCTGACTTAAATGTTGATGGCATTGGTGGAAACTCAGTTATTGCAAATAACTTTATCACTTCCAATAATGATTATGGTCTTTACATCATAGATGGTGAAAATGTAGACATTTTTCACAATACTATTTTTGGTGAACCGGCTATCTATTTAGATTATTCATTTGATGGATTGGATAGTCTTGATGTAAGAAATAATATTTTCATTTCAAATAATGATAATGCTTTTGAAATTGATGTAAACACAGGGACTACAGGTGTAACCACATTGGATAACAATATTTACGAAACCAGTGGTACTTCATTTGTTGTTTGGGAAGGCACACCTTATCCGGATTTAATTACCTGGCAAAGTTCATTCCCACAATTTAATGCGGGTTCTTATGAAGGAGACCCTATTTTCTTCGCACCGGGAGATTTTCATGTTGTCGGTCCTCTGGCTAATAATCAGGGCTCTCCTACTCCTATTTTAATTGATTTAGATGGCGACCCCAGAAGTGCTACCATTCCGGATATTGGGGCTGATGAGTATGCTTTAATTACAGATGATGCAGGTGTGGTATCTATTGATTCTCCCTCAGTATTTTGTCCCGGTAGTTTTGATGTATATGCCAGAATAGCAAATTTTGGTACGAATCAAATAAGCAGCGCTACAGTAAATTGGGCCGTAGATGGTGTATTGCAGTCTCCAGCAAGTTTTTCTGGTTTATTGGATACATTAGGTGGTACCGGTAGCCGATTTGGACTTGTATTGTTGGGAAATTTCAATTTTGCAACCAACAATCCTTATCTGATAGAGGCCTGGACTACGAATCCAAATGGAAACGCAGACTTAAATAGTACCAATGACTCACTTGAAACGGCAATACAATCTAATTTACCGCCCCCAACAAATATTAACGTACAGGCTATTTCATCAAGTCAAGCCACTCTGGGTTGGACTGGTGGCTCAGCCAATACCTGGTTATGGGGGAATGTCCTATCCGGGCAGGTATTTACCGGTAATGGAACACCGGTCGCTTCTGCATCTGTTACTGTGACCGGATTAACACCTAAAACAGCTTATGATTTTTATGTTCGCGAGGTTTGTGCAAGTGGAGATACCTCTGCCTGGGCTGGTCCATTCACGTACACTACTCCTTTCTTCTGTCCTCCTAATGCCTATTGTTTTACACATTGTGGAGGTGTCGGACACTTAGGCCCGACTCAGGGAGATTGTAATTCTGCATATAACGGAACCAATCTTTCAGGACAGGTTACCGTAAACGGTGGTATCCAGGAATGGAATGTTCCCGGCGGTGGACTTTATGAAATCGAAGTATCAGGTGCTCAGGGTTTCGGAACTTTTGGAGGACGAGGTGCCAGAATGAAGGGTGAGTTCCTTTTCAGTGGCGGTGAAACCATTAAGATATTAGTTGGGCAAAAAGGTGCTCCTCCTGTTGGTGCAGGAACCAACCAATTTGGTGGTGGAGGTGGAACCTTCATAACAGATAATGCCAATAATCCATTGATTATCGCCGGTGGTGGTGGTGGATCATGGGCTACCGCATTTACCAATATTACGGATGCCCCGGTAACAACTGCGGGTAATTCTGGAGGTGGAACGGGTAGTACCGGTGGCGCCGGTGGAACAGCCGGGCAAGGTGGTTCTACAGCAATATCTGCCGATGGTGGTGGTGGCTTACTCGGCAATGGTACGGGTACTGCCGGTGGATTCGCATTTGTGAATGGTGGAAACGGTGGACTTGCACCCACAAATGGTGGTGAAGGTGGTTTTGGCGGCGGTGGTGGCGCCAGCAGCTGGAACAATCGTCGTGGTGGCGGTGGTGGTGGATACTCCGGTGGTGGAGGTTCACACGGAGGAACTACCGGTTTTCCCGAAGCCGGAGGTGGCGGTTCCTTTAATGCCGGAACCAACCAATTTAACATTGCCGGAGCAAATATTGATGATGGTACAGTTATAATCAGACCATTATCGTCTGGTGCTCCTAACGATGTGGGTATTGTTGGAATTGACTCTCCTGCAGTATTCTGTCCCGGAACTGAAGATGTTTGGGCTACCATTAATAATTATGGTACCACTCAGGTGACTACAGTAACAGTTGATTGGTCTGTTGATGGTGTATTACAACCAACGGTTACTTTTAATGGTAATTTGGATACAATTGGTGGTACTGGTGCTACAACCGGTCAGATTTTACTCGGTAGTTTCAGTTTCTCTACCAATAATCCTTACAATGTTTCTGTTTGGACATCAAATCCAAATGGAATGACGGATACGGTAGGACAAAATGATACGGCAAGTCGAGTAGTACAGTCCAGCTTACCACCTCCAACTGGTTTGGCAGTTAATAACTTATTCTCTACACAGGGAGATATGTCATGGAATCCTGGCGCATTGGCCAATTCATGGTTATGGGTGAATGTACCTGCTGGAAATTTACCAAGTGGAATAGGCACAGCTTCTTCTACGCCTAATGTAACAGTAACTGGTTTGACTCAAAATACTTCATACGATTTCTATGTACGTGAAGTTTGTCCATCGGGTGATACTTCCGCCTGGGCCGGACCATTGAGTTATACAACACCATGTGCAATTTATATTGCACCGTTCTTTGAGGCATTTGACGGACCAGCATGGAGTCTTACATCGCCTTTTGATATAGACCAATGTTGGAATAAAACGACAACCACAGCACCATTCTGGAGAACAGAAGATTTGACTACTGGATCAGGAAGTACTGGGCCAGCAGGCGATGTCAGTGGTACAGGTAAATATGTTTACATGGAAACCAGTGGTGGTTCTGTTGGCCAAACTTCGGAATTAGAATCCCCACCTATTGACATTAGTGGACTATCTGCACCTCAGGTAGAGTTTTATTACCACATGTATGGTGCTACTATGGGGACATTGAATTTAGATGTATTGGATAGCGCAGGAAACTGGGTCAATATTTGGACGCTTTCCGGGCCACAGCAAAATGCGACAACCGATCCATGGGTAAATGTTGCAGTTCCATTTACACCTTCTACAGATACCGTACAATTTAGATTCCAGGGTGTTCGTGGTACAAGTTTTACCGGTGACATGTCGGTCGATGAAGTAAGATTGAGAGACGCTCCTAACGATGACTTAGCGCTTACTGCCATCAATGGCTTGCAAACAGCCTGTGGTTTGGGAAGCAATGAGTCTTTCACTGTAGATGTGGAGAACAAAGGCGCCAATACCCAAAATGTCTTCGATATTGAATATTCTGTGAATGGCGGTCCATTTATTATAGGTGCTTCTGCATCAGCTCCTTTGGCATTTGCTCAAACACAGACTTATACAATATCTGGTGTGGATCTTTCTGGTCCGGGTCAAAAATGTATTGATGTGCGTGTAGTGCTTGCAGGAGATGAGGATTCTACCAACAATTCATTGCCACAGCTTTGTATATTCAATCAGGCGGTGCCAACAATTGATTCCATAATTAATGGAGAAGTTTGTAACGGTGGATCTGTGACACTTCAGGTATTATTTACCGGAGATAATCTCAACTGGTATGACGATGCTGCATTGACCAACCAGGTGAATAGCGGATCAACATATACGGCCAATTTTACACAAACTACCGTTCTGTATATTCAGGCTATTAATTCAAATGGATGTACTGCTCCAATTCAGACCATTACAGCGGAGGTTAACTTCACCCCTACGGTTAATTTTACGCAGTCAGTAAATAATTGTACTGTGGACTTTACCGGATTGGTGAGCAACAATACCGATAGCGTGCGATGGACCTTTGGAGATCCTTTAAATGGAACAAGTACACAAATAAATCCAACATATGTTTATGCCAGTGCGCAATCATTCCTGATTACCTTAACGGCATATGACGGAACCTGTTCAAAAGACACAACCAAAGCGGTATTTGTCAATTGCCAGGGTGTGGGATTAAATTCAAATAGCTGGACAAAGGAAATCAGTTTGTTCCCGAATCCAAGTGCTGGAAATGTAACCTTCGATATTCCTAATACTGAAGAAAAAGTACTGATCTCTGTAATTGATATCAAAGGTCAGGAAGTATTCAGACAGGAATACAGCACAGGAAATAAATTTAACAAAGTTGTTGACCTCTCTTATCTCGATGCAGGGCAATACTTTGTTAACATGTACTCCGGCGATCGATCGGCTGTTAAAAAACTAACAATTGAATAAATAAAGACAGTTGATCCAAAAAGAAACCTCCTCAATTATTGAGGGGGTTTTTTATTTTAAATACAGTTTAATTCTCTTCTCCAAACATTCCCAGTTGAGAAGTATCATCTTTTTTAGGTTTGATCTCAAGTTCAATACTTGTTCCGGGACTTAATACATCATCCTCCTTTTCTTTCTCCTCTTCTTTTTTCTTAGAAGGCTCTGGTGTTTTGTTACTTTTATCTGATTTAGATTTTTCCTGTTTGGTTCTATCAGAAGCTAATTCTTTAGAATCACCTTTTTCAAATTCCACCTTGTTCAACTTGGTTTCTTTGATGTTGCTTTCTCCAGCGATTAATTCAAGTTTGTGAAATTTTTCTATTGGAAATTTATTTCCAATGGATTTCCAGCCTTTTATATCAATGATTTCGCTTAAATCCACACTTTTTTTCTCAACACCTTTGCTTCCCTTCTTTATGGTTACCTCAATTTCCGTTTCATTTCCGTAACCGGCCCATTGCAATTTCGACCCTTTGGACTCTCCAATAAAACTGAATTTTTTATTGAGAGTACTTGTCTCAATTAAAAAGCGTTTTACATAATTCGTTTTGTTATCGGAATCGTAATGTATCGCATTGATCGATTTCTTTTGATCAAACTTGTAAAGTTTTATCACTTTAGAAGGTTCAAAGCGATTGGTTAATTCAAAATTGCTGAGCTCATAAGAACCGTCTTTGTATAATACGAGTATTTGTTCTTCCCCATTAAATTCACCCAGAGAGTAGCCTCTTTCTTCTCTATTAAGCCTTCCAGTAGTATCATCGTACCATATTTCCAGACCACCCAGGGTTGAAGCTCCCTTTTCAAGTAATTCAATTTTGCGAACAGGATATTTGGTAAGAATATTTCCTTTTGCATTCCGGCCTTTGATTTCCAGGGTGGAAAAATCAAATTCAAAAACTTTGTTGCGCGCTTTTGAACCAGCCGTAAGCTTAACGGTAATTATCTCATTTTCACCATTGGGGTTGGCCGAAAAATAATGCACTTTCGAGCCCTTCGCACCGGTGGACAAATCGTATTCCTTATCGCGGGTCACTGAACTTACCTGAAATCTTTTAATCATTGAACGGCCTGTTTTACCATCCAGATAGACACAATGATAAACCATTCGTTCATCCGTCTTTTTAAATACGCCAGCGTATATTATCCCCTTGCCCACAAATACTTTATCGGAAATCCTTGAAATTTGATATTTTCCATCCGATCGAAATACGATTATATCATCAAGATCGGAACATTCCGTGACGAATTCATCTTTTTTAAGTCCATGGCCCATAAACCCGTCTACACGATTGATGTACAATTTGACATTATTTGCAGCAACTACATGAGCTTCTATACTATCAAATGATTTGATTTCAGTTTTTCGTTCTCTCCCCTTAGCATATTTTTCCTTAAGTTTTTCAAAGTAAGCAATCGCGTAATCCGTTAGATTAGCCAAATGATGTTCCACTTCATTTAGCTCTTCCTGAAGCCTGTTCATAAGTTCATCGGCTTTGAAAGCATCGAATTTTGAAATTCTCTTGATTTTTATCTCCGTTAATCGAACGATATCTTCTTCTGTAATCTCCCTATAAAAATCTTTTTTAAACGGATCAAGCCCCTTATCTATAGTTTGAATTACCGATTCCCAGGTTTCACACTCTTCGATATCCCGGTAAATTCTATTTTCTATAAATATTTTTTCCAGAGAAGAAAATAAGAGTTTTTCCAACAACTCATTTCTTTTTATTTCCAGCTCTTTGTTAAGCAGGTCTTTTGTATTTGCGGTTGAGATTTTCAGAATCTCATTTACACCAATAAATCTGGGTTTATCTTCAACGATAACACAGGCATTTGGAGATATAGAAACTTCACAATCCGTAAAGGCATAGAGGGCATCTATGGTTATATCAGGAGAAACTCCCGGACTGAGATAAACAAAGATTTCAATATCCTTAGCCGTATTATCTACAACCTGCTTAATTTTAATTTTACCAGAATCATTGGCCTTTATGATGGAATCAATAAGATTTACAGTTGTGGTGCCATAAGGAATATCCTTAATGACCAATGTCTTCTTATCATATACTTCGATATGAGACCTTATCTTTATTTTACCTCCTTTTAGTCCTTCATTGTATTGGCTAAAATCAGCCATTCCTCCATTTGGAAAGTCTGGTAAAATATTGGTTTTTTTATCCTTGAGTATTTTGATAGATGCATCGCATAATTCAATAAAATTATGAGGCATAATTTTAGTAGCTAGACCAACAGCTATCCCCTCCACGCCCTGTGTCAATAACAATGGAAACTTCATAGGAAGAAACACCGGTTCACGCTTTCTACCATCATAAGAAAGTTGCCATTCGGTCAATTTCTCATTGAAAGCTACATCAAGCGCAAATTTTGAAAGTCTTGCTTCGATATATCTGGGAGCCGCGGCATTATCACCTGTTCGTATATCGCCCCAGTTTCCCTGGGTTTCAATCAATAAGTCTTTTTGGCCTAAATTAACGATGGCATCAATTATCGAAGCATCACCATGAGGATGAAATTGCATGGTACTACCCACAACATTAGCAACCTTGTTGAATCTGCCATCATCAATTTCCTTTAAAGCATGAAGAATCCGTCTTTGAACAGGTTTTAGGCCGTCAACAACCGATGGGACCGCGCGTTCAAGAATTACATAAGAAGCGTAATCCAAAAACCAATTTTCATAAAGATCGTTAACAGGTTGAATATCTTGAATGATATTCTCTTCTTCGTCCTTATTTTCGTCAGCCATTGTAAATTGCTAAGAGGTTAGTGATTTGATTTGCGAATTTATAAAATATTGAAAAGCACAAAAGAATTATTCTTTGCTATTCCAAAATACATGAGACAATTATACTTTTTTCTGATTGCAATTATTTTAATTTCCTGTGATGCTAAAGAAGAACCGGAGTTTAGTTTTGATTTATCGGAATGGAAAAAAGATAAAAATGCCTGTTCAGGTCAAAGAAAATCTAATAAATCAGAACTTGTAGATTCAAAAGATATTTTTCTTCGGTGGCCAGAGAGACAAGTGAATTCTTTCTTTGGGAGACCGGATCGTCACAGATTATCTAAAAGACACCAAAAGTTTTATGTGTATTTTCTTGAAGAAGGAAAACAATGCAATGATTCGCTCGAGGACTATGGTGAATTCCTTCAATTGAGATTTGATGCTACGGGTTATGTCAATGAAATCGAAATTAGAAACGATTTTGAACAACTGATCGATTAAGCCACCAGCTCTTCTTCTAAATCCTTCTCAATTTTCAAATGATTGATGATAAATTGTTGTCTTTCCTGGGTATTTTTTCCCATATAATAGGTAAGCAATTTTTTAACATGAGTTTCATTGTTGAGATGAACCGGTTGTAATCTGATATCCTGTCCAATAAAATTTTCAAACTCATCCGGAGAAATTTCCCCAAGGCCTTTAAACCTTGTGATTTCCGGTTTGTTTCCAAGTTTTTTAATGGCCTCTTGCCTTTCCTGATCATCATAACAATAAATGGTCTCTTTTTTATTTCTTACTCGAAATAAAGGGGTTTCCAATATCGAAACGTGTCCGTTTCTTACGAGATCCGGAAAAAACTGAAGGAAAAAGGTAAGTAAAAGCAAGCGTATATGCATTCCATCCACATCTGCATCCGTAGCAATAACGATTTTATTGTAACGCAGGTCTTCCAGTCCCTCTTCAATATTTAAGGCATGTTGCAAAAGGTTGAATTCTTCATTTTCATAAACAACCTTTTTAGTCAGTCCAAAACAATTTAAAGGTTTCCCCCTTAAGCTAAATACTGCCTGGGTTTCAACATTTCGTGATTTAGTGATGGAACCACTGGCTGAATCGCCTTCTGTTATGAACAAAGTGGTGTCCAAAGCCTTCTCTTGCTTTTTATCATTCAGATGATAGCGGCAATCTCTTAATTTCTTGTTATGAAGATTGGCTTTTTTCGCCCGATCATTGGCCAATTTCTTAATTCCTGCCAATTCCTTTCTTTCGCGTTCGGATTGTTGTATTCTTTTTAAAAGCGCCTCCGCGGTTTTTGGAAATTTATGCAAATGATTGTCTAAATTCTTTTTTACAAAATCATTGACAAAGGTCCTGATGGTCACACCATGGGGTGCGATATTTTGAGAACCCAGTTTGGTTTTGGTTTGAGATTCAAATACGGGTTCCTGAACACGAATCGCAATTGCGCTTACTATGCCCTGCCGTATATCTGAGGGTTCAAAATTCTTGTTATAAAATTCGCGTATTGTTTTTACTACCGCTTCCCTAAAGGCTGCCTGATGTGTGCCTCCCTGAGTGGTATTTTGTCCATTTACAAAAGAATAGTATTCTTCACCATATTGACTTGAATGGGATAGACAAATTTCAATATCTTCTCCTTTTAAATGAATAAATGGATATCGGATACTTTCTTCATCAATTTTCCTGTTTAAAAGATCTTTCAATCCATTCTCAGAATGAAATTTCTGACTGTTAAAATAAATGGTCAGGCCTGAGTTGAGGTAGGCATAATTCCAAATTTGATCTTCGATGAACTCATGGCGGAATTTGTAATGTTTAAATGTCTCATTATTAGGATAAAAACTTACGAAGGTGCCATCTCTTTCGTCGGTCTTGGATATTTTATGATCTTCTATTAAAACCCCATCTTTAAATTCAGCTTTTTTTACTTTTCCTTCCCGGTAAGCTTCTACACAAAAATAACTGGACAATGCATTTACAGCCTTTGTTCCAACACCATTTAAACCAACCGATTTTTGAAAGGCCTCAGAATCGTATTTGCCTCCCGTATTAATTTTTGATACACAATCAATGACCTTACCAAGTGGGATTCCACGTCCGTAATCTCGTATTTCCAAATGATTGTCTTTGAGTTTTACATCTATCCTTTTTCCAAAACCCATCATGTGCTCATCGATGGCATTGTCCATTATTTCTTTGAAAAGCACATAAATACCATCATCATGCGAAGAGCCATCTCCCAGTTTTCCGATATACATACCCGGACGAAGTTGAATATGTTCTTTCCAATCAAGAGAGCGAATATTGTCTTCCGTATAATTATGATTAGCTGCCATTTTTAGCGTTTATTGGTCCACGATAGATGATAAAAGGAGGAATAATTAAAGTTAATATTAATACAGTTGAAAATATTAATAAAGCGGCAATAAAAACATTTTGATAGGAAAAGACCAGGCCATCATTGCCACTCCAAATTAAAAATATGGTAATAAGGAACAATACATTAAAAATCATAAAAACAGAAGTGAGCCATGAGTCAATATGAATCCGATAGACATCACGGTTTTCTGCGTCTTTTCTCCATTTTTTACTAAGAGGAAATACGAAAGCCCAGTTCATTTCTCTGATTCCTTTGTGAAATATTCTGGCTATAAAGAATAAAACAGCCAGGGTAATAAGATTGTAATTGAAAAATGTTGACTTACTTATTACCGAATAATTTGCGTCAAAAATAATGATATCATCGGGAAGGTATCCATAAGATAGAATTAATATCAGACCGGCAGAAACAAAGGACAAAATCCAGAGTACTTTTAGAATTGAATTCATTATTTATAATTAGGCGGCTAAAATACAACGCCGTTTGAAACTATAAAATTTGTTGTGGTTTATAAATAATGGAAATAAAAAACCCTGACGATCTGATGATGTCAGGGCTTCTAAATAAAAGTGTGGCGCACTGGAAGTAGAGCAGCGCTCACTTCCAGGCAGCCCTGAAGTGTACCGAAGTACTACTTCAGTGATAATCCTTAATGATAGAGACAAAAAAAAACCCTAACAATTATTTGTTGTCAGGGTTATGTAATAAAAGTGTGGCGATGACCTACTCTCCCGGCTTTAGACCAGTACCATCGGCGCTGAGGGGCTTAACTGCTCTGTTCGGAATGGGAAGAGGTGGGACCCCCTCGCAGAATCACCACAACATCTTGTGCTCCCGATATGAATCGGGGGCAATACCTTAGACATGAATGGGACAAAAAGCAGAATGGTAACATCAACCAAATGGTTGCGGCCCCGGTTTGCACCGGGACCCGGAAAGTCTACGGGTAATTAGTACTGCTCAGCTTTGTCATCTCTGACTTTACACCTGCAGCCTATCAACGTCGTCATCTACAACGACCCTTATAAAGAAGCCTCATCTTGAGGGGAGTTTCGCGCTTAGATGCTTTCAGCGCTTATCTCTTCCAAACGTAGCTACTCTGCACTGCACCTGGCGGCACAACAGATACACCAGCGGTTTGTCCAACCCGGTCCTCTCGTACTAAGGTCAGATCCTCTCAAGCTTCTAACGCCCACAACAGATAGAGACCGAACTGTCTCACGACGTTCTGAACCCAGCTCGCGTGCCACTTTAATGGGCGAACAGCCCAACCCTTGGGACCTTCTCCAGCCCCAGGATGTGACGAGCCGACATCGAGGTGCCAAACCTCCCCGTCGATGTGAGCTCTTGGGGGAGATCAGCCTGTTATCCCCGGAGTACCTTTTATCCTTTGAGCGATGGCCCATCCATACAGAACCACCGGATCACTATATCCTAGTTTCCTACCTGATCGACTTGTAGGTCTCTCAGTCAAGCACCCTTATGCTATTGCACTCTGCGCATGATTACCATCCATGCTGAGGGTACCTTTGAAAGCCTCCGTTACTTTTTAGGAGGCGACCACCCCAGTCAAACTACCCACCATGCAATGTCCCACCGTAGTGGTTAGACAACAGATAAAAGAAGGGTGGTATTTCACCAACGACTCCACAACCCCTGGCGAGGCCATTTCAACGTCTCCCACCTATCCTACACATCTCTTACCCATTGCCAATGCAAAGCTATAGTAAAGGTTCACGGGGTCTTTTCGTCCCGTTGCGGGTAATCGGCATCTTCACCGATACTACAATTTCACCGAGCTCATGGCTGAGACAGCGCCCAAGTCGTTGCACCATTCGTGCAGGTCGGAACTTACCCGACAAGGAATTTCGCTACCTTAGGACCGTTATAGTTACGGCCGCCGTTTACTGGGGCTTCAGTTCAGCGCTTCTCATCCGAAGACAATAACGCCCCCCCTTAACCTTCCAGCACCGGGCAGGTGTCAGGCCTTATACGTTGTCTTTCAACTTCGCAAAGCCATGTGTTTTTGCTAAACAGTCGCTTGGGCCTCTTCACTGCGGC
>OZ254083.1:622500-1487500 GCA_965267555.1 Cytophagales bacterium | reverse complement strand
ATATAGCTGTTTCCGTAAGATTGAATGATTTTAGATATTCTATGCTTTCAAAGAATACTTTTAGTTTTTCTTCAAAATCTTCAAAATCTCCGCCATAGAAATCAACCAGCTTTTTATGCTGTTCCATTATTTCATTGACCTTCTTTTTGAAATCCTCTTCCAATACGTCGCCAACTTTGATTCCAAATCGACCAACCTTATCCTGATATGCAGGACCAATTCCCCTAAGTGTGGATCCAATCTTTTGATCCCCTTTGTATTTTTCAATGGCCGCGTCAAGGTATTTATGTGTGGGAAGAATTAATTGTGCCTTGAGTGATATGTACAAGCGGTTTTTAAATTCAATTCCATATTTTTCCAAATCCTCAATCTCTTGTCGAAAAACCACAGGATCAAGAACTACACCATTACCGATTACATTTAAAACCCCTTCTCGGAAAATACCACTGGGAATCTGATGTAAAACATGTTTGATATCGCCAAATTCCAGGGTATGACCTGCATTTGGCCCTCCCTGAAATCTCGCAATTATATCATAATTGGGAGCCAGGTAATCGACGACCTTCCCCTTGCCTTCATCGCCCCACTGTAATCCTAATAATACGTCTGCTTTCATTTAATCAATGGAATTTAAACCGGTTTATTCTCACAATTCTTTTTTTGGCATTTGCCATAAAGGATAAGTGAATGGTGTATAATGTCAAATTTTAGTAAGTCTCCAGCCATGCTTTGAATATTTTGAATTCTGGGATCGCAAAATTCAATAACTTTATGACAATCTGTGCATACCAAATGATCGTGTTGCTTTGATCCATAGGCCTTTTCGTATTGTGCCAGGTTCTTTCCAAATTGATGCTTAGTAACGAGGTCGCAGTCTACCAGTAGATCAAGCGTATTGTAAACAGTTGCACGGCTTACCCTGTAATTCTTGTTTTTCATACTTATATACAAGGCTTCAACATCAAAATGCTCATTCCTTTCATATATTTCCTCAAGAATAGCAAATCGCTCAGGCGTTTTTCTAAAACTCTTATTTTCTAAATAAGCATTGAAAATGTTTCTGACTTCAGCAAAAATTTGCGAATTCAACGGCATAGCTTGGATTTCTAAAGGCGGCAAATATAAGAATTAATAAGCGAGCTTCAGCCCATTCTTGTTACGCTATCTATACCTTTTACTTTTTTTAATTTCTTAATTAAATCACTCAGGTGTTTAGTGTCATTGACATATAATTTTATCTGACCGTCAAAATAATTGGCTTCTGTGTCTATGGTTATGGAACGCATATTTACCTGAAGGTCACTTG
This sequence comes from Cytophagales bacterium, assembly GCA_965267555.1. GTDB lineage: Bacteria > Bacteroidota > Bacteroidia > Cytophagales > CCMP332 > CCMP332. The sequence continues at coordinate 1,486,194 of OZ254083.1, read as the reverse complement.
AGATTATTTTGGTGATATCACTGACAATTCCAACCCGATCTGTTCCATGCAATCTGAGAGAAACTAAAAATGCCAGTTCCATTTGTGAGGTCCATTTGGCTTTCACAATTCTGTAGCCATAATTGGACATCAATTCTACGGCATTCGGACAATTGGTTCTGTGGATTTTAACACCTTCATTCACTGTGACAAATCCAAACACATCATCGCCCGGAATAGGATTGCAACATTTCGCCAAGACATAATCCACCTTATCCATATCCTCCCCTATCAGAAGGTAATCGGAATTGTCATTGCGTATTTTTTTTACTTCCTTTTTAAAACCAAGTGCATCTCTGAATCTTTTTAGTGCACTAGATTTCTGCTTGTCGAGAAATTTTTTGAAGCTCTTGAGGTCCTTGAGTTCAAGATTTCCGTTTCCAAAACGATAATAAATTTCTTTATCACCTCTCAAACTAAAAAAAGAACGCATTTTAACCATTATATCAGGACTGGGCTCAATCCCTATCTGTTTCATTTTTTTGAAAAACAACTCGCGTCCAATCTCTATTATTTCTTTCTTTCCTTCTTTTAATACACTTTTTATTTTGGATTTGGCTTTGGAGGTTACTACAAAATTGAGCCAATCTTCCGATGGTTTTTGTTTTTGGCTGGTCAGAATTTCAACCTGATCACCATTGCTCAATTTATAGCTCAAAGGGACTAATTTATGATTCACCTTTGCCCCGATGCAGTTGGCTCCAATTTGGGTGTGAATTTCAAATGCGAAATCCAGAGCAGTGGCCCCGGCGGCCAAAGTCTTTAAGTCTCCCTGTGGTGTGAAAACAAAGACTTCCTCATTAAACAAATTAGACCTAAAATCATCGAGAAATTCAAGAGCAGAAGTTTCATTCTGTTCTAACAAATCGCGAACTCTGTTTAGCCATCCATCCAGTGCGGGAGCAGATTTTTTAGAATCTCCGCTTTTATATTTCCAATGCGCGGCATAGCCCATTTCTGCGATTTCATCCATTCGGCGCGATCTTATTTGCACTTCAACCCATTGACCGGTATTACTCATTACCGTGGTATGCAATGATTCATAACCATTGGCTTTAGAAGTACTTATCCAGTCTCTTAGTCGATCGGGATTGGGCTTGTAAAAATCAGTTACCAGGGAATACACATGCCAACAAGCTGCTTTTTCTTTTTCTTCGGGTACATCGATAATAATTCTGACTGCAAACAAATCATACACTTCTTCAAAAGGTATGTTCTGTTTTTTCATTTTATTGTAAATGGAATGTATCGATTTTGGACGGCCTTTTATTTCAAATTCTATGTTCTCTTTGTTGAGAACTGCTTTAATTGGTTTTATAAAATCCCTAATGAACTTGCTTCGAACATCTTTTGTCAATGCAATTTTTCTGGTAATGCCCCAATAGGAATCGCTGTCATTGTATTTTAAATAAAGATCTTCAAGCTCGGATTTGATGGAATACAGCCCAAGACGGTGCGCTAATGGCGCGTAGAGATAAATCGTCTCAGCTGAAATTTTTAATTGTTTCTCGCGCATCATGCTATCCAGTGTTCGCATGTTGTGCAGGCGATCGGCAATTTTTATTAAGATTACCCTTACATCTTCGGAAAGTGTAAGAAGCATTTTTCTAAAATTTTCAGCCTGTTGGGAAGTACCGTATTCAAAGCTGCCGGAGATTTTAGTCAGACCATCAATAATTTTTGCTACTTTTTGGCCAAACATTCTTTCGATGTCGTGCAATTCATAGTCGGTATCCTCAACCACATCGTGAAGCAATGCTGAAATTATGGATGTGGTGCCCAAACCTATTTCATCAATACAAATCTCTGCAACCGCCAGAGGATGATATATATAAGGTTCACCGGATTTTCTGCGCATATCTTTGTGCGCATCAAGAGAAAGATTAAAGGCCTTCTTAATAATCTTCGCGTCACCATCTTTAAGCATGGGTTTGGCCTTTCTCAAAAGACGCCTGTACCTCCTCAGAATTTCTTTCTTTTCTACTTCATTTTCCGCTACAAGCATAAATCCAAAAATAAGAATTTGAATGAATAAATTTCATTTGATTTAGCTTACATTTATGTAACAAAATAATGTCAAAAATATTCGAGATTTCAATTTTTATATTAGTTTTGCAGCCTCTTTGTCAAAATCCCGTACGAATGCGGGTAGGTATTGGTATTAAGCCATAAAAAATTGCGGATGTGGCGAAATTGGTAGACGCACTAGACTTAGGATCTAGCGCCGCGAGGCATGGGGGTTCGAGTCCCTCCATCCGCACATCAAGCCCTGATCCCTAAGGCGTTTCGGGGCTTTTTTTATTAAAAATTTAGAAAATTGGAAATTACACTTAACAAAAAAGAATCTAACCACGGTCACATTGAAATTAAATTTGATGAAAAAGACTATAAGGAAAAGATTGAACAAAAATTAAAAGAATACGGCAAAACGGCCAGTCTTAAAGGCTTTAGGCCTGGAAAAGTGCCACCGGGGTTGATTAATAAAATGTACGGGAAAAGCATAAAAATTGATGAAATCAATAAAATGGTTTCCGAATCAGTGGAGTCGTACATTAAAGAAAATGACCTCAAGCTCATTGGTGATCCTCTTCCTGCCAAAGATAGTCTGGAAGGTATAGACTGGGCGCAACAAAAGGATTTCGAATTTAAATACGAAGTTGGGCTTGTACCTGATTTTGAAATACCGCTTTCAGAAAAATCAAAATTCACGAAGTACGAAATCAAACCGGATCAAAAAACGCTGGATAAAACCATTTTAAATATCCGAAAGCAAAGTGCCGAAAGAAATGAAATGAAAGAAGTTTCCGAGGATAGTGTTCTTACCGGTAAACTCGAAAACAAGGAAGCAGAACTAGAAAAACAATCAGAAATTGATTTATCCCTAATAAGCTCAGCAAAAGAAAAAAAATCACTTATCGGTAAAAAGGTTGGCGATACAATTGAAATCAATCTTGTTAAAGCCTTTGACAAGGAACCGGATGAACTATCAAGAATTACCGGAAAGGCATTGATTGAGACTAAAAAAATGAAGGGAAAGTTTCATTTTACCATTGAAAAAATTGAATCATTAAAATTACCTGAACTCAACAAAGACCTCTTTGATCGTGCGATTGGCCCTGATAAAGCTAAAAATGAAAGTGAATTTAAAGCCGAAGTAGAAAAAATCATTGCCAAAAATAATGATCGCGAATCTGAAGGTTTTCTCCAGAGAGAAATTCAGGATTATTTAGTTGACAAAACCAAAATGGAGCTTCCCAAGGATTTTCTGAAGCGCTGGTTATTAGTTAGTAATGAAGGAAAGGTAACAGAGGAACAAATCGAGAAAGAATTTGACCTGTATGTAAAAGAATTAAAATGGAATTTAATTATCAGTAAAATTCAACAGGAGCAAAAAATTGAGATTAAACACGAAGATATCCTCGAAGAAACCAGAAACATGGTTATCAACCAGTTTGGAGGTGGCTTTGACCCCAACCAAATGGGAGAATTTTTAGAACAATTTGTTCAAAATTATCTTAAAGAAAATAAGGGGCAGAATTATATGAATATCCACCGCCGATTATTGGATCAAAAAGTTATGGAATGGACCAGAAATCTTATTTCAGTTAAAGATAAAAAGGTATCTTGGGAAGAATTTGAAAAAATAGTCTTAAAATAAGTTTTCTAAAGTCTTTAAAAGTCCTTAAAATTAAGGGCTTTTTTTTGAATAAATATTTAAATAATTGCATATAAATGAATATTAAACAGGAATTCAGAGATTATGCTGTCAAACATTTAAACTTAAATGGCATGGCAACTGATCAGTATATACACACCATTGAAAACCTTACGCCAAATATCATCGAGGAGAGAAGAATGAATGCGGTTGCTATGGATGTATTTTCAAGGTTAATGATGGATCGAATTATTTTTCTCGGTGTGCCTATTGATGATTATGTAGCTAACATTGTTACGGCTCAATTGTTATTTCTGGAATCCACAGATTCTCAAAAAGACATTTTAATGTACATTAATAGCCCGGGAGGTTCTGTTTATGCCGGACTTGGTATGTATGACACCATGCAATACGTCAGACCAGATGTGGCAACCATTTGCACTGGCATGGCGGCATCTATGGGCGCTATACTATTATGTTCAGGCGCAAGTGGAAAAAGAACTGCATTACCGCACTCCAGGGTGATGATTCACCAGCCTATGGGGGGCATAGGAGGCCAGGCTTCGGATATACAAATTACCGCGAACGAGATTAAAAAAATAAAAACAGAATTATATCAAATTCTGGCTGATCATTCCGGTAAGGATATAAAACAAATAGAAAAAGATTCAGACAGAGATTATTGGATGAGGGCACCTGAAGCTTTGAAATATGGTTTAATTGATGAAGTACTAGAAAGAAAAAATTAATTATGGCTCAGGTAAATTGTTCATTTTGTGGAAGAAGTAAGAAAGACGTTCGCCTGATGATATCAGGTATTCACGCACATATTTGTGATAAATGTATTGAGCAAGCGAATGTTATTCTTGAAGAGGAGACTAAGAATCAGGATTCTGTTCAAACTCCGAAATTAAAACTGAACAAACCTAAAGAAATCAAAGAATTCATTGATCAATTTGTAATTGGTCAGGATGAAGCTAAAAAGGTAATGTCCGTTGCCGTTTATAACCATTATAAACGTTTGTTGCAGGGTAAGGAAATAGACGATGATATAAACATTGAGAAATCAAATATTATAATGGTCGGTGAAACCGGCACTGGAAAAACATATTTAGCCAGAACGCTAGCAAGAATGCTTCAGGTTCCGTTTTGCATTGCCGATGCAACTGTTTTGACAGAAGCCGGTTATGTAGGTGAAGATGTAGAAAGCATATTAACACGCTTATTGCAGGCGGCTAATTACGATCTTGAATCCGCCCAAAGAGGAATCGTATATATCGATGAAATTGATAAGATTGCCAGAAAGGGAGATAATCCGAGCATTACGAGAGATGTTAGCGGTGAAGGAGTACAACAAGCGCTTTTGAAATTGCTTGAAGGCACCACAGTCAATGTACCGCCACAGGGAGGAAGAAAACACCCAGATCAAAAGATGATATCTGTTAATACGGAAAATATTCTCTTTATATGTGGTGGAGCTTTTGACGGAATAGAAAGAGATATTGCTAAAAGACTTAATACACGGCCACTAGGATTCGCTGGAAATTCTAAAAAAGACAGCAATTCCAGAGTCGATGAAAATAATTTATTACAATACGTAACTTCTCAGGATTTGAGGTCCTTTGGCCTAATTCCCGAATTAATAGGTAGATTGCCAGTAGTCACATTTTTAAACCCGCTTGATAATAAGGCCTTAATTCAAATACTTAAGGAACCTAAAAATGCCATTACCAAACAATATAAAAAATTGTTCAAGATGGAAGGAATTGACTTAAGTTTTGAAGAAGATGCATTAAAATATATAGTCGAAAAAGCTCAGGAATATAAATTAGGTGCAAGAGGTTTAAGGTCAATATGTGAAGCCATTATGATCGATGCCATGTATGAAGGGCCTTCAGATGAACAATCAAAAAATCTTAAGGTGACGAAGCGCTATGCACAAAGCAAGTTTGAAAAATCTAAACTCAGCTCACTTAAAGCGGCTTAAATTCGAGGTTTTTTAAATCCCATTTCAATGAGCTGTCATAAGATATATTTCCTTTCGATAATTTCAGTGGGGATGTGAAATTATTCTCAAACAACTTACCCGTCCCCAAACCCTGCTTAATGACCGGATTGTATTGAGATACAAATTGAGAAATTACATTCAAACCAATATTTGATTCCAAAGCCGAGGTAATCCACCAACCAATGGCTTGGGTTTTTGCAAAATCTATCCATTGAGACGATTCAAAGAGTCCGCCATGCAAACTGGGTTTTAGGACAATAAATTGAGGCTTAATTGTTTTTAGTAAAGATAGTTTTGCATTTGGTTCCCTAATACCAATGAGCTCTTCGTCCAATGCAATATCCAGTTTTGAATCTTTGGCCAATCGCGACATGTCTTCATAATTATTAGCTGCAATGGGTTGTTCTATCGAATGAATATCCAGTTTGTAAAGATCTTTCATTATTTCCCGTGCTTCATCGTACTTAAAGGCACCGTTGGCATCCACACGTATTTCAATATTTTCTTTTGAGAATTTTTTTCTTAGATCATGAATTAAGCGCATCTCATGATCAATATCCAGGGCACCAATTTTTATTTTAATACACTCAAATCCCTCTTGAAGTTTTTGAGCGATCTGCTCTTTCATTAATTCATATTCACCCATCCAAATGAGGCCATTTATGGGAATATGTTGATGGCCCTTAAAAAAATCGGTCCTAAAAATCTGATATGGATTCTCAGTACAAGCATCAAGATATGCACTTTCAATGGCAAATTTTATGGATGAATAGACCTTGAAATCTTTTCGAATGAATTCCTCAATTAATTGAGCATCTCCATTTAAGTCTTTTAGTTTAGCATGGATTAATGTTTTCAAATCCATTCCAAATTCCTGACTTAAACCTTTTAAAGGACCCGCCTCACCGAGGCCTTGTAAATTTGTTTTTTGATTATGCAGCTTTAAAAAAACTGACTGTTTATTTTTTAGAATGCCCCGGGAAGTGCCCGCATCGAATTTGAAAATTAAATTTCTCTCAGCCAGTGACCAATCAAAATTCATTTGTCAAAGTTGTATTTTGAGCTGGAGAATGACTTATAATTTTCTAGATCGTTCATCACTTTTTGCTCCCATTCTTTTTGGGGAATTTCATTTAGACCATGATCTGTTTCTTTATCGTATAACTTTTGTGTTGCCGACAATTCTTTTAATCCATCTTCAAAAGTTTTTTGTAATTTTTTACTGTCTTTCATACAGTTTAATTCCAGCTCATTCATTTTTTTTCGAATCTTTCTGGCGTTTAATTCGGCGATAGCGAAATGCAATTGCTCATGACTTAACAATGCTTCTGATTTTAATTCAGATTTCACCCAGGAATTTTTCGGAGAAAAATAACAATCTACTTTCCAGGTAAATTCACCCTCTTGATATGCCATGCCAAATTCTGTTCGTGTATATGTTTCAGCCGCCATCGAACTGCTTTTATCAGCCTTGGCCTTAAAATCTTTCCAAGATAAATTGACGTTGTCATCCCATCTTATTTTATCCTGAGCTTTCCCGGTATTGCTTATGGAAATTATCAGGGCAATTGTCAGTAAAAGCAGTGTGCAAATGGATGATTTTCTTTTGTAAATCAATATCTGAATTTTTCTTAACGGAAATCAAAATAAACATAAAAAAAGAAGAACCGAAGTTCTGCTCATATAAAATTTAGTTTATTTTTATTCACTTACTGCTAAATATGGTATATCCAGAGCATTGATCATTTTTTCAGTGTCACTGCCAAAAAACAATCGGCTCAATCCTGAATTTCCCTCGGAAATACTGGCGATTATATCCATATCGTGTTTCTTCACATAAGATTTGACCATTTGGCTTATATCGCCCTTAGAAATGATTTCGACTGTATAATTTCTAAATTTAAATTCCTTGGCAAAATCTTCTAATTTGCCTTGAATATTTTCTACTGTAGCATCCTTGTTTTGTAAAATATGTGTTATATGAACTTTCATATTCAATAATGCAGAAAAATCACGAATAGAAGTGACGGCATCTTCTTTATAAGCTTTCATGTCTGTTAAAAGCATAAGATGACCATTCTTATTAATCCATGTTTCTTGTTTAACAATCAAAACGGGGACATCGGCGATTCTCATAGTCACAGCAGCATGATTACCCGAAAACCATTCTCGTAAAGATGTTTCTCCACTTGATCCCATTACGATTAGATTGACATTGTGATCATTTAAATATTCTTCCAAGGCATCATTAAAATCACCGACTCTTATTACAGCGGTAATATGGTTTTGTTCATTTCCATATTTTCGGATGATTTTGTTTAAATCAGACTTTTTTTTGGCCATTAACTCTGCCATATACAAGTCATTTTCTTTAGCTTCTTCCTGTCTTAATTGAACGTCTGCACTAGGACTGAAATTATCAGATTCTGCTTTGGGCAAAGCATGAAATAAGATGATTTTTGCATCTATATCTCTGGCGATTTTCAAACCACTTGCGAGTCCATGCATTGATTCATTGGAAAAATCTATCGGTATTAAAATATTTTGAGCATTCATAATTCTAATTATTTATTGTATTAAATAAGAATCAAAATACGTACCCATTCTCTATTAGAGCGATAAACTCAAAAATCAATATTATGTAGAATATATTCTACAATAAAAATTATTTTATGCGTATTATTTCTACAATAATTTTGAATTAATTTTTGAAAATAGCCTTGAATTGCTTAGATCATATGAGAAACCAAACTAATTTTTATAAAAATGAAAGATCCATTAATTCAACATGGCGCTGAATACAAAGCATTAAGACGACAAGGAATGAGCAAAGAAAGTGCTGAAAAGATAGTATTTGCCTTGAACCGAGAAAAAGCTAATATCGGAGAAGGTCATTATGAAAAATTGTCCTATGAAAACATTACGGAATTGGCTCGCTTGCGAAATATTAAAGGTATAGGAGCAATGTCTAAGGAAGAAGTAATTGAAGCACTTCGCAGTCAGTCCGACAATTAGAAGATTACATAACGTTTTTTTTCCAAGCTAATTGAGGCGTATTCAGGAATCACCTACTATTTGTTATCGATCCTAATGTCCCAGCGAAAATTCCGAGACAAAAACCTTTTTCGCTACGCGAAATGTTTTCTTGTTTTATTTGCTTTAGTAAAAAAGGATTGACGCCCTGCGGTCGTCGATCCTGGTTGCCCAGCGAAAATTCCGAGACAAAAACCTTCTTCGCTACGCGAAATGTTTTCTTGTTTTATTTGCTTTCAGCACCAAAGTGCTGACGCCATAAAACAAGAAAACCCCTGACGTTTCCGCCAGGGGTTTTTGTCTCTTGTCGGGGCGGCAGGATTCGAACCTGCGACCCCCTGGTCCCAAACCAGGTGCGCTAACCGGGCTGCGCTACGCCCCGAATTTTTGTAAAAAATCAATCATTCAAATACTAAACAATTGATCAACTTTATCTGCCTATTATTAGCTTCGCCCGGTAAACCGGGCTGCTTGTCTGCCGAAGTGCAACGCAGGCAGGCGCTACGCCCCGAATAATATTAGTGATTCCACCAGGACTCGAACCTGGAACCTACTGCTTAGAAGGCAGTTGCTCTATCCAGTTGAGCTATGGAACCAATTTTTTATGAGTTCTTTTCCAGAACCCCCTTTTAAATACTTTTCACGTTCTCGGGCATCCGACCTTTTGTCGAACTCTTCAACTTTCATCAACTTCCAGGGCCTATACCCTTTGGTCGATTTCGATTTCCCCCTATTGTGTTCTTTCACTCTCCTTTCAACATCCGCTGTCATCCCTACATAGAAACGACCATCTTTTTCACTTTGCAATATGTATACAAAATTCATTTGTATAATCAGTTGCTCTCTGCCTGCCGGCAGGCAGGTATCCAGTTGAGCTATGGAACCAATTTTTTATGAGTTCTTTTCCAGAACCCCCTTTTAAATACTTTTCACGTTCTCGGGCATCCGACCTTTTGTCGAACTCTTCAACTTTCATCAACTTCCAGGGTCTATACCCTTTAGTTGATTTCGATTTCCCCCTATTGTGTTCTTTCACTCTCCTTTCAACATCCGCTGTCATCCCTACATAGAAACGAGCATCTTTTTCACTTTGCAATATGTATACAAAATACATTTGTATAATCAGTTGCTCCCTGCCTGCCGGCAGGCAGGTATCCAGTTGAGCTATGGAACCATTTCAATATTTTATTGTCCTTCTTTAAGAACTTTTGCTTTGCGGAGAGAGGGGGATTCGAACCCCCGGTACCCGAGTAGGGTACGGCAGTTTAGCAAACTGCTGGTTTCAGCCACTCACCCACCTCTCCAATCTAATTGTAAGAAGAAAATTAATGCCCTCTCCAAAATCAGGTTGCAAATGTATGATTATTTTAATTAAAACATGAAATAGAATAATCAAATTTCTACTGCGCACTAAAAAAAATATCAATCGAAAAATCCATTTCTCTATCTTTGACAGAATGAAGAAAATTCATGTTTACGCTATCGTCTTTTTAGCTTATAATTTATTCTTGTTCTCTTCCTGCAATTCTACAATTGAAAAAGAGAAAGAAGATGAATTCTCAATAAGCATGAATATTTCAACAAACCCTCAATCAATAAATCCACTTTATTACAGCAGCTCGACAGATGTATTTATTTGCAGACATCTTTTTCAACCCCTGCTTTCTATAAATGATAGTTTTAATGCATATGTGCCGATACTTGCTGCAAAATTGCCCGAGCTTAAATATATAAATGGCAAAACAGCCATTCATTATTCCTTAAAGCCCGAAGCCAAATGGGATAATGGATCACCCCTTAGTTCTGATGATGTAATCACAAGCTTCAAAATAATATTCAATCCCCATTGCGAACTCTCATATCTTACTAATTATTATAATTTCATTGACTCAATAATTCCCCTTAGTGAATTAGAATTTTATGTCTATATAAACTCTGAAGCCAATAATGCCTATTTCAATAGTGGAGATTTTGAAATCTTACCAAAATATATTTTTGATCCGGAAAATGTTCTCGATTCATATGGCATTCAGAAATTAAAAAACTATAATCCCAATGATAAAATCGATTCCGTATTACTAAAGCACGGTGAGGAAATGTTAAATATTAGGGTTATAGATCCTGAATCTAAAATATCCGGTACCGGGGCTTATACAATTAGTGATTTTAACATAAACAACAACATCACCCTTACAAAAAAGCAGAATTGGTGGGGAAAGAAATATTCAGATCAATCTTATTTTTTCAAATCGAATCCGGATAAAATCAATTTCAAAATTTACCTCGAACCACTCTCTGCCATTATGGATTTCAACAATAATAATTTAGATGTCTTGTTTGGCCTAAATCACGAATCTCTTAAATCAGTAATTGAAAATCCGACCCCAATGGACAATTCAAGCTTGATAAAATTTAATGTTAATGCATTTGTCTATTTATCGGTAAATAACTCAAACCCATTGTTCCAAAACCTATCTGCGAGAAAAGCCATGGCAATTATTTCAGACCCTAATTTATTTATTAAAGATATTCTCATGGATCAGGCCATTTCTATTTCAAGTCCTGTGTCACCCAATAATAAAAGACTGTACAATTCGAATTTAAAGGCATTAGAATATAATCCCGACAGCGCAATCAGTGAATTGGAAAAAGCGGGATGGGAAAAGAGAAATTCTTCCTGGTATAAAAATAACCGGGAAATCACACTTGATTTTCTAATTCAAGCAGGAAACAAAAATTCTGAAGATTATGGCATTTATTTTAAAAATAAAGCCTCAAAAATCGGATTGAAAGTAAATTTGATTCCTTTGGAATTTTCAGAATTCATATCCAGAATAAGAGATGGAAATTACACACTTGCAAGATTGGGAACAAGCGTAAGCCCTATGTTTGACAACCACCGTGCACTTTTTCACAGTTCATCTATAGGACAAAGAAATTACCCGAGATTGAATAGCCCTGAAATTGATTCACTTATCGAAAAAATAGAAATCGAATCTGATCCTGATTTAAAAGGTCATATGATACATAAGCTGCAAAAATTAATTTTTCATGAATTCAGTTATGTGTTTCTATATTCTCCAATCTCCAACGTAATAGTAAATAACAGGTATGATAATTTTACGCTAAGTGCAGATGCTCTTCGGCCTTGGTTACCAGCATTCACAATTAAAAAATGAACGCCTATTTTATAAAAAGACTATTCATGATCATTCCAGTTCTTGGGATCGTCTTGCTTTTGACCATGATTCTCGGTCATTATGCCGGTGAAATACCTCCTTATTTGTTGGAAGATGATGGTAAAAGAGCATATTCCAAAGATCAAATCGAACGTTACAAAGAAAAAAGCGGATTAAATGAACCATTTTTTTATATCTCTATAAACAAAGGCGGCGATACGTATTTTTATTATCCACAGTTTGAATGGAATGGCTTAGAAAATCGCTTTCACCGCTATTTGTCCAATTTCATGTTGGGAAATTTGGGCTATTCTGGTTTTTACAAATCGAATGTTTGGGAAGTTATAAAAATGCCGATATTAAGAACTGTCATCATCAATATAATCGTATTGATAATCGTTTATTCTGCCGGCTTGTATCTGGGTTATTTTCAGGTCCTCAATCAAAAAAGCATAATTGGTAAATTATTCAATGTTACCGGACAGGTCTTTTATGCTATTCCATCATTTTGGCTGGCAATTCTGCTATTATGGCTTTTTGCCAATTCCCAAAATTTATATTTATTCCCAACCAGTGCGTGGCATTGGAATAACGACAAAGGAATAATAAATGCCTTATTAAACCTATCCTGGTCTCTTGTGCTTCCTGTCATTTGTCTTTCATTGGGTTCTGTAATTTATATCGCAAGTATATTACAACAAAAAATGGCCGAAGAGACAAAGAAATCATATTTCAAAGCACTGTTGTCCCGTGGTTTTAGCAGAAAATATATTTTGCGAAAGCATGTTTTTAGAATTGCACTAATTCCGGTTGTGGCAGTTTCTACAGATATAATTCCGGGTTTAATTAGTGGTTCTGTTATCATTGAAAGCATATTTAACATCCCCGGTATGGGAAGAATGGCATTTCAGGCTTTTTTTGCCAGAGACTTTCAAATTATATATGCAATTACTTTAATGGCCACTGTTTTGACCTGGCTCAATTGGATTTTGGCAGATTATATTTATTCAAAACTCGACCCGAGAGTCCAATTCTAGAATGAAGCAATTCAACCTCGCCATTATACTTTCAATCACTTATCTTTCAATTTGGGTGGGAATGGGTCTTTTTTCAGGATTGATTTCTTCAGATAAACCAATTTATTACAGTGAGGGTGGGAAATCATATTTTCCAATTTTTCAAAAGGAATCACTTAGAGATTACAAATCTCAAAAATTTGAAACAGTAATTTGGCCGCCAATTGCCTTTTCTTCATCAAACATGGATATGCAGAATACGGGATCAAAAGCTCCTGGTGCTCTGGAAAATCGAATCGCAGGCAATTTCAACCACATATTGGGAACAGACCATTTAGGTAGAGATGTCATGGCTGGCCTGATAAGCGGTGCGAGCAATTCCCTTAAAATTGTTTGCTATGCCCTTGTGCTTTCCGCTGTGTTCGGAATATTAATCGGTTTATTGACTGGCTATTTTGGCGACCGCGGTTTAAAAGTGCATTTCTCAGAACTTTTTCTCATACTCAGTCTAATCTTAATTCTGAATTTTCATGCCTCAGGTTCGGGATTAATATCGATTTCATTAATTATCTGGTCAATGGGAAGCATTATCATATATTTTGTTCTCAAGGCTTTGCCATTGAATTTTATAAAAACTAAAATAAAATTGCCACTGGATTTAATGATCTGGCGCATTTTAGAAGTATTTGATTCAATCCCTAAAATTTTACTCCTTATAGCAATATTTGCAGGTTTTAGCCCTTCACTGGAAAGAGTGATAATTCTTATTGCCCTTATTAGCTGGCCCGGGATAAGTAAAATTGTGAGGGCTGAAACCCTGGCGGAAAAAAATAAAAACTATATTGAAGCAGGCAAAGCGCTGGGCTTTAGAAATAGCAGATTATTACTTCTTCATATTTTACCCAATATTCTTGCTCCAATAAGCGTATACCTCACTTTTTTTGCTGGATCGATTATACTTATTGAATCCTCATTATCGTTTCTAGGTCTTGGAATGCCCCCGGATGTTCAAACATGGGGAAGAATGCTTGCCCTTGCAAAAAATCAGATGTCATCATGGTGGTTGGTCTTCTTTCCAGGCTTTTTTATTTTCGCAACCGTGTATTCATTAAACACGATTGGACGGTATTTAAGCTCAAAAATTCAATATAAAAAGCAACAGCATTTGTTAATATGACATTTTATAAAACAATAGGATGGTTCGAGATAATACTAATAGCTGCTTTCGTGCTGTTCTATTTGTTATATATAATTAATACCTCAAAAAAAGCAAGTCGCTTTAACACAAACACATTCAATTTGCTCAAAAAATTATTTTTGAGAACTGCATACTTTGTATTGATTATTATGGCACTCCTAGGCCCTTCTTTTGGTGAGGTAAAAAAAGAAATAAAGGCAGTGGGTAAGGATATATACATCGCAGTAGATCTTTCACTGTCTATGAATAGCAATGACATACCCCCTAGCCGCTTGGAAAAGATAAAATTTGAATTAAAAAATATTTTAAATGCATTTAAATCGGATAGAATTGGCCTAATCATTTTTTCTTCTGAAGCCTTTGTACAATGTCCTCTGACCTATGATCAAAATGCACTTAGTCTCTTCATAGAAACTTTGAATTCTGAATTGGTCCCCAATGCAGGTACTAATCTTGAAGCACCATTGCAATTAGCCCTCGATAAACATTTAGATCCAAATAATACAACTACAAGTAAACAGGCTAAAGTTATCATGGTTATTTCCGACGGAGAGGATTTTGAAGGAGATATTGATGAAATTTCAGAAAAAATCAGCGAAAATGGAATTAAAGTATTTACTCTGGGCGTTGGTACATTGAACGGCGGAAAAATTCCATATGCCAATTCATTTAAAACAGACAGAAATGGCAATATCGTCGTCAGCAAATTGAACGAGGAATCGCTTAAAAAATTGGCTGCAGAAACAAATGGCAACTATTTTGTACTCAATGATGAAGTCAATGAAGTGGAAAAAATGATAAATGATATAAGCGTTATAGAAGGCGAACTGCGAGACACAAGAAACATCGATGCCTCGGCAAATAAATATTACTATTTTTTATTTTTCGCAATGATCCTTATTTGTGTTGACGTCTTGTTTACATCAAGAACATTTAGCATATGAGCTTGGTATTGACCATATTGTTAATAATTAGTGGGAGCAATAATTACAAAGACAACATCAATGCTTTCAACAAAATAAAAAGAGAAGCTGAATTTGCCTACAATGATGAAAATTATCAAGTAGCTGCCGAAAAATACAGCTATCTGATTGACTCTTTAAATTTCAGGGATGATGCAGCCAAGCTGAATCTGGCACATTCCTTATACCAACTGAATGAAATAGATAATGCCAAAACCATTTACGCTGATATATCTAATTCAAAAGACAAGGAAATAAGATCTATTGCAAATCAACAATTGGGTGTATTTGAAAGTAGAGGCCAAAACCTACAAAAATCGCTTGAGTATTTTAAAAAATCATTGATGGCCAATCCTCAAAATGAAGATGCCAGATATAATTATGAGCTCGTCAAGAAAAAATTAGAGGAAGAACAAAACCAACAGGATCAGGATCAAAAGCAGGATCAGGATCAAGATCAAAACCAAGACGATCAGAATAACCAGGATCAAAAAGATCAGCAAAACCAGGATCAGAACAAAGAACAACAAAAAGATCAGGAGCAAAAATCCAAAGAGGATAATAAAAAAGAAGAGCAACAAAATAAGGAAGAGCAACAAGAACAAAAGGAGCAGGGGCAAAAAGACAAGGAGGAAGAACAAAAGAATTCTGAGCCTAAAAAAGGTGAAGAAGAAAATCCCGAGGAAATGAAAAATCAGGCCCAACCCGGCGAACCTAATTTTGAGGAAAAAGAGATATCAAAGGAAATGGCCGAAATGATTCTTCAGGCCATGCGAAATAAAGAATTACAATATTTACAACAGTTAAAGCGAAAACCACAGAAACCTGTGGACAAGGATAAGCCGGATTGGTAATCCATAAAATAAGAATTATGAAAGAAGTAGTTATAGTATCTGCAGTTAGAACACCCATTGGTAGTTTCGGAGGAACCTTATCAAGTATTCCGGCCACTCGCCTCGGTGCGGTATCGATTAAAGCCGCTCTTGAAAAAGCTGGCATCGATTCAAAAGAAGTAAATGAAGTATTCATGGGAAATGTTTTGCAAGCCGGACTTGGACAAGCACCGGCCCGTCAAGCATCCATGTACGCCGGAATTTCAGATCAAGTGCCTTGTACAACTATTAATAAGGTTTGTGCATCGGGAATGAAAGCTGTAATGCTGGGTGCCCAATCAATTATGTGTGGTGATAATGATGTGGTTGTGGCAGGTGGAATGGAAAATATGTCAGCGGTTCCACATTATTTGCTCAACGGAAGAAATGGACAAAAGCTCGGTGATTTCAAATTGACAGACGGACTGCTCTATGATGGCCTGACCGATGTATACAATTCCTATCATATGGGAAATGCAGCAGAACTCTGTGCAAAAGAATGCAATATTAGTAGAGATGAACAGGATAAATATGCCATTGAATCCTATAAAAGATCTGCATTAGCATGGGAAAACGGCTGGTTTAAAAATGAAGTTATCCCGGTGGAAGTTCCTCAACGAAAAGGTGATCCTATTGTCTTCGAAGAAGATGAAGAGTACAAAAACATAATTATGGATAAGTTGCCAAAACTTCGTCCGGTATTCCAAAAGGAAGGCAGTGTAACTGCAGCCAATGCATCTACTCTTAATGATGGAGCTTCAGCGATCGTTCTTATGAGTGCTGAAAAAGCCAAAGAATTAGGAATTAAACCCATTGCTAAAATCAGATCATTTGCCGATGCTGCACAAGCACCAGAATGGTTTACAACTTCGCCATCCAAGGCACTTCCCAAAGCAATTGAGAAAGCGGGGTTACAATATTCTGATATTGATTATTATGAAATCAATGAAGCATTTTCAGTTGTAGCCATTGCCAATAATCAGGAAATGAAGTTGGATCCAGCAAAAGTCAATGTTCATGGCGGTGCCGTTTCTCTTGGCCATCCCCTTGGAAATTCCGGAAGTAGAATTTTGATCACCCTGATAGGTGTTTTACAGCAACACGGAGGAAAAATTGGCGCTGCAGGAATCTGCAACGGTGGTGGCGGTGCTTCAGCTTTAGTGCTCGAATTAATATAGACCTAAAAATTGGAAGGCAATATTGTCTTCCATTTTCGTTTCAACCCTTATGAAGTTTCAATTCTGCTTTCCATTATATATCAGTGCAATTGTTCTTGTGAATTGCACGCAGATGTCCTTTGCACAAATGCAAAAAAGAGAATACTATGATGAGGCAAAAAGGGTTTTAAAGGAGGAGTATTATGTCAAACTCGATGACATGAATACCATGCATGGAGAATATAAAAGGTATTATGAAGATGGAGACCTTGCAGCAAAAGGCTTTTTCCGCGATGGCTTGAAGGACACGACCTTCCTGGAGTTTTATCCCAACGGAAATACTAAAATTCTCGCCACTTATAAGGAAGGAAAAAAAGACGGGCCCCTGGAAATTTATGATAGGGATGGGCGTATTCTTCAGAAAGCATTTTTTAAAGACGATAAACTTCAGGATGAAATTTCCGGCTATTACGAAAATGGAAATGTGCGAATTATCGGCAAATTTAAAGACGGGAAGCCCGAAGGCCTGATCAATGAATACTACAGCAATGGAAATCTAAGAAGTGAAATTTATTATGAAAACACCCACCAGCATGGCCCTGCTAAACTCTATTATCCTAATGGGGTCCTAATGGTTGAACAAACCTATGACAAAGGCGTGCTTTCTGGTAATTTCAAAACCTATTTCCCATCTGGGAAGCTCGAAACTGAAGGGGTTCATGAAGAGGGAGAAAAAAATGGTGTGTTTATCACTTATGCAGAATCAGGGCAAAAGCTTCTGGAAAGTCATTATTCCAATGGCTTGATGAATGGTCTTGCAAAGGGTTGGTATAGAAATGGCAATTTAAAATATCAGTTGAATTACAAGGATGGTTCCAAAGTTGGTAAGTGCTATAAATATTATGCGGATGGTTCAACCATGGAATTAGCCATTTATAAAAACAATGAAACTGATGTAAAAATTACCGGATACTGGAGTGATGGCACCATCAAATATAAAAAGCAAATAAAGGATAAACTTAATGCAGGTACCTGGCAGTATTTCAATGAACAGGCAATTCTCATTAAAAAGGAACCCTATAAAAAAGGAAAATTATTTGGTGAACTTATCAGCTATTACGATCATGGAGCAACCAAGAAAGTAGAAACATATGTTCACGGACATGCCAATGGCGAAGCCACCGTTTATCATACGAATGGTTCAGTTAAAGAGAAGTACCAAAATAGAAGAGGAAAGATACACGGAGACTATATGGCCTTTCATGAAGATGGTGAGAAAGCCGTTCAGGGACAATATATTCTTGGCATGAAAAACGGATTGTGGCAATACTTTGACGAAAATGGCAAGCTTATAAAGGAAGAATCGTATAAAAGAAATAAATTGACGCGTGAAAAAACCGTCAAATAAATGCAGGCCATTAAAGAAACCAATTTTCAATTTCAAAATCAGACCGGATTTTACAGAGGAAAGGTAAGAGACGTTTACTTTTTTGATCAAAAAATGGCAATTGTTGTCACAGATCGCATTTCAGCCTTCGATGTGATCCTTCCCAAAGCTATTCCTTTCAAAGGTCAGATATTAAATCAAATAGCCAAACGAAACCTGGAAGCAAGCCGGGATATCGTTCCCAATTGGTTAGAAGCCAATCCGGATCCAAATGTCAGCATCGGTAAAAAATGCAAGCCCATCCCTATAGAAATGGTAATACGCGGCTATTTATCAGGGCATGCCTGGAGGGAATACAAAAGTGGTAAAACACATATATGCGGCGTTCCATTTCCCAAGAATATGAGAGAGAACGACAAATTTGAAACGCCAATCATTACTCCGGCAACCAAAGCCGAAGAAGGTCATGATGAAGATATTTCACGGGAGGAAATTATAAAACAAAATATTATTGATGAAAAAAGCTATCTAAAACTCGAAGATATCACAAGGAAACTATTCGAAAGAGGCACAGACTTGGCTGAAAAAAGAGGCTTGATTTTGGTTGATACAAAATATGAATTTGGCATATATGAGGATGAAATATACCTGATAGATGAAATTCACACACCGGATAGTTCACGCTACTTTTATGCGGATAAATATATCGAAAGACAAAAAAGGGGTGAAAAACAAAAGCAGCTTTCAAAAGAATTTGTACGCGAATGGTTGATGGAAAATAATTTTCAGGGAAAAGAAGGACAATCCATACCACCAATGACGGAGGATGTACTCCAAATGATTTCTGAACGATATATTGAGCTGTTTGAGAAACTCACAGGAGAGAATTTTGAGCCTGATCTTGATGAAAACCCCTTGGAAAGAATCAAAAGAAATATAGAGAAAACTTTCGGCTAATGATTTTTATTCGTAAAATCGTAATGATTTAATAAACCAGTATGAAATACAACATAACAAAAGGCGAGAAATACACTATTTTTAAAATAGAAGAAGACAGGCTAGATGCTGTTGTATCACCGGAAGTAAAGTCCCACATGATTATATTTAAATCGGAAGGAATTAGAAATATCATTATTGACCTTCAGGAAGTTAAATATGCAGACTCATCCGGTTTGAGTGCAATTTTAACTGCCAACCGTGTATGTAAAGAACAAAACGGAATACTTATTTTAAGCAATGTTTCCGAACAAGTTCAAAAATTACTGGAAATTACACAATTGCATCGCGTGATTGAGCTAATTCCGACCAATGAAGAAGCCATCGATAGAGTATTTCTGCACGAAGTTGAAAATGATCTGGGTGAAGCGTAAAGCTGGCTAAATTTCCTATAACGATTTGATTAAAATAACAGTTTTGGGATCAAGTTCTGCCATGGCCGCACACGGAAGATATCCTTCGGCTCAAATTTTGCATCACGAAAATGAATTAGTTCTTATCGATTGTGGCGAAGGCACTCAATTTAAATTGCAGGAATTAAAAATAAAAAACCAAAATATCAATCATATCCTGATCAGTCATTTGCACGGTGATCATTTCTTTGGATTGATTGGCCTGCTTTCCAGCATGCATTTACAGGGAAGAACAAAAGAAATTAACATATACGGCCCTCCCGGTTTAGCCGAATTAATTCGTCTGCAACTTAAATATTCCAATTCCGTTTTAAATTACTACATTAATTTTCATCCTTTGTCTGAAGGCAAAAAAGAATTAATACTGAGTACAAAAACCTTAAATATTTACAGCTTCCCTTTAAATCACAGAATAGCCTGTTTCGGATTTCGATTTGATGAAAAACAATCTGAATTAAATATCAGAAAAGAAAAACTGAATTCTGAAATAAGTGCTGAAAATATAAGAAGCATGAAAAAGGGTCAAGATATATTAAATAAAGATGGAACTGTGAAGTTTTTTCATCGTGATTATACCTATCATAAAGGGGAAGCGCTCTCTTATGCCTATTGTTCAGATACTCGTTTTGATAAAAGCATTCTAAATGAAATAAAAAATGTAGATTTGTTATATCATGAGGCAACGTTTCTTCATGAATTAATAAATAGAGCAGAACACACTTTTCATACAACTGCAAAAGAAGCCGGTAAAATGGCCAATTTAGCAGAAGTTGGTAAATTAATGATTGGGCACTTTTCTACGCGCTACAAAGATCCGGATTTATTACTGGAAGAGGCGAAAGAGGAGTTTGAGAAAACTATTTTGGCAATCGAAGGACAAACTATAGCTGTAACCAAACCATAAACTGTGGAGGAAAATAAGCAAACAAGCCCTTCAAATAACTTTTCTGAATCAAAGAAAACTACACTCTTCATTGTACTGGCCAGTATATTTCTGACCAATGCTATTCTCGCAGAGCTTATTGGTGTTAAAATATTTTCAGCTGAGGCCTTTGTTGGCTTAGCTCCCGCACAAATGGATATCCTTGGTTTTGTCCTTGATTTCAATCTGACAGCAGGTGTGGTTATTTGGCCTGTCGTATTTATCACCACAGATATAATTAATGAATATTTTGGCCGTGATGGCGTTAAGCGACTTAGTACGCTTACAGCTTTTCTGATTGCATATATTTTTGTCGCCATTTATTTTGTCACCTCGTTGCCACCTGCTGATTTTTGGATGGAAATTAATGGCAAAATGCCCGATGGTACGCCATTCAATATCAATTACGCTTTTTCTAAGATATTTCTCCAGGGTTTGGGTATTATTTTGGGTTCTATTTTTGCCTTTTTGATTAGTCAGTTTTTAGACGTTTACGTATTTCACTTCTTACGTCGATTTACAGGAAGTAAAAAAATATGGGTGAGAGCCACAGGTTCCACTTTGGTTTCTCAATTGATTGATAGTTTTGTAGTGCTTACCATCGCATTTTACATTTTTGGCGAATGGTCGGTCACTCAAGTGGTATCGGTGGGTATAATAAATTACATCTATAAATTTACTGTAGCGGTAGTTCTTACACCTCTTTTATATCTTGCCCACGGAATAATAGATAATTATCTTGGAAAAGAGCTGGCAGAAAAAATGATCCAGGATGCTTCCGACTCGACGAATAAGGTACTTTAAATTAATTGCAGCCTGTTCAGGTTATCCAGTATAACAGAAGTGGCGATTGCTAAATTCAAGCTCTCCGCGGGCCCATTTCCAGGAATATGTATTTTCTGGCTAATATATTTTTCTAATTCTTTTGAAATACCATGTGATTCACTTCCCATAAGAATAATTCCATTTTTGGCATTGGCATTCAGTTCGTGAATTATTTGACCTCGCATGTCCGCTGCTAAAACCATTCCCTTATAATCATTAAAAACCGTTTTAAGATCTTTATACACAATATTTAATCGCAGAAAAGAGCCTTTACTCGCCATGATTACTTTGGGATTATACAATTCAACTGAATTTTGACTGCATAGAATTGTTTGGATACCAAACCATTCTGCTGAACGTATGATGGTTCCAAAATTACCGGGATCATTTATAGAATCGAGAGCCAGTACCCAGCCTCTGTCAAAATCGATTTTTTTTGGTTCAGGTATTTGAAGCAGGGCTATTCCAAAATTATTACTTTTTAAGGTACCGGCCCTTTCCAGCCATTTCTGTCCGACAAATTTTACATCTATTCCCTTTTGCTTGGCTTTTTCGCTTATTTTGTAACCGGCATCCTGATTTAACCAGATGACTTCAATTTTAAATTCCGAGTCCAATGCTTCATTTATGATTTTATCACCTTCAATGATAAACTGCATAAATTCCTTTCTAAATTTCTTATTTTTTAACGATTGAATCTTTTTGAGGTCATTTTTATAATCCATTTGCTTGAAAATCAGAATACTTAAATATAATTATGTTTTAACTGCCGCACTGGCAATAATGCTATCCTCTTGTTTGAGTACTCAAAAAGGTTTAAAAGACTATGAGTATTTTCTTTACAAACAAAGCATTAAAGGAAACAAGAATTTTAGTTATTATGAATTAGAGGAGCTCTTGAGACAAAAAACTAACCGGAAAATTCTCGAGCTTCCCATAATGCCCTACCTCTACATCTATAATCTATACGGTGATAAAACCTTTGAAAAGAAAGCAGAAAAGCGAAGGGAAAAAGCCAGAAGAAAGTATGAAAAAAAATTAGCTAAAAACCCTGAAGATTCGCTTAAACTCAGTCGCAAACTTGAAAAACAACTCAAAAAGATAGAAGAATATGAAAAAGAAGGGCCTTTCCTCAAGCGGGAAGTAGGTGAACCGCCTACTATTTTTGATTATCAGCTCGCAGAGGAAACCCGAAAACAATTGAGTTTATACCTCTTTAAGCACGGTCATTTTTACAATGAAGTAGAATTGAATATCGACACCTTTGAAAATAAGCAAATCGTAAATTCTGAATATCTTATAGAAGAAGGAAAAGCGGTGAGAGTGAGAAATATAGAATATCTAAGCAATGACTCACTGATCAATTCATTTGTAAATCCACTTTCAGAGGAATTCAATTCAAATTTGAAAAATGGGATGGTTTACAATGAAGAAAAGATTAATAAAGAAATATCAAGCCTTGAAACTTATTATAAAAATCGTGGGTTTTTTGCCTTTCGCAAACAATATGTATTTGTTCAGGTCAATGACACTTTCGCTGATTATGAAGTTGATTTGAAATTTAGAATTATAAATCCCAATTCCGATAATGGTTTTAAACGGTTTAAAGTCGAAAGAGTACAATTTATTGCAGAATCAAATTACAACCCGCCAAATATTAAAAGGGATACCTTAATTTCCGATGATATTCGCTTTTTACAATACAGAGAAAAAGTAAAAAAGAAGCTTCTTACAAGAAAAATAAAAATTCGACCCGGTACATTTTACAATTATGATTTTACAGTTAAAAGCCAAAGAAACCTAAGTAATCTAAATATGTACCGTTTCGCCAACATCCGGTACGACAGTACTAAAAACGGATTTACAGCAAATATTTATACCAGTCCCCTTCCAAAATATTCCACTTCAGTGGAATCAGGTGTAGCCGTAACACAATGGCTTCCGGGTCCCTTTGGAACGGTTAATTTTAGAAATAGAAATGTATTTAATGGAGCTGAAATTCTGGATATTGGATTGAGAGGAGGTATAGAAGCACAAACTAGCTTTAGCCAGGAAAATCAGGTGTACAGAAGTTCTGAATTGGGTGCCAATATGTCCATCACCTTTCCCAGTTTAGCATTTCCTTCCAGACTTAGATTTCGGTTTACCGACCTTAATCCTAAAACAAGGTTAAATCTGGGTGTCGGGTACATCCGTCGTCCTGAATATGCCAGAACGAATATCAACTCTAATTTGCGTTATTCAATTTCTCCTTCGAATAATTCTGTAATAAATCTTCAGCTTCTCGACAATTCATTGCTTTATACGCAGATTCTCGACCCGGCTTTTAGCACATATTTGAATGATCTGTTTGATCGCGGTAACAATCTGATCTATTCTTTTGGTCAATCCATTAATACAAGTATAAATGCCGAATATACCTACAATGACTTCAGCCTATTAAAATCACGACAATCAAAATACTTTAATATTTATTTGGAATCAGGTGGAACTGTTTGGAATTTATTGAGCAATTCGTTTTTGGAATCCAATGATACTATTCTCGGTCTACAGTATTTCAGATATACAAAAACCAGTTTCGATTTTAGAAAGTACTTCCCTACCAATAGGGAAAACACCATTGCTGTTAAATTTAAAACGGGCATCGCATATCCTTACGGTATAAATGAAGTATTGCCATATGAAAAGTATTTCTTTATAGGAGGAAATAACAGCATGAGAGCCTGGCGACCGCGCAGGCTGGGCCCCGGTTCCTATGCATTGATCAACCCCGATGGAAGTATAAACTACAATTTTGAACAACCCGGAGAGATTTTACTGGAAGCCAGTGCAGAATGGCGATTTGACCTGATTTCCTTTATTGAAGGCGCTTTTTTTATTGATGCGGGGAATGTCTGGCGTTTAAATCCCGTACCTACGCTTCCCGGTGGCCAATTTGAGCTCAATCGGTTTTATAAGGAAATTGGTATTGGTTCCGGTTATGGAATCCGTCTCGATTTTTCCTTTCTTATTCTCCGTCTCGATGCGGGCTTTAAAGTATACGATCCCGGAAGAAAACTCAATCAGCGCTTCTCTCTCAACAGCATTGCGGATATTGATCCATTTAACCCAAATAAGACACTCTGGAATATTGGTATTGGATATCCCTTTTAGTTAATTTGTAAAGCCTTAAAAAAATACGATAAGCGAATGCCAAAAACGCTGAAGAAAGAAAAAATCAATAAAGCCATACTTAAAAAAGCATTTGAATTATTTGCTCAGGCTGTCGCAATGACCGATATCTACGAAGCGAATTTTAAATTTGTTTCCAAATATGTTCACGCCACATCCAGAGGTCATGAAGCCGTTCAACTTGCAACTGCCCTCCATCTGAATCCCGAAGATTATGCCTACCCTTATTATCGCGATGAATCCTTTCTTTTAGGCATAGGCATGCAACCTTATCAGCTCATGTTGCAATTAATGGCTAAAAAAGATGATCCGTTTTCAGGCGGCAGAACCTATTATTCTCATCCAAGTCTCAAGGATAAAAACAAAGTAAAAATACCACATCAATCGAGTGCTACGGGAATGCAGGCCATTCCGGCAACTGGTGCAGCCATGGGCCAACTTTATAAAAATCAAATGAAGTTGAACAAGTCCAAAGCTGAAAAAGAAGCCATTGTGGTTTGTAGCCTTGGTGATGCCTCCATTACCGAAGGAGAAGTTTCTGAAGCATTTCAAATGGCCGCTTTGCGGAAATTGCCCATACTTTATTTGATTCAGGACAATGAATGGGATATTTCTGCCAATGCCAAAGAAACAAGAGCACAGGATGCCTCGGAATATATTAAAGGTTTTCACGGAATTGAATCAATTGACCTTAATGGTTCTGATTTTATGACTTGTTATGAGGAAATCGGAAAAGTGATCTCTACCATGCGCAAAGAACAAAGGCCATTTCTGGTCCATGCACGTGTTCCTCTGCTCAACCATCATACCTCAGGCGTGAGAATGGAGTGGTATCGCGATGACCTGAAAGAACATCAAAAAAGAGATCCCTATCCCCTTTTCAAAAAACAATTGCTTGAAAATGGATTTGAAGAAAAAGAATTAAAAGATGTTGAAAAAAAGGCCGCCAAGAAAGTAGAAGCTGATTTCAAAAAAGCTAAAGCGGCAGAGGACCCAAAACCCGAAGACCTTTTTAAACATAGCATAGCGCCTACAAAAGTTACAAAGGAAAAAGGGACAAGAAGACCGATTGGGGCAGTACCCGAGGTCATGGTTGATGCAGCCC
The DNA here is from genome assembly GCA_965267555.1 of Cytophagales bacterium. GTDB lineage: Bacteria > Bacteroidota > Bacteroidia > Cytophagales > CCMP332 > CCMP332. The sequence goes on along the minus strand of OZ254083.1, from coordinate 1,460,256 downwards.
TGCACGCTGTTGAGGAACTGATGAAAAAACACAAAGAATGCCTGCTTTATGGTCAGGATGTGGGTGCCAGATTGGGTGGTGTATTTCGAGAAGCAGCAACATTGGCTCAGAAATTTGGCGATGAGCGCGTTTTCAACACACCAATCCAGGAAGCATTTATCGTTGGTTCAACAGTCGGAATGGCAGCAGTTGGATTAAAACCAATCGTTGAAGTTCAGTTTGCAGATTATATTTTTCCCGGAATCAATCAGCTCTTTACAGAGTTGAGCAGAGCACATTATTTGACTAATGGAAAATACACAGCTGATATGATTTTGAGAGTGCCAATTGGCGCCTATGGTTCCGGTGGGCCATACCACTCTTCTTCTGTTGAAACCATTATTTCAAATATCAAAGGCATAAAGGTAGCCTATCCGAGCAATGGAGCAGATCTTAAAGGCCTATTGAAAGCCGCCTATTATGATCCTAACCCAGTTGTAATGTTCGAACATAAAGGATTGTACTGGTCTAAGGTAAAAGGAACCGATGCAGCTAAAACCATTGAGCCGGCTGAAGACTATATTTTACCTTTTGGACAAGCGAATACCTTGCCGGCCGATGATGAGAAGGTAAGTTCCGGAGAATCTCTGAGTATAATTACCTATGGAATGGGCGTTCACTGGGCCTTGAATGCCAGAAAGGATTACCCAGGACAAATTGAGATTGTGGATTTGAGAACGCTTAATCCAATCGATGAAACCTCGATATTTGAAAGTGTGAAAAAAAATAACAAATGTTTAGTTCTAACAGAAGAGCCGGTTTTTAACTCTTTCGCCAGAAATATAGCCGGATTGATACAGGAAAATTGTTTTGAAAATTTAGATGCTCCTGTAATGGTAATGGGGGCTGAAAATACACCTGCAATTCCACTTAATAGCACTTTGGAAAGCACCTATTTGCCATCGGCTGACAAACTAAAGAAAAAAATCAAAGAGCTTCTCGCCTATTAATATGCTCGAAACACTCATAGAATGGGATAAACAACTGTTTTTCTTAATAAACAGCCTTCACAGTCCATTTATAGACTCATTTATGAAATTTATGAGCGATAAGGGTTCATGGTATCTTCTTTATGCCATTATTATTGCATTCCTGATCTATTCATACCGTAAACATATCTGGCTTCCTGCAATTATGGTTGTCCTTACAATTACGATTGCAGATCAAACTTCCAGTGGATTTCTCAAACCGACCGTCGAAAGACATCGACCCTGTAAAGATCCCATTATTGGAGAACAGGTCAGAACGCCCGGTGGTTGTGGTGGTTTGTATGGTTTTACCAGTTCGCATGCATCCAATCATTTTGGTATTGCTGTATTGCTAATTCTGATGGGCAGAAACTGGAGCAAATGGGTATGGCTATTTCTTCCATGGGCAGCACTTATTGCATATTCGAGGGTTTATCTAGGTGTGCATTATCCGGGAGATGTGATAGTGGGTGGATTGATTGGCTTGGCTGCTGCTTTTATTTCCTTTTATCTGGGTCGCTTTATCTCTCAAAAGAGTGGAGCTCAATTATTAGTTAAATGAAGAATACTAAATTTCTAGTTGTGATCATGTCAATGCTGATTATTGGCTGTGACGACAAACATGTCCCTTTTGACGATCATAAGGAAGATTATAAAATTGTATTCAATTTGGATTCGATTGAATCAATTATTCGTGAAAAGACAGATTCATTCACAGAAGCACACATAATCGGTGACACGAGTTATTTGAATCAAAGTTTTAGTAAAGATGCCGGAATTTATCCTCCGGGTATGGAAGTTGTGAAAGGAATAGAAGCAATTTCTGCTTTGAATACCAAATGGGTTTCCTATAGTATTCATGAATTCCAAGAAGTTTCAAGCAGGTTTTACGGAAATCAACAATATGTTATTGATGAAGGTCTTTATTCAATGAGGTATGGACCTGATTCTACAACAGACAGTGGTAAATATGTCAATATCTGGAAATTGGAAAATGGAGATTGGAAGATTTATTGCAATATCTGGAATGGAGATCCGGTTTTGGAAGAGTAACTATTTTTATTTTAAATTTTCATTTTCTTAATCGCTAAGCCAATTTTATTTGGGTAGCACTCTTACTGGTACATACTTTATTTGAAATTTGTAATTGCTAATTGAAAGTTTAGCGTAGCACTTGAATCCATCCCTTATAATTCTCCTCTATTCCTGAGATTTCATCTTTGATCTGTATTCTGTAGAAATAAGTTCCATTGATGGTATTGTCCTCGGGCCAATGGTTATTGTACTGAGAGCTTTTGAATACTTCCTGTCCCCATCGGTTGTAGATTTTTAATTCAAGATCCGGAAAGTCGGCATGTTTTAAATTTCGAACTTTGTCTTTTAACCTCTTGCCTTTTTTAAAAGCGTCCCAGTCAATCCCGCTACTCCGGCCACCAAACCACCAATCAAAGCTGTAATCAGAATCATTAGCAAGGAACCGTCCATTTTGAGAATCATGTTTGACATCCGATTTGAAAGTATTGAATCATTTTGCAGGTCTATATAAAAAGCAAAAACTCCCCAGTAAAGAAAGATTGTTAAAAAAGAAAGTAAAAAAGATTTTCCTGGTTTTTCTTCAAAGAAATATGCGATTCCGAAAGCTAGCGGAGCAATAATCCACCAGGGGAAGATATAACCCAGGGCAAGCGATAAAATCAATAATGTTATTATCTGTTTCATTTTGAAGAATTGAATTGTATTCTGCCTCTTTCCTTATCACCTAAATCTTCGGCAGACTCTATATAGTTTAATGGCCTTAACTGTCCGGATGCCCAATCTTCCACCATATTGGTATAAAATGGACTTCCCGGGTTCCCAGACTGTCCTCCAGGGTAAATTCCAAATGCATTGGGTATATCACCCAACTCTACAACCATTCTCCAGCTAGGCCCTTTGGTCTTTTTGGTCGCATTGACCATGTTATGCCCTCCTCCAATCCATAATTCATCGGTTCCCATTCCAGGAATTCTAGCAAGATGGCCAACATAGGTCCCCTTAACAGTTCCCCATTGCCAGGTTTTTATATCCTTTCCAAATTTCCTTTCCAGGTATTGAATAGCACGCTCAAAACTATTATTTACAATATCTGCCCTATTTTCTTTTTCCGGACTCCCGATATCATCAAACCATTTGGCTTCAATAGAATCCTGCAATAATAGCAAGGACCGCGTATTATCAGGTCTTAACATAATAGGTTCCTTTTCATTGAATTCATCATCCCAGAGGGCTTTATCATAAAATTCCCATAGTGCATCGTATATTGAGGCCGCAATGGACTCTGCATTCATATTATAATCCCAGGTCTTCAACATGGATATTGACTTTTTCTCAAGTTCTGTTCTATCCTCTTCTAATTCGAGAATTTCCAAAAAATGAGGGACTGCTAATTCAGCCTGAAGGTTTAAATTATCATTCTGTATTGCTCTTAGATCATCTGCCCTTCCTTTTTCAATTTTTTCGAGTAAATCATTGATTCGAGCTCCTCTTTCAAAAGTGGCAAATTCCCAATTCAAATAATAGGGATAAAGGCTATCCGTAACATCCTGATTGGCGGAACTAACAAATCCTCTTTCAGGATTTTTAATATGGGGATTGTGCTCCTGTGGCACCCAACCCTGCCAGTCGTGCTGAGGATTACTGCCATCAAGTATGTATTTTCCCTGCCCTTCCCATTTGAGCGGAAAACGCCCGTTTGGCCAAATAGCTATCGTATTTTGATTATCAGCGTATATGAAATTCTGCGCCGGACAACTCCAGTATTTTAATGCCGCTGTATAATCCTCATAATTTTTAGCCCGATTGAGTAAATAGAATGTTTTTATTTCATTGCTCGGTTCGTGGGCCATCCATCGCATGGCACAGCCACTCGGAAGCGTTGGTCTCAAAGATTTTTCACCCGGATTAAATACAACCGGGCCGTGGTGGGTATGAACGACTTCCTGAAAATAATCATCGCCACCTCGGACTTTTATGGTAGAATTTCTTTTGCTTGTAGTTTTCCATCTACCCTCGTGATAATACTCCGAGAGTGTTGAATCCTTGAATTTAATTTTGTACCAATCGAGTACATCAGAATCCACATTGGTAAATCCCCATGCTATATCCTTATTAAATCCTATTATTACTCCCGGAGCACCTTGTAAACTGACACCATAGGCATTCATTTCAGGCGTAACCAAATGCACCTGCATCCAGATAGAAGGCAGTGTCAAACTTAAATGCGGATCATTTGATAAAATGGGCTTACCCGTTGCTGAACGCGAACCGGAAATTGCCCAGTTATTGCTTCCATTGTCTTTATCTGGCTCCATAATGGCTAATTGAGAGCTACCCGAATTATCTACAAGGGCTTTTTCTGCATCTTCGGGAATTTTTGGTATGTCCAATGCCTTAAAATCTGATTTTGTGCCAGGTGGAATTATTGGATCCATATAGGGCCCTTCGGAAGTATAAAGTTCTTTTACTACATCAGATCCGTACTTTTTAAGCACATTGGTCAAGCGTAGATCGGTATTGTATCCGGAAAGATCCCAGGACATATAATTAAGCAATAAAACCGTTTTTATATTGGACCATGTTTCAGGTTCATAATCAAGGGTTTTATATTCCAAGGGCATGTCACGCCGACTCATATTTTCCAGATAGTAGTTAACACCATCGGTATAGGCGTTTAATATGGTAAACATTTTATTATCGCGTTCAATGTATTGCAATGTCCGTTTTGCAGACCAGTTCATGCCTATTTTTCTTTGAAACCGATCCAGGTCCAAAGCTCTTTCCCCTACTATTTCAGATAATCGACCGGCGGCATATAATGCTTGAAATTCCATTTGCCAGAGCCTCAATTTTGCTGTCACATAGCCTTGGGCAAAATACAGGTCGCGATCATTGTAGGCAAAAATATGAGGTACCATATTATCGTCGAATACAATTTTTACTTGCTTCGAAACAGAATTTATATTCTTTTCTATTATAAAGGTCTGGTCCACAGCCTCCGCATTTTGCCAAAATCCCGAATGTGGATTGAACAATTTTCCCATTGGAGGTGTACTTCCAAATTGGGTATTCAACAGGTACACAAAACCAATACTTATAATGAGGGAAATAACAAAACGCAGATACTTCATAAAAAGTCCAATGATTTATTCATAAATCTAAATAATTTTAAACTTTAAATGCACATTGGAAACACTTATTAGCAACGACCTTGGAAAAGCCGAATTCTTTCTAAAACGAGGAGATTTGGTCGCTGTCCCCACCGAGACAGTCTATGGCCTGGCAGCCTGTTACAACAATAAATCTGCTATTCAGAATATATTCAAGGTCAAAAATCGACCGGCTTATGATCCACTGATCCTTCATGCATCTGATCTTACCATGATAAAAAGCCTTATTGTAAAAGAATTCCCTCCAATGGCAGAAAAATTGGCAGAAAAATTTTGGCCGGGACCGCTTTCCATGGTTTTACCAAAAAATGAAAAAATTGACCCGGTGATCACCGCAGGACTGGATACAGTCGCTCTGAGAATTCCCCAACATAAGCTTTTGCTTTCATTAATTTCAAAATTGAAAATGCCCCTGGCAGCACCCAGTGCCAATCCATTTGGCTATATAAGTCCAACCACAGCAAAACATGTCAATGATCAACTCGGAGGACAGATAGAAATGATCCTTGATGGCGGTCCAGCACAAATCGGGCTTGAATCCACTATAGTTGAAGTAAAAGATGAGCATCTTATCGTATTACGCGCTGGTGGCACTTCAATTGAAGACCTAAAGGCCTTGGATCCGGATTTAGAAATAAAAACATCCTCTTCCAAACCCAATGCACCCGGAATGCTTGAAAAACATTATGCCCCAAAAAAAGACTTTCAATTTCAAGATAATTTTGATGTTAATGGAGAAAAATCTGAAATTGGTTTGATTCGCTTCAATACCTTTTCAGATGAATTTCCTGTTGAAAATCAAATTGTGCTTAGTCCGGAAGGAAACATTGATATTGCAGCGCAAAAACTTTATTCGGCCATGCGCGAAATGGATCAAAGCCACTACAAAATTATTCTTACTGAATCATTTCCAAAACGGGGAATTGGCATCGCAATGAATGACAGAATTCTACGCGCTGTCAGTCGGAAATAATTATATTTGCACAAAAATTTAAAACAATGAAATACACTTTAATCGCATTAATGACAATTGCTGTTTTGGCTTGTGAGCCAAAGTCAAACGAATCAGAAACTGCAGAAGTTGAGGCTACAGAAATACCTGAAAATGATGGATGGGCTCCTTATGGAGATACGATAGATACAGAAAATGTCATGACTGCGGAAGAAATGATGGTAATGGTGGATGAAAGCGGAATGGCCACAGCTAAATTAGAAGGTACAATTGAAGAAGCCTGTCAGAAAAAAGGCTGTTGGATGAAAGTGAAAGTTGAAGGCATGGACGATCCGATTAGAGTCACTTTTAAGGATTATGGGTTTTTTGTTCCACTCAACTCTGCAGGTAATGATGTAGTAATGGAAGGTGTGGCAAAATTAGATACCGTTGAAGTCGATGTCCTAAAACACTATGCGGAGGATGCCGGAAAGTCTCAGGAAGAAATAGATGCCATTACCGAACCTGAAATCAAACTGGCTTTTGAGGCCATTGGTGTAAAAATCAAGGAAAAGATCTAAATCAGGTCTTTTCTCTTTCCCAAATAAATAATTCTCAATGGGTAAATTTCATTTGCTCCTACTTTTTTATTGTCTTTTTTTTATTGAAATAAAGGCTCAGAAAATAAGCTATACCGTAGATTTAAGAGAGCCTCATAAAAATACATACCGAATAAGTCTTGAGTTAAATTACAAAATGGCTCCGGACAGCCTGGTTTTAAAAATGGCGACCTGGACACCCGGGTCTTATTTAATCAGGGAATTTTCGAAACATGTCAACAGGTATTCGGCAGAGACGGGAAAGGGAGAAAAACTTCTTGCCTACAAGAAGGATAAAAATACCTGGATTATACACAACAAGGGCCATAAAAACATTGTATTTGACTATTCAGTATATGCCCATGAACTAAGTGTTCGTACCACCTTTCTCAATGCCGATTTTGGATTGATTAATGGAACAGCTCTATACATTTATCCCGATAAAGCATTGGATAATAATGTTGAAATACGGTTTATCAAACCGGAATCGTGGAATATTTCAACGACGCTAAATTCAATTGATAATAAACTAAATAAATACGAAGCAATCAATTATGATCAATTATTTGATTGTCCGGTTTTATTGGGAAAACACGAGGAAATAACATTTGAAGCAAAGGGTGTAAAACACCGCCTTGCCATAAGTTCCACATCCTTTTACGATGAGGAAATGTTGAAAGAGGACATTGGCAAAATTGTAGAGGCACAGACTGAAATATTTAATGATAATCCCAATGAGGAATATCTCTTTATTGTTATCGCCCGAAAATACGATGGAGGCGGCCTGGAACACAAAAACAGCACTACTTTGATAGTTGACAGATTCGATCTGGCAAAAGAAAACGGATATAGACAATTTTTAAGTTTAGTGGCGCATGAATATTTCCATTTATGGAATGTAAAACGCTTGCGTCCTTTGGAGTTGGGGCCTTTCGACTATGAAAATGAAAATTACACCGACCTTTTGTGGGTAATGGAGGGTTTTACTTCATATTATGGAGCAAAAACACTACTTAGAATCGGAGAGAGTGAAAAAAATGCCTTCTTCAGACGTATCGCAAATTCCTGGGAAAGAGAATACCTAAGACCGGGAGCAAAAATTCAGAGTATTGCGGAGTCAAGTATGGATGCCTGGATTAAACTATATAGAGATGATGAAAATGATTACAACGCCACAGTTTCCTATTATGGTCGAGGTTTTTTAATGGCAGCGATGCTGGAAATGTCAATTATTCGCGATACGAATGCAGAAAAGAGCCTGGATGATTTGATGAAAAAACTTTATGAGAAATACCATAAGTCCAAATCGAGAGGGTTTAGCATGGAGGAATTTATTTTAGAGTTAAACGACATATCCGGAAGGGATTATTCGGATTTTTTTAAAAACTACATTTACGACACCCAAATACCACCTTTGGACAGTATAATGCGCCCATTTGGTTTTGAGGTAAAATATGACAATTCATCAAATTCAGAATGGGGATTCAGAGTTAAAAATAAAGATGAGCATTACATAATTAATAGGATTATTTCGGGAACGCCGGCACATGAAGCGGGCTTGAATGTTGATGATGAAATAATTGCAATTGATAGTTTTGCTTTTGATATGCGTAAATTGGCTTTCTTCGCAGAGTATTATCCTGACAATTATCGCTTGGATTTTGTCATAATTCGCGATGATATCCTCAAAAAAATACCATTAATGGCTCCTAAAGCCACAAAAACTACACTTCAAATAGAACAATCTGCCGAGTTAAATAACGATGAAGTAAGGTTTCGAAAGAAATTGTTATTTAATAATTGATTGATTCAAGTATATAAAGGTATATTTGTCAAAGACAAAATTTTCTTATTTTTAGCTCCATAAATCGTTCTGGTATGAAAAAATTAATCAGTGTCTCATTTTCCATTTTATTGTCTTTTTACATGATTTCATGTGGATCGGGAGATTCAGGCCAAGAAAAAGAAAAGGACCTTGAAGATGTGGTTGTAGATCAGGTTGATCCTGAATTCAAAGAAGAATTTAAAGCGGCTGTAAAAAAACTACCCTCACCATTGGAGATTTCACAGTTTATAAACAGTACCGGAGCAGCTTATAACCGAGAAATTTTGAATCCTTATGAGGATGTGGACAAATACATGACCACCAATCAGAAAAAAGCATTAAATCTCGGCATATATGTAGCGGATTTAGGTTACTCATGTGCCTATTATGTGCAGGAAGATATTATTCAGTATGTCAATGCAGTAAAAGTCGTATCCGATCAACTTGGTGTTTCCGGAGCTTTTGGACAAGAAAAAATTGCAAAATTCGAGCAAAGCCTTCCCAATAAAGACTCACTCATCAAAGTGGTTACAGAAAATATTTATCTGACCGATGATATATTGATAGAAAATGACAAACTGGATATGACGGCTCTGATTTTGGCCGGCAGCTTTATTGAAGGATTACATATATCAACATCAATTGTTAAAAATTATCCCAATGATCTTCCCGATGAATTCAGGTTTCAAATTTTGAATCCAATAATCACAGAAATAGATGAGCAGGAGGAGACTTTGACATTATTGCTTGATATCATGAGCAATTTTGAAGATAATGAAGCAATTGATCAAATGGAATCAAGGCTGTCTGAGCTAAATGCTGTTTACGCAAGCATTAAAGAAGCTAAAGCACAAAATCCAGAAAGCGAAGATGTTAATGCAGATGCCGGTATGATGGTTGAACCGGTTTTAAACAAGGAACAACTGGAAACGATTACCAATAAAGTCGTTGAAATTCGAAACGTAATTATCAGCTAGGTATTTACCAAAATTTATTGTTGAAAGCACCGTCGAAAGCGGTGCTTTTCTTTTTTATAGCATTGAATAGTACTTTTATTAGTCAGCTTTAAGCTTGATATTCGTACTTTAATTCAAGTCAATGAATCCTGAACACGCCAAACGCCGGATAGAAGAATTAAGCGATAAAGTCAATTATTACAATGAGCAATATTACATCTATGATAATTCAGAAATATCTGATTATGAATTTGATAAATTGCTTGAAGAGCTCAACAAGCTCGAAAAAGAATTTCCTCAATACAAACTGGCCCATTCACCCACGAGCAGAGTCGGGGGTGATATAACCAAAAAATTTCCGGTTGTAAAGCATGAGTTTCCAATGCTATCGCTGGCCAACACCTATTCCTTTGAAGAGCTTGAAGAATTTGACAAGAGAGTAAAGAAGGATTTAGGACTTGAACAGGTGGATTATTTCTGTGAACTTAAGTTTGATGGCGTTGCGATTAGCGTTAAATACAAGGATGGAATAATGACAAGTGCTGTTACGCGCGGTGATGGTGTTCAGGGCGATGAAATAACTGCCAATGTCAAAACCATCAAATCCCTTCCTCTAAAAATTCAAAATGGAGAATTTCCGGAAAAATTCGAAGTAAGAGGGGAAGTATTTTTTACCAAATCGGAATTTGAAAAATTAAATAAATCACGGGAAGATCAGGGTGAAGATTTATATGCCAATCCAAGAAATACAGCATCAGGCACGCTAAAAATGCAAGATTCCTCAATTGTGGCTTCAAGAAATCTGCAATGCTATTTGTATTATCTACTTGGAGAAGATTTGGGTATTGAGAAGCATGAAGAGGGAATTCGGAAATTGGAAAAATGGGGTTTTAATGTTTCAGACAGCTACAGGCTTTGCAATGGCATTGAAGCCATACGAAACTATATTAATGAATGGGAACACAAACGTTTTGATTTGCCCGTTGAGACCGATGGAATTGTAATCAAGGTAAACGCAATAAAGCATCAAAAGAAACTTGGAACTACGGCAAAAAGTCCAAGGTGGGCCATCGCATATAAATACAAAGCAGAATCAGCACTTACTGAACTACAAAAAGTGACATATCAGGTCGGGAGAACCGGAGCCATTACACCAGTGGCAAATTTAAATCCGGTTTTATTGGCGGGTACCATGGTTAAAAGAGCTTCACTTCACAATGCCAATGAAATTGAAAGACTGGATCTTCATGAAGGTGATTTTGTACATGTGGAAAAAGGGGGTGAGATAATTCCCAAAATTACAGGTGTAGATAAAAGCAAACGATCAAAAAATGCCAAAAAAATAAATTATATCAGTAATTGTCCGGAGTGTGGCACAGCACTTATTCGAAACGAGGGTGAGGCCCAGCATTACTGTCCAAACGATATTTACTGCCCTCCTCAGAAAAGAGGCAGAATTGAGCATTTCGTATCCAAAAATGCAATGGATATTGATTCTTTAGGTTCAGAAACCATTACCGGATTGCTCGCAAAAAATTTAATTAATGACATTGCTGATTTATACTATCTCAAATATGAAGATTTAGAAAATCTTGAGTTTGAAGCCTATTCTGAAAAAAAGGGGGAAGTCATAAAAAGAAGACTATTGGCAAAATCAGCTCAAAATTTGATTAATGGCATTGAAGCTTCAAAAAATCAACCCTTCGAACGTGTACTATTCGGTTTGGGAATACGATTTGTAGGACAAACTGTGGCTGAAAATCTATCCAACCATTTTCAAAGCATGGATCGCCTATCCAGTGCCACTAAAGAAGAATTAATTGAGGTACAGGACATTGGTGATAGAATTGCGGAGTCGCTTAGGGCTTATTTCAATGATAAATTGCACATGGATCTGCTTCAGCGCTTAAAAAAAGCAGGCTTAAATTTTGAAATTAAAGAAGATGTCTCCGGCAGCAATGCACTCAATGGTGCTAAAATTGTAGTTTCAGGCGTTTTTGAAAATTTTTCAAGAGATGGAATTAAAAAATCTGTAAAAGTAAATGGTGGGAAATTGGTTAGCAGTATTTCATCGCAAACGGATTTTGTATTAGCAGGTGAAAATATGGGCCCGGCCAAACTCAAAAAAGCGGAAGAACTTGGTATAAAAATTATAAATGAAGAAGAATATCTTAAAATGATAGGTGAGAAATGATCGGAGAAAAATTTTTAAAATGGAAATTGAATTGGAACAAGCATTTCTCCTCCTTAAAAAGAGAAAGTAAGGCCTACAAGCAGGCGAAAAAAATCGGAATAATCATCAAAAATGACAATCCCAAATACAATGAAGGGATTGAAAAAATGATCAAAAGTTATATCGATGAGGGCAAAATGGTCGAAGTGCTTTGTTACCAGATCAATATTGTAAATTCCAAATACAATTTCCCATTCTTTAGTTTTAGCAAAAAAGAACTCAAATGGAATGGAGCCATCGATAACAGTCATTTTAAAAAACTAATTGAAACGAAATATGATTATCTAATTAGCATATCAGATGAAATGGATATTGTGCTGGAATACATGTTAAAAAAATCACCTGCTTTGCTGAGAATCGGAAACGCGGGTGTGCATAAACCAGAACATGTCGACCTAATGGTGCAGAAAAGAGATGATAAAAACCTATCCGAACTGGCTGTTCATATTTTTGAATACTCTAAAAAAATAAAATAAATGTTATTAAAAGGAACCGGTGTAGCGCTAGTTACACCTTTCAATAAAGATTTGAATATTGATTATGCCAATTTACAAGGCTTGATCGATTATGTAAGCAAGGGTGTTGAATATCTCGTAGTTCAAGGTACAACCGGTGAGTCACCTACATTAAGTCTTAAAGAAAGACAAGAAGTATTAAAATTTGTAAAAGAAAATAATGATGATAATCTTCCAATCGTTTATGGAATTGGAGGAAATAACACCCAGGAAGTAATCCATCAAATTAATTCAACCGACTTATCAGGGGTTGAAGCCATATTGTCTGTTAGTCCTTATTACAATAAGCCCTCTCAATCTGCGCTTATACGTCATTATTCAATGATTGCCAATGAATCTCCTGTTCCTGTGATATTGTACAATGTTCCCGGAAGAACAGGTGGAAATTTGAACGCAGTTACGACCTTGGAATTATCAAAGCATGAAAATATAATCGGTATTAAGGAGGCCTCTGGAAATATGGAACAAATCACCGAGATCGCTTTAAATAAGGAAGCGGACTTTTTATTAATATCCGGTGATGATATGCTTACGGTGCCAATGATAAGTCTTGGTGCCTCAGGTGTGATATCGGTAATTGCCAATGCATTCCCTATGGAATTCGGAGATCTGGTAAGAAAAGCTCTGGAAGGAGATTTTAAATCAGACAGGTCCAATTACAGGATTTTAAACAAGATCAATCCCTTACTTTATTTAGAATCCAATCCAGTGGGGATCAAAGCAATTCTCAAGTCTATGGGGATTTGTGAGGGATATTGCAGACCGCCTTTGTTTGAAGCCTCAAAAGGCTTACAGGAAGAAATAAAAATGGCTTTAAAAAAATAAAGGAGTCAATTTCTTGACTCCTCTATTTTATATCCAAACGAAAGATAATTTACTTACTGTTTTTGATATCCTGTACTTCCTTTCTGATTTCCTGCGCTAGGTTCTTAAGTTCTTGCATACCCTTTCTTACTCGGGTACCTGCGGCTTGGTTGTCTTTATCATAGAACTTTTGGAAGTCAGCCTCAAGTGACATAACTAAATCTCTTATTTGATCAAATCTTTTCATTTTACTTTATTTTAATTATCGTGATAAACTTAATCCTCGCTAAAAATAGAAATTTAATGATAGCGTTCAAACAAAACACAGCAAAATATTAATTTTTATCAATATTTAGCTCTTTTCGAGCTGATGATTGACCTCTTTATAGTCTCCTTCTTTTAATTTAACCGCTATTTTCTCAAAGGCAGCAATCGTTTCATCAACATCCGAAATGGTATGAACTGCGGTTGGAATTAACCTCAGCATGATCACATCTTTTGGCACTACCGGATATATTACGATTGAACAAAAGATATTAAAATTCTCTCTTAAATCCATTGTCAATTGAGCGGCTTCCTGAGGACCTCCGCTTAATATGACCGGCGTTACCGGAGAATCTGTTTGACCAATGTTAAACCCTCTTTCTTTTAATCCTGTTTGCAATGCATCCACAACTTTCCAAAGGTTTTCCTTTAATTCCGGTTTTGACTTAAGCAGTTCAAGTCTTTTTAAATTTCCGAGAACTATCGGCATTGGTAATGATTTTGCGAAAATCTGTGACCGGGTATTATACCTTAAATAATCAATTACATTTTCATTGCTGGCTGCAAATGCACCAATACTTGCCATTGACTTGGCAAAAGTTGAAAAATAGATGTCAATTCCATCCTGACAGCCCTGGTGCTCTCCTGCCCCAGCCCCGGTTTTTCCGAGTGTTCCAAAACCGTGCGCATCGTCCACCAATAAACGGAAATCGTATTTCTTCTTTAAATCTACAATCTCCTTGAGTTTTCCTTGGTTTCCGGACATTCCAAAAACACCTTCTGTTATGACTAAAATACCACCGCCTGATTCAGAAGCTATTCTCTCCGCTCTTTTTAATTGCTTTTCGCAGGCTTCTATATCATTATGCGCATACACAAAACGCTTTCCCGGATGCATTCTCAATCCATCGATAATACAGGCATGTGCTTCGCTGTCATAAACCACCACATCGCGTCGGTCAAGCAATGCATCAATGATCGACATGATTCCCTGATAGCCATAATTTAAGAGGATAGAATCTTCTTTGCCGACAAAACTTGCCAATTCGGATTCCAATTGCTCGTGGATAGTAGAATTACCCGACATCATTCTGGCACCCATTGGATAAGCCAAACCCCAGTCTTCACTGGCTTGGGAGTCCGCCTTTCTAACTTCAGGATGATTGGCAAGGCCCAAATAATTATTTAAACTCCAGGTTAAAACCTCTTTTCCTCTAAAAATCATTCGAGGAGCTATTTCTCCTTCAAGCTTGGGAAATGCAAAATAACCATGAGCGAAATTGGAGTACTTTCCAAGGGGCCCTCTGTCTTGTTGTAATTTTTCAAATAAATCCACGATAAAAAATTTAATTTCGTCTTCTCTTGGCTGCAAAGCTAAGATGAAAACTAAGATTCTCAAATTAGCACATTCTGAAATATATTTAATTTTAAGCTTCAGAAATAGTAAATCTTATTTATTTTTCAATTTATATGACAAAGATTAAGAAGATATTAATTGCAAACAGGGGTGAAATCGCGCTCAGAGTGATTAGAACGGCAAAAGAGATGGGTATTAAGACGGTGGCCGTTTACAGTGATGTAGACAGGGAATCTCTGCATGTATTTCACGCCGATGAAGCAGTACACATCGGTGCATCCCCTTCCAGCGAGTCATATCTAAATATCGACAAAATTATAAAAGCCGCTAAAAGCCGAAATGTTGATGCCATTCATCCCGGCTATGGATTTCTTTCGGAGAACGCAAAATTTGCAAATGCCATTGAAGATGCTGGAATGATATTCATAGGCCCTTCTGCTCATTCTATTGAAATAATGGGAAGCAAATTGGCTGCAAAGGAAGCGGTTGCCAAATACGATATTCCTCTTATTCCCGGATCAAAAGGAGCAATTTCGGATGTTAATGAAGCAAAAAAGATCGCCAAAGACATAGGATTTCCCATTCTGATTAAAGCCAGTGCAGGCGGTGGAGGAAAAGGAATGAGAATAGTAGAAAAAGAAAACGATCTGGACGAACAAATGCAAAGAGCGATAAGCGAAGCAAAATCTGCATTTGGCGATGGATCCGTTTTTATCGAAAAATATGTGAGCAAGCCGCGGCATATTGAATTTCAAATAATGGGAGATAAACAGGGAAATGTTGTGCATTTATTTGAAAGAGAGTGCTCCATACAAAGAAGACATCAAAAAGTAGTAGAAGAGGCTCCTTCAGCCGTATTGACCCCTGAAATTCGTTCAAAAATGGGCGAAGCAGCAAAAAATGTGGCCAAGGCTTGTAATTATTATAATGCCGGAACAGTGGAATTTGTAATGGACGCGGATTTGAATTTCTATTTTTTAGAAATGAACACCAGGTTGCAGGTAGAGCATCCCGTTACAGAAATGATTACAAGCTTGGATCTTGTAAAAGAGCAGATTAAAATTGCTGAAGGTGAAAAACTGAGTTTTACACAAGAGGAGGTGAAAATGTACGGCCATTCGGTCGAAGTGCGAGTATATGCCGAAGATCCGGAAAATAATTTTTTACCCGATACCGGGACTTTGGAAACCTATATCCCACCTCAGGGAAATGGTGTGCGGCTTGACGATGGATTTAGAGAAGGCCAGGCTATCCCTATTTTTTACGATCCAATGATTGCAAAATTAGTGAGCTATGGACATGATCGCTCCGAAGCAATAGATAAAATGCGAAGGGCTATCGATGAATATAAAATTACCGGTCTGAGCACCACGCTTTCTTTCGGAAAATTTGTGATGGATCATGAAGCATTTATATCGGGACATTTTGATACTAATTTTGTTAATAAATATTTTAAACCCGAGGAGCAAAAAGTGTATTCCAAAAATTCAAAAAGTCATAAGATTGCAGCTGTATTAACACAATCCATATTTGACGAAAAAATCCCAAACAAAACTCAGAAAGGAAAAATCGCCGGTATTCCACAAGGGAAATCCTGGAAAAACAGATTAAACTAAATTTAAATGCCTGAAATACAGCCTATCAAGGCTTGGAGATACAACAAGGAGTTATCTGAAAAAATCGATGAACTCACTTCCCCACTTTTTGATGTCGTTTCTCAAAAACAAAGGGAAAAACTATATCAGAATCCTTTGAACAGTATTCACCTTTCCGTGCCCAAAGGAGATGATCCATTTCAAACTGCTTATGACACCTTTAATCAATGGACAGAAAAGGGCATTTTAATAAAGGATCCTATTCCGGCTATTTATGTGTATTATCAATATTTTTCCATTGCCGGAAGTGAGCAGGAATATTGTCGCAAGGGCTTTATTTGCAATATAAAGGCACATTATTGGCATGAAAATCGAATCCTGCGCCATGAAAACACAATCCCTGAAGCTGTGAACGATCGGATTCAGCTTCTGGAAAAAACAGAACTCAATGTGAGCCCTACACATGGCCTCTATAAAGATGATGATTTTATCCTTGAAAAATTCATGGATGAAAGCATGAAAGCTCCCTTATATGAAACAGAAGATTATCAGGGTGTTAGAGATGTTTTAAGTGTTATTCACGACCGTGAAATAATCGAACATTTTCAGAAAACCATAAAAGGAAGACAAATTATACTCGCTGATGGCCATCATCGCTATGAAAGCTCACTGGCTTACAGAAAAAAAATGGAAGAAATGCGAGCTCCAACCAGTGGTAAAGAACCTTTCAACTATCATTTGATATATCTGACAAATTCCAGCTCGGATCATTTAAGGATTTTACCCACACACAGGTTAATCAAAAATCTTCCGGCCATTGATGAAAATGAAATTCTGAGAAAGCTGGAAAACTATTTTACGATCAGAGAACTGGAAGACCCTTATGATGTGAATCAGATTATTGCAGGAAAGAAGTTTGCCTTTGGTCTGATTTTCAATAATGCGACATACAAAATCAGACTTAAAGAAGGACTGGAAAAAACCATCAGCTGGAAATTTCCGGATGTGGTTAAAAATCTTGATTTGACCGTATTACATTATTTCTTTATTGAGAAAATTCTGGATATTAAAGGCAAAGATCAGCGGAGAGATACACATTTGGAATTTGAACGCAATTTCTCAACCTGTTTATCAAAGGTGCAAAAAGGGGAAGCGCAAATAGCCTTGATCACCAATGATATAAAGATGCAGGAAATTTTAGATGTTTGCCATTCGGGCTTTACCATGCCACAGAAAAGCACCTATTTCTACCCTAAAGCAATTTGCGGGTTCTTGTTTAATTCTATTGCCGAAAATTAAGCCAGGACTTTCCAGTCAGAATATTGGCCCTCGCAATATCTCTTACATGAGATTTTATGATGCATGACCCCCGGTTTAATAATGCTGTTGCCCAAAAACATTCTGACACATTCCTGAATCCCTTCAATAATTGAAGGGTGAGGGTGAATAAGTTCAGCCAATTCTTCAATACCCTTTCCCGTGGCAATAAGCAAGGCTACCGCCTGAATAGCGCTCGATGCGTGTTCTCCAAGCGCACGCATTCCCAATATTTTCATTTCATCATCATCAGTTACCAAAATTTTGAAAAATCCTTGCGTGTTTCTCATCGCAATGGCCCTTGCAATGCATTCAAAACCCAAGCTTACTACTTTATAGTTAATCCCCTGTTTTTGGGCCATCTGTTCGTTCATTCCTACGCCGGCGGTTTCAGGTGTTAAAAACATTATAGTGGAGATGTTATCATACATCATACTTTTCTTGGGTTTCCCATACATTTTTTCCACCGCATAACGTCCTTCCAGTTCTCCTACATTTACAAGGGCAATATCTGCAGTTAAATCTCCAACTGCATATATATTTTTTATACTTGTTTGAGTGTCATCATCAATAATGTGTCCCCTATCACTCATATTAATCCCAACACGCCCCAAACCCAATCCTTCAATATTGGGAACTCTACCAATTGAAATAAGCGCTTTTTCTACTCTGAATTTTTGGATTTTGCCGTCGATGCGTGAAATTGTCTCGTATTCTACTTCACCATCTACTATTTTCATGGCATTGAGATCTGTATTTCGGTGAATTATTACTCCTTTTTTCTCCAGATTCTCTTCAATGATGCTTGTAATATCGGAATCTTCAAATGGTAGGATTCTTTGATCCCGTGCAATGATGTGCACTTCCGTTTCTCCAAAATTGCTAAAAATAGTAGCGAACTCGCATCCAATCACACCTGCGCCTACAATTAAGAGGCTTTTGGGATAATCTTCAAATGAATTAATACCATCACTGGTTACTACAATTTTTTCATCTATTGGGATGTCTTTAATATATCGAGGTCTTGATCCTGTTGCTAAAACGATGTTTTCACCCCAAACCACCATTTCCTCTGCCTGGGTTTGAATGGATACTTCGTTTGCTGTCTGCAAGCTTGCAGTCCCTTTAATACTGGTAAATGCTGAATTGTTTAAGCTTTTGAGCCAGGTTATTTGTTCTTTAAGAATATTGTTTCTTTCTAGTGCGGCTTGTTCAACACTGGCTTTTATTCTTTTGAAAGGAACATCCGGTGCTTTTACATTAAAGGTTTTAAGATTTTCATGATAGGCCAATGCCTGTCTTGAAAGTTCCCAGAATGTCTTAGAAGTAAGCGCACCATTGTAAATTCCGGCTCCACCTAATCTTTGTCTCTCAACTAAAAGGACTTTTTTATTAAAGTCTACACCTCGCATTGCTGCTGCATAACCCGAAGGCCCACCACCAATTACGATGAGATCGTATTTCTCCATATTCATGTATTAATGAAAATAAAGATATTACAATTTTAAATATTGGAAATTTTAATGATTCATTAAGGTACCGGAAGGTCATGCCAGGATTCAATTTTAAAATGTTGTTCTGCCCTTCCGGAGAAATCCAGGGCGCGGTTGTCAATATTATCGCCCTTTGAATTGGTCTCCACAGTTTCCCAGTTTCCGCGCGTAAACTTAAAATATGCTGTACCCTTATAAACAGGCAGATCAATATAATACTTGCCATCCGGCCTCATTTTTAGTCGGAATCGCGAGGCGCGAGGATCCCAATCATTGAGGTTAGAAGCAAAATAAATATCGGCCCCTGGAGGCGTATTTCCGGGGTATTCATCAATTACTACTCGTACTGATTTGTAGTTTTTCCGATACAGATCGAGCCAGTTTTCAATTCGCACTAGGATATGATCTTCCCCGTCATATCTGAAAAATCGATTCTTAATTTTTCTTCCATACAAATCGACTTCCTCCGTTTCCCATTTTCCCCTTGTAAATTTGTATTCAATCGTTCTGGATTTTCTCGGAATACTTACAGATAAATTGCCATTTAAATTGGGTTTTAATCGGTATTGAAATTCACCGGGATTCCAATTATTAAAGCTTCCGGTTATGTATATATCGTCATCGGCGGGTGTGTTTGCTGGTAATTTTACCACTTCAAAGCTGATGTATTTAGAGCGCTTTGTGTTATAGAGATCTTTCCAGGCATCTATGTTGATATAAATGGTATCAATATCCGAAAATTCATGTACATAATTGTTTTTGGTATTTCCATTTTTATCCACTTCCTCTGTTTTCCATGAACCTCGTGTAAATTTAAATTCAATTTTATCTTCCTTACGCGGCAGGCTAAAAAAGTATTTGCCATTGAAATTTTTCATGAGAAAGTTTTTATCTCTCGGGTACCAACCATTAAAATCTCCTGCAATATAAATGTCCGCAAATGGAGGTGTGTTTTCGGGAATTGAATTTATAACTATGGTCACATTGTTGTTTACCGGTTTAACCATATCTTCCCAGCTATCAACTTTCAATTTAATGGTGTCGCCGGGAGAATATGCAATATTTCTAACAGGTAATTCATTACCGTAAACATCCGCTTCAGATTTATTTAAATCTCCCCTGGTAACTTTTACACTTAAGAGTTCAGAATTTATGGGTTTTGGAATCGTAAGTAAATATTCACCGGTTCCGCTGTCCTTCCTAAAGCGGCTGGAGCTATCCCCGGGATCCCATAAATTATAATTACCTGCAAGGGTAAGTGGCTCATCCTGGGGCGTGTTTTCCGGTACTTCTAATTTAAAAGTGATATGCCCACAAAGTAATGGCTCAACATCTTTCCAACTTTTAATTTCTGCATTCACAACTTTCTCATTTTCCTTTATTACCCTGTTATTCATATGATAACCACAAATATCAGTTTCAATAGACGACAACTCTCCTCTGCTGATTTTATATTCAATGGTTCCAAATCCTCTGGGTATGCTTATGGAGTAAATGCTGTCTTCATCCATTTGCAATTGATAACTAGGATCTCCGGGATCCCAGTAATTAAAATTTCCCATGACATAAAGCCTTGAACCGGGTGGAGTATTTGGAGGAATTTCGCTAACTTTTATTGTCACCTCCCTGCATGAGAAAAGTGAAAAAAACAGTCCAAATAGAAATAATATGGTTTTATATGAGATATCCATTAATTATCCATCCACTTAAGAAAATCACTCACTTTCACACGACTTACAAGTACTTTATCACCAGAATCCGGATTTAAATCAACTTTTAATCGGCTGTTAAAATATTTATGGACCTTCGCAATACTCTCTATATTTGAAATATAAGTCCTGTTTAATCTGAAAAACTCTTTCGGATCAAGCATTTCAACCAATTCCTCTAAGGTGTATTCAATGATATTTTTCTTTCCTTGTTTATCGATTAAGTAAACAATGTTATTGTCGGCCTTGAAATAGGCCACATCGCGAGCGTCAATTTTGATGTATTGATCGCCCACTTTAGAAACGAAGCGTTTTTTAAACTCCTTGCCCGAATAATTAAGCATTTCTCTCACTTTTTTAATGCTTTCATCAAGGTCATTGGATGAAAACTGCTCTTTTATTCCTTTGTATTTTTCAAGCGCTGCCTGAAGGTCATTAGGCTCTATGGGTTTTAGTAAATAATCTATGCTGTTAAGTTTGAATGCTTCTAGAGCATATTCATTAAAGGCTGTCGTGAAAATCACCGGTGATTTTATTTTCACCTTTCTGAAAATTTCAAAAGAAAGTCCATCGGATAATTGTATATCGAGAAATACAAGATCTGGTGAGCTATTTGATGAGAACCACTCAATTCCGTCTTCAACAGAATCGATTTTATCGATGATCTCGATATCGGGTTCAATATTTTTCAAAAGACGCTCCAGTTCAATTTGTGCCACCGGTTCATCTTCAACGATTAAAACTTTCATATAAGAGGAATTATAACTCTAAATTTATCTTCACCGCTTTTAATTTCAACTTTCCTATCGGTTAAAAACTCATAACGTTTTTGAATATTTTTTAATCCTATTTCAGTGGATTCTTCTTTTTCCAGTTTAGGCTGGAGGTTATTTACAACTTCAATTTTATTGTCATCTATACTTTGTATATCAATGCTGAGCGGCTTTTTAGCCGAAATGACATTGTGTTTAATGGCATTCTCAATTAACATCTGCAAACTCAGGGGTGCAATGTTCAGGGATTTATATTCCTCAGCGATTTTGATATTTATATGAAGGTTATTCGAAAACCGAAGTCCAACCAGATAGGTATATGAATTGAGCAATTCCAATTCTTTTTCCAGCGAATGGATATTTTCTTTTTCCCTAAGTAAATTTCTGTAAAGCCGTGAAAGTTGCCTGATAAATTCGCTGGCCATATCGGCATTGGTATGAACAAGTCCTGAGAGTGTATTTAGACTGTTAAATAAAAAATGCGGATTGATTTGAGTTTTTAACATGCCGAACTCAAAAGCCAGGTTTTCTTTTTTAAATGATTCCAACTCAGCCAGGGATATCCGCCATCGGTTAACTAAGAAATAACTTAAATCCCCGACAACAAAAAGTAAGGTAAATACACCCACTACTATTAGGTTTACAAACTCTTCTATTACATTGACATAGGTATTATCCCAGTTAAAATAAGCGATCATCACCCGAAACAGTGCAATGATTGCTATTGAAAGTGTAACGTCAACAAGGGCCTGGATAAAAAATCGCCGAACTGGATTCCGGTCCCACGGAAATGAATAATTAAGTTGTTCATTTATAGTCTTTAGACTTTTATAAATCAGCCAGGCTATAAATCCTGCCCCCAGATATACCAAACCGTTTTCAAAAAGCGGATAGTTTCTAAATTTTAGATTTAAAATTACGTCAATGGTAATTTTTATGATTATACCAATCATGAAGATAGACGGAATCTTCAGGATTCTTAAAATTGGATGTGTCTTTGAATAATAGGTATTGTTCATCACCGGCCTGAAAATACGAATATTTGGAGCAGAAAACGCATCTAGAGAATAGGACTGCGCCATGGAGTTATGATTAAATCAAGCGTTCAAAATTCACACATAAAAAGGATTTAATTGATATTCATGACCTGAACTTTAATATTAAGCTGGTGAAGTTTAGATTTTCATGGGTAAAAAAAAGCCCTGAATTCTCAGGGCTTGTATTTTATCGAATAAATAGCATTTCCCGATATTTGACCAGTGGCCAATCTTCATCATTTACGAGCAATTCAAGCTTGTCTACTGCATATCTTATCTTTTCGAAATATTTACCTTTTACATCATCGCAGTAACCAATAGCTCTCTTTCTTGAATCTTCAATTTTGTTCAGTTTTTTCCTGGCTTCTGTCATTTCTTTACAGTAAGTCTGGATGTTATTTATGTATCCTGAAATTTCACGTATAGTGTCCAATGCTTCTTTATTATCGACACCCAATCCTTTGAGTCCGTTTGCGTTTTGAATTAATATGTTTTGATAATTCACGGCTGTTGGAACGACATGATTCATAGCGAGGTCAGCCATAACCCGACTCTCGATTTGAACCTTCATGATATAGTTTTCAAGCATGATTTCATGTCTTGCTTCAAGTTCTTTCTCATGACAAACAGAATGCTTTTTATAGAGCTTTACGATCTTTTCAGATACATAGGCATCAAGTGCTCTGGGAGTGTCTTTGATATTTTCAAGACCTCTCTTTTCCGCTTCTTTAACCCATTCATCCGAATAGCCATCACCCTCAAATCGTCTTTTCTTAGAATCTTTTATGTATTTCCTAAGTATTTCTACTATGGCCAGGCGTTTTTCTTTTCCTTTTTCAGTTGCTTTTTTAAAGTCCGCGTTAAACTGACTGAGCTGTTCTGCTACAACAAGGTTTAGAGCAGTCATAGGCTGGGCTACATTGGCATCAGATCCCACGGCCCTGAATTCAAATTTATTTCCTGTAAAAGCAAATGGCGATGTTCTGTTTCTATCGGTGTTATCCAATATAATTTCAGGAATTTTATCAATACCCAATTTCATGTACAAATTATCTCCTTTTTCAATTTTTACATTTCCATTATCCTCAAGTTCATTTAATACAGCTGTAAGTTGTTCTCCAATGAATGCTGAAATAATTGCTGGTGGCGCCTCGTTGGCTCCAAGCCTGAAATCATTTCCTGCTGATGCTATACTTGCCCTCAATAGATCGGCGTACTGGTCAACCGCTTTTAAGGTGCAAACAAAAAATACCAAAAACTGTAGATTTTCTCTTGCGCTGCTGCTTGGTTGAAATAGATTGACACCGGTATTGGTGATTAAAGACCAGTTATTGTGTTTTCCATTTCCATTTAATCCTGCAAATGGCTTTTCATGAAATAGTACTTTAAGGTCATGCTTCTCAGCCACCTTATTCATCACATCCATTAAAAGTTGATTGTGATCTGTGGCTTTGTTTATCTCTTCAAATCGGGGAGCTACCTCAAACTGACTTGGTGCTACTTCATTATGACGTGTGCTAACCGGTATTCCTAATTTCAAAGCTTCTATTTCAAAATGGCGCATAAAGCGATGAATACGGGGAGGAATGGAACCAAAATAGTGATCGTCTAATTGCTGGCCTCTGGCGGGATTATGTCCAAATACTGTTCTACCAGCCATCACAAGATCAGGACGTGCTGCGTATAAGGCTTTATCGATTACAAAATATTCCTGCTCAACACCTAAGGAAGCAGTTACTCTTGAAACATTTCTGTCAAATATTTTACAGGTCTCGGTAGCCGCTTTATCAATGGCTTCAACAGCTTTCAGCAATGGGGCCTTATAATCCAAAGCTTCACCTGTATATGATACAAAAACAGTAGGAATACAAAGGGTATGATTCATAATAAACATAGGAGAACTAGGGTCCCATGCTGTATATCCCCTGGCTTCAAAAGTACTTCTTATTCCCCCACTTGGAAAAGATGAGGCATCGGGTTCCTGTTGAACCAGGGCAGAACCTTTGAATTTTTCAATTTTATCACCCGAATCAAAAAATGAATCGTGCTTTTCAGCCGTAGCGCCGGTTAGTGGTTGAAACCAATGGGTATAGTGTGTTGCAGCTTTTCCAACTGCCCAGTTTCTGGCAGCAGATGCAACCACATCGGCTGTATCTTTGTCGATTTTTGTGCCTTTGTTAATGGCCTGTTCTACTTTTTCAAAAACATCCGAAGATAATTTTATTTTCATCTTTTCCAGATCAAAAACTTCCATCGCAAAATACTCCGATGCTCGATCGGATGGAGTTTCTACATGTTTTTCTGGTCTGTTTTGGGCTAGTTGTAGTGCTGTGATCCTAAATTGTGCCATTTTTATGCTATTTTTTGTGCTTTGGGTTATTTTAAAACCAAAAATATACTCTTTTGCAATATTTATTTACTATTAGGGTATTTTTTTATCCACATTTTAAAAATTTGTTAATTTCTAGTATTAGAACAATCAATTTAATGCTATACCTCGTTACCAATTTATTTTTAATTTTGCCGGCCCAATGAAAAAGGTTGCTTTTTACACATTAGGATGCAAGTTGAATTTCTCCGAAACCTCGACCATTTCTTCGTTGTTTACAGAAAATGGTTATGAAAAGGTTGCTTTTCAAGATTCTGCTGATGTATATATTATCAATACATGTTCTGTCACAGACAATGCCGATAAAAAATGCAGAAAAGTTGTTCGGGAAGCCTTAAATCATTCCGACAATCCCTTCATTGCAATAATTGGCTGCTATGCCCAGCTTAAACCACAGGAAATTGCCGATATTCCGGGAGTAGACGCCGTATTGGGGGCATCAGAAAAATTTCAGCTTTTCGAGCTACTGGGCGATTTTGAAAAAGAAAAAGAGACGAAAGTATTTGCCAGCGATATTAAGGAAGCCCGGCGTTTCAATCATTCTTATTCCGTTCAGGATAGAACGCGAACATTTTTAAAAGTTCAAGACGGCTGTAATTATAAATGCGCATTTTGCACCATTCCTTTGGCACGAGGCAAAAGCAGAAGTGACAGCATAGAGAATATTGTTAAAGCAGCAGAAAATATTGCTCAAAGCGATACAAGAGAAATTGTACTGACTGGAGTTAATATAGGCGACTACGGAATTCAGAATGGCAAACGAAAAGAACATTTTACTGACCTGATTCAAGAATTGGATAAGGTCGATGGTATTGACAGGTACAGGATTTCATCCATAGAACCCAATTTGTTGAGTAACGACATTATTGAATTTGTTGCCGAGTCGGATAAGTTCATGCCTCATTTTCACATCCCATTGCAGTCGGGTTCGGATACTATTTTAGAGAAAATGCGCAGACGCTACAATACCGATCTTTACAGACAGCGCATAAGTAAAATAAAAGACCTTATGCCAAATGCCGGAATTGGAGTCGATGTTATTACCGGATTTCCAGGAGAAAGCGAAGAGGAATTTTTGAAAACATATCATTTCTTAAATGAATTGGATGTGTCCTACCTTCACGTCTTTACTTATTCAGAACGAGACAATACGGATGCTATCCAAATGGAGCCTGTGATTCCGGTTAAGCAAAGACAAGGACGTTCAAAAATGCTGCGCAACCTTTCACAAAAAAAGAAACGAGCATTCTACGAAAAACATATAAATTATACTTCGGAAGTACTTTTTGAAGCCAATATTGAAGATGGAAAGGTTTCGGGTTATACTGATAATTATATACGCTTTGAAGCTGAATTTGATCCGCTTTTAATCAATGAAATTCAAAAAGTAAAAATTACTTCCATCGGGGAAAATAATATGGCAAGAGGTTATGAAATAATTGCAGAAAATAGCGTCATTTGATTTACCCGCTAAAAAAATAAATTCAACTATCCCTTTAATTCAATACGAGAGATGAAAAATTTAATAGTATTATTAATTGCATCTGTTCTACTTTCTTGTGAAACTCAGAAAAAAGAACAAAATAATTTTAAAACAGAAGCCCAAGCTTTCCTCGATGCCTACACAGAGGAGTTTGTCGATCTTTACTATGCTTCTAGCAAAGCACAATGGAAAGCCAATACCATGATCATCGAAGGCGATACTGAAATACAAGAAGCAGTCAATGCAGCCGATGAAGCACTGGCAGAATTCACAGGAAAAAAAGAAAATATTGAAAAAGCGAGGAAATATCTCGAAATCCAGGATCAATTAGACCCTTTACAAGTCAAACAATTTGAATCAATTCTTTATATGGCTGCCAATAATCCCGCCACTGTTTCTGAATTAGTCAAAAAACGAATTGCTGCCGAAAATGCCCAGAACGAAAAACTTTTCGGATTTGATTTTCAAATTGACGGCCGTTCCCTGAGCACCAATGAAATAGATAATATTCTTAAAACTGAGAAATCAGTGGAAAAGCGATTAAAAGCCTGGGAATGTTCAAAGGAAGTTGGTAAAGAATTAAAATCGGGATTAGAGGAATTGAGAAATCTGAGAAATCAAACTGTTCAGGCATTGGGCTACGAGGACTATTTTACTTATCAGGTTTCAGATTATGGAATGTCGGTAGAAGAAATGATGCAAATGAATAAGCAGCTAATTAGCGATGTTTGGCCCCTTTACAGAGAACTTCACACTTACATGCGCTATGAACTTGCAGAAAAATTTGGGAAAGATGTTCCGGACTTATTACCCGCGCATTGGCTGCCAAATCGGTGGGGGCAGGATTGGTCATCAGAAGTGGAAGTGGAAGGCATCGATCTCGATGGCATACTCGAAGAACGAGGTGCGCAATGGCTGGTAGAACAATCGGAACGCTTTTATGTGAGCATGGGTTTTGATTCTCTTCCAAAGTCGTTTTATGAACTATCAGACCTCTACCCTCTTGAAGCAGATGCAAGCTACAAGAAAAACAATCACGCATCGGCCTGGCATATGGATTTGAAAAATGATGTAAGATCATTGATGTCAGTGGAACCCAACGCTGAATGGTATGAAACCACACATCACGAATTGGGACATATCTATTATTACATGGAATACTCAAATCCTAATGTTCCAATTTTACTTAGAGGTGGCGCCAATCGCGCATACCACGAAGCCATTGGGAGTATGCTTGGCCTGGCAGCTATGCAAAAACCCTTTTTGGAAAATTTAGACTTGGTTCCTGAAGGCGTGGAAACAGATGAAACAAAAACCTTATTGAAAGAAGCTCTGAATTATATAGTCTTTATTCCTTTTTCGGCAGGTACAATGACTCATTTTGAACACGATTTATATGTGGACAGCATTCCGGAAACGGAGTTTAATAAAAAATGGTGGGAATATGTGAATTCCTTCCAGGGAATTGCAGCACCAAATGAAAGAGGTGAGGAATACTGTGATGCGGCTTCAAAAACGCATATAAACAACGATGCTGCCCAATACTATGATTATGCATTGTCATATGTTTTACTATTTCAATTTCACAATCACATCGCAGAGAATATTTTAATGCAAGACCCACGAGCCACGAATTATTATGGTAATACTGAAGTAGGGAAATTTCTTCATGATGTGCTTTCACCTGGCGCCACCAGAGATTGGAGAGAATTATTAAAAGAGACTACGGGAGAAGACATCAACGCCAAAGCGATGTTAAATTATTTTGCGCCACTTATGGATTATTTGAGGGAGGTCAATGAAGGAAGAATACATACATTACCTGAGATGATGTAGAATTTGAGAATAAACAGATTAGAATTCCCCAATTAATTCCGTCATGCAAGACCCTTTATAAAAAGGGGGATTCCAGGAATCCCTTAAAGTCTTAAGCAGACTCCAAGAATTAACATCTTGGAGTGACGCTATTCTTTTGTTTCGTCATTCCAAGACCCCATAATTAAAATGAGGATTCTAGGAATCTCTGTGGGATGCAAGAAGTCTTCAAAAATTGACATCTTGTTTGAAATCAATTTTTAGTTTTGTCAACATAATCACATGCCTACAAATATTACTGATATATGGTGGGCTGTGCTTAGTATCTCAAGGGTAAAATTGAGACTTGAAAATCGCACTCAAAACTCAAATATTTTATAAATTTTTTCCTTTAATCTGCTTTTTCAGGTCCTCATACCAGGCCTCTCCAAATCTCCTGATGAGCGCTTCTTTTAGAAATAAATAAAGCGGTTGATGCATTTTTTTACCTAGCTCGCAAGCCGGACTGCAAATCCCCCATTTGTGATAATTGAGAGCAAGGAATTGGGGATACTGCACTTCCCTGATTGGATATAAATGACAGGATATGGGTTTTCGAAATTTTGATTTTCCTTCTTTCCATGCCTTTTCAATTCCACAGGCGAGCTTACCATCATTTTCATAGATTGCATATACACACTCTTTACCCTTTATAGTAGGTGTTGAATATTCACCATCCGGGTCAAGTACCGCAGTTCCTTGCTTTTCAATTTCTCGAAGTCCTTCTTCCGATAAATAAGGCTTTACAGATTCGAGTTCTGAGTCGAGTGTTGCAAGTTCGTGGTCTGCCAGAGGTGCACCTAAGTCACCTTCAACACAGCATGCTCCTTTGCATTTTTCCAGGTCGCAAATGAAGCATTCCTCAGCGATTTCATCGCTCACATATATATCACCAACGATGTACAACAGAATTCAATTTTTTACAAAACTAGCAATAAAATTTCCATAGTTTTGTCTCGATTGCAGATAGATAATGGGTTTGAATTTAGACATGCTTAACGAGGCGCAAAAAGCAGCCGTTTTACAAAAAGAAGGTCCGATGATGATCATCGCAGGAGCTGGCTCAGGGAAAACAAGAGTCCTGACATTTCGGATAGCCCATTTAATGGAACAGGGCATTGATAGTTTTAATATTCTGGCACTCACTTTTACCAATAAAGCAGCCAGAGAAATGCGCAATCGAATAGAAAGCGAGGTTGGCAATGAAGCAAGAAACCTATGGATGGGCACCTTTCATTCTGTTTTTGCCAGAATACTCAGAGCAGAAGGGGCAAAACTTGGCTATCCGAGCAACTTCACTATTTATGACACCGATGATTCAAAATCTCTGATTAAAAGTATCGTAAAGGAATTTAATCTGGATGACAAGTTGTACAAAGCCAATGTGGTATTAAATAGAATTTCTGCTGCAAAATCAAGGTTAATTTCTTCCCAGCAATACATCGATGATCCCATCTATTTATCAGAAGACACTGAAATGCAGCGGCCTGAAATTGGAAGAATTTACAAAGCATATGCCGAGCGATGTTTTAAATCTTCCGCTATGGATTTTGATGATCTTCTTTTCAATACTCATGTTCTATTTCACAACCATATTGATGTACTGAATAAGTATCAGGATCGCTTCAAATATGTACTCGTAGATGAGTTTCAGGACACAAACTATTCGCAGTATTTAATCACTAGAAAACTTGCCTCAAGGTATCAAAACATTTGTGTTGTTGGCGATGATGCACAAAGTATTTATGCCTTTCGCGGCGCTGATATTACCAATATTCTGAACTTTGAAAAAGATTATGACGACCTGAAGGTATTTAAACTCGAACAAAATTATCGATCGACCAAAATAATTGTAGAAGCTGCTAATGCGGTTATAAAAAATAATACGGCACAGCTTCCTAAAAAAGTATGGACAAGCAATGACGATGGTGATTATATAGAACTGATTCGCGCAACTTCAGACAATGAAGAAGCCAGAATTATTGCAAGTCAAATTTTTCAAAATAAAATGAATGAGCAGCTGAATAACAGTGATTTTGCCATTTTATATCGGACCAATGCACAATCGCGAAGTATGGAAGAGGCGCTCAGGAAAATAAATATTCCGTACCGCATTTACGGAGGTCTGTCATTTTATCAAAGAAAAGAAATTAAAGATGTGATTGCTTATATCCGTTTTGTGGTCAATCACAATGATGAAGAAGCCTTTAAACGAATTATCAATTGGCCTAAACGAGGAATAGGCAATACCTCCATTGCAAAACTAATAGTAGCTGCCAATGAAAATAATATCAGTATTTGGGAAGCCTGCAAAATGGCCAATAAAATTTTCCCTCAGCGAACTGCAACCGCATTATCAAATTTTGTGACATTGATCGAAAGCATGTCTATTGATATGGATAAACGCAATGCGCACGAGGCAGCTGAAATAATTGTGAAACGATCAGGATTGATGAAGGAGTATTATGAAGACAAAACAATGGAGGGAATTGCGCGCTATGAAAATATTCAGGAATTACTCAATGGAATCAAAGAATTTGTAGATAATCCTGAAACCGAAGACAAATCGCTTGGCTCTTATCTCCAACAAATCGCTTTGCTTACAGATCAGGATAATGACGATGGAAGCAGCGATAGGGTAACGCTAATGACTATTCATTCAGCAAAAGGCCTTGAATTCAAACATGTTCACATTGTTGGCTTAGAGGAAGACCTCTTTCCATCCGCCATGATGCTCAGCAGTCGTGCCGATCTGGAGGAAGAAAGGCGTTTGTTTTATGTGGCCATAACACGCGCCGAAAAAAAATTGACGCTGTCATATGCACTAAGCAGATACAGATACGGTACTCTTCACAGCTGCGAGCCATCCCGATTTTTAGATGAAGTGGATCCGCGATTTTTAAAAGTAACGGAAAGGTCAATTCCCAAAGGCCCCCCAGATTTTAACCTTCCGCCAAAATTCAGAAAAACGAACAGGCGTGCTGAACAACCTAAAACAGCAGCCAGAAATTTAAAACCAATAGGCAAGAAAGTGGTATCCAATTATAAAACACCAAGTGATTTTGAACCGAGTAATACTGCAAATTTAGCCGAAGGAATGAAAGTAGAACATCCCAAATTTGGCTTTGGAAAGGTAAAAAAGGTCGAATCATATCAAAATCAGCGCAAAGCAATGATATACTTTGATAATTTTGGTGAAAAAACTTTATTACTTAGCTTTGCTAAGCTTAAAATTCATTCCTAGAATTTAATTCCAAAAATTTAATGAGAGAGAGTAGAGGCCCTTTGTATTTAAGAGAATACGGGCGAAATCTTCAAAATATCGTTGCTCATATTAATCAAATAAAAGATAAAGATGAGAAGAAACGGCTAGCCGAATTGGCAGTTGAACTAATGAAACAAATAAATCCGAACATGACCGACAGTTCGGATAATAATCAGGTAGTTTGGGATCATTTGTATATGATGTCGGATTATGAACTTGATGTTGAGGGCCCATTTCCAAAACCCGAACGTGAGGTTGTTCAGGCCAAACCCAAAAGGCTTCGCTATCCAAGTCAGAGAATTAAATTTCGCCATTATGGTAAAAATGTAGAGTCCTTAATTAATGAAACACTTGAGATTAAGGATGCAGAAGAAAGAAAATCGGCCGAGATTTATTTAGCGAGATTGATGAAGTCTTTCTATATCACCTGGAACAAGGAAAATGTAGATGATGAAGTAATTATTGAGCATTTGGGTCAAATGTCGAACTATCAAATCAAACTTAACATAAATGAAGTTCGTGAAAACCGACTCCTTGAAGTTCAGACCAGGGCCAGTAATCCAAACAGGAGCAACTCAGGTTCGCGAAGCAATAATAGACGCAAAGGCGGAGGGGGTCGAAGAAGAAGAAATTAAGTATGCCATCATTTGAAATAATAGGCGGCAAAAAACTCAGTGGATCCATAACGCCACAAGGTGCAAAAAATGAAGCCTTACAGGTTATTTGTGCTGTTCTTGCTACAGAGAAGCCTGTTTTAATTGAAAACATTCCAAATATTCTTGATGTCAATAAATTAATTGATTTATTGAAAAGTCTTGGTGTCAAAGTTGAAAACAAGGGAAAAGGAGCATTTCTTTTCGAAGCTAAAACGATTGACCTGGATTATTTAAATACCAAGGAATTTAGAAAACAGGGTGCATCATTAAGAGGTTCTATCATGATTTTGGGCCCACTTTTAGGGCGTTTCAAAAAAGGTAAAATTCCAAAGCCAGGTGGAGACAAAATAGGCAGGAGAAGATTAGACACCCATTTTATTGGATTTGAAAAATTAGGCGCCAAATTCACCTATCATGCAGATGAAAAGCTTTTTGAAATTGATGCATCTAAATTAAAAGGGACATATATGCTTCTCGACGAAGCTTCTGTTACGGGTACCGCCAATATATTAATGGCAGCGGTTTTTGCTAAAGGCAAAACAAGCATTTACAATGCTGCCTGTGAGCCTTATCTACAGCAATTGTGCAAAATGCTTAATCGCATGGGTGCAAAAATCTGTGGTATAGGGTCCAATTTACTTGAAATCGAAGGTGTGGAAGAATTAAATGGCACAGAGCACCGTCTCTTACCCGATATGATTGAAGTTGGTAGCTTTATCGGAATGGCGGCTATGACGAATTCTTCAATAACAATCAATGATGTAAATTGGAAGCAATTGGGCATGATACCCGATGTATTTCAGCGACTTGGGATCAAACTCGAGAGGCAAGAAGACAGCATTTTCATACCTGAGCAGGAACATTACGAAATTGAAACATTTATTGACGGATCTATATTAACTGTAGCAGATGCCCCTTGGCCAGGCTTTACTCCTGATCTCTTAAGTATTGTTTTGGTTGTGGCCACACAGGCCAAAGGAACGGTTTTGATCCACCAAAAAATGTTTGAAAGTCGTTTGTTTTTTGTGGACAAACTCATCGATATGGGTGCTCAGATCATTTTATGTGATCCTCATCGCGCAACGGTAATTGGGCTTGACAAAAAAATTAAACTCAGGGGAATTACCATGACATCACCTGATATTCGCGCCGGTGTTTCCTTACTTATTGCAGCATTATCTGCAAAAGGCAAAAGCACTATTCTCAATATTGAGCAAATTGATAGAGGTTATCAGAATATTGATGGGCGATTGCAAAATCTAGGAGCAGAAATTCAAAGAATAGAATAAAGAAAAATTATTGTGATTTTGACAAATATTTTTTCTAATATAGTATTTAAATAGATAGATATGTTTAAAAGGTTACTTTCTCTGATATTTCTAGCGATGTTCAGCTCGTTTTTATTTAGCAGTTGCAATCCCAATGAACCGGGACCGTGCAATTGTCCTGATAGTGCGCCCTGGTCTGTTCCCGGAAGCGAAAATTGCTATGATGATCCTTTTGAATGTGAGGCATCGGAAGGAAAACCTTGTGAAATCTGTTCATAAGCCTTCAATATCAAATGAAAAAATTATTGTTTACAATAGTCCTTGTCATTGGGGCAGCTTTCATTTTCAATGCCTGTAATGAAGATGATGAAGTCGACCCTTGCAATTGTCCGGCATCATCACCGTGGTCAAAAAACGATATTGAAAAGTGCTATGCAACAAAGGCTGCTTGCGAGTCTGCGGAAGGAGGCACCTGTATAATCTGCAACTAATCTAATTTCCAAAATCTTTTTCTACAATTGACAGGCCTCTGGAGGCAATTTTCTCTATTGCCGTATCAAAGTCTATTTCATTAACTTCAATTATTTCTAATAAGGTCTCATCTTTATAGAGTTTAATGAGAATATTAATCTTACCTGAATTATTGGTATACCTGCCGCTAAATTTATAAGCTCCTTTAAAGTTATCTGAGTTGATAAATATAAAATCCCTCTCTTTATTTCCAGCCTGATATTTGAGCTCATCGTCAAGCTGCAGACCTAGCTTTTTATAATCCAAAAACATATTCTCTTCTTGTAAGGAAGAATTTAAAATTATGGGTCTTGGAGAAATCAGTTGAATTTGAGACTTTTCATAATTTCCGTATTCTCCAATATCAACCTTCCCTCCTTTTTCAGGTACTTTCACTACAGGTTTTTGAACTCCTCCAACATTTCTCGCTAGCTCCGGTACTTTTGCAGAGGCATATTGAAATAAACGATTGACATCCAGATATTGACCATCTCTTAAGGCCTCGCCTTTCATTCCAAAAAGTAAACTATAGGTCAACAAGCCCTGGCCATACAAACTGGTCTCATAAGAAACATTATCAGATTCTGAACCTGCCAAAACATGCAAACCGGTTTCAGAAATAAGTTTTTCAAGTGCTTTTTCTTCCTTCGTACTCAAATGTCCCATGTTACTGTTGAATTTGTCAACCATCTCACCGGAATGGCAGGCATCCAATATCATTACCATATTAAGTGATGAAATTTTGCTCAAAGACTCCCCCAATTCATTATCTGAAATTGAATAAGAAGAAGGATTGCTCAAATTTTTTATCTCATGATAAGAAGCCTCTTCTGTAAGTAAATAGTAGTTTTTATCATCTTCTTTTCCCTGAACCCCATGACCGGCAAAATAAAATAAGAATACATCCTGAGGGTTAACTTTTGTAGCAAGTTCATCGAGAACATTTAATGCATTTTCCTTAGACGGCTTTAAATTACTTTCTGAATTGATTGAATTAAGATCAATTATTTCGACATTTTCTTTACCAAAATAATTACTTGCTCCATTCTGAATAGCTTTTGATATGGACTTGGCATCTTTGGATGAAAAATTAAGATCCAGCTTTGTTCCCGAATAGTCGGAAACGCCAATAATCAATGCATAAAACTTTTGAGTTTCATGTTCAGTATTTGTATTCCATATGTATTTTATTTTTTTAGGAGATGAATTAAGGTCACCGGATGCATTGCTGGCCTTTACACTTATTTCATTTATTTCATTGGGAATTAAAAAAGGATGAGACTCAACTTTGTATTGTATTTGGTTTTCAAGCATTGATTTAGAAGGACTAAATTCTTTTGCTTTTTTATTATTGATAAAAACATTCACCTTTCCTACACCTCCTCCTCTTTCTTTCAAGTCTACGCCCAGTATTCCTCCATTCACTGCAGGATGCTGGATCTTAATTTCAGGATATAAATCAAAATGCTCAACAGCAGAACGAGGCTGTATGGATTGCTTATTGTAGCCAAATATTTTTGATAAGAGTTTGGGCTCATAATACTTCTCTTTCATTTGATCAAGTGAAATATATTCAGAACCCTGAACATAATGCATATCTTCCATTGCTGATCTAGTGGCATCATACACACCATTATTTAACATTGTAACAAGCTCTACTCCCCTTAATGGAAAGATCGAGGTTGGATAGTATTTATGCTCCGTATAAGAATTATCTATTGGCCAGATTTTTATACTTCCATCTTCTGAAGAAGCGATAACATAATTGCGATGGGAATCATATTGAACTCCTGTAATTGTGGATTGTAGACCTTCGAGTTTTTGTATGATCCTCAGAGAGTCCATATCCCATAATTTAATACTAAAATCCACCTCTTCACCTTTCTTATCAACACTTGTCCTCCATGAAAGGAATTTGTTTCCCGATTTTAAAACTTTAATTTTTTCTCCTCTAAAACTTATGGGCAGTTCACGTTCGATTATTAACTTTCCATTTTTGGCAAATACTTTAATTTCATGCGCCCTATCATTTGAGATCAGCACGATATTTTCACCATTTGAGCTAAAATCAAAATCAATAATGCCATCGGATTTAATTTTGGCAATTTTCTTTAACAATGAAGAATCGTAAAGGAAAATTTTATTGCTTCCACTTTTAATACCAAAGTGATTACCCTTTTCATCAGCCTTTATTTCAAACGATTCTTTGAGTTTAATGAGTGATTTGGTTTTATTTTCAGTATCGAATACACTAATGCCATCTTTTTCATCTTTTTTCAGAAACAATTTATCATTGACAAAGCATGTGCTTCCATTCGGGTATACTCCTTTAAGCGGAAATTTAAACTTGGGATCAAAACTTACCGTATTGTAGATAATTAGTGAATCCTCCTTTACCAGGGCCATGTTCAATCCATTTTTAGAAAAATCAACTCTGTATGCCGGATAGGAATTTGGAAGAATTCGTGTGTCGTGAATCTCCTTCAAATCGTAAAGCCGAAGTCCATTTTTACTACTTGCTATACTCAGAACACTTCCATTTAAAGCAATATTAAAATCTCTAATTCTTTCAGTAAATCCCTGGAATCTTCGGATGTATTTCTTTTTAATAAAACTGTAGGCACCAATTGAATAATCGTAATCGGGAATAAAAAGAATATTTGAATCCCTATCAAAATCAATGGTTTGTAATGAAATATTGTAGGGATCTAAATCTTTTTGCAATTCAAAATCGGGGAAATCATTTATGGGTTCTAATGACTCAGTATTCAAAAAAGTAATATCCAAAGGCCCCCTTCCGGCTATCATCAATATAGAATCCGTAATAATTGATTTCTTCACTTTAAAAGGAATTTGTTTTAACGAACTAAGTGATTTGTTCTGAAGATCTATTTTAATAATCTCTCCTTGTTCACTAATTCCTATATGATGTTTTCCATGTATTAATATTTCATTGAGAACCAGATTTTGCTCGTTGTTAAAAACTGTTTTTTTACCCTTTTCGTCAATTAAAATAAAATCGCTGTTTTTTAGCGCTACCAATAGGGTATTGTCATTTTCTAATACTGCAATGCTTGATATTTTATCATTAAATGATATATCCTGAATAATTTTGAAATAAGCATAATTGACTTTCTTAAGGGTGCTGTCGTTTGAATAGGTATAAAAGTATTCGGCGTTTTTTCCAAAGATTATACCCTTTACTTTCCCATTGTGAATTTGACGATCCGAGCGTTTTCTATTTTTAATTATATCATAGGTAATCACTCTTCCCAAGACATCCCCACTGAGCAATTGTGAATAATTGGGA
Organism: Cytophagales bacterium; assembly: GCA_965267555.1. Classification (GTDB taxonomy): domain Bacteria; phylum Bacteroidota; class Bacteroidia; order Cytophagales; family CCMP332; genus CCMP332. The sequence goes on along the minus strand of OZ254083.1, from coordinate 1,422,901 downwards.
TGAAATGATAATGCTGTAATTGGGTCTTTATGAAAATCGCAATGACGTATCTCCTTCTCAGCATCGAAATTCCAAACGGTATATGAATTATTTCCCTGACTACTCGCCAGCCATCTTCCATCCTTGTGAAAATCAATTAAAACAACAGGTGTGGTATGCCCTTTAGGAATAATTAATTCTGCCTCCTGAGCAAAGACTTTACTACAGCTAAGAAAAATACATAAGAAGAAAAATGAAGAAAAGGAGAAGCTTATTTTCAATTCAATTTTAATATGGAATTCCAACTTTTTTATAAATGAAATGCAACAACCAAATTGGCCCGATTAATAAGAATTGCACATCTTTTAAAAATGAGGGTTTTTTACCTTCTATATTATGTCCAATAAATTGACCTATCCATGCCAGTACAAATACAATGATAGAAAACTGCCAAAGCGCAATTTCAAGATTTTTATCAATACTATAACAACACCACAAAAGAGCAAATGAGATAATTATCATGCCTAATGCCAATGAAATAGATAATCGGAAATAATAGAATAGAGCAAAAAGGATAAAAAGACTGGCAAAATTCACATAAGCTTGCATATCAGCAGGGAAGAAATCTTTTAGAAATCCACTTGGAATTGACCACAGGAGTCCAAGCAAACTAAATGTAATAGCTGGAACACAAATCCAGTGTACCAATTTATTGGTTGGGTTTTGATGGCTTGCCCCGTACTCTTCAAGAAGTTTCTCTATTGTTCTCATGACTTAAATTGTACTCCAATTTAGCCAATCTTGGAAAAAAAGATCAATAATTTTAAGCCTGAATTAAGATTTTGTTCTGACCTGGTCCCAGGATTTTAACTGCCAAATTATTCTGGAACTGCATATTTCATTATTATCCTGATCACGTGTGATTAATTCGACTGGAAATTCAACCGGGGAGGATTTGGCTTTTACTTTTAAATCGCGAAGTTCTTCCTCACTCATTTTAAAATCTACATAAACCTTTGCTTTTGCCTGATAAACATAGTCAAGATGTATGCTTTTCATAATTATGCGAAATTCAGAGGGGTCAAGTCTTGAAATAATAAGAATACCCGAGGCAAGTTCATTGAGTGTAGCTAGTGCACAAGCATGAATCCCTTTGATATGATTTAAATTTCGTTTTATGTAAGGCAACTCAATTCTGACGGAATTTGGACTTATTTCTACGATTTTAAACTTATGAGGCTTATTAAATGGTACGAATCTCGAAATTCCAAGATTGAGTAAATACAAATGAAATTTGGACTTGTAAGCCCGCTGAAATGCCGATTGCAAATATGAATTTCCTTTCATTATAAGATTTTAAGTGGAATTTGAACCTGAATATTATCCCACCACAGGATCATATTTACAATATTTTCTTTGTCTGCTTGTCTGAATTCTATTAAGAAGTCTTCTCTTTCAGCTGATTTTATCACCGGCACCGTTATTCTTAACAAATCCTGTTTTCTGTCGTATTCAAATGCTCCAAATTGACCAAGTTTTTTGTTGAGAATTATAATCCAGGAGTTTTCACCTGGAACTGTAAAAAGTGAATAGGTGCCTGCTTTTAAAAATTTCGGTCCGAAGTATACGTCTTTTGTAAATGTTATCTCAGTGGCTTCATTGGCTCCTGTTCGCCAAACTCTACCATAAGGCACAAACCCTCCAAATACTTTACGGCCCCTTTTAAATGGTTTTCCATAAGTTACTTTAATGTAGGTATTGTTTAATTTATACTGAGCAATAGCAATAGGGCTGTCCCGATACCCGGGGAATTCCTGTGCATTTGCCGAGTACTTAGCAAATATGAAAATTAATAATACGGCGAGCCCAATTTTCTTCATAGATTGAAAAGCATCCTCAAAAATCGTACTAAATATTAAATAATATTGACTTCGCGTTCGAGTTGGATTCCAAATTTGTTTTTGATATCATCTAAAATCATTTCAGAAAGCTCAAGAACATCATTTCCTGATGCTTTCCCTTTATTTACAAGCACCAGTGCCTGTTTTTCGTGAACACCAGAGTTTTTATGTATTTTGCCTTTCCATCCTGCTTTTTCAATTAGCCATCCCGCTGGAATTTTAACCGATTTTTGATCTATTGCATATGAAGGGATGTCTGGGTGTTTTTCTTTTAATGTTTGAAAATGTTGTTTTGATATTACCGGATTTTTAAAGAAACTTCCGGCATTTCCAATTTCATTAGGATCGGGTAATTTGGATCTTCGGATTTTAATCACTGCATTGCTAATATCCCTAATTCCGGGATTATCAATCTCCATGGATTTTAAAGTTTCTGATATCGCGCCGTAACTTATGTTCAGTTCCGCATTTTTTTTAAGTCTCAAACAAACTCTTGTGATAATGTATTTATCCCTGAGGCTAGTTTTAAAAACACTTGTTCTGTATCCAAATTCGCAATCTTCAAGATCGAATTTTACCACCTGACCACTCTTCTTTTCAAAAGCAAACAGATATTCAAATACATTTTTAATTTCAACACCATAGGCGCCAATATTTTGCATCGGTGCGGCACCAACTGTACCCGGTATTAAGGATAGGTTTTCAATACCCGCCCATTGATTTTGAATTGCAAATAAGACGAGATCATGCCAATTTTCACCTGCCCCTATTTCAAGCAAAACTGAATCATCATCTTCATTTAAAATTAATTTTCCTTTAAAGTCGATTTTGATAACAATTCCATCAAAATTATTGGTCAGAAGAATATTGCTTCCACCTCCGAGTATTAAATGTTTTTTTTGAAAATATCCGACATTATAAAGCTCAATAAGTTGGGATATTTCCTTTACCACAATAAAGGCTTTGGCATTAACGTCAATACCAAAAGTATTGTAATCAATCAGGCTTATATTTGTGTTTAAATTTTTAAGATTCAATATCTGAACTTTTTAATTATTCAATGTGTGCAATGTTATGTATTTAAAATAATTTTCAATGCCAAAGTATAAATTCAAATCAAATATTAAATGTAGCAATTGCGAAGCTCAGGTTCGTGAGCTTCTGAATACCAAAGATGAAATTATCTCTTTTAATGTTGATCTTGATGATTTGGAAAGAGAAGTTCAGATTAAAACGAGTTCTGAAATTGAAGAAAGCACTCTTGTAGAATGGGTCAAGGATGCAGGATTTCAGCTAAAACCAAAAAAGTCTTTTTTGAAAAAGCTCTTCAAATAAATTATTGATTTTCTCTTTGATTGGCTTTAATATTGGCGCTTATTAATCCCGGTAAATTGTAAAATACTGATTTAAAGTATTTTAAGTAAAAGTTAATGTCAGATAATCAAAAATTAGTTCTCGTCACAGGTTGCAGCAAAGGAATAGGTTTTGAAACCTGTAAAAAATTTTTGAGTAAGGGGTTTTTGGTAGCAGGAGCCAGCAGATCGGAAACAGCCATAAATCATAATAATTTCAAACACTATTCCATTGATGTATCTGATTCTTTATCCGTGAACAAAATGGTTGAAGAAATACACAAAAATTTTGGGCGCTCCATTGATATCCTAATCAATAATGCAGGCTTAGGCTTTTCTTCTGTATTGCATGAAATGAGCGATGAAAAATGGTTAAAAATGTTTGACGTTAATGTTCATGGTCTATTTTATTGTACCCGCGCTGTTTTACCTAAAATGATAGACAAAGGTCATGGGCATATTGTTAACATATCATCGATCGCAGGTCTCACTGGGGTAGAAACTATGTCCGGTTATTGCGGCACTAAGCACGCAGTTCGCGGTATTTCCCATTCGCTTTACAAGGAGGTAAGAAATAGCGGTATAAAAGTGACTTGTATTTATCCGGGTTCAGTAAACACAAATTTTTTTGATGAAATTGATTCTGTAAAAGCCAATGATAATATGATGAGAGCTGAGGATATTGCAAACACCATTTTTGAATGTACTGAAACGCACCCCAATTACCATGTGGTGGATATTGAGCTCAGACCATTAAAACCAAAAGGATAATGTCAGTACTAGTATCGAACTTGACCAAAACATACGGTGAACAGAAAGCAGTAGATGACATCTCCTTTTCCATCGACAGCGGCGAAGTGGTTGGTTTCCTGGGGCCAAATGGTGCAGGAAAGAGTACTACTATGAAAATAGCAACGGGCTTTATACCCCCAAATCATGGTTCGGTAAATATTGAAGGGCTGGATATTCAGGAAAATACGATTGAAGTAAAAAAAATCGTGGGCTATTTGCCTGAAAACAATCCACTTTATCTCGACATGTATGTAATTGAGTATCTAAAATTTGTTGCAAAACTCCACGGGCTAAAAAAATCAAATTACAAAACCAGAATCAATGAGTTAATTGATATGGTAGGGCTTGGAAGAGAAAGACATAAAAAAATTGAAGAATTATCGAAAGGCTATCGTCAAAGAATTGGCCTGGCCCAAGCACTCATCCACGACCCAAAAGTGTTATTTCTAGATGAACCCACTTCTGGTTTGGACCCTAATCAAATTGTTGACATCCGAAAATTGATTAGTGATTTAGGAAAAGAAAAAACAGTTGTGCTTTCAAGTCATATAATGCAGGAAGTAGAGGCAGTTTGCAATCGCGCTATTATCATTAACAAAGGACGATTAGTGGCAGATGACAGCGTTGAAAATCTTAAGAAAAAAATTCAAGGTTCCATCACTTTTCACATAGAATTTGCACAAGCGGTAAGCCTTGATAAAATAAAAGAAATTAACTCAATCCAATCGGTCAAAACTGTATCTCAATCTGTATTTGAAGTAACATCAAAAAGCGATACAGACCCTAGAAGTGACTTATTTGACCTATCCAAAGAGAATGATTGGACCATTTTGGAAATAAGAACACTTGAATCCAATCTTGAAAGTATTTTTCACCAATTAACGCAGAACTAAAATGATAGCAATTTATTTGCGTGAAATTAACAGCTTTTTGAGCTCGCTTATAGCCTATTTGGTAATTGGGGTTTTTCTTTTAATTACAGGGCTGTTTTTATGGGTTTTCCCTCAGAGCAGCATACTGAATACCGGGTTTAGTAATATGGACTCGCTGTTTTTGATTGCTCCTTACGTATTCCTTTTTCTTATTCCTGCAATTACAATGAGAGCTTTTGCAGAGGAGAAAAAAAGCGGCACAATCGAGTTTTTACTTACCAAACCGGTTAGTGATTATCAGATAATAATTGCAAAATACCTGGCCAATTTAACATTGGTGTTGTTTTCTATAGCCCCTACCCTGATCTACTATTATTCTGTATATCAGTTGGGCAATCCTGTGGGAAATATTGACTCTGCCGGAATAGCAGGTTCTTATATTGGCTTGATATTTCTCTGTGCCGTTTTCACTTCAATAGGCATATTTGCTTCCTCTCTAACACAAAATCAGATAACTGCTTTTGTATTGGCAGTTTTTCTATCATTTTTAATTTTTGAGGGTTTTCAATCTTTGTCTGAAATCAATGTGTGGGGAAAGGTTTCGGTGATAATTTCCAAATTAGGAATTGCTCACCACTACAATTCAATGAGCAAGGGCCTTATAGATTCACGCGATCTCCTTTATTTTATTAGTGTCATAGTTCTCATGCTTTCAGGTACTAAACTAATTCTTGATTCCAGAAAGTGGTAAAATGAAAAAATCATTTCGATATAACAGCATATTTACGTTTTCGGTATTACTTATAAGTTTAATTCTTGTAAATGTAATTTCCGGACAATTCTTTTTTAGAATTGACCTGACCGAAGAGAAAAGGTACTCTTTGACCGAAAGCACGAAAACTTTATTAAGTGATCTTGAAAATGTGGTATATATTGAAATTTTTCTGGAAGGCGAGATGCCGGCAGATTTTCAAAGACTCCAACAATCAATTAAGGAAATTCTTGACGAATTTAAAGTGTATGCAGGATACAATCTTCAATACGAATTTCGAAATCCATCACCTCCCGAGGCGGATAATAAATCCCGTCAGGAAATCTTTAAACAAATTTATGATCGCGGTATAAACCCCACCACGCTTTATGTTAATCAAGGGGATGAACGCACTGAAAAAATTATTTTCCCTGGGGCAATTATCAACTATCTCGATATGGAGATGCCTGTCAATTTCTTAAAATACAATTACAATGCCGGAACACGTGCCCAACTCAATCAAAGCATTGAAGGCTTGGAATACGAGCTTATTTCTACCATTAAGAAATTAAGCAATCCCAAAAAGAAAAAGATAGCTTTTTTACAGGGTCATGGAGAGTTGGATCCGAATCAAGCAGAAGACATATTGAGAAGTCTTTCAGAATATTACGATGTCCGAAGAGTCAGACTTCAAAGCGCTACGAATGGTGATTTTGAAGGAACCGAGAATATCGATGCCTATGATGCCATTATTATGGCATCTCCTGATTCGGCATTTAATGAAGTAGATAAATTCAAAATAGACCAGTATTTGGTAAAGGGGGGAAATGCTTTGTTTTTCATCGATGCAATGAAAGCGAGTATCGATAGCATTGGCAATACAGGCAGTGTGGCTATTCCCAATAATTTAAATTTGGATGACATCCTATTTAAAATGGGATTGCGGCTCAATCCTGATCTAATTCAGGATCAATTATGTGCATATATTCCTTTGATAGTCGGTTATGTAGGTGACCGGCCTCAATATCAAATGATGAAATGGTGGTATTTTCCAGTCTTAAATAATTTTGCCAAACATCCTATTTCTAGGAATATGAATGGTGTTTATTCAAAATTTATAAGCACGATTGATACTGTTAAATCTCCGGGAATTAAAAAAACACCACTTGTTTATACCTCAAGAGAAACACGAATCCTTCCTTCACCGGTCAGGCTTGATTTTAATGATGTTCGAATGCCTCCAAATCCTCAATTGTTTAACAAGGGGAAATTGGCTGTTGCCTACCTTTTGGAAGGCAAATACCGCTCCACCTTCAAGGGAAGAGTGACACAAAAAACAGCTGAAAAATTTAACTATAAGGCTATTGATAAGGAATCTAAGATTATCGTTTTTTCAGATGGCGATATAATCGAAAATGATATTAATAGCAAAAGCAATACAGCCTATCCATTGGGATATGATAAATTCACAAAAAACACATTCGCCAACAAGGACCTTATTCTTAATTGCATCGACTATATGCTTGATGACTCAGGTATTATTGAAGCTAGGAATAAACAGGTCATTATGCGTCCATTAAACATAACAAAGGCCAATAAAGAACGATTAAAATGGCAGTTGATAAATATTGCGGTTCCGGTCGTTTTATTGATAACATTCGGACTTGTAAAAAATTATATAAGGGCTAAAAAATACAGAACTCAAAAACAGAATGAATAGAAATAGACTGATTCTTGGAATTCTTACTTTAATATTTCTTGCGCTGCTGGCATTTTATGCAATTGATCAGAAAAAAAATAAAAGTACACTGAATATTGACGAAAGTGCTTTTAGCATAAAAGATACGGCCTCAGTTGATAAAATATTTATCGCTTCCAAATTTGGTTGGTCCGCTTTGCTGGAAAAAAGAAAAAATGGAGAATGGTTCTTAAATAATCAATATAAAGTAAACAAAGGCCAATTATCCATTTTACTCAAAACGCTTTACTGGCAACGAATAAAAAGGCCCGTTCACAAAGGTGAGCGCGAAATGGTCATTAAAAATATTGCGACCAAAGGAAGTAAAGTTGAGGTATATCAAAACGGTAAAAAAGCAAAAGTTTTTTATGTAGGAGGAGATGCCAACGATGCTAAAGGAACCTATTTTATCATGGAGGGTTCAGAAAATCCATTTGTTGTTTACATGCCCAATCACACTGGATTTTTAAGTCCGAGGTATGTGGTTAAAGAGGAAAATTATCGAAATACACAAATTTTCAGCAGCAATCTCAACACATTTAAACAAATAAAAGTTGAATATCCGGCCAATCCTTCAGAGAGTTTTATTATTGTCAAGGAGGAAAAAGAGGCAAAGATTTTGGGTATAGAGGATGTCAACAAAACTGTTCTAAACAACTATATCTCATCCTATGACCGAATTTTTATCACAAGATTTATCGAGGACTCTGACTTCATTAAAAAAATGGATTCGTTAAGCCAGTATCCGCCTAATGTCAGTATTTCAGTTCAGGATAAAGTCAGTGCATTTAGTAATGCAATCGATATATACCTCAATGAAAAAGATCCCGATGGGATGTTAGGTATTGCTACCATTGAGGGTGATAAGAAATACGTTTTGATTCAAAATTATGTATTTGACAAATTGATATTGCCTGCAAGCAGCTTTCGAACAAAGTAATTACAAAGCACTGCTTACAATACTATGTTTAAGACCAACATTTTATTAATTTGGGCACCTCAAATGTTCTTGATATGAAATTTATTGTTTCCTCTTCAAATTTGCTTAATCATTTAAACAGAATTAGTGGTGTTATTCCAAGCAATGCCATTGTTCCAATTCTTGAAAACTTCCTGTTTGATATTCAGGATGGCAAATTAACCATTACTGCTTCTGATTTACAGACATCGATAATTACCGAAATGGAAGTGGAAGCAAAAGAATCCGGTCAAATAGCCGTTCCGGCGCGAATTTTAATTGACACTTTGAAAAACCTGGCTGAGCAGCCAATTACATTTACAATTGACGAAGACTCTTACAGTATAGAATTAAGCTCTGACAATGGCCGATATAAGCTGGCCGGAGAAAATGCTACAGACTTTCCGAGAATCCCTGATGTATCAGATGGTCATGGTATAACGATTTCTACAGAAGCCCTGCATAGGGCAATTTCTAATACCATATTTGCTGCTTCAAGCGATGAACTCCGTCCTGCAATGACAGGCGTTTATCTGCAATTCAGTGATAGCAATACCACATTTGTAGCTACGGATGGCCATAGGCTGGTTAGGTATCGAAGAGTAGATGTGGTTTCAGATTCTGATACTTCAATTTTGATTCCAAAAAAAGCGATGAATCTTTTACACAAATCTTTACCTCAGGATAATAAAGATTGCACAATGGAATTTAATACTTCCAATGCTTTTTTTACTTTCGGGGATATTAAAATGATTTGCAGACTTATTGATGAAAGATTTCCGGATTATGAATCTGTAATACCCGCAGATAATCCCTATGAACTGGTTATTGATAGAAATGAATTTTTAGGGACACTAAAAAGAATATCCATCTACGCCAACAAAACTACAAATCAAGTCGTACTTAAATTGAGTGGAAGTGAACTGCAGGTTTCAGCAGAAGATCTGGACTTTTCAAATGAAGCCAATGAAAGACTTGCCTGTGAGTATAGCGGTGAGGATATGGAAATAGGCTTTAATGCAAGGTTCCTAATTGAAATGCTCAACAATATTAACTCTAAACAAATCAAACTCAATCTTTCGGCACCCAATAAGGCAGGATTGCTAATCCCTGTTGAAAAAGATAAGGAAGAAGATTTGTTAATGCTCGTTATGCCTGTCATGTTGAGCAATTATGTCTAAAATGAAGCGCGCAGCTCTCTTATGATTTCCATAAATGGAATATCATTTTACTTTGGTAGCCGCCCCATTTATAAAGATGCCTCCCTGCATATTTCTGATGGGGAAAAAATCGGTTTAATAGGAAAAAACGGCACAGGCAAATCCACCCTTTTAAAGATTTTACAAGGCGAGTACCAATGCGAATCTGGCTCTATTGAAATGAGTAAAGAAACAAGCATTGGATATTTTCATCAGGATTTACTTTCTCAAACCGAAAATAAAAGCATAAAAGATGTTGTTCTCGATGCTTTCGGGAAGCTATTAGATCAACAAAAAGAAATTGATAAAATTCTTCAGAAACTTGAAACTGATTATTCTGAAGATTTATTAATCCGACTCAATGAGCTCCAGGACCATTTTAATACCATGGGCGGCTATTCTATGGAGTCGAGTGCCGAAGAAGTTTTAGCGGGCCTGGGCTTCACTAATAATGAAATGGATCAAAAAATAGAAACATTTTCAGGAGGCTGGCGCATGCGGGTTTTGTTGGCAAAGATGTTACTTCAAAAACCAAATCTTTTAATGCTTGATGAGCCTACAAATCACCTCGATTTACCGTCGATTCAATGGTTGGAAGAGTATTTAAGCGCTTATCCGGGAAGTGTAATTGTTGTTTCCCATGATCAGGATTTTATTAATAATATCGCAGAAATTATAGTTGAAGTTTCTTTTCAAAAATTAAATCGATATCCGGGCAATTATAATAGCTACTTGATTCAAAAAAATGAGAGAGCGGAGGTACAACAGAACGCCTTTCAAAATCAACAAAAGAAAATCAAGGATACCGAAAAATTTATTAACAGATTTAGAGCCAAAGCAACTAAAGCCAAACAAGTGCAATCAAGAGTAAAAGCTTTGGAAAAGATGGAAATTGTAGATGCCCCCGAAGAAGATACCCAAAAAATTTCTATAGATTTTCCGGTTAAAATACAGCCAGGAAAGGATATTCTTGATCTCAACTTAAAGGAAAAAAGTTATGGTGACAATTTGGTCATAACGAATACTCATCTAAATGTAATCAGGGGTCAAAAAATTGCATTGATAGGTGCCAATGGTAAGGGTAAATCGACCTTGCTTAGAATATTAATGGGCACAGAAAGCTTTGAAGGGGCAAGGAAATTGGGGCATAATGTCAAAATGGAATTCTATGCTCAACATCAGTTGGAAGCACTTAATTTAAAAAATGATATAATTTCTGAAATGCAGCAGGCAGGTCTTCAAAAAACAGACCTTGAAATAAGAACATTACTTGGCGCATTTTTATTTACCGGTGATGACATTTATAAGAAAATTAAAGTGTTATCTGGTGGAGAGAAATCCAGAGTGGCATTGGCCAAAACCCTTCTGGGGGAGGCCAATTTTCTGTTATTGGATGAACCTACGAATCATTTAGACCTCGATTCAACTGAAATCTTAATAAATGCATTAAAAAAATATAAAGGAACGTTTATTATCGTCTCACATAATAGGCACTTCATATCTGAGGTCGCGAATGAGATCTGGTACATTGAAGATAAGATTATAAAGGCTTACCCCGGAGATTATAAAGATTATCAGAACTTTAATTCAAAAAAAGAAAAAACCAATTCGGTTAGCGTTAAGGCCAAGCCCAAAATCACTAAAAAGAGAAAAGAAAAAGAAAATAAAAATGACGATTCCGCGTATATTAAAAAGCTGGAAAATTCAATTGAAAAACATGAAAAAGTAATTTCAGAAATTGAACAGAAACTTTCTCTCCCGGAAGTAATTGAAGAAAAAGATAAATTCAATGAACTCCTTAAGCAACATCAGTTTGAAAGCGAAGAATTGGAGCGTAAAATGAATGAATGGGAAAAATACTTAAGCTAATACTGCTATTAGTTCTTTTTTATGACAATTGTATGGCTCAGGCCATTAATCCTGATAGAGTTAATGGTAACAACATTCATACGGTTCAATTTTACAGAAACGATCTAAGTGCGCAAACAATAATTAATCCTCCGGTAACAAACTTAAACCAAAGGCATAGGATTGTATTAGAATTCGATGAACTGGGCGATCAGGCAAAATATTACTATGCCAAAGTGATTCATTGCAATGCCAACTGGTCGGAATCATCATTATCCAGCGCAGAATTTATGTCCGAGTATAATGAATTCCTAATTGAAGATTACAATTTTTCCTTTAATACAAAAGTTGAATTTACCCATTACAGATTTGTAGTTCCAAAAGTCAAGGTTAGCGGAAATTATCTTTTAAAAATTTATCAATCCGATAGGCCGGATGAAATAATAATCACTAAGAGGTTTATGATTTATGAAAGCCTTGTAAATATAGTTCCGCATTTCAGAGTGTCAGAATTAGTTGGTAAAAGAGAGTCCCACCAACAAGTTGGTTTTGAAGTTTATTATGATCAATTCGAAATCGTGATGCCTCAAAAAGAAATTAAAGCTACAATTCGACAAAATCAAAGATGGGATAATGCAAGAATGGACTTAAGTCCACTTTATTTTGACATAGGTAGAAAGCAATTAGATTTTAGATATTTTGATGAAAGCACAAACTTCATTGCATGGAATGAGTTTAGAAACTTTGCATTTCGCAGTGCTCAGTTTGATGATATTAATGTAAAAGAGCTGGATATTAATAATCAAAAGGTTATACTAAGTCCTTTGAGAAGCAGAGCAGAAAAATCCTATGTAAACTATATTGAATTAAATGGAAACTACATAATTGAAAACAACCGTGGCGATCCACAATTATCCTCTGATTATTTCAATACGCATTTTGAGTTTTATTCGGACAAAAAAGTTGGAGATTTTTATGTCGCCGGGCGTTTGAGCAATTGGACCTTCAGCGATAAAAATAAATTCAAATACAATTATGAACTAAAAAAATATGAATGTGATCTAATGCTAAAACAAGGCTATTACGATTATCTGGTTCATTATAAAACCAAATCTACTGAAGAAGATCCTTATATTATGGAAGGTTCATTTTTTTCAACACAAAACGATTACGAAATAATAATCTATCACACAGCCATTGGATCGCGATTTGATCGAATTGTAGGTTATTTATACAGGTCTTTTTTTGATAGGTAAGAAATCAGCGACGATTCTTTAACATTCGCTTTCTATTTCTCTTGGTGAGTTTTGAAATATGAGCTCCGGAGTCTCTTTGTCCTTTTACACCTGATCTGATCGAGGGTATTGTTATTTCTGCTTTTACGCCTGCAACAAAATATCCATCACGTGAATCCGGATTTCCTCTTACATCGCCAATTTCAGCATTGCCATTTTTAACCTCCAAACTTCTATTGGATAATGCAGCAGCAATTGGATCATCCTGCGCAGTGTAGACGGTACTAACATCATCGAGATAATCTGTAAATGTCAAGCGATAACCACCTTCAACAGAAAGATCAATAAATTGATTTATTTTAATTCTTACGCCAATACCAGCCGGTACCACTATTGTTACTGGGGAATAAGCCACGCCTTCCGTTTGCAGTGGTCTCAATGAATAAGTTACTCCATCCAATTCAGCTTTTGGATTAAAATAGGTAAACCCTAAACCACCATATGCAAATGGCGTAAAGCGTTTTCTTGAATAAAAATTGGTGGAATGTTGAAATAAGTCCACTACTCCGGCAGCAATGAATTCGATATTATTCGATTTAAAGGATAGGTTTCTTGGCTCATAATGATCCTGAGCCTCAAGTTGATACCAGTTGAGTTCTGCCTTTACACTTAATCGCTCTGTAAATCGCAGATGTGCACCAAGGTTCAAATTTGCTTTTGGTGAAATACAATTATCACAAAGATCACCGTAATACCAAGAAGTCCCTGCACCAACGGTTAATTTAACAATTCCAAAAGAATTGTATCCCGCGTAAAGCCTTGACCTTTTTATTCTGCTGGACTGAGCATATCCAATATCTGCTATAAAAAACAGGAGGAGAAAAGAGACAAGAATCTTGTAGAATATCTTCATAAAGTTAATACCTGAGCACTCTAAGTTAACAACTATGGAGCGTAAAGTTAAAATTTAATATGAAATTATAAACTCAATTATTTTAATACTTCTGAATTTCGAGTTGTATTAAATCATTTTTGCACGTTTTATTAAAAAAGAATTGAGAATTTTGTACATATCTTCATTAATATTACATTCAAAATAGTCAATTTTATTTCTGGCACAATTGTCTTTCAAATTTCCCTTTATTTCTGTGATTCTATTAATGTAAGATTTCCTTAATTCACTTGGGTTTAATTTTAGTTTGGCTCCACTTTCCAAATCTGTAAAATTGTAGAATCCTCTATTATAGTCGAGATCAAGCTCTTTTTCCTTATCAAAAACATCAAAAACAATTACCTCATGTTGCTTGTATCGAAGGTGACTTAAGGCATTAAAAACTTCACTCATATTATCAAATTCCGCAAGAAAATCACTAAATATTATTATAAGAGAACGTGACTTAGCTTTCTCAGCTGTGTGGTGCAATACTTCTGAAATATTAGTTTTCTTGTTGCTTTTTTTCTGTTTTAGCAACCTCTGAAGCATAACCAATATTTCGTGTTGGTGTCGCCGATTGGCCTTTGAATCCGTTTCTTCTTCAATAAAATCGCTAAATAATGTGAGTCCAACAGCATCTCTTTGTCTGTTTAAAAGGACAGTAAGTGCCGCAGCAGCAGTAATAGAAAAGGTAATTTTACCGAGATTTTCTATAGGAAAGTACATGGAACTGGAATTGTCAATTAATATTTGACAACGCAGGTTGGTCTCCTCTTCAAATTTTTTAACGTATAATTTATCTGTTCTTGAATAAACACGCCAATCTATGAATCGCGTACTTTCACCTGAATTGTATAATCTGTGTTCTGCAAATTCAACAGAAAATCCGTGATAGGGAGATTTGTGCAACCCGGTGATAAAACCTTCTACAAGCTGTCTGGCCAGCAGCTCAATGTTTTCATAAGTTCTGATTCTTTCAAAATCTAATTGCATCAATAGGTTTTTACAAATCCTGAATAATTCATTTTTTCAAGCTTTTTTAAATAACGAGAAGCATCATCAATATTGTTAAAGTCACCTGCCATAATGCGATAATATACTTTTCCGTTTTGCTCAAATACTTTAATCAATGGCATTTTGATTCCATTATCATAAGCTTCTTTACCAAATTTAATTGCGGCGTCCTTCGATTCGAATGAGGCCATTTGAATTCCATAAATTGGAGGTTCTCTTTTAGTTCCCCAAATACTCATTACATAGGCCTTTTCTTCGGACCCCTCCGATTCTATCTGTTCTTCAAGCTGATTTTCTTTATGTAATATTTCTACTATCTGAACTTCAGCAAGCCCATTTTCTAGCATATCGAGCTGCGAAGCGGCTTTTTTTGAAAGGTCAATAATTCTATTGTGCGCATAAGGTCCGCGGTCATTAATTCGAACAAGCACCGATTTTCCATTGCTAAGATTCGTAACTTCAACTAGCGTACCAAAAGCCAGCCTGCGATGGGCAGCAGATAGGTCAGAATTTCGAAAAATTTCACCACTGGCTGTAGTTCGCCCATCAAATTTATCTGCATAATAAGAAGCAATACCTTTTTCCGAGTAATATTTTTGAGCAAATAGATTGGGGAATCCTAAAAAATAAAAAATGGATAGTCCTAAAATTTTCCGCATTTCAATGTAAAAGTCCAAATATCACCAATTATTGTTCATTCATTAATTTATTTTTGAATGAAATTATAAAGTATTTAGTTTTACACAATCGCAAAAATTAAAGGTAGTGGAAGAAAATAGCGGAAACGAGCGGAACGAGATTTTTTCTAAAAAAGTCAGAGCAGGTAAGAGAACATATTTTTTTGACGTTAAGTCTACACGCTCTAACGATTTTTATCTAACAATTACTGAAAGCAAAAGGAAGCAAAAAGACGATGGTTTTTACTATGAAAAGCATAAGATCTTTTTGTACAAAGAAGATTTCTACAAATTTAGGGATGCTTTGAACGAATCGGTAACTCACATAACTGATGAATTGCTTAATGGTTATGAACCACCATTAGAAGATGAAAGCAAAATTGAAAGCACCAAACAGACTGAACAAAGCGATTCAAAATTAGATTCCGACCTTAACTGGGATTAGTTTTTAAGTTTGCTTTTTCTTTTTTTCACTTTCGAATTGGAAAAGTGAATGTTAAGCAGATACAGGATTTTATTCTATCTATTACTTGTTCTGGGAGTCTTATTGTTAATGGTAAGTCTCGGATATGTCTTTTCCAATATCCTCGCCTATTTTATTGTTTCAATTATCCTCGCTACCATTCTCCGTCCTTTTGTTGACAGACTTTCTTCTTTACAAATATATCGGGTGAAATTTCCCAGAGTCGGTGCCATTCTTATGTCATTTATCCTATTGGGATTTATAATTTTTATTCTATTGGAGTTATTCGTACCGCTGATTAGCAATGAAATTTCCAAGCTTTATAATCTAGATTTTGATACCATACTAACCTATCTTTCTGGAAGCCTGGCAGGAATCGAGAATTTTTTAATCAAGAACAATATCGTAAATGAAAATCACGGTTTTATAATTGAAAAAAGTAAGGTTTACTTTTTTGAGTACATTCAAAACACTGAATTCAGTACATTAATAAATAATACCTTTTCAGTTCTTGGGTCATTTTTAATAGGCCTTTTGGCTGTGTTTTTTATAACATTTTTTTTCTTGTTTGAAAAGGGTATTTTAAGAGGGCTCTTCCTGAAATTAATTCCTAATGCCTACTTTGAGCTTACGGTGACTGCTTTTTATAAGATTGAAAGGTTGTTATCAAATTATCTTATCGGCTTGCTTTTCCAAATGATTGCCTTTTTTATCCTGGTATCGATTCTATTAACGATTGCGGGCATCAAATACGCTTTTACAATTGCCTTTTTTGCTGCGGTGGCCAATCTAATTCCCTACCTTGGACCGGTTCTGGGAGCAGGCTTTGGCATTGTTGTCGCCATAACCACTTCCGGATTTGGAATGGAGTTTCAGGATTATATTTTGATAATAATAAAAGTCCTGATTTCATTTGGTATAGTTCAATTAGCAGATAATTTAATATTCCAACCTGTGATATTTTCACGAAGTGTAAAAGCACATCCACTTGAAATTTTTGTTATTGTTTTTGTTGGAGCTACTTTAGCGGGCCCATTGGGAATGATCTTTGCCATACCAACGTATACAATTTTCAGGGTATCGGTTATTGAGTTCTATTTGGGTTATCAGGAATACAGAATTTTTAATATTAATCAAAAAAAATAGATGGGTTTAAGATGTGGAATTGTCGGTTTACCTAATGTGGGAAAATCAACATTATTCAATGCTCTATCAAATGCTAAAGCTGAAGCTGCAAATTATCCTTTTTGCACGATTGAACCGAATATCGGTATAATAAAGGTTCCCGATGAGAGACTTGAAATTCTGGAACAATTAGTTGACCCGGAAAAAGTCATACCTGCAATTATTGAATTTGTGGACATAGCTGGTTTGGTAAAAGGAGCAAGCAAAGGTGAGGGACTGGGAAATAAATTTCTCGCAAACATCAGAGAAGTAGATGCAATTGTACATGTCGTCCGTTGTTTCCAGGATGAAAATATCGCTCATGTTGAAGGTAGAATAGATCCAATAAATGACAAGGAGGTAATAGACACTGAATTACAACTTAAGGACTTGGAGACTATTCAAAAACGAATAGACAAGGAAGAAAAAGTAGCTAAGTCCGGAGATAAACTGGCCAAACAGAAAATTGCGGTTTATCTAAAAATTAAAGATGCTCTTTCAAAAGGACTAAACGCACGGGTTGTCGAAGTGAATGATATGGAAAAGGAAATTGTGGACGAAACACAACTTTTGACGACAAAACCGGTCATTTACGTTGCAAATGTGGATGAATCCGGACTGAAAGATGACAATAAATTCTACACTGAATTAAAGGAAAGTGTAAAAGGTGAAAATGCTCAGGTCATTAAAGTATGTGCAGCCATTGAGTCACAAATCGCAGAATTTGACGACCCTGAAGAAAAAACAATGTTGCTTGAAGAGTATGAATTGGAAGAGTCAGGGCTCAATAAATTAATAAAAGCAGCCTATTCAATACTAAATCTAATTACCTACTTTACTGCAGGAAAACAAGAAGTAAGAGCCTGGACAATAAAAAAGAATTGGAAGGCTCCCAAAGCAGCCGGCGTTATTCATACGGATTTTGAAAAGGGTTTTATTAAAGCCGAAGTGATTAAGCTTAATGACTATCAACAATATAAGACAGAACAGGCTTGTAAGGAAGCCGGTAAAATTGCAATACAAGGAAAAGAGTATATTGTTGAGGATGGAGATATTATGCACTTCCGCTTTAATGTATGATTAAGCGTTGCGTATTACGCGCATTGGGATATCCTTTTTCGGGTCAAGTCTTTCGAATTTCGAATGATTGCTAATAAATGAGGGCACCAGCTTTTTCATTTTCTTAACGATTAGCATCTCATCATCCATTGCTGTGATATCGAGCAATTCAACAATTTCAGAATTGATTTTCTGAAAATCAGCATTATCCGTTTCAGCAATTAATATTTTTGGATTGTGTGTTGGTTTGGTATTTTCTTTATTACTCAGGAGTTCTTCATAAAGTTTTTCGCCTGGTCTTAAACCGCTAAACTCAACTTCTATATCCTTCCCAAGTTTTAAACCTGATAATTGTATCATTTTTTTGGCAAGGTCGAGAATTTTAATCGCCTTACCCATATCGAAAATAAAGATTTCACCACCTTTGCCCATAACACCAGCTTCCAAAACCAATTGACAGGCTTCTGGAATAGTCATGAAAAATCGTGTGATTTCCGGGTGTGTGACAGTGACAGGTCCACCCTGCGCAATTTGTTTTCTAAACAGGGGAATCACGGAACCGTTAGAGCCGAGTACATTACCAAATCGCGTAGTTATAAATCGTGTATTAAAGGCTGATTTATCAAAATAATCTCCTCTTTCCAATGCATAGTTCAAGGATTGAACATACATTTCTGCTAATCGCTTTGAAGCCCCCATTACATTGGTGGGGTTTACGGCTTTATCTGTGGAAACCAATACGAATTTGGATACATTAAATTTTACTGCAAGATCTGCCAGGTTTTTGGTACCCAAAATATTTGTTTGAATTGCTTCAATGGGATTTTCTTCGAGCATTGGTACATGCTTATAGGCCGCAGCATGAAACACTACATTAGGTTTGTGTTCTTTAAATGTAGCGTGTACTCTGTTATAATTGTTGACAGCACCCAGAATTACTATTTTCTCAACAGCAGGATTTAAGTCCGCGGCTTCCATCTCCATATCGAATAAAGGAGTTTCAGCCTGATCGAACAGTATCACTTTCCTGGGATTATTTTGAATTACCTGCCTTACAATTTCACTTCCGATAGACCCTGCTGCTCCCGTAATTAAAATGGTTTTACCCTGCAATTCATTTTTTACAAGCGTATTTTCAATTTTGATTGATTCTCTTCCCAGCAGGTCTTCAATTTTTACATTCTTAATTTGATTAAAACTCAGCTCACCATTTACCCAGCGGTATGCAGGTGGCACGTGTTGCACTTCTATATCGTACCTTAAACAAAAATCAACTATTTCATTTTTGCGTTCCAGGCTGAGATCCTGAATTGCAATTACAAGTTTGTGAATTCTTTGAGTCCTCAATAAATACTGAAGATCTCTTTCAGAATGAAAGATTTTTACACCATTAAAGTTTTTACCCACTTTGCGTTCATCATCATCCAGATAAGCCACCACACGCATGTCAGAAATAGGATCATTATCTATGATATGTTTGGTGATTAAGCCGAGTTGTCCCACACCATAAATGACTGCAGACTTTCTGCTGTATTTCAAATTACTTGCCTTGCTAAAAATGAATTTTACAGCTATTCGATAACTGAAAAGGAAAAAAGTTGTGTTTAAATAGGCAATAATCAATACCGAAACCGGGATAAAAGCGATTCCGGATAAATAATAATTTAGGTAATTGATCAAACCGACAATTGCCGAGCCCGATGTACTAGTAAATAAAATTCGGGTTCCATCCTCTAAACTCGTATAGCGAATTATTCCTGAATACGTTTTATTCAATAAAACAGCCCCTAGATTACATACAAAAAAAAGTGAAACTCCTGTAACAAACTGATCAATTTCAATATTATCGAGATTTAAATTGAATCGAAGCAGATAAGCAAACATTACGCTTAAAAGAATTATTCCGGCATCAATGCAGATAATAATCCATCGAGGCAGAATATTCAGTGAAGTAATTCTTTTTAACATTAAAAAGATCTTTTGTTTGTGTGCCTAATTCAGAAATGCTGAATATTAAGACAAAGAGTTAAGGTTAATTTCAAATTAAATATATACAAATATATTTCATTAATTAAATCGGTATACGCGTACCTACCCACACAAACCTTTTTATTACGTATTCCGGGTTAGTAAACGAAGCATTGCCCGCAGGGTTGCCTCCCGTTACATGAAAATCAGAAAAGGCAGCATTTTGATTAACATAAATGCCTCCTGTAAGATTAAAAGAAACACTGGTATAGCTCAATTCCATAGCGTTTTTTATCTTTTCACGAACAACACTATCAGTACTGTAGGCCCCACAGGAAATAGCACCATATTCCAGCGCCAAGGAACTCGCCAATTCTATGGATTCCTGAGTATCCTTCGTTTTTATCAACATCGCATAAGGACCAAATATTTCTTGTTTAAAGTATTCTCTGTCTTTTTTATCTACCACAGATAACTTTGGTGTCATAACTCGAGCTTCCTTAAACATCGGATTATCAATCTTGTCTTCAGCAAGAATATTGTTCCCAAAATTTGAATTTTTCATCCTATCAATCGTGGCCGGGTTTTGAATAGCTCCCAACACAAAAGGTCCGGCTTTGGGATTATTAACTAATGAATTTACGGCTTCGCTTAGTTTATGGGCAACATCATCAAAGCTAACTTGTCCCCTATTTGTTTTTACACCACTCTCGGGTATAAAAATATTTTGAGGTGCCGTACACATCTGTCCTGAATAAAGTGTAATTGAGAAAGCTATATTTTGAATGACCTTGTCCAAATCTTCAACAGAATCAAGGATAATACTGTTAATACCTGTTTTCTCAGTAAAGGTAACCTTACCATCCAGAGTCTCGAGATAATTTCCAAATTCACTACCTCCTGTATAGTCGATCAATTTAATGTTTTTGTCTTCAGCTAATTTCTTGCTAATAAGATTGTCCGGGCTGTCCGGAGCAAACTGGCATATCTCCTTGGGCAAATCATTTTCCGCAAGGACATTCTGCAATTCGGCCGCTAATATTGCAATTGGTAAAATGGACATGGGATGTGGTTTAATAATAACCGGATTTCCGGTAATTAAGCTGGCATAAATACCCGGAACAGAATTCCATGTGGGAAATGTAGAGCAACCAATAACCAGTCCTATTCCTTTGGGTACGGGTGTCCAGTTTTTCTTTAATTTAATATTGTATTTACCCATTGGTTTATCCCAAACTGTTTCTTTAGGAAAACGATTTAATTCTTCATGCCCGGCTGCAATTGCTTCCAAAGCCCTGTCAGCAGCATGGGGCCCCGAAGCTTGAAAAGCCATCATATAACCCTGACCGGTTGTGTGCATTGTTGCGTATGCCACTTCAAAAAATCTATTCTTAAATCGCTCCAATGACTCGATTAAAATACCAGCGCGATCATCAGGACTGGTTTGGCGCCACTTTTCAAATACATTTTTGCCATTTTTAATCAGAGTTTCCGGCTCAAAATATGGATAGTTAATTCCCAGTTCCATGTTCAAGTATGGAGAAATTTCCGATCCCACACTTGAATTTGAACCTTTGGCATTTAATCCAATAAAATCGGATTTTAATTGATTCTGGAATTTTTTTCTTCCTTCGGTATCTGCTTCTTCCCCATATATCTTCGGTGAAGGATGTTCCGGGTATTGAGCATAAAAAGTTCGATCATGAAGCGCTTTTATAGCCTTATTTAATGTTTCCTGATGTTTTTGAAATAATGACATAATTAAAATATTTCCTGAATTTCTTTCTTAATATAAAGTATTGCCCTGGCGCAGGGGTCCACATTGGCTGCTACCATGGCTTCTATAATTTTTTTGCCTAATACTTGGGATTTTTCTTCTGGATCAAGGTTTTGCGCGACCCTGTTAATAAGTGAAATGGTTTCTTCTTTGGATTGCTTAACCAGGCTCCATGCTTTATCGCTTATGTAAACCTGTTGCGAAAGGTTGTGATTGTATTCTTCGCGAATTGATGCGATTAAGATCTCTTGAAATTGTGCCACATTAAACTTTTGATTTTTTACCCTCAAAATAAGGTTTGGCGGGCTGATTCTTTCAAGCAATAAAATTATTCTCTCATATGCCTGCAACCTAACCGGAAGCACATGCTCGGTATTTTTTAATTTCAACTCGGCCAATCTCTTTTCGAAATCCTTTTCAAGAAAAGCTTTGACTGTGAGGTACATTGCAAATAATATAGCTCCTGCCGGAACTAATATCTTAATAAGGTCTGTTGCTATTTCCATATGTTGGCAAAATTAGTCGGATTAGACATTAGTTTGAAACTTAATTGGTTTTATTTCTTTTAAGATATAAATGGCACAACCCTATATTGATATTAGCCCAAAGGCTCTCGGCGAAATTAAAAATATAATGCAGAATAAGAATATTCCGGAGGGATATGGTTTGCGAATTGGCGTTAATGGCGCCGGATGTGCAGGCGTACGACAGTATTTGGGTTTTGATAAAATGAAAGATAAAGACGACAAGTTCACAATTAATGGTATTGAAGTGTTCATTGATAAAAAAGATGCAATGTATTTAATTGGACTTGTCCTTGATTTTCAGGATGATGCCGAGGCACGCGGCTTTGTTTTTCGTTCCGGAAATTAACTGTTTTTTGCTTTGGTTATTACCGTGGCTTTTTTACAAATCCCTCCTAGCGGTGGATTAAACTTACTTACTGCTGTTTCCACTAAAGTTATTTTTGGGTAAGCGCGTAAAACTTCCTGATTTATTCGATGGGATAAATGCTCCAACAATCTGGCTGGTTTAGCCATCTCATCTTTGATAATTTTATATATCACTTCGTAGTTAACAGTGTCTTTTAAGGAGTCCGATTCAGCAGCTTCGCTTAAATCAGTTATAATACGCATGTCCACGCTGTATTTATTTCCCGTTACACGCTCTTCATCATGATGTCCATGATAAGCAAAAAATTCAATGCCATTTAATCGAATTTCTGCCATTATTGATCTATTTCATCAAAGAAAGATCCACCAGTTGGTTTTTCAGAATTTTCTTCCTGCTTTTTTTCCTGAATATTTTCTTCCTCTACTTCGTTTTTTGAATTTTCTTTAGTTTCTGTTTGCTTCTTTTCTTTTTCTTGTTTTGCCTCTTTAGGAATTAAGTCTTTTACAACTTTTTTGCCTTTAAATTCTTTCTTAGTCTCCTTTATTTTGGCTGCTAGATTCTCACTTGAATTCATTCTGCTTTCCATTTTCTTAAGTCGGTCCAGAATATCATTGGCAGAATTTTTCATGTCCTGCATAAAATCTTCTCTCATCTTCTCTATGCTTTTAAAATTATCTTCGAGATCTTTTAGCTCATCAAGCAAATTTTGAAAAGTATTGGTTGCAACATCTTCAGCCTCTTCAATAATATTGCGCGCTTTATTATTGGCATCGTTGAGCATAGATTCAACCTGCATTTTGGCCTCTTTCAAATGTAAATCGGCAGCTTGCTTGCTTTGTTCTACCATATTGGCGCCTGTATCTTCAGCCGTTTTTAATGTTTTAAACAAAGAACTTTCAACTTCTTTTAACTTTTGAACTTCCTTTTCGGATTCCTCGAGTTTTTTAAGTGTATTTTGAAAATCGGTCTGAAGCTTTTCCCATTCTGATGAAAGTGATTGAAGGAAGGCGCTTACCTCATCTTTATCATATCCCCGGAAGTTTTTGTTAAATTCTTTTTGTCTTATTTCTAAGGGCGTAATTTTCATTTTTTAGACTTATTTATTTCCCAAATACTAAGGCTGCGGTCGTCGCTACAAGATACAATATAATTGTTAAAATTTGTCCAAAGTAATTTGTTCACTGAGGTTCCATGTCCGGCATGTCTCGCCTTATCAATTACCTTTAGTAATTTCCTGTTTTTGTAATCCCAGATCTTAATTGATTTGTCCATGCTACATGTGGCCAGATAATTTAAATCAGGACTCAGGCAAATATCATTTATTGCGTACATATGGGCAATAATATCTTCCTCTAACTGGCCGTCTATTTTCCAAAATTTTAAATGAGCATCTCTAGAGGAACTCATTAGCGTCCCATCCTCAGAAAAAAGAACCTTGAAAACCGAGTTTTCATGGGCCAACCATTCATCAATTTTCTTTCTTTTATCAATATCAAAAAGTCGTATTGTATTATCGCTGTAACCTACAGCCGCAATATTATCAAGCAGAGAAATACTACGGGCACTTTTATCTGTTTCATCCCAAACATGAAGTACCTTTAGTGTTTCGCGGTCCAGCAAAAACAATCGCCCCTGTCCTTCGGCTACCAAAATATATTGACTGTTAAATTGAATGTCAAATAAATACGATTTCGATAATTGGACAGACGTTTTCTCTTTGTTTGTATTAAGGTCAATCAAATGAAGCCCATCAAAATTCTGAGCAATTAATATATAATTTCTATCCGCGACATACTTGATAGCATAAACGGAGGATGGGACGCGCGCGATGATCTTTCCAAAATTCTTTTGGCTAATATCCCATAGGACCAACATTCCATCAGAAGATGCTGAAAAAATCAAATTTGATTCTTTGTGATAATCAAGCGCATACACAGCGTCTTTATGACCTTTTAAGCTGTCTATTTTTTTTACATCAAATTTCACCATTACATGGATCGTGGTCTTTTACTTGATTTTTTTTCCTCCTCTACCCTTCTCGCTTGATTTAGAGCAGCCGCAATCAAACCTGCCGGTATTGAAATTATTCCAACACCAATTATCAATATCAAAAATGTGAACATTCTTCCACCTAGTGTAATTGGATATACATCTCCATAGCCAACGGTTGTTAAAGTAATAACCGCCCACCAAAGACTGTGAAATATTGATGAAAAAGAATCGGGTTGAGCTTCATTCTCAAAGTAGTAAATTCCCACTGCACTTACATAAATCAAAGTACCGCTTAACATCAAAAACAGAATCAATTCTTCCCTGGCCAATCTTAATGCAGTGGTGATCCTTTCTGTGGCCGTATGGAATTTAGTCAGTTCAAACATTCTGAACAGTCTTAAAAATCGCAGTATTCTTATAGTTCTTAAGTCAATACCAAGGGTTAGGTAGAATGGAAGGATGGCCAAAAGATCAACGATTCCAAAAAAACTAAAAACAAATTTCAATCGGTTTTTTGCAATTATGATGCGCAAAATATATTCAGCTGTAAAAATGCTTACCGATACTATTTCAAGTACGTAAAAGGTCGTGCTATACGTTTCAGCAAGACCAGGCACTGTTTCTAAAGAAAAAGTAACGATCGAAATGAGGATCATCACCTGTATAAAAATATCAAAAATCTTAGATTTTGGATCCTGTGAATCCTCAACGATTTTTCTCATTGATATAATAAAAGAACTTTCGGAACTCATATCCCTTTCATTAGATTTGCTTTTCTTTAACCAAACTTATCAAAAGTTAATGTTAATTTTTAATTAGTTCGATCCACAATTGTCATACAAATTTGAAATATTGATCAATGATGACAATAATATGGTGGGGATCGCACCTGTCATAAAGTCCTCGAAAATTTCGCCTCATTTATTTCTTCATGAAGAAGAGCTACGCGAATTAAAATTAATTACAAATCCTGCCTATAAAAATCAATGGTTAAGTGCGCGTTGGCTCGCATCGCAATGTAAAAAGCGAATTAAAAAAGAGAAGGTGAATGAAATTTTAAAGAATCAGGAAGGCAAGCCTTATTTGCGTGAGTCCACATTGCACGTTAGCCTAAGTCACAATAAAAATATAGCCGCGGTGATGTTTTCAAATTATTCCTGTGGTATCGATGTAGAGTTGTTTCGCGAAAAGATAATTCGTATTCAGGATAAATTTTTAAGTGAACAAGAAAGAAAACAGTTTTCACAAGATATATCCGCGCTGACATTAATATGGTCGGCTAAGGAAAGTGTATATAAAATGTTAGGTATTCCGGGTTTAATATTCAAAGAACAAATCAATTGCGAAATCATTGAAATCAAAGAAAGTGGCAGTTTTAATACTTCAGTTCGGATTAAACCGGAAAAATCCATTTCTATAAAAGTTAATTATCGGGTTTTTGAAAAAGAACTGCTTACATTTTGCCAATTAGGAGATACCCTTGAGTAATTGTTCTACTTCTTCGAGCTTATCGAGATCGCCGGTTTTTTTAAAACTTACCATTAAATTTCTCAATACTCTTTGAATTATTGCCAAATTACTACAGGGTTCATAAAATGCATCGACTGGTTCCATTTTTAATTGTTCCAGGTAGTGGTCGATATCATCCTTGCTGAAAATCAAGCCTTTATTGAACACATTTATATAAAAACTAAACTCCTCTTCCTTGTGAATAAGAATAAAAAGGTTGGGAAGATTAACACCATATAGCGGCATGTTTAGTCTTTGCCCTAATAACATGTATACAACACATAAAGAAATCGGATTTCCTTTCCTGCTTTCCAAAACCTGATTAATCATAGAGTTGGCCGGTGAGTGAAAACTTCGGGTATTTGCTGAAAATTTAAATTTGTTAAAAATAACATGATTTAAAATTCGCACCTTATCCATAGGTTGGAGGTCTTCCTTGAAATTACTCCAGGCTTCATAGTACAATTGATCGAGCTTAGCCGTTACATTTTCCAGACTCAGGTCTGGATATTGATAGGTCGCTAAGAGCCACAAACCCTTCAATAAGTCATTTTGCTCATTATCTTTCCAATCGATAAGTCTTTTTTCAAGTTGATCAAATTGCAATTTATGTATGACATCCTCAATTCTCGATTGAAGTGAAATATCAAGTGTATTTTCCCATTTTTCTTCGAGATAGGGTATGGCTCTTTCTCCCAAAAGATGAATTTGTTTCATTATTTCAGAATGAACAATCGGATCATCATCATCCAATAATGAAATTAAAGCCTTTATCTCTTTTTTTTTCATGTTTGAATTACTCCAACGTTATATTTCTCGACTTTCTTATGATTTGCTGCCTCTATTCCCATGGATATTACTTTTCGGGTTTCAAGTGGATCTATGATTCCATCCACCCATAACCTGGAAGCAGCATAGTAAGGAGAAAGTTGTTCAAAATACTTATCCTGAATATCTTTTAACAGTTTTTCTTCTGTTTTCTTGTCTATGGTTTCTCCTTTGGCCTTTAAGGAAGATACTTTGATTTGCAAGAGTGTTTTAGCAGCACTTGCACCACTCATAACAGCCATTTGTGCACTGGGCCAAGCATAAATTAGTCTGGGATCATAAGCTTTCCCACACATGGCATAGTTCCCGGCTCCATATGAATTACCTAAAATAAAGGTGAATTTAGGAACAACAGAATTCGACATGGCACTAACCATTTTTGCACCATCTTTTATTATTCCCCCGTGTTCTGCCCTACTGCCTACCATAAATCCTGAAACATCTTGTAAAAAAACAAGCGGAATCTTTTTCTGGTTGCAATTCATTATAAATCGCGCAGCTTTATCAGCTGAATCAGAATAGATCACCCCTCCCATCTGCATTTCACCTTTTTTGTTTTTCACAATTTTTCGCTGATTGGCAACTATTCCAACTGCCCAACCATCGATTCGGGCCAGGCCACAAATTATTGATTGTCCGTAGAGCTTTTTATACTCTTCGAATTCTGAATCATCAACCAGTCGTTCAATGATATCATGCATGTCATAGGGCTTAACCCTATCTGCCGGCATAATACCATATATATCTTCGACTTTTTTCTTTGGTTCTGAGCTTTTTTTTCTGCTAAATCCCGCCAGTTCGGTCTCCCCTATTTTATCAAAGATATTTCGTATAGAATCCAGGCATGATTTATCATCGGGATGTTTATAATCAGTTACCCCCGAAATTTCACAGTGCGTGCTTGCCCCTCCAAGCGTTTCATTGTCTATATCTTCACCAATAGCGGCTTTTACCAGATAGGAACCTGCGAGAAAAATAGAACCGGTACCTTCCACTATCATGGCTTCATCCGACATTATGGGCAAATAAGCACCTCCAGCCACACATGAACCCATAATAGCAGCAATCTGAACAATACCTTTGCTGCTCATTACGGCATTATTTCTAAACATCCTTCCAAAATGTTCTTTATCGGGAAAAATTTCATCCTGCATAGGCAAATACACCCCTGCACTGTCCACTAGGTAGACAATTGGTAAATTGTTTTCAATTGAAATTTCCTGTGCTCTCAAATTCTTCTTAGCCGTAATCGGAAACCAGGCACCCGCCTTAACCGTGGCATCATTGGCTACGATGACTGTTTGTTTTCCGTGTATGTATCCAATTCCTGTTACCACACCTCCACTAGGACAACCTCCATGTTCTTCATACATCCCTTCACCGGCAAATTCACCTATTTCAAGAAATTCACTTTTATCATCGATTAAATATTCTATTCTTTCTCTCGCCGTAAGCTTCCCTTCTGATGTTGCTTTTCAATTTTCTTTTCGCCTCCTCCCAGGTGAACTTTTTTACGCTTTTGCTTCAAATCGTGAATCAAAAGTTTCAGCGCGTCTTCGTTTTTGTTAAAATTGATGTCCATAATTTCAAAAATAGAAATGAGCGACAAATAATAGTCATTTCTTATATTTATTTCATATTGAATTCCAAAATCACCAGATGAATCTATCTCTTACTAATTTTTATTAAAAAAAATCTAAAAATTGATTTCAGAGGCTTGATTAATAAAGATTTTATATTCTTTTTTCAGGTTTGAAAGCCATACTAAAATGGATAAAAAGCGAATAGTAAAAGATTATGACAAACTTCCTGAAGATGTACTGATCAGGTTAAAACAAAAGTATCCTTATGGCTATGCCGACAATCTGGTATCTTTTGTCAACAAAGAAGGAAACAGGGTCAGCGCATTACCCTTTGAAACAGAAGATATTTACTATCTGATTAGAATGACAATTTCTCAGGCTAATAAAATTATTGAAGACGATGATGATTACGATAAAGATGGAAATTTAAAAGAGGAGTTTTCATTAAATATCGCTGATTCTGAATTTGATGATTCCGAGAAAAATGATGAAGAGGATGACGGGATTAGTGTCAGGTTAAAAAAAAAGAGAAACAGCGATAGTGATGATTTTGATGATGATGAAGATAATGATCCATCGGAATCCCCTGATTACTATTAATCCTTTAGTTTTAATTGAGATAGTTCCTGATCAATAATTTGAATTTCAGAATCATTTAAACTAAAGTCAAGCGCTTTAATATTATGCTCTACCTGGGCGGGATTTCTGGCACCTAACAAAGCACATGTAATGCCTTTCTGTCTGATCGTCCAGTTAATAACCAATTGACTCAAGGACATTCCATTGTCATTTGCAATAGGTTCAATTTTATCCAGAAATGTATTAATTCTATCCCGATTTTCAGGTTGGAACCATTTTGTATCCTTTCGGTGATCGTCTTCATCCCATTTAATATTTCCGCGGTATTTACCTGTCAAAATTCCTCTTTGCAGAGGACTATAGGCAAGGATTCCTATATTATTTTCCAGACAAAATGGTAAAATTTCCTTTTCAATCTCTCTTTCAAGCATGCTGTAAGAAAGCTGATTTGAAAGTACAGGAAAATGATCAATAGCATTTTTAAGTTGATCTAAATTATAATTGCTCACTGCACCTTCACGGATTTTACCTTGCCTTTTTAGTAATTCCAAGGCTTCCATTGTCTCAGAAATATCCGTAGTAGGATCGGGTCTGTGTACTTGAAATAGATCGATATAATCCGTTTGCAGTCTTAGAAGACTTGCCTCGCATTCTTTAATAACACCTTCTTTTCCGGAATAAAGATAAACATCAGTTTTTTTTTCCATTGTGAGTACCCTTAAAATAGAATTTTCCTTTATTCGTATTCCAGTTGATACCAAATTTGGTCAATATTCTGAGTTGCTCTCGATTCCCTCTTTTTTTAATTGCCTTGCCGATAATTTCTTCGCTTTTTCCATAACCGTAGATTGGGGCCGTGTCAATCGTAACAAGTTCATTATCAATTGCAGCATTAATGGCATCTATCGAATCTTGTTCATCATTACCACCCCAGGCAGCTCCTCCGATTGCCCAGGCTCCGAAAGCAATAGGATTAATATCCAAATCTGAGTTTCCGAGTTTGATCAAATCCATTGCGTGAAATTAGCAATCCTAAATTATTTCTATTCAAATTTTGATATTTGCAAGCCATGAATACTGATAAACACACTTTTAATCTTGATTTTAAAACCCAGAAGATTTTATTCATCAGTATGATCACTTTTTTTATTCTTGGGGCATTTCTAATGATCATCAAAACTAATAGAGAGATATTTCTTTATCTAAATGGAGATCAAGGTGTATTTCTCGATCACTTCTTCAAATATGCCACTTACCTTGGGGATGGAATTTTTTATGCGGTCATCTTTATTTTTTTGTTTTTTATTCGTTTTGGCTATGCTCTTGATTTTGCATTTTCAGCAGGGCTTTCTACCCTCTTCGTCCAATCGGGTAAACGCTTAATTTTTGCAGATGCCAAGAGACCGTTGTCAGAATTAGGATCAGAATTAGTGCATTTGGTTAAAGGTGTGGATGTGCACATGGCCAGAAGTTTTCCATCGGGGCATTCTACCTCAGCCATGTTAATATTCTTTTTTTTAGCCCTGATAGTAAAAAACAGATTCTTGAAGACTTTAATGATACTATTGGCATTTTTGGGAGGCTATACCCGTATTTATTTAAGTCAACATTTTTTTAAGGATGTCTATGCGGGTTTTGCAATTGCAATATTGAGTATTTTAATAGTTGCCTTTATAAGAAATAGAATTGGGGAACCGGATTGGTATAGAAAAAAAATTAAGGTTTAGTTTTTTTCAATTTCGTCATTTTCAGCCGATCTTAAATTTAGACTATCAAGAACCGTCTCGTAAATTTTATCCAATTCTCTGATATTTTCAGCATAATAATGCATGCTTGAATCAAACTGGGCGGAATCAATACCATACTTCTCATAAATATTGGATTCGAGAAATTTGTAATAACTCAATGCCGAATCCATGGGTAATTTTGCCTGATTCACTTTGGCTTCAGCAATATGAATTTCAACAAGAATATTTGTCATTTTACTTTTCTCAATAATCCCTTCTTTTTTACTCTGTCCTTCATTACAAGACATTAAAAAGACAATCCCAATAACTAATAAAAAACCCTTCATTTCTTCAATAACTGATAAATAAGTAATATCCATGCAAGAATAAATAATACGCCACCAAAGGGAGTGATAATTCCCAATTTAGAAATGCCGGTAATCGCAATGGCATAAAGAGATCCGGAAAACAATATAAGCCCTGCTACAAAACACCAAAAAATCAATTTAATATTTTCCAGTTTAATCAAACCATTTAAAACAGATAATATTAAAATAGCCAAGGCATGAAAAATGTGATAATTAACTGCGATTTTATAGGTTTCCAGTTTTCCGTTTGTTGTTAAAAGACCATTCAAGGCATGTGCGCCAAATGCACCAAAGGCCACTGCCAAAGCACAAAACAAGGCACCTGCTGCTGCTATATATTTCGTTTTCATCAATTTCGCGCTCCAAATATTGTACTTCCAATTCTTAGCATATTACTCCCATTTTTTAATGCGAGTTGGTAATCATGACTCATTCCCATAGAAAGGGTATCCATGTTTAAATTTTGGAGCTTATAATTTTCCTTTACGGTTTCAAAAACTCCTTTTAAATATTTGAATTCAGAATCTATGATTGATTTATCCTCTGTAAAAGTAGCCATACCCATTAATCCTTTCACATTGACATTTTCGAAATCCAATAAATGGTTTTCCAAAATATCTTTCAATTCCTCCTCATCGAGGCCGTATTTAGTGTCTTCCTTGGCAATATACATTTGAAGTAAACAATCCACTTTTCTGTTGGTCTTTTGTGCTTGTTTATTGATTTCTCTTAAAAGTCGTAATGAATCAACAGAATGTATCAAGTGAACAAAAGGTATAATTAGTTTGACTTTGTTTCTTTGTAAATGACCAATAAAATGCCAATGAATATCTTTTGGCAATTCTTCGTATTTAGGAATTAATTCTTGTACTTTATTTTCACCAAAATCCCTTTGTCCTGCATTGTATGCCTCTAGAATATAAGCATTAGGCTTAGTTTTACTCACTGCAACAAGCCTAAATTCAAAAGATTGATTTTCCTTTTTTATAGCTTGAATATTCTTGGCAATTTCTTCTTTTTGCGTCATCTTTGATTCCAGTTTATAGAAATAGATTTAAGATCAATAATAACAATATGTTCTTAATAGTTTCTTTTGATTGTAAACAATTAATTTCTACATTTGCACTCCCAAAAATTTGAGCAGCATTTTATGGCCGTAACGAGATTTGAAACAATTTTTATAATGACTCCTGTTCTTTCTGAGCAACAAATGAAAGAAACAGTAGAAAGATATCTTGCCTTTTTAAAAGAAAATAAGGCTAAAATTATTCACGAAGAAAATTGGGGACTAAGAAAATTAGCCTATCCAATTCAGCATAAATCAACCGGATTTTACCAATTGGTAGAATTTGAATGCGAAGGTTCAATGATTGAATCTTTAGAAGTTGAATTTAGCCGTGATGAAGCGATTATGAGATTTCTTACTGTCAAACTGGATAAAGACGGAATTCAGTACAACGAAAGAAGAAGAGAGAAGCAAAAAAATCTTGATCAGAAAAAAGCAGAAATACTATGACACTTGTAAACGAACCAATTAACCAGGAAAGAAAAAGAAAAAAATTCTGCTGGTTCAAAAAAAATAATATTCGATATATCGATTACAAGGACCCAAATTTCCTTTTGAAATTTGTTAATGAGCAAGGCAAAGTAACGCCTCGAAGAATCACAGGCACAAGTCTTAAATACCAAAGAAAATTATCGACTGCAATAAAAAGAGCAAGACAGCTTGCTTTATTACCATATGTAGGAGATTCATTAAAATAATAGGCAATGGAAATTATTTTAAAAGAAGATATTCAGGGATTAGGTTATAAAAATGATCTCATTGATGTAAAACCGGGATACGGAAGAAATTTTCTTATTCCACAGGGCAAAGCTATTATAGCTAGTGAATCAAATAAAAAAGTCCTTGAGGAAAACCTAAAGCAAGCTGCGCACAAAATCGAAAAGATTAAAAAAGAAGCAGAAGCCTTGTCAGAAAAAATAGGTGATGATGTGGTTACATTGAAAGCCAAAGTTGGAGAGAAAGGTAAAATTTTCGGTGCTATTACCACATTGCAGGTGGCCGATGCCTTAAAGGAAAAAGGCATAGATATTGACAGGAAAAAAATCCAATTCAATGAAGATATAAAATTTGTTGGCGATTATACAGCCATCATTGACCTGCATAAAGAAATTAAGCACAATCTTAAAATTTCGGTTATTGCCGAAGATTAATTTCTCAAGATAATTATAGATATTTAAAGGCGCGTCGGCGCCTTTTTTTATGCAGTTTCGTACCGAATTACAGCATTCAAAGTCAAAATGGGACATAGATTATAAGTCCAAAATAATCTCTGTCGGCTCTTGTTTTTCAACAAATATAGCAGAGCGTTTGTCTGCTTTGCAATTCGATATTGTCAATAATCCATATGGCACGCTCTACAATCCAATTTCAATATTCAATGCTCTTTTTTACACAGGGTCAGATTTTGAAAATACCTTTATTGAAAGAGATGGACATTGGACGAGCTTTTTAACTCATTCGGATATTTCCGACAACAGCAAAGAAAGCTTGAAAACCAAGTTAAAAGATCGGTGTGAATCGTTAAATCAAAACATCAAAAATGCAGATTACTTAATCTTAACCTTGGGGTCAGCAAAGGTTTATAGATATAAAAAAACTGATTTGATTGTAGCCAACTGCCATAAGCTTCCTCATAAAGAATTTGAATACCGAAATTTAACCCTTGCTGAAATCATCAGGGCTTTTGGTACAATGCACAGTCAATTGAGCAATGTCAACTCAAAAATTAAAATAATAATTACGGTGAGTCCGGTGCGCTATTTGGCCGATGGATTTGAACAAAACAGCTTAAGTAAAGCCATTTTAATTTCAGCAATTAATGATATACTGCTTGCCTTTGATAATGTCGAGTATTTTCCTGCATATGAATTAGTCCTCGATGATCTTCGCGATTACAGGTTTTACAATGAAGACCTGATACACCCGAATTCAATAGCCGTCAATTATGTTTTTCAAAAATTTAGTGCAACCTATTTTAATGAAACTACCAGTAAACTTATTCAAAAAGTTTCCAGGCTTAACAAAGCATTAAATCATATCCCGTTTAACAAGGATTCTGATTCCTATAAAAAATTTCTTTTAGAACTTAAGACAAAAATTGACGAAATTTCAAATCAAGTAGATACAACTCTGTTAAAGAAAAGACTGACAGAGAAAGGGATTATTTGATATATTTTTCAAACAAGGCTTTACCCAATCCAATTGAAATTTTTGATGAAATCGGCTGAGCTACAGATTCTTTGGATTTCAGAAGCTCTGATTCATTGGGTTTTTTAAATGAACCCTTATCCTCACTTTCCTTGATTGCTTCTATTTCTATTGCATCTTTTGGATTGACATCCTTATCTGAAATATTAATATGAAAAAAAGTGGATAGAGATTGTGAATAAGTAATTTTGCTTGATGCAAAAAATATTAATGAAAGAAAGGCCAGAGAAAAAAATGATTTTTTCATACTGAATAAATTCTTTTGCATACAGGACAATTCTTATACCAAATTATTAAACACCTCATTGTCAATGCTTTATAATATTTATAAAATATTGCCAATTATTAAATTGTACGATTTGATACACTTATGCTCGGAACTGTACAAATTGAAAGAACTATTTATAATATTGAGATGAAATGAAGAAAGTCCTATTGATATTCTTTCTTTTAATGGCTATTTGGGGGGAAAATACGTTTTCTCAAGAATTAGATAATGTTAGATTAATAGCTCTGGATAGCATCAATAGTGAATATGACGATTCATCTCCCTTCGTAGAAAGTAATTCAAAAAAGCTATTTTACAGTAAAAGAACAGAGGCCGGAGATAAGGACCTGTATATTGCAGAATGGAATGGCAAAAACTGGTCTAAAATTCCTGTTCAGGTATCCATTAACAACCGATTTGATAATGAGATTTACCATGTAGATTCCAGTGGGCTAATATACTTCCAAAAGGCTGTATTAAACAATGCGGGTCAGGCCATATTTGGAATTTTCACTACAAAATTCAAGAATGGAAAATGGTCTGAACCAATTAGACAAAGGATCAAATACTTCAACAATAAATCGACTGATCAGTCATTTTGTTTAAATAAAACAGCTGACATTATGCTTTTGTCAATGCAAAGCTATTTCAGTTATGGTGTAGAAGATATATACGTTTCATTTAAAAAAGACCAAAATTCATGGACCGAACCCAAAAATTTGGGTAATTCTATTAATACAGCATATGAAGAATTTACACCTTTTCTGGATGATGATGAACGCACATTGTATTTTTCATCCAATGGCCATCCAGGAGGATTTGGAAGTAAGGATATTTGGGTTTCATATCGATTGGACAGCACATGGACCAATTGGTCCACTCCAGTTAACTTAGGAGAAAATGTAAACACTATGGGAATGGAAATGTCATTCAGGAAGACAGGAATAAGTCAAATTCCTTATTTGGTTGTTTCCTCTCGGACAAGCGATGGGCAATCAGATATATTTGGCTTAAACCTGAATAAATCGAAATTGGATTCATTGGTTCAATCAATGAAAACAGTGGAAATTACAAACACAGTTATTGATTCAGTCGAAGAAAAAATAATTGGGATTGATTCAAACATCACTGTTGGTAAAACGGATTCTATAAATATCAATGATACATTAAGCACTCAATTGCTCGATAGCACCAACAACATCCTTATAATTAGCACCAAAAACAGATCAAATAGGCAATCCATTCCAAGTCTGGTTATATACCAAAATAGAGGCAATAGCGACAGTGTTCATCTCGCAAGAGATTCTGTACTACAAATTAACTGTTCCTGGCTTGACACCGTAGAAATAAATGTAAGATCAAAATATTTTTTACCACAAGCCAAAAATATCATCTTTGAGAACCGTCATTTTGGAATCAAACTGGAAGAAGAAATTTTCCTTGATAGTTTAGAAATAGGCAAATCAATACAATTTGAGCATGTTCTATTTAAAAGAGGGACACCTGAATTGCTTTATGATTCAAATGAAGACCTTGATTATGTAGCACAAATTTTGACTAAAAATAAAGACCTCAATATACAAATAGCAGGGCATACAGATAATTCAGGAAATGCTTATCTAAACTTTGTACTAAGTGAAAAAAGAGCCAATACAATCAAAAAATATTTAATTGAAAAAGGAATTGCCGCGGATCGAATTAAAACAAAAGGATATGGTAGCACCCAACCAATTGCCAGCAATGAAAGCGAAGAGACCATGAAACTTAACAGACGAGTAGAATTCAAATTGGTTAAAAACAAATAGTTGAATTTAATTGATTTTATTACCTAAATGGTAATTAATCCAATATGCATTACCCTTTTTTCGCTTCTTCTTTTTAACATTGAACTTAGATTATTATTAATTCCATTACTATCGTCATATGAGATTACTTTATCTCCCTTTAGTGCTATTGCTATTTGTAGGTTTCAAATCGGCAAATTACAACCCCGGAGAAGAGCAGAGGCTTAAATTTCTTTATTTAAAAAATTTCATCAAGAATATTGAATGGCCAAAAAATTCAAAAAGAAATGAATTTAAAATTGGAATTTTAGGGGAAAGAAATATTTACAATAAGATTTCTATGAGCAATATTAAACCGGAGCATGCCAATGGGTCCAATATCGCTTATTATTTCTTTGAGGACGCAGATCATTTACTTGACTGCCAATTAATCTATATCCCAATTCAAAAATCCTATCAATTGGGAAAAGTTATTAAACATTATCAAAATCAATCAGTATTAATCGTAAGTGAAACGCCCAATGCTTGCAAAAGGGGTTCAATGATAAATTTCTACAAAACACCCGATAACAAAATTACATTTGAATATAGCGCTGATGCATTGCGAAACGCGGGCTTATTGTACTCCAGTAATTTTATGGAGCAAGGCAAACTTGTCAATGCAATACAATAAAAAGCCCTCCGAAGAGGGCTTTGTAGAATTAGCTGCTAAGAGATTCAATCGTTGATTTAATCCGGTTTTTTTGCTGATCCGGGGCCATTGATAATGCCTTCTTATAATATTTTATAGCATCTTTCTTATTGCCTTTGGTTTGATACGCTTCTGCAAGACTGTCATATACATTCCATGATTCAGGATAATCTTTTACATTCTTTTGAAATACTTTGATCGCTGCATCCACATCTTTAAGATTATAAAGAAGTCCATAACCGTAAGTATTCATTGAATTTTCATCGGCCATAGGCATCGCTGTTTCAATCAATTTATCTGCTTCTGCTGTTTTACCCTGCTTCCTGAGAATCAAGCTTTTGGTACTCATGTTTGCAAAGTTTTTGTTAATTGATATGGATTGATCAGCCCAAGCCAGTCCTTTATCCAAAGCTATATCGTTGACAATGGTATAGTTGGCCGCATTATTAAAACCCTGCCAAAAAAATCCGGCTATATTTTTCAAGTATTCATCTTCAATATGTTTGATTATGAGATCCTTAGTGTTAATTTTTAAAGGAAATGCGACTTTGAATGTAGACCAATGCAAATATACATCAGCGCCATTGCTTGAAATATTATCAAAACCATAGGCCAACCTTTCTTGTGAATATTCTGTCTTCGTCATTTTTGCTTTTAACCTCACTATATCATTCTCTTCTGAATAAAAATAACTTCCCCACGACTGGTGATCTGTGCTAATAATAACTGTCCAATCTTCTTTAGAAGGAATCATATGCAGGCCATATGTACCGGCAGGTACTGTTTTTTCACCCAAAACCACAGGATTGTCAAAGGATATTCTGGTGTTTTCATTTGCTCCGGCTCTCCAAATTTGATCAAATGGAACAAGTTTCCCTAGTATTTCCCTTTCATTTACTGCAGGGCGACCATAATCAATGCTCACGCTTGTTATACCAATTGTTTGACTAATCTCTGCGCGCGGACTTGCCTGAGGCTGAGTAATTGGCGGAGGTCCCTGTGCGAATGCAATTGAAAATACTAATAATAAGGTAATTGTTGCTAAAGTGCGTTTAAGATTCATGATTCTATAGTTTGTTTCAATACATATAACAAAGACCATACAAATCAAAAAATCACTAATTGAGGGGCATTTAAACATATTTTAAGTATGATAACTGTTCATTTAAGAACAGAAAAATTAAAAGTGAACACTTTGTATAAGTCAAAACATATATATAATTGTATAATATTTCTTTTTCATTTGCTTTGAAATAAGAAAATACTACTTTAGTAGAAGTTAATTTTTAAGCTTTCATTTAAATAAACCTTATTCAGTATGAAAAAATTACTACTTGTTTTGGTATCAGTTGTGTTCTTGTCGGAAATGACATTTGCCCAACTATCACAACGTCAGAGCAATCCATCCAATTACTCTACAGGTACAAGACCATTAGCCGGTGACATGGGTATATTTTTGGCCGTAGATGTATTTGATGCTCAAAGTATTCTTGAAGATATTGCCGGTGATGAAAATCCTTCTGATGAATTGGAGGTTCCAAATTTCTCGCTTGTCAATTTCAAGTACTATCAGTCCAATGACTTTGTTTACAGAATAGGATTGGTTGCTGCTAAAGACAAATCAGTTGAAAAAGGAGACTTGTTCTTTGCCACTGGTACTGCACCTCAACCAACCGATATTGTAAGGATTGAGACAAAGGATTCCGAAAGGGATTATGCAATTAAGCCCGGAATTGAGAAGCACTTTAACCCAACAAATCTAATTGACATTTATGTGGGAGTTGAAGCGCTTTTAGGAACGCATATTCAGAGATCCATTAACTCTCAGGAAAGAAATGATGGCAACACCATTTTAAATGATGTGAAAGGAACCTCATTACTTTACGGAGCAGGTGGATTTATTGGAATGCAGTTTTTCATTGCAGATCTACCTTTGGCATTGGGACTTGAATACGGGGTAATAGGAAAAGGATATGCCTTCAAAAGATACAAAGTGGTTCAAGAGCAGGATGATGGTACCGGTAATTTCGTGAGCAATGAATTTTTTGTTCGACCAGGTGATATCAGCGCCTTCAACGGAGGAGCTACCGTACCGCTTTTCGAATCATTAAGTTCCAGAACCTACAATCTTGATAATCAAGTGCGTGTAACCTTGAGTTACTTTTTTTCTAACTAATTGAAAAACAGAATCTGATATGCATAATTTTTTGAAAAATCAAAAATACAGTATGCTGCTGATCGCACTTGTGATTGTTATATCATCGTGTGGTAGAGGTGTATTTATTAAAAAAAGTATTCAGGGATCGCCTTTGAATGCTTCTGTGGACCTGAGATTATTCTGGAATGATTTTGAATACATTGGTGAAATTGATGGTACAATAAGCTATACCCAATATGTTTGGGGAACCAGAAGATACCATGAACCAAGATTTAATAATCTGACCAGAACAACATTTCTTACTTTTAATGGAAGAAGTTTCCTTCCTATCCAAAATGCTCCTTTGAGCAGAGCGCTCTATGACGCGCAGGAGAAGTATCCTGATTTGGAGTTTATAATTCCTTATCAGGTAAATGAGGAAATTCAAAGAATGTTCCTGGGTAGGAAAATTACAATTAATGTTAAAGCTAAAGCTTATAAGTTAAAACAGAATTAACATTGATTAAGCAATTAATTAAACGGAATGCCAATTTGCTTTTTGCAATTGGCATTCTTCTTATATCCCCATCCTGTAATGATGATAACGATTTTCTAATACTTGATGTCGTTCCTCAGGATATATTCAAAGTATACCCTATTGATGAGCCGGTTATTTATTTCACGCGTTCTCAAAGTTCAACAGAGAATTTAAGCAGGTTTACAATAGCTGTAAGAGAAGAAAATGAGGTCAACCGAAGCATTGTATTTGACACCGCAATTTCTGGTAGTTTTTTTGAATACAACTTTGGCTTTCCAAGACCATTGGATCAATCCAGAGAATATGATTTTGAATTCAAAGTTTATACAGTGGATGGAAAATCAACAACTCAATTTCGATCTGCTCTGATTATATTTGATTCCCTGGAAGTTCCTCTTACAGAAACCACAGGGCATAGAATATACCCCAAACTTACTCAAAATCCGGACGGATTTGATTTAATAAACAGAGTTGCAGTGTTTACCGATACCGCGCTTCTCGATACAAATTCGGTAGACTTTTTTGAATTGGCAGACACTACCGAAAACCTCACCAGAATCTGGAGAAGCAAAACCAATGGCAAATTTGTACGTTTCAATGGCTTTGATTATCCCAATGCCACTTTATCAAAATTAATTGAAGCCTACGAATCAGGTCAAAAGCTCGACCAAATGATAAATATTCAGGAAGACGATATAATAATTTTTCATTCGAGTGAAAGGGCTGTATATGCCGCTATCAAAATTGATGAAATTGAAATTGGTGACTCTGTCACAAATGCATTTTATGAGTTCAATTTGAAAAAATGAACTAAAACATATTTCTCAAACATTGTCTTTACCCTTTCAAAAATCTCCATATAAAGAGAAAATAAAAGAATGGTTAGTATGAAATCAAAAATTAGATAGGATATAAAACTCATCAAAAAGAAATAAATCAAATAGCCTCCAAAACTCAACAAATCTGCATTAATCTTATATTTACTTGACAGCTTATCGGTAAGAATATCAAAAATGCTGTCATTGCTAAAACAGATGTAGGATACAAAAAAATAGCCAATAAAAAGATATACAATAAATAAAGCGTTGATTTGATTGGCCTTATTTATTATTGAGTTATAGATATTTACAAGTATAATTGGTCCGGGTAGATCACCATATATCGTTTCAACCAAATCGTTATCCTCATAATCTCCAATAAAAATTAACTTATCCTTGACTATATTTTCAATGCTTTCATCATCCAATAAAAGCAGTTCGGATAGGTAAACTTTTCTAGTAAGTTCTGATTCGAAAAGGTCATAATTCCTTACACCATGATCTACAACAAATGAATTAAGATTGATTTTAAAGGTCGACCAGTTAAAATGATCATCAGCTCTAAGTTTTTTGCCTTCGGTGTATTCATATAGTTGTACCGGAAGCGTCTTGATTGTATCGGCAAATACCAGTTTTGTTTTGAGAAATACGCCTTCTGAAGTTTCAAAAGATGTTGTCGCTGTGGGTACATTTAAAACAGGATAAAAAGCTGTATCGTATTGGCTATCGTAGAGAGAGACACATAAAATATTATCAAACTCGTTGATTTCCTTTTCCAGTTCTTTGTCATAGCTTGTAGGAACATCAAAAAAGATATCACATACAATAAATTTTGGCTGATCTTTAAAATTTGAAACTCTTTTAAAAAAATCGAGTAAAACAGCTCTTGATGTAACAGCTTCCTGCCCTATCGGAAATCCGTATTCATCATATTTATCGACCAGCATTTTTTCCCACGAAATATCTATAAAAAGATACTTTGTCAGATCGGGTTTATCATCGATATTGAGAACCAGTCGTTTGAAATAAGAACTTATTCTGAGCAATGTGAGCTCTTCGTCGTATAGAAATGGTTGCTTATGCCAATAATAGCTTACAACAATTAAAAATATAGCATGAATCACCGATACAAGCCACAATAGAATTTTGCGGCTCATGTATTAGAATTGAAAGCTTTTATCAATCCAATGGCCTACAGCCTCTCTGGACGTTTTACCGTAAAATGAATTGAGATAATCATTGATTTCGAGCTTAATCGACTCTCTATCCATTTCCGCATCTTTATAAAAAGAGATTAATATATCACATTCTCCCTTTAACCTTTCTTCTGAAAGAACTATGGGTCTGAATGTTGAAATCAAGCGTGTGTCTTTTTTAATCTCATCTCTGTAAAATAGTTTTGCCTCGGCAATTTGAGAGTGGTCTACCGGCTCTCCATTGTATTTAAAAAGCTGATCCGGTTTAAATATTAATTGATTTTCTTCAAAATATACTTTTTTATTTACGGCTTCTTTACCCAGAAAATAAGAAAATATAAAATACCGTTGATCATCCATTGGATAATAGGCCGGATCGAGAGTCAAAGTCATTTCTTCTCCAATTAATACAAAGTTTTTGTCGCCAATCATCGCCTCCAAATCTATTATCTTATGATCTTCAGCACCTCTTGTGGTTAATGCTGACATCCTTTTCATTGGAACCAATACATCCTTAATCGTGGCCATCAACTCAGAATCTCTTTCTTCGCTGCTTTGACTTTTTAGAATAAAGCGTTCGCCCTTTGAACTAATCAATACAGCCATAGCTTGTGGGTCTTTAAAAGTAAGTGATTCATTCAAATCGACATTAGCACCTCTACTTAATTCCTGTTTTTCATTTCCATAGAGGATTTTACCCTTGGTTGTAACCACTGAATACGATTGGGCACAAATTGAGCCAGAACCGATTAATAAGGCTAATACCAGTAATATGTTAATTTTTCCTAAATATGAATTCACCACCTTCATCTCCTACATTTTTTAATGGACTTCCTATCGGAGTTTGATCCGAATTATTTGAAACTGCTACTTTTACATACTGAATTAATTCAGATACAGGAACTTGCTCCTTATCATTCGTTTTTAAATACTTTAAAAAGTACGAAGTAAAGGGACTGTTGCGCTTTCCGTAATTTCCATCTGATACGAATTCAAGACGTCCGGATGTCAAGGCCCATCTTGACTTATATTTTTCCACATTTTCCACATATCCACGCGTGCTCGGTGAAAATAACGAACCGCTAAAACATGCATCTGCTACCAGAAAAATATGTTTGGAATCCAGCGCTTTAATGTATTTGAGTAGATTAGAATTTGGTAAGTAATCTGTGGTTTTCCCGGATTCAGCATCCACAGGAATCCAATAACCCTCGTCGAGATCTTTATCGTAAAAACCATGCCCTGAATAGAAAATTAACAGGTTATCTTTTTCACCGACTTTTG
Source organism: Cytophagales bacterium (assembly GCA_965267555.1). GTDB lineage: Bacteria > Bacteroidota > Bacteroidia > Cytophagales > CCMP332 > CCMP332. Next base: position 1,379,750 of record OZ254083.1, on the reverse strand, counting down.
TCCGCAAATCCTGAAATGCATTGTGAATATTTTCCAGTGTTGCTTCCTGATCTGCTACCATATAAACATTTTCATCTCGGAATTGATATTTATCGGTTAATATATCTTTGACGTCAGAAGCATCATTTAAGGCATTGTTTAGACTTGGCCAGTGTTTATAATCGTTAATAGCAATAAGCAGTAAATGATTTTTACCGGTTTCTAAAGGGTTGAAATCAACCTGATCATTAAAGCTCGAATTTGAAGTTTTTGTGGAGCTTTTAACAGTATTTGTGCTTGTATTAGATGAGCTTCTGGCAGCAATTTGTCGATTTCCATTTCTTTCAGGGATCTCCAAAACATATTTACCCGCATTTAATTGCTGCATTTCGAAAATTCTTATGTTGGATCCCAGTTCTGCGGTAGCCAGATAATTCCCATCCCATGAAAATAATAAATCGTTAATTGCAGCTTTGTGTTTGACTGTATTTGCTAACAAATTGCCTGTTTCGATGTCGTAAATATTGACAGTTTTATCATAACTCCCCGATGCCAATAATTTCCCATTACCACTAATATCAAGGCTGGTAATATGGCCTTTTTGACCGCTAATTTCTATTAAAGGTGAATAAACGTTATCGTTCCATACTTTAATGACTTTGTCATGCCCACCACTTGCATAGATGTTATTTACTGGACTTCGACTAAGATCATTAACCCAGGTTCTATCCATTGTCAGAGATTTTAATTCCTGACCATTGTTTAAATCCCAGGTTTTTAGTGTTAAATCCTTGCTTGTTGAAAAAAGATAATTCCAATCGCTTGAAATACTAATGGCAGTCATATCCTGACTATGGCCGTAAAATGTTTTTTGTAACTCACCTGTACTTTTATCCCAAATACTTATCGTTTTATCCGCAGAAGCGGTAATTACATTTCCCCTGAAATAGTCAATTCGCAAGTCCCAAACCTCCATTTCATGGGCTTTTACATCAAATTCAATTTTACCTTTTTGTATATTCCAGGCAATCAAGCGATTATCCCGACCTGTTGAGTACAACCAACCTGTTTCAAAATCAAATTCAAGCGCCTCCACGGGAGCAATATGGCCTTTTAAAGTTCTCATTTCCCTAAAAGTCTTGAGATCCCATAAAACTATATTGGCATCCGTTCCTCCTGAGGCAAGAATCGTGTTATCAGAATTAAAAGCCAGAGCCCGGACTATATGTCCATTTTTTGAGAGCGTTTTTAAGGTTTTAATCTCTTTTTGAGAATATGAGATGACGCTCTGTAAAACAAATAATAAAGTGAAGAATATTTTAATTGCTTTACTCATTTTAAATTCAATTCCATCTACTCAAATTTACGAAAATATACATTCAATGTTCTATTTTCTTAAAACAGTGAATTCAATTCTTCGGTTTCTTTGTCTGTTTTCTTCTGAATTATTATCTGCAACCGGTTTAGATTCTCCATAACCTTTAAAACTTAATCGGTCCAATGGCACCTTGTGTCCAACTAAAAAATCTCTTACAGCCTTAGCCCTGTCTTCTGATAACTTTTGATTATCCTCCATGCTTCCAATATTATCTGTATGTCCACCTATTTCAATTCTAACATTTTCATTTACTTTCAGAAAATCTATGAGCTTTTCCAATTCGGGAATGGATGAAGAACGAAGGCTGGCTTTTCCAAAGTCGAAGAAAATATTATTCATGATTGTGCTGGCATTAACATTTATCGGTGTTAAAGCAATATCTATCCTGAGCTTACCTGATGTATCGGAGTCTTTTAAATTAAAGTTTAAACTCTCAAATAAATAACCTTCGCGACTTACAAAAAGCCCGTATTCAGCACCTTCGGTTAGCACGATCAAGTATTCACCATTGGTAGGGTCAGAGTTTACGCTTTGTTCGGTTTCATCTGTTTCTAAATCAACTAAATCAATTTGTGCTCGCAATTTTTGCTTTGTTTCCTTGTCGTAAACTGTACCTTTCAATGAATAACTTTTGTTTTTTAATTGCAATCGGGCAGGTAGATCAAGTTTATATAAAAAGCTTCTTGCGCCTTTTTCATCCTTTTCATTTGTGGAATAATAGGCTGTTTTGCCATCAGCAGCAACGAAGAATGCCACTTCATCTTTCCAGGTATTTATTGGAGCACCTAAATTTTCAGGTTTAGACCATTTACCATCTTCTTTTATGGAATAGAATAGATCTAAGCCACCAAAACCATCATAACCATTTGTCGCGTAATAGAGCGCTTTATTGCTTGGATGTAAAACGGGTGAAAATTCTTCCCCTCTGGTGTTTATAGGCGCACCTACATTACGTGCCGGACTCCATCGTCCCAAATGATCTCTTGAAGATACCCAAATATCCATGCGCCCTTTACCACCGGGTCTGTCTGATGAAAAATAGAGATGCCGGCCATCAGCTGATAAAGAAGGTTGTGAATCCCAGTATTTTGAATTTACATTGGGACCCATATTGTTTGGTTTGGTCCATTTATTTCCATTTCTAAAGGCAATATATAAATCACATCTGCCTCTTCCTCCAGGCGAATTGCACGAAGTAAATACAATCATTCTGCCATCACCGGAGACCGTACAGGTACCTTCATTGTAAGCAGGAGTATTGATAACAGGAGAAATACTTTGAGGATCCACCCATTTGCCATCGTAAAAGCGACTGACAAATATATCTTCCGTGCTGATGTCATCTCTGGCAGTAAAGAAAATATATTCCTGATCAGCTGTCAGTACCGGAAAATATTGATACTGAAATTTATTGAGGACTTCATCCAGTCTTTCAGGTTTGATTTGGTCCGAGCGATGCGCCGGATCCATAGCATAATCGCAATTTTTTATTTTTTCCTCTGCAATGGCTTTTGATCTTTTGTCTCCCGGAATCAGAAATAAATATTTTTGAAATGCGTTTTTGGCATTCTCATAATTGCCATTTTCAAATTCTTCCATTCCAACAAAAAAATGTGCTTTTCGAAATTTGCGATCATCGGGTTCTAAAGCAATTACTTTTTCGTACATTTTAAAAGCTGTTTCCCGCTCTCCATAGGAGTTATATATTATCCCTTTGAGAAAATAAGCTTCTACAAATTGATCATCTTTTTTAATCGCTTCATCCAAAAGTTGTTGAGCCAGTTTGTAGTTTCTGCGAGAGGCTTCGGACTGCGCTTTTAGATAATACCTTTCTGCTTTTGCAGAACTAGTATGCAATGCATCTTTGTCCTGGGCCTGAATACTTATTGAAAAAAATAAAAAAACAATTAAAAATCTCATATCAGGGAATATTCATGATTTTATGAATCTGAAGTGAAATGTTCCATTTTGGATTCTCTTTTACATAGTCGATTATTAAAGGTAACATTTCTTTCTCCCTGGAAAATTCCGGTTGAAGATAAAGTTTACAGTCTGATTTGACCTTTGATGCATAGGATTCAGCCCATTTGAAATCACTTTTGTTATAAATAATGATTTTTAATTCATGCGCATAACTGCATATTTCCTCTTTTGGTTTGAGAAATTTTTTTGGTGAAAAACAGATCCACTCCCATTCACCGCTAAGTTCATAAGCACCGGAAGTCTCAATGTGCCTTCTAATATTGAGTTCTTTTAAACCCTTGCATAAATCATTCTGATCATACATTAATGGTTCCCCACCTGTAATTACAGCCATTTTAGCACCTGATAATTCAACTTCTTTTAACAATTCATTTGTTGATTTTTCCGGGTGGCCCTCTAAGGGCCAAGATTCCTTTACATCGCACCAAACACAGCCTACATCACAACCTCCAAAACGTATAAAATAAGCAGGAGCTCCGGAAAAGTCTCCTTCTCCCTGAATCGTATAAAATGATTCCATTATGGGGTATTTAATCATTGACATGCCAATCGGATCCTATATGATAATAAAATTTGGGAATCAGTAATATTCTCCTGTAGCCGCAGAAAAAGTATTTAACATTAATCCTGCAATGGTCATAGGCCCTACCCCACCGGGAACTGGAGTTATATAACTGCATTTTGGAGATACCTCATCAAATTTTACATCTCCTTTTAATTTAAAACCCGATTTTTTTGTGCTGTCGGGTACGCGAGTAGTTCCTACATCTATGACAATGGCCCCTTCTTTTACCATTTCAAAAGTTATGGTTTCCGGACGTCCAACCGCAGCAATTAAAATATCTGCCTGCTTGGTAAAAAATTCTAAATTTTTAGTTCGGCTATGACACAGTGTGACAGTGCAATTTCCCGGATTACCATTGCGACTCATAAGATTTGCCATCGGTGAACCAACAATTTGACTTCGTCCTACCACGACACAATGTTTACCTTCGGTTTCAATCCCGTAGGTTTCTAAAAGTTTTAATATACCAAAGGGGGTGGCCGATATAAAAGAAGGTAAATTTTTAATCATCCTACCCACATTAACCGGATGGAATCCATCTACATCTTTTTCCGGTTTTACAGTTTCGATAATTCGTTTTTCAGAAATATGCCCGGGAAGTGGTAATTGAACAATAAGTCCGTCTATTTCCGAATCATAATTTATTTCCTCAATTTTTCTCAGGAGTTCTTGTTCTGTGATCGTATCTGGAAGTGTTATCAAAGTAGACTCATAACCAATTCTTTCACATGCTTTTACTTTTGCTCCCACATAAGTTTTGCTGGCACCATCTTCACCCACTAAAATTGCGGCTAAATGTGGCGCTCTTTTATCCTGATTTTTAAGTTCTGCTACTTTTTCAGCAAGCTCTTTTTGAATATTGAGTGAAGTTTGTTTTCCGTCTAATAAATTCATTAATCCAATACTAAAATATTATTACAAAGCAATTACTCAAAAATTTCTGAAAGGAGCTAAAATTTGGCCTAATTGTCCATTTTCAAGACGGCCATAAAAGCTTCCTGTGGAATTTCAACATTTCCCACCTGTCTCATTCGTTTTTTACCCGCCTTTTGTTTTTCAAGTAATTTTCTTTTTCGGGTAATATCTCCACCATAGCACTTCGCCGTTACATTTTTCCGCAATGCTCTTACCGATTCTCTCGCTATTATTTTGGTTCCGATAGCTGCTTGAATTGCTATTTCAAACTGTTGCCTCGGAAGTAGGTCTTTCAGTTTTTCGCAAAGCCTTTTCCCCCATTCATAAGCTTTATCTCGATGCACAATAGCTGAAAGCGCATCTACCTTATCACCATTTAATAATATATCCAGTTTGCTTAAATTGGATTTGTCATAGCCGGTCAATTCATAGTCAAGCGAGGCATATCCTCTTGAAATTGATTTTAGCTTATCAAAAAAGTCAAAAACGATTTCAGCCAGAGGTAATTTGAAAGTAAGCTCTACCCGGTCAGAACTTAAGTAAACCTGATTCTTCAATTCGCCTCTTTTGTCAATGCACAAGGACATAATGTTGCCCACATATTCAGATTTACTGATAATCTGTGCTCGAATAAAAGGTTCTTCAACGTAAGAAATATTGGTGGGATCCGGCATTTCAGAAGGAGCAGAAACAGCAATTTGGTTTCCATCAGATTTGGTGACCAAATAACGAACTGAGGGCACAGTGGTAATTACAGTCATATCAAATTCGCGTTCCAACCTTTCCTGCACAATTTCCATATGCAACATTCCAAGAAAGCCACAACGGAATCCAAAACCCAATGCCATTGACGTTTCCGGTTCCCATACCAGCGAAGCATCATTCAATTGAAGTTTCTCCATACAGGACCGAAGTTCTTCAAAATCTGTAGTTTCTACCGGGTAAATACCGGCAAAAACCATTGGTTTAACATCTTCAAAACCTTTTATGGCATTGCTGCAGGGTCTGTCAAGATGAGTGATCGTATCTCCCACTTTGACCTCTTTTGCCTGTTTGATCCCGCTTATAAGATATCCAACATCTCCTGTGCCCACCTCTTTTACAGGGAAATGCTTAAGTTTTAAGGTGCCTATTTCATCCGCTTCATATTGTTTACCGGTATTAACAAATTTCACCTTGTCCCCTTTTTTGATGGTACCATTTTTAACTCTAAAGTAAACTTCTATACCTCTGTATGAGTTGAAAACTGAGTCAAAAATTAGAGCCTGAAGAGGCGCATCGGGATCACCAGATGGGGCGGGAATCTTTTCGATTATCGCATGAAGAATATCCTGGACTCCAATTCCTTCTTTTGCGCTTGCATGTATAATATCCTCATTTTCACATCCAATTAATTCAATAATTTGATCAGAAACTTCATCAGGCATGGCTCCCGGAAGGTCAATTTTATTCAAAACCGGAATTATTTCAAGATTGTGATCAATGGCCAGGTATAAATTTGAAATGGTTTGTGCTTCTATTCCCTGGGCGGCATCTACTACAAGCAGGGCACCTTCACATGCAGCTATTGCTCTGGATACTTCGTAGGAAAAATCCACATGCCCGGGCGTGTCAATTAAATTTAGAATGTATTTTGTTCCATCCTGCACATATTCCATTTGAATGGCATGGCTCTTTATGGTTATTCCCCTCTCCTTCTCCAGGTCCATATCGTCCAGTACCTGTGCCTGCATTTCCCTTTCTGTGATTGTATTGGTTTTTTCTAATAACCTATCAGCCAAAGTGGATTTGCCATGATCAATATGGGCGATGATGCAAAAATTTCTAATATTTTTCATAAATCTTTAATGGAGCGCAAAATTAGCAAAACAAACAATCTGTACTATTTTATATCTTTCCATTATTGAATAAAAAATTCAAATAAGAATACTATCTTATAAGCAAATTTGAGAACGCGAGGTTTGAAAAATTCTAAGAACTGGAATAAGATTTTTTATTTTTTCCCTTTGCAGCTTTTGATCCTGAATTTGAGAAAAAATCAAATTCTGCTACTCTTCTGGCTTATTATCTTTGCCATTACTGTTGAAGGAATAGGAAGAGGTCTTGGTATTCCTACATTATTTCTGGACCCAGAGTACAATGGAAATACGGGATTTGTCAGTTTTGCTCTCTTAGGCTTATCAATGGCCGGATTTACGATGGCCTTTAATATCGCAAACTATATTCTTGATAGTTACCGTTTTAACTTTTTGGGCTTCATCAGAAGGCCATTCACACACTTTTGTATTAACAATTCAATAATTCCCATCGCCTATCTGATCACATTTACCATATCAGTCATTTTTTTTCAAAAGGAACAAAACGTTTTCTGGCTTGATATTCTAATAAAAATATTGGGGTTTTATTTTGGCTACTTCTTCACGCTTTATCTTATCATTCTATATTTCGGAATAACCAATAAGGACTACATTAAAAACTTCGTGAATGAAGTTGATAGAAATCTTAAAAAGACACCCATATCGCGTCAAAATATTTTAAAACGGTTGAATGCCGTCAGAAAAGGGAATGTTGTAAAAATTAACTCCTACATAAGAATCCCTTTCAAATTTGTTAAAGTTAAACCAACCAAGCGTTTTGACAGAGAAGCTCTCGTTCATATTTTCGATCAGAATCATTTAAATGCCGTTCTTTTTGAGATAATCTCATTTATTTTATTCATGGTAATAGGGCTTTTTAAGGATTATCCTATTTTTCAGATTCCCGCGGCATCATCTGCACTTTTATTAGGCACAATTATTATTATGTTCATCGGGGCTTTCACCTATTGGTTAAGGTCCTGGGCTCTCACATTTTTAGTGATACTCTTTCTGATTTTAAACTACACGGTTCAATACGGATTTTTTCAAAAGCAAAACTTCGCACTTGGACTTAACTATGAGATTCCACCTGTTGAATACAATTTAGATAACATTAAGAAATACAATACTGATTCCATTTATGCTAAGGATAGTCTTTATACAATTAAAATACTTGAGAATTGGAAAAATAAATTTACCGGCCCTGAAAAACCAAAAATGATATTTATTGCCACAAGTGGTGGCGGTCAAAGAGCGGCAGTGTGGACTCTGAGAACACTTCAATATGCCGATAGTGTGACCGAAGGAAAATTAATGCAACATACACAATTAATAACCGGGGCTTCTGGTGGAATGATAGGAGCAAGTTACTTTAGAGAACTTTATTACAGGGCACAGCATAATGATATTCCAAAATCATATTGGTCCAATGATTTTGTTGACAAAATTTCTTTGGATAATCTAAACCCAATCATATTTAGTATGGTAGTAAGCGATTTGTTTTTAAGAGTACAGAAAACTGAATTTGAAGGTATGTACTATTACAAAGACAGAGGTTATGCGCTGGAAGATAAGTTAAACCAGAATACAGACTTTTTATTGGATAAAAAGTTGATGGAATATAAATACCCGGAGCTCAGCGCAGAAATTCCAATGGTGATTATGTCTCCTGCTTTAATTAACGATGGTCGAAAATTATATATTTCACCACAACCCATTTCATATATGAATAGGGCTTCACCGGAATTCATGGAAACAAAAACGCCATTGATGAAAGGTGTTGAGTTTATGCGGTTTTTTGAAAATCACGGTGCGGAAAATTTACCAATGCTGACCGCATTAAGGATGAATGCCACCTTTCCATACATCACACCAAATATTGACTTACCAAGCAATCCTGTAACCGAAATTATGGACTCCGGAATTTCTGACAATTTTGGCACCTCCGATGCTGTGCGTTTTCTATTCGTATTCCGTAAGTGGATCAAAGAAAATACATCGGGAATCATCTTTATTAGAATCCGTGACACAGAGCGAAACAAACAGGCAGAAGAAAAATCAACACCTAGTATAGTTTCTAAATTTTTAAACCCAATTTCTTCAATTTATACTATTTGGGGCTCTATTCAAGAAATTAAGAATGATAATTATATTGAATATGCCGAACAGTGGATAGAAAAGCCAGTCAGTATAATTGATTTTGAATATGACCCAAAAGTTTATTATTTCCCCAAAGAACCAAAACCGGATATAACCTGGAAAAGAGCGGCTTTGAGCTGGCATCTTACAGATAAAGAAAAACGAAGTATCAATAATGCTATTTACGCCCCGGTAAATCAAAATGCATTACAAGAACTCCAAAAACTATTAATTAAATAGGTTGCTCCGAATGAGAATAATTATCACCTTGCTCTTGCTCATAGGTGTAGCTAGCCATGTTTCAGGACAATTTTACATTTCGGGTAACATTCAGGATGGGATATATGGAGATCCCGTACCTTTTTGTGAAATAAAAGTTGATGACAGCCTTAGTTATATTTCTGATGGATTGGGCAGATTTGAGATAAGTTCGAAATCTCCAATCTCTCTTTTGACTTTTAAAGCTCCATTTCACAAAGAATTAGAATACAAGGTTTTTTCTGATTCACTTGATTTAAATATTCGACTAATCGCTTATACGGTATTCTTACCCTTGCGGAAGTCCGATGAGAGGGTGCTGAGTCTTATAAAAAATTATCAGTTGACAAATTCAAAAAAATACCGTCGTGAATATAAAAACCTTCATTTTGAACGAAACAGTTATGAAATATTAAAGAGCAATGATATCAGAAGGTTTAAAAGAAACTTTAATAGCTATTTAGGATTATTCGGACAGCGATTAAATCCTTACTCAAAGAACCATTATTTGATTTATAATAATGCAAATGATCTCATCGAATATAAAAACAGAAATAATTTCGAAGAAAATACTATATCAATAAATAGCATAGGAATTCAAAATTCATTTGATTTTACAGGAGTCAATTATTTATACGACTTATCAATTTATGAAGACTTCTGGCGAATTGGTTCAACTTATTATCCCAATCCACTTGCTGGAGAAACTCAAAAACGATATTTGTTTAAAATAACCGATACCATAAGGCTATCAAATACTGAATTACTAGCAATACAGTTTTCACCAAAGCTGAAAAATGAATCCAACAAACTTCGTGGGTTCATTTATTTTGATATAACAAATAAAAGGCTTCATGCAATCTGGGCTGAAAAGGCGGTAGACACAGATTCAAAATTTAGGATCAGTGCAGAATATCAGAATTTTAACGGAATTAATGTTATTGAGTCGACTCATCTTGTACAGAATCTTACGAGCATTCAATCTTACTCAACACAAATAAAATTATTGAGCTCGGTTAAATACAGTGCCTATCAATTCAATTCGCAGTTACAAAACAAGAAATTTGATGAGATTATAAAAACCTACAATGGCAATTCAGGTATTGAAGAAGTTTATTCAAACTCTGAAAACGATTCATTGGTAAATAATACGAAAGAATTTTACAAGGCAAATCCTCAGCTTGAAAGTGTTTACAGGGGGTTAAATTTTGGTAAAGAATTATATCAGGGAAAAATTCCAATCGGAAATTTTGTATTGAATATGCATGATATAATAGGATTTAATAATCATGAGGGTCTAAGACTTGGGGTTGGTATTAATACCAAACAAAAATTATCAAAACGATTTAAATCAGGTGCTTTTATTGCTTATGGGTTTCGCGATGAAGAAATAAAATTTGGAGCATCTGAAAAGATTTTTTTGGATCGTAATTATTGGAATTGGATATCAGTTTATGGTAGAAAGGATGTATTCGAATCGGGCCGTGTCGAATTCCCAATGCAGGAGTCGAGTATGTTTAGAAGTGAAATGCTCAGGCGATACGGTATTAGCATTATGGATAATGAAATAGCACTTGGGATTGGAAGCAATTTCAGATTAACCAAATATTTACAAAGTCAACTTGGTTTTGACTATTCAATCCTTGAACCCACCTATGACTATGCTTTTCAATACGATACAGCTAATGATTTTAGATATACAGAATTAAGAATTGGGTTACGATTTGCTTTTGGAGAGCAAAGAGTAAGATGGGGAAGAAATCACTACCAGGTAAAAAACCCTTTCCCCGAATTTTATTTTCAATGGAAAAAAGGGTTGAAAAATCTGGGTAGCGATTTTGGTTATAACAAGTATGAGTTCAGAATAAATTATCAAAAACAAATTCTGGGTTTCGGAAAGTCAAGTATTCAGATAAATACAGGATTTACAGACCGTTCTTTGCCATATCAAAAATTATATGTGGGGCGAGGGGGACTTAGGAATCTATCCGTGGTATTCCACAATACCTTTGAAACAATGGCATTCAATGAGTTTCTTTCTGACAGATACTTTTATCTTTTCTATTCGCATAATTTTGGGCCGATGTTTTTCTCCTTTTTAAAGCATTATCCAAGTCTTGAAATGCTTCATAACTTTGGAATAGGTGATTTAAATAACCCGGGCGATCATCAGTTAATTGGCTTTAATATTTTAAATAAAGGATATCTCGAATCCGGTCTCTTTGTCAATGATATTCTGATAATTAATACAGCGGGATTAAAAACGGGTTTAGGTACAGGTTTTTTTTATAGATATGGAGCGTATCAAAATCCCGATCTGATTAAAAATATTGTGCTTAAAGTCTCCCTCAACCTCGATCTATAATAACATCAGATAAGGATTTAGCCTTTTTTACACAATCGCCAACTGATACACCATCATAATAATTGCCCAATAGGAAAAAATTCTTATTGGCGGTATGAAATGTTTTTATCTTTTCTAATACACTATCGTATCCGCTTTTGTATTGTGGTATTGCGGAAGGCCAAGAATAATGATGGATAAAGTCCGGATTGGCATTGATTCTGAAAGTTGATTGAAAATCTTTAATCACTTCATCTTTCATTTTATGATCAAAATTAAGCGCATATTTTGGGTTTCTTGCACCTCCTATTAAAAGTGTAAAGAGTCTGAAGTCTTTAGGTGCTGTATGTGGAAAAATATCACTATTAAAAATACAACCGAGATATTTCTTAATGGCCATTTTATTATTTAACACACCAAAACCCTTAGGAATATGACCGGTATCAGCATTTTTAAATCCGAGATGTAAACTTACCACAGGTACATACTCTATTTCAGGAAAAAACTCAACAAGATTTAAGCTTTTTGTTGTTTCCCTTAGAGCTCGGGTGTCTACAATATATTTTGACTTAATTGTGCTGGAGGAATCCTTGTCACCTACATTAATATGAAAAATACCTGTTTCTTGTTTAACAATACGCAAAACCTCCGCATTGACAATTAATTTATCTTTGATGGAATTAGAGAGGCTTTGTATCAGTCTGCTCAATCCTCCTTTGAAACTAAATATCCCTTCGTTTTTTGAATTGTTTTTGCGGTTAGCAATAAGTCCTTTTATCAGACTTCCCTTTTCCTGATCTGCCTTATACAAAACGGGAAAGGAGTGTTTAAAACTTATTTTACCTATATCTCCGGCGTATATTCCGGTTACAAGGGGATCGATTAAATTTCTGGTAACATTGTTATTGAATTTCTTATTAAAATATTCTTCAACCGTGATGCTATCAGTTGAAATAGACTTGTTTGAAACGACATCCTTTATTATTTGCCATTTATCTCGCATATTTATCAGGCTAGAACTTAAAAAACTCAATGGCCCGGTAGGTATTTTAAATATTCCTTTTTCGGTATTTACAAACCTGTTCTTTCCAATCGATTTATTGGCAAATACGACTGAGTCGTATAGTCCTAAATCCGATAAAATTTCTTTTAAGGCGGCATCCTTTAATAAAACCGTGTTTGGCCCGCATTCTAATGTAAAATCATCTTTTATAAGTGTCTTGATTTTGCCACCTGGTTTATTTTCTTTTTCCAAAAGGATAAAATCAATGTCAAATTTCTTTAGAAAATGAGCCAGACTCAATCCTGTAATTCCAGCACCAATAATTACAATTTTTGTGTCCATTATATAGTCATGGAAAACAGTTGTGTACTCGGCTTATTTCGATACAATCTCAAGTCGAATGACATACAGATATTTCTTATAAAAGGTAATCCCTTTTCCAGAATCTTTATATGATTTTCAGATTTTTCAATTAGTTTGTCTTCAAGGGGTTCTTCCAGTCGATTAAGAATTCCGGCTTTGATATCAGGCTTTAAATCATCTATGTTTGTTTCAAATCGACACATAAGATCTAATATTTTATTCCGAATTATTAAATCTTCACTGTTGAGAATGTGACCGCGAAATATTGGTAATTCATTTTTATCCAATCTTTGATAATAGTCCTCAAGACTTTTTTCATTCTGTCCAAATGCAGTCCATGTGTCCCCTATTGCCGAAACGCCCAATCCGATCATAAGATTTGATGAAGAAGTAGTATAACCCATAAAATTCCTGTGCAGTGTACCGCTTTTGAATGAATTGTATAATTCATCATGCCTCTTAGAAAAATGATCCATCCCGATTTCAAAATAATTATTCAATTCGAGCAGCTCCCTTCCTTTCTCATAAAGAAGTCGTTTTTCCTTATTCTTTGGAAGATCCTCTTCGGAAAATCCCCTCTGACCTACGCCTTTTATCCAGGGAACATGGGCATAGGAGTAAAAGGCTATTCTATCAGGACTCAATTCTGATGTTTTCTTAATTGTGTTTTCAATAGAACTCAATTTTTGGTGCGGCAATCCAAAAACGAGATCATGAGAAACAGACTTAAAACCAATCTTTCGACTCAATTCAGTTACTCTCTTTACATTTTCAAAGGGTTGAATTCTGTTAATTGTCTTTTGTACAAGCGGATCGTAATCCTGAACACCAAAGCTGCACCTGGTGAAACCAAGATCAAAGAGAACTTTTAAATGGTCTTCCCGGGTATTATTAGGATGACCTTCGAAACCAAATTCATAGCTTTCGTGAATTTTAGCATTTTTTAAAATACTCTTCAACAAATGCTGCAAATTTTGAGGACTAAAAAAAGTAGGTGTACCACCACCAAGATGAATTTCACTTATCACAGGTTCAGTCCCAAATACCTGTTGATATAACTGCCATTCTTTGAGCAATGAATCGATATATTTTTCTTCTACATTATGGTTTTTAGTAATTCGTTTATTGCATCCACAAAACGTACATAGGCTTTCACAAAATGGCAGGTGGATATATAAACTAATTCCTCCATTATTGTTTTCAGAATCAAAACCGCGTTTTACATGTCTTTCCCATTGTTCCCGATCAAAACCATTATTCTCCCAATAGGGAACTGTAGGATAACTTGTATAGCGAGGACCTGGAACATTGTATTTACTAATAAGACTTTTATTCATAAAACATTTTCAACAAAATCAGTGAAAAACACCTTTTAATTTTGGAACTATTTGATAAAAATTCTTTATATTCATCTACTGCTTCGGTTAAGAAGAATGCTGTAAAAGTGCAAATGAATACTTGCAAATTATATCGAACAACAAAAAATCCAATTATTAATTCTTACAGCGAAAAAAATCTTCTTTTAATACAATTATCGAATCGTTTAGTTTCCAATTCAAATTCAATTAATTCTGAATTTGAGCTGAAGTTTAGATCTTCATTTCAAACAGGATTAAGATTAAATTTTACCAACAACCTTGATACAGGAAAATTAACCATCCCACAATCAAAACAATTTCCATTTAGTTCATTAAATACATTTTCGGTAATCCCGGATTTGTTACGGATGTTCTGTTGGTGCCTAATATTAATCTTAATTATTTACAAACATGAAGATAAAGACGATTCTCATCGATGAAGAGAGGACAGCTTTAAATTGCCTGAAATCTCAACTTAAAAATTATGCGCAAAATGTTGATGTAGTAGATACTGCATTGGGAATTGAAGATGGATATGAAAAAATTGTGTTTTCAAAACCGGATCTAATCTTTTTGGACACTGCTTTTCAAAACGGAACGGGGTTTGATTTACTTAAAAAGTTCGATACCATCAATTTCAAGGTGGTTTTTACTACCTCAAATGATAAGTATGCACTGGATGCCTTTAGAGTAAATGCTCTGGATTACTTATTAAAACCAGTCGATGAGAGTGATCTTACAGTTACCATTTCAAAAGTTTGTCATTCGCTGGAACACGAAGATGATTTTGATAAAATCAATCAATTGGCAAAAGCTTATTTTAATTATTCTATCAAGAATAAAAAATTAGCGATCAAGGAATCTAAATCGATCAATTATATCGACATTGAAGAAATAGCGCATCTCAAAGCTGATGGAAATTATACAAATATTGTGTTAAAATCCGGACGAAGTTTGGTATCCTCAAAAGTACTAAAACACTATGACGCACTTCTTTCAGACTATGGGTTTTTAAGAGTGCATAGATCTAATATGATTAATTTGAATTTTGTCAAAGAATTTAGACACAGATATGGAGGAAGTATTGTTTTGGAGAACGATGATGAAATTAGCATTGCACCGGATAAAAAGAAAATCTTTTTTGACAGATTAGGAATGTGCTAAGTATATAACTTATATTTTCACACAGTACAATGATATATTCACCAATGATATCCTACCTTTTATTAATTAATTATAATTTTTTTAATAAATATTTTGTATGTTTAGTTAATAAAAGTTGCATGAAAAATGACTGAGTAATTCAGCTTTTAGTTTTTCAAGGTTGTAAAAAGAACGGGTAATCCGTTCTTTTTTTTGTTTGCACCCTTCTGTGGCATAGCAATCCAAATTTGATTATTTTTGTAGTTCAATAGGGTTAACGCAAATCAATTCCAAAGAGAATTGAAATCATTCTTAAATAATGCCAAATACAAAATCATACAGTCCAAAAAATAAAATTAGAATTGTCACCGCAGCTTCTTTATTCGATGGTCATGATGCCGCGATTAATATCATGCGAAGAATTATTCAAGCTACAGGTGTAGAAGTGATTCATTTAGGTCATGACAGAAGTGTAGAAGAAGTGGTCAATTGTGCAATTCAGGAAGATGCTCAGGCCATTGCAATGACATCTTATCAAGGTGGGCATACCGAATATTTCAAATACATGTATGATCTTCTCAAAGAAAAGAATGCCGGACATATAAAAATTTTCGGTGGTGGCGGAGGTGTAATTCTACCCGAAGAGATCAAAGAATTGATGGATTATGGCATTACAAGGATTTACTCACCTGATGATGGAAGGTCCATGGGTTTGCAAGGGATGATAAACGATATGGTTGAAAAATGTGATTTTCCAACCGGAAATCATCTCAATGGTGAGACAGGGCATTTACTCGAAAAAAATCAAAATGCTATTGCGAGATTAATTTCTGCAGCAGAAAACCATCCGGATGTTTACAATGAAGAAATTCAGAGAATAAAAGATCTGGCTTCAAAGTCCAAGTCTCTGATTTTGGGAATTACAGGTACTGGCGGTGCTGGGAAATCGAGTTTAGTTGATGAGCTTGTGCGTCGTTTTTTAATGGACTTTGAGGATAAAACACTGGGGATAATTTCGGTTGATCCTTCTAAACGAAAAACCGGTGGAGCATTGCTCGGAGATCGCATTCGAATGAACGCCATAAAGAATTCAAGGGTTTATATGCGTTCTTTGGCAACAAGACAATCCAATTTAGCTTTATCAAAGCACGTAAGTGAAGCCTTGGATATCTTAAAGGCAGCCCAATTTGATCTTATCATTCTGGAAACATCTGGAATAGGTCAAAGTGACACTGAGATTCTCGATCATGCGGATTTAAGCTTATACGTCATGACACCCGAATACGGAGCAGCAACTCAATTGGAAAAAATCGATATGCTCGATTTCGCCGATCTGATTGCACTCAACAAATTTGATAAACGGGGTGCTCTTGATGCCATAAGAGATGTAAAAAAACAATATAAACGAAATCATCAACTCTGGGATGCAAAAGATGAGGAATTACCGGTTTTTGGAACCATCGCATCTCAATTTAATGATCCGGGGATGAATTCCCTTTATAAAAATATTATTGAAACAATTAACGCAAAGACCAAATCCAATTTTAAATCAGAATTTGTGTTGACCGGTGGTATTTCAGAAAAAATATATATCATCCCACCAAAGCGCACAAGGTATTTATCAGAAATATCGGATACTGTAAGAAATTATAATCAGTGGACAGAGAAACAAAGCGAAATTGCAGAAAAACTCTATGGTCTGCATACGGCAATCAACACTCTTGATAAGGAAGAACAAGACATTCAGAAAAAGCTAAAATCCAAATACCAGAATATTGAACTTGAGCTTGATCCAAAGAATAAAAAACTGCTTGAGGACTGGGAAAGAGAATCAGGGCGCTATAAAGAACCCTTATACACATTTAAAGTGCGAGATAAAGAAATAGAGGTACCTACAAGCGTTGATTCTCTGTCGCATACGAAAATCTCCAAGGTGGCTGTTCCCAATTACAGAAGTTGGGGAGATATACTAAGGTGGAGTCTTCAGGAAAATTTCCCCGGAAAGTTTCCGTATACAGCTGGTATTTACCCTTTTAAACGAACCAGTGAGGACCCGACGAGAATGTTTGCCGGCGAAGGTGGTCCGGAAAGAACCAACAAAAGATTTCATTATTTAAGTGCCGATATGCCTGCTGTGAGGCTATCCACAGCCTTTGATTCGGTTACACTTTATGGAAATGATCCTGATTATCGACCCGATATATATGGTAAAATTGGGAATTCCGGAGTTTCAATTTGTTGTCTTGACGATGCAAAAAAATTGTATTCGGGATTTAATTTATGTGAGCCCAGCACCTCCGTTTCAATGACAATTAATGGTCCTGCGCCCATGCTCCTGGCCTTTTTCCTAAATGCCGCAATCGATCAACAATGTGAACTCTATATCCGGGAAAAAGGGATTGAAAAGGATGTCAGCAAAAAAATCGATGCCATTTACAAAGGTAAAAAGCGACCGGAATACCAAGGCGATTTACCCAAAAATCATGACGGTTTAGGATTGATGCTTTTAGGTGTAAGTGGCGATCAGGTATTGCCAAATGATATTTATCAATCCATAAAGGAAAAAACATTAAAGGTAGTTCGAGGAACGGTTCAAGCAGATATTCTAAAAGAAGATCAGGCTCAAAATACTTGTATTTTCTCTACTGAATTTGCCTTGCGCCTGATGGGAGATGTACAACAATATTTTATTCAAAAAGCAGTTCGCAACTTCTATTCAGTTTCCATTTCCGGATATCATATTGCTGAAGCGGGAGCCAATCCGATTTCACAATTGGCATTTACACTAGCAAATGGTTTTACCTATGTAGAATATTATTTGAGTCGTGGAATGGACATCAATAAATTTGCGCCTAATTTGTCTTTCTTTTTCTCCAATGGCGTAGATCCTGAATACGCTGTAATCGGAAGGGTAGCAAGAAAAATTTGGTCAAAAACCCTTCGTGATAAATACGGTGCAAATGAGCGCTCACAAATGCTCAAATATCATATTCAAACCTCCGGACGATCATTGCATGCGCAGGAAATTGATTTCAACGATATCAGGACAACACTACAGGCACTTTATGCAATTTATGACAATTGCAATTCTTTACACACCAATGCTTATGATGAGGCAATAACAACACCAACAGAAGAAAGTGTACGAAGAGCCGTGGCCATACAGTTAATCATTAATAAAGAGCTGGGATTGACTAAAAATGAAAATCCAATACAGGGTTCATTTATAATTGAAGAGCTTACGGATTTGGTAGAAGAAGCGGTACTTGTTGAATTCGATAGAATTACGGAAAGAGGTGGCGTACTGGGGGCAATGGAAACCATGTATCAAAGAGGTAAAATTCAGGAAGAGAGTCTTTATTATGAGACACTTAAGCACAGCGGTGAATACCCAATAATTGGTGTGAATTCATTTTTGAACTCTAAAGGTTCGCCAACAATAATTCCAAATGAAGTCATTAGGGCTACAAAAAATGAAAAAGAGTATCAAATTGAGATGTTGAGCCGGCTTCATGAGAAAAATTCCGATAAAGCTGAAAGTGCATTAGCTCAAATACAAGATGCTGCTGTCAAAAACGAGAATATATTTGAAGAATTAATGGAAGCTGTTAAATATTGTTCCCTGGGACAAATAACACAGTCGCTATTTGAAGTGGGCGGACAGTACAGGAGAAATATGTAAAATCAGCTCTTTGCCTTAGCAATCCGAAATTCTGTAATTGCTTTTTCCAAATCGCTTAATTGATTATCTGATTTTGTCATGAATGTTTTGGCACCGTATTTTTGACCTTGTTTTAACCAGTGGGTATTTTCTACCCCTGACATCATTATAATAATGCATTTTGGAAAATTTTTCTTTAACACACGCAGTGCCATAAGCCCATCCATTACTTCCGTTCCAACACTTAATTGATAATCCAGAAAAATGATATCCGGGTTGGATTTAATACCATTTAATGCTCTTTCTGCGCTTTTAAAGGACTCCACCTCAAAGCCATAGGTAAAAAGCAATTTGTGCTTCAATGCTTTGGTAAACAATGGATCATCATCAATGATAACTGCTCTATCCATATAAATTATTTTAATGCATCCTGTCGCCTCGAACCGAAAGTTGTGTCATAATTTTTTTCTCATCTTCTAAAAACTCCTCCCAGCGCTTTTTCACATAATCAAGCGGCATATATTTTTTTGCAAGGTCGATAAAATTTCTATAATGCCCGGCTTCAGAAACCATAAAATCGTAATAAAACTTTCTTAAATACTCCTCCGGATGATTTTCATATAATAATTTAAAGCGCTCACAACTTCTGGCTTCAATTAAGGCATTTAAAAGCAATTTCTCCACAAGTTGTTGCTCCCTACTGCCACCTTTTCGAATTGATTTGTTTAATTCAGCGACATATTCATCCTTTCTTGCCTTGCCCAAATGCATGCCTCTGCGGTTCAATTCATCTATTACCCTTTCAAAATGACTCCATTCCTCTGCAACAATTGGTGTTAAGGCTTCAACAATTTCATTTTTATCGGCATATTGAACAATTAGGGAAATACATGATGATGCAGCTTTTTGTTCGCAATAAGCATGGTCAATTAAAATTTCTTCCACACTTATTTGTGCGAGATCAACCCATCGGGGATCCGTTGGTAATTTTAGTCCTAACATAAAATTCAAAATTAATCATAAAACTGCCATCTAAATCCCAAAGATACCGCATCCGGCCTTTGGACTCCCGTATAATAAGGACTGGAAAAATAACCAGGAACAGCCCAACCTTGAATAAAATAGGGCACTTTAATAAATGCCTGGGCCTGACGAAATTGAAAACTTGCAAATACATCAGGCACAATGGCCTGGTCCAATCTAAATTCATCTTGCAAATGAAACTGAAAATTAGCGGGCATATAGGCATTCCCAAAATAGGCAGAACGGTAAAAGACCTCTAATCCAAATTGTAGGGAGGATTTTCCACGTGTTATACGAGATTCAAAATACAGAATGGCTTTGGAAAAAATTTCCGGAAATCTGAAGACATCCGGACCTCCCGATTTTCCATACTGGACTAGCCCTGAAAAGTTTAATTTCCAAAACTTTAGGCTTGTTTCTATCCCAGTATAAACTATAGCATTTTCTTCTGTAGTTTGTCTGGCTTGTACAAATTCATCATAATAAATATAATTATTGACGCGATGAATTTTTACAAACGGCCTAAAGGTTTGTTGGCCAATTCGAAATCGGTAGGAAGCATTTAAGTTATCGCTTAATGTTCTGCTAAAATCATTATTCCAAATAAAATGATTACTGTTAAATCGATTTTGTACGATATCCGGTGAATAATAAATTCTATTCAAATCAATATTAAATTTTTTACCTCGGATGTTTAAGCCTATTCGGTAATCTCCCGGCAATTGACTTTCACCACTTATTCGGATATCCAAACTATCGATGGCTGAATTAATTTTTTTTCTCAGTACGCCACCAACAAAAAATTCCGTATTCCAATCATTGCTAAAATTGTTATAAAAATACCGATGCCTTACAAAACTTCGATAGAAAAAACCCTGCTTAAAACTTCCTCCCAGCCCAACTTTATTTTCATATAGGGTATACTGTGTAGTGTAAAGCGTATTATTTGTGTTTTGGTAAAAGGTGAAATTATAAAAGGTATCAGTATCAGCTAAAGAATTATCCGTGAAGCGGTCTTTAATGTTAACACGGTCAAATTCGTGGAAAAGTCTGAAATCAGATGTAGAATCACGTAAAATTTTAAAATGTTGATAAATGTGATGATTATTCCTTCTTTCCCATGTGAAAGCATCATTTAACCAGACATTGGCACTTTGATATAAATACAAATCTTCAGGTATCTTATCGGATAACAAAGGCCTTATCCCACCTTGTTCTTCTACTTCGTGACTTAGGTGAGAATAATGATAAAGTATTTTATAACGCCCATTTTTAGATCTGTAATTGGAGTTGTAAATAAAACTCCAATGTTCAACCAGTCGGTCTCTACCTACATTCGCTAGATTTTTATCCGAAGTAAATCGATCAACTTTAAATGTCGAATTAAAATATGGCCCAATATTCCTTGAAAATTCTGCTTTTAAATTTGCGAAGTTATTTGCCCCTTGTACATAATTCAATTCTGTGAATGGTGATCTTGTATTGAAGTATCTGACTTCATCGGGATTCTCAAAATACTCATCATAAATATTGATACCGTAATTTGTTCCAATATTCTTTCTTGGATTGTAAAACACTGGAAATAAAGCAGAGCCCAAATTGCCAAGATCCTGGTAGAGATTATTGTTAATTGTTTGCCAGTTATATCGATGTACAAAATTGATGCTTGTATCGGGATTGTATTGATTTATTTCACCATCAATCACATCGTTTTCATAAAAATAAAAGGTTGTATTTTGATTGTAAACCTGCTTTGTGGAATCATCGAGTATTTGTGCTTCAGATTCCAATGCAAACAAAAGTGCAAATGATATGATACAGCATTTTCTAATCATTTAATGGATTGCTGAATCAATTGTAAAAATTCATCTTCACGATTTAAAAACGCTACTTCAACCGGTAAGTAGAAAGCCTTGTGTTTTTGAAAAAATTCTTTGAAACGAATATCATTGAGTTTTACATAATCTTTCTCAGTGCACAGGATCGCCGCTTCCGGGTATTTCTTTAACCATAATTCCATGTCCTCAATATCATCTGAAAAGTAATCGTAGTGATCTGCGTATTTTTTTTCAAAAACGATCTCAAAATTTTCTTTCACATGGTCCACAAAGGGATTTGAATCGGCCAGGCCTGAAATTAATATAACCTGTTTAGAGCATTTTTCATTTGATACGGAAAATGATCGTGGCCTACCGTATTTGAGCTTTGTGAAAAATATGGGGGTTTGGTTTTTTGCAAATTTTAAGACTTTGCGCTGAATTGAGTCCTGTACCCTTTCAGACAAATCTTCGGGACATTTTGTAATCAATACGATATCTGCCCTTCTTGCTCCATAATGTGGTTCTCTAAGCCTTCCGGTTGGTAAAAGAAAGTCCTTGTAAAAAGGCTGTTTAAATGTCGTAAGCAATATATTGATCTTAGGTTTTACAAATCTGTGTTGAAATGCATCATCAAGAATAATAAGGTTTGTATCTTCTTTCTCAGACAAAAGGCGAGGAATGGCAAGTGCTCTTTCTTCACAAACGATAACCAAAGCTTTATTTTTTAATTTATTGAATATCTGCAATGGTTCGTCTCCAATATCTCTGGCGGTCTTAGAATCATCAGCAATAATAAATCCTCTGGTTTCACGACCATAGCCACGACTTATAGTTGCAATGTTATAATTATTGGCAAGTGAGTTAATTAAATATTCAACATGGGGTGTTTTACCTGTTCCCCCTACCCTCAAATTACCTACGCTTATTACCGGAATATCAAATTCAACTGATTTCAACAATCCAGAATTAAACATCCAATTTCTTATAGACGTAATAAATGCATAGAGCAATGAAAAGGGAAATAATAATAGTCTAACTAATATCAAAGGATTAAGTATTTTGCATTTTAAATTGCAAATCAAAATAACATAAAACTGATGTTATAATGACAAAAATAAAAGACATATCTGGGAGTCTTGAAGAATTGGCTCCTTTGCATTTACAAGAAAGCTACGATAACGCCGGGTTAATCATAGGAAATCCAGAAACTGAAGTCCGGGCTATCCTTTTTTGTTTGGATTCAACCGAAGAAGTAATTGATGAAGCCATTCGTAAAAACTGCAATTTAGTTATTGCGCATCATCCCATCATTTTTACAGGCTTGAAAAAAATTCAAAATCAGCACTATGTCGAAAAAACAGTTAGAAAAGCGATAAAAAATGATATTGCCATTTATGCTTCACATACCAATTTGGACAATGTTTATTTAGGCGTAAATAATAAGATTGCAGAAAAGCTCGAATTGATAAATACAAAAATATTAAGATTCAAAGAGGATGAAAAGACCGGTGCTGGCCTAATCGGAGAATTAAGTGAATCTTTAAGTGAATCAGAATTTATCAATAGAGTAAAAAAGGCCATGTCAGTAAATGTCATAAGACACAGTCGTTTCCTGAACAAGAAAATTAAAAAAGTTGCTCTATGTGGAGGGGCCGGAAGTTTCTTAATCGGGGATGCTATAAAGGAAAATGCAGATGCTTTTATCAGCGGTGATATAAAATATCATGAATTCTTTGAGGCCAATTCTCAGATCCTTTTGTTGGATATTGGACATTACGAAAGTGAGCGATTTACAATAGAGATTTTCCATAAGGTTTTATCAGGAAAATTCCCTAATATTGCACTCCAATTTTCAGAGGTGAATACGAATCCAATTAATTATTCAATTTAATACATGGAAAGTACTAATAACGTAGCCAAACAACTTAAAGCACTTCAAAACCTTCAATCCATCGATACCAAACTCGATGAAATCAAAAGGCTGAGAGGGGATTTACCGGAAGAACTCAAAGACCTGGAAGATGAAATCGCCGGTTTAGAAACCAGAATTCAAAGAACCAACGATGAAATAGCAAATTTCGATGAAGAAATTGCAAATAGAAAAAACAACATCAAGGATTCTGAAAAGCTGATTGCAAAATACAAAGAACAGCAAATGAATGTTCGAAATAACAGAGAGTATGATGCAATCACCAAAGAAATTGAATTGCAGGAACTTGAAATACAGGTCTCAGAGAAGAAAATCAAGGAAGCTTACGAAGTAATTGAACAAAAGAAGGAGCAGGTAGGTGAAACACAGGCGCTTCTAGATAACCGCAATAACGATCTTGAGAATAAAAAGAAAGAGTTAGATGTCATTATTTCTGAATCACAGGATGAGGAAGAAAAATTGATGAAAGACAGACAGAAATCAGTTAATCAGGTTGAGGAAAGACTTTTAAACTACTATGAGAAACTAAGAGCCAACGTAAAAAATGGTATGGCCGTAGTTACTGTTAGAAATGGAGCGGTAGAAGGAAGCTTTATTCAAATTCCACCACAAAAAATTGCCGAGATCAAGGAAAAAAAGAAAATTGTCTTGGATGAACATTCAGGTCGTATTCTTGCTGATGTGGAAGAAGTGAAAGAAGAAGAAAAACCAAAGAAAAGGCGAACTACCCGTAAGACGACTAAAAAGAAAACCACGGCAAAAAAAGCTTAAGAATTAAGTCCCTCGAAAAGGGACTTTTTTTATTTTCAGGCTTTGAAAAAAATACTTTACATTTTCATTGTTCTAAATATAGTTGGCAAAGAGTCATTTGCCGATGTAGACCAATTTCCTAAAGAACAATTCCAAAAGTTGTATCAATTAGATATTGATACAAGTCAATTGAAGGCTTCCAACAATGCCTATAATGTGCTGGCAGAAAATTACAATGACTTTTTATTTCTCCTGGTTAATGGAAATCCTGAGGTATTCCAATTATATAAAAAAAGACATGCTCAAAGGTTAAAACACATTGAACTGTCAAAAAGTAGCACCAGAATTAAAAACTATTGCATCGCGGAAATAGATCTTCAATGGGCCCTTGTTCATTGGCGCTTTGGTGAATATTTAAAATGTGGCATATTTTTAAGAAGAGCTTATAAAAGTTTGATTGATCTTCAATCGGAGCACCCTGATTTTGTGGAAGTAAATAAATCCCTGGGGCTTTTGCATATTATGCTTTCAGCCATCCCTGAAGAATATCATTGGCTGACCAATCTTTTTGGCTTTGAAAATAATTTTGAGCGGGGGCTAAAAGAGTTAACAAGCTGTGTTAATCAAGAAAATGATTTTCAAATGGAAGCTAATCTTTTCTTGAGTTATGTTTATATCTTCATTTTAGATCAAAAAAATGCGGGATTTAAAGTTTTGGAAAATCTTGCCCCCTTCGATGTAAAACTGGTTTCCCTTTCTTTTATTATTTTTTGCCATAAGGCAGGTGAAAATGAAAAAGGCCTTGTGGAGATCTATAAAAATAAATGGATTTTTCCACCTAAATTTCTAGAACCGATAGTCTCTCTTCTCAGAGGTGAATTGCATTTAAAAAAATTGGAGTATAAGGATGCAATATTTAACTATAAAAATTTTTTACTCACCTATGCAGGAAAAGGCTTTATTTCCAATGCGCGTTTGAAACTCCTATTTGCCTACTATCTTCTGGGTGATCTTAATAAAACCAATTTAGAGATGAATAAAAGGGTTGACGATGAATCTGAATTAATCGTTTCAGATAAATATGCAAGGACTTTTTTTAATGATAAAAAATTACCCAATAAAGTTTTGCTTAAATCGAGATTGCTATTTGATGGAGGTTATTTTATTGAAGCAAGAAATCAAATTCAATTGTACGCATTATCGTCCACTTATGATAAGGACCATGATATTGAATATTACTACAGAAAAGCAAGAATCGAACAGAGTTTAGAAAATTTCGACTTATGTATTCCGGCCTTTAAAAAATGTATTGAAATTCAGGGCGATGCCAATAATTATTTCGCTCCAAATTCCTGTCTTCAATTAGGCCATATTTTCACCTCACAAGGTGAAAAAGAAAAGGCTGTTTTTTATTACAATAAGGCTCTCAGCTACAGAAAATATGCATATAAACAAAGCATTGAACATCAAGCTAAATCCGCCCTTAATGCATTTGATTTAACTCAATAGAACTGAGATGTCGGGTGTCGTTAAAGTTGGCAATGTGAAACATCGTACCTGTGTACACCAATTCATAAAGACAAAGATTAGCATGTTCAAATGTATCCATATCCTTGAGCGGATAATTCAGCAGATGTGTCAGCAAAATCCTCATGGCTCTGCCGTGCATACATATTAGAATGCATTTTTCATCCTCCTGCGCGAGAATATGATTTATTGCTTCAATTTGACGATACATCACATCTTCCGGACTTTCTCCACCCTCGATCTTATGCTCTGTCTCACCTTTTTTCCAAAGCGCCAACATTTGATGATAATAAGCATCTTCTTCCGGCGTAATGGCCTGCCCTTCTCTGTTACCCCATGAAATCTCATTTAGCCCTTCCAGTTTTTCCCATGGAATTCCTTTGGCTATGAATTTCTCAACGCTTTCCCAGCTTCTTTTTAATTTTGAAGTATATATTTTATCAAATGAAATGTGCTTATAGGCCTGATAAAACGTTTCCGCCTGTAGTCTTCCAAATTCATTTAAACCCGCATCTACACCACTCCCCTGTACAATTCCTTTTAAATTGAAATCGGTTTGTCCATGTCGGATAAGATATATTTTTTTGACTCCCAATTTTTTAATAAAATTTGCGCGAAGTTAACACCTATCATGATAAAACATAAACCAAGTCTGGAAGAATTAAATAAGATAAATAAGGGCAATATGGGTGAATATCTCGATATTGTATACACAGATATTGGAGAAGATTTCCTCGAAGGCCAAATGCCGGTCAATAATAAAACAAAACAACCCTACGGACTATTACATGGGGGAGCATCGGTTGTTCTTGCAGAAACTCTTGGAAGCCTCGCATCACAACTTTGCGTTGATAGTAAAAAACAATTCTGTGTTGGAATTGAAATAAATGCAAATCATATAAAAGGCATTAGATCAGGACATGTCAAAGGAAAAGCCTCTGCCATACATATTGGCAAGAAAACGCATGTTTGGGAAATTAAAATAAAGGATGAGCAGGAAGATCTTGTTTGTATTAGCCGATTAACTGTGGCTGTGATAGATAAAAGATAAATCAAGCGTTATTAAAATGCCAAAATGGTCAAATTAGAAAAGAATAAGGCATTTGTAATATTTAAAAAACCATTTGAAAAAGAATTCAATTTTCTGAGTGGACCTTGGACCAAAACCAATTTGTCCCAATCGCCGGAAAAGGGTTTTTTATTAGCTCCTTTTGATTTAAAAAAGAATCAAGCTTATCATATACAGGGAGAAGCAAAACCAATCAATAGGCTCCCGAATGAATTCAATTTAAATCTTGAAAAAACCTGTTCAGAACCCTATAAGCCAAATAACTATAGAGATTTGGTCAAAAAAGCGGTGCTGGACATTAAGAAAGGTGATTTCAAAAAAATAGTCTTGTCACGTTGTGAATACCACTCCATTTCAAATGGGATTGATATCGTTTCATATTTTGAGAAAATTTCAGAAGCCTATCCGGAATGTATGGTTTATTTTTTCCATATACCGAATGAAATAAGTTGGTTTGGAGCCAGCCCTGAGTTATTGGGCAAATATACATCTGATCAAAAATTCCAAACGGTTGCTCTGGCAGGGACCATCCAAAAATCTGATTTTACAAAAGGTGAAATCTGGACCGAAAAAGAAATTATTGAACAAGCAATGGTGACCGATTTTATGATAAATAAAATCGATGCTCTGGCACCTGAAAAATTATTCACAGTAGGGCCGGAAAATGTTGAAACAGGAGAATTAATTCATTTAAAAACCACTATTGAAGCCCAAATTTCTCAGAACATGGCGATGCAACTTATTTTGACTCTTCATCCCAGTCCGGCGGTCAGTGGAATACCACAAAAAAAGGCTATTAATTATATCAACAGGTATGAAAATTATAAACGCGAATTTTACTCGGGTTTTTTCGGTATTATAGAAAATAGATTTGAATTTGAATATTATGTTAATTTAAGGTGTATGCAACTATTCAATAGCAAAATAATTTTCTATGCCGGAGCGGGAATAACAGCGGATTCCGATCCAGAAAAAGAATTTTTAGAAACTTCCAATAAACTAAATGCCTTAAAGCGCTATTTCCATGCCTAATCAAATGCATTATGACATTGCTCAAATATTACATCTAAAGGGTGTGAAAAATGTAGTTATGTCTCCCGGTTCGAGATGTGCTCCACTGACAATTTCTATGGTGAGGCATCCTGAACTAAAGACCTATACTTATTCAGATGAAAGATCTGCTGCATTTATTGCATTAGGAATGGCTGAAAGCACAACCCAACCCGTCGCCTTAATCTGTACCTCTGGTACAGCGGTATTAAACTACTATCCTGCAATTACCGAAGCATTTTACAGAGGCATTCCACTCATTGTCATCACAGCAGATCGACCACCGGAGTTAATTGACCAATGGGATGGACAAACTATACGTCAAAGGCATATTTTTAAAAATCACATAATTGAATCGATTGATCTTCCTGCTAATATGGAATTGGATAAAAACATAATTTTTGCCCGAAGGTCTATCAATGAAATTATTAATAAAAGCATCTCATCACCGGGTCCCGTGCACATCAATGTACCATTAAGAGAACCTTTGTACCCGGCCAAAAATGAAAAAATAACCTACAGCAAAGATATCCCAGTAATAAATTCAAGCAATGCCGTCAATTTTCATTTTGGAGCTACTGATCTGAAGAAAGAAATGAATTCATTCAAAAGAATGATGATATTGGTTGGACAAATGCCAAAAAACAAAGAGCTAAACAGACTTCTGGCACAAATATCAAAAGATGAAGATGCTGTAATTATCGGTGATCACATTTCTAATTTACAACCAAAAGAAAGTTTCATTTGCAATCACGATCTCTTTCTCAATAGTAAACTCGCTGAACAACTTCCCAAACCTGATCTGCTTATCAGCTTGGGCAGATCTATTCTTTCCAAAGCGCTCAAAAAATATCTGAGAAATCAGGAAAAACTTGTGCATTGGCAAGTTGGATTTTACGATGCCCATGACACCTATTCTAAACTTCAAAAAACAATTCAGGTGCCGGAATTGCGATTTATCCAAGGGGTGCAATCGTTTTTCGAATCAGACATCAATTATGTTAAAAAATGGAAGGGACAAGATCTTCAAAGTAAAAAGAACAGAGCTGCTAAACTGGAAAGTTTTGAATTTTCGGAAATCTCGGTGGTTTCAGAAATTATTAAGAAATTACCCAAAAACATCACTCTCCATTTATCGAATAGTCTTTCTACCAGATATGTAAACCTATTTCAGGATTTGATTGATGACAGCAATGAAGTATTTTGTAATAGAGGAACAAGCGGTATTGATGGATGTAGTAGTACGGCTGTAGGTCATGCGCTTTCAAACAAAAAGCATCATTTACTAATTACCGGTGATCTGGCATTTTTTTATGATAGAAATGCATTCTGGCATAATTACAATTTAAATAATTTGAGAATTATCCTTTTAAACAATCATGGAGGGGGTATTTTCAGAGTAATTAAAGGTCCTGATAAGCAACCGGAATTAGACGAGTATTTTGATACAAGGCAAAATTTGAATGCCTTAAATTCTGCCAGAGATTTTGCAATGGATTATAATAAAATCACAAATTTTGAGCAGTTGAATGTAGCTTTAAAGACATTTTATGATAATTCAGAAAATGCTAAAATCCTGGAAATTGAAACACAGAAACATTTAAATGAAAAGCATTTTAAACAGATTCTATCGGAATAGAACTTGATTTGCTGCGATATTTATAATTTTAAAAGCACAATTGTGGACCAAAGTATTTAAATGATTATTTTTATCAAGTCTATGCGGTTTATTATACTTATATCGTTTTTCATAATTACTTCCTGTAAAGGGCCAGATTTGGCCGATCCAATAACTGTCGACTTAAACGGAAATATGATGGCCGATCTCAATGGGAGTGAATGGTCTTCGGGATCTGATAATTCGGCTACCATCAATTATTTGAGTAATGAGATTCACATTGAAGGGTACCAGACAAGCGATGGCATCATTCGCAACCACATTAGTTTGATTGTTAAAGAAACAACCGAAGGTACTTTTAATTCTCAAATTGCAAAGGGCAGCTATTATGATGTTCAGAGCAAATCAACCTATGTATCATCAAATAATTGTAATGTAGATATATTAAATCTTGACCTCGATGCCAGACTGATAAGCGGCACCTTTTCATTTAATGCAGTGCCCTTGGATTCCGGAGACAATATTGAAGTATTAAATGGAGAATTTAATAATGTAAATTTAAGAATAGTAGAATAATGACATTTGAAGAAGCACAGGAAAAAGTAAAAACACTCTCAAGCAAACCGGATAACGATCAATTATTAAATCTTTATGCTTTGTACAAACAAGGAAGCAGTGGTGATAATCTTGGGGCTGCACCGGAAAATGCTTTTGACTTTGTGGCTAAGGCTAAACATGAAGCATGGGCAGCTTTAAGAGGTAAAACAATGGAAGATGCACAGAACGAATACATTTCCTACGTTGAAAAACTGATATCAGAAGACCAATCCTAGTCTTTTTTTGCTGTCATTCTATTATAGCGGTAATTCTTATAAAATATATTGAGAATTACACCACCCAATACCAAAAGCATTCCAAATATGATCTTTAGGGAATAATGTTCATCAAATATGAATATTCCCGCAGCTAGAGCAAATATAAATCCCACATAGTTAATTGTGCTGACTTTCTGAGCCTCATCGGCCTGATAGGCTTTTGTCATAAAGTATTGCGCGAATTGCGTCAAAATACCAATTAATAAAAGATAAAGCCAGTCAAGACCTACCGGAGTCACCCAGTCAAAAAAAGCATAAACGATACAAATGGGTAGCGCTATAATCGGGAAGTACATAATGATCACCATCGGATGATCAGTGAAGCGCAATTTCCTAATACTATTGTAAGCTATTCCGGAAAAAAATGCAGAGCCCACTCCCATTAAAAAATGAATGGTGGAAATCCGAGTGTCAAACCCTTTTATTAAAATAATTCCCGCCAATGAAAGTGCAAAGAACAACCACTGTGTTTTAAACACCTTTTCTCCAAGGAGGTAAATACCAAACATTGCTGTAAAAATCGGAGTGAGGTACCGGATTGTAACAGCACTTGCCAATGGCATATTCTGAAGCGTTGTAAAATAAAGTACAAGTGCCAATACACCGAAAAAACCTCTTAGAAAGAGAAATCTTTTATTGTTTCCCCATGGTGATATTTTATTGTACCTTATTACAGAATAACTCATAATCAAAGAAATCAAGGATCTGAACAAGATAATTTCTACCACCGGAATATGCGGAACCAGTTTTACAAAAATATTCATTAAGGTAAATAGAAAGGTTGCTGTAAGCATGTACCAGACACCAAGAGAGAATACTTTTTCAGGGGGGTTCACGGGGCGAAAATAGGGTTTTGAAATGGCTTAAATAAATTGTCCGTTCTATAAATTCAATTTCACCTGGGCATATTTCGGATTGCTAAAAATTTTTTCTTATTAATCGACCAAAGCTTAACTTGCATAAACATCAATTCTACAGTTTATCAATTATTTCTACAAACCGGATCTGGATAGTACTTTTCTTTCCAAAGAAGAATCCCACTATGCAAGCAGAGTGCTTAGAATTAATTCTGGCGATATAATTCAGTCTTTTGATGGCAAGGGAAATTTGCAGGTTTTGGAATGTGTAAATCCAAAGTCTGCTAATATGCAAGTCTCCATTGTAGAGTCTAAAAAAATTGATCGCAAGAGAAAGCATAAAATTCATATTGCCATTGCGCCGACCAAAAAAATGGATAGAATGGAGTGGTTTCTTGAAAAATCTGTAGAAATAGGGATCGACAAAATTTCATTCATCAAAAGCAGGCATAGTATTCGGAACGTGATTAAAGCAGAGCGAGTTGAAAAAACGATATTATCCGCCGCCAGGCAGAGTGGGAATTTAATTTTACCGGATTGGAATCCTATAGAGCCTCTTGAAAGTTTTATTCATAAAAACCTTCATATCGAAGAAAAATATATTGCCCATATTGATAATTCCAGGCCTTCAGAACAAAAAAAGTTTGAGGATATACTAAAAAATAAAAATGAGTATTTGATTTTAGTTGGGCCGGAAGGAGATTTTTCGATAGATGAAATTAATTTAGTAAAAGAGGTCGGGTTTAAATCGATAAGTCTGGGGCAGTCACGATTAAGAACTGAAACAGCGGGAATTGTTTCATGTTTATATCTCAATTTGATTTAAGTTAATTTCAACAAATTGAAAATATATCGTTATAAGAACGAATAATGCGCATTCAATGAAAAACACATTATATAAATCCGCTTTCTTTTTTGTTCTAATAATTTTATTTGGCTTTCAAATTTATGGACAGGCTTCATTTAAAATTGCAAAACTGCAATACGACGGAGGTGGTGATTGGTATGCCAATAAAACCTCACTCCCCAACCTGATCGCATTTTGTAATAAAAATTTAAAAACGAATATCTACAAAGAAGAAGACATTGTACATGTCAATAGCCCGGATATCTTTTCATACCCTTTTATACATATGACGGGACATGGCAATGTTGTTTTCTCTTATTCTGATGCTCAAAATTTAAGAAAATATCTAGAGGCAGGTGGCTTTCTACACATAGATGATAACTATGGCCTGGATAAATTCATAAGACAGGAATTGAAAAAAGTATTTCCCGAAACTGAATTAATAGAAGTGCCTTTCACCCACCCTATTTACCATCAGACATATGACTTTGACCAGGGCTTGCCAAAAGTTCATGAACATGATAACGAAGCACCACGTGGTTATGGAATCATTCACAAAGGAAGATTAGTCGTGTTTTATACCTATGAATGTGATTTAGGCAATGGATGGGAGGATCAGGAAATTTACAATGATCCCGAATCGGTACGGCAGCTAGCCCTAAAAATGGGAGCAAATATCATTGAGTATGCAATAAGCGAAAACGTCAACTAGTTGACTTAGGCATTCAATTTTTCAATTACCTTGTGCCATTATTTTTTGCATATATTTTCCCAATATGTCAAATTCGAGATTGACAGGCCTGCCTTTCTCAAAATATTTAAAGTTTGTATGATTGTATGTAAAGGGAATAATTGCGACACTAAACATTCCTTTTTCAGAATCTACAACGGTTAGGCTAACACCATTTACACAAATTGAACCTTTCTCTACCGTAATATTTCCTGCTTTATCATCATATGAAATAAAATATTTCCAGCTGCCATCATGATTTTCAATTTTTTCTATAATTCCGATTTGATCTACATGCCCTTGAACAATATGTCCGTCAAATCTTCCATTGGCTGGCATACATCTTTCTAAATTAACGACTCTCCCCTTTTCCCATTTATTTAATGCTGTTCGATTTAAGGTTTCTTCAATTGCAGTCACCTTATAAAGACTTCCATCAAGCTCTGTAACTGTGAGGCAAACCCCATCATGGGCAACGCTCTGATCCACTTTTAATTCATTTATAAAGGGTGCTTCAATTCCAAAATGAATATTTGAGCCCTCTTTAATAATGGTTTTAATTACGCCAAGATTTTCTATAATTCCGGTAAACATTATTTCCCTCTCCCCTGTAAAATGATAAAAATTGTAAAAAATAAAATTCTAAGATCTAAAGCGATGGACATATTCTCCATATAAATTATATCGTATTTCAAACGCTTTATCATTTGATCAATGTTTTCCGCATATCCTACTTTTATCTGGCCTAATGAGGTAATTCCGGGTTTTACTTTATGCAAATGACGGTAATGAGGTGCGCGTTCTATTATTTTATTGATAAAATATTCTCTTTCTGGTCTTGGGCCAACGATTGACATTTCGCCTTTTAAAACATTTATAAATTGAGGAATTTCATCAATTCGAGTTTTTCTCATAAATCTTCCCCAGGCTGTAATTCTCGGATCGTTTTTAGAGCTCAATGCCGGACCGTTTTTTTCAGAATCCATGTACATTGATCTGAATTTTAGAATTTTAAATTTTCTGCCTTTAAATCCAACTCTTTCTTGTTTAAAGAAAACCGGGCCTTTTGACGTCGTTTTGGTTATTATTCCAAAAATCAGAATTAATGGAAAACCGAGAATTAATACCAATAAAGAAATAGTAAAATCTCCGAAGCGTTTAATTAGCTTTTGCCAGCCAGGCAATAATTCTTGCCTGATTTCGATTAGTGGTGTTCCAAAAAAATGACTCACTTTAACAGAACCTAAAAGAATTTGGTATATATCGGGTGTTACAGAAACTTTTACATCGACTCCGGCCAGCCGGTCTAAAATCTCACTTAGTTTGGGGTAATTTTCTGAATTGAGTGCAATGATTACTTCTTCAGTATTTGTTCTTCGTATTACTTTTTCAAGATTCTCTAGATTACCAAAGTCTCGTAATTTGAGGTCAGGATTGAAACTAGAATTGTCAGGATAAAGCACTCCAATAATATTCAATCCAAGATATCGATGAAATTTTAAAAGTTCAGAAAGCAATTCTTCAGCAACATCACCGGTGCCAATAATTAATGAATTGAATTGAATATTCCCTTTTATCATTTGATTTTTCAACCAGGTCATGAGAATTAACTTTTCAATCAAAATAGCAATCAGCTGAATGCCGAAAAGTGCTGAAAAGGTCAGGTAATACTGGGTGTATTTCGTAACACCAACGTCATCGAGCAAAATGATAAAGAATAGGATTATAACTCCAAATAACGTAGATACAAAAAGTGAAAAAGAATCTTTTAAACGAGACCTTCTATGCACTCTGTCATAAAATCCCCATGACCAGTATATTAATATCCAAAACAAGCCAACGGTTAGAGAGGCATAAACTAATTTTGGTGTAAAGCCGATAATCTCTTCATCGAGAATATACTTTCTATACTGATAAAAAATAGCATAGGCAATCACAGAAATTATAAAATCTGCAATTACAAAAAGGACTGTATTGATTCTTCGTTTCAAATTTCCGGTACAATCAATCGTATATTGTCAATCGCCAAGTAAAAATCCTCAGAACCATCTGAGGGTGGGCTGCTAAACACAAGGTTAAATGCTTGTCCTGGAGCAATGGAAAAATCATCTATCAAAGCAAAGTATACCTTTGTCCACCCATCCGGGCTAGCGGTTAAAAAAGGAGTTATTCTAAAATAGAATTGACTGTTTATTTCAAGTCCTGTTGTAAATATTATATTGGACTTATAATCAAACTCCATCCAAACCTGGCTGGCATTTAAAGGCACTCCAAATTGCTCCTTTGTAATAAAGCTTATACTATCCGTTGAACCGGCATTTATTTCTACCAGACCGAGAGCCGTTCCATTTATATCAATAAACAAATCGCTATTGGAAGAATCTTTATTGATGATCTGTAAAGTGGAAGGACAGCCAAGACAAGACCTGTACTTTCGCGTCAGACCAGTTTCAAAATCGTCGGTTGCTTCCTGTACAAAAAAAGCATCTTCGGTATAAGAAGTGTTTGGTTTGACTTCGGTTATTTCACCTTTTTCCAAAATCATCTGTTCGGTATACCCCTTATAATAAGGATATATTTCATGGATGCTATTGAATCCCGCATCTTTGATAATACCTGGTCTTAATGTTACCACACTCGATCCGGAACTTAAAACAGGAATTGTTATACTCTCATCATTAAATGAATAAACACCGACAAAATTATTGTCGACGGTAACCCAGACATCCTGTACATTTTCTGAAGCTGGTAAATCATTTATCCCCTCAACTTCAAACTTTGAAATCCTTAAATAACTTGGGATTTCTTCGGAAGGATTTATTACATCACAAGAAGTGAGAATTAAGGAGAGGAAAAATAATTTTAATGTAGTTTTAAACATTGATAGGCTTAAGTTTTAAAATTAGCTATTAATAATTAACGGAGAAAGCTATAATTTCTGATGACATTTAAGGATGATTACAAACATAAGGGTTTAAGAAAAAGATTAGTCAAGACAATTCAGAACAAAGGTATAAAAGATGAAAATGTATTAGAGGCTATTTCAAAAGTTCCAAGACATATTTATTTCGACAATGCCCTTTTGCATCACGCATATGAAGACAAAGCCTTTCCGATCGGTTATGATCAAACTATTTCGCAACCCTACACTGTCGCAAGACAGACTGAGCTGCTTGAAGTAAAAAAGGGTGATAAAGTATTGGAAATTGGTACCGGATCAGGTTATCAGGCTTGTGTATTAGCGGAAATGGGTGTGGATCTTCATACCATAGAATCGGTTTCAGGATTATATCAACGCGCTAAAAAAATTATATCAAGGCTGGGCTATAAAGTAAATTGCTATTTTGGTGATGGTACTCTTGGATTGATCAAAAAAGCTCCTTTTGATGGGATTATCGTCACAGCCGGTGCTCCTAAAATTCCTGAATCTTTAAAAAAACAATTAAAAATTGGAGGAAAATTAATAATTCCTGTTGGTCAACATCAAACCCAAACCATGCTTCGCGTTGTTAGAGAATCAGAAGATAAATACAGAGAAGAAGATCACGGCATGTTCGTATTTGTTCCATTAAAGGGTAAAGAAGGCTGGTAGATCAATTTTCCTTATTATTGTAATTTGAATTTTTGCCATGAATCATAAACCGAGCACCTTATTATTAGTAATTCTGTTTTTGCACATTTTAGCCTATGCACAACCTGTTGACGATTGGTGCGCAACAGAAAGTGCCATGGAACAATTTGTTCTAAATACACCTCAAAAAAGAGCAGAATATGAGAAAGAACTCGCCAGATATAAGCAAATGGTAAGGGAGGGAAGGCAAAATAAATCGAAAACTACATTTATCATCCCAACGGTAGTTCATGTCATGCACTTCAATGGCAATGGAAATGTGAGCGATGCACAAATTATTGATGGAATTAATCAGATCAATGAAGACTTAAAAAGAACAAATGCTGATACCAACCTCACTAGATCCATCTTTAAGCCATTTGCAGGATCAATAGACGTAGAATTTAGGTTGGCTAAGAAAGACCCAAATGGGAATTGTACAAATGGTATCGTTCGGGTAAATGACGGCAGTACCAATAATTTTGCTGAAAGTGATAAAAATATTAGCAAATGGAATAATCTTAACAATGGGCAGGCCCAATATTTTAATATTTGGTTGGTTAATGACATTGAAAATTTCACCGGTGGCGGTGGTGTTATTTTAGGCTATGCCTCATTTCCTGTTTGGAACAGTCCCGGTTATGGTGTGGTAAACAGAAATGATGCCTGGGGCAGAATTGGAAATATTGTATATCAGGGAAGAACCCCAACCCACGAAATTGGTCATTGCCTAAATCTTTATCACACATTTCAAAGTTCTTGCGGAAATGATTGTAGTAACTCTGGCGATGAGGTTTGCGATACTCCTCCGGCCGCTTCTGCTACACAAGGATGCACTCCGGGCTTAAATTCATGCACCAATGATTTAGTTGGGCCATCACCATTTTCAAATGATATGCCGAACCAG
Organism: Cytophagales bacterium; assembly: GCA_965267555.1. Classification (GTDB taxonomy): domain Bacteria; phylum Bacteroidota; class Bacteroidia; order Cytophagales; family CCMP332; genus CCMP332. The sequence continues at coordinate 1,342,192 of OZ254083.1, read as the reverse complement.
ATCGAGAATTATATGTCATATGATGATTGTCAAAACATGTTCAGTCAGGGGCAAGTCGTAAGAATGACAGATGCACTTAACAATACCAGTATATTGATTGGGTTAACGGCAAGTACTAATTTAACAGCTACCGGTACCGATGATGCCTATTTTTTTACCGCACCTGACTGCGCACCAGTAGCGGAATTTTCCGCTCTTAAAAAGACAAACTGCGAAGGGGGATCTTTCTTCTTTGAAGACTTTTCTTACAATGGGATTAAAGATTCAACCTGGACCTATTCTTGGTCATTCCCGGGAGGAACACCCCAAAGCTCAAGTCTTGAAAACCCTGTTGTAAGTTATAATCAAGCAGGTCAGTATGATGTCAGCCTTACAGTAAGTAATAGTCAAGGCTCTTCTGCTATTCTTACCAAAAGCGACTATATCAATGTATCGAATGGTTCGGGAAATTTTATTGCGCCCAGAAAAGTGTTTTTCACAGAGCAGGGTTTTCCTGATTATCAAAATGACCAAAGTTTATCCTGGGAAATTATTAATAGAAATAATTCGGCTTTCACCTGGGAAAGAACAAACGATGGTTTTTTTAGTGCTCCTGCAAGTGTTAGAATTAGAAATTTTAACAATTCGGCAAGTGGCCAGAAAAATGCATTGATCAGTCCGGTTGCAGATTTAACACAAGTAAGCAATGCCTATCTCAATTTTTGGATTGCTTATGCTCAAAGAAATAATGAAGTTGAACTCTTAAATATATCCTACAGCAACGATTGTGGAGCTACCTGGAATCTTATAAAATCTGAATTGAGTATATATTTATACAGCAGATCTAAAATCAGCACTTCTGAATTTGTCCCTCAAAGCTCTAATGAATGGGCGCCGTATTCATTGGATATTTCTAATCTGGCGGGTCAGGATAATTTAAAGTTTCAAATTGAATTTAAGTCCTTAGGTGGAAATAATATCTACATTGATAATTTTGAAATTTCTCAATCTCCTTTAACTCAAATTGGCCGTAAAATTGAAATTCAGGATTATAAAATATTTCCAAACCCTACAAACGGAGTATTTACTATTGAATCGGGCAATTTCTTTGAGGATAAAGAAAACCAATTTGTGGTGTTAAATAACCTCGGAAAGATTGTGCTTGATTTTACAATTTATCCTAATGAAAACAGAAAGACAATTGATTTGAGCAATTTAGCCAATGGTATATATTTTGTAAAACCAATGAATGGCAAAGGAATTTACACTAAACTCATTATTGAACAATGATCAGTTCAAAAATTGCATCAATTTTATTTGATGAGGGTGTTTACAAAATCCCTGAAACCGCATCGGGTTTATACAACAAGGAATTGGATATCCATGGAAATAAGGAAAGTGTAATTCTCTGTCTTTTTATTAATGAAGATTTTTCTCACCCTCATGATGAGGAATTAGTATTGGCTGAAAATATCATGAAATCAATAAAGGTTGGAAAAAATGATTTCGCATGGGCCTATTCAAAATCAGTATGGGAGAACCACAATTTTGAATACTCTTATATTTTAATTTTTGCAGCTCAGAATCATAAGAGCAAACAGGAATTAGCCTTGAATTCTTGGACCGAAATCAATAATTCAAAAGTACTAAAAACATATTCCCTAAAGGAGCTCATTTCCGATCAGAATAAGAAAAGGGAACTTTGGGCCAGTTTAATTGATTTTAACAATAATTAACAATCAACTCATTAATAAATACATCGCATGATTAAATTTTTACAAATGAAGTATCTAAGTTCTATTCTTTTCCTGAGTGTATTCATAATCTCAGGGTCTATTGCCCAACATAAACACAGCATCAGATGTGGTGCTGATCAGGCACGTGAAGACATGATAAAAATGTATCCGGAAATGGCAGAAGACATGCAAAATGCTGAAGCGGATCTTGCACAATATTTAGCTAAAAACCCACAAAGAAAAAGCCAAACAACTTTTGTAGTACCGATTGTATTTCATGTGGTTCATGAAAACGGACCTGAAAATATATCGAATGCGCAAATAATTGCAGCTTTAGACGAATTGAATAGGGATTTTCAAAAATTAAATTCAGATACCTCATCCATAGCTTCTTCATTTCAACCAATTATAGGAGATATGGATATGGAATTCAGATTGGCAACAAAAGATCCCAATGGAAATTGTACCAATGGTATTGATAGAATATACGATCCAACTTTTACAAACCACGGTGGTTGTCCTGGCGGTTCCTGCAATGTCCCAAAGCCAAATGCCTGGGATAAAGACAAATACCTAAATGTATGGATTGTAAAAGCAATAGCCAGTGGTGCGGGTGGATATGCCTATCTCGCATCACAAAATGTACCTCAGGGCTTTGACGGAATCGTGGTGTTGTATTCCCAATTTGGGGTGGGTAGTTCAAGAACGCTGACCCATGAAACAGGTCATTATTTTAATCTCTATCATACCTGGGGACAAACCAATAATCCCGGTTTACCAGCCAACTGCAATGATGATGATAATGTAAGCGACACACCAAATACCATTGGAAATGCCAGTGGATGTAATCTTTCAAGAGTGACTTGTTCAAGTCTGGATAACGTACAAAACTATATGGACTACTCAAACTGCCCAAGTATGTTTACAGTTGGCCAGGTTGCAAGAATGGATGCATCTATTACAGGAGGCTTCTCATGGGCAAGGTCGACCCTGGTATCTCCATCTAATTTGATCGCAACCGGAACCGATGATGCCACATATCAAGGTACGCCAAGTTGTCCTGTTACGGTGGTATTTCAAGCCAATAAGAACAAAGAATGCGAAGGAGGAGTAATAAACTTTACAGATAAGTCATTCCATGCTTTGGCAGATGAGAATACATGGACCTATAATTGGACATTTCCCGGTGGCACACCAGCTACTTCAAATTTAAAAAATCCATCTGTTACCTATTTAACGCCCGGAATACATGATGTAAGTCTATCTATAGACATCCCATCTGCTTCTTCTCCTGTTAATACACGTTCAAATTTGATCGAAATTACACCTGGTTCAGGTACATATGTCGGACCTTATTTGGAGCAAGTTGATGACCCAATGTGGCCTAATAACAGCGACCCGAGTTTAATTTGGAGCAGAGTAAAACCTTCGGGAAGTATATTCCAATTTCAAAGATCCAGTAACAGCTATTATTCTCCCCCATCAAGTATTTATCTCAATAATTTTGCCTATAACAATAATGGAGAATTTGATTTAATAACACCAATAGCAGATTTGACGGCATTGCAGCCGGGAAGTGCATTTCTTAACTTCCAGGTGGCTCATGTTCAAAGAGCATCGGAGTTAGAAAGCATTTTGCTCTGGGTCAGTGATGATTGTGGAGAATCATTTAATTTCATAAAAGCTTGGAATTCCAATATTATAAATACTTCAACAGCCAGTAGTTCTGCTTTTAATCCAACAGATACAAGCGAATGGAGCTTTGTAAGCTATGATATTTCAAATTATGCAGGCATGGATAATATTCAATTTATGTTCAGGTTTAATGCAAATGGAGGAAATAATTTATGGTTGGATGATATTCATATATCTGATTCGGATCAACCGGTTCCTTTGGCCACTGGTCTAAATTTGGACTTATTTGGCGATTTTAATCTTTATCCAAATCCTAATAATGGAGAATTTACATTGGAATTCAACCACAAGGGTATTGAAGAAGTGAAAATGGAATTCGTCAATTTAGTTGGTGAATCTACTGAAATAGCCTTGTCTGAATCAATTGAAAAAGGCTGGAATAGCCTGAGAATTGAAACAGACGATTTGGAACCTGGTATCTATTTCCTAAAAGTAAATTCAGGAAATAATTGGATCACAAAAAGGATGATCATCCAGTAATTCTTTCATTTCAAATTTTGTATCAAAGGGGACCTTTTAGGTCCCTTTTTTATTTTATTGGCTTTAAATAAAATATTATGTATTATTTTTAATTCTCAAGTTTAAGAATTCCTAAAAATCAATACATTCAACCAATTCGATAATTATAGTTCAATGAAAAGAAATTTCGTTTTCACCTTAGTCACCTTTATATTTCTATTTGTCCAAGTTATTAAATCTGAAGCCCAAAGTAATAACTGGTGTTTAACCGATCAGTTGCAGCAGCAAAGAATTGCGGAAAATCCGGATCTTCTAAAGGAAATGGAAGAATTCGAGCAACAAATGTCGCGCTTGCAAAACTCAGGTACCAAATCCAGTATTACTTATACCGTACCTGTCGTATTCCATGTTGTCCATGAAAACGGTTCAGAAAATGTTCCCAGTTCTTATATAAAAGCCATCATGGAGGAACTTAACAGGGATTTTCAAAAATTAAATCCAGATACCTCCTCAATCGTATCTGCATTTCAGGGAATAATTGGTGATGCTGATTTTCAGTTTAGATTGGCTACGAAAGACCCGAACGGAAATTGCACCAATGGAATCACCAGAACCTTTGATCCAGTTTACACCAATGATGCCAGACAGAATTACAGACCCATCATCTGGCCAAGAGATAAATATCTAAATATCTGGGTAGTTAAGCAACCTGGAGCCGGAAGTGCCGCTTTCGCTTATTTACCTTCAGGTTCAACCCCTGCGCCTTTCGATGGTGTTGTGATTGGTTATCAGTATATCAATCCAAGCAACAACCAGTTTTCAGTGACATTAACACATGAAGTAGGACATTACTTTAATCTATACCATACCTGGGGTTCACAAACAGGTGGCGTTGGTTCTGGTCAACCGGGAGATCCTGCCAACTGCAATGACGATGATCAGGTAACAGATACACCTAATACCATTGGCGCCACAGGCTGCAACAACCCGCAGTCTTGCGGTTCATTAGATAATGGTCAAAATTATATGGATTATTCTTTCTGTGGATCTTATATGTTCACAACGGGTCAAGTTAGCAGAATGCAAAATATAGTACCTGCAAGATCTTACAGATCAAATTTAGTATCTACCTCAAATTTAATTGCAACAGGTACTGATGATGCATCCTATGCAAACCCGGCATGTCCTCCAACCGCTGATTTTGTAGTAAATAAAGCAAAAGAGTGTGAAGGTGGAACTTTTGCATACACCGATAGATCTTTCCATGCCTTTGCAAATCCAAGTTCATTTACATACAACTGGACTTTTAATGGAGGTACACCTGCTACATCTTCAATGCAAAATCCTTCAATCGTTTATAATACGGCCGGAATTTATGATGTTTCTTTATCTGTGAGTTTACCTTCGACCAGTTCGGATACCGAAACCAGAAGCAATTTAATTGAAATCATTCCAGGAAGTGGTTCATTTATTGCACCCTATGTAGAACAAGTATCCGAGCCTACATGGCCAAATAACCCTGATGTAAGTCTCAACTGGGACCGGGATAAACCATCAGGTAGTTTGTTTCAATTTCAAAGGTCAACCAATGGATATTATTCCCCTCCTTCCAGTATTTATTTAAATAATTTCAGCTATAACGGAAATGGACAATTCAACCTGATCACCCCGATCGCCGATCTTACAAATATGCAAGCGGGAAGCACCTTTCTAAACTTTCAGGTGGCTCATGCGCAAAAAGGAAGTGAGCAAGAAGGAATTTCACTTTGGATAAGTACAGACTGCGGTGAAACATTTTCATTTGAAAAATCATGGGGTGGAAGTACAATAAACTCAGTGCCTGCCTCAAGCGCTTCATTTATTCCAAGTGATACAAGTGAATGGAATTTTATCAGTTATGATATTTCCAATTTGGCCGGACTTGACAATGTTCAATTCAGGTTAAGGTTTTCAGCAAATTCAGGAAATAATTTGTGGTTGGATGATATTCATATTTCTGATTCTGATCAACCCTATCCATTGGCTGTTGGGTTTAGACAGGATTTATTTGGAGAATTTAATCTTTACCCGAATCCAAATGAAGGTATTTTCACATTGGAATTTTACGTGATCGGAAATGAAAACATAAGCGCAGAAATTGTGGATATAATTGGCAAATCAACTCCTATTGAATTGAGCGAAAACATTCAATCAGGTTGGAATAAAGCAATCGTTGATGCTGAAAAATACAAACTGAATAATGGCATCTATTTTGTGAAACTAAAATCTGGAAATCAGATTTTTTCAAAACGGTTGATTATTCATTAAAAAGTTAAAATCCGAATTAAAGGAGGCATTGTCCTCCTTTTTTTATTTCAGCGGTATAATCCATTTAGTATAATAATGGATATTTGAATATATAAAACGAAGAAAAAAGTCTTATGAAAAGACAAATACTACTGTTTGCTGTCGCATTGACTTTCCTATTTACCGGAATTGGCTTTTCGCAAAATATTTCAGAAGAGTGTGGATTGGATGCCGCCATGAAAGAACTGAAAAAAATCGATCCTGACTATAGGAGTACGGAAGCGGAACTGCTTGAGTTTACACATAAATTCATTCAAAATAAGGTACATAAGCAGACAGAGGCACAATATATTATTCCTGTGGTTGTTCATATTGTTCATGAAAATGGGCCTGAAAATATCCCTTCAGAAAACATTTTGGATATGCTAAGAATTGTTAATGAAGACTATCAGAGAAGACAAGCTGATACGGCACAAGCTGTTCCTCCATTTAATGCAATTATTGGCAAGCTGGATATAGAATTCAGATTAGCAACCAAAGACCCCAATGGCAATTGCACCAATGGCATTACCAGAACCTATGATCCGGTCTTCACCAATAGTGGACAGGGTACAAGACCAATTGTATGGCCTCAGGATAAATATCTAAATATTTGGCTGGTTAAAAGCATTGGGAGTGGTGCTGCGGCATATTCTTATTTCCCCTCTAACAACAATCCAAACGACGGAGTTGTATGTCTATATGATGGAATGGGAAGCCTACCACCGGCAAGCAGTAATTCAGATGCCAGAAGAATGCCTCATGAAATTGGACATTATTTAAATCTAAGACATCCTTGGGGTGATGGAAATGGTTGTGGAGACCCATCAAATTGTAATACTGATGATGGCATAAGCGATACCCCAAATACGCTTGGCTTCTGTGGTGGCTGTAATAATTCTTACACAAGCTGTGGAACATTGGATAATTCACAAAACATAATGGATTATGGCAATTGTGAAATGATGTTTACGCAAGGCCAAATGAATTGGGCCGAGGCTGCATTAAACAGCCCAGTCGGACAGCGAAACAATCTATGGACACAATCCAATTTAATTGCTACTGGAACGGACAGCCTTTCTTATGCGATTGCTTCCTGCCCCCCTACTGCTGATTTTGGAGTCAACAAAACCAAAAGTTGCGAAGGAGAGACATTCAGTTTTAATAATAAGTCCTTCCATGCATTTGCTGATAAAAACACTTTTATCTATAGCTGGAATTTTAACGGGGCTTCCATATCAAATTCAAGCCTAAAAGATCCAAGCGTCACTTACAATTCTGCAGGTTTATTCGATGTCTCATTGGCTGTAAGTATGCCCAACACCAGTGCCGATACCATAACAAGAATTGATTTAATGGAGATTATTCCCGGAAGTGGCAATTACATTGGCCCTTATCTGGAACGATTTACCGATATTGCATGGCCAAATAATAGCGATGCAAGTTTAAATTGGGATATAACAAAACCTCAGGGGAGTTTATTTCAATTTCAAAGGTCAACAGCGGCTTCGTATTCGCCCCCTTCAAGTGTTTACCTGAATAATTTTAGTCATAATAACAACGGAGCATTTGATTTGATTAGCCCTATCGCAGATTTAACCCAATTGCAAGCTGGCAGTGCTTTTCTAAATTTTCAGATTGCTCATACGCAAAAATCAAATGAATTGGAGAATTTATTTCTATGGGTAAGCACGGATTGTGGAGAGTCATTTGATTTTGTTAAAGTTTGGAATACCAACATTATTAATACAGCACCTCCAACTTCTGCTGCCTTTATACCTACAGACACCAGTGAATGGAATTTTGTTAGCTATGATATTTCCAATTATGCCGGAATGGACAATGTTCAATTTATGTTCAGGTTTAATGCGAATTCGGGAAATAATCTTTGGATGGACGATATTCATATATCCGATACAGACCAACCTGTACCCTTAATCACCGGTCTCAGAAAAGAGCTGTTCGATGACTTTAATTTGTATCCAAATCCAAATTCAGGAACATTTACAATTCAATTCTATCGCAATGGTAATGACAATGTAAGCGTAAATATTATTGATATAATAGGACAATCGCTACCATTGGATTTGTCAGAATCTTTACAATCTGGCTGGAATACGATCCAATTGAATGGCCGGGATTTGAATCTTAAGCCAGGCGTCTATTTCTTAAAAATGAAATCAGGAGATAACGTCTATTCAGAAAGATTTATAATTAAAAAATAATAAATCCGTTCAAAAATTGTTTGTGGCTGAATAAATTCGGCCTTTTTATAATACCTGTTCTAATTTCGAGTGAAGTGCAGGACCACGAAGATTACGTGCAATAATTATCCCTTTCTCATCCAAAAGAAAATTTGCCGGAATTCCAGTGATATTGAAATCTTTTACAATGCCCGATTGCCAGTATTGAAGATCTGATACCTGGGGCCATGTCATATTATCCTGTTTTATGGCATTTAACCATTGATCCCTGTTTTTATCAAGCGATACCCCAAATATTTCAAAACCACTCTTGCTGTACTTTTTATAAGCTGCAACCAGGTTTGGATTTTCCTGTCGGCAAGGGCGACACCATCCTGCCCAAAAATCTACCAAGACGACCTTTCCAAGATAATCAGATAATTTCAAAGTTTTACCTTCAGGATTGGGGAGGGCAATGTCAGGCATTTTCTTCCCGATGGCTAGCTTTTGCTCCATTTCCTTTTTGATCTTTTGCTCTGCTACGGCTTGTTCGATTTCGGCTCGTTTATTGTTAAATTGACTAATGAATCTGATTTCAAATTCGTTCAATTCTTCCTTTGCCTCAATTTCTTTGACCTTTTGATCAAAATATTCAAACTGCTCTACTGGATTTAGATAATTTACCAGAGCATATCCGGCTACAATGTTTCCCGTACCGAGGGAGTCAACAAATGATTTAACCCACTCATTTTGTGAGTCCAATTTTCCAATGAGCTCATTTCTAATGTTATCAGTTTCTGCATCATTATTTGATCCCATTGCATAAGTTAATTTTTGTTTGAGCTCCATCAATTCTAGTTGATAATCTGCTATTGTGGAAGTAAGCTTTTCGTGGAGTTCAGCCTCTTCAGTACCCTTTACTTCAAATTTTCCGCCGCTTTGATTGCCATCTGCCATGGCTTGAAATTTATCAGGAGTTAGAGGGAAAATACCTATTTGTTTATCAAAGAAATTTAGTTGCGCATATTGTGGATCTTCAATAATGCCTTTTAAAATAAACGTGGAATCATCGCTTACTTTAGCACTGTCAAGCGTAACAAGGCCCTCTTCTTTTCTTATAATTACCTTTACATAACCATCTCGAAGATAATTTACCTTACCTTCTATGATAAACTCATTGTCTTTTTTTGACATTTCACCCTGACAGGCAATTAAAATACTTAATAATCCGACGAATAAATATTGTAATCTCATTAATTTTCTAATTTTTCTGTGAGTAGTTTATTGGCAGTTTTGGGATCTACCTTTCCCTTGGTTTCTTTCATTAATTGCCCCATGAACATACCTAAAAGGCCTTTTTTACCGTTTTTATATTCTGCAACCTTCTCAGGAAATTTTGAGAGTATTTCGTCGATTTGTTCAGCGATATCACTAGAATCAGAGTCGAGAAGCAAATTCATTTCCTGGGCAATGGTATAAGCGTCTTTACCGGTGCTTTTTATCATTTCCGGAAAGATTCTTTGCTCAGCAATCGAATTGCTCAATTTCCCTTCGTCGATTAAGGTTAATAATTCGGAAAGTCGTTTTGCCGAAATGGGAAATTTCTGAATATCCAAAGTCAAATCATTAAGGTAGGATTTAACCGGCCCCATAACCCAGTTTGAGGCTTGTTTCTTATTTTCCGTTAATGCACATAATTGTTCGAAATAGTTAGCAATGCCCTTTGATTCAGTCAAAACGCCAGCATCGTATTTCGGCAATTTATATTCATCTCTAAATTTTCTGTAAAGCTCTCTGGGCAAGGCAGGCATTTCGCGCTTTACTTTTTCTATCCATTCTTCATCGATAATAAGCGGAGGTAAATCGGGTTCAGGGAAATAGCGGTAATCATTCATTTCCTCTTTTATCCGCATGGGTATTGTTTTTCCGCTAACCGGATCGAAATTCCTCGTTTCAGAATGCTCTACTGTATCACCTTTGCTGTACAATATTGTTTGTCTTTCAATTTCATGTGAAATGGCTCTATGAACATTTTTAAAAGAATTCATATTTTTTACTTCAACTTTCTTATTGAAATAATTAACGCCTTTCGGTCTTACTGAAATATTTGCATCACATCGCAAAGACCCTTCTTCTAAATTACCGTCACAGATATCAAGATAACGCACCAGCTTTCTAATTTCCATCATATATGCCGCTGCTTCATCGGCATTTTTAATAACCGGTTCAGAAACAATTTCTATTAATGGAACACCTGCCCTGTTAAAATCAACAAAGCTTTCTTCTTGTCCCTCGATATGCGTTGATTTTCCGGCATCTTCCTCCATATGAATGCGTGTGATTTCAATGTCCTTTTCAGAGCCGTCTTTTAGTGTGATTGTGACATACCCCCCTTTGCAAATCGGAGTTTTATCCTGCGTAATTTGATAGCCCTTGGGGAGATCTGGGTAGAAATAGTTTTTCCTATCGTATATATTATATCGCGAAATTTCAGAATGGCATGCAATTCCCATACGCATTGCGAATTCTGCAACCCGCTTATTGATACGTGGCAATGTTCCTGGATGCCCTAGTGTAATGGCACTTATATGTGTATTTGGCAATCCACCGTATTCTGCCAAATCAGAAGAGTATGCTTTACTTCTGGTTGACAGCTGGGCATGTACTTCTAAGCCTATAACTGCTTCAAATTCCTTTTTACTACTCATTTAAAAATTTTCCTCAATAAATGTTGTGGCAACTTTATTAACTTCTTCCAGTCCTTTGGTATCCGATCCCCCTGCAGTTGCAAAGAAAGGTTGTCCTCCACCACCGCCCTTTATCAGTTTGGACCATTCTCTAACAATATTACCCGCATGTAAATTCTTTTCCTTTACAAGTGAATCACTGATCATAATTCCAATAAGAGCTTTGTCATTGACATCCGCAGAAATAACTGCAAATAAGGAATTATTATTTTGTTTTAATTCAAATAACAATTGTTTTAGACTGTCCGCGCTTGGCAATTTGAGTTTTGCATTAAGTATTTGCGAACCATTTTTTGTTTCGATATTGTCTAAAATAACTTTTTTCAGATTATTTAATTCTTTCTTTTCCTGTTCCTGAACTTTCCTCTCAAGATTATTTTTTTCGTCGATTAGACTTTCAATCGATTTTTTTAGATCTTTAGGGTTTTTTAATAATTCTGAGATTTCTTCCAATAATTTTTCTTTACCATCGACATACTCCTCTGAAGCTTTAGAAGTGATGGCTTCGATACGTCTCACGCCTGCCGCTACCGAACTTTCTGAGATGATTTTAAACAAACCTATTTTACCAGTGCTGTTCACATGGGTTCCTCCGCATAATTCAACAGAAAAATTAGGGTCAAAACTAATTACTCTTACTTGTTCTCCATATTTTTCACCAAACAGTGCCATTGCACCTTTTTCTATAGCTGCTTCAAAGCTAATTTCTCTTTCCTCTTCCTTGCGGATATCTTCCCTGATTTTTTCGTTGACAAGATGTTCAACTTCTTTAATTTCCTCTTCTGTCATTTTGGAAAAGTGAGAGAAATCAAATCTCAATATTTTTTCATTGACCAATGATCCTTTTTGTTGCACATGAATACCCAACACTTTCCGCAATGCAGCATGCAATAAATGGGTTGCCGAATGGTTATTCTCCGTCAGCAGTCGTTTTTGAACGTTTACTTTTGCTATTAATTCTTCATTAAAATCTGAGGGTAATTTATCAGCAATGTGAATGATAAGGTCGTTTTCCTTAATGGTATTAAGAATTTTTACTTCGCAATTATCCGATAACAAAACTCCAGTATCTCCTACTTGCCCTCCTCCTTCCGCATAGAATGGGGTTTTGTTCAATACGAGATGATAATATTCTTTTCCCTTTTGTTTTTCTTTTCGGTATTTCAGCAAATTCACCTTTGCCTCCAAACTATCATATCCTACAAATTGTGTGCTGCCTTTTGCCAGCTCAACCCAATCTCCGGCTGATTTCTCGGCATCTTTTTTCGATCTGTTTTTTTGAACGGACATTTCTTGCTGAAATCCTTTTTCATCGATTTGAACAGCTTTTTCTTTAGCAATAAGCGCCGTTAAATCGACAGGAAAACCAAAAGTATCATACAGCTCAAATACTACTTTGCCATCGAGTTGATTTTTATGATTCTTTTTAGCTTCGGCGATTAGATTATCCAATCTCTTCAAACCATTTTCTAAAGTTCTCAAAAAGGAACTTTCTTCTTCGTGAATCACTTTAGCACAAAATTCCTTTTGACTAAATACTTCATCAAACACATTGCGAAACTGGTCTGCAAGAACAGGTACCAATTTATATAGAAAGGGCTTTTTTAGATCTAAAAAAGTGTACCCATAGCGTACCGCTCTTCTTAATATTCTGCGAATTACATAACCGGCTTTTGTATTGGATGGCAATTGTCCTTCCGCGATGGCAAGTGTAACCGCGCGAATATGGTCTGATATCACGCGTATGGCGATATCTGTTTTTTCACCCAAACCGTATTTAACACCTGACAGATTTTCTACTTCTCTGATAAGCGGAGTAAAAACATCGGTATCATAATTTGATTGTTTGCCTTGCATTAGCATACAAAGTCTTTCGAAACCCATACCTGTATCAACATGTTTGGATTTTAACGTTTCAAGAATTCCAGAAGCTTTTCGATTAAACTGAATAAATACAAGATTCCAGATTTCAATTACCTGAGGATGGCCCATATTAATTAGGTCCTTTCCGGGAATACTTTTTTGTTCTTCTTCAGGTCTAAGATCAACATGAATTTCTGAAGAAGGTCCGCAGGGGCCTGTATCGCCCATTTCCCAAAAATTATCCTTTTTGCTACAGTAAAGGATTTTTTCTTCTTCCAAATATTTTTTCCATTCATTAAAAGCCTCTTCATCAGCTTCCAGTTTTTCAGATTTATCGCCTTCAAATACTGTAGCATACATGTTTTTATCGCTTATTCCCAATTCCTGGGTAAGAAATTCATAGGCCCATTGTATGGCTTCTTTCTTAAAATATTCACCTATTGACCAGTTTCCTAACATTTCAAACATGGTGTGGTGATAGGTATCAATTCCGACTTCTTCGAGGTCATTGTGCTTTCCGGAGACCCTTAAACACTTCTGAGTATCGGCAATTCTCGGATTTTCGGGTATTTCATTCCCCAAAAAGAAGTCCTTAAACTGATTCATTCCGGCATTTGTAAACATTAAGGACGGATCATTTTTTATCACCATAGGGGCCGACAGGACAATACTATGTCCCTTTTTCTTAAAAAAGTCTAAGAATTTCTGACGTATTTCGCTTGAATTCATAAAATTTGAACTTTATAGATTCATTATTGTATATATAATAATGATACTCTATATGAAGTAATTTTGTATTTTTGCCGAGTTTTATAAAAAACATGCAAATTTAGTAGAAAATTCAGCACATAGATGGCAAGAATTAAATATTACTACGATACTGAAAGTTGTAAGTATGAAAGAATAAAGGTTTCCAAAGGAGATATCTTTATTAACTTTCTTGGATTCCTGTTTCTGGGTGTTATTATAGCTGTTGCTTTACTCTTTGTTTATTTCACAAATTTTGATTCCCCAAAAGAAGCACTTCTTAAAAAAGAGAACAAAGAACTTTTACTCAAGTACGATTTATTAAGTAAGGAATTGAATCAGGTAGAAAATATTCTGACTGCTCTTCAAGACCGGGACGATGATATATACCGAACTATTTTTGAGGCAAATCCAATTCCGGAAAGTGTACGAGAAGCAGGTGTTGGTGGAGCCAATAAGTATCAGGCATTAATGGAAGAAGATCTTGAGCAGGAAGCATTAATACTTTCTACATTTCAGAAAATTGACAAGATCAAAAAGAAAATGTATATCCAATCAAAATCATATGATGAGATTTTGAAAATGGCCAATGACAAGGCAAAAATGTTAGCTTCAATTCCCGCTATTCAACCTATCAGCAATAAAGAATTGAAGCGCTTAGCATCCGGATATGGAATGAGGATACATCCTATTTACAAAGTGCGTAAAATGCACACGGGTGTAGATTTTTCTGCTGAGCGAGGAACCCCAATTTATGCGACAGGAGATGGAATTGTACGAAGGGCTACTTATAGTTTGGGTGGATATGGACGTCAGGTAGAAATTAATCATGGCTATGGTTACATAACAAAGTATGCTCATATGAGTAAATTCATAGTCAAAAAAGGTCAAAAAGTTAAAAGAGGTGAAATAATTGGCTATGTGGGAAGTACCGGTACTTCCGTAGCGCCTCATCTGCACTACGAAGTCATCAGAAATAAAAAGAAAGTGAATCCGGTTCACTATTTCTTCAATGACCTCAGTGCTGAAGAATACGAGGAGATTCTCAAGCTTTCAAGTGTCGAGAATCAGTCTTTGTCCTGATTTTTAATTCCATAAAATATTCATCAAAGCAGAATTCAATTGAATTCTGCTTTTTCATTTCTATTTTCGCAAGAACATACCCTTGAATTTATGCGATATCGATTCATTTTTTTATTAGTTGTCATATGCAATGCCCTTTCCGCACAGACTGAGGAAGAATTTGAAGTCATTAATATTCCAATTGGTACTGTATCCAATCCTGCGGATGCTGAAGTCAAGCTCGAATTGATCGAAAGATTTCAACATTATAAATCAAAAACAAACTCTTCGAATGATCATTTTGATAGAAATATAAATTCTCCTAAGTCTGCCCTTTTTAGTCCAGATGATAAAAAATTATATGTTCAGTCCCTTGAAGGCTATGAAACACTGGTTTATTCGGCCGACAGCTTTGAAAAAATCAAAGTAATAGAACATACTTTTGACAATGATGATGTAGATCTTTTTCAGGATACCAGCGTTTTTGACTACAAATACAGATACAGACGTTCCGATTACAATATTTTTAGTGGAAAGCCTGTTGAGAGTACGTTTTCTCACAATGGCAAATATTTATGGGTGACCTATTACAGACGCAGTTTTGATAGAAATGCCGTTTCACCTAGCGCAGTTGCAATAATTGATACCGAAAATGACAGTATCGTAAGAGTTATGCCCACCGGTCCTTTGCCAAAAATGATTGCAGCTTCTCCTGATAACAAATATGTAGCCGTCACACATTGGGGTGATAACACGGTTGGAATCATTGATATATCTTCAAATGATCCACAGAGCTTTCGTTATGTAAAACAATTTGTCGTAGATCAAAAGATGAAACTGGATTTTGATCCAGAAGAAAAAGTAGATCGCGATAATGGTTGCGGCTTTTGTCTTCGCGGCACTGTATTTACACCGGAAGGGGATTATTTATTGGTAGGAAGAATGGGTGGAAACGGGGGAATTGCAATATTTAATATGGATTCTCTGAAATATAAGGGCTCTGTTTGGGGAATGAAAATCAATATTCGACATTTAGTAATCAATAATGACTGGTTAATTCTGAGCAGTAATATCCCGGGATATGTTCAAAAAGCAAAATATAAGGATGTCATTGATGTCCGATTAAGCTGTGAAGATAAAATGTGCTATTTCAAAGAGTGGGAATCTGTATTTGCCGGAAAAGGCTTGAGAACTATATCTGCAAGCTCTGATGGTAAATACATCTTTGCCTGTGCCAATAATGAAAGTAAAATTGCAGTGGTCAGGGCTGATGATATGAAAGTAATTTCAGAAATTCAAGTAGATTCATTTCCTGTGGGAATGGACCTGAGCAATAAGGATAAATTCCTTGTTGTTACAAGTCAGGGAAGAAGTAAAGTGGGTGGCGGTAATTCAGTTATGGTTTTCAAAGTGGAATTTCAATAGTTCACGAATTGGAATTTTATTTCCACGGATAAATACATAATTTTCAGAAAAGATAATTTTATTTCCCATGCCTTATAAAGAAAAACCCATTCTCAAAAAATACTATAATATAGGCGAAGTAGCAGATATGTTTGGTGTTGCCACTTCATTATTGCGTTTTTGGGAAAAGGAATTCGATGAAGTCAATCCTAAAAAAAACAGGAATGGCAAAAGGCAATACACTCAAAAAGATATTGATAGTATTAAACTTATTTATCACCTAGTAAAGGAAAAGGGTTATACTCTTGCCGGTGCCAGGGATATTATCAAGTCGAAAAGCAATAAATCAAAAAACAAGCTCGATGTAATTTCTTCACTTAAAGATGTAAGAAACTTCCTTACAGATCTTCGCGCTAATATTTCATAAGTAATGCGGGAAGAGCTAATATATAAATTGGCTCTTAGCCTTATACCCGGTATTGGAGGCTATACTTTTAAACAATTAATTTCCTATTGCGGAAGTGCGAAAGAAGTGTTTCAAGCGCATCCGGCCAGAATACTTAGAATTCCAGGAATTGGCACTCGGACAAATGCCTTGATTAAAAACAATGCCTCAAAAAAAGAAGCCGAAAGAATTTTTGACTATTGCGAAAAGCAAAAAATTAAAATCTTATTTCATTCTGACACCGAATACCCCAAAAGAATTAAAAATATACCTGATTCCCCCCCTGTTTTATACTTTAAAGGAAATTGTAATTTAAATGCAAATAAAGCCATTAGTATTGTTGGTACGAGAAATGCAAGCAATTATGGAATTGCCGTTTGCAAAGAAATTGTTCAACAGCTACAAAAACACGATGCATTAATTGTAAGTGGTCTGGCCTATGGAATTGATATTACAGCACACAAGGAATCAATAAATAAAAAAATAAATACAGTTGCCGTTCTTGCAGGTGGTATCGATAAAATTTATCCCGCAACACATAAAATTTATGCTGAAAAAATGATTGAAAGAGGCGGTCTTTTAACGGAGCATCCTCCCGGAACGGTTCCTGATGCACCAAAATTCCCTGCCAGAAATAGAATTATTGCGGCCTTTTGTGATGCAGTAGTGGTAGTAGAAGCGGCGAAAAAAGGAGGTGCTTTAATCACCGCCGATTTGGCAAATGGATATAATAAAGATGTTTTTGCGGTTCCCGGAAATATTTACAACACTTATAGTGAAGGCTGTAACAATATAATTAAGCAGCACAAGGCTAATATTTTCACGAATATTACAGATCTTGAATATTATCTGAATTGGGATCAAGAATCTGAAAGTGTAAAAAAAATAGAGATAGATTTGGAAGAATTACAAAAAGATGAAAAAAGTATAATTATGGAATTGAAACACAACAATTCAATAATTATTGACCAATTAGCATGGAATACCCAAATCCCTGTTCATAAATTAGCATCAATTCTCTTAAATCTCGAATTTAGAGGATTGATAAATTCCTTACCAGGAAAAAAATACGCACTTTCTGACATTTACAAATGAATAAGAGCTCTTTAGTCATTATCATCTTTTCAATTATTCTTCTTTTCTCATGCAGAGACCAGGAATCCTCATCCAATGAAGTTGAAAAAGACCTGGTAAGTGAAAGTGAAACCAATAAGAAAGTAAACTTAATTGTGTTTTTTATCCCTGGTTTGAATCAGGAAGTATTCAGTATTTTGTTGAAAGATCCAAATTCCCGGAATCTCAAAAATTTTAATCAAATTGGCGCATATGAACCTATAAGTTATTTTGATGATTACTCTGATTTGAATTCCAACTTGTCGGCATTAATGACCGGGAAAACAACTTTAATCGGACATTTAGGTATTGACAAAGATTCCATAGTTCAAAAATCCTGGATTGCAGACTTTAAGGAATCGGGATATCAAACTTCCATAATTACAGACGGCAGTCTTGGGTCTAGCATAAATGGATCAATATTTACGGGCAAAATCAGGGATATTTCCAGTGGAGAAAATACGGTTTTGAATATGATTAGACATAAGCCTGATTTTATTTGGGGAATGGGAACAAATTTATTTACACGAAGGAATGACGGCAAAAATCTATTTGAGGAGCTTGGTATCAATGAATATAATCTTAGTCTTGACATCAATAATATTCAGATAAAAGCACAAACAAAATTTGCCGGGATCTATAATAATTACAGCATTCCAGATTCTATCGACCTCACATTAACCGGATTGAAAAATTGGGTTAAAATAAAAAATGCAGAACCACATCTTCTTATAGTTTCTTATTTAGGCTTGGAGGATTTATTGAAAAAAGGAAGTAAAAGCGAACTGTATAAAATCAATTCTTATATCGACTTTGTGATGGATACCGAAGGGTGGAGTACCGATTCGTATTTGTTTTTATTGATAAATCCTTTTCAAAACTATGACAGACAATTTGAATTGACTAAAGGAGATACCTTAAAATTTACATCAAAACCCTTGAGATTCAATCAATTTCACAATAGTATCTGGGCATTTGGGGTTCAAAGTGAAAATTTCAGCGGAAATTATCAAAACGTGGATTTCTTTAAAAAAGTTAGTGCCCTAAAAAAAGAGTGAGTCAATTTAATATTGACCCACTTCAATCTGGTTTACACGAATTGCTGTTTTAAAATGTATCCAGGTCAACCGGTCTGCTTATATTAAAAAACTTAACAACTTTTTCTCCCAACTCTCCTGCATCCACGTGAATCAGATAAACACCGCTTGCAATCGGAATTCCTTCTTCGTTTGTCAATTCCCAATTCTGACTGCTTAATCCAAGTCCGGGAATATCTTCAGGCACATTTCTTTTGAACTGGCGGATCAGTGATCCGTTCATCGAGAAGATCGAAATGGTACACTGCGCCGGTAAATTGGTGATCTTAACATTTTTGTCCACCTGGCTTTGCTCGTACTCCGAGTAAGCATAATATGGGTTGGGCACCACACGTATGATGTCCAGGTCGCTCTGAGCTTTCTCTTTGCTTTCTTGTACAGCCTGAAAACTAGTGGTACTAAAGGTATAGGTCGGCGGAATGCCACATTCGGTAGATTTATAATTTCTTTCTACTCTTAAGCGTATTCGCACATCATTTCGCTCTTCTAATGATAAGTTGGCAAAAGCCCTGTTGGTTTTCATGATTCCTATCCAATTAAAGGTCCTCTCATAAACAACACCGTATTGACTTGTTCGACTTACTTTTTGATCCTCAAATGTGCTATCCATTAATCTTTGAAACGCACTTTGTTTTCCGGGAATTTCAAAATCATATGGCATATTGCTTACTATTATATAATGGCCATTTAAATCACTTGTATCAGGATTATAGATTAGATCATTTCCTTTAATTGAGTCGATCAATTTATTTTCCGTAAAGGCCATGTTAAGTCTAATTCCCTTATCCACATCAATGACATAGCCCGGAAACCAGCCATAACCCCTGGAATCAAGGGTACTTCCATTTGGATAAGCTACTTTTGTTCCATCAGGATTTCCATTTTTATCTACGCTTGCCTTTTCACTTTTTTGTGAACGGTTTACAACCTTGCTAATTATGCTAGAATCAGGAGACGCCATTTGGATGACCATGCATCTGGTCCATTTGCTTTTATCGGAAGTAAAAACTACATCAACATTAGGCAAATCCTGAATATATGTCCAACCTTCCGGCTCTTGTACAGCAACACCGGGAGCTATGCTTTCATCTGAAAATGCATTCTTTGATGAAATCCAATTGGTCCAACTCCCTTCTAAAACATTTTGATAAACATCCAACTGATCATAAGTTAAAAATGACCTGTCAGCCTGATCTATCCATTGAAGATTATCGTAATCAATTGGAATCAACCAATCCTGTATCTTATTATCGTAAACTATTTTAGCATCCTGAAATCCGTTTTTTTCGAACCCTTCTTCTCTGTTTTTATATCCAGGGTTATATCCTCTTTCAAGTTCTAGAGAAATTCCAATTTCAGGAATGGTTTGTTCACCTTCTTCACTTATCGGAACTGATCCTTTGACAACCAGTCCATTGGCATTAAGTGTCCATAAATCGTGTTCCACAAAATTGATAGCATTTACAATGCTGCTGCTATCTGATTTTAACCAAAACTTTGTAGGCCGTTTTATCCCGCTACCTTCATAGGTTTGTTGATTTCCATCATTTCTTATTGCAATAACATCTCTCACAAAAGTTCCATTTTCACAGCCATTTAAAAGTTTTACTTCCAGTGTTTTCGAAGTAGGTGTTTCCAATTCGGGTACTTCACGAATAACCACTGCTTTACCATTTGACTGTCTTTTATATGGATTGATTTGATATAAAATATTTATACCATCCACGTTTTCTGTCTCATTGGACTCATAATCTCCCAAGGATTCAATGGTATCCCCTTTTAGGAACTGAAAATTATTTTCAGTGATATCGTATTCCAAACGACTTGTCAATCTAATTTCAGCTTCGTGGACGCTTTTAACCAATTTAGGATCGTAAACTTTTAAGGAAAGTGGTCCGAAACCGGATTTATAAATTCTTTCATGTGATATTCCCATGAGTATTTTTTCCTCGACTCCGTTTTTAAACTCCAAAATATTACCTCCATTACCAAGGCCACTCTGCGCTGTAATTTCAAATTCACTCCCATAGGATGAATTCAATATTGTACCAACATTGGGATGGGGAATTGCTACTTTCCTAATACCATTTCTCCTACCAAGTATAAATGGCTGCTCTTTTCTGTCACCTACATTATCGCCTAAATTTTTTAATGCCATGGTAGGATTATACCCATATGATAATACAAGGAAGGTATAGGTTTTATGATTTACCAATTTAGGGTCACCTTTTGCAAATGCATCATCCCTTACTCTCAAGGTTCTGAATATTCCATTATCCTGACCTTCGACTTTAATGACAGGAACAAAAATATTTTCTCCAAGAGTAACATCGTTTTCGTAATTGATTATACGTGTAACACCATTGGCAATATCACATTGAGCAATCAAGCGGGCCTTATCAGGATTGTACAAATCAGCTTCTGTCACTGTATTATCTGCCAATTGATAAAATAAATAGCCTTCAAATCTGTAATAATCACTAACATTTGCTTCATACTCACGATATGTTTCCGTGTTCATTGCCTGACGAATTCCTTGATTTACAATGGTAAATTCACTTGGTTCGATGGTCAAAATAATCTCCCTATCAAGTTCTGTTATAATAACATCCGGTGCATCCGGACCATTGAGCAATTCAAAATCATTATCGTAAAGCTTTTGACAGATATCATCCGCTACTTTTAGTTTTCCCAATGAACCTCTGGAACCACCTGCACCTGTCCGCGCCCAGGGAATCCCAATCGTCAATTCGTTTAATGCTCCCGGTTCAAGGGTGAATGGTCCGGCAGATTGAAGCATTCTTCTGTCATCGGGTTGATTGCCAGCCACAGTTTCATCCCAGGTGACATTTTGCGGACCGGCAAATGGCTGTTGCATATTTCCACCTAAACCCCATCCAATTTCAAGGTCAGAGTCTCCCGGAAACATAAAATCACAAGGCGGAAAATTTTGTTGAATTCCCTGGCCGAGATCATAAGTACAATTCGAACCATCTTTCCAAATATTTCTTAAATAATTGAAAAAATCCTGGGCATTTTCAGGTTCACCATTGACAGAACTTTGGCTGTTATTGTAGTAAACGAAATTCGACATTATAATTAATTCGTCTGTTTCATCAACTTCTCCATCCTTATCATTATCTAAACCGTCACCTTCATAAACTTCGTATCCTCTGTCCGGCTCATCAATGAGTCCATCACCATCATTGTCCAATCCATCGCCAAGTGTATCTTTATCGGCCCAGGGGCCTTCGAAATAATCCACACCTACAGAAGGGGGATTTTCCCCATATCCGGAAATACCTTCATCAAATTCGTCCCCATTATAGCAAATTCCAAGACCTCTAGGCACACATACTCCTACATAATCATCCTCGGCAAATCCGAGGTCCGGATCCACCCATTGTCCCATTCTGGTTTCACCAATAATCCTGGATCCGCGATTGAGAAGCCTGTTCCAATAAAAGGTCATATCATTTAATACATCATTGGTTGCAAAACCAAATCCCATAACCTGTATTTCCATGTTTATGGGAGGAGCTGCTCCAATTACACCCCCAAATTCTTTTGAATTTCCTTCGTCATTCAATACCCACCATATGCCTTCATCGCCAAAAATGAAAGGCACATCTCCCTGTAAAGGATCATATATTCCATCTCCGGCTCCTTCTTCTTCAATCTGAACAAACTCATCGAAGGGTGCTAAATCGCGATCCATATCAACAACTCTGTCATTAAATAAGCCATCCGGTGAGGTGATATAGGGGTTTCTTCTTCCGGGCCAGTTCAATATTGCTTCGGGAATGTCTTCTACCGATTGAATTCTTCCTGCTTGGTAATCATCGATATATTTTTCAATCTCATCTCGACTTATTTTGAAATGAACATCCCATGTTGCGCACTCTTCCGTAGATATAGTCCCCCTTTCCGGTCCCGATTCGTAAAGCGGGCCAGGCCATAGTGAATAATGCGATTGTCTATAAGTATTTGCAAGAACTAATAACTCACCTGTGGACTCATCCTGACCTCCTAGCCATATTGAGCCAGCATATAAGGAATGCTGTTTCGGTGCGCTTGGGTCATCTTGTTTTGGTATTTCATAGCGGGCTGCCTCAGGTGAAGTTACTGTCCACCACATATCTCCCCCATTGTGAAGTAAAGTTCTTACATTATTTATTTCTAAAACTTCTCTTGAGCTGGATCTGGCACATTGGGCGGCCGTAAACTTAGGGTTTGTATTAAAGCTATTTGAATTTGTTTTTGAGTGTTTATCAATTTCAGCATAGCCGTATTGCGCAATTGCAAATGAAAAAATAAAGGTCAAAATTATTTTTACTACTGTTGTCATGTGCAAAGAGATTCGCTATATAAGCACGAATAAACCTTAGGTTTTTATTAGAATCCATTATTCTTTTTTCATGAATTTACAGAAAATATCAAAGCAAAAATTGCGCAAATTGGGGGATATTTAAGCTTTATTAGGCTTTAAACAGGGTTTTTGAATAATTCCTTTATTCAATATTGACAAAAATCACCCATAACTTTAGAAAGTATCAAGGTCAATTGGTCTGTTGATATGGAAGAATTTCACCACCTTCTCCCCGAGTTCTCCCGCATCGATATGTACGATGTACACGCCACTGGCAATGGGGATGCCCTCTTCATTGGTCAGTTCCCAGTTCTGACTGCTCAGACCAAGTCCGGCCACATCCTCTGCCACATTCCTGTTGAACTGGCGGATCAGTGATCCGTTCATCGAGAAGATCGATATGGTACACTGTGCCGGTAAATTGGTGATCTTAACATTTTTGTCCACCTGGCTCTGCTCGTACTCCGAGTAAGCATAGTATGGGTTGGGCACCACGCGTATGATGTCCAGGTCGCTTTGAGCCTTCTCCTTGCTTGCCAATATGGCCTGTGAGCCAAAGGTGCTAAAGGTATAGGTCGGTGGTACGCCATTTTCGGTGGCCTCGTAATCCCTGTCTACGCGCAGTCTGATCCGCACATCACCGCGGTCTGCCTCCGGCAGCGATGCAAAACTCGGATTGATCTTCATCATGCCTATCCAGCTAAAGGTCTCCTCATAGGTCACCCTGTACTGGCTGGTACGGCTGGTGGTCAGATCCTGGAAGGTGCTGTCCATCAAGCGCTGGTAGGCACTCGTTTGACCGGCCACCTCAAAGTCGTATTCCATATTGGTCACGATAACATAATGGTTATTGGTGTCATTGGTGGTCGGGTTGTACAAACCGTCATTACCAAGCACTGAATCCACCAGTTTGTTTTCGGTAAAGGCCATGTTCAATCTTATGCCCTTATCCACATCGATCGCATAACCCGGGAACCAGCCATAGCCCGTAGCCGGATCGGTACTGCCATCGGGGAAGGCCGCCACTGCACCATCAGGTTGCCCGTCTTTATTCACGCTCAGCAGCTCGCTCTTCTGTACCCTGTTCACCACCGGGTTGACAATACTCACCGTCGGCGGTGCCATCTGGATCACCATACAGCGCGTCCATTTGCTTCGATCCTGGGTGAAGACCACATCCACATTCGGCAGGTCCTGCATATAGGCCCAGCCCTCCGGATTCCTCGCATCCACACCCGGGGCAATGCTCTCATCGGCAAAGGCCGCCTTGGTCGATAACCAGGTTGACCAGGAGCCATCCAATACATTCTGGTACACGTCCAGCTGATCGTAAGTCGTCAATGAACGCGGGGCCTGGTCGATCCAGTCCAGCTCATCAAAATCGATGGGGATCAACCAATCCTGTAAACGGTCGGCGTACTCGATGTTCGCATCCTGGAAGCCGTTCTCCTCAAAGCCCTTATCTCTGTTTCTAAAGCCCGGGTTAAAGCCGCGGCTCATCTGTACCGATAAACCAAACTCCGGCACCGTCTGCTCGCCATCGGCGCTCACCGGCACAACGCCTTTCACCACAACGCCGTTCCCCTCAAGGGTCCAGAGGTCGTGCTCCTTAAAGTCGATCGCCTGCGCAATCGATGAGCTGTCACCCTCCAGCCAGAAGTTGGCCGGACGCTTGGTGCCTCCCAAATAACTCTCCTCGCCTCCTTCTCTTCGGATGGCGATCACATCCCGGACAAAGGCCCCGTTCTCATCCCCGTTCAGCATGCGGATCTCAAGGGTCTTGCTATCGGAGGTCTCCAGCTCGGGCACCTCGCGCACCACTACCGCTCGGCCGGGGCGCTGTCTTTTATACGGACTGATCGTATAGGCTATCGTAGCTCCCGAGGAATTGTCTATTTCCTGTGAAGTGTAATTGCCCAGCGATACCAGCGTATCGCCCGGAAGGAATTTGTAATCATTGTCGGCGCTGTTGTACTGCAAGCGGCTGGTCAGGCGAAGCTCCATGTTGTCGATGGCTTTCACCAGCTTCGGATCGTAGACCTTCACCGATATCGGGCCAGAACCCGCTCTGTAGGTGCGCTCAAATGGTGTCTTGTTTAAAATGCTCTCTTCCACACCGGCCACAAACTCCAGGATATTGCCCCCGTTGCCAATACCGCTCTCGGCGGTCAGCACAAACTCATCGCCATAACCCGAGTTCAGCACCTGGCCTACGTTTGGATGCGGAACGGCCACTTTCCGGATACCGTTTCTTCGGCCCAGTATAAAAGGCTGCTCTTTCCGGTCGCCTACGTTATCGCCCAGGTTGGCCTGTGCCATCGCCGCATTGTAACCGTAAGAAAGTACCAGGAAGGTATAACTCTTGTGATTCACCAGTTTTGGATCGCCCTCGGCAAAGGCATCATCGCTGACACGCAAGGTTCTGAAAATGCCATTGTCCTGGCCTTCTACTTTGATGATCGGTACAAAAATATCCTCACCCAGTGTCACATCGTTTTCGTAATTGATGATCGAGGTCACCCCATTGGCCACATCGCATTGCGCGATCAAGCGGGCGCGGTCCGGGTTGTCCAGGTCCGCCTCTGTCACCGTGTTGTCGGCCAACTGATAAAATAAATAACCCTCAAAATTGTAGAAGTCACCGATATTGGCTTCAAACTCGCGGTAAGTCTCTGTGTTCATCGCCTGGCGCTCACCCTGGTTGACTATGGTGAATTCGCTCGGCTCGATGGTGATGATGATCTCGCGGTCCAGCTCGGTGATCGTTACATCCGGTGCGTCAGGACCGGAAAGCAATTGAAAATCATTATCGTATAATTTTTGGCATATATCATCCGCAACTTTGAGTTTGTTCAGGGAACCGCGTGATCCACCGGCACCGGTACGTGCCCATGGAATTCCGATTGTCAGTTCATTCAATGCGCCCGGTTCAAGGGTAAAAGGACCGGCTGATTGCAACATGCGCCGATCAAATGGTTGATTTCCGGCAATCACTTCATCCCATGGGACATTCTGAGGACCCACAAATGGTTGATCAGGTGTACCACCCAGTCCCCATCCTATCTCCAAATCAGAAGAACCCGGGAACATAAAGCTGCAAACCGGAAAATTTTGATTGGTGCCTTGCATAAGATCGTATGTGCAATTTGTTCCATCGCGCCAGAGATTTCTCAAATAATTAAAAAAGTCCAGGGCCGATCCGGGGTTTCCATTTACGGGATTACTATTATTTACATAATACATAAAATTCGACATGATGATCAATTCATCAACTTCATCCACCTCACCGTCTTTGTCATTATCAATACCATCTCCCTCGTAAACGGCATAACCTCTATCCGGCTCATCGATCAAGCCGTCAAGGTCATTATCAATTCCGTCTCCGATGGTATCTTTATCGGCCCAAGGGCCTTCAAAATAATCGACACCGACCGAAGGGGGATTTTCTCCATATCCGCCAATACCCTCGTCAAACTGGTCTCCATTATAGGCCATTCCCAGTCCTCGTGGGACATCCACTTCGACATAATCATCAAAACCGAAACCCAGGGCCGGATCTACCCATTGTCCCATTCTCGTTTCACCAAGAATCCTCGTTCCTCTGTTCAATAAACGATTCCAATAAAAGGTCATGTCATTTAAAACATCATTGGTAGCAAATCCAAAACCCATTATTTGAATCTCCATATCAAAGGGCGGTGCAGCACCGATGACCTGGCCAAATTCTTTTTCATTACCGGCATCATTCATCACCCACCATATACCTTCATCACCATAAATAAAAGGCACATCACCTTGTAATGGATCGTAAATACCATCGCTAACACCTTCTTCTTCAATTTGTATAAACTCATCAAATGGCGCCAATTCGCGATCCATGTCGACCACTTGATCATTAAAGGCCCCATCCGGAGAGGTGATATATGGATTTAGTCTCCCGGGCCAGTTTAAAATTGCTTCCGGAATATCTTCAATCGATTGGATTTTACCCAATTGATAGTCTTCCAAATAATCTTCGATTTGAGCCCTGCTGACCTTAAAATGTTCATCCCATGTATTGCATTCGGCAGCGCTTATATTGCCTTGATTAGGACCGGATGCATACAAAGGCCCCGGCCATAAAGCATAGTGCGATTGTCTATATGTGCTCGCCAATACGAGCAATTCTCCGGAAGTTAGATCTTCGCCACCAATCCAAACTGAGCCGGCAAATAATGAATGTCGCTTAGGAGCACTGGGATTATCCTGTTTTGGGATTTCATACTGGGCAGTACTCGGCGCTACAACGGTCCACCACATGTCTCCTCCATTGTGTAGGAGGGTTCTGACATTGTTTATTTCTAATGTTTCTCTAGAAGTAGATCGATTACATTCTGTTTTAATATTTTCCTTATAATAAAGATTATTTTTTGCAGGCTCTACATCCTGATTGATTTGAGCTTTTACTTCAAAACATAAAATCCCTAAAGAAATGAGTATAAAGAATAATTTGAATTTCACCTTCTATTCATACCCTAAGAGGGCAATATTGCATTTGATTTAACTCTAACTTAAGGATATATTAAAATATTTGGAATTGATTTCGTCTAAGCGGTGAAAAACAAAGGGGCTATATTAAAAATCATAGCTGATATTTTCTCTGCGCTTCACATAAAAAAACTTTCGTACCAATTCTCCAATACCATCAGCTTCTATGTGAATTAAATATGCACCTGAGTTTATCGGTTGAAACTTTTCATTGGTCAAATCCCAAACCTGTGTGGCTCCTTCAGAACCAAGAAAGTTTTCATCAAATTCACGATTGAATGATTTAATCAATGAACCATCCATGCCGTGAATTGCAAT
Organism: Cytophagales bacterium; assembly: GCA_965267555.1. Classification (GTDB taxonomy): domain Bacteria; phylum Bacteroidota; class Bacteroidia; order Cytophagales; family CCMP332; genus CCMP332. The sequence goes on along the minus strand of OZ254083.1, from coordinate 1,314,123 downwards.
TCTGCACTTCGGAGGTAAATGCGTAATTTTCACAACATTTTCATCCAGATTTTTTTCATAAGCCGACCCTAGAATATATGGATTGGGGACAATACGAATTTGATTCATTTCATCAGACATCTGTTGATTACTAAAAGGGGTATTTGATTCAAGCGCAAACTTCCATTCAGGATTAACTCCATTTTCAGTCATGGCATATTCCCTGTTCACCCTAAGTTTAATTCTAATATCCTCTCTTTGCTCCTCTGATAAGGATGAAAATTCTTTATTTATTTTCATCATGCCTATCCATGAAAATAATTGTTCGTATAAAATCCTGTACTGGCTTGTTCGAGTTACTGTTTGATCCAGAAAGGTGCTGTCAAACATTCTTTGAATTTGACTGGGTTCTGACTTTTCAAAATCATATTCCCTATTGATTACGATGATATAGTGATTGTTAGTGTCGTTGCTATTCGGGTTGAATAGCAAATCATTACCTGTTACACCTAAGGAATCTCTGAATTTGTTTTCAGTGAAAGCAAGACCCAATCGAATTCCACGATCCAGATCAATGGCGTATCCCGGAAACCAGGAATATCCTTTTGATAAAGTATTTGTGCCATCGGGAAATAAAGCAAGACTAGCATCGGGGCTTCCATCTTTATCGATACTCAACTTTTCGCTTTTCTGAACTCTGTTTACTACAGGATTTACAATACTCACCTCAGGAGGCGCCATTTGAAGTACAGGGCATCTCGTCCATTTGCTTTTATCTTGCGTAAATACGATGTCCACATTCGGAAGATCCTGCATAAAGGCCCAACCCTCCGGATTCCTTGCATCCACACCGGGGGCAATACTTTCATCAGCAAAGGCCGGCTTGGTGGACAACCATGTGGACCATGAGCCTTCCAAAATATCCTGATAAACATCCAATTGATCATAAGTAAATAATGAATTTGGTCTTTGGCTAATCCAGGGTAAAGAATCGAATTCTATCGGAACAAGCCATTTTTGATCTAAATTCGAATATTTAATTTCAGCTGAAATGAATCCATTTTCTTCAAATCCCAGATCTTTATTTTTATACCCCGGGTTTTCGACATTTTTAATATTTACAGATAAACCGAGTTCAGGAATTAGTTCTTCTCTGTTTTCTGAAATTGGTATCGATCCTTTATAAATCCTGGCACCGGCATTAATATTCCAAAAATCATTGTTTTCAAAGTCAATACATATCGCATTCGAACTTGTGTCATTTAGTAAGTGAAAACCTGCTGGCCTTTTAGTTACACCTCTATAAGTTTCTTCACCTCCTAATCTTTTAATTTCTATAACATCGCGAATAAATGTTCCTGCATCGGCTCCATTTAACAGTCTGACTTCAAGTGTCTTTGATTCATCGGTTTCAAGAAGCTCTCTCTCTCTTATTACAACCGCCATTCCTGCTTGTTGTCTTTTATAGGGATTAATCGTGTAACTAACACTCTCGAAACCATCCATAACTACCTCCTGAGAAATATAATCCCCAGATGAAACAATTGTATCACCCGGAAAAAACTGAATATCATTATTTAGTTTGTCGTATTCGAGCCTGGAGGTTAAGTTTATATGAATTGAGTCGGGTAAATCCTGAGCAAATGGATCGTATCGGTATATATTTAGAGGTGAAGATTCTTCTTTATAAATAAGATTTGGTCTTATTCCGGATAATATAGAGTCTTCAATTCCATTAACAAAATCTAATTCATTCCCTCCGTTTCCCTTTCCGGAAATGAGTTCCATTGTAAATCCGGTTCCTGCATTTTCAGTGATTAAACTACCCGGTTTTGCATGCGGAATGGCTTTATAAACCCTGATATTCTTTTTACTTTCTATATAGGTTTGATAAACTCTTTCATTCAGATTGCTCAATTGGTTTAGATCATTGGCTTTTTTATTGTAGCCATAGGCTACCACACTATAATAGTATTCTTTGTTATTGACCAATTTCGAATTATCATCAAAGGCATCTTCTTTGATTGAAAAACTTCTGTGAATTCCTTTATCTGATCCCTGAACCTCAACTGAGGCATTAAAATAGCACTGTCCGCTTTCAAATGCTGGCGCAAAATCGGTGATTTGAGTTATACCATTGTCTAAATCGCATTGAAAAATTAATCTTGCTTTATCAGGGTTTCTATACTCTGAAGGATTTACGTTTTCATTGAAAAGCTGATAGACCAAATAACCCTCAAAATCATAAGAAGCGCCAAGGTCCGTATCATCTTCGGAGTAGGATTCTGTATGCTGCACCTGAGGTCTGCCATTTTTCCAAGTGGTCATTTGGGTTGGAACAAGATTAATTCGGATTTCATTTTCCAATTCACGAATAGAAATATCCGGGGCATCAGGTCCATTTAAAAATTGAATGTCTCCATTGTAATACAATGACTGAACATAATCATCCACACAGAGCAATTTGTCAAAACTGGCTCTGGAACCTCCGAATTCAGCCTGTGCCCAGGGCACACCAACTGTGTATTCCACCATTGCACCGGGTTCCATCGAAAAAGCACCAATTGATGGTACAAAACGCCGGTCTGCCGGCTGATTCCCTGAAATAAATTCATCCCATGGCTCATAAGAAGGAATATGGCTAGGATTACCTAATCTATCACTTAATTCCTGCCATGAGTTGCCTGGAAACATATAATTTGTTGCAGGAAAATTTTGTTGTAATCCCTGAGCAAAATCATGGGTATGATTTGTTCCATCTCTCCAAAGACTTCTGGTATAAGCAAAGAAATCAAATACCGTACCCGGATTGCCATTTGCGGGATTGGAATTACCGTTATAATACATGAAATTGCTCATACTGATTCGCTCGCCAAACTCGTCAATAATGCCATCCCAGTCATTATCAAGACTATCCCCTTCAAATATGGCAAAGCCATTATCCGCTTCATCGACCAAACCATCGCCATCATTATCAATTCCATCGCCAATGGTATCAAAATCAGCCAGAGGGCCGCTAAAAAAATCTATTCCAATGGCAGGGGGTTTATCGCCATAACCCACAATGCTTTCATCAAAATCATCACCGTTAAAACAAATGGCTAAGCCCCTTCCTACATCGGATTGTACATAATCGTCTCCCGCAAAACCCAAATCGGGATCGGTCCATTGGGAAATGTGCGTTTCCGCTATATCCCGATTGCTTTTATTGATGAATCTATATTTGTAAAGCGTGGCATCATTTAATGGATCATCTGTAGCAAAAGCATGTGCCAAAACCTGAATTTCCATTCCTATTGGAGCTGAGGCGCCAATTATACTTCCAGACTCTTTTTGATTACCAATATCGTTCATAACCCACCAAATGCTCTGATCGCCTTTGATATCGGGAACATCTCCATCCAGCGGATTGTAAATTCCGTCTTCATTTTCCGTTTCATTAAAAGGAGCCAAGGCCATATCTAATTCTGAAATTTCACTTTGCAGAAAAGGATTATTTCTGCCCGGCCAATAGCGTATGGCTTCAGGAATATCTTCTTCCTTTAAAATTAACTCATTCTCAAAATCAAGTAGAAATTGGGCAATTTCATCTCTGTTTACCTTGAATTGTCTATCCCATTCCTTACAGGTTTCTGCAGTAGTGAAAACCCCTGCTCCCGAACCTAACACCGGGCCAGGCCATAAAGAATAGTGGGATTGTCTGTAGGTGCTTGCTATAACAAGTAGTTCATTGCTGTTATTGTCTATTCCTCCGAGCCAAATGGAACCGGCAAAAAGTGAATGCGATTTATTGGCACTGGGATTTTCTTGTTTAGGGATTTCATACCGGGCAGCACTTGGCGAAATGACAGTCCACCACATGTCACCGCCATTGTGTAATGTAGTTCGAACATTGTTGATGTCGAGTTCTATCTGAGAAGTGGCTCTTGCACAATTGGCTTGTGCGTAAATCTGGCTTGCATGCATCAAATTGACAGCTGCTATTACCAATGAGATGAGAATTTTATTCATTTTAATTATCATGCAGCTAAAATGGCCATTCAACATTTAAACATCAATAATTTTTCCGATCGCATTTATTGAAAAGAATTATATAAAATGAATTAAAAACTAATGCGAAACTTTAAATATTAACTCCTATTGCACATTATTCGATAATTTTCATATTAAATATTTTCATTTTTTAATCTCGCATTTGATTGTATCATTGAGGTCAAAGTAGTCAGACATTTATTATGCAACCCCTCAAAGAAGCTTTTGAAATACTCAATACTTTAAAACCTTCAGAAATTGATCATTTTCAGAATTTCATCGCATTTGAAAATCCCAAACAACATAAAAATTATGTCAGACTTACAGATTTGGTTCTTAAAAAAGGCAAGGACGATTTACCCGATAATAAGGCATTGGGTAAAATTTTTCCTTCGCCCCAGGTTTATCGGAGAGTCAATGAATACAAGGATATCCTAAAAAAATATCTTTTAATTTATGTTATCCCTGAAGAATCATACGCCGCTTTAAATTCTGAGGTCATTTACTTGCGCTACTTAAGAAATCACGGATTAATGAATCAGTTTGAGTCTGAATTTGAGGATGTTAAAAAAGGTTTGGAAGCAAGTCATTCCAGAGATGATTTCCGATCATTATATATAAATTTTTTAAATGAAAGCAGAAGAAACTTCTATCATGTTTACTATAACGAACAGAATTTTAAATACAATTCGATTGCTGCCAACTACAAGGAATTAGACAAAATCAAAAAATGGATAAACTCAGGCCATTTATTTAATAAAATATTTTATGATTTTACTTTGAGGGCTGCCCATAAAATTGAAGAAGGCACCTTACAAAAATCAGCTCAAAAGCCATTTAAACCAGAATTTTTTAGTATAAAGGAATATCTGGAAATGCTCGACTCTCAGGACATTCCCTTACTTTATAAAACCTACATCCTGGATATTCTCGAAGGTAGCGATAAGATAAAAGCAAAAGCATATCATCAGGCTGTGGAAAAAATCTTCTATTCTAATTATCATGAAGCGACTGTGAATGTTAAAAATAACATTCTTATTCTTTTGATTAGCTCAGCTAAAATACCTCAGGAATTAAAATCAGAATATTATAAAGAATTAGTAGACCTAAAAGAGGAGTTGAGCCCGGGTGTACTGAATAAATATATACTAGAACACTTGGAGAACGATGTAAAAAAAGCCAGAACTGAATTTGATCGCTTACGCAGTAAGGCAAAGGACCCTGAAAACGATTTAAATGCCATTGAAGGAATTGTTCTCTGCAGGGAAGGAAAATACGATGAATCTTTGGAGCTTTTAAATATGGTTATGATATATCAGCAGGACAATATGTATTTTGATGTTAATCTCGCGCTTTTAAAAGCCTTTTATGAAATTGGTGATATCGAGGTGGCCCATTCTAAACTCAACAACCTCAAAGTCTATTATCACAAATACAAAAAACATATGGGCGGTGATAAGGAAAGTAAGTATAAGTATCTTATTAATGATTATAAGAGGATGTTGGATGGGAAGTGAGATGAGAGTTAGGAATTAAGAGTTTGGAGTTAAAAGTTTTCTGTCCCAGATATAGCTTGACCACTTTTAATTCATGGCAAGAATTTATGTTGGAAAAATCTCAGATGCTATTTCAATAGATTTATTGAAAGCACCAGTGTCAAACCCTTGAAGTTCGATTTGGTTCCTATTAAAAAAATCGATCAAACGTATCGTATCCAAATTTCCGGTTAAATCATCCTTGGCCATGGGACAACCCCCAAACCCTTTTATCGCAGCATCAAATCGCCTGCAACCCGCCTCTATGGCCGCTTCAATTTTAACATAAGAGGTGTCCGGTACTGTATGTAAATGCGCTCCAAATTCTATATGAGGAAAAGTAGGAATCAGATGATTAAAGATATAATGGATGGTTTGCGGTTCGGCAGCACCTATGGTATCGGATAGGGCTATTATTTTAATGTCCATTTTATCGAGTATTTGAACAAACTCTTCTACCGTTTCACTGTCCCAGTTTTCACCATAAGGGTTACCAAAACCCATGGACAAATAAGTAACAAGGGTCTTATCATGTTTAGTACATAAATCCTGAATACCTTTTAAAATATCTATGGCATCGGCAATACTTTTATTGGTATTCCTGTATTGAAAAGTTTCTGATAAAGAAAGTGGAAAACCCAAATAATCGATTTCATCAAATTCACAAGCTTGGTCTGCACCTCTTAGATTCGCGACAATGGCCAATAATTTGGATTTACTTGCATCTAAGTCTAATCCCTGGAGCACTTCTGCCGTATCGCGCATTTGCGGAATGGCTTTTGGTGAAACAAAACTTCCAAAATCAATAGTATCAAACCCAACACTTAACAATTGCTGGATGTATCGGATCTTGTCTTTTGTGGGAATAAATTGATCAATTCCCTGCAGGGCATCGCGTGGGCATTCTATAATTTTCACAAAGCGAAGTTAAATGTTATAAATAACAATACAGTTTCATCCTGCGTTCCTTTCTCTGAGCAGAGCGAAGAGTCTTCTTGATCAAGGATTAAACGTTGAATGAGATTCTTCGCTTCGCTCTGAAATAGGAATTGGTTTAAGGTCTCATTGAAACATTTTTCGCTTCGCTCCGAGAAAGGAATGCTAAAATAATGCTTCGGCGATTTTGCGGGTTGCTTCGGATTTACTCATAGTATAGTAATGCAAACATGGTGCACCCTTTTCTTTGAGTTCTTTGGATTGCTGAATTGCCCATTCTATTCCCACTTCTTTGGCCGATGCATTGTCTTTGCATTTTGATAATTCATTGACCAGCTCATCCGGTAGGTCGATATGAAATACACTAGGAAGCATTGTCATTTGACTTAATGCCGTGATCGGTTTCAATCCGGGTATGATTGGTACGTTTATCCCGTTGGACCTGCATATGTCTACAAACTCGAAATATTTGGAATTATCAAAAAACATTTGCGTAACGATATAATCAGCGCCCTGATCTACTTTTTGTTTGAGGAAATTGATATCCAATTTCATATTCGGCGCCTCAAAATGTTTTTCCGGATAACCCGCTACCCCCACACAAAAATTAGTTTTCCAGGTGTGCTTTAAATCTTCATCGAGGTATTTTCCCTCGTTCATATCTTTAACCTGATTTAGTAAATCCAGGGCATAAGAATGCCCGTTTTCCTCAGGAATAAATTTCCGATCAGATTTAGGCGCATCGCCCCTCAATACAAGTACATTATCCACGCCAAGAAAATTAAGATCTATCAATGCATTTTCTGTTTCTTCCTTGTTAAATCCTCCGCAAATAATATGAGGCACAGTATCTACCTTGTATTGATGCATGATAGCAGCACAAATTCCAACGGTACCCGGCCTTTTCTTGACCACGGTTTTTTCCAATAATCCATTAGATTTCTTTTTGTAGACAATTTCTTCTCTGTGATATGTTACATCAATAAAGGGTGGATTAAATTCCATCAAGGGGTCAATGGCATCAAAAATGGATTTAACACCCTGGCCTTTCAGAGGAGGTAAAATTTCAAATGAAAAAAGCGTGTCCTTCGCCTTTTGTATATGCTCGGTTACTTTCATGAATTTGCTTCGTAATTAAGATTTGGGGCCAGCCATTTTTCCATTTCATGTTGTGACATGCCCTTTCTTTTTGAATAGTCAATTAGCTGGTCTTTGGATATCTTTCCCAATCCAAAATATTTACTTTCCGGTCTGGCAAAATAAAAACCACTGACCGATGATGCGGGGTACATGGCATAGCTTTCTGTTAAACTAATGCCTGTATTTTTCTCAACTTCCAATAAGTTGAAAAGAAGTGTTTTCTCGGTATGATCCGGACAGGCGGGATAACCCGGTGCCGGTCTGATGCCCTGGTACTTTTCCGAAATTAAATCTTCATTGCTAAGTTTTTTATCAGAATAGGCCCAAATTTCCGTTCTAACCTTTTCATGTAAATATTCGGCAAATGCTTCAGCCAGACGATCAGCAAGCGATTTGATCATAATATTATTATAATCATCATGGTCTTTTTCAAAACGCTCAATAAGCCTTTCAATTCCTATTCCGGCCGTGACGGCAAAGCCACCTATATAATCTTTTTTACCGGAAGATTTGGGAGCGATAAAATCGGAAAGACAATAATTCGGATAACCACTGCTTTTTTTACCCTGTTGTCTTAGAAAATGAAATGTAGTTTTCCAATCGCCATTTTCATAAACCTGTACATCATCTCCAATTGAATTGGCTTCGAAAATACCGCATACACCTTGGGTTATAAGCCATTGTTCTTTATCAATTTTTTCGAGCATTTCCTGAGCATCATCAAAAAGCTTTTTGGCTTCCTTTCCAATGGTTTTGTTCTCAAATATTTTTGGAAATTTTCCTTTTAGCATCCAGGTTGAAAAGAAAGGCGTCCAATCTATATAGTTTTTAAGTGTTGAGACTCCAATGTCTTTAATTTGGGTAATTCCCAATTTTTTTGGGCTTGCGATTGAAACATCAAAATCAACCTGAGCTCGGTTTTCTCGTGCTTCCCCTATGCTTACATAAGTTTTAATCTTGTGTTTTTTACTGTGGTCTTCCCGAAGCCCTGCATATTCTTTTTTGATCCTTTCGAGATAATCGAGCTGCGAATCTTTATTGCTTAGTTCGCCGGCCACCGGCACAGATCGGGATGCATCGAGGACATGCACAACCGGCCCGGAATAATGAGGGTCAATTTTCACTGCGGTATGGACTCTTGAGGTAGTTGCACCACCGATAAGCAGTGGTATTTTCAGCTTTCTGCGCTCCATTTCTTTAGCTACATGTACCATTTCATCAAGAGAAGGTGTGATCAAACCGCTCAAACCAATAATATCTACCTGTTCCTCAATTGCCGTATCCAGAATTTTTTCGGCCGGTACCATTACGCCCAAATCAATAATTTCAAAATTATTACAGGCTAATACCACACCTACAATATTTTTTCCTATATCGTGCACATCCCCTTTTACAGTGGCTAAAAGTATCTTGGCGTTTTGGCTGGTATCGTTATTTCGTCTTTTTTCTTCTTCAAGATATGGAAGTAAATAGGCTACAGATTTTTTCATCACTCTAGCGCTTTTGACCACCTGCGGAAGAAACATTTTACCCGAGCCAAAGAGATCACCGACTACATTCATACCATCCATAAGCGGCCCTTCAATTACCTCTAGTGGTCTTTGGTATTTCCGCCTGGCTTCTTCCGTATCTTCATCAATAAAATCTATAATTCCTTTTACCAAGGCATGTTCGAGTCGTTTTTCTACCTCATCTTTTCTCCATTTATTGTCAACTACTCTTTGTTTTCCATTGCCCTTAACTTTTTCAGCGTATTGTATCAGTGTTTCTGTTGCCTCTTCATTCCTGTCAAGTAAAACATCCTCCACTTTTTGGAGTAATTCTTCAGGTATATCATCATATACTTCCAGCATCGCAGGGTTGACTATTCCCATATCCATACCATTTTGAATGGCGTGATAAAGAAATGCCGAATGCATGGCTTCTCTCACTTTATCATTACCGCGAAATGAAAATGATACATTGCTGACTCCACCACTCACATGTGCACCGGGTAAGTTTTGTCTTATCCATTTGGTGGCCCTGAAAAAATTTAATGCGTTTTTCCGGTGCTCTTCCATTCCAGTGGCCACGGGAAATATATTAGGATCGAAAATGATATCCTCAGCAGGGAAACCTACCTTTTCTACCAATATTTTATATGATCTTTCGCAGATTTGAATTCTTCTTTCATAAGAATCAGCCTGTCCATCTTCATCAAATGCCATGACAATTACCGCAGCGCCATACATTTTGATTTTTTTAGCATGTGTAATAAATGCCTCTTCTCCTTCTTTCAGGGAAATAGAATTTACAATGGCTTTGCCTTGTACACATTTTAGCCCCGCTTCAATAATTTCCCATTTCGATGAGTCAATCATTATTGGGATCCTTGAAATATCGGGTTCGGAAGCAATTAAATTTAAAAACTTAACCATAGCCTCTTTTCCGTCAATCATTCCCTCATCCATGTTGACATCCAATACCTGGGCCCCGCCTTCAACCTGATCTCTGGCTACAGAGAGCGCCTCTTCATATTTATCTTCCTTGATTAAGCGAAGAAATTTTCGCGAACCGGTCACATTGGTTCGTTCTCCAATATTTATAAAATTGGATTCTGAAGTAACTACGAGTGGTTCAAGACCACTAAGTTTTAGCGGCTTGTATTTGTTTTCAGTATTATCCATCCCCCCTATTCTACCATTACAGCCAAATCCCTTGGCTGATATTTTTTAACTAATTCGGAAATTGCCTTAATATGTTCAGGAGTCGTTCCGCAGCAACCGCCCACAATATTGACTAAATTTTCATCTAAAAACTCCTTTATCTGTGCAGCCATGTTTTCAGGACTTTGATCATATTCACCAAATTCATTTGGCAAGCCTGCATTTGGGTGGGCGCTTACAAAGCAGTCGGATTTACTGGCCATTATCTGCAAATAAGGACGCAATTCTTTTGCTCCTAATGCACAATTCAGACCAACACTCAATAGAGGAACATGTGAAACCGATATCAGGAATGCTTCGGTTGTTTGCCCCGAAAGTGTTCTTCCGCTGGCATCGGTAATGGTACCGGAAACCATAATTGGAATTTGAACTTTTCTTTCTTCAAAAATTTCCTGTATTGCAAATAGACAAGCCTTGGCATTTAATGTATCAAAAACAGTTTCCACCAAAAGCAAATCCACACCGCCATCAAGCAAGCCTTTTACTTGTTCGGCGTAGGTTTCACTTAGTTCGTCAAAGGTTACAGCTCGAAAACCCGGATCATTTACATCTGGTGATAATGAAGCCGTTCTATTGGTTGGACCGATTGATCCTGCCACAAATCTGGGTTTTTCCGGTTCTTTAGCACTGAATTCCTCCGCCACTTCCTTAGCCATTTGAGCTGAAGCCAGATTCATTTTATAAACCTCAGATTCCAGACCGTAGTCTGCCTGAGCCAATCTATTGCTGGTAAATGTATTCGTTTCGGCAATATCGGCTCCTGCTTCAAAATATTTTGCATGAATTTCCTTAATGATATTGGCTTGAGTCAATGACAATAAATCATTATTACCCTTTAAGGCCATGGAATGATCCTTGTAAATATTACCGCGAAAATCCTCTTCCTCCAGCTTGTATTGTTGTATCATGGTACCCATGGCACCATCTAATACCAGTATCCTATTTTTCAGAATATCTCTAATATCTGTCATCTTTTAAATTTTTCTTAATGAGAAAGTGTGTGGGAAGAGTTACGTCTTCACTCATCTTTCCCCTTTCGGGGGTGGGAAGTAGCACCCGACTAGCTCGGGTTGCTAAGACTTCTGCGGGCCCATTCCCTCAGTCTTTCTCGATAAGTAGTACAAAGAAAATGATAAATCTTCATTTTTAATAATATATTTCGGTGAATAGTTCAGTTTATGCATTTTTGGTAAAATCTTGATTAAAATTTGAAATTAGCTGCTATTGATATTGGCTCCAATGCCATTCGTTTTCAGATTTCCCGGGTCATAGAGGATGATGGGGAAATGAAAATTAAGAAACTGGAATATGTGCGTTTCCCACTTCGGCTCGGTCAGGACGTATTCAACCTCAATGAAATCAGCGAAAAGAATCAGGAAAAATTTTTTAAACTGATGAAAGCCTTCAAATTATTGATGGATCTATACGAAGTAGATCATTATATGGCTTGTGCTACATCTGCTATGCGTGAAGCGAAAAATGGCGTAGAAATCGCCAGGCAAATTGAAAGAAAACTGGATTTTGACATCAATATCATCAATGGAGATGAAGAAGCCTGGCTGATTAACAAAGTTATTCTCAACAGCTTGAATGAAGATCACACGGTTCATATTGATGTGGGTGGCGGCAGTACTGAAATTAATGTTTACAATGGCAGGAAAAAGATTAATTCGGAATCTTTTAAAATAGGTTCGGTCAGAAACCTTCAGGGCAAGGATACTCCTGAAATTTGGGAAATAATGGAAAAATGGGTCAAAAAAAATATAATGGGCCTTGATAATTTAATTGCCATAGGAACCGGTGGTAATATCAATAAAATCTACGAATTGGGAAATACCAAAAGAGACAATTCCATATCTATTAAAAATTTTCAAAAGACACTCAATGAGATTGAGCAAATGTCTATGGAATACCGAATGAATCATTTAATGCTGAACCCGGATCGGGCTGATGTAATTGTTCCTGCTTCAAAGATTTATCTGTCAATAATGAAATGGGCTAAAGCCAAAAAAATTGTTGTACCACAGGTTGGCTTAAAAGATGGGATGATGGCTTTATTGATCGATAAACACTATAAAGCCTGGCGAAAATCCAGAATTAATCAAACAGCTTGACAGAGTCTATTATATTCTTCGTCACATTGAAAAATTCTTTGTGAATATCAAAGGCCAGATCTTCTACTGTACTTAATTTTTTATAAGAACCGTCCTCCTGCATTTCATAGGAGTTAACATTGTCGTTGAGATTAAATACCAGAATATTAATTGCTTCTTTTTTGGCTCTTTTGTCATTAATCATAAAAAGCGATTCGATTCTTCGATCAAAACTTCTTACCATAATATCAGCGCTTCCACCATAAATAATGGGGTCACCTTCATTGTGAAAATAAAACAAACGGGAATGCTCTAAAAAGTCACCTACAATTGAACGTACTGTTATATTCTCACTCAAACCTTTTCTTCTTGGTCTCAAACAACAAATTCCTCTGACAATCAAATGAATTTTAACACCGGCCTGACTGGCCTCATAGAGTTCATCAATTGTTTTTCGATCTTCTAATGAATTTATTTTAATACAAATTCCAGATGATTTGCCTTTCAAAGCATTTTCTTTTTCCTTTTGAATTAGATCGATCAATGAATTTCTAAGATCTTTTGGAGCCGTTAAAAGTGATTTGTAAATACTGGGCGCGGAATGGCCTGTAATAACATTGAAAAATTCAGAAACATCATTGGCATAAATTTCATTGGTTGTTAATAAACCTAAATCCGTGTAGAGCTTGGAAGTACTTTCGTTATAATTTCCTGTTCCCAAATGCACATATCGAATGACTTTGTCTTCGGTTTTCCTTACTATGAGAAGCAATTTTGTATGCGTTTTTAAAGCAGACATTCCGTAGATCACAAAGACACCGGCTTTTTGCAGTTTAGCGGCTTCCCTTAAATTATTTTCTTCATCAAAACGGGCTTTTACTTCAAAAAGCACTGAAACATGGATTCCATTTTCGGCAGCTTTTAACAATGCACTCGTCACTCTGCTCCCCTTTGCCAGACGATAAATTGTAATTTTAATAGCCAAAACATTCGGGTCATCAGCGGCTGTTTCAAGGAGGTCAATGACCGGATGTATGCTGTTATAGGGATGATGAAGAAGAATATCATTGGCTTCAAGATATTCCATAATATCTGTTTCCTCTTCTTTTTCTACATGTCGGTAAGAGAGCGGTAAAACGGGCGATGGCAGAGAGGGTACTTTATCTTTGAACTCATTGTGATTTATTATCTGCCAAAGACTGGTGAAATCCAAAATTCTGTCGAACTTGAAAATCGCATCTTCTTCGAGCTCCCATCTTTCCTTTAGAATTCTTTTTAGCGACTCTAAGGAACCCGATTCAATTTCGAGGCGAACTACCCTTCCGGTTTTTCTTTTTTTGAGTTTGTGCTTTAACTCATCGATGAAATCCATTTCAAGATCATCACTTTCCTCCAGCGTAAAATCTCCGTTTCTGGTGATCCTGATCAATTTTACATTTTCGATAAAAATGTTGCGATACAATTTGTCAATTTCAGAACGAATGATCTCCTGAATGGGGACAAAAACAATTTTGTTGCCGCGGTTTATTTGATAATACTTTGGTAAGTTCTGGGGTATTTGAACAAAAGAGAGCTTCTTTCTTTCCCTGCTTCTGCGACTGGGTTTAGTAACCACAGCAAAAACAGGTATGGCATTCATTAATACCGGAAATGTATGATAATTGTCATACACCATTGGTGTAAGCATTGGAAAAATGGTACCTCTGAAATACTCCTTGATTTCGTCAACTTCCTCAGGTTTCAAAGAATTGACATCTGAAATCTCAAATCCATTTTTATCAAAAAGAGGAACCAATTGTTTATAATAGCACTCATACTGCCTGGCTACGAATTCCTGAGCTCTTGCCATTAGAGTATGTTTAAAAGGAACCTCTCTCAGGCCGGAATAATCAATTCTCTTTTTACCGTAATCGATATAATTATACAAACTGCCTACCCGAATCATAAAAAATTCATCCAGATTGGATTCGGTAATGGCCAAAAATTTCATTCTTTCAAAGAGTGTTCTGTTTGGATCTAGTGCCTGATCCAATACCCGATGATTGAATTTGAGCCAGCTCAGGTCTCTTGAGATATATTTACTTGAATCTATCTTATTGACGACCTTAGTTTCCGGCATAAAATGTTGTTTGTTTTTAAGTGAAATTTAAACGTCTAGCTTGGCGTATTTGGCATTCTTCTCAATAAATTCCCTTCTTGGAGCTACTTCATCTCCCATTAACATTGAAAAAAGGTGATCCGCTTCGGCTGCGCTTTCAATGGTCACCTGTTTTAGATTTCTGAACTCCGGATCCATAGTGGTAGTCCATAGTTGTTCAGGATTCATTTCTCCGAGACCTTTATACCGCTGGATACTTACAGCATCTTCTTTTCCATCCGCTAATTCTTTAATGATATCTGTTCTGTCTTTTTCCGACCAGGCATATCGCTGTTCCTTGCCTTTCTTCAATAAATAAAGTGGGGGTTGGGCTATATAAACATATCCTTTTTCAACTAAATCGTTCATGTATCTGAAAAAGAAGGTTAAGATCAATGTCCTGATATGACTACCATCTACGTCGGCATCGGTCATGATTATGACTTTATGATACCTCAGTTTGTCGAGGTTCAAAGCTTTTTCATCTTCCTCTGTCCCGAAACTGACGCCCAAAGCGGTAATCATATTTTTTATCTCCTCATTGTCATAAATTTTATGCTCCTGGGCCTTTTCTACATTTAATATTTTACCCCTTAAAGGCAATATGGCCTGAAACTTTCTTTCTCTTCCCTGTTTTGCGGATCCACCTGCGGAATCTCCCTCTACAAGGTATAATTCACATTTTGAAGGATCTTTTTCTGAGCAATCGGCCAACTTTCCAGGTAATCCACTGCCTCCCATAACATTCTTGCGCTGCACCATTTCACGTGCTTTCCTGGCAGCATGTCTTGCCTGCGCGGCCAATATAACTTTTTGAACAATGGTTTTAGCTTCTTTGGGATGCTCTTCAAGGTATTCATAAAGTGCTGTTCCCAAACAGCCTTCCACTGCACCACTTACCTCGGAATTCCCAAGTTTAGTTTTGGTTTGACCTTCAAATTGTGGTTCCTGAACTTTCACAGAGATAACCGCCGTTAATCCTTCGCGAAAGTCATCCCCGCTTATATCGATCTTCACTTTGTCCAAAAGCCCGGATTTATCCGCCCAATTTTTTAGTGTACGGGTTAGGGCTCTTCTAAAACCTGTTACATGCGTTCCTCCTTCAATGGTATTGATATTGTTGACGTATGAAAAAACATGCTCATTGAACGAGGTATTGTATTGAAGCGCCACTTCCACAGGGACACCATCTTTTTCACTTTCAACATAGATGGGTTCCTGAATTAATCGTTCTCTCGTACTGTCAAGGTATTGTACGAATTCTATTAAACCTCCCTCAGAATAAAAATCTTCACTAATATTTTGGCCATTTTCATCCTGATCCCTTTCATCTTCCAGATGTATTTTTATGCCTTTATTGAGATAGGCCAGCTCGCGAAGACGGCCGGAAACAGTGGTAAAATTGTATTCAGTGGCAATGAAAATAGAATCATCGGGTGTAAAAGTTACAATTGTCCCGGTGATCTCAGTTTTACCTATTTCTTCAACCTTGCTCTGCGGAATTCCTTTGGAATAAGATTGCTGGAAAATTTTTCCGTTCCTATGTACAACCGCTTTTAAATTTTTCGAAAGTGCATTAACACAGGAAACACCGACTCCATGTAATCCTCCTGAAACTTTGTAAGAGTCCTTATCAAACTTTCCTCCGGCATGCAGAACAGTCATTACCACTTCCAGTGCCGACTTTTTTTCTTTCTCGTGATAATCTGTCGGAATTCCTCTACCATTATCTTGTACTGAAATAGAGTTGTCTTTATGGATGGTTACAGATATCTGATCGCAATGACCTGCAAGTGCTTCGTCAATAGAATTATCGACTACTTCCCAAATCAAATGGTGAAGTCCTTTAACACCTACGTCACCGATGTACATAGCCGGTCTTTTACGCACTGCTTCAAGCCCCTCAAGCACCTGAATATTCCCTGCTGAGTAGTCTTTTTTATTTTCTTTGCTCAAATTGAAATGGATTTATTTTTTAAGGCTGCTAAAATACAATTTTAAACCGAAAAAACGGCATTTTTACCTACTGGTATTCGTCTGCGAAACTCTGATTTTTAACCTTAAAAATCAAATCAAAAAACACCTTTCCAATCCAACAGCAAGCTTAAAAAAAAGAGGATCATTCTGGCGCCAAGAATTATAAACAAAACAGCAAGAACTCTATTGATTATTAATAGAATATTATCCTTGATTAACAGTCTTATTTTATTTGCAAAATAGGCCTTGAGTAAATCGGTTAATAGAATAGTCGCCAGCAAGCCTGAGAAGAACAATCTGAATTCAAAGGGAGAATAACTTTGTCTTACCCCCACGGCGCCAATTACCCCAAGCCAAATCATCAATGTAAATGGATTGACCCCATTGATAAGCATGCCTTTAAAAAAATACCAAAATATTCTATGCCTTTTCTCAAATGAAATTTCATCGCTTATTTTAACTTTCTTGCTGAAACTCCTAATTCCCAGACCCACTAGCACCAGTCCCGAAACCAAGCTAAATGCTTGTTGAAATATTTTTGACTCCATGGCTCCGGAAAAGCCAAAATATATTAGAGTTACTATGATTAAATCACTCAATATGATTCCAAAAGCAAAAAGAGCTGCCGGAATAAATCCACCGTCAAGACTCAATTTTATCAAATAAAAAAAAGCAGGGCCTATAAAGAGGGCTAGAATTAATCCCACAAAAAAACCATCCAGAATTATCTCAAGCACATTATAATTTTTAAAAAATTGAGATTAAGCTAAGCATAAGCACAAAATAATATTCAATAATGCTCAAATTTTGTAATATTGTTCAAAGACCTAAATCGATATGAGAAATTCCCAAATCGCCGGAATGGGCTTTTATGTGCCCGAGAAAGTTGTTAAAAACAGCGACCTTCAAAAAGTAATGGATACCAATGACGAATGGATTCAGGAGCGGACCGGTATTAAAGAAAGAAGATTTTACGATAAAAAGAAGGACACTGTGGCCAATATGGGTGTAAAAGCAGCCAATATAGCCTTAGAAAGAGCAAATCTTAAAGCCGACGATCTTGATTTTATAATTTTTGCTACACTTAGTCCCGATTATTTTTTCCCGGGTTCTGGTGTATTGGTTCAAAAGGAATTGGGAATTAAAGAGATTGGTGCCCTGGATGTTCGAAATCAATGTTCGGGATTTATTTATGCATTATCCATTGCCGACAATTTTATTAAAACCGGCATGTATGACAATATATTGGTAATCGGTTCTGAAATTCATTCTTCCGGCTTGGATATGAGCACACGAGGAAGAAATGTTTCTGTTATTTTTGGTGATGGTGCAGGCGCATGTGTACTAAAACCTGAAAAGGACCCTAAAAAAGGCATTTTGACTACAAATTTACATTCACAAGGAGAGTTTGCTGAGGAGCTCGCGGTTATTCACCCCGGTTCAAGTGGCGATGAAAGACTTACCAAAGAAATGATAGATGATGCCAGAATATACCCATATATGAATGGGAATTTTGTATTTAAACATGCGGTTACACGTATGCCCGAAGCCATTGTGGAAGCATTGAACAAAACCGGTAAAAAAATCGAAGAAGTAGATTTAGTCATTCCCCATCAAGCGAATGCAAGAATTACAGAATTTGTAGCCCGAACTTTTAAATTGCCACCGGAAAAAGTGGTGAGTAATATTCATAAATACGGCAATACGACTGCTGCATCCATCCCAATTGCCATGTGTGAAGCTTGGGAAGAAGGCCGTTTCAAAGAAGGTGATTTGGTATGCCTCACTGCATTTGGCAGCGGTTTTACCTGGGCATCAGCGCTCGTTCAGTTTTAATTAAAGTCTTTGCTTCGGTTTTGCGGAAAAAGCGATAACCCAACAATAAAGCGGCTGAACCTAAACCAATAATAAAACCATACCATACGCCTTCAACGCCCATATTGAGCCAAAAGGCAAATATATATGAACAGGGAAGTCCTAAACCCCAATAGGAAAATACAGCAATCAAAGTAGGCCATTTCACATCGGAAAGACCCCTAAGGGCACCCATAGCGGCTACCTGTAATCCATCAAAGATCTGGAATGCAGCAGAAATAATAATTAAGCTCGAAGCTATTTTTATTACGGAAATTTCATCGACATATAATGTTGGTAACCAGGTGTTTAAAATAATAAATATTAAACCTGCGATAGCCATAAAAACAGCAGACATTTCCATACCTATTTTACCAACCGTTCTTACCATATCGAATTTCATCGCCCCAAGTTGATTTCCAACACGTATGGTTGAGGCAGCTCCCAAACCCGCAGCCATAACATAGGTGGCCGAAGCAATACTTATGGCAATTTGATGTGATGCCAATTCCCTGTATCCAATCCAACCGACCATAATTGCCGAAATAGAAAAAGCACCGGCCTCGAAAACCATTTGCATACCACTTGGTCCCCCTATATTTAGAATGTCGCGAATATTGTTAAGTCCAAGCGCTGAACGTGATACAACTTTAATCTTAAAATCTTTAAAGTCTCTTAAATATAATACAGCGAACATCATTCCAAGGGCCATTAAGATTCGTGAAACCAGCGTAGCATATCCCGCGCCCGTTAATCCATAAGCTGGAAATCCAAGTTTCCCGAAAATAAGAATGTAATTGAGTAAAATATTGAAAGCATTCCCTATAATACTTATGTACATGGCCGTTTTAGTTATGGAAACTCCATCTGCAAATTGTTTATAGTTCTGAAAAACCATAAACGGGATCATTGATATCGCAATTACTTTTAAATAAGGAATCGCCAGTTCAACGATAAGGGCTTCCTGATCCAGATATTTAAATATCCAGGTGCTGTAATACATCAGTAAAAAAATCATCAGACCAATACCGGTATTTACTAAAAGCCCGCTCTGCTGGAAGGTATTGATACGAGGAATATTATTTTGTCCATGAGCATTGGCCACTAGCGGAGTCAAACCAAATGACATTCCCAATCCAAATACCATTGGCATAACCATAACAGTATTGGCAAGCGAAGAAGCCGCCAGTTTGTCTGCCCCTATCTGACCGACCATAATGTTATCAATCAGACCAGTCATAATATGACTCAAATAAGCCAGTGATACCGGGTATGCTAGTAAAAATGTTTTGCGATATTCCGTTAATCTAGATTGAAGCTCCATATTGGGGGCGCTAATTTACTCAGTTTTTCAAATGATTTTTATTTACTATATAAATGTGTCATTTTGTAATACCAACGGAAGATTTTAGATTTGATCGCCTTAAAAAACAAAGAATGAATTCATCAGAAAAAAAAGACACAAAAGAAGAAGTAAAAGAGAAAAGCCTTCGCCAACAAATTGAGAAAACCTTTCTCGAACAAAGGAAGGTTTTTCTTTGGGGAGCCGTAGATGATGAGTCTGCCGAAAAAATAGTTAATCAATTGCTTTTTCTTGAAGCAAAAGAGCCTGGAAAAGTGATCAAATTTTATATAAACAGTCCCGGAGGAATTGTAACCAGTGGTATGGTAATAATGGATACTATGAAAATGATCAGCTCTCCGGTGCATACCATTTGTATGGGAATGGCAGCATCAATGGGTTCATTATTATTATCACAGGGAGAAAAAGGAAAACGCAGCATTTTCCCGAGTGGCAGGGTAATGATACATCAACCGAGTATTGGAGGAATGCAGGGACGAGCCTCAGACATTGAAATTACTGCCATTCAAATTCAAAAAACCAAAGAACAATCAGCTAAAATACTGGCAGATAATTGTGGTCAAAAATTTGAAAAAGTAATGGAAGATTTTGACCGCGATTACTGGATGGATGCCAAAGAAGCCATAGAATATGGAATCGTAGATAAGGTTGAAAAATCTTTCTAATCAATTCTCGCTTTGAAGAATATTTTTATCGTTGGAGTGGGCAGATCAGGAACCACACTTTTGCAAAGTATCCTGAATGCACACTCTAACATTGCATTTACACCGGAGAGCCATTTCTTATTCCACTATTTAAGTCCAAAATCAAATAAAAAAATACCAAAAGACAAAAATGAGCTAATCGATATCCTCGAAAAGGATGAACATCTCAAAAGATTAAAGCTCGATCATGAAGTTTTGGCTCATGATTTGGAATTTGATTCAAACATTTGGATCAATTTATTCAGAAGGATCCTCCATGAATACGCTAAAAAAGAAAATGTCAAAATCATTGGTGATAAGGATCCGATGAATTCAGGCTTACTTAAGGTGATTAAAAAATATTTTCCCGACGCACTGGTTATTCATATTATTCGAGATCCCCGCGATGTGCTTCTGTCAAGAATAAAATCTGAATGGGGATCAAAGTACCCTTTGTTAGCACATTTAGGGGACCATAAGGTTAGTCTTGAAAAAGCCTTGAGCGAAGGCCCTGAACTTTTTCGGGATAATTATATCGAAATCAGATATGAAGACCTTATAGGCAATACGGAAAATGAGGTGAAAAAAATTTGCGGTTTTTTATCTGTAGAATTTGAATTGCAAATGCTCAACTTTTCAAAAAGTTCAGAAAAACTAGTGAGCAAGGAAGAACGCCAATGGAAAGGAAATATTTTTGGTCAGATTATGACGAAAAATCAAGGAAAATGGAAAAAAGGATTGAACAAATTCCAAAAACAAATCAGTTCTTTAATTATAGGTAATCTCATCGTTAAATTGGGTTATGAAAAACCGGTAAAATATCCTCTTTATATGATGATCTTTAAGCTAATCTTTATTCCTATTGAAATTTATTTTAATCGCAAATACAAATTGCAGGATTGAGTGCTCATAAATTGATATTGACTTCCGATTATGAAATTTATGGCAATGGCAGTGGAGATGTAAATAATTGTCTGATAAAGCCAAGCGAGGAATTATTGAAAATTTGTGATGAGCGCAATATTCGGATGTGCTTTTTTGTCGACGTTTGTGAAATTTGGGCATTTGAAGCACTTGAAAAACGAGATCCTAAGTTCCATTTTGCATCTGCCATAAAAGAACAACTCACTAAAATTATTCAATCCGGACATGATATTCAGCTGCACTTACACCCTCAATGGATCGATGCCAAATATGTAGAACACAAATGGGAATTAAATTATCAATTCTGGCGACTGCCAGAAACGAGAACGCTTGATTTTGGTGAATTTGGAAAAGGTGTATTTGGATTGTTAAATAAGGCTAAGACCTGGTTGGAAAACTTAATAATACCAATTGATTCTAAATATCAATGTAAGTCATTTCGTGCGGGAGCATGGTGCATTCAGCCTGAAGAAGAAATAATTGAATCACTCAAACGATTGGAATTTAAAAAGGAAAGCAGTGTAGCCAAAGGTTTAAAATTTCGAGGTCAATTAACGTATTATGATTTTTCGGCTTTGAAGAATTACCCAAATCAATGGCCGATTGGTCTAAATTTAGAGGCTATTGACAGTCAAAGTGGATTATTTGAATTTCCCATAGCCTCTGCCAAAGCTGGACTCTTGGATCAGTTGAAATTCGCTTACTTAAAACGAAAAAGAAAAAATCCGATTTACCCTGAAAACAGTGGAGTGAAATTTTATCAAAAAGAAAGTACAAGTCGGCTGGAAAAGATAAAAAGATACCTTTTTCCGGGTTATAGAATGCTTGATTTCGCTTCCGGCAGTACATTTGAAGAACTGAAATTCATCACTGAATCTCATATAAATAAGCACAGTAAAGGTTCAAATATTATTGCCATCAGTCATCCAAAAAATTTTGGAGAGAAAATCGAATTTGAAAATTATCTAAATTGGTGTGATAAGAAGGATAATATCACATTTGAATACAAAAGCGAACCTTATTTTTGGAGATAATCAGATGCCTGAAACGCAGAATTATGATTTCAAGGACGAATTAATAAAGTTTATCACTTCATTATATCCACAGAAGTCTCATATCTCATTAAGCGAACCTGTAATTTCAAAAAATGACAAACTCGAGGTCATGCGGGTTTTGGAAGAAAATATGATCTCAAGTTTTGGGCCTGAAGTTGCAAAGTTCGAGGATCTTCTATGTCAATATTGTGACGTAAAAAATGTCATTGCTTTAAATAATGGAACTGCTGCTTTACATTTATCACTCAAAGCATTGGATATTGGTGAGAATGATGAAGTAATTACCCAAGCCTATTCTTATATCGCAGTACCCAATGCCATTAATTATACCGGTGCGGAAGCAGTATTTATTGATAATGATCCTTCAACACTTGGGATCAATTCCAAAATTTTGGAGAGAACAATTCAGGAGCAGTATGTATTTGAAAAAGATCAATTGGTAAATAAGAAAAGTTCCAAAAAGTTAAAAGCTGTAATTGCCGTATATGCCTTTGGCCAAGCTTATTCTGTAAATGAAGTGAAATCGGTTTGCGATAAATATAATATCTATTTAATAGAAGATGCCGCCGAAGCAATGGGCACTTTTATAAATGGTAAGCACGCCGGGAGTTTTGGAAAACTTGGGGTTTTAAGTTTTAATGGAAATAAAATATGTTCGAGTGGCGCCGGTGGAGGGATCATTTGCAATGATGATGTTTTAAGTCAAAAAATTAAGCATCTGAGTACCACTGCCAAAATTCAAAGTGATTCAGGTTATGATTTTGATCAATTGGGCTTCAATTATAGAATGGCCAATATCAATGCTGCATTGGGTTTATCACAATTAATTGAGATTGATAATAAGCTTAAAGCCAAATTGGAGTTGAGAAGGGCCTACAATAAATTTCTAAGTAATTATCATTACAAAATAATTGGTAATGAAAATGCCAATAACTGGATCAATAGCATTCTATTAAATTCAAAAGAGGAAAAAAGTAAGCTCTTAAATCTGGCTAGAGATTCAAATATTCAATTGGAATCATCATGGGTTTATCTTCCTGATACAAGCTATTATAAAAATTCGCAAGTCTACAATATTGAAAATTCCAAAGATATTTCAGAGCGTATTATTCAATTACCCGGTAGTATTGATTTTGAATTCTAATGAAAAATAATTTTGTGATTTTTGGTTGTTCCGGGCATGCACGCGTAGTGCTTGAAAACATCCTCAGCAATGGTAAAAGCAATTTTCTTGGGTGGATAGATAATAATGAACAAAAAGGAACAGAAGTCTTTGGCTATCCCGTAATCGGAAATGATGATGATATAAAAAGGCTGTATTCAAATAAAAAATTTTCGGGAATAGTCGGTATAGGCAATATTGAATTGCGACAGAATATTGTCAGTTATATAGTGAAACAAATTCCGGAATTTGAATTTATTAATTCCATACATGCAAGTGCTATAATTTCCCCAAGTGTTCATTTAGGTGTAGGTATTGCTATAATGCCCGGGGCAATTATTAATTCGGAGTCAAAAATCGGAGATCACAGCATTATCAATACAGGAGCTCAAGTAGATCACAATTGTGAAATCGCTGAATATGTCAATATTTCTCCGGCGGTTGTAATTGGTGGCAATGTGAAAATTGGATCATTTAGTAGAATTGGAATAGGAACCGTCATGAGCAATAACCTGGTTATCCCAGTAGAGACCAAAATAAAATCCGGAACTATTCTAACTCAATCTATAAATTGAATTATTTAATCAATCCGGATAGACTATCCGTTATATAATGCAAAATGATTGCATGGCCGATTTCAACATATCCATAACTATCGCTTTCCAACCAAATATTCAGGTCTCCTTCTTTTCTAAGTTTGTTGTTTTCATTAAATCCTGAAAACGTAATCACCTTGCAGCCTTTTTCAGAGGCAAATTTGGCGGCGCTAACGATATTTTCAGAATTGCCTGAACTGCTTATTGCGATGACAGCATCTTTCTTCCTGATCATTGTTGCAAATGGTTGTTTAAAAACATTTTCATAACCATAATCATTTGCCATACAGGTTAAAAGACTGTTATCAGTTATAGCCCTGGCATTCTTGTTGCACGCATTAATGAAGTCCACCATCGAATGAGAAACGATACCACTGCTCCCACCATTTCCTATCATATAAATTGTCGCATCTTCATCCACCTTATTCAATAAATCAACAATTTGTGTAAGGCCGCTTTGAGTATCTATTTTTTCATTTTTATTAGAAAGCACCAGGTTTTCTAAAACCGAATTGTATTTATTTATATAATCAGAATATTTCATTAAGCCAGAATAACTTTTAAGTATTTAAGTAAAGGTACTTTTTTGATATAATCTTTATTCCCCAATATTTTAACGGCCATGGCTCCTACCGCATTGCCAGTAAAAGATACCATTTCGAGAGGCATACCTGCTTTAACCAAAAGAGAAGTAATTGAAAGAAATGCATCACCAGCTCCAATTGTATCCACAACTTCATTTGATAACACAGGCGAGGCAGAATGATTTCCATCTTTACTTCCCATTAAACAACCATTTACACCCAAAGTAATGGCGCCAAAATCTGCATTAACTGAATTTATAAGACTATTCATTACATTTTCAATGGATTCCTCTTTACTGTGAAGTGCTAATTGAGCCTCTTCTTTATCAATTGAAAAATAATTGCATCGCGGGTATTTAGTCACCACATTAAACCCTTTGTTTGCGCTATTGGTTTGAACATTAATTGCTAAGAATTCTGATTGGTGACTTACGAAATTTACCAATTGACTATTCATTAATCCATGTCCAAAATCTGCTACGATGACTAAATCATGATTTTTAATTGATTCGAACTCTTTTATCACCTGATCAGAATAGTGTTTTTCTAAGGGTGAATCATCAATTTCGATAATTTCAAATAACTTATGTTTAAATGTTTTATCAACCAGACGTTTTTTTATTGTGGTAGGTCTGTCTGGGGTATAAATTGCTTTTAACTCTACATTTGAATGCAGATTTTTCTTTATGAAGTCAAAATAATCACCTCCTTCATTAATACCATAAGTGCTTATGAGGTTTACTTTCTTTACGAAGTCAGCTATATGATTTGCGACAGCTAAAGTTCCTCCTCCATACATTTCAGAATCCAGTAATTTTGCTGTAATTGTTGGAGATTTGGACGATTTCCCTATAGGATTCACAAATTGATACTCGTCCAGAATGGTATCACCTATAATCGTTACTTCATATTCTGATATGATATCAAAATATTTATTGAAATCTTTGAGTTTATGCTTCTCTCTAATTCCTTTTAAGTATTTTCCTAAATCATCATCCTGAGACTCTACATGCCGATTAATCAATTTAGATGAACTAAAAACAGGCTCATGTGTAAATACCAGTTTTCCACCAACGCTTTCTATAGCTTCTTTTTCTGGATAAATACCTCCGGTTATATCTTCATGCATTTTTTCGTATTCCTGTCCTTTCACATAAAAATCAGGTTTGATTTCTTTTATGGCAGGCAAGGCTAAAGCATGACGGTTTATGGCTACATAATCCACAATTCCTATTGCTGCAACGGTTTCAGATCTGATATCTTCGTTAAATATTGGCCTTCCGGGTCCTTTATTTATGTGCTTATCTTCGGTTAACGTAACTACCAAAATATCGCCAAACTTTTTAGCAGCTTCAAAATGTTTCAAATGACCGGGATGTAGTAAATCAAAAGCTCCATGGCACTGAACAACTTTTTGTCCGGAGTTTTTTAGCTCTACCACTTTTTTTGCAAGGTCCGAAATTGTAAGAATCTTATTTACCATTAATCATATGGTTTAATTTGCTGTACAAAAAAGCACTGTTTCGCTGGAATAAGTAGTAGCATGACCTAAATAAAACTTGTATCCCAATCCAAGCTCATCAATTTGCTTTACAATACCTGTAAAATCTGACATATTATGGTATATTGAAATTGCTAGATTAGGTTTGAATTTTGATATTGAATTGATAGCCCCTTTTATTGCAAATGGTTCAGCACCTTCAATATCTGTTTTGATAAAATCTAGTTTGTTTAATCCCTCCTTATTGACAAAATCGTCAATGGATAGCGTTTCTGTTTGCCCTGACATTTCAGTATTTTTTTCAAACCCAACTTTAGAACTTGCCCCTAAATCGCAGTAAAATACTTTTTTACCAGATACATCCCATAATGGCTTGTCTACTATTTCTATTCGTTGTTTTAATATTGGATTTAAAGCAAGATTCCTATTTAATACCTCCAGATTACTTGGAATAAATTCAAAAGAATAAACTTTCCCATTTTCACCCGCAAGATTTGCAAAATAAAGTGAAGAATCGCCATAGCAACCACCTAAGTCCAGCACAACATCATCTTTATTAACTTTTATTGTATTTGCATTATCAATCTTATGATCATAGTGGTGGATCATAAATGTCATATACAATGCTTTTGAATGAAGGTAAACTTTAATTGGATAACCGAAACTATTTAAATCGTGAAAAGGTAAACTATAAGGTGCGTAGTCCAATTTAATTGAATCATTACCTTCATTTTTAAATACTTCATCCAATCCCTTCCAGTAGTCTTTGGTATTTAAAGGAAGTTTAACTTTTACATAGCCCAGTATTCTAAAAGCCATCAGTTTTAATAATAACTTTTTTGAGGTTTCCGTCTCCAGCTTATTATAAAAAGATTCTAAAGGGTTTAAGTATTTCTTTAATGAAAAAACCTTTCCAAGGAAAATCTCTTTGAATAAATAATTATTGCTGATAATTAGTTTAATAAAAAACCTTGTATAAAAGATTCTTTTACCAAAATTAATGATCCGTTTTTTTAGGCTTATATTATTATCATTTGGTGATTCGCTTTCCGGATAATAATTGCTCGATTCTTCTAAAAGTTGATTTTTTAATAAAGTATAAAACATTGGACTGAATTTATTGATTCAAATCATGATAAGTATTTAAACCATTTTTCAGTGGCTTTTTCGATTGATTTACTGTCCCAAACAGGAGCGTTTTTCCAGTATTCTAAATTATCGAGCATTTCTTTCACCCCATCTTCAAGGCTAACCTGAGGTTTCCAATTGGTTAATTCCAATATTTTTGAGGTATCCGCAAAGGTACAGTCAGGCTCCCCAGGACGTTTAGGAATAAATTCATAAGGACCATCAAGCAATTCAACCAATCGATTTACACTATAAGTGTTTCCACTCCCAACATTCATGATTTGACCATTGGCCTTTTCACTTTTTGCCGATTCATAACAGGCTTTTACTACATCTGTAACAAATGTAAAATCACGTGTTTGATTCCCATCTCCTACGATTGTAAACGGTTTACCTGCTATTTTTTGAGCTAAAAATACACCAAATACAGCGCCGTATGTACCCGAAGTCCGTGATCGTGGACCATATACATTAAAAAACCTAAGAGAGGTAACCGGAAGTCCGTATACCTGATGCCAATGCAATACATATTGCTCGCCAATAAATTTTGTAAAAGCATAGGGATACTGAGGTAAAATTGGAGAATTTTCCGAGGTTGGATATTTCTCAGGGATTCCATAACAAGATGATGATGCCGCATAAACCAGTCGTTTGATATTATGTCTCTTTGCCGCTTCGAGTACACTGATTGTCCCATCAACATTAGATTTATGATATTTCATGGGTTCTTCTATTGAAGGTACTATATCAGCTAATGCAGCCAAATGAAAGACCCAATCTACGTTTTCAAAAAATGATTCGATTTTGGTATAGTTTGAAACATCCTCAATCATTAATTCAAAATCATCATTGTCCTTATGTTGTTTTAAGTTTTCAATGCGGCCATTTGACAGATTGTCGATAACCTTGACTTTGTACCCCTCATTTAATAATAAATCCACCAAATGACTTCCAATAAATCCTGCACCTCCGGTTACTAATGCTATCATTCTATTCTTTTCTTAAAATTCTTTTAATAATATTTTTGAGTTTACCTCCAGTAGCCGAATCAATGCTGTTTTTTAGCTCAATTAATCTTTGCTTGGTGGATACTTTTTGTTTATCAATGACCTCCGGATTAATTTTTCTGTAGATTCGTGGAATACCATGTAAATCGACTTTATCAATTATATGTGGTTTGAATTCTAATATGAAACCATTTCTTGAAAGATATTTATCAATATTTAATTTATGCGTAGGCCTCCATGAATTCATATGATCTCGAATATACAAGACACCTTCAGGCTTTAATACCCTTTGAAATTCATTTATTACATGTTTAACCAAATGCCCATTTAGCTCTTGCAAAACCTGAACAACAAGAATTTTGTCAAAGAAATTATCAGGGATTAAATCAAAGCGCCAGGTTGGTAGATGATAAACGCCTTTTTGAGGATCATCTAAACTAAAACTATCTTTTTCATACACGTATTCATGTATTTTATAGTCAGAATTATTATAATAAAGATTTTGTAAACAGTATGATTTTGGAATGGCATCCATTGAAACAAAAACTAAGTTTTCATCATCAGACTGCGACCACAGATTAAATTGACGACCATATCCGGCACCAAAGTCCAATATCCTTTGCCCTTTCCTGGCATGAAGCATTGGATAAAAATTTGAAAGAATAAAATCCTGAGCATTGTTCCTTGCCACGTGTTGTTCATAGAAATTCAAGTTGAAGTCAAGATCATGCCTATCAAATAATCTTTTATCAAAACCTTTGCTTTTGTTGATTAATTTTTCGACTTGATTTTTATTGAAGTAATCCGGTTTTATTACATCCTGCCATTTAAACCATTCAACAATATCAGCTGGGCCATTATATGTATAAAAATCTGTAGGAAGTCCCTCTGAATAATCGACCTGTCTTTTTTTTCGAATATCCTGGTAATCCCAACTGCTCATCCATGGTTTAATAAATTTTGATTTATCATTATTAAAGGCTTCTTTGAATGCCTCAAATATTTCCGGTCTACTTTTCATTTATTAAAAAAGTCTATTATGGTTGAAATAACCATATTTATTTGATCATCAGTGAGTTCAGGATAGACAGGCAAGCTAAGAATTCTATCTCTTTGAGATTCAGTAACAGGAAAATCTCCTTCTTGATACCCCAGATATTCTGCCGCTGGTTGAAGGTGTATTGGAATCGGATAGTGTATTTTACTATCTATGTTATTTGAACTTAGATAGCTCATCAAATCATTCCTTTGTTCAGTTTGAATTATATAAGTATGGTATACAGAAAACCGATCTTCAGTTATTTCCGGGACAATTACATAATCCCTTAAGGAATCGTTATAAATTTTAGCTATTTTATTTCTTCTTCTGTTCCACTCTTTTAACTTTTTAAGCTTATGAAGTAAAACTGCTGCGCTAATCGTATCAAGCCGTGAATTATAGCTCCAGAATTCACAGGTGTTACGATCCTTTAACCCATGATTTCTTGCTTTGATACAGTAATTATATATTTCTTCATTGTTGGTGACCATCACCCCACCATCACCGGGAGCACCCAAATTTTTTAATGGGTGAAGGCTAAATCCACCTGCTATTCCAATTGCACCAACGGCTCGGCCCTTATATTCTGCTCCTATGGACTGAGCAGCATCTTCGAGAACTAATAAATTATGCTCATTAGCAATCGTTAATATCTCGTCCATATCGGCAGGTCTACCGGTAAGATGAACTGCAACTATAGCTCTGGTTTTAGATGTTATTTTATTCTGTATCTCTTCTGGATCAATATTAAAATCCTCTTTCACATCGGCAAAAACCGGTGTGGCTCCTACCAAAGCAACAGTTGAAGCAGTTGCCAGGTACGAATTAGGAGGTACTATAACTTCATCGCCTTTGCCAATACCCAAAGCCTTCATTGCTAGAATCAATGCATCTGTTCCGGAATTTACTCCAAGGGCATATTTTGCTTCACTTATTTTTGAAATTTCATTTTCAAATTCAGATACGGCGTCCCCAAGTATGAATTGTCCTGAATCTAAAAGTTCAGATATATCTTTTAGTATTCCCTCTTTTAAACTTTCGTATTGAATACCAAGATTGACGTATGGGATTTTCAATTATTTAAGATTTATATTTTGCATTAACTTAACATTGAAATATTTTGGATCTTCAAGTGAATTTGGAATTTTACCATCATTGAAGGCTTGCTTCAAATCAGCTATAGCTTCTTCTACGGAATGTTTTGGCTCGAAGCCCAATTCATCTTTTATCTTCTTTGAGGAAACATGATATGAACGATTATCATCGCTTGGAGTTGTAATAACTTCAACATCATCTCCAATGGTATTTTTTACCATTTGTGCGAGTTCTTTTACCTTGTAATTCTGATACCCTGCATTGAAAATCTTATTTCGGATTTTATTCTTGTCGATTTTCAATAACATTAAATATAAATCAGTCATGTCTTCAATGTGTAAATTCGGGCGCAACTGATCTCCTCCAAAGACAGTAATTTGTTTCTTATTAATTGCAAGGTTCGTAAGTATATTTACGACCAGGTCAAGTCTTAAACGCGGTGAATAGCCACAGACGGTTGAAGGTCTGATTGTTACTGTCGTGAAATCATTGGAATCGTATTTACTTAGTATTTTTTCACATTCAGCTTTATATTTAGAATAATCAGTTAATGGAAGTAATTCCATGTCTTCAGTTACATCTTGAACTTCTTTTATACCATAAACTGAGGATGAAGAGGCATAAATAAACCTCTCAACACCAGCATTCTTGGCGATTTGAACCATTGGTTCAAAGGGGTCTAAATTAATGGACTTGCCTAAATCAGGATTTAATTCAAAACTCGGATCATTACTTATGCAAGCCAAATGAATAACTGCATCATGTCCGGGAATTGTTTTCTTTAATAAATCAATATCACGGATGTCTCCTTTAATCTTAATTAAGTTTTCATGATCGGGAAGTACATCCTCACCATAAATCATTAAATCCAGAACCGTTACAGCAAAACCATTTCTAAGTAATTTGGGGACCAACACAGCACCTACATATCCTGCACCTCCAGTAATAAAAACCTTCTTCATTTTGTTAACAAGTAATCGTTAAAAGCTTGATAGAACCTTATTTCAAACTGCAAATGTGCAATTTTTCAAGCCTTATTCATAATAATAAATTGTCTTAATTTAAAGCCTATAAATAGCCATATCTTTTTAGTTCATTTCCGGCTATTTCTATAATAGATTCTCGAACATCATTGGAAATTTCGGCATTGGTATTCCTTCCCCAGCGTTCGTCAAAGGATTCCAACATCTTATTCTCAAATTCAATTCCAATAAATTCACAAACCCGTCCTAATTCATTATTGCTATCAGAAATTATATTCTCATATATAACCGGAAGATATTGCTCTTTAAATTGTCGGTTCTTTTCAAAAAACTTTCTAATTGCCACATTTTGAGAAAGCCAGCTTCCTGCTATTTTTACTGGATCTGAATCCATTTCATGTCTTGAAGCAAAGGAAGGAAAACTTTCTAATGGATTTCTTATAAGGTGGATCAGCTTAAAGTCAGGATATGCATTAAATATTGCATTAATATCAATAAAACGAGGAATTGGAGAACCAAGGCACATTTCACCTAAAATATGTGTTTCCTGATCATTCTGATCAAGATATTTTTCAGAAATAAAATTGAAATAATGCTTTAATCCCTCTTCTCTTCCTCTATCTGTACTCGTTTTTAATGCATCAAGATGAGATTTTAATTCCGGCAAGGACCTGGCTTTATGCACTTGAGCAGTAATATCAAGTTCTAAAGTCATATCTGTGGTGTAAAACAACCAGGGATGGACAAAAGTGGTTTCATAAATTCTGGAATTGGGCTTAATTAAAGTTCTGCAAAACCATCGACCTCCTGAATGTGGCCACCAAACGACCCCAACTAATTGCCTTTTCATACTAATTTTTTAAAATTTTTGAGTAAAAATTTACAATAGAACCCGAATTGTTTCTTAATGACAATTCAGATCTTTTTTTAAGGATATTTTTTTGAAGAGAAAAATAATCAATTTCCTCCGTCAATCTTCGAATTTGATTCCAGTCATTATCATTAATACTTATTCCAAGCTTATTTTGCCTGATTACTTCTTCTCCATATTTTCTGCTATCACTGACGATAACCGGTAATCCTGCTTCAAGATATGTGAACAACTTATTTCCGATTCCTGTTCGCATTTTTGCTTCTTGCGTTCTGAAGCTGGGGTCTTCGGCATGAATCCATAAACCCCAGTCATATCTTGATATTTCAGAAATCAATTTTTTTAAAGGTAAGGGTTCATGAAAATGAAAATAACTTTCATTTTTATCCAATTCAGAATACTCTTTAGAAGTTTTATATTGATATGGGTTTGCATAAATATGTAAATGGATTTTCTGCTTGGCAAGAATCTTTGCTAATGGAGGGTAATAGCAATATTTTATTTTTGGATTGGTACTAATATTTCCTGTATACACCATGTGAAGTTCACCGTCTGATGAAGACAATTTTTTAATTGGGTAATCTACGAATAAGTCCTCATCACAATGATCAAACCACGTTAATTCCGGGCAGTCAATTTTATAGCCATTTCTTCGATAATAATCTGTGACCAATCGGGGACCTTTATAGATTAATCCATTAACATTTTCAAAACAGAATTTCTCCATTTTTCTCGTTCTTGAATCAATATTTTCAAGTCCTCCAGATATTCCTGTGAAGTCTGCACCATCCGTCATTATCACCGGGTATTTCGTTTTTTTAATTATTTTCTGGATATGGTCATAAGGTTCACAAAATGAATGAATCAGATCAGGTTTTATATGTTCAATGATTTCGACCAATCGATTTAAACCGCTTGATATAACCAATTTTTTACTTAAAAACTTATAATATTTATTATTTCTTAAAAAGTGATTTTGTTCGTAGTAAATGACTTCATCAAAGAGTCCTTCGAATAAATTTTTATCGTAAAAGGCTTCTTCACAAACTAATATGAGTTTTAAATCAGAAGAAAATCTGACTGATTTGGCAATTTTATACAATCGAATTCTCGACCTTCTCGGGACATATACAATTACCTTTTGCTTCATATAGTTTATCGAATTTTTGAGATTACTTTTAAAATTATATTCTTAAAATCATCAGAGGTGTTATCTAATAAACTAAAAATTGTAAGTGCTGCTAAGAACAATATGCTTTTCAGTATTGCAAAAAAATAGTTGTCAGCCTGTGTATCTAATTGAGAAATGAAAAATATTATTACAATAAAAAAGAATAAGAATTTGATTAGTTTAATATCAAATGGCCAAATTTTATATGAATGCCAAACCAATATTATTTTGAGAATATTGTAAATAATAATACTCGCCATAGTGGCTATTCCGGCTCCAAGAATGCCATATTTTGGGATGAGTAAATAATTCGACAAAATGGTAACTAATACCAAAACTATTGATAATGGTAGATTATAAGCATACAAATTTGTTTGGGTTATAATATTTGGAGCCAATGAACAAATTAGCTCAAATAATCTTCCTATCAATATGAAAAGCACAACATATAACCCTTTAGAATATATGTCTGAGTTAGGAATAAATGTATAAATGGTTTCAATATTTAACCAAATCAGACCGAAAATAAAGGCACCTAGTATTAATCCGTTAATTGATGTTTGTTTAAAAGCCTCTTCTATTTTAGCCATTTTGCCATCAGTCCAGAATTCCGAGATAAGAGGAGCTGTGACTAATACTATCATTCTTTTTGGAATTTCAAGTGTAGACCCAATAAAGAATGCAATTGTATAAATTCCTGTATCTGCAAGTCCCTTTTCAGCGAAGGCAGTTATCATTAATGAATCTGCATTCATTATTATGATGTTAGATATACTAGCTAGAAAAGTCAAAAGAGTGAAATTTAGTGTGTTTTTTATATCGAAGCGTTTCAATGTGTTAATTTTAAACGACACTTTAACAGGTACAAGTCTTAAGGAGTAAATCACTGCGACAGTTGTTAATATGGTATATGCACTACACAGTAGAATTATGAATTGTTTAAAATTGATAATCTCAAAACCCAGTAAGAAAATGTTGATCATTATCAATACCCTCAGAAAAACATCCTTTAGAAATGCAGGGAATGCAATTCGCTTTATAATTCGAACATTTGAAATAAAAAGCACATAGATGGCTAATGTAAAGGCGATGTAAACTGAATAAAAATAGTATTCACCAACTTCTGGGGATTTTTGACTAAAAAAATTGATGACGGTGCTTTCAAGTACTAATAATAAAACTGCACTTAAGGCCAATGTGGCTAAAAACATTAAAGCTAAAAGTCCGTAAAACTCTTTTAGTTGAGCAGATTTTTTAAATAATGGGTGTTGTTTAATAATCGTTTGGGGAGTGCCCATATAGGCAATCGCGGCAAACATCGTTGCCATATTAATGACAACTCGGTATAAACCCAGTTCCTCAGGAGAACAAAAGTAGGGAAAGAGTATCGTGATATTAAGATATCCAAGTACCACGCCAACATAAGTTGCTGCACTGGCTTTAAAAAATTGTCTTTTGATTATGCCCATTAAGACATTGATAGAAATTTAATCCTCTTCATTTTTATTAATATCGGCTCTATTTCTAATATGCATAAAAACAGCACCCACAATAAAAATCACCAAAGCAATCGAACTAAAAAGTGAAATTTGATTGCCAACTTTCCAGGATTTTGGCTGAAACGAAAATATAATTTCATGCTCACCTTTTGGAATCATTAAACCACGAAGCAAATAATTTACCCTTATATGATCTACAGGTTCTCCATCGATTGATACTCTCCAGTCATTATCTGATGCTTTATAATAAATCTCTGAAAATACAGCAAAGGCATTTTCAGCATTCACTTGTGCATTATAAATCATTACATTTGGACTGTATTCTTTCAATTCAATCTTATCGGAGCTATCTCTTGATATGGATTTTGAATCAAAATAAGGTTTAAATCTTTCGTCTATTATAACTTCATTGGCCGGTTCAAAAGTAGAAAGTGCATTCATCTCTTCATCTGCATTAGGGACCCAATTAATTTTATCAACAAACCAGGCATTTCCCAGTGCACCGGGATTTCTTCTTACTTGTGGTTGATTAGTGCTTTTATCGGCAACTATAAAATATTTTGTATTCAACATATTGAGTACTTTCATATTGTTTTGGCTCAAATGTCTTTCAATTAATTCCTGATATCTGTAAAGTTTTCCGGCGTGATAACCTCCAATTGACTTATGATGATAGGATGTAATTCCATCATTAAAAGGGCTTCTTGTTAAATTGAAGACCCTGTAAGACAAATCATCATCTTCCATTATCTGTAGATCAGCTGTTGTTGGCACTTTCAGGTTCTCAAATTTTCTCTCAGACTGAAAATTCTCTTCATTAAGATATCTTTTATCTACAATCCATAAATCCCCGAGCATTAATATTCCC
Organism: Cytophagales bacterium; assembly: GCA_965267555.1. Taxonomy (GTDB): domain Bacteria; phylum Bacteroidota; class Bacteroidia; order Cytophagales; family CCMP332; genus CCMP332. The sequence continues at coordinate 1,278,206 of OZ254083.1, read as the reverse complement.
AAGCTAGCAATAAGCACCAAATCTTTTATTTTATCTTTCAAATAAAAGTATATCAGACCTGTTGCTAGTGAAATTAAAATTAAAGACCGAATGGCATCACCGCGAAGCAAACTCGCTCGATCATCTCTGAGTGCCTCCATTGGCCAACCCTGTGCTTGTAATCTAGGGTCTATTTGGCCTTGATAGCTATAGGCACCACTAAGCAGAATTCCAAAAACAAAAACAACACCAGCAGTGATTGCAAATGCCAAAAGCACCTTTTTCACTAAATCCTGACCGCTGTTCTTTTCGTCCATTACTTTTTGAAGGGCCAATGCAGCGGCAAAAGGAAAAGTTATTTGAAGGACGCCTAGGAACATTGAGGGTGTTCTAAACTTATTGTACAAGGGAAGATTATAAAAAAGGAAATCATTTAAGGCTGAGAAATTGCTTCCCCAACTTAGGAGTAATGCAAATAAAGAATATGCCGCCAGCCACCATTTAATTGCTCCTTTTAAAAGTAGCATTGCCAATACAAAAAGAAAACAAAAAATTGCGCCTAAATAAACCGGGCCGCTTGTAAAAGGTTGATCCCCCCAATAAGTTGGAACTTGTTTTAAGGCCTGTGGCGGAAAGCCAGGAGTTTTTGCCAAATTTGATTTTCGGTCTAAGGACTCATTTGAGGCTCCCCCTTTGAAATAGGGAATAACCATCGTAAAAGATTCCATCATTCCATAGCTCCAGGACATGGCATAATCTTTATCCAAACCGGTACTTTTTGCATCAGCTTCAGGTTTTGTTAACTCAGATTTACCACCTCGAATTGTTTCATTGGCATACTCATATGTGGTCCACAGTCTACTTGTATTTGGAACTGCTGCTAAAATAGCAGCTATCAATAAGAGTATAGATGCATTAATAAAGTCCTTATATGACTTCTCCTTTACAACCTCAAAAAGTCTGAATGCAAAATAAAAAAGGACTGCAAAAATAAGATAATATGTAATTTGAAAATGATTTGAAACTAAATGAAGATTTAAAAAAATTGCAGCCAGGGCGGCTCCCAACCATATCCTTTTGTTGTAGGCCAAAATAACTCCTCCGATCACTCCTGGGAAATATGCCAAGGCATTTATTTTTGAATTGTGGCCAGCTTCCAGACTTACAATATTAAACGTTGAAAAACCAAACCCAATAGCACAGGCAAGACTGAGATATGGGTTTACTCCCATTGCAATAAAAAGTATATAAGCCCCCAGGATACATATAAAAATTAAACTAGAAGACCCTTTAATAAGTCTTCTAAATACTTTGTTAATATGGTAACCAACATTGCTGGCATGAACTATTGCCATTTGGAAAGTTGGCATTCCACTAAACATCGTGCCTGTCCATAAAGCTTCATCACCTGTCTTCTCACGATACTCATTCAGTTCCGATGATCCACCGCCACCTTGAAGAATATCATTTTGATAGAGAACTTTTCCCTTTAGTACAGGACTGGCATAAAAAAGGGGAAGTAAAATCATCACGATAACTGCAATGACATGTGGTAAAAACTTTTGTATAATCTTTTGTTTATCCATCATTTTGTGCTCTGCGCAATTCTAGGCAATATTACAATTAATATCGTTTCTGACGATGAAAATGATGCGCGAGTTAATATGAATTTTAGGATGTGATTGAATACTTGAAACATATATTCAGAAGTCTAAAAACGTTTGATCTAAGTATTTTGGTACTTTTTTTTCATTTTTTTAAAAGTGAAAAAAGATTTGACGCTTCCGAATTTATTCAAAAGGGCGATTTTTCCTCAAAAAACTTTAAATCATGGCTAAACTTTGACTCAGATATTTCAATCGATGAAATCAGTGATCAGTTAAAATGGAATTCTTCTCAATGGCTTAACCATAATTTTGATCTTCTCGGGACAGGTTGGTGTTCAAGAAATATTGGTTCCAAACCGGTTGGGTTTTTAGGTTATACAATTCCTGAATCAAAAAGCTTTGAATTAATTCAAAAAAGTATTTTGTCCGAAAGGGCATCCGGACTAATCGATACAAACTATATTCAACTTGATTGGCAAAAAGATATCAAATCCGGTTATCAGTGGGATGTAAATCTTGATTCCGTTTTGCAGTCCAAATTTTTGAAACTTCCATATGGTGTCGATATAAAAATTCCATGGGAATTAGCACGATTAAATCATCTTCCTTTGTTAATGCTTTCAGCTCGGTTTGACTTAGCAAATAAGGAAATCTGTCTTAAAGAATTTAAAAATATTGTTTGTGATTTTATAGCGAATAACCCCTATAAGAAGGGAGTGAACTGGGCCAATGCTATGGAGGTTGGAATTAGAGCTGTTAACATATTAGCAGCCTTTGATATTGCAACCGGCATTAAAGGATTTCAAGAAATATTAAATTCTAAATTTCAAGCCATTCTTTTTGATTCACTTTTTGATCATGCACGATTTATAATTGAAAATTCTGAATACAAAAGAGGATTTACCAATAATCATTATTATGCAAATATTTCAGCTCTATTATTTATTGGAAACTATTTTTCAAAGTCGAAAAGCGGGAAAAACCTTCTAAATATTGCAGCCAGGGAAGTTTTTGTAGAAACAGATAAACAATTTCTTCAGGACGGCGGAAATTTTGAAGCCTCTACGCACTATCACAGATTAAGCACCGAAATGCTTCTATGGAATTGTTTTATTCTCGGCGATAAAAATATCTCTGCTTTAATTGAAGAAGATTTTAACTTAATGTGGCACAGCAATTTTAAGGTTTCAAGTAATTGTGAAATCGAAAAAGAGGAACTCCTTTTTAAAGCAAGCAAAGCCCTTGAGTTTAGTCATGCCATAACCAAAGACAATGGAAATATTGCAGCCTGTGGCGACCAGGATTCAGGGAGATATTTAAAATTTAATATTGAAGGAAATTGGTTGTCTTTTAATGAATTGAAAAAAACGGATCATCAAATTAATCTAGGAAATTATAAATGGGTTGAATCAGAAAAACTTTGGATAGAGAATGATTTAAGTCAAAAATGCATACAGATTTTAGGAAAGAACCTGAGCAAATTGCAAATCAAAACGATTGATAACTATCCATTTGAAGCTAAATTGTCAAATCTTATCAATCAGAATGAAATCGAAAAGATTCCTATTCTTAAACCGAAATCACTAAAATTTGGTGATCTGCTATACTGGCATACCTCAACTATTTTTTATCCCGGAGAAGTTGAAAACCTGAAAAGAAACATTGAATGGTACATTTTTCCCACTTTCGGTATTTACATAGCCAGGTCCGATCATTTCTTTTTATCTATTAATGCCACCAACAATCATTTAAAGAAATACTGGAGTCATGGTAAAAACGATAAGTTATCATTTGAGTTAAGGGTACTGAACAAGGATATAATTGTGGATCCCGGAAGTTTTATATACACGCCCGATGAAAAACTTAGAAATAAATTTCGTTCAACCGCTTCGCACTCAACGATTTCTGTGAAAAATCAAGAGCAAAACAGATGGCCAAAAGGCAAACGTGGTATTTTTAATCTTTACAATGAATCACGTTGTAAATATTTATCACAGGTTGATAATAAAATAACGCTTCTATGTGAATACAGAGGAATTAAACACATACGCACCTTTGTAATTCATAATGACCACCTTGAAATTATTGATGAATGCACACATGATTTCAATACACATTTTAATTATTTAAATCTTTGCTCAGAGCATTACGGAAGATGGAGAAGGACAGAAAAAGAGTCTTAATTATAACCTATTACTGGCCACCTATGGGCGGTGGTGGTGTTCAGCGTTGGCTAAAAATGGTGAAATATATGAGGGACTATGGCTGGGAACCGGTGATATTTACCTCAAAAAACGCTTCCAACCCAATACATGATGAAAGTTTGTTTGCAGACTTACCACCAAATCTAGAAACCATTCATCAAGAAATATTTGAGCCTTATGACCTTTACAATCGATTTCTAGGTAGAAAAAAAGGAGAGAAGGTTTTTCAGGGCTTTGTAGATGAAAAAGGTCAAAAAAGTTTGCTTAAAGATATCGCGGTATGGTTGCGCGGAAATATTTTTATCCCCGATGCCAGAATGTTTTGGATAAAACCATCCTTTAAAAAACTAAAATCTTATTTAAAGAAAAATCCTGTCGATGCAATAATTTCTACCGGCCCCCCTCATACAACACATGTAATTGCATATAAAATTAAAAAAGAATATGCCCTCCCCTGGTTAGCCGATTTTAGAGATCCATGGACAAATATTGATTTTTACCAGCAACTAAAATTGACGAAAGTCGCAGATTTAATTCATAAAAAACTTGAAAAAAAAATAATGCGTAATTCTGATGCTTTGGTTACAGTAACCTGGAATTGGGGAAAGGAAATGAGGCAAATTCGAGGCTCTGAAGTTGATGTAATAACCAATGGATTCGATCCTGCTGATTTTAAAAATGCACATGGAAGCCAACCATTAAAATTTAGTATTCTCCATGCCGGATCCTTAAATCGCGACAGAAACCCCTTTGCTTTTTGGGCGGCTTTGGAAAAACTTTTAAAAGAAGAATCTAAACTAAAAGATGATTTAATTCTTGAATTAATCGGCCCACTTGATTATTCTGTTTTGGAAAGTCTCAAGAAACACAATCTGGAATCCTTTCTTCACCGAATTGAGAATCTCCCTCACAGCAAGGTGGTGAAAAAAATGACAAAGGCTGCAATTCTTTTACTTCCCTTAAATGATACACCAAATATTAGTGGAGTGGTACCGGGAAAACTGTATGAGTACATTGGAGCAAAAAGACCAATTTTAGCCATTGGAAGCCCGGAAGGAGACAGCTCGAAAATTATTGAAATGACCAATTCCGGTCTAATATCTAATTTTGGTGATAAAGACCATGCTTATGAAAACCTCAGGAATTATTACAAACGTTTTCAAAAAGGTCAGCTAAAAGTGGATTCAGAAAATTCAGATCAGTTTAGCCGAAAAAACCTGGTTGGTGAAATAGCATCCGTTTTAAACAGAATTTCAAAGAATTGAATCAACTATAATATCAACTATTCTTTCTGTTGCTCTACCATCCCATAAAGGAGGAATCTCCCCCTTCTTATTTTGGCCCTTCTGTATGATTTCAATTTCTTTTTTAATCAAGTCGAGATCGAAATCAAGTAATTTATTGCTCCCCTTAGTTATGGTTATGGGGCGCTCTGTATTGGGTCTCAAGGTTAGGCAAGGCACTTGCCTGAATGTGGTTTCTTCTTGAATTCCACCGCTATCAGTAACTACAAGTGAGGAATAAAGCACCAATTGTTGAAAAGAAAGATAATCCAAAGGCTCCAATAAAATTAAATCCTCAATGGATTGCAATTCTTCTGAAAGCCCAAATTTTTCAAAATTTTTAAGAGCCCTTGGGTGTATCGGAAATACGATCTTTTGATATCTGCTGATGAAATTTATTAGCTCAATTATTTTCTTACAACCATTTTCATGATCAACATTTGAGGGCCTGTGCATTGTCATCAGAACGTATTCTCTTTTATTCAATGATTTAGATTCGAGTGCATTTGAATTGCGAATATCCTGATCAAAGGCAACAAGAGTGTCTATCATTGTATTACCCACAAAGAATAGACGATCATCTTCAACGCCAACATGACTTAAATTTTTTAATCCACTTTCTTCGGTAATAAAAAAATAGTCTGCTAGAACGTCTGTTACGACACGATTATGTTCTTCGGGCATGGTTCTGTCCATACTTCTCAGACCACTTTCCAGATGGGCCAGTTTTATATCAAGTTTATTTGCGGCAATAGCACCGGCCATGGTGCTGTTCACATCCCCAACCACTATCAGCAAATCTGGACGGTCTTTTAAGAATACTTTTTCAAGTTCGAGAATAATATTTCCGATTTGGGAGTTAGGAGAACCCGAAGAAATGTTGAGATAGTAATCCGGTTCTTTAATTTTCAATTGTTTAAAAAACACCTCAGACATATTCTTGTCAAAATGTTGACCGGTATGAATTAGTTTATATTCAATTTTATCAGAATAGCGTTTGAAATGTTTACCAAATTGGGTGATTTTAATAAAATTTGGCCTGGTTCCTACCAGGATAAAGACTTTCTTAAGCAATACGATTGAGTTTACTGATTGATTAGGTTTTTAAATGTTTCGCAAATATAGGATTGTTGTTCAATATCTAATTCTGTATGCATGGGAAGAGATATTACCGATTCAGATAACTTTTCCGATACGGGAAAATCTCCTTGAGAATAACCGTATTTTTTATAGGCATTATTTAAATGAAGTGGCTGAGGGTAATAAATCATCGAGGGTATTCCGGATTCATTCAATCCTTGTTTAAGGGCATCGCGTTTTTCAGAATTCATTATTAAGGTATATTGATGAAAAACATGAAATGAATTTTCCTCTCTCTTGGGAATTTGTATGCCGGGCATATCAGAAAATTCTTTATCATAAAATTCCGCGGCATTTCTTCTTGCTTCTATGTAGGCATCGAGTCTTTTAAGTTTTACATTTAACAGAGCCGCCTGAATTGTATCTAATCTTGAATTAACTCCAACGGCATCGTATTTGTATTTTGTTATCTGCCCATGATTGGCAATTTGCTTCATTTTTAAATAAATGCTTTCATCCTTCGTATATACTGCACCACCATCGCCAAAACAACCAAGGTTTTTAGAAGGGAAAAAAGAAGTAGTACCAATATCCCCCATTAATCCATTGCTTATTTTTTGACCCTTTATTTTGTAATTACCTCCTATGGCTTGAGCATTGTCTTCTATGAGTACAATGCCCCTTTTTTCACAAATTTTTGTGAGTTCCTCCATTTGAGAACTTTGACCAAATAGATGTACAGCAATAATCGCTTTGGTATTCTTCCCAATCGATGCCTCAAGTTTATTGATGTCAAGATTAAAAAAGTCTTCATCAGCATCAATAAAAACTGGTTTATAACCCATTAAGGCAATTACTTCAGCTGAAGCTACATAATTGAACGTGGGAACTATAATTTCAGCCTCTTTAGGTAGATCGATAGCCATCAGGGCAATTTGAAGCGCATCCGTACCATTTGCACATGGAACAACATGAGGCGTACCCAAATATTGACCGAGTGATGAAGCAAAATTTTTTACAGCCGGGCCATTGATAAATGCAGTATTTTCTATTACCTCATTCATCGCTGCATCAACTTCATCCTTTATCTTAAGATATTGGCCCTTTAAATCGACCATTCGGATTTCTTTCATATTAAATCTTATAAAATGATTGCCAAAGTTCGAAATATTCCGCTTCATCCAACCAGAAAAAATTAGAATTGTGGATTAAAAAACTCCAATTACCACCATTTGCTTTTATTTGGCTTTTGATCTTTTCAATCTCATCAAACTTCTCTGATATGCTTTTCGATATGTCTTTTAAAATAGAAGTATCCATGGCAATTAAAGGCCTTTCTTTTAAATTCAGACATTTCCCGGAGCTTAGGTCAAAAACTTGAAATTCACGCGAGGTACCCGCTCTAAATCCTGGAAACTCTGAATAAGCAATACTTGAATCTGTTTTTATTCCAACGGTCTCCAGATTTTGATAAGTTTCCGGAATTTTAAGCCTTAAATAGTGTTGTCTGGATTCAAAAACACGATCCCCCAACCAATCTTCTAATTTTTTCTTCTCTTCTTTTAGCTCCATAAGATTAATTCCACTGGAATAACTTGGATGCAAACCAATGCTATGTCCTCCGGCCCTAATTTCGTTCTTGTATCTTTCAGCTTCGCTTACATACTTATCAAAATGTCCCGAATCGTATTTGCCCTTTTTCCCAACCAAAAAATAAAAAGTAGCCTTACTGCTTATTGCTTCTGACATTTTAACCAAATTCTGAATTTGATCAAATGGATTTTTTCTGTTCAAAAATTCCTTTAAATAATGGGAGGAGTGTTTTATAGATGAGGCTCTGAACAAACCTCTTTTAACCGCTCCGGCAACAGATCTTAGATTATCCAATTTAGACAAGTGATCCAGATCATGGCTAGGCAATATTTTTACATTTTTCTTTTTTATAGAAATATTAGGATTGAGCTTATTGAGGCAAACATTTATTAATCGTGCATACACATCGACTACCGGTATTTTGTAAAAATTTTCTTTAACTGCCAGTGAAGCAGACGCGGGAAATCTCTTATGAATGTCTACTTCATCAAGCAGGAATTCTTCCATTCGACTCAACATAAAAAATGCCGAACCAATAATATCCAATCCGATATTGATGTAATCATGCCCTATTTCAATATTATCATTCCCGTATAAAACTGCCAGATCAAACTCTTCCTTTTCAATACTTAAACTTTTTCGCTTTACGGAATATGGAATGAGATCTGCTCTTAAATATGAATCATTTTTGAAGAGCACATTATTTATTGATAACAAATTTCCGTTTCCTGCATCCACTACATAAAAATCCACATTTTGATCCACATGTATTTCGTATTCCAGATTGAGAAAATCTCCAAGGATAGTTTTGAAAATGTATTCCTTTTCTTCGAAATGCTCAGGTGATATTTTTACAAGCAGTTTAATGACTTAAAATTTAAAGTGTTTAAAGTTCAAAACTATCATAATGCATATTTATTTTACTACTTTGAATTTTGGATTGAATCGATATGAAAAAAGTAGCGGTTTTTACTTCCGGTGGTGATGCTCCCGGAATGAATGCATGTGTAAGGGCAGCCGTAAGAGGGGCCATCTATCATGGTGTTGAAATTTACGGCATTATGAAGGGGTATAACGGAATGATTCACAGTGAAATAAAGCATTTAGCTGTGCGATCTGTAAGTAATATTATTCAAACAGGCGGTACAATTTTAAAGTCTGCACGATCTATGGAGTTCATGACCAAAGAAGGAAGACAAAAGGCTTATGAAAATTTAAAGAAACACGAAATTGAAGGATTAATTGCTATTGGTGGTAATGGTACATTTACCGGCGCGAGAATTTTTCATGAAGAATACGGAATTCCCACCGTAGGTGCACCTGGAACCATTGATAATGATCTTTTTGGCACAGATTATACAATAGGCTATGATACCGCAGTAAATACTGCTTTGGACGCGATTGATAAAATAAGAGACACGGCTAGTTCTCACGATCGTGTATTTTTTATTGAGGTTATGGGTAGAGATTCAGGTTATATAGCTATTTATACGGGTATTGGAGGTGGTGCTGAACTTATACTGGTTCCCGAAACTGAAACAAGTATCGACGATGTGAAAAACACCCTTCAAAAAAGTTGGGACAAAAAAAAGTCTTCATCAATTATAGTTGTAGCCGAAGGGGACGAATTAGGGAATGCCAATGATGTATCTGAAAAAGTGAAAAATGTAATGCCAAAATTTGATTTTAGGGTGACAAACCTCGGTCATGTTCAAAGAGGCGGCACACCAACTGCAGCGGACAGAGTTCTTGCGAGCCGGCTTGGCCTAGGAGCGCTTGAAGGCTTGTTAAGCGGTAAAACAAATGTAATGGCAGGCGTAGTAAATAATAAACTTATCTATACTGATTTCGACGAGGCCATCAACAAGAGCAAACCCATTAATCCCGAATTACTTAGATTAAATACTATATTGAGTATTTAAAAATTGTTTTTATTTCTTTCTACAAAATCGAGATAAACAGATTTATAAAAATCTTCATCTGGGTACTCCGTCAAAATTTCATTATAGCAGGAAAATGCATGAAGATAGAGCTTATTCTCTTCGTAAAACATGGCTAAAATTAATTTTTGAAGCGAGTGTTCCTCATTCTGAATTTCGGTCTTTAACCTTTTCAAATTCTCTTGAATCTTATCCTTTTCTTCACCCGTCAGCATTTCTATAGCATATGGTTGAGAATTTATATCTTCCGACCCTGACCCAGATACAACTAGAAAAAGACCACCTTCTTCTGCCAGATTTATTTGCAGTTTAGAGAGGTCATACCAATTTGATTCCGTTTCTTTTCGCGCAACAGTTTCACTGTACAAATTCTGAATCTCAAGTTTATAGGCATTTACTTCGTCAATTGATTTCCATTTAATAATAGCATCATCAAAATTCAACACCCTTGAAGTTTTGGGAATAAACATTTGAATGTCTGCATCTTCTCCGGCTGCTCTGGAAACCGCTCCTGTAACATTTAAATTATTGAGCTTAGAAGCACTTACATCACTATCGTCTGATGTATTCATTTTTGCCATCAAAAATTCCCCATACTGGCTGGCTACAGATGAACCCTTTGTCAATACGTTTTTAGAAAGTGCATCAATATCGTGAACCTGAGGCGTTTTAATTTCCATGGTCTTGCCTGATTTGTGCATCATTCCAATGTAACCTCCCTCAGATAATTTAATTTCAGAACCTGCAAATAAAGTGCTTCCTGTGCGAATGGGTTTCCACTCCGAAGTACCTTTGGTTTTTACAGTATTATCACCGCGATTGGCAAGAACTCTGAATTCAAAACTTTGAGCAAATGATTCCAGTGAAAAAACCAGAAAGAAAGCGATAAAAACTAATTGTCTCATTTTACTAACTTTTTTTTAAAATAGTACTCTCTATACTTCGATATAAATTTTTAATTACCCCCTGGTATACTTCTAAAGCATCTCCGGCAAGTAAAACCGCAACAATTCCAAGTGTAATATTTAGTTTATATTGAAATTCATGAAAAATTAAAATAATTAAAAATAGTATCAGGATAACTTCCACAATTTGAATCAACTTGGTCAATCCATCATACCATAATTGCTTTTTCATATAAATTACCGTAAATAAGTATACGTTGATAAAGCACAAAAGGATTCCTGCCAGTATACTTTGCCATTCACTCATCACATTTATATAATCTTCATTTAGTATCATGGCAATTATATTCGCATGAATTGATACACCAAACATATCGGGGTTGGTTCTTCCGGCATAATTTTCATTCAATGGTGTATAATATTTATCCTCCCAGGAATGATCTGCAAAATCGTTTCCCATAAACCCAAAAATCACAATCTTGTCTTTAATTATGCTGGGTTCAAAATTCTCCATAAAGACATCAGAAACATCCAGAGAGAAAAATTTTCCTCCGAGTCGACCATAACCTCTATAATTAATGACTTCGTAATTGTTATTTCGATTTAAAAGATTTTCTACTTTTTCAGGACTATAATATTTAACCAGTTCTACTGAAAAAGCATTTTGGACTTCTCCTTTTACTTTTTCATTGGACGTAAAGGTCCGGTTGGTTTTAAACTGATCCTGACTTTTAGCATCACTAATCAGATTTGCAAAGCCAAGCGAGGAAGCATATTGCGTGAAATAAGGATTTGAACCAATTAAAGTATCACATTCCCCTTTTCCTTCGCCGCATTCGGCCAGTTTACTGGCTAAAACAATATTTTCAGTATTGGATATGGCAGCAGCTAAAAGGCTATCGCCCAATGGGTCTTTAGGTTCAGCAAAAAAGCAATCAAGTCCTACCACTTTCGGTTTAAACTTATTTATGATATTAATTTGTTCTGCAATTCCAGCTCTTGGCAACAAACCTATATTTACTAAAACAATATTTTCATCTGCCTTGGTTTCACCGCGGAATTGGGAAAAAACAATATCTGTAATCTCCACATCTTTTAATGCATCCCCAATAGGATCAAGCACATCAAAAATACCGAAGGCTGAAAATTGGAAAACAACCCCTATTAGAAAAAAAATAAAGGTGGTGCCAAAAATTGAATCAAGTAAAATTCTTTTTCTCATTGCAAATGCTAAAGGCTAAAATTACAATTCTTTGATAATATTTAAATTCACAACAATTCTTAGATATAAACATTGATAAAATATTCTAAAACAGAGCTAATAGAAGGAATTAAAAATTCTGAGCGGGTAATATTAAGTCGTGCCATTACACTTGCTGAAAGTCAAAAAGATGAACACCGAAAGTATATTCATGAAATTATAGAAAAATTATTACCTAAAACCGGAAAATCATTAAGAATTGGAATTACAGGAGTTCCGGGTGTGGGAAAAAGTACATTTATTGAGTCATTCGGTGCATATTTAATCGATTTAGGTCATAAGGTTGCTGTATTAACCATTGACCCCAGTAGCAAACAAAGCGGGGGCAGTATTCTTGGAGATAAAACCAGGATGCCTAAACTGGCCCTTACAGATAAGGCTTATATTCGCCCCTCTCCCGCCGGGACTTCGCTGGGTGGGGTAGCCGGTAAAACAAGAGAAGCCATGCTACTCTGCGAGGCCGCGGGTTATAATATCATCCTTGTAGAAACCGTAGGTGTTGGACAATCAGAAACAGCAGTAAGCGAAATGGTGGATGTCTTTTTATTGCTAATGCTTTCCGGAGCCGGTGATGAATTACAGGGTATAAAAAAAGGAATAATGGAAAGCGCTGATATAATAGCAATTAATAAATGTGATGGCGACAACATAAAAAAATCAAGAGAAGCTCAAATGGAATACAAGAGGGCGGTCCAGATGTTTCCAAAAAAGTTTGAAAAATGGACTACCGAGGTCTTGACTGTTTCTGCCCTTGAAAATAAGGGAATGGAAGAGATTTGGCAGAATTTAATGAAATTTGAATCTCTTAGTAAAAAATCAAAGCATTTTGAAAAAAACCGATCAGATCAATTGATAAAATGGTTTGAGACCGAACTACATTTTTTACTAAATCATCATTTAATGAAAACAAAGGGAATTCAGGAAAAGATGGAACAAATGAAAAACAAAATAGGGAAAGGAGAAATCTCCTCATTCAGGGCAGCGGATATGATTTTTTATGAATTCCTTAATAAAATTTCCTAGTGCATTAAGGCAAAAGGTATATTAAAATCTTGGTACAGACTTTATTTTTAAGCAATTTATTAACAATCCATGAAAGAGGTAAATGCCGAAATAATTACAATTGGAGATGAAATTCTTATCGGTCAAATAACGGATACTAATTCTCAATGGATCAGTTCTGAATTAGACTTAATTGGAATTAAAGTAAACAGAAAAACCAGTATCCGGGATGAGGAAAATTCCATTCTGCGTGAACTGGATGAGGCATTTAAAAGATCTAATCTCATTCTGATGACTGGGGGTTTGGGGCCTACCAAAGATGATATCACAAAAAAGACTATTGCTAAATTCTTCAATGTCGAATTACAAAGGGATGAAAATATTTTAAATCATGTAAAGTCTTTGTTTGAAAAAAGGGGACGGAAAATGAATGATTTTAATTTGGGGCAAGCTGATTTACCCTCAAATTGTACTCCCCTTATGAACTATTTTGGAACTGCTCCCGGAATGTGGTTTGAAAATGAAGGGAAAATTCTTGTTTCTATGCCCGGGATACCTCAGGAAATGAAAAATTTGGTAAAAAATGATGTAATCCCCAGACTTAGAAAATACTTTAAAACACCAATTATAAAACATAAAACGATCAAAACAGTAGGAATTGGTGAATCAGATATGATGACTCTTATTTCGGATTGGGAACATTCCCTACCTAATCATATAAAATTAGCTTATCTCCCACGATTGGGCCAGGTAAGGTTGAGATTATCCGGTACAGGCAACGATAAGTCAAAACTCGAATCTGAACTGAAAGATTGGTCGGATAAACTCAAAAACTATATTCCAAAATTTATCTTTGGTTATGAGAATGATGAAATTGAGGAAATAATAGGGAAAAAATTAAAATCTGAGAATTTAACTGTTGCGACGGCAGAAAGTTGCACCGGAGGCATGGTAGCTTCTAAAATTACCTCCGTATCCGGGAGTTCTGCCTATTTTATTGGTTCTATTATAGCCTATTCAAACGATATAAAAGTTCGTGAATTAAATGTAAATTCTGATGACATTTCAAGTCAAGGAGCTGTCAGTGAGATCGTTGTAAAGCAAATGGCAGAGAATATTAGACTAAAATTCAATACTGATATTGGTTTGTCAACAAGTGGAATTGCAGGCCCTGATGGAGGAACTAAAGAAAAACCAGTTGGCACTATATGGATTGCATTGTCTGATAAAAAGGGCACAATTGCCAAAAAACTCCAAATTGGACTCAACAGAGAAATGAATATTGAATTGACCACGCTTTCAGTGCTAAATTTGCTTAGGAAGAGATTAATGAATTGGATTTAAAATTCACGTTCAGATATTTTATTTTTGCAGGATAAACAATAATTCTAATGGCACATGTAGAAATGGTAATGCCCAAAATGGGAGAAAGTATTATGGAGGCGACGGTATTGTCATGGCTCAAAAAGGAAGGCGATACGATCGAGCAGGATGAGTCTGTATTAGAAGTTGCCACTGATAAGGTAGATACAGAAGTGCCGGCAACCCACGCCGGTAAACTGGCTAAAATTCTTGCAAAAGATGGAGATGTTGTCCCTGTTGGAGATCCCATAGCTATAATCGAAACTGAAGCTGAAGTCGAAGTACCTGAAGTAAAAGATAAGGGGCCGAAATCCAAAGTGGATATCCCTTCGGAGGTAAAGCAAGGCATTGAAGAAATGCAAAAGCAAACCGAAACTATCATTAAGCCATTGGAAAAGCCCCAATCCGGCCGATTTTACTCCCCCTTAGTTATGAGTATAGCCAAAGAGGAGAACATTGGCATGGAAGAGTTGGAATCAATACCCGGTACCGGCAAAGAAGGGCGCGTAAGCAAAAAAGACATGTTGGCATATCTGGAAAGTCGAAAATCCGGTAAAAGCCTTTCAAAAGCGGTGCAAAGTCAACCAGCGGGTACGTATAGCGTGAATGGTCAGAATGAGATCATCGAGATGGATCGGATGCGCAAAATGATCGCAGATCGCATGTTGGAATCCAAAAGGACTTCGCCTCATGTGACTTCCTTCGTTGAAGCCGATGTCACTAATTTAGTTAATTGGAGAAACAAGTATAAATCTCAATTTGAAAAGAAAGAAGGGCAAAAACTGACCTTTACTCCAATTTTTGTTGAGGCCATCGTAAAAGCAATTAAAGATTTTCCGATGATCAACATTTCAGTTGATGGTCATAAAATAATAAGAAAGAATAACATCAATATTGGTATGGCTGTAGCCTTGAGCGATGGAAATTTAATTGTACCTGTGATTAAAAATGCGGATCAACTGAATCTCAAAGGTATTGCGCTCAAAGTCAATGATTTAGCAGAAAGAGCTAGAATTAATAAGCTAAGCCCGGATGATCTTTCAGATGGTACGTATACCATATCTAATGTTGGTTCTTTTGGTAATGTCATGGGGACTCCAATTATAGTACAGCCGCAGGTTGCAATTATGGCAGTAGGATCAATAAAGAAAAAACCTGCTGTAATTGAGACAGAGCAAGGAGATCTTATCGGTGTCAGGCACATGATGTTTTTGTCACATTCCTATGATCATAGAGTGGTGGATGGTTCATTAGGTGGAATGTTTGTCAGAAGAGTTGCCGATTACCTCGAGCAATTTGATACCAATCAAAGTATTTAAATGAAAAGCCAGTTTTGGCTTAAACATTCGGCGAAATTCGAAAATGATATTGGTGTTCAAATACCTTTGTCAAAAAGTATTAGCAATAGAGTACTAATACTTGAGGCTATTTCATCCCGGCGTATTCATGCTAAATCGTATAGCGACTCTTCTGATACTAATACTCTAATAAGCTGTATACAAAGCATAAATTCAGATTTTCTGGATGCAAAAGATGCAGGAACAACTTTTCGATTTTTATTGGCGCTCGCTTGTTTAGGAAAGCAGGAAATTACCATAAGTGGAACTTCCAGAATGAAGCAAAGACCAATTAAAGGTCTCGTGGAAGTACTACAAGAGATGGGTGCAGAAATAAAATACCTTGAAAAGAAAGGATTTCCACCATTAAAAGTTTCTCCTCCAAAATATGGCCTTATAGCGAAAAAAAAACTAAGAATTCAGGATTCCAGTAGCAGTCAGTTTATTTCGGCTTTAATGCTCATTGCACCCGCGATTAAAAACGGCATCCATCTATCTTTTTCACCAAATATCCCATCCTATTCTTATATTGAAATGACTGCGGATATATTAAAAAAAGCTGAAATAGACTATGAATTGAATGAAGACTATGTGAAAATACCCCAGCAAAAACTCAGCGAAAAAAATATATGCATTGAAATAGAAAAAGATTGGTCAAGTGCTTCTTATTTTTTTGCTATGATGGCATGTGGATCCTGGGGAAATATTTTCTTAAAAGGATTGAGCACAAAATCGATTCAACGAGACAAAAGGATTGTTGAGTATATGAGGCCATTAGGTATTGCAGTGGAAGAAAACAAAGAGGGCCTAATTCTAAAAAAGGTAAAACCAAAAATAAATGCTAAGTTGATATTTGATTTTAAAAATAATCTTGATCTAAGCCTGACAGTTATTTTGGCTTATGCATTAAATAAGATAGATATAAGCGTAAAAGGAATTGAAAACCTCACTTTTAAAGAAAGTGATCGTATAGCATCGCTCAAGCAAGAATTAAAAAAAATCAACGTGGATTTTTACAAGGCCGGCAACTATTGGCAATTGCAATCCTCCGGATTAGAAATCCCCAAATCTGTATTTTTAAATACTCATAATGACCACAGAATTGCTATGGCTTTTTCAGTATTGGCAATTCATACAAAATTAGAGATTGACAATCCGGAAGTTGTAAATAAGTCTTTTCCCAGTTTTTGGGAACAACTCACATATCTTGGTTTCACACCTAACTATTGAGACATTATCCCTATGCTGAAAACAAGAAATCCAAACAATAATGCGGGATAAACGATGCGAGCTAAAAAATTGCTGTTAATTCTGTAAATGAATTTGTCAATGTGCTTTGTAATAGTAATCATAATCTTGATTTTTTAGTTTTAGTATATCAAAATTAAGAAAGCTATTCATATAAGCTCTCAAACAACATTTTGAAGTAGTCTGGAGCTTGTAACAATCTGCTTCCATACCATGAAAACATTTCGCCATTCACGAATTTGATGCCCGAATTTGGTATTAATTCTTTTAATTTTTCTTTGTGTCGAATCTTAAAAGGAAATGGTTCGGAAGACAAGAATACATAATCAGGATTGAATCTAACAATTTGTTTATCAGTGAGTTTTGGATAGCGTTCTATGCCCTCTAACACGTTTTTTAATCCTATTTTTTTTAAAATTGAGTCAATAAAAGTATTGCTTCCAACACCCATGTAAGGTTTTGACCATATAAGGTAAAGAACGCTTTGTCCATTAAAATCAGGTAAGGTGTTGAATTGAGAAATTATTTCATTAACAATATCATTTCCTCTATTTCCCTTATCAAATAAATGTGATAAGGAATTAATCATAGCCAAAGCATCTTCAAATGTTATAACATCACTTAACCAAATTGGATGGGTTTTTTCAAGCTCATAGATCAGGTCCTTTGAGTTTTCTTCTTTATTACCAATTATCAAATCGGGTTTTAAATTTCTGATTTTATCCAAATCAAAATTTTTTGTCCCTCCTATATTGGGAATTTTTGACAGGAGTTGTTTTGGGTGAATACAGAATTTTGTCTTAGCAACAATTTTCGAAGCTAGTCCGAGGTCGACAAGAAGTTCGGTCTGACTTGGGACCAGTGAGATGACACGTTCTAAGGGCAGGGAAATTTCAATCTCCCTACCCAATTGATCTACTATTATTTTACTTGATATAGCTGAAATCCTGACCTTTTTTAACTGATTTTAATGATTCAAAAATTAATTGAATAACATTTTCAATATCATCCTTATGTACAGTTTCAACCGTCGTGTGCATGTATTTTAAAGGCAAGGAAATCAAAGCTGAAGCCACGCCTTCATTTGAATAGGCAAACGCATCGGTGTCAGTTCCGGTTGAACGAGAGGCTGCCAATCGCTGAAAAGGAATCTTCTTTTTTTCAGCTGTTTCAATTATTTGATTGAGGACATTATTGTGTACAGCCGGGCCATAGGAAACGACCGGTCCCTTGGCACATGAAATATCGCCTTGCTCTATTTTATCATATAGAGGACTGTCCGTATCATGCGTAACATCCGTAACAAAAGCAAGATTCGGTTTAATTCTGGCCGCAATCATTTCGGCACCTCGCAACCCGATTTCTTCCTGTACTGAATTAACTATATAAAGTGAAAATGGCAATTTCACGTTTTTCTCCTTAAGATGTCTTGCAACCTCGGCAATCATAAAGCCACCGGCTCTGTTGTCCAGTGCTCTTCCTACTATGAATTTATTGTTGAGAATGGTCATTTCATCCTGAAATGTGATGACACAACCCACATGAACTCCCATTTTTTCAACTTCTTCTATTGATTCTGCTCCAATGTCAACAATTATATTTTTTAATGTGGGCGCTTGTTCTTTTTCCCTATTTCTAACGTGAATTGCAGGCCAGCCAAACACACCTTTGACTAGTCCTTTTTTAGTATGGATGTTTACACGCATTGAAGGTGCAATCTGGTGATCTGAGCCGCCATTTCGCTTTACATAAATATAACCCTCCTTAGTTATGTGACTTACGAACCAGGAAATTTCATCGGCATGTGCCTCAATAACAACTTTATAGTCTTGACCGGGATTTATGATAGCAACTGCAGTACCATATGTATCGCAAAAATATTCATCGACATAGGGTTTGATGTAGTCGAGCCAAATCTGTTGCCCTGATGATTCAAAACCGGTCGGTGAAGCATTATTTAAATAGTTTTTGAGAAATTCAAAGCTCTCCTTTCGCATTCCCTTCATAGTAATCTTTTAGTTTAAATTAGTAATCGATAATTATAGTGGAAGGTTTCCATGTTTCTTCTTTGGAATCTTATCCACTTTGTTTTCTGCCATTTTAAAGGCTTGTAAAAGTTTAATTCTAGTATTTCGAGGAAGGATAACCTCATCAATATATCCCCTGGCAGCCGCACGATAAGGATGCGCAAATTTATCAGTATATTCTTTTTCTTTTTCCTTAAGTTTCTCTTCGGGAGCGTCTGACTCGGCAATTTCCTTTCTGAAAATAATTTCAGCAGCTCCCTTTGCTCCCATTACAGCAATTTCAGCACTTGGCCATGCAAAATTCATATCTGCTCCTATGTGTTTTGAATTCATTACATCATAAGCTCCTCCATAAGCTTTTCTTGTAATAACCGTAATTCTTGGAACAGTTGCTTCGCTAAAGGCATATAAAAGTTTAGCTCCATTTGAAATTATACCGTTCCATTCCTGATCTGTACCAGGAAGAAAACCCGGAACATCGACCATAACCAAAAGCGGTACATTAAAACAATCACAAAAACGTACAAATCTTGCTGCTTTTTTACTTGAGTTTATATCCAAAACTCCTGCCAGTACAGCAGGTTGGTTTCCAACTACACCGATGCTTCTCCCTCCGAGCCTGGCAAATCCAACTACCATGTTTTCTGCGTAATCCTTATGAATTTCAAAAAACGAATCTGTATCTACAATTCCATTAATTACATCTCTCATATCATAGGGTTGAGATGTACTTTCGGGAATGATATAATCTAAATTGGGCCGTGACTCATCCTGATCCTCATAAGGGTATATTGGGGCATCCTCCTCACAATTTTGAGGTATATAAGATAAAAGCGTTTTAATATTTTCAATACACACTTTTTCATTTTCACATGATACATGAGTAACACCACTTTTTACAGAATGGGCGCTTGCTCCTCCCAGATCCTCAGAACTCACATTCTCCCCTGTGACTGTTTTAACAACATGAGGACCAGTTACGAACATGTATGAGGTTTCTTCAACCATTAAAATGAAATCCGTTATTGCCGGAGAATATACCGCCCCCCCTGCACATGGTCCCATCACTGCAGAAATTTGTGGAACAACTCCCGAAGCCAAAGTATTTCTATAAAAAATATCTGCATATCCTCCTAGTGAAACTACTCCTTCCTGAATTCGGGCACCGCCTGAATCATTTAAACCAATTACAGGTGCTCCATTTTTCATTGCAAGGTCCATGACCCTAACGATTTTTTCAGCATGTGCCTCTGATAGTGATCCACCAAATACAGTGAAATCCTGTGCAAATACATAGGCCAATCGACCTGAGATGTTACCATATCCTGTAATTACCCCATCTCCCAGAAAATGTTGTTTGTCAAGCCCAAAATCCTTGCTTCGATGTGTTACAAACTTGCCAATCTCCTGAAAACTTCCTTTATCTAATAAAAGCTCAATTCTTTCTCTTGCAGTTAATTTACCTTTCTTATGTTGAGATTCTATTCTTTTTTCTCCCCCTCCAAGTAAAGCCTCTTCATTCTTCTCTTTTAATCTTTCAAATCTCTTTATTTGTATTTCAGATAATTTCTTAGTCATTCCTCATGGTTTTGGGATGCCAAATATAGCATGCTAATATTGCAATTTGAAAAGTATAAACAATTATTAATCCTTATTTAATTTTTTTAAAAATTAACATTTGAAGGCATTTATTGATCTTGGAACAAATACATTTCACTGTAAAATCATTTCATTTGATGGTGAAGGTTTTAAAGAAATATATTACGATAAAATATTTGTTAAAATCGGAGAAGGTATCGCTAATAATATTTTAACAAATGAAGCAATCCAAAGAGCAAAAATTGCTTTGAGACAATTCAGGGAAAAAATTAATTTCTATGATGTGGAAGAAGTACTGGCCGTGGGCACCAGTGCATTGCGAAACGCAAAAAATCAAAATGAGATAGTAGATCTTCTTATAAAATGGAATTGGGATTTAAAAATAATAGAAGGAAAAAGAGAAGCTGAATTGATTTTTAAAGGGATTCTCCTTGACCCAAGGATACCGAAATCCAATATTTCCTTGATAATGGATATAGGCGGCGGCAGCGTAGAATTTATCATTTCTGATCAGGGTAATATAAAATGGTCACAGAGTTTTGAAATTGGAGCACAAAGACTAAAAGATAAATTTCATACCGAAGATCCTATAAATGCAAAAAAAATCCATGAGCTCTTTGAATATCTCGAAACTGTGCTCAATCCATTAAAAACTGCCATAAAGAAATTTAAAGTTCAAAATTTAATAGGAAGCTCGGGGACATTTGATACCCTTCTCAGTATTAACAAAGAATCCAAAAAATCACAAGAAAATTTTCTTAGGAATTCAGATTTTTTAAAAATTAATAACACATTTATCAATTCAAATATAAATGAGAGACTCAAAATGAAGGGCTTGATTCGCGAAAGGGCAGAAATGATCGTAACAGCAAGTTTGTTGGTCGAATTTGTTATAAAAACGCTTCCAATCAACGGATTTTACGTATCCTCAAATTCATTAAAAGAAGGATTGATTTACGAAGAGATTCAACGAATTAAATTAAATGGAAAAACGATTTAAAGAGGCTGTATTAAAGCAATTCTGTAAAGAAGTATTCTTATTTATGGGTTGTTCAGAACATGATGCTGAACTATCTTCTGATGTGTTGATTTCAGCTGATCTTCGCGGTGTTGATTCGCACGGCCTTGCAAGGCTTTCCGGGTATTTTCGACTTTGGGAAAATAATAGAATAAATACCAAACCTGATATTAAAACTATTTGGGAAACACCCAGTACTGCGAGTGTAGATGCAGATGGAGCATTAGGATTGGTGTCATCTCCTTTTGCCATGGATATTGCCATTAAAAAGGCAAAAGAGGTTGGAACAGGTTGGGTTTCTGTACAAAATTCAAATCATTTTGGCATTGCTGCTTATCATGCTATGCGGGCATTAAAAGAAGATATGATTGGAATTGCCATGACAAATGCAAGTGCTTTGGTTTCACCCACTTTCTCAAAAGATCGCTTGTTGGGAACCAATCCCATTTGTGTTGTAATTCCTGCTAATAAGGAGAATGCCTTTGTAGCGGATATGGCTACAACGACTGCAGCAAATGGAAAGCTTGAAATATTACAAAGAAAAAAAATAAATGCCCCACAAGGTTGGATGCAGGATAAAGACGGAAACCCTTCGATTGATCCAAATGAATTGAAAAAAGGAGGCTCAATGTTACCACTCGGAGGAGATAGAATTCACGGCAGTCATAAGGGCTATGCGTTGGGAGCCATCGTGGATATTTTTTCTGCTATTTTATCCGGAGCAAATTATGGACCTTGGGTACCGCCTTTTGTAAGCTTTCTTCCTGTTCCGGATAATCCGGTAGGTCGTGGAATTGGCCATTTTTTTGGAGCTATGCGAATTGATGCTTTTAGATCACCGGAAGAATTTAAAAACCATATGGATAAATGGATAAGAACCTTCAAAAATTCTTCACGCATTGATGAAAATCAGGAAGTAATTATTCCCGGAGAACCAGAAAATGCTTTGGAAAAAGAAAGAAAACGTAATGGAATTCCTTTATTAGATAAAGTTGTAGATGATTTAAAAGAACTTTCCGCTAAAAGTAAAGTTGCTTTCCCCGATTAATTTTTTGGAATTATAACATAAAGGTCCTCAGACTCTTTTTTCATAAGATACCGCTCTCTAGCAAATCTTTCAAGAAGTTCAGAATTACTCAAAAGCTCTTCTCTATCTTTTTTTACCTCATCAATTTTTTCGATGTAGTATTTCTTATCCGATTCCAGATCACTGATTTTTTTATTCAATCCATACAGGGTAAAGAAATCATTGGAGTCAAAAAAGCTCATCCAAACCAAAAAGGAAGCGGTTGCAAGAAAATAAAAATTCTTAAATATCGGTGGAATTTTGTCTAGCATTGGACTTTGTTTTAGCTAAAATAAAAAAAACTCCTTCGAAAATGAAGGAGTTTTTTGAAATCAATAGTTTTTACCGGGATAAATGGCCGTATCTCCCAGGTCTTCTTCTATCCGTAAAAGCTGGTTGTATTTGGCCATTCTATCTGATCTTGATGCTGAGCCGGTCTTAATTTGTCCTGTATTCAATGCCACCGCCAAATCTGCAATCGTGTTGTCTTCTGTTTCTCCGGATCGGTGCGACATTACACATTTGTATTTGTTTTTATGAGCAAGATTAATGGCATTAATTGTCTCTGTAAGGGTTCCAATCTGATTTACCTTAATTAAAATTGAGTTACCAATATTGGAATCAATACCCTTTTGTAAACGTTTTACGTTGGTTACAAAAAGATCATCGCCTACGAGTTGAATTTTATTACCTGATAAAGCAGTATGCTTTTTCCATCCATCCCAATCGTCTTCAGCCATTCCGTCTTCAATTGATGCAATAGGATATTTATTTATCCAAGAGTCCCAGTATTCTGCCATTTCATCTGAGCTCAATTTTCTCCCATCAGACTTTTGAAAGTGATAAAGCTTACTTTTTTCATCATAAAATTCTGAACTGGCGGCATCCATCGCGATCATTACATCATCTCCCGGCTTAAATCCTGCTTTTTCAATTGCCTTTAATACAACTTCAATAGCCTCTTCATTGCTCTTAATATTTGGTGCAAATCCACCTTCATCACCCACATTGGTTGATAAACCTTCTGCTTTAAGGACACTTTTTAAATTATGAAATATTTCAGAACCCATTCTCATGGCAAGGGTAAATGATTCAGCACCAACCGGCATAATCATAAATTCCTGAAAATCGATAGAGTTATCAGCATGACTTCCACCATTGAGAATGTTCATCATAGGTACAGGCAATATATTGCCGTTTACTCCTCCTATATATCGAAACAATGGCAAACCGGCTTCAAGTGCGGCTGCTTTTGCAGAAGCCAAAGAGACTCCTAGTATCGCATTCGCACCGAGTTTACTTTTATTTTCAGAACCATCGAGACTTATCATTATTTGATCTATTAAAGTTTGATCAAATATGTATTGTCCAACCAATTCCTGAGCAATTTCATTATTGACATTGTCCACAGCCTTAAGAACTCCTTTCCCCATATAATCTTTACCCCCGTCTCTGAGTTCAACGGCTTCATGAATGCCGGTAGAAGCCCCTGAAGGCACCGCAGCCCTACCCATGTAACCGCTTGATGTCATCACATCTACTTCAACTGTAGGGTTACCGCGTGAATCAAAAATTTGTCTTGCAAAAACACTTTCTATTATGCTCATTATTTTAATTTTTCATTAATTGAATAAAATCATCAAATAAATATCTGGAATCATGGGGGCCAGGAGATGATTCTGGGTGGTATTGAACCGAAAAAGCAGGTTTATTTTTAATTTTGATTCCTTCTATCGTTTGGTCGTTTAAATTGATATGAGTGACTTCAACGTTTGGAAATTTACTTTCATCAAATGGAGCAACATTAAATCCATGATTTTGACTTGTAATTTCAGATTTACCTGTATTTAAATTTTTTACAGGATGGTTTAAGCCCCTATGACCATGGTGCATTTTAAATGTTTCCAAACCATTTGCCAATGCCAGGATTTGATGTCCCAGACAAATTCCAAATATCGGTTGCTCATTAGCCAAAATCAATTTGACTATTTCGACAGCGTATTTTGTACTGGCAGGATCACCGGGTCCATTTGAAATAAAAAAACCATGAGGATTGAAACTTTGCATTTCCTCAAATGAGGTATTGAATGGAAATACTTTTAAATAGCAATCTCTTTCGGCCAATTGCCTAAGAATATTTGTTTTAATTCCCAGATCTAAAACAGCCACCCGGTATTTAGCCTTTTCGTTTCCCAATTCATAAATACTTCCGGTGGAAACTTTAGAGGACAATTCCAGGCCTTCCATTGAAGGTACTTCTTTGAGTTGTTTTTTTAAATTTTCAACTTTTAGGTCCTCGGAAGAAATGATACAATTCATTGCTCCTTTTGAGCGTATATGTCGCACAAGACCTCTTGTATCAACATTTGCTATGCCAACAATACCTGATTCACTTAAATATCCATCAAGATCTATATCCGTACTTTTTCTTGATTTTATTTCTGAATATTCATTGCATATTAACCCGGCAAATTTTATTGAATCGGATTCGACTTCATCTTTATGCGCACCATAATTCCCAATATGGGCGGTGGTATTAATAATTATTTGTCCAAAATAAGATGGGTCAGTATAAATTTCCTGGTATCCTGTCATACCGGTATTAAAACAAATCTCTCCGGCCGTAGTACCTTTTTTTCCAATACCAATTCCTTCCATTACGGTACCGTCCTGAAGAATTAGTAATGCTTTCTGATTATCCTTTCCGGTCATAATATTTTTGACACAAAAAAAGGGATATTCATTGAATATCCCTTATAGTTTTTGTGATTTATGATATATTATTTTTTATCATTTTCATCTTTAGAATCATTTGAAGATTCATCTTCTTTTTTTGATTCTTCCTTCGATTCTACTTTTTTCTCCTCTTTGGCTTCAACTGCCTTGGGCGCCTCTGGTTTTTTTTCCTCAGCCTCAGTTTCAGTTTTAGTCTCAGTCGATGCTTTGGTTTCTTCCTTGGAATCAGCCTTTGCTTTGGAAGCAGAATCATCTTTTACTTCAGCCTTAGTTGAAGCTTTCTCAGAATCATCAGCATCAGTTTTAACCTCCTTTTGATCGGAAGTTTCACTTTTTGCTTCAACTTTTTCTGCTTTTGCTTCTACTTTATCCGTCTGTGCCACTTGTCCAGCATCAGATTTCTTTTTGCCTCCTCTTCTACTTCTTCTTGATTTTCCAGCTGATTTTGAGCTATCTTTTAACAAGTTTTCGTTAAAGTCTACTAATTCAATGATGCACATATCAGCATTATCGCCAGCTCTGTTACCAACTTTGATAATTCTGGTATAGCCTCCTGGACGTTCTGCTACTTTACCGGCTACAACGGCAAATAATTCCTTAACCGTATCCTTATCCTGTAAGTGAGAGAATACGACTCGTCTAGAATGAGTTGTATCGTCTTTGGATTTGTTGATAATAGGCTCGACATAGCTTCTCAAGGCCTTTGCCTTAGCAACAGTTGTAGATACTCTTTTATGCTTAATCAAAGAGGAAGCCATATTTGCCAACATAGCTTTTCTATGTGCAGTAGTTCTACTTAAATGATTAAATTTTTTGCCGTGTCTCATTGTTATTCGTCGTCCAAATTGTATTTAGATAGGTCCATACCAAATGTAAGACCTTTGTCAGCAATTAACTGTTCAAGTTCAGCCAATGATTTTTTACCGAAATTTCTAAATTTCATCATATCAGAAACTTCCAGTGAAGCTAAATCTCCTAATGATTTAACATTTGCCGCTTTCAGACAGTTATAAGCTCTTACAGAAAGATCAAGATCCGCTAGAGATGTTTTTAATAACTTTCTCATTTTGAGGATTTCCTCATCAACGGTCTCTTCTTCTTCAGGTTTTGCAGTATCAAGAGCAATTGTTTCCTTAGAGAAAAGCTGAAAATGATAAATCAAAATTTTGGCAGCCTCCTGTAAAGCATCTTCAGGATTTATCGAACCATCTGTTTCTATATCCAGGATTAATTTTTCATAATCCGTTTTCTGCTCAACCCTTGTATTTTCTACTTTGTATTTTACATTTTTAATTGGCGTAAAAATAGCATCAGTAGTGATATATCCAGCTACTTGTTCAACCGGTTTGTTATCATCTGCAGCCACATAACCTCTTCCTTTCTCAATCGTAAGTTCTAATTCTAAACTTACTTTGCTTTCCATATGGCAAATGACTTGCTCGGGATTTAAAATTTCAAATGATGATGTTGCACCGCTTAAATCACCTGCTTTTAATTCAGTTTTACCTGAAACCATCAATTTGATTTTAGATTCTGGCTCGTCAACTACTTTTTTAAACCTAACCATTTTAAGGTTAAGAATTATTTCGTTTACGTCTTCCACAACGCCTTCCACCGTTGAAAATTCATGCAATACACCTGGAATCTTAATTCCGGTAATTGCATATCCTTCTAAAGATGAAAGAAGAATTCTTCTTAATGCGTTTCCTATTGTTACACCATAACCCTTTTCAAGTGGTCGGAATTCAAAAAGTCCATGGAAATCTGTATTTTTTTCCATTACCACTTTTTCGGGCATTTGAAATGATATTAAAGCCATAATGATGCTCTGTGTTTAATTATTTAGAGTACAATTCAACGATTAGTTGTTCCTCGATATTTTCGGGAATCTCATCACGCTGTGGATAGTTTACAAACTTTCCAGAGTGATTTACAGAATCCCATTCTAACCAGGAATAATTTTTTTGAGGTCTTCCTAAAGATTCAGTAACCGCTTCCAGTGATTTAGACTTCTCTCTTACAGAGATAATATCACCAGGTTTTACCGAATAAGAAGGAATATTGACAATCTCGTTATTTACTAAAATGTGTTTATGCGATACAAGTTGTCTTCCACCTCTTCGCGTAGGCGCAATCCCCAACCTATAAACAACATTATCCAATCTCGATTCCAACAATTGCAAAAGGTTTTCACCGGTAATTCCGTCCTTTCTAGCTGCTTTGTGGAAGGCGTTAGCAAATTGCTTTTCCAATACACCATAGATGTATTTGGCCTTTTGTTTTGCCATAAGCTGAATCGCATATTCCGATTGCTTACGTCTTCTTCCTTTGCCATGCATTCCCGGAGGGTAGTTCTTTTTTGAAAGAGCCTTTGTATTACCCTCAATCGGTTCTCCGTATCTTCTTGCAATTTTTGCTTTTGGTCCTGTGTATCTTGCCATTTAAATATCTTTTAGACTCTTCTTCTTTTTGGAGGCCTGCAACCATTGTGTGGCAATGGAGTCACATCTTTAATTGCAGTAATCTCGATTCCTGTGTTCTGAACTGTTCTTATCGCAGATTCTCTTCCTGCACCGGGTCCTTTTACAAAAACCTCGGCTTTTCTTAATCCTAATTCATAGGCCGTTTTGGCACATTCTGAAGCAGCAACCTGGGCTGCATATGGCGTATTCTTTTTCGACCCTTTAAATCCCATTTTACCTGCACTAGCCCAGGAGATCACCTGACCAGCAGTATTGGTTATCGAAATGATGATGTTGTTAAATGATGCTTTTATGTGCACCTGGCCGACCGGCTCTACAACAACAACACGCTTTTTAGCTTTATCTTTTCTCTTTTCAGCCATTTTAAAAATTATTTAGTTGCTTTTTTCTTATTAGCAACAGTCTTTCTTTTACCTTTTCTCGTTCGACAGTTATTTTTAGTTCTTTGACCGCGAACAGGAAGTCCTCTTCTATGTCTTAAACCTCTGTAGCAACCAATATCAAGCAGTCTTTTGATATTAAGCTGAACTTCAGATTTTAATTCACCTTCGGTTTTAAATTCATTGGTGATGATATCACGTATTTTTTTAGCTTCATCATCCGTCCAATCAACTACTTTTTTATCCTTATCCACACCGGCTTTGTCAAGCACCAATGCTGCTCGGCTGTTTCCTATACCAAAGATGTAAGTCAAACTAATGACTCCTCTTTTATTATCCGGAATATCGACTCCTTGAATTCTGGCCATAATTAACCTTGTCTTTGTTTAAACTTTGGATTCTTTTTATTTATGACGTATAAGCGCCCTTTTCTTCTTACAATTTTGCAATCCGCGCTTCTTTTTTTTACGGAGGCTTTTACTTTCATAATATTTTATTTATAGCGATAAACTATTCTTCCTTTTGATAAATCATATGGAGACATCTCCAATTTTACTTTATCACCCGGCAATATTTTTATATAGTGCATTCTCATTTTACCTGATATATGCGCAATTACCTGATGACCATTTTCGAGTTCAACTCTGAACATCGCATTTGACAATGCTTCTACAATTGTACCGTCTTGTTCTATGGACGCTTGTTTTGCCATTATGCTACTGCCATGTTTTGTGTTCTACCTTTCATTTTTCCTGATTTCATCATTCCCTCATAATGTCTCATAAGGAGATAACTTTCAATTTGCTGAAGGGTATCTAAAATCACACCAACCATAATTAATAAAGAAGTTCCACCATAAAACTGGCTAAACTCTCTACCAACTCCTGCAATGCTTGCAAAAGCTGGAAGTATTGCTACAATTGCCAGGAATACAGATCCCGGAAATGTTACTCTGGTTAATATTGTATCTAGGAAATTGCTGGTGTCACGACCTGGTTTAATACCGGGAATAAAACCACCATTCCTTTTCATGTCATCTGCTATCTGATTTGGATTAACCGTAATTGCCGTATAAAAGAAGGTAAATGCTATAATAAGAAATGCAAATAGCAAATTGTACTGCCATGAAGTGAAATCTGAAAATGTTGTACCAATGTAAACGGCTATATCACTTTCATTGCTTTCAGCCCAAAACTGAGCAATCATTGCAGGTAAAAACATCAATGATTGTGCAAAAATAATTGGCATAACACCACTGGAATTAACCTTTAGCGGAATAAACTGTCGCTGTCCACCATAGACCTTTGAACCCAAAACCTGTTTTGCATATTGTACGGGAACTCTTCGTACAGCTTGTGTCAACATTACAGTACCCATTACCACGAAAAACAAGGCTAAAATTTCAAGAATGAATAAGAGTGCACCACTCATCCCTTTTGTAGTCGCTTCAGCTAATATGGCCCCCGGAAATCGAGATATAATACCAACCATTATAAGCATTGAGATACCATTACCAATACCTTTTTCTGTTATTCTTTCACCGATCCACATTGTGAAAATCGTACCGGCAGTTAAAATAATCATGGAAGATATTGTAAAGAAGGTCTGGTCTACCATAATGGCCTCAGCCGGTATTGTTGCAGTTACATAGCCAATCGATTGAAACATGGTTATGGCTATTGTAAGCAATCGTGTAATTTGGTTGATTTTTCTACGTCCGGATTCTCCTTCTTTTTGTAATTTTTGAAAATAGGGAACCGCCACAGTCAACAGCTGCAAAACAATCGAAGCTGAGATATAGGGCATAATACCCAATCCAAAAATGGAGGCATTGCTAAATGCTCCACCTAGAAAAGTATCGAGTAAGCCAAAGATTCCGGTTGCTTCTCCTGATAGTTTATCTGGATTTACTCCCGGAAGAACAACAAATGAACCAAGTCTGAAAATAAGCAACAGACCCAGAGTTGTTATTATCCTATTTCTAAGCTCCTCAATAGAGAAAATATTCCTTATGGTAGTTATGAATTTCTTCATGAGATGACTGTCGCTTTGCCTCCCGCTTTTTCAATTAGTTCCTGAGCTTTTTGAGAAAATTTGTGAGCGCTAATATTTAGAGCTTTGCCTAATTCTCCATTCCCAAGAATTTTAACTCTGTCTTTTTTACTTGCTAATCCGGAAGAAATTAAATTTTCAATTGTAACCTCTTTCCATTTATTTTTTTCAGCGAATTCAGTCAAGGTGTCTAAGTTGATCACGCGGTATTCAACTCTGTTTGGATTTCTAAAGCCAAATTTCGGAACCCTTCTTTGTAAGGGTTGCTGACCGCCTTCAAATCCAATTTTCCTTGAATAACCGGATCTTGATTGAGCACCTTTATGACCACGCGTAGCTGTACCGCCTTTGCCGGATCCCTGACCACGACCAACGCGTTTTGAATTTTTTATCGAACCTTTTGCAGGTTTTAGAGAGTGTAATTCCATTATTCTACAACTTTTACTAAGTGGTGAACTTTACTAATCATACCTTGAATCTGAGGAGTCAACTCCACTTCAACCTGACGATTTATTTTACCAAGACCCAATGCCTGGATTGTTTTCTTCTGTGAACTAGGCCTATTGATGGTACTTCTTACCTGTTGTATTTTAACTTTAGCCATTTTATTATCCGTTGAATACTTTTTCAAGTGAAATTCCTCTGTCCTGTGCAATTGTATAAGGGTCCCTCATATTTTCAAGCGCCTTGATCGTAGCTTTTACCACATTATGAGGATTAGATGAACCTTTGGATTTTGCCAAAACATCCTTAACTCCGGCACTTTCTAAAACTGCACGCATAGCTCCACCGGCTATTACACCAGTACCTTCAGCCGCAGGCTTCATAAATACGTGCCCACCTGAATAGGTCGCTTCCACATCATGCGGAATGGTTCCTTTTACAACAGGAACTCTTATAAGGCTTTTCTTAGCATCATCAATGCCTTTGCTGATAGCATCAGTTACTTCATTGGCTTTTCCCAAACCGTATCCTACAACACCATTTCCATCACCAACTACAACGATAGCAGCAAAACTGAATCGACGTCCACCTTTTACAACCTTTGCAACCCTTTTAATAGCTACAACTCTTTCGGTTAATTCAATTTCGCTTGCCTTAACAGCTTTTACGTTTCCTTGTATCATTCTTTTTAGAATTTTAAGCCACCTTCTCTTGCTCCAGCTGCTAAAGCTGCTACTCTTCCGTGGAACAAATATCCACCTCTGTCAAAGACCACAGATTCAATACCCGCATCTTTTGCAACTTTTGCCAATTCAAGACCAACTTTCTTGGCTATCTCTGTTTTATTTCCTTTATCGTCAAGACTTCTTGAAGTGAAAGACGCCAAGGTCTTACCTTCATTATCGTTAATAATTTGAGCGTAAATCTGCTTATTACTTCTGTAGACACTCAATCTCGGTCTCTCAGCAGTTCCACTGATCTTCGAACGAATACTCTTTCTGAGTCTTCTTCTTCGATTTAATTTATTTATCTCGCTCATCTTACGAATTATTTAGCAGCTGCTTTACCAGCTTTTCTTCTAATTTGTTCTCCTTTAAATCTTATTCCTTTGCCTTTGTATGGCTCAACTTTTCTCAACTCTCTTACTTTGGCCACAATTTGACCTAAGAGTTGTTTGTCAAATGATTCCAATTTTAAAATAGGATTCTTACCTTTTTCGGCTGTCACTTCTGCCTTAACTTCAGGAGGAAGCACAAACAATATATTGTGACTGTATCCTAGACTAAAATCAATTTTACTTCCGGATACTGTAGCCCTGAAACCAACACCTACTAATTCTAATTCAGTGCTAAAACCTTTTTCAACGCCCTCGACCATATTGTTTATCAATGAACGGTAAAGACCGTGCATGGCTTTATGACGTTTCTGTTCCGTAGCCCTGCTGACAAGAAGTTCGTTTCCTTCCTGCTTTACAGTAATTCCCGGATCAACTTGTTGTTTAAGTTCACCTTTAGGACCTTTTACGACAACCAGTCCATTGGTATTACTTACCTGTACTGATTCCGGAACGACGATTGGTTGATTTCCTATTCTTGACATCTTCTTTAATTAATAAACGCGACATAAAATCTCACCACCCAAATTCTCCCGCACTGCATGCTTGTCTGTCATAATTCCCTTGGATGTTGATAAAATTGCAATTCCAAGGCCATTTAAAACTCTTGGCATTTTATCTACACTTGTATATTGTCTCAGACCAGGTGTACTTACCCTTTCAATTTTTGTTATAGCAGACCTTTTCGTAACAGGATTGTATTTTAAAGCCATTTTAAGCACTTTTTTATACCCTTCTCCTTCTTCCTTGAAATTCTGTATATAACCATTTTCCAAAAGTACTTTTGCTATTTCCACCTTCATCTTAGAAGAAGGAACTTCAAGAATCCTATGATTCGCACCAATGGCGTTTCGTACTCTCGTTAAAAAATCTGCAATTGAATCCATTTTAACAAAAAATTAACAGCCCCAAAAAAATTCGGGCTGCAAAGATAAAAAATTATATTTTAAAAATATTACCAGCTGGCTTTTGTTACACCGGGGATTTTTCCATCAGAAGCCATCTCTCTAAATGTCACCCTGTTAATGCCAAATTTTCTCATATATCCCTTAGGTCTACCGGTAATTAAACACCTGTTGTGCAACCTTACAGGACTAGAGTTTTTAGGCAACTTATCGAGGCCTTGCCAATCTCCGGCTTCTTTTAAAGCCTTTCTCTTTTCGGCATAACGCTCAACAAGTTTTTGTCTTTTTCGCTCTCTGGCAATTACTGCTTTTCTAGCCATAATTAGTTTTTATTTTGAAAAGGCATTCCAAACGCCTTTAATAATTCATAACTTTCTTCATCAGTATCTGCAGATGTCACAAAAGTGATATT
Source organism: Cytophagales bacterium (assembly GCA_965267555.1). Taxonomy (GTDB): domain Bacteria; phylum Bacteroidota; class Bacteroidia; order Cytophagales; family CCMP332; genus CCMP332. The sequence continues at coordinate 1,245,169 of OZ254083.1, read as the reverse complement.
CATCCCACTGATTTTATTCACCTTATCAATACTTATCTCAGGAAAAATGATTTGCTCTTTTATTCCCAGTGTATAATTTCCTCTTCCGTCAAATCCTTTGTCATTCACTCCTCTGAAGTCTCTTACCCTTGGAAGTGAAACTGACATCAGCCTGTCAAGGAATTCATACATTTTCGCTCCTCTCAAAGTAACTTTTGCTCCAATTGGCATTCCTTCTCTTAACTTAAAGTTAGAGACAGACTTTTTAGATATAGTCATTACCGCTTTCTGACCGGTAATCATGGTAAGCTCTTCAACACCGGCTTCTAGGGCTTTCTTATCAGATACTCCTTCACCGATACCTTTATTGATCGCAATTTTTTTGAGTTTAGGTACTTGCATTGCAGATGTGTATTTAAACTTATCTTTCAATACAGGTACAATCTCCTCTTTATACTTATTAAATAACCTCGGACTATTCATCTTTTATAAATTCACCAGTTGTTTTAGCGTATCTCTGCAATTTACCTTTGTCGTTGAGCTTTCTTCCCACTCTGCTAGGATTTCCGGCATCATCAAGCAACATAACATTGCTTATATTAATCGGTGCTTCTTTTTCAATTATTCCACCATTAGGGTTTTCAGCAGAAGGCTTGGTATGTTTTGATACCATTCTAACCCCTTCGATAATAACCCTGTTTTTATTTCTTTCAACAAGAAGAACTCTCCCGGTTTTGCCTTTATCGTTCCCGGCAATCACCTTAACATTATCTCCTTTTCTTAACTTAATCTTTGTCATAACAATATCTTTATACGACCTCAGGAGCCAACGAAACTATTTTCATAAACTGTTTTTCCCTCAACTCTCTTGCCACAGGACCAAAAATCCTGGTACCTCTTGGCTCATTCAAGTTTGTAATTAATACCGCCGCATTTTCCTCAAATCTGATATAAGAACCATCAGATCTTCTTACTTCCTTTTTTGTTCTCACTACAACGGCACGAGAAACAGTTCCTTTTTTCATTGAACTTGAGGAAAGTGCATTTTTGACGGTAACAACAATTTGATCGCCAACAGAAGCATATCTTTTTTTAGTACCACCTAAAACACGAATGCAGAGCACTTCCTTTGCTCCGCTATTATCAGCAACCGCTAATCTACTTTCTTGTTGTACCATTATTTTGCTCTTTCTATAATTTCAACCATTCTCCACCTTTTGGTTTTACTTAAAGGTCGAGTCTCAGCAATTCGCACCGTATCCCCTGGTTTACAGTCATTTTTTTCATCATGAGCAGTAAATTTTTTACTCTTCTTGACAAACTTACCGTAGATAGGGTGCTTAATTTTTCTTTCTACTTCAACGACAATAGATTTTTCCATTTTGTCGCTTACTACTTTACCTATTCTTTCTTTTCTAAGATTTCTTTCCATTGCCATTTTTTTCAGCAAGTTCTCTTGCGTGTAATTCAGTTTTCAGTCTGGCCAAAATCCTTCTGGTTTGACGAATTTTCATTGGATTCTCAATAGGGGAAATCGCATGAGAAAATTTTAACTTTTGAAGCATTCCTTCTTCTCCAGTGATCATCTCATTAATCTCCTCAACTGTCATTCCTTTTATATCTTTTGCGTCCATTTTATTGAGCTATGTGATCTCTTCGTACGACAAATTTTGTTTTAACCGGGAGCTTTTGAGCGCCAAGACGCATTGCTTCCTGAGCCAATTCCTGACCAACTCCACCAATTTCAAACATGATAGTTCCAGGTTTCACTACGGCAACCCAGTATTCCGGAGCACCTTTACCTTTTCCCATTCGAACTTCAGCAGGCTTTTTTGTAATCGGCTTATCCGGAAAAATTCTAATCCAAACCTGACCTTCTCTTTTAAGATATCTTGTTATGGATATCCTGGCTGCTTCTATCTGGCGACTGGTGATAAAGCCCGGCTCAAGTGATTTAAGACCAAAAGCACCAAATGCCAATGTAAATCCTCTTCCGGCAATACCTTTTACTCTGCCTTTCTGTTTTTTTCTAAACTTGGTTCGTTTCGGTTGTAACATCTTTTACCGATTTTATTTTTTTCTTCTTTTAGATTCTCTTTTTCCTGGTCTTCCGCCACCACCGCCGCTCTGGGTACTACCCATTCCGACATTTGGAGAAAGATCGCGTTTGCCGTAGATCTCACCTTTGAAAATCCACACTTTGATCCCGATTTTTCCATATACGGTCTCTGCTTCAGAAACTGCATAATCGATATCTGCTCTCAATGTATGCAAAGGAGTTCTACCTTCTTTATACATTTCAGTTCTTGCCATTTCAGCACCACCTAATCGTCCGGCAACCTTAATTTTAATTCCTTCAGCTCCAACACGCATTGCAGATGCAATTGCCTGTTTCATAGCTCTTCTATGTGAAATTCTTCCTTTTAGCTGTTGTGCAATTCCGTCTCCAACTAACTTGGCATCAAGTTCCGGTCTTTTAATCTCAAATATGTTTATCTGAACATCTTTTCCTGAGATTTTTTTCAATTCTTCTTTAAGCCTGTCGACTTCTGCTCCACCTTTACCAATCACGACACCGGGTCTTGCCGTATGGACGGTAATTGTGATTCTTTTAATGGTTCTTTCAATTATTATTTTTGAAATACCACCTTTAGGAATTCTGGCTAAAATATACTCGCGGATTTTCTCATCTTCTACCAATTTGTTGGCGAAGCTTTTACCTCCGTACCAGTTGGATTCCCATCCTCTTACAAGCCCTAATCGAAATGCTACCGGATTAACTTTCTGTCCCATTATTTCTTAGTTTCTTTTTTTTCTTTTTGATCGGCTTCTTCTTTCTCAAGCTCTTCCGCAACAGCTACACTAGGCTCCAATTTAATGGTGATATGACTGGATCTTTTTCTAATTCTATGAGCTCTTCCCTGAGGAGCCGGCTGAATTCTTTTTAGCATTCGAGCACCGTCAACAAAGATTTCCTTTATATACAAATCAGCTTCTTCTACATCCATGTCCTCGTATTTGTTGGACCAGTTTGAAATTGCAGAAAGCAATAACTTTTCCATATATGGAGATCCTGCTTTTGAGTCAAACTGAAGAACGCCTAGAGCATAATTCACCTTCTGACCTCTGATTAGGTCTGCTATCATCCTCATTTTACGAGGTGCGATAGGGAAGTTTCGTAATTTCGCTACTGCTTCCATTTATCTACTTGCTTTATCTTTTTTACCTGCATGACCTCTGAAATTTCTGGTAGGGGCAAATTCACCCATTTTATGTCCTACCATATTTTCAGTTACATACACAGGTATAAACTTATTTCCATTGTGAACCGCAAATGTATGTCCTACGAAATCAGGAGAAATCATAGAGCGTCTTGACCAAGTCTTTATTACAGACTTTTTACCAGACTCATTCATTGCTTCAACTTTCTTCTCTACCCTGAAATCTATATAGGGTCCTTTTTTTAATGATCTTGCCATTAATTATTTTCTTTTAGAAACTATTAATCTATCAGAGTACTTTGAAGGTTTTCTTGTTTTTAAACCTTTCGCATACAAACCATTTCTCGATCTAGGATGTCCTCCGGAAGCTTTACCTTCACCACCTCCCATTGGGTGATCAACCGGGTTCATGGCAACACCTCTTGTCCGAGGTCTTTTACCTAACCATCTGTTGCGACCTGCTTTTCCTGCAGTTGCATTCATATGCTCGCCATTGGAAACCACACCAACGGTTGCATAACAATTAACCAATACCATCCTCATTTCCCCGGAAGGCAATTTAATGGTTGCATATTTTCCTTCCCTGGCCACCAATTGTGCATACGAACCGGCACTTCTTGCCATACTTGCACCTTTACCGGGTTTTAATTCGACATTGTGAATTATTGTACCGACTGGTATTCTTGATAATGGGAGTGAATTTCCCAATTCAGGAGGGCATTGCTCTCCGGAAAGAATGACTGCTCCAACCTTCAATCCGTTTGGAGCTATTATATATCTTTTTTCACCATCCTTATAGTGCAACAAAGCGATTCTAGCTGTTCTATTTGGATCGTACTCAATTGATTTTACAGTTGCGGGAATATCAAATTTATCCCTTTTAAAATCAATCTCTCTGTATTTTCTTTTATGACCTCCACCAACATTTCTAACAGTCATTTTCCCCTGGTTATTCCTTCCACCCCTGGAAAATTTTCCATTGGTTAAAGATTTTACAGGCGTATTTCTGTTATCTGTTAGCTCATCAAAAGAAGGCGCTAACCTATGTCTTTGTCCCGGTGTATTTGGTCTTAATTTCTTAACTGCCATTTCTTATCAGATTTCGCTATAAAAATCAATTATCTCACCTTCTGCGACAGTGACAATCGCTTTTTTATAAGTGGGAGTCCTTCCCGATATAATCTGCGATTTAGTATATCTTGTTTTAGGTTTGCTTGAAGCCAGAATAGTATTAACCTTAATTACATTAACACCATACATTTGCTCCACTGCTTTTTTGATCTCAACCTTATTTGCCTTTTTATCAACAACGAAAGCGTATTTATCTTTCTCGTTTAGATCGGTCATTTTTTCGGTTACTATCGGTTTCTTTAATACGCTCATCTTAATTAATATTTTCAGCTATTGCCTTCAGACCAGACTCGGTAAAAATTAAAGATTTACAATTCATCAATGTATATGTTGTTACCTCGGATGCAGAGATAACATTGGTATTAGGAATATTTCTTGATGATTTGTAAAGATTTGAATCACTCTTTTCAGTAATAATCAGAGATTTAGAATCTGATTTACCAAGATTGTTAAGGATATTGATAAAATCCTTTGTTTTTGGTTGTTTAAGTGTAAAATCTTCGAGTATTGTAATGCCTTTATCTTTCGCCTTTTGACTCAATACAGACTTTCTCGCTAATATTCTTTCCTTTTTATTAAGCTTAAATCCATAATTACGTGGCCTTGGACCAAATACAGTTCCCCCACCTTTTATAATGGGTGATTTGATGCTACCTTGACGAGCCGTTCCGGTACCTTTTTGACGTTTTAGTTTTCGAGTTGATCCGGTTATTTCGGCTCTTTCTTTTGACTTGGCCGTCCCCTGTCTTTGGTTATTCAGGTAATTTTTAACAGCGAGATATACGACATGCTCATTTGGCTCAATCTGAAATACATCCTTTGCCAGTTCCGCTTGTTTACCTGTTTCTTTACCTTCGATATTGTAGATTGGTAATTTCATCTTATTTCTCAATAATTACGAATGAATTATTTGCTCCCGGAATCGATCCACTTATGACCATCAAATTTTTCTCGGGCATTATTTTTAATACTCTTAAGTTTTGAATTTTGGTTCTGTCATTTCCCATTCGACCAGCCATTCTAAGACCTTTAAATACTCTAGCCGGATAAGATGCTCCACCGATAGAACCCGGTGCTCGCAATCTGTTATGTTGACCATGGGTAGACTGACCGACACCACCAAATCCATGTCTCTTTACGACGCCCTGAAATCCTTTTCCCTTGGATATACCTACTACATCAACAAATTCACCTTCTTCAAAAACTTTATCCGGTGTCACCTCGTCACCCAATTTCCATTCGTTTTCAGGTAAAAATTCTGCGAGTTTACTTTTTGGAGTCGTCTTGGCTTTTTTGAAATGTCCAAGAAGTGCATTGGGCGTATTTTTTTCTTTGCGCTCACCAAAAGCAAGTTGAATGGCTTCGTATCCATCCTTCTCTTTAGTTCGCACCTGAGTGACCACACAAGGACCGGCCTCAATTATCGTACAAGCAACGTTTTTACCGTCTTCGAACATGCTTGTCATCCCTATTTTTTTCCCAATTATTCCTGACATTATCTTTAATCTTTTAACTAGCCCACTGGCTTTTTCGCAAAAAGGACTGCAAAGTTAGCGTTTTTAATAATATTTCAAAAGGCATCATAAAAAAAAGAGAGACCGATACACAACCGACCTCTCCTTTTTGAAAATGCAATAAATTTATACTTTTATTTCAACCTCAACGCCACTAGGAAGCTCCAGTTTCATTAGTGCATCCACAGTTTTTGTGCTGGTTGAATAAATATCAACAAGTCTTTTATAAGTGCAAAGCTGAAATTGCTCTCTTGACTCCTTGTTTACATGAGGCGATCTCAAAACAGTAAAGATTTCCTTTACGGTTGGTAAAGGAATCGGCCCACTAACTACGGCACCGGTAGACTTTACCGCTCTAACAATCTTCTCCGAAGATTTATCGACCAAATTGTGATCGTAAGATTTGAGCTTAATTCTGATTTTCTGATTCATGTTTATAAATTTAAGCGAGAGCTCCTTTTTCGGATGCAATTACTTCTTCTGCAATATTTTGAGGTACGAAATCATAATGTGAAAATGTAAGCGATGCTGATGCTCTACCTGAAGTAAGCGTTCTTAAATCCGTTACATAGCCAAACAATTCACTCAAAGGCACATCTCCTTTTATAATCTGTGCACCTCCTTTTGAGTCCATTCCTTTCATGATACCTCTTCTCTTGTTAAGGTCACCAGTTACTGCTCCAGTAAATTCATCTGGTGTTACCACCTCAACAGCCATAATCGGTTCCATCAATCTCGGTCCGCAATTTTTAGCTGCTGCTTTAAATCCGAGCTTTGCTGCAACCTCAAAGGATAAGGCATCTGAATCCACATCGTGGAAAGAACCGTGATATAATCTAACTTTTAAAGAGTCAATTGGGTAACCGGCAAGGATTCCATTTTTCATTGCCTCTTTAAATCCTTTCTCTACAGATGGAATAAATTCTCTAGGAATAGCTCCACCTACAATTTCATTAACAAATTGTAAACCTTCTTTCTTCTCATCATCAGCAGGACCAACTTCAAACACGATATCCGCAAACTTTCCTCTACCACCGGTCTGCTTTTTGTAAACTTCCTTGTGTTCTGTACTAGAGGTCAAAGCTTCTTTATAAGCAACCTGAGGAGCACCCTGGTTGATTTCAACCTTGAATTCACGTTTCAATCGGTCGATGATAATTTCAAGGTGAAGTTCACCCATACCCTTAAGTACGGTCTGCCCGGTTTCGTGATTCGTCTCAACAACAAGAGTAGGATCTTCCTCAACAAGTTTTGAGATTGCTACACCCAGTTTATCCACATCGGCCTGTTTTTTAGGTTCGATTGCATAACCAATTACAGGTTCAGGGAAAGACATCTCTTCGAGAATAATTTTCTTTTTCTCATCACTAAGCGTGTCTCCTGTCTTAATATCTTTGAAGCCTACCGCCGCACAAATATCTCCAGCTTCTACAAAATCGATTGGATTTTGTTTGTTAGAATGCATTTGCATCAAACGTGAAATTCTTTCTTTCTTCTCAGTTCGGTTATTGAATACATATGAACCAGCATCCAAACGACCCGAATAAACCCTCATAAAACAAAGACGACCTACGAAAGGATCAGTCATAATCTTAAAGGCCAGAGCAGAAAACGGTTCGCTTGCTTCCGGTTTCCTTTTTTCTTCCTGCTCCGTTTCGGGATTCGTACCTGTAACAGCCGGCAATTCCATTGGAGAAGGCAAATATGAAATAACAGCATCTAATAAAGCCTGAACTCCTTTGTTTTTGAATGCCGATCCACAAAGAACCGGAGAAAAAGACATGTCAATTACCGCTTTTCTCACAGCTGCCATTACTTCTTCAGCTGTTATTGAATCCGGATCTTCATCGAATTTCATGAAGAGTTCCTCATCATAAAGCGCAACGTTTTCGATTAATTCCGTTCGCCACTTTAGAACATCTTCTTTTAATTCTTCAGGAATATCAACCACATTATAGGTCATTCCCAGATCTTCATCATTCCAGATCACGGCCTTATTCAGTACCAGGTCAACAACTCCCTTAAATGAATCTTCAGCACCAATAGGAACCTGAAGGGGAACAGGGTTAGCACCTAGTTTCTCTTTAATTTCTTTTACAACGTTGAAAAAATCGGCACCTACTCTATCCATTTTATTAACAAAACAGATTCTTGGTACGCGATATTTATCAGCCTGACGCCAAACCGTTTCAGATTGTGGTTCAACTCCTGACACTGCACAGAAAAGTGCTACTGCTCCATCAAGAACACGCAATGAACGCTCCACCTCAACCGTGAAGTCAACGTGACCCGGAGTATCAATAATATTTACTTTGTACTCTTCAGTTTCAGGTGTGGCTTGTCCTTGCTGAGTTGGATATTTCCAGAAAGTCGTAGTGGCAGCACTGGTAATTGTAATACCTCTCTCCTGCTCCTGCTCCATCCAGTCCATGGTTGCTGCACCATCGTGAACCTCACCGATTTTATGTGTAAGACCCGTATAATACAGAACTCTTTCCGTTGTAGTTGTTTTTCCGGCATCAATGTGAGCCATGATACCGATATTTCTCGTATGTTTTAAATCGACTTTAGCCATTATTTATTAGAATCTAAAATGAGAAAATGCTTTGTTTGCTTCAGCCATACGATGTGTATCATCTTTTTTCTTCACCGCAGAACCTTCCCCTTTTGAGGCCGCAATAATTTCACCAGCAAGCCTTTCGGTCATTGTCTTTTCATTCCGCGCTCTTGCGAATTTTATCATCCACTTCATACCTAAAGCAACTTTTCTTGAAGGACGAACTTCGATAGGCACCTGGAAAGTGGCCCCACCTACTCTTCGGCTTTTTACTTCAACAGAAGGCATGATATTATTTAATGCTTTTTTCCATGTTTCCAATCCGTTTTCGCCTGTTCTTTCCTCGATGAGATCACAAGCGTCGTAGAAGATGGAATATGAAACATTCTTCTTACCTCCCAACATCAAGTTGTTTACAAATTGAGTGACCAATTCATCTTTGAATTTAGGATCCGGAAGAAGTGGTCTTGCTTTTGGTTTTAATTTTCTCATTTCCCTTTAAAAATTATTTTTTGGGTCGTTTTGCACCGTATTTTGATCTTCTCTGAAGCCTACCATTAACACCTGCCGTGTCTAATGCTCCGCGAATAATATGATACCTTACACCCGGAAGGTCCTTAACTCTACCTCCTCTGATTAGCACAATAGAGTGCTCCTGAAGGTTGTGTCCTTCACCGGGAATATAAGCATTCACTTCTTTACCGTTTGTCAACCTCACCCTAGCAACCTTTCTCATTGCAGAATTAGGCTTCTTAGGCGTTGTTGTATATACTCTGGTGCACACACCTCTTCTTTGAGGACATGAATCCAAAGCCGGAGACTTAGATTTTGAAATCAAAGTCTTTCTTCCTTTTCTTACAAGTTGCTGAATTGTAGGCATTTATTATAATATTTTTGTTTCAGCCAAAATTTTTGGACTGCAAAACTATTTAAAAACTTAATATTTACCAATCGATTTTAGAATTAATATTGAGATCAGGCTTCACCAACGGGCCCTCCAAAATTCATAGGAATCTTCATTTCACCATCAGCCTGTTTGATCTCTCCGAAGTTTTCTTCGTATTTGCGGATATTATCATTTAATGCCCGCATTAATCTCTTGGCGTGTTCTGGTGTGATGACAATTCTGGATTTAACCTTGGCCTTGGGTGTTCCTGGCATCATTTTAATGAAATCAATCACGAATTCGCTCGAGGAATGAGCAATCATGGCCAAATTAACATAAATGCCCTCCGCCATTTCGTCGGAGAGCTCTATGTTTATTTGATTTTTCTCTTTCTTTTGCTGATCTGCCATCGTTATTCGGAGACTTTTTCATCTGTCAATTCAGCCTCTTTTTCTCCTTCCATAAGAAGGTCATAGTCATCGGCAGATCCCACAATTACATCCTGAAAATCTCTAAAGCCTGTACCGGCAGGTATCTTGTGACCAACAATCACATTTTCTTTAAGTCCCTGCAAGTCATCAGCTTTTCCACGTATTGAAGCTTCGCTCAATACTTTAGTGGTCTCCTGGAATGACGCTGCTGAAATGAAACTTTCAGTTCCAAGAGAAGCTTGCGTGATACCCTGAAGGGCAGGACTGGCTAGTGCAGGTTTTGCATCCCTTACTTTTACCAGTTTTAAATCTTTTCTCTTAAGACTTGAATTCTCATCTCTGAGCTTTCTTAAGGAAACGATTTGACCTTGTTTCAGGTTTTGAGAATCTCCCGGATCTTCTACTACTTTCATTTCAATGATGTTGTCATTTTCTTCCATGAAAGCAAATTTGTTAACATTCTGTCCTTTGAGGAAACTGGTATCACCTGAATCGATAATTTCCAGTTTTTGCATCATTTGACGAACGATAACTTCGATATGCTTATCGCTAATTTTCACACCTTGAAGTCTGTAAACTTCCTGAATTTCATTAACGATATATTCCTGAACCGCCGTAGGCCCTTTGATCGATAAAATATCAGATGGTGTTATTGCTCCATCCGAAAGGGCATATCCCGCTTTTACAAAATCGTTATCCTGAACAAGGATGTGTTTTGATAAAGGCACAAGATATTTTTTCTTCACTTCATCTTTTGACTCAACAAATATCTCTCTGTTCCCTCTTTTTATTCCACCAAAGGATACAACTCCATCAATTTCACTTACTACAGCAGGATTTGACGGGTTTCTTGCCTCAAATAGCTCGGTCACTCTTGGAAGACCACCGGTAATATCTCTGGTCTTACTGGTTGATCTTGGAATTTTTGCTAGAATATGACCTGCTTTGATTTTTTGGCCTTCGTTCACATTAATGTGAGCACCTACAGGAATATTATAACCCTTACTTTCACCTTTAGCGTCATTGACAATGATTGCAGGGTTTTTGGTCTTATCCTTGGTATCAACAATCACTTTTTCTCTATGACCTGTTTGCTCATCTGACTCCTCTCTATAAGTTATTCCTTCTTCTATTGACTCATAGCCAATTTCTCCAGGAAATTCTGAAAGGATAACAGCATTGTATGGATCCCAATAACACAACTCCTCGCCTTTCTTAACTTTTTGCTTTTCAGATACTTTTAAGAAAGCACCATATGGCACGTGATTGGTTATTAAAGTCTTTTTAGACTTAGGATCAACAATTTTAATCTCACCCATTCTCGACATTACTACTTCAGAATCGTTATCATCTTTGTCTTTAGTAGTAACAGTTTTTAAATCTTCAAATTCTACCAAGCCATCAAATTTGGCATGGATTGAAGCTTCAGTTGCAATGTTTGATGCTGTACCACCAACATGGAATGTACGCAAAGTCAACTGAGTTCCGGGCTCACCAATGGATTGAGCTGCAATTACACCTACAGCCTCACCTCTTTGAGCCATATCGCCGCTTGCAAGGTTTCTACCATAACACTGCGCACAAATTCCTTTTTTGGAATCACAAGTCAATGCCGACCTGATTTCTACCGTTTCAATTCCGGAGTTGTCAATTCTATCTGCTATTTCTTCGGTAATTTCCTCATTCGCTTTAAGAATAAGTTCCTCTGAAATAGGATCTATGATATCATTTAGGGCAACTCTTCCCAGTATCCTTTCAGATAATGGTTCAACAACTTCTTCATTATCCTTTAAGGCAGAGGTGCTGATTCCTCTTAAGGTGCCACAATCTGCTTCGGTAATTACAACATCCTGAGACACATCTACTAATCTCCTTGTGAGATATCCTGCATCTGCTGTTTTCAATGCTGTATCTGCCAGACCTTTTCTTGCTCCGTGTGTTGATATGAAATATTCAATTACATCAAGACCCTCTTTGAAATTAGAAATAATCGGGTTCTCAATAATACCACCAACACTACCAACTAAGTTTTTCTGTGGTTTAGCCATCAATCCTCTCATACCACCTAATTGACGAATCTGTTCTCTAGAACCTCTGGCTCCCGAGTGCATCATCATATAAATACAATTGAATCCCTGCTCATCAGTTTCCAACTGCTTCATTAGGGTATTCGTGATTTGAGAGTTGATCCTGGTCCAAATATCAATCACCTGATTATATCTTTCATTATCGGTGATTAGTCCCATCATATAATTCTGGGAAACCGCTTCAACTTCTTCTTTTGCTTTTACAATCAATTCCTCTTTTACAGATGGAATGATAATTTCAGACAGTCCCATGGACAATCCTCCCTTATAGGCATTTTGGAAACCTAATTCCTTGATATCATCCAGGAAGTTGGCTGTTCTTGAAACACCACAAGTTTTATAAATTGAAGAAATAATTTTTTGAAGCTTTTTCTTTGTTAAAAGTTCATCGATAAATCCTACTTCTTCAGGTACATACTGGTTGAAAAGAACTCTTCCGGCAACCGTTTCAATTAACTTTGTTTCAAGCTCACCGGTTTCATTTCTTACATTCGCACGTACTTTAATGTTTGCATGTTTATTTAATCGGCCTTCGTTAATAGCAATTATTACTTCTTCAGGACCGTAGAATGTCATTCCTTCACCGGCAATAGGATATTCTTTTGTATTTTTTCTTCCTTTTGTCAAATAATACAATCCCAATACCATGTCCTGTGATGGTACAGCAATTGGTGCTCCATTGGCTGGGTTTAAAATATTATGACTTGCCAACATCAACAACATTGCTTCCAATACAGCGCCGTGTCCAAGAGGTACATGAACGGCCATTTGGTCACCGTCAAAGTCAGCATTAAATGCTGTACAAACCAAAGGATGTAATTGAATGGCTTTACCTTCAATTAGCTTTGGTTGGAATGCCTGAATACCCAAACGGTGCAAAGTTGGGGCCCGGTTAAGCATCACCGGGTGGCCTTTCAATACGTTTTCAAGAATATCCCAAATGACTGGATCTTTTCTTTCAACAATTTTCTTTGCGGATTTTACCGTCTTTACAATACCTCTTTCAATTAATTTTCTAATCACAAAAGGCTTGAAAAGTTCTGCAGCCATATTTTTAGGAAGACCACATTCGTGCATTTTCAGCTGAGGGCCAACAACAATTACTGATCGGCCAGAGTAATCAACTCTTTTTCCTAAAAGATTCTGACGGAAACGACCCTGCTTTCCTTTAAGCATATCACTCAAAGATTTCAGCGCGCGGTTACCTTCAGCTCTTACTGCATTTACTTTTCTTGAATTATCGAAAAGGGAATCAACAGCTTCCTGAAGCATTCTTTTTTCATTTCTAAGAATTACCTCCGGTGCTTTAATCTCTATTAGCCTTTTCAATCGATTATTTCTAATAATAACCCTTCTATAAAGATCATTTAAATCAGATGTGGCAAATCTTCCGCCATCCAATGGTACTAGTGGTCTCAATTCAGGTGGAATAACTGGAACCATTTTAATTACCATCCACTCCGGACGATTCTCAATTCTTGTTCTTGCCTCTCTGAATGCTTCAACAACTTTTAGCCTCTTTAGCGCCTCTGCTTTTCTTTGCTGTGATGTATCAGTGGCTGCCTGATGTCGCAATTGAAATGACAAACCATCAAGATCCAATCTACTCAATAGCATTTCCAAAGCATCTGCCCCCATTTCAGCAATGAATTTATTAGGATCGCTGTCATCTAGACTTTGATTTTCCCTTGGGAGTTTATCCAGAATATCCAGATATTCATCTTCAGTAAGAAAATCCAGGTAATTGACCCCATCTTCTTCCTTAATACCAGGCTGAACTACCACATATCGTTCATAATAAATAATCTGATCAAGTTTCTTAGTAGGCAAACCTAATAGGTATCCTATTTTATTTGGCAATGACCTGAAATACCAGATATGAGCAACCGGAACAACCAATTCGATATGTCCCATTCTTTCTCTTCGGACTTTCTTTTCTGTCACTTCCACACCACATCGGTCGCAGATAATTCCTTTGTATCGAATTCGCTTGTATTTACCGCAATGGCACTCATAATCTTTAACCGGTCCGAAAATTCTTTCACAGAATAATCCACCCATTTCAGGTTTATACGTTCTGTAATTAATGGTTTCCGGCTGAGTTACCTCTCCGTATGAACTTTCCAGAATTGACTCCGGAGAAGCCAGACTGATTGTAATTTTATTAAAATCACTTTTTATTTTCTTATTTCTTCTAAAAGCCATAATGACAATTTAATTCTTCAATAATTAGTCAAGTGTAACCTCTAATGCTAGTCCTCTCAATTCATGTACAAGTACATTGAATGATTCCGGAACATTAGGTGATGGAGTATTTTCGCCCTTTACAATTGATTCGTATGTCTTGGCTCTTCCAATCACATCATCCGATTTCACAGTTAACATTTCCTGTAAAACATTAGAAGCACCAAATGCTTCAAGCGCCCATACTTCCATTTCACCAAATCTCTGACCACCGAATTGAGCTTTACCGCCAAGTGGTTGTTGAGTGATGAGTGAGTATGGTCCAATTGATCTTGCGTGCATTTTGTCATCTACCATGTGACCAAGTTTTAACATGTAGATTACACCAACAGTTACCGGCAAATCAAATTGATCTCCGGTTAAGCCATCGTATAAATAAGCTCTTCCATAATCAGGCAATCCTGCTTCTTTTAGCTCATTTTCAACTTCCTGCTCAGTAGCACCATCAAAAATTGGGGTTGCATATTTCTTACCCATTTTAAGACCGGCCCATCCAAGAACAGTTTCATAAATCTGACCCAGGTTCATACGGGAAGGTACACCTAATGGGTTGAGTACAATATCAACCGGAGTTCCATCTTCCAGGAATGGCATATCTTCTTCTCTCACGATTCTTGCAACGACACCTTTGTTTCCGTGTCTACCTGCCATTTTATCTCCTACTTTCAGTTTTCTTTTCTTGGCAACATACACCTTGGCCAGACTGACAATACCAGTTGGCAATTCATCACCCACCTCTAAAGTGTATCTCTCTTTTTTAAATGATCCCATGAACTTGTTTCGCTCCAAAGTGAAATTTTTCACCAATTGCTTAACTTTTGTGTTCAATTTCTCATCGTCTGTCCAGTTTTCATGAATCAAATCACTGAGTAGATTTGCTTCTTCCGGCACCGAGTAATTACTTTCATCCCGGTAAACATTCTTTTCAGGGAAGATTTTTTCACGAATATTGTTTTCCGTGAATTTTGTTCCCTTAGGTATGATGTCGTCTCCAAATTTATGTTTGACACCATTTGATGGTTTACCCGCAAGAATTTCGGCTAGTTTCTTAACTGCTCTCGCTTTGAGTTCGGTTAATTGATTACCGTATCTTTGCTTTAAGATTTCAACCTCTTTTTTAGCCTTTGCTCTTGAGTCTTTATCTCTTTTTGGTCTTGAGAATAATTTGGTATCAATCACCACACCTTTTAATGAAGGAGGTGCTTTCAAAGAAGCATCTTTTACATCGCCGGCTTTATCTCCAAAGATTGCACGAAGTAATTTTTCTTCCGGAGTAGGATCAGATTCCCCTTTCGGAGTAATTTTACCTATAAGAATATCCCCTTCTTTAATCTCTGCACCTACACGGATGATACCGTTTTCATCTAAATTGGCTACGGCTTCTTCGCTTACGTTAGGAATTTCAGAAGTCAATTCTTCTTCACCTCTTTTTGTATCGCGAACTTCAAGTTCAAATTCTTCAATATGAACAGAAGTAAATACATCGTCTTTTACAACGCGTTCTGAAATTACGATAGCATCTTCAAAGTTGTATCCCTGCCAAGGCATGAAAGCCACGAGCATATTTTTACCAAGGGCTAATTCTCCATTTTCAGTTGAGAAACCCTCACATAAGATATCACCTTCTTTAATTTTCTGTCCTTTCTTAACAATCGGTCTAAGGCTAACGCAAGTATCCTGATTGGTTCTTCTGAATTTGATAAGATTATAGGTCTTCTCATTATCTTCAAAATTTACCAATTCTTGCTCTGCTGTTAAGGAATATCTGATGGTAATTTTTTTAGCATCAACATATATGACCTCACCATCTCCTTCGGCTCTTATAAGCGTTCTGGAGTCACGAGCTGCTCTTGCTTCCATACCGGTACCCACAATTGGAGCCTCGGGTATTAAAAGTGGAACTGCCTGACGTTGCATATTAGATCCCATTAGTGCCCTGTTGGCATCATCGTGTTCCAAAAATGGAATTAGAGAGGCAGCAACAGATACAATCTGGTTAGGAGCAATATCCATCAAAGCAATTTTATCGGGCTCAATTACAGGAAAATCTCCTTCTAATCTTGCTTTTACTTTGTCATTTATGAATTTACCTTTTGCATCTACTGGTGCGTTTGCCTGAGCAATAAAGGTATCATCTTCTTCTTCTGCAGTTAGGTATTTCACCTCACCATTGATGTCTACAACACCTTTTTTAACCTCTCTGTATGGCGTTTCAATAAAGCCCATGTTATTCACTTTGGCATGAACACAAAGTGAAGAGATCAGTCCGATATTCGGACCTTCAGGTGTTTCAATGGTACAAAGTCTTCCATAGTGTGTGTAGTGAACATCACGAACTTCAAATCCCGCTCTTTCTCTGGATAGTCCACCAGGCCCTAAGGCCGACATTCTTCTTTTATGCGTAATTTCAGCCAATGGATTAGTTTGATCCATGAACTGAGAAAGTTGGTTAGTTCCGAAGAATGAATTGATCACTGAAGAAAGCGTTCTCGCATTAATCAGGTCAACAGGTTTGAATTCCTCATTATCACGAACATTCATTCTCTCCTTAATGGTACGTGCCATTCTGGCCAGTCCAACTCCAAATTGAGAATACAATTGTTCTCCAACAGTTCTAACACGTCTATTGCTAAGGTGGTCAATATCATCCACCACAGCTTTTGAGTTTATTAATCCAATAAGATATTTTACAATGAGAATAATATCCTGGTTGGTCAAAACCTTTACTTCAGAATCGATATCGAGACCCAATTTCTTATTGATCCTATATCGACCCACCTCTCCCAAATCGTATCTCTTATCTGAAAAGAAAAGATTTTGGATCACCTCTCGCGCAGTAGCTTCATCAGGTGCTTCCGTATTTCTAAGCTGACGATAAATTTGCTCAACGGCTTCTTTCTCAGAGTTTGAATTGTCTTTTTGAAGTGTATTGTAAATAATCTGGTAGTCAGCAATATTTACATCTTCTTTGTGAAGAATTACTGATTTTGATCCTGATTCTACAATAAGCTCTATATCTTCTGCCTCAATAGCTGAATCTCTTTCCAGTAAAACCTCATTTCTATCGATTGAGATTACCTCACCGGTGTCTTCATCAACAAAATCCTCTGTCCAGGTTCTCAAAACCCTAGCCGCCAATTTTCGGCCAATAATTTTCTTGAGATTTTTTTCAGTTGCTTCAACTTCCTCAGATAAACCAAATAATTCGAGTATTTCTTTATCCGATCCATAACCGATCGCTCTTAAAAGAGTGGTGACAGGAAATTTCTTTTTTCTGTCGATGTATGCGTACATGACATTATTGACATCAGTAGCAAATTCTATCCAGGAACCTTTGAATGGAATAATTCTGGCAGAATACAATTTGGTTCCGTTGGTGTGTTTACTCTGAGCAAAGAATACACCCGGAGATCTGTGTAACTGAGAAACGATAACGCGCTCGGCACCGTTTATCACAAAAGATCCCTTTGGTGTCATGTAAGGAATATTGCCAAGAAATACTTCCTGCTCTATCGTCTCAAACTCTTCGTGTTCCTCATCATTGCACGAAAGCCTCAATTTTGCTTTCAAGGGAACGGCATAAGTAAGTCCTCTATCGATACATTCATCGATATCGTATTTTGGAGGATCAATGACATAGTCAATAAATTCCAAAACATAAACTTCTCTGGAATCTGAGATAGGAAAGTTTTCACAAAATACTTTGTAAAGACCCTCTTGCAATCTGTTTTCTGGATTTGTATCCAATTGGAAAAAATCTCTAAATGATTTTAACTGGACATCTAAAAAATCCGGATATTCTATTGATGTTTGAGTGGAAGAAAAATTAATTCTTCCGGTTGTTTTATCTACACTAGCCAAGGCTCGGGTTTTTTAATGAAAAATTATTACTAGGTACAAACAGGAAAAGACCTGACGCAAGCCAGGCCTACAATGGACTAAATTTCCTTTGAGAGCTCTTATTTTAATTCTACTTCTGCTCCTGCTTCTTCTAATTTTGCTTTTAAAGCTTCCGCTTCATCTTTAGGCGCACCTTCTTTTACTGCTTTTGGTGCTCCGTCAACGATTTCCTTAGCTTCTTTCAAACCTAAACCAGTTACTTCTTTAACTAATTTTACGATTTGTAATTTAGCTCCACCTGGTGCTTTAAGGATTACGTCAAATTCTGATTTCTCTTCAGCTGCGCCTGCGCCATCTCCTGCGCCACCACCTGCTACCATTACTGGAGCGGCCGCTGCTGCTGGTTCGATACCATGTGTTTCTTTTAAATAGTCAGCTAATTCATTAACTTCTTTTACTGTTAATTCTACTAGCTGATCCCCTATTGCTTTTACGTCTGCCATTTTAAAAAGTATTTATTCCGTTATTGTTTAAGATTCTTTTTCTGATAAAGTTTTTACTATACCGGCGATGTTATTTTTGCCGCTCTGCAGACCGGACAATACATTCGCCATTGGTGATTGAAGTAAACTAATGACCTCTCCAATGAGTTCATTTTTAGATTTCAGTTTACTTAATGCCTCTAAGTGATCTTCACCTATATAAAATGAATTCTCTATAGAAGCTGCTTTCAATTTTGGTTTTTCTCCCTTGCCTTTGCGATAATCTTTGATCACCTTGGCGGGTAAATTTCCATTTTCTTTGGAGAACATGATCCCAGAAAACCCTTTCAGTACATCATAAAGTTCGCTGAAATCACCTTCTATTTCTTCAAGTGCCTTCTTAATTAAAGTGTTCTTTACCACCTTGTATTCAATGCCTGCTTTGTGACATAGGCTTCTGAATTCATTGGTTTGATCCACAGTCATGCCCGAAGCATCAGCAAAATAGAAATGGTTAGTTTCTGAAAGCTTAACTTTAAGATCGTCTATAATTTGTGCTTTTTCCTCCCTAGTCATGATTCCTTAAGCTAATGTTTTGTGGTCAATTTTAATTCCCGGACTCATCGTGCTCGAAAGCGTGATACTTCTGATGTATTCACCTTTTGATGAAGCAGGTTTTAATTTATTTATCGTGCCCATGATTTCTTTGGCATTATCAACGATTTGATCTGCTTTGAAATCCATTTTACCGATGCTCATATGAATAATTCCAAACTTATCTACTTTGAAATCAATCTTACCGGCTTTTACCTCTGTTACAGCTTTGGCAACATCAGGAGTAACCGTTCCTGACTTCGGATTTGGCATCAACCCTCTTGGTCCTAAAACTCGACCCAGTTTACCAACTTTCGCCATTACGGCCGGCATGGTGATAACTACATCAAAGTCAACCCATCCGCCTTCAATTTTTTTAATCATGTCATCAAGCCCTACATGATCTGCTCCGGCTGCTTTTGCTTCTTCCTCCTTATCAGGTGTACAAAGAACCAATACCTTAACTTCCTTACCCGTACCATGAGGTAATGTGGCTACGCCTCTTACCATTTGATCGGCTTTTTTCGGATCTACTCCAAGCCTGATGTCCATGTCTACTGAAGCGTTAAATGATGTATAACTCACCTCTTTTAAAAGAGAAGCAGCTTCTGTGATGCTGTATTCTTTTAATTTATCTACTTTAGAGAGAGCCTCTTTTCTTTTTTTAGAAAGTCCCATATTTATAATATTAGTTAGCCCAAGGAGCTTTACCTTTAACATTTAAACCCATGCTTCTGGCAGTTCCTGCCACTTGCTTCATTGCTGACTCAACTGTATGAGCATTTAAATCGGGCATTTTAATTTCCGCGATTTCTTTCACCTGATCCCAGGTAACTGAACCTACTTTTTTTCTGTTTGATTCAGGACTGCCTTTCTTTTGCTTGGATTTCTCAAGCAATAATGCGGCAGCAGGAGGTGTTTTAATGACAAAATCAAATGATTTATCAGCATAAACTGTAACCACTACGGGTAACAATTGCCCTCTTTTATCTTCGGTTCTTGCATTGAATTGTTTGCAGAACTCCATGATATTAACTCCTTTAGCACCTAAAGCAGGTCCTACGGGAGGAGATGGGTTTGCTGCTCCACCTCTGACTTGTAATTTTAAAAAGCCACTTACTTCCTTTGCCATCTTATTTTATTTTCTCGACTTGCATATAGTTAAGTTCCACAGGTGTATTACGCCCGAAAATCTTAACCATTACATTTAATTTCTTTTTATCTTCAAATACTTCCTGTACAGTTCCGGTAAATCCATTAAAAGGACCATCCATAACGTTGACCTCTTCTCCTACTATAAATGGCTGATCCAACTTCATTTCCATTTCTTCACTTTCATCAACCTTACCGAGAATTCGATTCACTTCGGTTTGTCTTAAAGGTACAGGCTCCTTTGAAGCTCCTTTTTCATTACCAAGAAAACCCAGAACGCCGGGTATTCCTTTTATAACATGAATTACTTCGCCATGTGATGGATCCATTTGAACCAAAACATAACCCGGGAAGAAATTTTTCTCCCTAATTCTTTTTTTGCCGTTCCGCATTTCATATACCTTTTCAGAAGGTATTAAAATCTGCGGCACAACCTCAGTCAGATTTTCTCTTCCAATTTCATTCTCAAGATAAGTTTTCACTTTTTTTTCTTGTCCTGAAATTGCTTTAACTACGTACCAATTCAAATCTGACATATTCTAAAATTAAAATTCCTGGTAAAACCAGGTCATCACGTTATCAAAAGCCAGATCCATCACACCTATCAAGAGGGCGAAAATCAATGATGCCACCAAAACCAGAATGGAACTCGATTGAAGTTCACCATATTTTGGCCAAGATACTTTGTATCTCATTTCATTTACTGACTCTGATATATACGCTCTAATCTTATTCATTACTCATTTTTAGCACGGGTGGCAAGAATCGAACTCGCGACCTTTGGTTTTGGAGACCACTGCTCTACCAGCTGAGCTACACCCGTATGCAGAAAAAAGGACTGCAAAATTACGACTGTAGGATCAAAAAAACAAATGCCTCCGCTAATTATTTGCGGAGGCATTATTTATATGAAAATGGCTTAGTTTAAAACTTCAGTTACCTGACCGGCACCTACAGTTCTACCACCTTCTCTGATAGCAAATCGCAATCCTTTTTCCATCGCTACAGTGTTGATCAACTCAACCGTGATTGTAACGTTATCACCAGGCATTACCATTTCTACACCATCAGGAAGCATAATTTCTCCTGTAACGTCGGTTGTTCTGAAATAAAACTGAGGACGATACTTATTGAAGAATGGTGTATGTCTTCCACCTTCTTCTTTTTTAAGTACATAAATCTCAGCTTTGAATTTATCATGAGGTGTTACAGAACCCGGCTTGCAGATTACCATACCTCTTTTGATTGATTCTTTTTCAATACCTCTAAGTAGAAGACCCGTGTTATCACCAGCTTCACCTCTATCTAATATTTTACGGAACATTTCCACTCCGGTAACAGTAGATTTAAGGTTTTCAGCTCCCATTCCAATGATATCAACAGAATCACCGGAGTTGATAACACCTCTTTCAATTCTTCCGGTGGCAACAGTACCCCTACCGGTAATTGAAAAGATATCTTCAACAGGCATCAAGAAATCAAGGTCAACAAGTCTTTCCGGAATTGGAATATACTCGTCAACAGCATTCATGAGCTCTTCAATTTTTTCTACCCACTTGCCTTCACCGTTCAATCCACCTAATGCAGAACCTTGAATTACAGGTATATCATCACCTGGAAAATCATAAAAACTTAGTAGTTCTCTGATTTCCATTTCTACAAGCTCTAACAATTCTGCATCATCAACAAGATCGACTTTGTTCATGAAAACTACAATTGCAGGTACGCCCACCTGACGAGCAAGAAGAATATGCTCTCGAGTTTGAGGCATTGGACCATCAGTTGCTGCTACCACCAAGATTGCACCATCCATCTGTGCAGCACCTGTAACCATGTTTTTCACATAGTCAGCGTGTCCCGGACAATCGACATGTGCATAATGTCTGTTTGCAGTTTGATACTCAATATGTGAAGTATTAATTGTAATACCTCTCTCCTTTTCTTCAGGAGCGTTATCAATTGCATCAAAATCTTTTTTCTCAGCAAATCCTTTCTCAGATAATACTTTAGAGATTGCTGCTGTTAATGTTGTTTTGCCATGATCCACGTGACCTATAGTACCTATGTTTACGTGGGGCTTATCCCGTTGAAATGTTTCCTTAGCCATTTCTTATTTCAATTTTAATTATTAAAAATTTTACAAATTACGTTTTACTTTCCTTAAATCCTATTTTATCAGTAGAGCCAATGACGGGAATTGAACCCGTGACCTCATCCTTACCAAGGATGCGCTCTACCCCTGAGCTACATCGGCTTTAAAAATTATAAGAGCGGGAGACGAGGTTCGAACCCGCGACCTACAGCTTGGAAGGCTGTCGCTCTACCAGCTGAGCTACTCCCGCTTATAATGTTCATTGCTGAACTCAAGATAGATATCAAAGTGGGGAGAGCAGGATTCGAACCTACGAAGTCGTAAGACAACAGATTTACAGTCTGCCCCAGTTGGCCGCTTTGGTATCTCCCCCTCTCATCAAATTCAAGAACTTTTAGGCATATAAAATGCCACTCCAAAATTTTTGGAGATGCAAAAGTAGATGCTTTTTTAATTTATTCAAACTTTGCATAATATTTTTGCAAAGAGATTTTTTTATTTCAGAGCATATTGGAAAACCACTTTCTAATTGCATCTGAATCCTCTTTTTTTAATATATCAATTAACTGATTTTTTACTTTAGGACGATCCATATAAACAAGCAACGATTGATACGCCATTACTCTATTAAAAGGGTATTCATCATTTAAAGCAATTTTATAAAGCAAAGCCAATGCTTCTTCTTGAACAGTAGAATCTGCATTGAGCATACCCAAACCGTAATAGCCCAGAATAGCATATTTATTTTGCTTTGACAACTGGGTGATTTTATTTCTATACCATGCTGATTTATCCAAATCCGAAGACGCATAATAGGATGCCACAATATTTACAATATGCGGATTTCTGGAAGACTCAAAACTTTCTATAATCTCTAGTTTCGCTAAGCTGTCTTTTTTTAAATCCAATAGTGCTTCAATAGCTATGGCATTGACATACCAGGAAGAGTCATTCAAAAATGTTTGGTAAAAGCCAGTATCAGTAGCACTTATATACATCAATGTTTCAAGGGCCGCACCACGGACATAAGACTTTTTTGAGGTTTCTGCTAATTCAATAATGCGCTTTTTCGTGTCATTACCAATTATATCATATTCTGTTTCAATAAAGTCTAAAGCAAGTTCCTGGATTGTATAGGAGCTGTCCAATAAAAATACCTGCACCATTCCGGAATTCTTAATTCTTTCGGGGAAGCTATCGAGTAAAAGCATGAAAGCATCATAACGGTTAAGAAAA
The DNA here is from genome assembly GCA_965267555.1 of Cytophagales bacterium. GTDB lineage: Bacteria > Bacteroidota > Bacteroidia > Cytophagales > CCMP332 > CCMP332. The sequence continues at coordinate 1,221,723 of OZ254083.1, read as the reverse complement.
TCATGGCTGTTACGATATTGCAAAACCAGTTCATCGTAGGATTTTTTCATTGAAATTTCAATCAAAAGACTGTGTTCCGGATCAGCAATCAGTGTGCCGCCATTGGCATCAAGTTTTAATCTAATACTTGTACTTTTTTGACTTATCTGAAATACTGTATCTAAAGCATTACCATCCTTATATAGATAACGCAATTTCAAGGGAAATCGGAAAGCATCCTCTTGCTGAATTTGTTCAATTTCTACCTCTAAAACATTAGCTTCATTTTCAGAATATTTTATATCTAATTGGGGATGACCTGGACTTTCAAACCACTGTTTAAAAAAATAATGTAAGTCTTTTCCCGAAAGGTCTTCATACACCTTTCTTAAATCGGAAAGCTCTACATTTTTGTGTTTAAATTTTTTCAGGTAAATGCCGATGCCTTCAAAAAACAAATCATCACCCATTTCATGACGAAGCATGTGTAGGACCAGTCCGCCTTTTGAATAACTATGTGCATCAAATAAATCCGATGCATGCTCATAACGGTGACGAATAATTGGAGCCCTAAATGTTTTAGCCTCGGCAAAATAATCATCCAATTCTGCAATGCGAACCAAGGCGGCTGCTTCCTCACCGTATTTATAGTCAGCCCATAAGTATTCTCCATAATTTGCAAAAGATTCATTCAAACTAATATGTGGCCAGGATTCACATGTCACCAGATCTCCAAACCATTGATGGACTAATTCATGTGAAATTATCCAATCAAAATTTTCATCTGTTAATTCCTTTTTATCCACATAAAGATTTTCCATAAAAACGGAAGCGCTCGTATTTTCCATTGCTCCGGTGACGAATTGGCGCACCGGAATTTGAGCGTATTTTTCCCATGGAAATGGATAATTAAAAAGTGAAGAATAGAAATTGATCATCTCCGAAGTATTTGCAAATACATCGTCCATGGAATTCTCATATTCTTTTTCTGTATATACGTAAAGTGGAACGGATTCGGATTTTAATTCAAGAATTTTCCATGTGCCTACGGCGATCATAGTCAAATATGCCGAATGGGCTTGTTGTTGTGACCAGTGATCGGTTCGCGTTCCATCTTCATGGAATGTTTTTGTCTTAAGTTTTCCGTTGGACAATGTGACCATCGATGTGTCCACTGTCAAATATATATCCTGTGTAAATTTTTCATCCGGTCGATCCAGGGTAGGAAACCAAACCGAATTATAACTGGTTTCCCCCTGTGTCCATATCTGAGGTGAAATGCCTGGAATGGTGTCCATTGGATCAATAAAAAACAAACCTTTATCTTCCGGTGAAAGTGAATCCAAGAAATGATTTGGCATTGCCCGATAGGTAATATCGATTGTAAGAATGTCGTTTTTATTAAAACCAGAATCTACTTTAAAATAAATTCTGTCATTTCTGTAATTGTAATCCCATTTAAATTTATTTAATGGCTTAATGGAGACATTTAATATCTCCATACTTTTTGCATCGAGATAAAAATCTTTGATTCCTCCAAGGATAGGCTTAATCGTGATAAGTGCCAATCCTTCCACCTCCTGCTTTTGCCAATCAAATGAAAGATGCAATTCGGTATGCAAAATATCCATTATTTTTTGCTCCTGAATTTGAAGGGGTTTTTTCTCTTTGCTTTCTACTTTTTCAGCAAGTGAATTTTGCGCATTGGATTCGGGAAGGGATTTCCTCATACAGGAAGCCATAAGCGTTAGAATCGCAATTAAAAAGACAAGACTTGTCTTGAAATTATAGAATTTCAATTTGGATATTTTCATATATCTTTGGCTCAAAATTCGCTTCAATGAATCAGGTCACAATAAACGGAAAAAAACAGCACAAGGTTGATAAAGATGGTGATGGAAATTTATTGATTGATGATAAAATTGTTGATTGGGATTTACACAAAGTCAACGACAAACTTTTTCACATAATTTTTGAGAACGAATCATTTATTTCTGAAATCTTATCCATAGATACAGAAAACAAAAAGGTATTGTTCCGAATCAATGGAGAATTATTGGATGTATCCTTAAAGGACAAATTTGATATCTTGTTGGAGAAGCTTGGAATGGCTCATATGACAAGCAAAAAGATCAATGAAATAAAAGCGCCAATGCCGGGATCAATTTTAAACGTTATGGTGAAAGAAGGCGATGCCGTTACAAAAGATCAGGCCATTTTGATTCTCGAAGCCATGAAAATGGAAAATGTAATTAAATCACCAATTGACGGAACGGTTGCTTCAGTTAATGTGGAAACCGGAGAAAATGTTGAAAAAAATCACAAATTGATTGAGTTCAAGTCAGAGTAGGATGAAATATAAAAGAATACTATTAAAACTCAGTGGCGAGGCTTTGGCCGGAAAAAACGGACATGGTATAGAGACAGAAATATTAGATCGCTTTGCACTTGAAATAAAAGAAGTTGTAAATGCCGGAGTCGAAGTTGCCATCGTAATAGGAGGTGGAAATATCATGCGTGGTGCGGATGCAGAGGCTCTTGGTATTGACCGGGTTCAGGGAGATTATATGGGAATGCTCGCAACACTAATAAATGGAATGGCTATACAGTCTGTTCTTGAAAAAAATGGTGTTTATACGCGTCTTCAATCCGGAATTAGAGTGGACCAGGTATGTGAACCATTTATTAAACGTCGTGCGGTCCGTCATTTAGAAAAAGGTCGTGTTGTGATTTTTGGAGCCGGAACGGGAAATCCATATTTCACAACCGATTCAGCTGCTAGCCTAAGAGCAATAGAAATAGAAGCAGAGGTGGTACTCAAAGGCACCAGGGTTGATGGTGTGTATAATACCGACCCGGAAAAAGATCCGGAAGCAATTAAATTTGATCATATTTCTTTTGAGGAAGTAATTCTGAAGGGTTTAAAAGTCATGGATATGACGGCTTTTGCTTTGTGTAAAGAAAATGAATTGCCAATAATTGTATTTGATATGAACAGATCAGGCAACTTACTTCGCATTGTAAAAGGGGAAGAAGTAGGAACCTTGGTTACTAATTAATAAGACAAATGGAAGAAATAGAAATGATATTGGAGCTGACTGAAGAAAGCATGGACAAAGCAGTCGCTCATACAAAATCAGAATTAGCAAAAATAAGAGCAGGCAAAGCCAATCCTTCAATACTAGAAGGTGTCATGGTTGAGTATTATGGTGCAATGACACCTTTAAATCAACTCGCAAGTGTCAACACCCCGGATGCGCGGTCTTTTTTGATAAAACCTTTTGAAAAATCAATATTAGCTGATGTTGAGAAAGCCATAATCAATTCAAATCTTGGTTTAAATCCACAAAATGACGGAGAAAACATCAGAATCAATTTACCTCCCTTAACAGAAGACAGGCGTGTTCAACTGGTTAAACAAGCAAAATCAGATTGTGAACAGGGTAAAATAAGTATCCGGACCGTAAGAAAGGAAATGAATGATGAATTGAAAAAACTACAAAAAGATGGTGCTCCGGAAGATCTGATCAAAGATGCAGAAGGTGAGGTTCAAAAAATAACTGATAAGCATTCTGAAAAAATAGACGAAATTTTAAAGGTCAAAGAAGAAGAAATAATGACAATCTAATTTCTTGATCATTTTCTATATGATCATCAGATTCTGGGTGAAAAATCCATTAAGAATAAATCTTTTTTCGAATGATATAATCTTCTACATCCGGGTGAACAAGATATCTGATCGATTGATTATTTCTCACACAATCTCTGATAAAAGTTGCTGAAATTTCCATTAGCGGCGCATCAATCATTTTAACAGAATCCCCATAATCTTCCAAAACTTCAGATGTATTGGGTCTTGGATAAACAATTATACGATGGTATTTTAATATCGCCTCATAATTTTTCCACTTATTAAAATGCACAAGATTATCTTCACCTATTATTAATGAAAATTCCCTTTCCGGATATTTTTCGGTTAAATACGCCAACGTATCTATCGTATAGCTCGGCTTTGGCATATGGAATTCAATATCTGATACGTCAAAATCCAAATTATCATAAATAGCCAATCGGACCATCTCAAGCCTGTCGTATTCGGGAATGAGCGATGTGTTTTTTTTAAACGGACTTTGTGGTGAAACAACAAACATTACCTTTTGGATATCTGTTTTTTCCAAAATAGTATTGGCAATGATCAAATGCCCTATATGTATGGGATTAAAAGAACCGAAAAAAAGCCCGACTTTCAACTGAGAAATTTATTTATCGTTTTTTCCGCTTCGTGCACAGCATAATCGAGATTATCATTTTCAATCACGACGTCAAAAAGAGAAGCATATTTCATTTCTGACTCGGCCTTATTAATTCTTTCCTGCAGACTTTTATCGTTTTCGCTACCGCGTTTTTTTAATCTTTCTTCGAGGGTTTGAACTGATGGAGGTTTAACAAATATTGCCAATGCTCTTTCGCCATATTGTTTTTTAATATTTAAGCCACCCTTCACGTCTATGTCAAAAATTACATGGCGTCCTTCGTTCCAAATTCGCTCAAGTTCTGATTTTAGTGTTCCGTAAAAAGCATTTTCATATACTTCTTCCCATTCAACAAACTCCTGATTTTTAATTTTCTTCTTGAATTCTTCCAAGCTTAAAAAATAATAATCCTTACCATTTTGTTCACCCTCGCGAATGGTATTGCGACTTGTAGCCGAAATGGAAAATCCAATATTTGGGTATTTTGCAAGAATCCTTTTAACTATGCTCGTTTTACCTGCACCAGAAGGTGCAGAAAAAATGAGAAGCTTACCTTTTTGGCTCATGCGATTGTTATTTCCCGAAGCTTCAACTGAATTGCTTTCACCAGTTTATCAGGAACTCTAACATTTCCACATTTTTCTTTGAGGACAGCGCGAATATTTTGCTCTTCCATATAATGGTCTTTGCAATCTTTACTTCCCTCAATATGAGCTAAAAAGAGTTTTTCCTCTTCTGAATTTGCTTCGCCATCCATTACGAGATGAGCCAGTTTCATGAACTCGGGACATAAAGTATATTTTTCACCGTCATTCATTCCATTTTCATTAGTAGTAGTTTTATTCATAAGCCTAACTCTTATATCCTAAAGTCTTAGCGTACATTTTTAGTTTCTCTTTAAGCAAATTTCTTGCTCTATGCAGTCGTGATCTCACGGTACCGATTGGAATATCAAGTATTTTTGACATTTCTTCATACGTGAATCCTTCAAGGTCGCATAAAATTATGGCCGTTCTAAAATCAACATCAAGTGCATTCAGTGCTGTTGCTACTTCATCGCCAATTTTGTCTCTCTCTGTCTCTGTTCTTAAATCAACGGTTTTATTTGAATCGGCGTCCTCAGAATTATAGGTATGCTCCAAATCGCTGTAATCAACTTTTGTTGGTTGCTTACTTTTTTTGCGAAATTCATTGATAAAACTGTTTTTAAGGATACGAAACAGCCATGCCTTTGCATTTGTTCCTGGCTCGTAAGAATCAAAAAAACGATAGGCTTTTAAGTAGGTATCCTGAACAAGGTCATTGGCATCATCTTCATCCAGGGTAAGCCGATAAGCAAAGTTGTAAAGTGAATCCAGATAGCCCATAAACTCGTCAATAAAAAGTTTATGCCTTTTTCCGCCTTTAAGGTTAATTTGAGGTCTAGTTGAAATGTCCACTTTTTTTTCTGCCATTGGTTCAAAAATAAGAATTCTATTTAGATCAAGCCATTATAAGTAGGTATATTACCCATTAAATGTCGCACGCTCTACTTATACTATAAAATAGCTGAACCGCGATAATGTTTGCATGTGAATAAAAAGATATTAGCCATTTATAGGTCTTATATTTCATCGATTATGGCTAATATTGAGCTATGGAGGCGAAAGATGTAAAAATATCTTTGGTAATTATTGCATTCAATGAAGAAGACAAGTTGGCCAATTGCATCAATAGCGCAAAAGATATCGCTGATGACATTTTGGTGGTAGACTCATATTCTACAGATCAAACGGTATTAATTGCAGGTTCTTTAGGTGCAAGAGTGATTCAGAATACTTTTGAGGGTCATATAGAACAGAAAAATTTTGCACTTCAAAATGTCTATTATGAATATGTTCTTTCCTTGGATGCCGATGAAGCCCTCTCGACAGAATTGCGAGAAAACATTTTAAAATTAAAATCCAATTGGCAGGCAGATGCTTATAAAATGAACCGCTTGACAAGCTATTGTGGTAAGTGGATCCGTCATGGAACCTGGTACCCCGATCGCAAAATTAGACTGTTTAAAAAAAATGCAGGATCCTGGAAGGGATCAAATCCACATGATCGATTTGATGTCAAGGAGGGTAAAAACATTCGATTTATTAAAGGAGATATACTCCATTACACCATGGACAATATTTCAGATCACTTGAAACAAATGGATTACTTCACAGAGATAATGGCCAGAGATTTACATAAGGCCGGAAAAAAATCAAATTATCTGAAATTAATCTTTAGTCCTATGATCAAATTCTTCATGGCCTATTTTATCCGTTTAGGTATTTTAGATGGGTATTATGGTTTTGTAATTGCCTTGAATTCGGCCCACGCTTCCTTTTTGAAATATGCAAAATTGATGGATTTTAATCGTAGGGGAATTGATAATTAAATCTTGAAAACATTAAATCTATCTAGCATTGCAATAAGCAGAACCGATGCCATTGGCGACGTTATTCTCACTCTACCTATTTGCGGATATCTCAAGTCTCTTAATCCGGATATTAAGATTGACTTTATAGCAAGAAATTATACTAAAGCCATTTTAAATCGTTCAGAAAATATCGATACGGTAATTCTGGATACAGAAGCCGAAAATTATTTCAGTAATAACAAGCCTGATGCCATTATTATGGTATTTCCGGATAAAAGAATATCAAAAAGCGCTAAAATTCACAAAGTCAAAACCAGAATCGGAACTTCACACAGGTGGTGGCATTGGTTGCATTTAAATCAAAGAGTTGATTTCACCAGAAAAAATTCAAATTTACATGAGGCTCAATTGAATTTTGAATTATTAAAAGCTCTGAACATTGATTTTATTCCGGAATTAGAAGAAATACCTCATTATTTGGGAATAAAAGAAAAACCAAAGGTCAATTCATCAAAAAAAAGAATTCTTTTTCATCCAAAATCCAGGGGTAGTGCTAGGGACTGGCCTTTGGACTATTATAAAAAACTTGCATTGCGTCTATCTGAAAATAATTATGAAATATTTGTTACCGGCACAGAAAAAGAAGAAGAGATTATAAATAAAGAGGATCCACATTTTTTTAAGGATTCACCGATGAAAAATTTCATGGGAAAATTTAGTCTGGAAGAATTGTTCGACTTTATTGGTGAATCTGATGCAATGGTGGCTTGCTCTACCGGCCCTCTGCATATTGCGGCCATACAAAATGTTTTTGCGCTAGGGCTTTATCCACCCATTAAACCAATGCACCCCGGCAGATGGGCTCCTATAGGTAAATATGTAAAAACCTTAACCGGAAAATCAAACTGCATTAATTGCCCACTTCCGGCAAATTGCGATTGCATGAAAAAGATTAGTCCTGAAAAAGTTAAATCCGAGTTAGATTCATTTTTAAATTCACGAGATTTACAGGAATGAAAACTTATTTCAGATTATTAGGTTTTGCCCCTTCGATAAAGAAGTATATTCCTATATACTTTCTTTTCTCGCTGCTTTATATTGCTTTTAGTCAATTTAATTTTATTCTGATAATGCCGCTGTTGGATCTTTTATTTGGAAAGGTCCAATCCACACCTGCCGAGCTAATCGAACCCGGTGCATTTGAATTTTCTATTGAGTATTTGAAAAATTCATTTAATTTTTATTTGAAAAATATAATTGCAGAAAGTGGTGCTTTTGAGGCTTTAAAAGTAATATGCCTTGTGGTCATTGCAGCTACTTTTCTCAGCAATGTATTCCGTTATTTATCGCAGAGGCTGGTTGAAACCATTCGGGCTTCGATCGTTCGAAATATCCGGGAAAGGGTGTATAATCATACAATTTCTCTCAATATCGGGTTTTTTACGAATGAACGAAAAGGCGATATTATTTCGCGAATTACAACGGATATACAAGAAATTGAAAACAGGTTAACCAGTACCATTTCTGTAATTGTCAAAGATCCATTAATGCTATTGGGTTATTTCTTTATTCTGTTCTCATTATCCATTAAACTCACCTTGTTTTCTCTAATTATCATACCAGTTATGGGCGGAATGATTGGCGTATTGGTAAAACAACTCAAAAAAGATTCGCAAAACACTCAAAATTCGCTAAGCCGCTTAATTAGTATGATGGATGAAACCTTTTCGGGCTTAAGAGTTATTAAGGCATTTAATGCCACAGGCTTTATTAAAAAGAATTTCAAAAAAGAAAATGACTATTATGCCCACAAGGTTAGAAGAATGAATGTGAAAAAAGAACTCGCAAGCCCAACTTCGGAATTTTTAGGTGTTCTTTTGGTATCCGGAATATTGCTTATTGGTGGCTATTTTGTTTTGGCAGATCAAAGCTCCTTGAGCGCTTCTGAATTTATCGCATATCTTGCTGTTTTTTCTCAGGTTATGCGTCCAGCAAAATCAATAACCGAGGCCTTTAGTTCTGTTCAAAGAAGTTTGGTTGCAGGAGAACGTGTGATTGAATTAATGGAAAAGAAGAATCCTATTGTTGAGTCTGAAAATCCGGTTTTTATCAAAGATTTTAATGAAAAAATAGAATTAATCGATATCAATTTTTATTACGGGGAAAAACAGGTATTAAAAAATATAAATTTCGAAGTCAAAAAAGGCAAGATGGTAGCTCTGGTTGGGCCTTCAGGAGGGGGTAAGTCTACTCTGGCCGATTTAATTCCGCGTTTTGCAGATCCAAAAAGCGGGGAAATTCGCGTAGATGGTCATGAATTAAAAAATATAGATATCCAATCGCTTAGGAATCTTATGGGAATAGTCACCCAGGAAGCAATTTTATTTAATGATAGCATTTTTAATAATATTTCTTTTGGCATAGAAGCAAGCGAAGAAGCGGTGATAAAGGCTGCAAAAATTGCCAATGCACATGATTTTATAATGGCTACTGAAGATGGCTACAATACAACAATTGGCGATCGCGGTATGCGGCTCTCAGGCGGACAACGACAACGCATTAGTATAGCGCGAGCCGTGCTAAAAAACCCCCCTATTCTTATTTTGGATGAAGCCACATCGGCATTGGACACCGAATCGGAAAGAATGGTGCAGGAAGCTTTAAATAAATTAATGATGAACAGAACCTCTTTGGTGATCGCTCATCGTTTGAGTACCATACAGGAAGCCGATGAAATAATCGTTCTTCAGGAAGGTGAGATTATTGAAAGAGGGAATCATTTTGATTTGATTGAAAATAAACACGGACTTTATACCCGATTAAAGCAAATGCAAAGCCTTAATTGATCATAGAATTGACAATAACCGAATACAATTAAATTCAGGGTTGATTCAATATTCAGAAAATATATAACTCGCAATTAAAAATTCGTAATTCTTAATTCGTCATTGACAATTCGTAATTCTTAATTCGTCATTGACAATTCGTCATTGACAATTCGTAATTCAATATTGACTAAGGGTGTGCATTTACCCAGACTTCACCATCTTCGAAGATTTCCTTTTTCCAAATTGGCACTGTTTCTTTTAAAGTATCGATGGCATACTGACATGCTTCAAATGCTGCTTTTCGATGAGGTGCAGAAACGGCTATTATCACGGCAATCTCCCCGACTTTTAATATTCCCGTTCTATGATGAATACTAACATGCAAAACCGACCATCTTTTTATTGATTCTTCGGCGATTTTTTTCATTTCTTTTTCAGCCATCACTCCATAGGCCTCAAAATCAAGTTGAATAACATTTTTATCCCGGGTTTTCTTTCGAACTGTTCCTATAAACACTGCTGTTCCTCCGGCGTTTTCATCGCTTACCTTTGCAATACAGGCATCTACACTGAGTGTCAATGAGCTTATTTTAATATCGATCATTTTAGCCTCCGCTCACCGGTGGAATGATTACCACTTCTTCGTTTTCCTTTATTTGATAATCATCTGACTGATAATCTTCATTAATTGCAAATTTCAATGTTCTAAGTTTATGAAAATCAGGATACTTATCTACCAATTTGTCTTTTAGATCAGCTATTTTTGTACCCGATTCAAGCTTGAGTATCAATTCCTTTTCTTTAAGTATTTCTTTTGCTATTCCAAAGGCCAAGAGCTTAATCTGCATATCAATTAAATTATAGTCTGATTTTAAAATTTTGATACCTGTAAATTTAAGGCTTTGGTCTGAAAATCTTAATTTTTACCTTGCATTGAATTACACTAAGTTAATTTTATTGATAATCAGTTTAAATATATTTGTTGTTGAGTCTATTTGATAATCACGGCCGCAGAATAAACTATTTGAGAATAGCTGTAACAGATCGATGCAATCTGCGATGTTTTTATTGTATGCCTGAAAATGGAATTCAATATGTGAACCGCAAAGATCTAATGACATTTGAAGAGCTTTTGAGGACAATCCATGTCTTTGCTTCAGCAGGTATATCAAAAATTCGCATTACCGGTGGTGAGCCATTTGCCAGGAAGAATATTATTGAATTTCTCAAAGAAGCATCCAAAATCAAAAATGTAGAACAAATTCATATTACTTCAAATGGAACATTTGACAAGGCCCTTATTGATGAACTCAATTACATAGGAATCAAATCTCTAAATCTAAGTTTAGATAGCCTTGACGAGGATCGGTTTTTTCAAATAACCAGGAAAAATCTATTTAAAAAAGTTTATGCCAATTACCAGGCATTATTAAAATCGAAAATTGATGTGAAAGTCAATATGGTGGTCATGGATGGTAAAAATATTGAAGACATTTATCCCATGGTTGAGCTGGCCAAAAATGACAAGGTATCAGTTCGGTTTATTGAAGAAATGCCCTTCAACGGAACCGAAGGAATAGGAAATACATCCTTTTGGCCGATGAAAAAAATTCTCGATTATATTCGATCTGCCTACATACTGGAAAAAATTCCCGATCCTGAAAATTCTACTTCATACAACTACAAAATCAAAGGATTTAAAGGCCAAATTGGAATAATCGCAGCTTATACCAGAACCTTTTGTGGAAGCTGTAATCGTATTCGCATTACACCTCAGGGTGAATTGCGTACTTGCTTGTACGGAAAAGGAGTTTTAAATATTCGAGATCTATTGAGAATTGGGATCAGTGATCATAAATTGCTAGATCATTTAAAAATGGTCTTAAATCAAAGAGCTAAAAATGGATTTGAAGCCGAAAAACAAATAAAAAGATTAAATCCATCTTTTGAATCCATGGCAACCATAGGAGGGTAATATGATCAGTGTTGAAGAAGCCACAAAAATTCTAGTGGAAAAATATCGGGATTTTGGAACTGAAAAAGTCCCTATTGAAAAAGCAATCGGAAGAATTATTAGCGAAGATATTGTAGCCGATCGCGATTTCCCGCCATTTGATCGCGTCACCATGGATGGTATTGCTATTCGATATAACGCTTTTGAGAAAGGAGAAAAAGAATTTTCCTTAAGAGGAACAGCTGCTGCCGGTGACCCACAAAAATCATTGAGAGAGAAAGGGACATGCCTGGAAGTAATGACAGGAGCAATAATGCCCGATGGCCTTGATACGGTGGTACCCTATGAAAAAATAGAAATCAAAGATGGGAAGGCTTTTTTAAAGATAGAAGAAATAAAATACAAACAGAATGTTCACTTCAGAGCTGAGGATCGAAGAAGAGGGGAAATTCTGATTCATGCCGGAAAGAAAATATCAGCAGCTGAAATTGGTCTATGTGCCACCGTTGGAAAATCGACAATTCTAGTCAAAGGACTCCCAAAAACTATAATAATATCTACCGGAAAAGAACTTGTGGGAATAAATGAATTCCCAAAAGCACATCAAATTAGAAAAAGCAATGTATATGCGATTCAGGCCCAATTAAAAAAAGTTCAAATCGAAGCCGTTACCATGCATTTGCCGGATGATTTTGAAATTGTGTATAATAGACTCGGAGAATGTTTAAATGAATTTGATGTAATTATATTGAGTGGCGGAGTGTCGAAAGGAAAATTTGATTATATCCCTGAAGCACTGGATAAATTAGGTGTAGATAAGCATTTCCATCGGGTCGCTCAAAGACCCGGAAAACCATTCTGGTTTGGCACATATAAGGATAAATCGACTGTTTTTGCCTTCCCGGGAAATCCTGTTTCTTCCTTTATGTGCGTCCAAAATTATTTGATTCCCTGGTTGAATGATTGTCTACAGGCGGAAAAGATAAACCAGACTTATGCAATCCTGGATGAAGACGTCACTTTCAAACCCGATTTAACCTATTTTCTGGAAGTAAAATTAAAATTCGAAAGAAATGGCAGACTGGTTGCAAGTCCTGTAAAAGGTAATGGCTCCGGTGATCTGGCTAATCTGGCGAATGCAGAGGCTTTTATTGTTTTGCCCAGGGGGAAGGATGTTTTTATGAAGGGGGAGAGTTATCCGGTGATATTATATTGAGGATAAAACGATTTGTTTCTAAAACTTATTAAATCTGTCTCTAAATAAATTCCCATCCGCATTTATTTGAATGAGATACAATCCTGGTCTTATGTCTGTCAGATCTACACTATTCATATTATCTCTTACAGCAATATTTCCTGAGATAACAACTTTACCTTTCAGGTCTATTATTTCATAAGTTATCTGATTCGCATTTCCGGCAATTTCATTCCTGTTAAATGAAATGGTTTCACTCGCCGGATTTGGAAAAAGTCTTAATTCAGTATTATGCTGAGGAATTCGATCCGTGAATTCGATAATTTTTGATTCGAAAGGAGCTAATTCTAATTCCAGTTCTTTGCTTTCCGCATTAAAAAATGCAGTTAATTCCTCTTTTTTTACATGATTATAGAGCAAATTCTTGTTTTGAGTATTAATCTGATTCAAATCCAATTCTATGTCACGCTCGCTTAAGGAGTTATTTGTAATTATTAGAAATGTAGATTCATTATCTCTTCTGACATAGCTTAAAACTGAAGTTTCATCATTGCTAATTATTTCGGTTTCACCTGTTCTGAGAGCAGATTTTTGATTTCTGAGCTTAATTAAAAAACGGTAGTGGTTTAGTAATGATTCAGGATCAGAATTCTGTGTTTCTACATTGTTGCTTTCTGAATTGTCCGGCGGAAATTGCCATGGTATACCATCGGTAAAATCACCAAAGCGACTTCCATCCCAGGGCATTGGCCTTCGAATATTTTGATCCGGTTTCATGCCGCTCATGCCAATTTCTTCTCCGTAATACAAAAATGGAATTCCGGGCAAAGTGAGGTATATGCTTGCCGCTGCTTTGCTTTTATCCTCATCAAGATTGAATACATCGAATACTCTATCCTGATCGTGATTAGTCAAAAATGGTGAGAATTGATAATAGGGATATAAATTTATGACTTCCTCTATTTTATTTTCCAGTGCAAGACTGTAGCCACTATTAATTGCTCCAATAATGGCATTGGCTAAATCAAACTCAAAACAAAAATCAATTCTTTCGTTTGTGACATATGGAACAATTTTATCGCTACTTGTCCATGCTTCACCAACATTAAAGGACTCCGGGTTAGATGCCTTTATCACTTGATTGAATTCATGAAAGAATTTGAAAGTTTTTGGATGATCCTCCAATATTTCATCTTCTTCAAAAATGTATTTTACAGCATCTAACCTGAATCCATCAATTCCAATATCCTCCAACCAATATCGTGCTGCTGCAAATAGGCTGTCTTTGACAACTGGGTTTTCATAATTCAAATCGGGCATTCCGCCCCAGAACACGCCGTAATAATAATCTCCCGAATTTTCATGCCAAACGCCTTGTCCCCATGGACCATTAAAGCCCGGATCATTGTCCTCCCAAACATAAAAGTCTCTTAAGGGGGAGTTTACTGAGGAGGCAGATTCCTGAAACCATTCATGTTCAGTCGATGAGTGATTCATCACAAAATCTATGATTACGGCAATCCCGCGTTTATGGGCTTCCTCAACCAATCTTTTGAAGTCAGCCATGGTTCCGTAGTCTTTTTCTACTGATCGATAATCCACCACATCATAACCGTGGTAGGAAGGGGATTCATTAATAGGCATAAGCCATATTCCTGTTATACCAAGGTCAGTACTTGTGTTTGGATCACCATCATTTAGATAATCCAGTTTTTCTGTAATTCCATTAAAATCCCCTATTCCATCCCCATCGCTATCGTAAAAGCTTCTTACAAAAATTTCATAAAAAACACGATCATTCCACCAGGGAAGTGTATCGCCGGGCAATGTCTGAGCAATAGATTGAAGCTGAAAAAATAGTATAGTAATTAACAATATCTTCCTCATGCTATTTCTCTTTTCAATCTCTTTCGATTTGAATTTGCGCGTTAAGCTATCCTCCCATTCTTTGAAAAAAACCGTCTGCTAATACAATTGCTCATAATTAAGCATTCAATTTTGCTAAAACCTGATTCATTTCTTCGGGCGTATTGGCATTAAACAAATGGTCCTTATTAGCGATTTCCAATTCTTCTATATCAGAATTGATCAAGACCTTCCTCGGGCATGAATAACCCAATGATAAAAAATTCAGAAGTCTTGGATAGGATCTCGGTTCCCAAATTGTAATCAGGGGTTCCGGAAAATTGGTCTCAGGATTGTGAAAGCAGGTAGCGTATTTGGAAGTATTTCTGCTTTCAACCAAATGTTTGATGGTTTTCTTTTTTAGCAAAGGAATATCTGTGGCCAATACAAGCCATGCTGAATTCGGATCATGCATAAAAGCAGAAACAATGCCCGAGTATGGACCAAAGCCTTTGATTTTATCTTCAATCTGTGGAAGTTTTGAATCTGATTTTTTGGCCACTGATAAATAAGTCTCTTCACAAAATCCCGAAATGAGCTCATAGACATAATCATTTTGAGGTTTGCCGTGATAATCGATTTTTGTTTTGTCTTTTCCCATTCTCAAACTCTGCCCGCCTGCAAGAACAAGACCTTTTAATTTTGGTCTATTCTCCAATTCAATTCCGGAAATAAACTCGGCAATTGAATTAGTATCGTTAATCTTAAAGCTTGGTAAAGTCTTCCAATCTTTGATATGATCCTTCAAAAAATCATATATCTCGGTTTCACCTTCAGAAAAAACAAAAGCTTTAACATTTGTGAGTTTATCCAATTTTCGGCTTAAAGATTCCTTCTTCTTTTCATTGATAATTACAATCTGCTTTTCACCAATAAAATGATTCCCATTAATTAGTAAAAGGTCTATACCAAGGAATCGTGATCTCAGCTCATACTCAGAATATTCACTTTTAAAATTAAGCTGATGATATGAAATCTTGTCTGTGTAAGCCAAATCCAAGTCCAATCCTTCTACATCTGCATCATGATCGGCATCCATATATCCAAGGTCGATGTCCTTAAGATTTGAATTAAGATTATTGACCAGTTTTTGGATTTGTACACAAGGTGCTCCAATTAATGCCAATTCACTTCGATGATATTTTCCACCAATTGGCTTAACTAAATCAGCGTGTTTCTTATGCTCTTTTAAAGTCACTTTTACCTCCTGTTTTTTCCATCAGCATGGTTTCTTTTATCTGAATATCATGTGAAAAGCCCTTGCACATATCGTAAATGGTAAGCGCGGCAATGCTGGCACCGGTTAAGGCTTCCATTTCTACTCCCGTATTGGCTCTGACACTAACAGTACACCAAATTTCCACTTCTTTCTTTTCATTGATTAGAATGGAAATATCACATTTATTGATCATTAAGGGATGACATAGAGGAATAAGGTCGCTTGTTTTTTTTGCCGCCATTACACCGGCCAAAATAGCGGTTTGAAATACACTTCCTTTTTTGGTCAGGATATCACCATCATCCAATTTATCAATAATTTCTTCAGGCAATATAACAAGTGATTTTGCCCTTGCTTGCCTCTCGGTTATCGTTTTATCTGAAACATCAACCATTTTTGGATTTCCTGATTTATCGAGATGTGAAAAGTCCTTTGGCATGACTTATTTTGTTGATTTAATTTATAAAGAGAATATATAATCACAACTTTACAAAAATTCAAAAATTAGAATTTGTAATCTATCGGGCTTTTAAGATGGCATTGAACCAAAATGAAAATATTAGATACAGCAGGCACTTGAATTTGCCTCAATTTGATATAAAGGCTCAGGAGAAATTAAAAAATAGCAAAGTGCTGATTGTGGGGGCAGGGGGACTCGCCGCGCCCGTACTTCAATATCTCACTGCAGCCGGGATTGGATCCATTGGTGTAATTGATGCAGATAAAATTGAAGAAAGCAATCTTCAGAGACAGGTGCTTTATGATACTTCCGATATAGGTAAATATAAATCAGAAACAGCAGTTTCAAAACTTAAAAATCTAAATCCCAATGTTGCTTTTATTGTTTTTAATGAGTTTTTAAACTCGGAAAATGCCATTCAAATAATAGAGCAATTTGACATTGTTGTAGACGGTACTGACAATTTTCCAACACGCTATTTGATCAATGATGCTTGTGTTTTTTGCCAAAAACCTTTTGTTTATGCATCAATTTACCAATACGAAGCTCAGGTCAGTGTTTTTAATTATCAAAATGGACCTAATTACAGAGATTTATTTCCGATCCCCCCTTCCCCCGATTTAGTTCAAAATTGTGAGGATGGTGGAGTACTTGGTGTTTTGACCGGAATCATAGGTTCAATTCAAGCTGCAGAAGTAATAAAAATAATCTGTGGAATCGGTAAATCACTTTCGGCAAAACTTTTGCTGATCGATGCCCTGAGTTTTAATTTTAGAAAAGTAAACATTCAAAAAGATCCTAAAAATCCGCTAAGCGGTAAAAATAAAAACCTCATTGAACACATTGATTATGATAAATTCTGTGGGGTTGAAAAAATTAATAATCTTAGTGTTGAGACTTTACACGACTGGCAACAAAAAGGAAAATCTTTCAAACTAATTGATGTTCGCGAAATAAAAGAATTTAACATATCACATCTCAATGCTGAATCAATTCCTATAAGTGAAATTGAAAACCATCTCGACAAAATTTCCAGAGAGGGAAATGTTATTTTTTATTGCAAAACCGGTCAAAGAAGTACAAAAGCAATCCGTCTGCTTCAGAACAAATACAACTATTCAAACTTATTGAATCTTAAAGGTGGAATTTTAGCCTGGAGAAACCATTTTGATCCTGATATGAAAATTGCCTGATGAAAGCGCTAATAGGCATTTTACTTTTCTCTTTCATTACCAGTATGAGCTTTTATTCATGCAAAAGGGCTGAAGAAAAACAGTTGACAATCGCTGTATCTTCAAATGCACAATTTGCTGTAAAAGCCCTGGTACATGAATTCGAAAAAATTGAAGATGTTAAAATTGATATAATAAGTTCGTCCAGTGGAAAACTTGCCGCTCAAATTTTACAGGGAGCACCGTACGATATATTTATTTCTGCCGACCGTTATTATCCCAATTATGTTCATAGCAAGTGTGAAAATTGCCCTGCCCCGAAAAACTATGCAAAGGGAGCTTTGATTTTATGGTCAACGGCCCTGAATAAAAAAATAACTTTGGAGCTACTATTGTCCAATAGCATCGAAAAAATTGCAATCGCCAATCCGGATTTTGCACCCTATGGTAAAGCTACTGTGGAGTTTTTACAAAAAATAAATCAATACGAAGGACTTAAAAGTAAATTCGTTATTGGAGAAAATATATCACAGACCGCATTATTTATTCATAGTGGAGCAACGCAAGCTGGTTTTACAGCAAGATCAATGTTATACAGCCCCCCATTTAAACAGGAATCCAATTATATTTTAATTGACACTAGCATGCATTCTCCAATTGTACAGGCTTTTATTGTTTTAAATGCAGATACCATTTCCAATCGATTTGCCAATTTTATTCTTTCAAAAGAGGGACAGGAAATTATTTCAGATTTTGGCTATTTTCAACCATAATGAATCGCTTTAAATCAACAATTGAGGAAATTGAATCAGAGGGGTCTATGAGCCTTGTCAATTTAAAATCCGGTAATAATTATTTTACAAGTATTGTTTTAGACAGCCCACAAAACTCTAAATATCTATTCAAAGGCAATGAAATCGAAATCGTATTTAAAGAAACAGAAGTAATTATTGACACAAATACAAAGCATTCAAGCAGTTTAAGAAACCGCATTCCAGGGAATATTATCAAAATAGAACATACCAGCCTGCTCTCTAAAATTGTTCTTAAAACAGATGTCGGTATGATTTCTTCCATAATCACCAAAGCTTCGGCCGAAAGACTAAATCTTAAGATTGACGATACGGTTTACGCAATGATTAAAACCAATGAAATAATTTTATCCCATTGATCGATCTTTCGCCTATATGGATCTCTCTGAAACTGGCTTTTTTTAGCTCAATAATCTTGATGTTGATAGGTGTTCCCGTTGCGTACTGGCTTGCTTTTAGTCAAAATAAAATTAGATCATTTATTGAGACACTGGTAAGTATGCCATTGGTTTTACCTCCTACAGTCCTAGGATTCTACCTTCTTTTTTTTTTAAGTCCCGATAAATTTCCAGCATCTTTCCTTAAAGATTATTTTGGAATCAATTTTTTATTTACGTTTCAAGGACTTGTTTTTGCATCTGTCATATACAGCATGCCATTTATGATAAATCCAATCCGTTCCGGATTTGCAGCCATCGATAAATCCATCATCGAAGCTTCCTGGGTACTGGGAAAATCGAAATTTAAAACCCTTTTATATGTCATTATTCCAAATTCAAAGAGTTCCATTATTACTGCGATTGCTATGTCTTTTGCACACACTTTAGGAGAATTTGGCCTCGTTCTGATGATCGGAGGAAATATTCCTGATAAGACCAGAGTGGCATCTATTGCCATTTATGATCGTGTCGAAGCCCTGGATTACTATAGCGCCAACATTTATTCTCTTGTGATTATTGCCATTGCATTCTTCATATTATTTGGACTAAATCATTTCAATAAAAGGATTTTTTGATATGATAAGCATAGATGTTAAAAAACGAATGAATTCTTCAGATGGTCAATTTGAATTGTATGTAAAATTCAATATTCGAAAAGGCCAATTGTTAAGTTTATTTGGCGTATCAGGTTCGGGAAAAACTTCCATCCTGCGAATGATTTGTGGTTTAATGAAACCTGATGAAGGACAAATTGTAAAAGGTCAGGACATTTTATACGACTCCGAAAAAAAAATAAATGTGCCCGTGCAAAAAAGGAAAATAGGTTTTCTTTCACAGGATTATTCCCTTTTTCCAAATATGACGGTGGTTGATAATTTAAGATTCGCTTTAGAGAAAGGTGAAAATCCAGAGCTCATTAACATCACACTCGAATTATTGGGTTTAAAGGGACTTGATAAGCAAAAACCATATCAACTTTCGGGGGGACAAAAACAAAGGCTTGCTTTGGGGCGAAGTATTGTCAATAAACCCGACTTGCTACTTTTGGATGAACCGCTGTCTGCTCTTGATGGTCAAAGACGCAGTGAATTACAGTCATATATACTAAAAATTCATAAGGAGTTTGATTTAAGCATAGTGTTGGTTACCCACGATGTTTCAGAAATTCTAAAATTATCTGATGAAGTTCATATTCTGGAGAATGGAAAAATAATTCGTTCCGGAACAGCTGAAGAAGTCTTTCTTAAAAATAAAATCAGCGCTAAATTTCAATTCACCGGAGAGGTAGTCAATATTGAAAAACAAGGTTTTATTTCCATCCTGCAAGTACAGATAGGGCAAAATTTGATAAAAGCAGTTTGTGATAATAGCGATGAGGATATAAAGATCGGCGATAAAGTCAGTATTGCATCAAAGGCATTCAATCCTATCGTTAGTAAAATTTACAGGTCATAAAAAAACCACGAAACATTTCTGCTCCGTGGCTCTTTTTTAATTGATTTCAATCAATTAATATCTATAATGTTCAGACTTGAATGGCCCTTTTGTGTCCACCCCGATATAATCGGCCTGATCTTTAGTTAAAACAGTTAACTCCACTCCGATTTTCTCAAGGTGAAGTTTTGCTACCTTCTCATCCAAATGTTTTGGTAAGATATAAACCTTGTTTTCGTATTTTTCATTGTTATTCCAAAGTTCCATTTGTGCCAAGGTCTGATTGGTAAATGAATTTGACATAACAAAAGAAGGGTGGCCTGTTGCACATCCAAGGTTGACCAATCGTCCTTCCGCAAGAAGAATGATCTCATTGCCATTAACATTGTAAACATCAACCTGAGGCTTAACAGTATATTTTGAATCCCCGTGATTTTTATTCAACCAGGCAACATCAATTTCATTATCAAAGTGACCGATATTGCAAACTATGGTTTTATCGTTCATCATTTTGAAATGCTCTCCGGTCAAAATATCCTTATTTCCGGTAGCTGTTACAATAATATTGGCTCTAGGAATGGCTGTTTCCATTCGTTTTACTTCGAATCCATCCATTGCCGCCTGTAATGCACAAATTGGGTCAATTTCAGTGACTATAACACGAGCACCGGCCCCTCTTAAAGATTGGGCGGTTCCCTTTCCAACATCACCATAACCGGCAACTACTGCAACTTTACCTGCCATCATGATATCCGTTGCTCTTCGGATAGCATCCACAGCCGATTCCTTACAACCGTATTTGTTATCAAATTTAGATTTGGTAACAGAATCATTCACATTGATTGCCGGCATCGGAAGTGTACCATTTTTAACTCTTTCATAAAGTCTATAGACTCCGGTTGTTGTTTCTTCAGAAATTCCTTTGATATTCTGAGCTAATTCAGGGTATTTGTCCAAAACAACATTTGTCAAATCTCCACCATCATCCAATATCATATTTAATGGTTTTCCACCTTCGAAAGCATGAAGTGTTTGCTCAATGCACCACTCGTATTCTTCTTCAGTCAATCCTTTCCAGGCAAAAACAGGAATTCCAGCTTCCGCTATAGCTGCAGCTGCCTGATCCTGAGTTGAGAATATATTACAAGAAGACCAGGATACCTCGGCTCCAAGGGCAATTAGTGTTTCAATTAGAACCGCAGTTTGGATGGTCATGTGAAGACATCCGGCTATTCTGGCACCTTTTAGAGGTTTTGAACTTCCAAACTCTTCTCTAAGCGACATCAATCCGGGCATTTCAGCTTCAGCTAATTTAATTTCTTTTCTACCCCAGTCTGCGAGATTGATATCTTTTACTTTATAATTTTCTTTTGTTTCGATCATTTTATTGGATTGATAATTTCAAATTGACTGCAAAAATAAATTTATTCAAGGCAAATTCCAACCTATTAGAATTCCCAATAAGTTTTGGGTTCTATTTCGGCCTTGATTTGATTGAGTAAATTATATAAACCAAAATAGGTTCTGTTGACATATAAGGCATGCTGAGAACCTCTGGCTGTACCTGCATCACGTAATTCTTTCATTTTAGAGGTCTTTTCACCTAAATCATAGATATCCTTAAAATAAGAATCGTCACCAAAGTCAAATTTTTCAGATCTGAAGGGTTTTGATAAAAGATCACCCAACTCTCCATAAATCTCAACGAAAAGATCTCTTATTTTTTGACTATCATTTGGTGTTATTAATTCTATGTCTTCTAAAATCTTTTCGAAATCCTTGCTTGTCCCTAATCGATCTGCTTTGAGCAGTTTGAAATAGTTTATATAAAAATCATCCGGAATTACTTTAACACAGCCGAAGTCTAAAATTGCAAGCTTTTCATCTTTAGTTATCAGAAAATTTCCGGGATGTGGATCGGCGTGCACCATTTTTAGTTTATGGACCTGGTAATCGTAAAAGTCCCACATGATCTGCCCAACTTTATTTCTTAATTGCTGGTCCGGATTTGTACTCAACCATTCTTTGATGTGGTCACCGCTGATCCAATCCATGGTTAAGATTTTTCTTGCTGAGAGTTTAGAATAATATTTCGGAAAAATTACATCTCCTATATCCTTACAGGCTTCGGAAATTTC
Source organism: Cytophagales bacterium (assembly GCA_965267555.1). Taxonomy (GTDB): domain Bacteria; phylum Bacteroidota; class Bacteroidia; order Cytophagales; family CCMP332; genus CCMP332. Next base: position 1,199,539 of record OZ254083.1, on the reverse strand, counting down.
AACAGAACGTTTTAATTCTAGTTCGTAATCGGTCTCCTCTGTCAATCTTTCTTCAACCTCATTCATGTATTTGTCAAGATCCTTGCCCCTCACGTTCATCAAACGCATGGCAAAAGGCTTGGCCATTTTTAAGTCCGATTTTACACTTTCTGCTACACCTGGGTATTGCACTTTTACTGCAAATTCTTTTTCACCTATCCTTGCTTTATGCACCTGACCGATGGAAGCAGCGTTTACCGCCTCTTTGGTAAATGTGTCAAACAAATCCGCAGGTGATTTGCCAAAATAACTCTTAAAAGTTTTTACAATGAGTGGCCCTGATAATGGTGGTGCGCTGTACTGTGACATCGCAAATCGCTCCTGATAAGCTGTAGGAAGAATATTTTGATCCATGCTCATCATTTGTGCTACTTTTAAAGCGCTGCCTTTAAGATTACTTAGCATGCCGTAAATCTCTTCAGCATTATCATTATGCAGATCATCTTTCGTTTTATCCGGATTTACAGCTTTTTTGGCATAGTGCTTAACATAATTGCCACCTACTTTTACACCGGTCTTAACAAATGCAGTGGCTCTCTGAACCTTACTTGCAGGTATACTTTCTTGTGCTTTCAATTACTTACTTTGGTTTTGAAAAATGAATTTTGCGAAATCAATCGCAGAGTCTAAAGGCCCTTTTCCTATCAATTCAAAAGCCAGGTTTACCGACTTTTCTATGGCAGCATCTGTTTTTTCGAAACCTCTTGAATCATCTTTGATCCAGAATTCAAGAATGAAAAGGAAATGAATCCAGAAAATCCTAAAGTATTGGTCTGTCAATCTTTGTCTATCCGCTATCTCCTCATTTTCCACTCCTTCATCAACGATTGATTTCATCCAATCTTCAAATCTTGACTTAAATCGTTTTAAATCAGAAGTGTCTTTTGCAGCTTTAGGGAGGGATTCTTTACCCCTCTTGAATAAAATATAACTGCGGTAGGATTTGAGCATTTCTACGAGGGTATAATAGAAAAACAAAACTTTTTCCCTGGCGGAACCTTTGACATAATTATCTTCTTTAGAGAGCGAAGACTCCACTTCTTCGAAAACATGTTCCCAAACAGCCTTGTCAAGATCGTCAAGTGAATTGAAATGGTTATAAAATTCCTTTTCATCTAATTTGACCTTTTTACAAAATGAAAGGACCGAATTTAATGCCTCTTTATCCGTTAGAAGCATTTCCATATATTGATTTAATATCTTTTTACTTTCCATCAAACTGAAAACATAATTATTTTGCTTTGGTTTGATTAGCGAGAACAAAAAAAGACATTAGATTTGCCATTTAAATAAACCATAATTCAACCTGTCTTTTACCGGAATATTCCGTGGAAAAGTGGGCAAGCTGAATAGCTTGATAATTGATTGTGGTTGTAAGAATTTATTTTAAATGCACCCGTAGTTCAACCTACCTTTGCCAAGGCTCTGGTAGGCAAGCTGGATAGCTTTATAATTGATTGTGGTTGTAAGAATTTTATTTTAATTGCACCCGTAGTTCAACTGGATAGAATACCAGATTTCGGCTCTGGGGGTTGAGGGTTCGAATCCTTCCGGGTGCACGATCAAGCGCAGGACCTTTGCGCTGCAAAGACAGGACAGAAAAAAAGCACGAAGCGCGCTTCAGTGCTTTTTTTATGGACTGGATTAGCCCGTAGGGCGATAGTCCTGCATTTGCAGGACTGCAGCGCAAAGGATGTTGGGTAGCCAACAATCCTCAGTTCTTGATCATACTATTTATAAATGATAAAGCCATTTTAAGAATTAAGACGAAGTGCCTGCATTTGCAGGACTTCAGCGCAAAGGATGTTGGGTAGCCAACAATCCTCAGTTCTTGATCATACTATTTATAAATGATAAAGCCATTTTAAGAATTAAGACGAAGTGCCTGCATTTGCAGGACTGCAGCGCAAAGGATGTTGGGTAGCCAACAATCCTCAGTTCTTGATCATACTATTTATAAATGATAAAGCCATTTTAAGAATTAAGACGAAGTGCCTGCATTTGCAGGACTGCAGCGCAAAGGATGTTGGGTAGCCAACAATCCTCAGTTCTTGATCATACTATTTATAAATGATAAAGCCATTTTAAGAATTAAGACGAAGTGCCTGCATTTGCAGGACTTCAGCGCAAAGGATGTTGGGTAGCCAACAATCCTCAGTTCTTGATCATACTATTTATAAATGATAAAGCCATTTTAAGAATTAAGACGAAGTGCCTGCATTTGCAGGACTGCAGCGCAAAGGATGTTGGGTAGCCAACAATCCTCAGTTCTTGATCATACTATTTATAAATGATAAAGCCATTTTAAGAATTAAGACGAAGTGCCTGCATTTGCAGGACTTCAGCGCAAAGGATGTTGGGTAGCCAACAATCCTCAGTTCTTGATCATACTATTTATAAATGATAAAGCCATTTTAAGAATTAAGACGAAGTGCCTGCATTTGCAGGAAGCAGCGCAAAGGATGTTGGGTAGCCAACAATCCTCAGTTCTTGATCATACTATTTATAAATGATAAAGCCATTTTAAGAATTAAGACGAAGTGCCTGCATTTGCAGGACTTCAGCGCAAAGGATGTTGGGTAGCCAACAATCCTCAGTTCTTGATCATACTATTTATAAATGATAAAGCCATTTTAAGAATTAAGACGAAGTGCCTGCATTTGCAGGACTGCAGCGCAAAGGATGTTGGGTAGCCAACAATCCTCAGTTCTTGATCATACTATTTATAAATGATAAAGCCATTTTAAGAATTAAGACGAAGTGCCTGCATTTGCAGGAAGCAGCGCAAAGGATGTTGGGTAGCCAACAATCCTCAGTTCTTGATCATACTATTTATAAATGATAAAGCCATTTTAAGAATTAAGACGAAGTGCCTGCATTTGCAGGAAGCAGCGTAAAGGATGTTGGGTAGCCAACAATCCTCAGTTCTTGATCATACTATTTATAAATGATAAAGCCATTTTAAGAATTAAGACGAAGTGCCTGCATTTGCAGGACTTCAGCTCAAAGGATGTTGGGTAGCCAACAATCCTCAGTTCTTGATCATACTATTTATAAATGATAAAGCCATTTTAAAAATTAAGGCGAGGTGCCTGCATTTGCAGGAAGCAGCGCAAAGGATGTTGGCCCTCCAACAATCCTCAGTTCTTGATCATACTATTTATAAATGATAAAGCCATTTTAAGAATTAAGACGAAGTGCCTGCATTTGCAGGAAGCAGCGCAATGGATCTTGGCCCTCGAATAATACATAATGGCAAAAATCTAATTATTGAACATCTAACTTAATTTCTGAATTAATTCATTTTTTAGTCAAAGGAGAGATCAAATAATCCAAAAAAAACAGTCTGCTTATCTAGTTTGATTACTTTTGACACTGAAATAATGTGAATTGAGGCTACGAAAAGAAATAAAATATCATTTACTTATTAATTTGATAAAAGGCTTTGTGAGCTTTGTTTCTTTTTTTCCCAGAAAAGTAGGCCTATTCTTTTTTACATTTTACGGACATCTGGCTTTTTTATTAGTTAAAAAACAAAGGGAAAAAACTATTGCCAATATACGCTTTGCCCTAGGAGATCAACTCTCAGATAAGGAAATTCATAAGATGGCCCGGAAGGTTTTTATCCATCAAGCAAAAAATCTTGTGGATTATATGCATGCTATTAAGGTTAAAAGCAGAGAAGCTTATTCAAAATATGTGGATATCGTTGGTGAGACTCACTTAAAAACGGCTTATGATCGAGGTAAAGGTGTGATATGTTTGGTCAGTCATACGGGATCCTGGGAGTTTTCTGCCATTACTCCTTCAATTTTAGGTTATGAAACCACAGCGGTAAGTAAGGCTCTGAGACATCCAAAAATGAATGATTTGATTGTAGGATACAGACAAAGTAGAGGTCTGAAAAATTTAAATAGAGGAGATACTTACGATCAATTGGTAAAAGCTTTGAACAGCGGTGACTGCCTGATAATTATGATAGACCAGGATACAAAAGTTAAAAGTTGTTTTGTAGATTTTCTTGGGCATCCTGCTTACACTCCGGTTGGTGCCGCTATGTTGGCTTTAGACACCGAAGCCGCCGTTGTCCCCATGTCGATGCACAGAAAGAAAAACGACAAACACCAGTTCACAATTAGATCGGAACTGGATTTGGTAAAAACCGGAAATCGCATTCATGACTTGAAGGAAAATACCAAACTTTTTAGTGCCGAAATTGAGAAGTTTGTAAAAATGGACCTTTCGCAATGGGTATGGATGCATGAAAGATGGAAAACCACTCCGGAATCAATTTCAAATCTTGTAGATAAAGGGGTTATTAAGGATACCTCCCTTGTAGAATAAAAAAAAGGGGAAAAGATTAATACATCAAATTAGTGATGGTTAGGATTTTTTATCCCTTTATTAATCTATTCTCTTAAATATCGTTTATGATAAAAAGTCAAATATTTCCTGATGCCCTTCTTTTTTAGCGATTTCCACCGCATTTAAGCCGGATGCGTCTTTTGTTGTTTTGTCGGCCCCCTTTGCGATTAAAAATCTGACCATTTCAAGTTGGCCGTATTTAACAGCAAACATAAGAGCCGTTTCACCCGCATTATTTTTGGCTTCAATATCAGCACCATTTGAAATAAGCAATTCAGCCAAATCAATCAAGCCTTTAAAACTCACACCCATTAATACTGTGTTTCCCATGATATCTTTATGATTGATCTCTGCCCCTATGTCAATTAGGTATTCAGCAGCTTCCTGATTGCCAAAATAAGTAGCAAAAACCAAGGGACTAAAACCCCGCTCATCCTTTGTGTTTATTATTTCAGGATTGTTTTCAATGATTTCTTTTAATGCCTTCTGATCTTTTTTCTTAATTGCTTCATTCACAGAGATATTCATTCCTTTTCCTATTTAAATTATATCAGATATTTAATTTGAAATCAAAATTTATAAAAAATGAAGGTACATTTTTGATCAAATGATTTTCTTTCAAATAAATAATTCCATTAACTTTAATTATATAAATTAAAAGATATGAGAAGACTGCTTTACATTACTATCGCAATATTTATATTTCAATTCGGCTATTCTCAACATGAATTAGCAGATTTTCAAACTACTGCGAGGGCAGGCGTCGGAACCACTTTTGCTGAAGAGTACAATGCTTTGGGAATAAATGCCGCCAATCTTGCAAGAGAACCTTTCTTCTTTGAAAAGAAAACTACGATTGGCTTGCTGGCATTCAATATGACTGTTTTTACCGCGCCATTATCAAAGGAAGAAGCCATCGGTGCTTTTGGAGGAAATGATAATTTGTCCTATCAGGAAAAAGTTGAAAATGCGCTGGTTTTTATAGGAGAACCAATAAGTATGAACTTTGACTATATGCTATTTGGCGCCTATTATCAACATCGTAAAGCAGGTGGTTTTGCCTTTACAATTCGCGATAAAATCCAATGGTATTCGGAATTTGATACGCGGGCCTCTGATTTGATGTTTCTGGGTTATAATTCTCAGTATTTTGATCAGGTTCAGATTGAAAGGCCGGATGGGTCAACGCAAATCATTCAAAATTCATCCGATTTATCCGATTCAGTGAGAGCAATGATTACCAAAGGGGTTCTTTCGGATACTTCTCAGGCCATTGATTATTCTACACTTATTGGAAATACAAATCTTTCAATGGTAGCCTACAGAGAATACAGTTTGGGATGGGGACGTGAAGCTTATAATAATGGCGACATTAAAATTGAAGGTGGAGTGGGTATTCGATACATCGCAGGCTATAATATGACTGAAATTAGAAATCGCGATGGTAAAATGGAAGCCTATGGCGCTTTTTCGCCTTGGTTGGATATTGATTTTGGAACAGCAGCAGCAACAAATCCAACTGCTATCAACAGCAAAAGATTTGGTATAGGAGGATTTAATGTGGTGGGAAATGGATTTGGTTTTGATTTGGGGCTTAGCCTGGAATATAAAAAGAGGACCAATTTTGGTATCGCGCTTAACAATGTAGGTTTTATTACCTGGAATAAAAATTTATATGAAGCGGTAGATAAAGATCTCATTGACCTGGATAATGGTGGTTTTGAAACACTAAACTTTTTTGAAGAGGCTCAAAAATTTGGAGGAGATGATGGCATCTTTGAATGGGAAACAGGCAAAAAAAGAACGATCAACCTACCTTCAAACCTTCGAATTGGAGCGAGTCAGGAAATAAGAAATACGATTCATGTGGGACTTGATGTTATAATGCCGCTAAATGATCTTCCCGGAGCAATTGACCGGCCTATTATTTCAGTTGGTGGAGATTTTACTCCTTTAAAACTAATCCGTGCAAGTACGGGCTTCACCTATGGTGGTAATTTTGATTCAAGAGTACTGATCCCAATCGGATGTTCTGTAATGCTCGGTGAGGGATCTTATGAAATTGGTGCTGCCACCCGTGATATTGTAACTTATTTCAGACAAAAAGGACCCGTTCTTTCTGCCGGTTTTGGGTTTTTTAAATTTAGGTTTTAAGCTTTAAGAAGATATTTCTTTGGAGTTACACCAAACTTCTTTTTAAAAGCTGCAATAAAATGACTTGGATTGGTGTACCCCACACTATAGGCTACATCTTTTATTTGCACATTTCCCTTGTCCAGAATCAATCGTGCCGAATCCATTCTGTAATTGACAAGGTATCCATAAATGGTGTTTCTAAAAATCTTTTTGAAGTTGCTTTTTAGCTTCATTTCGTTCGTACCCACCATTTTTGCCAACTCCGGAATAGACGGTGGATTTGACATATTGGAAATCAAAATTTTTTCGACTCTTCTGATCTTCTCTTCTTCAAGATTATCGTGAATGACCGGACAGGAATTGCTTTCAAGCGAAGAATAGTTGCCCTGCTCCATATACATGCTCATAATCTCCAACACTTTGGCCTTTTCGTAAATTCTGGAAAAATTATTCTTCATATTGTTTTCGAATAATTCATTGCTCACTATTGAAAAGGATGGCTTTTTTGCCCTTAAACTCAAAAATGTTTTAGATCTGTAATTCTTTGCCACCTCTTTCGGTGAAATCTTATCTTCTATATCAAGATCAAATAATTCATGAATTTTATTTACCGTAACGGCTATCAATCCAATCGAAGCATTGGAATTTAAATTAATAGATATGCTCCAATCCTTAAAAGGAAATGCCAAAATGCCATATTTGGAATCGTCTAGTTCCTCCTGAGTATTTTGAATATCCGAAGAAATGCCCAATTGACCTGAAAGAGGGATCGCAAAAAGGATTAATTCTTTTGGAAAATTAAGATCAATGGATATAGATTTTTTGGTTGGATTATTAATTTTTATTCTTCCAAGTCCTTTTTCTATCAATTTATAGGCAACAGGATTGTCACCCAATGCGATATTGTCTAAAATTCCCATTCCGGAAATCTGGTGATAAATTTTATTAAAAAGGTTTGACAGGTAAATGTCCAAATCGATCTTCTCCACTTTTAATTTTATTTCAACACAAATCTCTTCCGCCCTATCCGGCAAAATTATGATTTGAATCAGAATTCTAATGCATTTTTTAAATATATCTCTTTATTGTGTGAATTATTATTTAAACGGCCTTCTGATTTGGGTATTTATTGTTCGTATTTAGGTATTTCTACTCCTTTCTCACAATTAAATTTGCATTCACATGCAAAACGATCATTCTGACAAATTCCATGTTTTTGGCATTCAGCATCAAAATGCAGATATCTCGGTAAGGGAAGTGTTTAGCCTGTCTGAAGAACAAATTCTTGACATTTATTCAGACACAGTTAATTCTGGCCATGGCATAATGATTTTGTCAACCTGTAATCGAACTGAAATCTGGGCTTATACGAAAGATTTAAACCAAATTAAAAATGCCTTTGTTTCGAGGTGCTCGGGAAGTATCTCGCTTTTAAATGAATACTCGTTTAGTTTACAGGGTTTTGAAGCAATAAAGCATGTTTTCAAAGTTGCAGCTGGTATAGATTCTCAAATACTTGGCGATCTGCAAATACAATCTCAAATTAAAAGATCGGCAAAGCTGGCTCAGGAAAAAAATGTGCTCAGTCCTGAATTAAATCGACTTATTCAAATTGCGCTTAGATTTTCTAAAAAAATCAAAAATGAAACGTCCATAAGCGAAGGTGCGGCTTCCGTTGCCTATGCTGCAGTTCAACATATTCTTGAGAACAGTAATAACATCAAAGAACAAAGAGTGCTGCTTTTTGGAACAGGCAAGATTGGAAGCCTGACTTGTGAAAATCTACGCAAACATATTTATGAGAAAAATCTCGTACTCACCAACAGAACGAAAGAGAATGCCGAGAAACTAGCGCACAAAATTGGCGCAGAAGTAAAAGATATTTTAAATCTAAAAGAAGAACTGGATGCCTGTGATATTTTGATAGTTGCAACAGGATCCTCAAAATATACTGTCGATCGGGAGCTTTTTAAATCCATTAGCAATAAAAAAAGAATTTTGATCGACTTATCGGTACCGCGAAATATTGATCCTGGCATTATTAAGGAATTTCATGTTCAAATTGCCGATGTTGACTTCCTCAGCAAAATGCAGGAAAAGGCCATTCAAAAAAGACGCGCTTCAATTCCAAGAGCGATGGAAATAATTGATGAAGGCATAACCGAATTTGAATCGTGGATGAACATTCGCCACCTCTCGCCTACTTTTAAAGCGATCAAATTGAAACTTCATGAAATAAAAAAGGCGGAATTGGAATTTCATAAAAACAAATTCAATTCTGATGATCAGTCAAAACTAGAGGAACTAACAGGAAGGTTGATGGATAAAATTGCCCGACAAATGATCAATCATCTCAAGGAAAATCATCATTCGGATAGTGATCCTGTAAAAACACTTACTTCGGTATTGGAGATCAATAAATCCTGAACTTGCTTAAAATAGGAACCCGCGATAGTGCTCTTGCCATTTGGCAATCTGAGAAAGTGAAATCGCTTCTCAATGAAATTAATATTGATTCGGAATTCGTTTTTATAAAAAGTGAGGGCGACTTGAATACAAAAGTTCCTCTTCATCAACTAGGAACAGTGGGTGTTTTTACCAAAGCGCTGGACAATGCTTTGCTTAAAGGCGAAATAGACATTGCGGTGCATTCTTGCAAAGATCTTCCAACTGAGGAACCTGAAGGGATCCATTATGCCGCATATTTAGAAAGAGGTTCCTGTGAAGACGTACTAGTCACATCAGTAAACCAAACTGAAATTCCCTCTATTGCAACCATAGCCACAGGCAGTATTCGAAGAAAAGCACAATGGCTAAATCGCTATCCCCAACATTATATTGAAAATTTAAGAGGAAATGTAAACACGCGATTGCAAAAAGTAAAAGACAATGACTGGTTTGGTGCCGTGTTTGCAAAAGCAGGACTGGAACGTCTTGGCTTTCATAATTTACCACATATTTCACTCAATTGGATGATACCCGCACCGGCACAGGGCGTAATTTGTATTGCTTGCAGAAAAAAAGACAGGGAGTTGGTTGGTACCCTAAAAACAATTTCTGATTTGCATACCGAAATTACAAGTCTTGTTGAAAGGCAATTGCTAAATGTTTTAGAAGGCGGTTGTTCTGCTCCAATTGGTGCTCATGCAAAAATATATGATGACAAAATCAATTTAAACGCGGTTCTATTAAGTGGTGATGGTGAAAAAAAGATCCAAAAGTCTAAAACAGTTGATATTTCAAACTGGCAAAATCTGGGAAATGAATTAGCCAATGAAATATTAAAAGACGGTGGTGAAGCGATAATTGCCGAATTGAAAAATGCCTGATAAGATCAAAGTACTATATACCTCGGAATTAAATACGTCAAATTTGTATTCTCTTACAAATCCAATAATTGAAATTGACATTAAGCCTTTTATTAGGGTCTATAAAAATTTCGATAACAAATACTTCAGGCAATTGATCAGAAATTATTCTCCCCAATGCCTGATAATAAGCAGCCAAAATGCATTGCATGCTTTATCTGAAATTTCAGAATCAGATCAAAAGAAGATATCAATTCTGACATTGAGTGAAAAAATAGCTGATCAAATTGAAGGAAAATTTAATACTATTAATTCTTCTGAAGAAAGTAATGAAAAGGGAATTGCGGAAATGGTTGAAAGCCATTTTTCAAATCAAAAATTACTTCATCTAACTGGAAACCTGAGAAAGGATTCATTAAAAAATCTTTTAAAATCAACAGGTATCACAATTGAAAATTTTCAGGTATATAGAACCGAACTTATACAACCGGAATTGCTGCTTTCATCTTATAATGCCATCGCGTTTTTGAGTTACTCGGGTATAGACAGTTTTTTTTCAAGATACCAATTGAACAGGAGCATTCCTCTTTTTACAATTGGAAAATACACAAGCAAGTATCTTCAGAAACATTTTGATGGCCCAATAATTACCGCCTCAAAACCTGATTCCAAAACTTTAATCAAAGAAATTCATGAATACTTTTCCAAGAATTGACAGACAAATAAAAAATGATTTGCTTTTAAAGGCTTTAAGAGGTGAAGTCCTTGAAAGGCCCCCTGTTTGGATGATGCGTCAGGCCGGCCGGTATTTACCGGATTTTATGAAATTAAAGGCAAAATACAGTTTTTTTGAACGTGTAGAGACTCCTGAATTGGCAACTGAAATTACCATTATGCCAGTTAATCAAATAGGAGTTGATGCCGCCATCCTTTTTTCAGACATATTAGTAATCCCTCAAGCCCTGGGCATGGAAGTATTAATGAATCCCGGAAAAGGACCGCAATTACCCGGTCGAATTCAAAAACCGGAAGACGTCCATAAGATTGTTTCAACAGACATAAAGGAACGATTACATTACGTTTTTGAAGCCATAAAGCTCACTAAAAAAGAGCTCAACAATGAAGTCCCCTTGATTGGTTTTGCAGGCGCGCCATGGACAATATTTTGCTATATGGTTCAAGGAGAGGGTTCTAAAACCTTTGATAGGGCCAAGGCATTTTGTTATAAATACCCAAAGGCATCAGAGATACTTTTACAGAGAATTACAGATGCTACAATAGAATACCTCAAAGCTAAGGTAGAGGCCGGCGTTGATGCAGTTCAAATATTTGATTCCTGGGCTTCTGTTCTTTCACCTGAGATGTATTTCAAATTTTCCATGCCCTATTTTCAGCAGATAATAAGGGCTTTAAAAGATGTCACTTTTGTTATTTCATATCCTAAAGGATTATGGTATGGATTGGAAGAATTTGCTCAAAGCGGAACACATGCTCTAGGTATTGATTGGACTATTTCACCGGAGTATGCACGCTCCATACTAAATGGCAGGATAACAATTCAGGGAAATTTTGATCCTTGCAATCTATATGCACCAATTCCGGAAATTATAAAAGCAACAAAAGACATGCTAAATCGCTTTGGAAGGCAAGGTTATATTGCAAATCTCGGCCATGGAATTTTACCGGATATTCCTGTTGATCATGCAAGGGCTTTTGTTGACACCGTAAAATCAATGAAATAATGAACTATCCCGCTACAAGAAACAGAAGGCTTCGACAAAACAATGCCATTCGCTCATTAATCAGAGAGAATTCCCTTGGACCTGATGATTTTATAGTACCCATTTTTATTGAAGAAGGTAAGAATCAAAAAAATGAAATCGCTTCAATGCCAGGATACTTTCGATACTCATTGGATACCTTAAAAACAGAAATTAAAAAAGTTCGAGATCTGGGTTTAAAATCAGTCTTGCTTTTTGTCAAAGTTCCGGATCATAAAAAAGACAATTTTGGAAAAGAAGCAATGAATTCCGACGGTTTGATGCAACAGACTATTAAAATGATTAAGGATATGGCACCGGAATTATGCGTAATGACAGACGTGGCCATGGATCCTTATTCTGAATTTGGGCATGATGGGCTTGTCGAAAATGAACAAATAGTCAATGACCCTAGCAATAAAATCCTCGCGAACATGGCCTTGAGTCACGCCCAGGCGGGAGCAGATTTTGTTGCACCATCTGATATGATGGATGGCAGAATAAAAATGATTCGGGAAAAACTTGAAGTCAATAATTTTCATAACACCGGAATTCTGGCCTATAGTGCAAAATATGCTTCCTGTTTTTATGGCCCTTTCCGCGATGCTCTTGATTCAGCGCCCGGATTTGGCGATAAAAAAACCTACCAAATGGATCCTGCAAATAGCAAGGAAGCTATTAAAGAAGCGATAATGGATGAGCAAGAAGGTGCAGATATTCTTATGGTAAAGCCGGCAGGTGCGTATTTAGACATTATTAATAAAGTAAAAGAAAACACACAATTACCCATTGCAGCCTATCAGGTGTCAGGCGAATACGCCATGATTAAAGCAGCTGCCAAACAAGGATGGTTAAACGAAAAAAATGCGATGATGGAATCAGTCTTAGGAATTAAAAGAGCCGGAGCCGATATGATAGCTTCTTATTTTGCCAAAGATATTGTAAAAGAAATTTCATAATGAATAGAGCAAAAAGCAAGGATTTATTTCAAAAAGCACAATTACACATCCCTGGAGGTGTAAACTCACCCGTACGGGCATTTAAAAGTGTTGGAGGAAGCCCTGTATTTTTTCAAAGTGCCAAAGGCGCCATTTTGGAAGATGTCAATGGGAATGCATACATCGACTATATATCTTCATGGGGACCAATGATTTTAGGACATGCTCGGCCTGAAGTGGTCCGGGCTATACAAGAGGCCGTGGAAAAATCAACATCTTTCGGTGCTCCTACATCGGCAGAGATTGAACTGGCAGAATTGGTTTGTGAAATGGCACCGGGAATTGAAAAGGTTCGCATGGTTAATTCTGGTACCGAAGCATGTATGAGTGCAATCCGTTTGGCACGAGGATTTACCAAAAAGGACAAAATTGTGAAGTTTGAGGGTTGCTATCATGGCCACGCCGATAGCTTTTTAATAAAAGCTGGAAGCGGAGCAAGTACATTGGGAATTTCTAACAGTCCGGGGGTGACCAAGGCTGTTGCTGAAGATACTTTAACCTGTGCTTTTAACAACAGCCTTCAGTTAGAGGAGATATTTTCGCAAAACCAAAATCAAATAGCAGCAGTAATAATTGAGCCTGTCCCCGGCAATATGGGATGTATTAAACCAAAAGAGGGTTTTTTAAAAAGGGTCAAAGATATTTGTCGAGCTCATGATGCGCTTCTGATTTTTGATGAGGTGATGACGGGGTTCAGACTTGCACCGGGTGGTGCTCAGGAACTTCTAGAAATTACCGCAGATTTAGTGACCTATGGAAAAGTAATAGGTGGAGGAATGCCCGTCGGTGCATATGGTGGATCGACCGAACTGATGGATTATGTTGCACCGGACGGTCCGGTATACCAGGCGGGCACTCTTTCCGGCAATCCTATAGCAATGGCTTCAGGACTGGCAACTTTACAAGTCTTAATGGATAATTCTGAAATATATTCCAGTCTGAATGAAAAAGCCTTAAAGTTAAAAAATGGTATTTCAGAAATTCTTGAAGGTAAGAATGTGGATTTTAGAATTAATCAACTTGGTTCGATGATCTCTGTTCATTTCACGGATGAAGATGTTATGGATTTCGATTCTGCAGCAAAAGGAAATAATGAAAATTTTAAACGATTTTTTCACCACATGCTGGACAATGGTATTTATTTACCACCCTCAGCATTCGAATCATGGTTTTTAAATGATGCTTTGAGTGAAGGTCATATCGAGCAAACATTAGATGCTGTGAATCGATTTGAAATTTAATAACTATCCAGTGAAAGTAATACCAAAGTGCAAGCGTATTCGGTTTCGATACCCCTTTCTGTAGCCAGTCTTCGCAATTCGGAATTTTCTGTACCCGGATTAAAAATAATTCTTTTGGGATTAATTTTAAGTATATAATCGTATAGTTCGCTTTGATTTGATGTTCCTACATAGAGAGTAATGGTGTCAATGTCATTATATACCGGAAAGTCAGTTTCAATTTCTACACCTTCTATATTACCTTTTCTTCTCCCGACCAGAACGATCTCATGCCCTTTGGCTAAAAGCTCTTCAGCCGCTAAGTATGCATATCGCCTTGGATTCGGTGAAGCACCTAATACCATTGTTTTTCCTGCCATAATTAATTATACAAAGGTGATGGATTGTATTTGAAAACATAGCCTACAGTAATACCAATTCTAATTGGAATACTTATGGGATCTTGATTCACATCTCGATAGGCATTGGTAACAGCCGGAATATTTGTCCAGTTCCTTGAAATGCTCCGATAACCTATACCCAATCCACCCCATACATCAAGCGTAAAACCTTTATTGGCATGACTTTCCATTACTCTGTCACCGAATACTATGCTGTATTCAATCAAATCTTCATTAAGTGATGGTTTAAAAAACCGATTGAGTACAGGATCAGAAAGATTAGCGCCATAAGTACTCCGTGTATATCGAATTTCATGTCCGAAATACAGCAATCCATAAACGTTCTTTTCAAAATAGAATTTTTGACGTAAATCGATAAAAAAACCACGCTCGTAGGGCAGATCGGTAGCAACCTGTCTATTTGCAATGTAAAATGGATTTCTAATCAAGGCCACTTTCAACTCATAACCCAAGCGTTCCTGATAATAAAATTCCAAAGCCACAGGAAAACTCCCAAAAAGCGTTTGCAAAGGATTTGAACTCAATATAAAACTTCGATATTCATTGATTCGTGGTTGAAAATAGCTGATTCTTCTTCTCTGTTTAAAATTATATGAGGGTTTGCTGCTCTCAGGCTCTTTTTTTGGTTCTTTCTTTACCAATGGCTCTTTGGGTTCAACGACAACCGGTTCATCCTTGTCATAATAGGTCTTATACAAACCGGCTAGCTTACCCTTTTCATCATAAAGCTGCCAGACACCGGTCTTTGCTCCATTTTTAAGTTTCCCTTTCATTTTTGGTTTGCCATTCTTGTAAAAGCCGGTGTATTCGCCTTCTCCTTCCTCATAATTGCATTGCCCTTCAATTGACCCATCCTCATAAAAGAAAGTCCATGAAGAGTCATTCACGCCTTCTTTAACAAAGCCCTTTACTTTGACTTTTCCACTTTCGTAATATTCGGTGTATCGACCGGTTCCATCATCGTATATCCCTTCGGCAAGGGATGCACCACTATTGTAAAACAACTTCCAATAGCCTTCTTTTTGATCGGCAATTAACTTTCCTTCTGCATTGAGTGCCCCGTCGGAATAATAATATTTCCATTTGCCATTTTTCTGTCCATTTTCATAGATGCCCTCACTCTCCTTTTCCCCGTTTTCATGATAATACACCCATTTTCCTTCTTTTAAACCATTTCTTTCTTCTCCTATTGCTTTTAGTTTTCCATTCTTGTAGTAGTGGGTCCAGGTGCTATCGCTTTTACCTGAGCTGATTTTTCCTTCCATTTTAAGCTCACCGCTTGGATAAAATTCTCTGTACCAGGCTATATCACCTTCGTAAATTGCCTGAGCTTTGAGTGTATTATCTTCATAATAAATATTCCAATTTCCTTCTCTTTTATCCTCTTTATAATAGCCTTTGCTTTTTAGTTGGCCGGACTCATAATAAAATTGCCACAAGCCGGTTTTTTTCCCATCTTTCAAAACTCCTTCCTGGCTGACATTCCCATTTTCAAAATAATATTTCCAATAACCACCTTCATTTTCCGAAATTTCAGATTCCATTTTCAGTTTGGCATTTTCGAAATAATAATACCATTTCCCTGTAGGTTTATTGTTTTGATATTTCCCTTTGGATTTAATATTTCCATTTAAATAATATGAAGTATAAGGACCGTCGAGAATCATGGGGTTATCCTCCCTGACAAAATACTTCTCCTTCACTTGCTGATCGAGCGAGTCAAACATCACGCGGACCTCTTTTAATTGTGCGAATGATTGCACCGATAAAAGACATAAAACGATCAGCCCAAGATGTTTCGGCAGTAAATTCATTTTTAAATAAGAAATATTTTTTAAGGCTTTGATATTTTATCGTTTTTTATTCTTTCGCATGCCGCTTCGCCGCATTTCATTAACTTTGCAATTCCAAAAATACAAAAAGCAGACCTATGTATATCCCTTCAAAAAACGGTGTCCAGATTCAAGCAAAAGAAAATCATCAGGATCCATTCGAATCACCTGATTTTTACCAACTTGATGATTTATTAACTGAAGAGCATAAGCTAATAAGAAGCTCGGTACGAGACTTTGTAAAAAAAGAAATTATGCCAATTATAGAAGATTGTGCGCAGAAGGCAATCTTTCCTCATGACATAGTACCGAAATTTGGAGAAGTAGGTGCATTTGGCCCTACCATTCCCCAGGAGTATGGCGGCGGCGGTCTCGATTATATTTCTTATGGTATTATTATGCAGGAAATCGAAAGAGGGGATTCGGGTATGCGATCCACCGCTTCAGTTCAGGGATCACTGGTAATGTATCCGATTTTTGCCTTCGGGTCCGAAGAGCAAAAGAAACAGTATCTCCCAAAACTCGCATCCGGAGAGTATTTAGGCTGTTTTGGTTTGACAGAACCTGATCATGGTTCTAACCCAAGTGGCATGGTTAGCAATTACAAGGACATGGGGGATCACTTTCTTTTAAATGGCTCCAAAATGTGGATTTCCAATTCACCTTATGCAGATATTGCTGTCGTTTGGGCTAAAAATGAAGAAGGAAGGATCCACGGACTTATTGTAGAAAGGGGTATGGAAGGATTCTCGACACCGGAAACACATGGTAAATGGTCATTGAGGGCAAGTACCACAGGTGAACTGGTATTTGACAATGTAAAAGTACCAAAGGAAAATTTATTGCCAGGTGTTTCAGGACTTAAGGGGCCAATGCAATGTTTGGACAGTGCGCGTTATGGCATTGCCTGGGGAGCAATTGGTGCAGCCATGGATTGTTATGATACAGCCAAAAGATATGCAATGGAGAGAATTCAATTTGACAAACCCATTGCTTCCTTTCAATTGCAACAAAAGAAATTAGCAGAAATGCTTACTGAAATTACAAAAGCACAATTATTGAATTATCGGCTTGGTCAATTGAAAAATGAAGGAAAAGCAAGTACGGCTCAAATTTCGATGGCCAAACGAAACGCTGTTGAAGTTGCACTAAATATTGGCAGAGAAGCGAGGCAAATGCTCGGAGGGATGGGAATTACCGGGGAGTATTCAATTATGAGGCATATGATGAATCTCGAATCGGTCGTGACCTACGAAGGCACACATGATATCCATTTGCTTATTTTAGGTAAAGAAATTACAGGAATTCAGGCATTTAAATAATCATTCACCTTCAGGTACATTTTTTTCTACCTGCGCTGTGATTTTTAATTGTACCACTGGATTCAAAGGTGAATTGCTGTATACAGTCACAAATTTGTTCTGAAATCCATTCCTTTTTCTCGAATTAAAAGTGACTTTTATTTCACCGCTTTCACCCGGATGATAAAGTTCTTTATCAGCTACTCCTGCTGTACATCCACAACTCGCCGAGGTTTGTAAAATTTCCAGATTGTCTTTTCCTGTATTTGTGAATTTGAACTTCTTTTCCACAATTTCTCCTTCAATCAAATTGCCAAAATCGTGTTGTGCAGATTCAAATTTGATATTGGCAGCATTCTTTTTTTCAGCTTCAGTCATTTCCGGAAATGCATAAAGCACATTGGCTGAAATATTGAGATATTTAATAGCATTTCGATTTAATTCATCGCTAGCAATTGTCAATAAATCCGAAGTAAAACCAAGTTTATTTAATTTTTTTGCATCAAAATATACACGGATTTTCCCTGTCTGACCTGGATTTAAACTCATGGGTTCAATGCTCACTTTGATATGAGAAGGATGATTTATTTGGTCAAGAAAAGTCAATACTGTGTCGGTATCATTATAAACATCAAAGGTTTTTTCTACACTGCTATCACTTTGTACCGGACCTATATTAAAATAATTCGACCTGAATCTGGTACCACCAATTTTCTTTTTGTAATAAGCTTTTGGATCGCTAATTCCGGGAACCACATTTCCTATCAATCTCAAACGACTCGGATTACTAAGTCCTTTAAATTTGACCAAAATTTCCTTTTGAAAATTTCCTGACAAACCTTTAGGATTGAAACTGGCCAGTATAATTCCGGATTCACCGGCTTCAATGCTGTCTTTGCTCCACTTGGATGTTGTGCAGCCACATTCCGGTTCAACGGTATCGATTTGAAGGACATTTGGACCTTTGTTAAGGAATATAAATTCATGCGAAACCATGCCTTTATCCTCCTCGACATTACCGAAATTATAAATCAAGGATTCAAATTTTGGCAGCGATTGTGCGCCGAGTTCAAAAGATAGCAAAATCGAAATTGAAATAAATAATGTAAAAATCCTTTTTGAAATTTTCATAACTCAAAGTTAGACAGCTTTTCTTTTATTTAAATACAAACAAAAATTAAATCCAAAACTTTCATTTTATAGCTTTGCTGGAAAAATAAATCAATGGCAAGAATCCTAACAGGAATTCAAAGTACGGGAAGACCCCATTTGGGAAATATATTAGGCGCAATAAAACCGGGTATAAAAATGGCTAACGAATCAAATAACGAAGCCTATTTTTTTATTGCGGATTTGCACTCATTAACAACCATAAAAGATCCGGCCTTAAGGGAGGAATTTGTACAAGCCGTTGCGGCTTCCTGGTTGGCTTTTGGTTTTGATACGGATAAAAATGTGTTTTACAGACAATCTGATATAGCAGAAGTTACAGAACTCACCTGGATACTCTCTTGTTTTACGCCCTATCCGATGCTTGCCAATGCACATTCTTTTAAAGATAAATCGGAAAATCTGCATGAAGTAAATGCCGGTCTATTTGTCTATCCGGTGCTTATGACTGCCGATATTATTCTTTACGATGCAGACTATGTACCTGTAGGAAAAGATCAAAAACAACATCTCGAAATGTGCAGGGATATCGCCTCGACATTGAATAGAAAATACGATTCTGATGTCTTTGTAATTCCGGAAGCAATGATATCCAAAGACACCATGCTTGTTCCTGGAACCGATGGTAGAAAAATGAGCAAATCCTATAATAATTATATTGACATATTTCTAGCAGAAAAACCACTTAAAAAGCAAGTTATGTCAATAGTAACAGACAGCACTCCGTTGGAAGAACCAAAGGATGCCGAAAATTGTCTGGTTTATCAATTGTTCAAATTAATTGCTTCAGAAACGGATGCGGCCACAATGAAATCTAAGCTGGAAGCTGGTAATTATGGCTACGGCCATGCCAAAAAAGACCTTCTTGGATTTATACTTGATAATTTTAAAACAGAAAGAGAAAATTTTAATGCCTTTATGCAAGACAAAGAAATGCTCGAATTTAAATTACAGCAAGGGGCTGAAAAAGCAAGAATTGAAGCTCAAAAAGTCATTAAAAGAGTAAAAGAGAAAACAGGCTATAAGGCTAGTTGAGATTAGCGCGCCATAATTCTTCTCTATCCCTGCTATCAACAATCAGCATAATCCTGACAGGATTGGGTAGAATTACCAATTTGGTGTCTTTATTGGGATAATCATCAACACCTACCGTTACGCCTTGATCATTTTCCACTTCATAAACTTTTCTCCCATCGCGTTTATTTCCTGTATCTATATATTTTTTGGCTAAATAATCAATCGGGCTTAAGACATTGTCATCCGGGCAGATTTCATCATGAACATCTTTCAATACCTCTTCAAGATATATCCCATATTGCTTTAAAAACTGCGATTCGCTTTTTCTTAATTCTGATTCGGTTTTCTTCATCAGATTATCTTCCAAACCCGATTCGCTCACCATATTTCGGAGTTCTACAATTTTTGTAAGGTCATCATTTAATTTGGATATGTCCATAAACTCAATTTTATGCAATTTTTATATGATTGTACTAATTCTTCAAGGATTTAGTTTCAATAAATAACAATTTATTTTACATTTTGATTAACGGAATTTTGAGCAATTATTTTATGCTAATTGCTATCTTAAATTCTTTAATTTGCCTGGTCTTATTATAAATACATCTTGCA
Organism: Cytophagales bacterium; assembly: GCA_965267555.1. Taxonomy (GTDB): domain Bacteria; phylum Bacteroidota; class Bacteroidia; order Cytophagales; family CCMP332; genus CCMP332. The sequence continues at coordinate 1,179,359 of OZ254083.1, read as the reverse complement.
TTAATCATACCCGAAATGAAACTACCTGAAAATCTAGATCAACAAGTAAAATCCAAAATTGAAAAATGGATGAATTCTTCAATTGATGAGGCTCACAAAAGTTCGCTACGTGAAATGATTATAAAAAATGATGTAAAGGAACTGACCGAATGTTTTTATCGGGATTTGGAATTTGGCACTGGGGGACTCAGAGGAATCATGGGCGTCGGTTCAAACCGAATGAATAAATACACCGTTGGAATGGCCACTCAGGGCCTTGCCAATTATCTTCTAAAATCTTTTCCAAACGATAATATAAGTGTTGCCATCGCATTTGACAGCAGAAATAATAGCGATGTATTTGCGGGTATTGTATCAGACATATTTTCAGCCAATGGAATTAAAGTTTATCTCTTCGAAAGTTTACGCCCCACACCCGAATTATCATTTGCAATTCGCGAGTTGAAATGCAAAAGTGGTGTCGTACTCACAGCCTCTCATAATCCAAAAGAATACAATGGCTATAAAGCTTATTGGGATGATGGTGGCCAGGTCATCGCGCCACATGATAAAAACATAATTCACGAAGTTCAATCGATTCAGTCATTTGATGATGTGAAATGGCAAAGAAATAATGAATTGGTTGAAATAATTGGTCAAAAGATGGATGATAAGTATTTAAATCATCTCATGAGCCTGGTTGTCGACCCAGAGTTGATCAAACGTCAGTCGGATTTAAAAGTGCTTTTTTCACCAATACACGGAACGGGTGTTAAATCCGTAGGCCCTGCCCTTGAAAAGGCCGGATTCAAGAATGTAAGAGTTCTAGAAAGTCAGGCTAATCCCGATGGAAATTTTCCGACAGTTGTATATCCAAATCCGGAAGAAAAAGAAGCCATGAGTCTGGCTCTGGAAGCAGCACAAGAATGGAATGCCGATTTGATAATGGCAACGGATCCCGATGCTGATCGTGTTGGAATAGGCGTAAAAAATGACCGGGATCAATTTGTATTACTCAATGGAAATCAGACAGGCAGTCTTTTGATTTATTATTTGTTGGAAGCCTGGAAGCGAATGAACAAATACAAGGGAAATGAATTCATTTGCAAAACTATCGTTACCACAGATCTTATTATAAAAATTGCAAATGCTTATAATGTCAATCATTATGAAACACTTACCGGTTTTAAATACATCGCATCCCTTATAAAAGGCCTAGAAGGCAAGGAACAATTCATTGCAGGTGGCGAAGAAAGCTATGGCTATTTGATTGGAGATGCAGTGAGAGACAAGGACGCCGTGGCAAGCTGTCTATTAATTTCGGAAATGACTGCCTGGGCCAAAAACAATGGTATTTCTCTCTATGACATGATGATAGATATGTATGTGAAATTTGGTTTCTACAAAGAGAATTTAATTTCTATTACCAAGAAGGGTAAAGAAGGAGCAGAAGAAATCGCATCGATGATGGAGAACTACAGAAACAATCCACCGAAAAATCTGGGTGGAAGCGAAGTCGTTGAAATGAAGGACTATAAGTCCGGGGAAAGTAAAAATTTAATTAGTGGTGAAAAGAACAAAATGGATTTTGAAAGTTCAAATGTTCTCCAATTCCTTACAAAGGACGGAAGCAAAATATCCGCACGACCATCCGGAACCGAACCAAAAATTAAATTCTATTTTAGCGTAAACACCCAATTGGATAACAAATCTAATTACGCTGATAAAGAGCTGGAATTAAACGAAAAAATTAAGAAGATCAGTGCTGATCTGGGTTTGAACTAAAAATGTTTTCTATTTAGTATTTCAGAAAGGATTATGGCCTTTCTGGGGCTGTCCGGGTCTTCAAATATCAAGGAGGCATATTCATTCTCTGTTTCTTCCTCTTCAATTTCATTGCGCTTTTCTATTTTGTAGTGCTCAAATCGCTCACTTTCTCTTTCTTGCTTTTTGGACTGTATTTCTGAGAGGCGTTGGTCATACTCAGATAGTGTTCTGTTTACTTTTTTACTAAAATCCTTTTTCACTTCAGGATTGTAGTCAAACTTCTCATCGGCTTGTTGCTCTGTTTTTTCGTCCTCGCTCTTTAATTCCCGAATTATTTCATCGATAAGTGAACGGTCATTTGTTTGGGGCTCATCAAGGACCTCCTCATACTGTTCCATTTGAGTTTCGGATGCATTTTTTTGGGCTTCTTTCTGTGCTTTTAATTTCTTCTTACGAGAATTCTGAATGATCACCCAAATGATCATAATCACAACATATAGAATTATTTCAACAGCATCCATCTTTTTTACCTATTTAACAAGGAAGGGAGCTTCTCCAATGAGCACCTCTTCACAATACAATTCAACTTTGTATTGTCCTTCTGCCCAATCGCTACCCTTTACATATAAAAACTCAATTTGTGGCTTTCTATTATCAAAGAGAAAATCCTGCTTCAAGGTGAAAAATCTTTCTTTCCCATTCATGATAAAGGTGCCTCCTCCATTAGCCAAATCATACAAAATGGTGCCATCCGGTTCTATGACCTGAAGATAAACAATCTTCGTTTCCACTTTGGCCACTTTGTTTTCGGCAATATTGAATCTGACACGCAATTTATCCAGTTTTTTGGCTTTTAGATCTGAACCTCTTTTATCCTTACTTACATTACCACGACGATCGACAGAACGAATTTCAATGTTTTCCGCCTTTAATTTTGAAGCGATATTTACCTGTTGCTCCAATTGTTTTTTGGTTCCTTCCAAATCGGAAATATTTTCACTCAATGATCTTTTTTCCTGTTTTAAACCCTGATTTTCAGATAATAGAATTTCATTCTGAGCTTGTAATTTTTCTATTTCCTTATCTTTATTGGCAAGGAGAATTTTAAATCCTTCCAATTTATCATCCAACTTTTTCTTTTGGCCATACCAATATTTAGCATTTTTCTCAGCTTTTTCTTTCAGATCAGAAATTTCTGCCAGCGCCGCTACCAGACTATCTTTTTCACCACCTAGTTCCTCTATGGTCGCAAGTCTCTGTTTTAATTCGAATTCTACAGAATCCAGAGAATTCATGGCTTTGGCTATTTCCTCTCTATTCGAATCAATTTCCTGTTCGTATGCATTTTTTTCCGAATACCTTAGATACAACTGAATGGCATTGATCAATAAAAGAGCCACGATTGCAGCAATTACCGCAATTTTTCTACCTCCTGATTTTTTGTTTTTTGTTTCTTCGGCCATAGAAAAAATTATTTTATGGGATTTAAAAATAAAGAATCATTTTTTAATACAAATGAGCAAAAAATACTTCCTTTATTTCTTACATCGGGTTTAATTTGCCAAATATTATTATGGCCTTCCCGAAAATAAATCCAAACGACTATTTGTACGATCTGCCTCAAGATAAAATTGCTGAATCCCCTTTGTCTGAACGCGATGCATCCAATCTTCTTGTTTATCGCAATGGAAAAATTTCGGATGCCATTTTTAAAGACCTGAATCAGTTTCTTCCGGATAATTCGCTCTTGTTTTTTAACAATACCAAGGTAATTCCGGCTCGTATGCATTTTTTAAGAGAAAGCGGAGCGCGGATAGAAATACTTCTCGACAAGGCTCATTTCCCATCTAAAGACCCACTTATTTGTCTAAATCAAAAAAAATCCTGCGCCTGGAATGCGATAATTGGCAACAAAAAAAAATGGAAGGATCAGGAGCTTTTAAAACTGGAATTTAAATTGAATTCTAAAAATTATGAGCTTCAAGCCCGTTTGATTGACCGGGAAAGTAATCTTGTAGAATTTTCCTGGTCAGGTGATCTAAGTTTTGCATCCGTATTGGAAGCACTCGGTCATACACCCCTGCCCCCTTATATACAAAGAGCCGAAAAAGAAGAAGACAAAGAATCTTATCAAACGGTATATGCTAAAATTAATGGTGCTGTAGCAGCACCGACGGCCGGTTTGCATTTTACAGACCATGTGATTGAAAATCTCAAAAATTCCGGTATTAAAATGGACGAATTGACGCTACATGTTGGGGCCGGTACTTTCAGCCCCATCAAGAGTGACAATGCAGCCGAACATAACATGCATTCCGAACTGATCCAAATCAACCGAAGAAATCTCTTGTCCATTTTAAATCATAAGGGGCCAATTATTCCTGTAGGAACTACAGCGATGCGCAGCCTTGAATCCCTGTACTGGTTTGGCCAAGCCTTGGAACATAAAGATTTTGATTTATTCGAATGTAAAAAAGAGCTGCCCTATGAATTGAAAGCGGAAATAGAATTAAAAAAAGCAATGCAAAATATCATCAATTGGATGGATCAAAAAGGAATTGAGGCCTTTTCCGGTGATACCTCAATTTTTATTGTTCCTGGCTATAAGTTTCAGGTCTGCAATGGAATAATCACCAATTTCCACCAACCCGGAACCACGCTTATCTTATTGATCGCCGCATTAATAGGAGAAGAATGGCGAGCAGCTTATGAGCATGCCTTGAGAAATAATTATCGTTTTTTAAGCTATGGTGATTCTTCTTTACTCTTGCCCTAAATTTGCGACATGGAAGACCGCGCCTATTATGTAATCGATTTTGACAGCACTTTTACCCAGGTGGAGGCCATGGATATTCTCGCCGATATATCACTCAAAAGCCATCCTGAAAAAGATTCTATTAAAAATGAAATTGTCAGGCTAACTGATTTAGGAATGGAAGGTAAACTGACGGTTCGGGAATCGCTGACAAAAAGGATAGAACTACTAAAAGCCAATAAAAATGATCTTAATGAATTGGTGGAGCTTTTAAAAAAGAAAATCTCAAAATCGTTTAGAAGAAATGAGCAATTTTTCTCAGAACATGCTTCAAACATATTGATCATTTCCAATGGTTTTAAAGATTTTGTGGTTCCGGTAGTAACCGAATTAGGCGTACTTCCTCAAAATGTTTATGCCAATTCATTTGAGTATGATGAAAATGGCAATATAACCGGTGTGGATACGGAAAATGTCCTTTCGGATAATGACGGTAAAGTGAAACAGCTTCAATCATTAAAACTAAACGGTGAAATATATGTCATTGGCGATGGGTTCACCGACTATGAAATAAAACAAAAAGGCATTGCCAAAAAATTCTATGCTTTTACCGAAAATGTAAAAAGAGATTCCGTGGTCAGCGAAGCCGATCATATCGCACCATCACTCGATGAGTTTCTTTATAAGAATAAATTAACCATGGCGATTTCTTATCCTAAAAACAGGATAAAAGTCTTGGTGCTTGAAAATATACATTCAAAAGCCACAGAGTTATTTTCCGAAGAAGGTTATGAGCTTGAAAGACTTTCCACCGCTCTGGATGAAGAGGAGTTAAGCGAAAAAATTAAGAATGTATCCATACTCTGTATTCGATCAAAAACCAATGTGACCTCCAAAGTTCTTGAGAATGCCAACAAACTTCTATCCATTGGTGCATTTTGCATTGGAACCAATCAAATTGATCTGCCTTCATGCATGGATAAAGGGATCGCTGTTTTTAATGCCCCTTACAGCAACACAAGGTCCGTGGTGGAATTGGCCATTGCTGAGATCATTATGTTGATGCGGAATATCCCGGACAAATTCTCTCAGATGCATGCGGGAAAATGGAATAAATCTGCTCAGGGAAGCAATGAGATTCGAGGTAAAAAACTCGGGATTATAGGGTACGGAAATATCGGTTCGCAACTTTCTGTTTTGGCAGAGTCCATGGGTTTGAATGTATTTTATTATGACCTTGAAGATAAACTGGCTTTAGGTAATGCAACTCCCTGCTCATCCATGGAAGAGTTATTAAAAACATGCGAAATAATTTCAATTCATGTTGACGGAAGACCGGGGAATGACAATTTATTATCGGTGAAAGAGTTTGACATGATGCAAGACGGTGCTGTTTTGGTTAATCTAAGCCGAGGGCATGTCGTCGATCCTGAAGCTCTAAGGAAAGCTATTGAATCAGGTAAGATTAAAGGCGCGGGAATGGATGTATTCCCTGAAGAACCTAAAAATAATGAAGAGGAATTTAAATCCCCTATGAGAGGTTTGGCCAATACCATTCTCACCCCGCATGTGGGTGGAAGCACGGAGGAAGCCCAGGTCAATATTGCAAGTTTTGTACCCGAAAAGATCATGTCTTTTGTCAATACAGGAAATACTTCCGGTGCGGTCAACTTTCCGAATATCCAGTTGCCTCAATTACAAAATGCGCATCGTTTGATTCATATTCATAAAAATACCAGTGGAATATTGGCAAGCATAAATAATGTTTTGGCAGAGCACGACGCCAATATTGTAGGACAATATTTAAAAACCAATGAGCGAATTGGTTATGTTATTACTGATGTTGACCGGTTTTATGATAAAAACCTACTCAAAGCATTGAAACAAATCGAACACACCATTCGGGTCAGAGTTTTATACTAATGCAGCCGCAATTTTTAACACCGGGGCCATCGGAGCTGTATTTCACCGTACAGGATCATATACGATCAGCCTTGTTCAATGGTATCGGCAGTATCAGCCACCGAAGTGATGAATTCAAAAACATATATAAAGAAACCGAAATAAACCTTCGAAAATTATTAGCGATTCCTGAAGAATTTGCAATTCTCTTTGCAGGCTCGGCTACCGAGATCTGGGAACGGTCATTGCAAAACATTAATCCTCAAAAACCGGGTTTCTTTATCAATGGAGCTTTTTCTGATAAGTATTTCAAAACGGCCGAAGCCCTTGGTCTCAAAGCAGAGTCGTATTACTGGACAGATAAAAATTGGGATTTTGATCGCTATACTTCACTCGCTAATTGCGACTTTATAGGAATAGCTCAAAATGAAACGAGTCTTGGTATTGCCACCCCGACAGAAGTCATAAATGAAATTAGAAAAATAAATCCAGACGGATTCTTAGCAGTGGATATGGTGTCCGGTCTCCCCTATTATCCGGCCGACTGGCAAAACTGGGATTCGGTTTATTTTTCAGTGCAAAAGGGCTTCGGACTGCCAGCAGGTTTGGGAGTTTGGATAATCAGAAAATCGAAAGTAAAAAATGCAGGAAATGTATCTCCACACAGAAATATTTTTAAATGGCTTGAAGCCGCAGAAAAATATCAAACGCCTGAAACGCCCAATGTCTTAGGTATTTATCTGCTGGGAAAAGTTTGCGAAGATATGAACAGAAGAGGTATTGAGATGATTCGCTCAGAAACAGCCTACAAAGCTGCATTGACCTATAATGCCATTGATGCCAGTTCATTTTTAAAGCCATTTGTGCAAGACAAAGCCTTTCAATCCAAAACAACTATTGTCGCTGAATGTCAAGAGGTTAAATCCGATGCTATAATTAAGCATTTGTTGAAATCAGGCATTCAAATAGGAAGTGGTTATGGCAAGCATTCGGATACACATATCAGAATTGCCAATTTCCCTACACATTCAAAAGAGATTTTTGAAAGATTGGTGGATGCTTTGGAAGAATTCAATCCTTAGTTTCAATTCTCAGTGTCAAACTCAGGAAATAATGTAAGACAAGACTTAGTTTACATTAAAATATTTCAGGGTGTGAACCCTTAACTATCTCAAATTCTCCTCAAACAATTTCAATATTCTTCCGTACTCATCCGTCCAGGAGCTGGCTTCTTTGAAACCGTGCGGTTCTATGGGATAAGATGCCAGCTCCCAGTCTTTTTTGCCCAATTCAATGAGTTTCTGGGTTAAACGAATAATATCCTGATACTGCACATTGGTATCGACTACACCGTGCAACATCAATAAAGGATCATCCAGGCCTTCGGCAAAATAGATCGGTGATGATTGCATATAGGCAATTGAATCCTCTACTGGTGTGTTGAGAATATTGGAGGTATATGGATGATTATAATGCGCCCAGTCGCTGACGGATCGTATCGCTGCACCGCAGGCAAAGATTTCAGGAGCATTAAACAAAGCCATCAGGGTAATAAATCCACCATAAGAGCCTCCGTATATTCCAATTTTGTTTTTGTCAATAGCCAATTCATCCACAAGGTATTTGGCGCCATCCACCTGATCGCTCAAATCCTTTCCACCCATATGACGGTAAATGGCGGTGCGCCAATCTTTGCCATAACCTTTGGAAGCGCGATAATCTATATCGAGTACAGTGTAACCCATATCCACTAACAAATTGTGGAACATGTATTCGCGGTAATAAGAACTCCACCATTTATGGGCATTCTGAAGATAACCGGCACCATGGACAAATATAACCGCGGCATTGTTCTTTTTTGAAGTTTCAGGATTGTACAATCTGGCCCTCACTTTTTCCCCATCCCCAGCTTTGAAATAAATCAGTTCCGGGACTTTCCATGAATAGGCATTGAATTCAGATTTGGTCGATTCTGTGATTTGTTTCATTTCGGCACCCACAGCATTTTCCATTAAATACAACTCCCAGGGTTTATTGAATGAGGAAAATCTGCTGACGATATACTTTTCATCAGGCGATAAATAAACCTCATGATTTCCTTCTCCTGAAGTTACCTGAATTCTCTCCTTTCCGTCCAGATCCATCTTATACAAATGCCGTTCCCCCGGATCTTTTTCGTTGCTCACTAAATAAAAATGGGATTCGTCATGGGAAATGAATGCATCATGTATTTCAAAATCTCCTTTTGTAAGGCTTTTCTTTTTTCCTGATTTAATATTCACGGTATATAAGTGTGAATAGCCGCTTTCTTCAGAATGAAACCAGTAATGTTCATTATCCGGCATCCAACCTTTATTTCCGGGCACCATGTTCCAGCCGGTAATACCGGGACCCCCTATCCACTTATCATCATGCTGTCTTTCGATCATTTGCCAGCTCGCTTTTTCGGGATCCAGCAACATAAACCAGCGATCTTTATTATCCTGGGCTTTAATTTCAACAAGCGCATTCCCATTTTCCGCAATATCCGGTCCGTGTATTAAAATTTTTCTTGGTTTTTCGAATGGTTTTGAGGCATCTTCCTTATCGTAAATCGAGTAAAATGCGGGTTTTTCAAATATCCCTGGAATGGATTTTATATCAAACTGTAACATGGTATCATTCTCTATTTGATATACCCATAGCTCTTCGGTTTCCAATTCCTGTCCTACTTTTGGCCGGTCTTCCAGAATCTTTGCATAACCGTTTTCACCTACATAATCGAGGTTTTTGGTATTTTCATTTTTAACTTTTGATTGCAATTGATAATACACGTATTGCCCATCTTCACTGAGTTTCAGCGAAGAAATATTCATTTCACCATAATAAATGCTTTTTGGTTTTAGGTCTTTTAATATCCGGCTTCTCTCCTCTTTATTTTTTCTTTCCTCTTCTCTTTTTTTTATGATATCAAAAAGTCGAACCTGATCCCTTTTAAGCCATTTTTCCTGTTCTGTGTCTTTTTTCTCCTTTTTCTTTCCCGATTGGAAATCGGTAATCTGTTTTATATTTCCACCGGACAGTTTTCTTAAAAAAAGATTGTTTTCAGATTCATATACTATAAATGCATCATCCATAACAAATTGTGGATTGCTTTCATTGGCATTGGTTTGTGTTAATTGCTCAATTTTATTCTCAGAAATATTATTAAGAAATATATCTCCGTCTTTAGTATATACTTTATGGGTTCTGGACTTATTATAATCTCCAGAGGCAGGAATATCTGTAAAGGCCTCCAAAGCATCTACTTCGGTTATTGCATTTACTTCTATGTCATAGGTATAATAAGGATTAATTCCCGATTCTGACTCTTTCCATTTAAAATAAAATGCATCGCTTTGTTCGGACCAAATCACATTATCGGGAAGAGATCCTACAAAATCTTCTCCTTTCATGATTTCCGATAGACTCAGTTTTGAATCCTGCGCATGAATAAATGAACTAAGAAGAATGAAAAAAATAAAGGCTGCTGCTTTCATTGGAAGTTATTTGAAAGGCAAATTAATAAAAAGCAATGGAGTTCAAATGAAAAAAGCCCTGTTCCGTATGAAACAAGGCTTTTAATTGTTGGATTAAGCTTAAATTAACTATTGATATAATTTAAAAACTCTTTTTTTACATTTTCGTTCAAAAATTTCCCGGAAAAATGGGCGGTCCCTGTTTTTGAATTCGTATCGCCTACACCTCTTGAAGCCACACATAAATGTGTCGCATCCATAACAACACCTACATGCTCAGTATCCAGTGCTTTTTTTAATTCTTCGGCTACTTGAACAGTCAATCTTTCCTGAACCTGTGGTCTTTTGGCGTAGTATTGTACAATTCTGTTGATTTTTGACAATCCAATCACCTTGCCGGTCGAAATATAAGCTACATGCGCCTTTCCATAAATAGGAACAAAATGATGTTCACAATGCGAATAGAAGGTAATTTCCTTTTCTACGAGCATTTGATCGTATTTGTACTTGTTTTCAAATAAGCGAGCATGAGGCATGTTATCGGGGTTTAATCCACTAAAAACCTCCTTAACATACATTTTGGCTACCCGTCTTGGGCTACCCTGAAGACTATCATCATTAAGGTCCAATCCGAGGGTTTCCATTATGGCTCGAAAGTGTTTTTCGATAATTCTTATTTTCTCATCATCGCTGAGTTCAAAAGCATCGGGCCTTAGGGGAGTCTCAAATGAAGAAACGACATGGTCTTCGCCTGTTTCATCAACTGCTTCATTAATTGCCTGGGTATTCAACAAAATTTTTCTCTGTTTCATAAAGTCTAATGCTTAATTCAAATTCAGGTTCGATTTTTTCCCGAAGTATATTGTAGCTAACTACCGCGATATTTTCAGCTGTCGGGTTTAAATTCCCAAACTCTTTCGTATCAAGATTTAAATTCTTATGATCAAATTTACGAATAATATTCTCTTTGATTATATCGCTTAATTTTTTCATATCGTAAACATAGCCCGTTTTTGGATCTATTTCTCCTCGCAGTTTTACGATCAAGGTGTAATTGTGTCCGTGATAATTGGGATTATTGCATTTCCCAAATATCTTGTCGTTCATCTCATCGGACCAGTCCAGATTGTATAAGCGATGTGCGGCGTTAAATCTTTCCTTTCTGTAAATAGCTACCTTCATACCTAATCTGAACACTCACAGTGTCATTTGGTTCAAAATTATTGTATATCAATCCCGGAGTGAATTTAGGGTATTTAATATTATGGCTGTATTTCACTCCTGGGGGCATATATATGCATTTTTCGTATACAATTCAAAAAATACAAAACCATGTATATGTTTCTTTGTTTAACTTTGGATAAATAAATCAAATAATCAATTATGAAAAAAACAGGACTATTTAATTACAGCAAATACCTTCTGGCCATTTTATTAAGCGCCTCTGTGGTATTTTTTACAAGTTGTGGAGATGATGATGAGGAAAGCACGCCTCCACCGGCTCCGGTAACTGATAACGCTTATGAAGTACTTTCATCTAAAGATGAACTCAGTGAATTGAAAGGGTTTATCGATCAATTTGATCTTGATGTCGTACTTTCAGATTCTACTTCAAAAACATTTTTTGCGCCAAATAATGATGCATTTACCAAACTACGTACAACTTTGGGAACGGATGATCTAAGTACGATTGATCCAAACATCATTGAGGAAGTATTGAAATTTCATGTTGTAAATGGACAATCCTTGACAATCGATCAATTGGTTGATGCCTCTTCTGTAGTAACCGTACAAGGAGAAAGCATTGTGATGAATGCTGATGGAACCGTAGCAACCGGTGGTTCTGATGATGAGGTTGTAGTTCTTGAAGCTGATATCGCGGCTACTAATGGAACGGTTCATGTTGTGGAAACAATTTTGATACCACCAACCATATTTGCGGCTATTGGTCAAAATCTGGGTCAGCTTTCACAAGCAGTATTCCTTGGTGCTGATTTTACAACTTTGGCTGCTGCCATTGCAAAAGCTGATACTTTTGCTGCTGGTGCTTCTCAAACAACCATTACAAGTGTCTTAACCGGTTCAGATTTGTATACGGTTTTCGCTCCTGTAAATACTGTTTTTGAAACAGCTAATATTACTTTGGATACATATTCTGGTCAGGAGTGGTATGGAATAATCACCAATCATGTTGTAGCAGGTGTAACAGTTGCAGATAGTATTTCTGCAGGAGCTACTTATACAACTTTGGCGGGAGGAACCATAACCGTACTTACGACTTCTGCTCCTACCGATGAGCCAAATGGTATTTTAACAGGTATTGCTCTTGATTCAAACGGGGATACTGATGCCGAGGCACAAGTTGCAGTTGGTGACGCTTTTGAAGCTAATAATGGTGTTTTACATGCATTAGCCGGTGTATTAGTACCTTAATTAGTTTATTAAGTAATAAAAAAAGTCCTTCTTGCGAAGGACTTTTTTTTTGCCTAATCTTTTTTGGGTAATCGATTTAGTTCATTAATTCATCAAAGGTAACAGAGACATAATATATTGCTCCGATATTCGGCCCCCCTAAACTCTGAATATAATATTCATTAAGGATATTCGAACCACCAATTTTAATCATTGATTTTAGATTGCTCAGTTTATAAGAAAACTGCAAATCCACAGTGCTGTATGAAGGAACATTGCCAGTTGCAAATGAAGATTCCCATCTGAATTCTTCCTGCCATCTGTACACCAGGCTAAAACCTAGATTGTCAATGATTTTTCGATTGGAAAATTTTACATTGAATTTATGCTCAGGCGTATTAAACTCAGAAAGTCCCTGCGTTATTTCAGTATTGAGTTTATTCCAGTTGTAATTGCCACCGATTACAAAGTTTTTAGGAAGGCTATACGTTAAACCCAAAACCGCACCTTGTGAAGTTACTTCATTATCAAAATTGGTATATATTTGGGCGGTATTTCCTTCAAGAGAATAACTTCCGTCTATATTTTGCACCCGCGTTAAAGCAGTACCATTTAGCAAAGACCTATAGTTTAAGGAACCATCATCAAAATTTGAGGCTTTCCTAATTTGAATTTGTGTTATAAAATTGGTGTAAGTATTAAAATAATATGCAGCATCAATTAGTAATTTATTCTTAATCAAACTTTTATACCCGACCTCAATGGTCTGTATTTGCTCTGGCACCACCGGTTGGGCCTCTGCAAAACGCACGAGTTTGGACACGGCTTCAACCGTATCACCTCCCGAAAATAAAACATCTGTAAATGCTCTAACCGACTCTATGGTATAAGCATTAGTAGTCAATTCATATTTGTCATAATTTTCCTGAAGACCGCCCAGTAATCTCGTAGAAATAATATCCAAATCAATGTATTGGCCTTGAGTAGTCGGGTTTCTAAATCCTGTTTGAAAAGAAGCTCTAAAATTATGGGTCTTATTCACGGTATAAACTCCTGCGATTCTTGGATTGACCTGGCCCTTGAAATTCTGATTTTTGTCATATCTCACAGAACCGGTTAATTTGAATTTATCATCGAAAAATCGTTTTGAAGCCTGGGTATAGGCACCGTATTCTTCTATCTGGATTCCACCATCTTCATCCGGAAAAATAGTACCATCGGAACGCAGGTCGAATAATCTGTAGCTGGCGCCTACCTGAAGGTCCATAAAGGAAATGTCATTTTTGAAATCATATTGGCCTTCCACATGATAAAGTTTTGTATTGTCATTGAATTTAGGTCCGGTTGGAACCGTACCCTGTTGCTGACTTTCCTTTATTTGAGCAAATTCTGAAGAATATTCATCAATTGGAAATGGGTCTGTTGTCCATGGTGTACCATTTTCATCTACTTCCAATGTTGTTGCTTTGGCGTACTGATGTGCTGTATAAGAATCCTGAAGTGTCACGCTGTTAGGATCATCGCCAGGGCGGTAACCCTGATTATATAAGGATTCCAGATAATAAAGTGGATATCTTGTCAGATAATTGGCAACATCTCCACCAAATCTGACATCGTTGATTTTTTTACCTAAAAATTCAGCAATATAGGAATCACCCGAATTCTCTACGGTAGTATACCCCCTTACATAAAAATTATTACCTCTTAACTGTAGCCTATGTTGTTGGATTCTGAAATCCTTCAATGAATATCTTTGCGCACCTGTATAAATACTTGTGCCAAATCCTCCATTATAGAGATAACTGACCTCCATATCTTCATTGACCCTGTAATACAATCCCGCACTACCTTTAATATTTTCTGCTCCGTAGTCCACGATATTGACTTCCTGATAACCCGGTGCCGAAATAATATGATTGGGCAAAAATCCATTTGTTGCATAGGTCCAGGCAGAAACACCCGCCTCAAATCGTTTGGATGTTGCAATGGTTTGCCATCCGACATTACCCCCTTCAGTACGACTAAAACGAAGTAAATTCATATTCAAACTGGCTTCATCACCCATTACATGTAATCGATCGGGGCCCGGGTTTTCTCCATCAATGGAGATAAACGGATTAATGGCTGCATTTCTATCCATTTGACTTGTTCCATGCCAGTCATCAGCTTTCATGTAGGCCAAATTCAATTTGAATGCAAAACGATCATTGATGGCTTTGGCATATCGAATCGAAGCTTCATACATTGGAGCAGGATCCTGATCTGCATTTCCACCTAAGTGATTTACCCCTGTTTTTACAAAAGCGCTGGCACCCTGATATTCGAAAGGATTTTTAGAATTGACCAGTAATATACCATTAAATGCATTTGGCCCGTAGAGTGCTGAAGACGCTCCCGGAATCAGTTCTACACTTTCCACATCCAGTTCCGAAGGGCCATTGAGATTTCCAATTGGAAAATTTAATGCCGGAGCCTGGGTATCCATACCGTCTGTTAACTGTACAAATCGCGTATTCCCTGTACTGCCGAAACCCCTTGTATTTATAATCTGAAAATTTATGGATGAAGTCGCTACATCTACCCCTTTTAAATTTGCAATACCCTTATAATAATTATCTGCAGGAGTATTTTGAATTTCCAGAATATCCATTTTCTCTATCGAAACGGGCGATTCCAATATGCTTTCTTCAACGCGAGAAGCAGAAACCACGACTTCCTGCCCAAGTAGTGATTGCGTTTCGAGTGATGCATTTATGCTTTGATTGTCTTGCGTAATTTCAAATTCTATATTTTCGTAACCCACACTGGATATGACCAATGTAAAGGGCAGGGGCGTATTGGTTTTCAAATCAAATTCGCCCTGGGCATTTGTAATAGTCCCTGTTACCGTTCCTTTTACATAGACATTTACTCCAATTAATTCCTCATTATTCTCAGCATCTGTCACCTTCCCGGAGACTTTAGTTTGGGCAATGCTTGCATTGGAAATAAATAATAAAATAATAAAAAGGGTAAAAATTTGGGTTTTGAGTATTGGTGTAGTCATAGTCTTCTCTAATTACAAATACATTTTAACACCTGAATATATGTATTTATAGCATTATAAGAGCTATTCATTGTTTATTTTTCCTCTTATCAAAAAGTTGTATTCCATTTTGAGTATAAAAAAAGCCGGATTTTCTTAAAATCCGGCTTGATTTTTGGGTGCATGTTTTTCTAGCAATATTCTTTAAAAACGGCAATAAGATGATTGGCGATCATTTCAGCCGATCTGCCTTCAATATGATGTCTTTCAACAAAATGGACTAATTCTCCATTTTTAAATAAAGCAATTGAAGGAGAAGAAGGAGGATAAGGCAGTGTATATTCTCTCACTTTATCCACTGCTTCTTTTTCCATTCCTGCAAATACGGTAGCCAAAGCATCGGGCTTTTGATCTGAATTTTTAAGTGCAAGGCGCACTCCTGGTCTGGCGGTACCGGCCGCACAACCGCAAACACTGTTTATTACAACCAATGCCGTTCCTTTTTGACTCGACATAAACAAATCAACCTCTTCGGCCGACATTAATTGTCGAAAACCATCGTCTGTCAATTCTGCTCGCATTGGAGCTACTAATTCTTCTGGATACATATCTCTTATATTTAATTAATTCTACATAAAACCTAACTCGAGTTTGGCAGCCTCCGACATCATTTCTGTACTGTAAGGCGGATCAAAAGTGATTTCTACTTCACATTCGCTAACCCCTTCAATTCCTTCTATTCCGTGTTTTACTTCACTTGGAATTGATTCTGCTGCCGGACAATTGGGTGATGTTAAAGTCATTAAAACGTAAACCTTGTTTACGGGAAAAACTTTTACTTCATAGATCAATCCAAGTTCAAAAATATTTACCGGAATTTCCGGGTCGTAAATAGTCTTGATGACTTCGAGTGCTTTTTCTTTTATTTCTCTGTCGTCCATGGACATAAACTATTCATTTTGCAATTGACCCTGATATGCCAGGGCAAAAATTTTCATCTTCTTAATCATGGATACAAAACCGTTTGATCGTTGTGAGCCGATCATATTGCTCATTCCAATTTTTTCCATGAAAAATAAATCGGTATCGATAATTTCTTTCGGACTTCTGTCATTTAATACCCTGATTAGCAAGGAAATCAAACCTTTTGTGATGGATGTATTACTATCTGCAGTAAAATGAACTTTCCCATCTTTTAATTCACTGATCAACCATACTTTTGACTGACAACCTTTAATAATATTGTCTTCTACTTTTTTTGATTCCTCCAGGGGTTCGAGTTTTTCACCCAGTTCCATAATATAATTGATAATGGCTTCCCTGTCATCACCCAGAAAAGTAAACTCTTCTATAATATCATTTTGTATGTCTTCCGAAGATTTCAAATCAGTTTAATTTTTTATCGATGTCGAAAAGGCTCTCCACAAGTATATCTATTTCATCTGTGGTATTGTAAAATGTAAGTGATGCCCTAACAGTTCCTTCAATGCCATAGTGCTTCATTAAAGGCTGGGAACAATGGTGCCCTGTTCTAACAGCTATTCCTTTAGCATCGAGCATCATTCCCACATCAAAAGCGTGCGCATTCCCAAGGAGAAAAGAAAAAATTGCAGTTTTTTGATCCGCATCTCCTATAAACTTTAAATTATCTATTTCAGAAAGCCGTTGACGGGCATATTCTTTAAGGTCATTTTCATATTCTCTGATTTGATTCCTGCCTATACCTTGTAAATATTTCAGTGACGCATTAAAAGCGATAACATCCGCAATATTTGGAGTACCGGCTTCAAACTTAAATGGCAATTCATTATAAGTGGTGCCTTCAAAATCCACTTCTTTTATCATTTCGCCACCCCCTTGATAAGGTTTCATCTTCTCAAGAATATCTCTTTTACCGTAAAGAATACCCAAACCGGTTGGTCCATACATTTTATGTGCAGAACAAACAAAGAAATCACAATCCAACTTCTGAACATCTACGTCCAAATGACTGGCCGATTGTGCACCATCGATAAGTACCCTGGCCCCTTTTTCCCTGGCCATTTTTGTCAGCTCAGATATAGGGTTAATCGTTCCCAATGCATTTGAAACATGAACAACAGCCAGAAGTTTGGTCTTATCGGTAAATATTTTTGCCGATTCCTCAAGATCGATCTCCCCTTTTTCATTGATGGGTAATACTTTAATTTTTGCACCTACACTTTCACATAACATTTGCCAGGGGACAATATTGGAATGATGCTCCATGGTGGAAAGTACAATTTCATCTCCTTCAGTAATAAACTGTCTGCCAAAAGTTGCCGCTACTAAATTGATACCATCTGTTGTTCCCCTTGTGAATATTATTTGATCAGAAGATTCGGCATTGAACCATTTGGCAAGATTATCACGACTTGCTTCATAAGCTTTGGTAGCTCGATCTGCCAAAGTATGGGCACCTCTATGAATATTACTGTTGTCATGATAATAATAGGCGTTAAGCGCTTCGATAACAGCTTTGGGTTTTTGAGTAGTTGCCGCATTATCAAAGTAGATTAGATTTTTTCCGTGTACTTTTTCTTTCAATACTGGAAAATCTTGTCTTATTGCGTCTATTGGAATAATCTCTTTTTCTTTGCTCAATTGCATATTACAAACTGTATTCCATTCTCTTTTCCAACTCCAAATCCAATCGTTTTCTAAGGCTATCAATCTTTACCTTGTCAATCACCTCTTCAATAAATGCATGGGTTAGTAAGGCAATAGCTTCCTTTTTTGGAATTCCTCTGGATCTTAAATAAAATAACTGTTCTTCATCCAGCTGACCAATGGTTGCACCATGAGAACATTTCACATCATCAGCCCATATCTCCAATTGTGGTTTGGTATGAACTGTAGCATCCGGGGATAGTATGAGGTTTCGGTTTGATTGAAATGCATTAGTCTTTTGAGCATCTTTCCGAACAAAAATCTTCCCGTTAAACACAGCCGTAGAATTATCATTCATAATTCCCTTGTACAATTCATTGCTTTCGCAATTTGGCATGGCATGATTTACACTGCTGTGATTATCAACATGGCTCTTGCCATTTAAAACATAAGCACCGTACATGTGGCTCTCGATATGTTCATCGAGCAAATGAATGTCCAGATCATTTCTGATCATTGCACCTCCAAAAGAGAAGGCGTATGCGGAGAAAATACTTCCTTTTTGCTGTATTACTGCCGTAAGACCGGAATGATAATAGGCTTCAGATTGCAATTGAAGTTTATAATATTCTAATCTGGCATTTTTCGCTACTGATATTTCAGTACAAACGTTTGTAAAGGAGGTATTGCTGCCTTTTTGATGATAATTCTCGACTATCTTAAGTTCGGAATTTTCTTCCGCAACCACAAGAATTCTCGGTTGTGAAAAAATCAGCGATCCGGAAGTATCCGAGATAATATGAACCTGTATATCCTTTGAGATTGACTTATTTTTTGGGCAGTAGATAAACAAACCTTCTGTGAGAAATGCGGTATTTAATTTTCCAAAAGCTCTTTGCTCTCTTGTTGAAATTTTATTAAAGTTATTTTGAAAAATGTCCCCAAATTCTTTTTGAGCCTGTTCAAAATTCAGAATTTTTAAATCGCTGAGTCCATTAATCGTTTTGTCTAAAACCCAGTCTCCATTTATATTAAAAATGTGGATGGAATCCTTTGAATAGGATTCACATTCCTCTATCAATTCCTGATTTCTATTGGATTTGATTTGAGGTGCATTGAAATATTTTTCAAGATTTTTTGAAAGAAAAGTGTATTTCCAGTCTTCTGTTTTTTTACTCGGCATACCTTTGGCTTCAATTTCGGAAATGGCCTCAAGTCTTTGTTCATGCATCGCCGGATTGGCCTTGCCATTTAACTCTTCCTCAAATGATCTGAATTTATTTAATATTTCAGTCTGTAATTTTTCCATTGATAATTTATTTGACTGCTTCAGCTTCTTTTATCCAGTCATATCCTCGTTCTTCCAATTCTAATGCCAATTCTTTTCCACCGGATTTAACGATTTGTCCGTTGACTAGAACATGTACAAAATCCGGTTGGATATAATTTAATAATCGCTGATAATGGGTTATTACGAGGAAAGCATTTTTCTCCGTCCTTAATTTATTGACCCCATTTGAAACAACTTTTAAAGCGTCGATGTCGAGGCCGCTGTCCGTCTCATCTAAGATGGCCAATTTTGGATCCAGAAGCGCCATTTGAAATACTTCATTTCTTTTTTTCTCTCCGCCTGAAAAACCTTCGTTGAGCGATCGACTTAATAGACTCTGGTCAATGTCAACCAATTTCATCTTTTCCTTCATCGCCTGAAGAAATTTTACGGCATCCAGTTTTTCCAATCCTCTGTGCGCACGCACATTATTAACAGCAGCCTTTAGAAAATTGGTTGTGCTGACACCCGGTATTTCGACGGGATACTGAAAAGCGAGAAATAAACCTTCTCTTGCACGGTCTTCCGGAGACATTTCGAGTATATTTTCATCCTCAAAAACGATTTCTCCATTTTCTACTTCATATTCTTCCCTTCCGGCCAGTACCGATGCCAAAGTGCTTTTTCCCGAACCATTGGGACCCATTATTGCATGGATTTCACCTGGTTTGATTTCGAGATTTATTCCTTTTAGTATCTTCTTCCCTTCGATGGAAGCGTGTAAATTTTTTATACTTAACATGTCTTTTTTGATTATCCTACAGAACCTTCCAGAGAAATTGCCAATAATTTCTGCGCCTCAACTGCAAATTCCATAGGCAGTTGTTTTAAAACTTCTTTTGCATATCCGTTGACGATCAAGGCCACCGCTTCTTCTGTATCCAATCCTCTTTGGTTACAATAGAAAATTTGATCCTCCCCAATTTTGGAGGTCGTTGCCTCGTGTTCGACCTGTGCACTTGCGTTTTTCACATCGATATATGGAAAAGTGTGGGCACCACACTTATCTCCCATCAACAGGGAGTCACATTGTGAGAAATTGCGTGAATTTTCCGCTCTCTTATGCACTTCGACCTGACCGCGATACGAATTTTGACTAAAACCGGCTGAAACACCTTTTGAAACAATTCTGCTTTTTGTGTTTTTGCCGATATGAATCATTTTAGTCCCGGTATCCGCCTGCTGTTTGTTATTTGTAACGGCCACAGAATAAAATTCACCAATTGAATTATCTCCCGCCAATACACAACTGGGGTATTTCCAGGTAATGGAAGAGCCTGTTTCTACCTGAGTCCAGGAAATTTTTGAATTATCTCCTTTGCAAAGGCCTCTTTTGGTTACAAAATTGTAAATTCCTCCTTTGCCATCCTTATCGCCGGGATACCAGTTTTGCACTGTTGAATACTTTACTTCTGCGTCTTTTTCAGCATAAATCTCCACCACTGCCGCATGCAATTGGTTTTCATCGCGCATTGGTGCGGTACAGCCTTCCAGGTAACTCACATATGACCCTTCTTCTGCTACAATTAATGTTCTTTCAAACTGTCCTGTATTGGCTGCATTTATTCTAAAATAAGTGCTTAACTCCATTGGACATCGCACGCCTTTGGGGATATAGCAAAAAGAACCATCGCTAAAAACCGCCGAATTTAAAGCCGCGAAAAAATTATCATTTTGTGGTACTACAGAACCCAAATATTTTTTGACCAATTCAGGGTGGTCCTGAACTGCTTCTGAAAAGGAACAAAAGATAACACCTAATTCTGCCAGCTTTTCCTTAAAAGTGGTTTTAACCGAAACACTGTCGATCACTGCATCAACAGCCACCCCAGTCAGTCTTTTTTGCTCTTCCAGCGATATGCCTAGTTTTTTGAAAGTCTCCAATAATTCCGGATCTACTTCATCCAGACTGTCAACTTTCTTTTTCTTTTTAGGAGCTGAATAATAGATGATATCCTGATAGTTTATAGGCGGATATTGCACATTTGGCCATTTTGGCTCTTTCATTTTTTGCCAATTTCTAAATGCCTTTAATCTCCACTCCAACAACCAATCCGGCTCATTCTTCTTTTCTGAAATGAAACGTACGATATCCTCATTCAGGCCCGGAGGGGCCGAATCCGACTCAAAATCCGACTGGAATCCGTATTTGTATTCCGAGTTGGTTATTTCTTCCAGAATTTGATCATCTTTTGACATAAAATTCTCTTTATTTAGACCAATTCTTAATAAGCACAAAAGTAACCAATAATTTCTCAGTGAAGGCTTCTATTTGATACTTTTTTCAGATTGGATATTATATTGCAAGTCAATTTGTTTAGAAACAGTCCAAATTGTCATAAGTTTTTCGGAAACAAATATTTTTAAGCTAATCTGATACGAATATGAAAGACTTTCCCTGGTTTAAAAATTATCCCGATTATGTTCCGCATGAAATTGATCCGGATAAATACGATTCACTGGTTCATCTTCTGGAAGTAGCCTTTAATAATTTTAAAGATGATCCCGCCTACGTTTGTATGGATAAAGAGTTGACTTACAAGGATATAGATCGCATGTCACTGGATTTTGCCGCCTATCTTCAAAATGAGTGTGGATTGAAAAAAGGAGATCGCGTAGCCATTCAAATGCCAAATCTTTTACAATACCCGGTGGTCATGTTTGGGGTACTTAGAGCCGGTCTGATCGTAGTCAATACCAACCCTCTTTACACACCAAGAGAAATGTTACATCAATTCAATGATGCGGGTGTAAACACGATTATCATTTTGGCCAATTTTGCCAATAATCTGGAAAAGATAATCTCAAAAACCGGAATAAAACACGTTATCACTACACAGATAGGAGATTTCCACAGCTTTCCAAAAAAGCAAATCATCAATTTTGTGGTAAAATCCATTAAAAAGATGGTTCCCTCATATAATTTGCCAAAAGCCATAAGTCTCAATGAGGCTCTAAACAGAGGGGCTCAATCCACTTTTGAAAAAGTCGCTATCGACAGAGGTGATACGGCATTTCTTCAATATACCGGAGGAACCACAGGTGTTTCAAAAGGAGCCATTCTTACGCATAGAAATATTATTGCAAATCTGGAACAAAATTCGGCCTGGATGAGCAAAAGCCTGGAGAAACACAAGGAAGTTGTAATTACAGCATTGCCGCTCTATCATATTTTTTCTTTGACGGTCAATTGTTTTACAATGATCCAGATCGGTGCGAAAAATATTCTGGTAACAAATCCCAGAGATATGAAAGCATTTATCAAAGACCTAAAAAAATATCCATTCACAGTTTTCACCGGTGTAAATACGCTTTTTAACGGATTACTCAATCAAGAAAAATTTAAAGAGATCAATTTTGATAGTCTGAAAATAGCAATTGGAGGAGGTATGGCCGTACAACAAGCGGTTGCAAAACGCTGGAAAGAGAAAACAGGTTGTTCACTTCTGGAAGGATATGGACTAACAGAAACTTCACCTGTTTTATCCTGTAATCCACTTGATGGCTCGGATAAAATAGGTACAATTGGAATGCCTTTCCCAAGTACAGAAATGAAAATTGTGGACGAAGAAGGCCAGGATTTGGCTGTAGGAGAAGTTGGAGAAATAGTTGCTAGAGGTCCACAGGTAATGCCGGGCTATTGGCAAAAAGAAGAAGAAACTAAAAACACATTCCTTCCGGACGGTTGGTTTAAAACCGGAGATATTGGAATGATGCATGATGATGGTTATTTCCAGATTGTAGATAGGAAAAAAGACATGATCCTGGTTTCAGGCTTTAATGTATATCCCAATGAAATTGAAGATGTGGTAATTGAGCATCCCAAGGTTTTGGAAGTTGCAGCGGTTGGTGTACCCGATGATAAATCCACCGAATGTGTTAAATTATTTGTCGTAAAAAAAGACCAGTCATTAACGAGACAGGAATTAAAAGACTTCTGCCATGAAAATCTGACTGGTTATAAGCGTCCAAAACACATTGAATTCAGAGATGAACTTCCCAAATCCAATGTGGGTAAAATTATCAGAAGACATCTTCGGGAGACGTAATTTTAATTTCAACATTTGTATTTTTCATTCATAAAAAAAAGGGGCTTTCGCCCCTTTTGTCAGTTTAATCCAACCTGTATTTCTATTTCATTATCAGAAGAATTCTCTCCAACCCAATTGTGGTAGACTTCTCTGATTTCATCAGTAGGTATGCACTGTGTTTTTCCAAGATCTGCGAAAATTTCGTGGTATTTTTTATCGACACCCTTCATGTCACCTTTATACGGCACAGAAATACATTTCATTGGATCGATTGATTTGAAATGATAGGGACCATTTAAATTTTTTGATTTATTGGTAACCAAAGCTATCTCCAAATCAAATTCCTTTTCCAAATCTTCACTTGCCCCTCTGTAAATGAAATGTGTAGGTTCCTTTTCTTCCAAACCCAGCTTCTCCAAAGTTTCGTACATTTTGGGCAAATGTGACATTGCGATATCATTTACCTTGTCAAACCTGGCTTTTGTTTTAAATACCAATGCTGTTTTAGCTTTTACATTTTTTGTTTCCATAATAATTGAATTTTATTTTTTGTAAAAGCAAAGAAAGAAGCCCTTGTGACAACCCTATGTCAACAAGTTTTGGGAGTAAAATTTATTTTAAATATTTTTTTTGAAGGATTTTAACCAAACCAGAAATATGCTCTAATAGGGCCTGTGGACTAATTACTTTTACGGCATTATCAAACATCAATAACCATCTGGCAGTGTAATCCATGGAAGGGCTTAAAAATTTCATTTCCACCTTATCTCCCAAATCTTTTTGATCTACATATCCGTGATTGTATTTATCATTACTTGTAAAACGCAATATTTCTTTTTTGAAAAGCACTCTTATTTCTGTCAGTTGGTATTGGTCGGTTAATTTCTGCATATGCTCTTTAAGTCCGGGATGCTCATTTCGATTATAGAAATTTTCAGTGATCCGGATTTTTCCAATACGATCCGTGCGAAAATCCCTGTAGGCTTTTCTCACTCTGCACCAAGCCATTAAATGCCAGGCATCCGCGTAAAACACTATTCCCAGCGGTTCAATTTCCCTTTCCGATACTTGTCCATTATAATTACTGTAATATTTTATTTGACAGCATAAATTTTTACCGATTGCTTTTTGGATCTCTGAAATAACCGGATTTTCAGACTCCATGCCCAAACGTTTAGACACCAATAGGCGATCATCCAATAAATTAAGCACCTCTTTTCGATCCGAAGGCAAGACTGCCTTGATTTTATCCAGGGCATTTTGAAAAGCCTCAGCCACAACTTTATCCGTTAGATTGGAAATAAATTTAGCACCAATTAAAAGCGAATTGGCTTCTTCTTCGTTAAACATTATCGGCGGCAGATGATATCCTTCAACAAGAAAATAACCCACCCCTTCCTGCGAGCCGATTGGTACGCCGGCTTCCTGAAGACTTAACATGTCGCGGTAAATTGTTCTTAAGCTCACTTCATATTTATCAGCTAGATTTTGAGCTTTTACAATTTTCTTACTTTGCAGTTGAATTAAAATAGCACTGAGACGATCCAGACGTTTCACAGTTTAAAGAAAATGAAATTTGGCATAACAGATCTAAAACCTGAAGAAATCGATTTTAGCCTTCCGGCTTTCAATGCACCGCGTTGGGAAATCAGCAAATCTACTAATGCATTAAAAATATATACTGGCCAACCGGTTTGGTCCGCGAAAGGAAATATTGGTAAAATCTATCCTAAAGGCACCAGACCCAATCAATTTTTATACTACTATAGCCGGCAATTCAACAGCATTGAACTCAACGCCACTTATTATAAAATTCCCACACAGGATCAAGTCATCAATTGGCGTGATCAAACACCTGAAGATTTTAAATTTTGTCCAAAATTTCCTAAATTCATCAGCCACCGAAAAAATTTATCAGAAAAATCAGATTCCCTTGATGAATATTTGAGGCATATTTATCTCTTTGAAAATAGATTAGGCGTATCATTTCTGCAATTGTCACCACATTTTAGTCCTGAACATATTTCGGAACTTAAGAAGTTTATTGACTTGCTCCCGGAAGATATGGCATTTGCCATTGAATTTCGTCATGAGGACTGGTTTAAAAATGAATCGGCATCAATTGAAATTCTTAACTATTTGCATTCAAAAAACATTGCAGCGGTCATCACAGATACACCGGGGAGAAGGGACGTTTTACATCTAAATTTGACAAGTGATATTGCACTTATCAGGTTTAAAGGCAATAATCTCCACCCCTCCGATTATCTAAGAATTGATCAATGGACTGATAGAACCTTATCATTTATAGATTCCGGCATTCGCCAGGTTTATTTTTTTCTTCATCAGGAAGATGAATCGCTTGGGATAGAACTCTCTCAACACTATCTAAAAAAACTCAATTCAGAATTGAATCAAAATTATCGATTCCCTAAAATTCTTAACCGGCAAAGCTCATTATTCTAATCTGCATTGACCATTGAAATAATTAATGTTTTTTGATTCAACGTATTTATTTATTTTCGTAGCTCAATAAAAAATAATTATGAAAAAATTTATACTATTTACCTTTTTTATTGCCATTGGTTTTTTTGCCAGTGCGCAGTACTTTTATCTTCCTCCGGTTAACACGGGAAGTAATCCCGGAGGATTAAACAACGATGATGAATTCCCATTTGGAGGAGGTCTTGATGCATCGTGGACCCAAATTCAAGGACCTAGCACTACACCTGTATGGTCTCCGGTTCAGACCATTCCATTTACATTTAACTTCAATGGTTCACCGGTAACTCAATACAAAGCTTCTACCACCGGAGTTGTAACTTTTACAACATCTGCTACCTCTGTTCCGAGTACCAGTAACACCGCATTGCCGAGTGCCAGTATTCCAGATAATTCTGCTATGGTTTGGGGTTTGAATGGATCTGGTTCCAATGACAATATTGTTATTAAAACATTTGGAACAGCACCTAACAGACAACATTGGATATTTTTTGCTTCATATAGTTATCCCGGATTAGGAGGATGGACATATTTCAGCGTTGTGCTTGAAGAAGGTACAGATAAAATATATTTCGTGGATCAACGTAATAACCAAACTGTTACTTCAATCAACCTAACTATTGGTGTACAGATTAACGGATCGACCGCTGTTCAGGATGTAAATTCACCAAATACTCATCCAAATGTCGCCACAAGTTTAGCCGACAGGTCTGATAACTGGTATTGGGAATTTATTCCTGGAACTCAGTCGCAATTTGATATGACTGCAACTGAAAATACCATGAATGGATTTTTAAATCTAAGTTCAGCACCTTTTGACGTAACCGGAAAGCTTACCAATCTGGGATCAGCTACAGTTACATCTTTTGATCTAAATTATAGCGTAGATGGCGGTGCCACTGTAACGTCTAATATTACAGGCGTCAATATAGCCTCTTTTGCAGATTATAATTTCACACATCCAATTACTTGGAACCCTTCTCTATCTCAACCTTATACGATAGATATTTGGGCTTCAAACATAAATGGTAATGCAGATGAAAATCCTTCAAACGATACCATATCAACAATTATACAAGTTGTAGATACTGTAATACCTCGTTTGGCACTGCATGAAGTGTTTACCTCATCTTCCTGCGGTCCATGTAACCCCGGAAATGCCAATTTGAATTCAATTTTCTCTAACAGCAGTCAGACACCGGTAATTTTAAAATATCAAATGTCCTGGCCTGGAAATGGCGACCCCTATTATACATTGGAAGGTTTAACAAGACGTCAGTATTATGGTGTTAACTCTGTGCCAAATATGGCTGTTGATGGTGGTTGGAATGGAAATACGAATTCCTATACCAATACATTATTAAATCAATTTTCAGGAGTTCCGGCCTTTATGGATATTCAGTCTGACATCAGAGTAGAGTGTAAAACCGTTACCGTTAATGTTACCGTAACGCCATACTCGGATTTCCCGGGAAATAATGTTTTGCACCTTGCGGTTATAGAAAAGCTTACTTTTAACAATGTTTCATCAAATGGCGAGACGGAATTCGATCATGTGATGAAAAAGATGCTTCCGAACGCAAATGGAACTACTATTGGAGCATTGCAAAAAAATGTACCACAGACCTTTACATTCTCGTATACATTTAATGGCAATTATATTCTACCTCCAAATGCTACCCAACCGGTAAATCATAGCAATAATCATACAATTGAAGAATTTTTTGATTTGGACGTAGTGGCTTTTGTGCAGGAAAATGGTACCAAAGAAGTTTACCAGGCTACTTTTTCACAGGATTTGATAGGATACGATATTGGAATGGCTAACCTTGATCCAATCACAAATGCAAGTGTAGGTAATCCCGTTCCAATAAGTGGAGAAATTGTAAACTGGAAAGACAGTGCAACGTCAAATCTTACTTTACACTACAGTGTAAATGGTGGCACACCCGTTAATCAGAATTTAAATAACCTGAACATGGATAATCAAGGAGATAGTGAATCTTTCTCTTTCTTAAATTCATGGACACCAACTGTAGCGGGAAATAATACGATAAAAGTATGGGTAGATAATTTCAATGGTGGTAATTCTCTTGATGATTCACCTTGTAATGATACCATTGAAGTTGTTGTCAATGTTACAGGAAATTCTGCGCCATTGGCAAATTTCAACTACCAACTTCTTGGAAATAATACAGTTGCATTTACTGATGCATCGGTTGGCGCTACTTCCTGGTCCTGGGACTTTGGCGACGGCAATTTCTCAACCGATCAAAACCCGACTAATACTTATTTGAATCTTGGCACATATCAAGTATGCCTGGTTGCGAGCAATAGCAATGGTTCGGATACAGTTTGTCAGAGTGTAAATGTGGTTTCCGGTATTGCTGATTTGAATGAGCAATTTTTTGAAATTGTTCCGAATCCGTCCAATGGTATTTTTACCGTTAAATCAGATCGATTAATTAATGGTAAAATTTTAGTCATGGACTTAAGTGGAAAAGTAATACTTGAAGATGAAATAAATGAAACAAGTTCAAAGTCATTAAATCTTCAGGAATATAGAAAAGGTATATATCTGATTAAAGTAATCGAGGAAAACACAGGTTATACCAGAAAAATAATTATTGAATAGATTATAGATTAAGAATAACAAAAAGGGTCATATTTTGACCCTTTTTTTTTTAATCCTGTAATAAAGTCAACCAGGCTTCTTTTACCTTTTTTTGACTCAGAAGTTTTTGGGCATGAATATGAAGGGCCTTTCGAAGCACATCTCGATCATTGTAATTCTGATTCAGAAGCTCAGATATCTCTTCATTTTGTCTGAAATCAATTACTTCATTTTCCTCCGGAAGCTTTTCTACATTTCCCAACTGCCCCAAATTATTTCCGGTTAAAATTTCAGAGTTTCGAATATGACCTGGGATGGAATCAACGCCTATGCCCTTATTTCTAAGCGGTTTTTCAATCTCAAAAAGCGCCTCGCCATTAGCTCTGACATACCAATTACCTCCCATTCTTCCGACGGCATCCAGTCTAAACGGATCGATTTTTCCATTCTCATTTAAAATGCTTTCATCGATATGTGCTAATAGTACTTCACAGATGATCAGATTTCCTGCTCCTCCTTCAGAACCGGTTTCAATAATATCCTTCACTTTACACTCAAATGTAGCCGGAGACTCCAGAACACGGGGTGCTTTAATTCTTTCTGAAGGAAGCTCTGTTAAGCCTGCCTTGATAAACTCATTCACGCCTGTGTCGTATTCGGTACTGGATAGCGACATTTGCTCGACAATTTCATAGCTCACAATACTGATACATACCTCTCTTGTGTTTTTACAGTTTTCCAGAGTGTCTTTGGTTGTATTGTTTCGAACCCTTCTGGCCGGAGAAAAAATAAGTGTTGGTGGATTGGCACCAAAAGCATTAAAAAAGCTAAAAGGACTCAAATTTACATTTCCATTTTTGTCAACCGTGCTTGCAAATGCTATTGGTCTTGGTGTAACAGCTCCCAATAAATAGCCATGAAATTCCGGCGTACTTACATTCCTGGGATCTATGGTCTTATACGACTTGCTCATTTTGCTGGTAAAACTTCTCCGGTCACTTCCCCAAAACCAACGCGAATTCCATCCTTCTCACAGTGGCCTCTCATGATGAGTGTATCGCCATCCTTAAGAAATTTTCGCTCTGATCCATCCGGCATTTGAATAGGTTTGCTGCCTCGCCAGGTGAGCTCCAGCAAAGAGCCATAAGAGTCCTCAGTTGGTCCGGATATTGTACCAGAAGCATACATATCCCCAACCCTAATATTACATCCATTTACAGTATGATGGGCCAATTGCTGCCGCATACTCCAGTACATGTATTTAAAATTGGTATTGCTTATGATTTTTTCAACACCCCCAGGTGTGCGAATTGAAGCTTCTAAATTTATATCGACATTACTTTTCTCAATCCATTTTAAATAATCCAATGGTTTAGGTTCCTGTTTTGGGCCATCTACTCTAAAGGGAGCCAAAGCATCCATTGTAACAATCCATGGCGATACAGAAGATCCAAAATTCTTTCCCAGAAAAGGGCCGAGAGGTACGTATTCCCATTTTTGAATATCTCTGGCTGACCAGTCATTAAATAAAACCATTCCGAAAATATAATTTTCGGCATTTTCAACAGGAATGGATTCACCCAGTTTCGTATTCACTCCGGTAATAAAAGCCATCTCCAACTCAAAATCAAAGAGCTTACTCGGTCCAAATGTTGGCTCATCGGCATCATCCGCTTTGGTTTGCCCCTTTGGTCGGTGAATAGGTGTCCCTGAAACCACAATTGAACTTGATCGCCCATGATAACCGACAGGAAGGTGTTTCCAGTTGGGCATAAGGGCATTTTCTTTGCCGCGAAACATTATTCCCACATTGGTGGCATGTTCAATACTGGAATAAAAATCAGTATAATCGGGAACCTCAACAGGCAAGGCCATAATTGCTTTTTCTATTGGAATTAATATTGCCTCCTGATGCTCTTTATTTAATTTTAAATCCTCATTTTCAACTCTAAACAGCTCAATCAAGCGCTTTCTTGTTGCTGTCCATAATGTTTTACCCTGTTCGATAAAAGGATTTAAAATGGATTCATAAAATACCGATAAATCAGTTGTTGGTAAATCATCAAAATAACCCAATTCAACCAGTTGACTCAGATCGATTACAAAATTTCCAATTCTTACACCCGGTCTGAAATCCGAAGAATTTGTTTTGAAAATACCATAAGGGAGATTGTAAATACTAAAATCCGAATCCGAAGCAACCTCTACCCATGTTTTCAAATTTTTTTCCATTATCATACCTAAAATCAATTTGTTGCAAACTTATTGATTTTGAATTGAATGCTTCAAAACACATTCGATAAATTCCAATTCCAATTTAGCATTTCGAATCCTCAAGGCTATATTGTTGAAAAATAGCGAAATACTAAAAAGCAATTCGTTTTTTTATTCAGGATTTCGACATAATTTCTCAATTTCGCGGTTCAATTGTTCAAGAAATAATGACTGAAAATTTATCAGCAAAATATAAGCCCTCTGAAGTAGAAGATAAGTGGTATTCTCACTGGATGAAACAAGGTTTTTTTAAGTCGAGTCCCAATCCCGACAAAGAGGCTTATACCATTGTTATCCCTCCTCCTAATGTAACCGGCGTATTGCACATGGGGCACATGTTGAATAATACAATTCAGGATGTACTTATTCGCCGTGCAAGAATGAAAGGCTTTGAAGCCTTATGGGTTCCCGGAACAGATCATGCTTCAATTGCGACAGAAGCCAAGGTCGTGGCAATGCTGAAAGAAAAAGGATTGAGCAAAAAAGAAATAGGAAGAGAAAAATTCCTCGAATACGCCTGGGAGTGGAAAGAAAAATACGGTGGAATAATTCTGGAACAATTAAAAAAACTCGGTGCGAGTTGTGATTGGGACCGCACACGTTTCACCATGGAGGAATCCCTATCCGAAGCTGTAATTGATGTTTTCATTGATCTTTATAACAAAGGAAAAATCTATCGAGGAATCCGGATGGTAAATTGGGATCCGCTTGGCAAAACCGCCATTTCTGATGATGAGGTGGTTTATAAAGATGTGAATTCCAAACTGTATTTTGTCAAATACAACATAGAAGGCGAAGACAGAGAAGTCACCATAGCAACAACAAGGCCTGAAACCATTTTAGGAGATACTGCCGTATGCATCAATCCCAATGATGAAAGATATCAGGACTTAAAAGGCAAAAAGGTCATTGTACCCATCGCAAATCGTTCTGTACCTATTATTGAGGATGATTACGTAAGTATGGAGTTTGGAACAGGTTGCCTTAAAGTTACCCCAGCCCATGATATCAATGACTATGAACTCGGTCAAAAACATCAGCTTGATAGCATTGAAATATTCAATGATGATGGTACTTTAAATAAATACGGTCTGCATTATGAAAATGAAGATCGCTTTGTGGTTCGTAAAAAGATAGCTAAGGAATTAGATTCTTTGGGTCAACTGCTAAAGGTTGAGGAATATCAGAATAGTGTTGGTTTTTCTGAAAGAACCGATGCCGTCATTGAGCCAAAATTGTCCATGCAGTGGTTTTTAAAAATGGATGAAATCACGAAACCGGCCTATGAAAATGTGATGAATGACAGCATTAAACTTATTCCTCCAAAGTTTAAAAACATGTATAGGCATTGGATGGAAAATGTTCGCGACTGGTGCATTTCTAGACAACTTTGGTGGGGTCACAGGATTCCGGCCTGGTATATCAATGGTAAGGAATACGTGGTGGCTCAAAACGCTGAGGAGGCACTAGAAAAAGCAAAAGAGAAAACCGGAAATAATAATTTGACAAGAGATGATCTTCAACAAGATGAAGACGTTTTGGATACCTGGTTTTCAAGCTGGCTTTGGCCAATGTCTGTTTTTGATGGCTTCAAGGACCCTGATAATGAAGATATCAATTATTACTACCCGACTAATACACTAGTCACTGCACCTGAAATATTGTTTTTCTGGGTTGCCAGAATGATTATTGCCGGATATGAATACAGAGGTGAAAAACCTTTTAAAGAAGTATATCTGACCGGAATAGTTCGCGATAAGCAAGGCAGAAAAATGTCTAAGTCCCTGGGAAATTCTCCTGATCCATTGGAGCTGATTGCTAAATACGGAGCCGACGGCGTTCGTGTAGGTATGCTTTTATCATCACCAGCGGGTAATGATTTACTCTTTGACATCAAACTTTGCGAACAGGGAAGAAACTTTAATAATAAAATATGGAATGCTTTCAGACTAGTGCAAGGCTGGGAAGTAGACCCGAACAAGAAATCAGAAAATGAGATCGCTATTGAGTGGTTTGAGAATCGCTTTCGCGATTCACTTCAAGTACTTGAAGACCATTTCTCCAAATACAGAATGTCTGATGCACTCATGACGGTGTATAAACTCGTTTGGGATGACTTCTGCTCATGGTACCTTGAAATGGTCAAACCACCCTATGGAGAGGCCATCGATGCCCATACTTATAATGCAACATCGCAATTCTTTGATAAGCTTGTAAGAATACTTCATCCTTTTACACCATTTATCAGTGAAGAGATTTATTCCAAACTGAAAGCAAGAAGTGATAAAGACAGCTTAATTATTGCAAGCTGGCCGGAAATGCACCCTTACGATGAACAAATCATTGATCAGGCCAATAGAATTTTTGAAGTGGTTTCGGCAATCCGAAATTTCAGAAATGAAAAGCAGATCTCTCCTAAAAATGCTTTGAAGCTTAATATTGAAACTTCAGATCAGGAAGTTTATACTCGATTCAATCCTGTTTTGAAAAAGCTTGCAAATATTGAAGACATTGTATTCAATGAAAAAGCCGTTTCGGGCGAATTCGCATTAATTGTCAGAAAAGACAAGCTTCATATTCCTCTTGATCAAAACATTAATGTAGAAGAGGAAAAAATGAAAATCGAAGAAGAGCTGAACTATACCAAGGGCTTTTTGAAATCAGTAGAAAAAAAGCTCAGTAATGAGCGTTTTGTCAATAATGCTCCGGACGCCGTGGTGGCTAAAGAAAAGCAAAAGCAGGACGACGCTGAAAAGAGAATTAAAGTCCTGGAAAAGCAGCTGGAGAGTTTGGGTTAATACACAGCCTCAATATTTTCGTCATTCCGGTACTTGTTACCGGAATCCTCTATTATTTTAGGAGACCCCAAAAACTCGCTTTGCATCTCCCACACAATTTGCGGGATTGGAGTATTGATGCTTTAGGACTTCCCTTTTAATTTTAATTTTTGAAGAACATCCCCGAGCCAATATAATTATTTTCGCCTCTCCAATTTTCTTCCCAGAAAAAGGTTTTTGTTTCTTCACTGTCACTATCCTTATCTCCCATAATTAAATTAAATCTGAACGATTGCCAGTTTTCACCCTGATAATTTTGGATATAAGAAAGCGGAATGGCCCACTCAAAAATGTATCCATCCTGAACAGCCTTACAGGCATATTGGCTTCCTTCAGGCAGTTTTTCAGCTTTCCATGTTTGAGATTCACTTTTACCCATCTCGGGTGTGATTAAAAAATACATTTCGTTTTCATACCAGCTTTCTCCTACGCTCAAAGCACTTTTCTCTGCTATTTCAGCATTGAGACAAATGCCAATATAATCCTGTGTCCATGGCCTACCGCTCCCATAACTTATCACCTTATCATCTTTTACTTTGGCAGCCAGATAAAGCATTTCCTTATCGTATTTTAAATCAAAATTGGCGGAAATACTTCCATTGCTTTCCAACTCAGTTTTACGGCTAAGATCTTCCCAATCTTTTAAATCGGCATCAACGGTAATTTTCTTTTTAGCCTTTTCAATAAAATTTTTCTCAATAGGTTTTATTCTGTATTCAAGAGGTAATTTAATATCGGTTTCGCTTATTCCTATATAAGAAACAGTTGCATTTAAGGTTGCCGGTCTAACATTATTTAGGTTTTGCTTATTTTTTAATAGCATTGTCATTTCGTACATCCCAACAGAATTTGGAGGAACAATAATTTCTTCCTCATCGCCGTAAATTACCAGATCAAAACTGAATCCGGGATTAAATTGGACTTTTAATGGCACGTTTTCATCATTAGTGATGCTCGCACGAATTTTTGCCTCTTTACCAATTATTTGATCTGAATAAACTAATTGAAACTCAAACGGAGATTTATCCTGCAAATAATTGATCTCATTTCTGACCTCTTCTGTGACTACATTTTCATCCCAAATACCCTCAAGTAAAAGATTAGCAACAATTGCCTCGCCATTTTTCATTGTCACCCAAACTACATGGTCAAATTCGCCAAATCCAGGTCCTCTTAAATGACTTCTTCCACCTGTAGTTGCCAAAACAAAATATTTACCTTGATTTCTTTCGTATTTAGTATATCGATGATAATGGCCTGTAAAAACATGGTGTGATCTGTTCTTAAGCATATTTTCTACATCATTCCACCTTTTTGTATCCTCTTGTGTCCAAAGTGGTTGATGCATGAATACTAAAGTGTGCTTTACATCTTCATTTTCTTTCAATGTTTTGCTGATCCAATCATATTGCTTATCCGATATGGTTCCTTTTCCTGCACCGCGTTTTTGATCTTCAGAATTAAGACAAAGAAAAAGAACATCCTTGTATAAAAAGGCGTAATAAGTATCTCCGAATCTATCCTTCCAAAGATTTTCCATGACTTGATTTGTGATATCATGATTTCCCGGAACATAGAAAAAAGGCATATCAAGTTGTTTCACAAATCCATCAAATTCATCCCATTGACGGTTCAGCATGGAAATATTTTCCGTATAGCCATCTATCAAATCACCCACAGACATTACAAACTCGGGTTGAAGCAAATTCAATTTATTGATGGCATCCATAAAAATACCCGGCCTGCGCCCCCCCGTGCGATCTGTTACAATGGCAAATTGGAAATCATTTTCACTTCTGTTGACTTCAGTGCTTGTAAATGGATGTACTTCAGTCGATTGCATAGGAAGAATTGTTATTCCGGGATTTTGTGAATTGGAATCAAAGACCAAAGTCAACATCAGAAATATCAATAGTATTCGCATGGTTATCTTTTCACTGGAAATATTAAATTTACTATTAAGAATAGAAGTCAAGGTAAAGGGAATATTAAGTTTTAACCATGAATATATGAAATACGAACTGGAAATAAATATTAATAAGCCTAGGGAGGAAGTAATCAAATTATTTGATAATCCCGATAACATGTCTAAATGGCAGAAAGGATTAATCAGTTTTGAACATATTAGTGGTGAGGCAGGGCAAAAAGGTGCAAAATCACGCTTGTTATACGATATGAATGGTCGCAAAACAGAAATGATCGAAACAATTACCAAACGCAACTTGCCGGATGAATTCAGTGGCACCTACGAAGCAAAAGGCGTGTTTAATATCCAGGAAAATTATTTTTACGAAATAGATGAAAAAACTACTAAATGGAAGACTATAAGCGAATTCAGATTTAAAGGAATAATGAAAATTATTGCTTTTTTCTTTGGTTCATCCTTCAAAAAAACAAGTTACAAATTCATGGAAGACTTTAAATCTTTTGCCGAATCCCAATAAAACATTATATATTTATTTAATTATATATAAAATAAGTTTTACATTAGATTGCAAAATTTCTGCTCTCGAAAAATAATTCTAAATAAATAATCATGGCAACATTTGAAATCGCTTATCAGGAGCGTTATTCCAGAAGTGAACTGCTCCTAAGAACTTTTTTTGGCTTTTTTTACATCGCACTCCCCCATTTATTCATATTGTCTTTTCTGAGTATTTGGAGTGCTATACTTACATTTATAGCTTTTTGGTCCATTTTGTTTACCGGAAGATACCCCGAAAGTATGTTTGAATTTCAAGTCAAACTTATTCGATGGAATACCCGAGTCAACGCTCGTCTCAATAACCTTGCTGATGAATATCCCAGATTTGGACTCAATGCTGAGGATGATCATGTTACCGTTGAAATTCCATATCCTGAAAAACTGGATAGGGGAATTCTAATTCTGAAAGTTTTATTTGGAGGATTTTATGTCATTCTTCCACACGGATTTATATTACTTTTTAGAACTTTAGCTACTTTGGTCCTAATATTTCTTGCCTGGTGGGCCGTGTTGTTTACCGGCAAATACCCAAAATCATGGCATGAGTTTAATGTAGGAACTTCACGCTGGTCTTTTAGGGTCAATAATTATATGAGTTTGTTAACGGATGACTATCCGCCATTTTCAGGAAAACCAGATGCAGCAAGAACAGATGCGGGAACAACAGATGCAGGAACAGAACAAGTACAAGGAAATACCTCAACCAAATGACATACCTACACGGGAACGTGAGGATGCAATGGGCTCTTATTTTATGATGTTTGCCGCATTGGCGGCAGGATTGCCCTTGCCTATTATTAATCTCATTGCGGCTGTTATTTATTATTACATAAATAAGAAGAAAAGTGCATTTGTCCATTTTCATGCCCTGCAATCTTTGATAAGCCAATTGCCTACCAGTCTTATGAATATCGTTCTGGTATTCTGGACGGTGCGGAATTTTTTCTACGATCTGGAATTTAGCAGATTGTATTTTGGCTATTTGGCTGCAGTTGTTATCGCCAATGTATTTTATTTAATCATGAGTATCGTTGCAGCCATATGGGCCAGAAAAGGAAGAATGTATTATTTTATCTTTTTTGGTCCGCTTTCCTACAAAGTAGCCTTTGCTAATAAAGTAGAAGAAGTCAAAGAATTCGAAAACCGGGCTCCGAAATTGTAAAATGAGAATTTTAAGAGATTTTCTGATTTTATTAGCGCTCTTTGGGCTTGTTTGGTTTGCTTTTAGCCTGTGGTCCGAGCCGGTTGTACAAGACGATTTCATTACTGTAGAACAGGAAAAAGAAATTGCTGAAACCATACAGAGTTTTATTCTCAGCGAATTTGAAATTAGCAGTGATACGAGTTTCAACACGCTTCTCGACACTGTTCGAACAAGACTCTTAAATGGTCTTGATTCACCACAATACGATTATTCATTTACCCTTCTGGAAGGTGATGAAATTAATGCTTTTTGTGCTTTCTCCGGTGAAATATATGTATTTAAAGGGCTGATAAAGGAATGTGAAAAACCTGAAGAGCTAGCTGCGGTACTTGCTCATGAAATCGGGCATGGCCAAAAAAGGCATGTCGTAAAGAATCTCATTAGGGAACTCGGAATAACGACCATTTCAGTGATTATTTCAGGTGGTGATCCGGTTATTATTGAACAGGTTGCAAAAGCAGTTATTAGCAGTTCATTTTCACGAAAAATGGAATATGAAGCAGATGATTTTGCCTTTGATTTACTCCAGGACGCCAATATTAATCCACAGCACCTGACCGCATTTTTTATTTCCCTTCAATCAAAAAAAGAACAATTTATTCCCGAATGGTTAAGCACACATCCCGCACTTGACAAAAGGATTGAACGACTGGCTGCAAAAGAAAAGAAAGAGGACTATTTGGAAAATCCTATCGAATTTAAAATGGTTCAGGATTCTATTTAAAAAATCTTTTGATAAATCTCAGGGCTTGCTTTGCATTCTTCCTGCATATCCACTTCTAAAATTTCAAATACATTTTCCTTGATGGTATTGGCTATGGTACCTGTTGGCAGGTCGTTGCAATCCAGGCCAAATGGTTCCTCAATTTCACCGCCCATCATTTCTACCCCAATAAATGCAAAAAACACAAACATGACAGCAGGAACGGCCCAATATTGCATTTCAGAAACAAGTGCAAAAGGTAACATTAACCCGTATGCCAGGATAAAAATTTTAATATAAATACTGTATGAAAAGGGAATTGGTGTTTTCTTGATACGCTCGCAAGCTCCCAAAATATCCAGCAGAGATTGATGCATTGGCCTGATGTTAATCATATCCGCCTCTGTCATTTCCCCTCTTTTATAGGCATCATGCAAACACTTTTGGATTTGCATCGAAATTAAATTTGGTATGTGAATTTTTGACTCGTAAATCTTTTTTTCTCCCTCCCGGAGCATTATTAATTTATTGAGATCAACACCATTTCTGAGATGATCCACCAATGAAAGACAAAAATTGCTTATGTGAATTGCAAGGTATTGGCGAATTGGCTTATCAGATTCAGGCAATTGGGAATGTGCATATACAGCCAGGTTTCTCGTATTATTGACAAGTGCACCCCATTGCTTTCTTCCCTCCCACCATTTATCATAAGCCGTATTGGTGCGAAAAACGAGTAAAATACTTAAAACAATTCCCAGCAATGAAAATACACTCCCGATATACGTTTTATAAGATTCAGGAAATAACTCGACATGAAGAACACATATAATCAATGTATATAATCCAAGTGCTATTACTGAGCGGACAATTTTTACCATGGTCCAACTCCTCGCCAAATTTGAAATATCCCTTAACCAATTTTTATTTGAGTCATAAACTATCATAGGCGCATTTTACATGAAATGGAAAATTAATTAAACATTTATATCAAGAACATAACAATTTTGTCCAGGCCAAGACCAAAACCGTCTTTTACTTTATGCGATAGTTCAAATCCCATTTTTTCATAAAATTTATAAGTGTGTTGTGAGGTTTCAATCTTATAACGGTGTCTAGGAAAAATTTCCTTTATTTTTTCTATCCTGTATTTTGTGAAAAATGACCCTATTCCTTTGTGGTGAAAGTCTCTATGGACCATCCCCCAAGATAAACCGGCTATATCAATATCGTCTTCATAAATACCACCACAGGCTACTATCCTATTTTCAATTTTAAGAACATAATATAATTCAATAGGACTATTATTAAGAAAATTGACAAACACCGGTCTTTCATCCTCATGAAAATACCTGGGTTTATTACTATCAAAAATCGACAAACAGGCATTCAAATGTTCAAATCGGAAATTAGATATTATCATTGCTTTATTCACTTTTTCCCGGTTTATGGATCAACTAATTATTCATTAATCTATAGAAGTTTTTTCTGAATATGACATGCGATTGAATTAATTTAGTGTTTAGAATTATGAAGATACTTTCTGCAAGACAAATTCAGAAACTGGATCAGTTTACTATTGAAAATGAACCAATAGCATCGATTGATTTAATGGAAAGGGCCTCCACAAGCTTTGCCGATTG
Source organism: Cytophagales bacterium (assembly GCA_965267555.1). Lineage (GTDB taxonomy): Bacteria > Bacteroidota > Bacteroidia > Cytophagales > CCMP332 > CCMP332. Next base: position 1,139,771 of record OZ254083.1, on the reverse strand, counting down.
GTACGAAAATAATTTTGATCAGGAGCAAATTGTAAGAATATTATGTGGCCCCGGCAATAACGGTGGCGATGGGCTCGCGGTGGCAAGAATATTATCTCAAAAAGGCTATAAAATTGAAGTAGACCTGGTTAATCCAAAGAATAAATTCTCTCAAGACGCCGAAATAAACCTCAAAAGATTGCCCGAGAAAATTCCAGTTAGACACATAAAGGAAGTAAAGGATATTCCATTGAATTATTCTTCGGAAATTATAATTGATGCGCTTTTTGGCTCAGGTTTGGATAGGCCCCTGCAAGGGATTTATGCTGATATTGTCAAGGTGGTAAATAAATGGGATGCCGATATAATCAGCATCGACATTCCTTCTGGCTTGTATTGTGATAAAATCAATAATGATAAAAATAAAATAAAGGCAAAATATACCCTCAGTTTTCAATTGCCCAAATTGGCTTTTTTTTTAAGTGAGAACGAAGATTATATTGGTGAATGGAATATTCTAGATATTGGCTTATCACAGGAAGGAATTGACAAATCAAAAACAGACATTTATTATTCCACACAATCCGATATAAAGTCCATTCTGAATAAAGGAAGAAAAAAGTTTGATCATAAAGGTAAATTTGGCCATACACTAATAATTGCCGGCTCAAAAGGTAAAATGGGAGCTGCTATTTTAGCCTCAAAGGCAGCACTGCGTACGGGAACTGGCTTGCTGACGGCCTATATTCCTGAGATTGGCTATGACATATTTCAAACTGCCCTACCCGAAGCCATGTGCAATACGGATATCGGTGAAAACTTCCTGATTGATATCCCTGATTTAAAGCCCTATAATACTATTGCCATCGGACCCGGTTTAGGTCAAAACGAAGAAACTTTGACATGTTTGGAAACGCTGTTTGAACGATATTCTGAACCACTGGTTTTGGATGCAGATGCTCTCAATTTACTGGCTAAACATGAACATTTGCTAAAAGCAATTCCAAAAAACTCAATTCTCACACCACATCCCGGTGAGTTTCGTCGATTGGCAGGTGCCTGGGAAGATGAATTAGAGAAATTATCTCTTCAGAAAGTTTTTTCAAAAACCTATAAGTGCATAATTGTATTAAAAGGAGCCTATACCACCATTTCCGATGCCGATGGTAATATTTTTATTAACAGTAGTGGAAATCCCGGAATGGCCACGGCTGGTTCAGGAGATGTATTAACGGGCATGATTGCAGCACAATTATCGAAGGGTATTGAACCTATTAATGCCTCTAAATCCGCAGTTTATCTTCACGGCCTTTCCGGCGATTTGGCTCTACTAAAAATTCATGAAGAAAGTATGATGGCATGTGATATCACCGAGCATATTTCAGAGGCATATCAAACGCTGAATTAAAACCTTCCGAACTTTAACATCAAATTGTAATTGATACCATTGAATGCTTTTTTGCTTGTACTTTCAAGTTCAAAATTATCAGCTGATCTATAAGATAGTCCCAAGCCTAATCTGGTATGTCTGGTGAGGTTGAATTCAACATTCACTCCGGGCTCTACTATAAAGAATACCGCATCATCCAATAAATCTTTTTCTCCCTCCTGAAGCTCTTCATTCCAATCTCTTAAATATCCTACCCATCCGACTCCAAATAGGACTGGAAATGTAATATGTACAGGTTGATTCGACATTATTATTGGTTCGATTATCAATCCACCATATCCAATAACAGGCCGCATACTCCCTCCTTCAGGTAAATATTTCAGTTCAATATCATCAACTTCTACTGAAGGCAGCATGGAATTGATTTCCATGCCTATTGCAAGTGATCGATTGATAACACCTGCCATTTTTGCACCGAGAAACAAAACATCCTCTCCAAGATAATTATGACCTTTAAAATTTATGGCGAAATAGGCTCCCGAGTGATAATCTCCACTAAAGAGTGTTTTCATTTCCTTTTGATTGGAATGGTTAGTTCCGCGCTCTAAGCGCTGCAGTGAAGAATCTTCGCTGTATTCATTTATTACTTGTGAATAAGAAAGAATTGGAGTGAGTAGAATCGCTGCTACAATTATTTTGTTCAACATGGTCTTTTTTTTCTTAAAGACAAGAACAAAATAAAAGGGTTGCCAGAAGATTTAATTAATCATTCATAACGATTTTTTGAATTGAATCGACATCCAAAATCGTAACCAATTTTGCATTTTTTATTCTCCAATTTTCCTGGGGTTGATGCAACACATGCACAAATTTTGGCGCCTCAGCATTTTGTGGCTTTCTACCTCTTTTTTTAGGTATCTTAATTTCCTCTACCATATTCAACGTTTTAGTGGTCAATTATACCAAATAGCGATGTTCACTAAAAGTATAATATTTTAAATTAAATAGATTTTTATTCAAGTGGTAGAAAAAAGATCAAAATTGTAATTGTTTTGAAGGTATAAATAGAATAATACAATTGAGTCATGGAATATTCAAAGAAACCATTAAATACGCTTAAGAGAAATCCCAAAAGAGGAAACTACAATAGAGAAGAAATATTTGATATTTTGGATAAGAACTTCATTGGATATTTGGCCTATAATTACGAGGGATATCCGATCACCATACCCATGGCCTATGGAAGAAAAGGAGATGAAATATTCATTCATGGCTCTGCAAAAAACAGAATGATAAACAGTATCCTAGATTGCCAAAAAATTAGCATGACTGTTACCGAATTAAAGGCCCTGGTTCTCGCAAAATCCGTCTTCCACCACAGCATGAATTATCGTTCTGCAGTTGTATTTGGAAAGGCTATAACTCTTGAGTCAGAAATGGAGAAAACTGAGGCATTAGAAATTATAACCGAGAATATATTATTAGGCAGGTGGTCCGAAGCGAGATTACCAAATCAAAAGGAATTAAAGGCCACAGCGGTTGTAAAATTTAAAATTGAAACTGCTTCAGCGAAAATTAGGGAAGGCGAACCAATTGACGAAAAATCAGACTTAAATTCAGGTATCTGGTCGGGATTATTGAGTATTGATTCGAGCTTTGGAAAAGTAATTGGTGATTCTAATTCAAAGGGTTTAAAAATTCCGGATAGCCTTAAGAAATTTGTATAAAGAAATGAATAATAGTTAGTTTTAATTTTCATAGTAAGAATTTAATGGTTAAAACAAAGCTGATTGCCGATTTTGAAGGGGAGATATTAACTGATGAGGTCAGTAGAAAGATTTACGCTACCGATGCATCGGCATATAGAGAAATTCCACTTGCTGTTGCATTTCCAAAAAATAAAAATGATTTACAAAAATTAATTCTATTCGCAGCGGAAAATAATACCTCCTTAATTCCGCGCACAGCGGGAACTTCATTAGCAGGGCAGGTAGTTGGTTCGGGCATCATCGTTGATGTATCCAGATATTTTACCAAAATAATTCGGCTTGATAAGGAAAGAAAACAGATTCATCTTGAACCGGGCGTGATTAGAGATGAATTAAATCAGTATTTGGCACCTCACAATCTATACTTTGGCCCTGAAACATCTACAGCAAATCGGGCTATGATCGGTGGGATGGTCGGCAATAATTCATGCGGTTCCAATTCAGTTGTTTACGGAAGCACCAGAGATCACCTTATTTCCCTCAAAGGATTTTTAAGCAATGGACAAGAAGTAGAGTTTAAGGATCTGGATAGAGAGGCCTTTGAAGAAAAATGCAAGCTTCCTTCGGAAAATCTGGAAGGTAAAATATACAGGAATATTAAAGAATTGCTTGGAAATGAAGAGAATAGAAAATCCATAATCGAGGCCTTTCCAAAACCAAATATACCAAGAAGAAACACGGGGTATGCCTTGGATATATTGATGGACTCGGAAGTTTTTCAAACAGGAAATAAGCATTTTAATTTTTGCAGACTACTGGCCGGTTCTGAAGGAACACTCTTTTTTATTACTGAGATTTGTCTGCAACTCGTTGAAAAACCCTCCAGCAATAAGATCTTGCTATGTGCACATTTTAATTCTATCAAGGATTCACTAAAAGCAAATTTATTCGCTTTAAAGTATAATCCAAGTGCTTCCGAGCTTATGGATCACTATGTTTTGGAATGTACCAAGGAAAATATTGAGCACAAAAAAAATAGATTTTTCATTTTAGGTGATCCTCGGGCCATCCTGGTTGTTGAGTTTACGGAGACTGATATTGAAAAGGCGCATAGCAAAGCCAATCAACTTATCGAAGATCTTAGAAAGGAAGATTTAGGCTATCATTTTCCATTGGTTAGCGGTGAAGATGCCGGTAAAGTTTGGAATCTACGAAAAGCCGGTTTGGGTTTACTTTCAAATATACCCGGCGATGCGAAACCGGTACCGGTGATAGAAGATACGGCTGTCGATGTTAAGGATCTACCAAATTATATAGAGGATTTTAATGAAATCCTCAAGAAGCATGACCTTTATTGTGTGCATTACGCACATGCGGGTTCCGGTGAATTACATTTGCGTCCCATTATTAATTTAAAGACCAAAAGTGGGCAAGAATTGTTTAAAACCATTCTCGATGATATTTCCACATTGGTCAAGAAATACAAGGGCTCCTTAAGTGGCGAACACGGAGATGGCAGATTGAGGGGGGAATACATTAAAAAAATGATTGGTGAAGATAATTATCAATTGTTGAGAACGGTTAAATATACCTGGGACCCTCACAATTTATTTAATCCCGGCAAAATTGTAGACAGCCCCTCCATGCTCAGCTCTTTGAGATATAGGGCAGAACAGGAAACACCAGTTTTACAAACCTATTTTGATTTCTCAAAAAATCAAGGAATTCTAAGGGCAGCAGAAATGTGCAATGGATCAGGAGATTGCAGGAAAACTCATTTGAGCGGCGGAACGATGTGTCCCAGCTATATGGCCACAAAGAATGAAAAAGATACAACAAGGGCGAGAGCCAATATTTTAAGAGAGTATCTCAGCAATTCAAAAAAAGACAATCGCTTTGATCACAATGAAATAAAACAAGTCCTCGATCTTTGTTTATCCTGTAAAGGGTGTAAATCCGAATGCCCGAGTAATGTTGACATGGCTAAAATGAAAGCCGAATTTCTCCAAAATTATTACGATAGCAACGGGGCAGGATTCAGAGCAAAACTCTTTGCTTCTTATGATAAAAGCAATCAATTGGCATCCATTTTTCCCACTGTCTATAATTTCATAACTCAAACAAAACCTTTGAGCAGTATCTTCAAATCAATCACAGGTATTGCCCCGCAAAGAAGTATTCCAAAATTACATTCGATTAAATTGAGATCCTGGTTTGAGAAAAATAAAACAAGTATTAATCCATTGAAGCCCAAAAAGAGAGTTTGGCTTTTTGCGGATGAATTTAGCAATTACAACGATACGGATATTGGAATAAAATCGGTATTGCTTTTGACAAAGCTCGGCTATGAAGTGATCATACCCGATCATAAAGAAAGCGGAAGGAGTTCTATTTCAAAAGGTTTTTTAAAAAATGCCAAATCAATTGCAGAATACAACGTGAAGGCACTTGCAGATATCGTGAGTGATGAAAATCCGCTTTTGGGTATTGAACCCTCAGCAATTTTGACTTTCAAAGACGAATACCCCGACCTGGTAGAACAAAGTATTCAGGAAAAAGCTAAAAAATTGGCTGAGCATTGTTTTTTAATAGAAGAATTTCTTGCAAAAGAATTGGAACTGGGAAATTTGGATTTGACCCTCTTTACGAAAGAAAAGAAAGAGATACTATTGCATGGCCATTGTCACCAAAAAGCAATAGCCTCTGTAATACCGACTAAAACCATCCTTGAAATACCAGATAATTATACTGTTGAAGTTATTCCTTCGGGTTGTTGCGGAATGGCCGGGTCTTTTGGCTATGAAAAAGAGCATTATCATTTATCTCAAAAAATAGCCGAACTCGTCTTATATCCGGCTATTCAAAAATCATCTGAAGATACCATAATTGCAGCACCCGGTACGAGTTGCAGACATCAAATAAAAGATGGAACAAAACGAAAAGCTTTTCACCCAGTTGAGATTTTATTCAAGGCAATTGAACCCAATGAAATTCCTAATTGACCGATAAAAATCGGCTATTGGCCGAAAAGGTATTTATTTTTCCCGGATGAGAGAATATTTTAGCCTTTGATTGGAAGTCAAATTAAACTCATTCAAAAATTAAAACTATGGATCAATTACCTACACGAAGAATAGCACTCGGTATTATACTGGTTATAGCCGGTGTTCTCTTATTGTTTAAAAATTTTGGCATGTTGCCCTATTATTTTTCAGATGCCATTTTTAATTGGCCTATGCTGATAATGCTTATAGGTGCAATTGCTTTAATAAACCGCACAAATAAAACGCCAGGCCTTATTATATTTTTTATTGGTGCCTACTTCTGGATAGACCGGTATCTCAATCTTGATTTAAGGTGGGCTCAGGCTTTCTGGCCGATTGTAATTATTACCATTGGTATTTACATTCTAGTCAAACAGGGAAGAAAAAACAATTGGCAATCAAATATTCAGGATGGCGAAGAAAAAAAAAATGACCGGACAGAAGGACCGGTAATAACTCCGGGAGGTCCTGATACATTTGACGAAATTGCCATCTTTGGTGGGGGTGATCGCAACGTAAGTTCAATGGCATTTAAAGGTGGAAAGGCAACCTGTATTTTTGGTGGCTCCGATATTAATTTTAAAAATGCAAAACTGATAAATAATCAGCCCGCCGTTATTGATTTGCTGTGTATTTTTGGAGGCCTCTCATTAAAAGTGCCTAATGATTGGACCGTGCAGTCTGAGGTGACACCACTATTAGGGGGATTTGGTGATGATCGTGATTTATCAAACATTCATCCGGATCCAAGTAAAGTTCTAATTGTTAAGGGTTTGGTTATATTCGGAGGTGGTGATATAAAATCTGCATAGCGCAAAGGTGCAAAATCCATTCATTTCAAATAACAAGAACTTATTTTACTATATCCTTTTATGGACTGTCATAGCGACAGTCCATATTCTATATATTCTGCGAAATTATAATTTCGGATTATCCATTTCCATTTCTGATGGCCTATTTTTTAATTTCAGTTTTGCATTATTTGGTCTTGGACTGTGGTACTTAATTAAATATTCTGTTTGGGATGAAAGAGATAACATACAGGTTGTTGTCAATCTATTCCTGGGAGCGCTTGTAATTATTTCACTTTGGATTGGCATTAATGAATTAATTCTCCGTTTGCTTTTCAGCAAGTCTGATGATTATCATATTTTCCTTAAATCATTTCGGTTTTGGCGCATCTCATTGGCCGTATTCTACTATATTCTAATTATTCTAATTTATTATGTGATCATATACTATGTCCGATTACAAGAGAAAAAATCTGCTGAAATCGAGCTCAAACGAAGTATTACCGAAGCCAGGTTAAACCTGATCAGAAATCAGGTAAATCCGCATTTCCTTTTTAATAGCCTCAATTCTATTTCTTCTTTGACCATGTCGGATGCTGCCAAAGCACGATCTATGATTGGAAGACTTTCTAACTTTTTACGTAACTCTTTATCCCATGAACCAAATGCAATGATTAGGCTGGAAGAAGAGCTTCAAAACTGTTCAGAATATTTGGAAATTGAGAAAGTGCGATTTTCAGAAAAATTTTCCTTCAATTTTGATTTGCCGGTGGAATTGCGTGCAGTTTTAATTCCAAATTTGCTTTTGCAACCAATTTTTGAGAATGCAATAAAACACGGTGTTCAGGAAAATACGGGAAATACGGACTTAATTTGTGAGATTAAAAAAATCAATAATGCCGTGCAAATAGTAGTTAAGAATACACTTGAGACTGGATTTATCTCACAAAAAAGAGGAACTTCCTTCGGGCAGAAAAATATAAAAGAAAGGCTTTCCCTGATTTACAATGGGAAAGCCAGTTCCAGTTTTCGCATCGAAAACAAACAATATATCGCTGAGATCAAGCTGCCAATCTACTATCAGAGCGATTGAATGCGTTCTGAGTCTCCATCTTTGTCATAGAGAATTCTACCTTCACCATTTTCAATCCATATCGAATTGGGATTGCCCTTATTATCCAACATAAAATTGGCCACATGCATATCCCTTATGGTATCATTAACAATAGAACCGGATATTACATAAGCAAATGTAGATTTCTCAAATTCCTTTTCAGATTCTACTTCAGCAAATACCGAAAAGTCATCGCCCTTGCCTACAATAAATGCTCCAAGTCCGGAACCTGTTTCAAATTTATTTACATAATCCAGTTGTACAGACAAATTGTATTGATTGTATGATGAAAACTGAACTTTGAAATCGGGATATCGATATCCAATGAAATCTTCAGGAATATTGGAGTTTTTTAAGATAAACTTTGAACCAAGATATATTCCGTTTAATGGTGGAGGTGTTCCACCTCTGTTAATGGGCATACCAAGATTTTCCATTTCAGCAAGTATTTCAGCCGAAACGAGATCATTGATGTCTTTTGTTAAACCATTGTCTTCTACTGATTTTTGTACCGGTTCGGGATCTTCATCCTTTTTACAAGAAACTGAAACCAATGCGAGGCACATTATTAAACTCAATACGCCTAAGTAATTTAGATTTTTCATATCCTTTTCTTTAAATCCAATTTATCTGTGAATCTGATAGAATTTAAAATTAAACTCAATAATTCTTTTTTTTAGTTTTTTCATTAATTGATTCGCACCGCTTATACATTCTTATATTTAATTAAATTAATTTAATTGGCCTAAAACAGGATTTAATTTGAAGGTACTGATTATTGATGATGAAAAACCAGCGCGTCAGCTATTGATGGAATTGCTGAGTAATAAAAAAGAGCTTGAAATCCTAGGGGAAGCGTCCAATGGATTTGAGGCTTTAAAACTGATTAATACAATTAAACCCGAACTGATTTTTTTGGATGTTCAAATGCCGAAAATAAATGGGTTTGAATTGTTGGAATTACTTGATCACCCACCCTATGTAATTTTTACAACAGCTTATTCTGAATACGCGATAAAAGCATTTGAATTGAACGCGATCGACTATTTGCTAAAACCGATAGAAGAAAACAGGCTTGAAATGGCATTAAATAAAGTGCTAAAATCGGAATCAGAGCGTCCCAATATTATTAAATTGAACGATAGTCGATTTTCAGAAAATGAAATTCTCGAAAAAATTGTGGTAAAAAATGGAAATCAAATTCACATCTTAGCCATTGATGAAATTGAACGTATCGAAGCCTACGATGATTATGTAAAAATACATGCCAATAATAAATTCCATCTCAAAAAAATGACCATGAAATTTTTGGAAAATAAATTACCGAATGGTCAATTTATAAGAATTCACAGATCTCATATACTTAATAGCGATTATTTGAAGCGATTAGAAGCCATGGGTAAGGAGAGTCATGTGGCTATTTTGAAAAACGGAGATAAAGTACCGGTGAGTTCTTCCGGATACCAATTACTTAAACAAAAATTGGGATTTTGATCAGACGATTACTTTCGGAGATGATCGATCTTTATTTTTTAAAAAATCCTTTTCTGAATTCATTTTAAATATCATACCACAAACACCAAAATATTTAACAGAAACATTCCCAAATTCATATTCATAATTGCTTAAAAAGATAAAATTCATTCGATCACCAGAGCCAATGGCCAACAGCTGCCCCGGTGTAAATTTCATTCCGTGATGTATAGAACCGTATTCTTCACCAATTTTATTGAGGTATGACCTTTCCGAAGGATTGCTAAGCACCAATGCTATTAAGAAGAGGCCAGAAACAAATATGAGCTTGTTTGCTTTTGACATATTATTTTAACCTCAATGTATCCTAAATGGTTTAAGAAACCCTTTAGTTGATGGAAATATGGCTACTGTCAATATAGTAATCCGGTGATTTAAAAAGATCATCAAACAAGCCAGACTTTGGCACTTTAAACAATGCTTCCTCATTCAAGCTGGATTTCATCAATACATTGCCTGAGTCTAATTCAAATGATTCAATTTTTATCTCATTCATGTTATCGCCTTCAATAGTAAGCGAATACAAAGGATCATTTACAATAGTTAGAGAATCTACAAATTGATTTTGATTGTTCATTCCCAATTTAGAAATCAATTGTTTGACCTTGGCTTCATCCGCTTTATGTGCGTCCATCATCCAGACCGAATCTACTCTACTCAAATTATATGAACTATCCCCTGGCATTAAAAAAGAAAGTTTTCTGATATTATCGCCATTGCTTTTAATAAATGTCTGATCCCTAAAAGCATTAAAATCCCTGTTGAATGTCATGGTAAGAAATCCATCGGTAGCATAAGTCTCTTCCTGACCTTTTACTCTGAAATAGGAAATGGTTTGAATTCCCTGCTGTTGATAAGGGTTTTTTTGTTGAGCTTGCTTATAGCTGAACTTGCCGATCATTAAACCAATTTCTTCGCCATTATTTAAAATTATTTTCACTATGCTGGCCAATGAGTCGTTCACTTGAAATTTTTCCCATTTTTCTTTTGATCTGGCTGCCAATCGCGTTGGTTTGATATTTTTGATCCCATTGATCAATGCCATAACCGTTGGCTTCATCGCTTTTACACTAAATTCTCCTTTTTGAACCTTCCATACACCATTTTCTTGAAATAGGCGTATTTCTTGCTGCTTATTGATTTGCGGATAAAGCAGGATTTCAGCAATTGCACCGGTATCAAGTGAAATAACGTCCGGATTGAAATTTCCCCGGGTCTTGGACATGTTAAAGTACTTCACCAATAAAAAAACAGCAATAAGAACTACAAAAACAATTAGCAGCTTACTATTATTCCATCTAGTCGCCATAATTTTCCTCCATTCTTTTAATTCTCACATTTCTTTTTACCTGCATTCTTGCAATGCCATAAATAACCACGAGTATAATTGGCAAGAGAAAATTCAAAAATTTCAGTGTGGTTTTTGTACCATCCTCGAGATCGTCAATAGGTCTTGATGTGACCCCTTTTGTTCTTAATTCAATCAATCCGGTATCGTCAGATAGAAAATCAATACTGTTGGCCATCAGCGAAATATTATCTGCCTGCATTCTTTGCGCAGTCTGCCCTTCGCCGGTAACTGCAAAATCTCCATCGCCAAAAACAATTAATCTTGAATTGGCATTTCCTGAATTATTTCCTTCCAGTAATGCTCCGATCACTTGTCTTCCCAATGGATAATCTGCTTCCGTCCATTGTTTTTGGATATTAAAATAAGTTGGAGCCGACTGTGTGCCGGATTTATCCGAAGAATATACCAGGGGTGTCCATTTAATAGCACTGTCGCCTTCATAATTCAACGGACTTGCAAATGGGAATATAACCTGCTCCAATCCTTTTGTAACGGGATGTTCTTTAAAATTTTGAGCAATTGGCAGATACGGAAATTGTATTTGGGTATTGTATACAAATATTCCCTGCTGTTGTTGTACAGAAACTGCCCCCGAATTCGGATCCACCAAAAAACTGGAAGGAATTTGAAGTCCCTTTTGTGATAACCAGTTTTCCAATCCCGTGTTCATTATTTTACCAAAAGATTGCTGCATATCAGCCTCTACCCTGTTCAATGCAATCACAAGATTTCCACCCTGAGCCAAAAAAGCATCTAAAATAGCCAATTCACCTTCAGGAATGGTGTCTTTCGGTCTGATAAGGGCCAATGTTTTATAGGTATTTAAATTGGGATCTGTGTTTAGGTCTACTTCCTTTAATTGATACAAGATCGACAACTGAGCATTCAATTGTTGAAGCTCAGCAATGCTCGCTTCGCCATGACCACTGACCAGGCCAATAACCGGTTTGTCAATAACTGACAACTTTTTAATGCTTGTCGAAAGAGAATACTCCATAGCTAATCCGGGCTGCATAAATGGAATGATATCTTTATCCTCTCCCATTTCAATAAGAACACCTAAATATGCCTTTTGCTGTTTAACCTGATCTTTCTCCCTTACATTTATCATAACCGGTTGAATTCCGGCTTTAATTGCCTGATTTTCCAATTCTTCATTTTCCGAAGGGTTTATAAATTCGAAAACCAACATTCCATCTGAAAGACTGGAATATTCAACCAACATTTCCTGTAAATCGCGTCTGGTTTTGGCAATATCTGGTGGAAGATTTTCAGAAAAGAAAGCCTTTACCGTTATGGGTTCTTCTATATCCCGTAATATTTCCTTTGTAGCATCACTAAGGGTATATCTGTTATCTTCAGTTAGGTCCAAACGGAAATAAAGCTGGTCAGAAATAAAATTTATTACCACCAGTATGCCGACAATTAAAACGACACTCAATATTATTTTACTGTCTTTCATAATATCCTGATCTTAACTGTTTAAATTTCTTTTTGCCAATGATAATTCTGCCAATAGTATTCCTACGGCACCAAGCGATAAAAAGTAGATGATATCCTTGGTATCCAATACTCCTCTCGAAATACTTTCAAAGTGGGTTGATAGGCTCATGAAAACAAAAATTTCACCAAGCCATCCGGTAAAATTGGGAGCCAATACATCGAATATGATATGAAAAAACAAGCCGATAAATAAAGCGAGAAGAAATGCCACTATTTGATTATTGGTGATACTACTGGCATAAATTCCAATTCCTATATAGGTGATACTCATCATCACCAAACCGAGGTATCCACATATCGTAGCACCCAAGTCTAGATCACCAATATTAGAAAGCGTTATGACATAAGGGATGGTAAAAACCAATGCAATACAGATTAATAATAGTGTTGCAAGGAATTTACCAAGAACCACTTCTCGGTCACTTACCGCTTTGGTAAGCAACAATTCAATAGTTCCTGTTTTTTTCTCTTCAGCGAGTAATCGCATGGTAAGGGCTGGAATGAAAAAGAAAAGCGTCCAGTAGGCAATGCTAAAAAAGCCTCTAAGACTCGTTTGGCCAATTAAAAATATATCCTGACCGTATAGCCAGGTAAAAAATCCGCTGAATCCCAAAAATGCAACCAACATGATATAGGCAATTAGGGAATCAAAAAATGATTGTAATTCTCTTTTTGAAATTATCCAGATAGCAGTCATTTTAGTTTACAGTTAGGTTTCTGAAAATATCTTCAAGTTTTGTTTCATAAGGTATCATTTCTGTGAGTACCCATTTATGCTTTACACAAGTATCAAAAACAGCGCGTTTTGACGATACTCCGCGTTTGCTCTCTATTTCAAATGCACCATTTGCAGATAAGCGTTTTACCTTCTCTACAGAATCAAGCTTTGTCAATTCCGACTCGATTTCAGAGTCTTCGCCGTCTTCAATTTTAATTTTTAAAACTTCTTGCCCTTGTGCCTGGGCTCTGAGTGTTTCGGAAGTTCCATCCGCCACAATTTTACCTCTGTTTATAATCAAAATTCTATCGCAGGTGGCTTCGACCTCAGGCAATATATGTGTACTGAGAATCACTGTTTTTTCTTTTCCCAGATCGCGGATCAATTTTCTTATTTCAACAATTTGATTGGGATCCAATCCTGTAGTGGGTTCATCCAGAATTAGGATTTCGGGATCGTGAATCATCGCCTGTGCAAGACCTACTCTTTGTCGGTAACCTTTGGAAAGTTCACCTATCTTTTTGTGTTTTTCAGCATTCAGGCCGCATTTATTCACCATTTCTCGTATTCTATCCTGAATTTTTGATTTTTCTACCCCCTGAAGCGAAGCACAAAATTCAAGATAATCGATTACCGGCATTTCATGATACAAAGGATTATTTTCCGGTAAATAGCCAATGTGCTTTTTTAATTCATCGGGATTCTTTTTAATGGATTTTCCACCGATATTTATTTCGCCTTCACCAAGAGCAATGTAATTGGTGATCATTTTCATTGTGGTTGTTTTTCCGGCACCATTTGGCCCTAAAAACCCCAGGATTTCTCCTGTTTTGACATTAAAAGATATGCTATCAACTGCGCGCTGAGCGCCGTACTTTTTAGTAAGGTTTTCAATAACTATGTCCATAACACTCTGCTAATTTTTTCGATTGCGAAAATAAAATAGAGCGCGAAAAGTCAAAATTTTAAAAAAAATTTTTTCTAGAATCATTCAATTTTCTCTCACCATTATCGAATTAATAAAAAAGAGTCAATGTCCTTATAGATGATAATTCAAACTCTTCATGTTTTAACTATTTCAATCTTTACTTTTGCCGCTTGGTTAAGAAATACGAAAATAGAAATCATGGGCGGATCAGATATTAAGGCACCGGTAGCAAAAAAATTTCCAAAAGAACTCAAGATTCATGGTGATACAAGAATAGATAATTATTACTGGTTAAATGAGAGAGAAAACCCCGAAGTGATTCAATATCTTGAAGCTGAAAACGCATATCTCGATACGCTAATGGCTCATACCAAAGCTTTTCAACAAAATCTGTTTGAAGAGATGAAGGGAAGGATTAAAGAAGATGATAGCACCTTGCCATACAGAAAAGATGGATACTATTATTATGCAAGATTTGAGGAGGGTAATGAATACAAAATTCTATGCCGTAAAAAAGACAATCTTAAAGCTGAGGAAGAAATCACCTTAAATATCAATGAGCTTGCCGAGGGATACGAATTTTTCAACCTCGGTGCAAGTTCCATTAGCACGAATAACCAGATAATGGCATTTGCCATAGACACCGTTGGCAGACGCATTTATGAAATAAAATTTAAGGATCTTAAAAGTGGTGAAATATTAGATGATGTGATTCAAAACGTCACAGGAAATCTTGCCTGGGCCAATGATAATAAAACACTCTATTATGCCAGACAAGATCCTACTACCTTGAGATCATTTCAGATTTACAAACATACATTAGGATCTGACCCAAAAGACGATATCCTGGTTTATGAGGAAAAGGACTCAACATTTAGTTGCTATGTATGGAAAACCAAATCGAAAAAATATCTCATGATAGGATCCAGCGCATCATTATCCAGCGAGGTCCGGTACCTTGATGCGAATAATACAGAGGGAGAGTTTAAGGTATTGCAAAAAAGGGAAAATGAACATGAGTATGATGTTTCTCATTTCGGAAATGAATTTTTTATCCGAAGCAATTGGAATGCTCAGAATTTTAGGTTGATGAAAGTACATGAAGAAAATCCTTCAAAAGAAAATTGGAAGGAAGTAATTCCACATCGGGAAAACACATTGCTGGAAGCCATTGAAATTTTTAAAAATTTTCTTGTAATCGATGAACGAAAAGAGGGTTTGACAAAGCTTCGGGTTATACCCTGGAATGGAGAAGAGCACTATATTGACTTCGGAGAGGAGGTTTACATGGCCTATATTTCTGCTAACCCGGAATTTGATTCAAATATCCTGAGGTTTGGCTATTCATCATTAACGACCCCGGTTTCCGTATTTGACTATGACATGAATACCCGCTCAAAGGAACTAATGAAACAGCAAGAAGTAATGGGTGATTTCTCTTCAAAGAACTACAAAGCCGAGCGCAGCTATGCCACAGCTGAAGATGGTACTCAAATTCCCATGTCGATTGTATATCATAAAAATGTCAAAATTGACGGCAAGAGTCCATGTTTGATTTATGGCTATGGTTCCTATGGTTCTACTATCGACCCCTATTTCTCTTCAGTAAGACTTAGTCTCTTGGATAGAGGATTTGTATTTGCTATTGCACATATCCGCGGTGGCCAAATTAATGGCCGTGATTGGTATGAAAATGGAAAGTTCTTCAAGAAGAAAAATACCTTTACCGACTTTATCGCCTGCTCAGAACATTTAATTGAAAAGAAATATTCGGCCCCTGATCAACTGTTTGCCATGGGTGGAAGTGCCGGAGGTTTACTAATGGGTGCAATTGCAAATATGCGTCCTGAATTGTACAAAGGTATTGTAGCAGCAGTTCCTTTCGTCGATGTTGTCACCACCATGCTTGATGATAGCATTCCTTTAACCACAGGAGAATACGATGAATGGGGCAATCCCAATGAAAAAGATTACTATGAATATATTCTTTCTTATTCACCCTATGATCAGGTCAAGGAACAGAAATATCCGAATATGTTGGTCACAACAGGTTTACACGATTCTCAGGTTCAATATTGGGAGCCTGCCAAGTGGGTAGCAAAATTGCGTGAAATGAAGACGGATAAGAATTTACTCTTCCTTCATACAAATATGGAAGCGGGACATGGAGGTGCTTCCGGTCGATTTACAAGTTTAAAAGAAACTGCAATGGAATATGCCTTCATCCTGGATTTGGCGGGAATAAAATCATGATTTAAAATCTGGACAAAATAATCAAATCAAGATCCTTATACTGGAGCTCATATTTCTCGGCAATATCCGAATTGCACAATGTACCCTTATACATATACACACCCTTCATAAACCAGTTATTTTCGCGGATCATATTATCCATACCACCCAAATTTGCAGCCTGCAGGATATAAGGCACAAAAATATTGCTTACCGCTGTAGAAGCAGTTCGGGGAACTCTTGAAGCGATATTGGGAACACAATAGTGGATTACATCGTGTTTTCTAAAAGTAGGAGATTTATGACTGGTGACGGCCGAAGTCTCAAAACAGCCCCCATTATCAATACTTACATCAATAATGACCGAATTTGCCTGCATGTTGCTAATCATTTCCTCAGTCACTACTACCGGTGCTCTTCCATGCGATGGCCTCAATGCGCCTATAACGACATCAGCTTCAGCAATGCTATTAGTAAGTATTACGCCGTCCAGAGTGGATGTAAATATCTGTTGTCCTAAATTGTACTTGATTCTTCTTAATCTATAGATTCGGTTATCGAATATTTTTACATCAGCCCCCAATCCAAGAGCCGTTCGCGCAGCGAATTCTGCCACCGTTCCGGCACCCAAAATGACAACACTGGTGGGTGGCACACCGGTGATTCCTCCCAGGATAACGCCTTTACCATTTTTTACATTGCTCAAATACTCTGCTGCAATTAGCATTACAGAACTTCCGGCAATTTCACTCATGGCTCTTACAACCGGCATGCTGCCAACTTTGTCTTCAATCATTTCAAAACCGATGGCAGTGATCTTTTTTGAGGCCAATTTTTTAAAATAGGTCGCTTCCAGGTTCCCTAATTGAAGTGCAGACATGAGGGTTTTACCCGTTTTAATCATGTCAATTTCAGCATCCGTTGGTGGTTGAATTTTAAGAACAATCTCATTTTGAAATACTTCCTTTGTAGAATAGGAAATTGTAGCGCCTGCATCGCTAAATTCATGGTCCGCGTATTTTGAAGCTTCACCGGCACCGGTTTCGACCATAACTTCATGTCCGTTTGAAGTGAGAACGGCCACACCTTCAGGTGTCAAGGGAATACGGTGTTCCTGCCATCCGATTTCCTTTGGAATTCCAATTTGCAATTTATGAGACCCTGATTTTACCTTTAATAGAGCTTCCTGGGGGTGGTAAATTTGACTTTCCTGTGCCACCTCCTTAAAGCCCGGCTTGGTGCTGCTAGACATGTTTCCTCAAAAATAAATGTCTACCAATATCCGTTTTTTTAAGGGTAATTTCAAGATATTGATCTTTTAGAAAAGATTTTACTAGGTCAGGCCATTCGATAAAACAATAATTTCCGGAGTCAACATATTCTAAAAAACCAATATCGAGTAGCTCACCGATATGCTTAAGTCTGTAAAGATCAAAATGATAAAGTATTTCCGAAGTGCCCTGATATTCATTAACAATCCCAAAAGTTGGACTGCTCATTTGCGATTCGCTAACACCCAGATTTTTACATATGGCTTTAATCATGGTGGTTTTCCCGGTACCCATTTCGCCATCGAATAAGCAAATCCTCAAATCCCCTGCAAATGCTAATATTTTGGATGCATTTTCATCAATTTTGGTCAGATCGGAATAGTCTATTTCCAATGCTTTTATTTTGGTTCTAATTGAATATAAGGAATTATCATCTCTTCGAGCGAAATTCCGCCGTGTTGGAAGGTATCCGTAAAATATTTGACATAGTAATTGAAATTGTTGGGATAGGCAAAAAAGTAATCTTCAATTGCAAAAACATAACTCGAGGACACATATGGTTTGGGTAGCTGGAAATCTTCGGGATTTCGCACTACAACAACGTTTTTTTCTTCAAATCCCAAATTGCGGCCCACCTTGTATCTCAAATTGGTATTGACATTTCTGTCACCCACAATTTTAAATGGTTTTTTTACCCGGATGGTACCATGATCAGTGGTTATTACGGTTTTAACTTTCTTCTGAGCGAGAAATTTCAACAATTCCAACAAGGAAGAATGTTCAAACCAGGATTTGGTCAATGATAAATAAGCCGCCTCATCGGGTGCCAATTGTCGAATCATTTCCATATCGGTTCTAGCATGGGAAAGCATGTCGACAAAATTGAAAACAACGGCATTTAATTCATTGGATAATAAATTATTGGCTGCATCCATAAGTTGTTTTCCATGCTGTTGATTGAGAATTTTATGATAGGAAAATTTAATATCCAGATGCGCTCTTTTTAAATTCTTCTCAAGAAATTCTCCTTCCTTAAGATTTTTACCTTCTTCCACTTCCTCATCGACCCAAAGATCAGGATGCATTCGTTCCATTTCTTTGGGCATCAAACCAGAAAAAATGGCATTTCTGGAATATGCTGTAGTCGTAGGCAATATGGAATAGTAGGAACTGTCTTCTACCACATTAAACAATCCCGAAATTTGAGTTTCAATTTCCTTCCACTGATCGTAGCGCAGATTATCTATGAGAATAAAGAAAAGCGGTTCACCTTTTTTAATCAAAGGAAAAACCTTCTTTTTAAGCAGCATATGTGATAATAAGGGTCTCTCAACATTTGGGTCATTCAGCCAATCCTTGTAATGATCCATGACAAAACGGCTGAAATTGATATTGGCCTCAACTTTCTGCATTTCGATGACTTCGCTCATGCTTTTGTTTTCGGTCTGTTCAATTTCACGTTCCCAGAATATCAATTTCTTATAGATTTCGGCCCACTCATCATGGCTTAGCTCTTCTCCTACACGCATACTTATTTCCTGGAACTCCTGACGGTAAGACTGATTCGTTCGCTCGGAAACCAATCTTTTATTGTCAAGGATTTTTTTTACTGATAACAGTATCTGGTTCGGATTAAGCGGTTTGATCAGATAATCGGATATTTTGGATCCTATGGCCTCTTCCATTATATACTCTTCTTCACTTTTGGTAATCATTACGATCGGTAGCGAAGGTTTAAAAGATTTTATTCTATTCAAGGCCTCAAGACCTGTTAAACCGGGCATATTTTCATCGAGAAAAACGACATCATAGTTGTTTTCCTCACACTTTTCTATCGCATCGGTTCCGCTGGTCACAGAGGTCACATCATAGCCTTTTTGCTCTAGAAAAAGTATATGTGGTTTGAGAAGATCTATCTCGTCATCCGCCCATAATATGTTATATCTTTGCATGTATATTTTTAATTTGACCTATAATTTCTGAATAACGGTAAGCTCTGCAAAAAATTTTGAATAAAAAAAAGATAATCAAAGATCCGGTATATGGATTTATCACCGTACACTCTCCTTTTATTTTAGAAATAATTGAGCATCCTTTTTTTCAGAGGTTAAGAAGAATCAAACAACTCGGCTTAACGGATCTGGTCTATCCCGGGGCCATTCATACACGTTTTAATCACGCATTGGGTGCAATGCACCTGATGACACTTGCATTAGATACAATTCGGAGCAAAGGTCACGATATAAGCGAAGAAGAATACGAAGGGGCATTAATCGCGGTTCTTTTACACGATATTGGTCATGGACCATTTTCACATGTTCTTGAAAAATATTTACTCAATGATGTCGATCATGAATTTCTTTCAATACGCATTATGGAGGAGCTCAATAAGGAATTGGACGGGCGACTTGATCTCAGTATTAGAATATTTAAAAACGAATATGAACGTCCGTTTTTTTTCCAATTGGTTTCCGGACAGATGGACATGGACCGTATGGATTATTTAAATCGCGATTGCTTTTATACAGGTGTAGATGAAGGTACAATAGGTGGTGATAGAATTATTAAAATGCTAAATATTGTGGATGATGAACTTGTAATAGAGGAGAAAGCCATATACAGCATAGAAAATTTCCTGAATGCAAGAAGGCTCATGTACTGGCAGGTTTATCTTCATAAAACAACAGTGGCCGTAGAACAAATGCTAAATGGTTTGTTTTTAAGAGCGAGGAAAATAGCAGAAAAAAAAGTTTTTTTATACGGCAGTCCTGCACTTCTCTATTTTCTTAAAAATCGAATTGATACAGAAAGCCTTAAAAATAATCCAGAAGCATTAACAAATTTTTTAAATATCGATGACTATGATGTTTGGGGAGCTATAAAGGTATGGGCGCATCATGACGACAAAATATTATCAGACCTGAGTTCGCGCTTAATCAACAGAAGATTATTTAAAGTAGACCTGACTAATTCCAAGGCGGAAGCAGAAGATAAAAAGCAAATCAGGAATAGGCTGGCGAAGGAATTGAATTTAAAGGAAAGTCAGGTCAAATATTATTTTCAATCAGGCGAACTAAGCAATTCTGCTTATATGCCAGAAAGTGGTAAAATATTAATACTGATGAAAAATGGCAGTTTGCAGGATGTGTCGGCTGCAGCCGATTTACCAAATATCAAGGCAATCAGTAAAATCGTGAAAAAGTATTATCTATGCTACCCTAAAAACGTATATTTGCGGGCGAAAATAGCTGAAGAGAGCAGATGAACTTTACTATCAAGCAAATTGCCCATCTCATCAAGGCAAATATTGAAGGAAAAGAAGAAGGTACAATAAATAATTTGGCAAAGATCGAAGAGGCCAAAAAGGGTGATATTGCTTTTCTTTCCAATCCCAAATACGAAAATCATTTGTACACGACCGAGGCTTCAGCGGTAATTGTCAATAAAGATCTTCAACCAAAAAAATCTTTTAATACTACATTGCTGAGAGTTGATGACTCTTACACCGCTTTCACAATACTTCTCGAAGAATACACACGTTTGGTTCAGCTCGGAAAAAAAGGAAGAGAAAAGCCAATATTTATTGGAAAAGGTTCAAAAATTGGTAAAAATGAATTTATCGGAGCCTTTGCCTATATCGGGGCAAAATGTAAAATCGGTGAAAATGTAAAAATTCATCCGCAGGTCCATATTGGAAATGATTGTGAAATCGGAGATAATACCATTCTCTATCCCGGAGTTAAAATCTATGATGGCTGTAAAATCGGATCCAACTGCATATTGCATTCCGGAGTAATCATTGGAAGTGATGGATTCGGCTTTGCGCCTCAAAAGGACGGTTCCTATAAAAAGATACCACAGGTTGGCAATGTGATTTTGGAGAATCATGTAGAAATAGGTGCCAATACGACCATCGACTGTGCTACAATGGGATTCACAATTCTCAGAGAAGGGGTAAAAATTGATAACCTCGTTCAGCTGGCCCACAATGTAGAAATAGGTAAAAATACAGTTATCGCTGCGCAAACTGGTATTGCAGGCTCTACAAAGGTGGGTGAAAATTGTGTATTTGCCGGACAGGTCGGAATTGTCGGACATATAGAAATTGCCGACAAAACCACTTTGGCTTCAAAATCAGGAATAAGTAATAATATTAAAGAGGAAGGTCAGGTTATGCTTGGGTACCCGGCCTTGCCGATTGGTAATTTCAAAAGAAGTTATGCCATATATCGAAAACTTCCCGAGCTGTACAGTCAAATTAAAGAACTTGAAAAAAAAGTTATTAATTTGGCAGCCGCCAAAGAATAGGCTCAATGCAGATTAAGCAACACACGATAAAAGAGAAGGTTTCCGTTACCGGTGTAGGATTGCACACCGGTGTGAATACCACCATGACATTTTGCCCGGCAGGCCCGGATCACGGAATTAAATTTCAAAGAGTCGATCTTCCCGAAAAACCGATTGTAGAAGCCGATGCCGATCTGGTTGTTGATGTTTCAAGAGGAACCACTATCGAAAAAAATGGAGCCCGGGTTGGAACCATAGAACATACACTGGCAGCATTGGTCGGATTGGAAATCGATAATATTTTAATCGAAATCAACGGCCCTGAATGTCCAATAATGGATGGCAGTTCTCTGCCCTTTTTGGAAGAACTCGAAAAAATTGGATTAGAAGAACAAAATGCATTGAGGAATTTCTTTGAAGTACCTCAGAGTATAACCTATCGCGATAAAGAAAACAACGTTGAAATTGCTGCATTACCCCTTGATGATTATCGGGTAACAGTGATGATAGATTATAACTCGCCTGTTTTGGGTAGTCAGCATGCTTCGCTGAATAATATTTCTGAATTTAAATCTGAAATTTCATCCTCAAGAACTTTTTGTTTTTTACATGAGCTTGAGGCTTTGTATAAAGCCAACCTTATCAAAGGTGGTGATCTAAACAATGCCATCGTAGTGGTGGATCGAGAGGTACAGGAAGGTGAGTTGGACTATCTAGCTGATTTATTCAATAAACCGAAAGTCAGCGTTCAAAAAGAAGGTATTTTAAACAATGTTGAATTAAGACATAATAACGAACCTGCGCGCCATAAACTATTGGACATGGTTGGTGATCTCGCTTTAGCCGGTAGGCCGATTAAAGCTCAAATCCTCGGTGCAAGACCAGGACATGCGAGCAATGTGGCCTTTGCCAAGAAATTGAAAAGGGCCATGGAGGAGACCAATAAAAATGCGCCGCATTATGACCCTAAATTGCCTCCTCTTTTCGATGCTCAAAAAATTTATAGCCTTTTACCACATCGCTATCCATTTCAATTGGTAGATAAAATTATTTATCTCGACGATAATATTGTAGCTGGTGTTAAAAATGTAACCCTTAATGAACCGTTTTTTCAGGGGCACTTCCCTGACAATCCCGTTATGCCGGGTGTTTTACAGGTTGAGGCCATGGCACAATGTGGAGGAATACTTGTATTAAACAGCATTAAGGATCCTGAAAATTATTGGGCCTATTTCCTTGGAATTGAAAACTGTCGATTCAAAAAAATGGTGGTCCCCGGAGATACAATTGTTTTTAGATGTGAATTGATGGCACCGGTGAGAAGGGGTATTGCCAAATTTCACAGCCAGGCCTTTGTTGGTGGTCAACTGGTATGTGAAGCAGTAGTTATTGCCAGTCTGGTTAAAAAAACCAATGAGTAGTCATCTTTCAAACATACATCCTGATGCCAGTTTGGGTAAAAATGTAGTTGTAGAACCATTTGCAACCATTGAAAAAGACGTAGTTATTGGAGATAATTGCTGGATAGGTGCTAATGCCGTTGTACACAATGGTGCAAGGATAGGTAATAACGTTAAGATTTTTCCAAGTGCAGTGGTATCCGGTATACCTCAGGATTTAAAATTCAAGGGTGAAGAAAGTACCTGTGAAATCGGAGATAATACCGTTATCAGGGAATTTGTAACCATTAACCGGGGCACCGAGGACAGGTGGAAAACAAAAGTAGGTGCCAACTGTCTGTTGATGGCCTATGTTCACCTGGCTCATGATTGTTTTCTGGGAGATAATTGCATCTTATCAAATGGCACCCAATTGGCCGGACATGTCACAATTGATGATTTTGCAATATTTGGTGGCACCTGTGCTGTTCACCAGTTTTCAAAAATCGGTTCTCATGTCATGGTGGGTGGCGGTTCGCTCGTAAGAAAAGATATTCCCCCATTTGTAAAAGCCGGTAGAGAGCCCATATCTTATTCGGGTGTAAATGTAGTCGGGCTTCGAAGAAGAGGATTTTCAAATGACAGCATTGCTCAAATTCAGGAGATTTATAGAATCATTTATCAAAAAGGATACAATACAGCAAAAGCCATCAAAGAGGTTGAGCAAAATGTAAAAGAAAGCGAAGAAAAAGCAATCATTTTAGAATTCATTCAAACTTCAGAAAGAGGGATCATGAAAGGTTATGTCTCTGAAAGATGATTCTCCAGGCGGAAAATCTGGGTAAAAAATACAACAGAGAATGGATAATCAAAGATCTTTGTTTCGAGTTTAAATATCCCTCCATTATTGCAATAACCGGTCCAAATGGTTCCGGAAAATCCACCTTTTTAAAATTAATAGCCGGTTATGTCTTGCCCAGCAGCGGAGGAATTAAATGGATAATCGACAATAAGGAAATAAGTATAGATCATCAATTCAGACATATGGCAGTTTCCGCACCATATATGCAGATTGTCGAAGATCTTACATTAAACGAGTTTCTTGATTTTCATCAAAATTTTAAAACCTTTAGAGCATCAGAAAACAAAGAAAGTTTTCTGTTCAAAACCGGTTTGGAGAAACAGGGAAACAAATTTATCAAAGACTTTTCATCCGGTATGAAACAGCGTGTAAAGCTGGGGCTTTGTTTTTATTTTGAAAATGATCTTTTGTTAATCGATGAAGGAACAACTAATCTTGATAAACAAGGTGTAGAATGGTTTCAAAATGAGGTAAACTCCCAAGGCGACCGCCTGATAATATTATTTTCGAATCAAGAGCAGGAATACAGTTTAGCAGAAGAAATTCTGAATCTTGGTGAAATCTAAACCTTTGATTTTTCTACGTGTGATTTAATGGTATTAAATAAAACCTTGGGATCGAAGGGTTTCATTACAAATCCGTTCATACCATAGCTGACAATTTTTTCTTCGGCATCCGGACCGGTAGAGGCAGATAAAGCAATTATCGGCAAATCTCTTTTCTCATTATCCATTTCACGTATTTGTCGGGTTGCTTCATATCCATCCATTTCTGGCATATGCAAATCCATTAAGACAAGATCGTAGTCATTTTTACGAACCATTTCTACCGCTTCCAGGCCATTTTCAGCAATATCAAAGGTAATTTTCCATTTGTCAAGGAATTTTCTGGCCACGATTTGATTCATTTTATTGTCTTCAACCAATAATAAATGATGATTTTCAAGATGAGTTATTTCCTCCTGTGCAGGTTTTGTTAAAGCCTTACCATTTTCATCGATCTCATAGTCTAATTCTACAGTAAAAGTTGTGCCCTTTTTGAGCGCACTTGAAAGTTGGATCTTGCCTTTTTGAAGATCTACCAATTTCTTTGTTATAGCCAAACCTAATCCGGTACCGCCGTATTTTCTTGTTGTTTCGGAACTTGCTTGTGAAAAGCTATCAAAAATTATATCCTGTTTTTCTTTAGGGATTCCTATGCCCGTATCTTCTACAATAAATGCAATTCGGCCAAAATTTTCATGTTCTGATACTTTCTTTGCTGATAATTTAACGTAGCCATCATTTGTAAACTTTATTGCATTACCAATCAGATTATTTAAAATCTGTCCCAATCGGGTGGGATCGCCTTTTACAAATTGTGGCAAATTTTTATTGATTTCTAGTTTAATCTCCAGGTTTTTATTTCGCGACAGTACCTTAAATGACTCAACTACATTTTTAAGAAGCTCTTCCAAATTAAAACTGGTGGATTCAAACTTAATTCTGCCCGCCTCAATTTTTGAAAAATCCAATATATCATTGATCAGAGCCATTAAGCTTTCCGCTCCAAAACTCAAGGCTTTTAAATTTTCAATTTGCTCAGGTTTGGGATCCTCAGAGGTCAAAAGGTTGGTCATTCCGATTACAGAATTTAAAGGGGTTCTGATTTCATGACTCATTGTTGAAAGAAACTGAGCTTTAGCTTCAGATGCTTCTTCAGCCAAATGCTTCGCTTTTCTTAATTCCTCCTGCTTCTTCAAAAGAAATTGTTCATTTTCCTTATTCTGTGTTATATCTCTGGCTTCACCCAAACTGAGAACCAACTCTTTTCCATCAGGTGTTTTTTCCAAAACAGTATCTCGACTTTCAAACCAAATCCATTTTCCCGAAGCATTTTTCATCCGGTATTCGGTACTTACAACCTTTCCTTCTTTGGCGTTTTTTAATGTATTGTAATTCTTCTCCAATAATTCTTTATCATCGGGATGAATTAAGTGAAAATCTTCTTCATCCATTCTGAACAAGCTGTTCATATCGTATTCCAGATAATTCCAAATGCTTCTATTCAAATAGCTTATTTTCTTCTCCTTATGATGAAAAACATATAAAAAATTAGGCGTGGTTTCTGCGATTCTTTCTATTAAAGAGCGATTGTTCTGAAGTTCGTACTCAATTTTCTTACGATCCGATATGTCCCTCATGCTCACCTGATAAGCACTGAAATCATCTTCATCAATTTCGCTTATGACAATATCAAACCAAATTCTATTGTTGTTTTTGTTGATTAGTCTTAATTCACCTTTTCCCTCCTTGAGAATTTTACTCTTTAAAATTTGATCCTTGTTGTGTATAAAATGGTCGATTTCTTTATGTTCTACTTCTTCAGCTTGATAACCCAGTAATTCTTCAATCGATGGAGATACGTATTGGATATTGCAATTCTTATTGAGAAGCGCAATGATGTCCTTTGAATTCTCGGAAATAAACCTAAATCGTTTCTCATTAGACTTTAACTTGGTTCTATACGATAAATTTATAATCAGGAAGTAGTAAACTGCAGCTCCATTGGCAATAAAAGAAACGACAAAAATCCAAAATTCCAGAACCCTTTCCTGATCATGACCCAATGCGGGGCCATCGTAATAATGGATCGGGTAAAATTCCATAATAAAGAATTGGACAATGGAGATTATAATGTAGATGTTTCGATTGACTATTTCATATTTATTAAAAATGATAAAGAGGGAGATAACCAATGGAAAAAATAGAATATGAGCAAAACCGTCGGGGCCTAAAACACCTCCAAGGGTTAATATTCCTGCCATTAGGGCAATTGAAATACAATTTTTTGCAAGTATAAATTTTCCTTTCTTACTCAAAGAGATCGTCAGAGCAAAGAGAGCGGATTCGAAGACTAAAAACAGTCCCACCTTATAGGCTTCGGTAAAAAAGAAAGGAATTGCGGTAATTAAATAAAAAAGGATAAATGAAAAAGCCAGAATATTAAAGACGCGAATACTCTGATGCCCTTCTTTAGTTTTGGTGTATTTTCGGTCTACCGACAGAAAATTAAAAATGTCCGTTTTCTTTTCCCTTCCCTCGTTCATTTTAAGGTTATATGAAAATACCGATTCAATTTAGCACTATGAATTTGCAGTTCAAATTCAATGTAAGTAAATGAATTATTTTGCTCTAGTCCTGTAGTTAAGAAATAAAAAGAAGTGACTGATAAAAATGACGAGAAAACAACCAATCACATTGTACCATAGATAAGCAACCACTTCCTCGTAAAAAATGTAAAGTATGAAGACAAATATCTGCGCAAGTAAAGCTGATGAAAATACACCGGAGCCTTTAATTCTCTTAAAAAAGAAGGCCACAAGAAATATTCCCAAAATGGTACCGTAAAAAAGAGACCCTAAAATGTTTACAGCTTCTATGAGGTTCTCCAAAAGTCTGGCAAACAGTGCAAACATGATGGCAAGGAATCCCCAAAAGGCGGTCAGCATGCGAGAAGCAATTACATAATGCTTTTCAGATGCCTCGCTTTTAACAAGTCGTTTATAAAAATCCACTACCGTAGTGGAACCCAGGGCATTCAATTCTCCGGCTGTTGAGGACATGGCAGCTGAAATTATTACAGCCAGCAACAATCCAATAATTCCATGCGGAAGATAATTCATTATAAATGTCAGAAATACAAAATCCGAATCTTTTGCTGTTTCTTCAGGGAATTCTTCAATTAATATTTGCTTTACATTAGCGCGTATTTCTTTTGAATTTGCATCAAGTTCTTTTAAAGTTTCCTGTTTTTCGTTCAACAGTTCTGAATTACCTTCATTTCTCGCTTTGATTAATGCTCTTATCTCTTCTTGTTTAATCTGATGATTTCTCGCGTAATCATTTTCGTGAATTGCAATTTCTCCGGAATATTTACTCTGTCTTAAATTTTCAAGATTGGTCTTGTCAAATAATACTTCATGGCTTTCAAACTGATAAAACACAAATACCATTACCCCTACGAAAAGAATAAAAAATTGCATGGGTATTTTTAAGATTGCATTAAACATTAAACCCATTCTACTTTCTGATACCGATTTCCCTCCGAGGTATCTTTGCACTTGAGATTGATCTGTTCCAAAATATGATAATGCAAGAAAAAGTCCACCTGTAATTCCAGACCAAAAGGTATATCGCTCTGTGGGATCAAAAGAAAAATTTACTGCATCCAATTTGCCCATCCTGCCGGCTATATCCACCGCATCAATAAACCCAATATATTCAGGCAGGCTATTTATTATAATAAAAAATGCAATAAGCATTCCCAACATAATTACTCCCATTTGCCATTTTTGAGTCAAACTGACAGCTTTTGTCCCTCCGGATACGGTGTAAATAACGACGACCAGGCCTACCATTACGATGGTAACAGAAAGATTCCATCCAAGTGTAGTACTTAAAATAATTGCCGGTGCATAAATGGTGATTCCCGCTGCCAATCCTCGCTGAAATAAAAATAAAAAAGCCGCGAGAAGTCTTGTTTTTAGGTCAAATCGGGACTCTAAGAACTCATAGGCCGTGAATATATTAAGTTTGTAATAAAGAGGGATAAATACAGCAGAAACAATAATCAGTGCCAAGGGTAATCCAAAATAATTCTGCACGAAGCCCATGCCACTTTCAAAAGCCTGCCCGGGAGTTGAAATAAAAGTAATTGCACTGGCCTGTGTTGCCATTACAGATAATCCAATGGTCACCCATTTCATATCCTTATCACCCTGCAAATAAGATTTTATATTTTTATTTTTCCTTGTTTTCCATGTACCGTAAATGGCAATAAAAAGCAAGGTTCCGAGCATGGTGAGCCAGTCAAGCCAGTTCATTTATAATAGCTGCTTAAAAGGTAGAATAGACCTACCAATGAAATGAAAAAGGCCATTACAAAAATGTAAAGTCTTTTCCATGTTTTGAAAAAAGGCGCCTGTTCAGCTGGTGAATCGGTATTATTTTTCATTTGCCAAGTGAAATTAAGTTGGCAAATAAACGGTAAGCTCCCGGAACACCGGCCGGTAATTGCCTGAAAAAAGATATTCCTGTATAGGTATAATAGCCTTTGCCATACTTTGCAGTAATAAGCATTCCATTTTTTGGATCCTCTCCCGGATCCATTGATTCAAATGGTGCCACAAAATTTTCATCCCAGGAAGTCGCGAAATACAAACCTCTTTCCTGTACCCAGTTTTCAAAATCACTGTCCTCAATTTTATTGGGAGAGTTTAAAATCGGGTGATCCTGAACTTTGATATTTATTTTGGCTTCTTCCACAGTCACCCGGTCTCTTCCCAGCTCAAATTTATAGGGTCCCATCTTTTCAAAATCGAGGCCTCGACTGGTATTGTATTGAAGAATTAAATTACCGCCCTCGTAAACGTATTTCATTAATGTTTCATGCGCTTCATACAACCATGCCTGAGTATTAAATGCCCTTACACCAAGAATGATGGCATCATACTTAGTTAAATCCGTTTGTATTAGCGCATTCTGATCGAGAAATTCTATTTGGTAGCCCATTTGCATCAGCGCTTCCGGTACATCATCACCTGCCCCTTTAATATAGGCCAGCAAATCTCCTTTTCTTTGCAGGTCTATACTTATCAAAGGCATTTTTGCTTTGGGAAAATAATTGATATGCTTTATATGATCGTAGTCGATTTCTTCGAAACTTCTTTCATAAGTACGCGATCCTATTTCGGCTATAGCTCTAATCATTCCATTTTTTGATGATTTCCCTGAGCTGATTTCCAGTTCCATGATTTTAGTATTTCCTTTTTCCGGAATAGATAGCTCAAATTCCTTTGGATTCACCGTCCACCCCTCGGGAATATCAAATCTAATTTTGGCATTGAGATTATCTTTAAAGGATTTGATCGAAACTTTTAATTTTTTCTTTGCACCTTCATTAAAAACCAGTGTTTTTTCAAGAAAGTTGATGCTTATGGGAGGCGCAATGACCAAATCTCGGTACAATTCTCCTTTCACTCTATCTACCCAGCGATAATTGAAAGGGATTATTTTTTCTATTTCCGTATCCCCCATTTTTAAGACTACTTTTAATTGCATAAAAGGTGGAGTTTCAGGTAAACCTATTAATTGACGGTCTTCTACATGATACAAACCATATTCATGCTCCTGTTTTAACCAATACGGATTCGATATGTCCGCATCAGAAGGAATTTTAAAGTTCAAGGACCTCTGTTCCAATTGATTGTATTTCAATGCTAAATCCAAATTCTCTGAATAACCATTATTTAATAGGGAAATATTAGAAATTACTAAATCTGATTTTGAACGGTTAATGGCTTCGAGATTAAAAGACACCGAATCTCCAGGTGCATAAATATAATCTTCACATAGTGCTTCAACGGTAAATCCCAAACAATCGAGAATTAAGGAATTGATTTGCTCATATTTAATTTCCTTCCAAAATTCATCTTTTATATTGGCCAGTGCCTGCCTTGCATTTATTAAATGTCGGACAATTAAAGAAGGATTTTCCGGGTCAAATTGATCGATAGCCATTTGAATATGTGCTTTTACCTTTTCACCATTTTTTATTCTCGACCAATTTGTATTTATGCCTTCAAGTATATTTTCCGGCGCTTCCTTTCCGTCAATAGGATCCAGATACTCCTCAATGCTTCCTTTGGATTCTGAGGCACCAAAACCCTGAGATTTGTGCATGGATCTACTCGAACCTGCAATTTCACCATAATTTTTCCCTAAGAGCGTATTGAATTCTCCCACGTCGACCATTGTGAGGCCGGTTTTATCAAAATCCTGTCTTCCGTAAAACCACCATGAGGTGTTCCAATATATTCTTTCCGCCTGCCAGGTCTCCACATGTTCCAGGTGCTCAGGGAAGGCATTTTTATCACCCGACAAAGAAAAGGCTTCTAAAGCAAGCATGGCCGATGAGGTATGGTGACCGTGTGTTTGACCAGCACTATTCGGTGAAAACCTCGTTATGATTACATCAGGGCGAAATTTTCTGATTATCCATACTACATCAGAAAGAACATCATCTTTACCCCATATTTTCAAGGTTTCATCGGGGTGTTTGGAATAGCCAAAATCATTGGCTCTTGTAAAAAACTGAATGCCACCGTCCTTTTTTCTGGCTTCCAACAATTCCTGTGTTCTAATTAAACCCATTTTTTCAGCTTTTTCTGGGCCGATTAAGTTTTGTCCGCCATCTCCACGCGTGAGAGATAAATAAGCCGTACGCATACAGGCCTCATTAGCAAAATAGGAGATCATCCTGGTGTTTTCATCATCTGGATGTGCTGCGATGTAAAGCACCGAACCTAATGTATTTAGTTTTTTCAGGTTAAGTAATATTTCTCCAGCAGATGGAGTGGTCATTTGGGCAAAAGAAAGCGCTACCGAATTGATTAGAGTAAGTATCAGGAATAGATATTTTTTCTTCATGCTTTTATTTTTGAATGCGCTAAGTTATGAAAACGAAGGTATCACAGGGTCTTATAATTCTCTGTTAATATTTTTTTTCGACCGTTTATATAATATCAATCTTATATTAAAATGGAACTCCTGTTTAAATGTGTAAATTTGGCGTTGATTTGCGAAGATTGGAGGCCATGGCAGATAGTATAATTGACCTAAATAAGATAAATAAATCTTATCAGACCGGAACGAAGTCGCTTCATGTGTTAAAAAACATTGAATTGACCATTAATGAAGGTGAGATGGTCAGTATTATGGGAAGTTCCGGTTCCGGAAAATCCACATTGTTGAACATAATCGGAATTCTTGATCAATACGATTCAGGAACCTATAATCTTGCAGGCAAAAGCATTTATAAATTGAATGAAAAAGTTGCCGCACAATACAGAAATAAATTTATTGGTTTTGTTTTTCAGTCGTTTAATCTTCTTTCGTTTAAAAATGCACTTGAAAACGTGGCACTCCCTCTCTATTATCAAAAGATTAGCCGTAGAAAACGAAACGCCAAGGCCATGGAGTATTTGGAGAAAGTAGGCCTTTCCGATTGGTGGGATCATATGCCCAATGAGCTTTCGGGAGGTCAAAAACAAAGAGTGGCCATCGCGCGATCTCTGATCACTTCACCTAAGTTAATACTGGCGGATGAACCTACCGGTGCCCTCGACTCAAAAACATCTTCTGAAGTCATGCAGCTTTTTAAAGATGTAAATGAGGAAGGCATGACGGTGGTAATTGTGACGCATGAAAATGACATTGCTGAGATGACAGATAGGATTATAAGACTCAAAGACGGAATAGTAGTTAACAACAACTGATATGTTCGATCTGGATAAGTGGGAAGAAATTTTTAATACGATCAGGCAGAATAAGCTTAGAACGTTTTTGACGGCATTCAGTGTTTCCTGGGGGATATTTATGCTTATCCTTTTGCTTGGAGCGGGCTCGGGGCTATTGAATGGGGTAAAAGAAATGTTTAAGGATGATGCCATTAATTCCATATGGATCAGATCCGGACAAACAAGCATTCCCTACAAAGGCATGCAACCCGGAAGAAGAATTCAATTTACCAATGAAGACTATGACAATCTGAAAAACAAAGTCGAAGGTCTTGAATATATAACAGCCAGATACTTCCTATGGGGGGATTACACGGTACGATATGAAAAAAAGTATTCTTCATTTCAGATCAGGGGTGTTCACCCGGCTCACTTATACCTTGAAAACACCATTTTAACTTCCGGTCGTTACATTAATGATCTGGATATTGAGCAAAAAAGAAAAGTAGCCGTCATTGGTCAGGAGGTGGTGAATTCTTTGTTTGAAGTAGGTGATGATCCTTTAGGAAAATGGATCGATATTTCCGGAATTCTTTACAAGGTAGTGGGGACATTTAAGGATGAAGGAAGCGAACGAGAACAACAGGTAATCGTAATTCCAATATCAACAACTCAAATGGCCTATAATGGTTCTAATAGAGTGCACATGATGATGTTTACGGTTGGTGATGCCAGCGTAAAGGAAAGCATGGTCATGGGTGATCAAGCTAAAAATTTATTGATTGAAAGACATAAATTTTCTCCGGATGATGAGCGCGCGATTCATATGTGGAACAATCTTGAAAACTTTCAAAGATTTAAAGATCTATTTGGAGGGATCAATATATTTATTTGGATCGTGGGGATGGGAACCATAGTAGCAGGGGTCGTCGGTGTGAGTAACATTATGCTCATAATTGTAAAAGACAGAACGAGAGAAATCGGTATCAGAAAAGCGCTAGGAGCCACACCGGTATCTATCATTTCACTGATAATACAAGAATCAATTGTTATAACTTTAATTTCCGGATACTTTGGTTTGTTATTTGGAGTTTCCCTTATTGAATTGGTGAATTTTACTCTAAATAATTTTGGTGCAGAAGTTCCCTATTTTAAAAATCCTGAAATCGAATTGGGTACGGCATTAACAGCCACGGGAATATTGGTTATAGCCGGAGCATTGGCAGGCTATTTCCCCGCAAGAAAAGCAGCCAAAATTCAACCCATAGAAGCACTAAGAGACGAGTAATATGTTTGATTTTGACAAATGGCAGGAAATATGGATGACGATCCGAAAAAATAAGCTTCGCACTTTCCTTACGATGTTCGGAGTCTTTTGGGGCATTTTCATGCTTTTACTCTTGCTAGGTGGTGGAAGTGGATTGAGAAATGGCGTAAACAGAGATTTCGTAAACAGCGCAACCAACTCGGTTTATATGTGGAGTCAAAGAACGACCATGCCATATAAAGGATTCAAACCGGGAAGGTATTTTAATTTTAACAATTCCGACACCGAATTTCTGCGCGACAATATTAACTATGCCGATGTCATTAGCCCGCGAAACCAATTGGGAGGCTTTAGAGATGCCAATAATGTAACCCGTAAAAATAAAGCAGGTGCATTTAGTGTATACGGAGATTTCCCTGACTTTTTAAAGATAAAATACATGGTCATGCCGGAAGGCCGCTTTATCAATCAATTGGACATAGATGATAAGAGAAAAGTTTGTGTAATAGGCAAAGGTGTGCAGAGAATATTATTTGAAGAAAATGAGGATCCAATAGGAGATTATTTAAAAATAAATGGAGTTTATTTCAAAATTATCGGAACACATAAATCTCGTGCTGAGGGTGATGAACAGGACCGGGATCAGCAGAGTATTTATATACCTTTCACCACCTTTCAAAACGTATTCAATTATGGCGATATAGTGGGATGGTACGCCATGATTCCCAAAGATGGTTTTTCTTCGGAAAAACTGGAAGAAGACGCGGCAGCCATATTAAAGGAAAGACATTCTGTTCATCCTGAGGATAAAAGAGGAATAGGTTCATATAATGCGGAGGAAGAATTCGCAGAAATTCAGGCGCTTTTCACGGGAATAAATACATTTATCTGGATTGTTGGAATAGGCACCCTTCTTGCCGGGGTGATCGGTGTAAGCAATATCATGCTTATCATTGTAAAGGAGAGGACTAAAGAAATTGGAATTCGAAAATCACTGGGCGCAACACCCTGGTCGATAATTGCCCTTATAATCCAGGAATCAGTATTTATCACTGTGATTGCCGGATATGGAGGATTACTCCTGGGAACCATCCTGGTTGAAGGAATTAATAAATTAATAGAGGGCCAGGAAACAGGAATGTTTGCCCATCCCGAAATCGATCTGCAGGTAGCACTTACAGCTCTTTTTGTGCTCGTAGTCGGGGGCGCCTTAGCGGGTTTAATTCCGGCGAGAAAAGCCGCAGCTGTAGATCCAATAGAAGCTTTAAGAACAGAATAAAATGAGAACCTTTCTAATTATAATTGTCGTTGTCATACTTTTTGGAAGTTTTATAGGAGGTGGTTATTACCTCTATCAAAAATCAGAAGAAAAGCCCGTTGTCTATGAAACCCAAAACCCATTTTACAGTGATGTAATTAAAAAGACCGTAGCGACCGGTTCGATAATTCCACGAAAGGAAATTGAAATAAAATCACAGGTTTCAGGTGTAGTCGATAAACTATTTGTAGAGGCAGGCGAACAGGTTCGAACGGGGCAATTGATAGCCCGAATAAAAATCATCCCAGATGTTGTTGCACTCAACAATGCCGAAGCTAATTTAAAAACAGCTATCATCAATTTTAAAAATTCTGAAAAGGAATTGAAAAGGCAGCAGGATCTGTTCGATCAAAAGGTAATTTCAGAATTTGATTATAATCAATTCCTGCTGGATTATAATTTGCGAAAACAACAGGTAGAAGCAGCTGAAAATAATCTAGACCTCATTAAAGAGGGCGCAGCTAAAAAATCCGGAAATGTTTCTAATCTGGTTAAATCCACAGTAGATGGAATGGTTTTAGATGTACCGGTTAAGGAAGGAAACTTTGTAATTGAAACAAATACATTTAACGATGGTACCACCATCGCTTTTATTGCAAATATGAGTGAAATGATTTTTGAAGGAAATGTAGATGAAACTGAAGTAGGCAAAATCAAAGAAGGAATGGATCTTATATTAAAAATTGGGGCCCTGGAGAGTGAGAGTTTTAAAGCCAAACTTGAATACATTTCCCCAAAAGGTGTAGAAGAAGAAGGTGCAATACAATTTGAAATACGCGCGGCGGTAACACTTGAAGAAGGAAAATTCTTGCGTGCCGGATACAGTGCCAATGCCGATATTGTTCTTGATAAAAGAGACAGCGTGCTTGTTGTACCTGAAAGAATTCTTTCCTTTAAAGACGGTAAAACCTTTGTTGAAATAAAAACTGGTGAGCAGGAATTTAAAGAACAAGCGGTCAAAGTAGGGCTATCGGATGGAATCAATATTGAAGTAATTGAGGGTGTGACAATTGAAGATCAACTGAAGGCAGGAGAAAAAATCTGATAAAGACTATTCTTATCAAATTTGATTTCTTAACAAATTCTTAATATTAATTTCTGTCTTCTTGCTGAATTAAACCTTCATCTTTACCTTCACAGCACAGCGCTAATCATAAAAATGAATATGCTTTTTCCTTAAAGTAACTCAATAATGAATTACGGGTTACTTGATTTACTTTCTTTAATAGGGGCTCTGGGATTTTTCATCTATGGAATGAAAATCATGAGTGAGGGTGTGCAAAAAGTAGCTGGAACCAAACTCCGCCAGATTTTAGCCACCATGACCTCCAATAGGTTTTTTGGGGTTGCAACCGGCTTTTTAATTACATGCCTTATACAAAGTTCATCGGCAACTACGGTAATGGTGGTGAGTTTTGTGAACGCCGGCCTTTTATCTCTAATTGAGTCAATTGGTGTTATAATGGGTGCCAATATTGGAACAACTATCACCGCTTGGCTAATTTCTATATTTGGATTTAAAGTTAAAATTGCGGATTTCAGTCTAATAATAATTGGGATCAGTTTCCCCTTACTCTTTTCAAAAAACAATAACTTTAAAAATCTTGCTGAAACCTTAATTGGTTTTGCCCTTCTATTCATGGGTTTGGAGGCTTTAAAAAATTCCGTGCCCGATCTTCAGAATAATCCACAGGCTTTGGAGTTTTTAAAAGGATTCTCTTATGAAGACAAAAGTTATATTGGGAAATTATTAACCACTGTGTTTTTTGTTTTTATCGGAACCATTTTAACGATCGTGGTGCAATCCTCCAGTGCCGCCATGGCACTGACATTGGTAATGACCAATCAGGGATGGATTCCCTTTCCCCTGGCTGCCTCTATCGTATTGGGTGAAAATATAGGCACTACAATCACGGCCAACCTCGCTGCACTCGTGGCAAACACCAATGCCAAAAGAGCAGCAAGGGCACACTTTATATTCAATATTTTCGGTGTGGTATGGATGATTTTTTTAATGCCTTTTTTTATCAGTGTCATTGACTGGTATATGGAAAAAAATAATTTTGGTTCACCATTGGCAATTGCGAGCAGTATACCAATCGGCTTGAGTATTTTTCATACAGTATTTAACGTACTTAATGTTCTAATACTTATTTGGTTTAGTCGCTTTATTGCCGCTACAGTGACTAAAATGGTCAAGGATAAGAAACTAATAGATAAAGATAATCTTCCGCTCTATCTGGATCCGAAAGATTTAAAAGACACCGATAAGGCCATGAGCAATGTAAAATTCGAACTCGTGGAATTTGTCAATAATGTCGAAAAATCGTTCCAAAACCTAAGGGATTTTATTGCTAGTAGTGATCATGAAGATAATGGGAACAGGAATTTAAGAAAAAGTATAAAAGCCTATGCCGACATAACCAATGAATTTGACCTGAACATAAGCAATTATTTAATCGAGCTTGCTGAAAATGAAACCAGCAGGTATAATTCGCTAAGAATTTATCAGTACATGGAGATAAGTAGTGAGCTTGAAGATTTTGCCGACCTTTTAGAATACATGGCCAAAGAAATTGAATTAAATAGAAATAACGGTCTGAAATTAAAGGAGAAACATAAAAACCAGTTGGATGAATTGTTAAAACATATATTTAATTCATTCAGTGATTTTAATAAACTGCTGCAAAATAATTTTCAAAAGGGTGAATTAGAAAAAAAGCAAGAGTTGGCCTATCTGGAGGATACCTTTAAAAGAATCAAAGATGATCATCTGGAATCAAAACTAAAGAAAAAGAACAAAGCAAAATTGAATGTTTATTTCTCGAGGCTTCACTCCATTACAGAACAGATCTATTTTAGAATTAGATCGATAAATCAAATCGCCAACAGGGAAATTCCCGCTTAGATAGAAATATTTGTCTCTTTGTTTGAATAATTCCGGCAATCGAAAACAGGACAATCATTAATTCCGCTTCTTTTATATTTTCTTTTGAGTTTGCGTTTGCGTTTTTCAAGCGATCTGCTCCCATATCTGGGTTTGCAGGATTCCAGTACCCCTGAAACAGAGGTGATAAAAAGAAGTAATATGAAAATTCTCAGTGTTTTCATTTAATAAGAATCCATTACCGGATTGTAACGCGGAGAAACATCCAGAGAATGATAGGTTAAAACCTTTGTTCTGCCCTTCTCGAATTCTACAGAAATATTTTTTTGTGTATTGTAACTGCTAAATCTAGAAGAGAGCAGTTTTAAATTCAAATCTTTTTTGCCTTCTTCTCCTTCCAACCAGGTATAATAGATACTATGTGGTAATGTTTGCCAATTTCTGGTATCGGCTTGTTCGGTTGCCATATTGATTATACTTGCCGCAACGGCCGCTCCTTCGCTTTGCTGGCGAATGGCTTGTTCGGCAGCTTTCTTAATGGCTACGCGCAAGAGACTCTCCCCCATTTCTTTGAGCATTCGCTGTTTTAACAATTGCCTGGCTATATCATTTACAGGCTCTGCTTTATACAACCGTGTGCTTCCTCCATCCCATTGAACAGAGGCATCAGTATATAGCAATTCACGTTCCACATACTTTGGGAAAACCACTCTTAAGGTTCTCAAATCACCTAATGAGGATTTGTCGTCGCTGCTCATTACAAAATTAAAATTTAAGCCAAGCTCCTCATTTTGAAAATTTACAACACCACCGGCTCCTTTAATGATTACAAAATTAATCGCCCATTCATCCTTTACCGGACCCAGGCCATTATGCCAAATAAACAAAACCCTGCCTTCGTTGGAAGCCATTGGTTCGGGAGTTTTCATTTTGAATTCTCTCTCATATTGCTCCACTTCAGTACTAAATCCGGATAATTTGGCCGTCCTTAATAAATCTTTTTTGAGCTGTTCCGGTGCAGAGAGGCCAAAACGGGTCTTATATTCATTTTCATAGGTATTATATGCATTTCTATAGGCTATAAATGCGTTATTATAATCTCTTGAAGCATCGTAGATGAGGCCAATTAAAAGGTCTATAAATGCATCCTCCTGAAATTTGTTATCATTTTTATACTTATCGCTAAATTGATTCAGACGAATATCCATCCTTCTGGCCTCTACAAGAGCTGCCTCAAAATTTCCTTGTTTTAGATAATTTATTGCTTTGTAATAGGGAACCAAAAGATGTTCATGATCTTCCCCCGGGTAAACGGTCATTTTTGGATTGGTAAGAAAAGAAGCCGCATAATTCAGATAATTTTTGCGGTAATCTTCTCCAAAAATATAGGCTTTTTCAAACCAGACATTGCTCTCTTCGTAATTCGAAAGCATAGAATTGACAACACCTAAATTTGTGAAATACAGAAATCTACTTTTTCTGTTTTCTCCCTTATCATCAGCCTCCAGTAATTTTTTGGCTTGTTCCAGGCTGCCGTTTTCAAAACTCCGGTTAAACTCCCTGTATCTTTGATAATAAGTCATACAAGCTCCCAGCAACAGTACCAGGAGCAGGTATGCAGATGCAATTTTGAATGCTCTCAAAGAAATATATGCTTAATTTTTTATGTATTTCTTTATCTCTTTATCACCAATCCAAACCTTTTCATTGGTTTCCAGATTAGCCAGTTCAAGGTTGGTTTTGTAGAAGACAACCTTTTCTTTGTTATAGGAATCGGTAATTGATGTCAATACACCAAAAAGCATAAAATCAGCCCCTAATTCTTTTCCCCATTTTTTAGCAGTCTCAGGGCTTGAGAATTCATTCTGATCGGCTCTTTCCTCTCTCATTTTTTCTCTAAATACAGAATTCTGGACTACCCTTACTCGGCCTGAATTAATAAATTCCCTTTCTATATTTTTTATAAATGTTTCAGTTTCAATATGCTCTGACGTTTTATTAGACATCATTCCCACAATAACAACAGGTTTCTTGCCGGTAGCCTGCCGGAAATCCTCAAGCCAGGGTCTTGACAATACATCCCTGATCATTTCTTCAGATACCAGTCTTGAGTCCGTATCATTCCATCGACCGCTTAGATCGATTTGCTGATCGGGACTTACCCTGGTGACAGAGCGCTTGCAGGCGCTACCTATTGTTAAAAAAGCAATGGCGATTAGAATTATTCTTAAATTTTTCATTTTGCGATTATTTACAACCAAAATTATGATTTGAAAAACATAAACCAATAACTATACCAAAAAATAAAATTCAGAATTCTGCGATTGCTCTGAAGTTCAAAAACCGTTGAGAAAGAGTGTTTGGAATGGCATAGGTATTTCCCGTTACATCCTGTATCCAGATATAGGAAATGGTATTGTTGGCTGCAATAATATTCAAGACCTCTGCAGCTAATTTAATTGATTTAAAACCTCCTTCGCGAATACCTTTACCTCCAATGGTTAAAATTTTTGTAAAGCCTACGTCTGCTCTTCGATAAGAAGGTGCGCTGAGCTGAGCCCTGAATTCAGGTCTTCTTGAAGGGCCAAAAGGAAGACCTGTACCATATACTAAATTTATATAAACTCGAATACTCGGGTTTCTTGGCAAATGGTCTTGAAAAAATATGCCCAAATTTACCCTCTGATCTGTAGGGCGTCTTATAAATCCCTTATCATCGCCCTCAAGGTTTTCACGCGAAGACAGAATTCCCAAACTAAACCAAGACTCAGCTCCTTTTATAAACTCTCCTCCTATTCGTACATCCAAACCAATATTATAGGCCTCAGCATTTACTTGCGGGTAATAGCGAATTCTAACATTGTCAATATCATAGGGAATGACTTTATCAAGGTATTTAAGATAGCCCTCGGTTGTCAGTTTAAAATCACGATGCCATATTTTAAAGCGATAGTCACTCCCAATTATGGCGTGATATGATCTTTGTGCCAAAACATCTTTGTTTACACTTCCATCAAAGTTTCTCAATTCTCTGTAAAATGGAGGTTGTTGATACACACCCAATGCCCCCTTGAAAGTAAAGTCTCTATTCCATTTTGGATGATAATAAACCTGCATCCGGGGTGATACTAAAAACTGATCATTTAAATTCCAATAATTAAATCGAAGGCCATAAGTAATTTTAATTGCAGAATCCGGTTGAATTTCATGCTGAAAATAGCCTTCAAAACGATGAGAATTTAAATCAATACTACTTTTTCTGTTATCTGTGATATTCACATAATCTGAGGAGTCAATAAAAGACCATTCATTGAGTTGATCTTCAATTATCTCAGTCCCATATTGTAGCCCAAATTCCAATTCGTTTTTTTCATTCAATTTAATTTCATTTCTGTTTATGGTATTTAATATTGTTGCTGATAAGCTGTTTCGACCATAATTATATATTGTTCCTATGCCTCTTTCGGAAATGCATTTATCAAAACTCGTATCGGCAAGATTTGTTCCCACATCGCAAAGCCTGTAGCCTGCTTCAAGATCCTGATTCTCCCTTTCCCTGGTAATGGTCAGGGATTGTGTCAGCGTACTTTTAAATTTTTCTGAGAATTTGTGTTTTAAACTGAGTCCGCCCTGATAGGTGTCGTATTCCATTTCCTCCTGACCGTCAAAGGCCACAAAAAGCCTTATGACTTCCTGCACGGTTCCAAATGTACTTTCTCTTGCTGCCGGAATTACGTTGTATCGATTTCTGCTGTATGCGTTGAGGATGCCAAGCTTTGTTTTTTCCTCCCCCTTAACCTTACTTAAATCATAACTAATGTAGGATTGCAAATCAGTAAAACGCGGTAAATACTCCCCTTCTGTTTCAAGCGTATTTAATAAAAACTCAGTCCTTTTATGACGTATTCCTGTAATATGTGAAAGTCTTTTATTTGGCGAACTTCCCTCCAGGTGAAATGAACCTCCCAATAAGCCTACGGATATCGATCCGCCAAATGTCTCCGGCTCTTTATATGTAACATTCAAAACCGAACTTAATTTATCTCCATAGCGCGGCTGCCAACCACCAGCAGAAAATTCTGCACTGGAGGTGAGATCTGAATTGACAAAACTCAATCCCTCCTGTTGGCCAGATCGGGTTAAAAATGGCCTGTAAACCAATATATCATTGACATACACCAAATTTTCATCAAAGTTTCCTCCTCTTACCGCATATTCACTTGAAAGTTCATTTTGTGCAACTACGCCAGGCAGAGTAGCAATTATTTTATTAAAATCCTGAGAGACACTGGGAAGAATTTTGGGCAATTTTGGGTCTATTGCAGTGACACTCACCTGTTCTTTCTCCGCCTCCGAACGATCGGCTTTTATTTCTACATCTTCCAATAGTTTGGTTTCTTCCTCTAAAAATATTTCCCAATATTTTTCTTCTCCAGCCTTAAGATCTAGACTAAATGTTTGTGATTTAAAACCGACAAACTTTACTGTAAATTTTTTATTAGTACCGGCTGTGGTGATTAAAGAAAACTCCCCTTTAGAATTAGTAATGGATAATTTCTGATCTGAATTGCTTATTACATTGGCAAATTCCACGGGTATTCCCGTTTCGTCTTTCACCACGCCAAATACTCTGGCCAGATCTTGAGAATAGGTAGCCAAGGCTGTAAATTGCAATAATAGTAGAAGAGAAAACCGAATTGGGATCATCAATGATTGTGATCAGGCAACGTAAGAATCGGCACTGATATTTTTCAAATCGGAAATTACTTTTGTCGGACTTTCGGAATTGAAGACAAAACTACCCGCTACCAACATATCGGCTCCGGCTTTTACCAATTCAACCGCGTTCTCTGAATTTACTCCTCCATCCACTTCAATATGGCATGCCGGATTAATATCCTCGCACATAGCCTTTAATTTTCTTACTTTCTCAATCACCTGAGGAATAAATTTTTGACCGCCAAAACCGGGATTTACAGACATCAACAGCACGTAATCCAGATCGGACAATATATTTTCAAGCAATTCCACCGGTGTATGCGGATTTAAAACTACACCTGCTTTACAATCATGGCTTTTTATATTTTGAATACTGCGATGCAAATGGGGACAAGCTTCATAATGTACGCTGATCCAATCCGCCCCTGCCTTTCTGAAATCTGCAATGTATTTATCCGGCTCTACAATCATTAGATGAACATCCAAAGCCTTTTTTGCGTGTTTTTTAACCGAAGAAATGACGGGTAATCCAAAAGATATGTTTGGAACAAAAACACCATCCATCACATCGAGATGTATAAAATCGGCTTCACTTTCATTTAACATTT
Source organism: Cytophagales bacterium (assembly GCA_965267555.1). Classification (GTDB taxonomy): domain Bacteria; phylum Bacteroidota; class Bacteroidia; order Cytophagales; family CCMP332; genus CCMP332. Next base: position 1,096,603 of record OZ254083.1, on the reverse strand, counting down.
TGACTTCATCCTCTAAATTGGCGAAATCAGCTGCAAGCAATGAAGGAGCTATTAAAGTATTGGCCATATTATTGGGCTTTTACAATTTTAAATACATTTGATCCTTCATTTGTGCTGACACGCAAATAGAGGATTTGAGAATTCATTAATTTTTCTGACAATTCAATTGTGTTTACATAATCGGCTGATTTGATTTCAAAAATTTGCAACAGAGACGCAATTGAATTATAGACTTCAACTTTAATATGCTGTCCTATCATTTTCGAACTCACCTGTAAGTTCAGACTTGAATTGTAAGAGTAAGGATTTGGGAAAAATTTAAAATCAGTATTAGAATCGCTTAAATCATTAAGAGAACTTAAAAATTTAGCTTTGGAATAGTTAGGTATTCCATAACCATAATCATTGTTTGGATTTGCGTAGCGATCTGCAGACATCCTAATTAATTCGATCATCTCAATGTTCGTTTTATTCGGGTAAGCCGACCAAAGTGATGCAGCAAAACCGGCGATCAATGGTCCGGAAAATGAAGTTCCCGAACCGTTTACAACATTTCCGCTACTTGAACTAATTACAGCAGTGGAGAAGCCTTGAGCCACAACATCTGGTTTAATTCTTCCGTCCGCGGTTGGTCCTCTACTGCTAAATCCGGCTAATGCACTGTCAGCACCCACCGCGCCCACAGTAATAATTGAATCAGCATCAGCAGGAGCAGTTATATAAAACCAGGGATCATCCCCCTCATTTCCCGCACTATTTATACAAAGAATCCCCTTTCTTGCTGCATATTCAGCTGCTCTTGAGATTATGGTAGTAGTTCCGTCCATGTCGGCATAGCTATGACTGAATTGGGAATTATCCATGGTTGAATAGCCCAAAGATGTATTGATAAGATCAATCCCAAGGCTATCGGCTTGCTCGGCAGCGACCAACCAGTTAAATTCTTCAAGTTGTGTCTCAGAAAAAACATCTTCTGTTCTGAATAAAAAATAAGAGGCACCAAATGCTGTTCCAATTATTTGGCCCGAAGAGAAAGCCGCCATGCACGACAACACACTTGTTCCATGGCTGTGTTCATCGTAAACATTTTGATCCCCTTCAACGATATCATAAGTGCCCAATATTCGATTGCTTTGATGCAAATGATCAAAGGCTGCGATACTATCTGCGTTTCTAAAACCTGAATCAAATACCCCTATCCACATACCTGCTCCATCGAAACCATCATTGTGCATCACATCCGCACCAAGCATTTGAATCTGATTTGCAGCGGCCCCATAATCAAATTGTGTTTTGGCATTTGAGGTATAATTTATATCAAGCTTCCTTTCCTCAAAATCGCGATTCGGCTGTTTGACTTTAAAAATCCTCTGATCATTTTTTACGAAAGGCAATGTCAGAATTTGATTGAGAGTGGCTGAGTCGCAATCCACGACAACTGCATTAAACCATTTCGATTGTCGAATGACAAGCGCACCTGTACCCTCCACCTGAGAAATATAATTTGCATTGACAGGTATATCCGATGAATCCATAGGAATGCCTTGTCTTGTTCTTCTATCGAGGGCTCTTTGGGATATCATACTGAGCGGATTTGCCAAATCGTAAGAAGTATTCGCTTTGTCTTTAAAATATACAACGTATTTCTTCTGGGCAAAAAGTGAACTACTATAGCAGAGAAGTACACTAAGTGAAAGGATAAGGACTGCTTTAAATTTTACCATTTTTTATTAATTCCTGAGTAAAAATAGTACCCTTTTCAATTTCTCCGGTTAATACCATTCCATTGGATTGCCGATATTGCAATATTCGGGTATTTTTCCTTGCTAATCCAACGTTTAAAACATATTCTTCGGTTCGTTTGTCCACTTCAATTAAGTTATCGATATCACTTTGAATTACCTTTAATGCCGGGCTTAGAATGGTATCTTCCAGTTGAATTGAGCTACCGAGATTATCTATTGAATAAAGTTCTTCACCCAAACTGTTAAATTTATTTGCATTCCAGGATATCCCATTTTTTACAGGAAAAATAAGTTTTATCAATGTGCGGTTGTTAATTTCATAAATCAGTTCATCATTTTTCAATTTGGCAATGGCAATTGAATCGGGTTGATTGGGCCAAGCATCCTGAAGTAGTGTTTTTGTAAAAATTTCGATTCGCAATGCCGAATCGCCTTCAAAATCTAAAAACTTGGAAGCGATAATTTCACGTAAAAAATATGCTTTGACGGTTGAGTCAGGCACGACCATATTTAATGTGGAATCAGGTCTTAAAAAATATTTTGTGCTGTTTATTTTATAGTCCCGATACGTATTGACCTGAAGTGGAAAATAGTTATATCCCGCTTCAGGCACAATTATTTCGCCATCGTCATTGCAGGATAAAAAAATAAATAATATGAATGCGAATTTCAGATATTTCAACAAAGCCAATTTGTTTACAAATTTAACTTATAAATACTTTTCAGTAGGTTTTCTAAACAAATACTATCAGTTTTGAATATTAATAACTCTTATGGCTTTACGAATTCCGGTATACATCGCTTCTGTAAATAATCTTTCCGATGCCAGATATTGTGCAGGAATGGGTGTAAAATGGTTGGGTTTTTCAAGCCAAGATATGGATCGCATCTTGTCGAAGAACGACTTGATGGGAATTTTGCAATGGGTAGAAGGTATAGAGACCGTTTTCGAGATCAAAAATCATAAACTGGATACGGATTTACTCAATATGAATTTTGATTGTTATCTGAGCAAAGAAGCTGAACTTTTTCCGAAGGATAACAAGACTAAAATACTTGAAGCTTTTATAGAGGATTTTGAATTAAAAAGACCTTCGGAGAAAGAATTGGAAAAATATGATTATCTCCTTTTAAAAAGCAGGCATGAGGTTGAACAAATTGATGAAGCTAAAATGAATCTATTGATGGAATTGTCTGAAAAACATCAATTAATATTGGGCTTTGGTATCAACATAAAAAACCTCAAATGGATTGAGAAAGAACTAAACCCTGCAGGAATTATGTTAAAAGGAGGCAATGAAATAAGACCGGGCTTTAAAGATTTTGATGAACTCGCTGATATACTTGAATATCTTGAAATAGAAGAATGAAAAAAAGAATTCTATACATTTTCCTTATATGCTTTTTTTTCTTTTCATCACAAAAGGTTTATTCACAGTTGGAAGTCAGCCTGGTTCCCAAACTCGGTTATTCATTCTCAACTTATAAATTAAATTATCCTACCATTCAGCATTTGATGAGAAGCGGACCGGCTGCAGGTTTGTATTTTCAATTCAGGCCAAATAAAATTTTTCTGTTTGAAACAGGTATGCAGGTTACCTCGAAGGGTTCTATCCAAACAGCCTTCGATACCTTTCCACGTCTGGACCTCGTAACTACATATGCTGATTTCCCATTTTTAATTGGTATACAACCAAGTGAAGATTTTTTTCAGTTAAAGGCAGGTGTTCAATTTTCAAATATTATTAGTGGATATCTGAGATCTGAGGGCACCTCAAGGGAAAACAAAGAATTATATAATTCCTGGGATGTAGCAGCTATACTACAAGTGGATTATGATTTTGACTTTGGATTAAATGTTGGTGTAAGAATGGCAAGCGGAATTACGAATATGCGTAGGGAGAGAATCATTTTTCCTAACAATGCTCAGGTCGATGAATTCAGATCATTCAATATTCAAATTTTGACGGGCTATACCTTGCCTATCAATTTAAATTAAACAACCCCCTGGGCCAACATGGCATCTGCAACTTTTGTAAAACCAGCTATGTTTGCACCGACCATATAATTTCCTTCCATTCCATACTGTTTACTGGCATCCAGACAGCTTTGATGTATGCCTTTCATAATTAGTTTTAATCTGGTTTCTACTTCTGTAGCTTCCCAGTACATTCCCAATCGGTTTTGAGTCATTTCCAATCCAGAGGTTGCAACACCGCCCGCGTTTGAAGCTTTTCCCGGTGCATAAGCAATTTTATTGTCTAAAATAATCTCTATTGCTTCTGCAGTTAAAGGCATGTTCGCACCTTCTGCAAGCAATTTAATGCCATTTTTAACAATGTTATTGGCATCTTTGGTACCAATTTCGTTTTGTGTTGCACATGGAAAAGCACAATCTGCTTTATTATCCCACAAGGGGTTTGAATCTGAATCTTTACTTACCTCAGTAAATTGACTGTTTTTGTATTTTTTAGCATACTCCTCTACCCTTCCCCGTCTTTCATTTTTCAGTTCCTTTATAAAATCCAGTTTTTCCTTGTTGACACCCTCTTCATCGAAGATAAAACCGGATGAATCTGAAAAAGTGACCACTTTAGCTCCACAATGAATCAATTTCTCCATTGTGTATTGAGCCACATTTCCTGAACCCGAAACCAAACAAACTTTATCATTTAGGTCATCATTCATCTCATTGAGCATATTTTCTGCAAAGAAAACCAGGCCATAACCCGTTGCTTCAGTTCTGACCAGACTACCGCCCCATCCGGGACCCTTGCCTGTCAGCACCCCCGTAAACTCATTGACAATTTTTTTATACGCTCCGAACAAATAACCAATTTCTCTGCCTCCCACTCCTATATCTCCGGCTGGAATATCCAGGCTTGGGCCGATGTGTCTGTATAGTTCTTTCATAAACGCCTGACAAAAGCGCATGACTTCAAAATCGGATTTCCCCTTTGGATCAAAATCAGAACCTCCTTTTCCTCCTCCCAGAGGTAAAGAAGTAAGTGCGTTTTTAAATATCTGTTCGAAGGCCAGGAATTTAAGAATACTCGGATTTACAGATGGGTGGAAGCGCAAACCGCCTTTATATGGCCCAACGGCGCTATTCATTTGAACACGATAGCCCTTGTTTATTTGTATCTCACCCGAATCATCGATCCATTCTATTTTGAATGAAATCAATCTTTCAGGTTCGAGCATCCTTTCTAAAATTTTGTGTTTGCGATATTTTTCGTTTTTGTCGAGAACCGGTTTTATTGTATCAATAACTTCTTCAGCCGCCTGATGAAATTCTGTTTCCCCCGGATTGCGTTTTTTTAGTGATTCAATTATGTCGGGCATGTTAGGTCTTATTTGAGATAATATTAAACCTTAAATATTTAATAGAAAACCCTTCTTTCATAAATTTTTCCTCGTATCGCGTTTTAATACCAAAGTGTTCATCTTTGAAATCAGAATTATAAAGGTCTTCAGTATAAACTAAATTTTCTTTTGGAAGTTTTTCAATGAGCTCCAATGTGAAGTCAAATAAGCTTTCAGAATCTGTCTTTAAATGAAATAAACCACCATTTTTTAATAGATGATAATATTTTTTAAAATACCGCTCTGAACTCAGTCTTCGTTTAATATCCCTGTTTCTAGGCCTGGGATCCGGGAAAGTAAGCCATATTTCAGAGATTTCATTTTCAGCAAAATGTTGATCAATTTCCTGAATCATTATCCTGAGAAAAGCAACATTAGGGAGGTTTTCCTCTTCTGCAGCTTTACTTCCCTTATACATCCTATCCCCTTTTATATCAACACCAATAAAGTTTTTTTCCGGAAATAAACGCGCCAGACCTACTGAATATTCACCTCTTCCACAACCCAGTTCTAAAACAATGGGTTTATCATTCTTAAAGTGATCAGAAGCCCATTTTCCTTTCAACTTTCCGAATTCGACTTTTCCGGGTTGAATTAAATTTTTTCGCAATTCATTTTCGGCAAACTTTTTCCTTTTTTGTCTTGCCATCCTTACAATTCATTTATCTCCGCAACTACGAATGTGCTTCCGCCAATAAAAATAAAATCGTTTTTTGAAGCATCACCGCGCGCGCGTTCGATGGCTTTATTTACATCACTTATAATTAAATAGTGAAGGTTTTTTTCTTCTGCGATTTTTAAAATATCATCTGTATGCATCGCCCTTGGAATATTAGCCTGACAAAAAATAAAAAAAGTGTCTTTTGGCCAAAAATCAAGGATTTTATGGATGTTTTTATCATTAACAAATCCAAGCACAGCAATGAGTTTATCAAATTTATAATTGTGAATTTGGTTCAGAATATAGCGCATGCCTTCTTCATTATGTCCGGTATCACAAACAAGCCAGGGGTCTTTAGATAAAATTTGCCATCGGCCTTTAATACCGGTATTTCTAGTGACCTTTGCCAAACCCATAACCATGGATTTTGTCTTTATTTGAAATCCCAAATAGTTTAGTAATTCAGCGCTTTTTATAATGCCGGGCAAATTGTGAATTTGATAATCACCTTTGAGTTCAAAGTCTATCGAATCGTGTATTAATTCTGATTTCACAAGGAATTTCCCATTCCCTTTAGGTTCAATTTCAATATCATCTTCGGCGAAATAAATTTCAGATCGGCACTGTTTTGCTATTTCAATAAATATTGGTGCAGATTCTTCCTGCCATTCCGAAATCACTACTGGGCGTTCATTTTTTATTATGCCGGCCTTCTCAAAAGCGATACTTGGTATATCCGGCCCCAAAAATTCCATATGATCCAAATCAATTGAGGTAATTACAGATAAGATGGGATCAACGACATTTGTAGAATCAAAGCGCCCACCCATTCCAACTTCCAGCACGGCAATATCCACTTCTTCTTTGGCAAAATAATCAAAAGCCATGGCAACCGTAATTTCAAAAAAAGAAGGCTTAATATCTTCTATGAGTTCTTTGTGAAGCTCGACAAAATCAACGATATAAGCTTCCGAGACTTCATTACCATTAATTTTAATCCTCTCTGTAAAAGACTTTAAATGTGGAGAAGTATACAATCCAGTTTTATATGAACTTTCCTGTAATATAGAAGCGAGAGCGTGCGCAGTTGATCCTTTTCCATTGGTTCCGGCAATGTGAATCGAGGTGATTTTTTTTTGTGGATTGCCCAATGCCTCGCAGAGTTTGAGTGTATTGGTCAAATCTTTCTTAAATGCGCTTTTACCAATTCTCTGAAACATCGGAAGCCTTTCAAAAAGATAGGCCAAAGTTTCCTGATAGTTCATGGATGTCTAGTTGCTTCTTATTACAAAGGTGATTTTGCCTAGCGATCTTTCAGCAGCAGCGGCGCTTGCAGAAGTTTTGGAAAAAGAGGTTTTCAACACTTCATCGCGATAGATTTTCTCAACCAGCGGACTTACTGTTTTTTCAATTGTTTTAATTGATACCACCGTACCAAATTTATCCACTTCAATTTCAAATATTATTTTTCCCGTCGCATCTGTTGGATCATCGGGAATCGGTTTTTTATCCCATTTCCAACCGGACATCTCCAAACTAGCTCCTCCTGAACCGGGATTTCCCTTATAACTGATACCATCATCACCACGTGGGTCACCCTGGTTGCCTTTTTCATCTGTATTTCCTTCTCCCTGCTTACCTCCGCCACTCGGATAGGTGATAAGAGGTTTGGGTTTCTCAACCGGTTTTTCGGGTGATTTTTTTTCCTCTTTAACCTCCTCTTTTTTTACAATCGTTTCCTCTGATTCTTTTACCTTATCCGGGCTTGCGCTATCATCGTAATCAGGACTTATGCTTTCTTCAACAATTTCTTCACTGGGTTCTTCTGATTGCTCTTCTATGATTTCTTCAATGGGTTCTGTTTCTACTTCAGATTCTGTTTCATTTTCTGATTCCGCTTCAGATTCTACTTCAGACACTTCTTCTGTTTCAACCTCACCGGAACCACTTTCATCAAAACCAAAGTTCAACTCTATGCCATATTCCTGAATAGGTGGGTCAGGAGGACTCCATGCCAATAAAAAAATAAACAGGAGAAGCAAAGCCGCATGTATGCCAAGACTAATAATTAGTCCGGTGCGATGATTCCTTTTATTTTCCTGTTCCTGCATTATTTTGGTTTTGCAGCTATTGATACCTTGGCTTTCAAGGATGTGGCAATACCAGCGACATAAACAAGATGCTCAACCGGTACCGATTCATCTACGTGCAAGGCAACAACACCTTCTTTTTCAGTTAGTTCACTCCTGAGAGCTGGTTCAAGCCTGGCTCTTGGAACTTCTTTATCATTGACAAAAAAACGCAAATCCTTTGTAATGGAAACCGATACTTTTTGCAATACCGTAGTTGTACTCTTGCTGCTAGGCAAATTAACCGGTAATCCAGAAGGAGTGACAAAAGATGCGGTCAGCATAAAAAAGATAAGCAACAGAAAAACAATGTCCGTCATTGAAGACATGCTAAATCCCGAATCAATTTTATGTTTTGATCTTAAATCCATTATTTATTTGGCTCTTGCAATAAATCAACAAATTCTATGGAATTATATTCCATTCTGTGAATTACTTTTTGTACCCTGGTAATCAAATAATTGTAGCCAATATAGGCGATGATGCCAACAAATAAACCAGCTGCCGTTGTAACCATTGCCTCATAAATGCCCGATGATAGGAGTTTTGGGCTCACAGATCCCTCTTCCTGAGCAATGGCCATAAATGCCTGAATCATTCCCAAAACTGTTCCAAAGAATCCCAGCATTGGAGCTGCACCGGAAATAGTGGCCAATACATTGAGATTTTTTTCAAGTTTGTAGATTTCAATTCTACCTACATTTTCAATACTGGCTTCAATATTCTTTAAGGAACTTCCCAACCGACTGATTCCTTTTTCGATCATTTTTGCAGTAGGTGAATTCACCTGGATACACAATGCTTTTGCCCCCTGAATATCACCATCCAAAACCATTTTCTTGATTTGATCAATAAAGGTTTTTGGAAGTTTTGAAGCTTTTTGAAGCGTAAGGAGGCGTTCAATGAATATATAAACTGCAACAATAGATAAAAGTAAAATTGGAATCATCGTCCAGCCGCCCTTTGATAATAGGTCTAAGACTGAAACAGATTCCTGAGCAGCGGCATTCCCTAGAGAATCAGCTGCAACGATTTGCAATAATGTCATTTGCATCAATAAATTAATACCCAAATAGTGTTTCCGAAGTCAGATCGCAATTCCTCCATTTTGCCGATAGCCCCTTCAACGGTTTCAGCTTCGGCAATAGATACACGATATAATCTGCTTTTATTATCAGGAAGAATGATTTTTGAATCTTTCTGCCCTTTTGCCATTACATTTTCTCTGTACTTATAGGCATTGGCTTCAATTTCAAAACTGTTGCCAATGACATAAAAACGTCCGTTTTTCTCCGAAATTGTTACAACCGGTTTTGGTTCTGGCTCTGGCTCCGGTACTTGCTCGGGCTCGGGCTCAGGTTCTTGTTCCTGTTCTGCTTCCTGAACTGGTTGTGGTTTTTCTACAATTACAGGCTCTTGGTGATGACTTAAAAAATAATAACCAATACCTGACGCAGCCAAAAGAATTACCAGAATTATTACTACGAGTACAATTGGATTTCTCTTTTTGTTTTCTTTTTTGAGATATTTATTTTCAACTGCTTTTGGTGTATCTTTTAAAGCTGATTTGGCATCCTTTGCTGCTTCGGCGATAGGGGTCACAACTTCTTTTTTATCTTCCTTTTTTTCCTCCTTGGGCTTATCCTCTTTGCTTTTCTCTTCTTTGGGCTTTTCCTTTTTTTCTTCCCTTTTTGCTTCGGCTTTTTTGCTTATGGGTTCGGCTTTGACCGACTGCATACCAAGGGTATCGGGTGAAATATTTAAATTAGGAAGTGCTTTAAAAACAACTTTTTTAGCCGTATTGACGCCCAAATGACCAAGACCTTCTAATTCTACTTTCTTTTTTGCAACAATTTCTTTCTTTAGTTGATCTACCCATTTGGAAAGATCTTTTTTAATTGCATCAAGACTTTTTCCATCTACTCTGGCTAAAAAATCAATAAAGGAATTGTCTTTTGAAGATTCCTGTTTAAAACTTACCGTTCTCACAGGCGGTTTCATTTCCTTTTTTGAAGGGTCCACATCTGCCTTTAAATTTTTTGCATAAAAAGTCCCCAACTTCGGTATATAGGCCTGATCATTATGCGCCAGATATTGTCTTAAAAACTTTGCAATCATTTCCATTAGAAAGTGTATGTTAAACCAGCTCTAGCCTGTATTCCCCTGTTTTCATAGAAAAGATAGCGCTGATATTCGTTTGATAGTATATTTTTCAACTCCACAAAAGTTGAAAAGCGCTCTGAAAACTTGTATTCCATTTGAAGATTTATATCAAGAATATCGTCGAGTGCTCTCTTAACTTCCATGGTCGTATAAGCAAATATACCATTAATGGAAAAAATATCGACATTCATATATATCTTCTTCTTGATATTGAATTTTGCGTAAATATGGCTTTCCATAGATGGTAAATGCCAGGCTTCGGTTGTATCGCTAAAACCGTAATCCCTGTATTCCAGACTTGCCCCGAGCTCTAAGTTATTCAGTGGTTTTGTATTGAATGATAAACCTGCGGTAAAAATGGATGCATTCTCTGCATATAAAAGCAAAAATCTATTATTGATGGGATTATTGATAAATAATGGCAGATTATCAATTGCGGAATAAGACAGATACAGATCAATTAGAGACTTTTTCAATAATGATGTTCTTAGCCCCCCGGTAATTTCCAATTCTCTATTGCTGTGACTGAGAATATTTCCTTCATCCAAAAATGGGTTTTGAGCAGTAAATGCGTTTAACCCATTCGTTATAATTCCTCCTTCAATTCCGGCATAAGGGACAAGTTTTTCATCCAGTAAATTGTATTCTGCATGAACAAGAGGATAAAGGTGGAAGTCTCCCTGTAAATTAGTATCTGATTCAAGACTCATTTTTATCCCTCCACTTATTTCAAGATTACCGGTCTCAAAGACGTATTGGGGTGCGATTTCAGTTAGATGCCTTGTATTTGAGAAGGTATCCAGACTGTAATTAGCCATAATATATCTGGCATCCAATTTGATTTTTTTACCGACATTAAGTTCATAATCAGAATTTAAATTTAGATTTATCCAGTTTTCATTTTGATTGAATTTATCATCGAAATGTTCAAAACCTATTCCCAATTCAAAATTCAGATAATCCAGTGGATCCATTTTACTCAAAGTACTGCTCACCCCAATGCGATTGAATAATTGATCATTTGGTTCATCTTCGGGGTTTATTACAAATGGAACAAATCGCGGAGGATACAGCCCGTAGAAATTATAATGCTGTCTATCGTAAAAGGCATTTGCACTCAAACTGAAATTGTCATAAAAAATACCTCCGTTCGCAGCAATATGATTTCTGCTGTTATCCGAATCTTCAACAGGCCCGCTTCCAAAGGCATTATGTCCTACATAAAAATTGTAAAAGCCTTTGTCTTCTCTTTTATTTCCAAGGAATGCCTCGAGGTAAGAATTTGTATAATTCCCAAAACCCGCTCTGATATAGCTGCTGTACAATTTATCTAAACCCTCGCGTTTCAATTTGTTGATTCTAATAGAAGGATCAAGTGGAGACAGTCCTATTCTGTGTTCTCCAAATTCCAATTGCCCGGATGGCTTTATCTCTGGTTGAGGAATCTCGCTGATTTTTTGATAATTTCTATTGGCCCTGGGAAGGCTAATGTCCTTATTTTTTTGAATTACAACCTCTATATCTTCAAGGTCTCCTTCATTGCTTTGTGCTAAAAGTGCATGACTTAATGCGAATAGCACCATTAATGGCAATATTTTAAATAACTTATTCAATGCTGTCCGAATTTATTTCTTCCAGAGCTTCGATGCTTTCCTTTTCCATAACACGGCTCAATAATTCTTTCGCAGCCAATACCGTTTTTTCTGAAGGTGAGTTTGCAATGATTGATTCCAATGTACTTCGCGCCTGAAAATATTCCTCCATTGCAAAAAAGTTTTTGGCTATCAATAAAAATGCAGCGTCATTCCATACGGGGTAATGAGAATATTTACCGATTAATTCTAAAGATAGATCAATCGATTTTTGATAGGCCCCCAAACTGTTTTTGATCTCTGCTATGTTATAAAATGCCTCAGCGGCATGCACATCATCGCCTGCTTCAATGCATTTTTGAAAATAATCTTCAGCTATATCGTACATTTCTAAAGCCCGTGAAGCTTTTCCCAAATAAAGTAAGGCCTTATTTCTTGCTCCAAATGCAGCCTCTCCCCTTTCTGTAATTAATTGAGCAAAATTCATGGAGGAATCGAAATTTGCAATTTTGAAATGACTGAGCATTAATCCCTGCCAGGCAAAAATTTCTTCATTACGGGTTCTGGCTAAATGCTTGAGCAAATTGTATTTTGGAATGGCTTTTCTGTACTCTTCTTTATCAAATTGAATATCTGCAGTCCTGAGAATCGATTTATTCAGGAAATTGGAATTTGAAATTTTTAGCACTTCAAGATGGTATTTCAAAGCGCTATCGTATTTATTCGTTAGATAAAATGATTCCCCGAGATAATAATTTATATCGGAATAATAATTGTTTTTACCGTACTCATCCAAATAGGCTTTGAATTTATCAATTGCTTTCAAATAATCACCTGCGAAATACTGATTTCGCGCGCCTTCAAAATCAAGGGTGATTAATGCATTGCTTTCCGGATTGGCAAGGGCAAATTTTTGCTTATCACTTTCATATTCATCGTCTCTTCCTGTTGAATGCAGGGCTTCCTGTAAACCGGTTATAGCATCTATAGCTGTCTTATGCGATGGGTATTCATCCAAAATTTTTCTGTAATCTTTAATTGAATTTTCTGGTTTGTTAAGATTGGTATATGAAATACCTCTGTTTAAATAAGCGTAGGGAATAAATGGGCTTAGTTCTTCTGTTTCAATCAGTTGGCTAAATCCTGAAATGGCTTTTTCAAATTCACCATTCTCAAAAAAGATATTGGCTTTTTCATAAAGGGCATCGTCAAAATAGCGAGAGTCTTGATAATCATTCAAAATCTTACCCAAATATTTTAACGCTTCTTCCTGTTTGCCCAAAAACCAGCTCACAAGACCCAAACGGTAAAAGGTATAATCCTGATAATCGGGATACACATTGCTTGCTTTCAAATAAGTATTAAATGCCATCTGGTTGTTTTTTAAAACAAGGTGACAATCCGCAAGACGAACAAGGGCGTCACCGTAATTCATTTTATCCTCTGTGGATTCTAATGCTTCTGTGTAGGCCTTAAAATGTGGTAAGGCCTTATTGTATTGCTTGGTATTGAAATAGGCATAAGCAATGCCATAGCGCGTTTTAAGAAAAATTTCAGCCGTTGCCTTGTCTTCATTTCGAAAAACACCTGCATAGGAATTTATCGCCAGGTCATAATTTTGAAGTATAGAAAGTGCCTCACCTTTCCAAAAATAAGCAAGCTTTACAAACTCCTTGCTTAATGGTTTTGATAAAGACTTATCAAAATTGGATACTGCATTTTCAAAATTTCGATCGTTAAATAACTCTACACCGTGATAAAAAGCAACTTTTTGATAAGTCTCATCGATTACATTATTTCTAAATTTTAGTGATTCTATGTGGTTTATGGCGGCTTCGTAATTATTTGAAGTTAAATAAGCTTCGGATAAATATTGGTTGGCTTCTTCTTTGTATTTTCCCGAAGGGTACGTTTTAAGATAATCCTGAAATAAATCGATGGACTGTGCCCTTAGCCTTGAATCAAATTTCAATTTGGCCAGTGCAAAATTGGATTCTTCCTGTACATTTTTATTTATGTCAAGCCTGCCTGCTTTTTCAAATGCATTTTCTGCATATGGAATATTGTCATTTTTTAAATGGACCCTTGCCAGGTAATAGGATGCCATTTGCACCAATGAATCATTGCCTCTGAAAGCGGCTTGATCAAGAAAGGGTTCTGCTTCCTCGTATTTTTTTAACTGAAATTTTGAATAGCCTATTCTGTAAGAGGTGCCGGCATCGGGTAAAGATTTTCGGCCTTCATGATATTTATCAAAATACGCATTGGCCTTTTCGTAGTTTTCCTCATTGAAATAGGCATCGGCCAAAATCATGTAAATAGATCTTTTATTTCGAACCCCTCGATCATTTAAAACATCCTCACCGATTTTTTTCAGTTTTTCATATTCACCTTGTTTGTAGTAAATATTAGCAAGTAGTTCCGGAATTAAGTTTTTATAGGAATCATCGCTTTCTAAAAATCTCAAATCTTTTTCTGCCTGATCAAATTTTCCGGATTTGTAGGCGATAATACCCGAATAATAATAGGCCGCATTGCCATACTTACTCTTAGAACCCTTCACCCTGTTAAAATACGGGGCAGCTTCATCAAACTGCTGAAGATTAAAAAAAGAATAAGCCAGTTTAAATTGAGATTCTACACTCTCCTCGCGATTCAAATATTTATAATCGGCTTTTCTTAAATAAATGCTTGCATCGCTAAAGTTTCCCTTTTGATAAAAAAAAGTGCCCAGGTCATAATTAATTCTCAGCGAAAGCGGGTTTAGAGGGTAATTATTCTGGAAATTTTTAAGACCATCTACAGCATCGGGATGGAACAGATAGAGGCCGCAAAGAGATTTGTAATACTGTGCGGAAATACTTCTTTGATCCGTATATTTTTGCGCATAGTCTGAAAAGGCATATCTGGCAGGATTGTATAATTGCTTTTCAAATAAGTCTACTGCCCTATTGTATAAAAGCTCTTTATCCTTATAAATCTGTGTGTTTTGCGCAAAACAGATGTTAAAAACCAGGTTTAATACTAAGATTCCCGGCCAAACTTTTTTCATAGACAAATTAAAAACTCCAACTCAGCCCTAAACTAGGTAAAATTGGCAATTGATTTACTCTTTCGAAGTTAACGCGGTCAAAATAGAATAAATTATCCCGATCGTATACATTTATCAAATTTGCGGAGATTTCTAATGTAGAATTGCTGTTAAACTCAATTTTCTTTTTAGCTGATAAATCCAGTCTGTGATAATACGGAAGTCTTCCTTTGTTGAAGTCATCATAAATAATACCCAGTTCACCATTTTCATTAACAGGATTGGCATTGGTACCTCCTGAGAAATTAACATTTTCATAAAAGGCCACCGTTTGGGTAAATGGAAATCCGGAACCCAGATTCCACCTTCCGGACAGTTCCCAGCTTTCGTTTTTGCCAAATGCATAAGACACAATCATGTTGACATTATGTCTTCGGTCAAAACTCGGATTATAAACCCTGTAAGCCAAGGGTTGGGAGGCATCATCATTAACCCCTTGTCTTACAATTCCATCGCCTACCGGTCCTCTTCTTTCATTGAATCCCAAAGAATAACCCGCCTGAACAAAGAGATTTCTATCATCGTATTTAATTTGGAAATCCACACCGCTGGACTGCCCATCTTCTACAATAAAGTCAGGGTCATCGGCAAAAACTTTTAAGCGGTTAATATTAATATTTTGTGTGAAGAGCTTGATATAGGGTTCCACATTTATTTCAATCCTATCTCTGAAAAGATCGAGTTCGAAACCTCCTATATAATGTTGTGCCTGCTGCAATTTGACATCCACCGACTCGCGATTTTCATTGAATAATGAAGTTGGAGATGAAATATACCCGGCAAAGAGGTTAACCACATCCCTGTCAGACCTCGTCGCTATAAGGTTTTGGGTAAACAAGCCGGTTGCGAATTTTAATCTGAAATCGTCAGTCACATTTAATTTGGCTCCAAATCGCGGCTCAAAACTCAAATTACCCAAAGAAGCATAGTACTGCAAGCGAACACTGGGCTCTAATACAAACCTCGATTGTACGATTCTGTATTTAAAATAACCGGCCATTTCAGTATTATTCTGATTGTCCTCCACATTTACCTTATTAGGCGTTACCGTATTGAATGAGGTGGAATTCCCCACATATTGAATTCCCCATTTGATTTCACTCTTTTTAATGAAATAGGTAAAGCCCAGGCTCAAATTTAAACTTGAAACCTTACTGCTTCGTGGACTTTGGGTGGCTTCCTCAATTCCAATATCATAGCTTGAATAACCAATGGTACCGGTTATCAACTGCGATGAACCGGTTGGAAGGAACAAAAAGTTTGTTCCCACTCCAATTTGATCCCATCCAAAGGTGCTGTTGGCATCCAATCCGGCACGATCTGAAAAACTAAAACCATAAAAACTCACTTTACTTCCCTGGCTTGAGGAAATGGTCGTTTTGGCATATATATCGTTAAAACTGTAAGGCAAGCCATTTTCGGTTTCTACATAATCGTAGAATAATTTACTCGTCTTATCCAGGTAAGATGTCCTTCCACTAAGAACGAAAGAAACCCCACCGCCATTTTCTCCTTTGGATATCGGACCCTCAAGATTGAGCTTGGAAGTAAAAGGATTGGCTGAAATTTTACCTCCAAATCTGTTTTTATTTCCATCTCTGGTGGCGACATCAATCACAGCGGAGGTTCTACCTCCGTATTCAGCATTAAATCCACCGGTGTATATATCGGCATTTTTTAAGATATCCGTATCAAAAATTGAAAAAAGGCCTATTGAATGGAATGGATTATAAACCAATAGCCCGTCGAGCAAGATCAGGTTTTGTACAGGTGAACCTCCTCTGATAAATAATTGACCACCCTGGTCACCCGTGAATACTACACCGGGAAGGGTTTGAATGTATTGTGCCAGGTCCGGTTCTCCACCCACACTTGGCATGATCTTGATTTCTCTTGGTTTGACGGTATTGATAGCCACCTGAATGTTTTCCTGGGCTGCAATTTTTTTGCCTGAAATGGTCACTTCATCCAATTGCACATTGCTCTCTTCCAACTCAATCCTTTTGGTAATTATTTTTCCTGAACTTATGGTAATTGACTCGGTGTAATCGGCATACTCCAGAGAAGATACTTTTAGTGAATAAGTTCCCGGGGGTACTTTGGTGATTGAAAAATAGCCATTGATATCTGTGCTTATTCCAAAATTGGTACCATCCAAAAAGACGGTGGTAAAAATGACCGGTTCGGAACTTGCTTTGTCGTAAACAAAGCCTCTTACTTCTCCCGTTTGTGCAAACGCGGAATGAGAAACAACAAAGATTAAAACCGGAATTAGACCTCGTAACAGTTTTTGCATCTTGATTTTTTAAAATCGCTCAAAACTATGAAATATGGTTTAAACGAAAAGTTAAGTACTGAATTTTCCGATATATTTTTCCCGAACAGCTTATTTATTTGATAATCGGTAGCTAATAAAGGATTCGCAAGACCAATTCTCGTAAAATCTCTGAACTTTTCATTTGAGAAGCTTCAATTCCTTTAAACTGCGCATCTGCTAATCTTAAATCAGAAATGATCTTCGGTACTTTTTCCGGTGGATAGAATTTAGCACCTGTAAAATACTCCTGCGCTGCATAATAATTCAAACCCAATAGCTCCTGTGCAGACTTTGGATTCTGTACATTTTTCTGTTGTAAGATCAATATTTTAGAAAATAGAGTATATAGAGTGGGTAGAATGGTCACAACAGAAGCGGCCTTTGGGTTTTTTTCAAAATAAGAAATAATTGAAAATGCTTTTTTTCGATCTCCCTTTGCCATGGCTTTTTGAAGTTCCCAAACATTGTACTCTCTGCTAATCCCGATAAATTTCATTATCGTTTTTTCATCCAAAGTTTCTGAACTGTCTATGCTCAGCTTGATCTTCTCCAATTCATTATTTATTCGAGAAAGATCCATTCCAATGTTCTCGGAAATTAAAAAGACAGCTTTTGAATCAGCCTTTATCGCTTTTTGATCGAGTAAAAATTTGATCCATTTCTCAAGCTCATTTTCATAAATTTTTTTGCCTTGATAATGGACACCTGCCTTTGACAATAATTTTGTGATGGCCAAGCGCTTATCCAGTTTTTTATATTTAAAACCCAAAACTAAAATTGTGCTTGGAACAGGGTTTTTTAAATAGGATTCAAATATTTTATTGGCGCTTTCTTTTCCGAAATCAGATATTTCCTGAGCTTCCTTTACTATGACCACCTGACGATCGGACATGACCGGAAATCGTCTTGCATGACCAATAATATCGGACATTTTACAATCCCTGCCGTATACCACCATCTGATTGAATGATTTTTGGCTTTCGTCTAGTGCATTTTCTTCTATGTACTCAATGATCTGATCTATAAAAAAAGGTTCTTCTCCTTCGAGAAAATAAAATGGCGCATATTTATTTTCACTGAGCTCCTGAATTACCTGTTCATAAGAGTTTGTCATAAGTTTCAAAAGTCGACAAATTTCGTAAAGTATAACTCATAAGCAATAGCTTTTTAATTGCATTGTGAATGATTTACTTTTACATTCAGAATAATGCGACCAATGCGAATAATCATACTTTTTACTTTATTACTGATTTTTCAATCTGTTTATTCTCAAATCACTGTCAACCGAAACAATTTTGGGAACATCGGTGACACTGTATTACTCGAAAGAACGCTCTTTGGCCTCGATACCCTGAGTCCGGGTTCATCGGGAGCATCTCAATTCTGGGATTTTTCAATGCTTCAAACTGATACGATACCCGACACACTCTTTTTTCTCGATCCTGCCGGTTTCCCGCAAAGTTCCGGTTTGAGCCCAAATGTAAATATGGTTTTAAAAGACGGGTCCTCCCTCCAATTTATTGAAGCCAATAACAATGGGGTTTTTGGATATGCTCTGACTGTAGATCTCGATACCTTTGCAAGCAATTTGTTAGTGGAATCCAATCCGGAACTGGAGGTCTATAATTTTCCAATGACCTACGGATCAAGTCGATCGGGAACTTATAACGGTAATACCATAACACTTCCCGTAAAAGACACGCTTACAATTTCATCTTTTACATTTTATGTGGATTCGATTCGCATAAATCCGACCATTCAAAAAGTAGACTCCGTCAATGCTTTTGGTATTTTGCTTTTGCCCGGACAACAGCAATTTGATGTACTTCGACAGAAAAGCGCTATCAATATTTCTTTGTCAATTTCCGTCCTAATTCCAAACCCATTGCCATTTCCCCCTCCATTTATTTGGTTCCCTATCCCGGCGGGTACTATTCCCGATATAGAAAGTACATCTTATTCTTTTCTTGCCAAAGAAGAAGACTATCCGGTGCTCGAATTAAATACCGATTCACTCGATGAGATAATTTCAGCCAGATTTCAAATGGACACAAGCGGATTTGATTCCACGGTTCATTTGACACAAGCCTTTCAATCTATTTCTGTTTATCCAAATCCGGCAAAAAATTATATTTCGATCAATGGATTGGCTAGAAATTCACATTACGAAATCAGAAACGAATTGGGTATCCTAATCCGCTCGGGAAGAATTGGAAATGATGAAAATTTTATAAGTCTCGAAAAAATTAATTCCGGCTTTTATATTCTCATCATAAAGTCTGAAGATTCAAATGGAATTGCGCAATTTCGCATTTTCAAAAATTAAGCATGGATTTAGTTTCAGAATTGACATGGAGGGGTATGATTCACGATATCATGCCCGGAACAGAAGAATTATTAAAAAAAGAGCCAGTCACCGTATATGTGGGCTTTGACCCTACCGCGGAATCTTTACATATTGGCAATCTCGTTCCGACAATGCTTTTAATGCACGCACAAAGAGCAGGACATAAACCCATAGCACTTGTTGGAGGGGCAACTGGCATGGTTGGAGATCCTTCAGGAAAGAGTGAAGAAAGAAGTTTTCTATCCGAGGAACAATTACGTCATAATGAGAAATGCATAGAGGCACAACTTCGGCATTTTCTTGTTTTTGATGATAGCCCTAATTCGGCGGAAGTTCTGAACAATTACGACTGGTTTAAAGGGGTTGGTTTTCTTGAGTTTTTAAGGGATACCGGTAAACACATGACGGTCAACTACATGATGGCCAAAGATTCTGTTAAAAAACGTCTGGAAACAGGTATTTCCTTCACCGAATTCTCCTATCAACTATTGCAGGGCTATGACTTTTACCATTTGTATAAAACCAAAAATTGTTTGTTGCAAATGGGGGGCTCAGATCAGTGGGGAAATATCGTAACCGGAACTGAACTTATTAGAAGAAAAGCAGAGGGTGAGGCCTTTGCATTAACGGCTCCACTCATGACCAAGTCGGATGGGAGCAAATTTGGAAAGTCTGAAGAGGGCAATGTTTGGCTCGATCCAAACATGACTTCGCCTTATAAATTCTATCAATTTTGGTTGAATACCTCTGATGAAGATGCAAAAAAGCTCATCCGTTTTTTCACATTATTTAATAAAAAAGAGGTTGAATCCATAATAAGCAAACATGATGAGGCCCCTCACCTTAGACTTCTTCAAAAGGAAATAGCCAAAGATGTTTGCATACGGGTGCACGGTGAAAAGGAGTATCAGATGGCTTTAAGCGCCTCGGAAATACTATTCGGAAAAAATCCTACCGAAGCGTTGAAGTCCATTGATGAAAAAACTTTTCTCTCCGTTTTTGAAGGTGTACCCAAATCGGAGTTAAAGAAATCCGATCTGGATTCGAGTGAAAATGTAAGCGAATTACTATCTCAAAAAACCGATGGCTTTATATTTTCTTCAAAGGGAGAAGCCAGAAGGATGATTCAGGGTGGTGGTGTTTCTGTCAATAAAAAGAAAATTACCGACCCCAATCAAGAAGCAAAATTTGATTTAATTCAGGATAAATATTTATTGGTTCAAAGAGGCAAGAAAAACTATTTTTTAATTGAAGTTTCCAAAAATTAAAACAGCTTCGATTTAATTAAAATTTGAAAATTGCTCGAATAACCTTGTTTACTTGCGGTTTCAATGATCGGGTTCAATCCATAATTATAGCGAAATCCCAGTGTGGTAATTTCATCGATGAAATAGTTAAATCCAATTAAAGCACTTAGGTCCGCAGTATTTTCGGTAAATGGATTAAATCCCGGAAAATTAACTTTATCATTTATTAGGTTTAAGCCATAAGATGCTCCCAATTCAAGAGAAGATTCATTTGAAAGCCGATATTCCAACATCAGCGGAAACTCAATATTATAATGATTTTCCACATAAATTAAGGTAGCTAAGGTAAAGGTGTCAAGGACATTGGCTTTAAAACCTTTTCTTGTGAATAATATTTCGAAAGAGGTTATAAATTTATTCGAAATGTGATATCTGGAAAAGACACCAAATTGAAAGCCCACCTTGTAATTGGCATCCATGGAATCGGGGAAAGAACCACGCAATCCCGATACATTAATTCCACCTCTCAATCCAAATTCAAAATCCTTATAAACCCTTTTCTGAGCCTGGGAAGTGTTAAATAATAAAAAGGTCGAAAATAAGAGGATTAAATGCTTCAAAGATTTATCTCAGTCTGTCTTTTATATCCAAACGATGTTTTCTTGCCGTATCTTGTGCAATATCGTAACCCGCATCCATGTGCCGTAAAACTCCCATGGCGGGGTCATTGTGTAATACTCTTTTAATTCTGACATGCGCATCTTCGCTGCCATCGGCAACGATTACAATCCCCGCATGTATAGAATATCCCATTCCTACACCTCCACCATGATGCACAGAAACCCAACTCGCTCCACCGGCTGTATTGATAAGGGCATTGAGTATCGGCCAGTCGGCCACGGCATCTGAGCCATCTTTCATGGCTTCTGTTTCTCTGTTTGGTGAAGCCACGGAACCTGTATCAAGATGATCTCTTCCTATTACGATTGGAGCTTTGACTTTTCCTTCTTTTACGAGTTTGTTAAATGCTATTCCGGCTTTTTCCCTGGCACCTTGTGATAGCCAGCAAATTCTTGAAGGCAATCCCTGAAATGCTATGCGTTTTTGTGCCATTTCTATCCAACGCCGGAGCGCTTTGTCTTCGGGGAAAAGTTCCAGTATGACTTTATCTGTTTCGTAAATATCCTGAGGATCACCTGATAAAGCGGCCCAGCGAAATGGACCTTTTCCTTCGCAAAATAAAGGGCGTATGTATGCTGGCACAAAACCGGGAAAATCAAAGGCGTTTTTTACGCCGCGTTTATCTTTTGCCTGTCCCCGAAGATTATTCCCATAATCAAAGGTAACGGCACCCTTTTTCTGCAATTCCAGCATTTGATTTACATGTCTGGCCATGGTATCAAGTGATTTTTCTACATACAAAGCTGGATCAGATTTGCGTAGCACATTGGCTTCCTCTACAGACATATTTTCAGGAAAATAACC
This sequence comes from Cytophagales bacterium, assembly GCA_965267555.1. GTDB lineage: Bacteria > Bacteroidota > Bacteroidia > Cytophagales > CCMP332 > CCMP332. The sequence goes on along the minus strand of OZ254083.1, from coordinate 1,074,460 downwards.
AACCAGGGGATCATGTGCTGAGGTTTGGTCGGTCAGGGTATCGGGAATGATATTTTGATCGATCAAAGCCTGTAAAAGATCTACCGCATTGCATACTACACCGATAGAAATTGCTTCACCTTTGGATTTTGCATCCAATGCCATTGAAATTCCTTCGTTGATATCATCGGTTTTTTTATCAATATAGCGCGTCTCAATTCGTTTATCGATTCTCCATTCTTCCATTTCTGCTGCAAGGCATACGCCTTCATTCATGGTAATGGCAAGGGGTTGAGCACCACCCATTCCACCAAGTCCTGCCGTTACGTTTAAGGTGCCTTTGAGTGTACCGTTAAAATGTTTTCTGGCAACCTCAGCAAATGTTTCATAGGTTCCCTGAACAATTCCCTGCGAACCAATATATATCCAAGATCCCGCAGTCATCTGGCCATACATCATTAAGCCTTTTTTCTCCAGCTCACGAAAATGTTCCCAATTGGCCCAATTTGGAACCAACATAGAATTGGATATTAGAACGCGGGGAGCATCTTTATGCGTGGGCAATATTCCTACCGGTTTTCCCGATTGAACCAAAAGCGTTTCATCATCCTCAAGATCTTTCAGTGCCTTTACAATGAGATCAAAGGCATCCCAATTTCTGGCTGCTCTACCGGTGCCTCCATAAACCACTAGATCTTCAGGTCTTTCGGCAACATCGGGATCGAGATTATTATAAAGCATTCTTAATGCTGCTTCTTGTATCCACCCCTTTGTTGTTAATGTTGTCCCGGTTGGTGTGGGGCCTTTGGTTTCATAGTTTAATCGCTTGGAAGTTTTAATTTCTGTCATAGTAAGTTCTTTGAGGCTCTGCAAATTTACCGATTCTACTTTTAATTAAAGTCTCATTTTTGCAATTCTATAATTCTGAAATTCCCGCCAAAAGCAGCGGGATTATCCTTTACTTTATTTAGTCGGGTTTGAGATATGATTTGATCGATATCCCTTGTTATATCCGAAAACAAAAAAGCTGTGAGAAAGTTGAGCATTTTTCTGATTGTGGAAACTTTTGCACCAGGCTGAATAAACTTATCAAAAACACTAATTCGGGCCTCTTTTTTTGCAACGCGTTCTACTTCTTTTATGCACTGTATTGGATCGGGAATCACCGCCAAAATTAGGTGAAGGATGATATAGTCGAAATAGTCGTTTTCATATTCGAGATTTTGTCCATCCATGATTGAAATATGGGCATTGAGTTGCATTTTTTTTGCTTTTGAATGCATCGTTTTTACCATGGATGAGGTGATGTCTCCGGCGTGAAGCTCTATCTTTTTATCTTTTAAATATTCAAAATCCAATCCTGTTCCTGCGCCTACGATCAATACTTTTGAATTTTCTTCAATACCCAGATTTCGAATGGAAATTTCCCTTTGTTTTCTAAAAACAGGTTTAACCATTAAATCATAAATGGGTGTATAAATAGTATACCTGATTTTATTGAGATAAAGACCGGCTTTTGACATCTGTTACTTAAAGAACCTCCGAAAGATCGAATGTTTGATTTAAACGTATTCCTTTTTCGGTTTTCATGAGATTTCCGCACTGGTTATTGGCATCGTGTTCAAAAAACAGAATAAAATCTTCGAGGACCGACCTTTCAAGAAATTCGGTTTTTTCCTTCATGGTCAAAAGTGGCCTTGTATCATAGGCCATAACCCAGGGAATAGGAATATGATGTGCCGATGGAAGCAGGTCCGCGCAAAAGACTATTTTTTTATCCTTATAGTGAATTACCGGCAACATTTGCTTATCCGTATGCCCATCTACATAAATAATATCCATAAATTCAAATGGGCTTTTGTCAAATTCTGTAAAATTTAACTGTCCTGATTCCTGAATCGGTACAATATTTTCTTTGAGAAAGCTGGCTTTTTCTCTCGGGTTTGGTTTGATAGCCCAGTTCCAATGATCCTCATTAGACCAGTATTTAGCATTGGGGAATTTCGGTACTATTTTATCTTTATCGCGAACCAATGCTCCCCCACAGTGATCAAAATGAAGATGCGTCAAAAAAACATCCGTTATATCAGTGGGATGAAATCCTTTTGCTTTTAAAGATTTATCCAAAGAATCATCACCATGCAAATAATAGAAAGAGAAAAATTTATCATCCTGCTTATCTCCTATTCCCGTGTCAATTAAAATCAGTCGATTCCCTTCCTCGATTAGAAGACATCGCATCGACCAGGTGCACATGTTCTTTTCATCCGCAGGATGCCTACGGCTCCAAAGCGATTTTGGCACTACACCAAACATGGCGCCGCCATCGAGTTTGAAATTTCCGGTTTCGATTACATGAAGTTTCATTGATTGCGAATTTTTAATTCCGAAGTTCGAATTTTCATCCTTTTCATTCGTAATTTATAATTCGGCATGGACAATTCTAGGCCGTCACTCCCATTTTAGAGAATTTTTCAATTCTTTTCTTCACCAGTTGATCGGGTTTTATTTTCTCAAGTGCGGCAATCTGATCCTGAATTTCCTTTTTCACTTTTTTATACATGGTTTCCGGTTCCGACTGGGCGCCGCCAATGGGCTCTTTAATGATTCCGTCAATCAAGCCAAAACCAAGCATATCTTCTGCTGTTAATTTTAAGGCTTCGGCAGCTTGTTCTTTGTATTCCCAGCTTCTCCAAAGTATCGAAGAGCAGGATTCCGGAGAAATCACAGAATACCAGGTGTTTTCCAGCATGAGGACTTTATCACCCAAACCGATTCCGATGGCTCCCCCTGATGCACCTTCACCAATTATTATGCAGACAATGGGTACGGTAAGCCCGGCCATTTCATAAAGATTTCTAGCGATGGCTTCTGCCTGTCCGCGTTCTTCGGCTTCCATGCCCGGAAATGCTCCCGGTGTATCGATTAGTGTAATTATAGGTTTGCCAAATTTTTCGGCCAGCTTCATTAGACGAAGTGCTTTTCTGTAGCCCTCGGGATTCGACATCCCAAAATTTCGCATTTGCCTTTGTTTGGTATTTCTTCCTTTTTGTTGGCCAATGATCATATAGGTTTTGCCTCTTATTTCTCCAAATCCACCCACCATGGCAGGGTCATCTCGGAAATTCCGGTCACCGTGAAGTTCAATGAAGTTATCACAAATATTATAGATATAATCGAGGGTATATGGGCGATCGGGGTGACGTGAAAGCTGGACCCTTTGCCAGCGGGTCAAATTTGAATATGTTTCTTTTTTCAGCTTTTTTATCTTTTCAGTGAGCGCTTTCACCTGTACAGAAACATCGACTTTATTATCTTCTGCCACCTTTTCCATCTGTTTTAATTTAGCTTCCAGATCAGCGATGGGCTTTTCAAATTCAAGTACCATAGTTTTGTATTAGGCTTGCAAATTTATATGATTATTATTCACAAACAGTATAAAAAACCCAATAAGAAATGAAGGAAGGAATATTTGCCATAAAGAGCAAGCGTTTAAATGATTATGAAAATTTTATGAAATATTTACTTTGCAAATAATCTCGATTAATCTACATTTGCAGTCGCTTTGCACAAATGGTGCGAGTAGTGTCATGGTCCGATCCTGGAAGGACTTATCAGTCTTCGGGATAGATTAAAGGTCAGCATAAAAGTTGTTGACAAAAATATTGAAAAAATTTAGGTCATCGGTTTTGAATAAATCAATGACATTGATACAGAGCGGAAAATCGTAACATTTCCATTCTGTGTTGTCCGGCCCTGAAGGTGCTTCGCCCTTCAGGACTCGGCAGTATATTGAGTAGTTGCAGTGTAAATGATACTGTAAATTAGTTCATGTTTTGCGGCAGATGTCGCTTTTGGTCCGGTAGTTCAGTTGGTTAGAATGCCTGCCTGTCACGCAGGAGGTCGCGAGTTCGAGTCTCGTCCGGACCGCTTCTTTTAAAGTTAAACCCCTCTAGCACAAGTTGTTAGAGGGGTTTTTGTTTTTATAGTTTTCGGTTTGGTTTTCGGTTTGATTAAGAATTACCTAGAACTTAATAAGATGTTCTGTCATAAAACTGCCAAAATTGCAGTAATTGATAACTCCCTCACTATCAGTAATAAACTGGCACAGTAATTGAAAATCACGTTTATATATTTAATTTTTTAATTATAAATGTGTTTTAATTATGGCGAATAAAAATGTACATGTTGTAAAGTCCGATAAAAATTGGGCAGTGAAAACTGAAGGCTCTCAGAAACCTTACAGAATTGTTGCAACACAAGAAGAAGCAATAAATATTGCCAAATCTGTTGCAAAAAATAATAATTCAGAAATGCTTATTCATGGTAGAGATGGAAGAATAAGAGAAAGAAATACTTACGGAAAAGATCCATACCCACCTAAAGGATAATTATTATGGAGTCTGAATATAAAATATCCGTAAATAGAATAGCTGAGTTTCCTGGTGCTACTTCAAAAAGAAAACTAAAAATTATTGAAGAACAGAAAAGCCCAAATAAGGTTAAAATGTTTTGGTATCAGTTGGCTAAAGCCCGAATAAGAAAATATTTTGAACTAAAAGGTGATTTACAACCGCTTTTGGATGGAATTGAACAATTAAAATCTCGGGTTCCGGAAAAGAAGAATCAAAAATCTGATCAAATGGTTTCCATTGAAGCTCTGCAGAGATTCATAAGTATGAAAAAGGACAATCTTTTAGATGGTTTAGAATATGAAATATATAGACCGAAAGAAAAACATTTCACTATTTATGGCTTAGAAATTATTGTAGCACCTGATATTGTTTTTAAAGCGAAAATTGATAATCAAATTGCATTAGGTGCAATAAAATTTCATATTTCCAAGAGTAAACCTTTTGATATTCATAAGAGCAGAAGGGTTTCGACTACAATTCATAAATACCTCACAAGTATTGCTAAAGAAAACGAAATTGTAATTCCTGAGTTGTGTATTTGCATTGATTTATTTGGAGAAAGAATTGTGTCTGCTCCAGATAATTTAGATGTATATTCTTCTGAATTAAAACTTACTTGTTCTGAAATTCTCAATAACTGGAATGCGGCTTAAGTAGCTAACTATTCGTTTAATTGAAATGTAATTAGTATTAGTGCCTCTTTAGCAAAGGCCAAGGCTAATGGAGCTTCTTGTTTTCTCATAAAAGAAGGGTCAAACAAAACTTTCTGATAAACTTGCAATAAAGAATTCACATTCTTAACAGTTTCTTTGTTTTCTTCTGATGAATCCTCTCCAATAATAATTTCAAAATTATCAATTGATCTAACTGACTTATTGTACCATTCTTGACCAGTCATGATTAATACCATTTTAGCATCCACGTCTTGTTCAGTAAGTACTTTTAGACTTATGCTATGGCAAGAATTCAACCATTGAATAATTTCGAATTTATTTTTCTTCAGTTCGGTTGAGTCAAGCGATTGAGAAAAACAATTACAATAGACAAGCAAAAATGCAACGATGAGAAAATTCCTATTCATTTTCATTTTAAAAAATTTAAACCAAAACCCAAAAAAACAAAATAATATTCAATAGAGCCTTTTGGCTCTAATACAAAGTTTTTAGAATAGAGAGTTTTGACGGGTGAAATACCCAGAAAAACAAGAGTTAAACTTCGCTTTTGGACAAAATCTAAAAAGGATAAGAATGTCTAAGGGTATTTCGCAAGAATCACTTGCATTTAAGGCTAACACCTCACTAAGTCAAGTTGGAAGAATTGAAAGAGGTAAGAGGTCTCCTACCTTACTAACAATTTTTATTTTCGCAATGGCATTAGAAGTAAGTCCTAGCGATTTAATGAATTTTTCTTTTGAACAGCCTATTTCTGACAAAGTATAATAACAAATATCATTTGGCTTCCTTTATTTTCGATTTCAATACTACCCTTTTTATTTACGGTAATTGACTGAGAAGAATTGAATAATCTACCTAAAGCAGGGACATGTGTTTTTACATGGAACATTTGATTTGAAAAAATTAAATACAGAGTGCTAGATTTTACAATTTGTTTAAATGTCGATTTTGGTCTTACAGTTTGAACACCTATCTCTGTTTTTGAATTAATGCTATGGTTATGATGAAACAGGTGCTTATTCAAGTCTAAACTTTTACTATTTGATATTTGAAGCTTTCTATAGTTTGTCTTTGTTGATTCAACAATTGATATATCGTCTTCATTGAATAATTGCAAAATTTCACAAACTTCAAGATTCGATTCTATTATGTCTTTTATTATCATAAAAAATAAAACCGTGTTTTAAGCAATTGAAAGTCCTTTCGGGGAAAACCCCCAGGCGGAAAATTGTACACTCCTCCAAGGGGCTCTAAAACATCCTTAAAGAAGGATTGCATCGTCAAACGGAACAAAAGCTTTGTAAATTAGGGCTTTAGGGCTAAAATTTTATATAAATCAAATTATTTAGCCCTACCGCCCTAGTTTTCAAAATACCAATGACGTTGGCCGGAATTAACCTTGTTTTCTTTAAAACTAATGCCTTGAACTACACAATACTCCTTTACCCAAATATTGAACTTACGATGATTCAAAAATTTCATATTCGGGTATTCATTTAGAAATTCATTGTACAAATAAGCCTTGGCAATATCTCCTTCTAATTTTTGATCGTTCATAAAATCTATAAAATCAGAACCTGTCATTCGCCTTAATTTTTTCAATTCATTATCATGATTAAAAGTAATTATACCATGATGCAAATATGTCTGAATAGCCATTACCATAAATTGATAAAATTTATTCCACTCCTTCTCTTCCCATTTTGTAAACATATAGCCAAACTCCTTAAATGGAGTATTTTCAGAATTATAGTAATTTGAAAACTCTACTTCTGCAACTCTTCTTTCAAAACTATTCCCTCGTTTTACTAAATAGTAATTAGTTGTAATTAAGATTTTAGGTGATTCATTGTAATACTCCCAAAAAACTAGACCATAGACTTAGTTAAAATTAAAATTTTTAATTTGACTAAAATCTATGAGAAACAAGAGAAGAAAATTCAGTTCGGAGTTTAAAGCCAGAGTAGCTTTAGAGGCGATCAAAGAGCGAGAAACCCTCGCAGAATTATCAAAGAAACATGAAGTAAGTCCAGTTATTATCTCTCGCTGGAAAAAGGAGTTTTTAGAGAATGCATCCAGTGTTTTTTCGAATGGTAGAGAAGCCAAAGAAGAAGAAAGCGTGGATGCCGAGAAGCTCTATGCTCAAATCGGTCAACTGAAAGTGGAGAATGATTTTTTAAAAAAAAGCTTGAAGAAAACAGGACTGTGAGAGAGCGGATTGGATTGGTCAGCAGAAGAAGCCGAATGAGCAAACGGAAACAGTGCCAGCTCCTGTCATTGAACAGAAGTAGTCTGTATTACAAACCGCTTGGAGAGAAACCTGAGAACCTGAAAATCATGCGCATTATGGACGAGCATGCAGCCAAAGAACCAGCAGAAGGTGTGAAATCCATGCAGTTTATGTTAAAGAGCAAAGGCTATCATGTCAATTACAAGCGGGTCAGAAGGCTTTTAAGAAAAATGGGGCATAGAGCCATCTACCCAAGGAAAATGTTGAGCATTCTTGGAGAAACCGATTATATCAGACCCTATTTGCTTAGAGACCTGAAGATAGAGCGTCCGAATCAGGCTTGGAGCATTGATATCACCTACATCCCAATGGCAAAAGGCTTCATGTACTGCACGGCAGTCATGGACATCTACAGCCGAAAGATTATGGGATGGGGTATTTCCAACAGCCTGGAAGCTAAATGGTGCGTAGAAGTAGTGGAAGATGCCATTGCAAGACATGGAAAACCAGAGATCATCAACTCGGATCAAGGTTCACAGTTTACTTCCAGTCTTTGGATTTACACCATGAAAGAAAAAGAAATCAAAGTCTCCATGGATGGAAAAGGCAGAGCAATAGACAATCGATGGATTGAAAGATTCTGGAGAACCTTAAAACACAACAGAATCTATCTCAATCCACCAGAAGACGGACTAGATCTCTATCAAATGATCAGAGACTACGTGACTTACTACAACGATGAAAAGATGCATCATTCCTTCGAGGAAACTCCATCTAATCGCTTTAGAAAAGCAATCAAAATGAACAAAGAATTAACAGAAATATTAACTAAGAAAACTGAGGAAGTGGTCTAAGAATTGGGGAGTATTACAAGGTTATTGAAAAGTTAATTGTTATATCGTTTTTATAATCGCAAAGGACAAGGAGATTACTTTGAAATTGAAATGAAAAATTCAATGGAAATTTTATGAAATCAATTTGCCCAAATTGTTCCTTAAAAAATCTATTCGGATCATTTTTTATATTATTTTCTAACTTACTAAGGTTATCAATAAACATAATACTTTCTCTTGTTGCTTCCACACTTCCTCCATTTCCAGTAATTCCACCACCTGGACCAATATAGAAAGTGCCATTTTCCATTTTTAAAATTGAATTAATATTTGCATCTCTTAATCTAGCAACGTCATCATCAGTATTTTCATGATCGATGTCAATCATATTTATTAATTCAACATCCTTTAAATGATTTGGCCAGTTATTATGAAGAATTTTAATAAACTCTTGTAAAGCCCAATTTTTGTGCTTTTTTATGAGCAAGATATAAGCAATGTCATTGTCAAATCTTACAAAAAGCAACTCGCTAGTACGTTTTGCTTTTCCGTCAGTTTCGATTCTTTCCCCTAAATGTAAATGATGAATTCCCCAATCAAATAACATTTTGTCCTTATTATCTATTTGATTAATCCTTTTACTGATATGTGGTCTAAGACTTTCTCCATTTTCAATTTTTTTAACAACGGCATTAAATCCTTTTTTCAAATGATTTGGACATTCGAACTCTTTGGATATCAGAATTTTCCTTGGTTTTGGAAAAATGCTCATTTTCCGTTGAGTAAAGAATAAAATGGACAGCTCAGATTCATCAAATGCCTTCAGATTATACTTATGTTTTAAAAACACCTGTTTTAAGAAGGAAAACCATTCATGTTTTAAATTGATATTTGAAGCATTTATTTGTTCCAAGTTTCTGTTTTAAAAATAATTTGATTTCTGTGTTCAAGTCAAAAATAGAATTGAAGTAATCTACTATACAGTAACTTTAATTTCTGTTCCTAAGCTAAGTTCTAAGTCCTCAATTTGCATTATAAATTTTTGCCAATGAATTAAAAGTAGAGTTATTGACTTCTTATATTTATCTTGATTCAGAATGTAGTCAAGATCAAAGTTATAAGAATGATCTTTTATAAATTCCTTCTCCTCTGCCGTGAATTCATAACCAAAATTTTCATAAATCATTTGGAAGGATTCTATAAACAATCTTGTATTTTCATCTGATCGTGCAAATAGATATCCAATATACTTTTTTTGATAATCCCTAATTGATTGATTTTGAACAAAATCTATAATTAAATCGACCAGAATTATTGAGTCCTTTAAAACCTCACCCAAATGATAATTTTCAGTATCAAGATTTTTATCCAAATCATTAATATCAAATCTTTCCATTACTTTATAGATTTCTATATTGTATTTCTCAACACTGAATTTATTACCTTCTATCGCCTTCCTTTCTTCAAAATATATTTTCTTTTGCAATAATTTTTGAAATCTTAAGACACTTTCGACAGTTGTTTCAAACAGTCTATCAGACATTATTAAGTTGTTAGCTTGAATTTGAGCTTGAAACGCCTTGTATATAAGAAATGCACTTGCCAATCCAATTACTGGAGCTGTTAATCCACCAATTGTATCTCCTATTTGTCCAGTTGATGAAAAATCTATTAAACCCCAATATCTAGTCATTAATATAGGAGCCACTATAACTGCAAATAAGGTGATTCCCCAAAATAACCAGGGAGACATGCCCAATATTCCTTTATTATGATTCAAATCGTTAATTACCTCAAATCAAAAATGGTTATTATTTGAAATTAGTACAATGAACTGGGGTATAAATTAACTTTTCAATGACCAATACACTAATACTTGAAATTCAATTTTAATGTTCTAGGTTTTCGGTTTGGTTTTCGGAAATTTTTGACCAGAATTGACTGGATTTACCTAAAATAGGTTAAAAACAAGCCTATTTTAACTCCAAAGGAGTAAAATAGATAAAATAGTGACAAAGTAAGGAAAACTTAAAGCGGTTTCGTCCGGACCGCAAGGTCAAAGCCTCAAACGTTAGTTTGGGGCTTTTTTTTGTCCTTGCGAAAGCAAGGATAAAAATGGACGAGACGAGAAGTTTATCCCGATTGAGTATAGCGAATATCGAGAAGGAACGCTTAGCCATGAAGGATCGAAGATTTCTTCAGGGTCCGGAATGCTCCACTACGCTAAAGCTTCGTAGAGCAAGCCAAATCAAAACCCAGAAATTAATCGCTTCTGGATTTTTTTTGTCTTGGAGCAACGCTACTAAAGCGAAGGGGTGGAGTGGAAAGCGTAGTTGTTCTAAACTTTGCCCGCCACGCTATGTCCATCTTTATGGCTTCATTTGGCGGGCCATTTTGTATATAAACCACAAATAGTTTGGATCAACGAAGCTATAGTGGCGGTATGAGCGATGAAGGCGAAGTTGATCTTCAATAAACCAAATCAGCTCTTCACGAATTTTGGTATTTTAAACAAGATGCAGGTTGTTAATTTAAGCGCATGAATCCGTTCATGTACTATGTCTATTTTCTCAGCAATCAATCAGGTAATTTCATTTATGTTGGCTATTCCAGTAATGTCCATCGCAGAGTAAAGCAACACAATGCAGGAAAAGTTATTTCAACCAAGTTTCAAAGGCCACTTACTCTTAAAGGATATCTCGCAGTAGAAACAAAAAAGAGAGCTTTAAAACTGGAACGCTATTTTAAAGGAGGTTCCGGGAAGGCTTTTTTGAAAAAGAGGATAATTTAATTCTGATTAGATCAGCCTAAATAAACCCTTTTATATGTTGATGCGCTAACAGTCATAGGGTACACTAAGTTGTAGACTCAATCACAATATCATAATCAATCTTCGCTGTCTTTCCGAGCATATAGCTGATACCGCAGTATTTTTCAAGCGAAAGATTAATCGCTTTTTTGATTTTGGCTTCATCGAGATTATTGCCCTTGAACTTATAGGTAATATGGATCTTATCGTAATGTTTGGGATGCTCTTCGGTCTGTCTTGCTTCTGCCTCGATTTCAAAATCAATGACCTCCTGTCGCATTTTCTTTAATAAGGATATGACATCCATGGCGGTACAGCCTGTCATAGATGAAAGCATCAATCGCTTGGGACTTGGTCCCTTATTCTGCCCCCCTACTTCTGGCTTGGCATCCATTACTATATTAAAACCGCTGACATTCGATTCAAAACTCAGTCCTTCTGTCCATTTGGTACTTACCTTATGTTCCATTTCTTTTTTTTATAAATCTACTTAAGTCAATAGTTCTGTATGCAGCAATTGTTACAAAAGTCATGGCCGTAATAGAAATAAATCTAAACTTTGCACAAGTTTTCCAAAATTCTATCATCTAATTCAAATAACAGTGTAAATGAATTTTAATAATTCATGTATATACATATAAATTTGAGCTGAAATAAATCTAAAGAGCGATTATTCTGTTCAAAACATATAGAATCACATTATCTATGGACAAAAAACTACTCAAAAGAGTAATTAAAAACATCAAATTAAGTATCGTTTTTTTAGCATTGGCCTTATCCTCGCTTATGGCACAAGAGTCGAAAACTCTTATTGTAAAAGGCAAAGTAATCGAAGCGAATAATCAGTCGGCAATACCCTATGCCACTGTTGCTCTCATCGATAATTCCAATTCAAAACCTTTTTCCGGAACCACAACAGCAGATGATGGAAGTTTTGAGATCAGAACGAAAAGAAGAAATTTTTCAGTTCAGATAAGTTTTTTGGGCTTTGAGAAAAGGATCATTTCAGATATACCGGATTCAGAGAAAATTATAGACTTAAAAGAAATTGTACTTCAGCCCAATTCAAAAAGTTTGGATGAGGTCATCGTACAGGCCGAACGATCCTCGGTGGAATTTCAATTGGACAAACGCGTATTTAATGTAGGCCAGGATATCAGCAGCACAGGAATGGGCGCGCTTGAATTGCTCAATAATGTGCCTTCCGTTAATGTAGATCTTGAAGGCAATGTGAAATTAAGAGGCAACTCCGGTGTGCAACTCTTGATCAATGGCAAACCCTCCGTACTTTCCGATGAAGGCAGTCAAGCACTCAATAGTATAACCTCTGATATGGTGGAAAAAGTAGAGGTAATCACAAACCCCTCTGCAAAATACCAGGCTGAAGGATCATCGGGGATAATTAATATAGTATTAAGAAAACAAGAAAAAAAAGGATTAAATGGTTCTGTATCTGTAAATACGGGATTACCCGATAATCACAGTATTGGCGGAAGTCTGAATAAACGAACCGATAAATTCAACTTTTTTACACAGTTTGGTGTAGGGTACCGATCCATTCCAACCATCACCAAAAACATCAATAACAATTTTACTGAAAACAGCCGAATTGAAAGCAATGGACAGGAATTCAGAAATGAACAATTTAGCAATATCACACTTGGTTCCGACTATTATATTAATGATCAAAACACCATTACGCTATCCGGAAGCTTTGCCTTTGAAGACGAATCCCAACCATCGGAGACCGATTTTTATATTTTTGATTCAGGGAATCTGATAGGCCAGTACAAAAGAAATGAGGAAACAAGTGCCGGCAATCCAAAATACCAATACGATCTGCAGTATAAACGTGAATTCAAAAACAAAAAAGACCATGAATTGCAGTTCAGTACTTTAGGAAGGTTCTTTGGAAAAAAACTTAATTCAGAATTTACCAATACCGATATAATCGGAACTCAAAATTTTAACCAACAACAAACGGAGACAGACTTTTATCAGGCCGATTACACATTCAAGCTCGACTATATCAATCCAATAAATGAAAATATTACTTTAGAGAGCGGCGCCTTGTATGAAAATAACGACGTGGGCAATGATTTTACCGTAAGAAATTTGGAAAACGGAGTCTTTGTAGCTGATTCCGGGCTCACCAATAACTTCCTTTGGAAACAACAGGTGCTTGGTATTTACACGACCATCGCCTACGAAAAAAATGGTTGGGGTGTGAAAATTGGCCTCAGACCTGAGATTACAGATCTTAAAACGATTTTGGAAACCACAGGCGAAGAAAACAATCAGAATTACAGCAATTTCTTTCCGAGCTTTCACGCCTCTTATAAATTATCTCAACTGCTATCCTTACAAATCGGCTATTCAAGAAGAATTTTCAGGCCACGTCTTTGGGATCTCAATCCATTCTTCAATATTAGAAACAATTTCAACATCCGTAGAGGGAATCCCGACCTATTGCCGGAATATGCCGATTCATATGAACTCACAGCCATTTTTAATTTTGAAAAATTCTCATTGAACTCAAGTGTTTACTATCTCTATACCACCGATGTGGTCGAAAGAGTTTCTGTTGTGGAAAACAATGTCAATGTAACCATGCCGATGAACATTGGTGTCAATCATAAAACAGGATTGGAAATAAACGGAAAATACAGCCCTTCGAGGTGGTTGACTCTCAACGGTGATTTCAATTATGGGTTCTTTCAAAGAAAGGGAACGTTTGAAGTTAGCAGTTTTGATTTTACCGGTGATCAGTGGTCTTCAAGATTGAACACAAAAATTAAATTGCCGGCACAATTTGATCTTGAACTGACCGGTAATTATCAATCATCTTATAAAACGATTCAGGGTTCAGTATCGGGTTATGCCTTTTTAAATGCCGGCTTGAGAAAAAAAATATTGGATGGTAAATTGGTGCTCAACGGAGCAGTACGAGACATGTTTGCTACACGAATTCGAGAGAGCAATCTCATTCAGGATGATTTCGAACTTTATAATTATTCAAGACGGGGGACATTTTTTACACTCGGTCTGAGTTATAGTTTTGGCGATGGTGAGGCCATGGTATATTCAGGTAGAAGACGTTAATCCAAAATACTATTTGATTTTAAACCTTTTATTAGAAAACGGACATAAAATGGATGTAAGTTTTTCAAAAAAAATCAGGACTAATTTCTATTAATTCAGAATACTTTTACTTCCCTTAAACAATTGTTGTATCGGGAAATCATTATTTTTTGGCATCACACCAATCAAAAAACGCTACAAATAGGACACAAAGTTTTAATTTAAATAACCTTGATGCCTCGGGGATTGGCTATTGGGAGGTTAGTATTAAAGACCAAAGTGTATTCTGGAGTGATTTCACCAAACAAATTCACAATGTTCCGACAGATTATCAGCCCGAGTTTGAAGAGGCTATTAATTTTTATCCAGAGGGCCACAACAGAGATACCATATTAGAAAAGTTCAATGCTTCCATCGAAAATCATGAGAATTTCGATGTTGAACTTCAGATAAAAACATTTGACGGAAAATTAAAATGGGTGAGAGCTGTAGGTTATCCCCAAATTAAAAATGGTAAATGCCAGGCAGTCCAGGGTATTTTTATAGATATCGATAAAAAACACAATCTTCTTATCGAAACGCGATTGAAGGAAAGGCAATTCAAACTCATGTTTGAAAATGCACCCATCGGTATGGCGCTTGTAGGACTTGATGGTTCCTGGCTTAATATAAATAAAAAAGTTTGTGAAATAGTAGGCTATTCCGAGGAAGAACTTTTGAAATTAACTTTTCAGGATATCACACATCCTGAAGACGTAGACATTGATGTAAGTTTAGTCAATGATTTGATCGAAGGAAAAGATGATAAGTACTTTCTCAATAAGCGCTATATACACAAAAAAGGTCATCTGGTTTGGATTGAATTGGGTGTAACGATTGTCAGATCAGAAGAAGGAGAGCCCTTATTTTTTATTTCACAGATAAGGGATATCAACAATGAAAGAAAAGCCATTGAAGCCTTAAAGAAAAATGAAAGAAGGCTGGATGTCATTTTTAACAGTACCTTTCAATTCATTGGTCTACTCGATACAAAAGGTGTGTTGTTAAATGCCAATAAAACGGCTATTAATTTTGCCGGACTGGAGAAAAAAGACGTTGTCGGTCTAAAATTTTGGGATACCTATTGGTGGCAGATTTCTAAAAAAACACAGAACAGGCTCAAAAACAGCATTCAAAAAGCCCTAAAAGGTGAGTTTATTCAATATGAAGTAGAAGTATGGGGAGCCAATAAAACCGCAGTTACAATTGCCTTTAGTATTAACCCTGTATTTGATGATAACGGAAAAGTCAGCTCATTGATTGTTGAAGGCCGCCCCATTCAGGACATCGTAGATGCCAGAAAAAAATTAAACGATGCGCTAAATCGCTTGCAATCCATATTGGAAGCCAGTACTCATGTAGCCATAATTGGTATGGATCTGAATGGAAAAGTCACAAGTTTTAATGTCGGCGCTGAAAATCTTTTGGGATATCAGTCGGAGGAAATTGTAAATCAGGAAGATTACCTGCTTTTTTTACTCCCCAATGAAGTAAAAGAATACGCGGAATTTTTAAAAAAGGAAAAAGGTGTAAAATCAAAGGGATTTGATGCCATGACCTATGATGTGCGACAGGGAAGTATTGAGTCGGTTCGTAAAAAATATCTTCGAAAGGATGGAAGCATTTTACACGTTCTTTCAACCATGACCATAATTCGCGATGATAAAAACAATATTAGTGGTTATCTTGAAATTTCTTCGGATATAACTGAAATAAATAAAGCGGAAAAAGAAATCAACAGTCTACTTGATGTAACCCAAAATCAAAATAAAAGATTATTAAATTTTGCCCAAATCGTATCGCACAATTTGCGCTCGCATGTAGCCAACCAATCTGTAATAATGGATATGTTGAATAAAGAGCATCCAAACCTGGTGGAAACCGAGCATTTTTCAATGCTGGACAAGTCGGTTGAGAATTTAAAAAAAACCATGTCACACCTGACTGAAATTGTTACGGTAAATGCGGAATCGAGTAAAAATCACAGCCGCGTAAACATTAATCAAATAATTTCTAAATGTATTTCCGATGTAAATGCGCTGCTAAAAGACACCAATTCCGAAGTTAAAAATCACATTCCTGAAAATCTTATAATCAGGGGAGTTCCGGCTTATTTTGAAAGTATTTTCCTAAACCTCCTTACCAACAGTATAAAATACCGTTCGGTAAAAAGAAGTTTGTTGATCGAAATAAAGTACGAATTTGAAGGTGATCAGTCGATCATTTATTTCACTGATAACGGAATGGGAATTAATTTGGACAAGTATTCGGATAAGCTGTTTGGCCTTTATAAAACATTTCACAATCATCCGGAGGCCAGGGGACTTGGATTATTTATGACAAAGAATCAAATTGAGGCCATGGGTGGAGAAATTGAAGTTGAAAGTCAAGTCAACAAGGGTTCGACATTTATAATAAAATTCAGACATGAAGAAAATTAATACAGCCTGCATCATTGACGATGATGATATCGCAATCTGGGGAATCAAAAAATTAATGGAATACGCTAATTTTTGTGAGAATATTCTTGTTTTTAAAAACGGACTCGAGGCCATTAACAAATTGAAACCAATGATCGAAAATGGCGTGGATGTTCCAGAGGTTATATTGTTGGATTTAAATATGCCCATATTAGATGGATGGGGCTTTTTAGAGGAATTTATTGAGATCAAAACAGAAAAACTGATCAAAATCTATATTGTAAGCTCTTCTATCGATCCCGAAGACTATAAAAAAGCAAAATCTTATTCCGAGGTATCCAATTTCTTAGTTAAACCGCTTAAAACAGAACATTTGAAAGGAATTCTTGAAGAGATTAATTAATACCTACCCTGCCATCCACAGGTCTGGCGCATTATTTATTGATGATCAATCTTCGCTTGCTTATCGAGTGACCATTAGCAATTTCTATCAGATACAGGCCACTTTTGTATCTATTTAGATCCAATTCAGTCCTTTTTGATACAGGGCTTAGATTTAAAATTTCCTGTCCCAAATGATTGAAAACCTTCATGTATTTGGGAAGCGTATTTGAGACAATATTAAATTTTCCACTACGCGAAGGATTGGGAAAGATATCAGACTTTAATTCATGCTTTTTATTTAAAGTAAGCGGGGTGGTTTCAGGTTTCCAAATCACACCGAGGCTATCACCCCAGAGGTATTCGGCAAGTTCGGGGTAATCAATAAAAGGATTCTTATTACCCTGAAAACCATATATAGTTAAATTTCTGTTTCGTTCAAAGGCATCAACGCTATCCTGTCGATTCCAATTCAAAAGGGTATTTAATACCGCATGTAAGGGCTGTTTTGAGCTTTGGCTTTGGAGCGTATTGGTTAATTCCAGATCAGGTTCATTGCCATCCCCTTCATATCTTACGGCCATATAAAAGATCATTCTGGCAATATCGCCTTTTACCGCATCTCTGGGTTCAAATGTCCATAGGTTGGCATCTTTTTTTGAACCGGTATTAAAGCCGTTGTCGATGATATCGACGCAGCTAATGCAATCGTCAAAATTTCTATTATCTCTGTCAGCATTTACACTAATATCGCTTGGCCTCAGGTGATGTGCATCTGTTCCCGCGGGAGGATTATTTCCAAAATCTCCTCTCGATTTTGCCCAGACATGCTCACGGTTCCATCCATTACCATTGTTGAATTCCTGCGCAGCATCTACGCTTCTGCCCGAATAAATTAAAATTACATTGCTCGCATTATTTGGGTCTTTATCGCTTTGTTTAAGCATATCCCAAACATCAGTGGAAGAAGAGGAATAAGGGAAAGTTGTGTGCCCTTTTATGATATTGTATAGATTGCTTTTAAGGGTATCTCCTGAAGAATTGAAGGCGGTGTGATAATAGGCGGAGTCCTGTGCCTCAGTATTCGTAAAAAGAATCAGACTCACAAGTACTAAAAATAATTTTCTCATAATTTTCATTAAGAACACATTGATACAAAAGAATTAAAAATTATACACTTATCGTCGAAGATAAAATCAGGTTCTGTTGCTAAATATAATTTGAATTTCGGGAAAAGGGCTTTTCTTTAATTTGCCCAAATTGCCGATATTGTAGTAAAATTGAGAATATTTAGTGGATTCCCGGGATTATTACACCAATAAAAGCCTCCGTAAAGTAAAATCAAAGCTGTCCGGCAGAAAATTAAGGGGTACAAAAACATCTAAAGATCAAGCCTTTGAAAATCGCGATAAAAATCTTCAGGAAGTTGAAAACATCAGAAACCGAAGAAGAGAGGACAGCTCGCGGTTTGCGAATCTTGTTAATATTTTCCTTATTATCGGACTGGTCGTAATCGTTTTAATGATTTTTAATATCGCCGAAAAGCTTTATAACTAAAAAGGCAAATCATCAGAACCTTCCTGATCCCCAAAGGAACTCACATCTGGTTCCTGGTTGTATTCATCGCGAACTGAAGTTTCACCCGCTTTCTGGACCTGCCATGCTTTAACATCAGTGTACCAGCGACCGTTATATTCGCGGCTTTCAATATCTACTTTTGCGTTGATTGCGTCTCCCTCGGTTAATTTTACTTCGTCAATTTTGTCTCCCCAAAGTGTAAAGCATATCTTTTTAGGGTATTGACCTTCTGTTTCTATTACAATGCTCTGCTTTCGCCATTGATTCCCATTTTTTGATGTGCCTGATTCTTCCTGTAATTTTTGAATGACTTTACCTGCTATTTCCATGAGGGGCTCTTATTTTTTATTTTTTTATTTAAATCACATCCGTTTTGAACGCGATTCAAATTTACTAATTTTAAAAAGATGCACAGTTTAAGTCTTTTCGAATTTCAACAATTAAGTTTGGATAAGCAGATTGATCTATTGACCGCCGAGGCACAATATCTTGCATGGAAAAGTGAGGGTGAATACAATGTGTATCTCTATAAATTTAATGACTTTTTTGCTGAGGCCTGGATGCATCTGCGGATGAGTAAAATCATTAGAATTTCCTGCAGTAGGAATTCAAGCAGTCCTGAAGGCTATGATAAGAATATTAAAATATCCTGATCATTTATTTTCCAACTTTTGACTCGGATCGTTCCCTGATTACTTTATCAAGTGCTTTTTCACTTTCATTCAAAACTTCGGATAACAATATACCGGCATTTTTTAAAGGTGGTATATTTCTCTTTTTTGCGTGTTCGTAGATAAAGGTACTAATAATTACCACGCGTTCTGTTCCAATGTAAAGTGAAGAGTCCCGCAATTCATTGGCCAATGCATAAATTTCAGAGGTTTTCTTTTTCTTAATGTACTCCTGAATTTGATGACATATATTTTTAGCCTTTTTCAGATATTGACGAATTAAATTTTCGGCAAAATCGCGATCACCAAGATTAAAAATTGAACCAATTACCTTTGCGTTTAAAATAGGAAATTCTGCAGCCTGATCAATATTTACCAGAATATGTTTGTTATTGCTCTGCATAAAACAAATATGTTAAGAACATATTTATTAAAATTTAATAAAATTAATTGAATATTACATCAGACTTATTTCAATCATTTTAAGAGCATAGCATTTATGATTTTTATTTTTTCATCTAAGTCTTGAATTTTGAGCTGTGCGTTATTTCATTTTTAATAAACCTTTTCGCGTTTTATGCCAGTTCAGCCCCGAAGGCGATAAAAAGACGCTAAAGAATTTTAATTTCCCCAAAAATATATACCCTCTGGGACGACTTGATTATGACTCCGAAGGACTATTAATTCTCAGTGATGATAAAAAACTTAATCACTTGCTTCTCAATCCTCAATTCAATCATAAAAAAACTTATCTGGCACAATTAGAGGGAGAATTATCAGTAGAGGACATGCAAAATTTTAGAAATGGGCTTGAACTCAATGTCAAAGGCAAAAAGTTTAGAACTAAAAATGCAGAAATAGAAAAGGTGGACATTAACCTTCCTGAAAGAAATCCTCCGATTCGTTACAGAAAAAATATTCCAAGTCCTTGGTATAAAATCAGTATTTCAGAGGGGAAAAACAGGCAAATAAGAAAAATGTGTGCCGCAGTAAATCACCCGGTCTTGAGATTGATCCGGATCGCCATAGAAAATATAGAACTCAATGATCTGGCCGCCGGAGAGAAGGTTGAACTATCAAAAAATGTAATTTACCGTAAACTTAAGATAAATGATTAAGATTAGGGTTCCGCAATTAATCGGATTAACCTACATTTGCAGCCCAATTCGATAATTATGAAGTATTTGATCAGTTTTTTGATCCGATTTGTACCCAGAACAACGCTTCAGCGTTTTAGCCATATTGGCTTGAGGATAATGGCGGTATTTTACAGAGGAAACAATGTAGAATGTCCAATTTCAGGAAAGACTTACAGAAAGTTTTTGCCCTATGGAAGAATTAACCCCAGAGAAAATGCCCTATGTCCTGATTCGCTTTCCCTCGAAAGACACCGGCTTTTATGGCTTTACCTGAAAGAAAAAACCAATTTTTTTACTGAAAACATACGTTTTCTTCATGTAGCTCCGGAATTGTGTTTTATGGATCGCTTTGAACAAATGAATAATTTGGATTGGATTACGGCTGATCTGGTCTCTCCGCTGGCCAAAGTAAAAATGGATCTTCACAACATTCCTTTTGGTGATAATCAATTTGATTGTGTCATGGCAAACCATGTTTTGGAACATGTTAAAGATGATATCGCATGCATGAAAGAAATATACAGGGTCTTAAAGCCGGGTGGATGGGCCATTATGCAAGTGCCATTGGATACTTCAAGAACTGATACCTATGAGAATTGGGACATAACGGAACCCTCAGATAGAGAAAAACATTTTGGACAGAGAGATCATGTCAGGCTTTATGGAACAGATTATAATAAGCGTCTGGAGTCGGCTGGTTTTGAGGTAAAAGTAGATGATTATGTCAAACAGATCCCTGAAGAAAAAGTAAAGCGATTTGCCCTTGCCCCCGATGAATTGATCTATTTCTGTAAAAAAAATTAAGCTTTTAGATTAATCATATCCTCTACCTGATAATCCCCTTTTTTATTGGAATCCAGACTGATCAATTCAGCGAGGTAGCCCGCCAGGAATAATTGTACGCCTACAACAATGCCTACCAGCGCCAAATAAAACAATGGTTGTTCAGTAACCGGCCTTGCCGGAATATGTTGGTAAACATCATAGACTTTACGCCCCAATATAAATGCACTGATAAGAAATCCAATAAAGAAGGAAAGGATCCCAAATGAGCCAAAGAAATGCATTGGCCGTTTTTTGAATTTGGTAATGAATGTTACGGAGAGTAGGTCCAGAAATCCAAAAATAAATCGCTCAAGGCCAAATTTGGTTGTCCCGTATTTCCTTGCCCTGTGTTCCACCACTTTTTCACCAATACGGCTGAAACCATTCCATTTAGCAAGCATGGGAATGTATCTGTGCAATTCACCATAGACGTTGATTTGCTTGACCACTTCTTTTCTATAGGCTTTCAAACCACAATTAAAATCATGCAATTTGATACCGGAAAAACCCCTGGTAACTGCATTGAACAATTTTGTGGGTATTGTTTTGGTAATTGGATCATATCTTTTCTTTTTCCATCCAGAAACAAGATCGTAATTCTCTTCAGTGATCATTTTATAAAGGGCCGGAAGCTCATCTGGACTATCCTGAAGATCGGCATCCATAGTAAAAACCACCTTTCCAAGTGTATGCTCAAAACCCACGTTCAAAGCCGCCGATTTTCCATAGTTTCTTCGAAAAGATATTCCCTTGATATTTGAGTTTTCATGACACAATCTTTCGATCACCTCCCATGAATTGTCAGTGCTACCATCGTTAATTAAAATCACTTCGTAACTAAAACGATGCTCTTCCATGACCTTTTTAATCCATTCACAGAGTTCGGGCAGAGATTCCGCCTCATTTAAAAGAGGAATTACAATTGAAATATCCAATAATGCAGGATTTAAAGTTGTACGGGTTTTTTATTTTTCATAATTGCGGCCACAATAAGCGCAATAATCGCCCCGAGAAAAATATTAACTACAAAACCGATTACCGTCATCATTTCAGGATTCATAGCCCATTCCGACATGTTCATGGCCATGTCAATTTGCTCATCGCTAAGGCCCTGACTTTCCATTTCAGTCAATTGAATATCCTTAATTCTTTCCACGATCCCGGTATCGATAAATTTCATATAGATATAGGATAAAAGGCCTGAAAAAACACCGGAAATAGCGAGAATAAGCATGCCCATTCCAAATCCTTCTCCAAATTCCATAAATCCTTCATTGGCTGCTTTATATTCCTGAAAAGCAAAAATTAGAGCTCCTAATACCAAAGCCAGACTTACAAGTTGAATAATTCCATCATTGGCATATAGATCAAAAAGATTTACCACCAAACCAATAATAGTGCTCATCAAACCGAGGATCAATCCCCATTTCATTCCCTGGCTTTTAATCGTTACTTCATTTTCCATTTTGATTGTTTTTTTTAATTAGTCGGTCTTTGCTCAATATCATTACAAAATGCATCAGCAAAATAAGTACAAAAGCAACAAAGACAATAAAAGGACTTGCCAAAAATAACTTCTGCAAGGTATCGGCACTAATATTTCCGGCTGTTTTCTCCCTGATGTCTTTCAAATAGATATCAATTTCTGTTTCTTTTAATCCTCTTTCAATGAAGCTGTCTCGATTGTTGTTAATTTCCTCTATTGATTTCTCTTTATATTCCTCGACTGTTTCTCCCATTTTAGGCAGGGCAATGCCTAGAAAAGAAACGTAAATCATGACCCCAAGCAATGCAGCAAGAGCATTTAGTACTATGGTTTGGAGGATCTTGTAGGATCTGAAGGCATTTTTAATGTGGTAATTTAAGGAAGCTAAAAAAACGGCAAATGACAGAAGTATTACATCCCAAAAGAGGTATTCCGAATCCAAAGGATTGAATCTTGAAAAGTACACCAGAAGAAACATTAAAATGAGGGCAAATCCACCTCCTATCCCACCTATCAAAAGATAGGGTGCCAATACATTTTTAATCTTTTCAGAGGTTGACAAATGCAATTCCTTTATTAAATGTGGCGATAACGCGTGAATTAAATGTGTGTCCTTTCAAAGGATTGTTTTGTGGCCTTCCTCCTCCTGTTTTGGGATTGTACTGCCATTCTGTGTTTAATGAGAATAAGGTTAAATCGGCATCAATACCTTTTGCAATGGCCGGTCTTTGCCTTTTCAATACAAAATCTGGCCCATCTGTAATTTTATTGATCAATTGTTCAAGACCTATGAGCTGATCTGCTTTTTTATACAGCATTGGAAAGAGTGTTTCCAATCCGATGATTCCAAAATCAGCCAAATCGAATTCGAGATTTTTACCTTCTTCATTAATGCCTTTATGATCAGAAACAATGGCATCGATGGTGCCATCTTTCAAGGCTTTCCAAAAAATTTCAATGTCCTTTTTGGTTCGAAGTGGAGGCCTGGTTTTGTAATTACTGTTATAATCCATCAGTGAAGAATCATCCATAATTAAATGGTGAGCAGCAATATCGCAGCTTACTTTTAAATTCTTCTTTTTGGCATTTCTTATTAATTCAAGACTTTTTGGTGTAGAAACATGAGAAAAATGCAATCGCCCCCCATAATGCTCCAGCAATTCAAGATTGCGCTGGACCCTTGAAGATTCTGCTATGGTGGGTATTCCTTTTAAACCTAGTCGTGTGCTTGTTTCACCTTCATTAATCTGACCATTTTCAGAAATTTCCAGGTCCTCGGCATGACACATAATCAGGCCATCAAACTTTTGTACATAGAGCAGTGCATGAGCCAGTAGCTCTGTATTTTTTATATCCTTATCGCCATCCGTAAAAGCAACTGCACCGGCCTGATGCAGGTCTATCATTTCCGCCAATTCCTCTCCATCTGAATTTTTACTCAATACGGCTGATGCTAAAATATTTACCGGAGAAGATTTACTGCTATTAAAGAGACTCTTAACCAAATCTTTATGTCCAATAACAGGGTCGGTATTCGGAAGTGTTAATATAGACGTAAACCCGCCCCTTGAAGCAGATTCCAACAAATACTCCAATTTCTCATCTTGTTCAAAGCCGGGGTCCTTTAAATGAACCCGCAGATCAGTCCAGCCTTTGCTCAGATAAAGATCATCACCATCAAATGATTTAGACGCTTTTAAAGGCCCTTTTGAGATTTGTTTAATTTTGCCATTTTCAATTAATAAAGAGACTTTTTGATTGTGATGATCAGAAGCCTGATCGAGAATTGTGACGTTATTTATGGCGTATTTCATATTAGAGGTATCTCAATAATAATACTTCTGCGACTAGGAATAACAAGGAGCAAATTAAGAAATATTTCCATAGCGGAGTACCAAAATGTGATTCCTTATAGTCTCCTGCGAAGGCTCTAATTTCACCCTCTTCATTTAAGTTAATCAGGTCAGCGGAATTAATTTTATCCAATAATTCAGAGGCTTCATAGGCATTTAAATCCGACTCCTCCTTATCTGTATTTATAGCTATGGTTCCCAAAACAGAATCTGCAATGACCAGTTCATAAAAACCGGGCTCCAGTTTTTCAGCGGGTAGATCAAATTTTATTCCTTCCGGCACCGGGTTCTGATCAGGAATAATTTCTATCGATTCATTTCTCAATTTTATAGCCGATTCTCCCTGATTGGACTGCGGCATTTTCCAAAGAATTGATTTTTCACCAAAATTATAGGCCAGGCGGGTGGCTGATTTACCAATAAAGGAAGTACTGACTTTGTACATGACGGGAACAAAAATCGAATGTCTGAAAAAATTACTTCTCCCTTTCTGAATGTCTCCGGTAATCACAAATACTTTCCCTTTTCCATATGATTTTTCACCGAGAAAAGCCTTTCCGTCTTTAAACTTCAAATGAATCATATCCAGGTTTTTAATATCCAATTTTGGAATAGCATCTGGCATATCTGTGTTTTTCTCAAACCTTTCAAATACACCTTCAAAAAAAGGATTGTTTAAATCGGGGTCGGTGATTGTCTGGGGTTTGTCATTGTCGATTACTGCAACCTTACCTATGCCAAAGGATCGAAGAGCAGACTTCAAATTGCTATTTTCTTTTCCGGAGATAAATAAGACATGTCCATTTTCTTTTACATGCTCATTAAGAATATTGATAAAATAATCCGGGTAATCTTCAAGGGCATCAACTACGATGAAATCTGCAGAGCGCAATAAATTAAAATCTGGATTGGCAATATCCATGTAGTTGTAATCAAAAAATTCTTCGGTTTGATACAGTGCTTTGAAATACTGATTTTCCTTTTTCGAAACCACTACAACCCTTATATCGCTAAGAGACTTTAATACGAAAAAATATTCGTTATCAAAAAACACGGGACTATCATTGATTTTAATGCTACCAAAACTTTCAGCTTCATCGCTATTCCGAATTGAAAATTGCAATTCAGAAATTCCATTCGTCGTAAGATTTGTATTGCTAGCTGCCGCCTGCTTTCCATTAATAAAAAGTTTTACCGGAAAATTTTCGATGCTTTCTTCTCCACTGTAGTTAAAGCGCACATGAAGGTTATTTTCCTGTCGGCCAAAAATAAAGGGTTTATCCAACCAGGCTGAATCAATCGATATGTTGGCATTATTGCTGTTTTGAATAGGTATAAGGTGGTAAATATTATTCGAATCCAGAAGAATATTTTCGGGATCACCCAGCGTAGATTTCTGCAAATCGCTGATTAAAAATATCTCTTTTGGCCCCTTGAAATCAATTTGATCTATTCTTTTTAATACCTCTTCCAGTGTTCGTGGAATGAATGATTCATTTATTTCGGCCAGTCTATCATAAAATTTTGTTTTGGTATATGGAAATATGTCTTTGATATTGAAATTGTTATCAAGAAAATACACATCTTCATTTTCCTCTATGATGTCTGAAAGCGCCTCCAGTCCTGCCACTCCCTCTTCCAGAAGTGTGTTGGCACCCTTTTCTTCCTGCATGCTGTAGGAATTATCCAGATAAAATACCTTGACTCGTTTCCCTGTGTTTACACTTTCTTTTGGTGCGGGCAAAAATGGCTGAGCAAAAGCAAGGACCAGAAAAATCAGAAAAAGAATCCTGCTGAGAAGTATCAGATAATGTTTTAGATTCTGTACCGATGCCGTTTGCGTTTTTACGCTCTCGAGCAGACTTACATTTGAAAAAAATATTTTTTTTGGACGCTGGAAATTGAATAGATGAATTATTATGGGAATGCTTATGGCTGTAAGTGCCCAGAGAATCTGGGGATAAAGAAAATTCATAATATATTCAACCTCTCTGTATTTCCAACGACGTGAAATTATAATAAGTATTGTTGAATTAAAACCATTTTTCTTTGTTAATGAGTCAAAAGCAAAAATTAAAAATTAATGCAGTCCAAATTTATAAGTGAATACATCAAAGAGCGTAGAAGTCTTTATCCCGCACAATACATTAATAAAAAAGTAGATGATGCCATTATCCGCGAAATTCTTGAAAATGCCAATTGGGCCCCCTCGCATAAGAGAACCTATCCATGGCGATTTACGGTGTTTACGGGAGAGGGCCTTAATAAACTGGCTCAATTTCAAAGTGAGTTGTACAAAAAGAAAAGCACGGAAAATAGAAATTTCGATGAAGAAAAATACATGAAGCTGCGTGACAAACCCCTCATGGCCTCGCATGTTATCGCCATTGGAATGAAAAGAGATCCAAAAGAAAGTATTCCTGAAATCGAAGAAATTGCATCGGTGGCTTGTGCCGTACAAAACATGCACCTCACAGCTTCAGCTTATGGACTCGGAGCCTATTGGGGTACAGGTGGAATTACCTTTTATGAAGAGGCAAAAGCATTTTTTGATCTTGAAGAAAAGGACAAATTGATGGGTTTTTTCTTTATCGGTGATTTAAAAATTGAAAAATGGCCCAAAGGCATAAGAAAACCTTATGAAGATTTTGTAAAGTGGATACGCTAATTCCTATATTGTGATTTCAAAAAACACATAGATGATTACCAAAAATTACAACCCCAGTCCACTGGAAGTGGAAATAACCAATATAATCTTTGATCTTAAGGATGAAATTTCAACAAAACTCGATGGAAGCGAAATAACCGAAGTCGTGAAAGATCTGGCCTCCGATAACCCGGACCTTATTATACGGACAAAAGACAAAGATGGCGACAAGCATGAGTTTATGCTGAGAATTATTCAAAAACCAGATAGCCGCGTCAATTAGAGGAATTAAGATTTTTGATAATCATCGCCTTCCTTAAGTACTATTGACAAAGGGACGTGATCCTGCCCTATTTCTCTGGCAATTTTTGCCAAAATATCTTCTGGAGAATCCCGATCTTCAAATTTTATGGGTTCCTTGTACTCAACCTTTAATTCAATTCCTTTTTTCTTAAAGAACAACCCTTTTTTGTTAAAGCCCCTTCTAAAGCCATCAACGGTTACCGGTACCACAATGGGATTGTTGTCTTTTATTATATGCGCTGTTCCTTTTCTTAAAGGGGAGTAAGGCTTTGTCGTACCCTGAGGGAAAGTCACAATCCATCCCCTGCTTAATGCCTTGGCAATTTTATTCTGATCGCTCATATCAACATTTCTGCTGATTTCCTTACCTTTTTCCCTCCAGGTGCGTTTAACTAAGATACCACCTCCATACGAGAATATTTTTGGTAAAAAACCACTTTCAGTCATGGTTTCCTTGGCTGCAACATAATAGGTCCTGACGATTGGCCAAAACAAATAAAATGGAATCCCCATACGTCTTTTGTCCTTTTTTCCCCTGGCTTTATGAAAACCGTGGTTAATGGCCACCACATCGGCGTAATAGGTTTGATGATTGGAAACAAATAGAACTCCCTTATTGGGAAGGCCCTTCAAGTTTTGTAAACCTTTGTATTTTAATTTGTTGACCAGATCAAAACCTGGCCAGCTCATCCATCCCACAAGGAAGACAAGGATGGCTTTGATAAAATAGAAATTACCGAATGGGTCTCGTAGTTTCATGTCAATCGCTCGGCAAAAGTAATACTAATCCTTGATTCTTATGTAAAGAGCAGATTTATCCACGCGAACCGGATAAGTATTCAATTCATAATTTCGTCCAAATCCTTCCCTGCCGCTCTTTAGATTGAATTCATAGAAATGCAGGGGACACACTATTTCCATGTTGTTATTGCAATGTCCGCGATGCAGTGGCGCGCCGTTATGCGGGCATTTATTGTCAAAGGCAAATATTTCATCATTGTAAAAAACCAAACATATCTTTTTTTCTCCGATTTTGAGAAGTATAGGAGATTTATCACCAAATCTGCTTTTTAACTCTTTAAAATCGTCAAATAGTTTAAGCCAGGCCATTTATCTGATTTAGAATAATTTTTACTGCATCTTTTTCTTTATCAACATTAATCCATGTTAAATCTTCAAAGCGTCTTAACCAGGTCAGTTGTCTTTTTGCAAAACGTCTGGTATTGCGCTTAATTAATTCAATGCACTCCTCTTTATCAATTGTATTTTCGAAATACTTATAAAATTCCGAATAGCCTACTGTTTGCAATGCATTTGAATTTTTATGATCCCGCAAGAGCCTTGCCTCTTCTTCCAATCCCGCTTCGATCATTTTATCAACACGCTCATTTATTCGCGTATAAAGGTGCTCACGCTCTCTTGTAATGGCAAAATTTAAAATTTTATATGGCAATTGAGATGTTTTATTTCTATGAAATGAAGAGAATGCTTTTCCGGTATGACGTATAACCTCAATGGCCCGAATAACTCTTTGTGGATTATTTTTATCGACAATACTAAAGTATTCAGGATCTTTTTCTTTGAGTTCAATTAACAGCTTTTCTAAACCTTTATTTCTTATTTCTTTATTAATCTGATCTCTGATTATATCCGGAATGTCAGGAATATCATCCATTGTATTCAAAACCGCCTGAACGTAGAACCCGGAGCCACCACAAAGAATTAGGCTTGAATGTGTTTGAAATGAGTTCTTCAATACAGTTCTGGCTTCAGTGGCAAATTGCTCGGCACTGTACTTGTCTAAAATACTCTTATGGGCAATTAGATGGTGTTTTACAGCTTTTTGATCTTCTTCTGAGGGAGGGGCAGTGCCTATTTTCATTTCGCGATATACCTGTCTGGAATCAGCATTGACAATTTCTGTATTCAATTGATGTGCTAATTTTATGGCAATAGCAGTTTTGCCGACAGCCGTAGGTCCTTGTATGACGATTAAAGTTTTATCCAAAAGGATTTTTTAAATGACAAATTTGAAAAAAGAATCGAAGACTTAGTTAATATACTTAAATTCGAGTTTTGTAATTTCCAAGCTTCGGAAACAATTATGACCATCCAAAAAAAGATTTTAATAGCAGAAGATTCAAACATCGTATTGAATGTTGTATCCAAAGTTCTGGAAAACATGAATTACGAGGTATTAGGGGTGAAAAATGGCAAAGAACTTTTGACAAGAATGGAAAAAGAAAATGTCGATCTCATTCTCATGGATATAAATATGCCAAAAATGGATGGGATCACATGTGCTAAACATATCCGTGATCACGATGACCAGCGGATTAAAAATATTCCTATTATCGCTTTGTCCGGCAATGATAAAAATTTAAGTATTGAGGAGTATCAGGCGATTGGAATCAATGATTTGATCCAAAAACCTATTGACTTTGATCAAATGGCAGAAAAAATTTCCAATACTTTGAATTAATATGAGCTTAGCCAATACAAAACACAGCCTCAATAAACTCGAAGATCTTATTTCCGAGACCGAGTACACACTTCGGTACGAAAAAGGGAATTTCAAATCAGGTTATTGTCTTATCAAAGATTCTAAAATGATTATTGTCAATAAATATTATGCACTTGAAGGAAAAATATCCTGCCTGATCGAAATACTAAAGGAAATTAAAGTGGATCCAAAAAAACTAAGCGATAAGAATCGCAGTTTATATCAAAAATTAAGACAAACAGAGCTCGAAGTTTGAAACTTACCTTTTTAGGCACGGGTACATCACAAGGCGTTCCGGTAATTGGATGCGATTGTAAGGTATGCCGGTCTCTGGATTTTAGAGACAACCGGCTTCGAAGCTCAGTTCATATTGAAGACGGTACAACAAGTATAATCGTTGATTCAGGTCCCGATTTCCGACAGCAAGTATTGAGAGCGCAAATACGCAAATTGGATGCTCTGCTATTTACCCATGAGCATAAAGATCATACTGCCGGAATGGATGACATCCGCTCGTTCAATTTTCTACAGAAAAAAGATATGCCGGTCTATGCGCGCAAAGAAGTTCTAGAACAGCTCAAAAGAGAATTTGCCTATATTTTTGAAAACCTTCCCTATCCGGGAATTCCAAGACTGAAGGTAAATGAAATTGAAAACAAACCCTTCGAAGTACAAGATACCCAAATTATACCCATTGAAGTGATGCACATGAAACTTCCGGTATTTGGATTCCGCTTTGGGGATATTTCCTATATTACCGATGCGAAAACCATTGCAGAGAAAGAAAGAAAAAAAATAAGGGGATCAAAAGTACTCATTTTAAATGCCCTTCATCAAAAAGAACATTACTCGCATTTGAATTTAAAGGAAGCCATCGACCTTGCAATCGATCTTAAAGCCGAAAAAGCCTATTTCACCCATATCAGTCATTGGATGGGATTGCATAAAGACGTAGAAAAGGATTTGCCTGACAATATGTTTCTGGCTTATGATGGCTTAGAATTGGAAGCTTAAAACCATTATTATGTGGAATTATTTCACAATTAAATGGCTCTCAGAAATTCTATCTGAAAGACTTCATTCATTTAAAATTGGAGAAGTTTTTACACAAAATAAAAATGAGATCATCCTCTCTTTTTATAAAAAGGCCGCAAAGGATTTCTATTGGGTTTTAAATTTTGACCCTTCCTTCCCCCATATGCGTTTTTCAGATAATTACACACGTGCAAAAAGAAATAGCCTTGATTTATTCCCTGAAATAATTGATGCAAAAATTGACGCGATCAAAATGCATAAAGGCGAGCGCAGTTTTCATTTCGAACTGGATAATGCAATCCGGCTTATCTTTAAATTACATGCCGGGCGGTCAAATTTAATTTTAAAACATGCAGATAAAACAGTTCTGTTCCGATCTAATATCAAAAAGGACTATGAATTCAAAATTCCTAATGATATTAACTATGAGCTACCTAAAGAAAGAATAGAAACCCTTGAAAGATTAAAATCCGCTTATCCTATTTTGGATAAGTATTCAATTTCTTTTTTAAAGGATGAGGCCTTTTTGGACGTCTCCCTGGATTCTCAGAAGAGAATTATTAATAATTTATTTTCCATGCTGGAGGTAAAAAAGATTTATCTTTTTCAGCAAAATGAGGCTTGGCATTTACATCAATTGAAGCCTCAAAATGAAGCCAGGGATTTTTCAGATCTTTTTGAAGCTATCAATACCTATTCAGGCCTGGAAGGCAAAAACCGATTTTTAAAACAGCATAAGGCTCAAATCCTAAAAGAATTGAAGCGTGAAAGCAGCAAGCTGTCAAAGTCATTGGAGAAAATGAAGAAAAGAATAAACAGTCTGCAACACAATAATGACTGGGAAGAAGAGGCTAATATAATTATGGCCAATCTTCATCTTTTTAGTGCGGAAAAAAAAGAGGCTGTCGTTTTTGATTTTTACAATGAGCGCAATAAGGAGATTAAAATAAAGAAAGGAATGAGCGCCCAGAAATACGCTGAGGCCCTCTACAAGAAATCCAAAAATAAAAGCATTGAGATAAAGCGTCTGGAAAAAAGTATTGAGAGCAATGCTTTGGAACTCGATAAAATTGAAGTAAAAATTGATGAAATTCAGTTGATTGATAGTCCTAAGCTGCTCATGGAATGGCTAAAAAGAGAAGCA
Organism: Cytophagales bacterium; assembly: GCA_965267555.1. Taxonomy (GTDB): domain Bacteria; phylum Bacteroidota; class Bacteroidia; order Cytophagales; family CCMP332; genus CCMP332. Next base: position 1,042,415 of record OZ254083.1, on the reverse strand, counting down.
CCTAAATCAAACTTGAACCGTTCCAACGAAGAATCGAAATTTAAGGAATTCAAAATTGGTGCTTTTGAGGTCTATGTAGGGAAAAATGCTAAAAACAACGACGTGCTAACAACAAAATTTGCCAGTAAAAACGATATCTGGATGCATGCCAAGGATGTGTCCGGTTCACATTTGATCATTAAAAAAGACAAAAACACAAAGATTCCTAAGGAGGTACTCGAACAGGCAGCCTCCATAGCCGCCTGGTATTCCAAGGGTAAAAACGATACGCTTTTTCCTGTCATTTTCACGGAAAGAAAGTATGTAAGAAAGGGCAAGGGCCTGGCAGCAGGCCAGGTGTTTGTTGAAAAATACGAGGTGTTGATTGTTAAACCCGGTTTGCCATAATTCAAAAATCTCATTACAAATTCTTAGCTTAAAGGCAATAGTATCAAGGATGAAAAAGCTTTTTTTAACATTTCTAATTAGCATTTGCCTCTGCATAATAACATGGGCACAAAGCTCCAGTTGTCCGGACGATCTTCTGCCAAGACGCTTTATGAGTAATGGAAAAATGGGCTTCGTGGACCTCTTTGACAATTGGAAAATAAAGCCTAAATATTTTGAAGTTTCGCCATTTGAAAATCGATTTGCCAGGGTTAGGTTTGGCAATTCTTATGGTATGATCAATTGCGAGGGCAAGGAAGTGGTTCCTCCAAAATTTGAAGAATTGAGTTTTTTTAGTTTTGGGAGAATTTGGGCTAAAGACGCTGAAGGCTGGCATCTATGGGATTCATCGGGTACCGAACTTACAAAAAATGCTTATGATGATTATAAAAGGGCAAGTATCTGGCATTCCTTTGCCTGGGTAAAAAGTAATGATAAATGGAAAATTCTGAATGAAGTCAATGGGCAAGTAATTTGCGATAAAGAATTCACAAGCCTTAAACTGCTTTCGGATACGCTGAGTCTGGTCTCCAATGACAGCTATTTTGCAATCATCAATCATAAAAACTGCCAATTTAAAATTCCGGAAGAGATCGTCTCTGCCCAAAAGGTGAGCTCTCAGTTTATAAAATTAAGATTTCGAAATCGCTTGTATGATATTGTTAATTTAAAGGGAGAATCTATCCTTAAAAACCCATATCACGAGATTCTATCTGCAGGCAATGGACTGGCAAAAGTTCGTTTAAAAGATAAATGGGGATTAATTACCCCTTCGGGAAAAGAAGTATTAAGCCTGGAATACGATAGTATTAGAAGTTATCAATACGGAAGGCTTGCCCTGAAGAAATCAAACAAATGGTTTTTTATCACTGAAAATCTATTTCCTGTCAATGATTCAGTATACGATATGGTTTCAGACTTTTTTTCAGCCGGAGCGTTGGTTAAAAAGAATGGTAAATGGTCATTGATTGATCGCCAGGGCAAAGTGCTTTTGACAGGAATGGATTCTTTGCTTTATCACGGCGGAAAGCTATTTGGGAAAAATACTGAGAAATGGTTTTTATTGTCTGAAGAAAATGATTCGGAGCAATTCTCAGAAATTAATTTTAAGGATGAAATCAATCTCTCCCGTGTAAAAAAAGACGGCAAATGGGCTCTTTACGATTTTGAAAATTCGCGGTTTTTAATTGCTCCAACGTACACCTCCATTGAATTTATTTCAAATGATAAATTTCTTGTAAAGAAAGGTGGCAAATTTGGCTTGATTGATCAAGATAGAAATTCTCTTATCCCAATTGAATACAACAAATTGGAATGGCAGCCCGGGTATAGAAATAATTTATTTATCGCTGAAAAAGGAGCTTTCAAATTGGTGAATGAAAAAAATAAAGTCATCCTCAACAGTTCTAAACCTATCCTTAGGCAATGCAAACTATTTATTCTGAAAGACGATAAGAAGCTGTATTTATATGAGGCAGATGGAGACTTGATCTATGAAGATAAAGTTGATTCTATTTATGTTATGAAAAGCTCAAATTTTTTTGCCATAAGAAAAAAGGGGAAATGGGGCTTAATGGATGTAAAAGGCCGGGAAATTCTGGATACGGATTATGATAAAATCCAAATCCTCTCGGATAAACATCTCGCTATGAAAAGCGATGCCATTTGGGAAATTTTTAAGGAAAATGGCAATCTTTTGATTGATAGGAATTCAAAAATTAAGGAATTGCGGCTTGTTTTAGAGAATTCCGTAATTGCAGATACAGATATTGGATTAATTTGGCTTGATTACAATTCCAGGATACAAGCAAAAGGATTTCAGGAATATAAAATACTGGATACCGGCGTTTTGGCCCTAAAAAAGGCAAATAAATGGTTAATATTTGATACGGATGGCCAGTCGCTGAGCGATATCAAGTTTGATTCAATCCTAAATAAAAATGGATTGGAATTACTCCAATCCAATTCTAAACAATATTATATAAATACCAATGGCAAATTAAGCCTGTATTTGCCTTTCGATTCCTGATTATTCAACCCTCAGCACCATGGTCTGATACAGAACCGGACTGTCAAGATTGTTCATTTCAATGAGTTTTTTAACCGTTGTATTGTGTGCTACGGCAATATCGTATAAAGTATCTCCATCTTTAACCACATAAGTTCCGGGGCCGGCCGCAATTTTATTACCCGATTTGTCCATCACCTTAAGGGCATCACCAATTTGAATAATTTCGGAACTGATATTATTCAGTTGTTTAATCTCCTTGACCGTCATGCCATAACTGTAAGCAATTCTAAACAAGGTCTCCATGGGTTTTACGATATGATAGGATTGTCCTGGAGGGAGATCGGGTAATCCTTTTGAAGAGCCTGATGTTTTTGAGGAACCCGATGTTCGTACTACAGCAGCTGAATGACGTCCCGGTTCTTCCATGCCTTTGTACTTATCACTGGAAGCCGAGGCCATGGAAATCGGTGCGATAAGTCCATTATCACCCGTTTTTCTAACTCTTAATGGAATGAAAGCCCTCATATCCGTTTCGCTGCTTATATTGTTTAATTTCTTTAACTCTTCAGGGGTCATATTAAACTCACTAGCCACCTGCTCAAGGCTCTGTTTTGGTTCCACGATGTATGTCATTACCGGCGAATTATAACCCGAGCCGCCAACCACATAAAACTCAACTCTTCGATTTAATTGTCTTCCTATCGGCGTTTCATTTGAAGCGATCGGTTTATTGGCGCCTACTGCATTTATTATAATAGAACTCCTGTCTACACCTTTGTTTTCCAGATATGTAATAACAGATAAGCCTCTTTTCTTAGCCAGTTCCTGATTGTATTCATCCGTACCAAGATTATCGGTATTGGCATATATTTCTACCTGCACCTTATCTGTCGAATTTAAATATGCTGCTAAATCATCCAGCGTCTTTTTTGCTTCCTTTCGGATGGAAAAATCATTAAAATCAAAATAGATATTCTCAAAAACAACCCTTTCATCAGTTTCCTGACTCATCCACTTCACCCTGACATCATCGATTTGAAATTTGATGTCCGCTGTCAATCTCGGATCTTCCTCATCAATCAGAATTCGATAATCTTTATCAGAATCCAATTCCTGAAATCGTGCGATACCTTCCATATTTGTTTTACCCCTTTTAAGGATCAAGCCATTGTCATCTACCAATACCACTGAAACATCAGCTGCAGGGTCTCCAGAATTGGCATAACTCAATTTTGATAAAATCGACATTGAATTAAACTGCTCGATAATCTCTTTGGTGATCGTGGCTAAAATGGCACCATCTCTTTCCGCATTGATGTTGAATTCACCACCCTGGCCTTTGTAAATCACATCGGCATAAACATTTTCATCATTGTTTTCCAAAACCAATTTATAGCTCTGATCCGGAGAAAGGTCATCAAAAGACATTGAACCCAGCTCATCCGACATGGCTTTTAAAAGAGTATTTCCATTGGCATCAGTTAAAAGTACCGGAATATCAACGGCAGGTTCTCCCCCTGGTTCATAAAACAAATTCGTGATAAGTGAAAAATTACCTTCTTTGGTTAATTCGTCTTTGGTAAATTCTGCCAAAAGTAATTCTTTACTTTCTATGTTGAAATAGTAGATATCATCATTTCCTTTTCCACCTTCCCTGTTTGAAGAGAGCAAGCCTTTTTCCTTTCCAACCGAGAGATAAAATTCATCTCTGTTGGTATTAAAAGGCAGTCCCATATTCGTGACTCTTTCAAATTTGGCACCTTGTGCTTTGTAAATATCAAGTCCACCAAAACCCTGTCTTCCATTACTTGCAAAAAACAAGGTTGAATCATCCTCATCATAAAATGGGGCTATATCCTGAAATTTTGTGTTCAGGTTACCCATATTCCTGGCCGGAAGCCAATTCTCATCGCCTCTTTTTCTGCTAAACCAGAGATCATTTTGACCTCTTCCGTCCGGCCGGTCGGAAACAAAAATCATAGTATCACCACCTGCCGTAAGCGTGGGTTGTTTGGTTTCATAGCCTCTTCGGTTGATATTATCATTTAATCTTACGCCTTCGGTCCATTTGCCATCTTCGAGAGTCGATACATAAATAGCACATGGGTAATCTTTCTCAATACATGAGGTATAGTAGAATTTCTTTAAATCCTTGGTAAATACACCGGCACCATCATTTCTAACTGTGTTGACATTACTAAAATTGTCAGAATCTGAGTATTCTGACCACTCCCTACCCTGCAGTTTAAAACGGAACAAATCGCTGAATTCTTCACCGAGACGCGTATCTTTATCCTTCCCTTTTGTTCCTTGTCTGGCTGAAGCGAAAACAATAGAGGTATCGCCTTCATAGAAGTTGGGTGCATATTCAGAATTCGCCGTATTGACTGGGCTCGGAAGGTTGACAAATTCGTAATTACGGATTGGTTTTTTGAGTTCTTTAAGAGCCAGAATACAACCATCGCGTTCCAATTCGGCATCTTCCTTGATCATCCTGTCTTCGGGACTTGCCGGTTTAAAATTGGATAAAAAAGAATCAAACTGAAGCTTAGCCAATTCATATTTACCATTGCTTTTCAGCATCATGGCATACCAAAAACCGACAAGGGGAACCTCATCAGCACCCATGGTCAGTGTTTTTGAATATTGCTTTTCAGCGTTTTCATAGTCAAAATAATAGCGATAGCATTCCGCCAACTGATAATTGGCATAAATGTTATTTGGGTTTTCCTCTAATTCTTTACCGTAATAGTCGGCAGCAAGATAATATTCCTGATTCTCAAAATATGAGTCAGCAATTTTGACATTTTGAGATGGTTTTTTCTTATCCTGAGCTTGAGACAGGTTAATTAATATAAAGGAACAAAGGAAAAAAGCAATTACTGCAAATACCTGTTTTCTCATTCTATTCAAAAAGTAATATCCCAAATATCGTAAAATATTAAAAATAGTAGATATTAAATTTAAAATAGCTCGAAATCAGGTCAGAGTTTGGCAGTTTTATCCTCCGGAGATTGCACTATAAAAAATTCAACTCTTCTGCTATATCTATTTCCTTTGTCATCCGAATCAGCAGCACCGGTAGGTTGGGTAGCACCCGCTTTATCCTCACCCATTGGGAATAATACCAATGAGGCCTCGTCTATATTTTTATCTCTGAGATAATTCAACACAGAATTCGCTCTCTCTTCGGATAATTTTTTATTAAACTCCTCATTCCCAACAGTATCGGTATATGCACTAATGTCCACTTGTATATTTGGGTGTTGCTTATAGTATGCCGCCAGCTTATCAAGAACCTTGGCTGATTCAGGATCAATTTCCTTACTGCCAAAGCCAAAATAGATGTTCTCAAATTTGACATTTTCAGCCACTTCATCGTATCGTTTCAGCTGCAGGTCATCAAACATTACTTTCATAGAAGGATCGTAATTGGGGTCTTCGGTATCGATTTCAACTCGATAGTTTTTATCCGATGCCAAATTCTCAAATCGCATCAATCCCCTGGTGTTGGTTCGGATTTTCTTCACAACCTGACCTTCATCGTTCAACAAAACAAGCGGTATTCCAATCGCAGGATCTTCCTCATTTTCTACCGTCATTTTTCCTAATAATGCGAATCCTTTGAAATCAGAATACGAAAATTCAGAGCCTTTTCTTTCCATTTCAAGTTTTGCCACAGGCATATCTTTCTTATAAACCAGGCTCAAATTATCAACGACTTCGATATCATCAACAAAGTACTGCATATCTACTTTTAGCTTTGGATCTTCCGTATCAATAACAATCCTGTAATTTTTATCTGTAGGGATGTTTTCAAATCGCGCAAAACCACGGGAATCAGAACGTGTAGTTTTAAGAACATTTCCTTTTTCGTCAACCAGCTTTACATCCACATTTACTGCTACATTGCTTGCACCTTCTCCATAGTTAAGTTTGGTAAGCGCCGTATACTCTCTAAAGTCATTCACATACTCAGAAGCGACAAGTCTTATAAATTCTTTTTTTGATGGGTATATAAAAGTGTAAACATCCGTTTTTCCCATTCCGCCTTCAATTCTATCCGAAGCAAAAAAACCTCTTTGTTCTCCCAATACCATGTAAAAATCATTTCTACTGGAATTAAAGGGCATACCCAGATCTTTTACAAATTCAAAGTTTTCGCCTTTCGCCATATACATGTCCATTCCGCCAAAACCACTTCTTCCATCCGATGCAAAAAACAGCGTGTTTTCACCGGGATAATAAGATGGAGACATATCGATAAAAGGGGTATTTACATTTGGCCCCAGATTGATGGCTTTTCCCCAGTTTTCGCCTTTGCCTTGTCTTATGCTATACCAAATATCCTGCATACCAACACCATCCGATCTTTCAGATACAAAAAAGAGCGTATCCCCTTTTGGAGTTACAAATGGTTGTTTGTTTTCCGATTTGGGTTGATTGATGTTTTCATTGAGTTTTACACCTTCAGACCATCCGCTTCTGCTTTTGGTAGAGACAAAAATTTCACAACCCTCTTCAACATTGGCACAACTGGTATAGTAGTATTTATTGCCATCGGCTGTAAAACTTCCTGGGCCATCGCTTTTGTAAGTGTTGATTTTGCTTAACAATTTCATTCTCTTACTGGCCACCCAACGATTATTTTTACCATCAAAACGCACCCGATAATTATCAGAATAAAAAATTCCATTCTCCTTGTCTTTTATATCCTGCATCACACCTTTGCGATCAGTGGTCATTATAAATGAAGAATCGTTAATAATGGTTGGTGCATATTCATCTGCACCGCTATTTGCCGGACGATTTAAAATCTCAAATTCATAATTTCTTTCCTTCTTTTTCATTTCCTTCATGGCGATCCTTGCACCTTCAAATTCAAGTTTGGCCTTATCCAGAATGATTGATTCCTTTGGGTTTCCTGGAGAAAATTCATTGATAAATTCCGTCAGTACCTCTTTTGCCTTTACGTATTCGCCGTTCATCTTCAAAGTGACCCCATACCAGTATTTTGACAATGGGAAATCCCTGTATCCACCGCGAAGCACAACATAGCTGTAAAATCTTTGAGATTGCTTGTAATCAAACAATTCGTAATACAAATTTCCCAATTGGTAATTGGCATAGTGGTTGTCAGGGTTTTCTTCAGATTCCTTGGCGTAATATTTCAAGGCTTCATAGGGCTCGCCTCTTTCCAGGTATTTCTCTGCAAATTTTACATTGTTCGACATGTATTTTTTGTCGATTTCGAGATTTTGGGCTAAAAGCTTAGCTGAGAATAAAATTGAAAGAACAAGAGAAGCAATTAATGATATTCGGATCTGTTTCATAACCCGAAATTAATTAATTTTTAAATTTTTGGCGTAGAGAATCTTCTTCTTCTTGCTTCTTTTACTTTTCTGAGTGTTAAAGTAATCTCATATGCACCGGTTCCGGTAGCAAGGGTACTGAGTTGAGAAGTATTATAATCGTAGCTAAAACCTATGGTATAATAGCGGTTATCGAGTCCGATACTCAAAATGGCAGCATCGCCATAGCGATACCAACCCCCGAAGACAAGGTCAGTTTTCGCTAATACCCCTAATGGTGTATTAAATAATCGATAAGTCAAGTAGAGACCTCCGTTTATTTGGTAATTTCTGTCCTGGTACTGAATAAGAATATTGGGTGAGATGTCAACCTTGGAACTCATATGAACTTCAAACCCACCGTGATATTTAATTAATAGCGGAAGAGCAGATTTAGTGTCTTTTATAAAAGATTCATTGGGTTGTATCACATTACTAACAACTACTCCTGAATAGGAACTCATACCTGTGAATAAATAAGTTTGTGTTGGATTGTAATAAAACATAAAGCCGAGGTTTACATTCGGATACATAATCTGATTGTCAAAACCCACTTCATTTGGATTGACCGTGCCGTCAAAACCTACAAAAGGATTGTATTGGCTGCCCCATTCCAGATTTGAGAAATCCACTTGTTTTTGGATCAATCCTACCTGCCCACCAAAGGATAGCACTTTTAGATTTTTTCTATCAAGGGACTTGTTATAGGCAAAAGAGCCCATAATTCCGGTGGTTTTGAAATTGCCATTACCGGCGACATCATTAAATACTGTTGCCCCAATTCCTCCAATTTTTGTCTTGTGATAACGCCCCCCTTTGAGTGGTGCGATAAGAGAAATCTGGCTGGTAGTATAGGGCTCTACGATACTTTGCCATTGCGAACGGAAAGAGGAATTAAAAGTCAGGCTTTCATAATTTCCAACCAAGGCGGGATTTAAGAATACCGATGAAGCATAATACTGCGAAAAGGTGGCATCCTGTGCTTTTGACACTAGATTAAGGACACAAAAAGTAAATATCAGCAGTAATAATTTTCTCATATACTATTTAATCAAATTAACTGTTCCAACCTGCTGGAATGCTTCTCCATCAAAAAACTGACCTTTAATATAGTAAGTATATACTCCAGATGGAAGCTCCGGACCATTTCCGTTTTGAGAACCATTCCATCCATTGATCTTCATTTCAGTTAAATCCGTGCTTTTGAACACTTCAATTCCCCATCTGTTGAAAATTGTTATTTCAAATTGTGTTGCAGAAATATTTGTTCCATAGACTCTCATCACCTGATTATCAGGATTTGTGGCATTCGGTGAGAAAACATTTGGTACATAAATCAATTGGTTTCTGGTAACATGTATAGGCACTGCAAAGGAATCTTCACAATTATATTCATTAACAGCTATTAAGAATGATAAGAAGTCACCGGATTGGGTGTAGGTATGCAGTCCTGTCGGACCTGATCCTGTAGCACCCGGTTGGAATACCCATGAATACAAGGTAGCATCCTCATTGTCCACATTGAAGATGACTGTTTCGTTTAATTCTACAACTAGAGATGAAGGCGTATAACTCGCATCAGGGGATACTCTGAGGTCAGCCGTATCGATGGAAATGTCCTCATTACAGAAATTGGTAACGATGAACTCAAAAGATATCGCACCCGAATCCAGATCACTCGGAATATAAGTGGTCGTGTCAGTAAATGGATCCACAATTTGACCCTGTCCGTTGGTAATCCACTCGAAGTCCAGCAATCGACCGGCATTATTACCATTCAGAGGTACAATTTCATTATTACAGAAACTGTTTATAGAATCAAACTGGAATAATGAAACCGCCGGTGCCAAAGGAGAAATTACGAAGGCTGATGAGGTATCTGTACAACCATTTCCTCCGGCATTTGTAAGGACGACAAAATAAGTTCCAAATGTACCAACCGTATAATCTCTAAAATTGCTGTTTGGCAGCGCGTTAAAGGCTGAGTCTATAAACCATTGATAGCTTGATGCTGTATTTACCGAACTCAATTCTATACTGTCTCCTGAACCGCACCATAAGTTGTCACCGCTAATTTCAGCATCGGGAATTGGAAGAACATTGGCTGTAACCCCAATATCTGTTGAGTCCACACAACCGCTTCCCGATGTGATAATACTAAAGCTGTAAGTACCTGATTCCGTAATTCTTATTCTTGAAGTATCAGAATTACTTATGGCTACCCCATTATTATACCACTGATATGTTGCACCAGTATCTGCAGGGTTTGCAAAAAAGAATGTTCTGAGATTTTCACAAAATGTAGTGTCCAAACCATTTATGAATGTGGAATCGTTAGGTGTAATATAGGGATGAGGTAATTCCTCAACATCCACGTAAATCGTATCACCATCAACAGTACATAATCCCTGACTGTAATTTGGAACAATCCATTTATTGATACCAGGAGGACCCCAGTCAACTATAATCTGACTATTTCCCGGGTCATTGCTCACAGACATGTTGGAGCTATTAGATACCTGCCATCCCAAGGTGTTGAAATCAAAATTACCCGTCACGGAATATATCTGAATAGAATCTGTTTCACAAATAACCGTATCGAATATCTGTACATTAAAGGTCGGAACAGGATCGATTACAACAGTTTCCTGAAGTGTAATAGAGCATCCATTGCCTGTTTCTTCTGTCATGGTAAGGATATACGAACCGGCAGAATTAATTGCAATTGATAAAAATGTGGTATCCAAAGGACCCAAAGCTGTAGCAGCTCCTCCTGGACTTTGTAGTACCCATGTGAAGTCATTTGTAAAGTTTGGAGTTCGCAATCGATAGGTTACGCTATCCGTACTTTCACAAACACTGGTGATCGGGCTTGTTTGTAATACATTATCGATGTAATAATCAAAGCTATCAACCGGTGTTGTTTGAATGCTAAAGGAATGGAAAACGGTGTCTGAGCAATCCCCATTTACGGCAATACATCTCACTGTCGCAGCTCCAACAAAATTCCAGGCTATACTTATCTGCCCATTGGTAATGTTATTTAACAATGCTGCTCCAGAAGTAATATTAAAGGTATAATTAACCCCGGGTTTAATATTTTGGACTGTAAATGTATCAATATCAAATTGGCATACACCTGTATCCTGACCGGGAGCAAGGAAATCTGCATTCACCGTATCATATTTTGTAATAAGTAATGTAGCTGTATCCGTACAACCCGTTGCAGCAGTTTGGATCATTTGAAGACTCGCTGTATCCTGACCGAGACCTATTGGCACCTGTGTATCCAAAGCCAGAATAATTGAATCTACCAGGTTAGTGATATTACCAAAAGACGTAGCAATGGTCCATGAATACGTATCGCCTGCATTTGATGGAGAGAAACTAAGATTGTCTCCCACACAACCAGAATTTGGCCCTACAATACCGGCTACCGGGTTGGCAACTATAACTACATCAAATGTGTCTTCTGTTGGGCAATCCACCAAAGTGGCATCTGGTGTAAAGAAAAGCTGTGCATTATTTGCCGTAGCCCAATCAATGCTTGCGGTATTGGCATTATTCAAAACATAATTTGGACCAACCAAAACTCCACCCTGAATGACTCCAAAACTTTGATCCAATACCCAGGTTCCATTATTACCTGTATTGCTTGTATAGGTCGTGGTACTCAAAGCGCATACCGTATCATCACCCAGAATCGAATCTGTACTCAGTGGCAATTCAAAAAATTCCTGAACAGCAGAACTATCAATACAACCGTTTGCGTCTGTTACAATGACTTTAAATTGTCCTGAATCAGAAACATAAATAAAGTTAGTTCCTGTAGCAACTGTACCCAAACTGGCTTCCGTCCAAGTGTAGAAAGCGACCGGATAGGAATTGGTTTCCCGAAGCCTTACCGAATCGCCAAAGCAGAACTCAGAAGATATCGGTAGCGTATCCAATGCAATAGCCGGTAATGGATTTACAGTAACTGATATAGCATTTGAGGTGTCCCTACATTGTGAAATACTTGAGCTGCCTGTTGTGACAATTTCAACAAAGAAATCTCCGCTTGTTCCTGCTGTATAAGATGATCCATTAACCGGACCCGGAGGTGGAACAGTCAGATTGCTTGAATCTCTCCAGGTGTATGTATACTGGGAGGAAGGATTCACCAGACTTAGTAGCGTGTCTTGACCAAAACAAATACTAATAGGACCTACTGCATCTAAGCTTACGTCAGGAAGTGGTTTAACTTTCAAATCAAAACTTGTACTTGAAGAGCAGCCATTAGTGTCATAAACAGTGACGCTTAGCATCGAATCAGAGAATATGTTAATACTTACTGTGCTTGTATCAATAATTGAATGACTCCAAATGAAAGAATCCAATGGTACAGGATTTGGGTTAGTGTTCAGTACAGATAACTCAATGCTTTGGCCAAAACAAACACTATCCGTTACAGGGTTCGTAATAGAATCAAGGGCAGGACGAGGATTGACCGTTAAACTCAAAGGAATTTCACTGGTACAGGATATTTCTGTTATTTGAACAACATAATCTAAAATTGTAGGCTGGTTAATAAGTATTGCAGGAGCTGCAACACCAGGTACAAAGGTTACCGTGGTATCAGAACTCGTTAAAATATTTGCAAAACTAGGTGCAATCCTATTAAAAGAATATGACAATGCTGTAGGAGGACCACCACTTGCAGTAAATGTTACAGTGTCACCAAAACATATTATTGTATCTGTGGACGTAAAGCTGACGTTTGGTAAACTATTCGTAGTTAAAAATACTGTATCACGATTGGTACATCCATTATTATCAGTATAGAAATTTTCAATAAAGTTACCCGTTGGAGGTATTGTAGAAGTCGCAATAGTAATAGCCTGATTATTAGGATTAGAAATGTTCGATCCTGGAGGGTCTAAAACAGTCCAGATATTAGATACGAATGAACTTGAATCATTCACCGTTCTTAAGGTTACAAAATTAATATTTGAACATACAGTCACGGTATCAGGAGTTGTGATTCCGTTGTCTGGTGTAATTTGATTATTTGGTAATGGCTCTACATCAATAGTTACCGTATCTCTATTCAAACAACCTGTTACAGTATTTGTAACATCTACTACATAAATAGTATCAATATTTGGTGAAACAATATTAGTGGCAGATGCAACTCCATTATTCCAAAGGTAACTTAAAGGATTACCAGCTTGATTATTTGGGGTTCCAATTGCAATTAATGTGGTGTCTTCTCCACGGCATATATAAAAATTATTTGCAGTATTAAATGCAATACTTGGTAGCGGATTAATTTCGTAATACACCTCAGCACTATCAAAACATCCTCTAGAGTCTGTAGCAATTACTTTTAGTGTATCATTGCCTATTAAGTCAGCCGTATATAATGGATTTTCATCTGTAGATAAGGTAAGTGTATTCCCTATCGAAGAGGTCCAATTAAAAGTAAATCCACCATTTCCTCCTGTCGCCGCAGTACCACCAACAAGAATTACACTATCATTCACACAAATTGAATCATTTGTCCCTGCAAAAACGAAAATTTCATCGTTTACCTGAATATTGATTGTATCTCTATTTTGACATCCTCTGGCATCTACAATATCAACAATGTAGGTATAAATGGAATCGGCTGTAATTCCACCTTGATTAAAAATAGGGTTATTATCGGTAGTTGAACTCAAGAAAGCTGTCAAACCTGACCAAGTGTAATTTAATGTACCGGTACCCCCCGAACCTGTCGTATCAGTTCCCTTAATAATTCCACCCAATTGTACTTGCTGGCCATAACAAATTAGCGTATCGTTTCCAGCGTCGGCAAACAAGGTATCATTCACTTCAAATACAAAGGATTCTGAATCAAAGCATTGTGGGTAGCTGGCATCAAAAGCAAATAAGTCTAAATTGTAAAAACCCGAAACACCACTATTGGCAATTGTTGCATCAAAAAGAGAAGTGTTATCGGTGGTATCAGCTAGTAATTGATTTTGTCCACCCCAGGCATAAATGTATCCAGAATTTGTACCACCGGAAGCTGATCCATCTAAACTTATGGTATCATCAAAACATACAAAATTGACTGACCCGGTATCAGCAAATATTTCAGGACTGAAAATTATTCTTATGGTATCTGAATTATTACATAGTGTTTTGCTTGGGCCAGTACTCGATGAATCCGAAACGGTTACTATCAAGAACAATGAGTCAGGAAGTATGGCACCGTATTGTATAGTTGGATTTGGAAGATTTATATCGTCTAAAATGGTGCTCGCTGAAGGGGTACCTCCTAATGTTGTCCATTCATAAGTAAATGCTCCAAAACCTCCTGAAGCGCTTGGGCTGCCACCAATGGTAATGGTGCTATCACCAAAACAGGCCACGGTATCGCTACCGGCATCCACGATTATCTCAGGTGCCACTTCCACCGTAACATTGTTACTGGTATCTCTACAATTTATATTGTCGATTGCAATTACATTGTAAGTATATGTTCCGGCAATTGACGGATTAATAAATGTCGGATTGGCTAAGGTGGAATCATCCAAATTGGTAGCCGGTGTCCAGGCATAAGTTGAGATGACTCCGGAACCTCCCTGTGCTGTTGGGGCACCACCTATAACGATACTCGGGGTATTAAAGCAAATCGTATCTATTAAATTAAGCGCAGTAAAATCAATGCTATCATTGACCGTAACCTGTACGGTATCCAAACCAATACATCCTGTTTGTACATCGGTGACCAATAAACCATAATTGTTTACTCCTGCGCTATCTCCATTTATCACCGCATTGAGATTACTTGTATCGGCCTGATTCAAGAATAAGGTGTCATTATCCCAGAGGTACGTAAAAGTGCCCGGTGCTTTTCCACCGTTGATCGAACTTCCATTGCCCAGATCCAATTGTGTATCAAAACAAATCGTTGTATCCGCTTGAAGTGTTACCACAATTTGCGGATTTGTTTCTGCCACAACCGTATCACTGTCAATACAGCCATTATCATCGGTGATGGTCAAAATAAATGGCAATACCGTATCGGGATTGGCGGTATAAACTGCATTTAAAAGGGTTGAATCAGATAAATTATAATTCGGCGACCAGGCATAGGTATTAACTGTTCCCGATCCTTCTATTATTGTATCCAATGCGTCCGGACTGAATAATACCGCGGCAGAGTCGTAACAGATAATGATGGTATCTCTTGTGATATCCAGTATTGGGTTTACAAATGCCGTTATTATTATGGTATCTGTATTTTGTGAACATAATTTTCCATCGATAGAATTATATACTACACCATAAACTGTATCTGTATTACTGGCATAAAAGGTATCCGTTGTGTTCGTCAAAGATGCCAATGGTGTTAAACTTTGCAGATTGTAGATTTCTACCGAATCATATACATCCAGCTGAACCCATATTCTGGCCGAATCTGTTCCAAAACAGAAGTCTGTTGGCGAGGCAAATAATGTATCCGAAATAAGATTTTCTTTTACTTTTATGATTCTACTTGCCAGAGGACCACAGCCCAAAGAATTATCGATTTCCACAAAGTATTCTGCTGAGTCAGTGAAATCATTGGAATTTATCACCAAAGAATCTCCAATTGCCCCAGCAATTATTGAACCATCCTGATACCATTGGTAGCTTAATTCAGCACTGGGCTGGAATGGGTTATCAAAATCGGAACCCACATCTGTCCCATTTAATGTTGCTGTATAAGTTCCGGAATTATCGTTAAATGTATCTCCGTTTCCAAGCGTACTGTCAATATCAAAACTAAATGCTGTAAGTACATCCGGATTAAAATTCAATGGTCTTAATCTATTCTGATTAATTTGTGCTTGAGTGAGTGCAGATCTCCATATTCTCAGCTCGTCAATTTTTCCAATCAAATTATTACCAGGACCGGCAATGGATAAAGAGTTAGAAGAAACTCCTGCGACTGGTGTAAAACCTGTTCCTCCACCGGCAGGAGCTCCATTAAAATAAAAGGTTGCATTTCCATTTTCAACGCTAACAGCCACATGATTCCATTGATCAAAATTTCCCGCATTTGTTACCGGAGAAGAAAAATATTGGGTAAATGATCCACCTCTGGCCCATCTTAATCTCAAGGTGCCTTGACCTCCAACGCCTACGATAAGTGCAAGATTAAATCCTATTTCTGCTGAAACATTGGCATTTCCAACGATTGAATGTACTCTGTTGCCATTATTATCCAGTTTTACCCAAAATTCCGTAGTAAATGTTCCCGTTTGGTGGACAAAATCAAAATCACCAGGTACACCAATTCCGTCAATACTATTTCCTCCGGAGGAAATATGCATTGAAGCACTTCCAAATTTTGGCGCTGCTAATATCAATGTATCATCCACACAAAGCACGGAATCACCACTGATATACAAACTGGTATCAATGGCTTTTTTGATATCTACTGTCTGGATGGAACTTGTATCAAAACAAACATTATTGTATACTACAGCGGTATAATTCCCGGAAAGTGTCGCACCATAAGGATTACTGATGCTGTCGATAAGATAATTTCCATAAAACCATCTTACAGAATCGATGGCACCATTATTATTGACAGCCTGTAATTGAACGGTATCGCCAAAACAAGCAGGGTTTGTCGTCAGCACATTTACCTGAGGATCAACAGAGAACAAGTCGATGTCAACGGTTCTTGAACTTTCTGTACAGAGCAAATCTGCAGTGGAAATTTCAACATGATAATCGCCTGTGGTATCTACAATCAGTTGATTAGATGTAGCTCCTGCTATAGGTGTGCCATCTCTAAACCACTGATAAACCAGAGAATCAGAAGGCATTGAATTTGTCGAATTACTGATTATGGCTCCTCCATTCAAGGTTCCTGTATAAGCATTAACACTTAAATCGTTAACATTATCTCCGGCATTTAAGGATGTATCTTCATCCAGATCGAATAAAGCTACCAATCCCGGTTCATTGCCATTCAAAGGTCTATTCCAATTATTGGCAATGGTTGCCGAGTCCAGAGGAATATTCCAAATGCGAACTTCGTCAACAGCACCACGGTTGGTCAGGTCTCCAAATCCACCAGAATAGGAGCTCGCATCTCCTATGGTAAGTTCATTCGGTGCAATTACAGCGCCAGCAAAAGTAATTGGGTTAAATACAGCGGTATTTGTTATTTCCGTACCATCAATATAAAAGGTGAAATCATTGCTATCCACCACTAATGTCAATTGATGCCAATTGGTATCGGTATTGCTTATAATTCCTCCGGGTTCTGTAGTGTAATAAACGAAATCGTTTAAACCGTCAGGATCTAGGTGCATTTTTATTTGAGGTGCGGCGCCCACATTTAAGCCTCCAACACTTCCTCTTTGATATCCTGCAAAGAATCCCGCATCACCATTAAATGCATTTCCTAAAGCCGCATTGATTTTATTATTCTGACTTGGGTTCGAAAGTTTTTGCCAGTATTGCAATGTGAATTTACCCGTTTGGTGAATAAAAGAAACATCAGCAGGGTTAGCCACATTTCGAATCACATCGGGTTTTGCAAATCCATTTAAATTATTTCCACCATTTAATGGCACGGATAAAATGGTCGAATCGCCATCGCAAAGAACGGTATCCCCTGTAATGGTTAAAGAAGTATCGATTTCGGCAGCCACATCGACGATAATTACATTACTGGTATCGGCGCAGCCATTGTCGTAGAATACTATGGAATAACCACCTGAGGCATCAGCTGTAAAGGTATTGGTCGTTGCACCGGCAATAGGATTGGATGCAAAATGCCAAACGGTGGAATCTTCTAAAGCTGTTTGTCCCGTAGCCGTCAAGAGGACATTATCGCCAAAACATAGATTTGTTGGCCCACCGGCGGCAATTGAAGGATTTTGAATGGATTCTCGCAATGATAAGGTATCGCTTGTTTTGAAACAATTACCATTAAGATCAATATCGACATAATAATCGCCACTTGAAGTAACCCAGAGAAAGAAATCTGGTCCCGGTCCTATTACGCTTGTGGGCCCCGTTGCCTCAAACCACTCATAAGAAACCGTTGGATTGTAAAATCCTCTTTCTGTTAAAATAGTAGCACCCGGTTGCAATGTTCCCGGATTTGATCCTGCCAAATCCTTTACATTTCCTCCAGTGGTATCCTCAAAATTCCAAAGACCAACGAGCCCCGGTTCGCTACCGAAAAGTGGTATGTCTTTATTATTATTTATACAAGGCTGGTCCAAAGCAACATCCCAGAATCGAACTTCGTCTACTCTTCCACCAAATTGCGCCAATCCAATGAAAGGGCCGAGGTTTGGAGTTCCAATTCTAAAATCGATTGCTGTTCCCGCTACAATATTGGTATTGACAACTTCATTAATTCCTGAACTTGGTGCTTCAAGAAGACCATCTACATACAATCGAATATCGTTTAGACTATCTCCATCGAATACAACGGCGATATGATGAGGTACTGAATCAGTCAGGTCTGTTGTTCCAGTGATATATCCGTTTTTAACCTGAACTTTTAAGGCTCCAAAATTACCTTGTCCTCCATTTTCGTTTAATCGTACAACAAAAGCCTCGCCATTTCCATCATTTCCGTAACCCATTATTCCTCCCGCGGTATCGGTTAAAATCCAGGCCTCAAGTGTTCTAGGTGCATTTCCACCAATGCCATCAAAAGTTGTTTGTACAAATGCTGTACTGGTTCTCGCTCCAAGTGCATTGCCTTTAAGACTAGGCACTGATATCAATACAGAATCATTTTCACAAAACACGCTGTCGCCGACAATGATCGAAAGTACAGAATCAATAGGTGGAGCCACTTGTACGGCCACCGTATCCGAAGTAGCAACACAGGCAGAAATACCGGCTTCCAAAGTAAATACACCGGTATAATCTACGGTGATTGAAGATGTTGTTTCACCGGCGATTGGGTTGCCACCGTAAAGCCATTGCAAACTGGTATATCCTGTTGTGTTGCTGGCATTCAGAGTTACATTATCACCAAAGCACATATCATTAGTGGTGCGACTGGGTGTTATTACACCTGAATAAGGTAGAATCAAATAGAATGTGGCTGTATCTGTAACATTTGAAGATGAAGAGTCTACAAGGCAATTAGAGTTATTGTCGAAAACATCAACAATCACATATTTTACACTATCAAAGGCACTACCACTGGATGGACTTAATTGCACAGAATTGATGCCGTCAATCAATCCGCTAAAGGTAGTATCCGTACTGCCATCGCTAACTGTTACATCATAAGGCCCACCGGTTCCACTTAGGGTTATTTCTATATCTGCTGCTGAGCTTCCATCCGAGCAAATGGTATCTGCTCCTGCTGCTACGCTTATCGATGCCGTTGCCAAGGGATTGACCGTTGTGGTGGTATTAGTTGGGATGGCATAAGTACAGGTACTATCATCAGTTACAGATAATAATGTCGTCGTCAATGTTGCTCCTGTAATTATTGGTATAGAATCACCTGAATTATAATTATTTAAAGTCCATGGTCCTCCTGTAACCGTATCAAGGGATAAAGAATACTGGCCTGTACCACCAACGATATCAACAACAATAGAGTCTGTTTGACCTTCACAAATAACACTTCCATTTGAAATTGTGGCACTGGTGATTGCCGGGTTGACAAAAACCTGAACCGGATTTCCGATAATATTTGCATCCGGGTCTATGACCTGACATCCGTTGGCATCTATTACAGAGTCTATGGTATAATTTGTTGTAACAACAGGACTAACAGGAACTGCTCCTGGGCCAATTTGAGTACCCTGAGCCACACCATTAGCACTGTAGTAAATCGTATCGCTGGCAAGGCTTCCGGAAAAGGTTATTGGCGTGACATCGCCTTCACAAATCCAGGCTTGTCCTGAAATGGTAGCTGTCGGCAATGGGTTTACGGTGGTGGTAGTGCTTGATGGTAAAACGTAAGAACAACCTGCCGCATCGACAACAGAATCCAGGGTAATTGTTGAATCTGAGGAAGGCGCATAGCCAAATGTAAATGGTGAATTACTTACACTATTAATTAATTCGTAATAATAGGTATAGTTGGCAGTGCCCCCGCTTACTGTAAAGGTGATGCTGTCTGTTTCTCCATCGCAAATAATGTCACCTCCTCCTGCAGTAATTGTATCTATTCCCGGATCTGCATTAAAGTTAACCAGTGGTAAAAAAGGTCCGAGATTGATACATGAATTAGCATCAATTATAGAATCTATTGCAAATGAATTCGCTCCGATAATATCATTTTCAACGAAAAAATTAAATGAAGGTCCTGAAGCACCTGTTATTGTAGTGTCAGGAGATCCATTTTGAAAAATCTGAAAATCAAATGGACCTGAACCCGCTGTAAAATTAATTTGCATTTCTACACTATCATTGGTACAGAAAGGTGCACCCGATACCAAGGACAATGTAGCGTCCGGAATAGGGTTTACAGTCACAGCATCCGGGCCATCTCCTCCTATTGCACCGGCTCCGCAGCCAAGTCCGTCCGAAAGTCCAATTAAATCAATGGTTTTGCTGTCAAATAATTGAATCCAAACAGTATCTCCCGGATTAAAATTATTCAATACAATATTTCCAGCTCCTGTATCCAGCGTTATATCGAATGGAGGAAGACCTCCATTAATATCGATTTGATAAGCCACACTATCACCCGGACAAATAGGTCCGGAGACGATGTGTAAAAAATCAGCGGTAGGTGG
Organism: Cytophagales bacterium; assembly: GCA_965267555.1. Taxonomy (GTDB): domain Bacteria; phylum Bacteroidota; class Bacteroidia; order Cytophagales; family CCMP332; genus CCMP332. The sequence continues at coordinate 1,021,872 of OZ254083.1, read as the reverse complement.
GTCAACAACTTGCAATTGTCTGACAATGGTATCCGGAACTGCCGGAAATTCAGCAATTAATTGAATAACGCGAATCCCTGGCGTGTTAAATGTTACCTGAAACACGGTATCATCAATTCCAGTAGATTCAAATGGTGGAGCAAAAGGTGGTGCAGCAAATGCTGTATCCCAATCGTATCTGGTGACTCCGTCGAGAACGCCTGCAGAATTACTAACAAACGTAACCAAATCTCCTGTACAAACTGCCGTATCAGGACTAACTTCATTATTAATATAAAAATTGGCAGTGAAAGTACATGACTGTGGTGTAAAAGAAAATGTATCAATAGCACCAACACATCCGCTATCTGTAATTTCAGAGATGACAAAATTGCCGGGAAAAGCAGGATCACCAAATGTGATATCTATATCCGAAGAGTCTGCTACATTAACTGCTGTTATTGATGTACTGTCGGGCAATACCCAGGAATATACTGATCCTGAAGTTGTTGCATCTAAAACATAATTTTCAGTAGATGAACAGTTCGGTGTAGCATTACCAATAATTGTACGCGAAGTATTTGGCTGATTGAATCTTGTAGCCAATAAAGTATCAAACTCCGTGGGGCAGACACCAGGTATAGAAGTATTATCTACTCGCCAAATCAGGAGGAATGTTGAATCGGCAAAATAAGTTGGGAAATTAGCATTGGTATTATTATTAGTTGCGACATCATATGTAGCGGTTCCTCCGGGATTGGTTATCCATAATCCTGTACCAACAGCAGGATTTTGAGCAGAGATAGGAAATGAAGGATCACAAGTGGAAAAATCAGCTGTATTAATTACTGCAGCAGAAGGCTGTTCTTCAATTAATACTTGTAGTTGCGCGGTATTTGATGGGCAATTTCCATTCGAAATGGTCCAATCCAATACATAAGATCCATAAGCGGAGGCATTGAAATTGGTATTATTAATGGTATCATCGTCAAATGTACCAAATGGACCAGTGGAAATTGTCCATACACCAGAACCCGAGTCAGCTACATTTCCAGTTAATTGTATGGCAAATGGAGGGGCTCCTGTTAAACAGGTATCTATTGGAGTGACTACAAGAGGTAATGTTGGTTCCCTGTAAAAATAAATATCTACGTCGTCAGAATCTGCCGGACAAGCAGCACCACTTGTAATTGTACCTTCCAGAGCTGATGCAATTCGCCACTGATAAGTGTATTGCTCAACTGAATCTGCAGAAGCTGTAGCATTGGCTTGATTTGCATCAGGACTAAAAGAGGTCAGTCCACCTAAGGGGCTTGCAATTTGTGTCCAGGTTCCTACCCCTACCAGGGGAACATTTCCATTTAAAGTGACTTGTCTGGGAAATCCACAAATGGAATCATCCACTCCCGCATTGGCTGCCGTTACATTCTCATCTAAAAATACATCATCATCTGTAAAGTTTCCGGGAGTTGTTTCAACACAACCATTCGTGTCTGTAATTTGTGTTATTGTAAATGTTTGCACTCCTGTCAGAGTGGCATTTATAGCATATAATGAAGTGTCAAGCCCATCGTTTGACACTGTATAATTATCTGTGCCATTTGTGAAATCCACCACAAAACCGTTTTCTCCGTCAATATCCAGTTCAATTAGAACATCGGTACCCTGACACAAGGTATCTGAAGCCGGAACAACGTTTACCGTCCCTCCAATCGAATCTCTTAATAGAAATGCTTGAGAGAATAAAGCAATGGTATCTGGATCTGTATCAAAAGCACCACCATAAGTACCCACTACCGATCCTGCCGGAAAACCATTCCAACCAATATCGCTGTTTACGCATTTGTCTTTTATCAAAAGTCTTAACCGTGCAACAAATGTGGGAGTAGTTAAAACATTATTTCCCGGTGCCACGGGCGGAAATAAATCGGGCCTTACGCTTAAGACAATAAAAGTAGAATCCGTACCAACTCCAACTTCCATGGGATCATAGGAAGGCGCAGTATTGAAAGCTGTATTAATTGAATCAAGAGCAATACTTGTTATATCCAATATGGCAGAATCAGTACTTATTGCAATACTTGAAGATCCCAATTCCTGTGGAACTGTTGTAGATCTTACAAATACTGAAATTAATAGAGAATCTTTGGAGCTATTTAAGGCTTGCGAAGCGCTCAACTCAAAACTTTGAGCGAAAGAACCAAAGCTGTAAAAAAATACAAAAATGAAGAAGAGTAGTCTTCTCAACATAAATTCAATTTAAAGCTTAATACAATACCATTTTTAATTCTACAGCGATATAAATTATGGATTTGGTTATTTTAATTCAATGAGATTGTGGATCAATTCCTTTTCGTTTGTTCTCACTTTTAATACATAAGTTCCGGCGGCATATCCCAATTCCTGCGCGCTAAATTTTAACTGATGCTTACCCGAATCAAACACACCTTCATCAACCAGACTCACCAAATTACCTTTTAAATCGTAAACTTCAATGGTTAATTCCGTTTCCTTTGATAAGGTCACCTCGATATTGGTTTTTCCTATATAAGGATTCGGAAAGACGTGCAAATATGTGCCATTTTGTGCTAAATCCACACCCAGAGGCGCATAATTATATGGATCGGAGAATATTTCACCGCAGGAATTGAAGGATTTTACAGTGTAAATTCCAGTGTTCGAGGGAATTAAATCCTCAGAGTTCGCACCAGCTATAGGTTGACCATTGTGATACCATTGTATGTTGCCTCCTACCGATGAATAAAGGATTCCATTTTTTTCAGTAATAATTGATTTTTCAGGTAATGGAATTATATTGACTTCTACAGGATCAGAAATTTCAAATACGTTACAGTTTTCAAGCTGAACCGTATAAATTCCAGAAGAACCCGCATTCAATATTGAATCTGTAGCACCCCCTAGCTCTACGCCATCTTTAAACCATTGCATATCAAAATTACTGGCGGAGGTTTCCAATGTAACAGATTTGCCGGCACAGGCATTTAGAACTCCATTTCCAGCTTGATATATTTGCGGTTTAGACGGAATATCAAAGAATTTGAATTCATTTAAAATCGGGTCGGTAAAAATTGCGCCCGATTTAATTGAAACAATATCTCCATTAGTGGCAAATTTATTGATAGAACCCCAATTTCTTTCCCAATTAAGCGTAGCTTCTGGACATTGCCCGCTCATTGGCACTAAAAAACTAGCAATTTGTGTTTTTGCAGAAGTCACTGTAAAACCGTTACCGGAAGCACCGAAATCTGTCAGCTGAGTATAATTGATAAACTTTGAGACATAAATCATCGGTGGCTCATAGGACATCGGGCTATAGGCTGCAGAAAATGGACCGGTAAAATTAGGATTGGCTTGAATTTGTGACCAGTCCAGATCAACATCATTGGATTTTTGAAGTGGGAAATTTGCTGCACCAATTTTAAAATCTGCACCGCTTGTTTTTTGTATAAAATAATCGATTTTGAGATTATTTCCTTCCTTTTGAGCATCAAAAGTGAGCTCGTATTGACTTTGCGCAATGATACTTTGCGAAAAGCAGATCAGAATTATAAAGTAAAAAGTTCTTTTCATCTTTTATTGCGCTGTTGAAAAATAAATAACCTGGCTATTGGCTTGTACTTTGGTTAAATCTGCTGCATCTACATTTGCTGCATTTCCATTATTAAATGTTACGTTAGTATTCAAATAACCAGTGTCAGAATTGTTATTTGAAATACCTACTTGGTAATAGTCAATGGCATTAACCGCAAAATCTCCATTTGAATTTCCACCAGCGATCATAGCGGTTACCGGACTGATCAATTTAATCCCACCACCTCCGAAAATTTGAGTGGGATTGGTAAAATCTACAAGAACCCCTGGGCCTGTATTTGTTGGAGTAACCGTTCCTGAAGAGCGAACTTTTAAATGGTTTCTGTGGTCCAATACTACATAATAAGATGGTCCATTGGCCGCATTATTAAATACAGCGTAATTTAATTCACCGGTTAGGTAATCTCTAATAGAGCCATCTGACATCAACCAAGCACTTGCCGTGTCAATATCATTATTTCCTACATCTCTCAAAATTAATCTTATGCTGTCAACAGCTCCGGGAGGTCCTCCGGGAATGGTTTTTCCCGGAAACATAGGTTGACTGGTTGTTCCGGGATATTCAAAAATACTCGCAAGTTGTCCTGTGGCTAAAATGTCTGTATCAAATACAGCACCACCACCGGAATTTTGAGCCCCTTCCAAATAGGCCAGTACTCTTACTCTAAGTTCCGTACTTTGCCCAATCATAATTACAGAATTATCACCGTTGGCAGGGATTTTACTTTCAACAACACCTCCTATAGCATTGGCAGATTCGGATCCCTGCCCGAGGTTGAAGTAAATAGTATCACCGGCTGAAATTGTATACCCTTGAGCAATAATGGACTCGACTGGATTCACGCCATCACCACTTCCATACTGGACCTGGACTCTGGATGAATCAAAATTACCATCAATATCATAAAAGCCCCATGAGTTGGTATTATATGTGGTATTATATCCGATTGCATTGGTATCGGAAATAATTTTATTACCCAAATAGTCTACAGCTATTTTTGGCGGAGCTCCACCGTATTGTGCTGACATTACCCAAAAAGGTCGGAATTTTGGACTGGCATCTCCCACCGGAAATCGCATAAACTCTCCTGGTGAAGCCGGATATCTGTAAAGGGCATCGGTCATAATGCCATTGCCCGTGGCGGAGTCCATGGTTACGAGGCCACCGCTTAAGATCACCAGTGAATCTGTGGTGGAATTTTGATAAGAGACCAGACCTGAATTAAAATCTGCTGTATCGTTTATTCTAAGTACCGATTCGAGAATTATATTCCTGGCCGGATTGGATGCATTAAAAGTTATATTACCAACATCAAGATTGGCGCCAATGGCATCGGTATTGATTGCTTTATTGTCATCATTGCCAACAAAGGCCAGTTCACCCGTATTGGTTACCACTGTAGCACCGGCAAGGGCTCTAAATGTATTTTGAATTTGAAATGCTCCACCGTTTTGAGCTACTCCCCCTGAAAGAATGTCGAAATATCTTGAACCAAAATCTCCTGTATTGGCAAGGGTTGAAGACACTATGGTTGAATCTGTGATTGTGGCAGTTGCACCGGTATTGTTTACAAATTGAGAGGTGTTATTCAATCTAATATTAGTTAAAAGATCAAAACTGGCTCCGTTATTATTGTTAAAGATTGAGGTATTATTAAGATCCATGCTACCCGCATCGAAGTCACCATTGTTGGTAATCACAGCGTTGCCATTCAAGGTTATGCCCATGTCAGTGCTAAAAATAGAACCAGTGCTGAGGAAGATATTGGCTCCGTTACCAACTGTAACTTGTGCATTTGTATTTGCCACAATAAGCGCCAATACGATTAAGAAGTAATATTTTCTCATAAGCCTAATAGCTGGATGGTATCAAAAATATAAAAAACTCTCAATACTTTACACCAGATAATTTTAAAGTTACGAACCTGATATTAAAAGGTTAGTGATTTTTATGATTTTCATTGGAAAATCTTTATTTCGCCACATCATGAAAAAGCTCTATTCAATATGGATGATCATCATATTCGTTATGACCTTCTTCATGCTTTTCCCTTTCTACTATGTATTCCTTCAAAATAAAAAATGGCACCACCTCGCTCACAATTTAACAAAAATTTGGGCATGGGTAATTATGAAAAGTGGCCTGATTTCAATTGAAGCGGTATTTGAAGCTCCAATTGAGCCTAAAAAAAAATACATTTATACACCAAATCACTTTTCGTATTTTGACATTCCCTTGATTTCCTATCTCACACCCGGTTTTTACAAATTCATTGGCAAAAAATCGCTGGGAGAAATTCCGGTCTTCGGCTATATGTTTCGCAATCTATATATCACCGTAAACAGGGAAAGCAAAACCAATGCCTATAAAACATTATTGAGGGCGGTAGATACCTTAAATCAGGGAATAGGACTTGTGGTTTATCCCGAAGGTGGAATTCTAAGCCCCGGTCCAGAATTGGCGCCATTTAAAGATGGGCCCTTTAGAATGGCCGTAGAAAGCAATACTGAAATCATTCCTGTTACTATTCCCTTTAATTGGATATTTTTGCCTGATAATACATGGATTATCAATCGGAGGAAATTAAAAATTGTGTATCACAGCCCTTTGAAGCCCGAAGGGAATTCTCAAAGCGAAGTGGAACGATTGAAAAAGGAATGTTTTAAAATTATCTCTGAAAGACTTAAAAAAGAGCTCGAAAGTGAAAATAGATAAAAGTACGGTAGATAAAATTGCCCATCTGGCAAGATTGAGTTTTGATGATAAATCAAAGGAGAAAATGTTGTCGGAATTAAACGCGATCATTGATTGGATCGATAAACTGGAAGAAGTGGACACAGAGGGCATTGAGCCTTTAACCAATATGTCGCATGAAGTGAGCGTTGTCAGAGAAGATGAGGTTAAAAACGAGTTGAGTCACGAAGAAGCTTTGAAAAACGCCCCTAAGAAAGACAGCAATTATTTCAGGGTGCCAAAAGTGCTCGATAATTAATTAATGAAACAATTTTTTACGCGGCCGGACTGGCCAAAATTTGATCGAAGTCTTTTTCAGATTATTCTAGTTCTTACGGGAATTACCTTTGCCCTCTTTATATATGCTCTTTCGCAAGACGGATCATTTGTATTTCCCCTTGAAACAAGACTTGTTCCCGATATCGCTAAGGTTAAACTCTTTAATTACACCAGTCCTTTCGGAGATTTTTCACCTGCAATCAACAGCCTGATCAATTTCCAGAAGTACTATGCCCGTGAATTTGAAATGCCCATAATGGCGGGCCGATTATTTCAGTTAAGCTTTTTCCTTTGCATAGCAGTACTCAGCACCATGGTGATCCGAATTTCCGGATGGCTGTTTTATATCGGTGTGTCTCTGATCATCCTTTTTTTGGTTTATTTTAAAATACAGGAATTTGGCATCATTCCGGGCTATGATGATTATTTTCTGTATGCCATGAGTGCATTGCTCGCCGGATTTGTTTTCTACCTTCATAATTATCATTATGAAAAATCATTTAGATTTCATTTTCTGCTATCATCCCTTGCCTGGGGACTGCTTTGGATCATAATATTGACTTTTGGAAAGGGCAATGAATTGCTTTTTCAGTTGAGCAATTTTGCTTTTCCGGCATGCATTATAATTTCCGTGGTATTTATCATTCTTATTGGCCATGAACCAATCCATCTCTTCTTTGCCATGATCAGTTATTCCTCTAATCAGTTTAGCAGGGCAAGAATTGTGAATTTTATCATCCTGTCACTTTTGTATCTAGGCAATGTCGGATTGAGCTATGCCAAAACCATCGGCAAAATAGATTGGGACATCATATATACCCCATTTCAGCTGATGTTGGTCTTTGCTATAATTGCGGGTTATTACGGTTTTCAAAAACGCTTCGACTCGGTAAAATTATTTGAATCGCGGACAGTGCTATTAATCGTATATTCTACGCTGAGCCTCTTTACCCTTTCCTTTTTGAGCTATGCGTATTTCTCCGGACACGATGCCATCGTAGAGATTATTGAGGATGCCACCCTTTATTCTCAGTTGGGTATGGGAACAATATTTTTCTTTTACCTGATTGTCAATTTTGGTGATTTACTCCAGCAAAAAGTAAAGGCTTACAAGGTGGTGTACCGCCCCGAACGATTCCCAATATTGACGGCCTTTATCGGAGGCATTGTCATCATGGTCGCCATGTTTATGCGCAGCGGCATGTTCCCTTATTATCAATCCAAGGGTATTATTTATTCGGGTATGGCCGATAATTATCTGGTCAATGGAGATGTAAAAATGGCCCAGGTTTTTTATGAGGAGGCAAGTGTTTTTGCTTATAACAACAGCCGGACCACCATGAATCAAGCTGACATTTATAAAAAAGAGGGTAATCGCCAGGGGACTGTATTGAGTTTAAAAAATTCGATTTTCAAAAATCCGGAACCGGTGCATTTCATCGAACTCGCAGCGCAGTTTGAGCAAAACGACAAATTTTTTGATGCTGTATTTAGCTTACAGGAAGGGATTTCAAAATATCCCGAATCAAATTCCATTGCCAATAATCTCGCTTTGCTTTACACCAAATCTAAATTGTACGATTCTGCTTTTATCTATTTCAATAAAAGCGATGATTTGAGCAGAGAAAGAAATTTGAGCGCTATGCTGAGCAAAGCCTCTTATTTTAACCCTGATTCACTACCCGAACTCGGTAAAAAAGACATCACGGAAATGACCAATCGAATTTCCATATACAATAAAGCCAGGATGCCTTTTGCCGATAGCCTGGCTTTGGATATTCTCAAAGATTCCATCATAGAATTTGCGGAATATTCCTATTTCTACAATCTGAACATCAACAGGCTTTTAACCACTGGAGAGACATTTAGGAATGATATCGAGCAATTATTAAAACTAAAGCTAAGCGATGAGTATTTCAGGGACCTCTATTTACTCCGCGGAATAGATGCTTATTTTAAAAATAATATCGCCGATGCTATTTCGGATTTTGAAAATGCCATTAATTTTAGTGGCATGACCTCTGCCTATGTAGCTGATCTCGTTGGTACTTTATTAATGGCCAAAGATCTATATGGTATTGCGCAACCTTATATGGAGCGGGCAGAAAGAGCTGTCTATGAGGATTCCCCAAATAAGCTATTGGCCATTTATACCGAGAATGAGGATAAGCAAAAACTCCTGACGCTGCTGGATAAGTCTTATGTCAAAAAACGTCTTGGCGATTCAACACATAAGGCATGGACTGCGGTGGTCACTAATGAAAGGTCTTTTGAAGAACTGAAAGAGGCAAACGAATTGTTGACTTATGTCAATATCAAATTGCATAAGGCCCAATTTGAAAAAGATGAATTGACTGAAATGCCAAAAAACTTTCAAAATGAATATTTAAGATTAAAAACCTCTGCCTTTGTTTTGAAGCATTTAATTGAAAATGAAGATCTAAATACAATCGAAAATTTCTATTTGCGTGAAAAGAAGAAATTACAAAAAAGCGCGGAGTTGGATGAATTGTTTTTGAGTTATCTCTATCATGAAAATCATACCGATAAGTTTAATTCCTATCTGGCCAATACAGATAAGACATCGCTTTATTATCCGCTCTTTAAAGCCTGGCAAAATAAAATTCTGGGCAATGAATCAGAATACTTGAGCTTTGCAAAAATGGCAGTCGACAGAATAGGCTATGATCCTAATGCGATGCTTCTCAAAATCGATTTGATGAAGGCAAATGGTAAAGACGATACTGAAATTTATTATACCCTGGTGGATGACCTAATGGTCTATCCGGAAAATGAAGCATTGGAAAAAGCCTATGTATTGCAGGCCGCAAAAATCGGACTTGAAAGTTTTGCCGAAAAAGAACTGGAAGACCTAAAAAACAAATTACAGCCCGACGAATACAGGAACTTTTTTACCGAATATCAAAAAATTCTTCAGGAACATGCATTAGACGATAATTGGTAAATTCAATTTTTGCTTCTTATCCGCCGTCCTATTATTTTGCGTAAATTTCCGGGCATTGACAAAAATTATAAGTACATACGAGATCTCTAAAATCTACCACATGGGAACCCAAACGGTTAAAGCCTTGAGATCCATTTCCATCAATATAGACAGAGGCGAATATGTGGCATTTATGGGGCCTTCCGGATCGGGTAAATCCACATTGATGAACATAATCGGATGTCTTGATTCTCCCAGTGACGGCAATTATATATTAAATAACAAGGATGTCTCCCACCTTTCAGAAAATGAGCTGGCAGAAATCAGAAATAAGGAGATCGGTTTTGTTTTTCAAACCTTTAATCTTTTGCCTCGCTCCAGTGCATTGGAAAATGTTGAATTACCGCTTATTTATGCGGGTTTAGCAAAGAATGAACGAAAGGAGCGCGCCATGGAAGCCCTTGAAAAAGTAGAACTATCCGACAGGTCTGATCATAAACCCAATGAGCTATCCGGTGGCCAAAGACAAAGGGTGGCCATTGCCAGGGCCTTGGTTAATGATCCGAGTATTATATTGGCCGATGAGCCAACCGGAAATCTGGATTCTAAAACATCTTACGGCATAATGGACTTATTTAATAACCTCCACGAAAAAGGAAATACCATAATAATGGTGACACATGAAGAAGATATCGCCGAGTACGCCCACAGGGTCGTAAGATTAAAAGACGGTTTGATCGAAAGTGATGAAGAAAATAAGGAAGTTAAATTGAGCCAGAGATGAAAATTTATACTAAAAAAGGAGATGATGGCACTACCTCGCTTTTAGGAGGAACGCGATTGAGCAAAAACAATATCCGAATTGAAGCCTATGGTACATTGGACGAACTCAATTCCTATCTTGGATTATTGAGAGACCAGTCTGCAAATGAAAGCAGAGTCGGAGAATTGAAACAAATTCAGGAGGTTTTGTTTACCATTGGTTCGCATCTGGCAGCGGAGCCGGGAGAAAGCAAATTCCCTTTGCCGGAAATTAAAGATGAAGATATCCTCTTTCTTGAGAAAGAAATTGATAAAATGGAAGAAAGCCTTGAACCGATGAAAAATTTCATTTTACCCGGAGGGCACAGTTCAGTTTCAATTTGTCATATTTGCCGTTGTATATGCCGTAGGGCAGAACGACAGGTGATATCTCTCGCCGAATTGGAAGAGGTAAAACCGGTGATAAAAAAATATTTAAACAGACTCTCTGATTTTCTATTTGTATTATCACGCAAAATATCGGAGGAAGTAAAAGCGGAAGAAACCGCATGGAAACCCAGAGAATAGCTATTTGAAAATAGTTAAAGTATTTGTAAATTATTCAGCACATTTTTAAACGATTAACAAGAGCAACATGATAAATACCTTTGAAATTCAAATTCAAAAAACTGAAAAAACAAAGATCTCTTCCGTCGACTTTGACAATGTACCCTTTGGAAAAGTTTACTCTGATCACATGTTTCTTGCCGAATACAAAGAAGGCCAATGGGGAAATTTTCGAATTGAACCTTATCGAAATATTAACTTAAGTCCGGCAAATTCAGCTCTTCACTACGGGCAATCCATTTTTGAAGGTATGAAAGCCTATAAAATGAAAGATGGAAAAATCAGTATTTTCCGTCCTCATAAAAATTTTGAAAGAATGAACCGTTCTGCCGAGCGCATGTGTATGCCGGCCATTACGGAAGAATTGTTTTTTGAAGGTATTAGATCCTTGGTCGATCTGGATCGCGAATGGATTCCCTCAAAGGAAAATACCTCATTATACATCAGGCCATTTATGTTTGCTACCGATGAATACATAGGTATAAAGCCTTCGGATAATTATTTGTTTATGATTTTCACCTGTCCTGTTGGAGCCTATTATGCAAAACCAGTAAATGTGAAAATTGAAACAAAATACACAAGAGCTGTGGAAGGTGGAACCGGAGCGGCTAAAGCGGCAGGCAATTATGCGGCGAGTTTATTTCCTGCAAGAATCGCTCAAAAAGAAGGCTATCAGCAATTGATATGGACCGATGGAAAAGAGCATAAATACATTGAGGAATCAGGGACAATGAATCTAATGTTTATTGCCTCAGATACACTGTATACGGCTCCAACCGGAGATACAATTTTGGAAGGCGTGACGAGGGATTCAGTACTTCGCCTTGCTAGAGATTGGGGGCTGAAAGTGGAAGAACGCAGAATACAAGTCTCAGAATTGGTAGATGCATTAAAAGAAGGAAGAGTTCAGGAAGCTTTCGGTACAGGTACTGCAGCTACAATTGCCCACATTGCGAGCATAGGATTTGAAGATGAGCGCTATGAATTACCGACCATCGAAAACAGAAAATTTTCCAACAAGGTGCTGGCAACGCTCGAAGGCATTAAAAGAGGTGCCTTAGAGGATAAATTCAATTGGAATTATATTTTATAATAAGCATCAGACTATAGAATTTCTATAGTACTTTTGCGGAAAATTTCATTATGACATCAGAACAACTGAAGGATGTAAAGGCGCGCTTCACGGCCTTGGGGAGGTATCTTTGACTACGATCAAAAAAAAGCCGAAGTAGAGGAAAAAGAACTGATTACGGCACAACCCGATTTCTGGGAAGACCCGAAAAAGGCAGAAGTCGTACTTAAGGAAATTCAGTCGATTAAGATGTGGACCGAATCTTTTGAAGACATCAAAACCAGCTTGGAAGACCTGGAAACTTTGTTTGAATTTTTGGAAGAAGGTGAAGGCGATGAGCAGGAAGTAGATGCCTTGCACAAAAAAGTAGCCTCAAAACTAGAAAACCTCGAGTTAAAGAGAATGCTAAGCAGGGATGAAGACCGTCTGAATGCAGCCCTTGAAATAAATCCGGGTGCCGGTGGAACAGAAAGCAATGACTGGGCCGAAATGCTGCTCAGAATGTACATCATGTGGGGAGAAAAAAATGGCTATAAGGTAAAAGACGTAGATTATCAGCCGGGTGAAGTTGCTGGTTGTAAATCCGCCACGCTCGAATTTGAAGGTGATTTTGCCTATGGCTATTTGAAATCGGAAAATGGCGTTCACCGCTTGGTTAGAATCTCGCCTTTTGATTCAGGTGGAAGGAGACATACGAGTTTTGCATCGGTTTATGTATATCCGGTGGTAGATGATTCTATCAATATTGAAATAAATCCGGCCGATATTACCTGGGAAACGTACAGGTCTGGGGGAGCCGGTGGCCAAAATGTAAACAAAGTAGAAACTGCTGTTCGATTGAGGCATGCACCTTCGGGAATTGTTATTGAATGTCAGCAGGAGCGATCGCAGCTTCAAAATAAGGAGAAAGCCATGCAATTGTTAAAATCAAAATTGTATCAGGCGGAAATTGAAAAACAAAATGAAGAGCGCGCCAAAATAGAGGGCAGTAAGAAAAAGATTGATTTCGGATCTCAGATAAGAAGTTATGTTATGCACCCTTACAAACTTGTAAAAGATGTAAGAACAGGTATTGAACGAAGCGATGTGCAAAATGTAATGGATGGAGATCTTGAAGATTTTATAAAAGCTTTTTTACTTAGTGATTCGAACAGCAAAAAGGAAGAAACTCAATTGTAAAAAAACACGTTCTATGTGGTTACCAATTGTGAGTATCAAGTATATAAAAACGAATTCGAGAATAAAATCCTGACATGAAAGATCAGGAAATCATCGAAAGCATCCGTCGGGGAGAAGAAGAAACCATCGACAAGTTGTATGCAAAATACTACAACATGATGGTGAAATTGGTGACCAAAAACAGTGGCACCGAAGATGAGGCAAAAGATATTTATCAGGATGCATTGATTGTTTTTTGGCAAAAGGCCATGAAACCGGAATTTGTTCTGACCTCAAAAGTCAGTACTTATATTTACAGTATTTGCAATAATTTATGGCTCAAGGAGCTCGATCGAAAATCGAGATTGAGTCATGAACAGCAGGATGGTGTTTCCACGATGAGTTGGGATAGCGAAGAGCGTAAGAAAGCCATCAATGAATGTATTGCAGAGCTGGGTGAAACCTGTAGGAAGGTTTTGACTTATTATTATTTTGACGGAATGAGCATGGCGGTGATTGCAGAAAAACTGGGATTTGCCAATGCTGAAACAGCAAAAACAAAAAAATACAAATGCAAAAAAGCGCTTGATGAAAAAGTTAAGAAAAAATACAAAGCAAGCGACTTTTTAGATTAATACATGGATAATTTATCACAAAAGGATATTCTGATTGAGAAATACATTTCCGGTGAAATGACTTCGGAAGAGTTGCGCTCATTTGAAACTCAAATGGAGAGCGACAGCGAATTAAAAGAAGAAGTATCGTTCCAGAAAGATGTAATCTCCGCTTTAAAAATGGAGAGAAAGGCTGCATTGAAAGCAAGAATGGACAATGTGAAAATCCCGGTTCCCTATGCATCCTATTATACCGCAGGCATTGCTTCAGTTGCCCTTATTGGTGGTATTGTGTTGTTTAGTACATTCTGGCCAGTCGAAAAAGAAAATAATAATACTCCTAATGAGGAGCTCAGCGAAATAAGCGAATCCGTTCCCGAATATTCAGATGAAAACGCGCATGATGTGCTTTCTGATTCGGAATTTACAAGCGAAGTAGAAAAAGAGGAAGACTTAATTTCTTCAAAGGAGGAAAGCGAAGATAATGCCACAGGTACGATCATTGAAAAAGAAGTGATAAGTGAAAGTCCGGCACAACCCAAAAATGAAAATAAAGCCTTAAATATTGTCACTCCCAAGGCACCCGAACCTTTATCTGATACGGGAATTTCCAAATCAGATTTAGACAATGACAAGGATGCCTTTCGCAATACTGACAAAAGAGAGACCAATAAAGTGGAAGTGGAGATTAAAAGCTCAAATGATTATAAATTTCACTACCAGTATTATAACAATAAACTCTTCCTCTATGGAGATTTTAGTAAATCACCCTATGAGTTGATTGAGCTAAACAGAGATGATTCTAAAAATCTATACATGTATTTTAGCGGAAAGTATTTTGCGCTGGAAACAAATCAAATTGAAATCGTCAAATTGAGTCCAATTCGCGATAAAATAATCATCAAAGGACTCGATAATTTAAGACTTCGATAATCTTTACATTCTTTTATCTTCAGATTACTAAATTTGTCACTCAATTACAGAGAACTTGACAAATAATTCGAAAACCAAGAAAAAAATAAGACTGGGAAGCTATCCCGCATTGAGTGTTATGACTGGCATAACTTTGGCTCTTTTAATACTTGGTGCATTTGGAATAATCCTGGTTCACGCCGGTAAATTTTCTCAGATTGTAAGGGAAAATGTAGAAATTCAAGTCTATCTGCATAAAACCGTAACCGAAAATCAACGCAGCAAAATCAAACAGGAATTGCTTACAAGAGCTTTTTTGGCTGTCAAAGATAATCAACCTGCAATTGCGTTTATTTCAAAAGAAGAAGCCGCTCAGTCATTTATCGATGATACGGGAGAGGATTTTTTTTCAATCCTGGATAATAATCCACTTCACGATGCTTTCATTATTAATGTAAAGCCCGAATACATTGAAGAGGCAAAAATGAAACGCATAAAAAAAGACCTGGAGAAAATTAGCGGAGTTTTTGAAGCGCATTATGTTGAAAACCTTGTCAACGACATCAACAGCAATATCCAAAAAGCTGGAATAATTTTATTTGTTCTCTTTTTGTTGTTTTTATTTACTTCGGTAATTCTCATCAACAATACCATAAAACTGGCCTTATTTTCACAACGTTTTCTTATCAGAAGTATGCAGTTGGTCGGTGCCAAGCCCTGGTTTATTCAAAGGCCTTTCCTCTTACGAGCCAGCTTACACGGATTCTTTAGCGGGCTTATTGCCTCGCTATTAATTATTCTATTGCTTTATTATTCCTATCGCGAAATAGAAGACCTTAAAATGTTATATGATCAAGAGCGTTTAATTATAGTTTTTTCTTCAATTTTGATCGTTGGAATGGTCATCGGCTTTAGCAGCTCGTACAGAGCCATTAATAAATATCTTAAAATGTCATTAGACGAATTGTACTAAATCATGAGTGATAAAAATCAATTACCCTTTGGGAAAAATAATTACATCCTAATGCTGATCGGCTTGGGTGTTTTAATTCTGGGAATGATCCTGATGAGTTTGGATAATGAAGAATTCGGATTCGGATTTCTCGGACTGACTCTCGGGCCCGTTATTGTGCTGATCGGATTTGCATTTCAGTTTTACGCCATCCTAAAAAAACCCAAATCAGATAAATGACATGGTTTGAAGCCCTGATTCTGGGAATAATTCAGGGACTCACAGAATTTTTACCCATCAGCAGCAGTGGGCATCTTGAATTGGGAAAATTTCTAATGGGAGGATCGGAAATCCCTGAAGAGAGTCTGCTCTTTACGGTCATCGTTCATGGTGCCACAGCACTTAGTACTATGGTGGTTTTCAGAAAAGATATATCTGAAATCATAACCGGATTATTTAAATTCGATAATAACGATGAGTTTAAATTTTCAGTAAAAATTGTCATTTCCATGCTTCCCGCTGTTTTGGTAGGCCTGGCCTTTGAAGACTTTATCGAAAATTTATTTTCAGGAAATATTGTACTTGTATCAGCCATGTTAATCCTGACCGGATTGCTACTTTTTTTGGCCGATAAGGCCAGGAACACCGAGAAATCCGTATCATATCTGCATGCCTTTATTATCGGTATTTCTCAGGCCATTGCAATATTGCCGGGCATTTCGCGATCCGGAGCAACAATTTCTACTTCTGTGCTTCTGGGCATCGATCGATCTAAAGCAGCCAGATTTTCTTTTTTAATGGTTGTGCCCTTAATAATCGGAAAAATTTCCAAGGACCTTCTTGATGGTACACTCATGGCTCAGGAAGATTCCTTCCTGGTATTGGGTATTGGCTTTATTGCGGCTTTTATTGCCGGTCTATTTGCTTGCACCTGGATGATTGCCCTGGTTAAAAGAAGTAAACTCAAATACTTTGCCTTTTACTGTTTCCTGGTAGGTGGCATATTTCTGATTTTTCAATTCCTATGAAAAATTCTCCGGATCAATTTGATTTTACCAAAGGAGAATTGGTTTTAATAAATAAACCGCTGACCTGGACATCATTTGATGTGGTTAAAAAAATCCGCTATGCCGTAAAACAAAAAAAAGTAGGCCATGCCGGAACACTTGATCCCTTGGCTGAAGGATTGCTAATTATAGCGATAGGGCCGGCTACCAAAAGGATCAATGAATTACAGGTATTAAATAAGACCTATACCGGAATATTTGAAATAGGCAAAACCACACCCTCCTATGATCTTGAAACAGATTTTGATTCAAAAAGTGATTATAAGCATATCAATCAGAAAGATCTGGATAAAGCGGTAATGGAATTGCAAGGCGAAATAGAGCAAAGGCCTCCCCTATTCTCTGCGATCAAACACGAAGGCAAACGCGCTTATAAAAAAGCCCGTAAGGGAGAAAACATCATTCTTGATTCCCGAAAAGTTAATATTGAAGAATTTAATTTGACAAAAATTGAATTACCGGAAGTTCATTTTAAAGTAAAATGTTCAAAAGGCACATATATTCGGAGTCTGGCTCAGGATTTTGGTAATATTCTAAAAACAGGCGCATATTTGAAACAATTGACCAGGACGGCCATCGGAGATTACCAATTAAAAGATGCATATGTGTTGGAAGATTTTATAAAAATATTCAGACCTGAATGAAAGTATTTTACGGTCTCGAGCATATCGAAAAAATTCCAAATGCCGTTGTTACAAGCGGTACATTTGATGGGGTTCATATTGGCCATCAAAAGATTTTGCAAAGGATTTCCGAAACAGCGAAAAAGGACAAGGGTTATTCGGTTTTGATTACGTTTTGGCCGCATCCCAGACTTGTACTTGACCAAAACAACAGTCAGCTTAAATTGCTGAGTACCATTGATGAGAAAATTGAACTCCTGCGTTCCTTTGGACTGGATTATCTGGTTGTGATCCCTTTTACCAAGTCTTTTTCCAAATTGAGTTCCTTTCAGTTTGTGAACGACATACTTGTGGAGACCATAGGGACTAAAAAGTTAATTATTGGCTACGATCATCACTTCGGAAGAAACCGCGAAGGCAGCTTTGAATATTTAAATGAAAATGCCAATAAATTTGGTTTTACCGTAGAGGAAATATCAAGACAGGATATTGATGATATTGGGATAAGCTCAACAAAAATTCGCCATTCGCTTTTGAATCATCAAATTTCAATTGCCAATGATTTTTTAGGAAGGCCTTATGAGGTTCGTGGAAAAGTAGTGCACGGCGATTCAAGGGGAAAGGAAATGGGCTTTCCAACCGCCAATGTAGAGATCAAGGAAGATTATAAATTAATACCCTCTGATGGCGTATATGCTGTAGAAGTTGAATTTTATGGCTCTGAATTTTATGGAATGTTGAATATTGGCATGCGCCCCACTATAGATGGCAAGAAAAAGCAAATGGAGGTTCATATATTTGATTTCAATCAGGAAATTTACGGTGAAACACTGATCATCCGATTTCTCGATTTTATTCGCATTGAAAAAAAATTTTCCGATATTCAGGAATTAAAGAAGCAACTCGATACGGATATGAAAACCGTTAAGGATAGAATTAAAAAAATCAACAAACCATGATCGACAAGACGGTTTCAAATGCAGATGAGGCAGTAAAAGATATCCCATCCGGCTGTACATTGATGATGGGTGGTTTCGGACTTTGTGGCATTCCGGAAAACAGTATAGCAGCCCTTTTAAAAACCGGTGTAAATGACCTCACGGTTATAAGCAATAATGCAGGTGTCGACGGTTTTGGGATAGGCTTACTCCTTCAAACCCGACAGGTAAAGAAAATGATATCATCTTATGTTGGTGAAAACGCCGAGTTTGAAAGACAATTGCTCTCCGGAGAATTAGAGGTCGACTTAATTCCTCAGGGTTCTCTGGCGGAAAGAGTGAGGGCCGGCGGAGCTGGAATTCCCGCATTTTTTACACCGGCGGGTTATGGTACTGAAGTGGCTGAAGGCAAGGAAACCCGCGAATTCAATGGGAAGATGTACATTCTTGAATCCTGGCTTAAAGCCGATTTTTCGCTTGTAAAAGCCTGGAAAGGCGATACAGCCGGTAATCTCGTATTTAAAGGGACAGCCAGAAATTTCAATCCAATGATGGCCGCGGCAGGAAACATTTGTATCGCGGAAGTAGAAGAACTCGTTCCGGCCGGCGAATTGGATCCCAATTTTATTCATACACCCGGAATCTATGTGCAACGGATTTTTCAGGGTAAGAATTATGAAAAGAGAATAGAACAGAGAACCATAACCGAAAGAAAATAAGGATGAGTCTAGATAAACACGGAATTGCAAAACGCATCTCCAAAGAGGTGAAAAACGGTTATTATGTAAATCTTGGCATCGGTATTCCCACACTTGTTGCCAATTATATTCCCGATGGCATGGAAGTAGTATTGCAGTCTGAAAATGGACTTCTGGGTATCGGCCCTTTTCCTTATGAGGAAGATGTAGACGCCGACCTGATCAATGCCGGAAAACAAACCGTAACCATGCTTAAAGGATCTTCTTTGTTCAATTCATCTGAAAGCTTCGCAATGATTAGAGGGGGTCATGTTCATTTGACCATTTTGGGTGCAATGGAAGTCTCTGAAAATGGCGATATTGCCAATTGGAAAATCCCGGGTAAAATGGTGAAAGGTATGGGCGGTGCCATGGATTTGGTCGCCTCCGCTGAAAACATCATTGTAGCCATGCAACATACCAATCGCGCCGGTGAATCCAAATTGCTCAAAGAATGTTCTTTGCCCTTAACAGGCGTAAACTGTGTTAAAAAAATTGTGACCAATCTGGCCGTTCTTGAAGTTTTACCCGAAGGTGGATTCAAATTAATGGAGAGGGCGCCCGGACTTAGTGTCGAAGAAATTAAAAATGCTACGGAGGGTAAATTGCTGGTTGAAGGTAATATACCTGAAATGAAATTAGACTAGAATGAAAATAGGTAAATTAATATTCATATTCTCAATAAGTTCAGTTGTACTCTTTAGCTCCTGTAAAGATGAGGATGATACACCTGGCTCCATACTTGGAGGCCCCAATCAGGATCTGGAATTGGGAATGCAGGTAAGGGATGAAATAGAGAGTGATCCCGCGCAATTTCCAATCATGCCGGAAGTCACCGATGCACAAAAGAACGCCTATAACTATTTGCGAAATAATATACTCGCACCCATTACAAATGCCTCCGATGTGGTTCTGGACGATGAATACGATTTCCCTTATGAGGATATTAAAATAATCGCCGATACCAATACTTTAAATGCCTTTGCAACCCCGGGAGGATTTATTTATGTGTATGCAGGTTTGATCCGATTTTTAGAAGTTGAAGATCATCTGGCCGGTGTACTTGGTCATGAAATTGCCCATGCTGAGCGTAGGCATTCCATTAAACAAATAGAAAAACAATATGGCTTATCTATTATTTTAAGTATTCTGGCAGGAGAAGAATCGAGCCAATTAACACAAATTGCCGGTCAAATTGCAGGAAGCCTTGCAGGATTGGCTTTCAGCCGTGATGCCGAATCGGAAGCCGATGAGTTTGCCGTAAAATACAACAGCGAAACACCTTACTCCTGCGATGGAGTTGCCGGATTTTTTCAAAAACTCGAAGAATTAGGTTCGGGCAGTCCACCGGAATTTTTAAGCACGCATCCCAATCCTGATACCAGGATCGAAGAAATTGATCAGGTGGCCAATGATCTCAATTGTGACAGAACGCAAAATGCTCAAGCCGACTATGCCCAGTTTCAGCAATGGGTTTTGGAGGGATTGTAATTACTTATTGATCTGAATATAAACCGGGAAGTGGTCGCTGAACCCACCGAGATACAGGCTGCCGCCCCAGGTTCTCAAAGGATATCCTTTATAGCGGTTATTTTCGCCTTTTTGTTTTAGCCATTCTTTTTCAAATATGCCGGCCGAATTTGGAACATAATCGGGTTTTTTACCGTCCAATAGTGATGGTGAAATCAGAATTTGATCGAGCATGTTCCAGTTATCCCTGTATCTGTAAGAGCCCTTTTCCATGGAATCAAGTGCTGCAAAAGTATTTATCACGGTGCCATTCAGGTTTTGCAAACTCGCATCAGTGGTTTCATCATTGAAATCACCAATTATTATAATATTGGCCTGAGGGTCGTTTTCTAAAACTTGATTTAAATGTATTTTGAGGCTATTACTGGCTGCCATTCGCTTATAATTGGATTCCTCTCTTCCCCCATAACGAGAGGGCCAGTGATTCACATAAAAATGATAAACTTCCTTTCTTTTTCCGATGAGGCGTACATACAATATATTTCTTGTTCGAAAATCCGGTTCATTTTCAATTTCCACTTGAATGGCTAAAGCTGTATCCATTATGTAAATGGGCATAAAAAATAAGGCCACATCAATGCCGCGACGATCTCGGGATTCAATATGGGCGATTTGATAGGAATAGTTTTTTAATGATGATCTATTGCATAAATCTTCCAATACTTCTCGATTCTCCATTTCGCATAGACCCAATATTTCAGGACCTCCTGAGCTGCTAATCATAGATATGACTTTAGCCAGACTATCGAGCTTATTGTAATATTTTTCGGTATCCCATTGTTTTTTCGAATCAGGTAGGAATTCATTATCGTTGATTTTAGGGTTATCAACTGTGTCAAATAGATTTTCCAAATTGTAGAAAGCAATGGTATGCATTTCTTTTTTGCAAGAGCTGCTTATTAAGATGAGCAAAGACAGCAATACCAAATAGAAATTTTTAATCATAGGAAAGGATCAAATAAATAATTCTAATTTCGCAGCAAAATAGCGATAAATGAACTCAGAAATAAAATTTAAAATTAAACTTGATGAGGACCGTATTCCAGAGAAAATTGAATGGGATGCCAGTGACAGACCGGAAGATGCCTCCAGCGATACAAAAGCAATCGCTATTGGTTTATGGGATGATAAACTCAGCAATACACTGAGAATTGATTTATGGACCAAGGACATGAGTGTCCTGGATATGAAAAAATTCTATATCGATATGATCGGTGGCATGGCAGAAAGCATTCGCAATGCAACCGATGATCAGGTAATGGCCAACAGAATTCAGGAAGTCGTTCAGGAATTGGTTCTACACGTAAAAAATACCGAAAATCAAGCCTGAATTAATTTTCCATCGAGGTATTTCATCACCTCATTTTCAATTTTTTCGGCCTTGGCATCTATTTCAGCAGCTTCCTTGAGTGTTTTGTCCAGAAAGGCTTTGTCATCGAGGTCTTTGGAGTTAATCTTCACATTTAAATAAGCACCCCGTACTGCAGCCCTTCCACTCAATGCTCCTACCCCTGCATCAGATGCCGAATTGGGATTGCCAATTTTAGCCATTTCTTTAGCTAATTCTATTGCTTCCATTGAAACCCTCATGGTTTCGAGCGGTACTTCAATGGCGTATTTTGTCGCTTCATGCATGGCCTCCTTTCTCAATTTTTTTTCTTCCTGGCTGTCTTTTGGCATTCGAACCGCCGCAATTATTCGATTAAATGCATTCGTGTCTTCATCTACAAGCCGGATAAGCCTGTCTTTTATATTTTGGCCTTTTTCCGCCCAATTTGAAAATTCCTCCCATCTATCATCCCAACCTCTTTTGTGAGAGGAAAGGTTGGCCACCATGGTACCCAATGAGGCACCTAAAGCACCTAAATAAGCCGATACAGAACCTCCTCCGGGAGCAATACTTTCCGAAGCTGTTTCATCTGCAAATTCATTGAGTTTTAAATTTACAAGGGGCGAAGCGTCCGCATCTTCAATTTGGTATTCAATGATTTTCTTTCTTGGATCAAAGGGTTTTAAATCATCAAGGCCAAGCGACTTTATGGCAATTTTGATAAGTTCTGCTTCTGATACGCCAGTGGACCTTTGCTGTTTCTTCAAATAGTGTTTTCCAGCATCGATCATGACTTTTTTAGGCACCAGTCCAACCAATTCGGAACCAGTTACTCTTATGCCTCTTGAGGTAGCACTTTTTACAATTTCATCAAATACGATGTGCACAGGAGAAACATTTATATTGGTCAAATTCATTGAAACCTGTGCTATTCCATATTCCTCAATATACCAGCCAATGCCTTTAGTGGCTTTGCAGGTTCCGGCTACTCTTTCGGGATTTCCATCCTTATCTCTTAAAATTTCTCCGGTGATGGGATCGCCCTTGCGTTTTACTCTTCCTGCTTCGCGTACATCAAATGCAATGGAATTGGCCCTCCGTGGAGAAGTGGTGTTCAAATTGAAATTATAAGCAATTAGAAAATCCCTGGCACCAATCGCTGTGGCTCCTGATTTTGGTCGGAATTCAGCCGGGCCGAAATCCGGTTTATGTTCCTCTTTTTTCAATCGGGCCTCCAGTCCTTCATATTCTCCCGCCCTTACTCTGGCAAGATTCTTTCTGGAGGGAGATAAAGCGGCATTTTCATAGCAATATATAGGATAATCCAATTGCTCACCGGCTCTTTTAGCCAGATCTCTTGCATGCTCAACGCATTCTTCCATACTTATATTGGCAACGGGAATCAATGGACAAACATCAGTAGCACCAAAACGCGGATGTTCTCCGCTATGTCCGGACATATCAATTAATTCCTTTGCCTTGGCCATTGCTAAAAGTGCTGCTTCTTTGACTGCCTCAGGGCTGCCAACAAATGTAACCACCGTCCGGTTGGTTGCTTTCCCCGGATCTACATCGAGAAGCTTAACACCATCAACACTTTCAATTTCATTTGTAATTTGCTTTATAATGCTCAAATCGCGTCCTTCAGAAAAATTAGGGACGCATTCAATCAGTACTTGTTTCATATTATACTATTTCTCCGTTTAGGACAATATTTTTAATTGCAGGTCTGCCAAAATTATAAGGCATAAAACTAAGGTTCTCAAAATTTTCTGTAATAATAAAATTGGCCGGTCCATTTAAATAAATACCACCATGTGTATCGCCAATTTCCATGGCATGTGCTGCATTTACCGTAGCCGCATTTAATGCTTCTTCGGGTAACATTTTCATTTTAATACATGCCAAGGACCAGATAAAATTCATATTCCCCGAAGGAGAACTTCCGGGATTGTAATCAGAAGCCAGGCTAAGTGCGAGATTTTCTTCAATCATTTTTCTCGCAGGTGGATATTCCATTTCAAGAAAAAAGGCTGTGGAAGGCAATAATGTGGCGATGGTGTTTGAATTTCTAAGTGCTTCGATTTCCGCTTCTCCCGTACATTCAAGATGGTCTACGCTGATGGCCTTGTTTTTAACTCCTACCTGAATACCACCTGAATAATCCAATTCGTTGGCATGAATTTTTGCTTTTAAGCCATATTTGGATGCGGCATTTAATATATCATCGGTTTCTTTCTCAGTAAAAAAACCCCTGTCGCAAAATACATCACAATAGTCTGCAAGGTCTTCCTGAGCCACCGCCG
This sequence comes from Cytophagales bacterium, assembly GCA_965267555.1. Lineage (GTDB taxonomy): Bacteria > Bacteroidota > Bacteroidia > Cytophagales > CCMP332 > CCMP332. Next base: position 997,717 of record OZ254083.1, on the reverse strand, counting down.
GAAGCATTTCTTCTATTACTTTTTTTACATAAATCTCTTGTTCTATTTCTTTTGGCACCGCATGAGCACCCAAAAAAGTGGTCTTTACCAGAATTGGTGATGCCTCCTGTATACTTTTGGCAGCCCTGAGCAATTTTAATTCAGATTCTAAACTCAAACCATAACCGCTCTTTATTTCCACGGCAGCTGTTCCCATTTTAATAATTTCATTCAATCGCAGCCAGGTACTCTCGTACAATTCTTCCTCGGAAATTTTTGCAGTATGCCTGGCTGTATTGAGGATTCCGCCTCCGCGTTTAGCAATTTCCACATAGCTCAAACCATTGATTCGGTCTACAAATTCCTCCTCTCTTGTTTTTGGAAATACCAAATGGGTATGGGAATCAACAAATGATGGCATTACAAAAGAACCCTTACAATCTATTTCTCGCGCGAATGAAGAATCATGGTTTAAATCTGTCATTTTACCAAAATTCCTGATACCGTCTTTATCACATACAATATAGGCGTTATCAATGGATTTAAGTTTTGCCAAATCCTTGCCCTTTTTAACATTCAAGGGTTTTTTTGAAGCATTTATTAATTGCCTGATATTTTTGTATAAATACATTGGTTGAAGGTTTAAGGAATGATTGCTGATATGACGGAGCTAAAGATCAATTGTCACCAACTGATTCAAATGCTTCTTTTTCCATTTTTAGGCTGGTAGCAAAAACGGGAAAGGAGACTTTAAACAACAGAAATGTACCTCTTTTAGCTACAGAGGGCCTTATCCCAGCTTCAAATCCGTAACTATAGGTAAACTTTTGATTAAATTTCCCTTCCAGCCCTACTCGAAATCCAATGGGGTTTGTATTGAATTTAGACACATCGTAACTCACATCCTGAAAAAATACATTGCTAAAATTAAAGGATGGCATAACAATGAGGTCAGCATAGGCTGTTACAAGAATATCATTGCCAAGATTCGAATAATTTTCGGGTTTAATGATCACATTTCTAAACTGCGAATAAGATCCTCCAATGTAAAATCCCATTGCACTCACATTACCGTAAAGCCTGTTATCAACAAAGTTGGTGATTAATGATCCGTCACTGCCCTCGAGTGATTCAATATTTTGCCTGATGGCCAGATCTGAATAATTTACCGTACTTGAATATGCCATAAAACCCGCTCTGGCACCTACAATTTCTCTGACTTTTGCGGCGACTTTTACAAATTCTACCGGTTTCAAAGCTTCTCTTTTTCTGGCTTTTTCAGAATTAAATTCATTGCGAAGTACAATTTTTGCGATGCCATCTTTCACATCATCATAGGCGTGATAGGTTCCTCCCAATTCTACAAAATAAGCGGATTGCAGGGTTGTTGAGAAGTCATTATTCAGTTCCGCTGCTTTTCGATATACATCTGTTGAAGAAGAATATGGTTTGCGAAAAGATAATTGCAAATCAAATTTCTCATATTCTATAAATTGTGCTTCGAAACCATAGCCCGCATTGATATTGGACAGGAACATGTCAAAATACAAGGGCTGGAATTTTAGCCATAGTTTATAAATGTCGTAGGGTTCATCATACAACTTTTCAAAAACCACACTTTCCTTTTCGGCAGAATTTTCCTGATTTTCCGTATTATTTTCATCCTGAGCATGGACACTCAGTCCCAGAAACACAATAGTAATTATTAAAATAAGCGTTCTCAAATACATGAACTCAATTTTAACCAAATTTATGGTCATTTTACGTCTTAAGACTTAAAATTCGCTAAAAATATCTCCAAAGGAAAATAATATCTCAACTACCATTTATTTTTCCACATCATTGACTCTACAGGAAAAACGGTTTTCTCAATATATTTAGCATTTTTTTTCTTGTTGTAGTAATTATTTACATCGCCCTCTACCGTAAAATAAATTAACTGGCCAATTGGCATGCCGCTGTACACTCTAACCGGTTGTTTTACAGATATTTCTAAAGTCCAGGAATTACAAAATCCCACATCTCCTTTACCGGCGGTTGCATGAATATCAATTCCCAAACGACCCACGCTTGATTTTCCTTCTAAAAAAGGGACATGCGCATGTGATTCCGTGTATTCGATCGTGACACCGAGGTAGAGCGTATCGTTTTGGAGAATAAACCCTTCAACGGGAATTTCAAAAATTTGAATTTTATTGTGTTTTCTGGCGTCGAGAACACGATTTTCATAGGTTCCCAAATATTTACCCAAATGAACATCATATGAATTAGTTCCTAAATGCTCGATATTGAATGGCTCAATTAGAATGTTTTTATCTTCTATTTCTTTAAGAATTTGCTTATCAGTTAGAATCATTTCGACTTTTAAATAAAATTTTCTATTTCACTTTTTTTGTTGCATCAGAAAAGACTTCATATCTTAGTTGTCCGAAAAATTTTTCAAATTAAATTAAAAACAAATGACAAGATCAATTACAAAAATATTTTTGTTGACTGGAATGTGTTTTTATTTGTTCACTACGGCTTTTGCCGGGACAAATAATAAGTCCAAGCAACAAATTAAAGACGAGTCTAATGTGTTCAGTCTTACGCAGTCTGTTGATATGAGTGCTAAGCAAGCAAATCTGGACGCACATGTCTTTAAAAGTAATGCAAGCAAAGTACCTCCCGCAAACGATGATATCTGTAATGCCATTGAAATTACAGTTGGTGCTGCACCTATCATCGGAGATAACAGAGAAGCAACTGTTGAAGTTGGAGAGCCTCTTCCCGCTTGTTGGTTTGATGCATCTCTTGATTCGACAGTCTGGTTTTTCTATGTAGAAAGTGGTGGAGGTACATATACCGTAAACACCGACCTCGCTGTATTAATCAACGATGACACTCAGTTAGGTCTTTACACCTCAAGTGGAGGATGTACGGGAACATTAACTGAAATTGCATGTAACGATGATGTTAGTGGTACCAACTTCCTTTCTACTGCAAGTTATACCTCTGCTGGTGGAGACACTGTATGGGTTCAAGTAGACGGATGGTCTGCTACTAGTGGAACCTTTGAAATAGAAGTTACTTTTGTACCTACACCTGCCGGAGGAGACGCAGCAGTTGTGGATTCACGTGGCTCCGGAATTGCTGGTAATTATACGGATGTTCCAACAAGCCAGGCTAATGGAAACAATATCGGTTTGGAAGTATTTGTAACCAATCTTGGAGCAGATTCTCTGACCGGTGTTACCGTAAATGGTACAATCACTCCTGGAGGTGCAGTAACAGGATCAATTCCGGTCTTGCAATCAGGTGGTAACGATTTAATCACAACCAATACCATTTCTGCTACGACATCTACTGCTTACACGGCCAACTTTACTATTACTTCAAATGAACCTGACGCAGATACTTCAAATAACAGTGGATCGCTTTCTTTTACAACGGCTGCTGTAGGAGATTCTATCTACGCGAGAGAAAGTGCAACCACTTCTAACGTAAATCTTGGTTTTACAGGTGGAACAGGTCGATTTGGAAACATTTATACCGTAAATAATACCGATACGCTTTCTTCCATTACAGTTTATCTCGGTGGTGACCCAACAGGTAAAACTTTTGAACTATTTGTAGGTCAATTGAATGGAACAGGTGATATCTATAGCAGTGCAACCATTTCAGGATTGACAGCTATTGGTTTTTACACTTTTGATGTCGGTGGGGTTATTTTGACACCTGGAGATTATTTAATTGGTGTTAATCAGTCAACTACTACCAACATAGCAGTAGGTTTAACAACATCCGTTTTCTATCCAAATACTGCCTATTTTGGCGGCTATGGTGCATGGAATACCATCGAGTCTATTGGTAACCCAGCATTTAATGGTTCATTTATGGTAAGAGCGAATTTTGGACCTGTGATTTCCACTTCATTGACGCCATTTACACTAATTGCTCCTGCCGATGGTACACTATTGGATGTAACAGGTGCTGGTACTCAAACTGTGAATATCTCATGGAATGCAACTACACCTACACCGGCTGCAACAGTGAATTATGATTGGTTATTGGATGCTCAGGGAGGAAACTTCTCAAATCCATTGGCTACTATTTCTGCCGGTACCAACACCAGTTTGACTTTAGATTATACGACTATAGATGCTCTTTTGGCTTCTCTAGGATTTAATATTGGGGATACGGCTTTTACCTCTTGGACGGTTAGAGCAAGTGCTCCTGGTGCTGTGCTTGACGCAACTGCAGCATTTGATTTGGATTTGATAAGAAGTGGTTTGACGCCAGCTTCCGGATCCAGAGATTTTGAAGCATATAATGCAGGTGACCTCATTGTTGCAAGTGATCCAGAGTGGGAATTCTGGCCAGGTGCAACTATAGATGCGCCGGTATCAACAGCTCAGGCACAAAGTGGAACTAATTCTTTGTTAATTGATGGTGCACCGAATCAGGATTTGGTTTTCAAATTAGGAGATCAGACTACAGGTACGTGGGGTGTCGGTTTCAGTATGTATATCGCAACAGGAAATGGTGCTTATTACAACTTACAGGAAACTGAAGTTCCGGGCACAAGATGGCCAATTGGTAATGTTGAATTTGATCCAGGAGGTACTGGAACCATTGACCTGGTAACGCCAGCAGCTACTTTCACATTCCCTCACGATCAGTGGTTTGACGTAAGAAATTATATTGACCTTGATAATGATTCATTCCAGGTTTGGATTGACAATACACTTGTTCTTTCAGAAGCTTGGACATTTAATGGTGGAGTAACTCAATTAGGTGGTATCAACATTTACCCTCAAGGTGATGCTGGTAATCCTCCAGCTCAACAGGTATTCTATCTTGATGATATGTATTTCCAACCGGATTCTTTGAGAACACCGGTGACCTATTCATTCAGTCCGTTTAACCTGACTTCTCCTCCTGATCAAACAAGATTAGAAGTTGAAGCTGGAAACGCAACGCCTGTTGTAATTGACTGGGATGCAACTACGGTAACACCTACTGCAACTCCAATGTACAACTGGTACCTGGATGTTCAAGGTGGAACATTCACCAATCCATTATTAGATTTTGCATCTGATAATGGTGGTATGGATTCTCAATTGACATTGACATCCGGTGCAATTGATACGGAGTTGGCTAATTTAGGTATACCTCCGGGTGATTCAGTTGATGTGATCTGGACTGTTGAAGCTTCAGTGCTCGGACAAGGTGCTTTTGCAGCCAACGGACCATTTGATATCCGATTGGTAAGAATTGACAATTCATCTTTGGATGCTTCTGCTATTGCCAGAAATGTCAGCTTCTTCCCTAACCCGACTGAAGGTCAGTTAGTTGTAAAAGTTAAAGAGAATGCAGTGAACAACGTTGTAATCCAATCTATGATCGGACAAAACTTGAAATCTTTCGAGATTAACAGTACAACAAATGTTCTTGATCTTTCTGACTTGAGCAGCGGAATGTATATAATTAGGTTTGTTAGTGATTCTGAAGAATTCTCTCAGAAAATAATAATCGAATAAACCTTTTTATTACCGATTATAAAAAGGCGGGCTAGTCCCGCCTTTTTTTATGCCCTTTATTGTAATTTCGCCTTCTGAATATTTGATTAACACTAATAACAATGACAAAACTTAGAAAAATAGTATTTATTATACCAATGGCGTTTTGGATGATTTCCTGTCAGACAACTGAAAAGGAAACAGAAGAAACCGCAATGAAATACATTGATGTGGCCAATATGGACACTACTGTTCGCCCACAAGATGATTTCTTTATATACGCAAACGGTGCATGGCTTGACAGCAATGACATCCCCGCTTCAAAATCTTCATGGGGAAGTTTTAATATTCTAGCGGAGAACAACAGAAAAAATCTTCGTAAAATAGTTGAGGCCGCAGCGAATGATTCCACAGCAGAAGAAGGAAGCATCACCGATAAGGTGGGTGATTTTTATGATAGTGGAATGGATTCACTGAAAATCGAAGAATTAGGTATTGCTCCTTTGCAAGCGCATCTTGATAAAATTGATGCTGTTAAATCAAAAGAAGATTTAATTGATGCAGCCGCGTATCTAAGATCAGAAACAGTAGGAACAATGTTTAGTATGTGGGTAGGCCAGGATGAAAAAAATCCGGAAGCCTATATATTAAATTTCTACCAGGGTGGATTAGGGCTTCCCGATAGAGATTATTACTTCAAAACAGATGAAAGATCAAAAATGATCCAGGATGAATACAAAAAGCACATAAGCAAAATGCTTGAATTCACAGGAATGGATCAGGAAAGTGCCGAAGAAGCCGCTCTGAAAGTCTATGAATTGGAAATAACTCTGGCTGAAAATTCCAGAAAAAGACAGGATTTAAGAGATGCAGAGAATAATTATAACAAATTCCTTCTCAGTGATTTTGATTCGGAATTAAACAATTTTCCATTGACCAATTTCTTAAAAAGTTTGGGCTTAAACGATGTAAATGAAATCGTTGTCGGACAACCTGAATTTTATACTGGCTTAAATGAGGCTCTTGCAGCAATACCTTTAGAAGATTGGAAAAACTATCTGAAATGGAATGCCATATCTGAACATGCAGAATTTCTGAACAATGCTATTGCGCAGGAGGATTTTAATTTCTACAGCACTGTTTTGAGAGGTGTACCTGAAATGGAACCGCGATGGAAGCGCGTTATGCTTACGATTAATGGTTTAATGGGAGAAGCAGTAGGTCAGGTATATGTAAAAGAATATTTTCCACCAGAAGCAAAAGATGTGGCTATGACCATGATTAATGATATTCAGGCCGCATTTAAAGAAAGAATTCAAAGCCTTGATTGGATGAGCGAAGAAACCAAGGAAAAAGCGCTCGTGAAATTGTCAACTTTTGTTAAAAAAATAGGCTATCCCGATAAATGGACAGACTATTCCAGTGTAGAAATAGGACCTGATACATATTTTCAAAATGTGATCAGTGCTAGTAAATTTCAGCAAAAAGAAAATTTTGAGAAATTAGGCAAAGAGATTGACAGGGATGAATGGTTTATGTCACCTCCAACGGTAAATGCTTATTATAATCCAACCATGAATGAAATCGTATTCCCTGCTGGAATATTGGCCTTTCCATTCTTTGATTTCAAAGCAGATGCAGCAATTAATTATGGAGGTATAGGAGCCGTTATCGGACATGAGCTTACGCATGGTTTTGATGATCAAGGTAGCAAATACGATGAAACCGGCATGTTGAATAATTGGTGGACTGATGAAGATCGAGAAAAATTCGATGCAAAAACACAGGTACTTGTAGATCACTATTCGAATTTTACCGTTTTGGATACTGTCCACATTAACGGAAATCTTACTCTAGGCGAAAATATTGCTGACCTGGGAGGATTGAGCATTGCCTATGATGCCTTACAAAAGTATTATGAAAGAAACGGCCGTCCTGAAAAAATTGATGGTTTTTCTGGAAATCAGCGTTTCTTCCTAAGCTGGGCGCAAGTATGGCGAATTAAATATACAGATGATGCATTATTGCAAAGAATCATGACCGATTCGCATTCACCGGGAATGTACAGGGTAAATGGAGTGCTTTCTAATATGCCGGAGTTCTATCAGGCGTTCAATGTTGAAGAAGGCGATAAACTCTATCGACCGGATGATGAAAGAGCTAAAATCTGGTAAAAAATTAAGCCCCTTTTCAGGGGCTTTTTTTATATGCTAAATTTAAAATTAGACTGACCTTCAATTCTGATCAATATTTCAACTTCATCTTTTTTTAAATTGAAATCTTTGATTTCAAAATTGAGATCCATCAATTCTAATTGTAAGATATGATCACCGGATAGTTTTGAGAATAATTTTTTAACGGCCTTCTGGACCTTTAAAAACAAAGGCTCAAGCGGCCAGGAAATTTTTGCCTGTATTTGTGATTTTAATCCCGGAAAATAAATTTTATAAAGAAATGACCATAAGAAATTATCACTGTAAAAATTGGATTGCATATTGTCGAGAAAGATAGATTTTGTCAGACTATCATAGGCCAATTCTCCTCTTGTGCTCAATAAGCCTTTAATTCTTCCATCGACATCTGCATTGAGAAATATATTTTCATTATCCCACTTACCTGTTTTGAAATTTTTTACCAGAATTTCCTCTGGCAGGGATTCAAGGACTGCCTTTTTTTCAATTTGCTTTTTGATCAGCGTGTCAAGCGTTAAATAATCAATATTGACTTTTAGCTCAATTTTGAATTTATCCGGAATCTCATCTACTGCATATAGATTTAAATTTTTTGGGTCGATATATGAACTGTCGGCTTTTTTTGATTTTATATTCATTATAGTACGCAATCCGGCTTTGGCTTTAATTGAATCATTGTAAATCCTCGGTACAGATTCAATTATTAGACTTTGAGGATTCAACTCCATCCATAGGTCAATATCCTTGGTTTTGATAAAATTGTATCTGGGAATTTCCCGGCTTGTTGTTAGCACCAGTTCCTTTAAGTTAATTTCCGTTTTTGCCGTTTTACTAATAATATCTGAAAGATATCTCTCATTGGCCATGAGTACGGATTCAATGCCTGAACTCAAATCCACTTTTATTGGGCCCGCTTGAATAATGGGCTTGTTTGGCCATTCTATATTGCTTATTTCAGTAGATATGCCATATTTAAACTCATCGAAGAATCTTATTCTCGAAGCCAGGTTTAATATCAGTTCGAGTTCAAATCCGGGTTCCGCTCTAATTTTAACACCAAGAATGGTCTCATTTATTAAAATCTTGCCATGGACTTTTACAGGTATTCTGTAAAATAATTTATTATCAGATCCATTTAATTTGATCTGGCCTGTTCTCTCTACATTTATTTTCATTTTTACATTTCCGCGCTTTACATACTTTTTATCCTTGTAAAGCTCTATACCCAACTCAGAATTGATTCGCCCTTCGATGTCTTTTAGTGCAATCCCAAATTCAGAAAACAGTAATGAGGTGTCTGTATTCAAATTCTGATCCTCAGGCAGCTCATCATACACCTTATCAAAATCGGGCATAGGTTTGCAGGAAACCAGATACAAAAGAAAAACTAATGCAATATTAATTCGCAAAGCGTTTAGACCCATAATTATTCGCCGTGTAAAATTCCTTGAAAACTGCTAAATAAAACCTTATATTCCATATACGCTTTATTTTATTAATAATGCCGGATATAATCAAAATAATGGTTTTTGGACTAGTATCTTTTATTATTGGTCATACTGCAACAGAAAAGCTTGCCAATGAGCAAGTGGCTTCAATTGCAATCGATACCGCCGACAATATTTACAGGTTGCAATTAATAAAAGATAAAGAATTGGAAAAATTGCCGGATTCTTTAATTCTTTCTTCACAGGATTTTAGAAATCCATTTTTCATTTCAAAATCCGATAGCAACAATGTATTACAATGGATTCGAAACGTAGGTGGAAGTCCATTCGAATTACCAAATAAAATATTTGCCAGTCCGGATAATTCTCTCTTTTTGATTGGAACAGTAGGAAGGCAATTTGCTTTTAATCAAAGCAATGCAACCGGTATTGACAATACAATGTCATACACGGCTTTTATCGTTAAGTACAATGAAAATGGAAAGGAAGAATGGGCCAATTTTATATTTGGACTCGATGTTTACCGATATTTCAACATTAGCTACATCAACGGCCAACCAACTATCGAAGGTTTTTTTAATGGCTTTTATAGAAAAATGACCATATGGCCGAATTCAAACATTTATTGGCGGTAAATTAATTAATTCAATTTTTTTTATTCCACATCGCTATTGAAATTCAAAACATCCTTCAACTTACCATTCCGTTTGTAAAATTTCCACTCTCCGACCATTTCACCTTTTAGCAACTCTCCCTGGGAATCAAGCTTTCCATTCGAATAAATTTTCCATTGACCGCTCTGCTCTCCCATTGAAAATTCCCCTTCTTTATCAATATTTCCATTTTCCAAATAAAAAATCCAATAACCATGAGGCATTCCCTCCTTGTAATATCCAACTGACTTTTTATTACCATTCTCATAAAAAGCGGACCATTTTCCATCGTATAAACCCTCTTTATAGTTCCCGCTTCGTTTTATTTGGCTTCCATCATAATATTCAATTGAATGACCGGTCTTAAGTCCCTCTTTCCAGATTTCTTCTGAAATTAATTCTTCATTAAAATTATATCTCTTCGATTTGCCATGCAGTTTTCCCCCGCTGTAATTTTCGATGGAATTGAGATTTCCATTTGGATAGAAAACTGTCCATTTCCCCTCTTTTTTACCATTAATAATAGAACCATATGCCTTGAGCTCCCCTGAATCATAAAATAAAGTATCCGGCGTTTGAGCGTTTAATACAATTGAGGGTATTAGGAATAGGAATATGATATTAAAAGTTTTCTTCATTAATTAATTTACCTTCTTCGTCAAAATACTTCCATAATCCTACAGGCTTGTCTTTTGAATATCGGCCCTGGGCTTCGATTATGCCATTTTTATTATAGAAACTCCATAGTCCGGATTTTTGACCATTTGTAAATGTTCCCTCAGATAAAAGAGAATCATTTTCACTGTATATTTTCCATAGCCCTGATTTTAATCCATTTTGAAAACTCCCCTCACTGAGAATTCCTCCCTCCGGATAATAATAGATGATTTTCCCATTGCCCTCAGCATCAAGCTTTCCCATTTTCAGGGTTTTGCCCGAATTGCTTTGGAAATCAGTAATACGGCTTAGTTTACCATTTTTATAATATTCAGAGTACTGTTTTTTTCCATCAAAGTAGTAGTTCCAAATGCTGTCCTTTAGGCCTAAATTGAAAAAGCCATTTCGCAGCTTGTTCCCTGATGATTCATAATAGCTCCAGTAGCCATGCTCCAATCCTGTTCTGTAATCTCCGGTATACTCCATATTTCCGGAAGCAAAATAGCCTTCCCAAACACCCTCTCTGAAGTCATCGATATAATATCCAATTTCAATTATATTGCCACTGGTATCATAATTCTTCCATAAACCATTTTTTTCATCATTTTCAAATTCTCCGGAATATTGGTTTTTACCATTTTCGTAATAACCCTCCCATTGTCCAAAAGCTTTGTCCATTTGGTAAAAGCCCTGTGTTGCAAGCTCACCATTGCCGTAGAATTCATAATAAGGCCCCTTCAATTGATCTTTTTCATAGGAGGCTGCACTGATCAGTTTGCCATATTCATCGTATTCTTCAAAAGCTCCGTTCAGCTGATTTGATTGATATTCTGAACGCAAGGCAAGCGTGCTGTCTTCATAAAACTCGAGGTACTCACCTTCCAGGTTTCCATTTTGGTATTCTGCGATAGAAAAAATACCACCATTTGGATAATATTCAAGCCATAAACTGTTTTGCTGTCCCTGATCAAATGCCCCTTCAGTTTTAATTCCCCCATTATCGAAAAATGTTGTCGCAATTCCCTGCTCTAGGCCATTCTGATAATTGATAAGCGCCATAAACTCTCCTTCCGGATAATAGAGATAGCGGTAACCATTGCCTTTTTTAAATTTTCCCTTTTTGAGTTTTTTACCTCTCATATCATAAAATGGTCCCACTTTGATCAGCTTACCCATTTCATAATATTCTGATTGAATGAGTTGCGCATTTTCATAAAAATATTCAAACTGTCCGTTTTTTATACCCGCCTTATAATTAGATATTATTTCCAGGATTCCGTTGGCATGAAAACCGTACCATTTACCTTCCATTTTTCCTTTAACATAATTCCCTTTTAATCGCAATTCGCCATTTTCATAATAGCCTTCGTATTCGCCATCTTTAATGTCGGCTTGATAGTGTATGATTTCTTTAATTTTCACACCCGGCCAAAAAGATTGCTGTTTCCCATCAAGTAAGCCATTTGAATAGGATTTTATAGAAATCAGATCGCCGGAACTTGTGTATTCCTTACTTATGCCATCAAAATAACTTTCATTGAGCTGAATTTCTTTTTCAAGAATACCGGATGGAAAATATGTTCTTTGTAGAGAGTCTACCAGGCCTTTTTTATAAAACAATTCCGTGCTGATATTGCCATTGGTATAATAGGATTTGTACCATCCATTGAGCTTGCCATCTTCATATGCCATTTCTTCAAAAAGGATATTGCCGGGTAGATAATTGCTCCATGTGCCGACTTTTTTACCTTTTCGGTAATTACCTGCACTTTGCAAATTGCCATCTTCATCAAAATACTCCCAATAACCACTTTTCTGACCCTCTTTATATTCCCCTTTTGCATAGATGTCTTTTTCCTGTGCTAAGGAGTTAATGCCAAGTAAAACAATTACGGCCAGTATCAGGGGCTTTAGGTATTGAAAATCCATTCTCATCAATTATCAAAATTACGACAGATAATTTTATCTAGGTTCACATTAAAACATAGAATTTATCAGAAGATCAATTTACATAGTTTTAATAAGTCTGGGAACCATCATCTCTTCAATTAGTATAGCTCAGGTAATGGGTACATCCGCTATCTCTCTAGGTGGAATTAGTAATGCCCAAAGAGACATTTACGCTGTTTTTAATAACCCTGCCTTAATCGATTATTCGAAAAATAAAGAATTTTCTTCTTTCTACTATTTGCCCTACGGTATTCCTGAACTTGATATATTATCTTTTTGTACAAAATTACCCAATAAGTATGCCAGTGTAGGATTGGGCATCTTAACGACGGGTACGAATTTATTGAATCGTCAGTCCATTATTGTAGCTGTGGGACGTAAAACCGAAAATTTCAGCTTTGGTTTTAGCTCAGAATACCGACAGATTTCAATAAGTGAAAATGGCATGTATTCGGGCCTTTTGTTCAATCTCGCAGGTACAAGCTCCATTATTCCAAAATTCGAAATCTCAATGCTGCTTACCAATCTTAACCAAGCCGGTATTGGTATTGAAAAAAAAGAATATTTCCCAGCACAGGTTAATATATCAGGCAAATACGAAGGCAGTGAGAAACTGTTCATATATTCTGAAACGGAAATCCAACTGGATCAAGCAATGGTATTCCGGTCCGGATTGGAATATTTCATTTTAAAAACCCTAACAGTTCGTACGGGAATTGATTCTAAAAATATGAATCCTGCTTTTGGATTCTCGCTCAAGAGCAGACGCTGGAGTTACAATCAATCCATTGATTATCATCAATACTTAGGTTTCAGCCATGCCATACATATATCCTATGCTATCAATCGGTAAAATAATAGCTTACGGAGTATCCTTAATGTTGATTTTATATTCCGGGACAATGAATGCTCAGGAAAATTTGGACTTCGAACAATTTCTTCAAGATCTTTTTCCTTTGGAAGATGAACGTGCGGAAAACCTTGATTTCTATGATCAGCTCCTACTTATTTACCAAAACCCAATTGATTTAAATAAAGCCGGTAAAAAAGAACTTGAGCAGTTATACCTCTTAAGCCAAATTCAAATTTCCAATATTATCAAATACCGAACTGAGTTTGGAAATTTTCTATCCCTCTACGAGTTGCAAGCCGTTCCATCCATTGAACCTGATTTAATTAATAAACTCAAATACTTCGTCGAAGTAAAAAACACGTCGCTCCATGGCCGTAACTTTATAAATAGATTAAAAACAAGCGATAGACATTATTTTCTCAATAGAATTGAAAGACAAATTGAAACTTCAGCGGGATTCAAAAATTCAGAAGAGGATCAAGGATTTTTAGGTGATCCATACAAGTATCTGATGCGTTACCGTATTACGCGATATGGTGATTACAGTATGGGCTTTACCTTTGAAAAAGATGCAGGTGAAGTAATAGAAATGAATGCGGCAAATAAACAACTTGGCTTTGATTTTGCCTCTGCACACCTTTATAGAGAAAACATTGGGCTGATGGATAAACTTGCATTGGGTGATTTTCGCATGCAGTTTGGACAAGGGCTTATTTTTGCTTCTGGTTTTGGAACAGGTAAAAGTGCTCAAACCATTCTTTCAACGAAGCGGATAAGTACAGGCATCAGCCCATATAGCTCTGTAATGGAAAGTGGTTTTCAACGCGGAATAGCAGGAAGTTTTTTAATAAAGGATATACTCATTAGTCCATTTTACTCCCACAATTACATAGATGCCAGCATCGTAGAACCAGACAGCATCAACGGGTCTCGTATCACATCCATTTCCACAAGTGGTATTCACAATACCCATTCCCATTATGCCCGCAGAAAATCATCCCTGGAAAGGCTCTTTGGATGCAATGTGAGTTGGTCAAATAAATTGACCCAATTTGGATTGACATATGCTCAACAAAACTTTGAAAACCATTATCTATCCCAGGATCTTTTGAGGAATAAGTACAAATTCAACGGAAAGGTGAATCAAAACATCGGCATTGACTATGATATAAACTTTTTGAACATGAATATTTTTGGTGAAAGTGCGATTTCCACTTCGGGAGGTATCGCTATGGTTCACGGATTAATAAAATCACTCAATGCCAGCACAGACCTCGCATTCCATTTTAGACACTTCGATAAAAATTTTCACAGTATTCGCGGATCCACATTCTCAGAAGGTACGCATCCTATAAATGAAAGTGGATTTTATTCGGGCATTTCAAAAAAAATTGGAAGAACCTGGAAATTAAATGGGTATTATGATCTTTTCAGTTTTCCCTGGATAAGTTATTTGTCTAAAGCTCCCTCAAAGGGAAATGAAATCTTGTTGAGACTGGAAAAACGAATAAGCAGAAAAAGCTCTGTTTTTTTTCAGTATAAAACCGAAAAGAAAGAAGTAAATGCTCAGTCTGAAAATATTACCAGATTACAAGAGCGTTACACGCAAGAATGGATATTTCAACTAACACAATCTGTTAACGAAACGATCTCTTTTAGAACACGCATTCAAAAAAAACTAATAAAATCATTAGATCGTTCTGAAGGTGCAGCACTGACCCAGGATTTGAGAATTAACTATAAGCGATTTAGAACAGATTTTAGAATTGCCATATTCAATAGCAAAGACTATCAAAGCAGGTTGTATGTATTGGAAAAAGATCTCTTGTACAGCTTGTCGGCACCGGCTTATTTTGGAAGAGGAATCAGAAACTATATTCTTATTAAATATAAGGCCGGAAATAAATTTGACTTATGGTTTAAATGGGCGAGGACATTGCGCAATGATGTCGATTCGATAGGGACAGGTTTGAACAGAACCATAGGAAATAGAAGAAATACTTTAAAATTTCAAGTAATTGCTAAACTATGAGCTGATTTTTTTCTCGAAATAAGCAATTGTATGTTTTAATCCTTCATCTAACATTACACTTGGCTCCCATGACAGCTTTTCTTTTGCTTTATCAATGTTTGGCTGCCTTTGCATAGGATCATCAGCGGGAAGAGGTTTATAAACCAATTTTGAGGAAGAACCGGTAATTTCAATCACCTTTTCTGCCAATTGTTTTATGGTAAATTCATTCGGGTTTCCAATATTAATTGGCATATGCAATGATTCCTTGCTATTCATCAGTTTGTACATCCCGTTCACGAGATCGTCCACATAGCAAAAACTTCGGGTTTGTAATCCTTCGCCGTAAATAGTAATATCTTGCCCTTTAAGCGCCTGAACAATAAAATTCGAAACCACGCGGCCATCATTTTCATTCATTCTTGGACCGTAGGTATTAAAAATTCTGACAATGCGAATATCAACGCCATTTTGCATATGGTAATTCATAAAAAGCGTTTCCGCACAACGCTTCCCTTCATCATAACAGGCTCTTGGGCCAATTGGGTTAACATTTCCCCAATAGGATTCTTCCTGGGGATGTACCTTTGGATCTCCATACACTTCTGAAGTGCTGGCCTGTAATACTCTGGCCTTTGTTCTTTTAGCCAGACCAAGGGTATTAATTGCGCCCATTACAGACGTTTTAATCGTTTTTATGGCATTGTACTGGTAATGTACAGGAGAAGCCGGACATGCCAGATTGTAAATCTGATCTACCTCAGCATAGTAAGGATGAATAACATCCTGTCTTATAACCTCAAAAAAGGGATTGTCTCTGAGATGGACTATGTTTTCTTTGGAGCCAGTAAAATAATTATCGAGGCAAATTACTTCATTGCCTTCATTTAAAAGTTTCTCACAAAGATGTGAACCAAGGAAACCCGCTCCGCCGGTAATTAAAATCCGTTTTCTCATTTATTCAGCCATAATTGGTTTAAATCCAATGCCGTAGTATTCAAAGCCAGAATCTTTCATCTGCCCATAGGTGTAAATATTTCGACCGTCGAAGATCAATTTATTCTTTAAGAGCTGTGATACTTGCTTTAAATCCGGAGATCTGAATTCTGACCATTCAGTGAAAATAGCCAAACAATCAGCATCTTTTAATACTTCATACATGTCGTCACCATAGTACACATCATCATTCAAATGTCTTTTTGCCTCCTCTACGGCAACGGGATCATAAGCATGAACCTCACAGCCGGATTTTAAAAGCAAATCGATTAAAACAAGAGATGGTGCTTCTCTCATATCATCGGTTTTAGGTTTAAATGACAATCCCCAAACCGCTATTTTTTTGCCTTTTAAATCGCCTTTGAACCTTTTCTTTATTTTTTGAAATAAAACACTTTTCTGTGCATCATTGACATCTTCTACCGCTTGAAGTACTTTTAAAGAATATCCATTTTCATTGGCAGTTTTGATCAGAGCTTTCACATCTTTTGGAAAACAGGATCCCCCATAACCAATTCCGGGATAGATAAACTGATTTCCTATTCTTGGGTCACTGCCTATTCCCTTTCTGACCAAATTGACATCAGCACCCAATAATTCGCATAAATTGGCGATGTCATTCATAAAACTAATTTTAGTAGCCAACATAGAATTTGCGGCGTATTTTGTCATTTCTGCAGATGGAATGTCCATAAAAATGGTGGGGTGTCCATTCAAAGTAAAGGGATGATAAAGCTTTTCCATTATGTTTCTTGCTTTATCACTGGAAATTCCGATTACGATTCTGTCGGGCTTTAAAAAATCATTTACTGCAGCACCTTCTTTTAGAAATTCAGGATTTGAAGCAACATCAAATTCAAAGTCTCCTTCTCTTTTATCCAGTTCGTTTTTAATGGCTTCGTGAACCTTTTCGGCAGTACCAACAGGAACCGTGCTTTTGGTGACAACCACCATATAGTCGTTCATGTTCTTACCAACTTCAGAGGCCACTTTAAGCACGTGTTTAAGATCAGCGCTGCCATCTTCATCGGGCGGTGTCCCGACAGCAATAAAAACGGCTTCAGCTCCTTGTATACTTGAAGCCAGGTCCGTGGAAAAATGCAATCTTTTTTTCTCCAGGTTTCGGTGAACCATCTCTTTTAATCCGGGCTCATAAATGGGTAAAATCCCCTCTTTCAGGTTTTCAATTTTACGATCATCTATATCGATACAGGTTACATCAATACCCACTTCTGAAAAACAAGTTCCGGTCACTAATCCTACATATCCGGTTCCTACAATTGCTATTTTCATTTAGCTCATTTTTATTAGGTGGCAAAAATAGAAATTAAGCTTTATTAAGCTCAGTATTTTTGCAATTTGAATCAATTATAAAATGTATTGACTTAAATCTTTGTCTTTTATTAGGCTGTCGAGCTTTTCGTGAACCATTTCCTCACTTATTGAAAGGCTCGTACCCGGCGTGATGTTATCGGGAACCTCGAAAAGAATTTCATTGAGTAATTTACTCATTACGGTATGCAATCGTCTGGCACCAATATTTTCAACTTCAGAATTAATTTTGAAGGCGATAGCAGCAATTTCGCGCAAAGACTCATCACTGAATTTTAGCTCCACGTCCTCTGCCTTTAAAAGTGCCTCGTATTGTTTTGTCAATGCATTTTTAGGTTCTTTAATTATTCTGATAAAATCCTTTTCCGTGAGGCTTTCAAGTTCCACCCGAATGGGGAATCTACCCTGAAGCTCAGGAATTAGATCAGAGGGTTTGGAAACATGAAATGCACCAGCTGCAATAAATAAAATATGATCCGTATTGATAATGCCGTGTTTGGTATTCACCGTTGACCCTTCAACGATTGGTAAGAGATCGCGCTGAACGCCTTCCCTGCTCACATCGGGCCCTCCTTGTGCACCTCCCCCTCCTTTTGCGATTTTATCAACTTCATCAATGAAAATAATTCCTGTATTTTCAGCTTTGCTAATCGCTTCTTCTTTTACCTCATCCATATCAATGAGTTTTGACGTTTCTTCATCTAAAAGAACTTTTCTGGCATCTTTGATGCTCATCTTGCGCTTTTTGTTCTTTTTTGGCATCATACCCCCAATCATTTCCTGGATATTCATCATGGATACTTCATCCATGCCGCCTCCTACTACACCCACACCGGGCATCATACTTTGCTGGACGTCAATTTCTATTTTTCTTTCATCCAATTCCCCTTTTCTTAACTTATCTCGAAATCTTTCCCTGGTCTTTTGATTAAGTTCTTCCTCTGACATCTCCGAGTCATCGGCGCTGTCGTCGTTGACCTGCATTTGAACGGATTTATTTTTTATCGGGGGAATCAAAATGTTTAATATGGTCTCCTCTACTGCATTTTTTGCCTTTTCTTCAACTTCCGCTTTCTTTTTAATTTTGACCAATTTCACTGAGTGTTCGACCAAATCTCTCACCATACTTTCAACATCCCTTCCCACATATCCTACTTCGGTAAATTTAGAAGCCTCAACTTTGGTAAAGGGCGCATCCGCAATTGAAGCGAGACGTCTGGCTATTTCAGTTTTTCCTACTCCCGTTGTTCCTATCAATAATATATTATTTGGGACGATTTCCTGCTTTATATCCTCGTCGGCATTCAAGCGTCTCCATCTGTTTCTCAATGCAATGGCTACATTCCTTTTTGCATCATCCTGTCCAATAATATATTTGTCGAGTTCCTTCACTATTTCAGAAGGCGTTAAGTATTTATTTTCCATTAAATTCTGTTTTTAGTGATAAAATTCAGATCACTTGTTAAAGTCAATTTGGTGGTGGCTCCGGAAATATGATCCACAGACCTCGCCAAAGCAAACTGTACCGATTTCACTTTTAATAACATACCAAAAGAAAATCCTACTAAAGCTTTTCTTTCAACAATTTGCAATTCACTTCTCTTCATGAAATTATAGCCTGCTTGAATATTGAAACCCTCTGTAATCAGTAATTCAGTGCCTATTATCAGGTGCCTTGTTAATTTGTCAACCGTACTCGGCTTTTCTCGAATCGGTTCTCCATTCTCATCAAAACCTGTAAATACATTGGGATCATCATATACGATATCATATCGATACAACCTGTGCAAGGTTGCAGAAAAACGCAGAGGCATGTGTTTGGGTTTAAATGAACTTCCAACTCTTAGATCGAAGGGTAATACAAATTCATCTTCTGAGGTATACTTGCTAAGAGGCAATCCTATATTTCTAAAAACCATGCCTATAATTAAGTCTTCAGTCGGATGTATAAACTGACCTCCAAGATCAAATAATAAGGCTGTGGAATTGAAAGAGGCAATTGATGAATTTGCAATTTTCATATTAAGGCCATAGGAAAAGTTTTCAAAGCTTTTTCCGTAGCCAATATTTAATATCAGGTCTGAAGCTCTGAATTCCCCAATTTCATTGCCATTTTCATCGGTTTCCGGCATTTCTCCATAATTCCAAAATGAGACTCCAAAAGCAAAATTTCCAATTTTTTCTTTGTTGAAAGTATAGCTTAAAGTGTGATTTTGAATATCTACATAATTAGCATTGTAATTGTAGGATATGAAATTGCTAAATCCACTATCAAGAGCAGCGGGATTTTGCCAAAAATGATTATTATCCAAATCTCTGTGACTTACGTCGACTCCTCCAATAGCAAAAACACTGGCATTTACAGCGGTATTTGTAAAGTCAAGGCTTTGAGAACCACCAATTTGAGCAAATAAAGCTCCATGGCATAATAAGATTAAAATAATTAATTGTAGTCTCTTCAAATTATGACTTTTAGACTCAACGCTAATATTACATTTAAATTGAAATTAGCCCTGCTGATCCTTTGAATTTAAAACCTGCAAATCTATGGGATTTTTGACTTTGGCTTTAAGAAGAGCAATATCCAATACGGATTTAACATCCTTCACATAGTGGATATTCAATCCTTTGATCATATCATTTTCAATTTCTTCAAAATCCTTTTTATTTCTTTCACAAAGTATAATATCCTTTACACCCGCTCTTTTAGCCGCTAATATTTTTTCCTTAATTCCACCCACCGGCAATACTTTACCGCTCAATGTAATCTCTCCTGTCATCGCCAGTTTATTTTTTACTTTTCTTTGGGTAAACAAAGAAGCAATCGAAGTAAATAGTGTAATTCCTGCACTAGGACCGTCTTTTGGTACAGCTCCGGCAGGTACGTGAATGTGAAGATCAAACTGGTCAAAAATGCGATAATTAATTCCTAATTCAGGAGCATGAGCTTTTAAATAAGAAATCGCTGCCATGGCAGATTCCTTCATTACATCACCCAGCTGACCTGAAAGTGTTAATTTGCCCTTACCCCGACTCAGGCTTGACTCTATATTGAGAATTGTACCACCATAGGGAGTCCAGGCGAGACCTGTTACGATCCCGGCAATTTCATTATTGTCGTAAATCTCTTTGTCAAATATTTCTGTACCCAATATTTTTACTACAGTATTTCCGCTCAGTTTTGGATGAAAATCTTCTTCCATTGCAACGGATTTTGCCGTACTTCTGGCCAATTCTCCTATTTTTCTTTCAAGTTCCCTTACCCCTGACTCTCTGGTATAGCCTTCTATCACTTTGGTAATGGCTTCATTGTTCATGCTGAATTGAGCAGCCTTTAAGCCATGCGATTTCCTTTGTTTTGGCAATAAATGCTTTTTAGCTATTTGTACTTTTTCCTCAAGTGTATAACCGGTAATTTCTATGATTTCCATTCGGTCGCGAAGCGCAGGTTGGATGCTCTCAAGAGAATTGGAAGTTGCCACAAAAAGAATTTTTGACAAATCGTACTCAACCTCCAAATAATTGTCGACAAATGTAGTATTCTGCTCCGGATCCAAAACTTCAAGTAAAGCCGAAGATGGATCACCTCTAAAATCCGCGCCCACTTTGTCAATCTCATCCAGAATGAAGACTGGATTGCTGGAACCTACTTTTTTAATATTTTGAATAATCCTTCCGGGCATGGCTCCAACATAAGTTTTTCTGTGCCCTCGAATTTCAGCCTCATCCCTTATTCCCCCCAACGACATGCGTACATATTTTCGGCCGAGTGCTTTGGCAATAGATCTTCCAAGTGATGTTTTACCTACACCCGGAGGACCGTAGAGACATAAAATCGGGGCCTTCATGTCGTTTTTAAGTTTTAATACTGCCAGATATTCAAGAATTCTGTTTTTTACTTTCTTCAATCCATAGTGATCTTCATCGAGTATCTTTTTGGCCCGCTTCAAATCAAAATTGTCCTTTGAATATTCCTCCCACGGCAAATCCAGCATGAGTTCCGCATAATTCATTGTAACCGGATATTCAGCAGCCTGGGGATTCATCCTCAACAACTTGTCCAATTCCTTGTTAAAATGAGAGGCTACTTCTTTACTCCATTTTTTTTCTTTGCTTTTGATTCTCAGTTTTTCAACCTCCTGGTCAGGCGTTTCATATCCGAGTTCATCCTGCAATACTTTTATTTGCTGGCGCAAGAAATAATCTCTTTGCTGTTGGTCTATATCCGTACTTACTTTTGTTTGGATTTCATGCTTCAGTTCCAACATTTTAACTTCCTTCAGCATGTATTCGAGAAGCAAAGTTGCCCTGTCAACCCCATCTTCGATTTCAAGTAGTTTTTGTTTCTCCGATACCTCCGCACTAATATTCGAACTTAAAAAGTGAATTAGAAAACCGGGGTTTTCAATATTGTCCAATGCAACTTGAGCTTCTTTTGGTATTTCAGGATTTAACTTTAGTATTTTTTTGGCTGCTTCCTGAATTGAGGAAATAAGAGCCGAAATTTTCTTGCTGTTTTTATTGGGAAATCTTTCCGCAAGGGTTCGCACCTTCGCTGAGAAAAAAGGGTTCGTGCTTATCGGGTCTAGGAGTTCAAACCTTCTTTTTCCCCTAATGATGATGGTTGTATTGCCATCGGGTAATACAAGCATTTTCACAATATGGGCCACAGTCCCTATTTTATAAAGATCATTGAAATCGGGGTCATCGGTTTTATTGTTTTTTTGAGTGATTACCCCTATGGTTCTGTCTTGTTTATATACTTTTTTAACAAGTTTAATTGACTTTTCACGGCCTACGGTGATTGGTATAACCATTCCCGGAAACAAAACTGTATTTCTGACCGGCAATATCGGCAAGGCATCAATCTCCTTAATATCTTCCTGATCGCTGTCATCTTCAGGCGAAATCAAGGGAATAAAATCACCGTCATCGTCAATTAATTCTGCTAAAACATATTTATTTGAAACTGTATTATCTGATTTTTTCATATCATGCATAAGAAATTGCCATATTGGCAGTAAAATGTATCAATATTGAACTACATTTTACTTTCATAAATTGAATTATATTTTGGTGCAATAGCTATGCCAAAAAAGGGACTAAGAGAAAATGTATTAAATTTGAAAACGAGGTTTATTGGCCACTTTTATGACATTTTCAATTTGAAATTTTATTTAGGAGAAATTAACTGTATTTTCTTATTGATTTGTGGAGTTGCCCTAAGCACCACCTATTCTATGCCTACAAGTCCAAAAAATAGAGATAAGGTGGAACAAGCCCAATCTTCTGAATTTTATCAACCTTTTGAATTCTCAAATATTGGCACTATCCCTTATTACTATAAAAAAGGCAAAGTCAAGAAAATTCTCAGGCTTCAAAAGAAAAATAAAATACCAAAACTGATTAGAGAGCTTGAAAAATATATCAGTCAATTTGGCATACAAAATTTTTATAAGAATACCGATATGATGTGGCGATTGGGTCAATTGTATGAAAATACGGGTAGACTTGAAGATGCCAAGGTGGTCTATCGTTATGTGTTGAGGCATAAAAGAGACAGCGTTCAAAAAGTGCGTATTTTTTACGATTCTCTGACGGTCCTGGACAAAGAGTACTACGTTCCGATTCAATACTATTACGACCTGGTGGGCACAGATGAGTCAACAGATACCTTACACCCTCCCGACATTTATTTAAATATGGGTGAAGATGTCAACTCTGCAGCTTCAGATTATGGACCAACTATTAATTTAAAGGGCGATGTACTGATTTTTTCATCTAAACGAAATGAAGTTAAAGAAGCTTTTGGGTACCGGCAAGATGAAGATCTCTATGTTACTGAAAAATGGAATGATCATTGGGTTTGGGCCGAACCTTTAACCGATATCAATTCTCAATACAACGAAGGTTCTCCATTTTTGTCAAGAGACGAAAAAACATTGCTTTTTGTAAAATGCGATTGTCCTGATTGCTATGGCGATTGCGATATATTTCAAGCAAGAAAGAGAGAAGACAGCACCTGGGGCTATATTAAAAATTTGGGGGTTACCATCAACAGCAAAGCCTGGGATTCCCAACCTACCTTATCGCATTCAGGCGATACCCTCTTTTTTTCATCTGACAGATTGGGAGGATTTGGTCTATCAGATATTTACTATTCCATAAAAGACAAGGATGGTAATTGGTTGCCTGCAAAAAATATAGGACCAAAAATCAATACCAGGAAAAGCGAAGTCAGTCCTTATTTCCACCCCAAGGAAAATGTACTCTACTTTAGTTCCAATGGTCAAATTGTGAATTTTGGAAGTTTTGATATCTATAAAACAAGATTGGGAAGTGGGCACAGGTTTTCAGAGCCAAAGAATATTGGGCCTTTGGTTAATGGCGAAGGCAGTGAATATTATTTTACAATAGACAGTAAATCCGAACATCTCTATTATGCCCGCTCAGAGGCGGATGATATTGAAAATTTGGATCTTCATTCTTTCCCATTGCCTATGGGTGCTCAACCCAAAGCAACTACCAAGTTTAAGGGAACGGTTATGGATACAGCTACAGGGCTTCCTTTAAAAGGGATTGCATCTGTCATCGACCTGGAAAAAGGAATTGCCATAGCTCCTAAATACCTGCGACCGGATGGAAGTTTTGAATTTGAATTGATCAACAATGGAACCTATCTTTTAGTCATTCAGGGAGAGGATTTTTTTAGAATAGAAGAGATTTTTGAATTGGATGGTGATACCGAACGTCTTTTTTCTACAAATCCTATTTCAAGCAAACTCAAATTTGAATCTATAGAATTTCTTCAAGGTGATTCAACAATATTACCTTCGATGGAGGACGACATATATAAGGTAATAGAATTTTTATTGGACCATCCGGACTTTAAGCTGAGAATTTCCGGGCATACTGATTCTCAGGGTGATTCCGATGCTAATCATCGTTTATCTCAATCCAGGGCAAATTCAATAAAGAATTACATTATTGAAAACGGCCGTATTGAAGCCAATCGAATTGAGGCCATAGGGTATGGATTTGACAAACCCATAGTTAAAGTTGAACAAAGTGATGAAGACCGGCACTTAAACCGGCGAGTAGAATTCGAAATCTTTCGCGACTAGAAAATCACTTTAATTATATCATTGAAGATTGCAAAGCCCATAATTCCAAGAAGGATTACCATGCCAATTTTTTGAGCTACTTCAAGAAATTTCAATGAAGGCGCTCTTCCCGATACCATTTCAAATAAAAGAAAGACTACATGACCACCATCAAGAGCGGGAATTGGAAGTAAATTCATAAAGGCCAAAACCATTGACAAAAGACCTGTTATGTACCAGAATTTTTGCCAGATCCACTGACCGCCAAAAAACTTAGCAATACCAATAGGACCTGAAATTGCTTTATCGGCAGCCACATCTCCACTAAAAATTTTCCCAAATCCTTTAATATTATCATATATCACCGTAAAGGCCATCCCGGCGCCTTTTGGGATACTTTCAAGAAAGCCGTATTCTACCGTCGATTTTTGAAGAAGTGATTCAGAATAAAATCCCAGCTTGCCATCTTCTCCAACTTCAAATTCTTTACTAATGATATCGCCATTCCGGGAAATTTCTGCTCTGACTGTTTCACCTTTGTTTTTCGACAATACATCAACTAAAGTTTGAAAATAATCCACTTTAGCACCATTGAAAGAAATTATTTTATCGCCTTTTTTTAAGCCGCCTTTATCCGCTGCGCTTCCATCGAGAACCTCTCCAACAATGAACGGTTCAAGAGGAGAAATAAAGGGTTCTTCACTTTCTATTTTCTTTGAAATAAAATCGTCGGGAACTTCAACAATAATTTCATTTCCATCGCGCAGGACAGTAAAAAAAGCATTTGACTCGAGTAAGACTTTGCTACCTTGTACTTCAGCAAAATCTTCAAAGTCCTGGCCATTGATTTTAATGATTCTATCTCCCGTTTTTAATCCGATTTCCTTCGCTAAAGAATGGGCATATATTCCATGTTTATTAACCTCATCTTTGGAAATAAACGTTTCGCCATAACTAAATTTTAACATGGCAAAAATGATAATGCCGGTAATTACATTGACAATTATTCCACCGAGCATTACTATCAATCTCTGCCAGGCTGGCTTAGACCTGAATTCCCATGGTTCGGGTTTTGATTCCATTTTATCGGTATCCAGAGATTCATCCACCATTCCGGCAATTTTAACAAAGCCACCAAGTGGAATTGCACCGATTGAGTATTCGGTTTCACCGTATTTAATGCCCCAAATTTTTGGTGGAAAACCAATGGAATACTTTTCTACTCTCATGCCAAAAACCTTGGCAGCAAACAAGTGTCCCAATTCATGTAATCCTACTAAAATGGACAGACCCAGCAAAAGCTGGCCCGTCATAATTAATCCTTCCATCTATTTAAATATTCCTTGGCTATAATTCTTGTTTCCCTATCGGCACTTACATAGTCCTCATAGTTTGGATGATCAATGTAAGTTATTTCATTCATACAATGCTCAATCAAATCTGACATTGCTAAAAATCCAATTTTATTATTTAAAAACCCCTCAACAGCAATTTCGTTCGCTGCGTTCAAAACACAGGGTACGATACCTGCTTTCTTCAAGGCCTCGTATGCCAACTTCAGATTTTTAAAAGTATCAAAATCCGGCTCCTCAAAAGTAAACATTGGGTAATTTTTGAAATTAAATCGCGGCACATCCGATTCCAGCCTTAAAGGATGACTCAAAGCGTACTGAATAGGAATTCGCATATCGGGAATACCTAATTGTGCCTTTATTGAGCTGTCTTTAAATTGCACCATGCTGTGAATTACCGATTGTGGGTGAACCACGACTTCAACCTGATCTTCGTGTAAGCCAAATAACCATTTTGCCTCAATGACTTCCAGTCCTTTATTCATCAGAGTTGCAGAATCAATGGTAATTTTTGAACCCATATTCCAATTCGGGTGATTGAGGGCCTCCTGAATGCTTACATTTTCCAGCTGTTCTCTTTTCTTTCCTCTAAACGGCCCTCCCGATGCGGTCAAATATATTTTTTCAATATTCTCTTCTTCTTCTCCAATCATGCATTGAAAAATTGCAGAGTGTTCAGAATCTACCGGATAAATCTCGCAGTCGTATTTATCAGCTAATTTTTTAATAAGTTCACCGGCAACAACTAAGGTTTCCTTGTTGGCAAGTGCAATATGCTTGCCTTTTTCAAGAGCTTTTATCGTAGGTCTCAATCCTGCATATCCTACCAATGCCGTCAGTACCACATCGAGCTCATCGATCTGAACTACTTCTGAGATAGCATCTTCACCGGAATGAACATTAACAAATTCTTTTTTTAAAGCGTTTTTGACTTGTTGGTATTTGTCCTTATTGGCAATTACAACGTGCTCCGGTTGAAATTCCAAAGCCTGACTAATCAATAGCTCCGCATTATTATTAGCGGTCAGTACATTGATATTAAATTTACCCGGATAATTCCGTACAACTTCAAGAGCCTGAGTCCCAATAGATCCTGTAGACCCTAAAATTCCAATATTTCTGGGAAATAGATTTAGATTCATTTTTGATTTAGCGCAAATTCGATAAGACCTTCTGCAATTTTTCTGTCATTTGATAATCTTGGGACTTTATTCTGACCTCCTAATTTTCCATTTTTTTTCATGAACCTTATGAATGCATCGGGTTGCAATATTGCAACTTCAAGATTTTTAAGAATATTGCCCTGTATGAGATCATCGTAATATGAATTTAGTCGGCAAAGTTGCAAATTTAATTCCTTTTCGAAAGAAGTAATATTCTTTGGTTGTTTTGAAAATGAAATAAGCCATTCATGACAGCTAAGCCCTTTTTCAGGATTAATTTTTGGAGCAACGGTAAATTCAACTATCTCTGTTTCCGGAAATTTCTTTACTGTTTCATTCATAGCCTTTTCTACTTCTTCTGCGATTACATGTTCGCCAAAAGCAGAAATAAAATGTTTGACTCTGCCTGTCACTACGATTCTATATGGTGATTTTGATACAAATTTCACGGTGTCACCGATTACATAAGCCCATAAACCGGCATTGCTGGTGATTATTATGGCGTAATTTTTATCCAGTTCAACCTCTTCAATGCAATATCTTTTTGGGTTTTCATTATGAATTTCCTCGAGCGGTACAAATTCATAAAATATTCCGGAATTTAATTGGAGAATTAATCCTTCTTCTTTTTGGCTGTCCTGAAAAGCAAAAAATCCCTCAGAAGCCGGGTAGGTTTCAATAGCATCAATTTCTTTTCCGATGCTTTCAAACAATTTATTTCTGTAGGGTTTGAAATTGACACCTCCATGAACGATAAGCGAAAGATTTGGAAATATTTCTGAAACAGGCCGTTTGTATTTTTCAATAAGTCTGTCAAAATACATTTGAATCCAGGGTGGAATTCCAGATATAAGTCGCATATCCGCCTCGCCTGTTTCTTCGATTATTTTATCGAGTTTGGCTTCCCAATCTTCAATACAATTGGTCTCATAACTCGGTTTCTGGTTTCTTCTAAGATATTGAGGCACATGATGATTGACAATTCCGGATAATCTTCCGGTCGGGATATCCCCTTCCATACTCAGCTCAGGGCTTCCCGATAAAAAAATCATTTGTCCGTCAACAAAGGAACTGTTATCTGATTCTCTAATATAATTGAGAAGGGCATTTCTGGCAGTATTTATATGATTGGGAATGGAACTTTTGGTAATCGGAATGTATTTAGAACCGGAAGTAGTACCTGAGGTTTTAGCAAAATAAATTGGTCGCCCTTTCCAAAGTACATCACTTTCGCCTGAGCGAATCTTATCGATGTATGGCCTGAGTTGTTCATAATCTCTTAAGGGTACGCGTTCCTGAAACTCTTTTACGCTTCTGATATGTTTGAATCCGTGATCTTCACCGAATAAAGTTTCCCTTCCCTGCACAATGAGGTTTTCAAAAGTTCGTTTTTGATGCATTACAGGCTTAAGGGCCCATTTACGTTGTTGATTAACAACGTACTTTGCAAAAGGAATACTTAGCCAACTTTTAATACCCATTAGAATTATAAAAGATACAGAACTTCTTAGGTTTTTAAAGACTTATTAATATTGCAATGATCGTGAGCAAAATTGAAAAATGAAAAAAACACTTATTACAGTTTTAATTTCTTCATTATCCGGACTTGGAGGAGCATTTATTTATTCAGAATATTTCTCTGAAGAGCAAAATCCTCAACAGATTGAAAAAATAAAGGAAGAAAATCCGATATATAACACCGAGCAATCATTTATTAATGCCATTCCTGATGTCAATTTCAGGGATGCCTCGAATAGCAGCACGCCAAGTGTGGTCTATATTAAAACAATTTTTTCTCATGAATATGAGACCATTAATCTTTTAGACTGGTTTTTTAATGGTGGTTCAACAAGAAGAACGCAAGAAGTCATCTCTTCAGGATCAGGAGTTATTTATTCAAAAGATGGCTATATCATAACGAACAATCACGTCATTGATAATTCACAAAAAATAATGGTGAATATTGGTAAAAGAAATTATGAAGCCGAAGTGATTGGGACCGACCCGGGTACGGATATAGCTGTCATAAAAATCAATGAGAATAAATTACCGGCGATTAAAATTGGAAGTTCGAAAGAATTGCAAGTAGGCGATTGGGTTTTGGCAGTTGGAAATCCTTTTAATTTAACTTCTACGGTAACCGCAGGAATTGTTAGCGCTAAAGGAAGAGACCTCAATAAACTCTCCAATAAATTTCCGATAGATTTCTTTATCCAAACGGATGCAGCCATAAATCCGGGAAACAGCGGAGGGGCATTGGTCAACTTAAGTGGTGAATTAGTAGGTATAAATACTGCTATTCTATCACCTTCGGGGGCTTTTTCGGGATATGGGTTTGCAGTACCCGTGGATATTGCTAAAAAAGTGGCCGATGATCTGATACAATATGGAAGAGTTCAAAAAGCAACTTTGGGTATTGAAATTCAACCGGTGACAGAGAAAGTTGCCGACAAATTAAATCTTGAAAATTTGGATGGTGTTGTTATTAACCACGTGGAGAAAAATTTTCCCGCCGATAAAATCGGCCTGGAAGCCGGCGATATTATCCTAAAGATCGATAATAATATTGTAGACACCGAATCGGAATTTGATGAGCAATTGAGCTATTACCGCCCCGGTGATAAAATTAAATTGGTTTACAAACGAAATTCAGAAATTAATGAAAAGGAATTAACGCTGACCAATGTTGAAGGAACTACAGACCTAATTCGCAGGATTGTCTATGAATCTGAATTTTTAGGTGCAGAATTAGAAGAAATACCCAACTATTTGGCCAAACAGTTGCGGATCAGCAGTGGAATTAGAATAAACAGCATCAACTCAGGTTTATTTAGAGATTTGGGCTTAAAAGAAGGCTTTATAATTACCGCAATTAATGGCAATAGCGTTAAGCAAGCCAGAGAAATTGAGAAAATATTAAAAAACGTCAAAGGTCGAGTAAGAATCGAAGGTATTAACAACAACAATATCAGAGGCTTTTATTCCTTTTATTTTTAAATCAAATATGTCCTATAAATACCTAAGTTTCGTCCTGAATTGTGTTGTTTACATTGCGATTTCAGCCTGTTCCCAAAGTTTGGAAAAAAGTAAAAACAATGATGAGGTCAGTCTGAGAGACTATTCCGTTCAATCCGTTTTATGGCAGCAGCATGCCGCAGAACATCGCGCATTATGCTATCAGGCTTATAATATAGCCCTGGATCGATTAAATGATCTGGAAGCGAGGAGCGACAAACCAATCGCTATAATCAGTGATCTTGATGAAACTGTAATTGATAATTCCTTTTACAATGCCAAGCTCATTAAATTAGATGAGGATTATTCAAAAGAATCATGGCGGGAATGGGTACTTCTGGAAAATGCAAAAGCACTCCCCGGCGCGCTGGATTTTTTTAAGCAGGTAAAGGAAATGGGTATTGAAATATTTTATATATCGAATCGCAGCGATTCGGAAAAAACAGCAACCATTAATAATTTGAAAAAACTGGGTTTGCCCAATGCTGATACTTCATTTGTTTTCCTAAAAACAAATAGCAGTGGAAAAGAAAAAAGACGAGAAAAAGTATTGCGGAATTATAGTGTCGCGCTTTACCTGGGTGATAATATGTCTGATTTTAGTAAGCTCTTTGACAATGAAGGAACAGTTGAAAGAAATAACCTGACAGATTCAATGCGTACTGCATTTGGAAGAAAATTTATCGTTTTTCCCAATGCAATTTACGGAGACTGGGAAAGCAAAGGCCTTTATGAAGGCAATTTTGAATTAAGTGCTACAGGAAAGGATTCAATTCGCAGATTAAAACTCATTGACTATTGAATCAATCAAAACCAATCATAACAAATGCTCCCCAATACAAAGGCTCCGGGTATTCCTTTTTCATTTCTCTTTTGGCTTCGATGAAAGCAGTTCTTTTGTCCATTCCGCCAAGCCATTTTTCATAAAATAAAAGCATTAGCTTTTGTGTGGCTTCATCAGAGACTTTAAAAAGTGACATAATTACTGATCTGGCCCCGGCTACAATTAAAGATCTTTGAAGTCCGTAAACACCCTCGCCCGCAGCTACATCACCAAGACCTGTTTCGCAAGCACTCAATACTACAAGGTCGGTTTCATCCAAATTTAAATTCATTGCTTCATAAGCTGTAAGGAGTCCGTTATCCCTATTGAAATTTATTGGCTTTTCCTTATCTAATAAGTCGCCCCCATAGTCCAGGACCAAACCGGATTTCAAAAGCGTATTGTCAAAGCGTTGTTTCAAACCAAGCTCCTCCAATTCCAACTCTTTTTGTGATTTAACATCCTGAACAAAAAAACCATGTGTGGCTACATGAAAAACCTTAGGGCTTCTCATGCTTTTTACAGCCATTTCTGTGGCTTGTTCACTGTATTTAACTGCGCAATCCCAGTTGTTGGATTTCAGATAATCGTAAATAAATTCAACCTCTTTTTCAGCTCCCGGGAGCGGAGAAAGCGAGCCATCAGAGGCGTGATAAACCGGATTGCCAAAAAGTACTGCATTCTTTTTTCCTCTAAGTGCCAGTCTTCCCTTCTTGAGTACAATTTCTTTGGTATTCGAAAGTAAAATGATGTTTTTATCATCTATAAGATATTGACCATCGGGTTTTTGAAGCGTTTCTACATTAATTTGATTATAAACTCCATCAACTGATAAATAGATTTTATCAACTTCTTGCAGATGTTTATCTATAGGTTCCCAAAAGATATTGTAGCTCACCGGATCTTTTAATTTGAACTTTATCCTATTCTTATACCCTTTGAAATATTTGTTTTCCATTTCATGACCATTATCCAAAACAATTAGTTCTGGTGCTTTTTTGGTCTCTTTCGTCACAATAAGTGCCGCATATATAATGGTATCAGTAAATGATTCATGATATTTTCTAAATCTTAAAATTTCAATAGCTGCCTCGCGATCTTCTAAATTTTTTCTCACATCTTTCCAATCCAAACGCGATTGATTTAAGTTAGCTGAAAAAATATCAGACATACGACTTAATTCCTTTTCGAGATTTTCGACCTGTTCTTTTAAACTTTCAATATCAATCCCGCTTTCCTGAAGATCTAATTCATTCATCGAAACAGCTGAGGATAATTCTTCTTTTTTTGAAATCCAATTGTTGTATTTGCTGATTAATTCTGCATTTCCGCTATTTGAGATACTCTGCCTTACCTTTAAGGTCGAATTTAAAAGTATTGCTTTAGTGACGAGAGAAAAGCCATAAGCATCCCCGATCAGCTTAGGTTCCTCTTCGTACATTTCCATTGCTACAGTATTAAAAAACTCGAAATCACCTTTAACAAAAGACCAATATTTGTTTTTTTCTCTTTCGCTCATTGAAGGGAAAAATCGGTCTATAAAGTTTAAATACTTATCCATGGATTCAGACAAATATTTAATACAGGTGGCGTAATCTTTTTTAATGTAAAAGACTCTTGAAAGTAAACTGAGAGCTCTTACATATTTTGGATGGTCATCATTAAAAATCTTTTTATAGACGCGCATCGCATCCTTGTAGTTTTCTTCTGCTTCATCAAACATTTTTTGCCTGAGCAAAAGATCACCTCTCAATACCTCTAAATCTGCGGCCTCTATACTTTTGTCACCTACTTTTTCAACCCAGATCGTATAGGCCGAATCGAGAATTGGTTCAGCCTTTTGAATATTGCCTTCGCGAATATTTAAAAATGCTTTCTGCTTTAAAATATTGGCATACTGAGGGCTCTCTGATCCTAAAACATCAACGATAATACTTGCGGCACGCTCCAGTTCGCGGATTGATTTCTCCGCTCCTTCTCCCATATTGTATTTGATAACCGCAAGATCCGCGATTGAATTTGCAACGAGTATATGCTTTTCTCCCAGTAAACTGATTTGCATCCGCTTTACAAACTCTGTGATCTCCGCGGCTTTTTCAAAGTCACCTTTCTCCAAAGCAATGAGTTTTTGTACCTCCAGGCTTTTACTGTGCTTCAGTGAATTTTTTCCAAAAGTCGATTGACTGATATCAATTGCTTTTTTGTTGAATGCCTCGGCATCTGTATAATCTCCACTCAATAAAAATAACCTTGCCTTATTGTTGTAAGGCTCGATTAGCAATGGAGAATTTTCGCTTAAATGTTCTTTGACAAATGCGATCTCTTCAGCGATTAGTTTTTCAGCTTTTGAGTATTCACCTACGATAATATATAATTGGGCCAATTCATTTTCTATCCTTGCAAATGAGACAAAGGGATTATCATTTTCTGACTTTTCGGCTCTCCGAATTGCATCGCGGAAATAATCTTCAGCCTCGTTAAATCGTCCGCTTACTAAATACAATCGCGAGCGATTCAACAGGTGATTGGCATACTCGAATGTTTTTTCTTTTTTTAATTCATCGTATAGTTTAGCGGCGCTGTCAAGACTGTTGGCCATTTGATTGTAATATCCCAAATTGTATTGGAAACGCGCCATTTCATCCAGTTGAATGGCATAATTGAAATTTTTGATCTTTCTGTCTTCAAAATATTTTAAAACAGTATCCAGTTCGGCCATTGCTTCCTGATTTCTGTCGTTGGATTCCAAATATGTAATGTAATATTTCTGGTAGTCATGAAAGTCCTTATGAGCTGGATACCAGATTTTTCTAACCCCATTCAAATACGATCTTTCAAGCTCCTCTTTTAATGCTTTGTTTTTTCGCTCATTATTCAAATGAAAATCTGCCGAAATTAATTGTAAGCGGTAATAAATTGGACTTGTTTCACCAAAACTGTGTGAAGAAGTATAGAGCAGTTCTTTTAAGTATTTATCTGCCTGATCCAATTCTTCCAATTTGAGGCTTATCTTATAATAGGTCTCTAAATATTTTATTCTTTCAGGATGATCTGTTGGTACAGTAACAGTGTCTCTTATAATATTTTGAAGGTCGCGTTTTGCCAAAGGCCAATTCTGTTCATAGGCCGCCATCAGCACTTTGAGATGGTCAATTTTATTCTGATAGATGTTTCGGTATCGCAGAACTGTACTTAGAGAATTTTCAAAGGACTTGATCATTTGCCTGGCCAATGCAAAGCGACCGTCCTTCATTAATACCAATATCATCGACTCGTATGCACTGAGTACCTCCGGACTATCTTTGACGTAATTATCATCACCTGACCTTCTGGAAATATTGATTACATCGTCCCATCTTAAATAAGAGTCGCGATAATCTCCGATTCCATCATAATAATTAGCCTGATTGATCAAATGATCTATAAAGACATTTGTGGTTTTACTGAGATTGCTTTTAATGAATTTGTGATTGCTCTCCAGAAGTGTATCTGCTGTTGTATAATCGCCTCTTTCAATATAGTATTCAGCAAGTAAATTTTTAAAATCAGCTACCCTCGATACGCGGGCTAAATATTCGTGTTTCTTTAGTTTTTTTGTTTTGTATTTTCCTTTCTTTTCGTCGAAATATGTAATCTTTCGAACAGCGCGTGCTGCATAATAGTCGTAAAGAGAATCATACAAAGGCATAATATTTAGCAACTGTCCCTTTGCCATCCTCGCTTCAAGTTTTTCCAATTGCAACTCATTTATTAGGAAAGAATCAACAGGATTTTGTTTTTCTGCGAGGTGCATGGCCTTATTAAGGAAATTTTCAACATTCAAATAATGCTGATTATCCATATAGTATTCACCCAAATAGCGCAACACGCGGATTTCTTCCACCCCACCGGCAGGAAGTTCTTTTTGGTAAAGCGACTTGCCTGCATTAAGATATTCTTCAGCCTTTGAAAATTGACCCAGAGCTGCATGACAACGGGCCATCATAAGGTTCCAATAACATTGATCTACAAATATTTGCTTTGATTTTTTCTCAATGCGCTTGTTGAGCTTTTCCAGTTCATCTATGGCTTCGAAATTATCTCCAACGATATGCAAATAAGCTATTTCGCGAAATGCCTTTTTGATTTTGTTGTTTTTTGCTGCTGCAGAGCCAATTAGAAATGTACTCAGGAGTACAATTAGAATAAGAAAGCGATACGTTCGAATACCATTCATTGATTTAGGATTCAGACATTAATTTATCAATTATTTTGTTGGCAGCATCTGAAATCACCGTTCCGGGGCCAAAAACATCAGATACTCCGCGATCGAAAAGAAATTTATAATCAGCCTGAGGAATTACCCCTCCTGCCACCACTAGAATATCCGGACGTTTTAATTTTTTTAATTCTTCAATCAATTCCGGGATTAGCGTTTTATGCCCTCCTGCAAGGCTTGAAGCCCCAATTACATGAACGTCATTTTCAACAGCCTGCCGCGCAACTTCCTTTGGAGTGGAAAATAATGAACCTATATCTACATCGAAACCGAGATCGGCAAAACTTGTTGCTATAACCTTGGCGCCGCGATCATGTCCATCCTGCCCCATTTTGGCAATCAAAATTCTGGGTCTTCTGCCGTCAAAATCGATAAAATCTTTGGTTCTTTTCCTGAGTTCTTTAAAGGATTCGTTGTTTTCCAATTCTTTTGAATACACTCCGGATATGGTTTTAGTTAATGGTTTATGACGTCCAAATGCCTTTTCCATGGCGTATGAAATTTCGCCTAAAGTAGCCCTTTCTCTTGCCGCATCAACTGCCAAAGCCAATAAATTAGCTTTTAATTCACCTTTTGCTGCCAAAGTAATTTTATTCAGGGCCTCTTTTACTTTTGCTTCATTCCTATTCGTTTTTATTGAATTCAAACGTTGAATTTGTTTCTGACGAACCTTGCTATTGTCTACTTCCAATAATTCAATTTGAAGTTTCTCATCGCTTTTGAAACAATTCAATCCAACTATTTTATCCTTATTAGAATCAATTCTCGCTTGTTTTTTTGCTGCGGCTTCTTCAATTCTCATCTTGGGAATTCCGGTTTCTATGGCTTTTGCCATTCCACCCAATTCTTCTACTTCTTCAATTAATTTCCAGGCCTTTTTTACCAACTGATCTGTAAGGAATTCAACATAATACGAACCACCCCATGGGTCTACGACATTTGTAATACCTGTTTCTTCCTGTAAAAATATTTGAGTGTTTCTCGCAATTCTAGCAGAAAAATCCGTTGGCAAAGCGATTGCCTCATCCAAAGCATTGGTATGAAGTGATTGGGTATGTCCAAATGCTGCAGCCATGGCTTCAATACACGTTCTTGCTACATTATTAAAAGGATCCTGCTCTGTCAGACTCCATCCGGATGTTTGACTGTGTGTCCTTAATGCCATGGATTTTGGATTAGAAGGATTGAATTTTTTAACAATTTTGGCCCAAAGCAACCGCCCCGCTCTCATTTTAGCCATTTCCATAAAGGGATTCATTCCAATCGCCCAAAAAAAGGAAATCCTAGGGGCGAAATCGTCAATTTTTAATCCGGCACTAATTCCTGTTCGCAAATATTCGAGACCGTCTGCCAAAGTATAGGCAAGCTCCAGGTCCGCTGTAGCTCCTGCTTCGTGCATGTGATAACCACTCACACTGATTGAATTGAAGCGAGGCATGTTTTTAGACGTGTATTCAAAGATATCTCCGATAAGGCGCATTGAAGGAATGGGAGGATAAATAAATGTATTCCTTACCATGAATTCCTTTAAAATATCATTCTGTATGGTACCTGAAAGCGATGAAACATCCACTCCGCTTTCTTCTCCTGCCACGATAAAAAATGCCATGATTGGAATCACTGCACCATTCATGGTCATAGAAACGGACATTTTATCCAGTGGAATTTGATCAAAAAGTATTTTCATATCCTCTACGGAATCAATGGCAACACCTGCTTTTCCTACATCACCTGATACTCTTTCATGATCCGAATCATAGCCTCTGTGCGTAGCAAGATCAAATGCAACTGAAAGTCCCTTTTGTCCTGCTGCAAGGTTTTTTCTGTAAAAAGCATTTGATTCTTCTGCGGTTGAAAAGCCCGCGTATTGTCGAATGGTCCAGGGTCTTAGCACATACATGGTAGAGTATGGTCCTCTGAGATAAGGTACCACGCCGGCTCCAAATCCAATATGGTTTAGCTCTGAAATTTCTTTTTCTGAGAATGATTGTGGAATTTTTATTCCTTCGGGCGACATCCAATCATCTTTCGCATCAACTGAATTATTCTGCTTATCAGAACGAATGCGATCTATGGATACTTTCGTAAAATCAGGCTTCTTCAATTCCAAGGGATTTTAAAATTTCTACTAAAGTATTTTCAAGCGGTGCTTTTATATGTATGAAATAATCCACCCCGGCTTTTTCAAAATCTTGCTTATCATCAGGATTGCCGGCCAGAATTATTACTATTCCAGGCTTGATTGTTTTTATTTCCTTGGCCCAGGCGATTCCGTTTTCTTTATAATTATCATCACCTGAACACAAGACAGCAATATCAAAATTATTTAAATTGCTATCGATTTTATCGCTTTCGCTTATTTCCAAACCGGCACATTCAAGAAAATTTGCAGAAAATCCCGCTCTGGCAAATCGCATTTCTGAATTCCCCAGTTTTAACAATAAAACCTGAGGTCTTTTACCTTGTCCTTCCAAATTTCTCAAATCTACACTGGCTCTTAATTTCTCAAATTTGTAAGCCAAACGTTCTTTTGTGCGGTTTTGAATATTTTCTTTGGTCAATTTATCGAGAGGGTTTGGATATGCATTTGTGCCTACCATTTTTATCCGCTTATTTCCAAATTGTTCTTCGCGATCCATCTTGACCTTGGCTAAAAGCTCTTCTATCTTTTGTTCGGAATTATATTTTATCAATCCTCCTTTAGATTCAATGTCCTGAAATCCTTTCCAAATCCTCTCAGCATAATCATCGCTCAACTTTTCTACAAAGTAAGAACCTGCAGCCTGATCATTGACCTTTCCCAAATGACTTTCATGTCGCAGGAGATGAGAAATATTTCTGGCGTTTCTGTAAGTAAAAGTATTATCAATATTTAATGCCTTTTCAAAACCTGAAATACTTAAGAGGTCCACCCCTCCGCAAATAGCAGCAAAACTTTCAGAGCTCATGCGCAAAATATTGGTGTAGCGGTCGTAGACAGATTTGTTCCATTCAGTGCTTTGTGCTTCAATAATTGGAATGGACTCAATCCCCCATTCCTTTAGTATAAGCGAAGCCAATTTTCTTATGGCACGAAATTTTGCAATTTGAAGAAAGAAATTGCTACCCGTATTTAATCGCAGTAGAAACTTTGACCTAACATTCAATTCCATTGATTTTTCTATTAATAGATTCAAAATGGAAAGAATAAATATTCCTTCTTGTATTTCGTTACCGCCTTTTTGTATTAAAAAATTCGAATTGACTGGAACAATTGAAGTGGGACTAGTATCCGAATTTATAATTGAATCAAATTCCCCCTTGACTACTGCGGAAAAATAATCAGGATCCAGAATGATCTCATTGTTCAGTTTTGATGATAAGAATTCTTTGGCCTGTAAAAGGCTGGAAGAATTATTTGAACTTAGAAGTATTTTTCCGGAATAGTTTTTAAAGGCCTTTGAAATGAGGGCAAAGTCAAATTTAGTATCAAAACTGAGCTCAATTAAATTACAATCCGCGTTTATGGATTCATTTATTAATTCCGATACATCTTTTTCATTTCCCTGGCCAATGAAAAATTTCTGGCCAAGAATCCAGGCTTCCCCGTCCAGGAAGTCCCGGTCTCTGTTCTGATATTCATAGGCTTTATTTTTTGCAATACCCTGATCAAAATGATAAAAGGGCTCAGTCGTCAAATCGTCAACCAAGTTTCGATTGAGTATTTTTCTTGGCTTTCCTTTTAAATCCTTATCTATCTTATCCCACCACTCATCAGAACTTAACTTTTTAAAATCATCTTCTGAGTCACTTAATTTAACGGACATATTTTATTGAAATTTCGACGACAAATATGAGATCTGAAAATTCTAAATTAAAGATCAATTCTTAAAATTTAAGTTAATTCAATTATTTCAAAAGAATTAAATTTCGCAGGATATTTTGCTTAACATTTAGTTCACAGAAGACAGGTTGAAATTTAATTCTTCTAATAAATCATATAACTATATGGGGATATTTCAATTTGTTTTTTACCAAATCGCCCGCTGAGCTATAAAACGAAAATGTCAAGTTTTTTGCCATTTTTTTGTTAATCTTTTTTTTGTCAGCTTTGTCATCCGCCTCAAAAAAATCGGGGCATAATAGTATAGATCCAAGTCATTAAATTAGGTCTTCTTGAATGGTTACAGATTGTATTAAAATTTGGGATAATTGTCTTAATAGTATAAGGGAAAATGTCAACGAACAAAGTTTTAAAACTTGGTTTGCACCGATTAAACCGATAAAATTATCTCAAAATGTTTTAACCATTCAGGTACCCAGCCCTTTTTTTTACGAATATCTTGAAGAGCATTATGTTCAAATATTAAAAAAGGCGATCGTAAAGGAATTGGGAGAAAATGCCAGGTTGGAATATTCTATCGTTGTGGATAAGGGCAACGAAAAAGAAAGTCCGAAAACTTTGAACATTTCCACCAATGGCAGAAAGCCCGATGAAGGAAAACAACTCAAAGGCTTTGGACCGAGTACAGAACATTTACAAAACTTCTATTACGATTCACCTCTCAATCGAAATTATTCTTTTGATAACTTCATTGAAGGAGATTGCAACCGGCTTGCAAGAGCAGCGGGATTAGCAGTTGCTGATAAACCGGGGATTACCAGTTTTAATCCATTGTTTGTATACGGCGGTGTCGGTCTTGGAAAAACGCACCTTATACAAGCCATTGGCAATAAAATCAAGGATGCCCAGGAAGGAAGTTCTATCTTATATGTTTCCTCTGAAAAATTTACAAATCAATTTATAGATGCCCTGAGAAATAATAAGGTTCAGGATTTTTCCGCTTTTTATCTCAATCTCGACACACTCATTTTGGATGATGTACAATTTATGTCGGGCAAAGAAAAAACACAGGATATCTTTTTTCACATATTTAATCAATTGCATCAAAGCGGGAAACAAATAATAATGACGAGCGACTGTCCGCCAAAAGATCTAAAGGGATTGCAGGAAAGATTGTTATCTCGTTTTAAATGGGGCTTAACCGCAGACCTCCAAAGTCCGGACTTTGAAACAAGAGTTGCTATCATCCATAGAAAAATGGAAGCTGAAGGAACATTTATTCCCGACAATGTCATCGAATATTTGGCTTATTCTGTGGATACCAATGTCAGAGAGTTAGAAGGTGTTCTTATTTCACTGATTGCTCAATCATCTTTAAATAAAAAAGAGATCGATCTTGAGCTTGCAAAACAAACGCTTCAAAATATTGTACAGGATATCGAAACTGAAGTAGGCATAGATTATATCCAAAAATATATTTCAGACTATTTTAAGGTCAGCCCGGA
The DNA here is from genome assembly GCA_965267555.1 of Cytophagales bacterium. Classification (GTDB taxonomy): domain Bacteria; phylum Bacteroidota; class Bacteroidia; order Cytophagales; family CCMP332; genus CCMP332. The sequence goes on along the minus strand of OZ254083.1, from coordinate 957,103 downwards.
GAGTTTAAGAGCTAAAACAAGGAAAAAAGAAATTGTAATAGCGCGGCAAGTGGCCATGTATTTTGCCAAAGAGTATACAAACCACTCCCTCAAAGTAATCGGCTACCATTTTGGTGGCAGAGATCACAGTACCGTAATTCACGCTATTCAAACTGTCAATGACATCATGGATACGGATAAAAAGTTTGCCGAAACCATGAAAGAAATTGAAACAAATCTGAAAGTTAAAGCCAGCTAATCAATTCAATGAAAAAAATTGCCGTCTTCTGTGGATCTCATGAAGGTGATAATGAACTGTTCAGAGAAACCGCAGTAAAGACCGGTGAAATCCTGGCCAAAAGTGGAATAGGCTTGATCTATGGAGGAGGCAAAGTTGGCCTGATGGGAGCTTTGTCCCAATCAGTTCTCAAAAATAAAGGACATGTCATGGGCGTCATTCCAACATTTATGGTTGAAAAAGAATTGGCAAATCGAGAAGTGCAAGAGCTGGTTGAAGTTTCCAGTATGCACGAAAGAAAGCAAGTCATGTCAGATCATGCCGATGGATTCCTGATTTTACCTGGAGGAATAGGCACCATGGATGAATTCTTTGAAATCTTCACCTGGAGACAATTGGGATTGCATAATAAGAAAATTGCAATAGTTGATGTTGAATTATACTATGCTCCAATCTGGGAGCAAATGCAATCCATGGAAAACCAGAATTTTCTCGGCCAATCTCAATTTGAATATCTAATGCGGACGCACAATCCGGAGGAAGCCGTTTCTTTTTTGATGGCGTAGCCAAATCCAAAATGGTTTAATTGTTGTTTAGAAGACAAATGAAGTAAAATCATCATTTTTAAAATTAAAATGTATTGACATTAAATGTATATACATATATTTACAAAAAATTTAATAGAAATGAAGAAAATGATCGTAATAATGTTGGCAATGGGAGTATTGTCATCATTACAGGCTCAGACTTATAAAGCAGATGTAAGCGATACCCAAATAAAATGGTTGGGTAAAAAAGTGACGGGTGAACACACCGGTTTTATTAATTTGAAAGAAGGCCAACTCATTGTGGAAAACGGCACAATCACCGGAGGAAATTTTATTGTTGATATGAGTTCAATAACAAATATTGATATTGAATCAGCGGAATACAACGCGAAACTGGTAGGGCATTTGAAAAGCGATGACTTCTTTGGTGTTGAAAAATACCCAAATGCTACTTTCACTATAAAAAGTGTTAAAGCTGTAAAAGAGGACAATGCAAGCCATCATCTTACAGGAAACATTACTATAAAAGAAACAACCAAGGAAATCACAATTCCTGCCATGATAACAATGGAAGGCGATGTTATAACAGCCAAGTCAAGTTTTGATATCGACAGATCAGATTTTGATGTGCGATATGGCTCGGGAAGTTTTTTTAGCGATTTGGGTGACAATTTGATTTATGATGATTTCAATTTATCCATAAACCTTATTGCTAAGAAATAATTTTTAAGAAATTCAATTGAACCCTGTTAATCTGATTGACAGGGTTTTTTAATGCACTTTTAAAACATCAAAAGCATATTTATCCAGATCTTCACGATGATCTGGGTGAGCGATTTCAATTAAATTTTTCGCCCTTTGCCTGATGTTTTTCCCATAAAGTTCTGCAATGCCATACTCTGTTACCACATAATGCACATGGGCTCTGGTTGTGACTACGCCGGCACCCTGATTGAGAAATTTTGAAATTCTACTAACGCCTTTACTCGTAACCGATGGCAATGCGATTATTGGTTTCCCGCCCTGAGAAAGAGATGCTCCTCGAATAAAGTCCATCTGCCCACCTACCCCGGAATAAAATCTTGTTCCGATAGAATCGGATGAAACCTGTCCTGTTAAATCAACTTCAATAGCAGAATTAATTGCGGTAACTCGTGGATTTCTCCGAATAATATGGACATCATTGACATATTGAATATCTAAAGCCCTTACCAAAGGATTATCATCTACAAAATCATACAGCCGTCTGGTACCCATTAGAAACCCGGTCACAATAATTCCGGGATGTACCTTTTTATATTTACCCGTAATTACTCCTTTTTCCACAAGGTCAATCACCCCTTCGGCGAACATTTCAGTGTGGATTCCAAGATCTTTGTGGCTTCCCAATTGGGCTAAAACAGCATCCGGAATAGCTCCTATTCCCATTTGCAAAGTGGCTCTATCTTCTACAAGATTTTGTGAGATGAGTTTTGCAATTGCAATTTCAGTGGCAGTTTGTTCGGCAGGAAAAATTTCAGGAATGGCTTCATTGGATTCAACCATGGAATCGAACTTTGAAATATGAACCAATCCATCGCCATGTGTTCGTGGCATTTGAGGATTGATTTGAGCAATTACATGATCCGCTACCTCTACGGCTGCCCTGGTGGCATCTACTGAAATACCAAGTGAACAAAATCCATGACGGTCCGGAGGAGATACCTGTACCATTGCGACATTCAAGGGCAATCGTCTGCTTCGAAACAAAATTGGTACTTCACTTAAAAAAATTGGAATATAGTCTGCTCTACCTTCCCATACCGCTCTTCTTATATTGCCACCTATAAAAAGCGCATTTACACGAAAAGAATCCTTAACTTTTTCATCGGTATAAGGCGCAGGACCTTCGGTATGCAATTGGACGATTTCAACATTTTTCAGCTCGGCAGCCCTGTCTGCCATAGCTTGAATTAGAAGTTTTGGTGCTGCACAAGCGGAATGTATAAAAACTCTATCGCCCGATTCTATTACCTTAACTGCTTCTGCAGGACTAACTATATTTTGCATACTACGTATCTATGCGGCTTTTAACTTATGCTTCAAATTGGAAATAATTGAATCGAGAATTTCAGCATCATCTTCATCAATGACAGCGCTTACACCTTTGATCTCATGTAAAATCCCAATGAGTTCAGAATATTCATCGGATTGGCCATAATCCCTGCAAGCGTTGATTAAATTTTGATAAGATTCAATAATTAGATATTCCTCATCTGAATTGATATATTTTTCGAGGTATTCCTCGATCTCTTTTCCCTCCACATGATCCTCAATGATTCTTTTTTCATTTTTATCAATTACACCATCCGCGATAATTATTGCGTATATCATCCTGGCAAAGGCATCATAAACACGGTCGAATGTTTTAGTCATATTTCATTATTTCCAAATGCAAAAATATCAATTCCTTAAGAGGCATCAAGGTTTTCAAATTTAAATTCTTTTCCATTGAATAAACCTTTATCCGACAACTTTAATTCCGGAATAACAAGCAATGCCATAAAAGATAATGTCATAAAGGGAGCCTTGAGCTTAGAGCCTAAATTTTTAGCTATTCGATCCAATTTTTTATAAGCATTGCCAACTTCAAAAGCCTCCTTATCACTCATTAATCCTGCAATTGGTAATTGCAATGTGTGACATTCTTTTTCATCGAATACGCAAATTCCTCCTTTGAGTTGCATTATTTCATTGCTTACGATTGATAAGTTTTCATTCGATGTCCCTACGCAAATAATATTGTGACAATCGTGGGCTACCGTTGAGGCTAAGGCCCCTTTTTGTATACCAAAGTTTTTTATCCATGCAACGGCCGGTTTGGACTTTTGATATCTATTAATAACCGCAATTTTTAGTATATCCTGCTCAATATCGGTTTCAAAATCATCTGAATGTACCCTTTGATTTAGTTGCCCTGTTATTAATTCACCGTCTCTCGCTTCGATAACCTTGATTTGCTTTGAGTTGAGCTTTACTTTAAAGTCTTCTGCAATCAAGGGATAGGCGTAAAAATTATTGATAGGCTCTATAGCTGGCAGGCGGCTATACACCTCTTTGTTTTCAACCAGCAGTTTTCCTTTGTAGTATACCTTATCGACTTCAAAGTCTACAAGATCCTTAAATAAAACAAAATTTGCGGGGTCACCTATTTGAGCTAATCCGTGTTTCAAGTTATAATGCTCATAGGGGTTTTTTGTGCAAGCCCTTATAACATCCCAAAAATCAAATCCATCCGAAATGGCTCTTGAAGCTAATTTGTTTATATGCCCGACCAATAAATCATCCGGATGTTTATCATCCGAGCAAAACATTACCTGATCGGAATACTCTGAAATTATTTTTTTCAAAGCAGAATAATTCTTTGCGGCACTCCCCTCCCGTATTAAAATCTTCATCCCAAGCTCGGCTTTTTCTTTTGCCTCTTCATAGCTGAAGCATTCATGATCTGTTGAAATACCGGCTTTGAAATATTTTACCAAATCTTTACCCATTAAACCCGGAGCATGACCGTCAATTTTCATTCCCAATTGATGGGCATATTCAATTTTTTTTAACACCTCTTCATCATCGTGAATGACACCAGGGTAGTTCATCATTTCCGATAAATAATGGATATCATTTTGTTGTAGTAGCTCCAATACCATTGAACTGTCAATTACAGCACCCGAGGTCTCAAATTCAGTGGCAGGAACACATGAAGGTGCACCAAAATAGAAATAAAAAGGTGCTGTTTTCCCATCTTTAATCATAAAATCAATTCCCGCTTTTCCGCAAACATTGGCAATTTCATGTGGGTCAGATACTGTTGCCATTGTGCCGTGTTTTAATGCCTCAGAAGCAAATCTTGATGGAACGAGCATTGAACTTTCAATATGAATATGGGCATCGATCAATCCAGGGACTAAATAGAGTTTAGGGGCTTTGCTAATTTTATCTACTGCGTGAATTGCCGAATCGTGAAAAGTAACCCGGGCCGGATAAATCTGTTTTTTAATAACATCGACATACTGACAAATCAATTCTTGCATTTTGGTTTTACTTCGTTTTAATAAATTTTTTCAAAATACGCCTTTTCAGAAATTCTGGTCCATTCTGATATCTGCATTTTAAAGGCGTAATAAGAATTGTATATACGTTTGAAATCATTATTCTCAAGACTGAGCTCATCCAATACCATCTTTGTATTTTTTCTTAGTTGCTCAATAATAACTTTTGGAAATGGCCTTATCTTAACCTCTCCCTCATCTTTAATTTTAATGAGATGCTCAGCATTTCGCATATCAAATGCAGCAAGCACCCAATTATTTAATTTCCCCAATCCGTGTTTTATAATTGCTTTCAAATCGGATGGCAAGGAATTATATTTTTCTGAATTTAAAATGGTCTCAAAACTCGTAGCTGTTTCATGCCAGCCTGGATAGTAGTAGTATTTTGCAATTTTATGAAAACCCATTAAGTAATCATGATAAGGGCCTATCCATTCTGTGGCGTCAATAACACCCCGTTCTAAATTGGTGAAAATTTCGCCGCCTGCAACTAATACTGAAGTTCCACCGGATTTACTAAAAACCTTACCTCCCAAGCCGGGAATTCTCATTTTTAAACCTGCTAAATCATCGACAGAGTTGAGTTCTTTATTAAACCAGCCCCCCATTTGCATACCGGTATTTCCCGAAAGTACAGGAATAAGATTAAAAGGCCGGTACAATTCCTCCCATAGTTGCGCCCCCTCAGATTGTAAAATCCAGGCGTTAAATTGTTGCGCATTCATACCAAATGGAACGGCTGCAAAAATTTGTGCTGCCGGTATTTTTCCGGACCAATAATATGGAGAGCCATTTCCTATTTCTGCAATACCATTGCTTACAGCGTCAAACACCTCAAGTGCCGGCACAATTTCACCTCCACCGAATATTCTGATCTCCATTCGTCCGCCCGACATATCTTTGACCCAATCAGCAAAAAGTTGACACCCTTCTCCCAAAATCGGGAAATTGGGGGGCCATGTGGTTAATAGCTTCCAATAATAGTTTTTATTATAATTGATATTTACAGACTTAATTTTGTCTCGGTAAACTTCTGAACAAGATATTCCCAAGCCAGCCGCCAGGGTAAATCCCGAAATATTGCGAATGAATTTACGCCGCTCCATCGGAACATCGCTCGCTTGGATTTTCAGGTCATTTTGTCCTTTGTTGTTATAATTTGTGTTCATTTTCGGTCATTTTGTCTCTTATTCTCAATTGGAAATAAAATTGATGCTCCCTACTGGAGGTAAATAACAATGAATTTTAAAAATTACACAATCAAAGCACAGGAAGCGCTTAGCAAGGCAACAGAGATTGCTGCTGAGCACTCACAACAGGCTATCGAAACAGGTCATTTGCTTTCGGCTGTGATCGATTCTGAAGAAAATATAAGTTCTTTTATATTTAAAAAGGCAGAAGTAGATAAAAACGTCTTTCTCCGGGAGATAGAAAAAATTATAAAATCATATCCGTCGGTAGATGGAGGAAGCCCCTATTTATCCAATAATTCAGCATCCTGTTTACAAAACGCAACAAAAATTTCAAAATCATTAAAAGATGAGTTTGTAACTGTTGAGCACATATTAATAGCACTTGCTACCGGTTCAGATGAAATATCCAAACTGATGAAATCATTTGGATTAACTGAAAAAACCTTAAAAAAGGTAATTCAGGAATTACGCGGTGGCGATACTGTAAAAGATCAGAATGCCGAATCAAAATACCAGTCCTTGAGTCGTTATTCAAAAAATTTAAATGAACTGGCCTCCACGGGAAAAATCGATCCTGTGATAGGAAGAGATGATGAAATTAGGCGAGTTCTTCAAATTTTAACCAGAAGGACAAAAAACAATCCTATTTTATTGGGAGAACCCGGTGTAGGTAAAACGGCAATTGTTGAAGGACTTGCACAACGGATTGTCGATGGAGATGTTCCTGAAAATCTCAAATCAAAAACATTGATCTCATTGGATATGGGATTATTAGTCGCGGGAGCCAAATACAAAGGTGAGTTCGAGGAAAGATTAAAAGCCGTAATAAAGGAGGTTGTTGATTCAGACGGAGAAATAATTCTTTTTATTGATGAAATTCACACTTTGATTGGAGCAGGAGCCGGAGGTGAAAGCGCCATGGATGCCGCAAACTTATTGAAACCGGCATTGGCAAGAGGCGAATTACATGCCATAGGAGCCACAACTTTAAAAGAATATCAAAAGTATATTGAAAAAGACAAGGCACTGGAACGCCGATTTCAGGCTGTTATGGTTGATGAGCCCAGTACACAAGATGCTATCTCAATTCTCAGAGGAATTAAAGATAAATACGAATTGCATCACGGGGTAAGGGTAAAGGATGATGCAATTATTACGGCGGTTGAACTTTCAGATCGTTATATATCCGATCGTTTTCTGCCTGATAAAGCCATTGATTTAATGGATGAGGCCGCTGCGAAACTAAGAATAGAAATAGATTCCATGCCCGAAGAACTCGATGAGGTTCAAAGGAAAATAATGCAGCTTGAAATTGAAAGAGAAGCCATTCGCAGAGAAAAAGACAAGGATAAAGAAGCCGTCATTGCTAAAGATTTAGCTGAATTAGAAAGCAAAAGAAATGCACTAAGAGCCAAATGGAAGAGCGAAAAAGAGCTTATTCAAGGAATTCAAAAAAATAAAGAGCACATTGAGGAATTGAAAATACAGGCTGAACAAGCCGAGCGCAGCGGAGATTTAGGCAGAGTTGCTGAAATCCGTTACGGGAAGGTCGTGGAAGCTGAGCAGGAACTTGAAAAACTCAAGGCCCAGATGGCTAAAATTCAAAGTGACAGCCCAATGCTCAAAGAAGAGATCAGCTCAGAAGATGTAGCTGAAGTAGTAGCCCGTTGGACAGGAATACCTGTAAATAAGATGCTTCAAAGCGATAGAGAAAAACTCATAAAACTTGAAGAAGAACTTGGAAAAAGAGTTGCAGGACAAAAGGAAGCGATTGCAGCCGTTTCGGATGCCGTACGAAGAAGTCGCGCCGGATTGCACGATCCTAATAAACCGATTGGCTCCTTTATATTTTTAGGGACAACCGGAGTTGGAAAGACCGAACTGGCTAAGGCCCTTGCGGAATATTTGTTCAACGATGATAAGGCAATGGTGAGGATTGACATGTCTGAATATCAGGAAAGGCATGCGGTTAGCCGTCTTATCGGCGCACCTCCGGGCTATGTCGGTTATGATGAAGGCGGGCAACTGACCGAAGCCGTTCGAAGAAAACCTTATTCGGTTATTTTATTGGATGAAATTGAAAAAGCACATCCCGATGTGTTCAATATTTTATTACAAGTTCTGGATGATGGTAGATTGACCGATAATAAAGGCCGAATTGCCAATTTCAAAAATTGTATCATAATCATGACCTCAAATATCGGTTCTCATATCATCCAGGAAAATTTTGAAAAAATGGATGCATCCAATGAAGCTGACATGATATTAGATACAAGGGAACAGGTATTTCAGCTACTGAAAAAATCTCTTCGTCCCGAATTTTTAAACCGAATTGATGAAACAATAATGTTCACACCGCTCTCAAGAGCAGAGATTAGAAAAATTGTTGAAATTCAGTTTACATCCATTAAAAAACTAATGGAAAACAACGGCATTGAAATAGAAGCCAGCGATAAAGCACTTGATAAATTAGCTAAATTGGGATTTGACCCTCAATTTGGTGCAAGACCATTAAAAAGAGTGCTTCAAAAACAAATTCTCAATCAATTGTCCAAAGAGATTTTGAGTGGTAAAATTCATAAGGAACAGGTCATTGGAATTGATTTGGATAGCAATAATGAGTTTCAATTTTTAAATCTAAGCGATGTCAACATTGAAGAGAGCTAAGTAATTTTGATTCAAAATTAAGGGCATTTCATTTGAAGTGCCCTTTTTATATTTGCTAAAAAAACATAATAATGTACTACTATCTCAGCCTAACCCATAAAATTTCAGTATCCCTATTCCTGATCATTTATCTTTTTAAAGCTTTAATGCTCATTGCAAATCGCAAGGATACTTTGAAGAAGTTTTCCGGTATGGTTAAAATTCCTGAAATGATAATAAGTGTGTTATTTCTGGCTACAGGGGTTTATATGCTTATAAAAGGGGGGCATCCGGAAGTATATATGATGGTAAAAATTGTATTGGTACTCGCTTCAATTCCATTAGCAGTTATTGGAATTCGCAAAGAGAAAAAAGTATTTTTAGTACTCTCCGTGGTTATCCTAATTTATGTCTATGGGATTGCAGAAACTCATAGTCTGACTTTCTCTCATCCGAGCCCAGAAGGATTAATTGAAAATATCGAGGATGATGATTATCAAATTAAAGAACACGGAATGGCATTGTATCAGCAGCATTGTCTTCGCTGTCACGGTGAAAAAGGAGATAAAATGAGATATGATTCTCCCGATATTTCAAGGTCTAATTTGGATAAATCCCAAAGGTGGGAAATAATCAATCAAGGCAAAGGAATGATGCCGGCCTTTGGGAAAAAACTCGATAAAAATGAGAAAAAGGCGTTGGAGGAATATCTTCTAAATATAAAAAAATGATCCTGATTTATTTTTAAACAATATTTCAACGAAAATATAGTCGGATACTTGAAAAATTAGTAGATTAAAAGGCTGATGTCTAAAACCGCCTTTTTACTAATTTTTATTTTTTCTCTGTTATGGACTTGTTTGGCATTTGGACAAACCGGTCAAAATTCAATAGGCGTATTCCCTAATCCTTTATTTGATAAAGCTACATTGGAAATCCATACGGAAAATTCAGACCCTACTGAAATTGTACTATTTAATATTATTGGAAAAGAGATTCACAGACAAAGGCTAAGTGGTTTAGGACAGCAGAGCAGATTTGAAGTCGATTTTTCATTTCTAAACCCCGGTGTTTATTTTTTAAGCCTTATTTCAAACAGGGAAACTATCGCCACAAAAAAAATCGTTAAAAAAGGATAAAAAAATTTAGAATCTTATTTGTATATACATTAAATACAAGGGTATAAATGGCCAGGCTAGAAGATGAAATAAAGCAGTACAAATTTCCAAGTCAATTTCAAAAAGCACTTTTGAATATGATCTATACGGGGAACTGGATCTCGGCCAAGCATAAAAAATTTTTTGCTAAACACAATTTATCGCATGAACAATATAATGTTTTGCGAATACTTCGAGGACAACATCCCAAGCCGGCCTCCATTCATTTGATCAATGAAAGAATGCTAGATAAAATGTCAAATGTTTCGCGTCTGGTTGAAAAATTACGCGCAAAATCTTTAATAACCCGAACAACATCCAGCCAGGACAGACGACAGGTAGATGTTAAAATTTCTGATAAAGGTTTATCGCTTCTCGCAGAAATGGATGTAGAAATTGAAAATCTACAGTCTTCTTTTCAAACAATTTCGGAGGATGAAGCCCAAAATTTAAACCAGCTTCTCGATAAACTTCGAGGTTAATTTAAATAATCATTGTAATCAATCGTTTTAAGGCTTGCAAATAACCAAGCATAAAGATTTTTTATTACTAAATTCGCGGCTTTAAAAGAAAAAGAATGTTATCATTTTCCAGATTGAACAACGTCGGCGGATGGCTCGCCTTTTTAATAAGTTTTGTAGTTTATACTCTCACGGTTGAACCAACGGCCAGTTTTTGGGACTGTGGTGAATTTATATCCGTTTCCTATAAACTCATGGTTCCACATCCTCCCGGTGCTCCATTTTATCTTTTGGTAGGCCGGTTCTTTTCGCTATTGGCATTCGGAGATGTACTTCAAGTTGCTTTCTGGGTAAATATGTTATCAGTAGTTTCGAGTGCTTTAACCGTCTTATTTACTTTTTGGGCCATCACGCTCCTTGGAAGAAAATTGCTTAAAACCGAAGACCCCAAAGGCGCTGACCTATATTTATTAATGGGAGCAGGTTTTATTGGATCCCTGGCACTCACATTTTCAGATACTTTTTGGTTCTCTGCGGGAGAAGCTGAAGTATATGCCATGTCTTCGTTTTTTACGGCCTTTGCATTTTGGGCCATACTAAAGTGGGAATTGATTGAAGAAAGGGCTGCCGCAAATCGATGGTTATTATTGATTGCCTATACCATGGGCTTATCTACCGGAGTACACCTCTTAAACTTATTGACAATTCCAGCGATAGCTCTTGTCATTTACTTTAAATATTACAAACCGAACATGCGTGGAATCATCGCTACTCTAGGAATCTCAGCAGTAGCCATTTTGATTGTACTTGAACTAATTATCAAAGGCTTACCGACTATTGCCAGTAAAATAGAAATAGCATTTGTAAACGGATTAAACCTTCCATTTGGTTCAGGTGTGCTTTTCTTTTTCATTGCCTTTATTGCGGCATTGATTTACGGTTTGTATTATTCAATACAGAAAAATAAAGCTGTTTTAAATACAGCGCTGCTCGCATTTATTTTTGTCATATTAGGGTTTAGCAGTTATGGAATCATTGCCATTCGATCCAATTACAACCCCCCGATCAATGAAAACGCACCGGACGATGTCATAAGTTTTTTGAAATATCTAAAAAGAGAGCAATACGGTGATCGACCACTTTTTAAAGGCCCTATTTATTCCGCAAATCCTGTGCGAACCATCAAAACTTCAGACCTGTATCATAAAACTGAGAATGGATATGAAATCTATGATCAAAAAATTGAACAGGAGTTCAACCCCCGCGATGAAATGCTTTTTTGTAGAGTTGCGGACAGAAGAGGAGATAGAATACGCGCATATGAAAATTGGATGGACCTAAGAAAGGGAGAAAGGCCAACCATGGGTGACAATATCGAATTTCTGTGGAAATATCAACTCGGCCATATGTATTGGCGCTACTTTATGTGGAATTTTGCAGGAAGGCAAAACGATATACAGGGTCATGGTGGAAAAATGCATGGCAACTGGAAATCGGGAATTTCATTTATTGATGAAATGAGGTTGGGCGATCAATCCAAACTTCCCACCGAACTCAAAAACAACAAAGCCAATAACAGTTTCTACTTCCTTCCCTTAATCCTGGGATTACTGGGAATGTTCTATCAATACAAAAGAAGTAAAAAGGACTTTTCAGTGGTTGCCCTGCTCTTTTTCTTTACAGGGATCGCAATCATTCTTTATCTAAATCAGCCGCCTATAGAACCGAGAGAAAGAGACTATACAAGTGCCGGTTCGTTTTATACATTTTGCATTTGGATAGGTTTGGGCATGTTAGCCGTTTATGATTTGATTAAGAACTATATTAAAAACAATAAAATTACAGGTATTGCGGCCTTTGTGCTTTGTTTGATTGTTCCTGGCGTAATGGTCGCAGATGGATGGGATGATCATGACAGAAGCGGAAGATATCATTCAGTAGACCAGGCCAGAAATTTATTAGCCTCATGTGCACCCAATGCAATATTATTTACAGGTGGCGATAATGATACTTTCCCTCTTTGGTATGTTCAGGAAGTTGAAGGATTCAGAACCGATGTGCGCGTATGTGTAATGAGTTATTTTAGCATCGACTGGTATATCGATCAAATGAAAAGGAAAGTTTATGAATCGGAGCCATTCCCTATAACTTTTTCGACCAATCAGTATTTAAGTGGTATCAATGACTATTTACAAATAGTACCAGACCAGCGTTGGGAGAAAACCGCACTAAATATTGACAAACTACTGGAGGCCATTAAAACTGAGGATGCATTGGTTAACAGACGCTTACCAAGTGGAGACAGAATCAATATATTGCCGGGCAAAAACCTTGGTATGAGGGTCAATAAAGAAGCTCTCTTGGGTACTGATTTGAATTCGGAAACCGGCGCAAGTAAAAACAATTGGATTCCGGCTGATATGAAGGATGAAATTGTGGATATCATGCGTTGGAACATAAAAGGCAATCACATTCTTAAGGCCGATTTGATGATTATGGAAATCATTAACAACGTCAATAAGAATGGCTGGGAAAGACCCGTATATTTTAATGCGACTTCATTAATTACCACTAATCTTGATTTGAGAGGCTATATGCTATTGGAAGGACTGGCCTATCGATTAATACCGGTTAGTTCGCCAAAACAGCAGAACGGACGGGTTAATATCGAAGTCATGTACGATAATATTATGAACAAGTTTGCCTTTAGGGGAATGGACAATCCCGACTTGTACTACAATGAAGAATATCAAAAATTTGCCATGAATGCCAGACAAAGCTTTTACCGCTTGGCCGATGCTTTGTTAAAAAGAGCCAATGACAAAGAAAGAGCCAGAGAGGTTATTGAAAGATGCTGGACTGTATTGCCGGATGAGGTATTTCCATTCAGTGTGTATTCTGCTCAATTTTTACCTCTTTTTTATGAAGTGGAAGTAGAAGGCACAACAAATATGGCAATGAAAATGGGTGATAAAGCCATTGAAACAATTGAATATCTTGTCAATGAGAATGTCAATGATCGACAGGAAATTCAAGCCAATTTGTATATGCTCAATGTTGTTCAAAGGACACTCACACAGAATGCCAGCGAAGAGGAGGCAGCTAAATATCAAGAGGCATTACAAAGGTTTTCATCGATTAATATTTAATTAAAATGCAGTATCAACGGAGAGCTCCAAAATCAAATGTTCCCTTAGTTTTTGGGGTTAATCCGGTTGAAGAAGCACTGAATGCGGGCAAAGAGATTGAAAAAATCCTTATTCAAAAAGGTATAGGGAAAGAAAAGATTCGTTCCATTTTAAACGAAGCCCGAAAAAGAAGAATTCCGGTTTCTGAAGTCCCAATACAAAAATTGAATCAATGGGTTTCTAAACCTCATCAGGGGATAATTGCCTTTCTCGCATTGATTTCCTACTATTCTCTAGATGCTATCATAGACAATTCATTTGAAGCCGGCAAAGATCCGCTTATCCTTGCACTTGATAATATCACGGATGTTCGCAATTTTGGTGCGATATCACGTAGTGCAGAAGCCTTGGGAGTGGATGGCATAGTGATCCCTGTAAAAGGAGGAGCGATGATTAACGGGGATGCCGTTAAAACAAGCGCAGGGGCATTGAATCATATACCGGTATGCAGGGAATCAAAATTAGAGGCTGCTGTTTTGCACATGAAAAACCGCGGACTTAGAATTATCTCCTGTACAGAAAAATCTCAATCAGAATTGAGTAATACTGATCTTAGAGGCCCAATTTGTATTGTTATGGGTGCTGAAGACATTGGAATTTCCAAAGAGATACTTAGTATTTCCGATGATATAACTGCCATTCCTATGATTGGAAAAATTGGCTCACTCAATGTATCGGTAGCTTCCGGAGTAATACTTTATGAAGCCTTAATGCAAAGGACTAAATAAATTTTGAAAGGTCTTTGTTTTGCTTAATATCGGTAACAAAGTTTTTTACCTGCTGCTCATACTCTTTTCTGCAAATCATCACCACATCTTCATGCTGCACAACAATATAATTGTCCAGCCCGTCTACAACCATCAGTTTGTCTCCATCCGATTTAATTATGCAATTATTGGTATCATTTAACAGCACCTTTCCATCTATTACATTTTTATCGTTATCCTTTTTCTTTGTTTCGTAAAGTGATCTCCATGTCCCTAAGTCTGTCCAGCCAAAATCAGAAGGAAAAACAAATACATTCGATGCTTTCTCCATTATACCATAATCAATACTGATATTTCGGCATTGTGAATAAACACTTCGTATAAAAGCTTTCTCCTTTTTCGTGTAGTATTTGCTTTTATCAGTGAAAAATAATTCTGAAACTTCGGGGAGGAATTTTTCGAGTGCTGACTCAATAGAATTGATATTCCAGATAAATATCCCGGAATTCCATAAAAAATCACCGCTTTCAATAAATGTTTTGGCAAGTTCTACATCCGGTTTCTCCGTAAAGGTCTTTACTTTTTTAATGGTATCTTCATCGTGATGAAACTGAATATATCCATAGCCTGTATCCGGTCTTGATGGATGTATACCAAGGGTGAGAAGCGAATCATTATTTGAAACGTACTTCAAACTCTCATTGATCACACTCTGAAATTCTTGTGTATCCAAAATCACGTGATCAGATGGGCAAACGATGATATTTGCATTTTGATTTACAGTTGAAATTTTACTGACACCATAGGCAATGCAAGGTGCGGTATTTCTTCCAACTGGTTCAAGTAGGATTTGGTGATCTTTTAAAAACTTCAATTGACTTTTAACAATTTCACTGTAATCCTCATTGGTAACAACAAAAATATTTTCACGCGGAATTATTCCATCAAAACGATCAATGGTCTGCTGTATTAATGTTTTTCCGGTTCCTAAAATATCGAGAAATTGTTTGGGTACTTTGGCGCGACTGAAGGGCCAAAAACGACTCCCTACACCACCAGCCATCACTATTAAGAAATTATTATTTATCTCGGTCACCAAATCGTTTTTTTTCTTATCTTAGATATGCTTGTTATAATATCTGGCGTCACAAAGGTATTATAATTTAAATATTTAGTCACTTGTCAATCTACCATTCATCATCGAACCTAATTTGTAATATTGAAAGTGCAATTCATCCAAATAATTTAGGCATTGATCTGCTTGATAATGAGATTATTCTATAAAAAAAGCGATTTTTGCACCCCTTTTCTAAGTCTGTACTTTTATGATTAACACAGCTCTTGATATTAAATCTAAATTAAAGGAAGTATTCGGATATGACTCCTTTAGAGGAAAACAGGAAAGTATAATTGACAATCTTCTCGCCGGTAATAATACCCTGGTAATTATGCCTACCGGTGCAGGAAAATCTCTGTGTTATCAATTGCCGGCCGTACTTCTGGAAGGTACTGCCGTAGTCATTTCCCCTTTGATCGCGCTTATGAAAAATCAGGTCGATCAAATGAATGCCATCGGTATTAATGCCAAAGTATTAAACTCAACACTTTCCAGAAGTGAAATGAATAAAGTCAAGAAACAGACTTTGAACGGGGAAGTTAAACTGCTCTACGTGGCTCCGGAATCTCTTTCCAAAGAAGACAATGTCAATTTTTTTAAACAGGTAAATATTTCTTTCGTCGCAGTTGATGAGGCGCATTGTATCTCTGAATGGGGTCATGATTTTCGTCCCGAGTATCGGAGAATTAAAGAAATAATTGCTCAATTGGGTGATTTAAGAGTAATTGCCTTAACGGCAACAGCTACACCAAAGGTTCAACTTGATATTATCAGAAATCTCCAAATGGAAGATGCCAATATATTTAAGACATCTTTCAATAGGGAAAACCTTTACTATGAGATAAGACCAAAAAAAGATTCGCGAAAACAACTCATTAAGTTTGTCAAGAATCATAAAGGCAAGTCGGGTATCGTTTATTGCTGGAGCAGAAAAAAAGTAGAGGAAATTGCCGAATTTTTAAAGGTTAATGGTATTAAATCCCGGCCATATCACGCGGGTATGGATTCTTCAATCAGAGAAAAAAATCAAGATGATTTTTTGAATGAAGATGTAGATGTCATTGTTGCCACCATTGCTTTTGGTATGGGTATTGACAAACCCGATATAAGATTTGTGGTGCATTATGATGCTCCAAAATCCTTGGAAAGTTATTATCAGGAAACAGGAAGAGGAGGCAGAGATGGTCTTGAGGGACATTGTTTAATGTTTTACAGCTATAAGGACGTACTTAAACTCGAAAAATTTAATAAGGATAAAACAGTTTCAGAAAAAGAGAATGCCAAAGTTTTACTGGAAGAAGTGATTCACTTCTCAGAATCGTCGGTCTGCAGAAGAAAAATGCTTCTCCATTATTTTGGTGAAAATTTTCCTAATGATTGCGGTTATTGTGATAACTGCAATAATCCTAAAGAACAGTTTCAGGCCGAAGAAGAAGTAGTTCATATTATCAGCACCATACTCGATACAGAAGAGCGCTTTGGAATAGGACATATAGCAAACATTTTAAAAGGCAGCAATAACCAATATGTATTAAGTTATGATCACAATAAGCTTCCACAATTTGAAAAATTGAAGGACTTTGATTACGATACGATCAAATCCATGATTCGGCAATGTCTGGTTCAGGGATTTATAGAAAAAGATATTGAAACAGTTGGTGTAATTAAAGTAACGGAGTCAGGAAAGGCCTTTCTCAGCAAATCTTTCCCTGTGACTTTCTCTAAAGATCGTGATTTCTCCGACGCTGATGAAGAAAGTTCAGAACCGCAAGTCAATACAAAAGGACATGATGCTGTATTATTTGATCTCTTAAAAGCCGAGCGAAAAAGCGTGGCTAAAAGAAAAGAATTACCGCCCTATGTGATTTTCCAGGATCCGCAGTTGGAGGAAATGGCTACAACTTATCCAACAACCTATGATGAGTTGGTGATGATAAACGGAATAGGTCAGAGCAAGGCAAGGAAATTCGGAAAATCTTTTCTTGAGCTAATAAAAAAATACCTCGAGGAAAATGATATTGAAATTCCTGAAGGCGTGCTGGTAAAAACTTCGGGGGCACAATCCAAAGTCAAGCGCTTTATCATTGAACAAACTGATAAAAAAGTAGACCTGGAAGAAATTGCCAACGCAATTCATATGAGCATGGATGATCTGTTGCTTGAAATCGAAAAAATATGTCAGGGTGGCACAAAGCTCAATTTGGATTATTATATTGAAGACCTTCTTGATGAAGATTTACAGGATGAAATTTTTGAATATTTTATGAATTCCGAGACGGATGATATTGACACCGCTCTCGATGAATTGGGCGATGAAGATTTTACGGAGGAAGAGATAAGACTGATGAGAGTCAAATTCCTTTCAGAAGTAGCACATTAAACTTAAATTTCATTATTTTATTTTTCTAATTAATATTTCACATGAATATTCTGGTAATTGGTGGAGGAGGAAGAGAACATGCTTTGGTGTGGAAAATTTCCCGTAGTACAAATTGTGATAATATATATACTTCTCCCGGCAATGCTGGTACGGCAAGCATTGGCAGCAATGTCTCCTTAAACGATTTTGAAGAGATTAAAATATTCTGTTTAAAGAATAATATTGAAATGGTAGTTGTAGGTCCGGAACAACCACTTGTCGATGGTATTGTGGATTTTTTCCATGGAGATGAGGATCTGAAAAAAATTAAGATACTTGGCCCGGATAAAAGAGCAGCACAATTGGAAGGCAGTAAGGACTTTGCCAATGAATTCATGCGAAAGTACCATATTCCCACTGCCGATTTTAAAACGTTTACATCGCAAGAATATCAGGAAGCCCTTGATTATCTTGATACCAAGAAAGCGCCCTACGTACTAAAAGTTGATGGCCTTGCTGCAGGCAAGGGTGTGATCATTGAAGAAAACATAGATAAGGCTAAAACAGCAATTCATGATATCCTCATCGATGAGAAATTCGGTAAAGCGGGTTCAAAATTGGTAATTGAAGATTTTCTGGATGGAATTGAGTTAAGTGTTTTCGTACTAACCGATGGCAAAGATTATGTGCTTTTGCCTGAAGCAAAAGACTACAAAAGAATTGGAGAGGGAGATACAGGTCTTAATACCGGTGGAATGGGTGCCATTTCCCCGGTGCTTTTTGCCGATGAAGAATTTTTAAACAAAGTCACAGAAAAAATAATCAAACCAACTATTAAGGGAATTGAAGAAGAAAAATTTAATTATAAGGGATTTATTTTTTTCGGACTGATCAATGTTGGTGGAGAGCCCTTTGTCATAGAGTATAATTGTAGATTAGGAGATCCGGAGACTGAGGTTGTATTGCCTAGAATAAAGAGTGATATTATTCAATTATTTGAGGCTTGCTTTGATGGATCACTCGGCAATTTTAAAATAGAAATAGATGAACGCTGTGCTTCTACGGTAATGTTAGTTTCAGGCGGTTATCCGGAACACTATCAAAAAGGAAAAAAAATAAGAAACATCGATTTGCTTGAGGATGTCTTACCATTTCATGCCGGAACTTCATTTGATGATAAAGGAAATGTCATTACTTCAGGTGGACGTGTGATTGCCATTTCTGCTCTGGCCAGTAATATTAATGATGCCTTAAACAAGGCCAATACCGGTGCTGAAACCATTGATTTTGATAAAAAATATTTTCGCAGCGATATAGGAAATGATTTGCTAAACCTCTCGTTTTAAGAATTCATGGGCTGTTCAAATTGTGCATTGGGGAAAAAGTCGGATATCAAACCGGCGGGTTGTAAAAGCAATGGCTACTGTTCATCCGATGGCTGCAACAAATTCAATGTATTCGACTGGTTGAATCAAATGGATATTCCCAATGTCGGGCCATCATATCCTTATGTTGAAGTCCGGTTCAAAAATGGCTTTAAAGAATACTTTAAAAATGAGAATCAAATCGCTCTTTATCCTTCTGATTGGGTGGTTGTGGATGTTCCCAATGGCCATCATATTGGTAGAGTTTCCTTACAGGGTGAGTTGGTTAGATTGCAAATTAAGAAACACAAAATTAAGGAACAGAATATAAGGAGTATTTACCGAAAGGCGAGCCCGAAGGACCTTGAGAAATTTGAACAAGCCAAAAACAGGGAGGTATCTTCGCTTTTCCGAAGCAGAGAAATAATTCAGGAGCTCAATCTCAATATGAAACTATCGGATGTAGAATTTCAGGCCGATAATACCAAAGCCACATTTTTTTATTCTGCGGAAGACCGGGTCGATTTCAGAGAATTGATCAAAAAATTGGCAGCTGAATTTAAAATCAGGGTAGAAATGAGGCAAATTAGCTTGAGGCATGAGGCCGGCAGACTGGGCGGAATTGGTTCATGCGGCAGAGAATTGTGCTGTTCTACCTGGCTCAGTGATTTAAAGGCCGTAAATACCAGTGCTGCGAGATATCAAAACCTTTCTTTAAACCCCAGTAAACTTTCCGGTCAATGCGGAAGGTTAAAATGTTGTCTGAATTATGAATTGGACACCTACATGGCTGTACTCAAAGATATTCCAAAGGTGGACAAGGCGCTCAAAACTAAAAAAGGTGAGGCCATCTTAATGCGAACGGATATATTTCGCAAAATCATGTATTTTGGATATAAGGGTGAGAACATCTGGCATTCCGTAGATATTGAAAGAGTTGTAGAAATTCAAAAACTAAATTCAAAAGGCGTATTCCCTGATCAATTGACTGATACCGACATAAGTGATGATCAAAAAAGAAAAAATCTTGACGCAGATACGAACAGCACAGATTTAGAAGCATTGGACAGAAAGTATAAAACAAACAAGAAAAAGAAAAAAAGAAACAAGAATAAACGCTTCCAACAAAAAAAGAATGACAGCTAAAAGCTTCTATTTCAGTTTAGTAATTGTAATTTTTCTGAGTGCCTGTGGTGAAAATACGGTTTATCAGAATAATATGGACCTTCCCAATAAAAAATGGGCTTCGGAGCAAAATATTCTATTTGATTTTGAAATAGAAGACACTCTAAGTGATTATAATATTGCTTATACATTAAGAAATGGACTCGATTATCCCTATTATAATTTATACCTCAAATACGAATTAAAAGACAGTAGCGGTGGATCGATAAGTACAGGATTACAGGAATTAATATTGATGAATAAAAAGTCAGGCAAACCCTATGGAAGTGGTTTTGGAGATAAATATGATCATCAATTTATTTCTTTGAGAAATTATAAATTTCCCTACGAGGGAAAATATTATTTTAACATTATGCATTACATGCGTGTTGACTCTCTCCCTGAGCTGTATTCTGTTGGTTTAAAAGTAATTAAAGTAGAAGAATAAACTCATTCAGGGGGAGTTCTGTTTAGTATAGGAAATAATATTTTGGCTAATCTATACTCCATATTAGAATTACCTGTTTTTTCAGATATACAGGAAGTTAAAAAAAGCTTTAAACGGTTGGCGCTTAAATATCATCCTGATATAAATAAGCAAGAAGCAGGTACCGAAGAAAAATTCAAAAGAATCAACCATGCCTATCAAATTCTTTCAGATGAGTCAAGAAAGAAAAGGTATGATGAAATTCTGAGGTATCAATACAACAAACCAAAAAATCCGGTATACACCAGCTACAGAGCCAGTCGATCGTATAAGAGAAAAAAAACATACAATTCTAATTTCAGAGGGTCCAATAAAAAGAAGAAATATTACAATGCAGTGACGCTGGGCTTTTTTGGTCTGGGTATCATACTTTTCCAGGTTTTAACAGAAATTAACGAATCGCGACTTGAGAAAAATTATGAAAATAGAATGCGGGAAAGAAGTGACCTAATTCTAAAATCAAAACAGGCCTTTGGCAGAAATGAGTTCAGAAATGCTATCAACCTTTTAAATTCAATACATTATAGTTCTACAACCAAAGAAGTAATTCAATTAAAGAACAGATATTTTCGTTTTTCCGATTCTATTTCGAGTGAGCAAATGTTGGTGAAAAATTATGATTCAGCGCTTTATCATTTAGAATTAATTCTGGAGAATAAATCAAAGGTAAATGCAAGTGTCTATACTAGAATTTCAAATTGTTATAGAAATCTTGGCAAAACAGAAATAGCCATATCAGTTTTAAACAATCTTTTAATTGCCAACCCTAATAATTTAATTGCGCATAAGGAATTGGGACATATTTACAATTACGATTTAGGTGATTACAATTCTTCCTTGAAGCATTATGAAAGGGCTACCAAACTTATTGTAGGCAATTATGTAGATTTTTACGGCAAAGCATATTTGGCTATAATAAATCCAAAAAATCACCCGCCATCAGATTTTGATGTATTCCTCGAGAAATCAAAGATCTATTATACTCTGAATGAGGTGGATTCATCTTTGATAGCAAGCCGCTGGGCTACTTTTCTAAAACCCAATAATTCTGAAGCTCATTTTGTTTTGGGATTATGTTGGCTAAAAAAAGGAGAGAATAAAAGAGCCTGTAAGGAATTTGAAAAGATAAGGAACCTTGGAGATATCATTCCGCAACTCGATTCGTTACAGAAGATATCCTGTTAGTCAATCGTTGCTATACACTTCAGCTCAATTGCAATTGGAGTTGGAAGTTTATTAATTTCTATTGTAGTTCTGCAAGGCTGGTTCGACTTAAAATAGTCTGCATATACTTCATTATAAATTTTGAAGTCCTGATCCATATTAGTTAAAAAAACTGTGACATCTACCAGTTGATCCCAGGAACTGCCACAATCTTCTAATATTAATTTTACATTTTCAAATACGGAGATACATTGCTTACGAATATCGTAAGATTTGATTTTCCCGTTCTGATCAAGTTCAACACCAGGGATTTCTTTAGTGCCTCTTGATCTAGGTCCCACTCCGGATAGAAATAGCAAATTTCCTACTTTTCGGGCATGAGGATACAGGCCTACGGGCTCGGGAGCTTTGGATGAATTTCGTATATCCACGTATTAATTTTCTTTGTCGAAGTAAATTTTTGTGTTTGGAAGCAATGCTTGAATTTTCTTCTGTTCTGAAGGAGGGATTTTATTACCAACCAAAATTAACTCATCCAAATTTTTAAGATTAGCGATTTCAATAGGCAGAGAAGTCAACTGATTAACTGATAAATCCAAAATTTTCAAATTGTTTAAACGCGTAATGGATACAGGCACGGTTTCAAAATAGTTGTTTCTCAAATACAATGCCTTTAGGTTTTTTAAATCTCCGAATTCAGAAGGTAAATCTCTAAGTTCATTTTTATTCAAATTTAACCAATGCAAATACTCAACCTCTTTGATTTTTGGATTCACACTTGTCAATTTATTGCTACTCAGATCCAGATCAACTAGTTCACCCAAGCTTGCAATGTCATCTGATAGTGTTACGATTTTATTATTGTATAAATTCAATTTGACCAATTGCGTAAGTTCATCAAGATTGTGAGGAAGTTCGGTAAGCACACTGCTGGATAAATCAGCACAAAATACATTTTCAGGAGTAAAAAACGCATTTTTCATGGTAAAGCAGAAACCCATACAATTTTCTTCCAGAAGATCCATGGCCTCCAATCTTCCATAATTTAAAGCATTTACCAAGTCGTGGCATAGTTCCGTATCGGAAAAACCAATTTGTTTGGCCAGCTCATCTTTTGCTTTCGCCCTCAGAAAATAAGCTTCACCATTTTCTGGATCAATACTCAATACATGTGTGAATTCAGCAATTGCAGTAATGTAGTCGCTCTGATCAAGCGCTGATTTACCTTTAGCAAAGAATTCACCTACAGAGGACTGAGCGAACGAACCTGTTGAAATGACAAGTGCAGTAAATATTATAAGAAGAATTCTGTCCTTCATATTTATCAATCAAATTAATTTAAACTCTTTTATAATCTATTATAAGTGTTAGACTAAAAAAAGTTGTCTCTTTTTTATTAAAAACCTTACAAACAAATATAAGCTACTATTTTATTTTTCATTCATAAGGTCCTCAATTTCCTCAACTTCTATTGGTATTGAGGCCATCAAGTCTATAGGGCCATCTTTTGACACTATAATATCGTTTTCAATTCTTATGCCAAGACTCTCATCCCTAAGGTATATACCCGGTTCACATGTAAAAGCCATTCCTTCTTTAAATGGGTGATACTTGTTGCCTACATCATGTACATCGAGTCCAATGAAGTGTGAAGTCCCGTGCATAAAATACTTTTTATACAATGGGTTTTCAGGATTTTGTTTTTTGACAGCCTCTGCGTCAAGCAAGCCCAAACTTATCAATTCGGATTCCATTAGTTTGCCCACTTCTTTGTGATAATCAATCCAATTGTTGCCAGGTACCAGCATTTCTTTGGCTTCCTTCATTACTTTTAATACGGAATTATAGATTTGCTTTTGTCTTTCGGTGAACCTACCATTAACAGGTATACATCTGGTCATATCCGAGGCATAATTAGCATATTCAGCACCAAAATCCATCAATAAAATATCGCCATCACGGAGTGGTTTGTCATTCTCAACATAGTGCAATACACAACTGTTAAATCCACCGGCAATGATTGAAGAATAAGCCGGACCCCTTGACCCATTTCTTAAAAATTCATGAATAATCTCCGCTTCTACCTCAAATTCATTAACTCCTGGTTTTACAAATTTTAAAATCCTTCTAAATGCTTTTTCTGTAATCGAACATGCATCACGCATTATTTCAATCTCAATAGGATCTTTTACAGAACGCAATTTGTGCATGATCGGCGCTAGTCTTTCATATTTATGTAGGGGGTAATCCTTTTGACATTTATCTATAAAACGTCGCTCTCTTGTCTCAACAAGTACATTTGCTCTCAGGTGCTCATTGGTATTCAGGTAAATGCTTTCACTATTGGTTACAACATCCTTAAATATATTGTCGAATTCCGAAATCCAGAAGACATGTTCAATTCCCGATTTTTCTCTAGCTTCTTCTTTGGTTAATTTGTGACCTTCCCATATGGCTATTTCCTCATTGGTTTCCCTCAGAAATAAAGCTTCTTTGTAATAGGAATAAGGCGCATCCGGTGCAATTAATAAAATAGATTCTTCCTGATCTATCCCACTCATCCAGAAAATATCATTGTTTTGCCTGAAGGGAAGCGTACCGTCAGCATTGGTAGGCATTATATCATTGGAGTGAAATATAGCTACGCTGTCTTTTTTTATTTCTTTTCTAAACCTTTCTCTGTTTTTTATAAAAAGTTTGGAATCTATATCCTTATACTTCATTTAGGCTGTGTTAGTCTATTCAAAATTGAAATTTAGCGCATCGTAATAAGCATTCAAAAGATTTTTTATTTCAAGATCATTTGCGCATTTAAAATGCCCTTTTGGACAAGCCTTATAACCGTGTAATCCACATGGTTTGCATTCGAGTCCTTCTACTTGAACGATCCGGTTAAAATCGGATAATGGTCCAAATCCAAACTCCGGCACCGTTGAACAAAATACGGCACATGATTTGGCATTTTGAGAACTCGCAATATGCATGGGTGCAGAATCATTCGTATAATTCAACACGGCATGTTTCATTATCACAGCGGTTTGAAGAAAACTTGTCTGGCCCGCGAAAGAGCGAATGTTTGTACGTTTTGCTTTAGAAATTATGTCATTGCAAATTGCTCTATCACCGGGCCCACCCAGTAAATAAATGCTAAGGTCATCCGGAAGAGCATTTATAAGTTCAATCCATTTTTCTTTTTTCAATTGCTTCGTATACCAAACTGAAGCCGGAGAAATCGTAGCATAGGGCTGACCCAAGTAATCTTCAACTTTTTTATGATCTTCCTCGCTCGGGTAAAGTCGAACTTTGAATTGTTCCGTATTTGTGATTTTTAGTGGATTTAATAAATGAAGGTTTCTCTCAACCTCATGTGCCGACTTCGTAATTTCGTGTTTGACCCTTGCATTCATAAAAAAAGATAAAGGATTTTTATCAAAACCGATTTTAAAATTGGCTCGGATCATGGCGGATAAAAAACCGGTCGTTAAAAAACGTTGTAAATTGATGAGAAGATCGTATTTACCTCTTTTATTAAGCAAACGAATAATCTCGAATAAGGACTTATACTTTCTTTTTTTATCCCAAACGATTACTTCATTGAGCTTAGGATGATTTTCGAGAAGGTTTTCATTTCCTTTTCGCAAAATGAAATCAATTTTGGCATTTGGAAACTTTTCAGACAATGCTTCGATTAGAGGAGTAGCAAGAATGACATCGCCGATAAAGGCCGTCTGAATAATTAAAATACGTTTTAAATCATTTTGCACGTTCTTGATATTTCAAATAATGGATTTATCGATGTGAAATTAAGTTTATCTTTGTGAAAATTGGGCAAACTGCAATGGAGATTGACATTTATACGTTAAAGAATGGAATTCGGCTGATCCATAAAAGGGTTAGAAACACGAAAGTTTCTCATTGCGGAATATTTTTCGATGTTGGCAGCCGCGATGAAAATGAACTGGAATGTGGGATGGCGCATTTTTGGGAGCATATGGCTTTCAAAGGGACAAGAAAAAGAAAAGCATTTCACATTATCAACAGACTGGAGTCGCTTGGCGGTGAAATTAATGCCTACACCACCAAAGAAAAAATTTGCTTTTACACTAGCACCCTCGATAGCCATTTCGAAAAATCCATTGAACTTTTAAAAGATATTTCATTTCATTCGGTTTTTCCGGAAAAAGAAATAAATAAGGAAAAAAGTGTCATTCTTGAAGAAATGGGTATGTATTATGATAGCCCGGAAGATTCTATTCACGATGACTTTGAAGAACTTTTATTCCGAGGACATCCTCTTGCACATAATATCCTTGGCTATCCGGAAACTATTAAGAATTTTGGCCAGTCGGATATCGTAAATTTCATTGGAAAAAATTTAAATACACATAAGACCGTAATCAGTGTGGTGAGTAGTGTTTCGCCGCTATTGGTAAAGCGTTATTTTGAAAAATATTTTAATGATATTCCCGAGATTTTAAATTTTCCAACAAGGCCTGCTTTTTTATCAAGCGAAGTAAAAATAAAAGAAGAGCAAAAAAATATAAGCCAAACCTATTGCGTCATCGGTCAGGAAGCCCTCTCCTATTCAAATGAAGATAGACTTCCACTATTTCTTCTAATCAATATCCTGGGAGGACCGGCACTCAATTCACGATTGAATTTAAGTCTTAGGGAAAAACACGGTCTGGTCTACAATATCGATGCCAGCCTTAATACATATACAGATACCGGACATCTAAATATTGCTTTCAGTACTGAAAAATCTCAACTGGAAAAAAGTAAAAAATTGATTTTTAAAGAACTAAAGCGATTAAGAGAAAAACGACTTGGCATCAATCAATTGCATATGGCAAAAGAGCAATTGATGGGTCAAATTGCAATTGAAGAAGAAAATAACGTAAGCTTTATGTTAATGATGGGCCGAAGTTTAATCGATATGGACAAAATTGAAGACCTCAATGAAATATTTGAAAAGATAAAAAAAATTGATTCCGACATTCTTCTGGAAATTGCCAATAAATATCTCATTGAAGATAAATTCAATATACTGACCTTTCTTCCAAAAAACTAGATGGAATTATTATCTCAGGAACTGCTCGATTACATAGATAGGCATACAAGCGATGAAGGTGATTTACTGAAAAGCCTGGATCGCGAAACGCACCTAAAAGTAATGATGCCAAGAATGCTTTCCGGCAAGGTTCAAGGTCGCTTTCTTTCCATGATATCCAAAATTCTACAACCAAAACGAATCCTTGAAATAGGAACGTATACCGGTTATGCCACCATTTGCCTGGCTGAGGGTTTGGCACAAGGAGGAAAGATTTATACCATCGATAAAAATTCTGAAATAAAAGAAATGACAGAAAGGTATTTTAGAGATGCCGGAATTACAGATTCTGTCAATTATATAAATGGACAGGCCCTGGAAATTATTCCTGAACTAAGTGAAACATTCGATTTGATTTTCATTGACGCGGACAAAGTCAATTATAAAAAATATTACGAATTATGCATGCCAAAGCTTTCTGAAAACGGACTTATCATAGCTGATAATGTATTGTGGAGTGGTAAAATTACAGATCAGAATGCAGATAAAAGTACAAAAGCCTTACAGGAGTTCAACGACATGGTTCAGGCAGATGATAAAGTAGAAAATGTACTCATTTCCGTTCGTGATGGCCTAATGATATTAAGAAAAAAATGAAAAAGACTCTAACAGTTATTTTAGTTTTTATTCTCTCTTACGCCTCCGGACAAATTCCCCAGGTTCCTTCGCATATGGAACTGGGAAATATGAAACTTAAAATAACAAGTGGAGCGCAAAAAATAATTCAGGAGCATGTCGACGAATTACATAAAAATGAGAAGTACATTCAGAAAGTTGCTGATAAGGCACACCTCTATTTTCCGATCATAAGTAAAATCTTTTATGAGGAAGGAGTTCCAGATGAATTTAAGTTTTTATGCATACAAGAAAGTGGTTTTAGAGCCGATGCAGTTTCAAGTTCAAATGCTGTAGGTTTCTGGCAATTCAAGGATTTCACTGCTCGAGAAGTTGGTTTGTTTGTTGAAAATGAAGCTGATGAAAGAAAACACATTATTTATTCAACAAAAGGCGCAGCAAAATATTTAAAGAAAAATTACTTCTACCTTAAAAACTGGGTTTACACCTGTCAATCATATCAAATGGGATTGGGTGGCACACAAAGGTCAGTCGATCAATCACTTTTTGGAGTAGAAAAAATGACCATCGATAAAAACACATACTGGTATGTAATGAAATTCCTTGCGCATATCATTGCTTACAACGATATTTTAAAAAGAAATCCAAGTGTTGAAATTGAAGAATTAAGACCTGTTTTGGTTAATAGCGGTGAAAAGCTGAGCGAAATTGCCAGTAAAAATTTTGTTAGTCTCGATAAATTGGAGCAGAATAATATTTGGTTATACAGAAGCAGGCTTCCTTCCTACAGAGATGCCTATTATGTAATGATTCCGGGCGTATCACGACTCGCTGATAATAAAAATCAAAATCTCGAAACCATTACCATCGAACTGGAGGAGAGCGATCCGGAGGAAATTACAAGAATAGCAAATCGGAGTGTGGTTAATCCGTCGGTTAGAATAATTCTGAAAATAAATAACAAGAAAGCAATTTTAGCCAATTCAGGAGACAGCCCCGTGACGCTTGCCTTGCGTGGCGGAATTACCAAAGATCAATTGCTAAAATACAATGATATGATTCCGGGTGAAGAAATAGTTTCCAACATGGTTTACTATCTCCAATCAAAAAATAACAGAAGTAAAATAAATCGACATGTCACGAAAGAAGGAGAAAGTCTTTGGGAAATTTCTCAAAAATACGGTGTAAAGAAAAAATCATTGATAAGAAAAAATCGTTTAAAACTGGGCGAAGAACCAGAAACAGGAAGAATTTTGTATTTGAGAAAGAAGATGCCAAAAGATGCGGAAATTGAATATGTTAAGGTCAAAAAATTGATCAATTCAGTTGAAAAAGAGTCTGATTCGCTCAAAACAAGTCCTTCTGAATTACCTGAAAGAAATCCCTTACCGGATGAGACTAAAGAAATACCCATAGATTCTACAAAAGGAGAGTTAGATAATGACTCAAGTGCAATTCCTTTAGAAACTACAATAGAGGAAGAATCCGAAGAAACTCCAATTAAGGAAAATGCAGAGGTAAGCACCGATTCAAATCAAGATTTGATGTCTGAAAATCAAGACCATATTCACATCGTTAGTGCGGGAGAAACACTTTACTCTATTTCCAAAAAATACGATGTAAAAGTTGAGGAACTTGTCGAATGGAATCAGCTAAATAACCTTTCTCTTTCAATAGGTCAAGAAATAAAAATTCTAAAAAATTAATCCAAAGACTTCATAATCCAAGACTTCTTTTCCTTGTAATAAAGATGCTCATCGCATTTATAAATGGCAATAAACTTCTTGTCGATTAATAATTCCCCTTTTGAATTGATAATTTGCCAGTAGTCGTTCTTTTTTAATGCTATCAGATGGGCATCAAGTTGTTTTATCTCATCATAGGACACCGGTCTGATTTGTTGTGGATTTTCATTGTAAAAGCCATACTTACCCGATTTATTAACTATAAAAGAACCATGTTCTGTAGGAATAATGGCATCATACTCAATTGGTATTAAAGTTTTGTCTTTCAGGTTTTTAATGCCTGTTAATTGATTTTTCCAAACCTGTACAAAATTTTCAGAAATTATCCTTAAGCTATCATTCAAAGGCTGTAGAATAAATCTTTCCTTTTGATCCAAAATACCCCATTTCGAGCGAAACTTAAATGGGATATAACCGAAGACCTGTTTATCAAAATTTTCATATTGGGTTGAAATCTTCAGAACTCCATTCTGATCAACTATTCCGGACAATCCATTTCTATACACCTGCCATCTTTTGCTGTCATAATAAAAAAGTTCATTGTAGTAATCGCTTAACTGAAAAGTAAAATTACCCTGCGCATCAATTATGCCTCGTTTGGATTTTTTTTGAATCACATAATGACCGTCCTGATATGGGCTTATGCTATCGTACGTATTTAATACAATTTTTTTCCATGTGGCGGTATTGTACAACATCCAACCGTTTTGCACTCGCAGCATTAAGGAAGAGGGCCCATTTAATGTAATGCCACTAAAATCATCAAATAATATTTTTTTAAAATTTAAATCGCGTATTGTCCACTTATCTGAAAAACTCTTTAATGCGATTGTCGAATCGTTAAAGGGAATAATTGAATCAAAATAGCCTTTTGAATAATTAATTCCATGCTGGTCGTAAAAGCTGATTGAATCAGTATCAATACTACTAATCACAGTATCGTTGATTCTAATAATATCCTTGTAAACAGGATCGAGAATCCAGTTTTTACCAATCAAATCAAATATTCCAAATTTTCCATTTCGACTAAGTTTAATTTTATTTTCAGCCATTCTTAAATAGTCGGAATCGATATTTGAAATTATTGCTGCATTTGCAGCTAAGTCCCATAAAGTCCATTGACTATTTTTAGTTTTAAAAAGGATCAAAGTACTTTCATCAAGTGTTTTATAATCCAATATTTGATCGGAAAGGCTTATAAGCGATTTTGAGAACAATTGAAATCCCGGTCTATTTGATTTATAAACCTTAATATAGGGGCTTTGATAAACCATCGAATCGCCTATTGAAATTTTGTACTTTTTGGACGATTTGCAATTCCAGATATAAAAGACTGCACCCTCCTCTATGAGAAATAAATGCTCAGCAATTTCTTTTTTAATGGCAAATTTTAAATTCTTAATTGAATTAAAACCCGGGTCTGATTTTTTCCATGGACTGGATGGCAGATACTGCATTGTATTGTTTCCAATTACGTAGCGGATCTCTTCGTATCCTTTTGCTTCTACCGGATTTGCCTTTGAATCCAACTGATACCAAAGCCTATGGTTTTTTGCTTTTACATAATCTGAATTTAAACTTTCAATTGTTCTGTAAACACTATCGGATTGAACTATTCCATCAAAATTTACAAGTTTATAAGCCGAATCAGAATTATTCCTTGCTGCGATAAGAGCGTTGCTCAATGGAAGAATTTCGCCGTAATAACAGTCTTTAGCAGTCTTATTATTGATATCTATCCAGGTCCAGCCATAGTCTTTATTATACACTGCAAAATGTCCACCTAGACCATACCTAAGACTATCCCATTCATTTTTTAACAATCGTCCGGATGAAGAAATTAATCCCCATTTTTCATCTTTTAAATAAGCCATTATCCCATTTTCATCCGGAAAGAAAATGTTATTGGGAGGCACGAGGTTATTACTCAATGAGAGATTATTTTTATTCCATTGAAAATAACCATCGTTGGTCCAGCCTATATAGCTGAGCTTGGGTTTTACAATATATTCGCCATTTTCATTTATCAATCCCCACTTCCCTTTTGTTATAATTTTTGCACGCCCATTTATAAATGAAAATGCCTTATCAAATTTGGGGCTTATTATTAATGATTCACTTTTATCGATAAATCCATATTTCCCATTTGAACTCTTTCTTGGGATTAATTCATTCTGAGCAAAAAGATTGTTGTGACCAGCAATCAGAAAAAAACATACGATATAATAAAGAAAATTGCCCTGTTTCAAATGATGCAATACTTTAAAAAAACCTCCAAACATATCCCGGGAAGAAAGCTAAGAAAACTCAAAATCTGAATAACAATTAAATTCGAATGGATAAAGTTTTCGAATCCAGTGCAAGTATAAGCCCGAATAATATAGTCTCAAAAAATATTCGACAGCATTGAAAAACAGCCAATTATATTTAAATCATTCCATAATTAATTTCAAAAAAACAAAATTATTTTTATGCAGATTTGAAAGAAAATGTTAAGTTTAACATCTGAAATATGGATCAGCACATCGCTGTGAAAGAATTTCGATTTTTTAGTTTACACGATAGTAATCATCCAGAAAAGTTATCTGCACCGTGGATAACTTTTTTTTATGGGCTTTAAAACAAAAAAATTGCCCGCCTTAAATAATTATTCTTTTTACAATCTATTGATTATCAATATTTTATAAAATCCACTTTTATTCAATAGTTCCATGCAATAGATCAGCAAGTTTGTAAATAATGGATGTTTGACTAATTTTCAGCCTGAACCTTTCAGGAAATCAAGATGGATTTACAGCAGTTAATTAATATTATAGGAAAAAAGGGCAAAAGGAATGCGGTTATTCTTAGCAGTCAAAATGCAAAATCGGATGATCTCAGAGTTCACGACCTCTACACGGGGCTAAAAACCGCTCAATACAAAGATGAAAGACATGCTGCTCAAAAAATATTTAATACAGATACTGCTGACAAAAATTACATTAAATTAAGGTCTAAGTTAAAAGACGCCCTCTTCCATAACCTCTTTTTTTTAAATTATGACAATGACAAACACCCTCAATTCTCACAGGTAGAATATGAAGTGAGAAAAAATCTTTTGCAGATAAAAATTTTGTTGCGAGAGGGTGATAAAGAAAATGCCGAATGGCTATTAATGAGGACGATTAAACTGGCAGAGAAATTTCATTTTACTGCAGAACTATTAGAATCCTATACCCTTTGGCGCAATCAAATTTCTTATTCGGGGAATTTATCAAAGTTTGAAACTGTCAACAACATGGTCATGCGCTATGAAAAAATTAGCATAGCAGAAAAAAGAGCCGAGTATTTATTGTACGCTTCGATGTGCAATATTTTAAAATCACTTGTGAATAAAAGACGTTTTGTCACCAAATTTAAAACCTGGGTAAAGGAAATAGAGGATTTAAGAAAAAAATACAACACACCGAATTTAGTGTTGACCGAGTTCAGACTTAAATCAAATTATTATGCCTTGAGTTCTGATTTTGAATCTCTATTAAAACTGTGCAATGAAACAGAAAAGAGTTATTCCAAAGATTCAAATTCTGTACTTCAGACCAAGCGGTCAGAAATAGCATTAAATAAGATCATTGCCTGCCTGAATCTCAAGGAATTTGAAGAAGGTAAAAAGCATGTAAAGAAAAACCTCAAATACTTTAATAAGGATAATAATAACTGGTTTACGTTTATGGAGAATTATTTTATCCTCTGTATGCGAACCGGTAATTTTAATAAAGCCGGTGATGTTTTGGATGAGGTTAAGTCTAATGTGTTTTTCAGGATTCAATCAGAGCTGGCACGTGAAAGATGGTATATTTACCAGGGGTATTTTGCCTTTGTCAGGCCGGATCATAAACCCAAATTTCAAATACAAAGCTTTTTGAGTAAAATCCCAGAATTCAACAAAAATCTTTTTGGATACAATGCGGCTACGTTAATCATTCATTTTTTCCACTTGTTAAAGGAAAATGACTATGAAGAATTACATATTAGAATGGATGAAATGAAAAAGTATATCGGTAAGCAAATCAGCCGTTCGGGTAACGAAAGACTGCAAAGCTTCCTTCGCTTATTGCAAGTAGCCCATCAAACGGGATTCAATTACAAAGTGACCGTTGAAAAATCTCAGAATTATTTGAAGAAACTCAAACGCTTTAAAGGCAGAGCAGAAGCTTTTGAAGAATTGGAAATCATGAGATACGAAGACCTCTGGCAAATACTTTTGCAACTACTCAAAGAGAGAAGCAGGAATTATATACGAATCAATTAATTTACTTTGACCGAATTGCGATGACAGGATCAAGCCGTGCAGCGACCACTGCCGGGAAAATCCCTGAAAAAACGCCGACTATACCCGCCACTCCGAGGCCAAGAACAATATTTTTAAAGGAAAGTGTGAGATTTAAGGCGCCTGTAGGAGCAAAAGTGACCAAATAAACCAATAATAATCCTGCGGCACCTCCTATGATGCTTAAAAAAAGTGCTTCAAATAAAAACTGAAACAGAATAAAGAAATTTTTGGCCCCTAAAGATTTTTGAATTCCTATGAGATTGGTTCGTTCTTTTACAGATACAAACATGATATTGGCTATGCCAAAGCCACCTACCAAAATTGAAAACCCTCCGATTATCCATCCGCCTATTCCAATGACATCAAAGACAGAGGTCACAATATTAGCCAGCATTTCAGGGCGATTAATTGCAAAATTGTCTTTCTCCTTTGGCTTTAAACCTCGAATTCTACGCATATTACCGCGTATTTCGTTCTCCAATTCGATTAAACCCAAGTCGTCTTCATAGCCTTTCACAGCAATTCTGGGCATGGTCCCCCTCCTACCTTTGATTTTAAATATTTTGGCAAATGAACCAAGGGGAATGAAAATATTGGTGTCATTACTGGGCGCATTCAAAATATTTTCTCCCTGCTTTTCCATGACCCCAATCACATAAAATTTTCTATTAACAACTTTGATCGTTTTTCCCAAGGCTTCCCTTTCACCAAATAACTGCTCCTTAATTTTGGATCCAATGATGGCCACATTAACAGCAGCATCAATTTCTCTTTGTGTAAAATACCGGCCTTTATCAATTCGTATATCTGAGACTTTATTTTGTTCATAAGTAACACCGAGTAGTGAAGCTTCGTCGGTGCTGCTATTTTTGTATTTTGAATTGACAGTTCCCCGAACCACAAAAAATGAAATCGCGCTGGCATTTTGAAGACGTTTGCCTAAAAGGTCAAATTCTTCAATTTCTACCACGGGCCGTTTTAAAAAATCCCACCAGGGATCACCCGGTTTAAATTCATAAGGCCATTTTTCAATATATATAACTTTATCCCCTAAAAAACTGAGGCTTTCTTTTACGCTTTTTTCCAAAGAATCAACAACGGTGAATACGGTTATAATGGCAAAAATACCAATTGTAACCCCCAACAAGGATAAAATGGTTCTAAGCAAATTCGCTTTCAAGGCCTGATAGGCAAATCGAAAACTTTCGTAACTCAAACGGAGAAATAGAAACATGTGAATTGACCTATAACGGAAATATAGAATTATTAACTCAATTTGTTAAATTTGCGACCTCATTTTTTAACCGGGTTCATTCCTTAAAATTACTTATGAAATTATCTGAATTTAAATTCGATTTACCAGAAAAACTCATTGCTCAAAATCCTGCTGATGAAAGAGATCAATCGCGGCTTATGGTTGTCCATAAAGAGTCTGGTAAAATTGAACACAAAGTCTTCAAAGATATACTCGATTACTTTGATGATGGCGATGTAATGGTAATGAATAATACGAAGGTATTCCCTGCCAGATTGTACGGAAACAAGGAAAAAACCGGTGCGAAAATTGAAGTTTTTCTTTTAAGAGAACTCAATAAGGAAGCCCGGCTTTGGGATGTTTTGGTAGATCCTGCAAGAAAAATAAGAGTTGGGAATAAATTGTATTTCGGCGAAGGAGAACTGGTCGCAGAGGTGATCGACAATACAACTTCAAGAGGAAGAACGATCCGCTTTCTATACGATGGCGAAGATGAACAATTCTATAAGACCATTAATGCCCTAGGCTTGACTCCTCTTCCAAAATATATTAACAGAGAAGCATCTGAAACAGACAAAGAACGCTTCCAAACCATATTTGCTTCCAATAAGGGAGCTGTAGCTGCACCGAGTGCAGGCCTGCATTTTACAAAGCAAATAGTAAAGCGTTTTGAAATAAAAGGAATTGATATTGTGCCGATTACCATGCATGTGGGTTTGGGAAGTTTTCGCGAAGTGGATGTTGAGGATTTGACCAAGCACAAAATGGATTCCGAAAATTTTGAGGTACCGGTTCATACCTGCAATGTTGTTAATAAAGCAATTGAAGATAAAAAAAGGGTATGTGCGGTTGGCACTACTACCATGAGGGCTATCGAATCATCGGTGTCGGCCAGCAATCGTTTAAAGACCAATGCGGGTTGGACTGATAAATTTATTTTCCCTCCTTATGATTTTAAAATTGCAAATGCCATGGTGACTAATTTTCAAACACCAGAATCAACATTATACATGATGGCTTGTGCTTTTGGTGGATATGAACAAATAAGAGAAGCATATCAGGTAGCAATTAAAGAGAAGTATCGTTTTCTGGCTTATGGCGATGCCATGCTTATCGTCTAAGTTTCACCGGTGTATTTTGCAATAATTACAGCTGGAGGTACGGGCCAAAGAATGGGCTCTAAATCACCAAAACAATTCATTGAAATTGGCACCAAACCTATAATAGTTCATACTATTGAAAAATTTATCGATTTCAATCCAGCTATAAATCTTATCCTGACTTTACCCGAAGAGTATTTTAATTCATGGCAGGAGATTAAAAATGAATATTTTCCCGATCAGAAAATAACATTGGCAAAAGGTGGAAATACCAGATTTGAGTCCATTAAAAACGCACTGGAATTAATCAAAGATCAAAGCGGACTCGTCGCAATTCACGATGCAGTCCGTCCTTTTCTAAGTCCTAAAATTATTGAAGATTGCTTTGAAAGCGCGCAAAAAACCGGTTCGGGTGTGGCAGCCATTTCCTTAAATGATTCAATTAGAGAAACGGATAATAAAAAGTCTTTTGCCCGTAATAGAAACAACTATAAATTAATGCAAACACCTCAAACTTTTGATATTAAAAAAATTGTGTTTGCTTACGCACAGGCTGATAGTAAAAACTTTACAGATGATGCCGGAGTTTGGGAAAATGCGGGATTCGAAGTTATTCTGGTTGAAGGCGGAAGATTGAATATCAAAATAACATATCCGGAGGATTTGCTTTTGGCAGAAGCTATTTTAAAAGCCTAGGCTCTTCGAGTATCTCTCTTTGTATTTTGAGCTCATTTTCAGTGACCTCTTTTAATTTCTGATCGCCGGATGAAAGATTAACAAATCTGCCTTTGATAGCATTCAAATATTCTATATCATGTGTTACAAGGACCACAAGTTTATTTTTATTGCTTTGTTCGGCGATGAGGTCAAAAACCTTCCTTTTGTTTTCCAGGTCGAGCTGAGAGGTGGGTTCGTCGAGTACAATTATTGGAGTCTCTTGAATAAAAGTTTGGCTTATCCAGACCAATTGCTGCTCACCCCCGGATAACTCCTGAAAATAGCTGTTACGATAATTGAGAACGCCCAGTCTTTCTAACCAAAAATCAACTTTTTTATAGTCTTCTGAATTGTAATTTCCGAAAACAGACTTGAATCGATATCTGCCCATCACTACCAATTCACTAACTTTTAAGTTGATTGATATTGAATTTTTCTGATGTAGATAAGAGATATTAGCTGCCCTTTCAGAAACAGAAATTGATTTCAAATCAATTCCACCCCATTTTATCGAACCACTATAGGCTTGTTGTTGAGCAATACATTTTAATAATGTGGTTTTTCCGGATCCATTTTTACCTAAAATGGAAAGGGTTCCCGGTTGAGAGATGGATAGGCTCAGTTCATTTATTAAGACCTTATCATAACCGGAGCTTAGCTTTTTTATTTCTAATTCAGCCAAAACACAGGCTAGTATTCGTCTTCGTTGAAGAAAAAGTCGTCTTTGGTTGGGTAATCAGGCCAAATTTCCTCTATGCTTTCAAAAGGCTGGCCATCATCTTCTAATTCCTGAAGGTTTTCTAC
The DNA here is from genome assembly GCA_965267555.1 of Cytophagales bacterium. Classification (GTDB taxonomy): domain Bacteria; phylum Bacteroidota; class Bacteroidia; order Cytophagales; family CCMP332; genus CCMP332. Next base: position 919,624 of record OZ254083.1, on the reverse strand, counting down.
CACTTCCATAGGTGCACCTGATCTTATTGAGAAATCAATAAGTTCTTCTTTGGTAGCAGGCCATGGGGCGTCTTCAAGATAAGAAGCAAGTTCTAGCGTCCAATACATATGTAATTCTTTTGCTGGCTTTAAATTTGAGCGCAAAAATAAATTTTAATTACAACTAAGCAACGCTTGCTAAATTTATTTGTTCCGTTATTTAAAATAGTTTTGAAATTGATCTTTAATTCAATTCAATTTCGTTTAAGAGTGTCTCTTTTATTTTCACCCGAAACTTTTGCCCTCTAAGTTTAGAAATCAGGTCCTGACTGTGTCTATCCTGATTTTCCATGACACCGGATTGATTAAGATTGTCTTCAAAAAGTTTTATTTCACCTTTATCTCTCCGAATCATTTCCTTTAGAGTAGATATACGAATAATTTTTTGTTCTGTCTGGGTTTTTCCTGAAAAAACAGGATGTTTTTTCTTTATTTCCGATTCAAGGTGGTTTTTTTCGAAGATCAGGGCTATGGTTTCCCTAAATTTATTATAAATATTCCGAATTTCCGGAGCTGTTGATTTTCCCGATTTGAGCCATTTGTCCTGTAGTTCTCTTGCCAGGGGTAAACTTTTTTCAATTGGCAATTCTTTCAGCTCCAAAGCCATACTGAGGAGTTTAGACTTTTGTTCATGTAGTTTTTTAAATTCAGCCTCGTTCTTTTCTGTACTCTGATGTACATGCCTTCGGGGGCTATTATCTCTATCACGATAATTTGGCCTGCTTTGGAAATCTCTGCGATTGTTGCCCTGATGTTGACCAATTCTTCTTCTTCGTTTTGGGTTTTTAAGATTTTGAATACTCTTGGCTAATTTCCCTTCAAGAGATTTCATCAGTCTTTCCGGTATTTCACCTACACTTTCCCAATCTTTCTTAATACCCTGGATCCGGTTTATGATCAATTCTTTGTCCTGCTCATACATTAGTTTTCTAACCTGAGAAATTAAGTATTTATACTGTTTTGATCTTTCTGCAATGATTTTCCGCTTTTTCTCATTGTGCTTCTTCTTTTCCTCAAAAAAGTGGTTTACGGTATTGTGAAAGGTCTGCTCTAGTTCTTCCTGCTTTTCTTCTATTACGGCTCCAGTTCTTACCCAATTGAGCCGTAATTCTTTCATTTTTTCGGCTGTTTCTTCCCAGTTTGTGCTGTCTTTCAGTGCAAGCGCGTCTTTTAACAGAGCTTCCTTGATTTCGAGATTTTTCACCCTGTTTTCAGCGATATTCTCTTGCAGCTTTGATTCTATTTTATCCAGACGCTCTATCAGTGCTACAAAATCTCCGATACCTTTATAGCTAGCCATTTTCTCCTTCATATGCAGGAGTTTCATTAGAAAGGAACCTTTATTTGTCGCTTCATCTACAGATTTCTCTAATTCTTCAACTTTGTTTCGCAAGCTGAGAAATCGTTCAACAAAATACTGGATACTTTTTTCTTCGGTTTCGCGTACAATCCCTATTTCAAGGTCTTTATTTTTTAAAAAAGCTTTTCTGAAAACTTTCCCATCCTTTACGTAACCGTATTCTTCAGGTTTATAATCTGGTTTCATGTCAGACATTATTAGACTTAATTTAAGTAATAATGAATTTAAAGTAGTTTCAAGACAAATTCAGGACTTGCCTTTTCATTTATTCATTAAAATCCGAACTTAGGATTATCTACAATTTTGTTTTGTAACTCAAAAATAATAAAAAAGCGCAAATGGCATTAATTTTACCCGTAAAGGGAAAAACTCCTAAAATTGGAAAAAATTGTTTCCTTGCTCCAAATTGCACCATAGTTGGAGATGTAGAAATAGAAGATAATTGTTCAATCTGGTTTAATGTGGTGATAAGAGGTGATGTAAATTCAATAAGAATCGGGAAACAATGTAATATTCAGGACGGTGCCGTTTTGCATTGCACCTATAAAAAAACGCAAACCATTCTTGGAGATAAGGTATCAATCGGTCACAATGCTATTGTACATGGTTGTGAAATTGAAAATAATGTCCTTGTAGGTATGGGAGCTATTGTTATGGATTACAGTAAAATTCATAGAAATTCAATTGTGGCCGCCGGTTCTGTGGTTTTGGAAGGAACACAAGTAGAAGAAACTTCGATTTATGGAGGAATCCCGGCCAAATTTCTCAAAAAAGTTGATGAAAAAAGATCGGATGTATTTGAAAGAACGGCTAAAAACTACGTTAAATATGCCTCTTGGTTTGACCCGAATATTGAGGAGTTATAAAAATAAAAAAGCCCATTGCTAAGCAATGAGCTTTCCTTTGAATCTGAATTTGTGTTGATTATAAATTCTTTATGATTTCAGTACCAAATTCGGAGCATTTGAGCAATGTGGCACCTTCCATTAATCTGTGAAAATCATAAGTTACTTTTTTAGAAGATATTGTTTTTGCAATTGAAGCATAAATGAGATCGGCGGCTTCATTCCATTCCATATATTCCAACATCAATGCTCCCGACAATATCACAGAACCGGGATTTACTTTATCCTGACCTGCATATTTTGGTGCCGTACCATGTGTTGCTTCGAATATCGCTGCGCCCGTAGTATAATTGATATTGGCACCGGGTGCTATTCCTATACCACCTACAATAGCCGCGAGTGCATCGGATACGTAATCTCCATTGAGGTTCAGAGTAGCTATCACAGAATATTCTGAAGGTCTCAATAAAATTTGTTGCAAGAATGCATCTGCAATAGAATCTTTTACCAAAATCTTACCGGCATCAGTGGCAGCTTTCTGCGCCTGATCTGCTGCATTTTTACCTTCTTTATCGGCGATTTGATCATATTGCTGCCAGGTGAAAACCTTATCAGAATAATCCTTTTCAGCAATATCATAGCCCCATTTCTTAAAGGCGCCTTCAGTAAATTTCATAATATTCCCCTTGTGCACTAAGGTCACAGAGGGTTTTTTCGTTGCAATGGCGTAATCGATAGCGGCTTTTACCAGTCGTTCTGTTCCTTCCTTAGAGACGGGTTTTATTCCAATTGAAGAGGTCTCGGGAAACCTGATTTTCTCTACTGACATCTCATTCTTCAAAAAACTCTTAATTTTTTCTGCCTCTGGAGTTCCGTGCATGTACTCTATACCCGCATAGATATCTTCAGTATTTTCCCTGAAAATGACCATATCTGTTTTGCTTGGATCCTTTACGGGCGAAGGCACGCCTTCAAACCATCTTACGGGTCTAACACAAGCATAAAGATCCAATTCCTGTCTTAAGGCTACATTAAGTGATCTGATTCCTCCACCCACCGGAGTTGTTAAAGGCCCTTTAATACCAACCAAAAAAGTTCTAAATGCTTCAAGGGTCTCTTCCGGAAGCCATGATCCGTTTTGATTAAAAGATTTCTCGCCGGCAAAAACTTCTTTCCAGTCAATTTTTCTTTTTCCACCAAAAGCTTTTTCAACAGCTGCATCCAGCACTCTTTTTGATGAGGCCCATATATCCGGACCTGTACCGTCACCTTCAATAAATGGGATTATAGGATTATCTGGTACATTTAACTTACCATTGGATATGGTTATTTTTTCTGACATCTTATAATGAAATTGAGTTTAACAAATGGAGCGTGAATTTAGGATTTTAAAACTCAAATTCTAAACCTAATCTCTTTTTTAGCTCAATCAATGCAGGGTTTTTTTGAGATAAATAGTCAAACTTTTCCTGAGGGGTATAAACTGTCTTTAATTTTTCAAGTTCAATCCGTTTTATTTCCATCTGAAGGCTTTTATTTTTTACCTTTTTTCTTAGAAATAGCAAAAGATCTGATTTGATATCATTGTATCTGGCTTCGTCAACAGGACTGTCAATTATGATATAAAGTTTGCCATTTTCAAATTCGAAATCTTTTTGAAGAAGCTTGACTTCGCCTATTTTATTTTTTGCTTTTAATAGTTTCGCATATTCTGTAATGGCATTTCGAATATCCTTTTCATTGAAATCTTCATCTTCAAAGTCAAAATCATCTAATTCATCCTCTTTTTCAGATTTATCATTAAAGTCATTGAGGTTTAGAACAGGCTTAATTTTCGCTTTGATTTGCGATTTTGTGTCAATACTTTTTTTCTTTTCCGCCTGATCAGCCACCTGTATTTGGGTACTGGAATTATTATTTTCTTTATTCTGATCTTTAGTAGTTTTCTCTGAAAAAGACTCGTCTGGAGCAGGTTCGTCTATGTTTTTTTCTTCCTCTTTACTTTTGTAAGGTTCAGGGGTATTTTCAGTGACCTGATTGTTTGAGGAATTCTCTAATTCTGGTTTAGAATCAGGGCTTTTTTTTTTGAGGCCTCTTCATTCAAGGCCTCTCCATTCAAAAGAAAAGGAATATGTGCCATCTTCATCAGTGCGACTTCCACGTGCAATCTCTGGTTTTTGGCAGATTTAAAATTTAAGTCACATTGATTACCAAGGTGAAGAGCGGTCATTAACAATGAATAATCTGCTTTTTGACCTTGCGATTTATATGTTTCTGCAAGCTTTTCAGTCACATCTAATAAGCCAATTGTGTTTTTATCTCTAGACATGATCAGATTTCTAAAATGTTCGCTCAGGCCGAGGATAAAATTATGCTCATCAAAACCTTTTTTTAGAATTTCATCAAATGAAGTCAAAATACCTGCAACATTCGAGCTTAAAATATCATCCGTAATTTTAAAATAATAGTCATAGTCCAGAATGTGCAAATTGGAAACCACATCCTGATAGGAAATCTTACTATCAGAAGAGTAGGTCACCATTAGGTCGAATAAAGACAAGGCATCGCGTAGGGCTCCATCCGCTTTTTGAGCGATTAGGTGTAATGCTTCAGCATCAGCACTTACTTTTTCTTTATCCGCTATTTTTTGAAGATGTCCGGAAATATCGCTAACCCCGATTCTGTTGAAATCAAAAATCTGGCATCTCGATAATATCGTTGGAAGTACTTTGTGCTTTTCAGTAGTGGCCAAAATAAATATGGCATAAGGCGGTGGTTCTTCAAGGGTTTTAAGAAATGCATTAAAGGCTTGTGAACTCAGCATGTGAACCTCATCAATGATGTACACCTTGTATTTTCCAAATTGCGGAGGGTAGCGAACCTGATCGATTAAATTTCGAATATCGTCCACAGAATTATTGGAGGCTGCATCAAGCTCATAAATATTTAATGCAGTACTATTTCCTTCAGCGCCTTTTTCGTCAAAGTCATTAATGAGTCTTGCCAGGATTCTCGCGCAGGTTGTTTTTCCTACACCTCTGGGGCCACAAAATAACAGCGCCTGAGCCAAATGATTGTGCTCTATGGCATTATTTAAGGTTGTTGTAATATGCTCCTGCCCGACAACTTCTTCAAAATTTACCGGTCGGTATTTACGGGCGGATACAACAAAATTTTCCATGTTTCGAAAATAGTAAAAAGGACTAAGGTGCCTGAATTATTTATGAACAATTTTTCCACTTTTGCTGTATTAATGATGAAATATTTAAATAAGCTTAGGGAAATACAATTTACCTACCTTTGCGAAAGTTTTTTGACATATTGGGGCCGACCGGTTTTGACAGGAAGGCAAAATGCAATGCTTGCATACCGGGTGAAGAGTGTACATCCGCAATCACTATACTCGATTTTTACTTGGCGAATCTAATTACGCCATGGCCGCCTAATTCTGAATTGAATTCAGAATAGAGGCTTAATTGATTTTGGCATTAAACCAGAATCAGGCCACATCCCACCTGCCTACGCCTTGCTGGCGGGATTTTGGGGTGTCGAAACGCAAGACTAGTACTGACCCATGTTGCCAAGTCAGTGCGAAAATATCGCAACTAGCCATAAACTAGGAGGTTGTCATCCGGGTTTATGGTAAAATTAAATTGACAACTATGTATGTAGACGGCCTTGGATTTCCTTGTCTGGACGTGGGTTCGAATCCCACCGGCTCCACAATAAACCAAATACCAAGAAGAATCAAATACTAAAGAGTCTTTGATATGAACAAATTCGAAACTTGTTAAAGAATTTGGGAATGAAAAGACTCGAAAATGCGATAGCATTTTGGTATTTGATTCTGACTTCGGGAATATTAGGGATCGACGGAGTCAATCCCACCGGCTCCACAATAAACCAAATACCAAGAAGAATCAAATACTAAAGAGACTTTGATATGAACAAATTCGAAACTTGTTACAGAATTTGGAAATGAAAAGACTCGAAAATGCGATAGCATTTTGGTATTTGATTCTGACTTCGGGAATACTAGGGATCGACGGAGTCAATCCCACCGGCTCCACCTTCGCTTGCCGTAGCTCTTTAGAGCGCTTTGCTTCGCTAAAGCTACGCGAAAGCAAAGAAGGCAAGCTTTTATTTTAATATTCGTCTCAATCCATTTCTAATTCTTCTAGCTCAAGCTTCGGTGGACCCAGTCCACTAAATTCTTATTGCCAATTACATCTATAAATATGTCAATCACACAATTGAAATAGCTGAATGCCCAAATCATTTCTAAATTGATCTCAATGAAATAATTCGTTTATATATAAAGACGCGCAGATAACTCCATTTGTGCAGGATGTACAAACAATCAGAAAAAGAGAATGGAGACGCAATTACAAAAAAATTGAATTCCAATCTTAATGAAAGCCGGTAAAATTTGGCTACTCACATCCAGTTCGAAGTAATTTGGAAAATTATAAAATGGGCAGATAGAATTAATCTACATATTCTGAAAATCCTTAATTCAGGCTGATTTTAAAGGTATTTCGACTATAAACCTGGACCCCTTGCCCAATTCGGATTCCACTTTTATTTTACCCTTAAGTTTTTCCACCGAGTGCTTGACAATATACAATCCCAAACCAGATCCCGAACTGTAATTGGAAGCGCGATAAAACATTTTAAAAATATTCTGAAGCTCTTCTTTTGGAATTCCTATGCCTTCGTCTTCGATGATAAATTGTAGTTTGTTCTTATTGACTGTACATGTAAAATAACATATCCTTTCTTTTACCTTGCTATACTTAAAGGCATTGGAAATTAAGTTTAACAGAATAATCCGCAAACGGATGGGGTCTCCGCCTATATGTTTGTCCAGATTAATTTTCTTTTTTAGAATATTTTTTTCTCCAAAGGATGTTATTTCAAGGTCTTTTTCAATGGTGTTTATGATTTCTTCAATATCCACCTGTCCCACTCCTATCGGGCTTCTGGTGTTTTGAAAATAATCTGTAATTTCCCTGATGGTTTCATCTAATCGAACAATTGATTTTTCAATCAAATCCAGATATGCCAGTTTTGTTTCATTGTCAATATCCTGTCGTAAAAGATTTACAATTCCCAAGGTTGAAGACAAAGGAGATCTCAAATTGTGTGAGGTGCTGTATACAAAATAATCCATTTCCTCATTGACCTGCTTTAATTGAGCATTCTTTTCAGAAAGCGAAATTTGATGATTTTTAATGGCAGTATAATCCCGGTTGATCCCTATAATTTTAATTAGATTTCCATCATTATCAGTTATTGGTCTGGCACTGCCATTTATCCATCTGACATCTCCATCCGGTCTTCTAATCCTAAACTCTATGTCGAAAACTTCTTCGCCCTGAAATACTTTTTCCATGGCTTTGAATGCTGATTCTTGGTCTTCCGGAAATACAAGCGTGGTCCAATAATCGTAATCATACTCAAATTGCTCTCGGCTAATTCCATATATATCTAAAAGGACATCATTCCATATTATTTTATTGGTTTCAGGATCCATTTCCCAAATTCCCAAGCCTGCCGTATCTACTGCCAGATGTAAATCCTGATTTACCCTGTTGAGAAGCAATTCGTTTTTTTTGCGATCCGTAATGTCTTTGGATACTCCGGCAACGGCTATCACATTTTTGAACTCATCAAACATGGGTGTCAGTAATACATCAAGCCATAGAACTTTCCCATCGTTGCGTTCTAGTTTCCAGTCCAAACGCAGTTCAGAAATACCATCCTGTTGCAGTCGTTCAGCTATCTTCTCAATTTTAAAATCGGGATTTTTTTCCTCAACTCTTTTGCCAATCATTTCTTCACGCGGAATGGCAAAAATATTTTCAGCACCTTTATTCCAATACAATACTTCGCCGTTCAGGTCAATGATAATAAGACTGTCATTCAGATTATCGATTAACTGAAAAAGCTGATCAGAAATTGTTTGTTGCTTTTCGAAGGGCATGCAGTATAAAAAATAATTTTTGTTTGTCGTACAATACAGTAATTTCCGAATTTTTTATTTAAAAACCATAGGTTTTAATTCAACTTTTCAAATTTTTTTATGAAAGGTTTAATTTTTGGTTCTAAATATTACGGAGCTGCTTTGTTTATTTTGTTATCAATATAGCCCAGATATTTTATATTTAGGCTTTGATCAATATTAAATATGTCAGTATGAAATACACTTTACTATTTTTTGTTTTAATATCCCATTTATTTTTCATTGGCTGTAGTTCAGATGACGATAGCGATTCTACTTTTCTAACAACCACGTCGAGCAGTGTTATTGACGAAGTGAACTGTTGTCCATTTTCATCAGATCCCGACAATTCTAATCCAGGTTCAAGAATTTTGCACACGGCTAATTTTGAAGGAAGTGGATATGTTGAAATCAGCAGCGTCAGTATAGATTATGTCTTTGAAAGCGGTAGTTCAAATACTTCTGAAGTCAACAGTTTTGATGTCAACTATACAAGTCAAAGTGTACCTTTGATCGGCTCAGCCGGAAAAGGGATCTCCAGTGGAACCGTTGATTTTTCTTTCTTATGGAAATTTGGTAATTCCGAGTCTTTTGACCTTACAGTGAATTTAACAACTAATCAAGGTGTGATTTCAAGCACACATACGATCAATCGTCCACCAGGTGCAAACTAGATGGAATAAAAAAAACCCTTTGGACTATTTGTACAAAGGGTTTTTTATTTTTTGCGATACTATGGCTTAAAATCTTGAGCCAATCGAAATCCTTGTACATCCAATAGCAACATCTGATTCGATTTCTTCACTGCTTGAATCTGAGATCAACGTATAAGTCAAAGTCCCTCCTGTTATTTCAAGACCCAAAACAAAATTGCTAAAATTAAGATTTAGCCCAAATCCGGTACCTAGTCCAAAGGCCGCACCTTCATTATAAACATTTGTAGTAGAGCTAAATCCACTGTTTGAAGGATCAAGTACATCGTAGTCTGGGCCAAAACCGATAACAGGTCCAAGTTTAAAAAATCCTTCAACACCAATGTTTTCGGCAAATTGATAATCGACAGATGGACCAATTAACAAATCAACAAATCCAAATGGAAAATTTACTGTTTCAGTTTCCAGATCCAGTCCGTTGAATTGAATATCAAAGCCCAGTTTTACACCAGCTTCCAGTCCTTCCATAAATTCATAGGCGGGAATAAAACCTGCATAGCCAAAAAAAGCACCTGCACCTCCTCCATCATCGCTGAACCCCCCATTGGGGCCGGCATAACCAAATAGAATATTCTGAAAACCAGTTTTTTCTTTCGCCTTTACGACAGGTAGATCAGGGGGTGGCGGCGGTGGTGCTTGTTGTTCTCCCCCTCCTGTGATTTGGGCCTCAGAGAATAATATTAAACTAAAAATAAATATAGTAGTAAGTATTAGCTTTTTCATGTAATCTTAATTGATTGAATTTAAATGTTCACATCTATTTTCCAGACATTGTATTTACCGGTTTCATTGCCTCTTTGTGAAATGAAAAATATGGATTTGCCATCTGGAGACCATTGAGGCGATACATCGTGCCCACCGTGAAATGTTATTTGGCGTAGATTTGTACCATCGGTATTTACCAAATAAATATCAAGATTTTGAGGTCTTGTTTCTGACTTTTCGGTAGAGCCGACCAGTGCAATTACTTTCCCATCTGGATGGATTGAGGGACTTGAATATCCTATTTCAGGATTATTTAATATAAGCGTTTCAGTACCCACTTTCAGATCTATCATCCAAATTTCACCTCTTCCTTTTCCATCTTTGCTATTCCTGGTAATCACCAAGGATTTATCATCGGGGGTCAAGTGAGGGGTGAACCCTTCGCTGTATTGTGTCAATAGTGAGGTTTTAAGATTGACATTCCATATATAATATCTGCTATTTTCAGACTTGGTGAAGAAAACCGATTCTCCATCCGAAGTAAAATCAGGACCAATTTCATCAGCAGAAGATGCAGTAACCTGCTGAACTGCCGCTCCTTCTGTTGCATTTATCATGTAAATGTTTTTCTGATTTCCTCTTTGCTCGGTAAAGGCAATCTTTTTACCATCCGGTGAAAAGGCCATGTCCAGAACATTTCTGTTAAATGTTCTTTGTATTGTTGCTCTTCCTCCACTGATTTTTTTTATGTATAAATTATCGTACTCATTGGATCGAGCCACATATGCCAGATTTTCTCCATCAGGGGAAACAGAGATAAAGGGCGCGGCATACCATTGTAATTTTTTTGTATAATAATTTTCTCCAATATAGGGACCTAATACGCGTTCATCCTCCCTTGTATATTGTACAAAACTCATCCCACCTTCTTCGGGAACAGAGACATTCAAATAATTAACTTTAACTTCCTGTGGTGCCGTTGGTGGAGGTGTGCAGGATTGTACAATTGAAAATATCGTAACTAATAATAAAAAGAATCTCATCACATCATATTTAAGTGAAGCAAAAATATAGGATTCAATCTTCTTTGCAATTTATTTTGTCTATTTCTAAGATTAAAGTGTAATTCTTACACTTTAATCTTAATTAATAAAAAAATTGCTTTAAAGTAAATCAAAGGTTATTTCTTGAACTTTTAAAGATCAGAATTGAATGAATATCAATAAGTTATAATTGTATTTAACTAATATATTTGCTGAAAAAATATTGATAAGCATTATTTTATTCTCCCTCTATACCAATTATTTAATGAGAAATTGAACTTTTCATTCAAATTTGAAATTATTACCTTCAATCGTTTATATGCAGAAAACACTTGCCCTCCTTAGCCTTGTCTTAATTCTAAGCTCAGTCGCTCTCGCCGGAAGTTCAAAAAATGAGAGTCCTGAGGAAAATCTTGTGTTTTCACATGAAAATTACAAACTCGAAAATTTCAGCTTTATCTCAAAGAATTTTTCGATTGGCCTGGTTCATCCCCCCTTTCAAAAACAAACGCTGGTCATTCTCTACAATAATGAAAATCTGATCGTTGATTCCATTTATACTGATTGGAAAGTAGAAAAAATAATTCCTGAAGATGATTCATCATTCTATTTACTAAGTGACAATCAAACCATTAATTGTTTGATTCGAGACAGCAAGCTTTTAATTAATGGAATTTATGCAGGCAATAACAGCAATGGAGCTTATGAAAAATTGGCCTATTATTCTCTGCCCTTTACAAGCGGAGAATTTCAAATTGTCAAAAAATCTCGGTCGAATAAGGAATTTGCTCTCCAGCTTTCCAGGGAAGATAATACACTGATTTATTACCCTTTTTCCCAAAGAAAGAAGCACATCGATATCGACCTTTTTGCTACTCAAAATGACATATATGTCTATCTTCCCGACAGGCAAAAATTAATTCAGGTAAATAAGGATAAGCACCTTTTTGATGAAGTTAATTTATGCAGTTCTGATGGTTCCTGGTTGTTCTATCATGACTATATCGAAAATCAATCGTATTTGTTAAATAAATACAAATCGAATAGAAGATTATATGCGCTGGATAGTAATAGAGAATTGGATTTTGTAATGAATCTCGATTTTATACCGGAAGCAATTTTTAATGGAGCCCTTCATAAAAAAACGGATAAGGGCAAAAACTATTCTCATTATTTGATTCCCCTTAACCCAAAAGACAAAGAAAAAACTATACATTTGAAAGGTGTGACCATTCGTTCTGAATAGAATCCTTAAATGACACTTTTCAAGACAAATACACATGTATTATTTGTCCTTTGCACAATCTTCTTGAGTTTATACCTGGTAGAAAGTGCGCATTCACAAAACGATGAATTAAAGATTAACCTCGGCAAAGCAAAGGCTTCAAAATTCAAGGCTACTTACATACCACCAAAGGGTTATCTCAACCACCCGGTCCAATTCAGACGCTATTCAAGGCTTTGTTATTTCCCACTTTTAAAACACCGTTTTATTTCAAAGCCAAAAGCCTATGATTCGAACAATCAAAGAATTAAGGTAAAAAACCTAAATGATAATTATATTCCTCAAAAGCCGGTTGCTTATTGGGAATACTTTATTGATGCCTCCAAATTTCCGGATTACATAAATCCCCCATTGCAAAGCATAATTGTTCCAAAAAGGCATGCCCTATTATATCCCAGCTTGTATTATCCCTTTCTCGATAAACCGGAAATTAATCATCGTATGGCTATTAAAGACAATATTTCCCGGGATAGTACTTCCATTGTAAGAATTGATTTTGAAGAATATCTGGATATAGATGAATTTGTTTACAGCACTTATGCCAATCGATTGACAACAGGAGACTCGCTTGATATCCACATAAATCTACTCGGTCAATTCAAGAAATTGGATGAATTTGAGATAGAATCGATTATAAAGCAAATAGTGCTGGCATTTGAAAAAACCTCAGGAGAACAATTACCACGAAATTTTGAATTTAATATAATGGAAGGGCTTTTCCCCAAATCCAATGAACTGCCTGTTTCTGCAGTTTATAAAAATTCCATTACAGTAGTAATCGATAAAACCCATGATGAATATCAACAAAAATCAATCATCATCGAAGAAAGCATGTGGCAATTATTCCGATGGTTGAGTCCTATTCAAAGCCATGATTCGAGTTGGGCCTATCTAGATCCTAAAAAGGGAAAACACTCTATCCATCTTTGGTATTATGAAGCCGTAACGGAATACCTGTCGCTGATATGTCTGATTAAAAATAAACTGATTACCGAGTCTTACTTTACGCAGACAATTCAAAAAAAAGTCAGCAAGAGTCTCAAAGAACCCAGTTACAGTTTAATTCAGTTGGGCAAGGATTTTAGCGCACAATCGGGAAAAATTCAAATTAAAAATAACCTGAAGGCTTACGATGTTTTAAGCAATCGCGGCGTAATCGCAGCTCTCATAATGGATATTATTTTATTGAATGAATCCAATGGGTACAAAGGTTTGATCCATGAATTTCTAAATATTCATAAAACTTATGAAAATGAAGCTTTTCCAACGGATCGATTCATTAGTCTAATCGCCGAAGGGCACAGCAAGGATTTTAAAATTGTATTGGAAAAATATGTATTGGGTATAGACCAGTTTCATTTAAAAAGTTATTTTGAGTTAATCGACTGGCAATTTTTTAGAAAAGGGGAAATTCATAAATCATTTATGAAAAGAGGACATCTAAGCTATTTCCCGGAAATTGAAAAATATGTTTGTACATCGGCCGGAAAAAATAATGTGGGCCTAGAAAAGGGAGATATAATTCTATCCATTAACAATGACACACAGATTAGCACCTTTGATTTAAACGAAATCATCCTACCAGCAAAAGGGGGATTTAGAAATGAAAACAGGGTAAAAATTGAAATTTTAAGAGATGGAAAGGAAATGGTTTTGAGAGGAAAAGCAGAGTTCAAAGCCAAGGTAAAGAACGATATTATTATTCCATTGTTTAATCCGAGCAGTGATGGCTATCAATTGCGAAAAACCATGATCCATTAAAAAGCCCCTTTTCAGATAGAATTCTGTATAAAGGGGCTTTTTTTAGGAATTACAATACTTATTAACCGATTGAGACTCTTTTAAAATCGGTTACGGTCAATCCTTTTGAAACGGTATCAAGATATTTGGAAACAGACATACTCCCATCTTTCACAAAATCCTGATTTAAAAGTGTATTTTCTTTGTAAAACTTATTGAGCTTGCCCATTGCAATTTTTTCCAATAAGTTATCGGGTTTCCCTTCTGCCTTAGCCTGCTCCTTGCCTATTTCAATTTCCTTTTGAATAATGTCAGCGTCAACGCCGTTTTTATCTAAAGCAACAGGATTCATGGCCGCAATTTGCATCGCAACATCTTTAGCCGCATCTTCTACAGATGCACCATTGGTGTTTTCCATAGCTACCAAAACACCGAGTTTGTTGCCAAGGTGGATATAAGGAACAACCTTTTCTCCCTTTACATGTTCGAAGGCACTTATTTCTATTTTCTCTCCGATCTTACCAATCAGGTCCGTAATATGCTCATTGACTGACCTTCCTTCAATACTCAAAGCCATGATTTCATCAACATTTGAGGGCTTTTCAGAAGCAACCTTATTGATGATATTTTCACCTAGCTTTACGTACTCTTCATTTTTAGCTACAAAATCCGTTTCGCAGTTTAATGCAATCATAAAACCTTCGTTTCCATCCGCACTGGTGCTGACAAAAACGGAACCTTCTGTAGACTCCTTATCAGCTCTTTTAGCTGCAACTTTTTGTCCTTTTTTTCTTAAAATTTCTACTGCAGCATCAAAATCACCATTGGATTCAACAAGTGCTTTTTTGCAGTCCATCATTCCTGCACCGGTTGCTTTTCTTAATTCATTAACTTCTTTAGCGCTAACTGACATTTTTTAAATTTTTATGATTTAAACAAAAAAACATTGAGTCGCAAAACCCAATGTTTTAATTTCTAACTATTTTTAGTCAAGGGTTTATTTAAGACTCTTTTGCCGTTGATTCTTTTTCTTCAACAAGCTCTTCGCCTTTGTCCTCTTTTATCTTTTGCTCTTCCTCTTCCTTAAGTTTTTGCTCTTCACGTTCTTTTTTTCTTTCATCCAATCCTTCCTCAATAGCAGAAGCTATATAAGAAATGATCAGATTAATGGATTTAAAAGCATCATCATTGGCAGGGATCGGATAATCAGCCACATCCGGATCTGAATTGGTATCGACCATTGCAAATACCGGAATATTCAATTTTTGAGCTTCGGCTACGGCAATATGCTCTTTCTTAACATCAATAATGAAAAGTGCTGCCGGAAGTCTTGTCACATCTTCAATACCACCTAAAACTCTTTTGAGCTTTTCTTTCTCCCTGGTCTTCATCAATCGCTCTCTTTTTGCAAGATTTTCAAAAGCCTCATCTTTCATAAGCTTTTCAATCGATTGCATTTTTTTAAGCGACTTTCTCACTGTTACAAAATTGGTAAGCATTCCACCTAACCATCTTTCTGTAACATAGGGCATTTTAAGTCTTTTAGCCTCAGTTTCCACTACATCCTGTGCTTGTTTTTTTGTAGCGACAAACATTACTTTCCTTCCGGATTTCACTACATTTTTTATAGCAAAGGCTGCAGCTTCCATGCTAGCCAATGTTTTGTTTAGATCGATTAAATGAATCCCGTTTCTCTCCATGAAAATGTACGGAGCCATTTTTGGATTCCATTTTCTTGTCAGGTGACCAAAATGTACACCTGCATCTAAAAGTTCTTTATATGTTACTTCCTTCATTTAAGAATTAACGTTTACTAAATTGGAAACTTCTTCTTGCTTTTCTCTTACCGTATTTCTTTCTTTCAACCATTCTTGGGTCTCTGGTAAGCAAGCCATCTTTCTTTAATAATGGTCTGTTTTCTTCATCAATTTCCACAAGTGCTTTTGAAATTGCGAGTCGTACAGCCTCAGCCTGACCATTGAATCCACCACCTCTTACATTTACATGTAGATCGTAATTTCCTTTGGTATTTGTAAGTTCAAATGGTTGGTTGATAATCAACTGAAGTACTTCAGTGGGAAAGTATTCTTTATAGTCTTTGTTATTTACGACTATTTTCCCCTTGCCTTCTTTCAGATAGATTCGGGCAATTGAGGTTTTTCTTCTTCCGAGTGAGTTTACTACGCTCATAGATTACAATTCTAGTGTTTTTGGTTTCTGCGCTTCATGCGGATGCTCCGTTCCTGCATATACATAAAGATTGGTAAACATTTTGCGACCCAGTTTATTCTTGGGAAGCATTCCTCTTACCGCCCGCTCTACAACCTTTTCAGGTGTTTTTGCCAATACAGTTTTTGGCGTACTTATCCTTTGTCCACCCGGATAACCAGTGTGTCGGATGTATTGCTTATCTTCTAATTTCTTTCCGGTCAATCTGATTTTTTCAGCATTGATCACAATCACATTATCACCACCATCGACATGTGGCGTGAAGCTCGCTTTATGCTTTCCTCGAATGATAGAGGCTACTCTTGAGGCAAGTCTTCCCAATACCTGAGAATCAGCGTCTACAATGACCCAATCCTTTTGGACATCTTCTTTTCTCTGTGACTTTGTTGTGTAACTTAAAGTATTCAAATCTCGAATAAATTTACGCGTTTCGAAAAAACGGAGTGCAAATGTAGGGACATTTTATTTAAAACCAAAACCACAATTCAAGAATAAATGCAATTTATTTTGTCTTTAGCAATTGCTTCAAACTTGCCTGGAAATCTTTGGGATAGGAAGCCTCAGCAAGAATATCCTTTTGATCTAAATCCCTGAATTTGATTTTAAAAGCGTGCAAAGCTGTTCTGCCTAAAAGTGGTTTTTCTTCATCGCTTTTCCCCCTGGAGAAATTCTTTTTAATGGATGACAAATAAAAGGGCCGGCCTCCGTATTTTTCATCACCTACAATTGGTGCATCTAAATGGGATAGATGTGCGCGTATTTGATGGGTACGTCCTGTGAGAGGCATGCATTCTACCAGAGTATATTGATGAAGAACGGAAATGGTTTCAATGATGGTGGAGGAAAATTTACCCCTTTTATCAACTTTCGTAATTCCCGAAGAATGGCTCAGATTGAGTTCGACAACTTCTTCTTCAAATTTATGTCTTCCGTGAACGATGGCGTGATAAATTTTGGCCACTTGCCTGTGTTCGAATTGTAAAGCAAGATTTTTATAGGCTTCTGTCGATTTGGAAAATACCAGTATTCCGCTTGTGTCCTTATCCAATCGATGACATACCTGTGCTTTTGGATTGTAATTTCGAGCCAGTTCCAGCAACGAGGTTAAATTTGATTCGGAACGGTCATCCAATACCGAATAAGATATTGGCTTATTTATGATAAAATAATTATCGTTCTCAAATTCTATGGAATTAGAAATCTTAAACCTCTTCGACACGCTCTTTTTTGACCTTCTCTTTTAGTGCTTTTTCCAGATTGAAAGTGAAAACTGTTCCAATGCCCAATTTACTTTCTACCTGGATTTCAGAACCATGGGCTTCAATAATATGCTTTACAATTGAAAGGCCGAGACCTGAACCTTTCTTTGAGGTATTTTTATTTCGGCTTTTATCAACCATGAAAAATCGCTCGAATACTCTATTCAAATGTTCCTGAGGTATACCCGCACCATTGTCTCTTACAGATACTTCAATAAATTCTTCCTTGTTTCTAAAACTAATTTGGACAAATCCTTCTATTTCGCGGCCGTATTTAATCGCATTTTCCAATAAATTAGTAATTACCTGATTGATCCTCATTTTGTCAGCAATTACAAATACCGGATTCTTGTTTTCTTCATCGATCACAATATTTGTCCCTTGTTTTGCGGCCTTCCTTTCCAATTGATCGAGCACTTCAAATGCAAGGGCCCGAATATCAAATATTTCTTTTTGCATTGTAATCGCCCCAATTTCCATTTGAGAAACCGTAAGCAAATCTTTCACCAATCTGTCGAGCCCATCTAAACTCTTGGCAGCCTTTTTTAAGAATTTCATCCGAATTTTCTTGTCATCCACTGCGCCTTCCAGCAAGGTATAAATGAATCCCTGTGCAGCAA
Organism: Cytophagales bacterium; assembly: GCA_965267555.1. Lineage (GTDB taxonomy): Bacteria > Bacteroidota > Bacteroidia > Cytophagales > CCMP332 > CCMP332. Next base: position 901,782 of record OZ254083.1, on the reverse strand, counting down.
AAATTGGTGTTTTTAATTCATGTGAAACATCGGCCAGAAATTCTCTTCTAAAACGATTGGTTCTTTTCAAGGCTTCAATTTCAGCTTGCTTATTGGAAGCATAGTTTTTTATTTTTTGGTTGATTCTTTTTAAAGGATTAATCTGAGCTCTTGAATCCTGTTCTATACCTTCTTCAAGTGATTCTTCATTTTTTAATTCATTCAATACTTCATGGATATCTTTAATTTCTTTAAAGATTAGAAATTCCAAGGTCAGGTAACAGAGTAGGAAGGTACAGGAAAAGGAAATTGCGCCTGCCACTAATAAAGCTACACTCGAAGTCCCTTCTATCAAAGAAAGAAATGCCGTGGTGACAAGCGAGATTGTCGCTGCAAGCAGGAAAGCCGTTGCCCGCGAATTGACATCCATCAGCTTATGTTTTCGTCAAATTTATAGCCAACGCCTTTTACAGTGGAAATGTATTCACTACCGATTTTCTCTCTGACCTTCCGAATATGTACATCCACGGTTCTGGCCAAAACATACACATCTGTTCCCCAAATATTTTTTAAGAGATCATCTCTACTGAATACCTGGTTTGGATTCTGCGCTAAAAAATAAAGCAATTCAAATTCCTTTTTTGGTAAAACAATGGATTGACCATCAACGCTCACCAAATAGCTGGATTTGTCAATTTCCAACTTGCCAATGGTAATTTTATCATTCTTTTTGCTGTCTTTGACTTCTCTTCTGAAAAATGCCTTGATCCGGCTCATCAAGGCGCGTGGCTTTATGGGTTTGACGATATAATCATCAGCACCTACATTAAAGGCAGCTATTTCAGAATATTCCTCTGCGCGTGCTGTGAGAAATATGATATACATTCCATTGAGATCTGGGTTTTCACGCATCAACCGGCATGCTTCCACGCCGTCCATAACCGGCATCATGATATCGAGAAGTACGATATCTGGAATAAATTTTGCCGCCACTTCAACAGCTTCCTTGCCATCACCCGCTGTTTTTACTTTATAGCCCTCCTTTTCAAGATTGTATTCAAGCATTTCTGCTATGTCCGACTCATCTTCGACCACAAGAATTTTATGCTTAGACTTATCACTCATTGCCGTATTAATTTGCTCCCAATATTTCTTTAATCTTATTTTCCAGACTGGACCCCCTGAGATTTTTTGCGATTATTACACCATTCTGATCCAGCAAAAATGTAGCAGGAATTCCCCTAACTCCATAAAGTGCTGCTGCCTGCGAGCGCCAGCCTTTTAAATCTGAAACATGACTATCCCAACTAAGATTATCTTTTTGAATTGCATTGACCCATTTGTCTTTGCTGTTGTCTAAAGAAACACTAAAAACAGTAAAGCCTTTATCTTTATATTCTTCATAGGTCCTAACCACATTGGGATTCTCCCTTCGACAAGGCCCGCACCAGGAAGCCCAAAAATCAAGCAGAACCACCTGCCCTTTTAATGAAGACAATGCAATTTTTTCTCCCTGAGGGTTTTCAAGCAAAATATCCGGCGCTTCATCACCGATATCGGGTGGTCCCTGCGGAAAGGATGAAAAATAGGCTTTGGCTATATCTGAGTTTGGAAATTCATTGAGATAAGCTTTTGAAATTTTTCCTGCAAATACCTTATCGGATTGTGCAAAAGATTCAATAATGGCCGCATATAAAATTTCCTTAGAAGGTCCATTGAGCTTAGTTCTGATCATTTCCTGTGATTGGTTTTTCAAAACCTGAAAATTTGAACCTAGAAATTGCTGATAGTAAATCAAATATTTTGTTTTAAACATATCGCCTCTGAGCAGTTCGGGATCATTCAATTCATTTAAGCCCAAATATTGATCAGGTCCCTCTCCTTCCTCTCTTGCAAAATATTTGCTGATCTTGCCAACGAATGTTTTTGGGTTTGCTTCGTATAATTTTTGAAACGCCTTGTGTTGCCATTCAACAAGTGTATCGTAATCTGATCTTATGGCGTTAATTGCAGCCTCAAACTGTTCCTGCTTATTTCCAAATTCCGAACGCGCTTTTGATACTCTTTGGTTTATAGATTGTATACCCGAATTACTGGTAGATACTATTTTTTGATAATCTTTAAATAACTCATTTTCCTTTGAGTTTAGAATTTCCGCCTTTGCCAATTGTCCTTTTTCGCCTTTGATTTCAATGCTTTCATCGGCAATTATTAATATTTTACCACCCTCCTGTTCAAATCCAATTTTGTAGAATCCTCTGGGAATATTTTCATTGTATTCAAATACAAATTCGCCCGATTTTATCTCTGTTGTATCAAAAGGTAAGGTCTGGGATCCAAAAAACTCATAAAGAACGATTTTTCCATTCTGAGCATTTTCAATTTTCCCTTTGATTTTTTGCTTAGCTGAAATTGAAACATTTACAGATAGGAAAATTAAGACGGGTAATAATAAAAAATTGATGATTTTGATAGTATTTGTTTTAAAGTTTAAAACTAAAGAGAATTTAAATGAATCAAATTTAAATAATTGTTAAATAAAATATATCAGAGTCTTTCAATTAGTCCTTTATAGGACCTTAGATCACATTCAATTGCTCCTATAAACATTGAGGCCTTGATTTTTAAGGGTATTTTATTTTTATCATCGGAATAGTAAACCAAAATTGTATTTGCCCCATTCTCAAAGAGTTCATTGTTGGGAATTATTGGTGTAAAAACATGGGTATTCTTTTTGCCAAATTTGGTTTTGATAACTTCGGTTCCTAAATACTTTACCTCAGCTTTGTAAAAGGTATCTTCGAAAAAAGTATTAACAGGAATCAACTCACCTGGATTCAGATTACTGAAATCCAAAGCCCGTATATAATAAAAACCGGAAATCAAATCCTGAGTATATGCTTCTATATTGTACTCTTTGTTGAACTTTTTATAACCATTTCTTTTGCGTTCCGTTACTGTTGCAATTTTGCGATCTCTGTCAAAATAGGTGGTTTCTTCGGTGAAGTAATTGCCTTCTTCAATATGCCGGTAAAATTTTACCGCAGTTACAGAATTTTTATCAATAAAACTTCTCCATGTATCGCGAACACGCAGAACCCAGTCAAAGGGGCCCGTGGTCCTTCCAAATACGTTGATCTGATAGCATTCCTTATTTTCAATTTCATGCAATTTATCATCCACAGTTATGGTTGCTTCTCCCGCATTAATCAATCCATAATGCACTCTGAATTTCAATTCTTCGCCTTTTTTAAAGGGAATTGAAGTGATATTTTTCTGTGCAAAACTGTTTGCAGTGCAAAAAAGAATAACAGAAAATAATATATTGATCTTAGCTCCCATAAAGCATATACTGTAAAAACCGTACCAAATTAATTTTCAGCATACCTGCTAATTAATGTGTCAACGTATTCTTTAAATGAAAGATTTTCCGAAGCCAAATATTCCTGTTCGAAGGTATTTTGCATGGAATTGTATCTCAGATAGGACATGAAAAAGGTATTATTGGGCAATTTATTTAAAGCTCTGCTCCTAAATCCTCGATAAGATTTAAATTTTAATGTATCAATGTCGACGACCCATTGCACAATGAACTCTTGTTTTAAATTAGACAAAATGGCCGTATCAATATTTTGATCAAAAGAATCATACAAGGAGTCCAATGCTTTAGCGCCTTCCATTACATATTCTGTAATTTTTTTCTCCTCTTCAAGTTCATTTTGATAATTGATGTAAATGCTATTATCTATTCCGTATTTAGACTCAAGGTATTTCAAAGCGCCATAGTCACCAACAAATGTTGCAAGGTTTTCATTTAAGTCTACCTCATCTTTTATAAATACTTCAGCGTGAGTTAATTCGTGAATGATGGTATTGGCCAGATCGCCTTCTGATTTTTCAAGCATCCTCGACAAAATCGGGTCATTGAACCAGCCCAAAGTAGACCAGCCACTCACCGAACGAATGTTGGTATCAAATCCCATTTCTTTTATCCTTTTTTCCTCCTGAAATGCCTTATTTAAATCAAAAAACCCTTTATAAGGGAAGGTACCGAACAATGGAAAGCTCCATTCATAGGCTTTTAATTCAAATTCGGGACAAGCCGTAACAATCCATAATAAATCCTTACCCTGCTGATCGTAAATAGTTGTGTAATTTGAGCTTTCCGCCATTCCGAGTTCATCCTGTGCAAAGGATTTGATCTCTGATATTGCTTTCAGTTTTCCTTTTAAACTGTCGGGAAAGCTATCGGATTTAAGTGCTTCTTCAATAGGAACTGAATCCCTGATCACCTTTAGCTGACCTTTTAACTGGATCAATCCATAAAGAATATTATTCCAGTTTAAGATCATTAAAAACAAAAGAATCAAACCAAGGAATAGAAAAACCTTTCTCAATTATTGCCCGGTTTAGTATTCAAAAGTTTAAAATATTCCTGAAATCTCACATAAAGTCCGAATGATAAACCCCATTTATTATCCCTGATATTGTAATTAGGTTCCATCCTGGGAATGATTCTCAAATTATTTTTGAGCTTGATGTCATTGAGGAGTCTCAATATGATTATTTCCCTCTCGCTCTGCAAAGCGAAGGGTTCCCTCCAGTTTTGACTTGTAGACTGATATAATGCACCTCCATTCCAGGCACTAAACTCATCACCATTCCAATAACTCAACATTACAGAACCCATATGTGAATTAATGGTCAAATTGAGATAATACCCATAACCGTCTTTGAAAGGGGGAATTATTAATTCGGTAGATTCAAGAGAGTTAAATGTGAGAAAATAGCCCTGAAACCTTAGAGAATTGATAAATCCTTCGCCAATCTCTGTATAGGCATTTAATCCGCTTCCCAAATTGTACACCGTTCTTGCAGGTTCAGGATCATCATCAATTTGACCCCCTAGATGTGTAACTACCCATTGCAATGGAATGGAGAGTTTAAATGATTCATTGTTGACAATTTTAAGGCTTCCCGAAGCTCCTCCATTAAACTCTTCTCGAAATGGGGATCTGTCATAAATGGTTCTGTTCCATGAAATCCAGGCATCAGCATCGAAATATCTGGAATTGAAAAGCACCTGCAAACCATTTTCTGGGTTATCCGAGACGATTCTTTCAAAATCATATAATGGTTCCAAATAATTATGTTCCAGAGGCCCCCTTATGGTTCCGAAAAGAAATTTAAAATACTTATAGTCATATCTTATTAAAAAAGTGGGTTGGGTTAATGTAAAATTGTTATTCCCAAAATCCTTCCTCGTGATAATCCCAATTTTAACATAGAAATCCTTGTGTAAGTGATACGATAATTCAGGTCGAAAAAGGTGGCCGAAAAGAGTATAACCGGTTACCGTTTTTTCATAATACTCATTATTCTTATTGAAAGCCAATCCGTAGATCTCCAAATTTAGATCTCCTACTTGAGAAGAATCCATATTTCTTAAATCATAAAACAATCCTGAATTATCCAATTGTGCTGATAGTTCAGAAATGGAAAGGATCAGAAAAATGAGGAATAAAAAACTAAGTTTTTTCATTTTCATCAGGCTGCGCAGATAGACTGCACACTTAAATGACTTATTTGCAAAACGAAATAAATAAATTTCCAATATAGTTGTAATTTCACTTCAAATTAGCAGGAAAATGGCCGAAAATTCAGAAAAACTTAAAGCATTACAAATAACAATAGATAAACTTGAAAAAACCTATGGCAAAGGCACTGTCATGCGTCTCAATGACGAGAGCGTCGTAGATATTCCGGCAATATCAACAGGATCTCTTGGATTGGACCTCGCCCTTGGCGTTGGTGGATTTCCCAGAGGACGTATCATTGAAATATACGGTCCTGAATCGTCAGGTAAAACAACTTTATCCATGCATGCCATTGCAGAAGCACAAAAAAAAGGTGGTCTTGCCGCATTTATTGATGCTGAACATGCTTTTGACAAAACTTATGCTGAAAAGCTGGGAATTGATCTGGAGAATTTACTCGTTTCACAACCCGACAATGGAGAACAAGCTTTGGAAATTGCAGAACATTTGATTCGTTCCGGAGCCATCGATATAATTGTTATTGACTCCGTGGCGGCACTGGTCCCCAAAGGCGAAATAGAAGGTGAAATGGGCGATAGTAAAATGGGACTTCAAGCCAGATTGATGTCACAAGCCTTGAGAAAATTAACCGGTACAATTCATAAAACAAGCTGTACATGCATTTTTATTAACCAGTTAAGGGAAAAAATTGGGGTCATGTTTGGAAATCCGGAAACTACAACCGGAGGTAATGCCCTTAAGTTTTACGCTTCAGTACGACTTGACATTCGAAGAATTGGTCAGATTAAAGAAGCAGCCGATAATGTTTTAGGTAACAGGACCAAAGTGAAAGTGGTTAAGAATAAAGTGGCGCCTCCTTTCAAAGTGGTTGAATTTGATATAATGTACGGATTGGGGATTTCCAAGGAAGGGGAAATTCTCGATATGGGGGTAGAATTGGATGTTGTTCAAAAATCAGGCTCCTGGTTTTCATACGCAGGTAATAAACTTGGACAAGGAAGAGATGCTGTAAAAAATCTTTTAATCGACAATCCGGAATTAGCAGAGGAAATTGAATTGAAGATCAGAGATGTCATCAATGGAGTGCCGTCAAAAGAAGAAAGTAAAACTAAAAAAGAAGACAAAAAAGAAGTAGAACAGGATTAATGACAGTCCGAATATTAGTTGAAGGTAAAGTCCAGGGTGTATTTTACAGAGCTTCGACCAAAGCCAAAGCAAAGCAGTTCTCATTAAATGGTTATGTGAAAAATCAAAGCGATGGCTCAGTGCTTATTATAGCACAGGGAAACGAAAAAGATATCGAGTCATTAATTGAATGGTGTAAAACCGGTCCTCCCGCTGCAATCGTTGAACATTGCCATTGGGAAAGCATACAGGAAGAAACTTTTACCGAATTCCAAATCCTATAAAAAAAGCCGGCGCAGGCCGGCTTTGCTTTTTTTCAATTGGGTTCCAACTATTGAATTACAACTCTTTTACTAAAAACACCATTTGCGGTTTGGAATCTAAGTACATACAGGCCTGAGCTTTCATTGCTCAAATCGAGATCAAAAATTCCTTTGGCCCCCAACATTTTCTTTGTTATCAATTCGCCCATCATGGTGTAAACTTCTACGGATTGGGCCAGATTCGAATTTGAATTGATGTGTACCAATCCATTTCCGGGATTTGGATATACATTAACTGTTTTGGCAATATCATGGATCGGTAGATCGCCCAGCGTTGTAGAAGAAATAATATACTTATGTGCTTCATCATTGAGGCTGAGATCATCAGATGTGTTCTGACCTGCTCCATTGATATTGTCAATCCATGCCTCTATCTTGTACAAACCGGTACTGGTGGGCATCCATTGGCTGGCATGTGTAAAAGTCATCGAGTCTCCCTTTGACAGTAAAACCCCACTCACATTTTCTCTTAATTCTGCACCACCATCAATTCGATACACCACATCGAATGAATTGATCTGTGTACTCTGATTATTGACAATTATACCTTCAATGTTGGCATTTTGATTAACCAAAACGTTTTCAGGCGTTGTAATTGATGCAAAGGATAAATCGAGATTGGTTTGCTTATCTGCGCTGTAAGAAGCATGAAATACATCCTTAGAGCCCACATTTTGCACCCAAATAATCACACCTAAGTCTGTAAATTCTTCAACTGAATGTTCAATGGCATGATTAATTGGATTGGTGGCATTCGAAGGCAATCTGTAATTGCCCTGAAAAGTATAGCTCATTTCATAAGTCAATGGCTGACCGGTATATATATTTCCGACATGGGTACCATTCTCATTAGGCACCATCTTTTTCATTACATCGTGGAACACCGTCTCACCATTACTTTTTATATTGTTAAAAGTTGTTTTTTCGATTATCGCACAATGCAATTTGTTATTACCTTTCAGATCTTTTAAAGGTTTGATGGCCAAATTGATATCAACTGTTTTTCCGGTCACAGTAAAATTACTCTCGACCTCAAGAAAGGCAGGAATATCAGAGTAGGATTCTAAAATTGCATTCGTGTAGGAATTAGAATTGCCATTCCATCCTCCGTCAATTTGCATATTTGGAACCGAATTTACATTGTAATAATTTCTCCTTGCATTTCCTTCAGCCGTATAATAAGGGTCACCGGTACCAGGCCAGGACATCTGATACTTCAATATTACAGGCGTTCGCGAGCTGGCATTCCATACATTGTCAGTATTGACATTACCCGGATTACATGGACCGCAGGTTGAAGAAGTAAATACTTCGTGAAAGGCATTTCTATTTACAGATTCGTCGAAAACTTCAATCATTTTCGACAAGGTATCGTTTAGGTTGTTAACATCTGCTGCACCCCCGTTAATATTAGTAACCCACATGGTAATAGTGTATCGGCCTAACAATTCGGGATTCCAGGCATTTAATCTTGTCAAATTATAATTTTCACCCTGAGCGAGTGTCAAACCTGAAATTGGAAAAACCATAGGTGTGCCACCGTCCACGCTCATTCCAACATCAAATGAATTGACCGTCACATTTCCAATATTTCTAATTACTGCTTCAGCATTAACCGGCGTATTGTTCAAATTTACAAAGTCAGACATGGTAATCTGATTGAGAGCAACATCAAGTCCCTGAGATTTAACAATATACGATCCCAGAACAAAGATGGAGAGAAGTAAAATTCTTTTCATGATGTTTGTGTTTTTAATGTTCGAAGTTAACACTACGCACTCAGCTTGACAAATCATAGCATACGATGAGGCTTTACGATGCCTTCGCTTTCATTCAAATTATGGGCTTCATGGCATAATGAGGGTCGGATATTTTTTAAAAAAACTAAATTCATTTTCTTATCTATTTTTGCGCGATGCGCATACTTCAATACATCTATATGGTATGGGTTGCAATTGTATTTACCTTCTGGATGATTGTAATTCTGCCCTTTCTGATAATCCCATATATTTTTGGTTTAAAAATTGGAGGAGATATTGCCTACTTTTTTTTAAAAGTATGGTCCTATCTTTTCAGCTATATGAATTTTATTTTTTTCCGTGTTAAAGGCAGGGAAAAAATAGATAAAAACAATGCAAGTATTGTCATTTGCAATCACACCTCATTTTTAGATGCCCCGGCTTTTGCCATTGCCATGAATGGGCAGTGCAGGCCACTCGGGAAAATAGAAATGACCAAATTCCCGATTTTTGGTTGGATATACAGAATGAACGTGGTTTTGGTTGACAGAAGCAGCCAGGATAGTCGCAAAAAAAGTTTTGATGAAATGCGTAGAACGGTAGCTAAGAATATATCAATATTAATTTTTCCAGAAGGCACTATGAACCGGGGCGATACTTTGTTACAACCATTTTACGACGGGGCCTTTAGATTAGCGAAACAATTAAATGTTAAAATTCAACCAATGGTTATTGAAAATGCCATAAATTTAATGCCCAGATCGGGGCCTTTTATGATAAAGCCCGGTACGGTCAGGATTCAGTTTCTCGATCCTGTGTCACCTGAATTATACTCCGAAAAAGAATTGAAATCGCATTGTTTTCAATTAATGTATGATTTTTTGAACCGTAAAAAAGTAAATTAAAACACCTGACAAACAATTTTGACCTTTGGAATATTTTTAGTCAAAGGCTATAAAAGAAAACTACAAATTGGAACACGAATTTTATAAAAATGAAAAAAATTGTATCGCTTATCACTTTAGCCCTTTTTACCATGGGCGCCAAATCAATTGCTGAAACAAAAATGGTAGAAAAAGTCAGACAATCAGCCGATGAACTTGTAATCCCATATGAGAAATACATTCTTGATAATGGATTAACATTGATCATTCATGAAGATCATTCAGACCCGGTTGTTCATATCGATGTCACCTACCATGTAGGTTCAGCCAGAGAGGAAATAGGCAAATCCGGATTTGCACATTTTTTTGAACACATGATGTTTCAGGGTTCCGAAAATGTTGGCGATGATGAACATTTCAAAATTGTGAATGAATCGGGTGGAACACTCAATGGCAGTACCAATAAGGACAGAACTAATTATTTCGAAACTTTACCTTCAAATCAGTTGGAAATCGGTCTTTGGCTCGAAGCTGACCGAATGGGCTATTTATTGGATGCCGTTACGCAGGAAAAATTTGAAATTCAAAGGGCTACAGTAAAAAATGAAAGAGGTCAAAACTACGATAACAGACCATATGGCCTTGCAGGTGAATATAGCTCCAAAAATCTTTATCCCTACGGACACCCTTATTCCTGGTTGACTATCGGATACATTGAAGATTTAAACAGAGTTGACGTCAATGACCTGAAGAAATTTTTTATGCGTTGGTATGGCCCCAACAATGCCACCTTGACTGTTGGAGGGGATGTAAATCCTAAAAATGTGCTGGCACTGACAGAAAAGTACTTTGGCAGTATTCCAATGGGTCCTGAAGTAAAAAACATGGATAAAATGGTCCCCACTATTGAATCCGACAGATATGTGTCATACGAAGATCAGATCAGGTTTCCAATGCTTCGAATGACCTGGCCAACCGTACCGGTATACCATGAGGATGAAGCCGCCATAGATTGTTTTGCAAGCATTATAGGTGGAGGACAGACATCGATTTTACATAAAAACTTAATCAAAACGCAGAAAGCTGTACAAACCACCGCCTATCAGCCCTGTTATGAACTTTCGGGTGAATTTACCATGTTGGCGCTTGCCAACCCGGGAACATCATTAGCTGAGATTGAAAAGGTTTTCCGAGAATCACTCAAGGAATTTGAAGAAAGAGGTGTAAAGGAGGAAGATGTTAGAAAGTATGCAGCACAGCGTGAATCATCTGTGATTTTTGGCCTTTCTACTGTTCGAGGTAAAGTGTCTCAACTTGCTCAATATGCAACATTTACAGAAAGTCCTAATTATATTCAAAAGGACCTCGAGCGATATCAAAATCTGACTACCGAGGATGTCATGAACGCTTATAATAAATACATTAAAGGCAATGCCGCTGTAATATTGAGTGTTTATCCTGAAGGTGCTAAAGACCTGATTGCTGCCGAAGACAATTTCGAAATTGACAAATCAAAATATAAAGCGGGCCCGGATGAATATGCGGATTTAGTCTACAATAAACCCAAAGATAATTTTGACCGCAGTGTTCGTCCTCCTGCAGGAGAGAATCCGGTGATTACCGTTCCGGAGACCTGGCGTCACAGCTTGACAAATGATATTCCGGTGATAGGCACAAGTAGCAATGAAATTCCTGTGGTCAATTTACTTCTAACATTGGAAGGTGGCCAAAGATTGGAAGCAAAAGATCTTTCCAAGGCAGGAATTACAAATCTTATGACAAGTTTGATGAACGAGTCAACACAAAACAGAAGTGCAGAAGAAATGGCTAAAGCGCTAGAACTACTGGGAAGTACCGTATCAGTAAGGGCTTCGGATAATCAAATTACCGTCAACATAAGAAGCTTGAAAAAGAATATGGGGCAAACTATGGAATTGGCCTATGAAATTTTATTTCAACCCGGATTCAAAGAAGAAGATTTTGAGCGTTTAAAAAAGCAACAACTCGAATACATTGCTAACCAGAATACACAAGCTTCAGCTATAGCATCAAAGGTTTATAATAAAATTTTATATGGTCAAAACAACATATTGGGCATTCCGTCATTCGGTACAACCGAAACCGTTGAAAACATTAGTCTGGCAGATGTAAAGCAATATTACGCAAGAGTTTTTTCACCTTCCACAGCCAACATCGTGATTGTGGGGCAAGTAGAAAAAGAAGAATTCATTCCTTTGATGGATGGTTTTCAACAATGGTCTGGCAAAGCAGTTGAGATTCCCAAAGAATTTAAAATTCCTCAGCAAGAGACTACCACGGTCTATTTGGTTGATAAAGAAAAATCGGCTCAGTCTCAAGTGAGAATTGGAAAATACACCGGCTTGACCTATGACGCAACGGGTGAATATTACAAAACCACCCTAAGTAATTATCCACTCGGTGGTTTCTTTAATTCAAGAATCAACATGAATTTGAGAGAAGACAAAGGCTATACCTATGGAGCCCGTTCTAGTTTTAGTGCCGATAAATACGATGGTACTTTTACAGCTTATGCCGGAGTTAAGCTCGATGCTACAGCTGCTTCGGTTAATGAATTTATGGGTGAAATTTCCAATTATTACCGGGATGGAATAACAGAATCGGAATTAGAATTTATGAAGAATTCCATTGGCCAAAGAGAAGCCTTATCCTACGAGTCTCCTTATCAAAAAGCCTCCTTCCTACGAAGAATTATCACTTATAATCTCGACGAGAATTTTACACAAAAGCAAAATGAAATTCTACAAAATATTAAGAAAGAGGAATTGGATATGCTTGCTAAAAAATACCTCGATCCGGATAAAATGAATATCGTAGTGGTGGGAGATAAATCAGTTATTAAAACAGATTTGGAAAAGTTGGGCTATCCCCTTAAAGAACTAGACAAAGAAGGTAACGAAATAGTAAGTCCTGATACTGAAAAACTCGAAGATAAAAAATAAGTCCTCGGGCGGAAGATATAAATCTTCCGCTTTTTTTAGTTTCTGACTGCTTCCGCCAAAAGATCGGCCTCCGTTATAATGTGAACGGTATTGGTCTCATCCCTTACCAATAATGCGTCGTGTTTGCTAATCATTGATGATAATGTATCCACAGTCGTATCCATTGCCACGAAAGGGAAAGGTTCTTCCATCACATCTTCAACTTTTTTGTTTTTTAATTCAGGATCAGAGATGATCTTCTTTAAAAGTCTTGAATCCACGATACTTCCCACGATTTCATTATGTCCGTTTTGAACGGGTATTTGAGATATGGCCTTTTTATTGAGAAGGTTGATCACATCCGAGACTTTATCTTCTTTGGATACTGTAATTAGTTTTCCCTGCCTTTCGGCAATTTCTCTTGCATTTGAAAACTGGCGATTTTCCAAAAAGCCTCTTTCTTTCATCCAGTCATCGCTATATACTTTTCCCAAATACCTTGTGCCATGGTCAGGCAAAATCACGACCATTACATCCTCTTCTTTAAGATTTTCTTTGGCGTAATCAAGAGCTCCGGCCACTGCGGAACCACAGGACCATCCAATGAATAATCCCTCTTCCCTTGCCAATCTCCTCGCCATAATTGCACCGTCCTTATCCGTTACTTTTACGAAATGATCAATGACCGAAAAGTCAACATTTTTTGGCAGTATATCCTCGCCGATTCCTTCTGTTAAATAGGGGTATACTTCTTTTTCATCAAATACACCGGTCTCTTTGTATTTTTTAAAAACCGACCCATAGGTGTCGATTCCAACAGTTACTATTTCTTTATTTTGCTCTTTTAAATATTGAGCCGTACCGCACATAGATCCCCCGGTACCAACACCGGCAGCGTAATGTGTTATTTTTCCTTCGGTATCCCTCCAAATTTCTGGCCCTGTGGTTTCATAATGAGCCTTGGTATTAGACATATTATCATATTGATTGGGATAAAAGGAGTTTTCAATATCCTCGTTTAGTTTTTTAGCAACAGAGTAATACGATCGAGGATCATTGGGCTCAACATTAGTCGGACAAACAATAACTTCCGCTCCCATGGCTTTGAGAATGTCAATTTTCTCTTTGGATTGTTTATCCGCCAATGTGAAAATGCATTTATAACCTTTAGCAATGGCCGCAAGTGCCAGACCCATACCTGTATTGCCGGAAGTACCTTCTATGATGGTCCCGCCCGGTTTTAATCGCCCTTCTTTCTCCGCATCCTCTACCATTTTAATGGCCATTCTGTCTTTCATAGAATTACCCGGATTGAAATATTCAACTTTGACCAAAATGGTCCCTTTTATTCCCCTGTTGACCTTATTCAATTTAATTAATGGCGTATTGCCGATGGTTTCTATGATAGATTCAAGGTATTTCATGATTTGTATTCGATTTAATGCAAAGATAAAATTCAGGGCGGGCTAAATACAATTAATTCTCAAGTGTTTTTAACCTTGCCTGCCAAAAGATATAATACGGCCATTCTAATGGCCACTCCGTTTTCAACCTGGTCCAGAATTATGCTGTGATCCGAATCAGCCACATCACTATCTATTTCCACGCCTCTGTTAATCGGTCCCGGATGCATTATCAGTATTTCTTTATTCAGCTGATCCAAAATATTTTTATTGATTCCATAATAGAGTGAATATTCCCTGAGCGAAGGAAAGTATTTTGCCTTTTGTCTTTCCAGCTGAATCCGCAGTACATTGGCAACATCACACCATTCCAGAGCTTTGAACAAATCCAATTCTTTTTTTACGCCCAATTTTTCAATATATCTGGGAATTAAGGTATTGGGGCCACAGACCATTACTTCCGCTCCTAATTTTTTCAAGGCAAAAATATTTGATAATGCCACCCTCGAATGGGTAATATCTCCAATTATGGCTACTTTTTTTCCTTTAACCTCTCCCAGAGCCTGTCTTATGGAATAGGTATCTAAAAGCGCCTGTGTCGGATGTTCGTGGGTACCATCGCCCGCATTAATAATTGCCGCATCTATATTTTTTGAGAGAAAATGGCAGGCACCCGGACTGGAGTGGCGCATTACTATCATGTCCACTTTCATGGCCAAAATATTGTTTACGGTATCCAGAAGTGATTCCCCTTTCTTCAAGGAACTCGATGAACCCGAAAAATTGACCACATCAGCAGAAAGCCTTTTTTCTGCCAATTCAAATGATATTCTTGTTCTTGTTGAGTTTTCAAAGAAAACATTGGCAATGGTAATGTCTCTGAGCGAGGGGACTTTTTTGATGGGTCGATTTATAACTTCTAAAAAGTTATCTGCGGTTTCAAAAATTAAATGTAGATCCTCTTTGTTCAGTTCGTGAATTCCTAAAAGATGATCGACGCTCAGATTTGTCATGTTATTCTTCCTCTAAATCTATAAGCCAGACTTTATTTTTAATATCCTTTTCATCCCATTCCACTTTTACTCTTTGCGAATTCAAAGTATTCACTGTTCTTCCGATATAATCCGGTTTGATGGGTAACTCCTGTGAATTTTTTCGATTTATTAAAATCATTAGTTCCACAGACTTTGGTCTTCCAAAAGCAATCATGGCGTCGAGTGCTGCTCGCACCGAGCGGCCGGTATACAATACATCGTCAACCAGTATTACGTGTTTATTTTCAATTAAAAATGGAACTTCGGTGCTGCTCGCCTTGATCGGCTCTGATTTTCTTCGGAAATCATCCCTGTAAAAAGTCACATCCAATTGACCAAGAGAAATTTCCTTATGCAATAAATCTTTTATTCTTTTTTGAATTCGGGAAGCGAAGAGTATGCCCCTGGGTTGCATTCCCAAAATAACGGTATCCTCAAAATTGGAATAATTTTCAATTAGTTCCTGACACAGCCGGCTTAGCGTTATGTTCAGTTGTTTGGTGTCGAGAATACAGCGTTTCTCCATGAGGCTTTGGCAAAATTAGTAATTGTTTAGATAATTAATAAATCGCGATGGCCTTAAGTTTTTCTTTATCAAGCGATAAAATACGATACTGTAATACTCTTGGTTGTGCGTATTCATTGCCCGGTATTTCAATTTTTAATACACCTTCATCAAAGGACCATTTTGCATTTTCAAATTTCATTGGAAAATCAGTCGGACTGATTGCATGATATAAAACCTTTCCTTCTTCTTTTAATTTAAAACCTTCCCGACCTCTTGACATCGGAAAATCATAGCTCTCAGGCCTGTAATAAATAGTATCTCCACTCGTTTCTTCACCGGCAAAATACCAGACCTGTTCTTTCAGCAATTCAAAATTGAAGCTTTTCTCTTCCGCCTCTTCTTTTTTACATGAGGGAGCTATTAAAACAAACAACAGTGATGTCAGGAATATACTTTGTAATATTTTCATATTGTGAATTTCAAATTCTTGAAACAAGTTTACATAATTATCTTTACCAAATATTGCACCAAATAACGAAAACCCTTGGACAATAAGAGCATCTCTAAAATTCTTCAAAAAGCTGCGAAACTTTTGGAATTGCATGAAGCAAATCCATTTAAAGTCAGGTCCTATCAAAATGCAGCCTTCAATATTGAGAAAATTCCGGTTTCTATTGCCGAAACAGCTCCCGAAGAATGGCAAAATATTGATGGCATTGGTAAAAATCTGAATGATAAACTTGCAAGTATCTTAGAAAATGGGTCTTTCAAGGAGCTCAATGAACTTTTGGAAAAAACACCTGCAGGCATCGTCGACTTGCTTGACGTTAAAGGTGTTGGCCCGAAAAAAATCAGAGTACTATGGAAGGAATACGATATTCAAAACAAGGATGATCTTTTAAATGCTGCAAAACAAGGCAAACTGGCCGATTGGAAAGGTTTTGGTGAAAAAACACAAAAAGCGATTCTCGATAATTTGCTCTTTGCCAAAGAACAAAGCGGAAAGGTATATTATGCAGAGGCAGAAAAGATTGCCGATATAATTCTGGAAGAACTAAAACCCGAAGTAGAAAAAATCGAATTGGCAGGCGAAGCAGCTCGACTGCTAGAGGTGGTCGAATTGCTGCAGTTTCTGGTAATTGCCGATTACGACAAATTGCTCGACAAATTAGAAACCATGCCGGGTATTGAATTAAACTTCAAAACTTCCGGTCCATTCTCGCTTAAGGGCCTGATAAAAGATAAAGAGTTGGCTATTGAATTTTTATTTGCCGACAAAGCTGATTTTGGCAACCGCTTGATTTATTTAAACAGCGACTCAGATCATTTGAATAAAAGCAATAAAGAAGGGCAAAGTTTTGGTGAGTTTTTAAATAAGACCGCCTTTCAGGAGGAAAAAGAAGTCTATAAGGCTTTTGGTGCTGAATGGATTCCTCCCGAGCTCAGAGAGGGAATGAATGAATGGGAATTGATGAAAGAGGGTAAATTGAATGATCTTATCAGGCAAGGGGACCTCAAAGGAACAATTCACAATCACAGCACCTATTCGGATGGCAGGAATACATTGGAGGAAATGGCTGTTGCCGCACAGGAAATGGGGCTGGAATACCTCGGAATCAGCGATCATTCAAAATCAGCCTTTTATGCCAACGGCCTCGATGAAAGTCGCATTATATTACAGCATAAAGAAATAGATGAACTAAATAAGAAAATGTCGCCATTTAAAATATTCAAAGGCATTGAATCGGATATTTTAAACGACGGCTCTCTGGATTATTCGGATGATGTTCTCAAATCATTTGATTTTATCGTTGCAAGTATTCATTCCGGCTTGAGCATGGATGAACGCAAAGCCACGGCACGTCTTTTGAAAGCAATAGAAAATCCATATACTACTTTTCTGGGCCATCCAACCGGCCGATTGCTGTTAAAACGCAAGGGATACCCCATCAATCATAAAATGATCATTGATGCCTGCGCGGAAAACGATGTCATCATTGAAATTAATGCAAATCCCTGGCGTTTGGATCTATCATGGGAGTGGGTGGCTTATGCATTGGAAAAAGGATTATCCTTGAGCATCAATCCCGATGCACATGAAATAAAAGGTTATCATGACATGCATTATGGTGTTTGTGTAGGTAGAAAAGGAGGCCTCACCAAAGACCGAACCTTTAACACTTTAAGCGCGAAAGAAGTAGAGTCCTATTTTTCAAAAAAGAAATCAAAGGCCTGATAAATGAAAATTTTAATTGTCCGATTTTCTTCTATCGGTGATATTGTTTTGACGACACCGGTCATCAGAACTTTAAAAACGCAGTTGAAAGCAGAAATCCATTTTTGCACCAAAGCCCAGTATTCAGAAATTCTGTCAGCCAATCCATACTTAAGTACCATTCACCTTTTAGAGGATAATTTCTCCAGCCTGGCTAAAAAATTAAAAAAGGAGAACTTTGATGTACTCATTGATCTTCATAATAATATACGAACCAGAAGGCTCAAATTAGCTTTAGGGATTAAATCCAATTACACCTTTAATAAGGTAAATCTCAAAAAATGGCTATTAGTCAATTTTAAAGTCAACAAGCTACCAAATGTTCATATAGTCGATCGATATATGGATACGGTTAAAACAATGGGTGTAGAAAACGACAATTTGGGATTGGATTATTTTATTAAAGAAAAAGACGAGATCGAAAAAGAATTGTTACCTGAAAGCCATCGAAAAAAATATGTTGCCTTTGTAATTGGCGCCAAATTCAATACAAAAAAGCTGCCCGTTAAAAGGATGATCGAACTATGCGACAAAATAAATAAACCGGTGGTACTTATTGGCGGACCGGAAGATGCTGCGAATGCCAAAATCATAGAAGCATTTTTTGAACGAAAAGAAGAAAATGCAGGCTTTGAAAAAGGCTTAAATGAATTGGGTAAAAAAACTGAAATATTTAATGCTTGTGGTAAGTTTTCAATTAATCAAAGTGCAGCTTTGATCAGGAATGCAAGCCATGTTTTTACTCATGACACAGGAATGATGCACATCGCTGCTGCTTTTAAGAAAAATATCTTTTCCATATGGGGAAATACGATACCTGCATTTGGCATGTACCCCTATCAAACCAAATTTACAGTGCTGGAAAATAATAAAATCTCCTGCAGACCCTGTTCGAAAATTGGTTATAATAAATGTCCCAAAGGGCATTTTAAATGTATGAACGATATTGTATTTGACTTTTATATTCCCTGATTTACAGAAATACTCTTCGCAGCATTTTTTCAAGCCTTTTCGAGGTTCTCATATTTTGCCTGAATTCAACCGAATCATTTTCAACTCGGATATAATAATTGAAAACTGAATTATAATTTTCAATCTGCTCATCTTGCGGCCCATATCTCAAATCCTCGATTTTATAATAATTCGAATCCATTTTTGAAATACTCAAATATCCTCTGCTCAAATTGTATAAAGGATACAAATCAATTGATTCCGAGATTTCGATAAAGAATTCTCTGTTTTTTGGAATCTTATAATAGTCAATAGCTCCTGTTTGAAATGCGCTTATTGCATAACGCGAAATGTAAAAGGTATCCGGGAATTCGATAACAGCTCTGTATTTGAATGGGGCAAAAAGTACCGGTTGGGTATTTACCCGTAGCGCCTTCTGGAATTTTGATTGTTGTTTGATCGAATTTTTAAAATATTCCTGATATGTCAAAAGCACAATCAAATAAATGCAAGAGATTAACAATGTCCAACGATTGGTTTTGAAGGCC
The DNA here is from genome assembly GCA_965267555.1 of Cytophagales bacterium. Classification (GTDB taxonomy): domain Bacteria; phylum Bacteroidota; class Bacteroidia; order Cytophagales; family CCMP332; genus CCMP332. Next base: position 882,495 of record OZ254083.1, on the reverse strand, counting down.
CATTCTTTATTTTGAAAGATAAAAAGCAGGGCCAATCCCAAACCCAGGCTTACTGAATAAATAAGATCAATTACATATATGCTCTGTGTGGCAATTCTGGTATCAAGAGGCCAGAAAAGTTGCGTGCCCCAGGTAGTCAAACAATCAAGTAATGCATGACTAAGCAAAACGAAGAAAATGCAAAAGAAAAGACGTACATCACTGCTGTTTTTAATCAAAGGATAGATTCGATTAAAAAATAATATTAAGAATGATAATAACAGAAATGGAAGAATGGCATGTGAAAATGAACGATGCAAAATCAATTCTTCGTAATCGCCGACATTAAACATCAGAAACATATCCAAATCCGGAATAGCGGCAATGAGCCCTCCAAAATAAATCGCCCTTCTTGGCTTTTCAGATTTTAAGATTTGTGATGAGACTGCGCCTCCTAATACCATTTGAGTTAAAATATCCATTTTTGCCTTTGTGAACCGAAAGTCTAAAATATTGAATAAAGATCCATTGGGTACTGCACTAATGGATTATATCTCCGGAAACAAAAGGGAATTCATAAAAGTCAGGTCCAGCCTTGGTGAAGAAGATAATTTATGGGTTAAACAATTTTTTAGAACTTATCTTGAAATGCCGGAGGTGGAAAGAATGGCCCTAAAGTATTGCAAAGGAAGAATTTTGGATGTTGGAGCAGGAGCAGGTGCACATTCGCACTATTTAAAAAGCAAAGGACTGGATGTTTTTCCCATAGACATATCAGAGGGTGCTGTAAAAGTGATGAAAGAAAGAGACCTTGACACAGCCAGAATGATTGATTTTTTCAAATTGAAATCTGAAAAATATGATACCATATTAATGCTGATGAATGGAATTGGGATCACTGGAAAGCTCAAAAATTTAGAATTATTCTTTCAAAAAGTAAGAGAATTGCTAACTCCTGATGGTATATTAATATTTGATTCATCTGATATCATTTACATGTTTGAAGACGAGATCGGCAATTTTGAATTGGACCATAAACATTATTACGGAGAGGTAAAGTATACTATGAGCTATAAGAACATAGTGGGTGAACCTTTTGACTGGCTTTTTATCGACTATAACACCTTTAAATCCATTGCTGAAAAAAACAATTTTCACACGCAGATTTTATCGAAACAAAGCAATAATGCATATACTTGTATGTGTTACAAAGTGATATGAATCAAATATAAATGGCAATAAGTAGTATGATTTATTTAAATATTAATCATTTCTTTTTTTAATTGCCTTGTTTGGCATAATTTCGGGGTTTATAATCCTGGAATGAATATTGCCTGGAGTAATAGAATCAAATATTAAATAGTATGAAAAAATTAGTATTAATCCTTCTTGGCGCCTTTCTAAGTCTAAGCGTAATGAGTCAGGATTTTGAAGGTACCATACAGTTCAAAGTGAAAATTTCCGGAGAGGAATTTGACAGGTACTCCAAAGCATTTCCCGAATCAATTCAATTAAAGATCAAGGGTCATAATATGCGCGGTAAGACAAGTGGTGGTCAGATAACATCATTGATGAGCGGTTTTATTTTTGACGGCGATCACAAAACAGCTTATGTTATTTCAGATGCATTCCAGACGGCATTTAAATTGAAATCTGCCGATTTTGATGAAAACTCCAAGGAGCATGCTACGAAATTTGACATTACCAATACAGGTGAGCAAGAAACCATTGCAGGTTATGAATGCACTAAATATATTGCAAAAGAGCAGGGCAAAAGCACTGTAATCACGATCTGGACAACCAAACAATTCACAATTTCCAAACCAACAAACCTGGCCAACCTTACGGGAAATATTTTTCTTGAGGGCGTAGAAGGTTTTCCAATGAAAGCCATCACCAATCAAAATAATACCAATATGCTGGTTGAAGTAGCCGATGTAAGGAAAGAACCGGTTGATGTTTCAGCTTTTGAAATTCCTACCGGCTATAGAATCCAGGATTTTGACTTTAGTATGTTTAATGCCATGCTGCCAAACGGTGGTAATTAAGAATAATTAGGAGCGTTTTTCTTATCCAAATCAAATTTTGCTCGAACGATTAATTCATAAACATATCAAAATAAATACAGGTCATTTTTACTTATGGCCTGTGCTTTTCCTAATAAGTCTGGCCACAAGCAGTTGCCAAAAAGATGAACGATTTGAAGGGGAAATTAATTTTGATGTAATCATTAACAATGATGAAACGGGAAAAATGAAATCTCTTGCTCCGGAGAAATACCATTTTAAGATCAAAAAAAACAGGATAATATTTACCACCGAAGGAGGGCTTTCTTCTACATTGTTTGGAGGGATGATTTTTGATGGTCAAAAAGACGAAGGGTACTTGCTAATGAAGTCCAGTCAGCTTGCCTATAAAATGGCAAGTGGCAAAGATTCAAAATTGGCAAAGAAAGCCTCTGAAGTCACTTCCGAGATTAAAACAACCAATGAAAAAGATAAAATTCTAGGCTATTCCGTAGAAAAATTCATCGTGAAAAGTACTGAAGAAGGTAAAACCACGACCAATGAGGTATGGGTAACAAAAGAAATTACCATTGATTTCCCTAAAAGCTTGGTGGAAAGCACACCCGATATGTTTTTCGGAGCCTTCGAAGGATTCCCCCTAATGGTAATAACAACCTCTGAAAGTGGGCGTCAAATTACCCTTTTAGCAAGTGAGATCGATGAAACAAGCATTTCATCCAGTGCATTTGATATTCCGGATAACTATAAGGTGACAGAAGACGACCCAAGTGACATGATCAACATGTTCCGTCAATTTCTCAAGTAGAAATTCCTTTCCTTATTTTATCACTTTCAATAATGTGTACCCCCTCTTCATTCAGTTTGGAAAAGGCAAACATAGCATTGGCGATATCCCTGGCCTGAACACCTTTATATTTTGACAGAGATTTGGGTAAAATCGGATCAATGATGGAAGTAATTTTTTTGGCTATCTCCTCCCCCAGTCTGGATTCTTTTCTTTCTCCGAGTATCAATGCAGGTCGAAATATTCCAATCGTCTTAAAAGGTAATTTGGAAATGGCCTCTTCCATTTTTCCCTTTACCCTGCTGTAAAAAAACATACTTCTTCTGTTAGCTCCCATCGAGGAAACGATAAACATTCGCTTTGCGCCATGTTGTAGCCCTATTTCAGCTAATTTTAAGGGGTAATCAAAATCGACTTGCAGGAATTTTTTTTTGGAACCGGCTTTTTTCATCGTTGTTCCCAGACAACAATAAATATCGTCCACCTCATTATTAAATTCCAATGAATCCAAATCCTTGAAGGCGACCAGACGCTCTCTCAAAACCGGATGACTCATACCACTTGGCCTTCTTACGAAAGTCACAATTCTCTCGTAATCACCCTTTTCAAGTAAAATATCGAGAAGATGTGAACCCACCAATCCTGTTGATCCAGCTATAATGGCTTTTTTAGACATTTACATTTTTTTGTATTAATGCTAATATTTCGCTCTGCAAGGTCATACTTTTATCCTTATTATACCAACTCTGCAACCCTTCATAGAATTTTTGCTTTTCGGTCCATGGTTTTATTTTAAAGTCCATCACCATTTTTTGAAGGGGCTCAGGTCTAGGGCCCCAGGTATTTGTGACATTCAAATTTTTATCCAATTGAATAATTTTAGGAATACTTCTGGTGCCATTGGTTTGAAAATTATCAATCAGATCAAGATTCTTATCTCTTAAAACAAGTCTTAAATTTATAAAATCGTTGTGTTGACTCACTTCATCAAAAACCGGTAGGTTTTGGGCCGCGTCCCCACACCAGGGTTCTGTAATTGCCAGCCAGGTTATTTCGGTATTCAGGCTCTTTACTTTTTCAAGCAGACTTTCCCTAATCCTGAATTGTTTATGGATGCGTTTTGTTCGTTGAAAATTCAACTTTGTGAAATGGATCATTTCATCACTATGCTTGTGCCAACTGCTTTTCTTTTCCATTACGAGTTTTTCAAAAAAGTCCAGGTATTCGGCATAGGACATGGATTTTTCGATGTATTTCTTAAGATTTATCATGATCAAATTTTAGTCAATAAATACTAAATGTCGATTCCATTAAATAAAATCCTCAAATCACATTAATGTTTGTAATTTTGCCGACTTTAAATCAAATATCTGATGATGAACATCATAATTTTTGGCCCACCGGGAGCAGGGAAAGGAACACAAAGTGAGAAACTCATCGAGAAGTATGGCATGGTTCATATATCTACCGGTGACCTGTTTCGCTGGCATACAAAAAACGATACTGAATTAGGTAAGAAAGTAAAGGAAATCATGAACAGCGGTCAATTGGTACCTGATGAAATTACCATTGCCATGTTGAAAGAAGAAGTCGATAAACATCCCGAAGCAGCAGGTTTTTTATTCGATGGTTTTCCAAGAACGGTCCCGCAGGCAGAAGCTCTCGATGCTTTTATGGAAGAGCAAGGGTCAAAAATAAATAAGGTTATCGCTCTCGATGTCAGTGAAGAAGAAGTGCGAAGAAGAATTGCCAAAAGGAGAACCCTGGAAAATCGCAAAGATGACGGGGAGGATAAACTTCAGAGGAGAATTAACGAATACTTCAATAAAACCATACACGTTCTGCCCTATTATGATCAGAAAGGCAGACTGCATTCTGTAAATGGTGTCGGCGATATCGATAAGATTTTTGGCGATATTGTATCGCTCTTAGACAAGAAATAAACATTGTCTTCTCCCAACTTTATAGATTATGTTAAAATCTGTGGCCGTTCGGGTCATGGAGGAGCGGGCTCCACTCATTTTAGAAGAGAAAAATTTGTGCCTAAAGGAGGACCTGATGGTGGAGATGGCGGCCGTGGCGGGCATATTATTCTCAGAGGAAATACCCAGATGTGGACCCTGCTTCATTTAAAATACCGAAAACATGTGATTGCCGGAAATGGTGGGCCGGGTGAAGGGGGAAACAGAACCGGAAAACAAGGCGATGATATTGTTCTTGATGTGCCGCTTGGAACCGTTGCAAAACATGCAGAATCGGAAAAAATATTGTTTGAAATAACAGAAGATGGGCAGGAGCAAATACTTGTAGAAGGGGGAATGGGTGGCCTTGGAAATTCAAATTTTAAAAGTTCAACTAATCAGGCACCCCTTTATTCACAACCGGGACAATCCGGACAGGAAGAGTGGTTTGTCCTCGAATTAAAACTTTTAGCTGATGTTGGTCTGGTTGGATTTCCAAATGCGGGAAAATCAACCCTGTTATCGGTAATCTCAGCTGCCAAACCGAAAATTGCCAATTATGCCTTCACAACCATTACACCAAATGTAGGCGTCGTTGAATACCGCGACTACAAATCGTTCGTGGTGGCCGACATTCCCGGAATTATTGAGGGTGCCGCTGAAGGCAAAGGCCTTGGAACACGGTTTTTAAGACATATCGAAAGAAATTCTGTTCTTCTGTTTATGATACCCGCGGATAGCATGGATGTCAATGAAGATTACAAAGTTCTTTTGGATGAGCTCAAACAATACAATCCTGATCTTCTGGATAAAAATAGGCTTTTGGCAATTACAAAATCGGATTTATTGGATCAGGAATTAATGGATGAATTGGAAAAAGAAATAAAAGTGGATATTCCTGTGATTTTTATATCATCGGTTACGCAATTCAATATTCAAAAACTAAAAGATGAATTGTGGAGTATTATTAATTAACTGTCAAAGTGGCACAGATTAGGGATTGGCAAAAATATTGCACCCTGGACTACATTAGATTTTTTACAAATATGGCGAAGAACAAAAAAAAGAAAGAATTAGAACACGAAGAGGTGATTCAAAAGGAGAAACACGAGGTATTTGAAGATAATACCAATGAGGAGAATTTTGCTGTTCACGAGGAGGAAATCGAAAATGAGGACATTCCAAAAGAAGAAAAACTTCAGAAAGAACTCGATGAGTACAAAGACAAATATTTGAGGTTGTATTCGGAATTTGAAAATTTTCGCAGACGCACCAATAAGGAAAAATACGATGTGATCAGCAATGCCAATGAAAGATTACTCGTGGATATTCTTCCGATTGTAGATGATTTCGAACGCGCTGAGCAATCATTTAAAGAAGCCAAAGATCTTAAAGCCATTAAAGAAGGAGTCGATCTTATCTACAATAAATTATTAAAAACGCTTGAAAGCAAAGGCGTTAAAAAAATGAAATCCAAAGGTGAAGATTTGGATACCGAAAAGCACGAAGCCATTACCCAGATTCCTGTCGAAGAAAAAAAGAAAAAAGGAAAGATCGTGGATGTAATAGAAGAAGGTTATACCCTCAATGATAAAGTGATACGATACGCCAAAGTGGTAATTGGCCAATAAAAAACTAGCAATGGCAAAAAGAGATTTTTACGAGATATTAGGTGTAGACCGGAAAGCCACAAAGGATGAAATTAAAAAGGCTTACAGAAAAATAGCCATTAAATATCACCCCGATAAAAACCCCGGAAATGAAGAAGCTGAAGCTAAATTTAAAGAAGCGGCTGAGGCTTATGAAATATTGAGCAATGATGAAAAAAGAGCTCGATATGATCAATTCGGGCATGCCGGAATGGGTGCCGGAGGCGGCGGCTACAGCGGTGGCGGCATGAGCATGGAGGATATTTTCTCGCAATTTGGAGATATTTTCGGTGGTGGCGGAAGCCCCTTTGACAGTTTTTTTGGAGGCGGAAGATCCGGCGGCGGAAGACGCAGAAAAGGAAGTAATCTCAGAATTAAATTAAAATTGAATCTCAAAGAGATTGCCCATGGTGTTGAAAAGAAATTGAAAGTCAGGCGAATGCTTGTGGCTGATGGCGTCACCTTTAAAAACTGTCCCGGATGTAACGGAAGCGGCCAGGTAAAAAAGGTGGTCAATACCATGTTGGGTCAAATGGTCTCGGCAAGCACCTGTCCTACCTGTCAGGGTTCGGGAAAAGTTATTGACAAAAGACCGAGTGGCGTGGACGGCTCCGGATTAAAAAGTGCCGAGGAGGTTGTTTCAATTAAAATACCGGCCGGTGTTGTAGATGGTATGCAGCTCTCTATGAGCGGAAAAGGGAATGAGCCTCCCGGTGGAGGTGTTCCGGGTGATCTTTTGATCTTAATTGAGGAGGAGGAAGACAAAAACTTGAAACGCGATGGCACCAATGTCATTTATGACCTGTATTTGAATTTCCCCGATGCCGCATTGGGAACTTCCGTTGAAGTACCTACCATCGACGGAAAAGTAAAAGTCAATGTACAAGCGGGTACCCAATCGGGTAAAATATTGCGATTGAGAGGAAAAGGCATACCGGATATCAATGGCTATGGTCAGGGTGACCAATTGATCCATGTCAATGTATGGACCCCCAAAGATCTTAGTCCGGAAGAAAAAGAGATGCTTAATACTTTAAAAGAATCTCCCAATTTCCAACCTGCTCCCGGCAGGGATGAAAAGGGCTTCTTCCATAAGATGAAAGACTTTTTCCAATAATTATTTTAATGAGGCGCTAAAGGCGCCTTTTTTATTGAGATTGACCACAACATGATCCTGAATGGTTGTGGCCAGGCTTAGGCCCGTAAAATCAACCTGAACGGGAAAGCTCTTGTGATCTCTGTTAATCAAGACAGCTACCTGAATACTGGAGGGCTTTAAATTTAAGAAAGGCTGTATGGTGTACATGATAGTTCTGCCAGAGTTCAATACATCATCTACTATGATCAAAGCATTCTTTTCTATGTTTTTTTTGTAATTCTCCAGCTGCGGATTATAGCCCGATGGTTTCTTTTTATCAATTGATGCCGGAATCAGGGTATATTTAATCGGAAATATTTTTTCCAAGTCTTTAAGAAGTGCTTTAGCCACTGCCAGGCCCTGCCCTTCTATTCCTACTATTGTGATTTGTTTGGCATTGTAATTATCCTCGTAAATTTTATAAGCCATTCGTTTGATTTTCTGATTAATCTGATCATTGTTGAGGATAAATTTTTCCGACATGATAGGGCTTTTGCGCTAAATTAACAATTTTAAGCGATCAAATGTATATGCAGAATTAGGACTTGAATTTATTTTTTAACCAAAACAATTTCTTTATTGAATTGGTCGACAATTGTTTGAAAATATTCTTTAATCGTGGAATATTCACTGGGTTCATATATACTTTTTTTGAAAGCATACATTCCATTAATAATCAATTGTGAACCTTCTTGCTTATAATCCAAATTAATCCTGACCAAATTATTATCAATACTTATTGTTTGAGGTAATTCATAGGGTTTATAATTATCAGGAATTATAATTGTAGATTCCAATTGATCTTCTCTTGTCATTGCAAAATCTACCGGATAATCTCTCTTTTTTAGTTTTAATGGATTTTCCAAATATGGAAATTTCAAAAATGGCTTTACAATCAAATCATCTTCAATACTTTCGATTTCAAAATTCCCTTGTGCGGCGATGATGTAAGGCATTTCCAAATTATTGAAATTTATGCTCTTTACTTTATCGGATTCAAATCCATTCCTCTTTAAAAACCCTTTCAATTCCTCAATATCATCTTTGTAATTATCTCTTTTGTAAAAAGCTGCATATTCCAATGATTGAATCGTGACATTACCCGAACAATTTAGGCTATCCGGATTGATGTTTAAATTTAAGACAACCTTATTCTGACTATTTGCATTAATCTCGAGATCAACCCAATCATCAGAATTTGCAGAAACAACCAATCCTCTTGAATTCATACAATTGACAGGAATTCGATTGTAGCTTATGAGTTTTTCGCTGGCATCAGTCAAATACTTAAACTCCTCTTCCATAACAAATACGATAACATGATTAAAAAAACTCATGTAGGGATAATTGAATTTTATTTTGCCATGCCCTCTGGTACTTAAAATTACCGGTCTCGACTTTAAGCCTGCCTCGCGCAATAAGGATACGGTAAACAGATTAATATCAGCAGAAGAGCCCTTTCTTATTTTATAGAAATTCTTCGCTTTTTGTGTTGCAGAATAGGTATAATTCCCATTCCAGGTAAAATTCTTTTTCACAAATTCTATTATCTGACGGGCCTTTTCTTTTTTATCCTGACTCAAGTTGGGGATTTCTTTTGCCAATACTTTTTTAGCCATTGATCGTGAGTCTTTTAAATAAGCCCCGTAACGTTCGCTTTGAATTAAATCATTGCACAACTTTGGCCATGTACTCATTACTTCCTTTTTCGTTGTTTTGGAAGCCTGGTACTTGGAAAGCTGAAAATCCATTTTCATGAGATAATCGTCTTTTGTTGTAATAAATGATTCCTCCTTAAAAGCAGGGATATTTGACATTCCATAAACGTTAATCACTTCATAAAAATCTACGCCATAATATTTACTGCTTCTTTTAATATCGGCCTGATAACTGGTGTGATAGTCAAATTTATCCAGGCCCTGAGCTATAAAATTGTATTCATAAAAAGGAATCATATCTATGCGATACTGACTGTATAATGTAGGAACATCCGTTTGAAACTCCCAGTCATACAAATTGAATTTATAGGGCGACTCAAGTGTATAAGTGTATTCAACAATACTCCCCACTTTTACATCCGGACATGCCGCTTTATAGCGACTATAATTATCATTGATTTTTTCTTTGAATATGGATTCCTGATTGAGTTCGGTTTTTTGTATTGAGCCTTTTTCATCCCTGTTGTAGACATGTGCAGTTAAATATCGTAGTTTCTCTCCTTCTCCCTTAGCTTCATATACTCCAATATTAAGATTCGCTCTATCAATAGCCGATGGCTTTAGAATTTTAATTCGCTTCTTTCTCGTAAATTCAATATTATAACCATATACCGTAAAATTTCCTTTTTCTTCAATTATATCGATGAACTTTGAGTGGGCCACATCATACAGGACAATCGCTTCAGCATCCGGGTCATCTTCAAATACTTCAAGCTCCCAATCATCTTTACTTATTTGACCCCAAATACGCGAATGTTGTGCCTTGATATTTACAGCCAATAGCAAGAGTAGACATGAAAGTAACAGGATACGCATGGTCATTAATTATTGGTTAATATTATTTTAAAATCTTCGTCGAATTCTTTCGCATTTTCAATCCAGGAATGAAATTTGGGGTATTTAATTTTAGGATATTTCCCAGTGCTTATGTGAAGTACTTTGATATGTACAATTTCGTGCTCCGATTGCCTGGTATAACTCTTATATCTTCCGAATTCGGAATTGAAAAGCTTGTCTTCCGGATACTTTATATCTGAGTAATTCAAACTTGAAATATCATAAATAAATGTGTCTATTTTAAATATTGGATATTCTATTTCCAGAAGATGTTTTCGTTCTTCAGGGCTTTCCAATTTGGGGAATCCGACACTTTCAGGGTAAATGACTGTTTTATTGGCTAAATTCCGAAAAGCATCCTTTTGAAGAATCTCTGCTTTTATTTTTATTGACCTTGCATCTCTATTGACTTTGTTAATTGAAAAATTTTCAACTTCAGCTTTATCAAAATTTAGGACCCTTAAAATTCTTTTTTTATTGTCCTCTTCTGAAATATTTGAAAAAGCATAATTATAATACCCAAAAATATTCCCTCTGACATTATAGCTCAGATCAACTTTAGCTTCTTTTTCCTTTCCAAGTTTAAATTGCAATGTGGAACTACAAAGTACATCAGAGCTATCCAATGAGGGCGTTTTGACCAAATGACTGTTTCCCGAATCAATTAACAGTGCCCAACGGCCTTGCGTAAATGGGCCTAAATAATTGAATGGATTGATCTGGCTGGTATTTTCCAACCAAATTGTATCTCCATTTACCGGTACACATAAGATGACATGATTAAAAAATTGTCCGGGCATATTTTTATCCAAATCTTCATGAGGATCACCGGCAATAATATCTACAGCATATGATTTGATCCCCGCCTCTTTTAAAAGTGCCTGCATATATATGGTCAGTGCTTTGCAATCTCCATATTTGTTTTCACAAACATATTTGGCCGGATATGGCTTCATACCTCCGGTTCCGAGTGGAATATTTACATAACGGGTATTATCCTGAAGATAGTGATAGAGCACACGTATTTTATCAATGGTATTGTCAATGGTGTCGGTTAATAATTTGACCTGATAACTATCAGAAAATGTGAGTTCATCGAGATTTTTATTTAACTCATAGATCCAGTCTCCATACTCTTTCCATGTCCGTTGCAAACCGCTTACATCATATACAAATTGTTCGGGAATAATGCTTATATGAGGCGCAATATCAATAAACTCAGGTGAAAAATATTCATCTTCATAAGAATAAGGTTCTTTAGATTTCCAGGTGTAAAAGATCTGACCTGAGCCATTTTCAATTAGTGTATCAAAACTGCCATGGACTTTGATATTCACTTTATAATCAAATGGCAGACTTAACTTTAACTGGTAGTTTTGATGTACAAGTTTATCGTCAATAAAGGGATACCAATTTGAAACCATAAAATATTCCTTCGTTTGCCTTTCGTATACGTATTTGATTTGATATGGGAAACTGTTGTGATGAAGGTCGAATTTTATCATTTCCGAGTCTTCATAAAATGAGCCGGAATTATAATTAGAGCTTTTTTTAAAATCCGATTTTTTCAATTCTTTTAAAATATTTCCATCCACATCCAGAATTTGAGCCAATTTGATTTTTAGTTTATCATCGGATTTATAGGTTAATGCTAATTGTGAATAATCGCGACCTGATTCATTGTTGATTTTAATTTGAACTTCGTTTAGAATCGTTTTTCCCGATTTTGAAATATCAATGTGTGTATTGTAGAAAATAACCTCTGCCGGTGGTTCGGCCTGTGCCATGAGGCTAACTGTCAGAGGAATAAAAAGATAAATTAATAGCTTCAAGCCCGGATTATATAATAATGGAAAATTTAAAAAGTAATTTGATAAATACTTATTTAATTGTAAAAAACAATAGGAAAAATTGTAGGAAATTTTACAAATGAATAGGAATTATTCAAACTAACAAATTATACTTTATTTAGACGATACCCCGTTGTTATGGGAGTTTAAAATATAATAATTGAGAAAAGAATAAATTCAGAATTATCGTTAAAAAAAACAATACTAAGTAGGATATAAGAAAATTGATACCCATTGTAAATAAAAAAAGCCATAACTGAATGGAAGTTACGGCTTTAAAGTACTCCGTAGGGGAATCGAACCCCTGTTACCAGGATGAAAACCTGGCGTCCTAACCCCTAGACGAACGGAGCAAATACAATATGTCTCGTCTATTTAATCCAAATCTTTGAAAACCTGGCTACCGATAACTATCGGCACTAACCCCTAGACGAACGGAGCGTTTGTTTTTGGGACTGCAAATATAAATTTAGACTTCGTTTAGACAAAAAAAATTATCAAAATTATTTTCAGATTCTAATTCCCTTCATTTTTCATCCGCAATTGTATTATGATTTCGAACATTGTACATTTGCGGCTTAGAATTAAACCCCAAATACCATGAGCAAAATAAGAGTGGCCATCAACGGATTTGGCCGAATTGGAAGACTGACATTTAAGAATTTATTGGAAAACGGAAAAACGGAAATTGTTGCCATCAATGACCTTACCGACCACGCTACTTTAGCACATCTTTTAAAATATGATTCCGTGCACGGAAGATTTAACGGAACTGTAAAAACCTGGGCCGAAGGTATAGAAGTCAATGGAAAGCAAATTAAAATCTTATCAGAGAAGGATCCAGCTCAATTGCCATGGAAAGAACATAATATTGACGTAGTGCTTGAATCTACAGGTCGTTTTGTAGATGAAGCAGGAGCCGGAAGTCATATTAAGGCGGGCGCTAAAAAAGTAGTTATCTCCGCCCCCGCAAAAGGAAATATACCTACCGTCGTTTTAGGTGTTAACGATTCTACTTTAACAGGATCTGAAACTATTTTGTCGAATGCTTCTTGCACGACCAATTGTCTTGCACCTATGGCCAAAGCCATCGACGATGCATTTGGTATGGAACAGGGCTTTATCAGTACGATCCACGCCTATACGGCTGATCAGAGAATACAGGATGCTCCTCACAAAGACCTAAGAAGAGCCAGGGCAGCTGCGCTTTCAATTATCCCGACATCTACTGGTGCTGCGAAGGCTGTAGGCCTTGTACTACCTCATTTAAAGGGAAAACTGGATGGAATCGCTTTGCGTGTTCCAACTCCTGATGGTTCGTTAACAGATCTTACCTGTATGGTGAGCAAGGAAACTACAGCCGAAGAAGTCAATGCAGTTTTAAAATCTGCAGCCAATGGCGCCATGAAAGGAATCATCGAATACACTGAAGATCCTATTGTATCAGTAGATATTGTTGGCAATCCGCATTCCTGCATTTTCGATTCTCAATTAACTGCCGTTCAGGGAAAAATGGTTAAAGTGGTTGGCTGGTATGATAATGAAGCCGGTTATTCTGCAAGAACTGCTGACCTGATTGAGAAAGTTGGATAATCGATAAAGAATAAACAGTAAACAATACGGAGGTCGGAAGACGGAGAGCGGAAGACGTATTTTAAACTCTATGAACTAAAACGAAGCGGCTAGTATCAACTATCCGCTTTTTTTTTACAACAGACCCTCCTGGCCTTCTAAAATCTCAAGGTTATGGTAAACCTTTTGGACATCATCGTCATCTTCCATGGCATCGATTAGTTTAATTACCGAGTTCACATCTTCATCACTCAATTCTACTGAAGTGGTTGGAATTCGCTGAAGCTCTCCATTTTCAATTTCAACATCCAGTCCATCCAGGCTTTTCTGCATTTGTCCAAAATCCTCCATTGCACAAGTGACGATCGCCATATTTTCTCTAAAATCCACATCTTCTGCTCCGGCATCGATTAATTCAAGGGTTAATTCATCCTCATCAAAATTTTCCGGGAGATTTAAGGTAAATACTCCTTTTCTTTCAAAAAGATAATCCACCGAACCATTGGTCCCCAGATTTCCACCGTACTTATTAAAAATGGATCGCACATTTTGAACGGTTCGGTTATTATTATCAGTGGTGCATTCCACCATTACGGCCACACCATTTGGGGCATAACCTTCATATGTCGTTTCAATATAATCTTCGGAATCAACCCCCGAAGCTTTTTTTATGGCCCTTTCAATATTGTCCTTGGGCATATTTGCGGCTTTGGCATTTTGAATGGCCAAACGCAATCTCGGATTGGCATCGGGATCATCACCTCCGGTTCTAGTGGCGACATGAATTTCTTTAATAAGTTTTGTAAATATTTTCCCTCTCTTGGCATCTTTAGCCCCTTTGGCGCGCTTTATCGTTGCCCATTTACTATGTCCTGACATAAAATTTTTGTATTAGGTCACAAATTTATGATTAATTCAGAATTAGAATTATTCCCTGATCTAAAGTTAACTGGAAAAAAAATCATGTGAAAAGCTAGAATGCCTCCCCAATTGTGAAATAAAAGTTATTGGTATTCTTGCCAAAACCATAGTCAAATCGCACTGATATTTTTTCCTTTTTATTAAATCTATACCGCAAGCCTCCCCCATAAGAAAAGCGTGGATCTTTATTAATCTCTTTTATGCTTTCGGATACCGCTCCTATACCGGCAAATGCAGCCATGCCAATACCCTTATAAAAAATCCATCTGAACTCCGATTGAATCGCCATATACCGCTTGGATTGGTAAGCTCCTTCATAATAACCGCGCATTATCCTTTTACCGCCCAACTGAGCCAGTCTCAAAAATGGCGCATCCTGAAATACATTTCTGGTGTAAGCTTGTGTTGCAATAACCATATCCTCTTTTAATCTAAAATATTTTCTTGCATCGATTTCCAAATCGTAAAAGTCGAAATCCCCACCAAATGCCGGATCGTAATAAATTGAGTTAAATTGAAAATAATATCCATTTTCAGGAAAAAATATATTCTCCCTGCGGTCAATTAATAATGAAGCACCTACACCTAAAATCACACCGCCATTTTTACCGCGCACCTCTGAATTTTCCAGCAAGCCATTTTCTTCAACTTTTGGTACCTGGTAATCTTCATAGTTGAACCTGGGGCCCATAAAAATTCCTTTACCCAATCTTCTAAGTACATCGAGCTCCAGATTGACTGTCGTGTAGGTATAGCTTTCAAGGGTGTCAAGATTGATATTATTACCTATTCCGTAATAATCATAAGGAAACTCTCTCAAATTGACTTTTCCATCCAAAACATATTTATTTTTTATCAGAGAGATCATAAAGGGCACATCAAAAACAAACTGTCCACGACTGGTCATTACCAATGCAGCGCGAACACTTGAGGGCCTTTGTACCGAATCTTTGCTCAACCTGAATGAATAAAAACTTACCAGTCCACCTCCGAATTCGGTTTCCGGGGTATAAAATACCACCGGAGTAACAATAAAGCCTTTGCTAAAAAGGGTTTTGATTAAATTCTTAGGATGCGGGATGGAATCTGATTCATCCGTGACATCTGCTAAGACCTGTGCATAAACATGACCGGTGCTAAGCGTGCAAATGACAATTAGGATGAATAATATTTTCCTCAATACAAGAGTGTTAAATTCACTCAAATTTACATGTTTAAGGAATTTTAATTCGCTTTGTTCAATTTAATGGGTCATTTTTTTTGCTTGGGCCAATCTTTCAAAGTTATTTTATGTTTAAATAGAGGAATTGGAACTTACCACGAACAAATATCAAATTTCTTCCAAAAGATATCTGGAGATCAGAAATTTTACCAGGGACTTGTGCAAACCATTGCATACAGAGGATTATGTTGCCCAGCCGGTGGTGGATGTTTCTCCGCCAAAATGGCATCTGGCACACAGCAGCTGGTTTTTTGAAAAATTTATACTTTCAGAATTTTTAGCGGATTATAAATTATTTCACAAGGATTTTAATTTTCTATTCAACAGCTATTACAACACGGCCGGTGATCGGGTAATTCGGCCCTCTCGTGGAACAATGACCCGACCCGGTGTCAAAGAAATCCTTGAATATCGAAGCCATGTGGACGATCATATGGTAAAATTGATCGATTCGGGAATTGAAAATGAAGCACTGGCGCATTTTATTGAAGTCGGGCTCAATCACGAGCAGCAGCATCAGGAGCTTCTTGTCTGCGATATCAAATACATTCTAAATCAGGCTCCGCTCTACCCGGCCTACAAAGCGGATTATCACAAATCCAGTTTAAAATCCAGACCCATCTCCTATTACCGCTTTGATGAAGGTGTATATGAGATTGGATTTGATGGAGAAGATTTTGCCTTCGATAATGAAAGAATCAAACACAAGGTTTTTCTTAAGGCTTTTAGTATAGCTGACCGACTTGTAAACAATGCCGAGTACATGGAATTTATACTGGATGGTGCCTATAAAAATCACAGTTTATGGCTTTCCGATGGCTGGGATTGGATTCAAAATAATAAGATAAAGGCACCGCTTTATTGGTTTAAGGAAGATGAAGAGTGGTTGAATTTCACCTTGTACGGAAAACAGGAAATCGATTGGTATGCACCGCTGAGTCATATAAGTTTTTACGAAGCCGATGCCTTCGCCAGATGGAAGGGTCAAAGACTGCCTACCGAGGCAGAATGGGAAGTAGCCTGTCTGGATTATGGCGACATTGAAAAAGGAAATTTTGTAGATAGCGGGGAATTCAAACCCATAGCCAATGGTAATAATCAGTTCTTCGGAGATTGCTGGGAATGGTGCAACAGTGCATATTTGGCCTACCCTGGCTATAAACAAGCCGAAGGCGCACTTGGAGAATACAATGGCAAATTTATGATAAACCAGATGGTATTAAGGGGCGGTTCATGCGCTACTTCTAAAAGTCATATTCGAGCAACTTACAGAAACTTCTTTCAACCCAATTTGCAATGGCAGTTCTCAGGAATTCGACTTGCAAAAGATATTTAATCGCTTATCGCCAACTCTAAAGAAAAATCAACCCAATTTGCTCAGGAAGTACATTCCGGCTTATCTGATCATCCTAAAAGACTGCCTTCCAAGTATTTTTATAATGAAAAGGGAGACAAATTATTCCAGGCCATAATGGCGAGTCCCGAATATTATCTGACCAGGTCGGAATTTGAAATTTTCAATTCCCAAAGTGAAAAAATAGCTGAGATTTTCTCCGATCAAAATAAAGCTTTTGACCTTATCGAACTCGGTGCCGGCGATGGCACCAAAACAAAGGTGCTTCTTCAAAACTTTGTCGATAAAAACCTGGACTTTACCTATATGCCTATCGATATTTCAAAACATGTCATTGCCTATCTGGAAAAACATGTTAAAAAAGATATCCCAAACATTCGCATTAAAGGAATAGCGGGGGATTATTTTGAGAAGCTGCACGATCTACAGATGAATGATAAAAATCGAAAGGTGGTCTTGTTTCTCGGTTCGAATATTGGCAATTTTAAAAAGGGCAAGGATGTTGAATTTTTGCGATTAATCGCCGAAAATCTCAACAAAGGAGATCTCCTGATGATAGGATTTGATTTGGTCAAAGATCCGAATATCATCCGAAGAGCCTATAACGATTCTCAGGGCGCTACAAGAGAATTTAATCTCAATCTATTAGATCGAATAAACGAAGAGCTTGGGGGCAATTTTCAGAGAGAAAATTTTATGCATTACCCCGTCTATGACCTGGTCGAAAAGCAGGCCAGAAGTTATATTGTAAGCAAAAAAGATCAGGAGGTGCATATAGAAGCGACCGGCAGGACCTATACTTTTGGCGCCTGGGAATTTATACACACAGAAATATCTCAAAAATACAGCAAGGAGGATATAGAACATTTGGCCAGTGCTTCGGGATTCAGACACAAGGAGTTTTTATTCGATTGCAAGCATTACTACACAGATGCTATTTGGGAGAAATAGATTAAGGAGGATGGAGGACAGAAGGCGGAGGACGAAGGACAGAGCAAAGTTAATTTTAAACTCCATTTGCTGCCTTCAAAAAATTCCTATTCCTGATCTGGGTCAATAATTGGCATAAAATATTTACATTACTTTAGTATTAGTATTCTGTCAATAAAAGTATTGTGAATGAAAACACTGTTTATTTTTTTATTTCCTTACCTGGTTCTCTGCTTTTCTGCCTTTTCACAGGAGGCAACAGAGATAATAAAAAAAGCCGATGAAAAAATGCGCGGTAAGAGCTCGAAAGCCGAAATGACCATAGAAATCGTAAGGCCTAAATGGACGCGTGAAATGACACTCACCTCATGGACCAAAGGCGATGACTATTCAATTACCCTAATCAAATCACCTGCCCGCGATAAAGGAACCGTATTTTTGAAACGCGACAAAGAAATTTGGAATTGGGTGCCATCCATTGACCGTAACATTAAACTCCCACCATCAATGATGATGCAATCCTGGATGGGAACCGATTTTACCAATGATGATTTGGTAAAGCAATCCTCAATTGTTACAGACTATGAACACAGCTATTTGAAAGATTCCACCATCGATGGATTTTCATGTTATGTCATAGAATTGATACCAAAGCCCGATGCGCCGGTCGTTTGGGGTAAAATAAAACTATGGGTGGATAAGCAAGAATACATGCAATTGCGGACTGAATTTTACGATGAGGATGCCTACCTTGTAAATATTATGTCAGGCTCCTCGGTTAAAACATTTGATGGTAAAAAACTGCCATCGCGTATGGAAATGATCCCCGTAGAAAAGAAAGGCCAAAAAACAGTGATTATCTATAATGATCTCGAATTTGACATCGATATTGCCGACAACTTTTTCACAACACAAAATATGAAGAGGCTGTAAAGATGTTGCTCTATCTAAAACTGGCCTGGAGAAATATTTGGCGGAATAAACGCCGAACAGTTATCACCTTTGCTTCCATCTTTTTTGCTGTCATATTATCCAGTTTGATGATGAGCATGAAGGAAGGCACTTATGATAACATGATCAAGACCACCGCCGGAGATTTCACCGGTTTTCTTCAGGTTCACAGCAAAGATTACTGGGACGAAAAAACCATCGATTATAGTTTTAAACAGGATGAGGCTTTACTGAACAAATTAAGGCAATATTCGGACAATGACATTTTTCTCCCGCGTCTCGAAAGTTTTGCCTTGAGTGCCACAAGGGAAATGACAAAAGGCGCAATGGTCATCGGCATTGATCCCGAATTGGAAAAAAAATATTCCCGACTTGATCAAAGGCTCAGTTCGGGTGAATATTTTAATAATGAAGACCGCTCTATCCTGATTGGAAACGGGCTGGCCGATTATCTTGAGCTGAAACCCAATGACACGCTCATACTTCTTGGTCAAGGATATCAGGGCCTAAGCGCTGCGGGAAAATACCCTGTAAAAGGCATCGTCAAATTCGGTTCTCCAGAATTAAGCAAGCAATTGGTCTTTCTTCCCTTAGCCGAAGCTCAACGCTTATTTGGCGCAAATGAACTGATCAACAATCTGGTGATTAAGACCGAGACGGCTTCCCGGGGAGTAGAACTCGCAAAGGTTTTAAAATCAGAAATTTCAGATGACTATGAGATTATGCATTGGAAAGAGCTTTTTCCCGAATTGGTCGATATGATTAAAACCGACCGGGTAGAGGGCTATGTTTTCATGTTTATCCTCTATATGGTAATTTCTTTTGGAATTTTCGGTACCATGCTGATGATGATGGCAGAACGAAGACATGAGTTTGGGGTGCTTATAGCAGTCGGGATGAGACGTGTGAAATTAGCCCTGGTGGTATTTATTGAAGTATTTATAATTTCCATTATCGGGTCAATTATTGGAATAATAGGCGCCTTTCCGGTATGTTATTATTTTGTGGTCTTTCCAATTCGCTATGGTGAGGAGGTGGCAAAAATGGCCGAAGAATACGGCATGGAACCGGTCCTTTACGCAAGTATGGATCCACTGATATTTATACAGCAAGCCATAGTAATTGCCATTGTAGCAATAGTTATTGGCATATATCCTTTTGTTAAATTACTCGGGACCAAAGCAATCGATGAAATGAACAGCTGATATGGTTTTCAATATAGCCTGGAGAAACATATGGAGAAGTAAAGTGCGGAGTTTTGTGGTAATTACTGCCATCGGTCTTGGACTATGGGCTGGAATATTTGCTTCGGCTTTTGTTGAAGGCATGATGATATCCAAGGTTAATTCTGTCATTGAAATGGAAATGTCGCACTTCCAATTTCATGTGGAAGGTTTTCGAGATGATATGAGGGCCGAGCAGATCATTCGCAATACGGGGCAAATTCAAAGTGACCTTTCAGAGGATGAAAAGGTAATTCAATCCTCAGCAAGAGTCATTGCACTGGCTATGTTGGGTACGGCAAACAAAAACGGATCGGTAAAAGTGTCTGGTGTTGATCCCGAAAAGGAAGCCATTGTCACCAAACTGGATCAGAAAATCATAGAAGGTACTTATTTCGAAGAGGTTAAAAGAAATCCGATTCTCATAAGCCGGAAAATTGCAGAAACATTTAAAGCAGACCTGAGATCGAAAATGGTGCTCACCTTTCAGGATAAAAACGGCGAAATCGTAGCAGGGGCTTTTCGCGTGGCGGGTATTTACAAATCGAATAACGGGCAATACGATAAAATGAATGTATTCGTGAAAATTGAGGACCTGAGAAGATTGATGAATTTGTCCAAAACGCAAAGTCATGAAATTGCGGTTAAAATCAGTGATCAAGATATGGCAGAGGCAATGGCCGCAAAATATCAAAAAAAATATTTCGATCTGGAAGTCCTTCCATGGCTGGATATCGCCTCCGGAATGCGTTATATGGTAGAAGCTATGGATGTCTATCTTTTTGTTCTTGTCGGTATCATTTTACTGGCCCTGCTTTTTAGCATTATCAATACCATGTATATGGCAGTTTTGGAAAGAACCCGGGAAATAGGGATGCTGATGTCTATCGGAATGACCAAAGGACGGATTTTCTCAATGATTATGATCGAAACCGTAATCATGACAATGATCGGATGCCCGATTGGCCTGGCATTGTCCTGGCTGAGCATTTCTTATTTTGGAAATGCAGGTATCAATGTCAATGCAGCTGTTTATGATGATTTTGGATTTGGGAGTACGATATACCCGGCTCTCGATGCATCGCGATATGTAGACGTAGCGATAATGGTATTGATCATGGCATTAATAGCCGCCATATTTCCGGCGAGAAAAGCATTAAAATTAAAACCGGTGGAAGCAATAAGAAAAATATAATCATGGCAATAATAAGCACTAAGAGCCTGACCAAAACCTACCAGGGTGCCGTCCCAGTTCACGCCTTGAAAGGTGTGGATCTGGTCATCGAAGAAGGTGAATTTACGGCAATAGTAGGACCTTCAGGATCGGGAAAGACCACATTATTAAATATTCTTGGCGGGTTGGACCGGCCATCAGGGGGGAGTATTGTTGTTGCAGGCACGGAGTTGCGGCAAATGTCGGAAAATCAGTTGATTGACTTTCGATTGAAAAATATCGGATTTGTATTTCAGTCTTATAATCTTATCCCTGTATTGACGGCTAGGGAAAACACCGAGTTTATTATGCTTTTGCAAAAAACTCCAAAGGTGGAAAGAGATGCACGTGTTACTGCGCTGCTTAAAGAGGTAGGCCTCGAAGACAAAATAAATAAAAAGCCTCTTGAGCTTTCAGGAGGCCAGCAACAAAGGGTAGCTGTGGCACGCGCGCTGGCTTCAAAACCAAAATTTATTCTTGCCGATGAGCCAACCGCCAATCTGGATTCGGAAAGCACTAATAATCTCCTGGATATCATGCACAAACTGAATCGCGAAGAAAAAACCACCTTTATTTTTTCAACCCACGATCAAAGGGTTATGGACAAAGCAACAAGAATTATTACACTGGAAGACGGACAAATCATCTCTGATGAAAGGCATTAAGCTTTTTATCTTATTCTTTCTAATTCTCAATGGATTTTTATTGGCCCAATCCGGCAACAGTCCATTTACCTTTAGGGGATATGTAAAACAGATGAGCATTCTCAATTTTTTACAGGGCGATTCACTCATCACCGACAATTTCATTCACAACCGCTTAAACCTGCAATACGATCTGAATTCTAAATTGAGCGCAAGGGTAGAAATGCGGAATCGAATTTTTTATGGCGAAACAGTAAGGCTAAATCCTTTTTATCAGGATATGATTGATATGGATCTCGGCTATCTCGATCTTTCATTTATATGGATGGAACACTCCGCTGCGTTTGCGCACAGTATTTTTGACAGGGCATGGATTGGATATGTGGATGGGAATTTTGAAGCCAAAGTGGGTAGACAAAGAATAAATTGGGGAATGAATGTGGTATGGAACCCCAATGATATTTTTAATGCCTTTAATTTTGTGGATTTCGATTATGAGGAACGACCCGGCAATGATGCCATCCGTTTGCAGAATTATTTTGGCAGTGGAAATAAAATTGAATTGGCCTATGCCCCGGGCAGAAGTGAAAATGAACACATCGGTGCACTCATGTACAAATTTAATAAAGGGTCCTACGACATTCAGCTTTTAGGAGGTGTTTTTCGAGATGATTATGTGGCCGGAATAGGTTGGGCGGGAAATTTAAAAACAGCAGGATTCAAGGGTGAAGCCAGTTATTTTGTCAACAGAAAGAAAATTTTTGACACCGTCGATGTATTGAGTTTATCGGCAAGTGTGGATTACTCATTTAAAAATGGATTGTATATGCTCGGTTCATTTTTAATCAATAGCAATGGCCGAAGCAGTATTTTTGGTTTGGAAAACACCAACAGTCTCGCTGGCAATAATTTTAGCGCAAAAAATCTAATGCTCACCCGGTATTCGGGTTTTTATCAGCTCACTTATCCGGTAACTCCGCTTTTTTCCCCCGGACTGGCCGCTATTTATGGTTTTGAAGCCGATCTCCTTTTTATCATGCCCAGCATGACCTACTCTATTGCTTCTAACTGGGATCTCGATCTTGTGGGCCAATTGTACTATGTAAAATTTGATGGCAAATACCAGAACCTCGTCAATAGCATTTTTACAAGAGTAAAATGGAGTTTTTAACCTTGAGGCGCACCTGAAAATCCGTGTGTTAATACCAGCGAATTATCAGATAATTTGTTCATTTACAGATAATTGCTCGTATATTTTAATTTAAGTCTAATCTCTCATTCTAAGTTTTTAATTAGATTTATTAGATGAAAAATGTAATAATCGCGCTGATCCTACTATTTGGGTGGACTCTATCCTATTCTCAAAATCTCATCGGCGATACAACTGAAATTGAGCAGATTCTAAAAAATACCGCTTTGTTCTCTGAGTATGTAATCAATGAAGATTTGAAGAACATAGCGATTTCCTATACAGAGGATGCAAAAATATTTCCCAACAACAAAGACATAATAGAAGGCCGGGATGCGATCATCAATTATTGGAGAATGCCCGAGAGTGTAAAAATTGTTCACCACAAGGTAATGCCTGCAGAAATTAGAGTTTACAATGATGAAGCCAGAGACCATGGTTATTATGAAGGCAAAACCAAAGGAAAGGACGGTGAAATCAGCTATTGGAAAGGTAAATATGTGATTGTTTGGAAAAAAGTAAATGGAGACTGGCAGATGTACCTTGACATTTGGAATCGCATTGCGCAAAACTAAAACTATTAGTCATGCTTAATGAAATTATATCGGTCATTCTTCAAATTGGTGTATTCACCCTTATTCCATTTATTGCCTATCGTTTTTTTTATAAGAATAAGGAAGGCTTCTGGAATTATATAGGATTAAAAAAAGCAGCTCTAATGCCGATTTTATATGCCGTGTTGTTTGCATTGCCACTTATGGCTGTGATGCTAATCATTATACATCTTTCGCCTGATATGCTTGAAGCCATGGAAGATCCAAAGAGCATGAGTGGGAAATTTAAGGCCATGGGAATGAGTTTCAATTCGGTTGTATTGATCGTTCTCGCGGCTGTATTCAAAACGGCTTTGGCAGAAGAAATTCTATTCAGAGGTTTTTTAGCAAAACGACTCATTAGCAAAATGGGATTCACTAAAGGCAATATTTTGCAGGCATTTATTTTTGGGATAATTCACACCGCCCTTTTCCTTAGCCTTACCAAGAGTATTTTATTCCTGACATTTATTTTTATAGTTCCTTTTGTGGTCGGACTGGTTTTGGCATGGATAAATGAAAAATTGGCCAACGGTTCTATAATACCATCCTGGCTGGCGCATGCCAGTGGGAATCTTTTTACTTATTTGTTTTTTGCCCTTAATTAACTTTTAATTCTTACTTGTATGAAAACAATAGTTTTATCAATTGTAGTGCTCTGCGCTTTAATGAACCTGAATTTATTTGCCCAAACTATTAAATTCAAAGGGGGGCAAGTTTTTGTTAAAGAGATTGAATTCGACAATATAAATTTGAAAAACGGTTTTATAAGCAAAGATTTTATTGTAGCAAATGGAAAAATTCATTTCGATTTTAATGAGAAAATTGATACAACAATTGATTTGACAAGCAAATGGGTAATTCCTCCTTTCGCCGATGCTCATACTCATAATTTAGACAGGCAATGGCAATTGTCTTATTTGCCAAATAAATATTTGAATGAGGGTTGTTTTTATATTTTAAATCTCACAAGTAAGGCGAATGGTGTAAACAAACTAAAACCATTTTTTGAAGAACAAAATACACCTGATGTAAAATTTTCACTACAAGGATTGACGAGCGAAATAGGTCACCCTTTTATGGCATATGAACCATTTGCAATGGGTTTAAACGATGCACGAATATGGAAAGATAGCATTGAGAAAATCAAAACCAGTAGATTGGATGAAGGTAATAGTTATATTTTTCTAAATTCTATTGAGGAGGCCAAAAGAAAATTACCCGATTACTTCGAACAAAAGCCAGATGTGGTTAAAATTTTTCTGGTCAATTCCAATGAATATGAAGAAAATGCATTTGATGATGTTGCCGGAAATAATGGTTTAAAACCTGAAGTTGCCAAATATGTCACTGAAGAAGCTCATAAATTGGGATATCGAGTTTTCGCTCATATTAGCAATGCATTCGACTTTGAATTAGCAGTCAATATTGGTGTCGATGTTTCCGCACATCTCCCTTGTATTGGATGGGATGGAAACCCGGAATCTAAAAAAAATTATATCGTAGATGATTTGATTATTGATAGAGCAATTGCTCAGGATCATGCCGTTATAACGACCCTTCAATGGTCTTATGAATCATTTGATACACTTCGTGAATCAAAAATTGGGTTAGCCGAAGAATTTTTAAAAACATATCATGAAAAAGGGGGAACAATCTTAATTGGAGCAGATAGATTTGGTGAGACTTACTCAGATGAATTAAGATTAATTCTTGAAAGAAAAATTTTCAAAAATTATGATTTAATAAAAATAGCCTGTTCTGTTACTCCAAGATTTATTTTCCCCGAAAGAAAAATAGGATTTATTCAGGACAATTTCGAGGCAGATTTCTTGATATTGGATGAGAATCCGCTTTTGAACATAGAAAGTCTTTTAAATCCTCAAAGTATCTATAAAGCAGGAATAAAAATAAAATAACATGACAAAGAGTCCTCAAATAATTGAAGGAATCAAAATCCAATTCAAATACTATAAATCTCTCGGAGAAAAAACATTCAATCAGCTAAGTGAAGAGGACTTATTCAAACAATACAATGAAGAAAGCAATTCCATCGCCATTATCGTCAATCACCTAAGGGGCAATATGCTTTCCCGCTGGACGGATTTTTTAAACTCAGATGGAGAAAAAACATGGCGGCAACGCGATCTGGAATTTGAGTCGGTGATTAAAAACAAAGAAGAATTAATTCAAAAATGGGAAGAAGGCTGGCGATGTCTTTTTGATGCCCTTGACAGCATCAACGAAGACAATTTTAACACCAAAATATACATTCGAAATCAGGAACACAGCATAAGCGATGCCATCAACCGGCAATTGGCACATTATGCCTATCACATCGGACAAATTGTGTATATCGGAAAAATGTATTCGAAACACTGGAATAGTTTGAGCATATCTAAAGGGAAATCATCTGAATTTAATAAAAAGAAGTTCGATAGAGGAAGACATCAAGGCCATTTTTCAGATGATGTAAAATAATTAATGGTGCTAATAATCCATGGGATCATGAAAAAATCACAAAAAATTAAAGTGCTTGATTTTGCATTATTTCAAGCCATTCTCTTTTCTCAAATCGGTTTGTTCGCCGGTATCATTTATTCATTTGGCGGATTTTTTATTGACCTCCTTGTATCACTTGATTTTATAAGCACAGATGATACACCCGGCTTAAGTATAGGAACCATATTTGCATTTAGTGCTCTCATTGGCATGCCGGCTATTGCCTTTTCCATAGGATTTGTTACGGGTTTATTTGAATCAATATTCTTCAATATTTTCCTTTCGGGAATACATGGCTTCAAAACAGGAATTG
Source organism: Cytophagales bacterium (assembly GCA_965267555.1). GTDB lineage: Bacteria > Bacteroidota > Bacteroidia > Cytophagales > CCMP332 > CCMP332. Next base: position 855,925 of record OZ254083.1, on the reverse strand, counting down.
AAGAATAAAAGGCAGAGTCTACAATCCATTTAAAAAAGTGCACATCCTAATTTCAGCATTTGGATTGAATATCATTAAATTGCCACAATGACTGAAAAGAAAAAAAATGTCACTTTCGGTTGGGCATTCCAAAAAATCATCTGGCCGAGAAGAAAAACCATTGCCATCGGTTTGGTGCTGATTGTAATCAGTCGCCTGGCATCTTTGGTGCTTCCCGGAGCCAGTAAATACCTTATTGATGATGTGATTGTCAATAAGGATATTCCCATGTTGAAAATTCTACTTTTGGTGGTGATTTCAGCGATTATTGTTCAGGCGATCACTTCTTTTCTCTTAACAAGAATTCTAAGCGTTGAAGCCCAATTCCTGATTTCCGAATTGCGTGTTCGTGTACAAAAAAAGGTGCTCTCGCTCCCGATCCGTTATTTTGACGATCATAAATCCGGAGAGCTGGTTTCCAGAATAATGACCGACGTGGAAGGGGTTCGCAATCTCGTGGGCACGGGCCTGGTTCAATTAGTCGGTGGTACACTGACAGCTATTATTTCGCTTTTTCTCCTGATCAATATCAGTGCGGCCATGACCTTTTTTGTCTTGGTGCCGGTGGGAATATTTGCCTTTATAGCACTAAAAGCTTTTGGAAGAATTAGGCCAATATTCAGGGATCGCGGTAAGCTCAATGCGGAAGTAACAGGGCGTCTGACAGAAACCTTAAACGGCGTAAGAGTCATCAAAGGTTTTAACGCTGAAAAACAGGAAAACTCCATATTTGAAGAGGGTGCCCGGCGACTTTTTGAAAATGTGCGGGCCAGCTTAACGGCTACAGCTTTTGTAACGAGTTCTTCAACCTTTCTTCTAGGTCTGGCCAGCACAGGCATTATGGGCATCGGAGGGTATTTTATTATTCAGGGCGATATGACCTTTGGCGATTTTCTCGCATTTACGCTCTACCTGGGTTTTATGATTGCCCCTATTGTGCAAATGAGCAATATTGGTTCGCAGTTGACCGAAGCATTTGCCGGACTAGACAGAACCGAGGAGATCATGCAAATGAACCCGGAACAAGTCGAAGAAAATAGGCCGATAAAATTGCAATCGCTGAAAGGAGATATCATTTTTGAGAACGTGTCATTTAGCTATATTGAGAATAAAGAGGTCATAAAAAATATCAGTTTTGAGGCACCTGAAGGATCGGTGACTGCCCTTGTTGGCAGCTCGGGTTCGGGCAAAACCACCATCGCCGGTTTGGCTGCTACTTTTTTAAATCCAGACAGCGGGTTAATTACAATTGATGGTCAAGATTTATCAAAAGTAGACCTCGAATCCTACAGAAAGCACCTGGGTGTTGTTTTACAGGATGACTTTCTATTTGAGGGTACAATTCGCGAAAATATTTTATTTCCGAGGCCAGATGCCAATGCGGAAGAACTGGAAGAAGCCGTGCAAGGCGCTTATGTCAATGAATTTACCGATCGTTTTGATGACGGACTGGATACGGTTATCGGTGAACGCGGTGTAAAACTTTCGGGTGGCCAAAGACAAAGAATATCCATCGCCAGGGCATTATTAGCCAGACCGAAAATTATAATTCTCGATGAAGCCACCTCCAATCTGGATACGGAAAGCGAGACCTTCATTCAGAAAAGTTTGGAAAGGCTAATGAAAAACAGAACCACCTTTGTCATTGCGCATAGACTTAGTACCATTCGTAAAGCCGACCAAATTTTGATCATAGAAGATGGAGAAATAATCGAAAGAGGAACTCACGATCAGCTAATCGCTAAAGAAGGTAGATACTATGAACTATTTACATATCAGAGTCGCATCTGATCAAAAATTTATTTTCAAAACCCCTATTTGCCGAGAGACATTATTGCAGCATTTTTTTTACGTAAGTGGTATTTTAATATCAGGGATTTTTTTGACGGATTGAAAAAAATTGTTGATATATTAAACAAGTCATGAGAGCCATTTATTAAAAATGAATAAATCGGTAGATAATTACTTCATAGAAGGATGTGGACGTTGTCCATTAGGCAGCACACCTGCATGTAAAGTTCATTCCTGGACTTCTGAATTAGAATATTTAAGAAATATTATCAATGCCTGCGGATTGACAGAAGAATCGAAATGGGGTACGCCATGCTATACTTATCAGAAGAAAAATATTCTTATGCTTAGCGCGCTTAAAGATTATTGTTGTATTAGCTTTTTTAAAGGTGCCCTCTTAAATGATGAGAAAAATCTATTGGTAAAACCCGGTCCAAATTCCCAAGCAGCACGACTTTTCAAGTTTAAAAACATCAATGAAATCAGGACGATAGAAAGCGATATAAAAGCATACATCTTTGAATCCATAGCCGTGGAAAAAGCAGGTTTAAAAGTCGCTTTTAAGAAGAATCCCGAACCCCTGCCCGATGAATTAATTGCAAAATTTGAGGAAGATCCCGTATTGAAAAATGCTTTTGAAGCACTGACCCCGGGCAGACAAAGAGGTTACATTATTCATTTTTCCCAGGCCAAACAGGAAAAAACAAGGTTTTCAAGAATTGAAAAATGCATTCCCATGATTTTGGCGGGTATTGGATTACATGATAAGTACAAATCCATGAAAAGATAATATCAGGACTTAAACAAAGAGCATAAACCAATATGATAAAAAACGAACCCATTATCGGTGTAAGGGATGTGGAAAAAAGCTCCAAATGGTATCAGAATTTATTGGATTGTCTGAGCGGCCATGGAGGAGATGTCTTTGAAATGCTTCAAGATCAAAACGGCGATACGTTTTTATGTTTGCATAAATGGGGAGAACATGAACATCCAAGCTTAAGCAGTCCGGACATTCCGGCGGGCAATGGGTTGATTTTATATTTGCGCGTTCAGGATTTAAACAAAACCTGGGAAAAGGCCAAAGCACTGAATCTGCAAATTGAAGAAGCAAAGCATATTAATTCGAATTCAGGGAAAGAACAGTTTTGTCTGAAGGATTTAGATGGCTATTATTTAATGATAACAGAATAATACTGGTCCGGGATTATTTATATTAAAGCCTTCATAATCAGGGGTTTGTAACTAACCTTTAATTTAAGCCTCTTCCTTTCAATCGTATTAACTGCTTTATAGCAGACTTTAATCTTCACAGGCGCCCACAAGAAGGCAATTAAAGGATTCGAATTGCAATGTTCGGCCTGGATATCATGAAAAAATCCACAAAGCACTAGCTAATCTGTTTTCAGTTTTTTTAATTTCAGATTTTAGAAATAAAGATCATCCTTGTGTTTGAATTATCATCTAATCCAATAAAAATTGACCATTGATATTATTGGGGCCGGAATTGCCGGTTTAAGTAGCGCCATTGCACTCAGGCAAAAAGGTTTTCAAGTACGGGTTTTTGAACAAGCCGAACCTATCAAAGCACTTGGCGCAGGAATCATTCTTGCGAATAATGCCATGCAGGTATATGATAAGCTCGGCCTTAAAAATCAGATTGAACAGGCTGGTAATACCATTTCATTTATAAAAATTACAGATTCCCAACTGAAGCCCATTTCAATTGTTGATCTTCAACAATTTGAGCAAAAATACAAGGTAAAGAATATAGCTATACATCGCGGTAAGTTACAGGAGCTTTTGTTAAACAGTATTCCGCATGATAGCATTAAAACAGGATATGAGCTTATCGATATAAACCAAGCTGATAGCCTCAGGCTGCATTTTCGCAATAGAAAAGCCTATGATTCTGAATTATTACTGGCAGCCGATGGAATAAATTCTACCGTAAGGAATCAACTGTTTTCTGAAAATACAATTCGATGGACTAAACAATTATGTTGGCGGGGAATTGCTGATTTTAATTTACCTCACAAATATCAAAAAGAGCTTAATGAAGCCTGGGGTAAAGGCGACAGGATTGGCTTCGTTCAGATACAAGACAATAAAGTCTATTGGTACGCACTAAAAACTTTTAAACAAAATCCGGATGAATACACCAAAGAGCACCTGTCTTTATATTTTGAAAAATATCATCCTTTGGTAAAAAACCTCATTGAAAATACACCGATAAAAAGTATACACAGTTCTGTAATATCCGATTTAAAACCTGTAAAAAATTGGTTTAACAACAATGTTTGTCTGATCGGGGATGCTGCTCATGCTACGAGTCCAAATATGGGTCAGGGTGCCTGTCAGGGTATTGAGGATGCCTATGTATTAGCAAGCTGTCTTGAAAAATATCCAAGCGAAAAAGCCTTTTCAGAATACCAGAAAATCAGAAAGGCCAAAGCTCATTTTATTGTCAATACCAGCTGGAAATTGGGTAAAATAGCGCATTTTGAAAATGATTTGGCCATCCGCTTCAGAAATTTATTTCTCAAAGCAAGTCCGGAATTTTTGAGAAAGAAACAATCGGAAAAAATATTTGAAATCAAGTCATTGTAATTATCAATACAATTATTGCATCCTATTAAAAAAGGAGGAATTGATAAGCGGTAATGGCCTGGAATTATTAAAAGCTATATTTAATGGCAATTATCAATTTTTCTAAAAAACCATTATTTAGTTAAATTCTGAGCTCATGATCACAATCAAAAAAATCTCCACCCTGATCATTCTCGTCGCATTTTGTTCAATAGCTCAAGCGCAAGAGCGATGGTCTTCGGCTCAAAAAGAAATAATAACGGCCATTCAAAAATTCTCAGAAAGTACGGCGGTAAATGGCCAAGGCGCCGAGGCCTATGCTTCTTTTCTCTGTGAAGATTTTAGCCGCTGGACCATTGGCAGTGAATCTTTAAGCGATAAAGAGAATTGGGTTAAAGGTATCGGAGACTGGTTTGAGGAGGGTTGGCGTGTTTCAGATCGAAAACAAAAATTTATTGAAATAAGCATTCAAAAAGATATGGCTTATGTTCGAAGAATTGTATCCAAAACCTATTTAGGCCCCGATGGCAGTACTTCAAGTTCAAAAGCGGCTTTGGTGGAAACCTGGAAAAAAGCAGATGAGATGTGGCTGCTTTGCCGAACGAATGTACAGCCCATTCAGGATAAATGAGCATTTTGTAAAAATTCAATAATTTGCAACAGGCTTTTAATCGAATCTTGTCATGACAGCGAAGGAAATTTTAAAAGAGCTTGAATCTTATGCTGATGAACAAACCAAAAAAACCTTGATGAAGCACGGGGCTAAAGAGCCTTTCTTTGGTGTTAAAGTTCAGGATCTCAAAAAAATACTCAAGAAAACCAAAAAGAATCATCAGCTCTCCCTACAACTCTATGAAAGCGGAAACTCCGATGCCATGTATTTGGCGGGCTTGATGGCTGATGAAAATCAAATTACCCGAAAACATCTGGAAGACTGGGTAAAAAAAGCCTATTGGTATTATTTAAGTGAATATACCGTTCCCTGGGTAGCGGCCGAAACCAGTTTTGGTTTCGAATTGGGATTGGAATGGGTCAATTCTCCCAAAGAAAATATTGCAGCCGCCGGTTGGAGCACCCTGGCCTATTATTCGGCGGTCAATGAGGATGAAAATCTGGACATAAAAACCTATATCAAATTATTAGAAAGGGTAGAAAAAGAAATTCACGGGGCTCAAAACAGGGTAAGATATGCCATGAATGGTTTTGTGATATCTGTCGGAACCTATGTAAAAGACTTAACCAAAAAATCCCGTGAGGTCGCTCTTGCCATTGGTAAGGTTGAGGTGGAACTCGGAGGAACGGCATGCAAAGTTCCTTTAGCCAGTGCCTATATCGACAAAGTGATTGATAAAGGAAGAGTGGGCAAAAAACGCAAAACGGCACGCTGTTGAGCCATGGCCATAATCAGGACCAAAAGGATGGAATTAATTCCTTTTGAAAAATCAGACGAAGCATTATTTCTGCAATTAAATACGGACCCCTTCATCAGAAAATATTTATGGGATGATGAAATAATTGAACCAGAGAAAGCCGCGGAAATAATCAATCAAAATGAAAAACATTTTAAGGAAGAGCAGTTCGGCTTGTGGAAAATGAGTTTATCGGCAAGCAATGAAATAATAGGCTATGTTGGTTTATGGCATTTTTTTGATGAAGATCAGCCGCAATTGATGTACGCTTTGTTAAAGGATTTCACAAAAAAAGGATTTGCAAAAGAAGCTTCAGAAGCCATCATAGATTATGCATTTAATAGGCTGAATTTTCAATACGTCATCGCTGCCACAGATTCCATCCATAAGGAATCACAAAATGTTGCCTTGAGTTTAGGCATGATCATGGTAGAAGAAAGAATAGAAAATGAAAAACCCACCTTGTTTTTCAGATTAAATAAGGCAAGACAGACGGATCGATGAAATATAATTTCTAATCGCAGGTATTCTTAGTTTTTTCCATTGGGCTTTTGCCTTGGATTAATTCGAAATTAATTAAGAAACGTTTGAAACGATTATAAACACTTAAAACGTTTCACAAATTTTTATCTCTATGTGCCTTTGATAAATCCATTAATCAAAATTCCCAAAATTTCCTTTGCTCTTTTTTATTAAATTTATCTGGAATTAAACGTTTGTAAATGATTGTAAATGCTTTATGCATTTTATACAGACGTTGTGGTCAATGAAAAATGTCAACTAGATATAAATTAAATATAGACAAGCCTTGTTCCGAAAATTGGAATGACATGCTTCCTGGCAATCGAGGTAAGTTCTGTCAGCAATGTTCAAAGACTGTGGTTGACTTTTCGACAATGTCAGACAAGCAAATAGTTGATTATTTAAAAAAAGGTGAGAAAAATATTTGTGCACGTGTTGACAATTCTCAGATGAGACGTGCTATAATAGCTCAGTCAAGTAATTCAGGATTTCGAAATTCACTTTATAAATATTTACTAGGCATATTTTTCTTTAGTCTCTCTGGAAAATCATTTTCCAAAAATCATAATGAACATCTGAAAAGCCAAACTGAAAAAATTGAAAACTTGGAACAAAAGGAAACAGCGAATTCAAAATTTTTTGAATCTGGCTCTGAATTAAAGCTTATTGGAAAAGTAAAAGATGCAGAGGATGAATTGACGCTTTCAAATGCTCATATCACAGTTGAAAAAGACAATAATGTATTGATCTGTGGAAAGAGTGATACTGCTGGTCATTTTTCCATATTAATCCCAGCACCTGGCAATTACGTTGTCCGCGTATCACATGATGATTATATTTCAAAAATTTATAAGAATGTAAAAGTGACTAATAACGAGATTACTAATCTTGAAATTGAATTAGAGTATGCCTCAATTATTCTCAAAGAAGACGTAATCGTTTCTGCAGAACCTATGATCGATCCTGATTATACATCAACTGGTCATGTTTATGTCGAAAAGACAGAAGAAAAAAGGTGGAATACACAACCGCGAATTCGAAATATGGATGGAAAAGTACATGAGGAAAAAAAAGATAATAAGTGGTGGAAATTTTGGTATAAAAAAGAAGATCACTGACCACAACATCGGCTAAGATAAATACCTAACCCACCAAACCGTTTACTTATCTTAGCCTAAGCGTTGTGTGCAAGCCGCTTTTGGAAAATGAAGAGAATCCTAATAGGACTATTAAGCATAATCTTAGGACTGACCAGTGTAAACTTGTACAAGCGGTTTACGGAGGACTCAGACTATAAAGTAAAATTTCATATTTACAGCCAGCGGACCGGAAAACCACTTGAGATTCTATTTAGAGATATTCCGACACTTTATGATACAATGATTGATGTTGAGATCATTGAACCCTATAGCAAAGAGTTAAACCTATATAGAGTAAATAATGACATATATGGTGGTACCCCTGACATTCATTACATCGTATACGACAAAGATAACAGGCAAATAACCGACCTAAAGTCAGACCTCTTGGCTTGGAAAATCAAAGACCTGGAAAATGCTCACTTTGATACCCTTGACTCCTACTTTATTGACATCGTAACATTTAAACAAATATTCGAGTCACGACTAACGACAAAGGAAGAAATTGCGGACAAGTATGCTGAACTTCTGGCAAACACGTTGGACTCGAGTTACTTCAAAAGAGTAAAACAAAGCAGGGACATTGAACCAATTTTGAATTCTCACAGAGAGACTCAATCTCCGATGATAGATGAGGAGAAAAAAATAACGGACTTTGAATTTGCGAACAACTTGGGTGACAATCAATTCTTGTACTGGTTCTATGACAAAGGACTAATCAAGATTCAATTGGATTTTAAGGATGGACATCTGAGAAATGTTAAAACTTGGAGACTTGGGAATTTAGGAATTGAAATAAGATATCTGTAAAGCGGCCAGCACACAACACAAGCTATGCGTCATTTGCGGGTGGATAGGAATTTCGTAGTTTAGGTTTATTAATTTAGTTTGGTGTATGTGGATGTAGTCGACTTCGGTCGCGCTTGTCATGCTTCGCATTTAACAAGCGCTCCTAATCCGCAAACGGCCGCATAGCCAAACGTTAAAAACAACGAGAATCACATTAAGAACAGCATGATAAAGTACCCAATAATTGGATTTTTCTTTTTGAACATTCTAAGTGGATACTCTCAAGACACTGATTTTCAAGTGCAGATTGATGATTATGTAATATTTTCTAACGATGCCGATTCTGTTGATTTTCCTTTCTATTTCAAGCAGCAAGACAAAATTGATTCTATATCCAAGAATTACGGGAATTGGCACAGAAGAGCATTGGCAATTGAGGATTATCTAATAAATGACTGCTCCGTTGAGATAGGAATTGATAGTATTTCAAGAGTTGTCATGCTACAAAATGGAAAAGAGCGAATTCTGACTCCCAATGATACGGTTGACGAAGCTGGATACACATACGAAAAGGAATATAAAGACTTAGACCTTTTATTGTTTAGAGTTCAATGGTCCGAGGGAAACAATTATTTCCTTTTCAACACAAAGACTGGAGAAAAAACTTACACGATTGGTAGAGTGTATATCAATCCAGACAATACCCTTTTGATTAGCATAAATGATGACATAGAGGCTGGATATTCGGACAATGGTTTTCAATTATTTAGGATTGAGGAAAATGGAAGCTTAAATGAGTTATGGAAGTTTTCTCCATTTTGGGCTCCTGAAAATATCAAATGGATTGATAGGTCTACTTTGATAGTTAGTGGATACTATTATTCTGAGCAAGAGAATTGGATACATAACCGGATATATAAGGAAATAAAGATAAACGAGCAATAACAATGCATAAAAATAATACCGGTTTGAATGGGTTTACGGGAGGCAATGCTTTTAATCAGACCCGCCAAATCTGCCTATTTGAATATTTTAATTAAGCGTAGCTTTGGTTAATTAATAGCTTGATACGGAATCACTTTGAGATCCGCTACTATTCTTATACTAACCGTAAACATCAATCCAAAATCACAATTATTTCATAAATTGGAAGGATGCGCCAATTCACGCTAAAACAAATCGCCGTTCCAATCATAACCCTTGGCATAATTTGCTTTATGTATTTTGGGCCAATAGCCAGAACGGCTTTTGAAAATATACTGATCTCCATAATCATCATTATTGCTAATTATATCGAATACAATGGAAAAGCATTTTCAGCACTTGGTTTTCAAGGCCAAAAATTCAATCTAAAAAATCTCCTCGTACAGGCGCCATTGGCAGCTTTTGTTCTCTTTGTTTTTTATGTATTTGCACTTGTTCCCGGAATCGAATTACTAACCGGCCTGCCAATAGACTATTCAAGTATGAGACCATTGGAGGGCAACTTATCTCTCACCATCCTGTGGTTAGTGATCGTCTGGGCAACAGCAGCATTTGGAGAAGAAATCATTTTTCGCGGATATTTTATGAGACAATTCGTCAAATTTTTTGGTGAAAGCAAAGTCAGTCTTGCTATTTATATCCTGATTTTTTGCAGCTTTTTCGGATATATGCACATGCAACAAGGAATTACGGGTCAGCTGGTTGCAACAATTGTCGGAGCGATCTTGTCTATTATTTTTTATATGCGCAATTATGATCTATGGTTTATGATCATGCTACACGGAATTTTTAATACCCTGGGATTACTAAGTTTTTACTTTGGATTGGCATAAAGCCCCTGATTTACAAAAAATGTCTGAAATAAAGATATAAGAGTATTATTGGCCGGTTGAAATATTAAGCCAATTTTAAATTTCGATTTTAAATAAAGACAGATTGAATCAAATAAGGAATTTCTAAAAAGTTAAGATGAACTGAAATTAAGTGCTTTTATAGCAATTCTGTTTATATTTCAAAGGCATCATGGCATTTTTGAAAATACACAAATGACAAAAATTGTTTCAAGTCCTAATTGTGGGAATTCACCAAAAATGGAATTTCTAAAAGAATTCAATATTGCTTTTGCAAAAGGAAATGTTGAATTTATTACAGAAAGTGTAACAGAAGACATTGTTTGGAATATAATTGGTGATAAACAAATAGAAGGTATAGAACAATTTACCCATGAATTGGAAAAAATGAAATCCGAAAAAGTCAGCGAATTAATCCTGAAGCAAATCTTGTCTCACGGAAAAGAAGGAGCAGCAAATGGAATAATGAAAATGCAAAACGGAAAAAAATATGCCTTTTCAGATTTTTATGTGTTTCAGGGAGCAAAAGGAATGAAAATTAAGTCTATGACTTCGTATGTAATTGGAGTTTTATGAAATAGAAAAAGCTGCTTTTCTACAATGTACTATTGCCTTAAAATCAGCTTTATATTGAACTGTTTACGATAATTATTTAAATGATAAGATTAATACTAATAAAGTCCATTTTGTGTTCTTTTAATATTCTTTTGGCTCAATCAACCGAAACGGAAAAATACATTTGTTGGTCTGAAGATTTAAGCCTTGAAGCTGAAGATTTTCAAGGTACTGTTGGAGAATGCGGGGAGGAAATAATTGACCGAATAAAAATTAATGCTTCTGCTTGTTTGGGAGTATGGTCTATTCTTGATATTCCTAAAAGATGGAAAAGAGGAAAGGAATATGAACGATTCTATTTCGCTCCGGTCTTAGATAAAACGAAATCCTGGACAACAACGAAAGATTCTATTGAAATTCTAAAACAAAAAGTTTATCTGGACTTAAGTGAGATTGCGGCAAGATGGGCAAGACGACAACTTTACGAGCTTAGAAAGCAATCCGATAATGCAACAGGAATAACAGCTATTTACTATTCAACTATTAAACAAAAAATGGAAAATTTTAAACTTGACATGTATAGTGGATATTTTAATGCCGTGATCAGAACGAATAATATAGATAGCTTGGAGAGCTGGATGAATTTAGTTGAAGAAATGCTTGAGACTCATAAGGAATATGCCACCAAACCTTACGAATTTCAGCGACTATTAACTGGAAATCCTGAAAAGGGATATAAGCAAGCCAAAAAAATTATAGGTCCCCTAAGACCGAGAGATGAAGATAATCGCTAATGTCAACCAAAATCTCATTGCCCTCAGACAGGCTTGCTCTCGCTCTTGACACTGACCTTTAAGTGTGGCTCTACCCAAAAAAATGCTATGATTTTAATAATTTTTTAACAGCATTGCGTAAATAATAATACTGATTAATTATTTAAAGATATCCTTAAAATTGCAATGGTATTTTTGATAATACCTTTATTATGCGAATGCGAAAGAATTACTGAAATATGAAAATAAACCCAAAGGAAAATCTTGCTAAATTGGGTATAGCACTACCCAATGCTTCAAGGCCAGGCGGTAATTATTTATCGGTTAATATCAGGGAAAACATTGCTTATGTGGCAATCCAATTTCCAATTCTCAACGGAGAGTATTTGCACCAGGGAAGGCTGGGAAATGAAGTTTCGACTGAAGAAGGATATAAAGCGATGGAATTATGTGCGCTAAATGTATTGGCTCAAATGGACAATAAAGTTGGATTTGATAAAATAATCGGATTGAACCATATCGATGCCTATTTCCAGTCAGGCGATCAATGGGATGAATCACCTGAGGTAGTAAATGGGGCATCGGATTTATTTGTAAAAATACTTGAAGAAAAGGGTCATCATTCTCGTTCTATTTTCGGAGTTGACAAATTACCGAGAAATTTTTGCGTTGGATTAACGGCTTTATTTACAGTTGTAAAACATTAAATTTTACACAATAGCCTATTTAGAAATACAAAAGACAGAAAATTGCGAAAATTTGAGCCTTTAACCCGGACCATTTCAACAGCAATTGGAATGGCAAAGAATTCAGAGTTTACTTATTGCGTTTAAAAATGCAGTTGTCTATCCTAAATAAATGAAGATCGAAGTAAGAGAATGTACAGAATCCGATATTCTGAGAATCGTTGACTATTTTCACCAGGCCGATGCGAATTTTCTTAGAGGGATGGGAGCGGAAAAGAACAAGCTACCCGAACCTAAAAAATGGATTCAAAACCTTCGTTCGGAACTGGAAAAACCCTATAAGGAAAAAAGCTATTTCTATATTATTTGGCTCTTAGAAGGTTTACCTGTTGGGCATTCTAACGTTAACCAGATACGATTTGGCGAATCCGCCACCATGCATTTGCACCTATGGGAAAGTAAAACTCGTAATAGTGGATTAGGGCTTACATTTTTAAGATTGACAATCCCTCATTACTTTGAAAAACTGAAATTAAAAACATTGATATGTGAACCCTACGCAGAGAATGAAGCCCCTAATAAGACATTGAAGAAACTCGGTTTTAATTTTCAACGCAGCTATGAAACCATTCCCGGCCCAATCAATTTTTATCAAAGGGTCAATCGCTATGAATTTTCTAAAGAACTATTGCGTCAAATCAATACGGCATAATTGCTACGCTTCGAATAAAGGACATTGATAAGAAATAAGGAATAATCCAGACTTTGCGAACAATTGGATTTAATTGGACTAAAGATTTTAAATTTGATTGATATCTTATTTTTTCAAGCCTTAAAATTTAAATTGGGCCAATTTTGACCGGTGTTATTTTTGATATAGATGGAACCTTAACCGATTCCACCAAAGTCGACGATCATTGTTTCTTCAAAGCCTTCGAAGGGGTTTTTGGCTTTGACATATCGAATTCGAATTGGTCTGAATTTCAAATCGTAACAGATTGGGGGATCTGTGAGGAAATCCTGTTTAAAGCGCAAAACCGGAATCCCAAAAACACTGAATTAGAGCGGTTGAAAATTGAATTTACCCGCTTACTTGAGGAAGAGAGCCGGAGGGATCCAAATCAATTTCGGGAAATTCCGGGGGCCTCAAATTTTATCAAAAAACTGGATGAAAAATTTCAAATTCCGCTTGGCATAGCAACGGGGAGCTGGGAAAAGCCTGCAAGGATAAAACTGGAAGCCATTGGCATTGATGCTGATAAATACGCTTTTTCAAACAGTTCTAAATTTAAAAGAAGGGAGGAAATCCTAAAGGATACCATTGCCCGGTTAAATCATAAATATCCCAATACGATCGATCGCTTTGTATATTTCGGAGATGGAATTTGGGATTATAAAACATGTTCAAACCTGGGTATTGATTTTATCGGGATTGATAATCATCAAAATGGGAAATTGAAAAACGAAGGCGCTGAAATTGTTTTTTCCGATTTAAGTACAATTGACCCAATTCTCAATTTTATAATTTATTAAAATGAAAAAGGGCTATGTTTTCATATTCGCTCTGCTTTTTTTAGGCCATCTGGTTTATTGTCAATTGAATGGGCAGAGTGATTTCGAAGCCGGAAGTGAACATTTTTCATTCCACATCAATAAATGGATAAACCTTCACCATTTCTTTTATGAAAGAGCCAGTAAAAGACAAGCCATTCATTTAGAGGAAAATAAATTAAAATTTCTCGATTATGGTGAAGCCGGGATAATTAATGGACTGAATGAAGAGGAGAAAGCGATTTTGGAGCAAGTTCAGAATTTTTACAGTTCACATATTATTGATCGACCTCTTTTATTATCCGGGAAGTCACTGAAATGGCTTCAAAAACAAGCATCCAACAAAGTTATAAGCGATACCAGTTTCTCCGCAGAATTTACAGCGATTTTAAATCGTTCCATGCCTCTATATGAAAAGCATTTTTGGCCACTACATTATAAACTGAGTCAAAAACTCCTCGCTCAATATATTGATACAATAAGGGCTACCGAAGCATTTGTAATTTCAAAAATGGAATCATTTTCAGGCGTGAATTGGAATGACAAGGTAAGGGTGGATCTGACAGCCTATGGCAATTGGGCAAGTGCTTATTCACCTGATTTTGATAACATCGTGATTTCCTCCATTGATCCGGAAATGCACTCATCGCTTTTTGTTGAATTTGTATTCCACGAGGGTTCGCACCTTTTATTCACCAGACGCTCAGCATTTAGAAAAACCCTATTTGAAAAGTCTAAAAAATTGGAAATTAGCTATCCGAAAAATCTTTGGCACGCAGCCATGTTTTATTTAAGCGGTTTGGCAAGCCAGGAAGCGCTTCTTACTATTGGAGTACGGCATAGATTGATTATGGACAGGAAAAATGTTTTTGCGAACTATTACAATGATGAAAACTTTCGCTCGATCTTGTCAAAATATTATCATGGCAAAATCAATTTGAACGAAATGGCTTTGCACATTTTAAAACCTGAATAGTCCAATTTATTATCAGATTTCAATGACTATGAAAAATTATCTCATCTTTTTTGTCTTGATAGCTCTGATTTCTTGCTCAAAGGAGAAGCCGGTTCAAAAAGAAACTCAATTAGACCAAAGCAGAAACTGTGATCCAAAATCTTTAATATCCAATGATTTTTTAATGGATGATCAGCATTCTTATTTGGGTTTTAAGATCAAATATTTTGGCTATAGCCCTGTCCGCGGACGCTTTAATCAATTTGATGGTACCTTATTTTATTCGGAGACAAATCCTGCTTGTATTTCTGCGACTGTATTTGTGGATGTTAGCTCTATAAATACGGGCAATGAGCGGCGCGATGATGACCTTAAGCGGGAAGATACCTGGTTTGATCTCGACAGTTTTCCCTTCATGCAATTTGTAAGTACGGAAGTGCATCCTAAAGAGAACGGTGCTTTTGACATGATTGGCGAGCTCAGAATTAAAGGCATTAGCCGAATGGATACGATTTCATTTGAAAAACCGACATCGATGTCAAAAGATTGGGCCGCAAACGATCAGGTTGATTTTACCGGTAAAATGACTATCAATCGTCAGGATTTTGATGTATTTGGAGGCGATTTTTGGAGTTCAGTCATGGAAAATGGCTTAACCCAACTATCCGATGAGGTAGAAATTGAAATCGATATGCATTGCAGAAGGCCTGATTACCAGGCGAGGTTTGATGCGGAAGATTCCAGTGAAACAAATAAAAAAATATTGCTTTTGATAAAAGATAATGGAATAGAAGCAGGCTTAAAAGAAATAGATAAGATGTTCGGGGCTGAGGCGATTCGTTCGGGAAATTTATCTTCCATAGGATATACCCTTAACAGTTGGGAAAGACATGAGGAAGCCTTGCTTGTATTTGCTAAAAAACAGGAATTATTTCCTTCCCTGGGCTCCACATGGAATCAAATAGGGATTACTTACCTGCAGCAGGAAAACTATGCCAAAGCGAAAGAATGTTTTATAAAAGCTTTGGAAATCAGACCTCAGGATTCCCGTGCTAATGAATATCTCAGACTTATTAAACGAATTGATTCCCAAATTCGAAATGGATAAGTCTTTTAATTATACAGAATACACAAAAAAGGATTTTGAGGAATTGCTAAAAATGGCTAAAAAGTTATTTAAGGATAGCAATGAGTTGGAATTAAAAGGATTTCTTTCCGGTGCCACATTTTCTAAGGATCAAAAAATATGGCTTGCAAAAGACCGGAATTCTAAGTACGCGGGTTTTGCCGTATTTACCATTCGCAAAGACTATGTAGAAGGTGCCAAAAAAAGCCCTACCGGATATCTGGAAGGAATTTTTGTAGAAGATGAATTTAGAAATAAAGGGATTGCCAAACAATTTCTAAAACTCGGTGAATCCTGGTGTAAATCCAGAGGATGTATTCAAATTGGCTCAGACACATGGCTAAGTGATAAGACTTCACGAAATTTTCACAAACAAATGGGTTTTTGGGAAGAAGATGAATTGGTACATTTTTTAAAGGATCTATAAGCAAATCAAGCGAATAGATAACCATTATTTTACATAGGCTTGGCCATATCTTTTGATCTCGGACGTATTTCCCGAATAAATTGCCTGAAAAAATGCATAGCGTATTTGATTTTTTAGCCCTTCCCTTGCTATTATTATAATTCCAATGAATTGCGGATCTAAAAATTCAAAGCGGTATGCAAGAAAATAATAGGATGAACTGGAAAAAATACGGTTTTGAATTCTTATTGATTTTTACAGCTGTTATTTCTGCTTTTGCTTTAAATAATTGGAACGAAAACAGACGCGATCACAATTCGCAGATCAAGATTTTGACAGAGATCTACAATGGCCTTGAAAAGGATTTGATTGATATCAGGACTAATATTTCAGGACATAAGAAAGGAATTCAGGCCTGTGAGGTATTTAACCGAGCCATTGCCGGACAGGAATTTATCAAGGATTCACTTTACCTTTATTATTTTGTTATCACGCGTGACTTTATAACCGTTCAGAATATTGCCGGTTATGAAACATTGAAATCAAAAGGACTGGAACTGATTGAAAATGATTCAATTCGCTATGAAATAATATCTCTTTATGAATACGATTACAATACCCTGAGAAAATTTGAAGAAGAGTATTATGAAATGCAATTCGAAAAAAACTATTTTAAAGAATTAAATACGGCCATTTCTCCCAACTTTATAACCAATGCGGAAGGAAACCTGGCCGGGATCAAATCACCACTGGAAATTCCTGAGAATGAAAGAAAAAAAATTCTGTGGTATTTGGTTAAAATAAAGACCAACAGAGAATTCATTTTAAAATATTATACAGACATAGAGTTAAAAGTTCAGGCTATTCGAGAAAAGATAAATAAGGAAATAAAGTCCTAGAAAAAATTTACCATGCCATGAGAAAACTGTTAATCGTATTCATTTCAATCCTCTTTACCGGCTATGGATTTGCCCAAAACGCATATTACCCCTTAAAAAAAGGCAAAACCTGGATTTATCAATATAGCGATGACTTTATTTCAGCATCGGGAAGCCAGTCCAGAATTAAAATTCTGGAAGAGGAGGAAATTATTGAAGGTAAGCGTTATTATGTATTGCAAACTGCAATTGGTGATGAAAACCAATTTGATGTATTGCAAACGTCCTATTTAAGAAATGGTGAAAATGGATTGGTATATGGATTAGCCAATGCCAAAATGGCTAAGGAACATGTACTTATCGCTGAAGGCCCTTTGGTAAAGGGAAAATCCTGGACGGCTGAAGCCGATGGCCAAAAAAGCAGCTCAGTGATT
This sequence comes from Cytophagales bacterium, assembly GCA_965267555.1. Taxonomy (GTDB): domain Bacteria; phylum Bacteroidota; class Bacteroidia; order Cytophagales; family CCMP332; genus CCMP332. The sequence goes on along the minus strand of OZ254083.1, from coordinate 838,448 downwards.
AGCGGTACAAATGAAAAATTAATAACCCCCGAAAAAACGTTCAACCATTGTCTTGTGATCGAGACGGAAATGGGCGATGCAAAAATCAGATCCTATTTCCAAAAAGGAGTGGGACTGGTAGCCTCCACCCTAATGCTTCCCGAAGGTGAAAAGCTGATGCAGTACTTGATTAAATAGCGTACCCTTCTCAATTTTTTTAATTCCCGTTTTTAACATTGATAAAAATTTTTATCTTTACTTTGTATTTCAAAGTACTTTTTATGAATGAAGAAAAATATAAAAAAGATCTGGAAGACATAAAGGAGATCATGAACCGCTCGTCCAGGTTTGTCTCGCTCAGTGGAATGTCAGGAATTTCGGCTGGCCTGATTGCTTTGATGGGTGCCTATGCAGCTCATAAATGGGTTTATTCTCGGCAGCTGGGAATAAAACTGTTGGAGGGTATTGTTCCGATTCGAAATGTTGAATCGCTTATCCTACTCGCTCTGGCTACTTTGATCGCTGCCATTTCGGCGGCAGTCTATTTCACTGTGAGAAAAACAAAATCACAAAATCAAAAAGTCTGGGATTATCAAACACAAAGACTAATTGTTAACCTTTTTATACCCCTGGTCACAGGCGGTATCCTTTGTTTAATGCTCTTGTTTAAAGGTTTTCTAGGCCTGCTTGCCCCATTAACATTGATCTTTTATGGACTGGCATTGGTCAATGCCAGCAAATTCACGTTGCATGAAATCCGCAGTCTTGGTCTGATTCAGATAGTGCTTGGCCTTATCGCTATAAACTTTATTGGGCATGGCCTTTTGTTTTGGGCCCTTGGATTTGGGCTAATGCATATTTTATATGGAATTATAATGCAGGTCCGCTATAAGTAATGAAAGATATACTTAAAGACTTAAATAAGGCATTTGAGAATAAAATTCGACTGGGAATTATGTCTGCGCTTGTTGTCAACGACTTCATGGACTTTAATTCGTTAAAAGAATTACTGGATGTTACCGATGGCAATCTGGCGAGTCATTTGAAAAATCTGGAAAATGCGAATTTTATTAAAGTCAGGAAAGAATTTCTCGATAGAAAACCTAATACAAAATACTATGCAACTAAACTGGGCATAAACACATTTAAAAAACATATAAATGCCATAGAACAATTACTTAAATAAAATTTCAAATTATGAGAATGAACAGAATAAAAATCATCTTAGGAATTGTAGCCTTTTTGCTGCTTATTCCACTGATTGCCATGCAATTGACCGATGAAGTAAAATGGTCAGTCAATGACTTTATCGTTATGGCTTTAATGCTTTTTGGTTCGGGAATTTTGGCAGATCTGGTTTTGAGAAAAGTCAAAAAATTGCCATCACGAATAATAGCCTTTATTGCCATTGTTACCGTATTTATATTGATTTGGGCAGAATTGGCTGTTGGCATTTTCGGATCGCCATTTGCCGGAAGCTAAAACAAGAAATATTTTTTTACCCTATCACTTTGAATTACAAAGTACTTTTACACACTATTATGAAAAATGAACAATCAATCTTAGACAAAATCAACAACTGGATAAAAAATTCGGTTATGTTGAAACTAGTGACCATCACCATACTAATGCTCTTGCTCCTCATCCCTCTTTCCATGATATTTGATATCATTCAGGAAAGGGAAAACCTCAATCGGGAAGTGGCCGAAGATATTAATTCCAAATGGGCCCGCGCTCAAAAAATAAGCGGGCCGATTCTAAGCATTCCGGTTATTTATCAATATCAAAATGAAGATAAAATCGAAACTATTAGGCGATACTGGAATATATTGCCTGAGGAACTCAATATCAGTGCTATTGTAAACCCAAAAATGCTCCGCAGAGGGATTTACGAAGTAGCCGCTTATTCTTCCGAATTAAATATCGATGGCTATTTTGATTTACCGGAACAACCTGACCGCGCCGGCTTGAAAGAAATACTATATAATCAAGCCTTTGTATCTTTTGGAATATCCGATCTGAGAGGCATAAAAAATAAGATTGATTTTGACTGGAATGGCAAAAATCTGAATGTAAATTCCGGATCGAAAATTAATTCGATAATCCCTTCGGGAATTAACGTTCAAAACTTAGGCATATCGGAAGGATCAAAAGGTAAAATCCATTATAATATCAAACTGAGCCTTCAGGGAAGTACAAATATCTCCTTTACACCTCTTGGGAGCACAAGTACCGTAAAATTAAAATCAAACTGGAAATCGCCAAGTTTTATGGGAACCTTCCTACCGGATGAGCGAAACATCGATGAAAATGGTTTTGAAGCCAGCTGGAGGGTCCTTAAGTTAAACAGAAACTTTCCTCAATCCTGGCTCGGCGATAGCTATTCACCTGAAATAAATGCCGCTTCATTTGGAGTTGACTTACTCATCCCGGCTGATGATTATCAAAAATCTACCAGATCAGCCAAATACGGAATCATGACCATCACATTGACTTTTTTAATTTTCTTCCTCGTAGAGATTATTAATAAAAGAAAAATTCACCCATTTCAATATGCATTAGTCGGCCTTTCGCTCTGTTTGTTTTATGTATTATTGGTTTCACTTTCAGAACATTTGCATTTCAATACAGCTTATGTATTATCCACAATGGCCATCGTATCAATGATAAGTTTGTATTCTCTGAGCGTTTTTAAAGCTAAAAAATTAAGCTATTTATTAATTCTGGCTTTAATTGGCATTTACACATTTCTGTTCATCACATTACAAATTGCGGATTATGCCTTGTTGTTCGGCAGTATAGGATTGACCATAATTCTTGCTTTAACCATGTATTTTACAAGAAATATCGACTGGTATAAATTGAATGTTGAGGATTAAAAAGGGCAAAAAAAAGCTCCATTAGGATTAATGGAGCTTTTCTTTAAAATTGTGATGCATCTTTATTTTGAATCGTCAAACATTTCTTCCATCCTACCCTGCAATGACTCAAAATCTTTTTCCAATGTATTGAACGCCTCATCAAAATCTTTTTTGACTGCGTCCCAGTTGTCATTACTTACATTTTTGGCCTCTTTCATCGATCCTTCAAGTTTTTCTTTACTCAAGATCAATTCTTCCTTGGTCTCTTCCAGGGCTCTTTTGGCATTACCCTCGCTCATATCCAGACGCTTTTTCACATCATCAAGTGCATCGTCAATTTTAATTTGCAAGACCTTCATTTCTTCCAAGCTCTCTTCTTTTGCCTCATTCAGCGATTTTTTCATTTCACTTTTTTCCTGAGCAAAGGTCTTACCGGTCAGGCCTAAAAGAAGAAATGAAAGAAATATTGTAGTCAATAGTGTTTTAAAATAATTACTTTTTTTCGTTTCCATAATATTGTTTTTACCCCTATAGTGAAAAATACATGCCAGTCCCTAATTGGATTCCTATGCAATGATATAGATTGCTCTATGTGTAAATTTTAGTGCAATGGGGAATTTTTTCTACAACTTTTCGACTACGTCAAAGTACTAAATACGCTATTGCCCGATTTGTTGTGCTTTTTGCTGAAATTGATTGGCTAAAGCTTCGTTGCCTTGTTGTCTGTATATATTGGCCAGTGTCAGATAACCTTGCCGGAAGGCAGGTTGGACCTCCACAGACTTGTTCAAAAATTGAATACCCAAACCAGCATTTCCCTGATTTAAATGAGCAATTGCAGAGTAATAATAGCCTTGAACCTGCTCGGGATGAAATTCTATCATTCTCTGATAGACTTTTAATGCCGCATTGAATTTTCTTTGTTCCATAAATATCCTACCCATTTTTTCCAGGGCCTGCATATTGCCTTTGTGCAATTTCAAACATTCATTATAGGCTTTCAGTGCTTCCTCTGTATTGCCCATTGATGCAAAAGCATCACCCAGATATTGCAATACCACTTCATTATTAGGGTCGGTCTTAAGATAGGATTGAAAATATTCAATTGCTTTAGCAGCATTTCCATTTCTCAATGCCTGATAAGCCTTAAAATCCTCATCGCTTTTCTTTTTAAAGACAGTCGTCAATACCACCCCTTTTTCTTTGACATTGTGAATCACAAGATCTTGAGGCGGCCAGTTATTTTCAATCAATGACTTATCGGTAAATCGCGAAATAAATATTCCATATTCGTAATCTTTGCTTATCCGGTCTTCATAGCGCAGATATCTGGATCTTAAATTTGGAGCCACCAGCTTTAAATATTCCCTGACTTCTTTATAACAATTCGAAGCTATTACGACGGTATCTCTGCGATCTGCAAGGTTTTCGTTTTCTACCAACCAATCCACCCCCTGCTTTAGGGAATTCATGTAATAGTCGGTTTCGTATTCTCCAAAAGCATTTTCCAGACCACCAAAAGCTTCATTAAAATAGACGATCTGATTGGGATGAGATTCGATCATCCATTTTAAGGGAAGCGCCAAACCTAGGATAAAGACCGCCGCTGAGGCATAAGAAAACGCCTTTTTGGGCATGCTAATCAATTCATTCCAAGCCAGCGCAGCCAATACTACTACAGGAGGCCAAACAAATAGAAAATGACGCCAGCCATCATATACGGTTGAATCCTGATAGATTGCATAAACGATTGGAAACACGATAGCAAATGCCACCATAAAGAGCTCCATGGCATTGTATTTTTTTAAAAGCCTATACGCGAGTATCACAAATAATCCAAGGCCTATTAAAATGACAAGTGGATTGGCTATGGCCATCCAGTGGATCTCATAGGACCATGGCAATTGATCGGATTTGATTTGCAAGCCCTTGTACAATACCGTGACGATTGTATCGTAATTGGTCATTTTACTAAGTGCCTCAAAAGGATTGGTCAAAGGCGATTGCAAGGCGTAGGGCCAGGATATAATACCTAGGAAATAAGAGAAAAAGGCCATGATAAGGCCGTATTTAAATATCCTACCAAAATCTTTGGACAAGTCGAATTGCTTTTTTCGGTTCAAAAGCACCATTTGTATCAGGGAAAACAAACCGATATACCCAAAAAGCAATAATCCCCCAATTCGGATATTTAAAGCGAGGGCAATTCCCAGAGAAACAAAGAACATATCCCGGAAAGCCGGTCTGGGCAATCTTTTAACAAAGCGTATGATATAATATAGCGTGAATATACTGGCTGCTGCAAAAGGTATATCCTTGGGGTTGTTCATTGAATGGGCAAATAAACGCGGGGTCAGAATAACCATAAGAAGGGCAAATACCGCTGTTCGCCAACTTCCGGTAATTTCTCTTGCTACCAGTCCGGTGAAAACAAAGGCAAGAACACCAAAAAGAGCATTAAGAAAATGCCGAACTCTCCAGATATTTTCCGCTTCAATGGCATTGTAGATAATGGCAGATAGCAATTCAAAGCCACCACTGTAATACTTTATCTTCTCATAACCCTGCGATCGTTCTTCTTCGCTCAATACGGCATCATCGCCAAGAAAATAGTAATTGTATATCTTTTGTCCATAGTCATTTTGTATCCATTCATCACCTGAAATACCATAATCCTTGCTCAAATAAGGCATGAGAAATAAGATAAAGATGGATAGTACTACAAAGACAAAACGATAAATCGCTTCTGTTCTGAATCTATCGTAAGTCGGGAATTTGCTTGTCTTAATATATCCGAAGCTTGTTTTCGAAAAATTCTTTACAGGTATAATAAAAGCCCAGTAAATAAAAAGGCCGATCGCAATATGCCAGGTTTGAAGAAACATCTTAATCGAATCCCTCACCACGCTTACTTTGCTTTCATCAACCGCTTTCCACACTACGGGGAGTTCTTTAACTGTGATGCCCAGCAAATGTGCACGTCTTAGGATTTCCACATCGTGTGCCCACCCTTTAATTCTCATCTCGCCAAAAAGCAATTTGCCGATTTCCGAAGGGTATAATTTAAAACCGCATTGTGTGTCCTTTATGTGAAGGCCTGTAAATAATCTGATAATCGCGTTGAAGACTATTCCGATGAATTTGCGAAGAGGCTTTTCTTTTAACTGAGATTTTGGATGGGGCCTTGATCCAATCCATATTTCTTCTTCTTTGTATTTGCCTCCTTCAGATTTTTTCCAATCCTCAATCGTCATAGGATCTGTGGCCATATCGAAATCCAGGGTCAAAATGAATCTTCCGCTGGCATCAGCCACACCTTTTTTTAAAGCTCCTCCTTTGCCGGAATTTCCTGGAAGGCTGATAATTCGAATTTGCTCTGAGCTTTCCAGCTCTTTGAAATGCGCATGTTCCCTTATTACTTCTTCTCCCCCATCCTTACTTCCGTCATTTACGAGAATTACTTCGTATTTGTGATTGTATTTTTTGGAAAAATTGATCAGTCCTTCAAAAAGTAGCGGCACACGCGACTTCTCATTGTAAAATGGAATGATCAGTGATAATTCGTATAGGAACTCTTTTTCGTTCAAAATGACTATTTATCTAAATCGGAATCTTTTGGATAACCAATGTACACCCAATCGCCCCAAACTTTGGTACAACTGTGATCTTCGATTCCAACAGTGTGCTCAAGAACTTCCTTAAACGGAAAGAAATTGATATGCTGATCCAAGGTATAATAAAAATATCTCTGTTTGGGAACGACAATCACCACTTGTTTTTTGGCCACCCGTTTTAATTCTCTGATCGATTTGGGTAAATCCATCACATGTTCAAGCGTATGATGGCAGGTAACAATATCAAAAGCATTGTCCTCAAAGGGCAGATGTTCGAGATTTCCTTCATGAAAAGGACAATCCACATGTTTCAGGTTATTTTTTATATCACAAGCTGCAATTTCGTATTTGTTTTGATCTATTCTGCTCAACCAATATCCGTTTCCGCAACCGATATCGATCAATGATTTCGCTTCGGGATCAAGATTTTCCAACATGAACTTAATACTGGGTTCATTAAGATCCGTCACCCGGTCTCTTGCCAGGGATACCTGTGTTCTGTATAGCTCTTCATAATCCTCTTCCGTAAAGCTGTAAACCTTTGATTTAAAATTCATTGCCATATCCAGGCCTTTCCCTTTAAACCAAATGTAGAAGAATGGATACATAAAGTATTTATTATCTCTGATGGCCGGCGGAAGCAGTTCATCCATCACATACCTAATCGCGTTCGTCAGTTTCCTGTTCATTCAATTTTCTTTCGAAGCGTGAAATTATAGATATCGGATAAAAAATAATAATATATACAAAATTGGGAGAGGAGAGCGTATCCTATTGAGATTAGAGTTTTGAGTTTAGTGCTAAGAGATAATGATAAAATGATATTCGAAATATGATAGCATATAATTCCAAATTATTAGATCCATGCTCTTGTGAATTCCATTTATTTGATTTTTATTCGAATCGTTGTCTGACATACTTATCATATCGGGAACCAACAGAAATAACTCTTATTCAATTCAATTGGCAGAGTACTATCAGGCTGTATTGGAAGAAAAGCAAGTAAAAGCTGAAATTCTTGACTTGTCCAGTCTGCCTGAAGATTTTTTGTTTTCCGCTTTATACGAGAATTCAGGAAAGAATAAATCGTTTAACAGATTCCAGGAAAAAGTGGATTCATTTGAGAAATTCGTTTTCATCGTGGCCGAATACAATGGTTCATTTCCGGGAGTTTTGAAAGCATTTATCGATGGCCTGGAATACCCAAATAGTCTTAAAAATAAAAAAGCAGCACTTGTTGGTTTATCAGCGGGTGATCAGGGAGGTGCTTTAGCACTTTCTCATTTATCCGATATTCTGAGTTATATGGGGACCAATGTTTTGGCCTTTCGACCGCGATTGTCTTCTCTTGAAAAAAATTTTAAAGAAGGAAAATTTATTAACAAATTATACGAGCAAATATTGAAGGAACAAGCAAATTCATTAATATCATTTTAAGATGGCAAGAATCAATGACGAAAAGCTGGAAAAAGCAATAGATTATATTGAAGAACTCAGCGATGCCAAATACGAAAAGCTTTTAGACACATTTGAGAAGGAGCAACCCGAACTTTATTCCTTTCTGAATGAAAAACTGGAAGATCTGGACGATGAAGATCAGAGAAATGATGTCATCACCATTATGATGATCATTTACTATGTCATTTCCACTGAAAACCCCAATATGTTTATTGTTTCTCTTAAAATCATTGATAAATGTGAAACAAGACAAGAGCAAATATTGAATGAAATAAATGAGATTGCGAGAACCAGTGAATTACTCGATGATGAAGACTTATCGCTCGCATTTATACCAAATAAATATTTGCACAATTTTGTCACGGCCACCCTGGATCCGGGAGAAGAAGACAGCCCCTTTGATGAAGAATCATCAGATAAAGCCTATAATATTGTAAAAGTTTGTGTAGATTGTTTGGCTGAGGTGATTTAAATAAAAAAAAAACTGCTTCCAAGAGAAGCAGTCTTTTATCCAAGCACATTAAATCAAATCTTAGCAGAGCATTTAATCTACATTGTCGTGTAAGAACTTGTTGTCACCAAGAAGTTCATTGTCATCGTTTAGATTATATCTCGAAATTTTCCGTTCAGAAGATTCGGGTACTGGTTTAAACTCTACCTTTTTCCTCTGGTATGCCGGTTTTTCGAGACGCTCCTTAAACTCATCCGGTTCTAAACCATTCTGGCCATTGAGTGATTTATTTTCCAGTTTTTTGCGTCTTTCCAAAGCCTGCCGGATCAAACGGTCCTTTGAAACGGACTCAGCATAAGGTGCTCCCGGTTTGGTCTCTTCAACTTCATCAGGACTGCGTCGGCGTATTGTCGGCTCTTCATCAAATGGAATGGAACTTTGCTGGATATCCCATTCATGCGTTCTTTTGGCCGGATTTGTTTCCGGCGCTTCATTTTCAAGGCCTTCATCATCGGTATAAATGGTAGAATTGCCTTCCTCTTCTTCTTCCGGCTCTTCATCATCGGAATTAATTTCCTTTCCGGAATCCATATCGATAACCTTTCTTCTTTCTTCCATGGGGAAAGAATCCGATTGTTTCGAATTTTCATCAAAACCTGTTGCAATCACAGTAACACAGATGTTTTCACCCAGTGTAGGATCCAGTCCCTGGCCAAATATGACTTCCGCTTCATCGCCGGCTTTTTCTTCAATATAATCTGTGATTTCGCTTAATTCATCCATGGTCAATTCTGCTTCTTCACCAAAGCGTATGGAGAGAAGTATTTTCTTGGCGCCGTGAATCTCCGTTTGATTTAGAAGAGGAGAGGATAGCGCCTCTTCAGCTGCACGTCTCGCGCGGCTTTCACCTCCGGTAATACTGGAACCCATCACGGCAGCACCGGAATTTTGCATGACGGTTTTTACGTCTTCAAAATCCACATTGATATCTGAAGTAACCGTAATGATTTCAGCAATGCTTTTGGCAGCATTGGTCAAAACATTATCCGCCTGGCCAAATGCATCTCTGATGGAAAGGTTGCCCGAAATTTCTCTTAATCTGTCATTCAGAATAACAAGAACCGTATCACAATGCTTTTTTATCAGAGAGATACCCTCTTCTGCAAAAACCTTTTTCTTTTTGCCTTCGAATCCGAAGGGTTTGGTTACAATACCCACAGTTAGGATACCAAGATCTCTGCAAACTTCTGCGATAATTGGAGCCGCACCGGTACCGGTACCTCCACCCATGCCCGCTGTAATGAACACCATTTTGGTGCCATTGCTCAGAAGTTCACGGATTTCTTCTTTACTTTCCTGAGCAGCCAGTCGTCCTTTTTCAGGATTGGCCCCTGCTCCGAGGCCTTCAGTAAGGTGCATCCCGATCTGAATTTTACTCGGTACCGGACTGCTTTTTAATGCTTGCATATCCGTATTGCATACAATAAACTCTACGTCTTTTATTCCCTGGTTGTACATGTGACTCACCGCATTACTACCCCCACCACCAACGCCAATGACCTTGATAATGGATTTGTGCTGCTTGGGAATATCAAATGAAAAATGATCAGCCATAATTGAAATTTTTAGGTGCTTGATTAATAGCGAACGTCCTCATCGAGGTCATCCGTGAGAATTTTTTTCGTCTTCTCCATAATTTTCTTGAAAATGCCACCATCGGTAAATACAGGTCTTTCCTTTTGCCTGTTATCTGCCATTTGATGGGATTTATCTCTCATATCCAAGGCTTTGAAACCGGCAAGAACTAGTCCTACACCGGTAGCATGCATTGGGCTTTTTACAGATTCGATCTTGCTCTTTCCTAAATGTTCATTAGGATATCCGATACGACAATCCATACCGGTCATGTATTCAAATAATTGATTGATATTCTGAAGTTGTGAACCGCCACCTGTGATGACAATTCCCCCGGCCAGTCTTTGATCGTAACCGGAACAAATAATTTCAGAATGCACCAATTCGGTTATTTCCTCCATTCTGGCCTGGATAATTCCCGCCAGGTTTTTAATGGATATTTCTTTTGGTGGCCTGTTTCTCAAACCCGGAATCGAAATAATCTCCAGATCATTGGCCTCATCGGTCAAAGCCTTACCAAAACGGGTTTTTAAAAGCTCAGCTTGGTTTTGCATTACCATACAGCCATGTTTAATATCCTGTGTAATAATATTTCCACCGAAAGGAATTACTGCCGTATGCCTGATAATATTCTCGTGGAAGATGGCGATGTCTGTGGTACCGCCACCTATATCCACGAGAGCTACACCTGCTTCTTTTTCTTCTTCACTCAAAACCGACATGCTGGACGCTATGGGTTCGAGGATTAGGTTTTCTATATCGAGGCCTGCTCTTTTTACACATTTATTGATATTATTTATGGCATTGGTCTGTGCTGTGATAACATGGAAATCTGCTTCCAACCTCGCTCCTGTCATACCAACAGGGTCTACGATGTCTTCCTCATAATCCACCGTATAGGTTTGTGGCATTACATGAATAATTTCACTGCCGGGTGGAATTACCGTTTTGTACATATCCTGTGTTAGTGATTTCACATCCTGTACGGAGATTTCGGTTTCTACGTCCTGGCGTGTCATTCCTCCATGATGGATCGAAGAACGAATATGTTGACCGGCTATGCCGACATTAACGACCCGAATATCAATTCCCGCCTGCTCTTCAGCCTGTTCAATTGCGCTTTTAATGGCGTGAACTGTTCTGTCGATATTGGTAACCATGCCTCGAATTACACCTTCCGATACCGATTTTCCCATACCGAGTATTTCGAGTTTCCCATATTCATTTTGCCGTCCCACTATTGCGACGATTTTTGTTGTTCCGATATCCAGACCAACTACGATTTTATCTTCCATTTGTGCCATAATTGTAATCTTTATTCACAGACTATTTGATTCTTAAATTTTAAACTAACTCTATCATAGGTGTTCCAGCCTTTGAAAGGCAGAATATCCCTGTAGAAAATATTGAGCTTTTCAATTTTTGCTTCAAAATCATCGAGCTCTCCAAATTCTATGTATTGTTTTGTCACCTGTGGGTAGAGTATTATTTCCTTGTCTTTTTCAATTTCTATTTCTGCGATTTGAGCTTGTAGAAAAGGGTCTGCGTCAACCGTTTCAATAAAGCGGATGAGTTCTTGTCCAAATGTGCTTTTGAGACTGTCTTCATTCATAATATAATCCACTCCCTGTCCGCGCAAAAGCATGACCCTCGAAGAATACCGATGACTCAAGGGCATCAGACTGTGATCTTCGCAGAGGTAAGCCTGAGCTCCGCGATTCGGGATAATCCTTGCCAATGGTTTTCTCATCCAGGCTTTTACATTGATCACCCCTTTCATGTCAATATATATTTCCGTTTGGCGTAAATAGGGATTTCTATTTAGGCGATTTTCCAGTTTTTTTAAGTCTACAAGTCCAATTTCCTGACCTACCACCCATTCGCTTCCATCGAGTGTCATGAGGTTAAAAATGTCCACATCATCAAGGAAAAAATTATCTTCTTCATCCAGAATTGTGATTTTGACATCCTCGACCAATCGATTGTTGTGCTTTTTACCAACAAAACTTATAAGAACCACCATAGCAATAATGGTGAGCAGAATTCTCACAGGTTTTTGAAAAAGCATGGTCAAGCGCTTCTTAAATCCCTCGATATTTAATTTGAATCTAGCCATTCAATACCGTCTTTATTTTTGGAACCAGGAGGTCTATGTCTCCGGCGCCTACCGTTAACAATATCCCATCGTTTAATTTTTCCACTTCTTTTAGGGCCTCCTCTTTTGTGAAAACATCTTTTTCATCGCTTTGAATTTCTTCGAGGAGCATGGTCGAGTCAACGCCTTCGATTGGCTTTTCACGCGCGGGATAAATGGGCAATAAAATGACCCGGTCTGCCAGGCTCAAACTTTCACTAAAGCCTTTGGCAAAATCCCTGGTGCGGGTATAAAGATGAGGTTGGAAAATGGCCGTAATCTTTTTCCCCGGATATATTTTTCGTACAGATTTCAACAGAGCGGATATTTCTGTTGGATGATGCGCATAATCATCGATATAAATAATTTGCTCACTTTTTACTATCAAATCAAAGCGTCTGCTGACACCTTTATAGCTCGCGATTCCTTTGCGGATCTCCTCCTCGCTCAAATTGAAATTTTTACATACCGAAATGGCAGCCAATGCATTTTCAACATTGTGGAAACCGGGAATATATAATTCGAGATTTTCGATTTTTCCTTTATCATCCGCATAGCTAAAGCTAAATTGATCCGGACTTACAAAAAGATCTTCTGCATGAATGCTGGCATCGTCAAGATTATAGTCGGAAATGGATATTCCTTTGAGATCTTTAAAGTCATTGACAAATTTGGACTGAACGTAAAGCTTTCCATTGCCCCTGATTCTCGAAGCAAACTCTCTGAATGACTCTTTTAAAGAATCTTCTTTACCATAAATATCAAGGTGATCCGCTTCAACAGAAGTGATTATAGCGAGGTCCGGATGGAGATGAAGGAAAGAGCGGTCAAATTCATCTGCTTCGGCTACAACCCAATGTGTTTCTGCCTGTGCATTTCCGAGAATCACATTGCTTTGGTAATTTTTCATTAATCCTCCGACAAAAGCAGTGACATTCTTTCCTGAATTTTTTAGTAAATGGGCAATCATTGAAGAGACAGAAGTTTTGCCATGTGTTCCTGCCACAGCAATGCATGGAAAGGCCGATGAAATTAAGCCCAGGATTTCCGCTCTTTTTCGCAGCTTTATTCCCTTTTCTTCAAACCACAACTTTTCAGGATGATCAGCCGGTATTGCTGGCGTTATGATAACCAGTGAATTTTCGGGTTCATTTTTTATTGCATCAGGAATCTGATCGATATTTTCATCAAAATGCACCGCTATGCCTTTCTGTTCCAGATTTTCAGTAATTCTGGTAGCGGTTTTATCGTATCCAAATACATTTTTTCCTGCCGACTTGAACCAAAGTGCCAATGCGCTCATACCTATGCCACCGATACCCAGAAAATAGACGCTATGTATATTATCAAACTTCATGCGGCGAGAATTTTATCGACTTCTTTTAAAATCAAATCGGTCGCATTATTAATACCCAGTTCCTTTATATTTTGAGAAAGGCCTTTAGATAGATCAGCGTCATTTTTAATTTTTAGAATACTTTGACCCAGTTTTTCTTTGGCCTCATTATTTCTAACCATTAGAGCCGCTTCCTTTTCAACCAGGGCCATTGCGTTTTTCGTTTGATGATCTTCAGCTGCGCTTGGCAGTGGCACAAAAACCACAGGTTTACCAACAAGACATAATTCCGAAATAGATATTGCTCCTGCCCTGGCCACAATTATATCAGCCGCCTGATAGGCTTTCTCCATATCGAGAATAAATTCAAATGCTTTAATTCTATCGGATATATTTAGCTCTTCGATTAATTTCTGAGCCTTTGGGAAAAAGGTTCTGCCGCACTGCCAGACAATTTGAAAATTAGCTGATAGTAATTCATCCAGATTAGCGTAAATGGCCTCATTAATAGCCAGTGCACCCTGGCTACCACCAAATACAAATAATACCGGAAAGGAAGCATCCAGCTCAAAATGCGACAGACCTTTTTCGTGATTATCGTTAAAATGTGCAATATCTTTTCGTACGGGGTTTCCTGTTTTTACCACCTTGCCGGATGGAAAAAACTGATCCATATTATCATAGGCCACACATATTTTTTCCACCTTACCCGAAAGGATGCGATTTGTAATACCCGCATATGAATTTTGTTCCTGTATAATGCTTTTCACACCCAATAGCGATGCCATATAAATGGCCGGGCCACTGGCAAAACCACCGAAACCCAGCGCCATATTGGGTTTAAAATTTCGTATGACTTTCATCGCTTGAATCAGACTTCCGATCAATTTAAAAGGCCAAACCAGTAATTTAAAGCTTGCTTTTCTTGCAATACCCGAAATATTGAGCCCTACAATTTTATAACCGGCTGCCGGCACTTTCTCCATTTCCATTCGATCTTTTGCTCCGATGAAAAGAAATTCTGAATCGGGATATTTTTCCTTTAAGGCATCAGCTACAGATATGGCTGGGAAGATATGACCTCCTGTGCCTCCGGCACTAAATAAAAAGCGATATGGTCCCGGATTACTCTGCATTGACGCGTTTTACATTTTTATTCTCAAAAACAGATGTATCACCTCTGCTTACACTTAGTATGACACCTATAGATAGTCCTGTAAACAATAAGGAAGTACCGCCCATACTTACCAGAGGCAATGGAAGACCTGTTACAGGAATAAGACCAACCGCAACGGCCATATTGATCAAAGCCTGTAAGGCAAGAGAGAAACTCAATCCGGTACTCAATAAGCCTTCGAATGCTCTGCTGGAATTGGCTGCGGTCACCATGCCTCTATACAAGAGCGTTAGAAATAATATCACAATTAAGAAGCCCCCAAGAATACCGTATTCCTCAATTACAATTGCATAAATAAAATCCGAGTAAGGGTGAGGTAAAAAATTTCTTTGGTCACTTCGGCCAGGACCCTTGCCAACTACTCCCCCGGTTGCAATAGCGATATAAGATTGTTCTGCCTGATAAGAGACCTCTTCAGGGTCGAGATAATTTTCAATTCTGCTCACAACAGTTTTACCCCTTTGCCCAAAGGCAAATGCAAGTGAACCGACCAGTGCGCCTATTAAAACCAACATGGCCAAATATTTTATAGGCACACGGCCAATAAACATGATCAACAGGCATGTCAGAAAAAGCAATACTGCTGAAGAAAAATCAGTGAGAGCAATTAATCCGCAAATAGAGCCACACCACAAAAGCATAGGAATGAAATAGGATTTTATGTCCTCAATATTGTTTTGACGTTTTGAAAGCATTCCGGCCAGGTGAATAATCAAGGCGAGCTTGGCGAGGTCGGAAGGCTGAATGGTGGTATTAATAAATGGAATTTGAATCCATCGCGAAGCTTCATTTAGATTCACACCAAATTGCCAGGTATACAGCAATAGCGGAATTGATGCAATCAATGCAAAGAGCGAAAGTTTTTTATAATACCTGTAATCGAGTTTGTGCGCCAACCACATGGCCCCAAAACACAGAACAACAAGGAAAGTATGGCGGAATAAATAATACTCAGTATTTCCTCCCATACTTCTGTAAGCCAGCGTTCCGGTAGCACTGTAAACCGTAAGGATCGACATCAGGGCAAGAATGATCGTCACAAACCAGATCACCGGATCGCCCTTGACATTTTTTTCAACCCATATTTTTAATCCTTCTTTCATTTTTAGCTCAATTCTTTTTTTCTCAATTCAAGAACTGCCTTTTTAAACTGCTCCCCTCTGTCGATGTAATTTTTGAATAAATCGAAACTTGCACAGGCCGGTGATAACAATACAGTATCACCATTTTTAGCCATTTTAAAAGCCCTTTTTACCACTTTATTCACATTGTCAAACTCCTCGATCTTTTCAATGTTGGTTTTGAATGCTGATTTCAATTTTGAATTCTTTAAACCCAGGCAAAGCAGTGCCTTTACTTTCGTAGCGAGAGGTTTTAATTGCTTGTAATCATTGCCTTTGTCTACACCACCTGCAATCCAGATAATCGGTGCCGGAAGTCCTTCCAGTGCATAAAAGGTCGAATCTACATTGGTTGCTTTTGAGTCGTTTATAAATTTAATGCCCTCAATTACCGCCACTTCCTCAAGTCGGTGTCCTGCGTTTTTAAATGATTTTAACCCTCTTTCAATGACCTCCCAATTCAACCCGGAAAGACGCGCAGCGATAAATGCCGCCATGGTATTATAGACATTGTGTTTACCAATCAATGGGGATTCGCGCAGATCCAATTGATATCCTCCATGACATTCGAATCCAATTTTCTTTTCATTTACAGCAAAAGCTGTTTTGTTTTCTTCTTTAAGGCTAATCGGCCAGTTGAAGAATTGATCAGTTTCCGTATAATTGGACTTGATTAAGTCATCGTCAAAATTGTATATGAAATGACTTGCGCGATCCAGATTTTTAATAAGCCTGAATTTTGAGTTGATATAATTTTGCAGCACACCGTCATATCGATCGAGATGGTCCGGCGTTATGTTCAACAAGACCGCAATATTTGGTTTGAAATCTACAATTCCATCGAGTTGAAAACTGCTTATCTCCAAAACATAAATATCAAATACTTCTCTGGCTACTTGTCTTGCAAAACTAATCCCAACATTCCCCGCCAATCCTACATTAAGACCTGCTTCCTTTAAAAGGTGATAGGTAAGAAGCGTAGTCGTTGTTTTGCCATTTGTTCCGGTGATGGCTATTATATCTCCATTGAAATGCCTGCTTGCAAATTCGGGTTCTGAAATGACTTCAATGCCTTTTTCTTTGGCCTTTTGAACAATGTCTACATTGTCGGGAATCCCCGGGCTTTTTACAATGGTCTCACTTTCCAGTATTTGAAATTCAGAATGTTGATTTTCCTCAAAATCCAATTCCATTTCAAAAAGCTCTTTTTTAAACGCTTTGGCAATATTTCCTTTGTCCGAAACAAATACATTATACCCCAGCTTTTTAGCTAAAATGGCTGATCCTATTCCGCTTTCACCTGCACCCAATATGGTAATCCGCTTTGTCATTATCTGAGTTTTAGGGTTGCGAGTGTAAAAATTGCCAAGAGAATTCCAGCGATCCAGAATCGCGATACAATTTTGGATTCATGCAATTCCATTTTCTGATAGTGATGGTGCAAAGGCGCCATTTTAAATATTCTGCGGCCTTCTCCGTATTTATTTCTGGTGTATTTGAAATAAAAGACTTGAATAATCACAGATAGGTTTTCAACAAGGAAAATCCCGCAAAGAATTGGAATAAGTAATTCCTTTCGAATGACCAAAGCCAGTGTTGCTATTATTCCTCCAAGTGCCAGGCTTCCTGTATCTCCCATAAAAACCTGGGCAGGATGAGAGTTGTACCAAAGAAATCCAACACAAGCTCCAACAAATGCAGCACAAAATACCACAAGCTCACCGCTATTCGGAATAAACATAATGTCCAGATAATCGGCGAATATGGCATTACCCGAAACATAGGCCAATATGGCCAATGTCAAGCCAATAATGGCTGAAGTCCCCGCTGCTAAGCCATCCAGACCATCGGTGATGTTTGCACCATTGGAAACGGCTGTAATCACCACAATGACCAAAGGAATATAAATTAAACAAGCCCAGTCTGCGCTGAAACCCAGAATATTACAATAATTTAATTGATTATGCTTTACAAATGGTATGGTTGTAATACTCGATTTAATATCTCTGTAATCCGTTGATTCCGAGAATGAAACCACTTCACCGATATCATTGATGTATTCTCTCACCACCACCGAATCGTTATAGAACATCACCAGCGCAACGATTAAACCGAGGGTGACCTGCCCAATGACCTTAAACTTTCCGGAAAGGCCCTCTTTATTTTTTCTGAAAACTTTTATGTAATCATCAATAAATCCAATCATTCCCATAAATACCGTTGAAAGCAATAAAAGAAGGATGTAGATATTGTCGAGCTTGGCGAAAAGTATGGAAGGTAAAACGATGGCCATGATGATAATTATTCCACCCATGGTTGGCGTGCCCTTCTTTTCGATTTGACCTTCTAAACCAAGATCCCGGATCGATTCTCCCACTTGTTTTCTTCTCAGCACTCCTATCAGACTTTTGCCAAAAAACATGGCAATCAGCAATGAGCCCATGGCTGCCATAAAAGCCCGGAAGGAGATAAACTGGAAGAGTCCGGCTCCCGGAAGGTTAAAATTTTGTTCGATATAGTCAAAAAGATGATAAAGCACTAGTTTTTGCTTTTATTCAATTCAAAAATTTGTTTTAGGCTTTCCCTGTCATCGAAATGGTTTCGGATCCCTTTTATTTCCTGATATGTTTCATGCCCTTTGCCGGCCACCAAAATGATATCGCCTTTTTCGGCGAGGCTGTATGCTGTTTTAATGGCTTCAAATCGATCGACCTGTTTTAATGTTTTTCTGAGGTCTGATGGACTCACGCCTTTTTCCATTTCATTGATGATTTCCATGGGATCTTCATCGCGCGGATTATCAGAAGTAAAAATTACTTTATCCGATAATTTACAAGCGATGTTTGCCATGATTGGCCGTTTTCCTTTATCGCGATTGCCACCACAGCCAATCACAGTAATCACCATTTCATTGCCATTTCGAACTTTTTTGATGGTATTGAGGACATTTTCCAGAGCATCAGGCGTGTGGGCATAATCGACAATGGCAAAAATTCCTTCTTCCGAGATCAATCGTTCAAAACGACCCTCCACTGTATTCAGACTTGATAGGTTTTCAAGTATATCTTCGGGTTTTTCCTCAAGAAGGTCGGCAATGGCGTAAATGCAGATTAAATTATAAGCATTAAAGTCACCTATAAGGCCAAACCATACCACCTGTCCATCAATATCCAATTCCAATCCCTGGAATGTATTGGACAGAATTTTGGCTTTGTAATCCGCCATGCTTTTAAGGCTAAATGTTTTTACAGCCGCTCTGGTATTCTGAACCATTACCATTCCGCGTTTATCATCTTTATTGATAAGCGCGCTTGAATTCGATGAGAGATTGTCAAATAAAATTTTCTTGGCTTCTATATAAGCATCGAATGTCTGATGATAATCGAGATGATCTCTTGAAATGTTTGTAAAAACAGCGATGTCAATATCAAGGCCAAAGGTTCTGTCTTGTACAAGGGCATGAGAACTGGCTTCCATAAAACAATGCGTGCAGCCTTTCTGAACCATTTCAGCCATCAATTCATTAATTCTGATTACATCGGGCGTGGTATGTGTGGCTTCTATTTCTTCTTCGTTTATAAGTATTTTGATGGTGGAAAGTAAGCCTGCATTGTACCCGAGCTCCCTGAATAGTTTGTAGGACAATGAAGCACAAGTGGTTTTGCCATTAGTACCGGTAATGGCAACCAATTTTAGTTTTGAAGAAGGATTGCCGAAATAATTTGAAGCAACAATGGCCAGGGCTTTCGAGGCTGAATTGACCTGGATATAGGTGGTATTTTCCAAAAGTTTTTCAGGCATATCCTCGCAAAGAATTGCAGCAGCGCCATTGGCGATTGCCTTTTGGATATAATCGTGCCCATCAGCTTGAGATCCTTTTAGAGCTGCAAAAAGAAAGCCTTTTTTAACCATTCTCGAATCCAGTGTCAGGCCGTTGATCCCAATTGAAGTATCACCGGATATTCCAACCAGAGAAACTTTGTACAATATGTCTTTTAACGTCGCTTTCAACCTAGTTTCAATTCAATTACACTGCCATCAATTGCTTTTTTTCCGGCTTTTATACTTTGGCTTTTAACTCTGCCTTTTCCTTCAAATCGAACACGCATGCCGCGGTTTTCTAAAAGATAAATGGCATCGCGAAGGGTCATTCCATATACATCGGGAACGAGTCCTTCAATTAATTTTCTTTCTTTCCATTTAATGGAGTTTTGAACGGCTTTTGCCTGCACCCATTCCTGATCTGTAGATCCGTGATTTGAAACCCCCAATCTATTGAGCAGGTATTGCAAATCGGGTTGGTAGCCGGCCTGAATTACCGGGAAATATCCGGGCGTTAAATTGTTCTCCTCTTCCATTTCCTCATGCATCTGAATATCGAGGGAATAGATCTTATCGGCGATTTCTTTAAATACTGGAGCAGCTACATCAGTTGCATACCTTCTAAATCCCTTTGGATTATCAATGACGACAATACAGCTGTACTTCGGATTTTCTGCGGGGAAGTACCCGGCGAAAGATGTGTAATACTGCTTGACGTATTTTCCATTCTTTAATTTTTGTGCAGTACCTGTTTTTCCGGCGATCTTATAATCCGCGTGTTTGATATTTTTTGCTGTACCATTTTCGACTACACCCTCAAGGAGAATGCGCAATTTTTTTAATGTTTCATCCGAGCAAATTTTCATTCGGATGGTCTTAGAAGAATAGTTTTCAATGACCCGGTCAGCCCTAAGGGCCTGCTTAACAATTATTGGCTGGATCAATTTGCCATCGTTTGCTACGGCATTGTAAAAAGCAAGTGTGTGAATCGGTGCCAGTTCCAGTTCATAACCAATTGACATCCATGGTAGTGAAATTCCAGACCAGCTTTGATCCTCGGGCGTTTTTATTCGTGGCACACCCTCACCTATGATTTGAAATCCAAGTGGTTTGGATAATCCAAACTGATGGAGATAATCAATAAAGCGCTGGGGATCATTCATAAAGTGATCATAGACCAATCTTGAAATACCGATGTTTGATGATTTCTCAAATGCTTCTCTAACGGTCAGTTTTCCATATCCGCCATCTTTAGCATCGGTCATTGGTTTGGCATTGTCGAAAAATGAATAAACGCCATCACCTGTTTCAATACTATCGCTAATTGATAATGCGCCTTCTTCCAGGAGTGCCATCATGGAGGCCAGCTTAATGGTGGAGCCCGGTTCGGTCAAACCCTGGTTGCCCACGGCAAAATTATAGGTTTCAGCATAGCGGCCACTTTTAAGTTTTTGAAGATTGGCCATGGCCTTGATTTCCCCTGTTTTTACTTCCATTAGAATGACACATCCTTTATCGGCTCCGTGTTGTTCCAAATGGTACATCAAACTGGCTTCTGCCACATCCTGAATATTGATGTCAATGGTTGTTTTGATATCCAGTCCGTGTTTTACTTTAATATCATTGCCATCAAAAACAGGTTTCCAACTCCCTCCCGACATTTTTCTGAAAAGTGCTTCACCGTTTTGACCGGCTAGTAATTTGTTAAAACTGTATTCCAGACCTGCTCCTTTATTGTTCTCATTAATGTATCCGATGGTTCTTTCACCCAAATAGTCAAAGGGTTTAAAGCGCTGATCTACTTTTTGGAATATCGCCCCTCCTTTGAGTCTTCCATTTCGGAAAACGGGCCATTTCGACATCATTTTTTTATCCTGATAATTGATCAGTTTTCTACTCAGCAAGAGATATTGGCGGTTTTTTAAGCGCGCATTAGTTATTCTCTTTTTATAGTCATGTGCTGTTCCGCCTTTGAAGTATTGTGCCAGTAAGATCGAAAGAGAGTCTATTTTTTGATCGAAGATTTCGACATCTATTACCGTAGGATCAATGGCGACTTTATAAAAAGGCAAGGATGTGGCCAAAAGGCTGCCATTATCTGAATAAATATTTCCTCTGGTAGCTTTTATGGTTTTGTACTGCACTGCATTCTTGGCAGAGATCTTTTTCCATTTTTGTCCGTCCTTGATCTGTATATGCAGAATCCTAAACATGATTGCAAATGCAAAAAGTGCTACCATAATAAAGGCAACACGAGCTCTTAGCAATATGGATTTTTTAATATTCACTCCTTATCAAGCTGAATTTTAAATGGGGGTTGTTGACTTTCTTTTAGACCCAGTTTTTTGACCCGACGCGCCACTTCCGACTGTTTGCTGCTATACATATAATCGGCTTTGAGAGTGGTATAATCGGTTCTCAGATCATCCACCTCCTGCTTCAAATGATCGTATTCGCGGATCATACGCTCGGCGCTATGGGTGATACCTATGTAGAAAAGACCCATGCCGATCATAAATGCGGCAATTGGAACAACATTGACTGTAATGCCATTGCTGATAAATGACTCTCTACCTATCCATTTTTCAAGAACCTGAAAAATGCTGATTGAATTTGTACGACTTGAATTTTTGAACGTGTTCGTAGCCATAATTATCTTTTTTTAGCGATTCTCAGTTTTGCGCTTCGCGCCCTGGGATTCATTTCTATTTCTTTTTCAGCCGGAATAATGGGTCTTCTGTTAACCTCATCCATGGGCTTTAATACATTTCCGTATAGGTCTTTCTCTTCCTCACCTTCAAATTTTCCTTTTCTGAAAAAATTCTTTACCAGGCGATCTTCCAATGAGTGATAGGACATTACAACCATGCGTCCACCGGAAGCCAACACATCTTCGGATTGCAGCAAGAGGTCTTTAAGGCTTTCGATTTCCGAGTTTACTTCCATTCGCAAAGCCTGAAATACCTGGGCGCGATACTTATTTTGTTTTTTTATCGGACAAATCGGATCGATAACTGACAGGAGGTCCGACACCGTTTTAATTTCATTTTCAACACGGGCATCCACAATGGCTTTAGCAATTCTGTGGGCATTCTTGAGTTCACCATATTCTCTCAGGATTCTTCTTAAATCATTAAGTTCATATTGATTGAGAATTTCAGCAGCTGATTTACCGGTTTTTGCATCCATTCGCATATCGAGTTCAGCTTCCGGAAAGCGAAAGGAAAAACCCCTGTCTGCCACATCAAACTGATGGCTGGATACGCCGAGGTCAGCAAGTATGCCATCAACTTCTTCAATTTTATAAAGTCGCAGGTATTTTTTAAGATGCTGAAAATTGGCATCGACGAAAGTGAATCGAGGGTCATTTATATCGGCCGCATTTTTTTTGGCATCTGAATCCTGGTCGAAAGCATAGAGCTGGCCGCCTTCCATTTCTTCAAGAATGGCTTTACTGTGACCACCGCCACCAAAAGTTACATCTACAAAGGTGCCGCCGCTGCCGCACTGCAGTCCTTCGACACATTCACGGAGCATGACTGGCTGATGATATTCCATTATTTCAGACTTTCAGAGTTTTTATCGGGATCTTCGGCAAATATTTCCTGTGCCATTCTGGCAAATTCCTCGGGGTCGTCGTTGAGGAATCGATCGTATACTTTAGGATTCCATATTTCCACGCGGTCGCCCATGCCGACGATTATTGCTTGTTTTTCAAGCTGAGCATAGGCCATCATGGTTTTTGGAATAAGGAAGCGCCCGTTAGAGTCCAATTCCATATCGGTAGAACCGCTGAGCATTTTCCTTTGAAAGTTTCTGTTGGCTGCATCAAATTGATTTAGCCCCTGTAGTTTTTCGAGTATTTTAAAGAATTCAGATTGAGGACGAAGTACCAGGCAAGGTTCAAAACCGCGCGACAGCACAATGTTAGTGCCGGATTCCTGAGGAAGATTGGCTTTCACCTTTGCGGGAAGAACCACTCTGCCTTTGGCATCGATCTTTACTTCATATTCACTTGCAAAATAAACCATAGTGCTTGGTAATCAGGCATATGGACATTTAGTCCAATGTCATTATGACAAAAATAGATATAAATATGGTTTTTACAACCACTTTTTACCACTTTTCCCCACTTTTTTACAAAAAACTCCATTTCGGGTTCAAATGCAAGGATTTTTATGATGAAACTAAAACCGAATCCATCATTCCAAGACTTGCTTGCCCTGAAGACCGAAGGTTCTTCATGGGTTCTTGGAATCTCGTCTTCTTAGCTGAAGACTACAAAACATACAGAGACTCCAAGAATCCCGATAAGAATTGTGATCGTGGAGTGACGGATTCTTTTGTTGCAATGCATTAAAATTAAAAGACAAATACCAAAACCATTTCGTCATTCCAAGATACCTTTCAGGTATCTTGGAATGACGAAATATTAACTAATCTCAAAGATTCAGATTATAAATTTTCTTTTTTTTCTCACATTGAATTGAACTGTCTTAACATATTCGGATGTCCTCTTCAATAATCAACTGGGTATAAAAAGTCTTTATTTACAATCTTCAAATCATGAAAGTCTATGGAGGATACGTTTACATTGTAACAAATCAAACAAATTCTACACTCTATACCGGCATGACCTCTTCTCTATATTCCAGAATCTGGCAACATAAACATGGACAAGGTGGGAAGTTTACAACAAAGTATAAATGCTCAAAGCTTGTTTATTTTGAAATTATCGATTCGATTGAAGGTGCAATTCGAAGAGAAAAAACAATTAAGGGGTATTCTCGGCAATGGAAAGTAAATCTGATCAACAAAATCAATCCAAAATGGCGAGACCTTTTTAATGATATTGTGGGAATGGAATAATTAACAATAAAAGAGAGACTCCAAGAATCCCGATAAGAATCGTGATCGTGGAGTGACGGGTTCTTTTGTGAGAGTATCGTTGCTCTGCTACAATAAAGCCAAAACCGATTCCGTCATTCCAAGACTTGCTTGCCCTGAAGACCGAAGGTTCTTCATGGGTTCTTGGAATCTCAAATTATGCAAAGGAGACTCCAAGAATCTCAATAAGAATCGTGATCGTGGAGTGACGGGTTCCTTTAGTGTTTCACTTCTAATTCAACCCAAGTCATCCAATTCCAGCCAGCGCAGCATTTTTTCATCCAGCATATCAATGATTTCGGAGATGCGCTCGGATATTTTAGTGATCTTTTCGTAATCCTCTATTCCTGAAGACAACCTGGCTTCCAGGTCTGCTTTTTCTTTTTCTAGAATTTCAATTTCCTTCTCCAAAGCTTCAAATTCTATCTGCTCTTTATAACTGCGTTTCTTTTTTGATTTCTCTGAATCCTTAACTTTAGCTCCGGTATTTTTTACTTTATTCTCTGCCTTTGCTTTTTCTTCCTTTTCCTTTCTGACAAGCAAATCTTGCCGGTAATCGCTATAGGTACCATTAAAATCTCTGACTTTGCCTTCTCCTTCAAATACAAATAAATGATCGGCCAATTTATCCATAAAGTACCGGTCATGAGAAACCATCAGTAAACAGCCTTTGAAATTGAGCAGAAATTCTTCAAGTCGATTCAATGTTAATATGTCCAGATCATTAGTTGGCTCATCGAGAATCAGAAAATTTGGATTTTTTATAAGCACAGTCAACAAATACAAACGGCGTTTTTCTCCTCCGCTTAATTTGCTTACCGGAGTCTGTTGTTGTTTTGGTGGGAAATGGAACATATTCAAGAATTGTGAAGCGCTTACTTTACTTCCATTTGCCATTTCTATGACTTCTGCAATTTTGGTGATGATATCAATCATCTTTTCTTCTTCCTTGAAACGGATGCCGCTTTGTGTATAATAGCCTATGCTCAGCGTTTGTCCTGGAATGATTTTGCCCGATTCAGCCTGCAGTTTACCGGCGACTAGATTGAGAAAAGTACTTTTCCCTACTCCATTCGGCCCCACTACGCCTATGCGCTCACCTTTTTTGAATGTATAACTGAAATCCTCTAATAATTTTAGATCGTCGAATGATTTCCGCACTTTTTTCAATTCAAGAATTTTGCCTCCCAATCTTTGCATTTTAGCTTCCAGCTTGAAATCGACTTCCTTCTTTCCGGATTTGGCCTTATTCTTTGTCGCTTCAAATGCATCGATTCGATATTTTGCTTTGGTTCCACGGGCTTTTGGCATTCTGCGTATCCAATCCAATTCCTTTTTCATCAGCTGTTTGGCTTTGGCCACTTCAGCGGCCTGCGCTTCTTCCCGCGAAGCTTTTTTCTCAAGGAAATACGAATAATTGCCTTTGTGAAGGTATGCCTTTTGATCTTCGAGTTCCAGGATCTGATTGCAAATTCTGTCAAGAAAATACCGATCATGTGTCACCATTAGCAAAGTGATATGTGATGCTGCCAAATACTCTTCCAGCCACTCTATCATCTCTATGTCTAAATGGTTGGTCGGTTCATCCAATACGATCAGATCGGGATTGTCGAGCAATAACATAGCCAATGCCAATCTTTTTTTTTGCCCACCCGATAATTCAGAAATCCTCATATCCAGGTTATCCAAACCAAAAAAATGGATCAATGATTTTAATCGCCTGTCGTAGTCCCATGCATTTTTTTCTTCCATCCGCTGTGAAAGCTCTTCAAAGCTCCTCTGATCCTCAGCATCAGGGTTTTGAGCTTGTTGCTCCGCTGACTTATGATAATCGCTAATTAATTTAAGCGTATCTGAATGAGCTGATTTGATAAATTCTGACAGTTTTAATTGAGTGTGAAATTCGGGATTCTGATCCAAAAAGGAGACCCGTAAATTCTGCCGATAAGCAATCTCACCCTTATCCGGATTGTCTTTTCCGGCCAGGATTTTGAGCAAAGTTGATTTCCCTGTTCCATTTGGCGCTACCAGGGCCATTTTATCCCCCTTACTTAGTCCAAAGCTCACATTTTGAAAAAGAATTCGTTCTCCCAGACTTTTGGATATGCTATCAACCGATAGGTAATTCATTTGGCGAAAATAGCGAAGGAATTGATTTAAAAATTAAGGCCTTAGTTGATTTATGATATTTCACTAAATATAATTTAATATTGCTGCAAATTGCTTGTACACATAAACTGTTGAGAATTGCTATTTAACTCGATAGAATTCTGCATTTACTTACCCGTCGTTTTTATAGTTTACTGGTTTATCACCAATAGAAACTTAAAACTTCAAAACATATTTCTGGTGATAGCGAGTTATATTTTTTACGGATGGTGGGACTGGCGATTTCTCGGCTTAATTATTTTTAGTTCCGCTGTGGATTATCTTGTAGGACTTGGGCTGGATAAAAGCGATGTCAAATCAAATCGCAAAATACTTCTACTGACAAGCATATTGGTTAATCTCGGTTTCCTGGGTTTTTTTAAATATTATAACTTCTTTTCCGAAAATTTTGCCCAGGCATTTACTTTTCTGGGCTATCATAGCGATCCCTCGAGATTAAATATTATTCTTCCTGTAGGAATTTCATTTTATACATTTCAAACCCTCAGTTATTCAATTGATGTATACAAGGGGAATATGAAAGCGACAAAAGATCCGATTGCATTTTTCGCATTTGTGAGTTTTTTCCCTCAGCTCGTCGCTGGACCTATTGAGAGAGCGAGTCATCTTTTGCCACAGTTTTTTGAAAAACGAAATTTTGATTATTACCAGGCAGTTGATGGAATGCGTCAGATTCTCTGGGGCCTTTTTAAAAAAGTGGTTATCGCAGATAATTGTGCAATTTTCGTTAATCAGGTGTTCAATAATACAGATGACTGGAATGGATACAGACTTTTGATGGGCTCTGTTTTTTTTGCTTTTCAGATCTATGGTGATTTTTCTGGCTACTCAGATATTGCCATTGGTACTTCAAGACTTTTTGGATTCAAACTCATGAGAAACTTTGCTTTCCCTTATTTCTCAAGGGATATTCTGAATTTTGGCGAAGGTGGCACATTTCTCTATCTACATGGTTCAGAGACTATTTGTATATACCCCTGGGAGGTAGTCGGGGTTCAGCATATTTGAAAGTCAGAAATGTAATGATAATCTTTATTGTCAGTGGATTCTGGCATGGAGCCAATTGGACATTTATTGTCTGGGGAGCTCTCAATGCTATTTATTTTCTACCACTTTTACTTTTTCAAAAAAACCGATCACACCTGGAAATAGTTGCACACGATTCTTTATTCCCAGGTATAAAAGAACTGTTGAATATGGCTGGAACATTTTTAATCACATGTTTTGCCTGGATATTTTTCAGGGCTGAAAACATTTCACATGCCTTTCACTACCTCGATAAGATGTTTTACGGTTTTCAAAAAAGGCCATTTCAGATATTTAATTTTGGTTTCTGGGAAATGTATTCACCATTATTATACACGCTTATTGTCTTTATTGTAATAGAATGGTTTGGAAGAAAAGACCATTTCGCCATTGAGAACATTGGGCAAATTATGGCTCCTCGTTTTTTGAGATGGACTTTTTATTGCGTTTTAGCACTATTTATAGCTTATTATGCTGATAACCAGCAAGAGTTTATTTATTTTCAGTTCTAATCACTTATGAAGCGTTTTATAATTCGATTTATTTCGATATCCCTTATTTTTTTTTTACTAAGTCCGATCTACTTTTATTTAAAATGGTACGAAGCGGATTATAAAAATCTGCACGGATCGGAAATATATCACGCTTTAAATAAGTCAAAAAAGAAAAATGATAAAGTTAAAAAACTACTAATTGGCGACAGTATTGCCATGCAAGCCTATAGTTGTTATGAATATAATGGTCGAATTTACTCACTGGCATGCAATCAAGCCATTTCCCTAGTTGGTCATTATATTCTACTTAAAAATTTCCTCGAGAATAACAGCCATACTTCTGACCTTGAAGTAATAATGGTTTTTAGACCAAATTCTTTTAAAAACGATTTAAATCAAATATTTACTTTTAATTATTTTCTAAAGCCTTTTTATTTTGACTATAACTACCCGCATTTTACCGAATATGTATTTAATCAAATTGAAAAAATCCCCTTTTACTTTGCTGTAAAAATTCCTCTTATCAGAAAAAGTCGCTGGTCTCCAAAATATAACGTTCAAAAAATTAAGCTAGAAGAAGCTTATCTATCCAAAATTTCCATTTCATATCTAAAAAAAATTCAATCCCTTTGCGATACACACGGAATTAGTAGAATTCGTATGTTTTGTCCTTTTATTTCGGATGAGTTTTCCATGCAAAATTTTGAACAATTCAATCTACAGCTTCACAAAGACGGTTTGAATTCACTATTTGAAGGTTACTATGATAAAACAGTGTTCTTACCGAAGAAACTCTTTAGAGATAGAATTCACCTTAAGAATGCTAAAAAGGTACTGGGCCAAAATTATTTGGAATTGTAAGTTTTACTGAATAAAATTTACAGTCTGCTGAACAGCAAATTCTTCCCCATCAATGAATTTTCCGGTACAATTAACCACCAGAACAGTACCTGAAAGTGCTGCCGGTATCCATCCTGTGTTTCTTATCATTGTAAGATCTTGTGATTCAAATATCAGATCGCCCCAGGCAGAATAGACCTGGAAACTAAAGTCTTCTTCTACAATGTTCTCACCATATACTTTTAAAGATTGATTTTCCAGATTATTGGCATTTGGTGAAAATGCACTGGGAATATAAATAACGTTTTCAGTTAGCTCAGGATTTACAGTTACATTCAAATTATTTGTTTCCAGACAAGTCCCAAAAAACACTTCTGTCCTTATTAGAAAGTTACCTTCAATATCATAAGTTACTACTTGAGTTACTCCTCCGGATTGAGTTTCTCCATTTCCAAAATCCCAAAAAATACTATCTGCGGTTTCCGAACCTGAAAGTGTAAAATTTGCGGTCAGATTTACATAGGCAACAGAATCACCGCTAAGTATAGTAGTCGGAACATCCACAACATCAAATGTTAATGTATCTAATTCGGATGTACATGCATTCCCATCAATCACACTGCCAAATATTGTTATCGTTGTACCTGTTCCAAAACTGGAAGCTACTGCATTATATTGCTGTGAAGAGTCGGTATTTAACAGTGTAGGCCCATTTCTATAAATGTATTTGAAATCGCTTCCGGAACCTCCACTTCCTTGTCCACTGATTGTTACGTTTTCTGAAGGACAAAATTCTGTACTAAGCGCATCAAAACTAAACAGAGGTAATCCGGCAACACCAATTACTACGTCATCGCTATCAATACATCCATTTGAAGATGATGCTAATACCGAATAAGTACCCTGACCGGAAATTGTTGGTTCTGCAATATTGATATTAGAAACAGTTCCGTTATCAGGCGACCATTGAAAAGTTTCATTTCCATTTCCACCTCTAACATTCATGGATATCTGCACTGCCTGCCCGGAACAAATAAATGCTGAATCGCCATTTGCAATATTAATTCCAAAAGAGTCTATTGCAATATTTACAATGGCCGTATCATCACAATTGAAAAAGTCGCTTACAATTCCAATATAACTTGATGTTTGAGTTGGAAAAACCAAAGGAGAGCTGGAAGTCGTATTTGTAATATTCGTACCAATCCAGTTAAATACATAACCACCACCTCCCGGCGTACCAGAACTTGGATTCACAAGTAGGTTTATGCTATCATCTGAACAAATAGTACTATCTGAAAATGCCGGATTTGCCTGAACATTTGGCCGAACATTGACAGGAAAAGATATTGAATCTGTACACCCAATTCCATTCCTATCGGTAACAGAAACAGAAATCGTCGTGCTTGTATTGGTATTTAAATTTGTGTTTTGTGCATTTGGATTTGAAAACAAAGCAGGCGGAGACCATTGAAATACATAAGGAGAAATTCCCCCGGAATCCAAAATAGCCGATATTGCTAAACTCTCTCCCTGACAAACATTAAATTCTCCTTGATCTTGAAGCTTTAAAGCCGGGCTATTGTTAACAAGCACAGTATCTATTCCGAAACAGGGGTTAGGAAAAGCCGCATTGACTCTAAGTCTATAAATCCCCTGGTTGCTGACCTGGATTGTCGCACTGGTTGCACCGGTATTCCAATTGAAAGTAGCACCGGCAGGGTTTGCAACTAAATTTTGAAGAGTAATTGTATCTCCACTACAAATTATAGTATCCTGACCAAGATTTACAGCTGGTTTTTGGAATTCAATAGCAAAAATTGTGTCATCGACTGTTATTCCGTTTGAATCAACAAGCAGAGCATAAAACTCTCCAAACTGACTAATTGAGGTTAAAACCAAAGAGTCATCTGTGCTTAATGTTACACCAGGGTTAAAGGTGTTTTCCCATCGATAATTAGTGTATATGGCACCTGTGACTGCTTTTAATACAGTAGTGTCACCATTACATGTTTGAATATTATTACCGGTAGTAATCAGATTGCTACCTTGTCCGAATAGCTGGATGACAATAAAAAAAGATATGAATAGGAAAAATAGTCTTCTCATCAAGGACAAATTTAATAGATTATCTTATCAGAGTGACACTGCCCTGTAATTTAAATGGCCCTTCTTGTCCCGGGAAAGTTCCTTCATATTCTGCTGTCCATGGATATACTCCAATCGGCATTTCCTCTCCACGATAATTACCATCCCAAGGATCGTCTTTATCATCTGCAAAGAATATTACTTCACCCCATCTGTTGTATATCCTGAATTTTAGATTCTTGAAGTTTCTTCCGAATAATCTAAACAAATCATCGATTCCATCACCATTAGGTGAAAAGGCATTGGGAATAAATACTTGAGGCGGGCAGTTCTCTGTCGCAAGAATGCTGTCCTCTACGAAGCAATCAAACTCATTGTAAATAAAGAATGCATAGTAACCGAAACCATCAATCTCAGTAGTCTGAGTGGTATCATCGGTGTCAAACCAATAATATCTTTCTCCCGGCCCAGCGTCTAGAGTAAATGTAGGATCAATTTCACTACAGTATTCTACCGAAGCCACATTATCCGGAACAGGCGGCAAATTAAGTGTTACTTCAGACTCACCGTCAGTTGTACAACTTCCCAATGCATAAGTAACACTATACAGTCCTTCTTCCATTACAGTCAATGTTTCAAAAGTATCTTCAGGAAGTATTACACCATTTTTAAACCATTGATAGGTCGATTTAAGAGTATCAATGATATTTATTGGTCTTGCATTTAAGGTAACAACATCTCCAACACAAGCAGGATTATCTTCAAGAGTAATAATTGGTGGAGGAACTGGAACAAGTAAAATTGTATCCCTATTTACACAACCGAGGCTGTCAGTTACTCTAACCTGAAAAGTCACACTATCATCGGCAAAGCCATCGGTAACGTTGGTGTCTTGTCCAATTAGCAAACCTTCAACAAACCATTGATATGATGCCAGTGAATAATAATTCGTAACTATTTCTGCCGAATCAAATTCACAAACATATACATCAGGTCCGTTAAGGAAAGGAAGAGGAGTTACTTCAGTAGAATCACTAACATTACAGCCTTCAAAATTGTATTGCAGAATAAAGGTTCCATCTTGGTTTATTTGCACGGAATCATTTGTCTGGCCATCTAAAAGGCTATCTTCTCTAAACCATTGATAGGTACCAAAACCCGGATAAGCAACTGCGTTTGAGTTAATTGTTAATCCCGCACTGAAACAAAATTGCTCTTCAAGATTTAATTGAGGAGGATCAATTACAGAAACATCCACTGTATCAAATGATTCGCAGCCATTTATATCTTCAACCCGAAGAATAAATGAAGTATCTGAACTTACAAATACATTTTGCAGACCTAATGAACCAATCAAGATATTATCTAGCGTAAACCACTCATAAGAGTTAGATGGTTCAATCAATGGCACAAGTGTAGTTGTTGTATTTCTACAAATGATTTGATCAAGTCCTGCATCAGCCGTAGGTAAAGGTGTAATGATTACAGTTGCCTCATCACTTCTTTCGGTACAAACTCCAGAACCGGAACTGCTAAGCGTCAATGTCACTACTCCTGCAGTAAAATCAGCTGCCGATGGTACATACAACGGACTTAATGCCGAAGAATTTGGAGCGAATATTCCGGTTCCTGTTGTGGTCCAAATTCCTCCCGGAGAATTTGTGACATTACCATTTAATAAAATTCCTGTTTGATCGGCACACGCGTCAACATTTCCGGTTGTTACAATTGGAATAGGCTGAATTGAAATATCAATATCATCGCTCGACGGTGGGCATCCAAAATTTCCGGTTGATAATAACGTCAGAGTAACATTACCGGCAATTGTATCTGTTGAAGAAGGCACATATGAAGCTGTTAAACTCGTGGGATCAGGAGTAAATGTTCCTGTACCTGTAGTTGACCATATTCCTCCATTGGCATTAAGTATACTTCCATTCAGTGGAATACCTATATTATCAGCACACACCAATTGATCTGGCCCTGCATTAGCAACAGGGTCCGGGCGGAATGTTAAAATCAATTGATCGTTAACAGCATTACAAGTACCATTTCCTGTTGTTGTAGCGGTAATAGCTACTGTTCCGGCCGTTACATCCGCTGCACTTGGTTCATATACAGCATTCAATGTCATACTACTTGGGTTGAATATACCTGTACCGGAGCTAGTCCAGTTTACCCCTGAAGCAACTGTTATTGTTGCATTTAACAATACTGAATCTTCACTTGCACAAACATCCTGATCTACACCTACGTCTACTGTTGGTGCAGGAGTTATAAATACATTTAATCCATCAGAAACAGCAGGGCAAACACTGGCATCTGTTGTAAGCGTAATTCCAATTTGACCGGTAGTATAATCTACAGAATCGAAGAAATAACTGGCAATCGTATCATTCGGATTTGGTGCAAAATTTCCAAGACCTGTGGTGCTCCAGGTGGCACTGGCAGCTCCTGAAAATGAACCGTTAAGATCAATGAAATTGACATCTGCACAAACTGTAATATCAGGCCCGGCATTTACCAAAACTTCAGGGCGGAATGTTACAATAGCCGTATCACTAACCTGATTACACTGTGTGGTATCATTAGAGAATATGATTAATGTAACTGTACCATTTAATTTATCGTTAGCACCAAAAACATACAACGGATTTAAAACTGTAGAATCCACAAAGAATCCGTCTCCATCTGTTGTCCAGAAAATTCGATTAATATTATTAATTGTTCCGTTCAATATTACAGAGGATTCTGAAAAACATAACAATTGATCACCGCCTGCATTAATTGTTGGAGGAGGAAGTATAGTTATCGTCATGAAATCAGTAGCTGGGTTACAATCCCCATTGTCGCGACTTGTCAATTGAATATTTACACCTCCATTAGTAATATCAGTTGCTGAAGGTTGATATGTAACATTTAAGGCTGAATCATTTGGTAAGAATATTCCAGATCCTGAGCTAGTCCAAAGCCCTTTACCTGTAACTGAGACTGATCCACTAAGACTTACATTTGGATTGTCAGCACAAACTGTAACATTTGGGCCGGCATTCGCAATTGGATTTGGAACAAAAATCGCTATAGTGGTATCAGATCTCGCAAGGCAACTACCATTGCCAGTTGAAGTGAAATAAAATTCCACGGTATCCAGATTCAATCTGTCACCGGCAGTAAAGAAATAAGATGTGCTCAATCCGCTAGCACTTGGTGCAAAAACACCTCCACCATTGGTAGTCCATATTCCACCTGTAGCGGTAGTCACCGTACCACTTAATGCAACACTTTGTGCATTTCTGCATACCAATTGGTCTGCTCCGGCATTAATTGTAACTCCATCGTTTATGGTCAAAAGAATACTATCAGACCTTGCTCCGCAGCCGGGATTTTGATTTGTTGAAGTTAATATCAAAAATACAGAGCCAGCAGTTGTATCGGCATTGGATGGTGCATAAGTTGTATTGAGAACTGTATCATTTCCAAAAGTTCCGCTTCCTGAAGTAGTCCAGGTAGCACCGCCGGCATCTGTAATTGTTCCCTGTAAATTAACCGTCTGCTCATCTGCGCAAATGGTAAGCGGGAAACCCGCATCAACAGTTGGTGCCGGAGAAAAAGTAATTTGTGTTTGGTCAGTCACAACTGCACATCCTCCCGCTCCGGTGGTGGATAAAGTAAGTGTTACGATGGAATCCTGAATATCAAGTGCAGTAGCAGAATAAGTTGATGTAACTGATGTGGAATCGCTGAAAGTACCCGAACCGGAGCTTGTCCAGAATACCGCATTGCCCCCGTCTTGTCCATTGAGTGTCGCAACCGGCGCATCTTCACAAACCACTATCGGTGGACCGGCATCGATACTTGGAAAATCTGTGAAAGTAAGAATCAGAGTGTCAAAATCAGGATTACATATACCGTTGCCTGTAGTTTGCAAGATAAGGTTGATTGCACCCGCAACTGTATCAGCATGTGCAGGGAAATACTGGGCGTTCAATGTATTTGCATTTGGTGCGAAGAATCCGCCTCCTGAGGTGGTCCATGTACCACCTGTAGCCAGACCACTAACAGTTCCATTCAACTGAACAGAAGGAGCATCTGCACACACTGTTAAATCATTTCCTGCATTTGCAACCGGAGAAGGGCTGATAATTGTTAGCTCAAGACTATCAATTGCAGGAAGACAGCTTCCATTACCCGTAGTGGTAATATATAATGTAATAACTGTATCCAGAACATCGCCCGGTGATACATTGTAATTTGTTACTGTGTCCGTAGGATTATCAAAGGTTCCACTTCCTGAAGTTGTCCACATTATTCCACCTGCATCATCAAAGGTGCCAGCTATTGGAACTACGGTTTGCGCGTCGCAAATGGAAATATCCGAACCCGCACTCACAGTTGGAGGAGGAATTAATGAAATTACAATGCTATCACTGATTGCTTTACAAGAGCCATTACCAATCGTTGTTGCAAAAATCTGAACCGAACCCGCTATACTATCGGCAGTGGACCTCAGATACGAAGCATTTGGATCCAGATTGTTGGGCACAAAAGAACCCGTTCCTGAAGTAGACCACTGAATTCCGGTTGCTACAGTAACGGAAGCGTTGAGATTGATAAGAGAATTTGCAAAACAGAAAGGTGTACCTCCGGGATTCAGTGTTGGCGCCGGAGTGATGGTAATATCAACCGTATCGGATTTTGGCTTACAACTGCCAATTCCGGTTAAACTTGCTATTAACTGCACCGATCCTGCTGCAGTATCTGCATTAGATGGTATATAGGTTGGGTTCAATGAAGTATTTCCCGGGCTGAAGGAACCGCTACCTGAGCTTGTCCATATTACGCCACCTGCGTTTGCTATACTTGCTGTTACACCTATTCCTGATGTATCAGCACATACTATCTGATCTGCACTTACCGACAATGTCGGTTCCGGTGCTATAGTTACTATAATTGAATCTTCAACTGCCAGACAGTTTCCATTATTGGTTGTAGTTAATAATAATACCACAGTGCCACTAGCAGTGTCTGCCGAGTCCGGAATGTATTGAGCATTAAGTGTACTGTCGTTTGGAACAAATGAACCACTTCCGGAACTAGACCAAAGCCCACCTCCTGCTGCTCCTCCCACAAGTCCATTTAATTGAATAAATGCAGTGTCAGCACAAACAGTTTGTGGGGCACCTGCATTGGATGTAGGTCCAGGAGTAATAATTAAGTCTACCGAGTCTGAATAAGCATTACAACCACCGTTGCCGGTTGTTGTCAATACCAATAAGACAGATCCGTTGGCAATGTCATTTGCTGAAGGCGTATAAGTAGTGGTCAGATTATTTGCATTTCCAAATGTTCCCGTACTTCCCGGATTAGTCCATGTTCCACCCGTAGCAACGGTCACCGAACCGGAAATATTTAATGTGGCATTGTTGCTACAAACTGTTCCCGGTCCGGCATCCACTGTTGGGATTGGTGAAAAATAGATAGTAACGGAATCGAAGTCCGGGAGACATGTTCCATTTCCAGTGGTTTGAAGAACAAGAATAACCGAGTCAGCTGAAATATCGGCTGTATCAAAAGTATAAGTAGCATTTAATAAAGTAGAATCATTAAATGTACCCGAGCCTAAAGTCGTCCAGGCTCCTCCACCGGCATTCATCACACTTCCATTAAGTTGAATCGATACTCTGTCTCCGCAAATGGTTGTATCATTTCCTGCATTTGCCTCGGGTGCATTAGCAACATTGAGTACAATACTGTCGGAATATGTCTTACAATCACCATTTCCTGTACTGGTCAAGGTCAATACCACAGTACCCGCAATAATATCTCCCGCACCTACCGTGTATGTAGTACTTAAATCTGTGGGATTACCGAATACTCCATCGCCACTGGTTGACCAAATTCCTCCGGTCGCTACTGTTATTTGTCCATTAATTGTTGTAATAGGGTTATTTGAGCATACAACACTAGGCCCGGCATCAACAGTAGGCGCAGGTGTAATTGTAATTAATACCGTATCTGTGGAAGCGGGGCATGCTCCATTTCCTGTTGATGTGAGAACCAGATTAACAGAGCCGTTAGCAGTATCTGCTTGCGATGGAATATATATGGCATTTAAATCGGTATTATTTGGGTTGAATGTTCCCGAACCGGAAGTAGACCAGACACCACCGGTGGCATCCGTTATGGTTCCAGATAATTGAACTCCCGATGTATCTGCACACACAGTTTGTGGAGTTCCGGCATCGGCAGAAGGAGGAGGAGAAAGGTTTAACACTACAGTATCTACCGGATTGGCACAAGCGGTATCGCCTATTCCTGTAAGAAAAATGGTAGCGGTACCTGCTGCAGAATCAGCAGCAGTCCGAATGTAAAACACATTTTCTAAAGTAGTGTCAGGTGTAAAAGTTCCTGACCCATTAGTTTGCCAGTAAAATGAAAATACATTAGTCGTATCAGCAATCAGGGCGATTGAGTCATCTGCAGTACAAGCATTAGGCAAAATTATATTAGCTAAAGGTTCTGGCGCAAAGAATAAATTAACTGTATCTGTTTCCGCCAAACAACTACCATTTCCTGTAGTTGTGGCTATAAGTTCCACCGTACCGGCAGCCTTATCTGCCGCTGAAATAGCATAAATAACCGGATTGGAATTTGTTGCAGGTACTAATGTTCCTGTACCATTGCTGGACCAAACTGCACCTGTGGCCACAGTAATTGAGCGTACCAGGAATGTACTATCAACATTTGAACATAAAAATTGATCAGGCCCTGCATCAATCGTAGGAGCTGGACTAAGTGACAAAAGGAAACTGTCAATTACCGGCTGGCATAAGCCATTTCCTGTACTTGTTGAAATCAAATAAACTGAGCCGGCTGATTTATCGGCAGCAGATGGAAAATATTGAGTTGATAGATTTCCGGGATTACTGAATGTTCCCGAGCCGCTGCTTGTCCATGATGCGCCTGTGGCAATTGTTACTGTTGCCACTGCATTAATAGTGTCAATGTTTGCACATACTGTCTGGTCATTTCCTGCGTCAATGGTTGGGGCAGGAGTAATAGTAAGGATTAATGAATCAACAGTTTGATTACAAATAGCGGGATCATTGGTTGTGAGATATAATGTCACACCTCCATTGGTTCTGTCTAATGCCGTTGGAACGTATTGGGCGTTCAAAGTTGAAGAGTTAGGAGTAAATGACCCACCACCTGATGAAGTCCATATTGCACTGGTGGCACTTGTAATACTTCCATTAAGCTGCACAGAATTTTGATCCGCGCATATAACCTTGTCTATTCCGGCATTTACTGTTGGAGATTGATTAATACTTAAAATTATGCTACTGTCGCCAACTGCATTACAATTTCCATTACCTGTAGTAGTAGCATATACTGAAACCGAACCCGCGGTAATATCTCCCGCTGAAGGAATATATGTTGTATTTGTTGAAGTAGTATTCGGATTGAATGTACCTGAACCGGTACTCGACCATACAATACCTGAGGAAATTGTAAATGTAACAGATAGTGCCACTCCGGTTTCATCTGTACAGGTATCTGCTGCAACTGCTGTAATTGTAGGAGCCGGAGTGATCGTTAAATTCACGGTATCCCTATCCGAAGGACATGCCCCATTATTTGTACTCGTCAAAAATAAATCTACTGAGCCATTTAGTCGGTCCTGATTTGAATATGTATATAGATTTGTTAATGAATCACTGGGCTGAACAAAAGTACCGGTACCTGCTGTGGTCCAAATTCCTCCGCCTGCGTTTGACACAGAGCCATTTATATTAATAGAAGGATTATCTGCACATACAATTTGATCGGGACCTGCATTCACTTGCGGAAGATCTTGTAGGGTAAGTGTAATTTGATCTGTTCTGGCATTACATGTTCCATTCCCAGTCGTTGTCAAAGTCAGTATCACAGATCCTGTATTGACCTGAGTCTGGCTAGGAGTGAATGTTGCATTGAGAGTGGTGTTATTTGGACTAAATGTTCCTTGACCGCTGGCAGTACTCCAAATACCACCGCTGGCTATAGTTACCGAACTGTTCAAACTCAAAGTTGGACTGGATTTACACAAAGTATCATCCAAACCGGCATTGACAGTTGGAGGTGGTGTCAGACTTAAAACAAGATCATCACTCACATTCGGACAAGCACTCGTACTTATGGCTGTAAGGGTAAGAGTAACCGAGCCATTATTTTTATCAGCAGCAGTAGGGATATACAATGCGTTTAAATCATTGGCATTCGGGCTAAATGTACCGGTTCCACTTGTACTCCAGGTTCCGGAAGGTGCGTTCTGTATTACACCGTTTAAATTGATTGCAGCGACATCAAAACAGATTGAAGAATCAGGACCTGCATCAACTATGACTGTAGAGTCAAATGTGGCAGTAAAGGTATCTGTGACAGCTTTACATATTCCATTTGATGTACTCGTTAGTAATATGTCTACAGAGCCGTTAAGTGTAT
This sequence comes from Cytophagales bacterium, assembly GCA_965267555.1. GTDB lineage: Bacteria > Bacteroidota > Bacteroidia > Cytophagales > CCMP332 > CCMP332. The sequence continues at coordinate 798,872 of OZ254083.1, read as the reverse complement.
CTGTCCCATCAATGAAGTAATTGGCATTCAAATCTGTATTGGAAGGTGAAAAAGAGCCTCCCCCTGTAGTCGACCAAACTCCTCCTCCGGCATTTTTAACATCTCCTGCAAGAGAAATTATTCCTGAACTTGCACAAACTGATCTGTCAGCACCGGCAAATACGACCGGAGCCGGAAGAATATTTACTGTAACAGCATCATTTCTTGCTAAACATCCTCCGTTTCCTGTTGAAGTTAAAGTAAAGCTAACCTGTCCGGCAGCGGTGTCAAATGCAGACGGAATATATGTTGCATTCAGAGTGGCACTATCAGGGACAAATGTACCTGTACCAGTTGTAGCCCATATTCCTCCTGTAGCATTTACAACTGCACCTGAAAGAGGTATTCCAGCTGTATCGGCACAAACAGTAAAGTCAGAACCGGCAAAAACAGTTACTCCTGGTGTAAGAGTTAAATTCTTATTGTCTATGGCAGCCGGACAAGATCCATTTCCAGTTGAAGTTAATGTCAATACTACCGCTCCGGCCAATGAATCTGCTACCGAAGGATTATATTGAGCATTTGGATCTGTGGTACTTGGAGAAAATGTTCCGGTACCGTTGCTGCTCCAGACTATTCCAACGGCGTTTGAAAATGTACCTGACAACTGAAATGAAGCCGCATCAGAACAAATTGTCGTATCTGCACCTGCATCAACAATAGGAGATGGAGTAAATGTTACATTTATTGCGTCTATGACAGGATTACATGTTCCATTACCAGTACTTGTAAGAGTTAAAACAACTGATCCATTAATGGTATCGGCACTACTTGGTACATATACTGCATTTAAATCTGTGTTTGAAGGATTGAAGGATCCTGAACCGGATGTACTCCAAATACCTCCTGTTGCAACTGTAATGTTACCATTTAGAGAGATTGCATTATTTGTGGCGCAAACATTTAAATCACTTCCGGCATCAACAGTTGGAGCAGGTGTTACATTAATTGTCATTTGGTCCTGAACTGGATTACAAGTTCCATTTCCGGTAGAAGTAAGAGTCAATACTATCAATCCTGCACTTGAGTCTGCACTTGATAAATTATACGTAGCATTTAGATCAGTGTTATTCGGTGTAAAAGTACCTGTTCCTGATGTTGTCCATAGACCGCCACCTGCATGAAGAACACTTGCATTTAAATTGACATTTAAATTATCGGCACAAACTGACTGATCAGGGCCAGCATTTACAACTGGCACCGGTAGAATGGTAAGTAATAATGTATCTCCTACAGGGTTACAGGTTCCGTTACCGGTTGTCTCCAGAATCAACTGAATTGTTCCCGCTGCGGTATCTGCATCTGATGGAATATAGCTGGTAGATAAAGTATTCGCACTTGGAGAAAATGTTCCCGTACCGGTAGTCAACCACTGGCCTCCGGTTGCAACTGTCACATTACCATTAAGCGGTACAGTTCCGGCATCTGCACAAATAGTAATATCTGTACCTGCATTAGCTGTTGGCGCAGGAGTCAAAGTTATTATTGCATCATCCTGGTCTGAAGGACAGCCGCCGTTTCCTGTAGTTTCTAAGGTAATTGTTACCGTACCGGCTGTTGTATCAGCGTTTGAAGGAACATAAGACGCATTTAAATCGGTATTTGAAGGTGTGAAAGAACCTGTCCCTGAAGTTGACCAGATACCACCTGTTGCACCTGTCACACTTCCTGCCAATGCTATACCACTTGCATCGGCACATGCAGTTAAATCAGGTCCGGCATTTGCAATTATATCCTGAAGAATTGTGATATTGATTGTATCAACAACATCATCACAGGATCCACTTCCGGTTGAAGTTAAAATAAGAGAAACTGAACCATTTGTTTTATCAGCAACACTATAAGTATAAATCGCATTCAAATTATTTACATTATTGAAAGTACCTGTTCCAGTAGTAGTCCATGTACCGCCGGAAGCATTAGAAATTTGTCCTGACAGAGTAATTTCGTTGTTAAATCCACAAACAGTAGTGTCATTCCCGGCATCTACGATTGGACCCGGAGGAATTGTAATAGTAACATCATCTGATATGGATGGGCAAAATGCATTTGCCACTGTCGTAAGAGTTAATGTAACTGTTCCATTAGAAATTTCAGCTGCGGTTGGTTGATATGTCGCATCCAGTGCTCCTGTTCCGGGACTAAATGTTCCACCACCAGGTGAAGACCAGTTCGAAATTGACCCGGAACCATCAAGCTGAATAGGTAATTCATTTGTACAAAATACTGTATCAGGACCTGCATTTACAGTTGGTGCTGAAATAAAATTGATGACCATTTGATCCGTCCTTGCATTACAACCAAAATTTCCTGTTGTGGTTAAAGTCAATGTTACTGAACCTGATGCTGTATCAGCTGAAGTTGGTTGATAACTCGCATTTAGTGTATTTGCATCAGGACTGAAAGTTCCTGTTCCTGAACTTGTCCAAGTTCCGCCAGCAGCTCTAAGGATAGAGCCATTTAAAGAAACAGCCGATAAGTCTCCGCAGACATCCTGATCTGAACCAGCGCTTACTGTAGGTGCTTCTGTAACTATAATTGTCATTGGATCAGAGACGGCATTACAATTTCCATTTCCGGTTGTTACTAATGTCAGTGTTACCGTACCATTTGAAATCTCAGTTGCAGTTGGAGTATAAGTAGCATTTAGAGTATTTGCATTTGGATTAAAAACACCATTTCCACCAATCCATTGACCTCCTGATGCAACAGTAACAGAACCGTTTAAAACTACCGAAGGATTATCTGCACAAACTGTATCATCTATTCCGGCATTAGCTGTTGGTTCTGGAGTAATTGTAATAGTCACCTGGTCACTTACGGGAAGACAGGTTCCATTTCCAGTTGATTCAAGAGTTAATGTGACTGAACCAGTAGTAATTTCTGCAGCACTTGGTACGTAAGTCGGGTTTAATATATTTCTATTTGGAGTAAATGTTCCGGAGCCCCCAATCCAAGTTCCTCCGCTTGCAATTGAAACACTTCCATTCAAGGTTGCGCTTGCATTGTTGGCACAAATACTAATTGGCACACCCGCATCTACACTTGGAGCATCGGTTATTGTAATTACCATACTATCAGCTACCGGATTACATGTTCCATTACCGGTAGATGTTAATGTCAATGTTACCGAACCTGCAGTTGTATCTGCATTGGATGGACTGTAAGTAGCATTTAAATCTGTATTTGAGGGTGAAAATGTTCCTGTACCTGAGCTTGTCCAAATGCCACCGGTAGCTCCTCCTGTTACTGAGCCGTTCAGGGTTGTAGATGCATTATTAGCACAAACTGTCTGATCTATGCCGGCATTTACAATTGGCGAAGGTGTGATGATCACCCTCATAGTATCACTTACTGGATTACAGGTAACCCTGTTTACAGTTAAAATAAGGTTAACAAATCCATTACTAATTTCTGCAGCAGTTGGTGTATAATCTATATTGAGAGAAGTGTTGTTTGGTATAAATGTTCCGGCTCCGCCACTCCATGATTGTGTTGTAGCATTTGTTGAAGTTCCGCTAATTGTTGCAACATTGTTATTCTCGCATACAGTTACATCCGGCCCGGCATTAGCGATTGGAGCAGGTTGAAAAATAATTAACATCGTATCACGATCTGCGGGACAAACCCCATTTCCTGTTGTTTCAAGAATTAATCCCGATAAATTAGTTGCCAACTCACCTGCGGTTGGAACATAATTGGCATTTAATGTTGTATTATTTGGCAGAAACGAACCAATAGCAATCCACTGCCCTCCTCCGGCATTTTGAACACTTCCGTTCAATGCAATTGATACATTGTTTTTACATTGAAATTGATCTGCACCAGCATTTGCAACAGGACCTGGTACAATTATAATACTAATTGTATCACTAACTGGAGTACAAGTACCATTGCCAGTTGTCGTCAGTATTAAATCCACAGTTCCATTTGTGATTTCAGCTGCAGAAGGAGTGTAAACCGCATTCAAATCAGTATTTGAAGGTGTAAATGTTCCGGTACCACCAGACCATAAACCACCTGTTGCAACAGTTACTAACCCGGCTAAATTTGCATCTGGAGCTGTAGAACAAGTTATCTGATCCGGGCCTGCATTTACTGTTGGTCCCGGAGTGATGGAAATCGCCATATTGTCCGTAGCGGCAGCACAATTACCATTTCCTGTTGTTGTCAAAGTAAGTGTGACCGTTCCAGCAGAGATTTCTGAGGCTGAAGGAGTATATGTTGCATTCAGAGTGTTTGCATTAGGTGAAAAAGTACCGGTTCCTCCAGACCATGTGCCTCCGCTCGCAACTGTAACGCTTCCATTTAAAGTAACATCTACATTATTGGCGCAAACTACCTGATCTGTTCCCGCATTTGCTGTTGGAGAAGGGTCAATGGCATATGTAAGGCTATCATCCTCTGCAAAACAAGTTCCATTACCCGTAGTCGTTAATATCAAAGTCACTGTACCTGCAGATATCTCAGAAGCACTTGGCGTATATGTCGCATTGAGTGTTGTATTGGAAGGACTGAAAACTCCTGTACCACCTGACCAAACTCCTCCTGATGCAACTGTAACTGATCCATTTAAGGAAATAGAGGGACTATTACTACAAACCAGACCATCAGTGCCGGCATTAACGGTTGGTGCAGGAGTGATGGTAATTCTCATTGTGTCAGTCACCGGTATACAGTTCCCATTTCCTGTACTTGTTAAAACAAGATCGACAAATCCAGTTGTGATTTCACCAGAAGAAGGAACATAACTCGCATTCAGTGTATTGGCATCGGGAGTAAATGTACCGGCACCGCCAGTCCAGGTACCACCAGTTGCAATTGTTACGCTTCCATTTAAATTTACCTGATTATTATTAGCACAAACAACCTGATCTGTTCCAGCATCAACTACTGGGGCCGGAGTTATTGTAATGATCATATCATCAGATTCCTGAAGACAATTTCCATTACCGGTAGTAGTAAGCGTAAGGGTAACTGACCCAGCAGATATTTCAGCCGCCGATGGAGTGTATGTAGCATTTAGTGTATTAGCATTGGGTGAAAATGATCCTCCCCCGCCCGACCATGTAGCTCCTGATGCAATAGTCACAGTTCCGTTTAAGCTCACCTGATTGTTATTAGCACATACAGTTTGATCTGTACCTGCATTTACAGTTGGTGCAGGCCCAATTGTAATGGTGGCATTGTCTGCGACCGGTAGACAATTCCCATTTTGTATAGAAGTGAGCGTTAAATTCACTACACCTGCGCTTATTTCAGCAGCTGTTGGCGTGTAAGTAGCATTTAGAGAACTGTCATTCGGAGAAAAAGTACCTGCTCCCCCCAACCATCTACCACCACCGGCATTTGAAACTGTTCCCGACAAAACCACCTGTGCATTGTTAGCGCAGGAAGTATAGGGTCCTCCGGCATCAACAACCGGTGAAGGGGCATAAGTAATATTCATGGTATCCGTCGAAACAGGACAAATTCCATTGCCCGTTGTACTTAAGATCAAGGTAGCGATACCGGCGCTCAATTCACCTGCAGAGGGAGTATATGTGGCATCCAAAGTAGTATCATTAGGCGAATAGGTACCGGCTCCTCCTGACCATTGTCCACCTGTAGCTACAATTACACTTCCCTGCAATTGTATCGGTGGATTATTTTGACAGCTGACCAGATCGGGGCCAGCATTCGCCGAGATCGGTGATGGGTTTGCGGTGACTGTGACGGTATCGTATTTAGGCGGACAATCAGTGGAATCCGTCATTCGAACCCAATATGTACCAACACCAACATTAATACTCTGTGTTGTTTCTCCTGTGCTCCATAAATAGGCATATGGTGGTGCACCACCATTTGGATTGGCTGTTACAGAGGCAGTTACTCCTCCAAAACAGATTACCGGATCTTTTGGAAGAATTTCAACAAACTTTTCATCAACGAAATACACTGTTACTGGTAGAGACACTGTATCACCTGAACATCCTCCTGCCGGTTGACCCGTTACCTGATATACAATAGAATCCGGAGGCGAGTCAGCAGAATCAATTTGAACCAGCACAGTATCACAACCTGCCAGACAATCTAAATATCCATTGTAAGTAGCATTGAAAGGAACAGAGGTCCATGTTATTGTGCTTTCAACATAGTTAAGAGCGAAAATTTCAGCGGAACATCCGTCAGCTACAACTTTAGGAGGTGAAGCTTCAGGCTTGGCAATTGAAGTAATACAGTATTGATTGAGATTTGAACCCGGTTTACAGAATGTAATATCATATGGGCCGGGTCCGGGTAAACAAATTGGATCTCCCACTTGATAAATTGTTCCACAATCAATCTGGTAGAATAATGCTCCTGATGGCTTTGCCCCATTACAAACATCAAATTTAAAGCCCTGAGCATTGCTATCTAATAATAGGGTAAAACTTATACAGCGATCCGGATTGGATGATCCACAACAATGGTCTGATCTTTTTATAGAATTACTTACCCAAAGTGAATCTGCATTTCCACTAAGATCCACATTGAAAAAGGGCACCCCCGGATCACATGCAGCCAATTGAGCATGACCAGATTGCCATCCAAAAAGTGCTAAAATGGATAATATTAGTAGTTTCTTAAATTTCAATTCCGTATATATAGAAAGCTCAATTGATGAAGTCTACAAACAAAGTCTAACCCCTTTTTTTAACAATTAAATTGCCAACAGATATTCTATATTACGTATTTTAATTTTCAAATGTTTAGTTTTAAACTCAAATTGGCGGAAAACTACTAGGATGCGAAAAATATTACTATTAGGCTTTCTTATTGGAATAATTACACTTCCGACTTATTCACAAGAGTTAAATTTTTCTCAATTCTTTAATCTTAAGCAATATTATAATCCTGTTGATGCAGCATCATTTGAAGGTACAGATGCTTATCTTATTTATAGAAATCAATGGCAAGGTCTTACAGATCCTTTCAGTTCTGCACAGTTTTCAGCTTCGCATGCAATTTTAAGAGATGGCGATCCTGATCAGCATTTGGCTGGTATAGGCTTTGATGTGCATAATTTTAATGCAGGCGCAAATAATTATGGAGTTTTTGGAGCATCCCTGAATGTGGCTTATAATTTAAATTTAAGCGAGTCCAGAGTTAGCAAGTTGACATTTGGATTAAAGGCTGCATATGAACAAAGAAGTGTCGGTATTAGCAGTTTAACCTGGGGAAATCAATACAATCCAAATATTGGCTACGACGAAAATATCAATGCTAATGAAAGTGATTTTGTAGAAAGTATAGGGCTTATCACTGTAGGCGCAGGTATTGGATATTATTTCAATGAAAGAGTTGATCCGGAAGTCAGTAATTACAGTTTTCACATTAAGGCTGCCGGACTCAATCTAAATCAACCGGAGGTTAATCTATCAGGCGTTAAATCTACTTCAGAAATGATGATCACGTCTGAATTAGGATTGCACTATCTTGCTCATGAGCATTATTTGATTGGTTTTGATGTACTTTATCTCCAAATGGGTGACAATCAATTATTAAATCCGGGATTGAACCTTTCCTATATAATTAATAAGGATAATGATCATCATATGGCTATACGTTGGCTAAAAGTTGGTGCTTCTTATAGATTGGACAATGCCTATGTGGGGTTAATAGGAATTGGAAATGGTGTTTACAGAGTACATTTTAGTTATGATATCACATCAAACTCGATTTCTGATGTAGCAAGTGGGTTTAATGCTTATGAAATATCTTTAGGGTTTAGATTCATAAAAAAGAAACATATTCAGGCAAATCCGTATAATAACAGACACGACCCAAGAATATAAGTTTTGAAAAAGCTATTACTACTACCTCTTATAAGTATGCTATGTCTGGTAATTCAGGCACAGGATATTCAGTTCTCGCAATTTTATGGAAACTCATTATTCATGAATCCTGTGTTTGCAGGAGGTTTTCATCAGCCAAAAGCCAACATTCATTACAGGGGACAATGGCTGAATCTTGAAGCTCGCTATAATACTTACCTCACTTCTATTGACGGATTTAGCGCAAAACACAATTCGGGATATGGGTTAATGATAATGAGAGATGTACAGGGACCAGGGCGATTGGGCAGGACAGACATATCTGCTTTTTATTCTTATGAATTAAAAATTAATAGAAAATGGACGGCTAGAGCAGGTGGTAGAGCAGCAATTATTTCTCAATCTTTGGATTATTCTGCTTTAAGATTTCCAAGTCAGTACGATGATAATGGGCTTACATCCACCACATCTCCTTCCCAAAATATTGGAAACGGAAATATAATTTATCCTGATGTTTCATTTGGAACGTTAATATTTAATAGAGATTTCTGGTTTGGTGCTTCCGGGCATCATTTAAGTCAACCCAATCAAAGCTTTATTAATGATGGGCTAAATAAACTGCCTATGAGTCTTTCCTTCATAACTGGGTATAAAATTCATATAGAAAGACATGATGGCCTTCATCACAACAATGATGAAAAAAGTATTTCTCCTACATTACATTATAAAATTCAGGGTAAATCAGATCAATTAGATTTTGGCTTGTATGCCCATTATCACAAACTGCTATCAGGTATTTGGTACCGGGGAATTCCAATTAAAAAATACCAACCCAATATTCAAAATAACGAATCCATGTCTTTTATGCTTGGCATGCGTACCAAGCATTTTATCATCAGATATAGTTATGATGCTGTTGTTTCAACACTTACAGTTTCAAATCCGAGAGGTGCACATGAGGTGGGAATCACAGTTATCAATCCTTTTTCGGATAAAAAGCGAAGGCCACAAAGGCGTATTCCTTGTCCTAATTTTATATAATGTATTTCAATATCTTTCTGCATTTTTGAAGCATGCTCAAATCACAGAAAGAAAGAATCATAAGTAAAATTCTGGAAAGGGATAGAAGTATCTTTATCAGCGAGCTTCAAAAAAACAAAGATCAGCTACTCGATAATCTTAAAGATGCCTCGATTTTGGTTATCGGCGGGGCTGGCAGCATTGGATCGCACTATGTTTTGGAATTGCTTCGCTATCCGGTTCAAAAAATTTGCATAGTAGATCGCAATGAAAACGCATTGACCAAGCTTTCGAGACAGATTAGAGCAAAAAACCGGTACGACACAGAATTGGATTTTGTATCTCTTGATTTTGGCAGTCCCATTTTCAAAAAATTTTATGGGGAAAATAAGGCATTTGACTATATCGCCAATTTTGCTGCTTTAAAACACGTGCGTACCGAAAGTGATATTAACAGTACGCTATCCATTCTTGAAAATAATGTTCAGAATCAAATTGGGCTTTTGGAATTACTTATAAAAAAGCCACCAAAAAATTATTTTTCCGTATCGACCGATAAAGCTAATAAACCCGTGAGCATTATGGGTGCAAGTAAAAAGTTGATGGAAAATATTCTCTCTGCCTACAAGGATAAATTGCCTATCAGCAGCGCACGATTCCCAAATGTGCTTTTTTCAAATGGAAGTCTATTGGAAGGCTATGAACATTTGTATAATCAGCAAAAACCGCTTCCCTGCCCTTTAAATGTCAAACGCTATTTTATTTCCGGCTATGAAGCAGCTCATATTTGCATTGCAGCTCAGTTTCTTTGCCAAAGCGGTGAGCTATTGGTACCAAAATTTGAGCAACATCGCCACCTTTTAAGTTTCGAACATACGGTTAAAATATTCCTCGAAGTGCTGGGTTTTAAAGCCAAATATTTTCGCGATCTGGATGAAGCCATGAACTATCATATTGAAGATGAATTTTATCCGGTATACTTAAGCAATACCAATACAAGTGGAGAAAAAGAAGAGGAAAGTTTTTATTCTGAGCAGGAAGAACTCATCAACCATAAATTCAACATGCTGGGCATTGTGAAAATGCAAAAAAATGACCTTGATCCCGGGAAGCTATCCTTGGATATGCACAGAATTATGAAGGAAGCAAAGAAGAAAGAGGAGCTTGTAAATTTTCTAAAGGTTCACGTTCAGAATTTTGAACACGCAGAAAAAGGTAAAAGTCTATATTCCAAATACTAGCAATTGAAATTTAACAATTGGCAATTCAAAGCGTTTCTGATTCATGACAAAAAGCTACGACCTAATAATAATTGGTGCAGGCCCCATCGGAATGGCCTGTGGTATTGAGGCCGAAAAAGCCGGCTTAAATTATTTGATCATTGATAAGGGCTGTCTGGTCAATTCTATTTACAATTACCCATTGAATATGACCTTTTTCTCTACATCTGATAGATTGGAGATTGGTGAGGTGCCCTTTATTTCACATGGAAATAAACCAAATCGATTTGAAGCACTGGAATATTACAGAAGGGTGGCTTCTTCATGGAAACTCAAACTCAGGCTTTATGAAAAAGTAGAGAATGTCAACAAAACAGATGGTCAATTTAAAATTAAAACGTCCCGTAATTCCTATTTAACAAGTTCTGTAATTCTGGCCACCGGTTTTTACGATTTTCCATATTTAATGCATGTGCCCGGTGAAGAACTCCCAAAAGTAAAACACTATTACGATGAACCCCATCCTTATTATGGACAAAAAATTATTGTAGTAGGAGCAGCCAATTCTGCAGTAGATGTGGCGCTGGAAACTTATAGAAAAGGGGCAGAAGTCACCATGGCGGTAAGGGAAGCCGAACTCCTCGATTCTGTAAAATACTGGGTGAAACCCGATATTGAAAACCGGATTAAAGAAGGATCCATTAAAGCTTTCTTCAATTCAGAAATAACTGAGATACGGGAATTTGAAGTGGATGTCAATACTCCGAAAGGTGCATTGACCATAGAAAATGATTTCGTGCTGGCCATGACGGGCTATAAGCCGAATTTTGATTTAATGGAGGCGATGGGAATAGAATTTCATAAAGATGAATTTCAAACACCGGTTTACGATGAAAAAACCCAGGAAACAAATGTGAAAAATGTATTTTTAGCAGGAGTGGTTTGTGGAGGCTTAAAAACCAATAAATGGTTTATTGAGAATTCAAGGGAGCATGCTGACATTATTATTAAAACATTAAAAAGCAGGTTTTAAGCAAAAAGCTATTTTACTTCCATTCGATTTTAATTTCACATATAATTCCATTGATTTGTATATACCGATAATTTCGGGAACCTAAACAACATACGCAATGAAATCGGATATTGAAATTTCACGTTCAGCAAGGCTTAAACCTATTTCAGAAATAGCTGCTGAACTAAAAATTCCTTCGGAAAAAGTCAAACCCTTCGGACATTATAAAGCCAAGCTTCCACTAGACCTCATAGACGAAGATAAAGTCAAACAATCCAATATGATTCTAGTGACTGCCATGACACCAACCAAGGCGGGAATCGGAAAAACAACAACTTCTGTCGGATTAACCTTAGGATTAAACAAAATCGGAAAAAAATCAATAGTGGCTTTAAGAGAGCCATCGCTTGGACCCTGTTTTGGAATGAAAGGCGGTGCTGCCGGTGGAGGCTATGCCCAGGTATTGCCCATGGAAGAAATCAATCTTCATTTTACCGGAGATTTTCATGCTATTACTTCAGCCCACAATACCATAACAGCCTTGCTCGATAATTATCAGTTTCAAAATCAGGGCACCGATAAACAATTAAAAGAGATTGTATGGAAACGAGTACTCGATGTAAATGATCGTTCATTGCGATTTGTAGTTTCGGGTCTTGGTGGCAATACCAATGGTGTGGCAAGCGAAACCGGGTTTGACATTACACCGGCTTCAGAAATCATGGCGGTTTTTTGTCTCTCTAAGGATTACAATGACCTCAGAAAGCGAATTGATTCTATAATTCTCGGATACACGGCAAACAGGGAACCATTTAGAGTAAAGGATCTTAAGATAGGCGGTGCCATTGTTGTATTGCTCAAAGAAGCACTTGAACCCAATCTTGTTCAAACCACTGAAAACACACCAGCCATAATTCACGGAGGCCCTTTTGCCAATATTGCTCATGGATGTAATTCTTTGATCGCCACTAAAATGGCCATGTCGCTTAGCGACTATGTTATAACCGAAGCCGGTTTTGGTGCTGATTTGGGCGCAGAAAAATTTCTAAATATTAAATGCAGAATGGGAGGCATTTATCCGAAAGCTACGGTGATGGTGGTGACTTCACAAGCCTTGAAATTACACGGTGAAGTGGATGAAAAGGAAATAAAAAAACCAAATCTTGAAGGCATAAAGAAAGGTTTGAGAAACCTGGAAAAACATCTTGATAACCTAAAAAGACTTGGACAAAAAGTCGTCATCTCTTTTAATCAATATTATTTTGACAGCGATGAGGAATTGAATTATATGCGGAAATGGGCAGAAGAAAAAGGCCATATTCTTGCCATTAATTACAGTTTTGTCGAAGGTGGCGAAGGAGCTGTAGAATTGGCTGAAAAAGTTGTCGCGCTTATTGAAAAGGATCCATCAAAAGGTGTTGAATTCAGCTATAAAAATGAGGAGCCTATTCAGGAGAAGCTCAATGCCATTGTTCAAAAAGTTTATGGCGGAAAAAAAGCTGTACTTTCTAAAAAAGCATTTCTCAATTCCAAGAGGATAGCCAGATTGGGCCTGGAGCATTTTCCTGTTTGTATAGCGAAGACCCAATATTCATTTACCGATGATCCTAAAAATCCGGGACATGATGGAAATTTTGAAATTGAGATTCGCGAATTGATAATCAATGAAGGAGCGGGATTTATAGTGGCCGTGGCTGGAGATATTATGCGCATGCCGGGGCTGCCTAAAGAACCGCAGGCCTTGCATATTGATATGGTCGATGGGCAGATTGAAGGGCTGAGTTGATAATTAAAAATTAAGAATTAATAATTAATAATTAAGATTTGATATCGGATTTTGGACCCCGAACCGCAGTTCTTCTTCGTTTGTTGTCTACGGTCAGTCTTTTGCAATCCTTTATCCGGTTGTCGCTATATTGATTTAATTAAACTCTCTTTATTTGAAATTACAGAACTCAGTCATTCGTAATTTTTAATCACCGGAGCACATGCGGAGGTGATCGTAATTAATTAAAACCGAACTGCTTATTGCTTGCCTGCCGGCAGGCAGGTTTATTCTTCATTGGATTTAAGAACTGGTTACAATCATTTTTGTTAATGAACCATGGACGATAAATTAAACTCAGGAATTCAAAATTTCAGGGAAGGCAAATACAAGGAAGCCATCTCAGAGCTCAACGAATATATCGCCTTCAACGCATTTGAAGTACAAGCCCTTTATGCAAGAGGAATAAGCCATAGAAAATTGGATGATCATCAGAAGTCATTGGAAGATCTGGACAGGGCATGCAATCTCTTACCTACGGATGCTGAGCTTTTATCAGAACGAGCAGTAACAAAAGTACACCTTAAGCAATTCGGTGATGCCATTGAAGATTTTCAAAAAGCTTTAGACCTTGATGATAAAAATCCTTATCGCTATTCGAGCCTTGCATTTGTACAGGCCAAAGCCGGTTTGGTTTTCGAAGCCATTGAAAATTATGAAAAAGGTATAGAATTGGATCCCGAAGATGCCATTGCATTAAACAATCTGGGCCTGTTAGAAGAACAAATCGGATATAAAGAGAGCTCAAAGAAACGTTTTGAGAAGGCAGACGCCATCATGTCCAAGACCGAAGGTGAAAAATTCAAAAATGTCGAAAAACTGAGGGATCAAGCCATTGAAAAAGTAAAATCGCAAAGAACAAAGACACAGAACAATCCAAAAACCAAAAAAACGGGATTGTTTAAAACTTATTTCAAGACCATTGCAAATTTGTATTCGAGCAGCGAGGAAAGGAGAAGGTTTTTGAAGTTTTTGTTTCGGGATAAAAATTGAAATAAAAAAGACCCCGAATAGCTTCGAAGTCTTTCTTACCATAAAAGCAACAAACTCAATGCTGAATCGAAATTTTTCGCCTTTCAATTCCAAAATTTGAGCTTATTTCGAGAATATAAATCCTTTGCGCTAACAGTGAAATATTTAATTTTATTAATTCTGATTAGCCTTGTCTCTATTGATCATAAAATCACAATGAATATTTGAAATTGCAAACCGATTGTTAGGCCATCTTTGAAATAATTATTTCGGATTTCGAAAATCTATTAAATCGTATCTTTAATGAATTGTATCATTTTATGCTAAAGCGAGTTTTATTATTTTGGGTAGTATTTATTGCACTTCTTACAGAGTCACTCTCTCAAAACGCGGAGCAAACTGAGCATTCAAAAAGTACCCAACCGTTTCAGATTTTAGATCAGTGGAAAATATCGGATTCGGCAAACACCAATTTAATTTCGGATTGTGTCTTTACAGGAAGAGATTACTGGTGTATTTCATATATTTCAGATTCATTCTATATTTTTAACAAAAATAAAAAGTTAATAAACTCCTTTAATTTAAATTCACAATTGGTGACTGGTCCTGCAGGACTAGCATGGGATGGTTCATATATTTATACGAGTTCAGTATCCACCAACAACAGAACATATAGAATTGATTCGGGAACTTTATCGGTTAAAAATTTTTTTCCTACTCCAGATGCATTTTATGGTGGGATAACTTATGACCCAAATGCAATTAACGGTCTAGGAGGATTTTGGGTATTACCTAATTATCAGAACACCCCTATTTATTTATTGGACACAAATGGAAACTATATTGATAGCATCTCACGAAATTTATTGCCTTCAACAATTTATAATATTGAAATTGATACGTCAACTTTCGCAAATTCGTGTTTAATATTATCAGTTTCGAATTCAAATTATCCTGGTTCAAATACATTAGTATGGTTCGACTTAAATGCAGGGCTTTTATTAAATTATCAATATCATATTTTTAATGATTTGGGTTTGTGTTCAGATGGTAGGGGGCTGTTTATAACTAATGATCTTTTCCCATCCAATTCAAAACCCACACTTGGGACATTATCTTTTTTAGCACAAACCAATTCCACTGAATATTTGGCGTATTATCTTGATGTACCACCACAAATTCAAGCTCCTGGCAATGACAGCATTTGCAATGCCCAACTTTTACAAATCGATAGTAACTATATCGTTTACGATAACATTGGTGCAACCATAGAACAAATAGAGCCAACGGGGTCTTGTTTTACTTCGATTATTGACAAAACGGTTTGGTTTAAAGTACCTGTTAGCACGCCATCATTTCGAATACAAAAATCGGATTCAAATTTTGTGGGATGTAGCAATGGAATAGACCGGGAAATAGCCGTATATAAGCCTTTGGGCCCTTTGTGTTCTGGCCTAATGAGCGAGGTGGCTTGTGGCGATAAAAACGGTGGTCCCTGGGGAATCTTTGCCAGGGCTGATGTCTATGGACAAACTTTGGGAGATACCCTGCTGGTTCAGATTGACGCGGATCAAATTGAAAATTTTGATTTTCTCACAGCACGCCGCTTGCCGACGATCTCAAGAAACTTTGAGCTTTACGACACCACTAGGTACATTGCACTGTATGATGATGAATGGTTTTTGAATAATCCTCAACAAGTTGGACAGGCCGGCATCGATTCCAAAGTCAGCGATGAGCAAAGCCTGAGTGGCAGTCATTCTTTAAAAATTGAGGGGAGTGAAGAACCCGAGTTTACACTTTACGATATCGATTCGAGCATGCAATTGGTGGGCTTTAGTATATATATACCATCCGGAAATCAAAGTTATTTTGAATTAAACGATTCTGACAGTACGCATTTGTCACAATTTTATTTTAATAGCGGTGGAATGGGTTTTATGAGCCTGGATAGCACTTATTTCAGTTTTCCCTATGATGCATGGTTCAATATTGAAATTTATTTTGATCTGGACAATGAACGGATGCAGTTAAGAGTAGATCAACAACCGATCAAAGTGTTGAATCTCAATCCAATATCAGGGAATACGATTTTACATTCTTTTGTGTTTAAACCTTCTGCAATTGCACCCAATAATAACAGAGCCTATATCGACGACATGCTCAATTTCATTGCTTTGTTTCCAAATATCCCCGGAGCAAATTTAAATGACTTTGATCTTCAAAGTCCTAATGACGATGCTAATCTGGTCATCGATAATGGTATGTTGTATAACAACGTGTTCACATGGGATAGCACTTTTGATAGTTTTAGTTCAGATGTTGAATACAAACTTAGTTTTTATGTTGATTTTTCAGGCCAGCTAATTGAAATACTCAAAATTGAATCATTGAATGATACAAGCATGGTTTTAGATGAGACACTTGTCGATTCCTTATTTCTGATAATGGGAGCAAACCCTAATGACACCTTAGAATTATTATGGGATGTCAATGCTAAAACTGATTTGAACAGTGAGAATTCAAAAAATGGTCCCTTTGAAATAAGCATTTACAGAGGCACATATGTTGGTTTGGAAATTAATGATCAAAGCCATCAGATTAAACTTTTCCCCAATCCCAATAAAGGAGAACTTTTTGTTGAAAGCAATCTGGAAGAATTTGAATTAAGAATCTACGATTTAAATGGGCGAATGCAACTTTCTAAGACTATCAATTCATCCGATGATAAAATTGATATTCATTTCCTGAATAAAGGACTCTATCTGATTCGCTTGGATGCTGATTCTAAGACCTGGACGAGAAAGTTGTTTGTGGAGTAAATTCACAAATAAATTATGTAGATTTTTCCTATCTCAGAGTACATTTCTTGTCTGAAAAAGATTCTTCTATGAAGAAGATTTCATCTCATCATGACAAGCGCTGCGCACTGAAATCTGAACACATGTGAGTATTTTGTAAATCATATTTTGAGATTCCAAGAATCCATGAAGAACATTTGGTCTTCAGGGCAAGCAGGTCTTGGAATGACGAAAGCAATTTTTAGAGGCTCAATTTAATTCTTTCAATTATCGAAATGGTTTTTTATTTCTTCAGTTCGATTTTCCTCCTCGATCTCCCAATCGTATTTCTTCCTGGGATCCGATTTTCTGAATACAAAAGCCAGGATTATACCCACAATTGAACCTGATATATGACTTTCGAAGGAAACTCCTTCTTTAACAGGAAAAAGCCCGATGATCATGGATCCGTATAAGAAAACGACGAGCATTGAAATCGCAAGTCTCCTTTGATCTCTCCGAATGATACCGGAAATAAAAAGAAAAGCCAATAAGGCATAATTAACACCGCTCAAACCGATATGGTAGGATTCCCTGGCAAATAACCAGACAAAGATTCCCGGCACAAAAAAACAGAGCATAAAGGCATTGATCGAAGCGCGTGAATACATCATAAACAAGGACAAAGTAGCCAGAAAAAATGGAATTGAATTATAAAATAAATGTTCCCAATCGCCATGAATAAATTGTGAAAAGAAAAGCCCTTTTAATCCCGATAGTGTTCTGGGATAAATTCCATAATCCGTAAAAGAATGGCCCAGCTTTGTTTCGAAAAGTTTAATCCAAAACATAATTCCGATCAGCAAAAGGGGTAGTCCCAGCCATCGAAAAAAGAAATATTGCCTGCGTGTGATCAATTAAAAATATATTTCCTGAGCCAAACGATAGGTATTGGCATGTGCGTCTACAATGTCGGAAATTTTTTCTGAATAACCACCGCCCATTGTTACGACAATAGGAAGCCCCTCTTTCCTAGCCGTTTCAAAGACCAATTTATCTCTTTGGCGGCAGCCTTCCTTTGACAACCCCAATCTACCCAGTTTATCCGTCGAAAGAATGTCGACTCCACTTTGGTAAAAAATAATTTCCGGCTGAACCGAATCGACAAGTTTTGGAAGATTCTCTTTTAGCGTCTTTAAATATTCCCTATCGCCTGTGCCATCGGCTAATTCAATATCAAGATCGGAAACTTCCTTTTTCATGGGATAATTTTTTTCACCATGAATGCTAAAAGTGAAAACCCGGTCTTCGTTTTCAAATATTTTAGCGGTTCCATTGCCCTGATGAACATCTAAATCGACAACCAAAATCTTTTTAATAATTCCATAATTGAGCAAATGCTGTGATGCGACCGCTACGTCATTCAACAAGCAAAAACCTTCGCCTCTATCTCTATATGCGTGATGTGTACCGCCGGCAACATTAAATGCACAACCGAATTTCAATGCGTATTTAGCACAATCGAGCGTACCTTGAGTAATGATCAATTCTCTTTGCACCAATTCCGCACTCAGTGGGAAACCTGTTTTTCTCTGCTCCGATTTGCTCAGTTTTAGATTTTTAAGTTTCTCCCAGTAGGAATCAAAATGTACAGCCAAAACATCCTTCTCAGAAAGTGGTTTGGGTTTGAAGAAGTTGGCCTTGGAAACCGTACCCTCATATATTAATTGCTCCGGAATCAGAGAATATTTCTCCATCGGAAAACGATGATTTTTGGGTAAGGGATGATGGTATTCCTCCGACCAGGCAATTTTGAGCATGATTAATAAACAAGATTTTATGGACAGCGTTTCTTTTTGATCAAAGAAAATTCAGTAATAAAAATTAAAAGCATAAAATAAACTTCCCAATATGGGAAAATTTGTGTTTCTTTCCCATTATGAAAAATATCGAGGGATTCAAAATATTTGCGGTCGAAGATGATCCCAGCTTTTCCAAAGTTTTGGAATACACCTTGAAATTAGACCCGGAGCATGAAGTAAGGATGTTTGAAAATGGACAGGATTTACTCAATGCACTTCCCGATAAACCTTCTTTGATAACCCTTGATTACTCACTTCCGGATTTTAGCGGTGGCGAATTACTTCAAAAAATAAATTATTATAACAAGGAAATTCCTGTAATAATAATTTCAGGACAGGAAGATGTCAAAACCGCCGTAGCCTTAATAAAAGAAGGTGCTTTCGATTATATAAGCAAAGAGGAGGATCTTCGCACCCGCTTACTCAATTCCATAAACAAGGCTAAAAAAACCAATGCGCTCGAACATGAAATTGAACATTTACGCGAAGAAATAGCTCATAAATACGAGTTTGAAAAAAGTATTATTGGCAATAGTCCATCGATGAAGGCTGTTTTTAAATTATTGGAAAAAGCTGTCAAAACGAATATCACTGTTTCCATAAGCGGAGAAACCGGTACAGGAAAGGAAGTGGTTGCCAAAGCCATTCATTATAATTCGGGATTGCGAAACAAAGCATTTGTAGCCGTCAACATAGCAGCAGTGCCAAAAGATTTGATCGAAAGCGAATTATTCGGACATGAAAAAGGTGCTTTCACCGGAGCCATCACGAAGAGAAAAGGAAAATTTGAAGAAGCCAATGGTGGGACCATTTTTCTCGATGAGATCGGCGAAATGGATATTAACCTTCAGGCCAAAATGCTCAGGGTATTACAGGAAAGAGAAATTACCCGCCTTGGCGGAAGTAAAGTGATAAAACTCAACGTCAGAATCCTCGTCGCTACGCATCGAAATCTAGCAGAAGAAATTAGCAAAGGCAATTTCCGCGAGGATTTGTATTACAGACTACTTGGTTTACCCATCAATTTACCTCCTCTTAGAGAACGCGGAACCGATATTTTGATATTGGCTAAGTATTTTCTAAGCTCATTCGCAAAAGAAAATAACATGGGTGCCATTGGAATTGAAGAAAGTGCAAGAAAGAAATTAATGAGTTATACATGGCCCGGAAATGTAAGAGAGCTAAAAGCGGTAATCGAATTGGCAGCCGTAATGTCGGATGGTGATAAACTTACAGCAGAAGATATTACATTTACGAATATTGAGAAAAGTGAAAACTTTCTATTAGAAGAACAAAGTTTAAGGGATTATACTTTTAACATCATTCGCCATTTTCTAAAAAAATATGACGATAATGTTTTGTTGGTCGCCAAAAAACTAAATATCGGCAAATCAACTTTGTATCGTTATCTAAAGGAAATGGAGGAAGATCAAAATTAAAATTATGGCAATAACCGATTTATCCTATTTACACCAATACAGTTCAAACGATAAGGATTTTGTTATAGAAATGGTGGAGCTTTTTTTGAGTTCAACACCCTCATTTTTAGAAGAAATGAAAACGTCTTTTAAAAATGAAGACTATAACATGGTTGCCAGAATTTCCCATAAAATGAAACCATCCATGACTTTCATGGGCATAAAGAATGGAAAGGAATTAACAATTTCACTCGAAGAACAGGCCAATGAAGGTACAGATACGGCCAAAATTGAAGCCAAAATAAAAGAGCTCGAACAGCTTTGTCAATTGGCTTTTGCAGAACTCAAAGTCGCCTTAAATGAACTCAAAAGCTAATTCAACGCCATTTTATATTGCAACCGGCACTGGGAAATTGATTTTCAGGAGGGCTTTCTCCTTTTAAAAGTAAATCCAAAGCATTTCTCAGATCTTTTCCATTATTGAGCATATCATTGCCCGGCCTGGACTCATCCAAACGGCCCCGGTAAAAGCATTTATCATTTGAATCGAATAAATACAGATCGGGTGTACAGGCTGCAAAATACGATTTGGCCACTTCCTGGCTTTCATCGAAAAGATAGGGAAATGTAAAGCCATGATCTTCAGCAAATTGCTTCATTTTTTCCGGTGAATCTTCGGGATATTTTACAATATCATTGGAAGATATTGCTATGGTTTTAATTCCCTTTTTTTCATATTCATTTGAAATGGACACCAATTCATCAATCACATGAATCACATAGGGACAATGATTGCAAATGAAGTAGATAAGACTCCCCTTTTCTCCTTTTAAATTTTCGAAAGTGTATTTTTTTTGATCCAGGGTATTTTCTAATTCAAAATCAGGTGCATTTGTGTTCAGGGGCATCATGTTAGAATCGGTAAGCGACATAGGTAATTATTGTTGGATTAAATATTATTTACTTCAAGACTTATATTTTCATCTCCCTCGCGATACGGCAAATAGGTAAAGATAAATTGAAACATTTCATCTGTTGTTTTCATACTGTGATCAGGCTCCCTGATTTCTCTCGGTGGAAAAAATGGATTAAATGGATTATCTACCGTATTGTCGAACAATCCTTCGGCTATTAAAGTAGCACCGGCTGGAATTTTTATCATTTTGGGAAATTTATAATAAAACTGCCAGCGAAAATCCCAATTGTCTATTTTAACAAGCGGAATGGTATCTTTTCTCAAAGTTACCGCATATGCTTTAAATTTTCTTCCCAATAAATGCATATGGGGATTTACCATTAACAAGGAAATATCCTGCGGTACCTGATATTTAGTATAAAAGGTCATAATTGTATCCGGAGGAATGATCAATTTAGGAATTACCGGCGATATGCCCAATGTGCCCATTTGTGTTTCATGGGGAATTCTTTCAGGCTTTTTCTTCGAAAAAAAGATATTGACTTTGGATTTATCCCATTGATCCACAGCGCTTGGTCCATAATGCATATCCTGCATAAAAAATGTAGCCTTTTTACTGACTCTAAAGCCACCGATTTGTTCCGGATAAGCTACCGGGGAAACGCCGGGTAAATAATTGCAGACCAAGGTGCGGATTTCGGGCATGCTTCCGTCATCGTTGAGCAGCCCCATCATTTGATAAGCATTGCGCGTTCCCAATGAGTCGGGAAATACTATTTTTTCACCTGCAAAATGGTCTGATTTTTTATGCGAAACATAATTTATCAAATGGCCATTCATATGATGAGCCAATTGCCTGTTGCCCGGAACAAATTCCATCAATCTCACAAAGGTATCTTTCTCGAGCTCAAAAGGTATTTTAATAAATACAAAATGGTCTACATTAATGCCTTTAATCAAAAATGAATCCTCCATTTCAATTACGAGATCCGGTTCGCCCAATTGACTGCCCTGAGGAAATGTTGGCGGTTCGGGAATGGCACTACTATCGCCAATGGGCATTCCATTATCAATCCAGTTGACCAATGTTTCAATTTCCGCTTCTTCTAAATATTTCTCACCCAAAAAATGGCGATAGTTCGGATCAGCAGGCCAGGGTGGCATGTAACGGGTTTCCACAACGAATTGAATGGTCTCGGATCTTTTTTTGATATCCTTGTATGTGATTAGTGAAAAAGGACCAGCTTCCCCCGGCCGATGACAAGGCATACAATTCTTATAAAAAAAAGGGGCAATATTCTCGCTAAAGGTCGGGTTTTCAATGACCTGCACAGTGCTTTCAACTTTGTCTGAATCAGGTGTCTTCCTTTCTTTTTCATTTTCCGAACAGGAAGAAAAGAACAAACAGATAATGAGAAAGAAAGTGTAATTTTTCATTGAATAAAGCATCCCACCGCTGTGGTAGATTTAATTTTAATCTCACGGTTTTCAAGCGTCGACGCAATGGCATCTTCAAGATATCGTTCGGTAATTACGGTTCTTTTTTGCCCCAAAGAAATGGCCCAGTTATCAATGGCACCGGAATAAAGCACCTTCCCATCTTGACTCAATAAAAAGGCCTCCGGCGTAATTTCTGCTCCCAATGCATTGCTCAGCTTAAAATCAGGGTCGAAATAAGTGTTAAATTCCAGTCCAAAACGGATGAGGTATTTCCTGACCTCATCTTTATTGTATTCATTACCTGGCACAATACCAATGAAATTTATCTGAGGAAATTTATTTTTCAAGTCTCGCATAGCTACTGCATAATTTTGACAAAGCGGACATTCTGGTGATAAAAAATAAAGAACCTTTACCTGATCATCCGAAATATCCTGCCAGGCTAATTCTCCCGAAATTACAGGCAATTCCAGATCATTCGGAACATTTTCATGTTCCGTCCTGCAGGAAAACAGGACAATAAGTACGCAAATGGATAATAGCCTATTCATCAGAAATACAGAAGCAGATTATTCTTTATTAGGCCAACAAATCAGACGAAATCGGGTTCCTTTTTAAATATTTTCAAGGCTTCATTATAACCTAATTCCACCAGTTCATCGACTTTCTTAAAATCAAAAATACCATATTTCTGTGCTTCAGTAATATTTATGGGATATCTGCATTTGCTAAGGGCGCGTTTTGTATTTTGCCATGCTACAATATCGATCGTTCTATCGACTAATTTGGCGAATGAATCAGGCGTTTTTCCGGATCCATCACCCATGATGTTTACACCAATTATATCATATTCAAAATCCTCGAGCGGTTTAATTGGCAAATTATCTGTCAAGCCACCATCCGCGTATAAATCATTATTGATTTTCACCGGTGAAAAGATCATTGGGATAGAACAGGAAGCCACGACAGCATTGTGAATGTTTCCCTTATGTATATATTCCACATCCCCCGTCCTTAAATTAGATACAGCAACATAAAGTGGGGTCTTAAGATTTTCAAATTCTTCAACATCGATAAATTTCTTGAAAATCGTAGTAAGGTTTTCCATGCTGACCAAGCCGATTTTTGAAAGCGACATTTTAAAAGCGGAGTAAAACTTATGTTTTTTGGCGATGTCAACCATTTCATGACTTTTAAGCCCGGCGGCTAACATATAGGCAACGATAGACCCGGCGCTGGTTCCGGATACGGCCTTTACATTCATTTCAAATTCCTCAATGGCTTTAATGACACCAATATGTGCCAGGCCCCTTGCCCCTCCTCCGCTGAGGCAAAGTGATACAGATTTTCCGGTCATACAAGAGCTAAATAATTAAAATGTGAATTTATATTATTTGAGGAAATCGGGGCAACTTAAAGATTTTTTCTTGGGTTTAACTCTTCCTTTCCCGGGTGGGAATTCAAATTCATATACCAAAGTGAGCTCATGAGCTCCACCGGTGCCAGCTCTGAGTTTTGATACTGTAAGGTCATAACTGTAACCAATTTTTAAGGTATAAACACGAAAACCCATAAAAAGCGCAAGGGCATCGTGATTTCCCTCTGTTCTGTCGTATCTTTTTAATGGCAGACCTCGGTACATCAATCCAAAAGCCGTATTTTGATATTGTAAATATGCTCCAAAATCGAGTTGGTCAAATCTTCCCTGGCTTTTATAATGAAAAACGGGCACCATTTTAACCTGCTGCTGATTTTTCCACATTCTCCTTGTAAGGGGAATCTCCAATCCACCGTGAATACTAAAGTAAGGCGGTACATTGCTTGGTTCTTCACCATAAAGCGACTGATTTGGCTCATTCAGGTTTCTTCCCGCAAAGCCCAACCAAAACTTCTTGCTGTAAAGCAATGCTCCTGTACTAAAGGAGAAATAATTGATGCCGTTGTTAATGGCATCATCGCTGGTGCTTGAAAAAATTTTTCCCCTGGAGTCCAGTTGATCGCCAAAGGTCAGTTTAGAAAAATCAAAATTCAGAGAGTGCAAAGAAAGTTGCGAACCGACACGAATACCCCATTTTCTGGACAAATTCAATTTGTACGCATAAGCAAAACCCAGTTCATTGTTGGACAAACCCGCAGTCCCCGCTTTGTCCGTTGAAAAAATAAACGCGGCGCCGCTATTGACATGTGATAAATTCTTGTCTAAAGCAAATGCCGTCGAAACATAATTTGCCGGAATTCCCGGCCATTGATTTCTATAAGTGCTTTGAAATCTAAAATCTTCGGTTGCTCCGGCAAAAGCAGGATTTAAACTGACCGTTGATGAGTAGAATTGCGTAAATTGAGGGTCCTGTGCCTTTAGGTCAAACACCAAAAACAAGGCTATTATCCATATTGCTATTTTCTCTTTCATCATCCTATCTTAATAATGTTACATCCCCAATTTCCACTCTTTTTTGGCCATCGATAAAATCAAGAGCAATGCGATAGACATACACATCTTGCTTGCATAGTTTTCCACGATAGTAACCATCCCAGCCTATGTCTAATCGCTTGCTTTCAAATATTAATTCGCCCCATCGGTTAAAAATTTGCATATGCATCCCCGTTGCTCCATCGGTGACCGGATAAAATACATCGTTTACACCCGACGAATTGATTTGGCCTCCATTAGAAAAATTGGGGTTAGGCGTAAATGCATTTGGAATACTCGCTGCTCCCCCCTCCTTGGCTCTGATATTGAGAAAGGCGGTATCCTTGCATTGAAATTCATTTTCCGCAATTAAGGAGATAAGATATTCTCCCAATTGATTGTATTCTTTTTCCGGATTTTCTTCTATGGAAATACTTCCATCACCAAAATCCCATAAGTAATTTATGGCACCTTTGGAATAGTTTCTGAAAGCGATGGTTTTTCGCGGAATAAATATCACAGAATCTCCCGGCTTACTAAGCGAAAATCTCGCCTCGGGATTTTCAAAGACTACAGCAATTGAATCGTATGCTATACTTATGGAATCCAATTCGTTCATCGCCGTTAATTTTACCTGGTAAATACCGGGACTTAAATAAGTATGCACCGGATTTTCGGCATTGGATTTGATGCCATCTCCAAAATCCCACTCATAACTTTTTGCATAATCCGAATAATTCTGAAAATCCACTTTGAGGGGTGCACAACCTTGGCCATAAGCATCAAAATCAGGAATTGGGGCTACAGGTTTGATAAGCACATTTATTTCAGCGGTATCATAACAACTCCTGTTTTGGGCAAGCATGCTAATCAAATACTCTCCATGTTCCTGATAGGTATAATTTGCCGGATTTCCCTGAATGGCTAAAGATCCATCTCCAAAATCCCAATAAAATTCATTGGCTCTTAGGGACTCCTGGTATAACAGGAAGGTCTTATCGGGAAGGTTTTTAATGGGATTATCGACGGAAAAATTCGCAATGGGCTTAACAAATACTTGAATGTCTTTAAAAATGGTATCCGAACACCCTTCAGCTGATTGGCCGATTAGTCTGGCGGAATAAATGGTATCATTATCCCCGTTATTTACAAATACCTGACGGCTCAACACGCCCGCATCATTATTTCCATTATCAAATTCCCAAAAATAGTTGCTGGCATTTCCGAGCGCAGTGAATTCTATCTCCAAAGGACTGCAACCTTCCATTGTATCCACACCAATATTAATATTTGGCTGAGGCAAAATTGTAAGCGTTTTGCTTGCCGTATCATTACAACCCTGATTGGCATAGGCGATTAATTGGACCATATAATTTACAGGATTTCCCGTGGCATTGATATAGGTATTGCTCACATTTGATGCCGATGAAATACTAATATTTCCGTCTCCAAAATCCCATCTATATGATATTGAATTGCTCGTGTCGGAGAGATTGAAAAAATTAATCATAGCTGGTGTACACACCGGCGTATTAACAGTGGTGAAGTGTGCATTGGTGCTAGGGTAAACATCAATGCTTTTAAGCACCGTATCTTTGCACTGATAGGTATTGGTACTGATCAATCGTACCTCATAGGTCGTATCCACATTGGAAGTAAACACCTGATTGGTACTTTGACCGATAGCATTGTTGCCATTCCCAAAATTCCATTCATACAGAATTGCACCTGCTTCAGCATTAAAATCCACGGATAAGGGTGAACATCCGTCTATCGGTGTTCTGACATAATCATAGCTAATGACAGGATTTACACTAATGGACTGTGTAAATGTATCGGCGCACATTCCTCCTGGTGAAAGAATTAATACAGGCTGAAATATTTGCGGGATCGTATCCGTATTGATATATGTGGTTTGAAATCCGCTGAATTGATTGTTAATCACTGTACCATTATCCAAATCCCAGGTATAATTAAAACTCGAATCTGAATTACTATTGAAAAGCACTTCCAAGGGTGAACATGCTGGATTTGGATAAAGCGCATTAAAGCTTGCATTGGCTTGTCGGATTACCAAAAGATCGACCGTATCAAAATCCGTACATCCCTGAAATGACTGTCCTTGCAATACAATTTGAAATATGGAGTCCGCAGGGCTGATATAGCTTGAATTACCGGTAAATCCCGTTCCAAAATAATTGTTGCCAAAATCCCAATTGTATATATCGGCATTTGATAGACTATTATCCACAATAAACTGCGCCAGGCTTCCGCTGCAAATACTATCCTGCAGCGCATTGATTGCAACATCGACCTCCGGATAAATGACAATATTTTTAATGGCCGTATCCGAGCATCCATTTAATTTACTCGCAATAAGCTGAATGGTAAAAGTTTGATTTTGTGATCCGCTATTTACAAAAGTGTGATTGACGGTAGAGTCACTGCTGTTTAGCATGACAGAGCCATCTCCAAAATCCCAGTAGTAATCATCGCCATCGCTTGAGAGGTTTTGAAATGTGCTCAATGCCGGGCTGCAGCCTGCCGGGATAGTAACCGGGCCTATTTGGGCGCTTGCCTGTAATTTTGAATTCAATGTATCGTAAACCGTGTCCCTGCAATTGAATGATGAGAGCCCTGTTAATCTTATGATATAAGACGAATCGGCATTGGACTGAAAGGTATGGCTTGTATTTTGACCTATAGAATTAGAGCCATCTCCAAAATCCCATGAATAGGCACTTGCCGTTCCTGAAGCATTAAAACTTACCATCTGAGGGCCACAAAAGCTATCAGGGTTAAAGTTGAAGCTTAGTTTCAATTCTGGTTTTATTAAAACATCCTTGATGATTGTATCTCGGCACCCGGAAGAAGACTCTGCAATGAGCTGAACGGGAAAAACAAGAGTAAATGAAGAATCATTCTTATATAAATGCGTAACCTGATTTCCCGTAGCCTGAGTGCCATCTCCAAAATCCCAGAAAAGATTTTGTGCATTTAAAGAACTGTCGAAAAATTCAATTTGTACCGGCGCACAAACAGAGGTATTAACAGATGGATAAAAATCGGCTTTTGCCCCACCCAATACACTTAAAGATTTTTGAATTGTATCCCGACAACCAAAGGCATTTAAAGTGCGCAAAGTGACATTAAATACAGTATCCACATTGCTGTTATATGTCATTTGTGTGAACTGTCCTATGCCCGGTTGGCCGTTACCAAAATCCCAGGAATAAGAAACAGCCCCCGGTTCTGCACTAAAGGTGGCATTAAGCGGAGAACATGATATCGAAGGGCTGAATGTAAAATCAAAAAATGGTTTGGGTCCAATCGAAATGGTATCCCGATGAAAATCTATACAACCTTTTGCTGAGCTTGCGCTCAATAAAACCGGGAATTCCAGAATAGTCAGTGAATCGTTTTGATAATAATGCATAGGATTGAATGCATTGCTGTTGTTTCCATCTCCAAAATCCCATGAAACAGAATTTACATTTCCACTCAAGGTAGAATTGAACTGAACCGAATCCGGTTTGCAGAGGTCAATTGAAGTATGTGTAAAGGATGCCAAGACCTCGGGAAATACAGTTACATTAATGGCAGAAGAATCCTTACAGCCAAAAGTCGTTTCCGCAACAAGGCTTATTGTGTAATTACTATCCTGAACTGCATTGTTTTGCAACATTACCAGTGTATCCTCAGAATTTGAATAGATTATATCATTGACGAACCAGGTATATTGAAGGCTTGGCGTTCCCATGCTATCACTCTGATTGTTTGTAATAAAGTTGTGAGGGGAACAGGCCATGATGGAATCAAGGGTAAAATTCGATTGCGGAACGGGCTCTACAACGATACTGACCGTATCTATTCCCGTACATTCATTGGTATTGACCGAAAGTACAATATCAAATGTATCTGCATTTGCATAAATATGAGTTGGGTTTTGTAAGGATGAATTGGTGCCATCACCAAAATCCCAGTTCCAGCTCACAATGGAATCTCCCAATGAGAATATGCTTTGATCCAGAAATTGTGTACTTAATCCCTGACATACAGCCTTTGGAGAGATATTGACAATTGGAGACATAAAGACATTGACCGTGTCGCGAATATGGTCTTTACATCCTTTAGCAGATTGAACTTCAAGAGTGATTTCATAGAATCCTACGCTGTCAAATATTATTGCTCCCGGATTCTGAGCAATTGAACTTTTGCCATTTCCAAAATCCCAGTTCCAGGTGGCAACATCAGTACTAGAGTTATCCTGAAAATTAACAGTCAAAGAATCGCATCCCCGATCATCGCTAAGAATCATTGAAGCAGTGGGTGCGTTTAGTACAAATATATTTTTTACAAATACATCCAAACAAGAGACCGACCCTCCCGCTATACTTGAGGAAAGTGTAACCGATTGTAAACCGGAAGTGTCATAGCTATGAGTAGGATTTACATTGGTAGAAAAATTTCCGTCTCCAAAATTCCATTGAAAGGCATTTGCCCCATTTCCCGAAAGGTTTGTGAAATTGATCTGATCACCTTCGCAGACAGTATCAGGCGAGGTAAAATTTGCCGATGGCGGACTGGTAATCACAATTTGCATTACTTCAGTGGCAATTCCGCACTGGTTACTGTCCAATAATTGAATGGTATAAGTCCCCGGACCCGGAAAAGCTATCGTTCTGGGTAATGAAACGGGAAATGGCCCCCAGCCGATTACAGAATCCTGACCGGGCCCGTTTAAGTTAAAAAATGTCCATTGCTCATATCTTTGTTTGGTGTTGCCCAGTGCCGGTGTGGCACAATTCAAGTCTGAAACATTGGTAAAGGTGACGACCGTATCCGGATAACAAAGCAGCGTTTGCGAGGCATTTATGGCAGCTGAGTCAATATCCCATATCTGAATGGGCCTTAAAATATTTTGAGATGGATTTCCCGCTGTGCAGAAATTTTCGGCCGTTAATGTCACTTCGGTTTCGCAATCTACACTTCCCTTCAAATAGGTATGTGAAAGGGTGTCTCCGTGATTGGCAGGACCATAAAATTCTATAGGGCTTCCATCGCCCCAATCCCAGGTGTAAGTTGTATTTGGTGAGTTATGAACACTTTGATTTGTAAAAAATAAGGTGGCCGGCGCACATGATTTGGTAACTCCACCAAAACCCGTTTTAACCGAAGCTATCACGGCTTCCTCCATAACCACCAATCCGGTAATTGTTCCACAGGCATTACTGAAGGTCACTGTAAAGGTATCAACAGTTGCCGCATAAGTATGAGAAATAAATGCGGTACTCAATAATCCATTGCCGCTGCTGGAATTACCATCGCCCCAGTCAATAGTAAAAGGACCGGTGATATCTGCGGTCATTTGAAAATTAACTGTAAATGCCCCGGATCCACATCCAATCCACTGCGGATTTTGCGATGGCGTGATGACCGTACCGAAACTTCCGAGCACATCCGGGCATTGTGCCTTTGACTGGAAAGGCAACAATGACATTAGACTCATAAACAATATGCACCTAAAACAATTTTTCATGGTAAGGCTAAATAGAGCGTCTGAAAATTTACGCATCTTTTGGGCCTGTGTTTTGCTTTAAAGGCATATTTGATAAAAATCATTAATCGCCGCTAAGGGTTTTCAGCCATAATACATCATGGTTTTCTACTATTTTTTTTGAAAAATCAGAATTAGAGCGGATTGATAATTATTTCGGGAAAAGAGAAATCAGTGCTTTTTCCTTCCGATTGTTTTAACATTGCTAATATTACAATTAATAGTTGCAGACGCTTAGATACGATTTATGCGCATTAAAAATATATTACACATTGTTATCGCAATAAACCTTTTGTCTTGTCAAACTGAAAGCCCCGACATATCAGGGCCATGGCGTGCAGAATTGTATCTGCAGGATGATAGCCTCCCTTTTAATTTTATAATAGAGGATTCCAATGATCCGAAAATGTGGTTGCTAAATGGTGATGAAAAAATATTAGTGGAAGATGTACGGATTAATAATGATTCAATCCTGGCAAGCATGCATATTTTCGATACCGAATTGAGAGCTAAGATTACCGGAAATACTATGTCGGGTGTTTTTGAAAAGAAGTATGCCCAGGGTTATGTTCTTCCTTTTTCTGCTCAAAAAGGACTTAAATACAGGTTTAGCGACAATCCAAATTCCAATCGGAGTATAGATGGAAAATGGGCCGTGCAATTTGAATCCGAGATGGAAGATTCTACCCTTGCCATAGGAAAATTTGTACAGGATGGCAGCCTTGTAGAAGGTACATTTTTAACATTAACCGGCGATTATCGCTTTCTTGAGGGTGAAATTGATTCAGATGAATTAAAACTATCCTGTTTTGATGGCGAACATGCTTTTCTTTTTAGAGCAAAACTTGATGAAAATGATCAATTGAGGGGCTATTTCAAATCGGGTATAAGTTGGAACGAAACCTGGACAGCCCATCGCGATGAAAGCATTGAATTAAAAGATGCTTATCAATTGACTTATTTAAAGGAAGGCTACGACGGTATTTATTTTTCCTTTCCAGACATGAATGGTGATACGGTGAAATTCCCCAATGCAAAATTCGAAGGCAAGGTTGTACTTGTACAAATATTTGGAACCTGGTGCCCTAATTGTATGGATGAAACCAAATTTCTAGCAAATTGGTACGATAAAAATAAGGACAGAGGCCTTGAAGTTCTTGCTGTGGCATTTGAAAGAAAAAATGATCTTAAATACGCTTCAGAAAGAGTAAATAAAGTAAAAGAAAAGTTAGGAGCAGATTACACCTTTCTTTTTGGCGGGCCCTCTGATAAGCAAGCAGCTTCGGAAGCTTTTCCCATGCTCAATCAGGTCATGTCTTTCCCCACATTAATTTTTATAGATAGAAAGGGAAATGTGCGAAAAATCCATACAGGATTTTCAGGACCTGGAACAGGTTTGTACTACGAAAAATTTGTAGAGGAATTTGAAATGCTAAGCGAAGAATTGCTTGATGAAAAATAAAAATATTTTATTATTGTCGATACAAAATATAAACCATGAACGCCACGCTAATTCATCTTGCTCTAAATCATCTGCCTGTATTGGGGACTTTATTTGGTACCCTCATTCTTGCCTTTGCTTTATGGAAAAATAATTCAATACTGACTAAGACCGCTTTAATCTTATTGATCATTTCGGGAATTTCTGCCATCCCGGTCAGCAAAAGTGGTGAAGAAGCAGAGCATGTAGTAGAGGAGTATCCGGGTGTTTCGCATGATCAAATCCACGAACACGAAGAGCTGGCTGAATCCACAATGCCCGTAAGTCTGGTAATGGCGGTACTGGCTGCAGTTGCCTTGTATTTTCAGGTGAAGTCACATCCAAGAGCCAGAATTGCATCCATTTCGGTATTGGTGCTCGCTCTTTGCAATTTTGCTTTGATGGCCAATGTAGCGCATGAAGGGGGTAAAATAAGAAGACCCGATCTCAGGCAAGAGCATCAGCCAATCGATCAAGAGCTTGATCACGACAATGATCATTGATCATTTTTTTCTTTCGATGGTATAAGTTACGAGGGCTTCAATTGAACCTCTGCTTTCCGAATCGGGATATTCTCGTAAAAGTGAAAGTGCTTCGTCCTTATATTGATGCATGATTTTTTTTGCATAATCCAATCCGCCGCAGTCTTTTACAATTTTGATGACTTCCTGCACCCGTTTGCTGTCGGTAGAATGATTTTTTACTGTATTGATGATTTTTCTTCGCTCCGAATAATTCACATTTTGCAAAGTGTAAATTAAAGGCAGTGTCAATTTTTTTTCTTTGATGTCTATGCCGCGGGGTTTTCCTATATCATCGGATCCATAATCAAAAAGATCGTCCTTAATTTGAAATGCCATTCCAACTTTTTCACCAAATTTTTTGGCTTTCAAAATGTTTTCTTCACTGGCTTCTGTGGAGGCAATGCCGACCGCACAGCAGGATGCTATTAAAGTGGCTGTTTTTTGTTTTATTATTTCAAAATATACCTCCTCTGAGATATTGAGTTTCCTCGCTTTTTCGATTTGGAGCAATTCCCCTTCGCTCATTTCCTTAACCGCATCGGAAACGATTTTCAACAATTTAAAATCGCCATTATCAATGGCCAGTAATAAACCTCTAGAAAGAAGATAATCACCGACCAGGACCGCTATTTTATTTTTCCAAAGCGCATTGATGCTAAAAAATCCCCTGCGATAATTCGAGTCATCCACTACGTCATCATGCACCAGTGTAGCAGTATGTAGCAGCTCGATTAAAGCGGCTCCTCTATAGGTTTCTTCGCGAATACCACCATTCATTTGTGCCATAAGCAAAACAAACATCGGGCGCATTTGCTTTCCCTTTCTACTCACTATAAAACCCATGATCCGATCTAAAAGCGCGACTTTGGTTTTCATGGAGGACTGAAACTTTTTTTCAAAAATTTTCATCTCCTCTTTGATTGGCGCTTGTATCGTTTTAATTGAGGTTTTCATTTGGCTATTGCAATATTAAGTTCTCTTGCATTAGCAAGCAAAAAGCCACTCATATTGCTTTAATTAATTCCAATCAATGGCACTTCTTCGGAATAAGTTAAAGCGCGATAAAAAAGTTTTAATACTTTTATTCTATAAAAAATCATAAATGAAAAACACTTTTCTCTTTCTCCTTTTTTTGTATTTCCCAAGTATTGCCTTGGCTCAAGAGCCCATTGTGCGATCGGGCCCTATGCTTGGCTATTCGAGTATGAAAGAAGTGGGCATTTGGATTCAACTGGAAAAAGAAGCCGAGGTCAGAGCCCAATACTGGCCTGTGGCAAACAAAAATGATAAAAAGCAAACAGCTACAGTAAAAAGCCAAAGAGGGAATCACTTTATTTGTCATCTCATAGCAATCGTAAAGCCGGGAACCAAATACAATTATGCCATCGTCATAAATGACAAGGAGATTGACTTTGACTACCCCCTGGAATTTCAATCACAAACTTTATGGCAACACCGTTCTGACCCTCCTGATTTTAAATTTGCCCTTGGCAGTTGTGCCTATATCAACGAAGCAGCAGTCGACCGACCGGGCCAGCCCTATGGAGGCAATTATGAAATATTTACTTCAATTAATAATGAAAATCCCGATTTTATGCTTTGGATGGGTGACAACGCTTATCTGCGGGAGGTGGATTGGAATAGCAAAACAGGTATATATCATCGTTATTCACACAGCAGGGATGTCGCAGAAATGCAAGCACTGCTGGCGAGATCGCATCATTATGCCATTTGGGACGATCATGATTATGGTCCCAATAATTCGGATAAATCATATTGGAATAAAAAAATAACCGAAAAAGCATTTAGGGATTTTTGGATGAACCCCAATTATAACTTAACCGGAGAAGGGGGAATTACAGGAACATTTTTTTGGAATGATTGTCAGTTTTTTCTGCTGGACAACCGTTATTTCAGAACGGCTAACGGCCGTAAAACCGGGGACATAGAGATTTTGGGTAAAGCGCAAATCGATTGGTTGATCAATTCATTAAAATCGAGTCGGGCACGGTTTAAGTTTATCGTAATCGGCGGTCAATTTATTAGCAATGCGACAGTCCATGAAAATCATATAAACCTTGCTCCGGAAGAAAGAGAAGAAATCATCAATCTTATTGGTGAAGAAAATATCAAGGGAGTGATTTTCCTCAGTGGGGATCGGCATCATTCGGAACTGTCAAAGCTTGAAAGAAAAGATAAATATCCTATTTACGACTGGACCGTGAGCCCCTTAACTGCCACTGCATATGAAATAGAGGATGAGGGAAATACGAATGTTATACCCGGAAGCATGTTTGGCGAACGATGTTTTGGAACCATTGATGTATCCGGCGACTACCAGAATAGATCGCTGCATTTAAAGCTCTTTAACAAAAATGGTGGAGAGCTCTGGAAATATATAATTAAGGCAGAAGACCTCGATTAGGACCAAAGCCTATAGCTCTCCAGCTTAATTTTTTCACCAAAAAATAATTTGGTTGAACGCTCAAATGAAGCAGTGTAATCCGATACAAAAAAAGCGTCTTCATCGGCCGGAGAATCATTTAATAAGGATTTAGTTTCAAGCAGATTCTTTAAAGACAAAGCCACTGGGTCAGCAGAATTGATTACATTGACATTGGATTTGTAAAAGTCATTAATCTCTTTTTGAATCAAGGGATAATGCGTGCAGGCCAAAAGTAATGCATCAATATTTTTGAGTTCAGGCATGGATAAATAATTTGAAATAATATCATGACTGATATTGTTGACCACAAATCCTTCTTCGATCATTGGAACCAGCAAAGGCGTGGCCAAGGCCTGAAGTTTAAGGCCATTCATTTTTTCAGAAATTTTCATTTGATAAACGCCGGAAGCCACGGTTTGTCTGGTACCGATCAATCCGATATGTTGACCTTTCAATTGCTCCGATGCATAATTTACCATAGGGTCAATTACATTAATCACAAGGGCTTTTGAGGCTACGTATTCTTTTATTAGATCGTAGGCA
The DNA here is from genome assembly GCA_965267555.1 of Cytophagales bacterium. Classification (GTDB taxonomy): domain Bacteria; phylum Bacteroidota; class Bacteroidia; order Cytophagales; family CCMP332; genus CCMP332. The sequence goes on along the minus strand of OZ254083.1, from coordinate 763,612 downwards.
GCCACCGATGCCGAGTTACAGGCAATCAGAATAACCTTACAGCCTTTTTGTATCAAAAGATCGCATATTTTAACAGAAAATGCTTGAATAGCCGCTGTGGATTTATCGCCATAAGGCAGGTGCTCGGTATCACCAAAATAAATCAATTGTTCATTGGGAAGCATATTCTTAACGGCCCTGGCTACGGTTAATCCCCCGATTCCGCTATCAAATATTCCTATGGGATCTTCTTTTTTCAAGGTTTAGTCTGTTAAAGTTTTATTTAAAATTCATTAAATTGAAAATATAAACCATTATTAAATACCAAATGTCGGAAAGATCAGAGAACATTAAGAAAATTCTCTCGGATATCGGAGGGAAATTCGAAGACTTATTTAATGAGTTGAAAAAAGATGCAACCGAAGAAGACGGTGAGATCAATCAAGCTTTTCAGTCGCTCAAAAGAAAGATGAAAGAGGTTGAAGATGACGTGGAGGGCTTCGTCGACAATAATCAGGAAACCATTGATAAATTTAAGGGCAATATCAAAAAAGTTGCTGAAGATCTTGAAAGCGCCTTCGACAAAACCTTTGGCCAAAAGAAATAAGATTAATTTTTATGAAGCGCCAGTATTTTCCTGACGTGCTTATCAAAACCGGTGAGGCTTTCATATTTTCCAATAATGCGCAGTTCCTCATCAATTAAATAGGTAATCCTTTTTATCATCCCTATTACCGGAAGAACGGCTTTGTATTTCTTTGCCACCTTTGCGTTTTCATCGCTTAGCAAATGAAAAGGTAAATTCAATTCCTCTCTAAACTTATTATGCGTACTTATTTTATCCTTATTGATTCCGAAGACATCGATATCCAATTCTCTAAAGCTTTCAAACTCATCCCTAAAAGAGCAGGCTTCCCTCGTGCAACCATAGGTAAAGTCTTTTGGGTAGAAATAAAGAATTGTAATTTTTCCTTTGCGCTCTTCCAGGTTGAAATCCTGTCCTGATGTGGATGGAATCGAAAACAGCGGTGCTTTACTTCCTTTTCTTAAACTCATGCAAAAAAAAACGCCCATAAGGACGCTTTGTTTGAATTAGTATTGGCTTAAGCCAGACACGATTCTGCTACTTTTAACAAATCAACTAATTTCTCCGAGCCAAGCGAGTAATAAATATTCTTACCTACTCTTTTAGAATTTAACACTCCTTTAGTTTTCAATAATCCCAAATGATGAGATGCTACGGCCTGCTCAAGGCCAAGTCGTTGATAAATTTGAGTAACTGATTTGCTTGAACCATCGCTTAACAGGTCCAATATAGCCAGACGCATAGGATGCGCTATTGCTTTCAAGAATGTGGCTGTCTTTTCCAGTTCTTCTTCGTTGTGATTGCTTTTTACAAGAACTTCCATCGTTTCTAATTTACATTAATGATTAATACCGAATTTCAAGTCAACCATGCTTATTTTAGGTATAGTATTTTAACTTGGTTTGACCTTCCAGATAGTGAACTAAATAAATAATTAACTATCAACATCTTAACGCCTATCTATATGTTTTAGTTTGAATTGATAAAAAAATATTTGTCATGCATAATACATTTCGTTCAGATAATCCCAAGGCAACTCGTTTATTCAAAAAAAATTGATTGGAATAATTATATAAATGGATTCCGGCTTAAATAGTTTAAAAGCCATCTTGAAAAAAATAATTTCAGATATGAATGCTTTTGTGTTATTTCGAGGCTTTAACAAATGCTATGACTGAACAAAACCAAAAGAAGAACGGAACAATTGAAAAGTTTCTTACGATTGTAGAAAAAACCGGAAACGCACTTCCCCACCCGGCCACCTTATTTGCATTATTTGCCCTTCTCGTGGTCTTTTTATCATGGGTTTTTAGCCTTATGGATATAAGCGTCCAGCATCCGGGCACCGGTGAATCCATCCAGCCCATAAACCTGATGTCCGAAACAGGCTTGCACAGAATATTAACCGAAATGGTCACTAATTTTACCGGTTTTGCGCCATTGGGAACTGTTTTGGTAGCCATGCTCGGTATTGGTATCGCTGAAAGCAGTGGTTTGATAGGCACGGGATTAAGACTTTTGGTTTTAAAAGCACCGGAAAGACTGCTGACATTTGTGATTGTTTTTTCAGGGATATTATCAAATACGGCAAGCGAGGTTGGATATGTATTGCTGGTGCCTTTGGCTGCGATAATCTTTTTAGCCGCCGGCAGACATCCAATCACAGGAATGGCTGCAGCATTTGCAGGGGTATCTGGGGGATACAGCGCCAATTTACTACTGGGAACCATCGATCCATTACTTTCGGACCTCTCACAGGAAGCCGCCCGTATTATCGATCCGCAATACGTCATCAACCCCACCTGCAATTACTATTTTATGTTTGTTTCCACCTTTTTTATAGCCGCTGTAGGAACATGGGTTACAGAGAAAATTGTATCGCCGCGTTTGGGTGAATATAAGGGTGATGCAAAACCCGAAGAAATAAAACGATTGACTAAGGAAGAGAAAAAAGGGTTAAAATGGGCCTTGGTTACAGCTTTAATTCTCACTGCCCTGGTATTATGGGGACTTTTACCTGTCGATGGCTTTTTAAGAGATCCCAACAATCCGGATGTCTTGAAATCTCCTTTTTTCAAAGGAATTGTTGCATTCATTTTCTTAGCGGCTGGAATATGTGGCGTGGCCTACGGATTGGGTGCAAAATCGATTAAAAGTGATGAAGATGTGATGAATGGTATGGGTAAATCCATGGAAACACTTGGCCTCTATATTGTGCTGGTTTTTTTTGCTGCTCAATTTGTAGCTTATTTTAAATGGACCAACATTGGCCTAATCACAGCTGTAAAAGGTGCCAATGGCTTGAAAGCATTTATCGACCTGGTGGGAATTGAAAACCAGCTTTTACAGGCTATTGTTGTCATGGTACCCTTTATAGTTGTCGCCGCGCTAATTAATCTCGTAATGGGTAGCGCATCTGCAAAATGGGCTATAATGGCACCGGTATTTATTCCGATGTACATGCTTTTGGGTTTTACGCCTGAATTTACACAAGTAGCCTATCGAATAGGAGACAGTACCTCAAATATAATTTCACCTATGATGTCCTATTTTGCCCTCATCGTGGCCTTTATGCAGCGTTATGATAAAAATGCAGGGATAGGCACGATCATTTCAACCATGTTGCCCTATACCTTCTTTTTCCTCTTTGTTTGGATTATATTATTGGTTATCTGGATCTCCTTGGGCATACCGATTGGCCCGGGTGCGGAATTATTTCTTAGCAATTGAATTTCCTTGCACATCAGTATTTATCGGGTGATAATAAAGCCCTTCGATTTGGTAATTTTATTGCTGACTTCGTAAAGGGCAGAAAGTATCTTACATATGAAAAAGAAATACAATTGGGCATTCTTTTTCATAGAGAAATCGATTGGTTTACTGATAATCACAGCATAACCAGAGAAAGTACTTCCCTGCTAAGAAATGATTTTGGGAAATATGCGGGTGTGGCTTTGGATGTCTATTTTGACCACTTCCTGAGTAAAAACTGGTCTGAATATTCCAAAATTCCATTAAAAGATTATACACAATCAACCTATGCCATTGTCAATGCCTATAAGGATAAATGCCCCGGACGTGCAGTTCATATGCTGAAATACATGAAAAGAGATGACTGGCTCTATAATTATCAGTTTCCCGAAGGTGTAGGCAGATCTTTGAAAGGCATTTCCAGCAGAACCAATTTTGATTCGGGTTTAGAAAAAGGCCAGGAAGTTTTGATGAGGGAATACGATTATTTGAAGTCTGCTTTTGAAACTTTTATTTCTGATATAATTTCCAACAAAAGCTCTATTTTACTCAGCGCTAATTCAAAATATGAAGAAAACCTTTGAAGGTTTTGTTTTCAAATTTTATCTGGTAAAAATATTCCCCTGCGGAAACATTCTGTGCTCCCCAATTGAAATTGCTTTCATTGGATTGGAATACCTCCCTACCCCAGCGATTATAAATTCGAATTTCTTTGAAGGAACCTTCGAGGCATAAGTTTTCATCGTGACTTGGAAAATAAAAGGAATCATTATAGCCATCGCCATTAGGCGTAATGACATTGGGAAAATTGAGATTTTGGGGAATTTGACCCAGGGGGTTTTCTATTATTAATTCCAGATTGAGGCTATCCCTGCCTATTATTCCACAATTTTTACCCTGAGCGGTGAAATACAAGCTATACCTGTCAAGGTCGAGGATATTGTTGCAATCCGGTAACCAATTAAATTCGCCGCTGGCGGTGCAGCAATTGTCGATATTGTAATTGAAGGACATTTCCAGCGCTTCCGGATCAAACCCTTCAGCATTAAAGAGGATATCTATACCCGACGAGTCGCTGTCATTTACAAATACATTAAAATTTATTACTTCGCCTATAGGGTGTAAGGATGATAAATAATCGGTACTTATGACAGGTGGTGCATCTTCGGTTTCGATTATTTTGAATTGCACATCAATAAAGTTTTCTGCAGGAACAGGGCAATGATCATCTCTAACGCTGAGCCTTATTTTAAAAAAATTGATATTCGGGCTTTCACAAGTTGGAAAACACATTTGCCATTGTGGAATTGTAGCATTTTTATTTATTCCAATTTCAGGTGCTACGACGTCATAGCCGAGAAGATCATAATTAAGATAATTTGTTTCTCCTTCCTGTTTTTTATCGTCGGGGTCGCTGGTTTCTATAAGATGACAAAGCTCGTTTTGATCTCGTATAAAAACGGTATCGCCGGGCAAATAGGCTTCACTTTGACCGTAGGGATAAAATACAATTTCCGGTGGCTGATTGTCTTCACAATTTCTGATCAATAGTGCCAGGTCACGGATCACCTCTCCTATTTTATTGCCATTTCTGTATTCTTCGCATAATACCGATACTGTATACAATCCGCTTTGGGCCGGTGTAAATGATAATATGCCGGAAGGTGATAATTGAAAGCCATTCACTGAATTAATGTCAAAATAGCCATTCACCAAAGGATAAGGGCCCGGTTGTCCGATGATTACATTATCATCAGGACGGGAAGAGCCTGCCATTGGTACAATCACGGAATAAGCCAGACTGTCATTATTGGTATCAATTGCTCCAAAATCAATTTCTGCTTGCTGCCCCACACAGTAGTAATCGCCAGAAACAGTTTTGAACTGTGGCGATGAATTAGCGGGATAATCTTTTGAGGAAGGGAACTCCAAATAAAATACAAATCCTGTGGTTCCTGAATTTCTAATATTCGCTATGCCATTCGCCCGGCAACATCTTTGCCATGAAAAGTAATAACCGTTCGATGAATTGTAAAGATTTTCATCTATAAAAACGGTCGTTTTATAGGTATATATGCGTATGTTTAATCCGTCTGAGCAAAGGCTATTGCTCAGTTCGGCATTTTCATAATTTAGACTTCTCAACATAAAGTAATCTTCAATTTTCTGATTATCCGATTTACGAAAACTGGAAATTACAATAGAGTCCTCCACAACATCCTGCCCATCTGCGGCATCGTAAAAAAGCTTAAGACTAACTTCATAGCGGGATCCTATGACATGCTGCATCGACATTTCGCCCCCAATGATATGCGATGCAAATAACTCTGTACAGCATATCAATAAAAAGGCCGTTATGAAATGTGACTTATTTAATAACATGAATAAATCCTTTATAAAAACTTGCCTCAAATTGTATTAAATAAAAATACGCTCCGGAATTTACCTTTTCTGCATACCATTTAAACTCCCTTTTATCTGATTTAAATACCTCTCTCCCCCAACGGTTGTAAATGACTACATTCTTGAAATCCTGAAATTCACAAGACTGCGCCAATGGTTGAGGAAAGAAGAAATAATCATTTAAACCATCTCCATTTGCTGTAATTACGTTGCTTGGTGGTAATACGTTTTGCTCATAGGGGATATAATCGTTGACTGTCGCCGTAAAAATTAAGCTATCGGTATTATTGGAAGCACAACTGTTGTCGTTTACATAGATGGTGTATTCATAAGGTTCTTTTCTGTAATCCAGACATTTTGCAAAAAAAGAAAAATTACCTTCGATATCGTTTCCGAATTTTTCCTGGCTTAGTGTTGGGATCAATGCACCTTCTTTTAATTTATAGCTAAAACTTAATGAATCTTCAGCATCACTGTCGTATCCGCTCAACCACATATTGAAGGGCTTGCCAACTGGCCATTCTGTACTTACATATTCTGATTCAATGCGGGGTTTGGTGTTATTTTCTTCTTCAACTTTTAAAATAATTTTTGTCGAATCCGTATTTGGCTTGGGGCATGCATTGTCTTTAACCAAGAGCCAAAATTCAAATAAATCTTCATTCTTAGGTTCAATGCAATCCGGCCAACACATTTTTACATGCAAGGTATCGGATGCTCCGCTTAGAGCTCCATTTTCCGGACTAAATTCTACCGCTTTCGCCTCAAAATTAATTGGAACAATCTCATAATTGATTCTGCTTTCATTATCGCTATCCGTTATTTTTAGATCAAAACACAATTCATCTCTGGAAGTAATAAACAGGGTATCCTCTTCTTGATAGATTTCGGAGTTTTGAAAAAATATCTGGGTTTGTGGACTTGTATTATCCACACACTGATCCACTAAAATTTGGAAATCGCGATGTACGGCTCCTATTTTCTTCCCATCTCTGAACTCATTACAAATGACTCTAAATACATAGAGGCCATTTTGACTTGGTCTTGCACTCAATATTCCTGTACGGCTGTCAATTCTTAAATTGGGTGAGCCGGGCATAGAAAAATAGTTCTCTACAAATGGGTATGGTCCTGGGATTAATGCGGAAATAGGATCATCGGGTGTTGTAAATCCGGCTATAGGTGTTGCGAGACTATAAGAAAGGCTGTCTCCATCAATATCAATAGCGCTGTAGTCGAGTTCAACGTAACGGTCTCGGCAAATATACTCACCTTGTATTTCCCTAAAGAGAGGCCTTGAGTTTAAAGGATAATCATCCATATCGGGAAATTCCAATAAAAATACCATACCCTGACGGCCGGGCTGAAAAACATTTGAAATTATATTGTTACGGCAGCATCTCTCCCAGGTAAAATAATAGCCCATGTCTTCAAAATAGCGTTCCGAAGAAAAGCGGTGAATTCCTTCATAGGTAATTTTAATGGTCTTTAGTGAATCCTCAATACAATAGGGGTTTGCATAGTTCACAATGCTGCTGGATTTAACATCCAGTATTCTGTCATCTATTCGCGTATTGTTGGACTTTCTAAAAATACCGATCTCGATATTGCGATCAACAAGGTTAAATTCTGCATTGGCCTTATCATAATAGAGTATCAAACGAAGCAAATATATTTCTCCTCTTTGATGAATCATTTGCATCTCTCCACCCACAATGTGTGATGCATGCGATATCGAGCCAGCAAGGCATAAGAAAAAGAATAAAAAATATAATTTGAAGCGCATTGGGCTATTTAATAACTTTTATCGGGCCTTTGTAGCGCGCTCCATCAAAACGAATCTGGAAAAAATAATCCCCCGCCGGCACATTAGCAGCATCCCATTTAAAATCAGAATTTTCACTGCGATAAACTTCACGTCCCCAACGGTTATAAATCGTTATATCTGCAAACTGACATTGTTTTGGCAGCTGTTGTGGATAGAAATAATCATTATATCCATCGCCATTTGGAGTAAAGACATCAGGCACTTTTATCGCCTTGTAAAACTCTTCAACATTGACCGTTAATTCAATGGTATCTTCAAGATTCATACAGGATTCTTCTTGGAGGATAACATTAATTTTTGTTTGATAAAGCTCCAATTCTGAGCACAAAGCAGGTCCTAAAACCATTTCGCCATCCGATTTACCAAATCCATCGCTGCTGTTAAAGCTTATCGGTAAAAAAAGATTCGATGAATCCTCCCATTCCCAGCGCATTTTAATAAGATCTAGTTCTGCATCTTCTCCCGCAAACTCTAGAATGATAACAGAGTCGGTAAACGTGTTAATGGTAAAGCTTTTCTTGCCATTGATCAAGCCACTTGAGATGCGTAATTCAGGAACGGTGTTTTCATAATACAAATTAGCATTGAAAGCGATGGTATCTGATTTTTGTTCACATCCGTTATCCAATAATTCAAACTGGAATACCATATCCTCAGAATTTAAAAAACTGCAATCGGGTTGCCAGGTAAATGTACTCTGCAGTTGCCCTCTGGCACTTGTTGGACTCAGTGAATAATTAAGATTTTGCAATGGTGTGCCATTTGAATCAAAAAATTTCGGCCTGATCAACAATATATCTTTGTTATTGGTATCTATTGCGGAAAGATTAAAAGAAAACACATCTCTGATATTGATATCGACCTGGGAGCTTCCCAAATCACTTTCCAAAACCGGTTTTTTATTATCTGTTGTAATTTTTAATGGATAGCTCAGGAAATCTTCATAATTAGAACAGAAAAAATCAGAAACCCGGAAAATCAGGTCTTTTCCATTTAAATCAAGTGCATTGCAATCGGGAACCCAGAAAAATTCATTGGTCAATTGTGCCACCCCGGTCGATCTTGAAAACTGCATGCCATATACCAGCGGGTTGAAGTCCATATCTCCGTAATAAAGTATAATGGTGTCATTATCCGTATCAAAACCGTTGACGTTCATAACAAGTGTATCCCCGACTTCAAGTATTATGCTGTCACCCGAAAAACTTCCATTGATCATGGGTGGATTGTCTGTTATCGCATCGACGATAGCCGTGATCAAAAATGTGTCTTTTTTTGGCAGGCTACAGCCATCATCAGCCATTATAATCTCAAATAGATAAGGTTCATTGGCAGTGGAATTAGCACACTTATTAAAACAGACAGTGGCTTTTAATGAGTCTCCGGAATTTTGAATCAATCCATTTTTTGGGCTAACGGTAATGAAAGAAGAATCAAAATTTATGGCGTTGATTTCAACATTAAATGAAGTATTTGGATCGGGATCTTTTAAATAAATATCAAAACAACGATTATTCAGATCGATATACATGGTGTCGTTTCTATTAAAATTTGTGCTGTCCACCGGATCCTGAACAGATACCGCCGGGCTTTGGTTATTGGGACAGTCGCGTACGATAATCTGGAAGTCTCTTCGTATTTCACCAATTTTTACATTGTTTCTATACTCCTCACATTTTACAGAAAACACAAAAAGTCCATTGGAATTCGGTTGTACCGTTAAAAAACCTGTTGGCGATATATTTAATGGCGGATTGCCGGGAATCATAGAATCCACTTCAAATCCACTTTGCCAGATTACGGTCGGGTAAGGTCCGGGAAATGGAAGAAAAGGGCTCGGATTATTGACAGAAGACCAGCCGCGAATCGGCTCCGCCATTGAATAAACCAGTGAATCACCATCGGGATCGGTACCGCTAAAATCAAAATAAAAAAATTCGTTAAGACATGCATAATCACTCACAGGCGGAAATAAAATCGGTGATGAATTGATAAAAGGCGTGCCTCCAATATTGACAGGAGGAAATTCGAGATAAAAAGCCTGACCCTGGGCACCGGGTGATAAAAGGTTTGATATGTTATTATTTCTGCAACATCGATCCCATACCATATAATAACCATTGATATCGTTGTAAATATTAGGATCTAATTCCAGTTGGGCACTGTAAATAATTCGGCTTGTATTGAGCTCAGCAATGGAACAATCTGGAAAAGAATATGGTACGCTTGCCTCGGAAACTTTTGGTAAAAATACCGAATCGATAAATACATCATCAAGCTGTCTAAAAATGCCGATTCTCAGAAAATTGTCTTTTGCTTGTGGGTTACCGTTGAACTCATCAAAATACATGATCAGATTCACCGTATAGTAATAGCCGGAATCGTGTACCAGTTCTATTTCACCACCAACTATATGTGTGGAAAAAGCGAGGTTTGATTGAAATAAGATGAAAGGTATTAAAAAGTGTTTCCATTTCATTACAACTAATTTAACACATATCAGAGAAAAATTTCTCCATTCAGTCACATATCCGACCGAAGAAAAAAAAAGGGGATACTTTTAGCATCCCCTCTTCATTAACTCAAATGCTATTTTATTTGAGCACTTTGATATAACTCTTGTAGGTTCGGTTTCCAAACTTCATTTGATAGAAGTAATCGCCTGAAGGAACGTTAGCTGCATCCCAGCTGAAGTCTTTTTCTTCAGACTCGAAAACCAATTGTCCGTATCTGTTATACACCTTAATGCTTTCAAATCCACATTGCATTGGTTCAACGATCAGATTTCTTCCTTCTTCATCGAAACCACCGAATGCGTAGAGTTCGAGTCTGTCATTATACCCATCACCATTTGGTGTGATTACATTGATCGCATTGAATTCACCGACCGGTACAATGTTGACAAACATATCATCGATCAAACCTAATTCCGTATCATCCGGATCAACCGGGCAAGCATTATCTCTTACTCTGAAATTCAATCTGTCGAGTGGAGTTTCTCTGTCCTCACATGCAGGATCCCAGAAGAAGAAAATAGTATCATTCTTTTCTACATATTGCAATGGATTTCTGTAAGTAGCCTCGATTTTCTTAGCCTGGAATACGTCTTCTGTATCATTGATATCGAGATCTTCAAGGGTAAGACCTAATCTTACTTTATCACTTTCAAATTCTGCAGAATCAATTTCTACAGTATCCAAATCAAATCCGGTAACGAAAAATGATAAGTCCTTTGAAGAGAACGTAATTTCCACATTACCATCAGCATCTCTTGGGATCAATTCAGTACCACCATCAAGATCCTGATACAATTCCAATTGTGGAGGCGTACCATTATCAAGCAATATTTCTATTTCGGCAACGGCCTGCGCAGCAAAACAACTTGAATCCGTAGTAACTGCTCTTAACATGATCGGCGCATACTCCAAAGCCTCACAGGTAATAAATCTGTTTTCCCAGAAGAAGGTAGATGCCAACGAAGAATCACCAATATTATTATTACTTCTACCTGTGCTAATTCCCAATTCAGAAATTACATCTCTCGATTCCAAGAGATCAAGATATTCTCCTCTGGCATTGTCAAAAATATAATACTCAGTAAAAAGTTCATCCAGATCCGGATCTCTTGCTTCAAGATCGAAAATCAAACTTTCCCCTTTCTTCTTACCACTACCGCCAATAGAACGGTCTGTACCTACCCTTTGAGTAAAGCTGTAGAAATAAGTGGAATCATTTAATTGTGTTCCCTGAATTGTTGCAGGTGTTTCCGTTGTTTCATCTCCTAAAGCAGTCAACAAAGTAGGTCTTTCATTGGTGTTCAGAATATTGAATATCATTCGTTTTGAAGATATGTTCTGACCACAATAACGGTCTTCGGTAATTAAATAAATGGTATCTCTAAATACCTGTCCCGGGTCAAAAAGCGAGCAGTCAGGTACCCATCTAAAGACGGTTTCCATTTCTCCCAATCCTTTAATTGTATCCGTTTGAACCACCGAATCTGCCGGTAATAAAGAGTCAGCAGTATACTGGAAGAACTCCATACCATAATCCAGATAATCCAAGGTGTCATTATTATATACAATATATTGGAATAATGAATCATAAGTACTGTCAATCACACCCATACTAAATTCTATCTCCCAGTTCGGGCGAATAAAGAATTCCACTTCACTGATATTGTTGTTAGCATCTGCCGTTTCGACAAAAAACTGTGACGGAAAATCAACATTTCTAGTTTCAACTTTTGCCTCCGGGCTCGGAATTTCCTGAACCAGGAAGAACAACCTAATGGTATCAAAGAAAGGCTGTGGACAGTGTTCTTTTTTGTAAATGATATTCAACTCCAATGGCTCACCATTTACGGAAAATGCACAATCACCAAAACAGAGATCAATGAGGAATGTATCCGAAGGATTATTTAGAGCAAGGTTTGCCGGAGTCAGGTTAATGGTTGAATCAGGGAAATTAACCGCATCAACAATTATTTCTACATTACTGGTACCATTTGGAATGGCAGAACCCGCGCCGGGATCAGAAACTTTGTACTGAATACATCTCTGTCCTACAATACCCGGTACAAAAACGGTATCGGTAATGGTTATACTTGAATCCACAGGTACAGGAGGATCAACAGGTACTTGAGGTGAACATGAAGAAGCCGGAGATACCTGTAACTGGAAATCTCTAAATACAGATCCTATCAAGTCTTTTTGTCCGTCATTATCAATATCTCTCCACTCTTGTGCCCAGACTCCAATTACAAAATAAGCGTTCCCAACGGAAGGTGTAACCGTTACAAAGCCTGTGTTCACGTCTACTTTTAACCTGTCGGGCTCCGTTAAAGAACCACAGGCAGGATTACTAAATCCATTGATCTGATTATCCTGATTGTAACAGTTAGCCCAAAGTCCGGGAGTAAATTGTGTACTTGGATCAGGATAAGGAGCTGATATTGGATTGACTATCCCAGGGCCGGGTGCTCCGGGCTGGTCAAATGGTGTATAAAGAACATAACTCAAGGAATCACCATCCGGGTCTACTCCACCAAATGGCTGGTAATACAATTGTCCTACACATCCATAATCCGCCAAAGGAGGGAATAATTGAGGCGTGCTGTTTACAATTTGGTTTCCTGCACCGTCTACAACAGGCGGAAACAGTGTTGCCGTGGTTTGACCCTGGCCACCTGAATTCTGAAGATTAATTACACCCGCATTTCGACAGCAAGAGGTCCAGGTAAAAAGGTATCCACTGGCATGATTAAATGTTGTAGGTGGAAGCTGTACAGTATCCTGATAAAAATGTCTTTCAATGGTCAACTGCTGACCGGCACAACCCGCAATCTGAGGTGGTACAACATTAAAGGATACCTTAGGCAAGGTCCAGTTACCAACTGTTTGCTGATTGGATCTTTGATAAGCTGTAATAGCAGCTGTAGCCGGTGCGGATATACCACTGGCATCACGATAAAGGTTCATCGTCATGACATACTGGAAACCCTGAACATGGGTGATAATAATTTCACCACCGACAATGTGAGAGGCTTCTACTTTGCCCCAAACAAATAACAATGCAAATAATGGGAGTAGCAATAATTTCTTCATGGTTCTTTTTTAATAATTTATCGAATGTAAAAGTATGAATAATATCTCTACCTGTTAAGGCCGTTTAACAAACGGGCGCTTTTTTTAATAAGTGTATCAAATAGAGGCTATTTCGGTTATTTGAATTTCTAAAAAAAATGCTTTCTTAACTCGCTATGGCTTAAGTTTGCGGCAATTTTAAGAATATTTTGAAGAAAATTATAAAGAATATAGAGGTTCTTGATTTTGCTGCCGAAGGGAAGTGTATTTCAAGGCAGGGTGAAAAGGTTGTGTTTACCAAAAATACGGCACCGGGAGATAATATAGATATTCTAATTACGCGCAAAAGAAAAGGCTATTCGGAAGGTCGGGCCATCCATTTTCATAGAAAATCAGAATTGAGAACCGATCCTTTTTGCGAGCATTACGATTATTGCGGAGGCTGCCAATGGCAACATGTTCCCTATTCCGAGCAGCTCAGATTTAAAGAAGATCAGGTCAAACAACAGTTAATGCGTATTGGTGGACTTAAAAATCCCGATGTGGAAGAGATCATAGCCTGTGATAAACAGGTTGCTTTTCGAAATAAACTGGAATTTTCATTTGCATCACAGCGTTGGTTAAGGCCGGAAGAGCTCAATAAGCCGGGAATAGATAAAAGCCCCGGACTTGGATTTCATATCAGCGGGCATTTTGATAAGGTCTTGGACATTCACAAATGTCATCTTCAGGAAGATTTTTCTAATACCATCAGAAATTGGATTCGGGATTATGCTATTCGCCATGAAATCAGTTTTTATTTTCTAAGAAAAAAAGAAGGGGAGTTGCGTAGTCTGACCATAAGAAACACGCGAGCCGGTGAATGGATGCTCATTATTCAGTTTGGCACCGAACTCAATGAAAAATTAAAAGAATTATTGGAAGCGCTAAGGCAAGCCTTTCCGCAGATTAATTCCATCTTTTATGTGATCAATAAAAAAGTCAATGATACTTTTCTCGATCAGGAGACTGTTTTATTTCATGGCCAGGAAACAATAAGCGAAAAAATTCAGGACTTGAATTTCAGAATACGTCCCAAATCCTTTTTTCAAACCAATCCTGATCAGGCCGAAAAATTGTATTCCAAAGCCATTGAAATGTGTGGTGAACTCAAGGGAAAAACAGTTTATGACCTTTATACCGGGACAGGAACCATTGCTTTGATCATGGCAAAACAAGCCCAAAAGGTAATTGGAATCGAATCGGTTGACCAGGCCATTAAGGATGCCAGATTTAATGCCAGGGAGAACGGAATTTCAAATACTAAATTTTTCTGCGGTGATATGCGCGAGCTATTAAGTCTGGACTTTTGCAATGAGAATGGACATCCTGATTTAATCATTTGCGATCCACCACGAGATGGAATGCATAAGGACATCATTGAAGTATTATTGGAAATTGAAGCCAAAAGAATCATTTATATCAGTTGCAAACCAAGTACTCAAGCCAGAGATTTATCTTTGTTATCTGAAAAATACGAAGTGGGTAAAATTCAACCTGTGGATATGTTTCCTCAAACCCATCATGTAGAGAATATTTTACAATTAAATTTGCGTTGAAATGGATATAAGCAATGATCCGGAGCTGGACGGAAAATATTTAGGAACTATCACTTCAGATTTTATAAAAGTAGCTGAAACATTAAAAGAGGCGGCCTACCAATTAAAAGTCCGTAAAATCAGTGATTATCCGATATTTCCGATCAGCAAAAACGCGATTAATATTGGTCAATTGCTCATAGGGCAGAAAGAAGCCGGCCTAAAATGGAATATTAATTTTTCATTCCTTGAAAATTTAATTTCGCATGAAATTATTCATGAAAACAAAGTGGATGAATTCTTAAAAACCTATAAGGATCCAGAAGAATTCGCCTGTCTGCTTGTGATCGATAAGGATTTTATGAATTTTCTCTATATCCCATATCCGGTTGATTAAAAGCAAATATCTACTCCTCACATTTTAGAAAGACCATTCTTGAATTCGGGGTAGCTAGGCGTAAGATTTTTTCGAGAACGATAGTAATAAAGAGCCTTGTGGGCACTTTTAATTAATTCACAATTTTATTTTTTTTCAAAGTGTTGCCAGCCCTGAGCTTCCAGATCTCTTAAATTTCCCGATCGGAATACCATTTTTACACCTTCCTTTATATCAGTAACATAGCCAATGGATGTTACATCAGGGTGATTTTTTATTTTTTCGAAATCTTCAAGACTCAGCGTAAATAATAATTCGTAATCTTCTCCCCCATTTAAAATACTTGTAGTAGGATCTAAATTAAATTCCAGTGAAGTTTCTCTGGTCTGCTCATCAAGTGGAAGTTTATCTTCATAGATTTTCATCCCCATTTTAGAATTTTTGTGAAGATGAAAGAGCTCTGATGCCAAGCCATCCGAAATATCAATCATGCTGTTGGGTTTTACTCCGATATCTTTTAATGAATGAATAAAATCGGCGCGTGCTTCCGGTCTTAATTGTTTTTGAACTACATATGATTTGTTTTCCAAGTCAGGCTGCATATTGGGATTGGCTTTGAATTCAGCTTTTTCTCTTTCCAATACATGTAAGCCCATAAATGCACCTCCTAAATCTCCGGTTACACATATGACATCCTTTTCTCTTGCCCCAGACCTGTAACAAATTTTATCCTTTTCTTCATAACCTATTGCCGTAATCGAAATAACAAGTCCGCTTGCTGATGAGGATATGTCGCCACCGATCAGATCCACCTTGTAATTTTTACAGGCTTCCTTTATGCCGTCCATTAATTCATCCACAGCTTCTACAGAAAAGCGATTACTCAAGCCAAAACTGACCATAATCTGACTTGGTACAGCATTCATTGCACAGATATCAGAAAAATTGACAACTGCTGCCTTATATCCTAAGTGCTTTAGGGGCATATAAGTCAGATCGAAATGAACGCCTTCAATAAGCAAATCGGTAGAAAGAAGCATTTGCTGATCACCGGCATTCAAAACAGCACAATCATCGCCCACAGCCCTGATCGTATTTTTATTTACAACCTTAAAATCCTTTGTTATATGGTCTATTAAACCAAA
This sequence comes from Cytophagales bacterium, assembly GCA_965267555.1. Classification (GTDB taxonomy): domain Bacteria; phylum Bacteroidota; class Bacteroidia; order Cytophagales; family CCMP332; genus CCMP332. Next base: position 747,382 of record OZ254083.1, on the reverse strand, counting down.
TTCCCCTAATTCACTTATTTCTGTTCTTTTTGTCATCTTTGGAACTTAATTGCGTAAATATTTATTTATAATTTCACAATGTGAAAAAAGTCCTTTTAATATTATTAGCCTTAGCATTCATATTTGCTTCTTGTCGTCCTCAAAAAGAATGTAGTACGAGAAAAGGAATGGCAAAAAAGAAATACTACAACAGCATTCAATATCGCTAGTCGTTTTTATCCTGGCATAGTTCTATCAAAACACCTGCCGTACTTTTTGGGTGTAAAAAAGATATGAGCTTATTATCAGCGCCTTCTTTTGGTTCTTCATTTAAAATTGTAAAACCCAAATCTTTCAATCTCTTGATTTCGGCATGGATATCATCCACATGAAAGGCTATATGATGCATGCCTCCTCCTTTTTTTTCGATGAATTTTGAAATAGCCGATTCCTTATGGTCTGAGTCGAGCAATTCTATTTTGGTATCACCCATTTTATAAAAGCGCGTAGTTACATGCTCCGACTCCACTCTTTCATCCTTGTAAGCCGTTTTTCCGAATATTTTGTCAAAAACCCGGGAAGCGTCTTCAAGGTTTTTTACGGCAATTCCTATATGTTCTACTTTCTTCATTTTTATTCAAATTGCAGACAAACTATTTTTACATTTAATTAGTTATCACGATGCAAAGTGCAATTTATTAAATTATGACCACCGAAGTAGATAATCACGTAGAACTCGCAAAAATACAAAAGCAGATAAAGAATCATCTGGGTTTGCGATCTGAAAATTTGGTATTTGATTATAAAATGAATGAGAATCAAATAATACTGAATTTGATCACCATCAACCCAAGACATAATCAATCTTTTTTATTTCACAGCATTTCGGGTACCGACAAAGTGGATGCTGCCAAAAAAATGTGGGATTATGTAAGACTACACAACCAAAATAATTACTCCTTCACCATCCAGTGGATCGCAGATGGAGATAAAGAATTACACACCTCTTATTTCAAAGCAAAAAACATGTATGAGGCTCTTGATAAATTGTATTTTGGAAGAGATATGAATACCATCAGCGTTTTTAGTATAGTTTTAAATCCTGTTTCTTAATTTTGTATTATGATTACGATCACCGATAACGCAAAAAGCAAAATTCTCCAATTAAGATCAGAAGAAGGTCATTCCAATGATCACAATGTTAGGGTATTGGTAAAAGGAGGTGGATGTTCCGGCTTAATGTACGATCTGATATTTGATAATGAGCAAAATGACAGTGACGAAATTTTTGAAGACAAGGGTGTTAAAATACTGGTAGATAAAAAGAGTTTGCTTTATCTATTGGGAACAACACTTGATTTTTCGGATGGCTTGAATGGAAAAGGATTTCAGTTTATCAATCCAAATGCCACAAGAACCTGTGGCTGCGGCGAAAGTTTCGCAGTATAAAAAACCCGTTTAAAATTTATATAACCCTCTCGTAAATTTTAGATAAGACTAATTAAAATTTGATCCTACCTTATGTTCGGTTGTCAAATTAAACATATTAGTCATGAAAAAAATCTACATGGCCGTGGCATTATTATGCTCGGGCCTATGGGTGCATTCTCAGGATATTGAGAAAATGTCCATCCATAATCAAAAACAAAAATTAAACCTTTCAGAAAATTTTTTATCGCAAAATGATCCGGAAATATATTCCGGAAATACCAGCGCATCTTATGGAACGCTAATAGGTCAGACGACCTATGATCTTCAAAGTAATTTTGGTACGGGCACTACAAGAATTCAACAATATCCCGATGGCAAAATAGCAGCCGTATGGATGCAATCTCTGAATCTATTTGGTGGGCATGGAGACAGGGGAACAGGTTATAATTTATACGATCCAATAAGCCAAACTTGGGATACCGGAGAAACAGGGTGGTATGGACTCAATACAGTTCGAACCGGCTGGCCTCAATTGTTAAATCTCGGATCAAAAGAATACACAATTCAACATGATTTTACGGTCTCAAACATAGTCGTCAATAGCCGCGATACCATTGGGCACGGATCCTGGGGAATAAGTCAGGGTTTAACTTTTGATGCTGTATGGCCAAGGGCGGTGAATAGCGGTGATACCATCCACATGATCGCCATTGATAATCAAAATGGGACACACAATGGTATTAATAACCCTTTAAAATATTTTCGATCGGATGATGCGGGGCAGACCTGGGCTATAAGTTCTTTTGTTAATTTCCCTTCATATAATGACAGTACTTTTTGGTTTTCCGAAATAAGTGCCGATGCTTATGCCATTGACGCTTTTAAAAATTATGTTTCTATAGTCATTGGTGGTGGATGGGATCCGCTCGTATTATACAAATCGGACAATTATGGTGAAAATGGTTCCTGGACGAAAACAATAATTTATACACCGGATTCGAGCTATGGATTTGTAGATATGATTAACAACAGACATGTAGTTCCATCCTTGAGCAGCGAAATGTCAGTGGTAATTGATAAAAACGGAATGACACATATTTCAACGACCGGATTATCAATCAATTGGTATTTTGGAGAGGAAAAGCCTCAGACTTCGGCCGGTATTCGACAATACAACCCGCTTTCAAGTATGGGCGCTTATTATTGGAATGAAAATATGGGAGGTCTAGACCATATTTACAATGAATTTATCAGCACAGATAGCGCAAGTGGCAATGTGCTTCACCCATTGTGCTATTATTATGATTATACCGGCGATGGAAATTATGACATCCCTACAAGTTCAAGTGCAATAGGTACTTACAACGGGGGACTTGCAGGCCATTCAAACATTGCCCTGGATCAGGATAGCGGAATATTTATAGTTTGGTCACAGGTAGCTGAAACCTCTGAAGATCTCCTGCCTGACAATTACAGAGATCTTTTTCTGATGTATTCTTTTGATGCCGGTCAAACATGGAATGGGCCGTTAAATATTGCATCGCTTGAATTACCGGACGATGGTTTTAGTGGTGGAACATTGGCAGAAGAAGAAGTATTTCCATCAACAATTAAAAGAGTCGGAAATGATGATAAATTGCATATGATCTTTCAATCCGATGCACAGGTTGGTATGCATGTGGCCGGCGATATGCATGCCATAGATTACAATGATATTGTATATTATCCTATTGATATTCAATATTTAAGAAATTTATCATCGCTTGAAAGCAAGGATAAATTTTCAGACGGAATTGCTGTCTATCCCAATCCGAACACGGGAATTGTTCATATTGAATCTGATCGAATTAAAGGAGTCCCGATCCATGCAATAAGCTTATACAATTTGATTGGGAGAGCTGTAGATATTAATGCCATCAATTATAAGACATCAAATCATATAGAATTAGATTTAAGAAATCTGGAAAAAGGGGTGTACTTATTAAAAATTCCTGATGGTAAGACTTTTATTACCAGAAAAATTATTAAGCACTAATAAAATCAGCCCCTTAACCGGGGCTTTTTTAATAGGCTCTTTCCATACTCCCTTTCATAAAATTAATAAAGGAGCGGTTTACCACCCTGTTTCCTCCGGGAGTTGGGTAATTTCCGGTAAAATACCAATCGCCCAAATGTTTTGGTATAGCTTTATTTAAATTTTCAACCGTTTGATAAATAACCTGAATCTCAGCATTGATATCATCGGTCGTTATTATTTCAGCTATTTTATCAGAAATTTCTTGATAGGAAAATTCATCGTAAAGCTCTTTAACATAGTTTTCTATTGTCTCCACCGGTTTATCCATTGAGGCAATGCATTTTTCCATTACATCGTCGAGCTTATTCTCTTTTCCCCTTTCTTTTAGCAATTGACAAGCTGCTCTGAAAGCGATAAATTCATGCATTCTGGACATGTTAATGCCGTAGCAATCCGGAAAACGTATTTGCGGTGCGGAAGAAACAATTATTATTTTTTTGGGGCCCAGTCTATCGAGCATTTTTATGATGCTTTTTTCAAGTGTGGTACCTCTTACAATTGAGTCATCGATCACGACGATGGTATCTACACCCTTTTTTACCAGTTCATATGTGGTATCGTACACATGCGCCACCATATCATCACGCTCTTCATCTTTGGTAATAAAAGTTCTCATTTTAACATCCTTCAATACCAGCTTTTCAACGCGCATTTTAGATTTGAGAACCACATCCAGTGCCTTGCCTCTTATTTTGCCTTCTTCAATAATTTTCCGCTTTCTGGAAACAATGTATTCATCAATTTCCTGAGTCATACCTAAAAAGGCCGTTTCGGCTGTATTGGGGATGTAAGAGAAGACAGTGTTTTCAAAATCAAGATCTATGGACTTCAGAATTTCAGGAACAAGAAGTTTGCCCAATGATTTTCGTTCCTGATAAATGTCGGGATCTGTTCCTCTTGAAAAATAAATTCTTTCAAAACTGCAAGATTTTTTTTCGCGCTTTTCTGTAAACTGATCGAGCTTGGTATTGCCGTATTTATCAATGACAAGTGCATGCGCAGGTGGCAATTCCTGTATTTTGTCAAAATCTACATTAAAAGCTGTTTTTATCGGTGGTTTTTCTGAGGTAACCACAATTATCTCATCGTCTTCATAAAAATAAGCGGGTCTGATACCCGATGGATCCCTGGCAACGAAAGAAGCGCCATAGCCGGTGATTCCCGCCATGACATATCCACCATCAAAATCGCGAGCGGCCTTTGTCAAAACCTTGCTTAGGTCAAGTTCATTTTCAATTATCCTCGAAATTTCCTGATGATTGAATTTATCCTTTTTGGCATCGAAGATATCCTGGTTGGCCATATCGAGAAAATGACCAATTTTTTCCATTACGGTTACAGTATCTGCCTTTTCGCGCGGATGCTGACCAATGCTCATCATAAAATCGAAAAGCTCGTCGACATTGGTAAGGTTAAAATTTCCGGCTACCACAAGATTTCGACTTCTCCAATTGTTTTCCCTGAGCATGGGATGACAAACAGCTATGGAATTATCTCCATGTGTCCCATATCTCAAATGCCCCAGCAATGATTCCCCTGTAAAAGGAATATTCTTTTTCAGCCATTTTTCGTTATAAAAATTTTGTTTTGACTCATTGAAAGCAACACGGAAATTTTGCTGAACTTTTCCAAAAATATCCTGAATGGGTTGACGAGCAATGGATCTTGTTCTGTCAATATATTTTATACCCGGTTCTGCATTGAGTTTTATACTCGCAATTCCAGCGCCATCCTGTCCCCTGTTATGTTGCTTTTCCATCAACAGATAAAGCTTGTTTAATCCGTACAATGGCGTCTGGTATTTATCAATATAAAATTGTAAAGACTTTTTGAGACGTATATGGGCTATGCCACACTCATGCTTTATTTGCTCACTCATTGGGCGATTTTATGATATCGAATTTACTCAAATTATCTTGATATGATTAATACACAAAAATGAAAAAATTAGTTTTCATATTATGTCGGCTCCTATATCAATGATCAATTCTTTATAGGCACTGAAGAAAATAAATGACCAAATAAGTATGGCGATAGAAATTAGAATCAGAATTAAATTAATTGGATGATGTGCTTTTAAGGGTTTTTCATTGCTTTTAAAGAACATGAAATAAGGAATTTTTAAATAGTAAAAGAGGGAAATAATGACATTGATCATTGCAAGAATAAAAATGGTCAATCTGAAATTTATTTTGACTGAACTATACCATTCAAAAAGTCCGGAAAGAATTACAAACTTGGCGGTAAATCCTCCGGTAGGAGGTAATCCAATCAAGGCCATCATCGCTAATAAAAATGCAAGTGCATAAAATATATTTTTTCCTCCCAATCCGGCAAAATCGGAAACTTTCAAATCTGATGCTCGATTATTTATTTGACTTGCCGTTATAAACACAATTATATTCATGAAAACATAGAGAGCCAGAAATATCTCTAGCTTTAAAATACCTTCAAATCCATTTACCAATGCCAAAATCATAAAACCCGCCTGAGCGATACTGCTATAAGCAAATAGACGTGCAAAATTGTCTTGTCTGAGCGCTGAGAGATTGCCCCAAACGATGCTTATAATGCCCAGTATTGCTACTAAATGAGAGAAGCGGCTATACTCCAAAGGATTGGGCCAGATAATTAAAAATTGGGAACAGAAAAACCCAAAAGCAGCGATTTTTGGTATGGATGCAACCATAAGCATGAAAGGCAAAGAACTGCCCTGATACACATCGGGAACCCAGAAATGAAATGGAAACAAGGAGAGCTTAAAAAATATTCCTGCAAAAGCCATTAACAAGCCAATGCTCATTAAATTGAGCTCCTCAAAAGCTGCTAAATATGAAAACTCAAAACCAGAGAAGTAGAGGTTTTGAATATCAGCAAGAATAAGTGATATCCCGAAAACCATAATTCCCGAAGACAAAGCGCCAAAAACGAGATATTTGAAAGCAGCTTCAATATTTACTTTTCTAAAACCAATTCCCAGTAGTATATAAGAACTGATGGACAGCATTTCAATGGATAAAAACACCATTAACCAATGGTTGCTGATGCAAAGAAAATGGGCTGCAAAAAGTACTGAAAGCCATAAGAACGGATACTCTGATGAAACATTTTTATTATCCGAATCCGTTGATTGCCAAAAAAGCAAAACCACAAACATGGAGAAATCAGCGAGCAACCTGAAAAATATGCTGGTCTGATTTGGATTAAGAGTATTGTAAAATACCGGTGATTGAACTGGTTCCAGGTAGATCAGTGACAATGAACTGGATAAAATTGTGATTAGGGCTAAAGCCGTTTTAAAAAAAGCTGCTTTATTGTAAAATATCAGATCAAGTGCAATGATGACAACAATCCCTATTGCAATAATAAGTTCGGGAACTATGTATTTGAATTCAGATAGATATAACTGAATGTTCTCTGTCATCAATTCTATTTCAATTGTATTTGATTGATTAGATTCTGAATGGAAATTTCTGAGATATCAATTACCAGTGCCGGAAATATTCCCAGGAGCAATGCAAAAAACACCAATGCCATTAAAGCGTATTTCTCATAGTTTTCAAGATCCTTAACTTTCTCAATCCAGGATGAATCAATTAGCGAAAATTTGCCAAAAAACATCCTTTGCATGGTCCAGAGAAAATAGGCGGCGGAAATAAAGATACCTAGCAATCCAAGAATCGGAAGCCAAATAGAAATTCCATTTTGCATGGATGCGCCAAAGGCACCGATTAGCACGAGTACTTCGGCAATAAAACCCGAAAAACCAGGCAATCCCATACCGGCTAAAAAAGCCAGTAATGTGAAACTAGCATAAATCGGCATTTTAGCATTTAATCCACTGTAATGACTAATATCCCTACTCCCTGTCCTTCTGTAAATCACCCCGGCCAAAATAAAGAGCATGGCAGAGATCAATCCATGTGACAAGAGTTGATAATTGGCACCTATCAATCCTTCTATATTAAATGCTGCCAGCCCCAATAAAACAAAACCCATATGTGAGACCGAGGAATAAGCAATCATTTTTTTAAGATCCTTCATGGCCAGCGCATTCATCCCACCGTATACAATGGAAATCACCCCGATAATCCCCAGAGCTGTCAAACTATCCATGAATATATCCGGGAAAACAGGTAGGGCAATTCTGATGATTCCGTAAGCGCCGATTTTTAATAATAAGGCCGCCAGAATAATTGAGACAGGTGTTGGTGCTTCTACGTGAGCATCCGGAAGCCATGTGTGCAGTGGAACCGCCGGAAGTTTTATTATAAATCCGAGAATTAAAGCCCAAAATGCCCAGAATCGAATAGATTTTGACCAAAAACCATAAGTCGACTCAGCATCAAGAGGGCTGTTTTTCAAAATACTATTTTGATCTGAGTATTCGAAAAGATTAAAACCGTGAATAAGCCCTTCCTCTAAAAATGAGGCCGAATCCAGAGCTGTTTTTCCCATATCGAAAGTCGAAATATTCAATGCGATCATCGCTGCCAATATGAATAATGATCCAAAAAGGGTATAAATGAAAAATTTAATAGATGCGTATTCTCTTCTTGGTCCGCCCCAAATTCCAATTAAAAAGAACATGGGCAAAAGCATAAATTCGAAAAACAGGTAAAAGAGAAAGAAGTCCAATGCAAGAAAACTGCCAATGATCGCAGCACTGATTAATTGGTATAAGGCCATATAGCCTTTGATCTGTTTCTTAATTTCAAATGAAAATATGGCTCCGATAACCAAAATGACAGCACTCAGGATTAACAACGGGAAATTTATTCCGTCAAGTCCTAGAAAATAATCAATGGATACTTCGCCAAATGAAGCCACTGAAAAACGAAACCATTCCCATTTTTCAATTAGAAGTACATCGCCGTAATTACTGAGTCCCTGTAGGTTTTGATATTCGCTTATGGCAATAAATGAAATGACTAAAAACAACAACAGTGAAAAACCAAGGTTGAGCCATTGAAATGCCTTTTCCTGTTTCGATGGTAAAATCAGAAATAAAAGACTCCCAAGCAGTGGAATTATAATTAAAGAACTCAAAAGGTGATTAGCCACGAACATCAATATTAAGCCTCAAAATAAACTTAAAATTCATCAAAAATAGAATTTGGATTCTGATCTGTATTTTTTTGAGAAATCAGTTCAAAACTTTTGGCCTCCAATGCCAGTAATCTACCTGTTCCGGGCCGTTCTCCTACATAGACACAACCATTATCAAGGGGTATTCTTTGCTTTTTCTTTTCAACGGCCTCATAAATCTTAACAAATGGATGTGCAATATGCCCGTGGATCACTCTTTTACCTTCCAAATAGCGATCATCCAAGTCCCATTCCCTAATACAGGTCATGTCAAGATATTCTTCAAATGGCGATTCGGATTTAAAGTTAAATCCCGCATGAACCAGGTAGGTGTCAGATAGAAGGATGTAGTAATAGGAGCGACTTAAAAAATCAATGTGTTCTTCATTTTTTTCCCTTGCAAGTTTGAGATTAGGTTGAGATATAATTTTCTTGTCATCTGCCTTGATCTTTCCCTGCAAAAAATCAAGCCAAATCAAATCGTGATTGCCCATTACCTTAAAAATGTTAAAGCCCTGTTTTTCTAAATTTATGAGGTAGTCCAGCGTTTCAGAACTCCGTGGGCCTTTGTTTACAAGATCTCCCAAAAGAAAAAGTCGATCTTTTTTTGTGAGCTCTATTTTATTAAGTAGTCTTTTAAGCGTATTAAAGCAAGCATGAATATCAGTTATTATCCAGTCCTTCCCTTGCTCATTATATTCAAGGGCAATTGATTTAGGAAATTGCTTTTGCATATTAGAAAATGAGAAGAAAAGCTATTATGATAAAAAGTATGAGCCAGAATAAATAATTCCTGAGTTTTCCCCCCTGAAATTGTCTTGTCAATTCACCAAAAAAACTGGCAATTCCAGCCATAGCTTTTACCAATCCATCCACAATATTGGTATCAATAAGTCGGGCAATCATAGCCAGTAATACAAAAGAATACGTTAGAAATCCTATTGTTCTTTCGATGATGCTATTCTCAACAAATAAAGCAATACCCGTTCCCGAATTTTTTAAGCCTTTCAATGAATAGCTGAGAAAATCGTCCAGATAAAAGCCCTTATGAATGGCTTTGTCAATGGAATGAGTAAAACTAAAGTCCTTTTTACTTCGGATTATGTAAAAATAGGAAGCCAATAAGCCAGCGATTGTTAAAAGGATCGTTAGAATCAGCAAAGAACCGGAACTTTTGACAATTGCCGTATTTGACTGAAGCCCTTGATATAACCAGGAATTGGAAAAATCTAGTGGGTTGATGGAGTAAACCACTGATAACGATAATATGACAAGAATGATTATAGGGAAATAGGTGCTTAAATTTGATCGTAAATCAGAACCAATTGAAATTTTAATATCTACTTTTTCTACCGGTTTTAAGAGATGAAATACCAATCGTCCTGTATATAAGGCCGTAATCAAAGTGGCCAAAAGCGCGGCACTGAAAATTAATTGATTTGCCTCTAACCCCGATATGATGGCTTCTTTAGAAAGAAAACCGGAAAAAAGTGGTAAGGCGGATAATGCCATTGCTCCCATTATCAACAATAAACTTATTCCAGGAGAGATGTTCCAGAAATTATGCATAAATCGAATATCACCGGGCGACTCCTCTGACCCTTTGGCGCTTAAAATTTTTGACTGTTGATTTATTATTAGTCCTGCAGAAAGGAAAAGGGAAGATTTAAAAAAAGCATGGGTAACGAGATGAAAAAAAGCGGCTTGAATATTTCCACTTGCTATGCCCAAAAACATAAAGCCCAGTTGAGAAACCGTGGAAAAAGCCAATATCTTTTTTATATCATTTTGCTTAAGAGCGGTTATACCCGCCCATAAAACAGTCAGAATTGCGAAATACATACATAGTTCCAAAACTAAAGCATCCAAAAATGGATAAGAACGAATCAGCAAGTAAACACCGGCTGTAACCATTGTTGCAGAATGAATTAAAGCCGAAGCCGGACTCGGGCCTTCCATGGCATCGGAGAGCCAATTTGAAAAAGGCAGTTGCGCCGATTTAGCAAATGCAGCAATTAAAATTCCAATACTGAATAGTATGCTTAAATTATTGAGCGCATCGGTAGAATTCCGGATGATCAAAGGCAAATTAAAACTCTCAAAATGATAATAAAATATACCAAGGGCCAAAAGGAATCCCAAATCACCCAATTTATTATACATAAAAGCTTTTCTGGCCGCCTCTGCTGCTTTGGCTTTGCTATACCAAAAACCGATCATCAAATATGAGGCAAGGCCCACCCATTCCCAGAAAAAGAAAATTCCCAGAAGACTAGAGGACATCACAATTCCGTACATAGCAAAAGTGAAAAATCCTACCAGCACCTGAAACCATGCTTTTCTTTTTTCATTTTTGAGATAAGCCGATGAATATAATCGCACCATTAAGGACACAATAGATACCACCACTAAAAACAACAAGCTGTAATTGTTGATCCATATACCGAATTCCAGAATATTTTTATCGGCAATATTCAAAAGCTGCCAATTAAAAAGCTTTTCATTATGCCAGTTTTGAATAAGAATAATGACCGCCAGGATGCATTCGAGAATTCCGGAAAAGCTTAACAAGACCGAAGATACTTTTCCTTTGTCAACCAAATAAAGGAGAAAAGGAATTAGAGGTGAAAATAAAAGTATAAGTAAAAGGCTTGCCTCCATCATTTAGCTTTCTCCTAAATCCTGAAAAACATCGGGATCGTTTTCCCTAAAATGAAAATACAATTTATAAATCAAGGCCAGGGCAATGGCCAGCTCACAAGCCGCAACGACCATCACAAACAATGAAAACATTTGTCCTTGAATGGCCAAATCCGTATTGGCCGAGACTCCTATTAAATTAACATTTGCCCCGTTAAAAATTAATTCCAATCCCATGAGAATAAGAATTACATTTTTTCTGCTGAGCACAATGAATAAACCAATTGAAAACAGCAGACATCCAATTATCAAATATTCAAAAGCGCTCATTTATTCGATATTATGTTCAACAAGATAATTATAATCCAGCAGCATTTGTTCTAAATTTTCAAAGGTATAATAGCCTGAATTAAGACGATCTCGTACCCGTTTTTTATCGCCAAGCGTGCGCATTGAAACCTCGTAGAAATTATTTTCATTAATCAGGACGGCGGGAAGTTTTGGATTGAAATGTAAAAACAATTGAGATTCGGGCACTTTGTGCAGGAATCCTTTTGCATCTGAATTTACATTTGGATCCATCAACTTTAATCGCTTGACATTTCTTTCAAATAAAGAAACCGGACCATCAATTTTGACTTTTAAAAAGACTTTTGAAGTTTGAGCCAGGGCGATCAATGCCTCGGTATCTTCAGGTGTTTTAAGATTTATCGAAACCCGCTTATATACCGTATCATTCAAATGGTATTCAGAAACTGTTTTTGTGCTCAAACGACGCACCTTATACTGGTTCTTGACAATTGATGCAATGGTAATTCTCGATTCGCCGATTTCCTCTATAAACCCCCTGATCGTATCTCCAAAATCATTGACTGCAAAGTTTTCAGAGCCTTCGAGGCCTGATTGTCCCAAAACCGGAGCAGCGGATATGAAAAGGAAAAACAGATAGTAAAGTTTTTGCATCATTTAGAATTTCGACCTCCGATAATAACAGCGCCTATAAGCGTAATGAGTAAAAATAATGCCATAAATTCAAGTGCAATAAGATGATTGGTCATTAATGCGATCCCAATTTCTTCTGAATTAGAAAAATTCGATGTCAACTTATGAATGGCCGGCTCCTTCATTTTTCCAAATTTTGCGATACCCTGATAAAAGAAATAGGCCAAAACTGAAATTAAAATCAGGGCCGGTATTTCTGCAATAAAACTATAGTCAAGTACTTTTTTTTGTTGGGTTACGATGATGCCAAATAGAATCAGAATTAATATCCCACCCACATAGATTATCAATTGCGCAACACCTAGAAACTCTGCCCCTGCCAAAATATAAAGAGCCGCTACTACTAATAGAATCACCAGCAAAAAGAGGGCGCTGTGCAATAATTGTTTGCTTAATATCAAGCCCAAAGCAGCCAAAGAAATTAGTGCTATAATTATATAAAATGTCATTTAGAACTATCCTTTTCGGAATCCTTTCCGGGTGGTTTTTTAATTTGAGCTTTAACAAATTTTGGGCGAAAAACAGGCTTTTTTGCTACTGTTGCAGGACCTGAATCTTCATCTTTTTTTTCACCTGATTTCTTTTTGGCTACTTTTTTCGCCTCGGCTAATTCTGCAATTTTTTTCTTTTCAATTATTTCCTCCTCAGTCATATTTCCAAAACCAAAATTGTGTTTGCTGATATCAAAAACAGAAAAATCATAATCCTCTGTCATGGTGAGGCATTCTGTCGGGCAAACTGTAGTGCAAAGTCCGCAAAAACAGCATTTTGCCATATCAATATCAAATTTGGCAGCATAAAGGCGTTTTGGTGTATCGTCGGAGGTTTTTCCAATAACTTCAGGTGACTTAATCGCTTCTATATCAATGCAATTAACCGGACATATTTTTGCGCATTTATCACATACGATACAATCGTCGATTTCATTATGCAATTTGTACCGGCCGGTTTCCGGAACTTCGAGCTTTTCATTGGGATAATCCAATGTTACACGACCGGTATCCTGTTGAAAATAGTCATTCTGATCGACGTATGATTCGTTTCGGCGCTTTCTGGCCTGCCACAAATGCCTGCTAGTAAGTTTAAAGCCTACGATGAGCGTTTTGACAGTATTGACAATATTTTTAAAATAGTTTATCAAATAGAAATTTTCCAGAGTCCGACAATAAATACGATGACCAACGCCGCCGGAGTCAGGTATTTCCAACTCAGGCTCATCATCTGATCAATTCTCAAACGCGGATAGGTCCAGCGTATGATCATTTGAAGCAAAATCAGGAACATTGTTTTTAAAAACAACCAAAATATTCCCAATAAATTGCCTGCAAGACTTCCGGGACTTCCATTGCTCCATTCAGCTAACTTTAAAGCACCCAGGTTTGGTAATGGAGAATGCCATGCGCCCAAAAATAATATGACTGCCAGAATGCTTACTAAGAGCATCATTCCGTATTCGGATAAAAAGAGCAATGCAAATCTGAATCCGCTGTATTCCGTATGAAAGCCACCAATCAATTCAGATTCTCCTTCAGGAAGGTCAAAAGGTGCCCTATTGCATTCTGCCAATGAGGCTATAAAAAAGATTACAAAGGCAAAAAACAGTAGTGGCATTCGAAAAATATTCCAGGCCAAAAATCCACCAACCGCATTTGCATTCACATCAATTGCCGAAATTCCAAATAAGGGATTCGAATAGAGCGCAGTGTTTCCCTGCTGTGATGCTATCTCGGCAAGGTCAAATGTTCCGCTAATCATGATAACAGTTAAAATCGATATTCCCAGAGGTACCTCGTAGGATATTATTTGTGCCACTGTTCGCATTGCGCCTAGCATACTGTATTTATTATTTGAAGCCCATCCTGCCATTAAAAGGCCTATTATGTCTAGTGAAACGATGGCCATTAGGAATAAGACCCCGGTTGAGATGGGCGCTGCCAAAAGTGTAGGGCTTAATGGCAATGTGGCATAACCTGTCAAAATAGCAGCAAAAACGAAAACAGGTGCAATAAGAAATAAAATGCGGTCGGCAGAGGCCGGAACTATATTTTCTTTCTGAAGAAGTTTGAGGATATCAGCCAGGGTTTGTAATAGTCCAAAAGGGCCTGTTTTGTTTGGACCCATTCTATCCTGAATAAAAGCCGATATTTTTCGCTCGAGATAAACCGCCGCCAGGGCAAAGGCCGGTATTAGCAAAAGGATTATGATTAAGGCAATCATTGGGCAAAGGTAAAGAGACTGTAACTAATATTTTTTCTCGGCTATCGGATAAATTTAATTTCATTTATGACAAAATGTTTTTCATTGCCATTTTTTTCAATCACCAAACGTCCGGCTTCATCGGCTTCGCGAATTATTCCTTCCCATTGTGCTACAGTTTGAAAAATATGTTTTTCATTTTTCCAATAAAGCGCCGTATTATAGTCTTCCCTGATTTTCTCTAAATCATTGTTTATCAATCTATTGTACTCTTTATTTATATGTTTGAAAAGAATTTCTCTCAGTTCAGCAAGATTGTAATGAATTCTGGTGATCTGGAATAAAGAAGTGGCATTTTCAGTTTTAAAAAAGTGCTGGTTCACATTTAATCCAATGCCAATTACGGCCTCGTCCACTTTTTTAGGGGAAAGAAAATTTTCAATAAGTATTCCCGAAATCTTTCTGTTTGAGAAATAGACATCATTGGGCCACTTGACTTTGAAATTTTTTAATTGTGTAACTTCTACAAGGGTTTTTAAAATGGCCAGAGAAAATACAAGGTTTAAAAAAAACTGATTGGAAATCGGCAGGTTTTCGGGTATTAAAACAATTGACATGAGCAGATTGGAACCCGGTTCGGATTCCCAATATTTTCCCGACCTTCCACGCCCTCCCCTCTGATATTCGGTCTGGATTACCTGACCATTTTTCACCTTATCACTTTTTATTAGCGATTTGGCATAATCATTGGTGGATATGCATTCATCAAGAAAAATTGTATCCGTACCTATAAGGCTCTCTGGAGTCAAACTAATGCAATTTTAATTGTTACTTTAGTATAAAATTATAAACATTGACAAAAAAGAAATTTACCAACGATAATGCCAATGAAATTGTAAATGCAATTATCGCAGGTATGCAGGAGAAAAAGGCCAAAAAGATTGTTTTAATCGACCTCAGGCAAATTTCAAATCCACTTGCCGATTATTTTGTTATTTGTTCCGGTACTTCAGACAAACAAGTGGATGCTATTTCGGAATCCATTGAAAAATTCACTTATTTAAACGAAAAAGAAGAACCCTGGAGAACGGAAGGAAAGAACAATTTTGAATGGGTCATATTAGATTATATAAATGTAGTTGCCCACATATTCACCGATAAGATGAGAGACTTTTATGCTCTTGAAGAATTATGGGGGGATGGCAAAGTCACAGTCTTCGAAGATGAAGCTGAAATTAAAGAAATAAATAATTAATCATCCATAAGGAATGGCAGATCAAAAAAAACCAAATAATAAAAAATTAATACCGGGAGGAAATGGCAAACAGCCCAATATTCAGATTTATGTAATTGGCGCCTTGTTGCTCATGGTAATTCTGGTCACTTACCTAAGCAAAGCCGGTTCGACCATTACGATTACAGAAAAGCGTTTCCACGAGATGCTTGTATCTAATGACGTTAAGGAGGTGGTACTGATTAAAAATCAGGATTTAGTTGAAGTTACCTTAAAACCCGAGTCGGTCAATAATGAGAAATACAGAAAAGAACTTGAAAACCGAGGCGTGTTAAGCAATACATCGGGACCACATTACCAGTTTCAAATTACATCGGTCGAAATTTTTCACGATGACTTTAACGAAATCATGGATAAATTACCCGAAGAGGATCGAATTGGGTACAAAACCGATACGCGTTCGGATTTCACCTCTCTGGTCTTCAATTGGGGATTTTTGTTTTTAATTCTATTTGTATTCTGGATTCTAATGCGAAGAATGACGGGTGCCGGCGGCCCCGGAGGACAAATTTTCAACATCGGAAAATCCAAAGCTGCTCTCTTTGACGCAGAAAATAAAGTAAAGATTACATTTAAAGATGTAGCTGGAGTTGAGGAGGCTAAGGAAGAGGTAAAAGAAATTGTAGAATTTTTGAAAGACCCGGGCAAATTCACCAAACTCGGCGGTAAAATACCAAAGGGTGCCTTATTGGTTGGTGCACCGGGTACCGGTAAAACCCTGCTTGCAAAAGCTGTTGCGGGCGAAGCCGGTGTTCCTTTCTTTTCATTATCAGGTTCTGATTTTGTTGAAATGTTTGTTGGTGTCGGTGCTGCCAGAGTAAGAGATCTTTTTAAGCAGGCTAAAGAAAAAGCCCCCGCCATCATTTTTATTGATGAAATTGATGCAATAGGAAGAAGCAGGGGAAGAGGTCAAATGCCGGGTTCCAATGATGAAAGGGAAAATACTTTGAATTCCCTTTTGGTTGAAATGGATGGATTTGCCACAGATTCCGGTGTTATTATACTCGCAGCGACCAACCGGCCGGATGTTCTCGATACAGCCCTGTTACGACCGGGAAGATTTGACCGTCAGATAAGCATTGACAAGCCCGATATCGCCGGAAGAGAAGCCATTTTTAAGGTGCACACCAAACCTTTAAAACTACATTCTGATATTGATCCAAAGAAACTGGCAGCCCAAACGCCGGGGTTTGCAGGGGCGGAAATTGCCAATGTTTGCAATGAAGCAGCTTTGATTGCAGCAAGAAAATCAAGATCTGAAGTGCATATGGATGATTTCCACGATGCGATAGACAGGGTGATAGGCGGTTTGGAGAAAAAGACGAAAATTATATCCCCTGATGAAAAAAGAATCGTGGCCTTTCACGAAGCGGGCCATGCTGTGGCAGGCTGGTATCTGGAACATGCCGATCCTTTGGTAAAGGTTAGTATTGTACCGCGGGGTATTGCTGCCCTCGGCTATGCTCAGTACCTACCCAAAGAGCAGTTTTTACATACTACGGAACAAATGTTTGATGAAATGTGCATGGCACTGGGTGGAAGAGCAGCAGAAGAATTGACCTTTGGTAAAATCTCCACAGGCGCACTCAGCGATCTTGAAAGGATTACCAAAATGGCTTATGGTATGGTTACCATTTACGGAATGAATGATAAAATCGGTAATATTTCATACTATGATTCCAAGCAAAGTGATTATAATTTCTCTAAACCGTATTCTGAGGCAACAGCTGAAACCATCGATGAAGAAGTTAGAAAAATCGTAGATAAGGCCTATGAAAGAACCAAGAAATTATTGACCGAGAAAAAAGAAGAGCTCAGCAAGCTGGCCGAAGAACTTCTTGAAAAAGAAATTATATTCCAGTCTGATCTTGAAAAACTCATTGGGAAAAGGCCATTTGCCCAGCCTACCACCTACGAGGAGTTTATCAATAAACAGGATAAAAAAGTAGAGGAAAAAAAGCATGAGTCATCGGAAGAACAGACTGAAAGCAAGGCCTCTTCTGAGAAAAACAATCCCATTGCGGATGCCTCATCTTCATCCAATGGTACTGTAAAACAAGATAAAAAGGAAGATGAAAATTCCCAGCTTTCAGAAAATTCTGGTTCAGAGAACCATAATGCTGATAGAAACAAGGAATAATGAAATCAAATTTCCCATTGCTCCTGGAGCTTGAAAATCTTGACGGAGGTAAAAAAATATTTTTTGCCTCCGATTTTCATTTAGGGACTCCCGATGAACACTCGAGTCTTGAAAGGGAAAAACTGATTATTAAATGGCTTGATGAAATCAAAACTCAGGCTTCCCATATTTTTTTGCTGGGTGATATCTTTGATTTCTGGTTTGAATACAAACACTGTATCCCCAAGGGATTTCATCTCTTCAAAGCAAAAATAACGGAGCTTCGGGAATCCGGCATTCCCATTTATTTTTTTACCGGTAATCACGACATGTGGATGTTTGATTACTTTCCGAGGGAGTACGGCATCCCCGTAATAAGAAAAAATCAAATTCTGAAAGTCGGTGACAAACAATTACTCATTGGGCATGGCGATGGACTCGGTCCCGGAGATCGGTTTTATAAATTCTTAAAAGCTTTTTTCGCCAATAAAGTCTGTCAGTTTTTGTTTGAATGGATACATCCCAATCTCGGAATGGCACTGGGTAAATTTTGGAGTGGCAAGAGCAGGATAGCTAACTCCAAACAAGACGAATCCTTTCACGAAGAAGATGAAAGGCTCTTGCACTATTGTAAAAATACGTTGAAGGAATTCCAATTTGACTATTTTGTCTTTGGTCACCGGCATCTTCCACTCGATTTGAAAATTTCTGAAAACTCGCGCTATATCAATCTTGGCGAATGGGTAAATCACTTCACATTTGCATCTTTTGATGGAAAAGAATTGGATTTGAAATCATTTACTGGGAAAAACGACTTGATCATTCGAAAAGACTTTAGTAAGAAGACCATGCCCTCCCTACATTAATCGCTTACCCAACCGTCCACGAGGTTTACAATTCTCGAGCCGTATTCTGCATTTTTCTCCGAATGGGTCACCTGAATGATGGTCACTCCGTCTTCCCGGTTTAGTTTTTTGAATAGATTCATAATTTCCTCACCCTGCGCAGAATTGAGATTTCCTGTTGGTTCGTCGGCGAGGATCAATTTAGGTTTCCCTACGATCGCGCGTGCCACACCTACGAGTTGTTGCTGCCCGCCGGAAAGCTGATCAGGAAACAAGTCTTTTTTAGCCACAATATTAAATCGGTCGAGAACATCGGCTACCCTGCTTTTTCTTTCCCGCGAAGGTATGTTTTGATAAATTAGTGGCGTTTCAATGTTTTCATAAACCGTTAGTTCATCGATGAGATGATAGCTTTGAAAAACAAAACCAATAAAATTTTTATGGAGCTCTGACTTTTTTCGCTCCTTCAATTTGTGTACAGCCTGGTCGAGAAAATAATAAGAACCTGAAGAGGCAATATCCAACATTCCCAAAATGTGGAGTAAAGTGGATTTCCCCGCTCCAGATGGGCCCATAATCGATACAAAATCACCTTCACTGAATTCCAGATTTATGTTTCTGAGAACATAGGTTTTGTTAAAAGCATTGGAATAATATTTCTCGATTCCCTCTAGTCGAATCATATCAATTGTTTTATTCAAATTTATTTTAATTCGAAGAATTAATAGGTTTTACTTGATAAACGGCGTTAAGCTCAGGACTAATTGATTTCAACTGGGGATGATTCATACAATGCCCTAGGCCGGGCTCATATCTTTTCACCGTTCTTAAATTTGAAAGTCTATCTTTAAAAACGTCATTTGCGCAAAGTTTTAATTTATTGAAAATATTAAAATCATCCATTTGGTCAGTTGCTTCGGTAGGAATACGCTCTGTAATAATTTTTATCGTGAATAAGCTTTTTGCTGCCAATTACGGTCCGCAGGGAATTACACTTTTAGCCCATTTCCAAAATTTATTAAGTCTATTTCTTACGGTTCCCAACGATGGTGTCAATAAAGGCGTCATTAAATACGCCGCTGATTCTACCCTGGATGAAAAAAACTATTATCCCATTCTGAATGCGGGCCTGGTACTCAATTTGTGTATTTTCCTAATTTGTGTCCTAGGGATTCTTCTCCTGAAAGGTCATTTTGAAAATCCATTTACCGGCACCAATACCTTTTGGCTTATCCTGGTTTTTTTTCTGGCCTTGCTGCAATTGATCAACTTACTCGGACTCAGCATTTTGCTGGCTAAAGAAAAACTTCAGCCATTTGTAATTCTCCAGGTCCTTGGAAATTTACTTTCACTGGGTATGGTTTGGATTTTAATTGAAATGGCGAGTTTCCAGGAGGCTCTGCTAGGCTGGGCTTCGGGCCCGGCAATAAGCCTGGTATTTACTTTTGTATATCTGCTTAAAAAAGAAAAGCTATCGATCTTTAAATTGTTTATAATTCCTTCCAGGGGTTACCTGTGGAAATTGAGTGATTTTATACTGATGGCACTAAGCATAGTCATTTTTAGCAAATCGGTTGATTTTATCATCCGTCAGTACGCCATTTCCAATTTTAATACCATAGACACCGGGCATTGGCAATCGGTCGTAAGAATTTCTGATTTATACCTCATGGCTTTTGTCGCAATTCTGAGTATGGTGTATTATCCCCGTGTTAGTTCTATCATCAACAAAGAGGAAGAGCTGAAAACCTTTGTCAAAGCTTTCTTCTGGAAGGCCAGTGCGCTTTCAATTCCATTTCTAATTATTGTTTATTTATTCAGGAGCGAATTTTTAATTCTTTTTTTTAATCGGGGTTTTGTTGAGGCCGCCTGGTTATTTCCATATCAATTGCTCGGTGACTTTTTCAAAATGTCCAGCTGGATTTTAGCCTTCTTAATTCTAGCGCAATCAAGAACCAGACTTTTTGTTGCCTCTCAATTTGTATTTGCCATAATTCTATTGTCGGCTACCTATTATTTGATAGGGGTATTCGGCATAGAAGGTTTTCCGATGGCTTATGCATTTAAACAAGCTTTGTACTTAATTTTCGTAATTTACGTTTACAGAAAAATGATTCCCTGATTGAACAAAAGAATAACCAAGGAAACATTCATTTACATACTTGGTACCATAGCCATACTTTTAATTGGCTTTGTTCTAAAGTATTTACAAACCAATGGGCTTAGCACAGAGGATTTTGGTAATTATACTTTTATATCCTCTTTCATTGGATTCACAGTCTTGTTTTTTCAATTGGGTTTTATTCCAAGTTTAAAATTAATTATAAGCAATGATAGTCCTGAGGAGCAGAAAAGAACTCTGGGTATAGGCTTTATAATTGTGATGTTTCTCGGAATTTTTTTTAGTCAATTCATATTAATATCCTCATTCTTCGTTGACGACATATTTAATACAAATGTTTCAGAAATATTGCTGCTTTGTTCGCCCTTATTTTTTTCATTTCTATTTGTTCATCTTTTTAATGCCATTGGAATTGGCAAAGGGAAACCCAGTATTGGAATATACTTTGAATTGATTTCAAGAGGTGTTTTCGCCTTATTTCTTTATTACTATTTTATAAAAGGTGAAATGAGCGTTTTCAACGTTATAATCCTGAGCACATTATCAAATGTCTTTTCTATCCTATTGTTCTTTTTTATTCTAAAGCCAAGTTTTCAAAACCTGAAAACATCATGGGAAAAAGTTAAGGCTATGCAAAGAAAATTTGGTAAGGACTATTATTTAGGATCAATTACCAATCAAAGTACATTTAAAATTGATGACCTTTTAATTTCCGCTTTTGTTTCTCCTGTTCAATTGGGTTTTTACGCACTTGCACGATTATTATGTTCGCCAATAGGATTAGCATCCAATGCATTAAATAATGCCTTGTTTAGGGATTATAGCAAGTACGATAGAATTCCGGTAAATATATTTATTATAAATGCAGGTTTGGGGCTTGCAGGATTTCTAATAATAAATCTTATTTCTGAATTTCTGGTAATGGAAATATTTGGAAGTGATTATGTAGAGGTAAACAATTATATATTCCTGTTTTCATTGGCTTTTTTATTCATGGCGCTTTATCAGCCTTTCAATTTTTTAACTGCCAAGGGTAAAGGCAAAGTAGTTAGAAATACTGCGCTTTTGGAATCCGGGGTAAACCTCTCAGGTAATTTTATTCTTATTCCAATTATAGGTCTATACGGAGCATTAATTACCACATTATGTGCCCGAATGGTTCATTTCGGAATGAAATGGTATTATTATAGTCTTTATTTAAAAGAAATCAGCAAAAGTAATGTCTAGAAAAGTATGTATGCTTTCAATCGGTCATTCTTTAAAAGATGACAGAATCTTTTTTAAAGAAGCACTTTCATTACAAAGCGCCGGCTATGAGGTACATATGTTATTTCTTGTTGATTCTGATGGATTTGCAAGAGATATGAGTGGAAATATTTTAAATCCTGAAGGAGAAAATGTTTTTTATTTAAACGATATAAGAGTAATTCTGGTCAAACGAAAATCAAATGTTTTTGACAAATATTTGAACAAAGTATTTCTCTCTTCCCATCAAAAAGAAATTATAAAAACAGGCATTGATTTAAAGGCAGACATTTACCATTGTCATGAACCTGAATCGTTGTATTTGGGCTACAAAATTTGCAAAAGAAATCCTAAAGCCAAGCTTGTTCTGGATGCACATGAATCCTGGGTTAAAATGGGACTTAAGTCCGGGTTTGTAAAAAAGAATATCATACCAAAACTCAAATATCTTATATCTGCTAATCAATTGACGCGGGGATATTTACTTAATCTGAACTACAGAATAAAATCTGAGGTCATTTATAATGCCGCCGTATTTCAAAATAAAGTAGAAACTAAAAGTGATTCCTCCACCTTCAAAATTGTGCACGAAGGAACTTTAAAATTTAATCGTGGCTTAAAAATGATGCTCGAGAGCATTAAAATATTAAAAGCAAAAGAAATTGATTTTGAATGGGACTTTTTTGGACATGTACCTTCCGAGGAGTTGGCTTTCATTAATCAATATCAAAAAACCCATCAGCTTGATAAATTTATCAATCTGAAAGGAAATTTAAATTATGAGGACTTACCAGAAGCACTAGTTGGATATAATTTAGGAATAATCGCCTCTACTCCAGAAAGCAATAATTACCTCGCAGGGCCTCCGAATAAATTATATAATTACCTCGCTGCTGGAATTCCAGTCTTAGCTTTGGATATTCCTGAAACTTCAAGGATTATTCGAAAGTATCAAGTTGGAAAAGTTCTGAAATCACAATCGGTCGAAAACTTTGTGAATGAAATTTTAAATATGGAAAGGGACCGGAATTTATTCATGGATAATATTCGTACCAATCAAAATGAATTTATTTGGAAAAATGAAGAAGAAAAACTCTTAAAATTCTACGGCGATTATTTAATTTCATAAGGTTGAAATTGTACGAATGGTCCTAACAATTATTATTACTTGCTTCAATCACGAAAATTATCTTGAAGAAGCAATTAATTCAGCGATTCATCAAAAAATAAGTGAGAAGCAAATAATTGTTATTGATAATGGGAGTGAGGATTCCAGCAGGGAAGTAATTCAGAAAATAAAAGAGACCCATCCCGGCCTTGAAGTAATCTTGATTGATAAAAGACTCAATTATTGTCAGGCATTTAATTTAGGCTATAAAAAAGCCAGCGGCCAGTTTATTATTGATCTCTCAGGAGACGATGTCCTTTTACCGGATTTTGCATTAAAAGCCCTGGCAGAATCCAATTCACTTCCGGCGGAATACGGTGTATTCTATAGCAATGTGGAATACATTGACAAAAAGAGCCAACATTTAAAATTTCATTTTGGAAAGAAGGGCCATTCAAAATATCAGATTTCGCCTCCCAGCGGATTTATCTATAAAGAGCTGCTCGAAAAGCACATTATTTCTTCTCCGGGCATGGTTTTTAAAAAAGAGGTTTTGGATGAACTGGGTGGCTATGATGAAACATTGTACTATGAAGATTTTGATTTTTGGGTGCGTAGCAGTCGAAATTGGAAGTACAAATACCTGGATAGTGTCGGCGTAAGAGTCCGCAGGCACGGTGGAAACCTCGGAAGTCATTTTTATAAAAAGAATCAAAAGGAAATGATGTGGTCCACATTTAAAGTATGTTTAAAAGCAAAAGAACTCAATTGCAGGGATGAAGAAAATAGAGCACTTCACAAAAGATGTTCTTATCAAATGCGGCATGCTGTGCTTACCGAACATTTTAGACTGGGCAAAAAATATTATGCCTTGATTGATTCGATTGGGAAGCCAAATTTGATTGATACTATTTTTCTTGGCTTGGCTTATTTACAATGGCCGGTTTATCCTTTTTACAAAATGTACATCCGCGATCATCGATGAGTTTCCTCATCCTGAATAATACTTAAATAACTCTTATATCTGTCGGGATCAATTTGCGCATTGTCAAGTGCAGCGATTACCGCACATCCGGGTTCATGAACATGGGTACAGGTATTAAAACGGCATTTTAATGCGAAATCTTTGAAGTCGGGAAAAAACATTGATATTTCATAGGCTTCAAGATCTTCTATTCCAAATTCCTTAATCCCGGGAGTGTCAATAATTTTTGTTTGTTCTCCAAACTCATACATGGTGGCAAAAGTGGTTGTATGTTTTCCTTTATTGCTAAATTTTGAAATCTCTGCCGTTCGCAGTTCAAGCTCGGGCTTAAGATAATTTAGTAAACTTGACTTTCCAGAACCGGAATGTCCTGAAATTAATGATTTCTTCCCCTTAAACAGAGCATCAATCTGGGACAATCCTTCACCGGTTTTAAGAGAAAATGAATACACAGGATATCCGATGGCTCGGTAAATGAGTTCTATTTCTTCGCGTATCCTTAAATCCTTTTCTCCCAGCAAATCAATTTTATTGATCAATACTGCGGCTTTTATTCCAAATGCTTCTGCTGCTAAAAGATACCGATCCAAAAAGCCCCTCGAGGTTCTGGGCTCTTTGATAGTAAAAAGCAATACCGCTAAATCGAGATTCGAAGCCACAATATGAGAATGAGCGGTTTTACGTGGTGATTTGCGAATCATGTAATTTTCTCTGGGAAGAATTTCGACAATATTGGCGGCATTAGGCCCTTCGTGATTTGTTTCAAGATCGATTATGACCCGATCCCCCACGGCAATTGGATTGGTTACCTTTTTATCGGCAAGTTTGAATTTACCTCGCAATCTGCATTGAAAAAAATCACCCTTTTCAGATTTAACTGTATACCAGGAGCCTGTCGATTTATATACTTCTGCTTTTATTCCGGTATTAGCCATCCTTAAGAAATTTATTAATTCCCGACATGACTTTATTGGACGCACCTAAATTTCCGGATATGTACTGAAAAGCATTATCACCGCATTTTTTGCGGTATTCTTCATTACTTAAAATTTTAAGGGTTTTTTCAAAGTCTTCTTTATCGTGAATGGAAAATGCCGCCCCCGCATCAATCATGGCCTGCGCCTCTGGAAATTTTTTGTAATTCGGGCCAAATATGATTGGGATACCAAAAACGGCGGGCTCCAAAATATTGTGCAGACTTCCGTGAAAGGCGCCGCCAACATAGGCCAGTTTTGCCATGGCATATACCGAAGCGAGCATACCAATATTATCAATAATTAAAACCCTGTAATCCTTTAAATCCATGCGTTCATTGGTTTCTGAAAACAAAATGGATTTCAAGCGAATTTTCTTTTTTGTGATTTCTATTTCTTCTTTTCCAATATTATGTGGGGCAATAATGATTTTATAGTCCTTTATGTGATTTACGGTATCCAGTATTACATTTAAATCATCCTGCCAGGTAGATCCCAGTACTAATATTTTTTCCGCTCGTGAAAATTTAGCAATGGTGGGATGCATTCTGTTTTTTCTCATACGGTATTTAACACGGTCAAATCGCGTATCTCCGCTTATTTCAGCTTTTATTCCAATGCTTTTAATAATATTTTGAGAATCTGTGTTCTGCACATAAACTTTATCAAATGTTTTTAGCGCCTTGCGCAAAAGTGAACCGTAAAGCCTAAAGTAGATCTGGTCTTTCCTGAATAAAGAGGAAAATAAAATGGTCTTGATGCCTCTTTTATTTGCCTCGTTCAGATAGTGATACCAAATGTCATATTTAACAAAGAGAATAAGTTTAGGCTTCACATTGTCCAGAAAATATTTGGCATTTGAAGCGGTATCCAAGGGCAGGTAGTACACATACCAGATGTATTCCGGTATTTTTGCATTCTCATATCCCGAAGGTGAAAAAAAAGTAAGTACGATATTATAATTCGGATAAAACCTATTGATCTTATCCAATACAGGTAAGGATTGTTCAAACTCACCCAGGCTAGCGACATGCACCCAGATATTATTGGTTGAAAGTTCGATTTCAACATTGAGTTTCTTTTTCCAATTTTTTCTGCCTTCCAAAAAAGATCGCGCTTTAGGAGATCGCAATGCGGCCAGATGAATGGCTAAGCGGTAAAGCATTATGAATAAATCGTAAAGAATTCGCATTCTGAGTCAAAGAAATAAAAAGAGCAGCAATATGACAGTTTCAAAAAAAAATAATTCAAAAAAATAGGAAAATTAAATACGAATAGTCCGGATTTAATACTGAATAGTGAATTTCATTTGCGCTTTCAAGACATCAAAAAACAGGCTTTAAAAATATTTTCTGTTAATTTTTTTGTGCCTATTCAAACTGTTTTAGTTTTGCAGCCTTTTAAGACAATCCCATAAATTTTTCCTATGGATTTTAGTTTGGACTACCTACTGATCTTTGTATTTGTAGTAGGTTATGCGGGAATCGTTTTGGAGCATGTAATCCATGTGGATAAAACGGCCTCGGCACTTTTGACAGGTATACTTTGCTGGACTTTATACATTATTGGTTTTAATAATAAGGAGCTGGTAAACAGTCAGTTATTCGAGCATTTAAGCGATATTTCTTCCATTCTCTTTTTTCTTATGGGAGCGATGGCCATCGTGGAATTAATTGATGCGCATGAGGGATTTAATGCCATCATGAACAGGATTAAAACAACCAATAAGCTAAAGCTTCTCTGGATACTTTCCTTTGTCAGTTTTTTTCTTTCCGCCACGCTGGATAACCTGACTACTTCCATTATTATGATTTCTCTTTTGCGAAAAATCATTCGGCCCAAAAAAGAGCGCTGGTTTTTTGCAGGAATGATCATCATTGCAGCCAATGCAGGAGGAGCTTGGACGCCCATTGGTGATGTTACCACAACCATGCTTTGGATCGGAGGGCAGATCACAACGGTAAATATTATGTTAAAACTGATCATCCCCAGTTTGATATGCATGATCGTACCCCTGATTGCTATCTCTAATAAAATTAAAGGTGATTTCCCGGATTACAAAAGCAGACACAGCGGCGATCTGCGAACCACAAGATTTGAAAGAAGGTCGATTTTAACTTTGGGAATTGCAGGATTGGTTTTTGTACCAATTTTCAAAACTACAACTCATCTCCCACCCTTTATGGGCATGCTTTTTAGTTTAGGTGTCATTTGGGTGGCTACGGAATTGATCCATAGAAGAAAAAATTTCGAAAGTAAAAAACAGTATATGGTATCTTCTGCCTTGTCAAAAATAGATCTCTCCAGTGTATTGTTCTTTTTTGGTATTCTCGCTGCCATTTCCTGTCTTGAGTCCACGGAAATACTTCATCATTTAAGTACTTTTCTGGATCAGGAAATTGGCAATTTGAACGTGATCGTCATGAGTATCGGCGTTTTGAGTGCCATTGTGGATAATGTCCCATTGGTAGCTGCTTCCATGGGCATGTATTCCCTGGATATGTTCCCGACCGATCATCGATTTTGGGAATTTATGGCTTACTGTGCGGGCACAGGGGGAAGTATTCTTATTATCGGATCAGCAGCAGGTGTTACCATTATGGGTATGGAAAAAATAGATTTTTTCTGGTATATCCGAAAAGTTAGCCTTCTCGCCATAATTGGCTACTTTGCCGGCGCATTTACATTTTTGGGAATGGAATATTTGTTTTAGGCGGAGGCTTTTTTATTGTCGCTGCCCATACCATTGAGGGTGTCAACAATTACTTCCAAAAGTCCGTTAAGCTCTTCTGATTTCTTTTTTGGAATCACTGAGTATTCAATGACTTCCTTTTTGGCTTTCGTATTTTTCTTAGACTTTGGCAAGGTTAATCAATTGAGATTTATATCTCAACACCACAAAAGAACAACATTTGAGTCTATTTTAAAACAAATTTGAATAATTCAAAGAAAAAATAGCACTGAAATAAGCCCTTACAGCTTATTTGCCCTTAAAATCTGGTTTCCTTTTTTCAATAAATGCCTGCATTCCCTCTGTTTGATCTTCAGAGGCAAATGTTAAATAGAAATTTTTACGTTCAAAATGCAAACCTTCATCCAAGTGTGTCTCAAAAGCCCTGTTGACGGACTCTTTTGCCAATTTTACTGCCACAGGGCTCATTTTCGCAATTTCTGTCGCCAATTCGATGGCTTCTTCCATGTACATTTCAACTGGAACCACCTTATTCACCAGACCGTAGGATTGTGCTTCTTCCGCCCCTAAAAACCGTCCGGTTAAAACCAGCTCCATAGCTTTGGCTTTTCCTATGGCTCGTGTAAGCCTTTGAGTTCCTCCTGCACCAGGCATCACCCCTATTTTGATTTCGGGTTGTCCAAATTTTGCAGTTTCTGAGGCGATGATCATATCGCAGAGCATTGATAGTTCACATCCCCCTCCAAGGGCAAATCCCGAAACAGCTGCTATAATTGGCTTTTTGGTCTTTCTGATTTGATCCCAGGTAGAAAATTGATCCACATTTAACATGTCAATGGCCGATTTACCCGACATTTGTTTGATATCTGCCCCTGCTGCAAATGCCTTTTCATTTCCTGTAATAATTATAACGCGAATTGCATCATCGGAGTCGATTTCAATCAGGTTTTGCTTGAGCTCCTGCATGAGTTCGAGATTTAAGGCATTAAGCTCCTTTGGTCGATTTAATCGAAGAATAGCAATACTTTCCTTGAATATTTCCTTTGTTATAAAACCCATTTTTCAAATTTAATTAAGAATTTCATCAATTTTAGAAAAACAAAGAAAGCCCCCCAAAAATTGAGAGGCTTTCCACAAGTGCTTTTTGAATAAATTAAACAGGTGTATGAAAATATTCTTTTCGTATACAATGGTATATACACTGAAAATTAAAAAGGTAACCGAAAAATTCTATGCGAAGAAAGAATTTATCATTTCTATAATAAAATCCTGCTCTGAAGGCCTTATTCCGGGAAATGATGGCAAAGAAAGGATTGAATCATGCCATTTACGGGTGTTTTGTTGGTCAATTGTAGAAAAATCAAGTTTTTGATAGGCTTTTTGGTCAAATAATGGGTTTGGATAGTGAATTTTGGTTTCAATGCCATTTTTACTCAAAAACTTCTTTAATTCATCTCTTTTTTCAGTTTTAATGGTAAACTGATGAAATGTGCTTTCTTTTTGCTCCGACTCTGGCAGTATAAGTTCCGGAATAGCTTTTAATCCTTCAAAATAGTATTCGGCTATTTTTCTTTGTTCATCGAGTTTATGTGCAATACGACTCAGGTTTTCTCTTAGAAAAGCGGCCTGAATTTCATCCATTCGCGAATTTACCCCTGAAAAATGCATGTTATTGTATTCTGACTGGCCGTAATTGCGATACATTTTCGACTTTTCATACAAACTTTTATCCCTGGTGCTAATTATTCCTGCATCGCCAAAGGCTGCCAAATTTTTTGTTGGATAAAGACTTGCCGCAGCGGCTAAGCCATAATTACCCAATTGTTTATTCTTATAAGTAGTACCAAAAGCCTGAGAAAAATCTTCCATCAGTGCGATTGAATCGGGTAAATTTTTAATGATTTTATTTGCCGAACCAAAATAATGAATGGCCAAAACAAGGTCGATCCTGTTCCGCGAATAAAAGTCTTCATTCAAATCCTTAAATCCATCATTTAGAAAGTCAATATCCGCAAATACGGCCTTATGCCCTGCATTTAAAACGGCATTGAGGGTTGCCGGAAAAGCATTGGCCTGTAGAAGTACATTTAAGCTTTTATCGGAAACCAATTTTAGGAGTATATAAAGTGCATCATAGCCATTTCCCACAGCCAACACATAGGGAGCGTTCATAAACTCGGAAATCTCCTTTTCCAATTTTTTTTGCTCCTCTCCAATGACAAAATTTCCATTTGCGATCACGCGATTATAAGCGCGGTCCAAAGCCTTTTTTTCTTCTTTGGAAATTCGAAATTCAAAAAATGCGATCTTCATCTTATCTCTTTCACCAGACTAAATTTGATACCGGTTTTTGCACCCAATTTTTCTTTAAACCTGATCAAACCAATATTTTCAGCTTCATTCTTTGCCCTGCTCGTACCGAGATCAAGGAAATCCATATTGTTTTTCTTTACAAAAGCATGCATATTTTTAATTAGTCCAATTGCAGGGCTAAATTCATCATATTTTGGATCATGTGCTGGAATAAAATAATAAAGCGTTTTTTCGTTCACTTTTATTCCCAGACAACTCGCAATAATATCCTCGGAATTACGCATGGTAAACAAAACGTATTTATCGTCCAGACGCTTAATCAAATTATCCAAAACCTCTCTTCTGATATTAATCGGAAAGCCTTTTTTTTCTCTCCATTTGACTATTTTATCATAAAAGACAGAACTGTCGAAATCCGCGCTTACTTCGCTGGTAAAATTAGATTTTGTGAGTTTTTTTAATCTGCGTTTTGTATCCGCTTTCAAGGCATTTTCAAAATCCTGATTTGCAGTCAAATGATGGTTTATAAAACTGTCCTCTATAACAAAACCCAGGTTTAATAAGCATTGTGTAATGATCGCATTGTAATATGAATTATAAATTTCAGGAAAATGGAGCCATCGGATGATGTTTACATTTTCATCATGAATATCCAGATAGAGTTTATCTATAAATGTCTGTATGTTTTCGAAAGAGGTGCCTCCTTCTATTTGGGGGTAACCAAATGAAGCCCGATGACCAATGATGGCCTGATTATTTTGAACCATATAGACAAGTGAAATTATTTCCACATCATCTTTTAACATGGCCATTTTTCTCAATCCGGTAAAATCGCTCAGGGTGCAATCCAAATATTCCTTTGTATTAAAAATACATTGATTTTTTATGACATCGAAAGGCCATTTTTCCTTGCGATATGAAATTTTAGCAGCCAAAAAATCGATTTGCTTTCTTCATATTTGCAGCAATTTATTAAGATAATCCAAACCTTGCACAGATGTTATCTTTATTGCTTACGATAATTGCCACGGCCTGTATTTTTCTTGCCTTTAAATCCTTTAAGGTATTTGGTATGAACTCTCTGCATGCCATTATCGTGAATTACCTGGTTTGTGTGATTTCCGGACTAATTTTTCTACAATCGGACATCCATTATTTATTTGAATCAAATGGCATTAGTTTGTGGCATTTTCTGGCTGTAGCACTGGGATTTTTATTCATCCTTACATTTTTCAGAATGTCGCGTACCGCCCAGGAAATAAGTGTTTCTGCTTCCAGCATGGCAAGCAAACTCGCCTTGGTTATTCCGGTACTATTTTCGCTTTTGATAATCCAGAGAAGTGCCAAAGACTACGACTTTATTAATTATTCCGGGATAGTTCTTACCATACCCGCTCTCCTATTGGCATCCTGGCCCGAAAAAAATCTAAAACAGGAAAAACTTTTGGAAAGAATTGCCCTTCCTCTCTCTGTTTTTATTTTAAGTGGAATAATTGATACCTGTTTGAACTACTTCAATGCTTTGTTTGAGGATGATCCTTCATTTATATTTTTTCCCGTCCTGGTATTTTTTAGTGCAGCTACTTTTGGATTGCTGTACACACTGACAAATAAATCATTATCCGGTAAAATAAAATTGAAATCGCTAATCGGAGGAATTTACCTGGGTATTCCAAATTTCTTCTCTCTTTATTTTTTATTGGATACCCTAAAAATCTTTAATCAGGACGGCGCGTTTATATTCCCTTTTAGCAATTTGGGTACCATCGTACTTGCCACTCTCGGTGCCTTTATACTTTTTCAGGAAAAATTGAATCTTATACGTCTATCGGGGTTAATATTATCCTGTCTCGCGCTCTTTCTCCTGGCCTATCAGGAATTCCTATATTATTTTTCAAATGGCGGCTGACGTATACCGAAGCATTTTTAGGCAAGGCGAAAGCCTTTATAAAGAAAAAGGCAGCAAATTTATCGGTCATGCACTAAGGGTGGATTCTGAGAAGGAATTAAAAGAAGAGATTCAAAAGCTTCGACAAAAATATTATGATGCCAGGCATGTTTGTTTTGCCATGAGAATTGGCCTTGAAAATGAATTTATTGCCAAAAGCGACGATGGTGAACCCATGCATTCTGCAGCCGATCCCATATTAGGACAGATTATCGCTGCTGATTTGATAAATGTGGCGGTTTTTGTGATTCGTTATTTTGGTGGTACCAAATTGGGAGTTGGAGGTTTAAAACAGGCATATAAGATTGCAGCTGCAGAAGCCATAAATAATGCCCGGATTAAAGAATTCTTCATATCAGAAGTGTGCAATATTTATTTTAATTACAGCAATTCTTCGCATGTCATGAAACTGATCGATGAATTTGAAGCCGTCATTATTGATCAGCAATACGATGAAAAATGCTATTTGAAAATTGAAATGCGCAAATCCCTGCTTGAGGCCTTCATTTCTAAAATAAAGCAATTGGAATATCTCGGAATCCGAATTACACTAAAAGAATGAGCGAATATATGCTTCCAGATAATGAATGGGTACAAGCGTAATTAAGGCGGGCGTCAAATTTAGTATTCTAATTTTTTTTATTTCCAGGATGGTAATGCCAAGGCCAATAATTAAGATCCCGCCTACAGCTGAAATTTCATTTTGCAATACCGGATCGAGATAAGGGGCAATATAGGAAGCAAAGATGGTGAGTGAGCCCTGATAAATGAAGAGTGGAATCACTGAGAAAATAACACCGAAACCAAAGGCCGAAGCCAGTGCAATTGACGAAAATCCATCCATTACCGATTTGGTAAGCAGAAGCGTAAAATCTCCGGTCAGCCCCTCTTCGATGGCTCCCAAAATGGTAAATGATCCCACACAGAAAAGCATAAATGCCGTGATAAGCCCTTCGGTAAAATTTTCATTTTTTACCTTGAGCCAATGCTTTAATTTATCTCCTCCTTTTTCAATTCTCTCCTGCAAATAAAAGCCCTCACCAATCAGCGCGCCTGAGATTAAACTAAATATAATGACCAAAAAAGACTGTGATTTTAAGCTCAGGAAAATACCGAGAACAACCGTAAAAAGCCCAATGGCCTGAAATACTATTATGCGTATTCTTTCCGGTAAACGTTTGTGAATGATCAATCCAATGGCAGAACCTAAAAGTACCAGTATGACATTGATAATGGTTCCGGTCATATTTTCTCGAGGTCAGCTTCTATTTCAACCAACATATCCTGATGGATCAGGGCTTTTACTTCAAGCATTGAAGTCACCGGGTTGATATCCTTAAAAAATTTGGCGTGTTCCCGACCAATATCTTCCGAATGGCGAATATCCGTGGTGAAAATTCTGGTTCTTACAACGTCTTTTTTATCAAAACCTGCTTCCAGAATGTATTTATTTATTTTTTCAAAAATATAAGCAGCCTGTTGTCCTGCATGCCCCTTACCCATGATCCTGCCCGTTTCATCTACGGCAACCGTGCCGGCAACATAGGCCCTACTGCCTGTAACCACCACTCTTGAGTAGCCATATCGATTTTCCCACATGGATCCGGAACTGATATTTGTTCTCATTAAATTACGCTTAAATTTTCAGCCTTAATCATCCCATTTCGACTTTCTTTCCAAATATACGAACTGCAAGAAAGATCATGGCAAGACCTAAAATATACAATAGAGACCAGTGAATTGGGATAATATGAGCCAGAGAAGATATCAAAAGGCTGATAAACCCAACTGTTAATGCATAAGGCATTTGTGTTCTTACATGATCAAGGTGATGACATTGAGAAGCGAGGGAACTCAATATGGTGGTATCAGATATTGGAGAACAATGATCTCCAAGTACGCTCCCCGCCAGTACCACGGCGATCACATGGTAAAAAATAGACATGGATTCCTCCATTCCCATACCAGTTTCCTGACAAAGCACCCAGGATGCAGGCAGTGCAAGTGGATAAAGAATGGCCATTGTACCCCAAGAGGAACCTGTTGAAAATGCAATAAATGCAGCAAGTAAAAAGGTAATGGCCGGCATAAACACCGGGTTAATATTCCCTTTAAATACCGATGTGATAAACTCAGCGGTTTGGAGTTCATGAGTAACCTCGGTTAAGCTCCATGCGAGAATTAAAATCAACATGGGCGGCACCATGGTTTTAAAACCTTCAATTAAACTGCTCATGGTCTCGGTAATTGACATAATTTTTTGTGATACCGTTAATGCCACTGCAACAGTAATACCACTAAACGTTGCCCATAATAAGGCTAAATATGCGTCAGCTTCACCAATAACAATTCCAAGCTTTCTGAATGTGCTCAAGTCTGAATTATTATTAAAAGAAATTGAATTCCAGACTTTAATTAGTCCATCATTAATTGTTATGAGTTCCATTTCCAGCATGGAAGATCGAATTAAATCAAGGCCGGTGTACATCAGGCCGAAAATAGTGACGACAATGACTGTCATTACCGGGATGAACCCGTTGTACCATCTGGCTTTTGACTCATCTACCGGTTTAAAGTGTTCTTCATTGCCATCGCCATTCGACTCAACTTTTTCATAATCCGTTTTATTTTCTCTTGCATCTTTTTCTGCGGAATACATCGGTCCATAATCCTTTTGCTGCCAAAGAATGATGAACATAAAAATTAAGGTCAGCAATGGATAGTAGGCATATTGCAAGGAATTTAGAAACATCGAATATGGCCCTTCATTTATTCCGAGACTTTCACTCGCCTTAGAAATGTAGCCAAGCTCCGCGCCAATCCATGTCGTTATAAAGGCCAATGCCGCAATGGGCGCCGCTGTGCTATCCACTATATAGGATAATTTCTCTCTTGAAACTTTGAATCTATCGGTGACAGGTCGCATTGTGTTTCCAACAATTAAGGTATTGGCATAATCATCAAAAAAAATGGCTATACCCATTGCCCAGGTGACGAGTTGAGCACTTCTGGCCGATTGTGCAAATCGCGAGAGTTTATCCACAATTCCGTGCATACCGCCATTTTTAGAAATGACGCTGACCATTCCTCCAATACCTACGGAAAAAATAATAACCGATAAATTTCCTGTATCACTAAGGGCAATAAAAAAGTACTTATCTATGAGCGCAAAAAGGCCTTTTAATATTCCGGACAGAGAAAAACCATATACACCAATTGCGCCAATAAATATTCCGGCAAAGAGCGAGAGAATCACCTCTTTAAATATAAGTGCCAAGGCTATGGCCACCAGCGGTGGAATTATACTAAACCAACCCGGAATCTTATTAATTTGAATGGTTTGTTGAAAACCATTAGTACTAATTACAAATCGCGTGGATGACTGGATTGGAATTTTTAGGCGTGTTTCTTTATGATCAAGTGAAATGGCATGCTGATTGCCTTTATTGTCCTTGATGTTTACACTCAGCGCATTACTTTTTTCAGACTCGGATTTAATTATTTCAATTGTTACCGAATCTTCCATCACGACATATTCGGGTGCTTCTATCTTTATTATGGCATCTGTCTGTGCATTTGAGAATGTAAATAGAAAAAGAAGGAGTGCTAAAAAAAATAGTCTCATGGAATTACAATTCATTTACAAGTTGCAGTGAAAGCTCCTCCGCCATTTGCGAAGCCAGGGCAACACCCATACCACTGAGTCTTACTCCCATTTTTATATTATCACTGATATTCTTGACCAAAGGTTGTTTGGTTTCTCCAAAGCCCATAATGCCCGACCACCACATTTTTTCTTTTATTTTTTTCCCATTTAGAATCAAACGGGTTTTTTCTCTGATGGCATCTCGGATGTTTTCATTGATTTCTTTTTCGAATGTTTCTTCCTTTTTAAAATCTTCATTTCTTCCCCCACCGATTAGAAATCGTTTGCCTACATTTCTGAAATAATAAAAACCCTCATCAAAATGGAAACTTCCTTCAAAAGGTAAATCCATTTCTTCACTGATCATGACCAGCCCTCTGCCCGGATTGACATCAATCTCTGAAGTTATTTTTTTTAAATAGGCATTATTACAAAAAACTACTTTCTTGCCAAGAAATCGATGCCCTTCTTTTGAAAAAAGTTCAACCGCTATTCCCAGGTCATTAAAATTATTAATCTCAATTCCCGAATAAATAGGAATACCTTTTTCCGTCACCAATTCCCGTAATCTTTTGATCATTAATCCCGAATGTAATTGGCCTTCCAGGGGATTAAAAAGTAGAGATTTACACCAGCCTGGGTTAAAATTGAATTCAGAAATCAAATTAATCTTTTCGCTAAATACATTTATTCCAAAAATCCCTCTTAAATCAACATTGATTTCTTCCAGTCTATCCAAATGTTGGAGTTGATCTTGATTGAGAATTTCGTAGCCTCCATAATTTCTATAATCGATATTTTTATCTCCCAGTCTGGCTCTCAATAGTTTCAATCCATTCCATCGTTTTTCTACAAGATGGAGCATTTGATCTTTACCCATCGCGTCTTTGTCGCTGATTAATTCTGTAAAAGAGCCAAAACACGCGAACCCCGCATTTCTGGTGCTGGCAGAAGCAGGTATGGGATCTTTTTCAAGGATCGAAAGAGAAAGTTTGGGTGATTTTTCTAAGAGTGCATTGGCCAATGATAATCCGCTTATTCCGGCCCCAACAATTATAATATCAGATTTGTAAAAGACATTCTCCCAAAAACTGATCATTGACGAAAGATAATTTAATGATTAATTAATCCTGAAACATCATCGAAATAACGGTTTTTTAAAAGTATTGCAAAATGTTGGATTGGTACAGAAACTTAATTGTAATTAATGAGGCCTTCACATTATCCCACGATCAGCCAATCTTTTCAATTTTCTGATTGCTCAAATTATATATTTATGTTTCTGTAGGAATAACAGAGACAATGTAATTATTATAAGATTTCAAAAGAAATTTGATTTCGCAGCGCCTATTTTTTATTTATTCTAATTTTAATTGAGATCAAAAAAAATTAAGTCATAAAAAAATCATTCTGTTCAATAAAAGTCTCTATTTCCGGGGCTTTTGCAGAAATTAAGAAATCCCTTTCGAGTAATTTCGCCCATGCATTGAGATAGGCTGCAACATGATGTTTATTATTTCTTTCGGGATATCTTAAGTCTTCTGGCATTAATTCCAATACTATTCTATCACCGAGGCGTTCCAATTTCATGAGGTCTTCGATCATTAAACCTTTGCCAAGCAATTCGGCGATTAAAATATCTATAGGCATGCGACTTGTGTCACAATAATCTTCACATTGATCATTCCAATCCCCACTTCTTTGCATGGCCATCCTATGTATCTCGGATGGCTTTAGGTTTGTGAGTTCCTGAGCCAAATGCCCACAGTTGCAATGCCCCATATGACCCCACTGATAATTATCTTCCTTCTCAATTTTTATTGCCGCACGTCTCATTGCAGCAATTAATTCCGGATTTGCCTTTGCCATATTCTTTTATTTTTGGAACAAAAATTTACTCATGAGGTTTTATTTTAACAAAATATAGCTACCCAAATTATACGATAGGTCGAATTAATGCGAAACATGTATTTATTTATTTATTAATCCGAACTTATCTTTGATAAAACTTCTTTTAAAATTACCGATTAACAACTATGATAAATACACTTAAGTATATTTTCCGGACGACCTTTTTTATTGCTTTCATTTTATTACATTGCGGTGTTTCAGCACAATCGAAAAAGGTCGAATCAAATTTTTCACAATTAGAAAAAGAATTTGATCAATTCAGAAATCAAAATGATTTAGATAATGTCAAAGCTTGGAAATGGCAGGCCCGGTGGCTCGATTTTCAATCAAGGCGATTGAACACTAATGGCGAGCTGAGCAATCCTGACATATTTCTTCAAGAGGCTGTTACAGTCAGTCAATTAAAGAAAAATTCAAACGCACAAAAATCAAGCAATTGGTCACCGGTTGGTCCGAACTTTTTATATCCCTCTAACTTTCCGGACCGTCAACACGGTATGGGAAGAATCAATACCATCGCCTTTCACCCTTCCGATTCTAATATTTTTTGGGTCGGCGTAGCTCAAGGTGGCGTATGGAAAACCATTGATGGCGGACAAAACTGGAATCCAATTTCAGATAATTTG
Organism: Cytophagales bacterium; assembly: GCA_965267555.1. Lineage (GTDB taxonomy): Bacteria > Bacteroidota > Bacteroidia > Cytophagales > CCMP332 > CCMP332. Next base: position 709,141 of record OZ254083.1, on the reverse strand, counting down.
CCCATTATCAGAATCAGCGATATTGCCGTTGACCCCGTAAACCCCGATATTTTGTATGTATGTGTTGGTGATTATGCCTATATCGGAGTTGCATTGGATACCGATGATCGCAAGCGACACACGCATTTTGGCATGGGTGTTTACAAGACAACGGATGGCGGAAATACCTGGGCTCCAACCGGGTTGACCTTCAATCAAACACAATTGGATGTTTCATTAACCAGAAGAGTGCTGATCGATCCGAATAATACTCAAAATTTGATTGCCGGGGGTGTCAATGGCATTTACAGGTCAACTGATGCCGGCGCCAACTGGGTTCAAATAAATGATTCCCTGATCTGGGATCTGGTGCAAGATCCGGTTAACACCAATGTGGTTTATGCTGCCACGGGTTTTTTGGCCAACAGAAATATGGGAACAGCTGGAATTTTAAAATCTGTAGATTTCGGTCAAACATGGACTACACTCAATACAGGCATTCCCGGCAAGAATGCAGTGCAGCGAATCAAACTCGCCATCGCTCCCAGTGATAATAACACGATTTATGCCTTAGCCTGTGATATGAGCAGAGGGTATTATGGTATTTATTTTTCAGATGATGCCGGTGCTACCTGGAATCAACAATCCAACAGTTCAAATGCACCAAATATTCTTCATTGGGGCGGCGGAGGAGGATCGGGCGGTCAGGGCACCTATGATCTCTCCCTATTGGTAGATGCTGGAAATAAATTTAGAGTTATGACCGGAGGCATTAATATTTGGGGATCCGATGATGCCGGGGCCAGTTGGAAAGGTGCCAGCTATTGGCTGGGCTTTTATGGGCCAAGTGTTCACGCAGACCATCATTTCTTTGCCTATAATCCACTAAATCAGGCTTACTATATGTGTCATGACGGTGGGCTCTCCAAAACCTACCAGGTGGGTTTTGAAACTTGGACAAACATTAACAATGGTGCCACATGGCCAACCGTTTGGACCGACCTGAGTGATATGCAGATTACTTCTTATTACCGTGTGGGTTTAAGTACTGCCAATCCCGGGTATTTAGTAGCCGGTTCTCAGGATAATTCAACGACCGTTAAAACTCCTGGTTCCTGGTTAAATGTTATAGGTGGTGATGGTATGGATTGTGCCTTGGATCCAATCAATCCGGATATCGTTTATGGATCTTCTCAATACGGAAATTTTTACCGTTCTGATGATGGAGGTCAAAATTTTAGTTATATAAGCAGTACTCCTTCCAACAGCGATGAAGGAGGATGGACTACACCAATCGAAGTGAATAGCAGCAATCCCAGTCAAATTTATCTCGGCTACGGCGATTTATGGAAAAGCGATGACCGCGGTAATAGTTGGACGGTTCTTTCCAATTTTCCAAATATGAGCGGATCGAGTAATGCACCGCCTATTTCAGATTTTGATCTTGATTTCCCCAACAACAATAAAATATATGTGGCTTCAAGATTGTATTTTTCAAGAAGTACGCTGAGCAAATTTTGGGTGAGTAGTGATGGAGGAACAAACTGGAACAACAGAACGAATGGTTTACCTGACAGCCTATTCTTTACCAGTGTAGAATGTGCCCGAGGTAGTAGTGATGCGGTTTATGTTACACTCGGAGGATTTGAAGACGGAGAAAAAGTCTACGTAACGACCAACGAGGGTATGAGCTGGCAAAACATTTCTTATAATCTTCCAAACGTGCCTGTAAATGTTATAGTCCATCAGGAATCTTCACCAGTAAATACCATTTATGTTGGAACTGACCTTGGCGTATACTATTCCAATGATACACTGAGTAGCTGGGAATTGTTCAGTACAAACCTTCCTAATGTTATTGTCAGCGATCTTGAGATTGATTATATCAATCAAAAATTATACGCCGCAACATTTGGAAGAGGAATTTGGTTGAGCGATTTGGCCAGTCAGACGACTGTTGCTTTGGAAGCAAAGACCTTATTAGAATCACTGGAAATAACAGCCTTTCCAAATCCAAATTCGGGAGATTTTACAATAAAATTTAGTACAACATTGGAATCAGATATTGAATTGGAAATTGTAGATGTATTGGGAAGAAAAATTCAGGAGAAAACAATTCAAAAAGGAATAAATACCCTTCCGCTTAATCTTGGCCAAAGCGGTGCCAATGGTTTATTATATCTGCGCTTTAAAAAAGACAATGCATCAGAAGTGTTGAAAGTTATAATCGAACCTTAATGTCCGATTTAGAACAATTCAATTAAAAATTGAACATTACAAACAGTTAATATTTTTATTAAGCCTCTGAAATTCAGAGGCTTATTTATTATGGCACTTCTATTGATACAATCAATAGAACAAAAATCCTAAACTATGCTCAGGAATTATATTCTCGTCGCGATTCGTCATATCTGGAAAGATAAATTCTATACATTCCTAAATATTTTTGGGCTGGCCATCGGCATTACCTGTTTTATATTAATTCTACTGTTTATTAGAGACGAATTGTCTTATGAAAAAAAATTCTCAAAACATGAGAAAACCTATCGCGTTTGTGAAATAATTGCTTCTCCAGGTGGAGGTGAAAATTCAGCCAGTGTTCCTATTCCTATGAAAAGGACACTCTTAAACGATTACCCCGATCTTATAGAAAATGCCGTTCGGCTCTTTAATTTTCAGTCGTCGAAATTTGTACTTGAAATCGAAGAGGAAACCTATATAGAAAAAAAACTCTTCTTTGTCGATTCTTCCTTTTTTGAGATTTTTGATTACCCGGTTGTCAAAGGCAACCTTGACAAAGCATTGTCGGATCCATTTAGTGTGGTACTGACTGTAGATGCTGCAAAAAAATATTTTGGAGATCAGAATCCAATAGGTAAAGAAATGCGTGGACAGGGGCAGGATCAGAGTTCCACAGTACGCGCTGTAATTGATCCCAGCGGCATCAATACACATCTGGATTTTAATGTTTTGGTACCAATATATCCGGCTCTCAGGGAATGGACACTGAGTAATTATTACTGGAATCCGGCATGGACCTATATCGTTCTCAAAGATGGGGTTGACCCAAAGGAACTCGAGTCCCGATTTCCTGAATTGGTTAAAAAATATTTCCCGGAGCATATTATCGACGTATCTACACTTTATTTAATGCCTCTCGATGACATCCATTTAAAATCCAATCTGGATTTTGAAATGCATCCCAACAGCGACATTACTTATGTCTACATTTTTGCGGTCATTGCTTTTCTGGTTTTGGTAATTTCATGTACCAATTTTATCAACCTCGCGACAGCAAGAACAGCCAACAGATCCAAAGAGGTTGGAATGCGCAAAGTGATGGGCGCTCAAAAAGGTCAATTGGTAAGTCAGTTTTTAGGCGAAACGATCTTCCAAAGTTTTGTAGCGCTATTAATCGGTATAATTTTCGCTGAACTTTTACTAAATACCTTTAATAGTTTTTCGGGGAAAAGTTTTAATCACGATTTTGTACTCGACCCTTTCATGATATTAAGTTTTATTGGAATTGGTCTTATTACAGGAATAATTTCGGGTATTTATCCGGCATTCTATTTATCGAGTTTCAGACCCTCAAAAGTATTAAAAGGAGGCATAAGCCTGAGTATGCGGAAGTTTGGATTCAGACAGGTTTTGGTCGTTTTGCAGTTTTCCATTTCGATAATTTTAATTGTCGGTACCATTGTCGCTTTTCAGCAATTGAGGTATTTGCAAAAAGCAAATCTTGGTTTCGACGAAGAAAAAGTTTTGGTTGTCCCATTTAACAATGGACTTCCAATTGCCAGATGGGATGCGATGTACCAGGAGTTTGTGGATCATCCAAGTATTAGCAATATGAGTGGAACTTCGCATGTCATGGGAAGTGGGCATCAAACCGATTCCTATCGTTTTGAGGGTTCTCAGGAAAATCTTCAAATAGCATTTATCAATTATTCCGAAAATTTTGCTGGTACCTTTGGCGTGGAGCTATTGGCAGGCCGTGATTTTCTCAAAGATTTCAGAGGTGATACCTTGTATACACCCGGGATCGTCAATGAAGCATTTGTTCAAAAACTGGGTTTAAAATCCCCTGAAGATGCTATCAATAAGAAATTATACAAAACACAGGATAGAACCGTGAAAATTGTAGGTGTCACAAAAAACTTTCATTTTGCCTCTCTTCATCATGACGTTACCCCTATTGTCGTAGAGGGCCCGAGAGTAACCCGCTTTGGTATGGGCGCAAATTATTTGACCATCCGCTTTGACGGAAAAGACTTCGACGGTGTAAAGAGTCATACCAAAAAAGTGCTGGCCGAATTTTTTCCACATACCCCATATGAATATTTTTTCCTCGAAGATAATCTCGACCGCTTATACGAAACAGAGAATATTATGAGTAAGGTAATAACAACCTTTTCAATATTTGCGATAGTCGTTGCCTGTATGGGTCTACTTGGTCTGACGGCCTTTGCTGCTGAACAAAGGACGAAAGAATTAGGCATCCGTAAAGTTTTGGGGGCAACAGAAGAAAATATCATTTTTCTACTCAGCAAAGAATTTGTAACCCTGGTATTGGTCTCTGTTGCAATTTCAATTCCCATATCCTGGTATGGATTGAACATATGGCTTAATGATTTTGCCTATCGCGTAGATATACAATGGTGGATATTCCCAATAGCCGGTTTGGTAGCACTTTTGGTTGCTATTACCACTGTCGGAATTCAAGCCTTTAAAGCTGCTACGCTGAATCCCATCGATAGCATTTCTTACGAGTAAGAATTATATTAATGATTTAATGGCTTATTGCTAATTGCTATTAACTTGCGATTTCAAATCAATCGATATTGAAATGCGCGACAAGCTGTTTTTCAGATATTTCACCTTTTTGGATAATCTGTTTAGAAAAATAGACAGAAAACACATTCGAAGAACCAGAAATATTCAATTTATTCCCGGTTTTCCAAATCGCAGGGGAGGCAAGCTATCTTATGCGGAATGGGCACATGTCATTGGAATATTTCAGACGCTTTTTTATCATATTTTACCTGAGAAAAGTAAAAATCAGGTTTTGGATATTGGTTGTGGAACCGGTCTCCTAGGCATCGCTGCTGAGCCATTTACAAAAAATGGTGGCTCTTATATCGGATTGGATGTGATGAAATATGAAATTGAATTCAATAAAAAGCATTACAATCAAAATAATTTCTCATTTGTGCATTTCGACCTTTCCAATCCTTCATATGTCACCTCGCAGAGCAATGAACTAAAACCCTGGCCAGTCGAATCGAACTCTAAAGATTTGGTTTGTGCGCTTTCAGTTTGGACACATTTAAAGGAAGCTGATTCATTGTTTTATTTTAAAGAAGTGCAAAGAGTCTTAAAACCCGGTGGAAAAGCCATGATTTCCTTCTTCTATCTGGATGATGAATACAAAAATTCTCTAACAATTAGAGAGAATAAAATGGGCAGATATCACGCTTCAGGCCAGAAAAAGTGGATTTTTGATAAATCCGCATACGATTCAAAAAATTGGTATTGTCCGGAATGGGTTGAAACACCAGAAGATGCTATTGGCATTGATGATGAAGCTCTGCAAAAGCTGCTATCTGTATCCGGTTTAAAATCAAGCAAGCACTATCCCGGCAACTGGAAGGAAATTCCGGGACTATATTTTCAAGATGTCTTTGTTTTTGAAAAATAATTCAGCTATTCGCAACATGCCATTTCCCAATAATTAGGTCGATCGGCAGCAGAATCATGAATAAACTGATCTATGATCTTTTCATTTTCGAGCAGGAAAATTCCGGGCATTTGAAAACCATTGCCTTTTAACCAACCAATGCCATGCCCCTTGATAACGCCAGCAGTTAATCCTCTCCACCAGACCTTCATGCCAAATAATTGACTAGCGCTGCCCTGTTCCAGACCCCAGGCATTATACAAATCCATTTCAGGATTGCTTATTCTTGGCAGATCGTCCAGTTCGTATTCAGATAGTACCTTTTTTGCCTCATCCTCTGAAACCATATGCACTAAAACGATCATGACTCCTTTTTGCTCAATGTTATTTCTCAGCTTTGATAAATCCGATAACATTTCTCTGCAAAATGTACATCCAAAATGTCTTAAAAAAACCAACATCACACGAGAGTCATGTGAATATTCATAAATAGATATTCCGGTACTGGTTTTAGCGTCACGCATATTTCAAATTTTTATTGTGCTCCTTGTATGCCTTCAATAAAATAGCACCAAATGGGAGCCACCAAATAATATCATTAAACATTATAATTAATCCCCAATTCAATGGGAAAAGACCTTGTCCAAGGTACCATGCAAAACCAATGGGGCCAAAAATTTTGCCCAATAAACCAACCAGAACAATTGGCCAGTGTAATATGGGATTATTTCCTGCAATCCAATATCCTAGGCCATAAACACCCACTATCATTCCAACGCATTGCCAGATCATCGGATAGCGAGGAACTTCCATTCCTGCCAGTTCAAAAAACAGATTTGGAAACAAGATAACTGCGATCCCAAATAAGACATTATAAATGCCTGCAATTTTCAAGACCAGTTTTATCAGGGATAGGTTCATGATATAAATATTAGTATCCAGAAAAGTAATAAAAGCCTAAGTGTCCAAAGTATTGTTCTTATCCAATTGCTTCTCACGAGTTTTTTGATCACAATCTTATCTTTAATTGAGCTGAGCAAAGAATGTAAGGGCACTTGAATAAAAAATGTACTCGCCCAAATACCAATGAGCATCAAAAGATTCATCCGGTAAATGAAAATCAAATCGGAAATGGTAAATACTGCGAGATATATGGCTGTACCCAGCTCAATCAGCATCGCCGGCATGATCAGGTATTTGGTAAGTCTTACATGTTCTTTTTCAAATACCGAAAAGTTTCTTTCATCAATAATTGCAAATAGCGGATAGTGAATGATCTGTACAAACCATACTATGCCGAACATAATCGCCGTGCTTATCAAATGAAAGAAAAGAAAAATAGTGTAATCCATTTCAAAATCAAAAACATGGAAGGGCTGCTTTTGTTTAAATAGAAACAATAAAAAATGTCCAAAAAGCTAAGACTAATACTAGGAGATCAATTAAATGAAAATCATTCCTGGTTTTCCGAAACCAATAAAAACATTCTGTATGTGTTGATGGAAGTTAAAAGTGAGTCCAAATATGTGAAACAGCATATTCAGAAATTGCTTGGCTTTTTCGCTTCTATGCGCAGTTTTAATGAATGGTTAAATGAGAAAGGTCATAAAACTCATTACATAAAGATAAGCGACAAAAACAACCGGAACAGTTTTACTGACAACATAAAACACCTAATAAAAGACAAAGGAATTGAGCATTTCGAATACCAGGAACCCGATGAGTATAGGCTGGACGTTGAATTGAAAAACCTGTGTGAAGAGTTGGATATACCTTCCGGGATGTGTTCCTCAGAACACTTTTTAGCCGACCGAATGGATGTTAAAAATTTTTTTAAGGACAAAGAATACCTGATGGAAAACTTCTATCGTCATATGCGAAAGAAGTATGATATTTTAATGGATTCCGGTAAACCAATCGGTGGAAAATGGAACTACGACCAGGAAAATCGAAAAAAGCTACCCAAAAACCTTGAAATACCTGAGCCCTATACCTACAGTCATGATTTAAGTAATATTTATGAGGACATTAAAAAAGCCGAACTTGATTATTTCGGTGAAGCAGATCCCAAAAATTTTATCTGGCCCATTACCAGAAGAGAAGGTTTAAAATATTTAAGGGAATTCATCGATCAGAACCTCGAAAATTTCGGACCATATCAGGATGCAATGAGCGAGAGAAGTTGGTCCAATTTTCATTCGAGATTATCATTTGCTCTTAACCTAAAAATGATTTCGCCAAAAGAAGTGATTGAAAGAGTAGAGGATGCATTCGAAGATTTGTCCGAAGAAAATCTTTCTTCTGTTGAAGGATTTATACGGCAAATTCTCGGATGGAGGGAATACATGCGCGGTATTTATTGGGCTAAAATGCCGGAATACGAAAATGAAAATTATTTTGGCTTTGAATCAAAACTGCCGGACTGGTACTGGACCGGTGAAACCGATATGAAATGTCTGCAGCATTCTATTGGGCAATCCCTGAAATATGCTTATGCACATCACATTCAAAGGCTGATGATTACTGGTAATTTTGCTTTGCTCATAGAATGCAAGCCCGATGAGGTGGATGCTTGGTATTTAGGTGTTTACATCGATGCCATTCAATGGGTGGAAATCACCAATACTCGAGGAATGAGTCAATATGCTGATGGCGGATTGCTTTCGTCCAAGCCTTACATTTCCAGCGCCAACTATGTAAATAAAATGAGTTCCTATTGCGGCAATTGCAAGTACGATCACAAAAAGAAATACGGAGAGAATGCTTGTCCTTTCAATTCGCTCTACTGGAATTTTCTTAATACACAAAAAGATAAGCTGGAATCCAATCCAAGAATGGGTATGGTATACAGTTTATTAAATAAGATGGATAAGGATGAAAAGAAATCGATATTCGAGCAGGCAGATAAATATTTGAAAGACAGAAATTCACTTTGAGTCCAAATAAAATTAATATATGCTGGTTTAAACGAGACCTCAGAATTCGGGATCATAAGGCATTAGCTGAAGCCATAAATGATGGTCTCCCATTACTTTTAGTGAATTTTCTTGAACCGGCAGAAAGAAATCATCCAAGCTGGGATTTGAGACACTGGCAATTCAAATATCATTCAGCTAAATCATTAAGTGCCGCTTTACCAAAGGCAGTAGATCTTCATATACTGAATGCTGATCCCGTTGAATTTATTGAGTGGCTATGTGAGCGTTATGAAATCAATAAAATATTCTCGCATATTGAAACAGGTGTCGGTTTGACCTATCAACGCGATAAAAAAATGGCAGCTCTTTGCACAAAACACCATATTATTTGGAAAGAGTTTGAAGCATTTGGCGTAAAAAGAGGCCTTAAAGATCGTCAAGGTTGGGATAAACAATGGTATTCCTTCATGAGCTCGGAACTTCAAATGCCGGACCTGAAAAAAATCAAATCTTTTGAATTGAAAATTCCTAAGAGATTTTTACCTGAAAAAAAATTAATTGCCAAACTCGAAGATTATCCTGAAAAATTTCAACCCGCGGGCGAAACATATGCCTTTAAATATTTAAATACTTTTTTGGAGGAGAGAAGTAAGAATTATTCGAAACATATCTCAAAACCACTTGAAAGTAGAAAATCCTGTTCAAGACTTTCAACATATCTCGCCTGGGGAAATATTAGCCTGAGAGAAGTATACCAAAGCAGTAAGAACTTCTCAAAAAGTAATAAAAGATCGCTGTCGGGTTTTCTTTCCAGGCTTAAATGGCATTGTCATTTTATTCAAAAATTTGAAACGGAAGAAAGAATGGAGAAAGAGAATCTCAATTCTGCATATGACCATTTCCCGTTTGAGAATAATCCACTAAAGCTGGAAGCATGGAAAAAAGGGCTAAGCGGCATTCCAATGGTAGATGCATGCATGAGATGTCTGGATGCTACAGGTTTTCTGAATTTTAGAATGCGCGCAATGTTGGTTTCTTTTCTTTCACACCACTTATTGATAGACTGGAAACTGGGTGTCAGTCATCTTGCACAGAAGTTCCTGGACTTCGAACCGGGCATTCACTATCCGCAGTTTCAGATGCAGGCAGGAATGACCGGTATAAATACAATTCGCATTTACAATCCGGTAAAACAAGGTTATGATCATGATCCAGATGGTATTTTCATAAAGAAATGGATCCCCGAACTAAAAGAGATACCGAAAACGTATATACACGAACCGTGGAAAATGGATATTTCCAAACAAAAAGCGTTTTCCTGCATTTTAAATATAGACTATCCTTTACCCGTAGTTGACCTAAAGGAAAGCGCATCAAGAGCAAGAAAATTATTCTGGTCCTTCAGGTCAAGAAAAGAAGTAAAGGTTGATAATAAAAGAATCCTGCGAAAACATACCAGGCCAGGTTTAAGGCGAAATGCATAAGAAAACACATCTTCCGGAAAAAATTTGTCCCGTGTGCGGAAGGTCTTTTTCATGGAGAAAAAAATGGCGAAAAGACTGGTCAAATGTGATTTACTGCAGTGAAAAGTGTAAAAGAAATAAGGGAAAGAAAAATGAATAAGAGAGGACTTGTTTGGTTTAGAAATGATCTGAGACTTCTGGATAACGAGGCGCTCAATCATGCATTGTCAAGGCATGAAGAGCTTTTATTGGTTTATTGTTTTGACCCACGACATTTTGGTGAAAGTATTCTGGGAATGAAGAAAACCGGCGCATTCAGAACGCAATTCATTATTGAAAGCCTTGAAGATCTCAAAGAAAAGCTGAGAACCAAAAATTCGGATATTCTAGTATTTCAGGATAAGCCAGAGGAGCTTATTCCACGCTTATGTACAAATTACGGTATAAAGGATGTTTACTTCCATTGTGAGAGCGGAACAGAAGAGGAAAACCTGGAAAATCAATTGGAGTCTGTCCTGAATGCAAAATCAGTTGAATGCCACAAATTTTACGCACAGACGCTCTATCACATCGACGATCTTCCCTTTCCTGTAAAACAGACTCCTGATGTGTTTTCGACTTTCCGGAAAAAAGTGGAAAAAGAAGGAAATGTCAGAGACATTTTTAATGAACCTGAACACATTAATACGATTTCTGATTTACCTGACACCCAAATACCAAGTTTATTTCAACTTGGACATGAGGAAATTGATATGGATGAAAGAACAGCTTTTCCATTCAAAGGAGGCGAGACTGCTGGCATTGAGCATTTAAGCAATTATCTATGGGAAAAAGATTTGCTTAAAACCTATAAACAAACCAGAAACGGACTCATCGGGACGGACTATTCATCAAAGTTTTCTCCCTGGCTTTCCGTTGGTGCTATATCGCCCAGATTTATTTATTGGCAGGTAAAAAAGTATGAATCTCAAAAAATTAAAAACAAATCTACCTATTGGCTGGTTTTTGAATTAATCTGGAGAGATTTTTTCAATATACAGGCCCAGAAACTTGGCAGCAGGCTTTTCAAATTGGAGGGCGCCAAGGGGCTCAAAAAAAGTTGGCAAACTGATGAAGGGTTGTTTGATTTGTGGAAGAAGGGTAAGACGGGAATACCCTTCATCGATGCCAACATGATTGAATTAAAAAGGACCGGCTTTATGTCTAATCGCGGTCGGCAAAACGTGGCCAGTTTCCTCACAAAAGACCTCAAAATCAATTGGCTTTGGGGAGCCGCCTATTTCGAATCCATGTTAATTGATCACGATGTATCCAGTAATTATGGCAACTGGCAATATGTAGCCGGTGTTGGAGCAGACCCACGTGAAGACCGCTATTTCAATGTTTTAAAACAATCGCTGACCTATGATCAAAAGGGTAATTATATAAGGAAATGGATTCCTGAGTTAAGTCCTTTATCAGATCATTATTTGCACAGAGCTTTTGCTTTGAGCCAGGCAGAAAAAAAGGATTTGGGTTTGAATTATCCATCAGCACAAATCATCCCTCAGGCATTCAAAAATTATATGTCTTAATACCGCAGATATTTTTTATTGGATCAGTATTTTTGGATGATTAGATAATTACCCGTGGCCCAGAACTTTTCTTTATCCTTTATTACAAGGGCGTGTTGGTAATTTTTTGATTTTATAATAAAACTATTCTCCGGGTGTGGCGTCACCAATTCAATTTTTTTTGCGCTAAACAACAAGGAGTCCATTTCATCTTTTCTGATTTGAGTAAATAATGAATCAGGGGCATTGGCATTAATCACTTTTACCCTACCCAAACCAATAAATCCACCTTCATTTTCGATGATGCCCTTTTCTTTTAACTCTTTTGGATAACCAATATAATAATAGGCTCTGTTTAAAATTGCATTGAGATCCTTGGTTAAAGCAACCTGTTCGTCAAGTTTTTGACTGATTTCCAAATATTCATTTTCCCTCTTCAGAAGATCCAATATTGCCTCACCTAATTCTGCTTCAAGCGCGAGGATTTCTTCACTTTTCTCCCGGGATGCTTTCCTCAAGGCGTTCAATTGAGCATCAAGAGCAAATATTTTTAGTTTGGAATTCTTTATAAGTTCATCAACCGCTTTTAATCTTGATTTTATTTCTGATTGGATATTGGCGTCTTTATTAATTTCAGAATCGAGCTTGCCGATGATGGAACTGCTGATATCAATTTCCTTGAGGTTGTTGTTTAGTCCTTTTAAAAATTTCCTGTAATCTTTTATGGAGGAATTTAGCTTAACTTCTTTTTTTCTATAAGCCTCATTTTCCTGTTCCAAAACTGCAATTCTTTCTTTTAGTTCAAGGTTTTCTTTCTTGGTTTTGGTTTGGCAAGAGGAAAAAAATAGTAGGATAACTGTGATTATGAATAAATAAGGTTTCATAATTAAAAATTTAATATTTACGCTCATTTATAAAACAAATTTCACTGCATATTCATCTCACATTTATAAAATCTTTCAGGCAAAATGTGATGAATAAATAAAAATGATTTATTTGGAATCTCATTTAAATTGTTCATGTTCAAATCCGGCCGTCTGTTGCGTTCTTTAAAACCCGGAACGGGAATTTTAAAAATTCTGCGTTATGCTTTTGGTGAAATCATTCTTGTAGTATGTGGAATTTTAGTGGCGGTATCACTTAACAATTGGAATGAAAGCCTAAAAGAAAAACAGGCAGTTGAGAATTCATTGGAAATTGTGCTTGAAGAATTAAAATCCGATACCGCTAGCCTCAACGATATCCTGGAAACCTATAAAAGGAAAGAAAAACGATTTAATCATATTTTATTTGATAGTTTATTGCGCGATACGCTGCCTTGTCCGGGCTGTGGTCTGATCACAAATTTCAGATTATTTAAAGTGAGTAAAAGGGGATTTTACCGTTTAATGGAATACAATGATATAGACTATGTTAAATCCGATACGGTGATTGCTCAGCTATTGGAATTTTATAGTGTGATAGATAGAACATTGCCGGTTATAAGGACCAGTATTGAAGATGATGTTTTTGATGTCCTAAAATACTGGCGTGACAATTATGAATGGTTTTATAGCATTCAAACAGACAACCCAGATCCGGAATACTACGATTATATTAAAAAGAGCCCCGATTATAAAAATAGGGTAGCCTATCAGTACATAATGATTTATCAGAACTATATCCCCTTTTTAAGAAGTATTAGATCAAATTCCGGAGATTTTATCCATTTACTCGAAGAGCGGAAGCGGGAAAAAAATGATTAGAATTTCAACCTCATAGGGAGTATCTGCCCGACGAAAATTGTAAACTGAAGTTGGAGAAATACTATTAAGACTTAGCACTGATTAAAGCTACACACAAGCAGTGCTTAGCCCCGACAGGAATCACAAAGTGATGAAGGTGGGAACCTGGATCTAAAGTTTGGCTATGAAGTAGAATTACGCACAATTAGTGCTTGTAGCCCCGACAGGAATCGAACCTGTATCTAAAGTTTAGGAAACTTCTATTCTATCCATTGAACTACGGGGCCATATCAGTTTTTCAAAATTAGCAAAAAGAGCATTTAAGCCAACTTTCCTATGGATTGATAAGTTTAGAATTTCATGGCGGGTTAAAATCAATTTGAATACTTACAGAAACAGTAAAATTGATTTGAGTCAATTAGCAAACATTTGAATTTGATTATTATCTACTTTTTCCATTTCGGCCTGTAAATGATGAGTTAGCTCAGGTACTTCTTCAGTTGCCATTTTCAGTGCATATAAAAGCTTATTATTATGATATTTAAGTTCTCTTTTGCTATGCGATACAACCTTAGCACCTTTATCATTCCTGATTGAATTGCTTTCGAAAAAAATAGTGAAAGACTTTAAATCTGAATCTCTTGATCTATACTTACCATGTGTAATTTCAATTCTACCCGTATTATGGCAAAGATAAAATTGTATTGAACCATCATCTTCTGGTTTAAAATAGCCTGTCTCCCAGTGAATAAAATCACGTTTCTGATCTTTTATAACCCAAGCTATTTCTTCAAAATGAATTATTGGTTCTTTGTCAAAAGCACATTTTACAATGTTGAATTTCATTTTATTTTCATATAAATATTTTTTGAATGTAGGAAATTCGGCAGTTCCTTGACCATGCCAAATTCCAAATAGCCATGTGAGCGGTCTCAATAAATTCACTTTGTAATCACTCATAAAAAATCGGTTTTGGTCAACCATGACTCTTCTATTCGATACATATGAAAATGATCATGCATAAGAACATGTCTCAGCAGTATTCGAGCATTATATTTTTCATATTGGGGATGTGCCGCTGAACTATCCCATTTGGTATCATCAAACCGCCTCAATAAATCAATAGTCTTGCCTCTAGTCTCTGTGTACAAATCCATTTGATTATTCAGATTAAGTGTAATCAATTTATAATCTGAAATAGTATCCCCTGGAATGTAGGGATCAAAGTAAGGGTTGGTTTCATTTATTAATCTTTCAAATCTTTCATTGATCATCAATTCTGCTTGTGCAAGGTGACAAACATTCTCATGAATAGTCCATTTACCTTTTTTCCTCTGTTCCTTCAGTTTCTGTTTAGGAATGCTTTTAATTAGTTCACGAAGAATTTTTGGGCTTTTTTCAAGGCAATCGATTAGTATATTAATCTCTTCCATTATTTATTAAATTTAATTCTCTAGATGGCATATATGATATCCAAAGCATTACTCAGGTCATCAATAATATCTTGGCAATCTTCGATACCTACTGAAAGCCTAAGCATCCCATCAGTTATACCGGCTTTTTCACGCATTTCTTTAGGCACTGATGCGTGAGTCATACTTGCTGAATGTTGTATAATGGTAGATACATCACCAAGCGAAACAGCAAGCGTGCAGAGTTTAACATTGTTGACTAGTTTTCGGCCTTCTTCAATATTAGAAAGCTCAAATGAAATCATGCCTCCAAAGCCCTTCATTTGCTTCTTAGCTAAGACATGTTGTGGATGCGATTCTAGTCCTGGATAATGTACTTTCTTGACTTTATCGTGCGACTCTAATAACTTTGCAACAGCTAAAGCATTGTCATTATGCCGCTCCATTCTTAAGGCTAGTGTCTTAATTCCTCTGTGCGCAAGCCAACAAGTGATAGGTGCCGGAACTCCTCCAAAATACTTATTTGTATTCCAGCGACATTTTTTAACAAAAGAATGGGAACCTATAATTGCTCCGGCTAAAATATCTGCATGTCCGCCAATGTATTTGGTCATGCTATGAACCACTGTATCTACCCCTAATTTGAGAGGGTTTTGATTATAAGGTGTTGCAAAAGTATTATCAATCATTGTCGGAAGCTTATTTGACTGGGCAATTGCAACTATTTTTTCAATATCACACAATTTTAATGTAGGATTAGCCGGTGATTCCAAGTAGAGTAACCTGGTGTTCTTTTTAATTGCTTTTTCATAATTCAAAGGGTCAGTAGCATCAATAAATGTTACTTCGATACCTAACGAAGCATGTAAATAGCTTAGTAAACCATTTGTTGATGAGTAAATAGATTCGGGAGCTATAATATGATCATCTTTACTCGTATACGTCAAAATTGCATTAGAAATTGCACCCATCCCTGAGGAGAAAACAAGGCAAGCCTCTCCCCCTTCCAATTCTGCAAGTGCTCCTTCTAATGATTCTTGCGTAGGGTTATTAATCCTACTGTAAAAGTAACCTGGTACTTCACCCTCGTGAATGGCAGAACCTAGTTCAGCATTAGGAAATGCGAATGTGGAAGCATTATAAATTGGTGTGGAAAGTGCTCCAAAATGATTGGTTAAATCAGTTCCGGCGTGTACAACTGTTGTATTAATCTTTCTTGACATAATGTAATAATTAGCAACAGTTTGATTTCTCTTCAAATGCACCTTTTGGCTGAGTCACAATCGGTGACTCATATCCACTATATGAAGATTGACTTTCACTCTCCATAATAAGTTTGTTAGGGTCTACTGCCTTTGGAACACCACAGACACCTGTTTCAGGTAATACTAAGTGCACTTCTTTTGCAGCTTTCCAATCTCCCACCAATGCTGCCACTACTGAGCGTACCTGTTCATAACCCGTTGCCAGGAGAAAGGTAGGTGCTCTTCCGTAACTTTTCATTCCAACAATATAAAAGTTCTTATCAGGATGCTTTAGTTCGGCTTCTCCATGTGGTTCTACAGAACCACAGCTGTGAATATTAGGATCAATTAAAGGAGATAATCTAAATGGGCTCTCGGTTCCTTGATCAATTTCAATTCGAATTTCTCGGAGCATCTCAAGGTCAGGTTTCAAGCCAGTTGCTACGATGATTTCATCTACTTTAATTTCACTTTCGGGATGTTTGGTCCATCCCTCAATTACAATCTTATCATTTACACGCGCCATTTTTTCTACAAAATAAGGAGTATGAACATCTACAACTCCGGCATCAACCAAATCCTTAATACGCTGGCCAACTCGTCCTCGCCCCGGTAATTCGTCATTGTCCAATCCCCCATAAGCATCCTCTACTGTGGACTTGGTCAATATCCAATGTAGGCATACCTCAGTCAATTCGTGTCTTAAATCTGCAAGCTCAAGCAGTACATTAATAGCGGAATGGCCACCACCAATGACTGCCACATCCCTGCCTTGATATCGGTCTCTTTCCTTTCCCAATACATCCGGAATGCCATATGCTATTTGATCTTTTAATAGCTCCTCACCAATAGCCGGTAAACCATCTGCTCCGGCAGGCTTAGGAGATTTCCATGTACCTGAAGCGTCAATTACAGCCCTGGCTTCAATGATTTCTTCTCCTTTAGCATTTTGCACTCGAAGTACATATGGTGCATTTTCCCGTCCAAAATTCTTAAGCTTACTTATGCGCTTTCTGCTAATAGATTTAACTCTAGCATTGAGCTGGATGAAAGGTTTTAATTCATTTGTTTCCGATAATGGAAACAAATATTTGTCTATAAGTTCCCTGCCAGTGGGAAGATGATAGCCCTTTGGAAGTCGCCAGTCATAATTCTTTAGAATGGTAGCCGCAGCTTCATCAATATTGTACTTCCAGGGAGAAAACATAGATACATGTTCCCATTCCCTTACACTATCCGCAATCTGAGAACCAGCCTCAAAAAGAATAAATGGTTCATTTCTCAAACTCAAATGAGATGCCGCCGCAAGACCCACTGGGCCTGCTCCTATAATTGCCACCTGTAGTTGATTTTCATTACTCATGATTGTTTTGTTTAATGCCTAGTCTGTGAAATACCAAGCCCGTGATATTTTGTTATTTTTAATTTCATAGATTCCCATTGCGGAAGATGTTACCCATTCACCTTTCTTATTTTTAAATTCGACCAGCTCCCTGAAGCTAATTTTGTTCGTATTAATAGTATAATTCTCAATACTTGATTTCAAAGGGCCATTCATGTTCTTATAATAGCTCTCCATACTCTTCCTGAAATTCTCCTTACCACTCACCTCTAGCAAGAGAGTGTCTGAGGTAATATAAAACCATTTGAAATCATCGCTAACATTATTCACCAGTTGATCAATATCCTTATTATTAAAAGCTATAAATTGATCATCCAATACTTTTAATAAAGTATCATTTTTTGATTGACTCATCGTATGATTCACTATCATAAAAAAAGTAAAAAGTAGTGCTAGTTTTTTCATAAATGACATTTCTTATAATTCTAAATACATTATATGGGCATCTACATAGCCCAATTCTTTATGATTAAATCCTTTTGGGGTTGTTCCTATGATCTTGAATCCAAAACTTTTCCATAGCTTTATGGCAGCCTCGTTGGTGCTTACTACCATATTAAATTGAATGCCCTTAAACCCAAGTCTCTTTGCTTCCGTTAGAGAATGTCGACATATTAGTTTACCTACTCCTCTTCCCTGGCAAGCCGGATCTACGATATAACTGCCGTTGGCAATATGTGCGCCTCGACCAAAATGATTAGGCCGGAGTATGTAAGATCCAACTGTCCTAACACCTTCATCCACTACATAAGTATTTATATCAGAGGCCAGCCACAAATCCTTGAAATCATCCTTAGAAGTTGATTCATTCCAAATATAAGTGTCCCCGAGGTCAATAATTTTTTTGAAAATCGTCCAAAGCGTATTGATATCATTGTTTGAAACAGGTCGAATTATCATATTTATGTTATATCGTTTATTAACGATATACGAATATACTAAAAAATTTGATATCTCATGCGGAGTTGGAAGTTATATATTAGAATATCAATTAGGAATGACTGATTGAAACACGATTTTCAGAAACTACCGATAAGTAATCCATTGCTTTTTGACCGCAAAATTCAATTTGTAAAACTCTCCGATTTTTATCAGATTTTGAAGAGGGTGAATTGTGTACTATCAAAGGTGTGAATAACATTAATGAACCTCTATCCTGTATTGGACATTTGGGTGTAAAGTTCATGACATAGTCATATTTGTCTTGTTCGATTATTTCATTGTATTTTCCACAAATCATCCCATATTTATGTGACTTTGGAAGGACTTGCATTGATCCGTGATCGTCCTTAAACTCATCTAAATAAATTCTGGCAATGACCATATCTTGAAGTATTTCAAGAGGAGGAACACAAAACCAATAGGGTCCTTTCTTCATTTTAGAAAGAAAAAATCTATTTTTGATTTCTTTAACCGAAACGAATAGATCTTGGTGCCAACCAAGTTCCCAATTTTTGCTTAAAGTCTTATCAAGTATATAGACATTCCTTGCTTCAGGTTGGATAAGCAAATTAGATACAATTGGTAATAGCCTCTTAATGACTATTGATTTCCAAAGGTCACTTGACTTTAGCGAGTTGTACGTATCTTGGTCTTGGAGTGGACTAAAATCTAATACACCATTTTCATTTAACTCCGAAATGATCTTGTCGCATTCCCGGGCAGATATAAAATTAAATTGAACAGCATATCCATCTCTGTTATAAGGTTTTATTATAAGTAATTGAATTTAATTTTGTTATAAAAAAGAGGATCAGAAAAAAATTAATTTGATAAAAAGTATTCACTTCACCAGTTTTCGTAAGCCATTCCTGAGTGGTATTATTATAAATTTATTATTTATATTTCGTTTATTTGCGATATACGAATATAATTATTAACATTATATATTCAAATTTCTATTAGTAAAAAGAAGCCTCACATGCGCTTTTTTATTTTGAATAGGATTGAATGAAATGTTATCATATTGATTATTGACTTAAGGTTTTAGATATATAGTATAATCTATGCTAAATCATTTTCTAGAAATATCATTATGGCAATTAATTATTGATAAAACCTATTTCGAATTCATGATAAGTTCGCTTGCCATAGGGATTATCTGTTTCTTAAATTACTTTTTTTACCAAAACAATAATGGAATGAGAGATTTCGATGAGAATGTATGAGATGGATTAATTAACTATGGGATGGACGGATTTGTAATTAATCCAGTAGTTGATCTTTTTGTGTTTCAATCTTCCTGCAAGTATTCAAGGGATCATAAATAAATACAGGCTATAATTATCTTTTTTCTAAACGAACATTTTTCAGAAATGAATAGGACCTCTGAATCATTTTTAAATTTAGCAAAGAACACAATTAAATTTTATTAATCTGATTTTACTTTCTGCAGAAAGATTAAGTTCATTTCCTTTTTGATGATACTCCTAAAAAGAATTTGAAATTTATAAGAATAGAAAATAATAAAATGATGAAATTAATTTGTATTTATACTATTTCAGCACTCCTAATATTAGGAAGTGCTAGCTGTTCCTTTCATACAGATGAAGTGAATCCTATCTCTGTGTTGAAAAATTATTTCAATGCTTTGAATCAACAGGATTATGATTTGATTGCCTCATCGATTTCGGATGATGTAAAGTGGTACTTAATTTCTTCTGATACGGCTAATTTACTTGGAAGTGGTAAAGAAAACTATATTGATTACGTGAATTATGTTTTTAGCGTTTCTAGAAATTCTGTAAGGGAAATTGGGGACTATGAATCCCATGGAAATAGAATAATTGTTAAAACTATTATAAGGGTGCCACAACATGGTTCGCACCCCGTATCTAGATCTGAAATATATGAAATTAAGGACGGTCTTATTTATCGTATTTGGACCTACCATTAGTTAAATAAAATGCATAATAATGATTAATTATTGAAATGTTAATGATAAGATTGGATAAACATGTAATTATCCACGACTATCCAAACTGTACAAAAAGTTCTAAATTCTTGCTTTAGTCAAGAAGCCCAATTTTTCCCCCATCAAAATGTGTTTGTATGAACTGCCATCCTCCTTCATCGGTGAATCAAGTGTAAAAGAAACACCTTCCTGGAAGATCATTATAAAGTCTGATCCACCAAACGCAAAGTGACCCAGCATTTCGCCTTTCTTTACCTTGGTACCTGGAATTACATTATCCTCGAAATTCACAGATCCTACAGCTACCATTCCTATTGGTAACAAAGCTATAAGTCCATATTCATCCGTCTCCAAAATGACACAACCTCGAGTCTCTACAGTCTGCCATCCTATTTTAGCCGTAGGGTTAAACGCATACCTATCATTGTCTTCGTCCCACCAAAGTTTGCCTCCAGTTGGATTAATGCCTTGAATGACACTGACTTCTTTAATTGTCCCACTTAATGGAAAATGATATCTGTGATAATCATTTATATTGAGAAATGAATGCGTAAATGTACCATTTGCAAAAGCGTTTTTATACTTACTATTCTCTCCAATTAGCTTTATAATAGATTTGAGAGTACTGGACTTAACAGGCACGCCTTCTTTTTCGACCAAATTAGAGTATTCATCAATTGACCATACACCTTGAGGCTCAGAATCAGCAAATGATATAACAATTGAATCAATATCAGGGTGCGTAATAGGACGAACCTCTGGTGACTTCAAATACCTTGCAAAAAATTCATTGAAGGTTCGCCAGTTGGAAGGATCCTCATACCACCCATGCTGAAGACCAAAATTAGGATCATTTAGCACCATTTGATAATATTCTTCATTCCAGGAATCTTCAGTGTCAAGATAATTCCCCCATGATTTACTAAAGCTTATTAACCATTTTGCAAATGGCTCGTGGTATTGCAATGAATTATTGACCAATCCTTTGTTATCCAGCTCCGGAATTGGCTGATCTATTAGAAAATAAAAAGCACAAATACCCTGAAATATGTTGTCAAATATTTCAGGATAATCCTCTTTTTTTTTTGTTATTGCCCATGGTACTGTAGTTTCCGTCCACGAGACAAATTCATAATACTCTTCGAGGTTTTGGGCAGGGTTTGTATTTCTATCCGGATTGATCTCTTTTGCCTTCTTAAGGGAAGTCACCAGCATTGTTTTCAGTTCAGGATCACTGTTCATCAGTTTGATGAGTTCTTTCGTCGCTTTTCCATACTCGCTATCTTCTATTGTTAAAGAACAGGAATACGTAAGTGAACAGATCAACAGTACAAATAATAGCTTTTTAAAAATATCCATAGAATTTTACATTTGTTTTGAATATCATAGCCTTGTATTCAATTTAGAATCTTTCATTTTCTTCCCTTAAATTCCAGATCGGGTGTTTAAGCTCAAACTCTGCAAAGATCTTTTTAGCTTCTTCCTTAGTCCATTTTGTCCACTCCGGATTTAAATGATCACCATACCACGATTTTGAAAACCCCCATATTTTCTCGATGGGTTGTATATCTCCTTTTGGAATATTATGTCTTTTAGACCAATCCTTGACTTGCATTTCATTTTCAAAAACCAGCATAGTACTGCATGTATAGATCACATTGGCCCAGGCCTTCTTCATAGGAGTTGGAAAATGAATAATCAGGTTTTTTTCTAAAATCTCACCATCCTTTATATGAATAGTAATTGGTGTTCCTTCTGCACCTATTGTCGTTGAAATAGTCAAATCTGAACCGATTAAAGCAGCTACTCCCAATGAGCACCAGGCACAGTTGCCCCACCATTGTCCATTTTTGGATTTTATATAAAAGTTTGTTGGAGCTAAGGAAAATGGGTGAATTACCCAAACTTTTGGCTCATTAGGATGCAGAACTACTCCATGAATCTCCTGGAGATTATAAAGAGCTTTCTCTACTTCTAATAAAGAAATATCGAAGTATTTCGCAATTAACTTGTTATTTGGAGCATATCCTTTTTCAATGACTTCTCTAATTAAAAAATAATGAAGATTAGAATTGGTTATCATTATTTAACTGCCTTGGACATATTTCTTAAATGCTTCTTCATAGATCATCTTCCAGCCAGTTTCTATTTGAGAAGCACTAGCTTCATCAATTGCACCAAATAGGGTATCAGTAAGTTTGAAAATGGTCCCTTCCCCATTAGGTGATAGCTGTATTGAAATATATGAGATAGCCGGCCCTCCAAAATCTGGAGCCAACAAACCTTTAAATTGAATGGAATTGGGAGAATCAACTCCAATTACCTCAGACCATGTAAGGCCTTCTTCTTCTCCAAAATCTTCATAGGCCCTGCCACCTAATCTGGCCTCAATATGAAATCCTTTGGTTTTCTGATTGGTATAAAAATCCTTTCTCCACCATTTGGCAGTATCGTTTACCAAACAGTCCCAAACTGTCTGAAGGTTTTCATTAATTGTGGTTTCTAATTTTACCTGAACAACATTCATTTTATTTATCATATTATATATTCGTTTATTAGCAATATACGAATTTATTAATAATTAGATAGTAATTTTAATTTTATATCGTATATTAACGATGTACAAATAATCACATAGAAACACCATGATTATGAATAGAACATTTCTCGCGATAAGTATCAGTTTTTGCCTATTAGCTACCACAGTGCCTGCCCAGCAAAAAGGTCAATTAATATTAAAAAGTAAGAAATTTGATGAAGAGATTATAAAGGCACGCGACTTAATTACTCAACTCATGACTGAGAAAAAAATACCTGGCCTCTCAATTACAGTGGCCCAAAATGAAGAGTTCCTATGGGCAGAAGGATTTGGCTTTGCTGATTTGGAGAAAAACACACCTGTAAGCCTTGATACAAAGTTCAGAATAGGAAGTATTTCAAAGTCTTTAACCGCTTTAGCTATTGGTGACTTAATCCAGAATGATGTTATCAACCTAGAGGATAATATTAATAGGTATATTAAATATTTTCCAGAGAAGTCCTACCCCATAACCATAAGACATTTGGCCAACCACACAGGGGGAATACGAAATTACAATTACCGGAAAGGGGAATATCTAAGCGTAAAGCACTATGAGACCGTTAAAGAAAGTACAGAGATTTTCATTAAGGATTCACTTGAATTTGAACCCGGTTCCAAGTACGCTTATACAACCTATGGGTATACACTCCTTAGTGCAGTGATAGAGGGTGCAACTCAAAAGGGCTTTCTGTCATACATGGATGAGCAAATTTTAAAACCAATGAAGATGTTCAACACTGTTCCAGATGATTACTACGAAATCATTGAAAATCGATCCGAGTTTTATGATGAATCAAAAGGAGAGATCGTAAATGGATATTATGTCGATAACTCAAATAAGTGGGCAGGTGGTGGTTACTTATCCACCACAACAGATCTCGCTTTAATGGCGCAAAATCTAATTAAAGGCGAGTTTTTAAACAAAAAAACAGTGGAAACACTTTGGACTCCAGGTAAACTTGTAGATGGTTCTTCCATTGAATACGGTATTGGATGGAAATTGGGAGAAGAACCTTCAGGAAGAAGGTATGTATTTCATGGAGGTAGCTCAATTGGAGGAAGATCTTTCTTAATTATTTATCCGAATGATAGTCTATCAATAGCTATTTGCTCTAATCTCAGTACCCACTTTGACCAAAAACTTACCACACAGATAGCTGATTTATTTCTGAACAATAATTAAATGCGGCCAGCTTCTTACACTACAAAGAAGGTGCTTTCCTTAGGCATACTCATTTTCTGTATAGTAGCTTGGGGATCATCCTATGTAGCCATCAAAATTGGGCTTGAGAGTTTTTCACCTACTCAAGTTGCCTCATATCGACTTTTTGTCGCAGGAATTATCAGTTTAACATTTGTTCTTATTGGTAAAATTAAAATTCCGACTGTAAAGCAATTTAAGTTAATCTTCCTAATTGGATTCTTCGGCATATTCTGCTATCACATTTGCATTACATCCTTTACGGTCTACTTTGAACCTAATGTGGTAAGTTTTGTAGGCAATACAGCACCAATTTTCATACTAATATTCTCGTATCTTTTTCTCCGTGAAAATCTTAAAACAATAAGGTGGATAGGGTTTTGTATTGCACTCCTTGGAATTGCGATTATGAATTATCAACCCGGTTTAGTTTTTGATTGGAAACAACTTGGTCTGCTTAGTATTCCTATCTGTGGAGGATTATTTTTTGTGCTTCAAAAACCTCTTTTAAATGAAATGAAGTCAACTCACATGATACATTGGTGTATTATTACAGGCACTCTAATGTTGCTTCTATGGGATGTATCATTTATAAGTGATTTTGGAAATGCATCCTTAGAAAGTCATTTTGCTATCATTTACATGGGAGTGATACCCACAATAGTGGCTTTTCAACTTTGGGCTTATCTGCTTTCGTCATCAAGTGTTAATAGTCTTGCCAGCCCCATTTATTTGGTTCCACCTAGCACACTTTTTTTCTCATACATTTTTTTTGATCATTTACCGAGGATTGCTACAATTTTTGGAGGTGCTGTAACCATCTTGGGTGTAATGATGAGTAAGAAGAAAATAAAGGGCAATATTAAAAAAATAAAAGATGCTAAAATTGATTTTTCACTACTTGAGTGGGAGTATGTAATGCCCGGTCTTCGCCAAAAGATTGTTAAAAATGGAATCAAAAAAATAAGATTGGCAGAGTTTTCAGAAGGATTTAAAGAAGATGGATGGTGTCAAAAGCCACACCAGGGATATGTTGTAGAAGGTAGTTTCTCAATTCAATTTGAGGACGAGCTTGTTAGTTTTCATCAAGGTCAGGGTATCCACCTTGAACCTTGCCAAAAGCATAAGGTAATTCTAAAAGCAAGAGAAAAAGCTATTCTCTTTTTACTTGATTGATAAAAACAAATATTGATTTTGAAGGTATTATGTAGCGTTAATCTTCATTTGAAAGACATTATTTTTTGAATCCCATTAACTTAAAAGCATATGCGCAATACTTTCTATTTTCGAACCCAAATATAAGCTCGTTGTGTTTCACTCTCTATCCCCGGATAGGGATTTCTTTCGAGCACATCGACAATCTCAAAACCAACGCTTCTCGATAATTCGATCACGTCTTTTTTCTCAAAAAGTTGAAACTTAATATCCACTTTGTGACCATAAAATTCATCGAAGTGAATGGTATCATTTCCTATATGAAATGAGAATAAAAAATTTCCGCCTGGCTTTAAAATTCTGTTTATTTCAAGCAAGGCAATCGATAGCTCCTCCAGGTTGAAGTGTACTATGCCATAAAAACAAACAGCATGGTCAAACTCACCATTTTTAAAATGAAAATCACACATGTCTGCTGTATCGAAAGTAATATTCTTAAAATTGCTTCTTGCACTTTCAACCATTTTCAACGAAAGATCTACACCCTGAATATTCTTCACCCCTATATCATTTAAAAAGCCGGTGGTATGCCCCGGACCACATGCAATATCCAATACCTTACCATCGCATTCCATAGCAAATGTCTTTAGTAACATTTGATCAAAATGCTTATAATTTAGCTCATCAGAAAACTTCTTCACATAACTAGAAGATATTTCATTGTAAAAATTAGATATATAGTCATTTCTGTTCATTCTCTATTTATTTATCAAATTTCTGATGAAAAACATAACTGCATTAATTGCATAATATACTTCTGCAACTATTTTTACTACACCCATTTATAAGGACCCTTACATTTATTTGACATTGTATTTCCAATTGATATTGTACTTGTCTAAAAATTTCCAGAATTGTAAATCAATACATGACTATTAAGATAATTACAGTCAGAAAATCTATTTTTTCTTTGATGAATTGAAATCAAATCTATTACTGGCAATTCCTTTAAATAATCACTTGCGGGTTTCTCCGAAATAAGCTTTTTTCGAATATTTTGAGAAGAAGTTGCAGGGGATATAAATGAGAAAGTCCCCGAGATAAATAGTATGAATTTCATTGCAAAATATTATAATGTATATCGCTAATATACGATTTATATTAAAATTATTAAATTCTGCATAATTTCAATCTATGCTCTCTGCATTGATCCAAGAAAATCATAAAATTCCTTAAGTAATTTCCTATTTAGATAATAAAATCGAAATTGGTCTTTCCTTTCCACTTGAAAGAGGCCACATTCTGTCAATATTTTAACATGTTGCGACATTGTAGATTGTGAATACTCAAACATCTCAACTAAATCTTTATTGCAAGTCATATTATCAAGCCCCTTACCATTATCCTTTTTATTTAGATATCTTACGAGAGCTACTCTTAAAGGGTGTGATAGTGCGTTGGCCAGCTCGGCCATTTTATGATCATTCTTAATAATATAAGAACTATTAACCTCTGTTCGAATACGCATTTTTAAGATGTTTTTTTAAAATACAATTCAAAGTCATGATTGAAAATTGTATATCGCTTATTTACTATACAATGAAACAAGCCTCTCACATTTTTAATTCGAAGTTACTGAGACATTTTCATATTACGCTCTATTAAAAATATTTAATTGTTTAAATATTAGCTGTCTTGATCAAATCAAGTTCAATTAAAGCGCAAGTGACTTTATAAATCCAATTCCTCTTCTGATAATTCAGGATATTTTCATCACCAAGAATTGTTCTTATTTTAGACTTAACCAAATTGCAATATAAGCTGCAAGTAATTTCTTGTTTAAGGCAGGCAATAAGATATGAAATGGAACTCTTCGATTGCCAAGAAAATGAATTTATAGAATTGCACTATCTGCTCAAAGCAACTGGGAAATAAAAGAACCGATTTAAAGTATAAAGCGGTTTTTGCTTTTTGTTAAACAAGCAATTATTCTCCTTGTCCCAGTGAAAAACCTCTTTCGCCATCAAAATGGTATAAATTTTCCGTTTTAATTATATCAAAACCACTTTTATTCAACTCCTTAAGGAGATTTAAAATCTCTGAATAGTCTATTTTTAAGTATACCGGCTCAGAAGCATTTACATCGGCATGCTCTGATACAAAACGACAACGCCAATGGTCCGTGCAAAAGGTTTCAGGCAATCCTTTTGGGTAAACCTTCACACCTCTATTGGTAATCATTTTTAATTTTATACCATTAAGCTTCAGTGCATCCAATGACTTACCTATGGTTGCAGCGTCATTTCCAGGCCAATCGATAAATACATCAATTCCAACCAATTCCTTTTTCTGAATACTTCTATGGTAATCAGGGATATTAATTTTTCCATTTCCATCTGAAATCCTACTTTCCAAGAGATTTTCAGGTGTAGAACCCAGGTTGGCAATGACGGCATCAGCGAATTCGGAAGTACTCAATTTCTTTTTACTGTAATTTTCAGAAAATATATCAGCTGTATGCAAGCCTTGTTCCAGTGTGCATAGCCAGGCATTTTTAATTTTATCTGCAATATCTGCCTGCCCGATATGAGCCAACATCAAAACTGCTGCATTTAAAAGTCCTGATGGATTGGCCAATTGTTTGCCCGCAATGTCCGGTGCCGATCCATGAATCGCCTCAAACATGGCAATCTCTGTTCCAATATTTGAAGATCCGGCCATTCCTACCGAACCACTTAATTCTGCAGATACATCTGAAATGATGTCGCCATACAAATTGGATGTAACGATGACATCGTAATTTTCCGGTCTTGTAGCAAAACGAGCTGTAGCAATATCAATAATTTGGACATCACTTTCTATCTTCGGGTAGTCTTGGGCAATCTCCGTAAATACCTTATGAAATAATCCATCCGTGATTTTCATGATATTGTCTTTTACCATACAGGTTACCTTCTTTCTCCCAAATGCCTTTGCATATTCAAAGGCATAACGTATAATTTTTTCAGATCCAGGTCTCGTGATAAGCTTAAGACATTGATACACATCCTGTGTCTGTCGGTGTTCGATCCCTGCGTATAAATCCTCTTCATTTTCCCTGATTACAACGACATCCATCATTGGAAAATGCGTATGTACGAAAGGTGAAAGCGAACTGACAGGTCTAACATTTGCAAATAAACCAAGTGATTTGCGAAGCGTGACATTAAGACTTTTATAGCCTTTCCCTTGAGGTGTTGTTATCGGACTTTTAAGAATAACTTTGTTTTTTCTCAGAGTTTCCCAGGCCTTATTTGTAATTCCCGAGCTGTTACCGGATAAATAAACAGATTCACCTATCTCGATGAATTCAGGTTCGATTTTAGCACCGGCTGACTGCATTATTTTTAAAACAGCTTCCATTATTTCAGGACCAATGCCATCACCTTTTGCTACTGCTATTTTAGTTTTTTCCAAATTGTGAGATTTGTTTTCAGCCCTATCTGATTCTAATAAAGTGTTGTTTGTCATAATAATAGTAATACTATTTGATATATTAGTTATAATCGCAAATATCGTTATTTTGCTCTTTATTGCAATGAATTATTTAAATATTTGTTTTTAGAACTTGATTACTTCTATTTTTAATCTTCTTAACCATCCGAAAATGGAAAAAGACATCGATAAAATATTTAAATATTCCGGTTTCAGTGAGGCGCTGATCGAAGAAATGAAAACCGTAGGTCGCCAAAAAAAAGTACGCGCAGGACAGGTTTTAATTGAACAGGGTATTGAGACAAAAGAAGTACCATTCGTGATCTCAGGGAACCTGCGGATTAGCCGAAACGATAATGAGGGTAATGAAATGTTTTTGTATTATCTGGAAGGTGGTGAAACCTGTGCCATGTCCATCACATGTTGTATCGAAGGGAAAAAAAGTAATTTCTCAGCCATTGCCGAAGAAGATTCTCTGCTTTGGATGGTGCCCTTGCAATATCTTGATGAATGGCTAATTAAATATTCCAATTTTAAAAAATTCATTTTCAAAGCCTATCAACTCCGCTTTGACGAATTGTTAAATGCAATTGATTCAATGGTTTTTATGAAGATGGATCAGCGATTGTATAAATTTCTTTTGGATAGCAAACAAGCCAGTGGTTCTTACAAAATCAATAAAACCCATGAGCAAATAGCCAATGAACTCAACACCTCAAGGGTGGTTGTATCCAGATTGTTAAAACAATTGGAAAGAGAAGGAAAAATCGAACAATACCGAAATAGAATTGATGTATTATAACTAAAAAAGCCCCTCCAAAAATGAAAGAGCTTTTCGCAATCATGATAAAAAACAAACTTACTTAATATTCAATTCCCTCTGGAATTGGTAATCCGTACTGTTGAATGTGACGATATAATCGCCAGACTCAAACCAGAACTTCTTACCTACCATACCATTTTGACCTCCAATTTGTGTATGATAAAGTTTTTTCCCCAGATCATTCGAAATGTCCATTTGCAAATCGATTTCTTCGTTGGAGATTACTTTTACAAGAACGGAATTGCCATTCTTTTCGAGTTGAGGGAAAAAAGTGGTTTTAATTTGATTTGTATTTACAGATACCAATTGATCCCCAATTAGTATGGGAATCTTTTTCATCTGCTGGTCATTTTTCAAAATTAAATGATACAAACCTTTTTCCTGGTTAATAAGGTCTACGGAAAACTTCAGATTTACAATGCTCAGGTTGTGCGTTTCATAAATGCTTTCTCCAATGGAATTATTAATTTCAATTGAATAATTATTGCCGAATTCAGACAGCTCAACCTGGACTTTGGTTTGGTCTATTATGTTTACATTAAATTTATTGCTAGCCTCTACATTTGTTAATGAAAGTGAGCCCGCCAACAATAAGATCGATAGAATTTTCATCGCATTTTTCATAGTATATAAGTTTAATTGACATTTCAAAGGTAGAAAGCCTTTCAGAGCATAAATACAAGACAATTCACTAATTTATATGGTATATTAACATTATGTGGTATTTATAATTTATAATATGATTAATATTGCATTATAATTAGACTATTTGTGTAATAATTGAATATGATAAACACCAAATTGACCAATCCTCAGCTCGAAAAAGTAGTCATGCCTCATGAAGGTTCGATACTCGTTCGGCATTTTGATAAACACAACAGAAACACCAGACCTTTTTGGCATTATCATCCCGAATTGGAATTGGTCTATGTTAAAGAAGGCAGTGGCAAAAGACATATTGGCAGCCATCTCTCCTATTTCAATGGTGGCGAGCTTGTTTTAATAGGTTCGAACTTACCTCACCAGGGATTTACAAATCGCTTGAGTTGTAGTGAAAGTGAAACGGTTATTCAGATGCTCCCCAATTTTTTAGGTGATGATTTTTTTAATATTCCGGAAATGAAAGGAATCCACAATCTATTTGAACGATCCAAAAAAGGACTTTCTTTTGGTGAAGAAGACAAAAACCGCATAGGTAAGAAGATCCTTCAAATGGTGAATAAAGATAAATTTGAACAAATCCTTTTGCTCCTGGAGATATTAAGAGATTTATCCAATTCCAGGAATTATAAAATACTCAATGCCAATGGCTTTTTACTCGTATCATCACCTCAGGATAATGATCGATTGAACAAAGTTTTGAATTACGTTAAAGAGAATTTTCAAAAACCTATAACACTAAATGAAATAGCAGATTTAGTGAGTATGACCGTGCCATCTTTTTGTCGCTATTTCAAAAAAATCACTGATAAAACATTCACACAGTTTCTCAACGAATACCGTTTGGTTCACGCCTCAAAATTGCTGACCGAAAAAGAGATTGGGATTAACGAGGTCAGTTTTGAAAGTGGTTTTAACAATTATTCGCACTTTGTAAATCAATTCAAAAAATTTACCGGAAAAAGTCCATCAGGATATCGCAAGACGATACAGAAAGTTGTTTAGCTCATCGAAAGGCAATCGGCTATCACTGATATTGCGCCAAAATACTTTTTAGTTGATGAGCCGGAAGCACTCCCGATTGTCGCCATTTCATTTTACCATTTTTAAATATCATCAGCGTAGGCACACCCTGAATTTGAAATTTTGAAGCCAATTGAGGATTTTTATCAACGTCAATTTTAATAATGCTCGCAGAGTCTCCAATGTCTTTTTTCAGTTCCTTCAAGATTGGCGCCAGCATTTTGCACGGCCCACACCATTCAGCCGAAAAATCGATCAAGGTAGGCTTATCAGAGCTTACCAGTTCAGAAAAACGCTTTCCAGCCATTCTAATTCAAATTTGAAATCATGTGATTCACATTGGTCCATGAACCACCATTATAACAGTTCAAACCTTGTGCGGAAAGATATGCCCTTGCCTGCTCGCTTCTCGCTCCACTTCTACAAAATAAAATCAGAGGTTGTTGCATTTCCTTCAATTCACTAATTCTATGCGGCACCTCATTGAGTGGAATATTGATAGCACCTGCAACACTTCCCGACTGAAATTCCATGCTTGTCCTTACATCAACTAATGCGCCACCTTCTTGTATTGCTTTTTCTATGCTCATTTGATTTAGATTTTAAATTTTTGATGCAAAAGTCTTCATCTTTTGGCATCTCATATG
Organism: Cytophagales bacterium; assembly: GCA_965267555.1. GTDB lineage: Bacteria > Bacteroidota > Bacteroidia > Cytophagales > CCMP332 > CCMP332. Next base: position 677,288 of record OZ254083.1, on the reverse strand, counting down.
TAACCTTTGTTACCTCTGTGAAATACATTTAAACTAAAATTGCTTCAAATTATAAATGAATGAATCAAAAAAATAATTCCAAAATATTAATTGGTTTACTTTCTTCTCTAACATTAGGCCTGGCCCCTTTTACACCCGAACCTCATATCTGGGGAAAGATCAAATGGATTTTGGGCGGGGCTGTTGGCATGCAAGCAAAGGACTATTTTGATTTCATACTTCACGGAGCACCATGGGGATATCTTATTTATGCAATTGTCGAAAAATTATTTTCAATAATTAAGAAATAGCAATAAGTAATTAATTATTAATGATTTTCTATTTGGTTGAAGTTGTTGGTTGTAATACTCCCAAAAAACTAGACCATAGACTTAGTTAAAATTAAAATTTTTAATTTGACTAAAATCTATGAGAAACAAGAGAAGAAAATTCAGTTCGGAGTTTAAAGCCAGAGTAGCTTTAGAGGCGATCAAAGAGCGAGAAACCCTCGCAGAATTATCAAAGAAACATGAAGTAAGTCCAGTTATTATCTCTCGCTGGAAAAAGGAGTTTTTAGAGAATGCATCCAGTGTTTTTTCGAATGGTAGAGAAGCCAAAGAAGAAGAAAGTGTAGATGCTGAAAAGCTCTATGCTCAAATCGGTCAACTGAAGGTTGAAAATGACTTTCTAAAAAAAAGCTTGAAGAAAACAGGACTGTGAGAGAGCGGATTGGATTGGTCAGCAGAAGAAGCCGAATGAGCAAACGGAAACAGTGCCAGCTCCTGTCATTGAACAGAAGTAGTCTGTATTACAAACCGCTTGGAGAGAAACCTGAGAACCTGAAAATCATGCGCATTATGGACGAGCATGCAGCCAAAGAACCAGCAGAAGGTGTGAAATCCATGCAGTTCATGTTAAAGAGCAAAGGCTATCATGTCAATTACAAGCGGGTCAGAAGGCTTTTAAGAAAAATGGGGCATAGAGCCATCTACCCAAGGAAAATGTTGAGCATTCTTGGAGAAACCGATTATATCAGACCCTATTTGCTTAGAGACCTGAAGATAGAGCGTCCGAATCAGGCTTGGAGCATTGATATCACCTACATCCCAATGGCAAAAGGCTTCATGTACTGCACGGCAGTCATGGACATCTACAGCCGAAAGATTATGGGATGGGGTATTTCCAACAGCCTGGAAGCTAAATGGTGCGTAGAAGTAGTGGAAGATGCCATTGCAAGACATGGAAAACCAGAGATCATCAACTCGGATCAAGGTTCACAGTTTACTTCCAGTCTTTGGATTTACACCATGAAAGAAAAAGAAATCAAAGTCTCCATGGATGGAAAAGGCAGAGCAATAGACAATCGATGGATTGAAAGATTCTGGAGAACCTTAAAACACAACAGAATCTATCTCAATCCACCAGAAGACGGACTAGATCTCTATCAAATGATCAGAGACTACGTGACTTACTACAACGATGAAAAGATGCATCATTCCTTCGAGGAAACTCCATCTAATCGCTTTAGAAAAGCAATCAAAATGAACAAAGAATTAACAGAAATATTAACTAAGAAAACTGAGGAAGTGGTCTAAGAATTGGGGAGTATTACAATTAACCTTTAACCATACACTATTAATTGTTAATTTAACTTCCGGCGTAATTAGGAAAAATCATATAATACTTCTCCTTAACATGATCGGCTAGGATTTCTCTCAATTCTCTGATGTTTTGCTTTTTGGCTGCCGAAATAAATATGGCCTCTTTATCCGATTTACTCAGATATGTTGCTTTGAGTTCTTCCAATGGTACAGGCGTGTTTTCATCAAAAGGACGGTCTTCGGGATCGTATTTGTAATTGTCAATTTTATTAAAAACAAGAATGGTTTTTTTATCACCGGCACCGATTTCCTGAAGGGTTTTGTCTACTACTTCCATTTGCTCTTCAAAACCCGGATGCGAAATATCCACAACATGAAGCAAGATGTCGGCCTCTTTTACTTCATCCAATGTAGATTTAAATGATTCTATCAGAGAAGTTGGAAGTTTTCTGATAAAACCGACTGTATCTGTTAGTAAAAAAGGGACTTTTTCAAGGACAACTTTTCTAACGGTTGAATCCACCGTGGCAAACAACTTATCTTCCGCAAAAACATTTTCCTTTGACAAAATTCGCATTAAAGTCGATTTGCCAACATTGGTATATCCAACCAAAGCCACCCGGACCATGTTTTGTCTACTTTTTCTTTGGGTAATACCTTGCTTTTCTATTTTTTCAAGCTTTTTCTTCAAAAGACTGATCTGGTTTCGAATAATCCTCCTATCAGTCTCGATTTCCTTTTCACCCGCTCCTCCCCTGGTTCCGGTTCCTCCTCTTTGTCGCTCAAGGTGCGTCCACATCCGCGTCAGACGAGGCATTAGATATTCGTATCTCGCGAGTTTTACCTGCGTCTTTGCCTGAGCTGTTTTGGCCCTTAACAAGAAAATATCAAGGATTAGCAAACTCCGGTCGTATATTTTGATTTTTAATTTATTTTCAAGATTCCGTACCTGAGATGGTGTCAATTCATCATCAAATATTGCCGTGTCTATATCATTGGCAATGATATATGTATTGATTTCTTCGAGTTTTCCCTTACCTACATAAGTAGAGACATGTGGAAGATTTGCTTTTTGTGTAAATTTTTTTTGGCTGGTAATCCCCGCTGTTTTGGCTAAAAAAGCCAGTTCTTCCAAATATTCTTCTGCCTGAAGTTCCGATTCATTTTTTACGATTAAAGATACCAGGACCGCCTTTTCCTCCTTCTTATCTTTTATTGCTGGACTTTCTATCAAATTATTGTGCTGTTTTGAATTTCTTCTGTTAGTCAGAACACAAAATTACTAAATTTGATGCCTTATACGTTAAATATGAGAAGAAACACTGTTGCAGGAAATTGGAAAATGAATACCGACAGAGAAGAGGGTAATAAACTCAGCTCTGAAATTATCAATATGGCAGGATCAGAATTAAATTCTGATGTCGATATAATCTTAATTCCGCCATTTACCCATGCCTTTGAAGTGCAAAAACTGGCAACGGGAAATAAAAATATTTACGTTGGAGCACAAAATTGTCACTTTGAAGATTCGGGGGCCTTTACCGGAGAAATTTCCACCAGCATGCTCAAAGGGATAAATATCAGTCATGTGATTTTAGGCCATAGTGAGAGAAGGGAGATTTTTAATGAAAGTAATGAAATGATTAAAAAAAAGGTGGATGCTGTTTTAAAAGAAAATCTGACCCCAATATTCTGTTGTGGAGAACCTTTGGAAATTAGGGAAAAAGGCAGTCAGAATGCCTATGTCTCATCCCAAATTGAGCAAAGCCTGTTTCATTTGTCTAAACTGGACTTTGAAAAAATAATCATTGCTTATGAACCTATTTGGGCTATCGGGACCGGATTGACGGCAAGCCCCTCACAAGCACAGGAGATGCATCGAGAAATTCGCACAATGATTGCTGAAAAATACGGCACAGAAACTGCACAGAATATGAGCATTCTATATGGTGGAAGTGTAAAACCCGATAATGCCAAAGAACTTTTTGCCTGTGAAGATGTAGACGGAGGTCTGGTAGGTGGTGCTTCTTTAAAATCAAGGGGCTTTGTGGATATAGCTAAATCATTTTAATGTTTCTTTATCTTCTTTTAGTACAATTATTTTATTCGTCTGAGTTTAAGCCGCACAATATGCAGACTTTTTGCGACTTAAAAGGCGCTGTTTATATTGAGAGGGAAGATAGAAATCTGGCGCATTTCCGGGTCTATGAAGAGGAATCGGAGGCCTTTGCACAAATGCTGATTTTTGAAGAATTCAGTCGTACCTATGCCGATAGAGCAGGATTGTGGTATTTTGTAAATAATCGCGGCATGGCTGATTTTAGTATTTATTTTGAAAAAGAAGCCGGAATGGCTGATTTCAGTATATATTTTACCGAAACTGCATCATTCGCAGGCTGTCAATAAGATGCCCGAATTCTATAGCCTCAGAATTAAATCAGAGAATCCCCTACCCGAATATTTAAGCATAGATTTCGATAAATATGGCTTCGAAGGGATCATCGAACATTCCGAAAATGAAATAGAGGCATTTATCAAAGCAGAAGATTATGGAAAGCATTTAGAGACTGAATTTTTAAGGGCCTTCGCAAACCAGAAAGACATTCAGATAAGTTTTTCTAAAGTGGAAGAAAAAAACTGGAATGAAACATGGGAGTCCTCATTTGAAACCGTCCTTATTGAAAACAGGCTTAGAATCAGAGCTCCATTTCACCCTGAATCCGACAAATTTGATATTGAAATTTTAATTGAACCAAAAATGTCTTTCGGAACAGGACATCATGCGACGACTTTTCAAATGGCACAATTAATGCTCCAAAAGAACCTAAACGGGCTTAATGTATTGGATGCAGGTTGTGGTACCGGACTTTTATCGATCCTTGCCGAAAAACTCGGCGCAAATAAAGTGACCGGATTTGATGTCGAAGATTGGGCATTCAATAATAGTCTTGAAAATCTGAAATTGAATAATTGCACTAAGACAAACGTTTTTAAAGGTGATGCCCAAAAATTGCCCTATGATCAAAAGGACTATGATTTGATAATGGCCAATATCACGAAAAATATCTTAAAAGAAGATATTCCCGTATATTTGAACTATTTACGACCGGGTGGTACTTTAATGATTAGTGGATTTTTTGAGGAAGATATTCCGGAAATGGCATATTTTTCTAAAAATCTTGGTTTAGAGGTCATAAAAACAAAAACTAAAAATAACTGGGCAGCTCTGGAGCTTCATAAAATAAGGTGAAAAAATCTCTGATTATATCGATAATTTTCGCTTTGATCTCGATAAGTGCAAAATCACAATACATTTACTTATCGGAAGATCCTTCATTGTTCGTAGAACAGGCCGACTCACTTTTAAAACAATGGGGTAATATTGGCGACTCCACCTCCAATAATTTTGCCTCGGTATGGTTTGATTTAAACTCCGAGGACCAGGATAAAGTCATCGCTATTTCCAAAACATTTAGAGATAGAAAATACCCTGTAAATCCGTTTTTTGTAGTATTCTATAATGCCTTATACAATGGTATCTATGGTGAATTTGCTGAGAAAGTAAACCTGAGTGAATTCCTGGACGTGGCTCAAAAACTTGTTGAGAATGCAGAAGATCCAAAAGATCTACTTCGTTACTTTATTACTTCCAGAAACCTTTTCGAACATGGTGCGCTATACTATCATCAATACAATGTTCTATCCGTGCCAGAAGGAAGTAAATTTGTTTTTGAATATGTAGATGCCCCTTCATTTATTGATCCTGTTATTCCTCTTGAAGTGGAAGAAGCATTGAATGATGAATTTGAAGAGGACATTGGCGAATCTGAAGAAAGCGATGAGGAGTGGAGTGATGATGATTGGAGCGATGATGATTGGAGTGATGACAGTTGGGATGATGATTCCTGGGATGATGATGGCTGGGACGATGATAGCTGGGACGACAATGACCAATCGCTTGCCAATTTTGACGATGACGAAAACCTGGACAATTACGGAGCTTTTGAAGATCCCTTTGCTTCGGCTGCACCGGCGGTGGATTTGCCAGCCATAGAAGGTGCTACAATAAAAATAGAAAATGCAGATTTTGAGTTTTTTAGTCCATACGACACCTTTGAATTGCAAAATGTGACCGGTACCTATGTATTCGGAAGTAGAAATTTTGTTGGTGATACCGGTTCAATGCTCATTAATATTCCCCTAGGTGAATATGAAACTGAAGCTGAAATTACCTTCAGCAAATTTGCATTTAATACAATTTCCCCTTCAATATCTGCTGAGAATGCTTTGCTTTCCTATCCTGATCTTTTCGATGAGGATATTAGCGGTTCCTTTACAGTTAAAAGTAAAGCTCCGGAGGCACCTGGAAGAAAATACCCCGTTTTCAGATCCTATAAAAGCAATTACAAATACAAAAATATTGGTGAGGGTGTAAAACTCACAGGTGGTTTTACTCTTCTTGGGGACAAGATAAATACGCAGGGTCTTGACCTTGGTAAAAATTATATTGAAATAGAAAGAGATAATGAACTTGTGTTTAAAGGCAGCTCACCTCGATTTTATCTGCGCGATACCTTGCTCAAATCGCATAAAGTAGAATTGGTTATATATCAAAACCGGGACTCACTCACCCATCCATCCATGGAATTTAATTATGATATGTTAAATTCCTTTTTGACGCTTTATTGGGAGAAAGGGACATTCCAGGACAGGCCAATGATCGATTCTTACCACGTTGTGGATATCAAGGCCGACAAACTCAGCTGGGATCTGAATTCGCAGGAAATTAATTTTGGGATCATTAATGGAAGGTCAGACGTACCCGCCATAGTGCGCTCCTTAGACAATTTTGATGATCAGGAGTATCTGAGAGTAAAAGGCATTAATCAATTTCATCCGGTGCAGGTTGCCGCCTATTTTTCTATGAAAAAGAGAATGGAAGAATTCTCCTTTTTTGAACTGGCCGAGGCCTACAAAATAAAGCCGGAAATAATGAAAGCGGCCATAAAAAGAGCTGCCGGAAAAGGCTATTTGGAATTTGATGAGCATACAGGTTTAATTCGAATAAATTCCAAAACCAAACATGCCTATAATTCCAATTTCAAAAAAGGTGATTTTGATAATATGGAGTGGTATTCTATTTCCCCCACCGGTCAAAATATTACCCTTCAATTGGATTCCAATGCATTGATAATAAGAGGAGTAGATCGAGAAATTGTTAGTAAGGCGTTGAAAGTTTATTACAAACCGGACAGTGGTGAAGTTGTGTTGAAAGAAAACCGAAATTTCACATTCAATGGGGAAATAAGAGCGGGAAATTACAGTGTCAAAGGAAAGAATTTTGATTTCAACTACGACGATTTCACAATGAATCTTACCCAGATTGATTCAATTCGCTTCAATCTATCAAATGATTCAACCGGTGAGTCATCGGAAAGAAAAATTCTCGGTGGAGAAGTAGAGAATACCGGTGGTATGTTTTATCTCAATGAGCCAGATAATAAGTCGGGTAGACATGACTTGCCTCAATACCCTATTCTGGATGTGACCAAGCCTTCCTATGTGTATTTTGATGATCCGGATATTTTGGGAGGATCATACGACAGAAAAGTATATTTTGAAATTCCCAAATTTAAAATTGACACCCTTGCAAGTGACAACCCCAGTGTAATTAATGTCAAAGGAACTTTTCATTCGGGAGGCATCATCCCTGATTTTGAAACAGAATTAATAGTAAATAAAGATCTATCACTCGGTTTTACCCATCAATTGCCGGAAGAAGGCTATCCTGTATTTGGCAATGAAGAAGCGCGGTACTACAATGAGGTAAAAATGAATACCAATGGACTCAATGGAGATGGTACTTTCAATTATCTCACATCCACAACAGATGCAAAAAATGTTGTTTTCTATCAGGATTCAATGGTGGTACAGGATGCGATCGTGGATGTAAAAGCGGGAGAAACAGAATTTGGTGATTACCCTGATGCAAAAAGCGCTGATGCCAGAGCTGTTTTGATGGCTTCGAATGAAAGATATATCATAAACTCCAAGGGCAGGGAAATGGTAGACCTTTACAATGGTAAAGCTCAGTTGGAAGGCGCTGCCATGATCTCCAAAAAAGGAATGTTTGGAATAGGCGATGTGCGCACACAAGGTACCGATTCGAGGTCGCGAAATTTCAGATTTTCTAAAAACAGCTTTACTGCACGTGATGCAGAATTCTTTATCGAAGCCTATGATCAGGATACCTTTGCCCTGACAGCGCATGATGCAAAACTATTTTTCGATTTCGAGAAAAATACGGCGAGGCTTGAACCTGAAAAAGAAGGGGATGCGGTAATATCGTTGCCCTTGATGGCCTACAAAACTTCCATCCCTGTAGGAACCTGGGATTTGGATAAGCAGACTTTTACCATGGTAAAACCAGACTATGTTGATATCGAAAACTCTTATTTCTACTCTACTCTTGAAGACCAGGATTCTTTAGCTTTCAGCGGTGAATCTGCTGTTTATGATGCAGTCGCCTCAATGTTGACGGTAAAAGGTGTTCCGGGTGTTTATGTTGCCGATGCCTTTATTACACCGGGAGATAGCACCATAATTATTGATGAAAGCACGCTGATTCAACCGCTTACTAATGCGAGCATTTCCATGGATGCCAAAGAAAAGTACCACCATTTGAATCAGGCGGACGTGGATATTTATACCCGAACGAAATTTGATGCTGATGCAAATTACGTTTATGTCAATAGTGCAAATGACACGATGAATATACTTTTTGAGGGAATGTTTCAGGTTCCAGAAGAAGAAGGGAAACGCAAGACCGATTCTGTGACATTTGCAGAAAGCTATATAGAAGAAGATGCCAATTTCTATATCGCCCCAAAAATTCTTTATCAGGGTGACGTGGCCGTATATGCCAATCAACCATATCTAAATTTTAACGGAGAGATCAGGTTGGACTTGACCCATTCGGATGAATTTAACGATTGGCTGCCATTTGTTTACAATGGCGATCCAAATGATATACAAATTGAATTGAAGGATGAAAGGGAGCTGGAGGAAAACGAGCCTATGCTTACCACAGGAATCCATGTTGATGGTGGAGAATCTCAAATGTACTATACACTGCTTTCGAGCAAGCGAATGGATGAAGACCCTGATGTTTTCAAAGTTACAGGCTTGCTGGCTATTGATGCGGAAACAGGTGTTTTTAAAGTGGGAAGCAAGGAAAAGCTTTCTGGAGAAACCAATAGTGGCAATTTATTTTCATTCAATGACTCCTCTTCCATTGTAAAATTTGAAGGTGAATTTAACCTGTACGGTTATATGCCAATTGAGGTAAACGCCAAATCATATGGTAAAGGCCGCGTAAATATCGATAGCGGAAATTACACCTTTAATACCCTTACTTATTTGAATTTCCCAATTCCCGGCCCTGCACTTAATGCAATGGGCAGGGACATGTCCGAAAGCACACAATATGTAGATAATCTCAAAGAAGCTTCTGAAAGTAGCTATGAGGTGATTTACAAATTGAGTCAAATGATAGGTGAAAAAGCCGCTGAAAATTACAATGAACAATTGTATTTGGAATATATACCACTTCATGCAGTATCGGGCAAATTCAATAAGAGTATTTTATTTGCTGACCTCGATTTGAAATGGCATAAGGAAGAAGGGGCGCTTTATTCCGGAGACACCGTTGGTATTTCAAGTATTGGTAAAAATGATATCAATGGCCGTATAAGGGGTTATTATGAAATTAAGAAAATTTATGAAGATGAAATCGTAAATCTTTTTATTGAACTGATGCCTGGCTGCTGGTATTATTTCTCTTATGATGATGGCCGCCTGGCGACTTTTTCCTCTAACCATGTTTATAATGAAATAATTGAATCAAAATCCAAAACACCTGAAAGCGGTACTTCGCAAGGAGAAGTATATCTGGCTTCTGCCGATTTATATGAAGTGAGCGATTATATTAAATACTATAATGAAACTTATCTCGGAAAAATTTTGAGCGATCAGGATATAAATCTGAAAGTCAGTAAACCGGAAGTTGAAGATAAATATGTGGGAGGAAAAGAATTTAATGATGGTGGTTCTGAGTCCGGATGGCAAGAAGAACCAGTAGAAGAGGAATCCGGATGGGGTACCGAAGAGGACTACGATGACGGCTGGGGTGTGCCTTTGGAAGATGAAAATGACAATGTAGATCAGATAGAGTCCAATATGAGTCCTGAGGAAGAAAAAGTAGAAGAAGAAAATATTGAGGCGGTACCTTTTGGAGGTTCTGAGGAGGAAGAAGATGCAGATTGGGGCTGGGGTGAAGAACCGGAAGAATCGAAATTTATCGGTGCACCACCCCAAAAAGAGAAAAAGAAAAAAGAAAAACGCGTAAAAGAAAAACGATCTAAAAAAGATCCAATTTTAGTTGATGAACCAAAGGAAACAGAACAAGATAGCGGTTGGGGATTTGGCGATGAGCCTGAGGAAGAAGAGGATGGCTGGGGTTTTGGAAATGAGAAAGAAGAAGAACCCGTAATTGTTTCAGATAAAAAAGAAGAAGAGAAAAAAGAAGAGAAGATTGTCGTTGAAGATGAAGACGATGATCTGGGCTGGGGTTTTGGCGATGAAGAAGAAAGCGTTGAGATAAAATCAAAAAAGGATAAAGAGCCAAAAAGTAACAAGATTATTGAGAAAGAAGCAGAGGAAGATTCAGGCTGGGGCTTTGGAAATGATGAGGAGGAAAGCGTAGAAATAAAGTCTAAAAAGAGTAAGAAAGACGATGACAAAAAGATCATTGTAGATGAAGAAGAAGATTCAGGCTGGGGCTTTGGCGGTGATGATGATTCGGTAGAAATTGTTAAGGATAAGGAAGAAGAGGAACGAAAAGCCAGAGAAGAGGCAGAACGCAAGGCGAGGGAAGAAAAAGAACGAATAGCAAGAGAAGAAGCAGATCGTAAAGCTAAAGAAGAAGCAGATCGTAAAGGCAAAGAAGAAGCTGAGAAAAAAGCCAAAGAAGAAGCAGACAAGAAAATAGTGGTAGAAGAAGAGGATGATGATTTGGGATGGGGCTTTGGCGGTGATGATGAGTCTGTAGAAATCGTCAGTGATAAAAAAGAAGAGGAGGCTGAAGCTAAGCGTCAGAAAGAAGCTGAGGAATTAAAAGCTAAACAAGAAGAGGAGCGCAAAGCGAAAGAAGCTGAAGAACTCAGAATAAAAGAAGAAGCAGAGAAAAAGGCTAGAGAAGAAGAAGAACGTAAAGCCAGAGAAGAAGCAGAGAAAAAAGTAAAAGAAGAGGCAGATCGAAAAGCTAAAGAAGCGCAAGAGCAAAAAGAAAGAGAAGCTGCCGAGCAGAAAGCACGTGAGGAAGAAGAAAAGAAAAAAATTGTAATTGAAGATGAAGATGACTCAGGCTGGGGCTTCGGTGGAGATGATGAATCCGTAGAGATCGTTAATAATAAAAAAGAAAAAGAAGAAGAAGCGCTGAAGAAAAAGAAAGAAGAAGAACTGAAAGCGAAGGAAGAGGAGGAAAGAAAGAAAAAAGAAGAAGAATTAAAGGCCAGGGAAGAAGAAGAAAAGAAAAAGAAAGCAGAAGAAGAAAGAAAGAAAAAAGAGGAGGAAGAGAATAAGAAAAAAGAAGAGGAAGCTAAAAAGAAAAAAGAAGAAGCTGACCCATTTGAAAGCGATGAAGAGGACGATTGGGACGGTTTTTAATTTTTTGGTTTTGGGAAAACATGCTCAAAATCCGTATTATTGCACTTCGCTGAGAACAAAACGCTAATTACTTTCGTGAATATCGAACTATTGGATTCCCTTTTTTTTGTTATTCTGACGATAATCGCGGCCTATTTGTTGGGTTCGATTCCATCGGCGGTCTGGTATGGACAAGCCTTTTTTGGTATTGATGTCCGTGATTATGGCAGTGGGAATGCCGGGGCAACCAATACTTTCAGAGTACTTGGAAAAAGAGCAGGATCGATCGTAATGGCCATTGATATACTCAAAGGCTGGACAGCGAGTTCTCTTCCCTGGTTTTTGGTGATTTGGGATATTATACCCGCTGAAGATTTAATTCTTTATCAATTGTTGCATGGAGTGGCGGCCGTATTAGGCCATGTGTTTCCTATTTATGCCAATTTCAAAGGCGGAAAAGGCGTGGCAACCCTATTTGGGATGGTTTTGGCCATTCAACTCAATGTAGCACTGCTTTGTGTTGGAATATTTATTCTTGTGCTGATTTTGTCTAAATACGTATCGTTGGGCTCAATGATTGGCACACTTGCATTCCCTGTTTTGCTGATGTTACCAAGATTCAACCCCGAAGAGCCAGCCCTAATAATATTCGGTTTCGCCATGTTTGCCATTGTAATGCTCACCCATCAAAAAAATCTACGCAGAATTCTCAAAGGAGAAGAAAGCAAGGCGAATATCAGATTGAGAAAAAGAGAATAAAATTGGAAAAAAAACTTTCAATTGTAATTCCTGCATACAATGAAGGGCCTACGATACATTTAATTCTCGATAAAATCAGTAATGTTGAATTAGTCGAAAGTATTAAAAAAGAGGTAATAATTGTAGACGATTGTTCCAATGATGATACATTTCAAAAGATTCAATCCTATCAAAAAACATCCAATCTTGAAATTCAGCTATTTAAACACGAAATAAATCAAGGAAAAGGGGCTGCCTTACACACGGGAATTCAAAAAGCCAGCGGAGATTATATCATAATACAGGATGCCGATCTGGAATACGATCCGCGCGAGTATAATCAAATGTTAAAGCCCGTGCTTGAAGGATTTGCTGATGTGGTTTATGGCTCCCGATTCATGGGTAATAATCCACATCGAATTTTATTTTTTTGGCATTCTATCGGAAATAAATTTCTGACTACGATATCCAATATGCTTTCCAATCTGAATCTCACTGATATGGAAACCTGCTATAAACTATTTAAGTCTGAAATAATTAAATCCATAGATCTGAAAGAGAAAAGATTTGGTTTTGAACCGGAGGTCACGGCAAAAATTGCCAAATTAAAGGGAATTCGAATTTACGAAGTAGGTATTTCTTATTATGGCAGAACCTATGAGGAAGGTAAGAAAATAGGTCTGAAAGATGCAATTTGGGCTCTTTATTGTATGCTGAGATATAATCTATTTAAATAATCAGACTGATTTGATAAATACAAAAAATCCATTTGAAAAGCTATTACAAAACATGAGGTTTAGTAAAGCGAAGCCATATATAAAAGGTGATGTGCTTGATTTTGGAGGTAATGAAGGGGAATTAAAACCCTTTGTCGAAGGAGAATACACTTGTGTAAACTACGATCACGGCCCCATGGAAGGCAAAACTTTTGATTCAATCATTAGTCTTGCGGTTATCGAGCATATTGATTATGAGGAAGTTTTTAAAATTTTTAGAAAGTTTCAAGCAAAATTGAGAAATGACGGAACCATTTTTTTAACGACACCCACTCCGGCTTCAAAGCCACTATTGGAATTTCTAGCCAATATCGGAATTTTGGAAAAGCAGAATATAGAGGAGCACAAACACTACTGGAATAAAGAGGAAATTTTTGAACTGGCAAAAAAGAATGGTTTTAAAATTCTGAAATACAAAAAATTTCAATTGGGCATGAATCAATATGCTTTATTTGAAAAAGTTTAGTGATTACTTCATTGATTATAATGAATTAAGAGATATTATCAATAAAATGTGTAAAATAAGATTACCGGTTTTATAAAATATTTTGACCCAGAAATAATTATTTTGAATTACAATAATATTCTTCTTCCTCTGAAATGAAATAATTGCAATTCATACCCCATATTAAAAACCAGTCACAATTATCTTTTAAACACAATTAATTGCACATTTCCAAGATTCCGGATTTATTATTAAAAATATTTTCATACCTTTAGCAACAGTTTTTGCATTACGCAAACTTTTTAAGTTTAATTTGACCTCCAATTTTAAAACCGCACTGGATTTCCAGAGCGGTTTTTTTATTTTTAGCGCCTAAACAAATACGAATGAACGATTACCTCGAACAAAACAAAGACAGATTTCTTGAAGAATTACTTGAACTATTAAGAATACCTTCTGTAAGCACCGACAAATCTTATAAAGGTGATATCCAAAAGGCCGCAGAATATTTAAAAGGAAAACTGAGCAGCGCCGGTGTCGATGATGTTGAAATAGTCGAGACCCCTGGCAATCCAATTGTATATGCTGAGAAAAAAGCAGGTGATGACAAACCCACTGTATTGGTTTATGGCCACTACGATGTGCAGCCTCCCGACCCGGTGGATCTCTGGGATTCTCCGCCTTTTGAACCGGTGATTAAAAATGAAAGAATTTACGCTCGTGGAGCTTGCGATGATAAAGGTCAAATGTATATGCATGTAAAAGCCCTTGAAATATTAAACAAGAGCGGCGACCTGCCTTGCAATATCAAGATAATGCTCGAAGGTGAGGAAGAAATCGGTTCTGAACATTTGCAGTGGTTTGTTCAGAAATACCGGGACAAATTAGATGCTGATGTAATTTTGATTTCAGATACGGGCATGCTATCCAATGACAATCCCTCCATAACCACAGGCCTAAGAGGGCTCTCTTACCTGGAAGTTGAACTCACAGGCCCATCGAGAGATCTGCATTCGGGACTTTACGGAGGTGCAGTAGCGAATCCTATAAACGCTCTCTGTAAAATGATTGACTCCCTCAAGGATGAAAACAATCATATAACTATTCCGGGATTTTACGATGCTGTCGATGAAGCGAGTGCGCTTGAAAGAGAGGAGATGGGAAGAGCGCCATTTGACCACAATAAAATGAAAAAGGATTTGAACATCGATGAGCTCGCCGGGGAAAAAGGCTATACCACATTGGAAAGAACAAGCATAAGACCGGCACTCGATGTCAATGGGATATGGGGAGGTTATATTGGAGAAGGAGCCAAAACCGTCATTCCTTCAAAAGCCTATGCCAAAATTTCGATGCGACTTGTACCACATCAGGATTCAAAAAAAATTACCGAGCTCTTTAGCAATCATTTTAAATCAATAGCTCCAAAAGGAATCCGGGTAAAGGTCACACCCCATCACGGAGGGGAGCCCGCAGTAACACCAATTGACTCAGAAGCCTATAAGGCGGCAAGTCAGGCTTATGAAAAAACTTTTGGCAAAAAACCAATTCCTTTGAGAAGTGGGGGAAGTATTCCAATTGTAGCCATGTTTAAAAAAGAACTGGGTTTAAATACAGTTATGATGGGTTTTGGCCTCGATGAGGATGCCATCCATTCGCCAAATGAAAGTTATGGACTTTTCAATTATTACATTGGTATTGAAACCATCGTTGAATTTCACAAGGCTTTCTCTACTATCAAAAGCTGATATTGAACCTTTGATTATTTAATGACATTATATAGTCCTAAGATTTCGTAATTTCGGGCTCTGTTTAGATTATTATGCATAGAAAATTAATGCGCCAAAGCTTGTTTTTCCTTTTTCTGTTTAGTGCATTTGCAGGAAATTCCCAAATCTTGGAGCCTGCCAAATGGAGCACCGAAACAAGTGCAAAAAATGTGGAAATCGGCGATGAGATAGAATTGATATTCAAAGCCACCATCGACCCCGATTGGTATTTGTATTCTTCTGATTTCGATCCGAATCTGGGTCCGCAGGTTACCGAGTTTTTTTTCAAGGAAAACGATACCTACAAGCTGATTGGGGGAATAAGACCAATCAATCCTTCAAAAAAATACGATGATATCTGGGAAGGGGATTATACCTATTTTAAGAAGAAAGGTGAATTTCGTCAGACAGTCAAAATTCTTAAAGCAAATCCAATAATTGAAGGTGAGTATTCCTACCAGGTATGTACGGATATTGATGGTAAATGCATTCCATTCACTGAAGATTTCTTATTCGATCAGATAGAAGTTAAGGTGCTATCTGATAAGGCAAAAGAAGAAATAATTGACAAAGAACCAGTTGAAAAAGATGAAGTGGCGGATGTCAGTGAAGAACAACTTGATGAAATGCCGGTCAGCATTGATACCTTAGATGACAGTGAAGAAGGCGACAGTCTCGATTCAGAACTTGCTGAAGCCGATAATAAAATTCCTATTTCAATTGAAGAAAAAGAAATCGATTATAAGAAAGAAGCAAAAGAAGATTTACTCTTATTCTTCTTCATCGCTTTTGGATCAGGACTGA
Source organism: Cytophagales bacterium (assembly GCA_965267555.1). Taxonomy (GTDB): domain Bacteria; phylum Bacteroidota; class Bacteroidia; order Cytophagales; family CCMP332; genus CCMP332. Next base: position 661,471 of record OZ254083.1, on the reverse strand, counting down.
TCGCCTTGCTTACGCCCTGTGTATTCCCAATGATTCCGATGACGGTCTCTTTCTTTTCTCACGGAAGCAAGTCCAAATCAGAGTCATTCTCTATGAGTATGGTCTTCGGCTTTTCAATCATTTTGATTTACATCCTTCTTGGGTTTATAACCTCATTAATTTTCGGACCGGAAATAGCAAATTTCTTAAGTACGCATTGGATTCCGAATGTCGCGTTCTTTTTGATATTCATCATCTTCGCCATATCCTTTTTTGGTGCATTTGAGATTACGCTCCCAAGTTCATTTGTCAATAAAATTGACAAGCAAGCCGACAAAGGCGGTTATGTGGGCGTGTTCTTTATGGCATTTACGCTGGCCCTGGTTTCATTTTCATGTACCGGTCCAATCGTGGGAAGTATTTTGGTTGCTTCTGCTTCCGGAGAAGTAATGATGCCTTTGGTGGGTATGGCCGGTTTTTCTACGGCTTTTGCTATACCATTTACCTTATTTGCTGCATTCCCCTCTTGGCTCAGGGGTTTGCCTTCTTCAGGAGGTTGGCTCAATTCGGTAAAAGTGGTACTTGGATTTTTGGAAGTTGCCTTTGCATTTAAGTTTTTAAGCATCGCAGATCAAACCTATCACTGGGGCATTTTAGACCGCGATGTATTCTTAGCAATATGGATTGTGACCTTTTTCTTTCTGGGGCTATATCTATTGGGCAAAATCAAATTACCGCATGATAGTGAAGGTGAAAAAATAAGCGTAACACGATTGTTATTGTCCCTTTTGACCTTCGCCTTTGTCATCTATTTGATTCCGGGAATGTTTGGAGCACCTTTAAAAGGACTTTCGGGTTATTTGCCACCCCAGAATGGGCATGACTTTGATTTGGCAAAAATCATCCGACAAAATGGAGGTGGTTCTTCTTCCGGTGGGAATGAAATGGTTGGTAATCTTTGTGATGTACCCAAACATGCCGAACTTCTGCATTTACCGCATGGCCTTGTAGGCTATTTTGATTTAAAACAAGCACAGGAATGTTCACAACAATTGCAAAAACCAATTTTTGTGGATTTCACCGGCCATGGCTGTGTAAATTGCAGAGAAATGGAAGCCAATGTCTGGTCTGATCCCAGGGTACTGCAAATATTAAGAGAGAAGTATGTCATTGTTGCACTTTATGTAGACGACAAAACAGAGTTGCCCGAGAACCAATGGTACAGATCGGAATATGACAATAAAATGAAAAAAACAATTGGCAAGCAGAATGCCGATTTGCAAATCGTGAGATTTAACAATAATGCCCAACCTTATTATTGCCTCCTGGATGAAAATGCCGAACTTTTGGCACAGCCTAAAGCCTATGATTTAAATATTCAGAACTTTATAGATTTTCTGAATTCAGGCGTAGAAATCTATAATAATCGCGAATGAGCGATATCAGTGAAAAAGAAAAATCCAGAATACTAAAAACCTACCATGTCAATGGTATGACCTGTGCGGCTTGTGCACAGACAATCGAGTCCAGTACAAATAGCCTGGAGGGAATAAATGAGGCCAATGTGAATTACGCGGCTTCCACGCTCTTTGTTGACTTTAATGCCGATAAAACTTCCTTTAAGGAAATTCGAAAATCGATCCGCAAAGCAGGTTATGATATTGTAGAAGACTCCTCGGAAAGCAAACCACAGATTACATTAGCCAAACTGCTGATCGCGCTATTGCTAAGTAGTCTGATCATGTCGATCAGTATGGGCTGGATCCAATTTGAAAATTCCGAGCTATTACTTCTCATTTTAACTATCCCGGTTGTATTTTATGCCGGTTTGAATTTTTTTATTTCGGCACTTCGCCAGGCTTTAATATTCAAGGCAAATATGGACACCTTAATTGCTTTGGGTTCAGGTGCCGCTTTTATCTTCAGTTTTATAAAGACCCTTCGGTATTTTCTATTTGGTATTGAAATACAAGGGTACGTCTATTTTGAATCTGCAGCAATGATCATCACCTTCATTTTAATTGGTAAATACATTGAAGAGCGTGCAAAAAAAAGAACCGGAGAGGCCATAGAAAAATTAGTAGAACTACAACCCCGTCATGCGGTTAAAATCGAAAATGGAAAAGAAATTTCAATAAACATAAGCGAAGCAAGACCCGGGGATATACTTTTAATAAAAAGCGCAGAAAGAGTACCCCTTGATGGCCTGATCACAAGTGGCCATAGTTATGTTGACGAATCCATGATTACCGGAGAGTTTATTCCCGTAGAAAAATATAAAGACGAAAAAGTTTATGCGGGTACCATTAATAAAACCGGATCATTTAAGATGAAGGTTGAAGCCGCTGAAGGGCATACGCTTTTGGCCCAAATCATTGAAATGGTGAGAGTTGCACAAGGAAGCAAGGCTCCGGTACAAAAAATCACCGATAAAATATCTTCCGTATTTGTTCCTGCCGTTTTGATCATTTCAATTCTCACTCTTTTATATTGGTGGTTTATGAGTCCCGGCGGGACTTTTCAATTGGCATTGACACCTGCCATCTCGGTATTGATAATCGCCTGTCCTTGCGCGCTTGGCCTTGCCACCCCTACGGCTGTAATCGCCGGTATAGGGAAAGGCGCCAAATTGGGTGTCTTGTTTAAAAATGCAGAAAGTCTTCAAACGCTTGGTGAAATAAATGCCCTTATTACCGACAAAACGGGAACCATAACCAATGGTGAACCCGAAGTCTTTGACTTTGTATGGGAAAACAATTTATCCGATCACAGTTTTTTAAAAAAATTGCTTTTTCACGTTGAAAAAAGGACTGATCATCCCTTGGCATTTGCAGTTTGTAAATATCTTAACGCAGAGTATGACGAAACCTTTGACTCGAAAATAAATCACTTTGAAGTGGTGCTTGCCAGAGGTATTCGATGTGAATACGAGGGCAGTGTTTTTTTAGTGGGAAATAATCGATTTATGCAGGAAGAAGATGTCATGATCAGCAAATTCATCTCTCAAAGAGCAAGAGAATTGCGGGAAGAGGGTAAAACCTTAATATATTTTGCTTATGAAGGTATCGTTGCGGGAATTATTTCAGTATACGACGCCATTCGCGTTGGTGCTGATGAAGCCATACGAAAATTGACCAATCTCGATATTGATGTAATAATGATGACCGGAGATTCACAGCAGGCTGCCGAGCCACTTTGTCATCAGCTTGGAATTGAAGAATTGTATTATGATGTAAAACCTCATCAGAAGCAAGATAAAGTAAAAGAAATCCAGAATGAAAGAAAAAAGGTAGCAATGGCCGGTGACGGCATCAATGATGCTCCCGCTCTCTCCCAGGCGGATGTTGGAATCGCTTTGGGAACAGGCACCGATATCGCCATTCAAAGCGCTACAGTTACTCTGGTCAACGGCGATTTGCGAAAAATTGCGCAAGCTCTTGTATTGTCCAAAGGCACAATGTCAACCATTCGCAGCAACCTTTTTCTCGCCTTTGTTTACAACATCATAAGTATTCCTATAGCTGCCGGACTGTTATATTATATGACCGGAATTTTCCTTCATCCTATGATTGCTGCAGCAGCTATGGCATTGAGTTCTTTATCCGTGGTACTCAACAGCCTTTATCTTTATTATCGAAAATTCATTTAGACCATGAAACATATCCTGACTTCTGTTTTAATTCTATTCGCTCTGAAAGGTTACACCCAAACTGTTCTAAAGAACAGCTCTTTTTACGGGCCTTATACCTTCGTTAAACCATATGCCAGTGAAGAAAAAAGTCCTGAAGAAAAAAGCTTTAATAGCAGCAGTTTTTTGGATAACATATCCTTAGATGAAGAGGCTTACAACTACAATACTTTTCCAAAGTATAAATCGCCTGGCTATTCAGCGAAATTTGAAAAGGACAAAGGGTTGATCATCAAGAGCCCTGACAGCAATCATTTCCATGTTTTTGTTCAAAATGTTTATTTGGAAAATCCCGATTATTCCAATTTGAAACTTAAAGTAAATTCCAATGCGGTTTTTAGAATATCCGAAAATGGTGAAACGCTTCTGGAAAATCTAAATTGTCCCGATAGCTCGATTCTAAAAGAGGTCGAAATAAAAATGCTCAAAGGGTTTCATCCTATATCGATTGTATTAATGAGTTCAGTAGCTCAGAATGAAATCCGGTTTAAACTGGCTATTGAAAAAGACAGTGCCCTGAACAAAATAATATTTCATTCTGAGTCAAAAAAACCGAGCATCGACCTTTACACCTTGGCCAATATGCCGGCAGTATCTTCAGCTAAGATTAATTCAGATGGGACTAAGGCGGCTATAAAAATATCAAAAAAGGCTTCGCCGAAAGGTAAATCTGAGTCATGGCTTGAGTTCTGGGATTTAAAGTCAAAAAAAATTATTCGTTCTAATAGAGGCCTATCTGAAATGACCAGCGTTGAATGGGTACCCGGCAAGGATGCCATTTCATATATGCGTTCCGATGATAAAATGAAATCCATATGGATCCACCCTTTGAACGCCGAGCCCTATAATATTTTGCGAGAAATTGAAAACATTTCTTCCTATGATTGGGCTGAAAATGGAGAATTCATAATTTATTCCATTCGGGAAAAACCGGATAAGAAAGATAAAAAAACCAATCTGCTTGATGGAATGGCATCGCGCTTACCGGGCTATGACAGTTACTCTTATTTGTATAAACTCGATTTGAGCTCAGGAAAAATTACTCAGCTTACTTTTGGAAAAAACAGTACTACTTTAATGGATATCTCTTCGGATGCTGCAAAAATTATATTTACGACCAGTGATGAAGATTATTTGCAATTGCCCTATTCCTATTCTACTTATTGGGAGATGGATCTAAAAAGTGGCAAAACTGATTCATTATTCACCTTGTATTGGGGTGGTGGATGCGAATATTTTCCAGATGGAAAAAAAATACTGATTAGTGGCGGGCCCTCACTTTTTGGAGGAATAGCTGAAAATGTACGCGAAGGTCAAAAACCCAATGGCTATGACGGACAAGCCTATATATTTGACTTGGAGCTTAAGGAAGCCCTCGCTATCAGCAAAGACTTCGATCCTTCAATAAATGCCATGGATATTTCCAGTAATGGGGAGGATATTTATTTAATCTGCACTGAAAAAGACTACAGGACGCTTTATAAATATAATCTGGAAGAACAGAGCTATGAAAAATTAATGGATGCTCCTGATTTGATCCGATCATTGGTTCTAAATAAGGATAATAAAAAAGGACTCCTTATAGGATCCAAGGCACAGGGAGATAATGCCGTATACCTCTTTGAGCCCAGAAAAATGGAACTTGAACTTCTCTTTGATCCCTCTCGTCCAATACTGAAAAACAAGAATTTTGGTGAAATCAATTCCTGGAGCTTTGAAAATGAAAATGGTGATGTCATAGACGGGCGTTATTATTTACCACCGGATTTCGATTCTACAAAGCAATATCCTTTGATCGTCTATTATTACGGAGGTACCACTCCCGTGAGTCGGTCATTCGGTGGCAGATATCCATACAATTGGTATGCTGCACAGGGCTATGTTGTATATATCTTACAACCGAGAGGAAGTATTGGCTACGGTCAGTCATTTTCTGCGGAACATGTCAACAATTGGGGTAAAACCACAGCAGGGGATATCATAATGGGTACAAAGAAATTCACAAAATCTCATCCATTTGTAGATACTTCCTCGATTGGCTGCATAGGTGCATCTTATGGCGGTTTTATGACCATGTATCTCACTACTCAGACCGATATATTTTCTGCTGCTGTTTCTCACGCTGGAATATCGGCGCTCTCGAGTTATTGGGGTGAAGGATTTTGGGGTTATGCCTATTCTGCCGTGGCTTCTGAGGCAGCTTTCCCATGGAATCGCAAAGACATCTATGTGGATCAAAGTCCGCTTTTCCATGCGGATAAAGTCAATACGCCAATATTACTGACACACGGAACATCTGATACCAATGTTCCACCCGGAGAGAGCTATCAATTTTATACCGCACTTAAGATTTTGGGCAAAGAAGTAGAAATGCTTGAAGTCCCCGGACAAAATCACTGGGTGGTGGATTATGAACAATATATCCAATGGAAATATTCGATTATAGCCTGGTTCGACAAGCACCTCAAGAAGCAAGACGATTGGTGGAACAGCCTTTATAAATAATAATGCGCCGTGAAAATAATCGTTGGTTCAAATAATCGTGTTAAAATTAATTCTGTCAAACAGGCTTTTTCAAAGGCTTTCTCCGATGTCCTTTTTGAAGTAGAAGGCGCAAATTCAGAATCAGGAGTTCCCGATCAGCCCGTCGGGGATTCAGAAACTTTTTCAGGAGCTCTCAATAGGGCCAATTTTATTTTTAAAAAATTACCCAATGCTGATTTTTGGGTGGGTATCGAAGGTGGTATAGAGATAGATAAAGAGGGCGATATGGAAGCTTTTGCCTGGGTTTATATTAAATCATTGAATTTGAAAGGCAAGGCTAAAACAGCCAATTTTTATATCCCCAAGGAAGTATCAAAACTTGTGAATGAAGGTCATGAGCTAGGACATGCAGATGATATGGTTTTTGGAAAATCAAATTCAAAGCAAAGTAGCGGATCGGTCGGAATTTTGACTAAAGGACTGCTAAACCGGACAGAATATTATGAGCAGGCGGTATTATTGGCTCTTATTCCTTTTTTAAATCCCAAACTAAATTTTTAGCACTTCCCTACCTTAAAAGCTAGCTAATCAATTTCCAGTCGAGATTATTGCTATTTTTTCTTTGAATCAAAGTCTTTAATCTTTGATGTGCAGAGGTATTCAATTCCGGATCCATATCCAATATCGCTTTGACCGCGTCGCGTGCGGCAATCAATATTCCCGAATCCTGAGCTAAATCCGCTATTTTAAGATTTAAAACTCCACTTTGTTGGGTTCCTGCCAAATCACCGGGACCACGTAATTTTAAATCTACATCTGCTATTTCAAATCCATTTTGAGTTCTTACCATGGTTTCCAATCTGACTCTGGCATCTTTACTAACTTTTTCACCCGTCATCAAAATACAAAAAGACTGCTCCGCACCTCTTCCAACCCTTCCACGCAACTGGTGCAGTTGAGACAGACCAAATTTCTCCGAATTTTCGATCACCATTACCGAGGCATTCGGAACATTAACGCCTACTTCTATTACGGTGGTCGAGACCAAAATCTTGGTTTCATTATTAACAAACCTCTGCATTTCATATTCTTTGTCTGCAGCTTTCATTCTGCCGTGAAGAATACTGAGCGGGTATTCAGGAAAAGCCCTGCTGATGCTCTCAAAACCATCCATAAGGTCTTTGTAATCCAGTTTTTTTGATTCTTCGATTAGGGGGTAAACGATATATACCTGTCGCCCCTTGTTAATCTCATCTTTTAAAAATTTAAATACACTTAATCGATGAGCATCGGTTCGATGCACTGTTTTAATTTCTTTCCGTCCCGGAGGCAATTCATCAATAACTGAAATATCGAGATCTCCGTACAAAGTCATAGCCAAAGTTCGTGGTATGGGGGTAGCCGTCATGACGAGGATATGCGGAAAATGATTTTTATTTTTTTGCCAGAGTTTCGCTCTTTGCGCAACACCAAATCGGTGTTGCTCATCAATGACACATAATCCTAAATTTTTAAATTTTACACGATCTTCGATAAGGGCATGTGTGCCAATGATGATGTCAATGCTCCCCTCCTCGAGATTTTTTAATATTTCTTTTCTGGAGGCGCTTTTGGTAGACCCGCTGAGCTTGGCAATTCTGATTCCCAAATAACGACTGTATTCAGATAAACCGTTATAGTGTTGCTCCGCCAGAATTTCCGTAGGCGCCATGATACAGGTTTGGGCTTTGTTATCGCGGGCCATGAGCGAGCAAAGAAAAGCGACCATTGTTTTTCCACTTCCCACATCACCCTGTAGCAATCGGTTCATTTGAAATCCGGATATCAAGTCCGATCTAATTTCCTTTATCACCCTTTTTTGTGCATTGGTCAATTGAAAAGGAAGATGTTCTCGATAAAAAGTATTGAGTTTGTCCAACTTTTTAAAAATCTGACCCGGAAAAATTTGTTTGTTTTCAGATTTTTGAAATAGTATTCTCAATTGAATAAGAAATAATTCTTCAAATTTCAATCGTCTTCTTGCCTCTTCCGCTTCCTTAAAATTTTGTGGTTTGTGAATGGCAATGAGCGCTTTTCTTCTCGGGATTAGTTTAAATTTTTTAATCAAATTCTCGGGAAGAATTTCTACATCCAATTCTATTTGCTCCAGATTTTGGTCAATTATATTTTCAATTGCACGACTGTCAAGATAATTTCTTCGTAGTTTTTCAGTACTGGAATAAAGGGATGTTAGTTTTTGGCCTTTTCCCGATTTAAGGTTTTTTACTAATTCCATTTCCGGGTGCGCAATATTTAATTTATTACCATAATGGCTTGGTTTGCCAAATAAGATAACTTCCTGGCCAACCTTAAATTTATTTAACACCCAGTTTACGCCCTTAAACCAGACCAATTCGATGTTTCCGCTATTATCATAGAAATCAGCAATCAAACGGGTTTTTCTTCCATGACCGGCTGTTTTAAAATTTTTTAAATGTCCTCTTAATTGTATTGTATCTTCATTTCCCTGCAATTCAGATATCTTATAAATTCGGGTTCTGTCCTCATATCTGTAGGGATAATGACTTAATAAATCGCCGAAAGTGAATAATTCAAGCTCTTTTTGAAACAATTCCGCCCTTTTCGGGCCAATTCCTTTTAAAAATTTTATTTCGGTGCCAAAATTCACTCCCATTGGCCTAATCAAAGAAAAATTCGCAATTTTTTACAACCTTGGCCGTTCTATTCTCGTTCCAGAACAATAGAAATAATTAATTTTTATAATTTTAAGCCGCGGTATCTGTGTCTTGTAGATATTTACAATTAAACATATATTAGCGACTTAATATTTTGTGCACATTTGAATTTTATTATCAGGGTATGAAAAAGTCAACTGCTTTTAAAGCAATAGTGGCCATAGTAGCATCATCTTTCCTTTACGCCTGCGGAGGCGGAGGCGCATACAGAGATGCGAGTAATCCGGGTTCCAACAGTTCTGTTACCGGTCTGGGCTATAATGAAGAAGGTGGATTTGAAGTAAATGATTATAACGGACAACCCGAAGCGCCTAACATGGTTTTCATTCAGGGAGGTAGAACTACCTTGGGTTCGTCTGAAGAAGATATTCTCAATCGTCATGACAATGTGGAGAGGACCGTTACGGTTGCCTCTTTCTTTATGGATATGACCGAGATCGCGAATATTCACTGGTTAGAATATTTGTTTTATCTCAAAAGAGATTCATCAGAAGAAGTTTATATTGCTTCATTACCCGATACATTGGTATGGGAAAGTGAGCTTTCTTTCAATGACCCATATGTGGATCACTATCTTAGATATCCGGGTTTCAGATATTTCCCTGTCGTTGGTGTAACATGGGAACAAGCCAGTGATTACTGCGTTTGGAGAACAAAGGTGGTAAACCAAAAATTAGCAGAGGAAAGCGGAATAGAAGATATTCAATACGAAGGCAGAATTCCTTTGGAATCTGGTGTGGTAGTTCCAAGTTTCAGATTGCCGACCGAAGCCGAATGGGAATATGCTGCAATTGCCTTAATAGGTACGCAATACCTCGATGAAAACCAATCACACAAAAGAATTTATCCTTGGGATGGGCATGCATTGAGAAATCCTTATGGTGCTGAAATGGGTACCTTCCTCGCCAACTTTAAAAGAGGTAGAGGTGATTATGCCGGTATTGCCGGAAGATTAAATGATGGAGCAATGATCACCGATCATGTTTATGCCAATCCGCCAAACGATTACGGGCTTTATAATATGGCAGGTAATGTTTCAGAATGGGTATGGGATGTGTACCGTCCGCTATCTTTTCAGCAGGTGGATGATCTTAACCCCATCAGAAGAAATGGCTGGAAAGATGAGTCTGATCGTTACGATCCTACCAATAGCCTTATCAGTAATGAAGTAAGGGTTTATAAGGGTGGTTCATGGCATGATCCCGCTTATTTCATGTCACCAGGTACAAGGAGATACCTCGAGCAAGATACTGCTTTGGCAACACTTGGATTTAGATGTGCCATGATCAGCGCAGGTAGAAACCGATAGGCTAATAAAATATTAATTAAAAGCTGCTGTAAAAGGCAGCTTTTTTTGTTTATGGAAGTTCGCGTTTTAGGTCTGATGTCGGGTTCTTCACTTGACGGAATAGATATTGCCGATTGTACTTTCAACATCAAGCCTGAAAAGGTAAAATTTGAAATCAATTCTGCACTTACTTTGCCCTATCCCAAAAAACTTCAAAGTGCTTTATTGAAAGCCGCTCAAATTTCCACTGATGAATTAAAATTACTTGATATAAAATACAGCGAATGGATCGCCGGAAAATTGAAAGAACTTTTTAACGGAAGATCTGAAATTTCCTTAATCGGAATTCATGGGCATACGGTATTTCACAAACCCGAGGAAGGATTTTCACTGCAACTGGGAAAGGGAGAGATCATTCATTCCAAAATTGGCCTGCCGCTAGTTACAGATTTTAGAAATGCCGATATCAAGGCAGGAGGACAGGGTGCTCCACTTTCACCAAAAGGCGATTTGGATCTTTTTCCCGGGTATGATGCTTTCCTAAACCTCGGTGGAATATCAAATTTTAGTGTCAAGACCTCCGGCCGGTCGATAATCGGATTCGACATTTGCCCCTTTAATCTGGCCTTAAATGAACTGGCACAGCAAAAAGGCTTTGATTACGATAAGGATGGTAATTTGGCATCACAAGGGACCGTTATTGAACCGTTGTTAGAGCAGTTGAATTCCATCGAATTTTATAAGGATAAAAAACCTAAAAGCATCGACCGAATATGGTATGAAAACACATTTCAGCCAATTATTCAATCCTTTTACAAGGATTATAAAATTGAGGACATCATTCACACCGTAAATATTCATCAGGCCATACAAATTGCTAATGTTTTAAACCACTTTCTCGGCAAAGAAGAAAAAATATTGGCCAGTGGCGGAGGCGTTCATAATCGCTATTTTACGGAGCTCTTAAAAATTAAATTAATGTCAAAATTAATTATTCCCGAAGCCTCAATCGCGGATTATAAAGAAGCCATTATCTTTGCCTACCTGGCTTTGCTAAAGGCTTTGGGAATGACCAATTGTATTGCTCAAGTAACCGGAGCAAAAAGAGATAGTATCGGCGGGGTGCTTTTTGGAAATTGTAAATTAATATGAATTAACATGTGGGATCTGCTAAAGAAATTTGAAAATAAACAAGCTGAAATCGTTTTTGAATGGAATGACACCGAAACTGAAGCCGTAGGCTGGGTTGTCATTAATTCTCTAAGAAATGGTGCTGCCGGTGGGGGTACAAGGATGCGGCCGGGGCTTGACAGAAGAGAGGTGGAATCGCTGGCAAAAACCATGGAAATTAAATTTACAATCTCGGGTCCTCAAATTGGAGGGGCAAAGTCCGGAATTAATTTCGATCCGCACGATCCGAGAAAACACGGCGTGCTCGAAAGATGGTACAAGGCAGTCATTCCACTTTTAAAAAATTATTATGGAACAGGTGGTGACCTTAATGTAGATGAAATTCACGAGGTAATTCCAATTACAGAAGACCTGGGGCTCTGGCACCCTCAAGAAGGTGTTGTTAATGGCTATTTTAATCCAAATGAACCTGAAAAAATCAGGAAAATCGGCCAATTAAGACAAGGGGTTTCCAAGGTTATCGAAGATCCTGAATTTATCCCATCAGGAAATAAAAAATACCATGTAGCCGATATGATCACCGGTTTTGGCGTAGCACAAGCCGTGCGAAGTTATTATGAAATATGGGGAGGAGATCTTCAAAAAAAGAAGGCTATTATTCAGGGTTGGGGAAATGTGGGCTCTGCTGCAGCTTATTTTCTTGCAAAATGGGGCGTATCCATCGTAGGAATTATCGATAAAGCCGGTGGCCTGATAAAAAGCGAGGGGCTTAATTATGAGGAAATAAAACAACTCTTTGTCAACAAAATTGGAAATACACTGATAAGTGAAAACTTGATTCCTTTTGAAACCGCCAGCGAAACGATATGGAACCAAAAAACAGATATTTTTATACCGGCTGCAGGTTCTCGATTGATCAAACAGGAAGAATTGCAAAAAATGATAGAAAATGGACTTGAGGTTATTTCAAGCGGTGCCAATGTTCCATTTGCCGATTCTGAAATATTTATGGGGCCAATCGGAAAATACGCCGATCAAAATGTAGCTCTGATTCCTGACTTTATCGCAAATTGCGGAATGGCAAGGGTATTTGCCTATTTGATGGAAACCGACAAGGAAATTACCGACCAATCGATTTTTAACGATACTAAAAAAGTAATTCACAAGGCCTTGGCAGCTGTTCATGATGAAAATGGTGATCGGACTAAACTGGCGGAGAAAGCATTTGAGATTTCTCTAAGACAATTGATATAATAAAATCTCTTCGAAAGCGATTTAATGTTTCATTATTATATTTAACATCATTATTTTGATAAATGATAAGGCAAAATCTATTTTTAAAGCCTGATTAGCATAGAATGCATTTAAAAACACTTTTCGGGTTATTTTTCCTGATATCCGTATTTTTCTTTTCCAACATATGTGAGACATCTGCAATTGATGCAGTCAGTGAAGAGAAAATAGTTCTGGATAATCCTGCGCATTCTGAAAGTGTAGAAAAACAAGACCATGAAGAATCATCGGAGCATGGCGAAGAAGTGCATCACAGCGGCCATGAACCTGCAGGTTGGGCGGTTATACCATTTGCCCTCCTTTTATCGCTAATCGCCATAGGCCCTTTGTTATTTGAGCATTTTTGGCATAAGAATTATCCAAAAATTGCAGTTGCTTTGGCCGCCCTTGTATTGGCTTATTATTTGTTGTATTTAGGAAATACACATGAGCCAGTACATGCTTTCTTTGAATACTTCCAGTTTATCAGTTTGCTTTCGGCACTTTTCATCGCTTCAGGAGGCATATTGATCAATATAGATAAAGAAGGGAAGCCTTTGACCAATGTAATCTTATTGCTGATCGGTGCCGTAATTGCAAATCTCATTGGTACCACGGGTGCTTCAATGCTATTGATAAGACCCTATATACGACTCAATAGAAACCGCGTTAAACCCTATCACATCGTCTTTTTTATATTTATTGTCAGTAATATAGGCGGATCCCTCACGCCAATAGGAGATCCTCCTTTGTTTCTCGGATTCTTAAAGGGCGTGCCATTCCAATGGACCTTGATCAATAATATACTACCCTGGGTTTTTGGCATAGGGCTTTTACTTATTTTATTTTATTTCTATGACCGCCGAAATACATCGAATTATTTTCCCGATGAGGTGATGGAATTTAGTGGAAAATTGAGTATTCGCGGTAAGAAGAATTTTATCTGGTTGGCGATAATCATTGTTGCCGTTTTTCTCGATCCCAATTTACCGGGTTTTGAATGGGTGCCTGGCCTAGAAATAAATGGCGCCACTTTCTCATTTGTTAGAGAATTGATTATGCTTTCCTGTGCTTTCCTGAGTTATAAATTTGGAGATAGCGATCTTCTGAAAGAAAATGATTTTGACTTTGAGCCCATCAGAGAGGTTGCATTTATTTTTATTGGAATATTTGCAACCATGATGCCGGCCCTTCAAATGGTGGGTGAATTTGCTCAAAGCCCCGCAGGTGCCAAACTGATTACATCAAATACACTCTATTGGGGAACAGGATTTCTCTCGGGATTTCTCGACAATGCACCGACCTATTTAAATTTCCTTGCCGCTGCCATGGCTTCAAAGGGTGCTAGTATTTCTGATTTCGATGCAGTTGTGACATTTGCGAGAGACGGTTTTGCTGATTCTACACTTCAGTTAAAGGCGATTTCTGTAGCTGCGGTATTTTTTGGTGCTCTCACATATATTGGCAATGGACCCAATTTTATGGTGAAATCCATTTCAGAACAAATCGGAATTAAAATGCCTTCATTTTTTGGCTACATTCTCCGGTTTTCAATTCCTATTCTCATACCACTCCTCTTTTTAGTGTGGCTGATCTTTTTTGCATTTGCCTAAGCTGTAGGGGGAGGATTCGAACCTCCATGAAGTCGTTAGCTCCGAAGCTCAATTTAGCATCTTAAAAGATCTTAAATTGATCTTACGGAGTTTATCCGAAACTCTCCACCCCCGAGACAGGAGGGCATGTCTGCCTGTTTCATCACCCCACAGTATAAATTTAAAGTTAGTAATTCTCCAATTAATCATTTAATAATTCAATGAAATTTTAAAATATTTACATTATATTTAAATAAATTATCTATCTTTTGAAAATTTAATAATTACAGTACTGGAATATGGAGGAGAATTATAGAATCGATAAAACCGATAAGGCCATTTTGAATATCTTAATGAAGGATGCCCGTAAACCATACAGTGAAATAGCCAAACTTGTACATGTTTCTCCGGGCACAGTGCATGTGAGAATGCATAAAATGGAAAAAGCTGGAATTGTGAAAGACTCAAAACTTTTTGTTGACTATGCCGCTTTAGGAATTGATATCACTTCATTTATTGGAATTCACCTTGAAAAGAGTGCTCTTTTTAAAACTGTAAAGAATGATCTGGAAAAAGTCGGGGAAATTACCAATCTCTATTATACCACGGGGATTTATGGATTATTGGCCTTGCTCCGCTGCAGAGATACGGCCCACCTCAGGGAAATAGTTCAGGACAAAATTCAGTCTATTGAGGGAATCCAAAGAACAGAAACCATGATCAGCCTGGAAGAAGGTATTTCAAGACCCTATTTACTTAGCTGAGCGCATTTCCTCGATATTTGCACCCGGATTTGGCCAAATCCATTCAGCATGTTTAAAATGATCCCATTTTACATGAGCCATATCGTAATCAGACTTGTATAAGGGGTAAGCTTTGCCCCCATTTAAAGTAACCCATCCTCTGATGAATATACTGATGTCCTTGTCCTTGTATTCCTTTTTTAAAATTTGAATAAATTGCCACATCATATCCGGATGTGTTGCGACCCGCACATATTGTTTTGGTGTTAAATAATCCAAAGGTTGCACTACCTTTCTTTGCCCGCTTTCATTATCGACTATATTGATATGCATTCTACCCTGTTTGGTTCTCAACATCATTCTCCATGACATTCTATGTCCTTCTTCTGTCCAGTTTACATCGCCTTCAATAAAATGATGACGCAGCGGTAAAATCAATTGTATTGCAAACCAAATTGTAAATGAAATTAAAATCAATCGTTGACTTGAAGTGCTAATTTGTACCTCATTGCTTCTTTCATATTTGGGATAAAGATTGCGCTTTCGGTTTAAAAAAGTGCGGAGCTCTCGCCCATTGTAGAAAAAGAGCAACAAGGCCAAAGCCATGTATGGAAACACGCCAATTTGAAAAACGACTGAATTAAACAAATGAAAAAAGAATGCCGCAATTACAGCGTATTTTCTCGTTTTTTTCCAGAGCAAAACGGGAACCACAAAAAAATCAAATACGATACCTCCCCATGAGATAATTATTTGAAACCAATGCTGACTCAACAAAGGCCCCAGCACAGGATAATCGTATTTTGAAAGAAATAATTGTTCTACAGAATTGTACCCAACCCAATCTGTATTCCATTTGGCAACGCTGGCATACATATAAAAAATGGCACTTTGCAATATAAAAACCCAGATAATCCCTCGGATACAAACATTGGTTCGAATCTTAGGGTTGAATTTTGCATCGAGTGAAAGGGAGCGGTTGGCAGGAAGAAAAATCAAAATAAAAGTCAGCAGGACCATTAAATAATAATGATTATTATAATTGGTCTTTTGCATGAGATAGGCCCCGGACCAAAGCAGGAAATAGGCAATCGCAGCAATCCTGTATTTCCAGCCAAGCATAATCATGAGTCCAAAGAGGCCCATGATGAAAAAATAATAATACATACCGTTTCCCGGCAGGGGCGAAAGGAAATCGAAAGGAATGAATACAAAAGTGTGTTTCGGAATAATATAAGCCCTGGCCACCCATCCGGTAAGAATAGCCCCAAAACCTTCGGCCGCCAGTAAAAAACCAAAGGCAACTCTGAAGAGCGCTAGTGGTGCTATATCGACATTTTCGAAAATTCTGTTCCTATAAATTTCCAGTCCTGCCACCGTCCACGGGTATATTTATTCCATTAATATAAGCGGCTGAACTTGTGCACAGAAATGCAATGGCCTGTGCCACCTCTTTGGGTTCTGCAAAACGTCCGGCTGGAATTTCACTTTTTAAAGCATCCATGATTTCCATTTCGGATTTTGATGTATTCTTGGATTTTCTTGAAATAATACCGTCTAATCGTTGTGTTTGTGTTGCTCCTGGCAAAACATTATTTACCGTAATACCAAATTCTCCTAATTCTATTGAAAGCGTTTTTGCCCAATTGGCCACGGCACCGCGAATGGTATTGGAAACACCCAGTCCGGGAATGGGTTGTTTTACCGATGTAGATATGATATTAACAATACGGCCATAACCCGAATTGCGCATCAGCGGTACAAGGTTTTGCGTTAGAATTTGATTGCATATTAAATGCGCATTAAAGGCAATTCTAAAATCCTCGAGTTCTGCATCAATGGCTTTGCCGGCAGGAGGCCCACCCGTATTATTGATAAGAATTTCCCAATTATTAAAATCTTTTAAATAGCCTTTTAGGTTTTTTTCCAATCCGGATGGATCCATAAAATCGGCTACAATATAATTATGTGCGAGCTCAGGACAGCTGGGCAATCCCTGCACCATATTTTTTAGCGCATCTTCATTTCTTGCAATGAGAGTGACATGCGCTCCCATTTCCGCAAGTTCGATTGCGGTTGATTTTCCTATCCCCTGACTGCTGCCGCAGACTATTGCTTTTTTGCCTTTAAGATTTAAATCAATCATTTTTAATTCCTTTTACAATTTCAAATCTAATTGTTATTTATTTTTTATTTTGGAGATATACAAATTCATTTCTCATGGCTATTCGAAGACCCTTTAATTTACAAAAATGGATTGATGAAAACAGGCACATTCTCAAACCACCTGTCGGTAATAAAAATCTTTATGTTGATGCCGGTGATTATATTGTAATGATTGTGGGAGGGCCCAATGCGAGAAAGGACTATCATTACAATGAAACCGAAGAATTATTTTACCAGCTCGAAGGGGATATCAATGTAAGAATACAGGAAGATGGTAAAGCAGTTGATGTTCCGATAAAAGCAGGAGAGATGTTTCTGTTACCGGCCAAGGTTCCTCATTCCCCAATGCGAAGTGAAGGTTCTGTGGGTTTAGTTGTAGAATTAAAAAGAGAAAATACCAAAGATGGATTGCTCTGGTTTTGCGACAACTGCAATAATAAACTGCATGAAACGTATTTCACGCTTCACAATATTGAGAAGGATTTTATTCCTCGGTTTAAGGAATTCTACAGCTCAGAGAAAATGCGAACTTGTGGAAACTGTGGAACTGTGATGGAAACAGATGAGCGCTTCGTATAAAGTAAGAATTTAAAATGGAGAATTTTCAATGCATAGTTCCTATTTATCCATTTAAGCTTCACACAGCCAGATAACATCTCCATACATTTGCCGAAAAAATACTTTTCTGTTTTAATAATATTTAATGAAGATAGGTCGCACAAATTGTGATACCACTTCAATTATGAACATAGTTAAGGCAGAAAGAGAAATTGCAAACCAGATTCTAATTTTAAGAGGTCAGAAGGTTCTTTTGGATATTTATCTTTCTCAGCTTTATGAGATAGAAACAAGAGTTCTTAAGCAACAAGTGAAACGAAATATCAATCGATTCCCTGATGATTTTATGTTCGAACTTAACGATAAAGAAATTGAATTAATGGTATCACATTTTGTGATACCTCATAAGGGATATTTGGGTGGTGCAAAACCAATGGCATTTACAGAACAAGGTATAGCTATGCTTTCTGGAGTATTAAATAGCAAAAGAGCGATCGATGTCAATATAGCTATTATGAGAACTTTCGTTCATCTGAGAAAAATGTTTTTAGAAAATAAAGAGTTGAATGAAAGAATAATACAACTCGAAAAGAAATACGATGAACAATTTCAAGATGAATTTGAAGCAATTAAACAATTAATAGATAATAAAAGTAAGCCAAGAAAGGTGATAGGTTTCAAAATAAAAAATTCGTAATTCTCGTCGCGGCGGGCAAGTTTAATCACCGGAGCTTAAGTGTTGGTGATCTTAATTTTTAATTGATTATAAATTTCCCATTTACCGATTCCCCAAACTCATCCTCGACCACATACCTGCATACGCTTAATATGCTACAGGTAAACCGAACAGGCAGGCTTTTCCAAATCAGGTTGAGGAAATTTGGGAATAGTAAAGTTGAATCGCCATTCTTAAGCTTACTGCCTATGTTTAAACTTCGCAATTAAAAATTCTTAATTTCGTCCAATGAATTTCAATAGCACTGCTGAATTCGCAAATGAGCAAGATCAAAAAGATTCGCTTCGCTCCTTTCGAGATCAATTTCATATTCCAAAACACAATGAAGTGGAATCTGTCTATTTCACTGGAAACTCGCTTGGGCTACAACCTAAAAGCACCAAAAAATACATCGAAGAAGAGCTTTCAGACTGGGCAAAATATGGTGTTGAAGGCCATTTTGATGTGGCCCAAAGACCCTGGTTTCATTATCACAAATTTTCTAAAAAAGCATTAGCACACCTTTTCGGAGCCAAAGAACTCGAAGTGGTATCCATGAATAATCTCACGGGAAATCTTCATTTGATGATGGTCAGCTTTTTCAGGCCCGAGGGTAAAAGAAACAAGATCATGATCGAGTCGGGTGCTTTTCCTTCTGATTATTATGCTGTGGAAAGTCAGCTGCGCTTTCATGGACTCAATCCCGAAGAACATCAGATTGAACTTAAACCAAGAGCAGGAGAATACACACTTCGCACCGAAGACATAATTTCTTCAATCGAAGAGCATGCGGAAGAACTGGCCCTGGTCATGCTCCCAGGTGTGCAGTATTATACCGGTCAGTATTTTGATCTTGAAGCAATTACGAAAGCAGCGCATGCAGTTGGCGCCAAAGCGGGTTTTGACTTGGCTCATGCTGCCGGAAACCTGCCGATGAAACTTCACGACTGGAATCTGGACTTTGCGGTCTGGTGCAGCTATAAATATTTGAATTCCGGACCCGGCGGTATCTCGGGAATATTTGTACACGAAAGACATGCAAAAAATAATAAAATCCCTCGTTTTGCAGGCTGGTGGGGTTATAATGAGGAAAAACGCTTCCAGATGAAACCTGTATTCGAGGCGATGCCCGGTGCAGATGGCTGGCAATTGAGTAATGTGAATGTACTTACCGGCGCAGCACATCTGGCTTCTCTGGAAATCTTTGAAGAGGCAGGAATCGAGAATCTGCGGGAAAAAAGCATCAGACTTACGGCTTATACTGAATTCCTTTTAGAAGAGATAAATAGAGAATTTGATAAAGAACTGATCAAAATAATAAGCCCGAAAGATCCCATGCAAAGGGGAGCACAGCTTTCTTTGATCATGAAGAAAAACGGGCGACAGGTATTTGACTTCCTCACAAAAGAAGGCGTCATTTCCGATTGGCGTGAACCCGATGTAATCCGTATTGCCCCTGTACCGCTATACAATAGTTATAAAGACTCTTTTAAATTTTATTCCATATTAAAGAAATATTACAATAATGGGAATTAATTTCCCATTTTGGGACAAAATGTAAATTCAAAATGCCGATTGCAGCCTAGAATCGCACTTGGACTTCTATTTGCCTTATACAGGTCAAAATAGAGAGTCATGAAAAATCAAAAAATCGAAACCCTGCAAAATGAATTGGAAGTTTTAACCAAACGATTCAATGATAACATGAAGAAAATTTCATCGCTGTTAAAATTTACCAAAGAACATGAAAACTTTTCTAATGATATATCTGAGGTTGCCAATATGGAAAAAGCTATAAATGAAAGATTGCTCCTTATCAAAGAGAACTTTCAGATCAATTGGGCAAGAGTTGATATCATCAGACAATTGAAAGATTCGCAGAATAAAATTTGTAGCATTAAGCGATCTGAGTCTAATGCAATCTGTTCCGATGATTTCTTTGAAAATTGGAAAGCAGAATACGAGAATAAGGGAGATTTCCTGATGGTTGAAATCATCGATATTTTAAACAATTAAGCATTTTAATTATTCTTATATTCAAGCTTAATTGAAATAAGAATATGTCCGATAAAAATATCGTAATAGTTGGTGCGGGGTTGGTTGGCTCTCTATTATCCCTGCTTCTTTCTAAAAAAGGATACAATATAGATGTTTATGAAAAAAGACCTGATATGCGGAAATCAGGCGCCAAAGGTGGAAGATCTATAAATCTCGCTCTAAGCGACCGAGGTTGGAAAGCCTTAAAAATGGCCGGTATATCAGAAAGCATTGAGGAGATTGCGATTCCAATGAAAGGCCGTCTGATGCATAGTACGGATTCCGAATTAACATTTCAACCCTACGGGAAAGAAGGCCAATCAATCTTTTCTGTTTCAAGAGCCCTGCTAAATGAGCAATTGATGAATGAAGCCGAGAAAATCGGTGTCCGATATCATTTTGAGAAGCAATGCGAGGAAGTAGATAGCGAAAATGGCATTATTCAATTCTCGGATCAATCCGGACAGACCAATGAAGTCCAGTCCGATGTTATTTTCGGCACAGATGGCGCTTTTTCAGCTGTTCGAACCAGTTTTCTCAAAAGGGACCGCTTTACCTATTCACAACAATATTTAACACATGGCTATAAGGAACTTGAAATAAAACCGGGGCCAGATGGTTCATTCCAAATGGAAGAAAACGTTTTGCACATTTGGCCAAGAGGAGAATACATGCTTATTGCTCTTCCCAACCCGGATAAAACCTTTACCTGTACCTTATTTTTTCCTTTCGAAGGGGAGCCCTCCTTTATCTCACTGAATTCAGAAAAAGCGATTACAAATTTTTTTGAAACACAATTTCCGGATGCCAAAGCCCTGATGCCAGATCTGCTTGAAATGTACCATAACAATCCGACCTCTTCTTTGGTAACCGTCAAATGCTATCCCTGGGTATTTGATTCAAAAGTTTGTTTGCTCGGTGATGCATCACACGCTATAGTTCCATTTTACGGACAGGGTATGAACTCCGGATTTGAGGATTGCAGTGTGCTCATGGAAATACTTGAAGAAAACAAAAAGGATAACTGGGCTGAAATACTTGATAAGTTTCAAAAAAGCAGAAAACCAAATGCCGATGGTATTTCAGAGCTGGCTTTACAGAATTTCATAGAAATGAGAGACTCTGTGGCCAACAAAGACTTTTTGCTACAGAAAAAAATTGAAGCTAGAATAAACGATCTTTATCCCAACAAATGGATGCCCTTGTATTCAATGGTTACATTTAGCCATAAACCCTATGCGGAAGCATTGGCAAAAGGCCGATTTCAAGATAGTTTGATGAGGGAAGTCCTGGCAATTGAAGGAATTGAAGAGAAATATCGCGAGGAAAGTTTTAAGGAATTAATACGTCCTTATGTTGAAAGAAATGCGAATTTTAAAATGGCAGACAAAAAGACATTAGTATAGAAAATGGCAAAACACATTTTAATAAGTGGTGGAACGGGTATGTTGGGAGGAGCACTCACAAATGCTTTGCAGGATGAGGGTTATGAAGTAGCCTATTTGAGCCGCAGCAAAGGAATGCACGATGGCATAAGAAAATACCGCTGGGATATTGAAAAAGACTACCTCGATCCCGAAGCTCTGCATTGGGCCGATTCCATAATTCATTTAGCAGGAGCAGGAGTTGCTGATAAACGCTGGTCTCCCAAAAGAAAAAAAGTCATTCTAGAAAGTCGAACCCAATCGACACGGCTGCTGTACAATGAACTAAAAAAAGACAATTACAATATTAAACATGTAATTTCTGCATCAGCCATAGGCTATTATGGTTTTGGAGGACCTGATAAGGTATTCAAGGAAGATGATCCTCCAGGTGATGATTTTCTTGCAACCGTTACAAAAAAATGGGAGGAGGAATCCAAAAATATATCCGAGCTAAAATTAAAACATACCCGGTTGCGGATCGGTGTGGTCTTAACCCAAAAGGGTGGCGCCTTCAAGAAATTAAAACAACCGATTTTTTATGGAATTGGCTCACCATTGGGAAGCGGTAAACAAATGGTTTCATGGATTCATCTCGATGATCTAATAAATATTTTCATGCATGTAATGAATAAAGACCTTTACGGGGTGTACAACGCGGTAGCCCCTGAACCCGTAAGCAATGAAAAATTCACTAAAGTTACAGCGAGAATGATGCGCCGTTCGGTTTTCCTTCCAAATGTGCCTGAATTTGTGCTGCGACTCCTCTTCGGAGAAATGGCCGATATAATACTCAAAGGTTCGGTTGTATCATCCGAAAAAATAATGCGGACAGGTTTTAAATTTGATCACCCAAATATTTCCGATGCCGTTTACGACATACTTGTAAGAAGAGTTTGAGTAGTTATTTCATTTTTTATATCAATTTTGCAATGCAAAAAAATTTCTATGGATACGGAGAACAGAGACGATAATATTGAAAGAGAAGTAGAAGATAAAATCAGGCGTGCTTTTAAAGACAGGGATTGGAGTGAAATCAAAAGTGAAGACTCCTGGGCAATTTTTAAAATCATGTCCGAAATGGTTGAAGGTTTTCAAAAACTTTCAAAAATCGGACCCTGCGTCACGATATTTGGTTCTGCACGAACAAAACCAGAGAATCCCTATTACAAGGCTGCTGAAAACATCGCTGCCAAATTGGTACGTCATGGATACGGGGTAATCACAGGTGGTGGACCCGGTATTATGGAAGCCGGTAATAAAGGTGCCAAATCCGAAAATGGTAAGTCAGTTGGTCTAAATATTGAATTGCCTTTTGAACAGGGCAGCAATATTTATATCAACCCCGATAAACTGATCACATTTGATTATTTCTTCGTGAGAAAGGTAATGTTTGTAAAATATTCCCAGGGATTTGTGGTAATGCCCGGTGGCCTGGGAACCATGGATGAATTTTTTGAAGCTCTTACCTTAATTCAAACAAAAAAAATCGGGCGCTTTCCTATAGTGCTTTACGGTAAAGACTACTGGGGAGGCATGATTGACTGGCTTAAGGAAGTAGTATTAAAAGAAAAAAATATAAATGTTGAGGACCTAAATCTTTTCAATCTTGTAGATGATGAAAGCGAAGCCGTAAAGGTAATTGACGAATTTTATTCTAAATACCTTTTATCGCCGAATTTTTAATGAAGGCCAATTTAAAATTTGTATTACTATCGCTCCTCGTCGTTTTTGTACCATTTCTATGGTATCTTAAAATGCCCGGCATTCCTTTTGGAAATAAAACAGCAACAGGTGAAGTAAAAGTAGACAGCAGCGCATTGGATCAAGTAATTAAAAATCCATTTATTCCGGAGAAAGTATTTTTTGCGGGAGAAGAGGTACCGGTTTGGATTCCCGAAGTACGAGAAAGACTTGAAAATGAATTAGTTATTAATTGTCATTGGCACTCCAATACTTTGACCTTAATGAAACTTGCCCCGCGGTGGTTTCCACTTTTCGAACATGTATTTGATTCTATGGCAGTCCCAAAAGACTTTAAATATTTAAGTCTTGTCGAATCCAGATTACAACTCGAAGAATCACCTGTTGGAGCGGCTGGTTTTTGGCACCTTATGCCCATTTCAGCGAAGGAATTTGGCTTGTATATGGACGAAGAAGTCGATGAAAGATACGACCCTTTAAAATCCACTATCGTTGCGGCAAAATACATTCTCAAAGCAAAGGATAAATTTGATTCATGGACCAATGCCGCAGCCTCCTATAATCGCGGTATGGCGGGTTTTGCCCGGGCTATAGAACATCAAAGGGTCAATAATTTCTATGATCTGAAAATGAATTCAGAGACTGCCCGCTATGTTTTTAGAATTATTGCCGTAAAAATGATTTTTGAAAACCCCGAGCGTTATGGCTTTTATCTTGAGCCTGAAGACTATTATCAACCTTTGGAAACCAAATCCATTCTGGTGGATTCCACGGTTAATGACTGGGCAGAATTTGCTCTTGAACATGGTACTATTTATAAATATGTAAGACTATACAACCCATGGATCCAGGAGAAATATTTAAAAAATAAGAAGCGGAGAAAATACAAGGTTCAGATTCCGGTAAAAACCATGAGCTATTCAGAACCATTGAAAAATTCCGACATTATTATTGTGGATTCCCTTATGGAATCAGGAGATGAATTAGACAAGCAGGAATAATTTGGCAGAAACAGTAAAAAAAGGAGAGGTAGAAGAATTACCTATCGACCTGACAGGTTTTGAGTTTATTGAAGTTTTTGGTGCAAGAGAACACAATCTCAAAAATATTGATGTCTTTATCCCAAGAAACAAACTGATCGTAATCACCGGAATCAGTGGTAGCGGTAAATCTTCACTCGCATTTGACACCATTTATGCAGAAGGCCAAAGAAGGTATATGGAGAGCTTTTCGGCCTATGCCAGATCCTTTATCGGCGATATGGAAAGACCAGATGTAGATAAAATTAATGGTCTTTCGCCTGTTATTTCAATAGAGCAAAAAACAACCTCCAGAAATCCGAGATCCACGGTAGGTACGCTTACTGAAATTTATGATTTTCTAAGATTACTATATGCCAGGGCGGGAATAGCCTATTCTTACCTCAGCGGGGAAAAAATGTCGCGGCAAACTGAAGAGCAAATCCTGGATACTGTTCTTGAAAAATTTAAGGATCAGAAGATAATTCTCTTGGCACCACTTGTCAAAGGTAGAAAAGGCCATTACAGAGAGCTATTTCAACAATTGAGAAAATCGGGATGTACCAAAGTGAGAGTCAATGGAGAGCTGTTGGATATCGAACCCAAAATGCAGCTCGACCGGTATAAAACGCATGATATTGAATTGGTTATTGATCGGCTGATTGCAAAAAAAGATGATAAATTCAGAGTTTCACAAAGTCTGCAAACGGCAATGAAACAAGGCAAAGGTGTGATATATGTCTTGGATCAGGAAGATAAGAGCCATGCCTTTTCAAAATATTTAATGGATCCAAAAACGGGTCTGAGTTATGATGAACCTGCACCGAATACTTTTTCTTTTAATTCTCCTTACGGTGCTTGTTCAAAATGCAACGGCCTTGGGCAAATTGAAGAAATTACCAAAGAAAGTATCATTCCGAATGACAGTCTAAGCATGAGCCGCGGTGCTATCGCGCCACTTGGAGAATACAGAGATATCTGGATCTTCAAAAAAATTGAATCAATTCTAAAGAATTACGATTTAAGTCTTGCTACTCCGGTCAAAAAGATTCCCGAAGATGTACTCGATAAAATTTTATTTGGAACAGAGGGCAGAATTGAGGTTCCATCGGTAAAATATCCGGGCTCAACATGGAAGGTTCGTTTTGGTGGAATTATCAATTTCCTCCAGGAGCAGAAAGACGCAGGATCTGAAAAAACACAGAAGTGGGTTCAGGACTTTGTGCAGAAAAGCATTTGCCCCGAATGCAATGGAGGGCGACTCAAACAAGAGGCGCTGCATTATAAAATCCACGATAAAAACATCTCTGAACTCGCTCAAATGGATATCGGGCAATTAAAAGCCTGGTTTGAAAACATCGAAGAAAAATTAAGCGAGAATCAAAATATAATTGCCAAAGAAGTTCTGAAAGAAATCAGGAAAAGGATTGGCTTTCTCAGCGATGTCGGTCTTGAATACCTCACGCTTGATCGGCAATTAAAAACGCTTTCCGGGGGTGAATCTCAACGAATCAGATTGGCAACGCAAATCGGAACACAATTGGTCGGTGTCCTCTATATATTAGACGAGCCCAGCATTGGTTTGCATCAGCGCGACAATCAAAAACTTATTGATGCCTTAAAATCGCTCAGAGACATTGGCAATACCGTAATTGTTGTAGAACATGACCGCGATATGATGCTGGCTTCGGATTATATTCTTGATCTAGGTCCCGGTGCGGGCCGCCATGGAGGAAAAGTTGTTTCAAAGGGGCATCCCAGCGAATTGATCAGTATGAAAAGCTTGACTGCTGATTATCTCAATCATAAATTGGTGATCGATGTACCTAAGGAAAGAAGAAAAGGCAGTGGTAAAAAAATAAAGCTAAAAGGAGCTAAAGGGAATAATTTAAAATCCATTGATCTTGATTTTCCATTGGGAAAAATGATATTAGTAACCGGAGTTTCAGGCAGCGGAAAATCCACACTAATTCATGATACTTTTTATCCAATCCTGAATAAACACATTTATAAATCACACCGAGAACCTTTGGCTTATAAGAGTATCGAAGGCTTGGAGCACATCGACAAAGTTATTGAGGTAGATCAGTCACCGATTGGAAGAACACCCCGTTCTAACCCTGCGACATATACCGGAGCATTTACAGATGTTAGGGCTCTTTTTTCACAATTGCCCGAAGCGAAAATACGCGGTTACAAGCCCGGTAGATTTTCCTTTAACGTAAAAGGCGGAAGATGCGAAACTTGCCAGGGTGGTGGGATGAAATTGATTGAAATGGACTTTTTACCCGATGTTCTGGTACCATGCGAAGAATGCAAGGGAAAAAGATATAATAGGGAGACTCTAGAGGTAAGGTTTAAGGGAAAATCCATATCTGACGTTTTGGACATGACGGTAAGTCAGGCTGTTGAATTCTTTGAAAATCAACCCAGAATTTTGCGAAGAATTAAAACCCTGGAAGAAGTTGGTTTGGGATATATCACATTGGGGCAACATGCTACCACCCTTTCAGGAGGGGAAGCACAAAGGGTAAAATTGGCCACGGAATTATCTAAAAAAGATACGGGGAAAACATTTTACATATTGGATGAGCCCACTACCGGACTTCATTTTCAGGACATTCAAATGCTTTTAACCGTTTTAAACAAATTGGTGGATAAAGGCAATACCGTACTTGTGGTTGAACACAATATGGATGTAATAAAAGTGGCGGATCACATTATCGATTTGGGCCCTGAAGGCGGGCAAAAAGGAGGCTATGTAATTGCTGAAGGAAAACCCGAAGAAATTGTCAAAATTAAAAAGAGCTATACGGCTAAGTTTCTCAAGGAAGAATTATAAAGAAGAAAGGCTGGTTCAAAAAACCAGCCTTTACTAAAATTGATGTATATGTTGAGAAAACTACTACTAAATTGCTCTTTCAAAATTCGTTTATCCTAATCTAGACTATTGCTTTTTCAGATAACGAAATCTTTAATTTTTTTATTGTCGGATTAATCTTTTGGTAATAAACCTGAAATCGGTTTCTAAAAAGTATTAATTCGACCTCCACTTTTTATTTAGCAATACTCGTGCCAAATTTTCGTAATTGTTTTAAGAACGGGGAATAAATTCAATTATTATAGCCCAAATAAATATTTGTATTAATAACGTACGAATTTGTCCGAATACGAACGAAGAATTACTTTTTCAGAATAGTCAGGGCATAGGGAAAAATTACTTCCTCCCATCTCAAATAGGTTTTAGCAGAGGGATGCAGATTATCAGCGGCTACTAATTCCGGCTTATCCTTCATTTCTTTGGATACGGTGAATAAATCCACAACCTGAAGATTTCTCGCTTTGGCATGTTTGGATATTATCTTATTGAATTCTTTCAACCCGGCCGAAATATCTCTCCCCTTGCTGTATTTGGGGCCATCCGGTGTTACCGAAAAATCTGGAATATTGACTATCAGAACTTTTGAAGGGTCTTTCAAGCGATTCTGTACATGATTCAATATCAATTCAAAATTTTTAGAAAATTGTTCTGCGCTGACTTCCTGAACCCAATCATTTACGCCAATCAAGATTGTCACAAAATTGGCTTTAGAAGAATCGAAAACAGGCAATTCCTTGTCAATTAAATCCTGCGTTGTCCAACCGGTAACCGAAGGGTTTGCGATCAGTTCTATATTGACGCCTTCATTTTTTAAGTTGGAAACCATAATTGAAGGCCAGGATTTGTCAGGGCTTGTACCCTCTCCTATGGTATAGGAATCGCCCAAAGCAACATATCTGATGGGATTATTTTGTGCCATAATATTCAGATTCGAAATTGCAATTATAATAAGACTAAGAATTAGTTTTTCCATTTTTGGACAAGTTCAATTACACGATCCATCATTTCGCTGTCAAAATCCAAATGTGTAACTACCCTCAGCGTATTACTGTCAAATGCAGAGATCAATACATTATTGTTCTCGAGATAGGATTTAAAACGGCTTGCCATATCTGAATTCTCTAATTCAAAAAGCAAAATATTGGTCGGGTGTGGGTAAATTTTTTTTATAAGATCGTTATTTTCTAGAGCATCTGCTATTTTATCGCAACGAAGGTGATCTTCTTTTAATCGTTCAATATTATTTTTTAATGCATAAGAGGCAGCCGCTGCTAAAATTCCAGCCTGTCGCATTCCTCCTCCCATCACCTTGCGATATCGCCTTGCATCAAATTCTATCGCTTCATCGATCAATAATACCGAACCAACCGGACAGCCCAGGCCTTTGGAAAAACAAATTGAAATGGTATCAAAATTCTTCGCCAATTCTACCGGATCTATTTTTGATGCAATTAAAGCATTAAATAAACGGGCACCATCGAGATGCATTTTTAGCTCATTTTTATCAGCGAGCTCCCTTATTTCTTTTAATTCAAGAAGATTATAATAACTTCCACCGCCTTTATTGCAAGTATTCTCAAGTGCAATCACTTTCGTTCTGGGGAAGTGAACATCACGGGGGTTTATTTCTTTTTCAATCTGTTCTGCATTAAGTATGCCGTAATCCGATTTAAGCAATTTCACGCTGCAAAGCGAATTATAAAATATCCCTCCGCCTTCATATCTGTATATATGAGATTTTTCATCACAAATTATTTCATCCTGAGGCTGCGTAAGCAAACGCAAGGCGATTTGATTGGCCATGGTACCGGAAGGACAAAAAACGGCTTTCTCCTTCCCAAAATAATTGGCTATTTCTTTTTCAAATTGATTGACAGTGGGGTCTTCGCCATAAACATCATCCCCAAGTTCGGCATTGAACATGGCCTCCAACATGGACCTGCCGGGTTTAGTCAGGGTGTCGCTTCGAAGATCGATTGTCATTTTACATCTTCAAGCTTGGCCCTTATACTTTCTCTTGCTTGTTTGAGTTTCTCAATTTCTTTTAATGCATTTTCCTGATCGGTGGTATTTTGTTGCATCTGAAGCTTCAACTGGGTAGAATCATTTGCATTTTCTACCAGCTTCTCTTCGAGCTTTATTCTGTCATATCTGTTTTTTTCAAGACGCTTATCAAGATTATCAGAAACCCTCAGCAATCTGTCGTACTCTCTTGCTGCATTGTCGATCACTCGATCAGCCTCAGCGATATCTTCATTTATTTCATTGACATAAACATCCACACCAAATTGATGAAGCATATTTGAAGCCCTTTCAAATTTGTTTGATTTGTGTTCCGGGCCGATAAACTGATCTCCATCCTGTAAGGCCCACCAAACTTCTGTTCCTTCGGGTTTTAAGGTAACCCTTGAATAAGAAGTGATGTCGCTTGTGCTTGTCACAGATGCAGAAATACCATTTACAATAGCCTCTTCAACAATTAGCATTCCATCCTGCGATTGAACCTTTCCAAATTCCTTGAGAAAATTTGACCATTGTTTTTCAACTTTTCTACTGTCGGCGATTAAGAGCATCGTCTTTACAACATCAACTTTGGAGCCATTGACCAGCTCTTTGCTTTTTTCAACTACAACCGTTTGGGCGTTAATTTCAAAAACAAATAATAGGGAGATAAGAAAAATTAGCTTCTTCATAATGTTTGAGACTCTTTGTAAAAATAGAAATTTTGAGGTATCCAAAAACCTATTTGGCTATTAGCTAAACAAATTATATACCAGAAGGCTGGAAACATAGGCCAGGGCGGTCATATAAACCAATTGTAGCATGGGCCATTTCCAGGAATTGGTTTCCCTGTAAACAATAGCCAAGGTACTCATGCACTGCATTGCAAAAGCATAAAAAACCATAAGTGAAAGACCCACAGCGGGTGTATAAAATTTTTCTCCGGAATCGGGATTGAGCTCCTGGGCCATTCTCCGTTTCAATGGTAAATTGTCACCATCATCATTTTCAATGCTGTAAATGGTGGCCATGGTTCCGACAAAAACTTCTCTTGCTGCAAATGATGTAAGCAATGCTATGCCTATTTTCCAGTTAAAACCGAGTGGTTCGATTGCCGGTTCGATAAATTTACCCAAATGTCCGGCATAGGAGTTTTCAATCATTACTGCAGATACTTTCTTCTGTAATTGCGCCTCTTCCAAATGATTGAATTCCCTGCGTACTCTTTCTGCAGAATCTTTCATTTGATCACCCGGACCATAGGAAGCCAGCACCCACAATACAGTAGCTATAGCAATAATAATTTTACCCGCCTCGAACACAAAAGCACGCGTTTTAATATAAATTGTAAAAATGACATTCTTCATTTGTGGAATTTTGTAGCGGGGAAATTCCATAATAAAAAAGCTTTTTTCTCTTGTTTTAATTATAAACTGCATCGCATAGGCAGAGCCAATGGCAGCCAGAAAACCAAGAAGATAAAGACTAAAAAGGGTGAGTCCTTGAAGATTAAATATCCCCAATACCCTTTCTTCAGGTATAACCAGGGCAATTAAAATGGTATACACTGGAATTCTGGCAGAGCAAGAAATGAGGGGAGTAACAAAAATGGTTATAATTCTTTCTTTCCAATTGGCGATACCCCGAGCCGACATTATTGCTGGAATGGCACATGCAGCTCCCGATACCAAAGGGACGACACTTCGTCCGTTGAGTCCAAACCTTTGCATGACATTATCCATCATATAGACTACCCTTGCCATGTATCCACTTTCTTCGAGTAGTGATAGACAAGCAAAGAGAATGGCGATTTGTGGAATAAAAATCACCACTCCTCCAATCCCGGCCAGTAGGCCTTCGGTGAGCAAATCAAAAAAGGCACCCTCCGGTAATATATTTTGCGAATAGGAAATCAACCAGGCAAAGCCTTCATCAATCCAGTCCATGGGATATTGCGCCAATGTAAATACAGCCTGGAAAACACCTAATAGCAATATCGCAAAAATGACGATCCCCCACACTTTATGAATGAGTATTTTATCAAGTTTTGAACTCAGACTGAGCCTTTTAATGCCATCCTTGTTCACAACCACATCTTGAAGAAGGGCATCAATGGATTTATAGCGCTCTACAATTTCATTGGTTTTAAGCTCTTCAGAATCTATCTTGTCCCGCAATGATAAAGCCAATGCGCTTTGATTCAATTTCAACAGGGCATTGGTACCGGAATAAGTCAATCTCGTCAGTGCCAAATAGGGGTTTTCTGTATTGGCGGCCTTTTTTATTTCATCGATCGGAATATCTGTGATTTTTGAAACATCCAATAAGGTTTTTCTGGAAACCTGATCGATCGCAGATAACTTTTCCTTTAATTCCTTGATTCCAAGTCCTTTTCTCGCATTAATTGCAACTACCGGTACGCCTAAACGAGACTCTAATAGTTTCAAATCAATATTCGAACGGTCTTTTTCTGCGATATCGACCATACTCAAGGCAAGTACCACGGGAATGTTCAGGTCATAAGCTTGAGTAAAAAGAAATAAATTCCGTCTGAGATTTGTGACGTCCGCCACTAAAACCAGGGCATCTGGGCGTTTAGATTCATCATTTGTGGTTAAAAATTCGAATACGATTTCTTCATCAAATGATTTTGGGAAAATAGAATAGGTGCCGGGAAGGTCAATAAGTTCAACTTTGCCATGACCATCCAATAAGAAGTGACCTGTTTTCTTTTCAACCGTTACACCCGGAAAATTTCCTGTCTTTTGATTTAAACCTGTAAGGCTGTTAAAAAGAGACGTTTTACCCGCATTTGGATTTCCCAGAAGCGCAATTCTGGATATAGCTTCTGATGGCATATTATTCAGAAATAATTATCAAGCCCGCCTCTTTTTTTCGCAAGGAAAGGCAATATCCACACACTTCAACACAGACTGGGCCTCCAAAAGGAGCTTTAGAACACATTTTTACCTCTGATCCGGGCAAAATACCCATTTCCATCAACTTGTTTGAGAATTCCGATTTTGCTATCGATTGAATTACACCTTGTTCATTGATGGATAATTGTGCCAGAGATTTCAATACTGCTTATTTAGATTAATTATAAACAATGCAAAAATGCATCTTAGAAAGCGTTTATCCAAAACGAAAAAATCAAATTTAATTATGAGCTTAATCATTAATATAAACTCTTTTAACTCTTTCGCTTATGTTGGTTAGAATTTCATAGGGAATAGTGTCAGACCATTCGGCCAGATCTGAAACGCTTGGGTTTTCTCCAAAAATTACAACTTCATCACCTTCCTCTGCTTCAATATCGCTAATATCAATCATAAACATATCCATACAGACATTTCCGATAACCGAGGCTAATTTACCATTGACTAAAACCTTCCCTTTGCCATTACTGAAAATTCTTGAAAAACCATCGGCATAACCCATAGGGATAGTGGCGATTTTACCACCATTTGGCAAATTCCCTTTCCTGCTATATCCAATACTTTCATTCGGTTCAATCATTTTAATCTGGGATATTTCAGAAATAAGTCGACCGATTGGCAGAAGTGGGTTTAAGGACAAATTTGCGTTATTGACCCCGTAGAGGCCAACACCTAAACGAACCATATCGTATTGATGCTCGGGGTAATTTATTATTCCGGCCGAGTTTAAAATATGCTTGATCGGCCTTGAGGTGGTTTCCTTGCAAAATTCTTCATAGGCATTATTAAATTTTTGAATCTGATCAATGGTGAAGTCTTTTTCATTCAAATCATCAGAGCTGGAGAGATGGCTAAAAAAACTGGCGACCTTAATATTTTCACTGTTGATTATTTTAGAAAGTCTCTTTATATCCCGAGTATCAAATCCCAGACGATTCATTCCTGTATCAATATTGATATGAACCGGGGTTTTTTTATTGTGAATAGATGCCTCTTTTAAAAAAACTTCAAGGGATCTGAAACTGAAAATTTCGGGTTCCAAATTGTATTCAAAACAGAGGGCGAGGCTTTCGCTTGCGGGATTCATTACAAAAATGGGAAGATTAAGGCCCTGTTTTCTCAATTCGACACCTTCATTTGCATATGCTACGCCTAAATAATCCACCTGTGAAAACTGCAGTAAATTGGCCACCTCACGACTGCCTGCACCATAGGCAAAAGCCTTGACCATGACCATCATTTTGGTATGGGAATTCAGCTGGGTTCGAAAATAATCGAGATTATGAATAATATTGGAAAGATTGATTTCCAACCTGGTTCCGTGCAATTGTTTTTCAAGCCGTTTTACAATTCGTTCAAATTGCATATGTCGTGCGCCCTTAATCAGTAACACTTCTTTTCTAAAACTTGGAATGTTTTCCAGGAAATGATCCACCGATTTGTAAATCAAATAATCGTTACCAAATGATTTTGAATTATCATAAAATAAGTCTCCTATCAGAATTTTGTTGTTCAGTTTAATTTTATCAAATGAAGTCTTAAAAAAATCTATTTGTGCTTTATCACTAAGAGAAGTCTGCTTTAAATCACTGATAATTACAGATTTATCATAGTTTTTATATTGACTAGCCAAATATTCCAATGCCACTTTTAAGCCGCCTTCATCATGATTATAGGTATCGTCGATAAGAATGCTTTCATTTTCAGACTCTTTGACCTCGAGGCGCATCGAAACATTTGATAATGAACCTATGCTTTCCTGTATTTCCTGTGCTTCTAATCCCATTTCCAATGAACATACAATGACATGCAGAATATTTTCCAGACTGGCCGCATCCGAAAAGGGAATAGTAAATGCTTCTCCATTGATTTGAGCCCTGGTACTTAGTGCGTTTTTACTGCATGATACCTTGTATTTATTTTCCTCACCTTCTCCCCAGGAAATCAGTTCTTTTATTTCGAGTTTTTTCTTCAGATCTTTTACCTTGTCATGCTCTTCTTCTCTGATAATTAGTTTATTACATTTTTTAAACAATTGAAGCTTCTCTCGCAATTTTTCCATTCTGTCTGAAAAACCACCATCATGCGCAGAACCTATATTGCTTAGTATTCCGATATCCGGACGAATGATATCATACAGCTTTGTCATTTCTCCCTTTTGAGAAATTCCGGCTTCAAATATTCCAAGCTCATGTCTTTTCTCAATTTGCCATACCGATAAAGGCACCCCGATTTGAGAATTATAACTTTTGGGAGATTTAACAATGATAAATTTCTTGGCTAGAATTTGACTGAGCCATTCTTTAATGATGGTTTTGCCATTGCTTCCGGTTATTCCAATTATAGGTATGTTAAAGTTTGTCCGTTTTTTCTTTGCAATTTCCTGCAGCGCAATCAGGCTATTTTCAAGGGATAAATAATTTATATCCGCTGCAAAATTTAAAGCTTCGGAATTTTCAACTATAAAGCTTCGGATACCCTTTTGATATGCGTCTTTCAGGTATTGATGTCCATCACGTTTTGAAGTTTTAATTGCGAAAAACAAAGCATTGCTGTAATAATCCGAACTGCGGGTATCGATAACTAATTGTTTGATTTCATCATCGAAATTGATGTTTGATTCTTTAAATTTTACAATTTGCGCAAGCTCCGAGAATAACAAGTTTGTCGAGTTCTTAATTGATTGTCTAAAATATGAAATCAGATTTCTCTAATAGCATTAAACTACATGTTTTTAGAAGGATAAATATTTACTCCAAAATGGAAAGAATCAGCTGATGAATAAATTTATATTTGCCATTTGATGCTAAGAAATACTATTCTTATTTGGTTTATTTTATTTGCCCAATACTCCGGTGCTCAAAATTTAAAGAAAGAAAATTTCTTTGTTGGCATAGAAGCAGGTACTGGAGCGATTTTTAAACATTCGGAGCAAATTGCCCATATCAGCAATGCCAACCCCCGTTCCTTAGATCTTCATTTGAGATACGTATTGCCCGGTAATAAATCGTGGCAGCAGAAAATGGGTTTGCCTTCCGCCGGACTAGTTTTTACCTATACCGATATGGACAATCCAAAGGTTTTAGGCGATTCTTATCATCTAACAAGTTATATGACCTTCCCTATTCGTGACGGGGAAAGGCTTGATTTTGAATTTCGTTTGGGAGTTGGTGCCACCTATGCCACCCGGAAATTCGACTTGCAAACAAATCGAAAAAATAATCTTTACAGTACTGACTTTAGCGGTATGGCTTATTTAAGGTTTGCCTTTAATTACAAGTTATCCGAGCAATTATTCCTAAGCAATTCATTTGGATTATCGCATTATTCCAACGGTTCGTACAAATTGCCAAATTTAGGAGCCAACATTCTGACATTTAATATTGGCACCTATTACAGGCTATCCAAAAAATCATTGGTTTCTGACAACACCATTCAAGAATCTATTCCTGAAAAAAAATATTTGTTAAACATTGTGGCCGGTTATGGATGGAAAGCCTCATTCCCAATTTCTGACAGGCGCTACCCTATTTATACGGTAATAATTCAAGCTGAAAAAACAACAAAGGGTGTTGGATCCTGGCTGGCCGGAATAGATTTTAACAAGAACAAATCATTAGAGCAAGAGCAAAATTATTTATTCCCGGATAAAGAATTTCAAAATGATTACCGTATTGCGATTTTAGGTGGATATTCATTAAATGTTGGTCGGCTATCGGCATTGGGTCAACTGGGTATATATTTTTACTCTCCTGTAGAACCGCCCAGACCCTATTATCAAAAAATTGGCTTAAGATTTAGAATGATCGATCAATTTCACCTGGGGTTGAATTTAAAGGCGCATGCGGGTGTAGCAGACTTTGTTGAATATGTCATTACCTATAAAATATAAATTAGTTTTTCTCTTAATGCTTTTGTTAGCTTGTAACAGTCCTGATAGCTGGGATTGTTTCCAGGTTGCAGGTAAAGAACAAAGCGAATTGCGGCAATTTGACAGTTTTTACAAAATTCTCATCTACGATAAACTTGATGTAGAGCTCATCCAAGCCGACCATTATGCAGTTGAAATCACAGCAGGAGAAAACCTTATTTCCGGAATTACAACCAAACTTTCGGAAAACAGACTAGAAATTGGTAATAGCAACACATGTGAATTATTAAGAAACAGTGATAAAATACCGCTGGTCCGGGTATACTTTGATAGCATTGAAAATCTTCAGGTATTTAGTTCCGGAACCGTTCGTTCTCTTGATACAATTCGATTGGAGTTCATTAATCTCTCCAAACGCTCAAACGGAGATCTCTTTCTTACATTGGCATCAAACAATGTTTTTATTTATTCAAATGAATATGGGGATGCGGTTATTCATGGAAAAATAGATAATGTCAGTATACAACAAGTGGGAGTAGGCTTGGTTGATTTTAGTCAATGTGATATTAATAAAGCATATGTGATCAATCAAGGTCCAGGTACTTCAAAGGTTAAAGTAGATTTTGAAATTGCTGGTATTATTTCCGGTAACGGCGTATTGGAAGTATATGGTGATCCAATTATTCGCGATGTCAGTTTAAAGGATGAAGGAAAGATAATATTTTATGATCCTTAGGAGTACTTTATAGTAGAAATCATACATTACAGTTGGTACAAAAAAAACCCTGACAATTATTAGTTGTCAGGGCTTCTAAATAAAAGTGTGGCGCACTGGAAGTAGAGCAGCGCTCACTTCCAGGCAGCCCTGAAGTGTACCGAAGTACTACTTCAGTGATAATCCTTAATGATAGAGACAAAAAAAAACCCTAACAATTATTTGTTGTCAGGGTTATGTAATAAAAGTGTGGCGATGACCTACTCTCCCGGCTTTAGACCAGTACCATCGGCGCTGAGGGGCTTAACTGCTCTGTTCGGAATGGGAAGAGGTGGGACCCCCTCGCAGAATCACCACAACATCTTGTGCTCCCGATATGAATCGGGGGCAATACCTTAGACATGAATGGGACAAAAAGCAGAATGGTAACATCAACCAAATGGTTGCGGCCCCGGTTTGCACCGGGACCCGGAAAGTCTACGGGTAATTAGTACTGCTCAGCTTTGTCATCTCTGACTTTACACCTGCAGCCTATCAACGTCGTCATCTACAACGACCCTTATAAAGAAGCCTCATCTTGAGGGGAGTTTCGCGCTTAGATGCTTTCAGCGCTTATCTCTTCCAAACGTAGCTACTCTGCACTGCACCTGGCGGCACAACAGATACACCAGCGGTTTGTCCAACCCGGTCCTCTCGTACTAAGGTCAGATCCTCTCAAGCTTCTAACGCCCACAACAGATAGAGACCGAACTGTCTCACGACGTTCTGAACCCAGCTCGCGTGCCACTTTAATGGGCGAACAGCCCAACCCTTGGGACCTTCTCCAGCCCCAGGATGTGACGAGCCGACATCGAGGTGCCAAACCTCCCCGTCGATGTGAGCTCTTGGGGGAGATCAGCCTGTTATCCCCGGAGTACCTTTTATCCTTTGAGCGATGGCCCATCCATACAGAACCACCGGATCACTATATCCTAGTTTCCTACCTGATCGACTTGTAGGTCTCTCAGTCAAGCACCCTTATGCTATTGCACTCTGCGCATGATTACCATCCATGCTGAGGGTACCTTTGAAAGCCTCCGTTACTTTTTAGGAGGCGACCACCCCAGTCAAACTACCCACCATGCAATGTCCCACCGTAGTGGTTAGACAACAGATAAAAGAAGGGTGGTATTTCACCAACGACTCCACAACCCCTGGCGAGGCCATTTCAACGTCTCCCACCTATCCTACACATCTCTTACCCATTGCCAATGCAAAGCTATAGTAAAGGTTCACGGGGTCTTTTCGTCCCGTTGCGGGTAATCGGCATCTTCACCGATACTACAATTTCACCGAGCTCATGGCTGAGACAGCGCCCAAGTCGTTGCACCATTCGTGCAGGTCGGAACTTACCCGACAAGGAATTTCGCTACCTTAGGACCGTTATAGTTACGGCCGCCGTTTACTGGGGCTTCAGTTCAGCGCTTCTCATCCGAAGACAATAACGCCCCCCCTTAACCTTCCAGCACCGGGCAGGTGTCAGGCCTTATACGTTGTCTTTCAACTTCGCAAAGCCATGTGTTTTTGCTAAACAGTCGCTTGGGCCTCTTCACTGCGGCCTCCTCCGATAAATCGGAGGGAGGCACCCTTTCTCCCGAAGTTACAGGGTCATTTTGCCTAGTTCCTTAGCCATGAATCACTCGAGCACCTTAGGATTCTCTCCTCGACTACCTGTGTCGGTTTGCGGTACGGGTCGCTTTACAGTAAACGCTTAGCGGATTTTCTCGGAAGTACGCTTGGGCTCATTATCTACGCTGCCGAAGCATTGTAGTACTGTCAACTTTCAGCATTCAAAGCGGATTTGCCTACTCTAAATATACCTACGGTCTTCAACGAACTATTCCGTCAGTTCGCAGAGCTTACGCCCCTTCGTCTCCACATCACTCTGTAAAGCCAGTACGGGAATATTAACCCGTTGTCCATCGACTACCCCCTTCGGGTTCGCCTTAGGTCCCGACTAACCCTGATCCGATTAGCGTTGATCAGGAAA
>OZ254083.1:0-617500 GCA_965267555.1 Cytophagales bacterium | reverse complement strand
TTTTGCATGTGATTTTGGTTCATTGGATTCCAAAACATGAATATGCCCGGTTCCGTCATTTAAGGCTACTGAACATAACTCATCAGATGTTTCAATACACAGGCCGGTTTCCATTAGAATAAATCTAAAATTCTGGTGATCATTACCAATAATATAAAGAGGATAAACAATACAGTTAGCGTCGCAGAGCTTACTTTTT
Source organism: Cytophagales bacterium (assembly GCA_965267555.1). Lineage (GTDB taxonomy): Bacteria > Bacteroidota > Bacteroidia > Cytophagales > CCMP332 > CCMP332. The sequence goes on along the minus strand of OZ254083.1, from coordinate 617,301 downwards.
TGGAGGCAATTACGCCGAAAGGCGCGGAAATAACCACACCTAAAATCAGGGGTCCGATTACAGGCAATATAATTACACCACCGAAACTGTTTTCAATGTTGAGTCTGGAGAATGCTATATTATAAATACTGAGTGCAAATGATGCGCATAAAATAAATCCCATAGAAATAGAGGTTGCTTTTTTAATATCCATCCTAATGATTGATACTAGCAAGGGAACTACGATAGCGCCCCCTCCCAATCCTGAGAATGCCGAAAGCAATCCTCCAGATGCACCAATAGAACTATATAATATCTGATTAGGCCTTCTCTCCTGCAACTTTGCCTTTCTCATTTTAAAAAGATGCCTTCCCAACATGAATAATAAAATTGCAATTATAAATACGTTGAAATATACGAACTTGTACATGCCTTGCTCTACAATTATTGAAAATGCAAGAATCAAAATTACTGCACCCGGAATTCCAATTGAAAGAGATTCTCTTATGTAAAGATTTTGGTGTTTATACTGACGGTATAATGAGAGCAATGCGGCAAAAAATGTCGCTAAAATAGAATTGCCGATAACAGCCCCGACCAGAATTTCATCTGACAATCCATAATTTCTAAGTGCATAGGGCAAAATAGCTATGTAGATTATTCCACCACCGATTCCCAATAAACCCGCAAAAAATCCTCCGAGAATTCCGGCGAGGAATAAAAAAAGAAAATCCATTTATTTTCTTGCTTCCAATGTTGATGCGTATAAAGACATTTGCGAAAATAAATCCAATGCTTTCAACACATCTTTATCCCAATCAAACGAAGCCTGAACCATGCCTTTTTGATAGTAATACCTTGACACAATTTCCTGTTCTAGTAATTCTTTTACTTCTTCCTTGAATAAAGTCAAGTCCGAACTTTTGCTGTTTTCTACAGTCGTCTTCAAGGATTCTATTTCAGTTTGAATGTGTTCAAAATATTTTTCTTTCTTCGACTCGTCTACCAATTCCTCAATTGTTTTTTCAACCTGAGTCGTATAACCGTAATCTTTATCACTTAGCCATTCGGTAAACTCAGCATAGGCTTCATCACTCAATTCAAATTCATCAGGGGGAGCTATTTCGGGATGGGCATAATAATATTTTGTAGCGTAATCAAAAATCAAATTTTTACTGATTAAACTAATGCTGATTGGAGCCGGATCGTCGATCTCAACTGTAAAATCGGGTTTAATACCTTTTCCGTCGTAAACCACGCGACCATTGGCTGTTTCAAATTTTGCTCTTAAAGAATCCGGAACTTTTTCACCATTGCCGTTATTGTCTTTTTTGCTGTAATCAATTGCCTGAATACATCTTCCACTAGGGATATAATATCTTGAGGTAGTTACTTTTAATTGTGAGTTATATACCAAAGGTCTTGTCATTTGTACCAATCCTTTTCCAAAGGTTCTGTTTCCAACTACAACTCCGCGGTCATAATCCTGAATTACGCCAGCCACGATTTCAGAGGCAGAAGCAGAGGACTCGCTGGTAAGCACCGTAAGCGGAATTTCCGCAGTATCCAAAGGCGGTATTAATGTATTGTAAACGCTGTTGTTTTTTTCATACTTTCCTTTTGTCTCAACTACTTTTGACCCCGTTGGCAAGAATATTGAACATATTTTTACAGCTTCGGTCAAGGAACCACCGGGATTATCGCGAAGATCAAAGATTAATTTTTTCATCCCTTCTTTTTGCAATTCCTCAAATGCCATTCTAACATCAGAATAGGCGCCGATAGAAAAATCGGTTAGTCTTATATAACCCACATCTTCATTTAGCATCCCGTGATAGGGGATATTTTCAATTTTAATTTTTTTGCGTTTGACTTTAATTTGTCTTGGCTCTTCCTCACCATATCGCATAATGGTTAAATCCACCGAAGTATTGGCCTGCCCTTTTAGCAATTTGCTGACATCGCCAGTATTCTTGTCAGAAAGATCAATATCATCTATTTTAAGTATTTTATCTCCAGCTTTTAAACCCGCCTCATCAGCCGGGTCGCCTTCGTAAGGAATGATTACTAGGATGTCGTCATTTCTTTTTCCAATCACCGCACCTATCCCTCCATATTGCCCGGTGGTCATGGTCCTGAAATCTTCAATCTGATCTTCGGAAATATAATTGGTATAAGGATCGAGACTGGCGAGCATTGCATCAATTCCTACACGCATTAATTGTCCCGGATCAATTTCATCCACATAATAGGTATTGACCTCTCTGAACACAGTGGCCATAATGTCGAGGTTTTTAGCTATTTCAAAATACTTATCACCGTATTGATCGACAAACGAAAAAAAGGAGAAGGTCGTAAGCGATAAAAGCCCAATTAAAATATATTTCTTAGTTCTTTGCATCTTCTTTTTGTAGGATAGAATTTAAACGCTCCAAAACTGACTTTAGTTTAGCCTCAATTTCTTCAAATGTTTTTATCTCCTTATCCAAATAGACTAGAGCGAATTTATCAATCATCAAATTTAAGTCATGATTTGCTCCAAATAAAATTTCTTTATTTAAACGGAAAGCCTCGCGTATAAGTCGCTTAATCCTGTTGCGTTTATTGGCTTTGGAAAATTTGGATTTGGGAACGGATATGAGAATCCTTGGCATGGATGTCTGGCCTTCCCTAATGAGATAATAAACTTTAAAAGGCCCTAAATAAAAAAAGGAACCATCGCTAAACAGTTCCGAAATTTCTTTCTTCCCTTTTAATCTTAAATATTTCGGGAAGCTATTATCAGCCCCCGAAGAAATTGGAGGCTTAGATGACATTATTATTTATTTTTTATCTCGTCAGAAACGCTAAGTTTCTTTCTTCCTTTGGCTCTTCTGCGCGACAATACTGCTCTACCGGCAGGCGTTGACATGCGCTCTCTGAATCCGTGCTTGTTCTTTCTTTTCTTATTTGATGGCTGAAATGTTCGTTTCATCTCTGTGTTTTTTGCAAAAGGACTGCAAAGGTAAAATAATGAATTAAATTAAACAATGCAGTCTGATTAATTTATGATAATACGATATCAATTTGTGTAAGATCCAGAAATTCCAGAACTCTTCCGTTTAATTCCTCAATGGAAAGATTCTTTAGTTTTTCTGTGCCAAATTTTTCCACACAGAATGAAGCAAGTGCTGAGCCAAAAATAATGGCTCTTTTCATATTCTCGAAACTAATATCATCTGTAGCAGCCAAATAACCGATAAACCCTCCTGCAAATGTGTCACCGGCACCGGTGGGATCAAAGACTTCTTCCAAAGGCAGCGCCGGAGCAAAAAACACTTCTTGCTCATTGAATAATAAGGCTCCGTGTTCTCCTTTTTTGACCACAAGAACTTTTGGACCCATATTTAATATTTTTCTCGCCGCTTTCACCAATGAATATTCTCCGCTTAATTGCCGGGCTTCCTCATCATTAATGGATAATACATCGATTTTTTTTATGGTTTCATGCAAATCGTCCAGAGCGATATCCATCCAGAAGTTCATGGTATCCATTACTACCAGTTTAGGCCTTTTTTCAAGTCGGTTGATGACTTGCATTTGCACGGAAGGTGCGAGATTTCCAAGCATCAGATAATCCGTATTCTGGTAAGCATCAGGAATAATCGGATCAAAATTTTCAAGCACATTCAGTTCTGTAGCGAGCGTGTCTCTGGAATTCATATCGATGTGATATTTCCCAGACCAGAAAAAAGATTTTTCTCCTTCCTTGATTTGTAATCCTCTAACATCAACCCCGTGGTTCTTAAACATTTCGATATCTTCCTTGAGAAAATCCTCCCCCACAACTCCTACGAGATTTGTCGCTCCCTTTTTATTTAAATATGAGGCCGCAAGCGAAATATAAGATCCCGATCCGCCAACAATTTTGTCTGTTTTTCCAAATGGTGTTTCAATGGCATCGAATGCAACCGAGCCCACTACTAATATGTTTTTCATTAAATTATTTTAATATAGGATGTCTAGTAAATTCTTTATTTCTATCAAACAGATATCGATAGGTAATATGTGTTTTAGAAATTTCACCCCCCACTTCTTCTGCAACTTTCATCATTGAGGGATTGAAATCTCCGATCCAGTTCATTTCAAAATCTTCGTATCTCCAATTATCTACATGCACCTTGTTTGCGACGGATTTTACAATTGCTCCGGTCAAACCCTTTCCCTGATGCTCCGGCACTACTCCAAAAACGAGACCAAACATTTTATTGCAATGGCCCATTTTTTTATGATAAAGAAATTTTAGCTTGCCAATCAAATCCAATTTGCCATTGACATATTTGAAAAGCTGATTTAATTCGGGAAGCATGATGAAAAAACAAACCGGATCTTGCTTATAATAGCCATACCAAACGATTTCTTCGTCTATAACAGGTTTCATTGTTTTGAAAATTTGTTTTGCAATTCTCGGCTCTAATTTAGCCACTCCGTGTTTTGTCCAGGCCTTGTTGTAAATGGTGGCAAAATCTTCGGCGTATTTTTCCCAATTCCTGAGTTTCATGTGCTCAAAATGGTAATCGGGATTTTCAAATACTCTTTGAGCCTTTTTTTCTACAACAGGGTAAAGCTCTTTTGCTGTGGGTCGATAATATGTAAATTGTTTGAAATACAATTGCCAACCATAATTTTCCCATAGCTCCTGATAATAGGGGGGATTGTAATTACAGGTATAATTTGGAGGCGTAAAGCCATCGACTAAAAGTCCCCACCAATTATTTCTATCCCCAAAATTGATAGGGCCATCCGCTGCTTCCATTCCTTTGGATTTCAACCAATCGATTGCTTTGTCAAATAGGGCATTTGCCAGGTCCTGATCATGAATTGATTCAAAAAATCCAATGCCACCCGTTGGTTGATTTTCTTTTTTGGCAATTTTAGTACTATAAAAGGCTGCAATCCTCCCGACCATTTTGCCATCTTTTTTGGCGATCCAGCGAATGGCATCACCGTCTCTGAAAAGTTTATTAGCATTTCTGTCGAATACTTTAATAATATCCTTATCCAGAGGACGAACATAATTGGGATCATCCTTATATAAAGGAAGAGGCATGGTGAGAAAATCTTTTTCTTCCTTTTTACCTTTTACTTCTATTAGCTCCATAGGTTTTGAGTATGCAAAAATAAAAAAGCCCGACTTTCACCGGGCTTAAAATTTAAATTGTTTTGAATTATTCAATAAAAAGCTTTTCGGTTTGTTCAAAATCTCCATTATATAGTTTGATTAGATACAACCCTCGCTGGAGATGTGAAATCGGCAAATTAAGTTTTTGAAGGCCCTGGTTCCCTTTTAAATCCATAGCGTCTACAATTTTTCCCTGCAAGTCAATTATTTCAATTCTCAATTTATTTCCTTCATCGTTATAAAATTCAACATTTACTTAAGAAGAAACAGGATTCGGATAAACCTTGTAGTAAAACGTTTTTTGAGCATCAAGTCCGGACACGGCAGGTTGCATTACCAATATATCATCAATAAAAATACCATTGTCATCATCCGAATCATGATAGAAATGGATGTGAATGGATTGCCCGACGTATGCATCAAGAGAAAGTTCAAAATCCATCAAGGCTACTGTTGCATTGCCAGAATCAGTAAAAGTTGCTAATGTCGGGTCATAATTATAGGCTGTATGCATTGTGTCTCCAGGAATTGTATCCCAACCAAAGGAAGGGTGCCAAACCGGGCCGTCACCGGAACCCCTGTATTGTTTCAATTGAATTAGTGTATCTGCATTTGAGTTTTGTGGGTCCTGAAGGTCATCCACTTTTATTGAAATACCATCACTCCATTGGGGACCCTGCACGGGCATGGTTGAAAACCTGAGCAATGCACCAGGTTGTGTAATGTTAATCGCTGGAGAGCTCAATGCATTTCTATTACCTATGGCAAACCCCTGCATCCAGGAAATACTCAATGCCATATTTGTATATCTTAAAGTATCACCATTGGCAATATCCTGAATTGCAACACTATCGGATTGAAACCAGATTGTTGGATCTCCACTGTTGGTGGATAACTGGTCATAACTGAAATTAAACCAAGGTCCGTTATTATCCCAATCTGGGATTGCATCAGATGTGTCAAAATTTAAATAGACAAGCGTATCCATATTAACTATCCTTTTCAGGTGCAATGTTCTCTTATCAACATAAGTGACATTTTTCAATAATTGTGAAACAATCTGATCATTGTTTTCCTTTTTCTGATAAAATTTGTTCTGAGAAAAGGATTGTGTAGCAATTGCCATAAAAAAAATGGCGAGTAGGGTAAGATTAAGTAGTTTTCTCATGATCGTTTTTGGGTTTATACATATTGAATATACAAATTGGAAATCAAAGAAATCAGAACTCTTGTAAACAAAGGGGAATCCGACAGGCTGGAATTTAAACTCAAGACCACTCATCCAATGCGTATATTGAATGAGTTGGTAGCCTTTGCAAATACCAATGGTGGCAAGCTAATCATTGGGGTAAATGACGATTTGAATATTACCGGGGTAAAACACAGCGATGAAGATGTGTTTCTGCTTAAAAAATTAATCTCTGAACATATCCATCCTGAGCTTCCATATAAACTTGAAATCCTTGTCTTAAACAAGAAAAAAGATCTTATTATAATTGAGGTTAATGAAGGTGATAATAAGCCTTATTATGTCAATGAAAATCCAAATTCAAGAAATGGAATTGCATATATCCGATTGAAGGATGAAAGCATTAAAGCAGGCAAAATCCTCAGGATGCTCATGAACTCAAAATATCAAGCAAAGCCAAATGCTATTAAAATTGAAGGCGAAGTGGCAAAGACGTTCAAACTGATGCATAAAAAGGAAAGAGTGAGTTTCGAGGAAATTAAATCGGAACTGGGAAAACCAAAGAGATCGGTAGAATTACTACTGGTAAAATTGCTTCGACTGAATATTATCGGATTTGATTTGGAAAAGCAGGATGAGTTTTATTTGAAAGAACCAGATATAAATTAGCAATTACGAATTTCGAATTAAAAAGGTTAACCAGAGAATTTAGATAATCTATTAGCATTCATCATTAATTAGCTATTCAACTTTCGCAATTCCTCATTGGTAATTTTTAATAATCTCAACTCCACTCGAAGTCCCTATTCGTGTTGCTCCGGCATTGATCATGGCCTCAAACTGTTCGCGGGTTTTTATTCCGGCACTTGCTTTTATTTCCACATGATCGGGAATAGATTTTTTGATAATTTCAACATCAGACACTTTCGCCGGACCATTGAATCCTGTGGCTGTTTTCACAAAGTCCGCTCCTGCGTCAACACAGATTTTCGATGCCTCAGCTATTTCTTCATTATTCAGTAAAGGCGTCTCGATAATCACTTTAAGAATTTTTTCTGCTTCGTGACACATTTTGGCAATCTTAACGATTTCTATTTTTGGCCAAATCATTTCTGCCTTAAAGGCAGTCAGACTCCAGACCAGGTCAATTTCATCGGCTCCATCGCGAATTGCCAATTCTGTTTCTCTTTCCTTGGTTTCGGTCATATCATACCCGAATGGGAATCCAATGACAGTAACTAATTTCACATCACTTCCCTGCAAGTCTCTTGCCGCTTTTTTCACCCAGAATGGTGGAATACAAATACCGTGAAATTTATATTCTTCTGCCTCGGAAATCAGCTTTTCGACATCATTATGAGTTATGCCGGGTTTTAAATTAGTATGTTCAATATATTTTTCGGGGTTTTGAATCACCGGTTGAGAATGTTCAATAAGTAGTCACCATAACCACTTTTAACAAGTGGCTTTGCAATTTCTTCGAGTTGTTTGGCATCGATAAAACCACTTTTAAAGGCGATCTCTTCAATACAGCCGATTTTTAACCCTTGTCTGTCTTCTATGACCTGAACAAATTGGCTCGCCTGCATTAATGATTCGATTGTTCCCGTATCCAACCATGCAGTTCCTCTGTCTAGAATTCCTACCTGCAATTTTCCTTTTTCCAGATAAACCTTATTCACATCGGTAATTTCATATTCGCCCCGCTTGCTTGGCTTGAGTGATTTGGCGATTTCCACTACTTCATTATCATAGAAATACAAGCCTGGAACTGCAAAATTAGATTTGGGATTCTCGGGTTTTTCTTCAATCGAAATGGCCTTTAGATTTTCATCAAAATCTACCACACCGTAGCGTTGAGGGTCATTTACATGATAAGCAAAAACTACACCGCCATCCGGGTCATTATTGTCTTTAAGTAAGTTCGCCATTCCCGTACCATAAAAAATATTGTCACCCAAAATTAAAGCAGCCTTATCGCCATCAATAAATTTTTCGCCAATTACAAATGCCTGCGCCAAGCCATTTGGGACTTCCTGAACCGCATACTCAAAATTGCAACCCAGAGAACTTCCATCCCCTAATAATTCTTCAAAACGCGGGAGGTCATGGGGTGTGGAGATAATCAAAACTTCTCGGATTCCGGCATGCATCAAGGTGCTCAGGGGATAATAAATCATTGGCTTATCGTAAACCGGCATGAGTTGTTTGGAAACTGCTATTGTTAATGGATGTAAACGGGTGCCCGATCCCCCGGCTAGAATAATACCTTTCATTTTAATTTCGATTTTCGATAAAGGAACGATTGGTTTTAAACCATTCCCAGGTCATTCTTAAACCCTCCAATATATTAATCTGAGGATTATAATCCAGTAATTTTTTGGCTTTTGAAATATCTGCAAGCGAGTCTTTTACATCGCCCATTCTCGGAGGTCCAAAAAATGGCTCAAGACTGGTATTTGTAATTTCTTTTAACATTTCGAACATCCCCAAAACGGAGGTTCTTTCAGCACAAGCTACATTAAACACCTGGGCACCTTCAATATTATTGCTGAAACAAGCTTTAAGATTGGCTTCGACAGCATTTTCAACGAAAGTGAAGTCTCTTGTTTGATCACCTTTACCATTAATTTTTGGTGACTTCTGCTCAAAAAATGCATCCATAAAGAGTGGTATTACAGCCGCATATGCACCTTTAGGATCCTGACGAGGCCCAAACACATTAAAATACCGCAGACCTACTGTTGAAAATTTATAGCTTTTAAAAAATACGGAAGCGTATAATTCATTGACCAATTTAGTCACTGCATAAGGTGAAAGTGGTTGCCCGATATTCTCTTCTACTTTTGGTAAATCCTTATGATCGCCATAAGTTGATGAAGATGCGGCATAAACAAATCGCTTTACAGAATTAATCCTTGAGGCATTGAGCATGTTCAGAAAACCAGTAACATTGGCATTGTTGCTGGCGATTGGGTCATCAATACTTCTTGGAACGGATCCCAAGGCTGCCTGATGAAGAACAAAGTCTGCATTTTTTGTTAGTTCAAGGCATAACTTATAATCGCAGATATCGCCTTTTATAATTTCCAGATTTTCAGAGGATTCAAATTGGCTTAAATTTTTCCTGAATCCTGTTGCAAAATTATCCAGAACAATGATTTTACCTGCCTCATACTTAATCAGATACTCTACAATATTGGAACCAATGAAACCCGCTCCACCGGTTACCAGGAAATTGTAATCACTTAAGTTTTCTTTGTGAAATAGCCTGTCGTACATTTATTATCTGTTGTCGTAGTGCAATTTGTAATAATTCTGATAATCCCCCGAAGTAACATGGTTTAACCATTCTTCATTTTCCATATACCAATCTACGGTTTTGCGTATCCCTTCTTCAAACTGAAGTGAAGGTTTCCATCCCAACTCATTCATGATTTTATTCGCATCAATTGCGTAACGCATATCATGACCGGCGCGGTCTTTTACATAGGTGATCAACTTCTCTGATTCACCGTCCTGCCTTCCAAGTTTCTGATCCATCACTTTGCAAAGAACTTTAATGAGATCAATATTTTTCCACTCATTAAATCCTCCAATATTATAGGTTTCGCCATTTTTCCCATCCTGATACACCAAGTCTATTGCTCTGGCATGATCAATGACATATAACCAATCCCTTATATTTTCACCTTTGCCGTAAACCGGTAAGGGTTTATTATGTCGGATATTGTTAATAAATAAGGGCACCAGTTTTTCCGGAAATTGATTTGGCCCGTAATTGTTGCTGCAATTGGAAATAACATAAGGCAAAGCATAGGTATTTCCATAGGCTCTGACAAAATGATCTGAACCTGCTTTTGAAGCCGAGTAGGGTGATTGGGGATCATATGAGGTGCTTTCTAAAAAATATCCCTCTTCGGATAATGAGCCGTAAACTTCATCGGTGCTAACATGGTAAAAGCGCTTATTGCTCATATTGTTGGCCCAGATTTTTCGTGAAGCATCCAAAAGATTGACCGTGCCGATTATATTGGTAAAAATAAATTCTGAAGGATTCTCTATGGAGCGATCAACATGAGATTCAGCGGCGAGGTGAATTACACCATCAAATTGATGTGTTTCAAAGAGTTTGAAAATGAAATCTTTGTCTACAATGTCGCCTTTAACAAATTCGTAATTGTCTGAATCCTCAATATCCTTGATATTTTCAAGATTTCCCGCATAAGTCAATTTATCGAGATTGACAATTTTAGTATCGGGATATTTATTAACAAATAATCTTAAGACATGAGAACCGATAAATCCGGCTCCTCCAGTAATCAATATTGTTTTATCAAAAGTTTTCATTCAATAGTGTTTTTTGCCAATTCCAAGCATCTCGAAGGCCATCTGCTAATGTTTTTTCTGTTTTCCAGGCCAGTTTTTCATTGGCCTTATCTACAATGGCATAAATAGCGGCTACGTCACCTTTTCTTCTTGAACCGATTTTATAATTCAGTTTTATTCCATTTACTTTTTCAAAAGCTTTAACCACTTCCAGAACCGATCTGCCCTTACCGGTTCCGAGGTTAAAATGATCAAGAAAGCATTGCTCTTTGGCTTTAATTAAATATTCTATGGCTTTTACATGTGCTTTTGCCAAATCAACCACATGAATATAATCCCTGATGTTGGTTCCATCGGCGGTTGGGTAATCATCACCAAAAATTGTCAATTCCTTACGAATTCCCGCGGCGGTTTGGGTAATAAAAGGCACAAGATTATTGGGTATCCCGATTGGTAATTCTCCAATTAATGCCGATTCATGAGCACCAATAGGATTAAAATATCTTAAACTGGTACATTTAATAGGCCATTTTGAATTCACAAGATCCTTTATAATTTCTTCCCCTACTTGTTTTGTATTTCCATAAGGCGATTCCGCCGGAAGAAAATCAGCTGATTCATCTACGGCTATGGACTTGGGTTGACCATAAACTGTGCAGGAGGAGGAAAAAACAAAATTATCAATGTGCAATTCCTGGCTTAAACGCAGGAGATTGATGAGCGAAAGTAGATTGTTTTGATAGTATTTTAATGGTTCTTTGACCGATTCACCGACAGCTTTATAGGCTGCAAAATGAATGATTCCGGAAATGGTCCCAATTTTTTCTACATTTCTTATAAGCGTTGTAAAATCATTGCAATCAATTTCCAATACCTCTATTTCTGTACTTAGGATTTTATTGATCCTTTTACAAACGCCCTTTTCCGAGTTAACAAAATTATCGATTATCACAGGTTGAAATCCACCGCGATACAATTCTACAACGGTATGCGATCCTATATAACCGGCCCCTCCTGTTACAATAACCTTTTGCATTCTATAAGCTCCAGTAGCTCAGAGATTTAATTTTATTTCTAAATACCCCTTTTATGTCGACGAAAACAGCATCATCTTTTAAGAATTGTTGAAAATCGCCCTCTGTCATATCCATGTATTCTTTATGATTAACAGCTACTATTACGGCATCGTATCCTTTTCCGGGATTTTCGATAAGGTCAAAATTATATTCTTCCTTAACTTCTTTTTTCGAGGCATGAGGATCCACAACATCTACTTCCAAACTGAATGATTTTAATTCATTAACAACATCCACTACTTTAGAATTTCTGATATCGGAAACATTTTCCTTAAATGTGGCGCCCATTACAAGTACTTTTACTTTTGAGATATCTTTCTTTTTCTCAAGCATTTTTTGCACCGTGCGCTTGGCTACATATGCACCCATGCTATCATTTATTTGTCTTCCGCTGAGAATTACTCTTGGATTATGACCCAACTCCTGGGCTTTGAAAGTTAAATAATAGGGGTCAACGCCGATGCAATGGCCACCGACCAAACCGGGTGAAAATTTTAGAAAATTCCATTTTGTTCCCGCGGCTTCAAGAACTTCAAAGGTATTTACGTCAATTTTATCAAAAATTAGTGAGAGTTCATTCATCAGGGCGATGTTCAAATCTCTTTGAGTGTTTTCAATAATTTTCGCAGCCTCTGCTACTTTAATTGACGAAGCCAAATGCACCCCAGCCGTAATGATTAAATCGTAAACCTCTTTTATAATTTTTCCTGATTCCTCATCACAACCGGAAGCCACTTTCGTAATTTTCGTCAATGTATGCTCTTTATCGCCGGGATTTATTCTTTCAGGTGAATAGCCAACCTTAAAATCGTCAATGTATTTTAATCCAGAGGTTTCTTCTAATACCGGAACACAATCCTCTTCTGTGCAACCCGGAAAAACTGTTGATTCAAACACGACATAATCGCCTTTTTTAAGGACCTTTCCAACGGTTGAGGTAGCAGCAAGAAGTGGTTTTAAATTGGGCTGATTATGCTCATCAATAGGTGTAGGGACAGCCACAATAAAAAACCTGACCTCTTTCAGATCATTAATATCCGCAGTAAATTTTATATCCCTCCCTTCAAAATCGGCAGGTTCTAATTCACCGCTAGGGTCCACAGATTGCTTCATTAGCTCCACGCGTTCCGAATTGATGTCAAATCCAATTACCTTTGTTTTTTTTGCAAACTCAAGTGCTATTGGAAGGCCGACATATCCCAATCCAATCACCGCAAGTTCAACGTCTTTATTTAATAATTCCTTGATCACTTTAGATTTTATTTACTTTATCATCGTTCAATTGATAGACCTCTCCGCTTTCGGGACAGGAGGCTGTGCCTTTATCGTCAAATTTCAATCGATGCCCGTATTCCGAAATCCATCCAACGCGTTTGGCAGGATTTCCAAGCCATAATTCATAAGGAAGTGTTTCTTTTGTCAGTACAGCTCCTGCACCGATAAACGAATATTCACCAATATCATTTCCACAAACAATCGTTGCATTGGCACCAATGCTTGCGCCTTTTTTAACATGTGTTCTTTCGTATTGATTTTTGCGAACCACTGCACTCCTCGGATTGATTATATTAGTAAACACCATGGAAGGGCCCAGAAAGACATCATCTTCGCAAATCACGCCCGTATATATAGAAACGTTATTTTGGACCTTTACATTTTTACCTAAAATAACTTCCGGTGAAATCACCACATTCTGGCCAATATTACATCCTTCACCTATTTTACAATTTGACATAATATGTGAAAAATGCCATATTTTTGAACCCTTACCGATATCGCAATTGGAATCAATTACGGCCGTTTCATGTGCGAAATAATCTTTTTGAGACATTTGAAATTTGCTTCGGCGGCAAAACTAAACTTTCTATTATAAAATTTATAATTCACTTCAAACTGAAAATCTTATTTTCGCAGAATGTTAAAGAGCAGCATCTTTATTCTGACCTTTATTTTTCAATGTCATATCCTTTTATCTCAGACCGATAGCACACAGGTTGAAACTGAAAATTCGGAAAAAAAAGGAAGGTCAGAATTATTAATTAATGCCATTACACAATTGCAGAGCCCACAAGGTGATTTATCTGAAAAATTTAAAAACTTTATAGGCCTGGGTGGAGGGCTAATGTTCAAAACCAGAAATGATTGGTATTTTGGCGCAGAAGGTGTTTTCATGTTCAATGACAATACTAAAAATGCCAACGCCGTTGTATCTGATATCCTCTCTTCTAATGGAACAATAATCGGGGCCAATGGCAGAACGGCAAATATCTTTATTTCCCAAAGAGGAATGTCTTTGCAATTTTTAAAAGTTGGCAAGTTACTTTGGAAAAAACCTGTACTAAACGGAAACTCAAGTTCGGGATTATTGGGCATGTTAGGTGTCGGAATTTTGCAACACCAGTACAGGATTATTGATAGAAATGGCAGTGCCCCGCAGGTTTCTCCTGAATATGCAAAAGGATACGATGAATTAAGGAATGGCTTATCCTTTAATCCTTTTCTTGCTTATGTTTATTTCGATCAGGATAAATTCATCAATTTTATGTTGGGCATTGAATATACACTTGCCTTTACAGAATCGCGGAGAGATTTTAATTTTTTATTAATGAAGAAAGATGATTCTAAAACAAGCGATCAACTTCTCAGTTTAAAACTTATATGGCACATCCCGATTCGCAAAAAGCTATCCAGGGATTATTATTATTTTTAAATACCATACTATACGATTAACATGAACTTCAAATTAAACGAAAACCAAAAAATGATCAGTCAGATGGTCAAAGATTTTGGTGAAAAAGAAATAAGAGCCAATATCATGAAATGGGATGAAAGCCAGGAATTCCCGGTTCCTCTTTTTAAGAAAATGGGAGAACTTGGATTAATGGGTGTATTAGTCCCAACGGAATATGGAGGTTCGGGTTTTGGCTATTTTGAATATGTAACAGCAATAGAAGAAATTTCAGCAATTGATCCTTCTATCGGTCTATCTATGGCTGCTCATAATTCCCTTTGTACTGGTCATATTCTACAGTTTGGAAATGAAGAACAAAAGAAAAAATGGCTGCCAAAATTGGCTAGTGCTGAATGGATCGGTGCCTGGGGCCTGACTGAACCCAATACAGGATCAGATGCCGGAAATATGAAAACCGTTGCGGTAGAAGATGGAGATTCGTACATTATTAACGGGGCTAAAAACTTCATTACCCATGGCAAAAGTGGTGATATAGCCGTGGTCATTGCCAGAACAGGTAAAGTTGGCGACTCACACGGCATGACTGCTTTTGTGGTTGAAAGGGGAAATCCAGGATTCAAAGGGGGCAAAAAAGAAGACAAACTCGGAATGCGTGCTTCGGAAACAGCTGAAATGATTTTTGAAGATTGCAGAGTACCAAAGGCCAATATTCTGGGCGAAATTGGTGATGGATTTGTGCAATCGCTCAAAGTATTAGATGGTGGTCGAATTTCAATCGCAGCGCTTTCACTTGGAATTGCTAAAGGTGCCTATGAATTTGCATTACAATACTCCAAAGAGCGGGAGCAATTTGATAAACCCATTTCTTCCTTCCAGGCTATTTCATTTAAATTAGCTGATATGGCCACAGAATTGGAGGCGGCCAGATTACTTACTTTTCAGGCTGCAGATTTAAAAAATAGAGGTCAAAAAGTGACCAAGGAATCAGCCATGGCTAAATATTATGCTTCTGAAATAAGTGTAAAAGCTGCCAATGAAGCCGTACAGATATTAGGTGGATATGGATTCATCAAGGATTTTCCGGTTGAAAAATTCTATAGGGATTGCAAACTGTGTACCATTGGCGAGGGCACCTCGGAGATTCAAAAATTAGTTATTTCTAGAGATATATTGAAGTAAAATTCCTATAAACATTATTAAATCTAAAAAAGAGGTTCAAATGTGTTCCTCTCTCAGAGCCATAGCGATGAGTCTTTTCTTGTCTGAGCTCTACTGATTTCTGGGGATTCTTCGCTTCGCTTTGAAATAGGAAATGTTTTTGATAGTATTATAATACCCAACAATTTCAAATGTTTTCCATTCTCAGAGCATCAGCGATGAGTCTTATTGCATGGATGAACTATTCCTGATATTGGGAGATTCTTCCATGAAGAAGATTTCTTTTCATCATGACGAGCGCTGCGCTCTGAAATAGAAAATGCTTTTGATAGTAAAATAGTACCCAACAATTTCAATTGAAATCCTTTCTCAGAGCATTTGCGATGAGGCACTTAGTTAATATTATACAAATCCAAAATCTTGATCATCGTATAAATTCATGTGTTCTTCCAATTTGGGCGTATCCAATACTTCACCAAGATTTATCCAATTTGGATTACCTTTTTCAATGAGCTCAATTTTCCACATTCTAGATTTTCCTTTAATATATTTTTCAAGAAATCTTGCTTCTTGAATTGTGCTAAATACCTTTATAAATACCATAACATTCAAATTATATCTAGATGAAAATGAATTCGGAAATAGTTTTTCTTTATGCTCAATATATCTACTGTTAATGTCCACAGTAGAACCTGTATATAAAGTGGTGAAATTTTTATTTGTTAATATATAAGTAGATCCGCCTTGAACAATCATTTTTTTCCAAATATAGAATTGAAAGTATTTAAAGTTTTATTAGATGTATGTGACAATACCTTGAATTACTGAAAAGCATTTTTTTAGATGTGAATTGATTAGTTAAGATATATTCATTAGTAACAAGTGAATTGATGCTACGCTTTCAAATAAGCAATTCTATTGACAAAAAAATACCACCATATTCAAAAATGTTCCATTCTCAGAGCATCAGCGATGAGTCTTATTGCATGGATGAACTATTCCTGATATTGGGCGATTCTTCGCTGCGCTCTGAAATAGGAAATGCTTTTGATAGTAAAATAATACTCAACAATTTCAATTGAGATCCTTTACAAGAGCATTAGCGATGAGTCTTATTGCATGGTTGAACTATTCCTGATGTTGGGAGATTCTTCTATGAAAAAGGTTTCATCTCATCATGACGAGCGCTGCGCTCTGAAGTAGGAAATGTTTTTGATAGTAATATAATACCCAACAATTTCAAATGTGTTCCATTCTCAGAGTATAAGCGATGAGTCTCCTTGCATGGTTGAACTATTCCTGATATTAGGAGATTCAATATTGAAGAAGACTTGATTTCACCACAAAAAGCGATGTTGTCTGAAATAGGAAAAGTTTTTGAATTAATTTTTTGTATTATTATATTTGCAGCCCTTTTGAGGAGAAAAAAACAATGATAACAGTTAACGTAAAAGAAAACGAATCAATAGATAAGGCGCTGAAGCGTTTTAAAAAGAAATTTGAAAAAGCGGGTGTAATTAGGGAATTGCGCTCAAGAACTTTTTATGAAAAACCTTCTGTATCTAGAAGGGATGAGATCATAAAAGCCAAATACATCCAGCAAATAAGAGATAAAGAGCAAGGAATATAACTTTTTATCCCTCATTTTCCGTATTTTAGTACTATTCGAAAGCGGGAATGAGGGATATTTTTTTGTCTTATTTGAAATCGGAAAAACGTTACAGTGATCACACGCTGAAGGCTTATGATTCCGATATTTCTCAATTTGAACATTTTCTTAAAGCCCAGTTTCCCGAACAAACACTAAAATCACTTTCCTCTATCCATATTCGCTCATGGTTGGTTTTCCTCAAGGAAGAAGGAAACAGCAATAGAAGTATCAATAGAAAGTCGGCATCAATAAAATCGCTATACAAATTTGCTTTAAAAAAAGGGCTCGTAACTTCCAATCCCAGCGATGCTATAAAGGCCCCAAAAATCAAAAAAAAATTACCCGTTTTTATACCTTCAGATATTCTTAATGGATTATTTGATCATAGCCATTTTAGCGAAGATTTTTCCGGACAAAGAGACAAGCTGGTCATTGAACTTTTATATGGAACCGGTATTCGCTTATCCGAACTTATCGAATTAAAAAAAGATGATATAAATTATCATCAATCTGTGATTAAAGTCTTAGGAAAAGGCAATAAAGACCGCGTAATTCCCTTGCATAAAGAGCTGATAAAAAGCATTAGAAATTATACGGACCTGCGAGAGAAAATGGTTAGGGAAAATGCCAATAATTATTTAATATTAAGAGACGATGGGCAAAAGGCGTATCCTGTTTTGATTTATAGGATAGTCAAAAAATATCTTGATTTGATTACAACTGTAGAAAAGAAAAGCCCCCATGTTCTTCGTCACACTTTTGCGACGCATCTGTTAAATAAGGGAGCGGATTTAAACGCCATAAAAGATCTCCTGGGGCATGAAAACCTTGCAGCTACGCAGGTATATACACATAATTCACTTGAGCAGTTGAAATCTATTTTCAAAAAAGCTCATCCTAAAGCATAATTTTTTAACCTAAAACTTAAATATTTATGAAGTTGCAAATGCATTCAATTCACTTCGACGCCGATATTAAACTATTGGATTTTATTCAGAGAAAAATGGATAAACTGGAAACTTTCTATGATAGAATAATTGATGGCGAAGTTTTCCTGCGTCTGGAAAATGGTGATGGCGTAAAAAATAAACTTGTGGAAATCAAATTAAATATTCCCGGTACAACTTTGTTTTCCAAGGAACAGTCCAACTCTTTTGAAGCAGCAACGGATGCCTGTGTTGAAGCTTTGCGCAGGCAGATTAAAAAACACAAAGAGAAAAACAGTGTACACTTATAAAAAAAATGGCCCCGTTGTTCTACGGGGCCATTTTTCTTTTTCATACTCCAAATGCCTTTTTTACCTGATCCAGATGATCTAATTTTTCCCAGGTAAATAATTCAACTTCAATTTCTTTAATTTCCTTGCCTCTTCCATCAGGTCTTGAAAAACTTCGCTTTACTTTTTCAGATTTCCTGCCCATATGTCCATATGCAGCAGAAGGGCCATAGATTGGATTTCTTAATTTTAGTCGCTTTTCAATAATCCCGGGGCGCATATCGAATATTTCTGATACCTTATGCGCGATTTCCCCATCGTTCATATCAACTTTTGCTGTACCGTAAGTATCGACAAATATCGAAGTTGGTTCTACCACTCCTATGGCATAGGAAACCTGAACTAATATTTGATCACATACCCCTGCAGCAACAAGATTTTTAGCAATGTGTCTGGTCGCATATGCGGCTGACCTATCGACTTTTGAAGGGTCTTTCCCTGAAAATGCACCTCCACCATGTGCACCTTTGCCTCCATAGGTATCCACAATAATTTTTCTTCCTGTCAATCCGGTATCGCCATGAGGGCCGCCGATCACAAATTTTCCCGTAGGATTGATATGGTATTTAATTTCATTGGTAAACAAAGCCTGGATTTCAGGTCTCAATTGTTTTTTTACTCTTGGAATTAAAATATTAATGATATCATTTTTAATTCGGTCGAGCATTTTGTCTTCCTTATCAAAATCGTCATGCTGAGTACTAACAACTATGGCATCTATTCTGATGGGTTTATGATTATCATCGTATTCAATGGTCACCTGTGCTTTTGAATCGGGTCGCAAATAATCCATTTCTTTGTTTTCTCTTCTCAATTCAGCCAAGACCTCAAGAATCTTATGCGAAAGGTCTAAGGCCAAAGGCATATAGTTTTGGGTTTCATTGGTGGCATAACCAAACATCATCCCCTGGTCACCTGCGCCTTGATCTTCCACTTCACCGCGATCTACACCCTGATTGATATCGTCGGATTGTTCGTGAATCGCCGATAATACTCCACAGCTATCGCCTTCAAACATATAAGCACCTTTGGTATAGCCTATTTTGTTGATAACATCCCGGGCTATCTGCTGAACATCTAAATAGGTATCCGACTTCACTTCTCCTGCAAGCACCACCTGACCGGTTGTCACTAGTGTTTCACATGCTACTTTGGAATGTGGATCAAAAGCTAAAAAATGGTCGAGCAGCGCATCTGAAATTTGATCTGCTACTTTGTCCGGATGTCCTTCAGACACCGATTCTGATGTAAAAAGATAAGGCATATTAAAAGCTGTGAATTTTAAAGAGGCACAAATATAAAAGTATTGAAATGAATTTTAAACTTAGAATCATTTATCCAAGAATAAATACTGCAGGATGCTTATCAATTTTCTTATTTATTTTTTTCCAATCCTTAACGGGCATGGTTAAAATGGACTCTTTTTGTCCTGTGATTTCTTCGGCAATACACAAATTCACCTGATTTGGACAGCTTTGTATTATGTCGTTTAAAACCTGCTGATTGCGGTAAGGCGTATCCATAAAAATCTGTGATTCTCCTGATTTTAAAACTTCAGCACTCATACTTTTAAGTTTGGCTTTCCTCTTGTTCTTATCAATGGGCAAATAACCGTGAAACCTGAATTCCTGCCCATTGAGACCTGAGGCCATTAATGCCATCATAAATGAATTTGGTCCCGCCAAAGGAATAATTCGAACGCCGGAATTTTGCGCTTCAAGGATCAGTTCATGACCAGGATCCCCAATTCCCGGGCATCCGGCATCGGAAAGAATTGCGGCATTTTTCCCAAGCCAAACTTTTTGAAGTCCATCCTCGATTAAAGCCTTGTCAGCATATTTTCCGATGTCAACAAATTCAAGTTTATCAATAACAGCTTCCGGATGCAGTGCTTTTATAAATCTCCTGCTGTTTTTTTGGTTTTCAACAAAGAAGAGTTCGAGTTCAGAAATAAACTTCCTTGACAATTCCGCAAGATGACCATACCCCTCTTCAGAAATAGGCGTAGGTATGAGATAAATATTTCGGCCAATATTTAAACGTTTACATGCCTTTCTGCATGATAGGAAGACCTTACCAATGGACCGGATTCAACATATTTTAGACCTCGTTGTAATCCTTCTTGTCTATACATATCAAATACATCCGGATGGATAAATTCCGCTACTTCCAAATGCATTTTTGTTGGTTGCAAGTATTGGCCCAAAGTCAAAATGTCCAAACCGTGCTCAACTAAATCGTCCATGGCTTTAAATACCTGGTCTTTGCTCTCGCCGAGCCCAAGCATAATACCCGATTTTGTGCGTTTTCCGTATTCCTTTGTTCGTTTTATCTGCTCAAGGCTTCTGTAGTATTTGGCCTGTGGCCTTACCTGTCGGTAAAGATCTTCCACCGTTTCTACATTATGTGATACCACTTCCTGACCTGCGGAAATCATTCTTTCCAGAGCTTCCCAATTTCCTTTCACATCGGGAATTAAGGTTTCAATAGTCGTTTCAGGGCTTACTTTTTTAATCGCCCTTACTGTTCTATACCAAATTTCAGCACCTCGATCTTTTAATTCATCTCTATTTACGGAAGTTAAGACCGCATGCTTTACTTTCATCAAGTGAATAGCTTCGGCCACTCTTTCGGGTTCTTGCTCATCATACTCTGGTGGTCGGCCGGTTTTAACTGCACAAAATGAACAGCTTCGCGTACAAACATTTCCAAGAATCATAAAAGTAGCTGTACCTGCTCCCCAGCATTCGCCCATGTTGGGACAGTTGCCACTTTCACAAATCGTATGAAGTTTATACTTATCTACAAGCTCACGGACACGTTTGTATTTATCTCCAATAGGTAATTTTACCCGAAGCCAATCAGGTCTTTCTTTTTTCTTTTCCTCTATTACCGGTAATTCAATCATTAATTCCCCAATCTATTTTCTGGAACCGTAAAATAATGTTAAAAACAAAGTTGAAAATACAGGGCTATTTGGTGCAAATGGCAATATCTCAATATTTTTATTATAGCCTTCAATCAGCATTCCCAATTCTAGTCCCGCAACATCGTTCCCAAATTTACCAAACTCAAATGCAAGTGAATTTTTCATATGTAAACCAAATTCAAACCTTCCTCTATCCAATCCACGAAAAATACCTCCACCATCAATAATTCTATTATCATCCATACTCGGATGGTAGGGCTCTTGTCTTTGAGAGTCACCCCTGTCGTATATCACATAATATGGCTTTACCAGCGCAAATGTTGGACCTACGGCTACATTCAAACTCAATTGCATTCCTTCATAAGGTGTTTTTCTAAATAAAATATACTCCCTACCATAATTCGCTCTCAATGGAAATACAAAATATTGTTTATTGTAAATAAATGTATTGCCGTAAATATTGGTGTAGCGTTCTTCTTTTGGATGTTTCAAGTTTGACAACTCGAAGCCAATATGATGATTGACTTCCTTGCTGAGGTATTTTGAAAATTTGAATGAGAAACCTGCAAAAAAGACATTGGTATTTGTGGTAACACCATAAGTAAACTCTCTATCATAGATCACCTCATCAAATTGCGCATGAAGCTGTGATAGGTTGAAAAAAAGAAAGATTAATATGTAAAAAAAGTTACGCAATAAAGTACCGTTTTTGTATTAGTTCAAACTAAAAATAATCACTAATTGTTCAAAGTGCTCTAAATTTCAAGCACCTTTGAGAAACTGACTCCAAAATGTGAAGCATTATCAATGCATTTTCCATTCAAAACTATTAAAATTTGAGGGGATTCGTGTCGCACATTATATTTCTCTGAAATCATATTTGAAATATCCCTGTATTTCAGTAAATCCAAATAATAGTATTTGCATTCTTTTTCCGGATTACTTTCAAGCCCCCTGTTAAACCTTCCCCATGCCATGGCACTGATAGAACAGCTTGTGCTATGCTTAAAAATTACGACCGGCATTTCATCTGATTCCTTGTCAAGCTGTTCCAATTGTTTAAAATCAGTTAAATCCGTCCATTTTTCATTTTTAGTCATACCAAATTTCAGCTTCTTCTTTCATGTATTTTGGAGCTTCTAATTTATCCTTTAGAAATGGAGGAAGATCTTTTTCCGTTTTTCTCAATCTTCGGTACATTCTTTTTTGATAGCGCTGCTTTCGACTGACACTGGTTTTTTCTCCTGCAGTTCTAAAAGTAACACTCGGATGCATGTCTTCTCCGGCCTTAAAGGCTTTTATATCACCTCGGTAATCTGCAATGGCCTTCATGTTTTCTCTGCGTTTGTCTTCTTTGGCCTTTAGGTCAATTTGCTCTCCACGCCATTTTGCCATTTCCTTATCTTTCTCGAGGATAGTATTTGTACGCGCTGTTAGGTCAACCGTTGGAGGATTAAAATTCGCAGCAATTTGATCCTGTGCCCTTTGTTTTTCAGTGGCTTTTTTCTCTGTCATCAAGCGGCCTTTACCCATTTTTTTGCGATTCATTTTGTCTATTTCTGCAATTCGCTTATCCCGGGCTGCCAGGTCAATACCATCCTGAAAATCTGCATAGCGTCTTTGTCGCTCAATCCACAAGGTCTCTTTTTTCTTATCAGTCATCGGACGGCCTTTGGCCATTTTCTGCCTGTTCATTTTATCAATTTCGGCCAGGCGTTTGTCGCGGGCCGCCAGATCAATTCCATCTTGAAAATCGGTATATCTCCGCTGCCTTTCAATCCAAATCCCTTTGACCTGTTTTTCTGAAAGCCCTCTACCGGTACCGATTTTCTTGCGATTTATCTTATCGATTTCAGCCAGGCGTTTGTCGCGAGCTGACATATCAATTCCATCCTGAAAATCAGTATATCTTCTTTGTCGCTCAATCCAGAGGGCCTCGACTTGTTTTTCACGCATTGGCCTGGCATTCGATAATTGCTTCCGGTTCATTTTATCAATTTCTGCCAGACGCTTATCTCTGGCACTAACATTGATCCCTTGTTGAAAATCGCCATATTTTCTTTGCTTTTCAATCCACATCGCTTCCACGATTTTTTTGGTCAAAGGCCTACCATGTGCTGCTTGTTTATAATTGCTTTTTTCAACCGCTGCGATCCGCTTGTCTCTTTCCCGGAGGTCAATCATCCCCAGTTTGTTGTTCTTTCTATTTATTTTATCGATTTCTGCCAATCGTTTATCCCTGGCGGTTAGGTTTATCCCCTGTTGAAAATCAACGTATTTTCTCGCTTTTTGTATTTGCAGCTTTCGCACATAGTCTTTTGACAAGGGCCTTCCCCTTTGTGCTTTACCGTAGTTTGTTTTTTCAATTTCAGCTATTCGTTTATCTCTAGCGCGCAAATCAATACCTTGCTGAAAATCCCCATACTTCTGAGCTTTTTGAGCCTGAAGTTTTTTATAATAGCTTTTTGACAAGGGCCTCCCGCGCTGCGCTTTTTTGTAATTGGATTTTTCAATTTCCGCAATCCGTTTGTCTAGCTCCTTGAGATCAATTCCCTCATTGAATTTTCTGTATTTATCAGATTTTCTGGAAAGAATTCTAAGTCTTCTTTTTCTGGTTCCCGGATTGAGGCGACCAGAACTTTTATTATTCATTTTCTGAATTTGTCGCAATCGTTTATCCCGGACATTTAAATCAATGGTGCCTTTGAATTTACTGATTTGCGAGTCTGTGAGCTTTTGTGCCGATTCCGTATCAAAAATTTCCTGGGGTTCTTTTTTTTTCTGACCGGTGTTTTCATTCAATCCTCTTCTTTGTGCTATTGCCGAAATAGACATAAGAAAAAGCAATGCGGCGATATTTATAAATTTTGAGTTCAGAATTGTTACTTACGTTTAATTCTCTTTGGCTGTTTCTTTTTTAGTATTCCTTTCTTATCGCGTTTAACTTCAATAAGCGTTATTCCTGTTCCGTCTTTTTCTGAATTCTTTTCTTTTACCGGGTCAGGACAGGGATAACGGCCCCATGCACATCCGGTAATAAGGATGAGCGATGAAAAGATCGCTATATTTTTACTGAGTTTGAGCTTCAATAGGCAATAAGTTCTGCTAATTTACCCTTTAAGCGCGCCTTTGGCAAAAAGTTTTCTTCAAGATTTGCTGCAAACGGCACAGGTGTATCCAGGGAGGCAAGCCTGAAAACCGGGGCGTCCAGTTTTTCAAAGCAGTGTTCGCTTATCCATGCAGCCCATTCGGCTCCTATTCCACCGGTTAAAGTGTCTTCATGTAGGATGAGTACTTTCCCTGTTTTTGAAACGCTTTTCTTTACCAAATCTTTATCCCAAGGCAAAAGGGAATACATATCTACAACTTCAATAAATCCATCTTCGTATTCATCGGCAATTTGCAAGGCCCAATGCACGCCCAGGCCATAGGTAATTATGCTAAGCTCTTTTCCCTCTTTTGCAATACGTCCCTTCCCAACTTCTACATTATAATAGTCGACCGGAATTTTCTCGTTGATGGAACGGTACAAATATTTGTGTTCAAAAAACAAGTAGGGATTCGGATCTTCTATTGCGCTTATCATTAAGCCTTTTGCATAATATGGCGTTGATGGATAAACAATTTTTAATCCCGGCGTATGAAAAAACCATGCCTCATTGGACTGCGAATGAAATGGACCTGCGCCAACACCCGCACCGGTAGGCATTCGGATAACAACATCGGCATTTTGACTCCAGCGGTAATGAATCTTGGCCAAATTGTTAATGATCTGATTAAAACCACATGAAACAAAATCTGCGAACTGCATTTCGATCATGCTCTTTTTTCCCATGATTGAAAGTCCCAATCCAACGCCAATAATCGCAGATTCACAAAGCGGGGTATTTCTTACCCGTTCTTTTCCAAATTTTTGTAGAAAGCCTTCGGTAACTTTAAATACGCCACCATAGTCGGCAATATCCTGGCCCATCAAAATCAATTCAGGAAATTTTTCCATGCTCTGATAAAGACCTTCGCGTATGGCGTCCACCAATCGTTTTTCTTCTTTTTTCTTTGTCTTTGGGCTGATGCCTGTAAATGTATATTCGCAAAATAAATCTTTGGTTTCGCGAATTTCATCTGAATTTATGGCAGGTGTAGCATAAGCAGATTCCAAACCATTGTTTATATCTTCATTAATTTTTTTTCGCGCTGCTGAAATAAACTTTTCGTCGATAATGCCATGATCGAGTAAGGCTTTTTCAAAATTGGCAATTGGATCTTTTTTAGCCCAATAATCCATTAATTTTTTAGGAACATACTTCGTGCCTGAAGCCTCTTCATGTCCTCGCATTCTAAATGTTTTGGCTTCGATAATCACGGGCCGAGGATTTTTCTTCAGTGATTGCGCCCATTTTTTAATGGTTTCGTAAACCTCAATTACATTGTTTCCATCGATGCTTTCTGCATCTATGCCATAGCCCGGACCCTTATCTACAAAAGATTTAAATCTAAACTGCTCTGCGCTCGGTGTAGACAAGCCATAGCCGTTGTTTTCAATTACAAAAATGACCGGCAATTGCCAGACCGCTGCCACATTTAAGGCTTCGTGAAACTCTCCCTGACTCGCTCCCCCATCTCCGGTAAATACAAGTGATACCTTTTTATCCTTATTAATCTTATGTGCAAGGGAAATCCCGTCGGCAATGGATAGCTGAGGTCCAAGATGCGAGATCATCCCCACTATTCTGTGTTTTTTACTACCAAAATGGAATGAGCGGTCTCTTCCTTTAGTAAATCCCGTCTCTTTTCCCTGAAACTGTGAAAACAACTGTTCATATGCTACACCTCGTCCGGTAAATACACCCAGGTTGCGATGCATGGGTAAAATAAATTCATCTTTAGAGAGGGCCTGCACAGCCCCAACAGAAATAGCCTCCTGGCCAATACCACTAAACCATTTTGAAATTTTGCCCTGTCTCAAAAGAATGAGCATTTTTTCTTCAATTAATCGTGGTTTTAGAAGCTCGGTATAAAGTGTTTTTAAACCTTTCTTACTTTTTCCCTTAATTTCAAATTCCATAGGCCTGTTTTGCAAGTCCAAAATTAGAAGGAAAGGCATAGCCAAAAAATTTGTTGCGATATTTTATTTTTGAGCCATAATGAAAAAAATTAGAGTAGGACTTGGCTATGATGTTCATCGCCTTGCAGAAAAAGAAGAATTGTGGCTTGGAGGAATTAAGATACCTCATAATAAAGGATCAGTTGGGCATTCAGATGCCGATGTCATTCTCCATGTCATTTGCGATGCGATGCTCGGTGCCTTAAATCTGAGAGATATTGGATTTCATTTCCCGGATACCGATCCAAAATATAAAGGTATAGACTCCAAAAAACTTTTGCTGGAAGTTGCGAATCTTATTCGTGAAAAAGGATATGAAATTGGAAATATCGATGTCACCTTGAGTTTGCAAAAACCAAAAGTCATGAATTATATAGAAGAGATGAAAAAAGTGACAGCGGAGATTTTGCAGATTGATATTGAAGATCTCTCTATTAAAGCTACGACCACTGAAAAACTGGGTTTTGAAGGTCGTGAAGAAGGGGTTTCAGCACAGGCCGTTTGCCTCCTTTATGAAAAATAGAAATCTGAAAACCGTAAAAACGGAAGATAATTCCTATACCCTGTTCTATCCGGAACTCAATGAACATTATCATTCACTTGACGGCGCTCAAAGTGAATCCGATTATGTTTATATCCGGAACGGCTTGGATAGGCTTGACAAAAATTTGTCTTCAATCTCTGTATTTGAAATTGGGTTTGGAACTGGGATGAATGCTATTTTAGCTTATGAATGGGCATTGAAAAACAAAAGAAAAGTAAAGTATGTGGCCCTTGAGCCCTACCCAATCGAAACCGACATGATCGCCTTTCTATTAGAAAAAACGTCAATATTTAAACGAAACAAAGATGTTTACAACAAAATGCATGCTTTACCACAAAGTATAAAAATCAATTGTGGTGATCTATTTGAATTTCAATTCTTCAATACAAAAATTGAAGATTTTATAATATCCGGACTCAAAGGAACAATGGATGTGATATTTTTCGATGCCTTTGCACCCTCGCGACAATCTGAAATCTGGAGTCTTGCCAATTTGGTTAAAGCCTTTGATTTGCTGAAAAACATAGGTTTTCTTACCACCTATTGTGCAAGTGGGCAATACAAACGAAATCTTAAAGCTGCCGGATTTGATGTCTTAAAAGTAAAAGGCTATGGGAAAAAACGAGAAATGTTTCTCGGAAAAAAACAACTCAAAATTAATTGTTGATTTAGGGTATTATCATATAAATTTGTAATAAGATTAGTGATTTTACGATCGTGCAAAATGTCTGAACTGAGGTCAAAATAAATATTCACTCGCATTGTACATTTTAGCACCTTAAATTATTTTTACAATTCATTTAAACTAAATTAAAATTAATCATGAAGAGAATTATTACAGTTTTTTCAATGTTGGCCTTTTTAACATTGAGCGTTCAAGCTCAGTTGACTAGAACCAATCCCGGAATTTTCAAACAAGCTGTTCCCGTTACGGAACAATTTAAAAATGGATATGAAAGGATTGATATTCCTAAAGGTTCATATTTAAAAACTCCGGCATCTATTCCATCATATGGAGATACAGTAGGTTATACCTGGTATGATTACCAATCAAATGCAGGTATGCAGAACAGAATCTACGAAGATGCCAATGGAAATATTCAGGTCATCTGGACAAAAGCAGTAGATACGGTCAGAGACCCGGGGAATGCATTAAGAGGAATTGGATACAATTACTACGATGCCGGTACACAAAGCTGGATACCTGGTGACTCTAACAATGCCGCTTTTGGATTGGCTGATAAAAGAGTTGGTTGGCCATCTATTGCCAATACTGACGGTACGGATGAATATATTTTTGCACACACCAACAGATTGTACACTTCTACAAAAGGTGCTTCTGCTGTAAACACAGTAGACTTAACCGGTGTATTGAATGATGGAACATTATTTTATCATTCCGTTGGTCAGGGTAATTCAATATATGTTGCTTATGACAATGGAAATCTGTTTTCATTTGCCAGATCAGATGATGGCGGTTCTACCTGGGCAATTTCAGATTTTTCAATCGATACAGCAACAGGGACTTTCCTAAGACCAATTGCTACCGATGGTTGGGATCTTGATGTTAAAGGAGATACCATTGCAATCGTAACCGGTGGACATGCAGCTTTCACAGGAGTAGATCCTAACGATGTGGTTTTATTCCTTTCCGACGATAGAGGTGCAACATGGTCTTCACAAACCATTCATGTATTCGACACGGTTAACGCCGAACTTGATACAGCCTCAGGTGGATATATTGTTGAAACCCCTCATGCAGATGTGAGAGTATTAATTGGTGCAGATGGAAGAATTCACTTAGGTGGATCTGTAATGGCAACATTAACCGATCCGGGTGCCTTTACTTCAAGTTCTTGGTTCCCATTAGCTAGAGGTATCTGGTATTGGAATTCTGATATGCCAACAGGTTTTGATATTAATGATCCTGCAGATTACGCTACCTATGTATTGGTGGATTCGATTCCTGATTTGACTACTATGGGTTCTTATCCTACTGCTTCAGCTGATCAGGGTAATTATGTAACCGGATCGTTCAGTCACCCGAGTTTCAGTGAAGATGCTATGGGCAATCTTTATGTTGTATTCTCAGGTATTTGTGCCGGATCCGATAACAATCCATTTGACAACAGATTCAGAAGAGATTTGTATGCTATGAAGTCCGGAGACGGAGGCATGAACTGGTCTTCTGCAAAAAATATCGCGAGCTTGCTTTTTGCCAATGATGTTACAGATGGTACCGTAGGTGAAGAAGCCTATCCGGTAACACCAAAAAGGGTGCAAGGCGATATCAAAATATTGTTCCAGCACGATTCATGGGCAGGACCTACTTTGACTGATGATCAGCCGATTCTTGAGGAAAACAAAATGGCGGTTCTAAGTCTTGATCCTGCTTTGATTAGTGGAATAGAAGAAGAAATTTCTAAGGAAAGTTTGAATATCTATCCTAATCCTGCAAGTGGAACTGCTACGGTTTCCTTCGAATCAAATGTTAAAGGAAATACCAATGTTGTTGTTTCAAACATGATCGGCCAGGCTGTAAAAGTTGTGAATGCTGAAATTGTAAAAGGAAGCAATACGGTTGTTCTTAATCTTTCGGATGTAAACGAAGGTATATATCTTGTTACGCTTGGAACAGGAACTAATAAAATCACTCAAAAATTGGTTATCGAGTAATCTCAACTAATTATTGAAAATCAACCCTGATTTAGCATCTCGGTATTCTTGAATAATTCGGGATCGGGAGAAGAATCAGGGTTTTTTTATGGAATTGAGTGTAATTTTTTGTAACAAAATTTATATATTGAACCCTGAAATCAACCAAAAATCGATTATGAGAAAAATTACTACTTTATTAACATTAATGTTATTTGTTAGTTTAGGCGTTTTCGCCCAGCAAACAAGAACAAATCCTGAGCTTTTCAAAAATGTTGAGCCTGCAGTAATGCAACCTGCAACAGGTCATGAATTTTTAGACCTTTCTAAGATTTCAGTATTGAAAAGCAATGCTGCTATTCCATCCTATGGTGATACAGTTGGTTATACTTGGTATGACTTGCAGACCAACCAGGGAATGCAAAACCGAATTTATCAGGATGCTTCTGGTAACATTCAGGTTATTTGGACCAAGGCTCTTGATACTATTAGAGATCCTGCCAATGCAAATCGTGGTGTTGGTTACAATTATTACGATGCAGGAACGCAGTCATGGATCCCAGGTGACTCCAACAATACCAATTTTGGATTAGCCGATAAAAGAGTTGGATGGCCTTCAATTGCTAATGCTGATGGTACTAATGAGCATATTTTTACTCATACCAACAGACTTCTCAACTCTACGAAAGGTGCTTCTGCCGTTACTGCGGTGGACTTAACTGCTGATTTAACAGCTGGTGCACTTTTCTATCATTCATATGGCGAAGGTGCTTCTGCCTATGTATTGTATGATAATGGTGTATCACTGGCATTTGCAAGAACAGATGATGGTGGAGCTACTTGGCCTATCGCTGATGTAATAATTGACTCCGTATACGGAACTCCTTTAAGAGGAACAATTGTCCCTGATGGTTATGACATACATGCTAAAGGTGATTCTGTTGCTATTGTAACAGGAGGTTATACTGGATATGGTGGTGTTACACCTAATGATCTGGTTCTTTATCTATCCACTGATAGAGGTGCAACCTTCTCTGTAACTACCGTTGCAGTGTTTGATACAATCAACGCTGAATTGGATACAGCTACAGGTGGATATATCGTAGAATGTCCTCAGGGTGATATGAGAGTTACTATAGGTGAGGATTCAAGAATTCACATTACAGGTGG
The DNA here is from genome assembly GCA_965267555.1 of Cytophagales bacterium. Classification (GTDB taxonomy): domain Bacteria; phylum Bacteroidota; class Bacteroidia; order Cytophagales; family CCMP332; genus CCMP332. The sequence continues at coordinate 586,388 of OZ254083.1, read as the reverse complement.
TGTTGTTGCCGGTTTAACAAATCCAGGTGATTTAACTACTGCTGGTTATTTCCCAACAGCCAGAGGTATTTACTACTGGAATTCTGATATGCCAACAGGTTTTGATCTAAATGATCCTGCTGACTATGCAGCTCATGTATTAGTTGATTCTATTCCTGATATGACTACTATGGGATCTTATCCTACAGCTAGTGCGGATTTCGGTACATATGTAACCGGTATGTTTGCTCACCCAACTGTAAGTGAAGATGCTGCTGGTAACTTGTATATTGCATTTGATGGTATTTGTGCTGGTTCAGACAATAATCCATTTGACGCACAATATAGAAGAGACATATATGTTGCTAAATCTGGTGATGGCGGTGCCAACTGGTCGACATTCAAAAACGTAGCAAGTCTCGTATTTGCGAATGATGTAACTGATGGTACTGTAGGTGAAGAAGCATTTTGTGTTACTCCGAAAAGAGTACAGAACGATCTTTTGATCTTCTTCCAACATGACAATTATGCTGGTACTTCACTTCAGGGAGCTCTAGTACTTGAGCAAAACAAAATGGCTGTAATGAGATTAGATCCGGCTTTAATATCTGGTATAGATGAAGAAATCGCCAAAGAAAGCCTGAATATTTATCCTAATCCAGCCAATGCTCATGCGACTGTTTCTTTTGATTCAAAAGTAAATGGTAATACAACAATATTTGTTTCAAATATGATTGGCCAAACGGTTCATTCTGTTGAAGTTGATATTGTAAAAGGTTCAAATGCACATGTAATAAATCTATCTGACTTGAATGAAGGTATTTACCTTGTGACAGTTGGAACAGGTGCTAATAAGATTACTCAGAAATTAGTTATTGACTAATTTTATAAAGTTTATAAAGTAGAAACCCCGGTCTTCTGACTGGGGTTTTTTTATGCCCGATAATTTTAAATATTATGTAAAATGCCTATTTTCAATATCTATTTGGAATAAAAATTATAACTATGAAAAAAATAACTACTTTTTTGACTTTGATTTTCTTTGTCAATTTGGGTGTATTTGCTCAATTGACAAGAACCAACCCGGAAATTTTTAAGAACGCTGTTCCAAAGACAGATAAAATTAAAACCGGAAACGAAATATTGCCTATTGCAAAGGGTACCTTATTAAAGAGTGCCGCCATTCCGAGCTATGGTGATACGGTGGGTTACACCTGGTACGATTATCAAACCAACGGAGGTATGCAGCAAAGAATTTATCAGGATGATGCAGGTAACATCCAGGTAGTTTGGACAAAGGCAGTAGATACCATTCGAGATCCCGGTAATGCCTTAAGGGGTATCGGATATAACTATTACGATGCCGGTGCTCAGGCCTGGGTACCCGGTGATTCCAATAACACAGCTTATGGATTAGCTGAAAAAAGAGTAGGTTGGCCTTCAATTGCCCCTATTTCGGGAACAGGTGAAGCTATTTTTGCTCATACTGATAGATTATACACATCGACCAAAGGTTCTTCTGATTATACTGCAAGTGATCTTGGTGGTGGTAATCTTCACGCCGCATCCGGTGTTGTATTTTATCATTCAACTGCAGAAGGCAGCACGATTTACACGACCTATTCCAATGGTACGACCATGTACTTTGGTCGTTCAGATGATGCGGGAGCTACTTGGAGTGTAAAGGATTTTGCATTTGACTCGGTATCTGGATGTCCGCTAAGACCAACGACAGAAGACGCAGTAGATCTTGATGCAAAAGGAGATACGCTATTAATAGTTGCCGGTGGTAATGCTTCATTTACAGGAACCGATCCGAATGATGTTAATATGTATTTGTCAACTGACAGGGGAAATACTTTTACATGTACTACCATTCATGTATTTGATACTGTAAACGCAACTTTAGACACAGCTTCCGGTGGTTATCAGGTATTGACTCCGCATGCTGATGTCCGAGGCTTAATAGGAAATGATGGTACCATCCATTGTACAGGTGGAATCACCGCAGTACTTACTGATCCCGGAAGTTTGAGTGCCAGTTCTTGGTTCCCGGCAACCAGAGGCTTATGGTACTGGAATTCAACAATGCCTGTAGGATTTGATGTCAATGACACTGCAGATTATTCTACTTATGTCTTATTTGATTCTGTTCCTGATATGACAACAATGGGTTCATACCCAACAGCTTCTGCTGATTTTGGTAGCTATACTACAGGAATGTTTAGTCATCCTGGTATTTTTACAGATGGCAATGGAAATCTTGGAATTATCTATTCCGGAGTTTGCGCGGGTTCAGATAACAATCCATTTGACAACCGATACAGAAGAGATTTATACTATCTACAATCCAAAAACAATGGTATGAGTTGGTCAGATCCTGTAAATGTTGGTTTAGCATTATTTGCCAATGATGTTACAGATGGAACCGTAGGTGAAGAAGCTTATCCTGCAACCATTAAAAGGGTAACAGATGGTAATGTATACTGCTTGTTCCAGCATGATAATTATGCAGGACCGTTTTTGAATGACCCTGCACCTGTTACTTCGGAAAACAAATTGGCGGTTGTTACTTTACCATTCCCATTTGTTACAGGATTGGAAGATCAAATAGAAAGAGCATCATTTGCACTTTATCCGAACCCAGCTCAGGGCAATGTGACGCTGTCGTTTAACTCTGATGCTTCCGGTGAGATAGAGATCAATATTGCCAATATGATTGGACAATCCATGAAACTTGTTTCTAAGGAAATCAGAAACGGTGAAAATGCTATCCAAATAAATACCAGCGATTTGAGCAAAGGTGTTTATCTTGTAACACTTGGATCAGGTGAAAACAAGATTACTCAAAAACTTGTGATTGAGTAATTGATTTTTTAACTGGTAATAAACCCCAACCATCTCAGTGAGATAGTTGGGGGTTTTTTTTTAAATTTTTTATTCTAATACCTAATGGTGATATTTAAGATAAAACCCATTGAAAAAATGAATAAAAAATTATTATTAATTTCTATTGCCTTTTTAATTTTTGAAAGTGTTTATCCCCAAAATTTTGGGCAAAGTTCTTATATATATAAATACAAAGCACCTAAAACCAATGCCGAATCCTTTGGCAGAAATGTATTAGTTAAATCCTCACAATCACTTATTAAAAATAGTAATACTGTTCCAAGTTATGGAGATACTGTAGGATATACTTGGTACGATTATCAAAGCAACGGAAGTATGCAAAATAGGATTAATGTTGATGCCAACAATAATATACAAGTAGTTTGGACCAAAGCGCTCGATACTATTCAAGATCCGACAAATGCAAATAGAGGAATTGGATATAATTATTATAATTCAAGCTCACAAACCTGGAATCCGGGTGATTCTTTAAATACAAATTTTGGTTTGGCAGATACAAGAGTAGGTTGGCCTACAATTGCAAATAATAACAGTAATAGAGAAATTATTATTGCTCATCCTAACAAACTTTATAGAAATGATGCATATGGATCATCAAACTGGTCCGATTCAGTAATAGATCTGGCCCAAGAATTACATTGGGATGCTGCTTCTTCTTTGTTCTATCATAGCTCAACACAAGGAAAGTCCATTTACACAACTTATTTACCAAATGATCCAAGCGCGGGAAGATTTAACTTCGCAAGGTCAGACGATGACGGCAATACCTGGTTTGTCATTGAAAGCTTAGACTCTACATTAGGGATACCATTGGGGCTACAACAGGGAGATGCTGTTGATATTGATTCGAAAGGTGATACCGTTGTAATTCTTGCGGGTGGAATTCATAATTATTATAATTTAGATATAAGCGAACTAATTCTATTCCTTTCCACAAATAGAGGTGTTACTTGGAATTACACGGTTGTAAGTATATTGGATACAAGCAATGCCATTTTCAACCAATTTGATGGCAGTTATAATTTGATTGGTCCATATGGAGACCCAAAAGTACTCATTGGTAATGATGGTACAATTCATTGTACAGGAAGTGTATTTGGAGTAAAAACTGAACCTGGAACACTCGATGTGGATTCTGGCTTATCATTAACTCGCGGAATTTGGTACTGGAACAATACCATGAATCCGGGTTTTGACCTTAATCTACCCGCAGATTATTCTCAATATGTCCTGGTTGATTCCGTACCGGATATAACAACTAGTGGAAGATACCCTCAAAATCTAGATGAAATAAGAGGTATAGGTTCAGGTGGGCTATTTACTAGACCAAGTATTTCTACTGATTCTTTAGGATATCTTTATATAATTTATTCAGGAATTTGTGCAGGTTCGAATATTAGTAATCCAGATTCTATCTGGAGAAGAGATCTTTATGGCTTCGCTTCAATTGACAGCGGTTCTACCTGGACGAATCCAATAAATATTGCAGACTTGTTTAATGCGAGCGATTTTACAGATGGAACCGCTGGTGAAGAAGTCTTCCCTTCTACTCCAAAACGATTGTCAAATAACAGCGTACATATTTTATATCAATACGATCCATATGCCGGTTCAGTAATAAATGACCCTTTGGCAATCCACAATGAAAATAAATTGGTCTATGCCAAAATAAATGCAGTAAGCTCTCAATTAAAGGGTGGGCTCATTGTCGTTTCTGGATTGGAAAACGCGTTGATCGAAAATTCTATAAAAATTTTCCCAAACCCTGCGCAAGGCAATGTGACGCTGTCATTTAATGCTGATGCTTCCGGTGAGATAGAGATCAATATTGCCAATATGATTGGACAATCCATGAAGCTTGTTTCAAAAGAAATAAGAAAAGGGGAAAACGCAATCCAAATAAATATCAGTGATTTGAGCAAAGGTGTTTATCTTGTAACACTTGGATCAGGTGAAAACAAGATTACTCAAAAACTTATAATCGAGTAGTATATTTTTATATTGATTTTAAAAAAACCCCGAAGCCCGCAATAAATGCGGGGTCTGCTTCGGGGTTTTTTTATGCCTTGAAAATATGATGTGTGAACATCAGTGGGCTTTGGAAACTTTGTTCGAGTCTTGAAACAAAGTTTTCATCTCCTACAAGGTATTCAAAGATATTGTCAAAACGCTCCTGAAAACTTCCTCCCGGAAAGAGCTCTTCTTTTACGAAGTAGAATCGATTTCTCAATATATCCTGGTTTCTTAATTCAGCGCTTTCCATTTTTGTGCGAATTTTATCCAATTCTTTAAGCACTTTCTTTTCTCTTCCTTCTACGCTCGGGCCGAGTGTTTTGTCTTTCTTTTCCGCTTCATTTTTAATATTTGCAAAGAGACTTTTAATTTCCTCAGTCCAGGAATCGTGTTTTTGACTATCTAAAAGATCATTTTTTTTCAAAAGCATTTTGAGCACTTCTCGCTCATCTTCAAAAAGCATTTTAGATTGATCCAGTCCAATTTCATTTAATTTTTTTAAGGATTTCTCGCTGAGAATGCTCGCTGAAAATCTGGGAATAAGCAAAGGGAATTCTACATTTAATGATTCGAAAGTGCTTTTCAATTGAAGCCAATAAGATAACTCCGAAGATCCCCCGATATAGGCCAGATTTGGTAAAATATATTCCTGATAAAGTGGCCTGCTTATTACATTAGGTGATATTATTTCTGCTTCCTTTTCTAACAAATCATCGAGATTGATATTCTGAGTAGCGCCATTTTCATTAAAGAAAAAATCCTTGTCTTTTATTTCAATTCTTTCTCTCAGGCTATCGGTCAAATAGAAATAATTGACTTTTCTTGGGTTTACGGGTGTATTATACTTTAATTTTTTTAGCGCTTTGGTGCTTTTCTCTGTATTTACATAACTGCTTTTGGACTCGATATCATTTTTAATTACTTCAGCAAAAGAGGATTTCAACACTTTTGAGTCTGCATCCAAGACCAAAAGCCCATAGCTGGCAAAGAGATGATTCACCAGTTTTAAATGTGCCTCTGCCAATGAGGAGCTGCTCTTGTAAAAAGCTTTATATTCATCCGGGATGGGAAGTTTTTCTAAATAGTTTTGAATGCTATCGAGGGAGAATCGGCCCACGGCTCCACTTTGATCCGAATCCCATTTGTATTTTTTCCCGTCAAAATTGAAATACTGTATTTCTTCAAAATCGTGATCTTCTGATGCCATCCAATACAAAGGCACAAAGTTCTTGTCGGGAAATTCGATTTTTAAAGTCTCAGCCAATTTGATGACTGTGAGAACTTTGTAAATGAAATACAGGGGACCAGTGAATAAATTAAGTTGATGACCTGTGGTGATGGTAAAAGTATTTCCATGACTGAGGCTTTCGATATTGCTTTGTACAGCTTCGCTTAGTTCTATTCCGGAATATTGCTCTATTAGATGATTTTTAAGCGCTTCTCTTTTTTTTGTTTCGAAGGATTTTCTATCCTCCATAATTTTTTTGAAGCCTTCTATGTTTGGAGCGTATTTGTAAAATTCTTTGAGTTCTTTTTTTTGATCGATATAGTCCAGAAATAGTTTGGGAAACTGATTGGTATCTCTGTACGCTATAGATTCTAAAAATTCTAACATGCTTTTATAGCCTTGCCATAAAGATCAAAGGATTCTGCGGCCTCTATTTTTACTTCATAAAAATGGCCTGTCTTTAAATAAGAATCTTGTGCCAAAATTAATACTTCATTATCTACTTCGGGCGAGTCGGCTTCTGTTCTTCCAATAAAATAGTCCCCTTCCTTTCGGTCAATTATCGTTTTAAATGACTTACCGACTTTCTTTTTATTTAATTCCGCCGAGATACCCTCTTGCAGTTCCATTATTTCGGCCATTCGTTCCTCTTTTATTTCTTCGGGTACATCATCATTCATGTGATCGCCGGCATGGGTATCTTCTTCATGCGAATAGGTAAATACTCCCAGTCGATCAAATTTATGTTTCTCGACAAATTCAAGCATTTCCTGATGATCCGTCTCCGTTTCACCGGGATGGCCTGAAATTAAGGTGGTTCTCAAGCTAAGGTCGGGAATGGTATCTCTGAATTTTTTAATTAACTCATCAGTTTTCTTAGCTGTAATCCCCCTTCTCATGATTTTGAGCATATTATCAGAGGCATGTTGAAGTGGAATATCGAGGTAATTACAAATATTTTTGTGTTTGGCAATAGTTTCAAGTACATCTTCAGGAAAGCCGCTTGGAAATGCATAGTGCAATCTGATCCAGTCCAGGTCCTCCACATCCCCCAGATTTGTAAGTAATTCTGCCAAATTTCGTTTCTTATACAGATCCAGTCCATAATAGGTTGAGTCCTGAGCAATTAGAAGCAATTCTCTTGCCCCATTTTTTACCAGGTTTTTGGCTTGTAAAACCAAATCTTCAATTGGTACTGATCGGTGCTTGCCGCGCATTAGGGGTATGGCGCAAAAAGAACAAGGCCGGTCGCAACCCTCAGATATTTTTAAATGCGCATAATGGCCGGCTGTACTAGTAAGTCTTTCGCCTATAAGCTCATGTTTATAATCCGCATTAAAACGATTGAGCAGCAAAGGCAATTCCATTGTGCCAAAAAATGCATCGATTTCCGGTATTTCCTTTTCGAGATCGTCCCTGTAGCGTTGAGACAAACATCCGGTTACAAATACCTTGGATACCTCACCCTGAGCTTTGGCATCCGCATATCTTAAAATTGTGTCTATCGACTCTTGCTTGGCATTATCAATAAACCCACAGGTATTGATAATAACAATCTCAGAATCATCTTCTTTTGACTCATGATGTGCATCTATTCCGTTTCCACGCAATTGGGTAAGAATATTCTCTGAGTCAACCAGGTTCTTGCTGCAACCTAATGTGATGATATTGACCTTGTTATTTTTAAGTTTAGTTTTCAATTAATAAAATTTAACCCAATAGCGAGTCAACATATTCCGAGGCATTAAAAACCTGTAGATCTTCAACACCCTCACCAACACCGATATATCTCAAAGGTATTTGCATTTGGTCCGCAATGCCGAGTACAACGCCGCCTTTAGCTGTTCCATCGAGTTTTGTAATTGCAATCCCGGTCACTTGCGTGGCTTTGGTAAATTCCTGAGCCTGGTTCAAAGCATTCTGGCCGGTACTGCCATCCAGGACCAAAAGAACTTCCTGTGGTGCTTCCGGAATAAATTTCTGAATTACTCTTTTAATTTTAGCCAATTCATTCATCAAATTGACTTTATTATGAAGCCTTCCTGCCGTGTCGATCAGGACAATGTCAGCCTTATCATCAACAGCTCTTTTTACAGTGTCAAAAGCAACAGAAGCCGGATCTTTGCCCATTCCATGTGAAATTACAGGCACATCGATGCGCGCTCCCCACATTTTTATTTGCTCTACTGCCGCTGCTCTGAAAGTATCCGCAGCGCCGATTACAACTTTTTTTCCTTCACTTTTAAGCTGACTGGCCAATTTTCCAATGGTTGTCGTTTTGCCAACCCCATTGACCCCTACAATCAACATCACAAAGGGAATTTTTTGCTCGGGATTTTCATAAAAGTCAGGCTTCGATTTTTCACCAAGGTCAAAAAGGGCCGATATTTCTTCTTTTAAAATACCATTGAGCTCATCGGTATTCATAAATTTATCTCTGGCCACCCGCTTTTCCAGCCTTTCAATGATTTTTACCGTTGTACCCACACCGACGTCCGCACTGATTAATATTTCCTCTAGATTATCCAGAAAATCCTCATCGACTTTTGATTTCCCGGCCACGGCACGGCTGAGTTTGCCGACAATTGATTCTTTGGACTTTTCCAGCCCTTTATCAAGTTTTTCCTTTTTGTCTTTGGAAAAAAATCCGAAAATTCCCATATCGCTTTAAACAAAAAAAGTCCCTAAAAGATAGGGACTTTCAAATTTTTGTAAAACCTTATTTAGTTTACGTACTTTTTGACATTCTCAGCTGCTACAATTACTTCTCTGAAAGTATAAGCACCTGTTTTTTCAGATTTCTCTGTTAGAATAATCTTAGTAAGGTTTGTTTTCTCGGTTCTTAGAGTTGCTACAGTCTTCTTAGCCATGATTATTTAATTTCTTTGTGAACAGTATATTTATTAAGAATTGGATTGAATTTCTTCAACTCCAATCTTTCTGTTGTATTCTTTCTGTTTTTTGTTGTGATATACCTGGACGTACCCGGCTTGCCGCTATCCTTGTGTTCTGTACACTCTAATATCACCTGAATTCTATTTCCTTTCTTAGCCATTGTTTTTCTTTTTAAACAGCTTTAGTATTCAATGTTCCTTTTTCTTTTGCTTCTTTGATTACAGCGTGTAGACCGTTTTTATTGATGGTCTTCAAAACTGATGAAGTCACCTTTAGGGTTAACCATCTATCTTCTTCTTCATAATAAAATTTCTTCTTATGAAGATTCGGATAAAATTTTCTTTTAACCTTGTTATTGGAATGAGAAACGTTGTTTCCAACTTTGGGTCTCTTTCCTGATATATCGCAAACTCTTGCCATTTTTAATAGCTTTTTTAATTCGGGCTTGCAAAAGTCGTAAAAAATCCGAAAAAATGAAACTTTAATACAATAATTTACATAGAATAAGTAAATGTAAATGAAAGCAAACTGTTTCTGTATTTTCTTTCATTTTCACGAACGAATTATTGTAATTTACCACCGACGAAAAAGTAAAAATATGATTGACACAAAAATCTCATCAAAAGAGGCGATAGAGCTGGAACACAAGTACGGCGCTTTTAATTATCATCCATTGCCGGTTGTGCTTCACAGAGGTGAAGGCGTAAAAGTATGGGATGTGGAAGGAAATGAGTATTACGATTTTCTTTCGGCCTACAGCGCGGTAAATCAAGGACATTGCCATCCAAAAATTGTGGATACACTTGTCAACCAGGCGAGAACGCTTACACTGACATCTCGTGCATTTCACAATGATATCTTAGGCCCATTTGAAAAATACATTACCGAATTATTTGGCTATGACCGCGTACTTCCGATGAATACGGGTGTTGAAGGTGGAGAAACGGCCAATAAACTCGCCAGAAAATGGGGCTATGAAAAAAAGGGTATCCCCGAGAATAAAGCCCAGATCATATTTGTAAATGGAAATTTCTGGGGAAGAACCCTGGCGGCCATCTCCACTTCGGATGATCCCAAAAGTTATGAAGGTTTTGGGCCTTACATGCCGGGTTATGATGTCATCCCCTACAACGATCTGGAGGCGCTCGAAGAACGTTTGAAAGACCCAAATGTATGTGCTTTTATGGTAGAACCTATTCAGGGTGAAGCCGGTGTTGTCGTGCCCGATGAAGGCTATCTTAAAAAAGCCCATGAAATTTGTAAAAAATACAATGTACTCCTCATTGCCGATGAAGTACAAACGGGTATTGGCCGAACAGGCAAAATGCTGGCTTCAGACCACGAGGGTGTAAAACCGGATATAGTCATTTTGGGTAAAGCGCTTTCCGGAGGCGTGTTTCCCGTATCAGCCGTTTTGGCATCGGATGAAGTGATGTTAACCATTGGCCCCGGAGAACACGGATCAACATTTGGCGGAAACCCACTGGCATGTGCGGTTGCGCAAACCTCCCTTCAGGTTGTTGTCGATGAAAAAATGGCTGAAAATGCCAAAAAACTTGGGTATGTATTCCGCGATCGAATGAATGATCTGATATCCAGAACCGATCTTGTTAAATTGGTTCGCGGTAAAGGGCTTTTAAATGCAATTGTTGTCGAAGGGGAAGAGGACAGTGATTTGGCCTGGAACATGTGCATGAAAATGAAGGAGAATGGCTTGCTGGCCAAGCCTACACATGGCAATAAAATAAGATTTGCTCCTCCATTAATAATTAGCGAAGAGCAATTGCACGAATGCTGTGATATAATAGAAAAGTCGATCCTTTCTTTTGAATAAGATCGACTTTAGATTTCTTATATTTTAATAAAGTCTAAAAGAAGCGGAATCGATTATCTTCGATCTCCGCTTTTTCTTTTATCGTTTCCGTAAGTTCAATTGGCACTGATGCCATTCTTTGCTGAACCTGATTTTGCTTAATGCTTTTGATATCCTCAGCGGGATCGGCCGGAATTACATCGTTGATTTCAAATACCAATACACCATTCTCTCCCTGATAAGGCTCTGATTTTTCGCCTGCTTCCATTCCAAATGCCAATCCAACCGCAGCGGGGTCAAAACCGGCACCGGTGAGGGTATTGGTATTAAAGCTGGTAGCATTTAATTGATAAACGCTGGCGCTGCTGCCATACGATTCTGCGGCATCGTCTAAATCGTCGATGTTTAATTCATTTAAACGTTTGATTATTTCATCGGCTTTCACTTTTTTCAGAGCGATTGGCATTAACCTTTCTCTCACATCTTCAAGATCGGCATAGCCCTCTTCATTTATTTCTGTTAGCAATGCGATCATAAAGAAATCGCCAGTTTCAAAAACCTCTGAAATATCACCAGCGGAAGCACCAGAAAATCCCCATCGAATTACTTCTCTAATATTAGAGAGCGCATTGATGGTCCTGTCGTTCTTTCCAATATTCCGAGCTGATTGCACACTCAAGCCCATTTCCTCGGCTTTAGAAGAAAATTCTTCTGCTGAACTCGCCGTAGCAGCAAAGACATCGGCTTTTCTGAATACCTCATTGGCTGTTTCATCGCTGGGTGTAATCAGTCTGGTAATCTTACCTACCAGGTATTTCTTTTTGGAAGCGGTGGCGGTTACATTGATAATATGAAAACCAAATTGGGTTTTTATCAAATCATTGATGACTCCCTCTTTTTTTGCATTAAATACGGCATTCTCAAATTCAGTTACCATTTGACCTCTGCCAAACCAACCCAATTCGCCGCCATTTGGGCCGCTTGGGCCTTCGCTGTGTTCTCTTGCCATTTCAGCAAAATCAGCACCATTTTGAAGCTGTCTTAATATCCCTCTCGCTTTTGATCTGGCTTCTGCCTCACCATCATCGGTTTTAAATAAAATATGACTAGCCTGAGCGTATTCACCGGAAGTATCCGAAACAGTTCCCATCAATTTATACACTTCAAGATTTCCTGCATTGGCGATCGGGCCAAATACATCGCCTGAATCCAATGTATTTATTCTGGATGCAACCTCTGCCGGTAATTGATCCGGACGGTATAAGGTAGGAAGCTCCGACAGGTCAGAATTTAATTTGATGAAAGAGGTATCATCTTTTACGGATTCAAAATCTTTTGCAATCCTTGTCATTTCCTCAACAAAGTACAAGGAATCTTCTTCACTTGGCTCCACCTTGAAAGTGATGTAATCAATCGAAAAATTATCGCTTTTCTTAAACTCTTCCTTGCGTTCTTCCAGAATATCTTTCAAAATGGCATCGCTTACTTCAACCGTTGAATCGGCAATTGAAAAATAGGGAACATAAAGAAATCTTCCATTGACCTTCGCTTCACTTTTTATATGGGTGGAAAGGGCTTCGTACTTGTTCACAAATACCGATTTCTGTAAAAGTGAATTCATTTTGTTTTGCATCCTTTCCGGTCCGAGATTTTTCTCAAACTGCGCCCAGTTGTATTGCATCTGAGGTTCCAACTGGTCAAAATTTTGTAAAAAATTGATCACCCTGGATTTATCAAATTGACCGGTCTCATCGGTGAATGACTGTATTATGCTGGGATGGATATTTACACCCTGCACCATATCGATTTTTTCCTCATCGGTTACTTCAAGGCCAATGGCCTCAAATTCTTTTTGAAAAGCATACTTTATCAGGAAGTTATTCCAGGTTTGCTCTCTCAACTGATTCTGAATCTCAGATCCGGGGCTTTCGTTGTTGGCCAATGAATAATTGGTTTTTAGTCTTTCAAACTCCTGTACAAAATCAGGATAAGATACTTTCTGTTCTGCAATTACGCCTACGGTTTGCTGACCTCCTCCCAAAAGGGAAGAATTAGGCCCCAACAAGTCGGCAGCGACAAATGCCAGAATTGATAAACCAACTGCAAAGACCACAAAACGGCCCATCTTCTCTCTTAATGTATTGATAATTCCCATGTTACCCTGATTAATTGGCTCGCAAAAATATAAGTTCTAGAACGATTTCAAAAGACTATTAAAAAGATAAAAAAGATCAGTCTTCATTTAGTTTAGTTACTCTTACCGTATCGATCCTGGTTTTGTCCATTGTAAGCACGGTAATTTTATAATTATTAACAGATACCACATCGTTAATCGATGGTATATCTTCGTTGACATTTAATATCAATCCCCCGAGTGTATCATAATCACCTTCGGGCATTTTAAGGTTGTATTGTTCATTAATATAATCCACTTCCAGTCTTGCACTAAAAAGATAATTCTGATCATCAATCACCTTTTCTATCATTTCTTCGGTATCGTGTTCATCTTTTATATCACCAAAAATTTCCTCCATAACATCTTCGATGGTAACGATTCCCGAAGTACCTCCAAATTCGTCAACCACCAGGGCTATGCTTTTATTTTCATTGATAAACTGTACCATCAGGTCATTGGCCAACATTGTTTCCGGTACGATATTAATCGTGGTGATAATATCATCCATCTCTTTGGGTTTCTTATACAATGCCGAAGAGTGAGTATAGCCTAAAATATTGTCGATGCTATCTTTATAAATTAAGATTTTTGAATGCCCGCTATTGATAAACACCTCTTTTAAATCTTCTACACCATCTTCTATATCAATAGCCTTGATTTCCGTGCGGGGAATCATACAATCCCTCACTTTGAGGGTTTTGAATTCAAGTGCATTATTAAAAATGATCGGATCTACGTCTGAATTTTCATCATCCGATTTTGACATTTCTGAAATGTAATTGTTCAGATCAGTCAAGCCAAAAACAGGCTTGTCTTCTTCGTAATCCAAACGCAAAATGGTACGGATTGAAAATTTCGACATCCCGACAATTACAAAAACAAGTGGCGATAATACATAATAAAAGATAACAGCAGGAATGGCGAGAATTTCCATCAATCGGTTCGGATTGATCATGAAAATGCTCTTTGGGAGAAATTCTGCCGTGGCCAAAACAATGAGCGTGGAAATTACCGTATTGATCAATAGTAAGATCAGCTCATTATTGGCATATACCGGCAAATTGCTTCTCAACCAGGGGTCGAGTAGCTGCGTCATTAAAATGCCATACAAGACCAGGGCGATGGTATTTCCCACCAAAAGGGTGGCGATAAACCGGGAAGGTTTCTTTAAAAAATTGGATAAAATCCGATCTGAAAATTTACCCTGGCTACCCTGAAGCTCAATATGAAGCTTATCGGCCGAAACAAAGGCAATTTCATAACCCGAGAAAAAAGCTGAAAAACTCAGCATTAGAACTACTAAAAATACAATCTGTAAATCCAATACGCTTCTAAGTTACGATTTCGCGAAATTAATTTGAGAATTTTTCATAAAAGCCCGCTTATTCATTTGCCTTTTCATCATCCGGGTTATCGATCAAAATGCTTCCACGTGGATTTTCTATTTCATAGTTTTCAAAATCCTGAGATGCTTCAAGGCCAGTTCCGGTAATTTTTTCATTGTCCTGAATGATTATGACATTCTTATCGGTGTAAATCAATTCTTTGGACGGATCCCAATGCAGCTCTTCCGAAAACAGTGATTTGCTTTGTAATAGGTTGTGAACTTTTACATCACCCGTGGCGGTGTAAATCTTTGATTCACCATCCAGTTTTCCCTTATCGGCTTGCAATGTGGATTCCAATACCTCTTCTTTATTGTAAAATTCTATGTAGACTCCTTCGGGAAATATCCTGTCCCCATTGCCAAATTCCAATTGTTTCTTCGCCATCAAACGGACTTTTATTTTGGCCGAATCGCTAAATGTGAGTTCAAAGTTTTCAATTATTGAAATGGGGCCTTCGTAGGGGCGAAAATCTTTTTCACTCAAATCCTGATCGCCGCATGAAAGCAGCAAAGCACATACCGCGGCATGTGCTATTGCTATTTGAATAAATTTGACTGCCTTATTACTGCGGCCTTCTCTGTAGTTGTACTGTTTCATTGATCCAACAAGAAATGGTTACCTGGTCGCCTTCTTTCTTGCCTTGTGTAAATATTTCTTCTATCGATGGAAACTGCGCTTTGGCATTTTGCATCTTAACCGTATTGCCCGCTTTTGAGTACATGTCGTATGCCGCAATATAAACGGCCCTTGAATCTACGATGTTATCGGCCTTGCAATCGTTATAACTGTTCATATACAAATCACCAATCAGTGAATACGCATCTTTTGCCTGACCGGGATCGGCCTGAATCGCTTTAAAGGCATAATTTCGGGCTGTTGATTTTGACCCTTTCTGATAATAAGTCAATGCCAGGTAATAGTTAATTTCGCCTTTATCCTGTGGTGAATTTGCCATCTCTACGGCTCTTTCAAAATATGAAATGGCCTTATCGTATTCGCCTTCAGACTGGAATCTTCTTCCCAGGTTTTTAGCCAGACCAAAATTGGGTTCGTTTTTATTGATAAGCTCTCCCGCCTCCAGCCAAACAGGGTTATCTGTACATTTTGCCGTAAGCATACCAGAAAATATTTTTTTGGCCATTTTAAGATCCTCGGGATTTGCTTTAAATTTTGGCACCCAGTTTTTCTCAATAAAGGGACAATCTATATCCACTAATTTGGCCAGATCATTGTCAATTTCATTTTTGACAGATTGCCATTTTTGAAGATTCTTACCGCCTTTGTTGACGTTGAATTCAACAATATTATTGACAAAATCATAGGCTTCAATGATTTGCTCATCGGTCAATTTCGCTCCGGTTTCCACATTGTAATAGGCCGTTTTGAAATAATATTTGGCATTGATGTAATAAGCATCGTTGCCGTTTAGATCGAGAATTTCCTTGTACTTATCGAGCAGCTCGGCTCTTTTGGCCGGGCGGTTGATCCAATAAGGGAAAAGAAAATAGCCCATTCTGTTCATTACATCTTTTTTATCATCACCTCTGTCTATTCTTTCCTGAAGATTTAAAAGGGCAGAATCCTGATAGGCCTTTTGTAGTTCTTTATCCTCTGTATCCTTGACAAGGGTGTTAAATATCTTTTCTCCTTGTTTGTAGAGAGAATAGGACTTATTATCCAAATCCGGCGCATTTTTATACAACCAGCTCCAGTGTTTTTGGGCCTGCGCTTCCTGATCAGAATTGATCAAATCATTCATCAGGGTGTATTCTGTTTGTGCCCTGGCTTTGTCCTCGGGCCAATTCAATTGAACCTGCGCATGCAAGCTGTAAGATATTGCCAAAAAGATCAATATGAATACCTTAGTGAATTTCATCTTATATCTGTTTTATTTAATCTAATTTAAATCTTCTAAACCAATTCGGATCGTTTATGGTAAATCCAAAATAAATCCGTGCAAAATTTTCTAAAATCAAATTATTTTCCAAAGTTCCCCTTCTTCCTACTGTCAGACCAATATTTAGAAAGTTTATTTTGTTTATTGGCATAGACATTCCAAAATTCATACCAATTTCATCAAAGCTGCCCTGATCCAGTTCAAACATAAAAGGATCATAATACACACCCAGTCTGTAAATGGACCGGGCAAAGATATTACTGACCGAACGATAATTAGGTATATATTCCATTCCTAACCTGTAATTCAACACATCAATGCCATTTGGGTTTTTAAAATTTGAATCGAACTGCGACCATGGCGTGTAATTAATGTCCAATGAAACTCCCCATGCATTGGCTCGTTTCAGTCCTATTCCCAAGGTGAAGGATTGCGGTATTTTTGTAATATAATTATCGGTTACAAAGGTATCTTCGGTTAATGCCAATCCAAGGGCCTGGGTTTGCCCGGAAATAAACACATCTGTGTTATAATCAATATTGGATTTGTAGGTCAGGCCTATGCCCAATGTCGTACGGCCTGTGGAATCCAGGTTTATACTGTAAAAAGCACCGAGTTTATATCCGAAACCCCGGTAATTTTCACGCTTGAGAAGTACATTTTGAAAAAAGGGATCAATTTGATTTAAGCCGAATCTACTTTCAACTTCGCGCCTTCCAAATCCATAAGAAGCTTCTGCGCCTATGGTTAAATTCTTTCGTATCTCTATTCCATTTCCAAAAAATACCGTGTTTATTCCTCCATTACCCGTTTCATTGACAAGCAATTGATTTGAGGAATCGCCTACCACAGTTTCCGAATACAATCTTTGAAATGAGATAATTGAACTGGGACGTATGCCCAGTGAACTCGTCCATCGCTTTGTAATTGGAAATGAAAAAATACCATAAGTAGGTGTAGCACCTACGGCACGTTGCGATTCGGTGGAAGTTCTCATTGATTTATATTGGTATAGAAGTCCTCCTTCAAATCCCACAACTTTGTTAAAACTCAAAAGCGCCGGATTCTGAAAATTGATAAAGCGGTAGTCGGGCAATCCCACACCGGCACCGCCCATTCCCTGATTTCTCGTGGTGCCCTCCATCAAGACATCACCGATTCCATATCTCGAATAGGGAGAGTTCCCGATGCCCTGCGCCATCAGTGACTGAATAAATACCAATGAAAATAATACGGCTAAAAGCCTGTTAATGAGAATCATGAAATGATAGAATACTGATTAATCCCTCCAGTATTAAGTTTTCGCGCGCAAAGATGTTGCCTTTTAAATTAGATTCAAAGTAATTTCTATCTCCGCCTCCAATTAGGACGATTAATTCTCCATGTTTATTGTTTAATTCATCAATAAATGCCTGCGCTTCGAATATTAGGCCTTTCAATACACCATTTTTGATAGAATCAATGGTGCTTTTGCCCGGAAAATTTATTTTTTCATTTTCAAATTCCACGTAAGGCAAATTTCCAGTCATTTTATTCAAAGCCTGAAATCGCATTTTTAAGCCGGGACTTATAGCACCGCCATGATAAAGCGATTGCGCATCTATAAAATCATAGGTAATACAGGTTCCTATATCGATTACCAATGCATTTTTACCGGGATACAATTTATGGGCGGCTGCCACTGCAGCTAATCTGTCATCCCCTAAACTCTGTGGTGTATGATAATCCAGTTTAAATGGCAATTTGAGCAGATAATTACAACGGATAAAATTCAGGCCATTTTCATATAGCAATTCTTCCAATTCCTTACTGTCTTTTTGGACATCCGAAAAAATGCTTTGCTCGATGGGGCCCGCCTGAAGGATGAATTCCTTTAATTCGTTCAGATTTAAAAATATCTCTGCATTGGAAATATCCGCACTGCCATTTTTTACAATAGCGGCCTTAATCCTTGAATTCCCCCTATCGATTACGAGTTTAGACATACTCCTGTTGATATTTTTCCTTTAAAAAAGAAGCGGTATAGCCCGAATTGCTTTTGACTAATTCTTCCGGTGTTCCACTAAAGATGACCTTTCCGCCATGATCGCCTCCTTCCGGGCCGAGATCAATAATCCAGTCGGCCGACTGTATGACATCCAGATTGTGTTCGATCAATAATACGGTATGACCCTGATTAATTAGCGCCTGCAGGGATTTTAAAAGTTTTTGTATATCGTGAAAATGCAAACCCGTGGTCGGTTCATCGAAGATGAATAGGATTTTATTGGCACTATGCGATTTGCTTAGAAATGATGCCAGCTTTACCCTTTGAGCCTCTCCTCCACTGAGGGTATTGGAAGACTGACCAAGGGTCACATAACCCAAACCCACTTCCTCCAAAGGCTTGAGCTTATTTATAATTGATTTTTCCTTCTCAAAAAATTCCAGCGCTTCATCTACTGTCAAATCCAAAATATCGGAAATGCTCTTGCCATTGTACTCCACTTCCAAAACATCGCTTTTAAAACGTTTGCCCTTACAGTTATCGCATTTTAATACAATATCGGCCATAAACTGCATTTCAATTTTTAAAGTGCCTTCACCCTGGCATTCTTCGCATCTTCCCCCGTCCACATTGAACGAAAAATAGGCGGGTTTATAACCCCTTGCTTTAGCCAATTGCTGATCGGCGTATAAATTTCTGATGGCATCGTAGGCTTTTATATAGGTCACCGGATTTGATCGCGATGATTTGCCAATCGGATTTTGATCCACAAATTCCACCTGCCCTATTTTTTTCCAGTCTCCGGAAATCATTGAATTTTCACCACTGCCTGGTAAAATGCCATCGATCATTCTACCCAATTGGGGATAAATAATATCCGAAATCAAGGTGCTTTTTCCACTTCCGCTAACGCCACTTACCACCGTCAGCACATTTAATGGAATATCCACTTCAATATTTCTCAGATTGTGTTTCCTGGCTCCTTTTATACTAATTTTATTTTTCCACTTACGCGGCTTGTTATTTAAGGGAAGCTTTTCCTCTCCTAAAAGAAATCTGGTGGTATGGGTTTTTTCGCCTTTTTTCATGGCTTCAAATGCACCTTGAAAAACCAATTCCCCTCCCAAGGCCCCCGCATCAGGGCCGATATCAATGATTTGATCGGCAGCTCGCATAATTTCCTCTTCATGTTCTACCACGATTACCGAGTTGCCCAGGTCGCGCAAATGTTTGAGAATATTGATAAGCCTCTTGGTATCGCGCGGATGTAAACCTATGCTGGGCTCATCCAAAATATACATGGATCCCACCAAAGCACTGCCCAGAGAGGTCGCGAGTTTTATTCTTTGAAATTCCCCACCGGAAAGCGTTGAGGTCAGTCGATTCAGGGTCAAATACTCCAAGCCTACCTGTTTGAGGTATTTCAGGCGATACTGAATTTCCTTTAAAAGCCGTTCTGCAATGGACTTTTCGTTGTCATTTAGTTTTATTTTATCAAAAAATGCATTTAAATCCAGTACAGACATCAATACCAGATCGGTAATGGACTTGTCATTTATTTTGACATAGGAAGCATCCTTTCTCAGCCTCGTGCCCCTGCAATCCGGGCATTCCATTCTCCCCCTGTATCGCGACAATAAAACACGGTACTGTATTTTATGTAGCTTGGACTCAATAAATTTAAAAAAGTAATTAATGCCTTTTATCCCCTCTCCACCTTCCCAAAGCAGGTTCTTTTCTTCTTCGCTTAAATCACCATAGGCTCTGTGCGCCGGAAAATCACATTTTTCTACGGCAGCAATTACAAAATTGTCTTTCCATTTTTTTAATGTCTCTCCCTTCCAGGGTGCCACGGCGCCTTCAAATACGGATAGGGAGTGATCCGGAATCACCAGGTCAGGATCAATCCCCAATACTTTGCCAAATCCTTCGCACTTTCTACAGGCTCCGTAGGGATTGTTAAAGGAAAAGAAATTTACACTTGGCTCCTCAAAGACCATTCCGTCGGCTTCAAAAGATTCGCTGAACTCGTGTTTCTGATCATCGATTACAATAAAACAGCGGCCCTCTCCTTCGAAAAATGCCGTTTGAATGGAATCCGTCAGGCGAAATAGAAAATCTTCATCATCCTTTTTTACCGCATCCCTGTCGATAATAATTTCGACATCTTCGTGTTTGGGCTTTTCACCTTTTTCGATCATGTCCTCGATAAAGGATATCTCCTTTTCTTTTAAGCGAACCCTGGTATAGCCTTTGGACAAGAGTATTTTGAGCTCATCGGCGATTGTTCTGCCTTTGCGCTTGATCAAAGCCGTTGTAATGACAAATCGCTCGTCTTCATTCCTGGATCTGATAAATTCCACAACATCTTCCACATTGTGTTTTTCGACGATTTCACCGGAAATCGGGGAAAAGGTTTTCCCTATTCTCGCGAAGAGCAATTTCATATAATCGTAAATTTCCGTACTGGTGCCAATCGTGGATCTTGGATTTTTGGTGCTCACCTTTTGCTCTATGGCAATGGCAGGGGCTACACCTTTGATATAGTCCACCTCTGGTTTTTCCATACGGCCTAAAAACTGCCTGGCATAGGAAGAAAGGCTTTCAACGTACATACGCTGTCCTTCGGCAAAGAGCGTATCAAAAGCCAAAGAAGACTTTCCGGAACCCGATACCCCCGTGATAACAATTAGTTTATTTCTGGGAATGGCCACATCCAGGGATTTGAGATTATTGACATTGGCCCCTTTTATTATGATAAAGTCCTTAGGATCAAGCTTTTCCAGTGTTTTTTTCTTTGTAATTACGGTTTCCGGCATGTAAGATTTAGGCTAAATTCGATCTTAATTTCGCAAATGAACAAAAAATAAATACTTGACATTGTCATTTTGTTTAATCACCTTTGAATTTGTTCTAAAAATTTTAACCCTAAAAACACTCTATGATATAAAGCTCTACGTTACCAATTTGTGACATACGAGATGAAAAACTATCAAATAGAAGATTCACAACTCCTTTCGCTTTATAAGAACGGTGATGAAGAGGCTTTTAAGATATTACTAGAGAAACACAAGAACAGGGTTTATACCACCATTTTTCTTATTGTAAAAGATCGCTACGTAGCAGAAGATCTGTCTCAGGACGTATTTATCAAGGTCGTCAAAACCATCAAGAATGGAAAATACAATGAAGAGGGCAAATTTTTACCCTGGTTATTGCGTATTAGCCATAATCTTGCAATTGATTATTTTAGAAAGCAAAAGCGCAATCCAACCATCATTACAGAGGATGGAGGCAATATTTTCAATTCTTTGGCCTTTGCCGAAGACTCGATCGAGTCGAATCGAATAAATAAAGAGACCCATAAGAAAATAAGAGAGCTAATTAAGACGTTACCTAAAGCACAGAGGGAAGTATTAATTATGCGACACTTTACCGATATGAGTTTCAAGGAAATTGCAGAGGCTACTGATGTCAGCATAAATACTGCTCTGGGCAGAATGAGATATGCATTAATTAATCTCAGAAAAAAGCTGAAACAACACAATATAGCCTATGATCAAAACAATTACCCAAGATGATTTAATTAAATATGTCTATGGCGAAACGAATTCTGAAGAGAATGAACAGATTGAAATTTCGTTGAGTTTAGATGAAGCGTTAAAAAACGACCTTTCGGATTTTACCTTTATTAAAAATGAAATTAAGAAGATAGACCTTTCACCGTCACAAAAAATGGTTGACAATTTGATCTTCTTTTCTAAAAATTACAGCGCTTAGAGATATTATTTGCTCATTGTAATCCTCATGGCTTTATCTTTGAATTGAGTTATGAGGATTTTTTTTATCCACCAGTTTTACAGAACACCCGAAGAAGGCGGAGGCATACGATCCTGGTATGTGACGAGAGCTTTGCAAAAAGCTGGTCATGAGGTGATCCTTGTGACTGGGGCGGCAAGTGGGGATAATGAAGTCGGTAGTGTGAAGTATGAAGAGCGACTGTCTTCGTTAAAACTTCGGCAGTTAAAAAGACGGAAGACGGAAGACGAGGACGAGGGGCGGGAGACGAGATTTGAAGACGGAAGACGGAGTTCGGAATTTGAAGACGGGGGACTGTCTTCGTTAAAACTTCGGCAGCTAAAAAGAGAGGAGACGAAAGGATATGAAGTAGAAAGACCGAAGGGCGCTGTTGAAGTGATTCGTTTGCCGGTTAGCTGGTCCAATTCCATGTCCTTTTGGCAGAGGATCAAAGCCTTTGTGAAATTTTTATATCTGGCGCGAAAAGAAGCAAAAAAGCATGAATTTGATCTGGTTTATGCTATTTCGGTGCCGCTGAGTAGTGGTTGGCTTGCCCTTCGCATAAAAAAACCTTTTGTATTTGAGGTGGGGGATCTCTGGCCCGATGTGCCCATTGAAATGGGAATACTCAGAAATCTTATGCTAAAGTTTTATAGCCGAAAGCTTGAAAAAAAGATTTATAAAAAAGCCGACCTTATCATTTCTCTTTCAAAAGATATACAATTTCGTATTTATCAAAAATGGTTCTATACGGCGAATATTGTAGTGGAGAATTTTTCGGACCTTTCACTTTTCAAAACAGAATATCAAGCGAATTATTTATCTTCTACGGATAGTGTAGCAGATTCTAAACAGCAATTTCAAAATACAAATTACGAATTACCTCATCGGAAGCAGGGGGAAATCATTTGTACTTATGTTGGCACGGCCGGAATTGCCAATGATCTGATTCAAATGGTAGAGCTGGCTAAGGTAGCGGAAAAGCAATTTCCTCAAATTCAATTTTATCTTATGATCGCGGGCAAAGAGGAAGAAAAAATAAAAAATTCAGCACCAGGCAATGTGCGCTTTGTCAATTATGGAAATAAAGAAAAAGTAGCCGAATTACTGGCGAAAAGCGATTTTAATTTTGTTTGTTATGCTCAATATCCGCTTTTGGGCACGGGATCGCCCAATAAGTTTTTTGATGGCCTCGCTGCCGGATGCATCACGGTGATCAATGTCAAAGGCTGGATTGAAGAACTGATTTTAAAAGAAAAAGCCGGGGTTTTCTGGGATGTAAAAGATCCACGGGCCTTATTAAATTCCATTCAAAGCATTTCCGTAGACCCCGATATGAAAAATACCTATAAATCCAATGCTTTAAATCTGGCCGAGCGTTTTGATAAAGACAAACTTGTTGATCAAATTGTCCAACAAATCAACTTACGCTTCGAGTAATAAAGAATAAACAGTAAACAATACGAATCCAGAGTAAACAATTAACCATTAACATCTGACCATAGTCAATAGAACGTAGACCATAGTCTATCAACCATTAACTCTTAACCATTAACCATTAACTTTTAACCCTTAACTCTTAACTTTTCCCTATTCCTCAAACACAACAGCATCGGCATTCGCACCCAATTCCTTGAGATATCCAATCATCGCTTCATTAAATTTTTCAGGGCCGCAGACATAGAAATGCTGGTCAAAATCTGAAATCTGCTCTTTCAAAAATTCCTTATCGATTCGTCCTTCGTGATAATCGGTATTTCCTTTATCATCCAAAACATTGATAAATTGATCGCCCAACAAAGTATTGAATTCATCTTCCAGAATAATATCATCCGGACTTTTATTGGCGAAAATTAATTTATTTCCGGCGAGTTTATCTTCACTTCTCAGATGTCTTAAAATGGCAATAAAAGGCGTAACACCTGCCCCACCGGCAATGAATACCCCTTTTCCCTTAAATTCTATGGCGCCCCAGGCATCGCCGATTTCTAAAGCATCTCCCGTTTTGACTTTTAAGAGTTCATTGGTCATGCCCTCATGCGAAGGGTAGGTTTTAATGGTAAATTCCAAATGCTCAGCATCTGGCAAAGAGGTAAAGGTAAATGGCCGTTTTTCATCTTCCCAGCCTTCCTTTAGAATGGACATTTCGGTGGCTTGTCCGGGTTTGAATTGATAATCTTTGGGTTTGGTGGTGACAAAGGAATAGGTATCATGCGTTCTTTCCTTAATCTCCACCACTTGTATTTTATACGTACTCATATCTAAATAACACGATGCTTAGCCTAAAGTTTAAAATACCCTCGTTCCGGCAATTTTGACATTATTTTTAAATTCGACAATCGATTAAATAAAATTGAAAATAAACCATCATCTTTTTTATTAAATTTATCTGGAATTAATCGTTTGTAACTGATTTTAATTGGTTTATGCCCTTTATATAGATGTTGTGAGGCATAACCTAACCGCAAAAAAGGACTACCAATGGAAAAGCAAAGAGGAGAAATTCTAAAAAAGGAAACTGTCAATCAGAAAATCTACTTCTACATTGACAAGGAATTTGGAATTGAACAGATATCAAAGGTTGAATTCAAAAAGAAGGACATATTGATTCACTTTCCTCGTGGATATGAAGGAGGGGACAAGTATCGAACAATTAAAAAATTCTCATACTACGGATTTAAAGGAAAACTACCTGTCGGAACGATTAAATCAGTTTCGTATGGTTATGGATTTACTAAAAAATTGAATCCGTTCTCATATCATATAAACGACAACTACGATATTGATGAAGTAATTATCCAAAAAGGAGGTAAGACAGAACTTGACCTTACTAACAAAAAACTCCTTCTATCCGAATCTAGTCTACAGTTAATTCACGATTCATTTGACGTAATTTTCAAGAAGAATAAAAATGAAGTAAATGGCGTATTAGATAACGTTCTTTACATGCTTTTCCCAAAAGAGGTAGATAAACCCGAAGCTTCATACATCGCTAATACTCTTGCAACATCTCTGTCTTCTTGGGGTCATTCCATTGATGAATTTTCAAAATCGGATAAAGAAGCCATTCTTGAGTTATTTGATAAACTATCCCTAACAACCGATTTTCTAACTCAGGAATCACTTGCAAAAACAAAAGAAATTGTTGACAGCAAGTATATTAACGAGGTTCTTCAAAAGTATAAAGATCATATGGACTTGACTACAGATAGCGAGTCTCTCGAAAAAAAGTGGCAGGAATTCTTAAAAACGAATAGTTGGATTTTTTCGTCAATATTTGCTCAGCCTGTTATTTTGTATAAAGAGGAAGCATATGTTGGAGGAAAGAACATCGACAACAGGAACGGAAAGTTTAACGACTTTCTTATCAAAAACAGCCTAAGTGACAATGTTTCTTTCCTTGAAATCAAAACTCATCTAACCAACGTTCTTGAGAACAAACCTTATAGAGGAGAAGATGTTTTCTCTGCATCCAAAGATTTAACCGGATGCCTCGTTCAAGTGCTCAATCAAAGGGACAATTTTCAGAAAGAATTTTACCAAACTAAAGTTAAGAGTAAAGCTGATTTTGAGACATTCAACTCAAAATGTGTTATATTGATCGGTCAGGTATCCAAACTCGATGACAATCAAAAATACTCTTTTGAGCTTCTGAGAAGCAATTCGAGGGATGTGGAGATTATTACGTTTGATGAACTGCAAACAAAAATAGAAAGCCTTCAAACCTTAATGACTAAATAAAACGAAATGGCAATTTTTGGAGCTGGATCAAATTGGGATGGGCACGAAATACAACAATCTCTCTTTC
Organism: Cytophagales bacterium; assembly: GCA_965267555.1. Taxonomy (GTDB): domain Bacteria; phylum Bacteroidota; class Bacteroidia; order Cytophagales; family CCMP332; genus CCMP332. The sequence goes on along the minus strand of OZ254083.1, from coordinate 560,496 downwards.
AAAATAATCACTACTTAATCGGATGGGATATTGTTGATGCAGAAGATCTTTATACCCTTATTTCAACAATTAAAGTAGGTGACATTATTTATCTCAAAGCAAACAGACCGGGATCACTCGATGTAAGAATCAAAGGAATCGGTTTTGTCACAGAACCCCTTATGTTATCATTGCTTAAAAAGAAAATCAACTTAGCTCAAACAAGAATCAATTTCGAGCTCCCTGTAGAATGGGTGTTTCAGGATGAATACTCAATCTCAATTCCTCCGAACACTGGAAAACTGACCAACATTCGGGCTGCAACCTTGTATGAAGAACACTTACCATTTGTTCAGAACAACATTCTTCAAAGTATTTTTAACTTAATAAACTAAACGACCGAACAACAAAGACTAAAATGAATATGTGAACTAAGCTCAATATATGGACAATGGAAACAAGATACTTTGTTGCTTGTAGGGAATGGGTCGCCTGCCTGACCGGACTGTCGGGCATACTCATTTTAATTGGGTTTTGTGACGTATTTGAAAAAAGACCAACGTACAACTGAAAATGAAATACATGGAAAATAAATTATATACCATATCATCAGAAATTAAAAACATCAAATCCCATTTTGGCACTGATGGGGTTCAAATTGAAATTAAGAAGCCAATTACTGTAATTGCAGGACCAAATGGAGAAGGAAAATCAAATTTAATTGATGCAATTATGTTCGGATTAGGTATGTATATATCAAAGTCAACTAAACTTAAAAAAGAGAGTAGCTTCTTCATACCTATCTTATTAAGTTCAAGACCACTTATTCAGACAACTTTTGAAGAGATGATCTTTACGGACATTGTGAAAAAAGGACTACACCCTAAAAAGTCTGATATTGGATTTCCTGAAAGGTATCAAGTAGACGAGATGCTCTCTTATAACAAAAGGTATGGCTCAATCACAACTATTGTTCAGAGAGTTTCAGAAAGATATTCAGGAATAATTGGAAAGTCAATCGTTTCACTGAATAAATCTGGCTATTCTACAAGCATTGAAAAAAATACTCTTGAGCATTTCGACCTAATTTATCTAAACTCAGACAATACACTCAATGATTTATTTGTAAAGTTCATTGGTCAATCTTATACGGAAGAAATAAACAAGATTAAGGGTAAGCGTGGACAGAACGAGTATTTTGAAAATATTCTAAAATACTACCCAGAAGAAGAAGATAGAATAATTCAAGATGTTGAATCTGGAAAATTTGAAGAGAAGTTCACTGAAGGAAGATTCATTTCGAATAGTTTGCCAACAGGAGCAAAAAAAGAATGTATACTTTACCTCCTCGGTATTTTGAAAGAAAAACACAGAACCAAAAAAGATTGGCTTTCTGTAATTATAGTGGATGAACTTGAGGCAGGGCTTCATATCAATAGAAAGAAGAAAATTATTGACGCACTTACTTCCGCAATAGGTAATGACGAAATACTAAGAAATCATGTCAAACTAGTCATAACAACACATTCTCCCGTAATGTATTCTGAATTGCAGAAATTTCCTGACTTGGTTGATACATACTTTGTTTTAAGAGAAAAAGGCGAACCATCAACTCTTTACAAGCAGGCACAAAACAATTTGAATGATGGATTAGTAGAGAAACGAATTTTATCAGAATTAGGTCTCAATGTCTTTGAGTTGCCAAACAAGATTCTATTTGTTGAAGGGCCTACAGACAAGTTATTTTTTGAACAGATTTTCAGAGATGTTTTCATCCAACCGTTTCATACTTCAAATATAAACTCAGTTTTAAAAGATTTTCTTTCTTCATTTCCGATGGCCAGGACCAAAGAATATATTGCGGTTGTGGATAAAAATGGATTGCCACAAATTGAAAAGGGAGTCGCAGAATTGAGGACGAATACTAATTCTAAGATTGCATTTAAAGTAGATAATATAGGTGTTAACTCATTGGAAGAATTTATTTTTGGAATTGATATTTCTTCCTCTGGCAATGTCTCCACACTTTGGAATAAAATTGAAACAACCATCTCAGAATGGAACAAACAACTTGTGGATGAGGAAAAGATCAGTATTGATTTTGAGAAAGTTAGAAAAAACCTTGAACCAAAAGGTCGAGATGGATTACGAACATTTTTAGAAAGGAGTATTAAAAAGAATCTCAAAGTCCGTCACCTCTACAAATTCCTCGGAAATACATTCAGAACAAACCTTACAACAGAAAATATAGAACTAATTAAAAGATTAGGAAAAGATTTAAAACTGAAATTAATAAAACACGAAGCCTTACAAAACCTATAAGTAATAGTACCCTACGGGACTCTACTGCTCATTGCCAGATCGTTGTGGACCTTTAAAAAACAATGAATTTAAGATATTTATCAGGAGCATTAATTTCTATACCACTTCTTCCTATAATGTATTTTCAAGGGAAGAGAATTAGAGCAAGTGTACCCAAATTACCTGAGGCAAAAGGAATTGAAGGACGTTGCTACATTAAGGGGCAAAATGAAAGACCATTAAAAATTATATCCATAGGTGAAAGTACAATTGCAGGAGTTGGTGTTGAGACCCATGAAGAAGGATTCACAGGAACTTTTGCCAAGGAAATCTCCAAATTATTTGATTTCAACGTTGATTGGAAAGTATATGCACGTAGCGGTTACACAGCTAAAAGAGTAGAGAATAAAATAATTCCCAAAATATATGAGCGTAAAGCGGACTTAATAATTGTTGGATTAGGGGGCAATGATGCCTTTAAATTGAATCGACCTACAAAATGGAAAAAGGAAATTGATACACTAATAAAGTCGATTAAAGCAAAATTTCCTGAAGCTCTTATTATTTTCTGCAACATGCCCCCGATAAAGGAATTTCCAGCTTTCACCTCACTTATCAAATTTACTGTTGGAAATCTAGTCGAAATTTTAGGAGAAGAACTGAAAGAAGTAGTAACAGGTCACGAAAATGCTTTTTACTTCGGGGATAAAATCACCCTAAGAGAATGGATAGAAAAGTTTCAATTGAGGAAAAAAAAGGAAGATTTTTTTAGCGATGGAGTGCATCCATCAAAGCTTACCTATCAAACCTGGGCTAAAGACATCGCTAGAGAAATTTTCAGTACTGAAGAAATAAATAAGGCTCTACAACAAAGTGTAAAATGCATAGTCTCCTGAGCTTGGCTACGCCATCTTACATGGGTCCTCGTATCATTTGAAATAGCTTGAACAAAGAATGATTAAAAAGCTAATCAAAATAGTAACAGTAATTGCGGGGCTTTACATCATTTTATGTGCCGGACTTTACTTCTTTCAGGAAAATCTGATATTCTTTCCGCAAAAACTGGATGAAAATTATCAATTCAACTTTGCCGAAGACTTTGAAGAACTGAAGTTTCAAAATTCGGATGGGAATGCACTAAATGGTTTATTATTCAGATCCGACAGTTCTCGTGGTTTAATCTTTTATCTGCACGGAAATGCCGGCTCACTGGCCTCATGGGGAAATGTTGCAAAGACTTATACCGCTTTAAACTATGATATTTTCATTCTTGACTACAGGGGTTACGGGAAAAGTGAAGGTAAAATAAGCAGCCAGGCTCAACTATTTGCAGACAATCAAATGATTTATGATGAGTTGAAGAAAACATATCAGGAAGAGGATATGATAATTTTAGGATACTCAATCGGAACAGGTCTTGCTTCAAAATTGGCATCGAATAACAATCCGGCTCAACTAATTTTACAAGCGCCATATTATAGTTTGACGGATATGATGCGCCAAAGATTTCCATTCATACCAAGCTTCTTTTTAAAATATAAATTCGCAACCAATACCTATTTAAAGAACTGTGAAATGCCGATTACGATTTTTCATGGAGATAAAGACCGTGTTATCAATTACGGGTCTTCAATAAAGCTGAAGGAAGAATTTCATGATAAAATAAATCTTATCACTTTAAAAGGACAGGGGCACAATGGGATGACTGATAACATAAGATATCAACAAGAATTGAAAAAAACCTTAAATTATTATTAAGACACCACTTTTTTTAGAGTCGACAAGCAACCCTTTATATTAAATGAAACCCTCATTTACCATAGCACTTATTTTTTATTCAGCGATTGCCCATGCTCAATTCAATATCGTGGAGCATTTTGGAAATTTGTGTGCTTTAGGTAACTCCATTCAAATTCAAAATGACACCATACACATTGCCGGAACAACTTGCATTGATATTGGTAACAATCAATTTGCTCCATCTGCATTTCTTACAACTTATGATCTGAGCGGTCAGATACTATCATATTATCAGGTCGGAGATACTTTACGTGTATATGAAGGCGAGAAGCTCTTGATTAATTCGGAAGGAAACAAGTTCATCCTTGGAGATTTTAAAAAAGACAGTTTAGGCAATACCACAAACCAAGGAGTATTTATTCAAAAACGTAATCAAAACAATCAAGTACTTTGGACAACAGAATATCAAGACTCATCATCAAATGTCTTTTACTTTATGCGCAATGGAGTCCTGTTGGAAAACGGTAATATTGCTATTTGCGGCGCATTTAATATTAGCAACCCTATTGATACTGATATTTTATATATGGTATTTGATTCATTGGGGAATGTTGTTCTCCATAAACAAATTGGAGTAGCTGGAGTGCAAGAAGAGGCAAGAGGGATTTGCCATTACGATTCGAACCGTATTGCTTTAGGCTCAGTTAAGAATTTTCCAGGAGCGAATGGAAATAATTGGGTTTTGATGATTGACTATCAGGGCAACGTACTAGATGAATATATATCAAGTTCCAACGATCGAATTGGTGTCTGGGACATCGTTAAAACACAGGATGGCGGATTGGCATGTGCCTCAGCTGCAAGTAATGGAAACTGGCCAAGTCAGGCTTTTAAAAGCTATGTTGAAAAACTGGATAGCAACCTAAATCAGGTATGGGAGTATACTATTGACACGATGTTTAATGGCAGTAATTCTTCAAATGCCATTAGCGAAACTTCAAATGGAGATATTTTGGTTGGAGGAAATGTGGTGGATTTTCTTTTTGACCCCGATACGGCAGGGAAGTATGGGTATCTTCAAAAACTGTCCTCACAAGGAGATAGTATTTGGTTCAAAGGATATAACTTTTACAATAATGTCACAATACGTGAAACGCACTCGTTATTTGATTTTCAAATCTTTGACGGTCTAATCTATTTCGTAGGTGATGCCAATGATTCTGATACTACTCCACCACCTGGCCAATCAATGTGGCTTGTTAGGACTGACAGCAACGGGAATATTAACTCTTTAGATCAAGACCAAAATATATCATTTAATAATCTAAAAGTTTACCCCAACCCCTCCAGCGATAATTTAATAATTGAAATAGATTCTATTATTGAGGACGTGTTATTTTGTCTCTACGACCTTAATGGAATCCTTCAGTTTAGGCAAATACTTAAATCTGATATGTCTGCCATTTCGCTTTCGGAACTTCCTCCAGGACTTTATATCTACGAAGTTGGAAGCGAAGGAAATGTTAAAAGAGGAAGGATAATAAAAAAGTAATTAATGATTGATTTTTCATGTTAATGGCCAGTTCAGAATGTAAAACTCCCAGCATCAATTAACATTATTACCATATTCACCAAATCGATTACTTATTTTAGCCAAAGCATTGTGCCTAGTTTAGAATGTTAGAAAAATTATTTCCTGCTTTATTAATTATCTTATTTTTTTCTTCCTGTAAAAAATCGGATACTTTATTGAGAGGAGCATGGATCGCAGTTGAAGTACAACATCAACAAAATGGTCCAGTTCCAGATCTAAATGGATTTATCCTTGAATTCTCGGAGGATTCCTTTACTATTGGATACTTGTGCTTTGATTCTACTTTTATTCAATCAATTTCATTTGTTGACAAACATAAATTTGAAATTCAATTTGAGCCAAACTCAAAGAGCTATCTTGCAACCATTCAAAATTTTAATCCGGACAGCCTATCTATCAAAATTGATAATTTTGTAGTCAAAATGATTCCTATTGATTTGAATAATAATTCGAATCTCGCTCTGCAAGAATTGATTGATAATTATTGGATTTTAGTTCAAGATGATGATACCTTCGACGTTCTTTTTACAAAATATTCAGGGTATCCAGATTTTCCGCTTTTAAAAAAATGTGTCGCATTTGGAAATACTGAGTACTTTAGTTTGTGTCGTTATAAAAGAATTCAATTCATCCCCATCACATTTGCCCAATCTAAATTCAATGTATTTCACATAATTAAAAGCAATACAGATAAAATTTTTCTAAAACAATATTATAATTCCGAACTCAATTATCCGGTCTTAATAAAACAAAGATCTATTTCCAAGAAGAAATTAGAACAAATGAAAAAATTAACTATTGGTAATTGGAATTCTACAGAAATCATAGACTTATGGACAGGGTTGGAGGATTTATTTAAAGACTCCACTGAATCATATCTGATCAATAGAAATTATACTAGAGAGAAAATGATCACAAAAAAAGGACTCCTGAATAACGAAATTTCAATTTCATTTAGTAAGAATGATTATATATTTTTTGAGGGAAAAGACACAATTCAACAAGGTCAATATCTTCTTGAAAAAACCGGTAATTTGATTGTGCTTGATTCAGGACTAAGTCCACAAGATTATTTGCGAATTGAGCAAATTTCTGATAGTAATCTGGTACTAATTAAAAAAAGTAATATAGAAATAGATGAAAACGATAATTACGTAGAATACTATATCAAGTTTAAATTAAAAAAACAAGGCTCTAAACATGCTAATGTCTCTGACTGCTGTTAGGTAAGCATGCTCTAACCTGTGACTATTCCTTCTAAAAGCACGTCTACCAAACCAAATGTAATGATTTTGATACTTTAGCTAATCGTTAGCTAAAAAACCCGCATGAAAAAACCGCTACTCACATTAATCTTCGTTTTTGTCTTTTGCCTTTTTGCCCTGTCGCAGGAAGTCGAAAAAAGAATTTATTCAAGCATCGATTCGAGCTATCCGGGTGAATTGGTGCTGATTCAGGATTTGACCATCAATGCGCCCATCGCTAAAGTATGGGAGGCATATACCACTAAAAAGGGTTGGGAGAGCTGGAGCGTGCCTCTGGCAGAAATCGATTTTAAAATCGGGGGTACCATTAAGACGAATTACAATCCCAATGGACAAATTGGAGATAGCACTACCATAGTCACGCACATCATCAATTACGTGCCCTACCGGCTTATTACCCTGCAGGCGGAAATAACCAACAATTTCCCCGAATTCATGAAAAAGGAAGCCAAAAACTTTTACAATATCATTTACTTTAATGAGCTGTCGGAGGGGAAAACAAAGGTCCGGTCTTTTGGCATTGGATACCGAAACAATCCCAAATACTTAAAACTCATTAAGTTTTTTATTCCCGCCAATGAAAAGACATTGAAGGCTTTAATTTCCTATCTTGAAGATTAAAACCCCATAGCCATGGATAAAGCACTGCAAACGATGATCGACAATATGCCGGAGAAAACCGGTAAATCTTTGGAAGAATGGAAATCCATATTAAAAAACAAAAATTTTGAAAAGCATTCCGAAGCGGTAAATTTTCTCAAGTCTGATCATAATGTTACCCATGGTTTTGCCAATACCATCGTGGCGCTTTCAAAACAAGCGGATAAAGCGCCCTCTGACCTTGTAACAGAACAATACAGGGAGAAGGATGATCTCTTTAAGATTTATGAAAAAATCATTCAATCCATAAGTGATTTTGGGGATGATGTGAAAATAACACCTAAAAAAACGGAAGTGAGTCTGGACCGGAAAAAAAAGTTTGCAGTCATCAAAGCAGCAAGCAAAACAAGAGTAGATTTGGGATTGAAATTAAAAGGGAAACCCATTACAGATCGTCTTGAAAATTCAGGCCCATTTGGCACTATGTGTACGCATCGCGTAAAATTGACGAATGCAGATCAGGTTGATTCTGAATTAATCAATTGGTTGAAAGAAGCTTATCAGAAGGCCATCTAAACGCTTGCTTGAAAAATAATACTTGCGAATCCTGCTATTATAAAATAATCTGTGCCTAACTGTTTGGATGCATAAACAAAATGGGTTCATAAGACCTATTTTGATTGCCCGAAGTCAAGAGTGCAAAATTCCCAAAATTGAAAATGTTCTATATTCACTTTTATATTATTTGTCTGGAATAAATGTTTGGAATCGTTGAACAGAGAAAAAAAGAAATACTAAATGTCCGTTGATCGCTCTAGAGCAAAGCTTTTTCAAAGATTTGCCAATATTGGTATAAGGGAGAATTTCTTAATCACCGAGAAAAGGTATTTACAGGTATGCAATATAGCTGCCATGCTAGGTGTTCTGTTCAATTCCATATGGATGGCAATTGCCTTATCCATTTCGGAAATAACAAGTGCGGTATGGAACATCATTTTGGCCTTGATGTTTCTGATGGTATTGGTTTTAAACCGGAAAGGAAAGCGGATTGCTGCTTCGGTCTGGCTCGCTATCTCCGCATACACTTCGGTTCTTGTATTTCTTTATTTGTCCGGATACCCCTCGGGTATTACGACCGTTTGTTTTTTGATTATCATCTTGCCCTATATGACTTTCCCGCGAAAAGCAAGAGCCATTGCCCACGGTTTCAGTTTATTGGCATGCTTTACTTTAATTCTTGCCGTTGTCTATCAATCAGAGTTCTATGCGCACAATGAGGACATGGATCCTTATTTATCACAAATCGTAAATATTGGCATGACGGCATTAATTTGTCTCGCATTGATTTGGAGTCTGTCTGTGTTGATTGACAGATCCGAAGATTCTTTGATCACAGAACAGAAAAAATCGGATGATCTTTTGCACAATATTCTGCCTGCAAACATCATAAAAGACTTAAAGGAAAGTGGCACAACCATTCCCAAAAGACATAAAAATGTGTCAATACTATTTACTGATTTTGAAGGCTTTACCAAATTGGTGGCATCCACCTCGGCAATTACCCTGGTCAATGAGCTAAATGACATCTTCGGGCGATTTGATGAAATCATGGAGGAATGCGGGGTTGAAAAGATTGAAACAATTGGCGATGCCTATATGGCCGCATCCGGCCTTGAAGATGAAAACTCAAATCATGCTGTAAGTTGTATTTCAGCCGCTAAAAAGATGCTATCCTATCTTGAAGAAAGGAATAAGAGCCATGAAATAAAATGGAGAATGAGGGTAGGAATACATTCGGGAACTGTCGTTGCCGGTGTGGTCGGCAAAAAGAAGTTTGCATACGACCTTTTTGGAGATACGATAAATACAGCTAGCAGGATAGAATCATCAGGTGAATCAGGAAGAATCAATATCTCCACATCCACTTTTAAACTGGTAAAAAACCAATTCGAATGTCTTTCTCGTGGAAAGATTTTTGCGAAGGGAAAAGGAGAACTGGAAATGTATTTTGTAAAATAAATACCGCTTGGTAAGGAAATAAGTGCTTTTAATCCCGGGAAATGCAAGTCATCATTTACAAAGGCTCACTGATTTAATATTTCGCATAGGACATGCAACCATTTCAAAATTTTGAGCATCTGTATAAATAGAAATAAAAAATCACCGGAAAGAAATGCTGGAAAATCCTAAGATTAATATTAAAATAAAACTTGCAGCTTTATGGACAACCGTCGTATTCTGCTACCTCTATGGTGACTATTTTGAATTGTATACGCCAGATAAAGTGAGCAGTCTTATAAGCGGATTGCATGTTCTGGACAGCCCAACCAAACTCTTAATAGCCGCGGTGACATTGGCAATTCCATCTCTAATGGTTGCTCTATCCATTTTACTGAGGCCCAAAGTAAATAGATTCCTGAATGTACTTTTTGGAATTGTATTTACCTTAATGATGGTATTAATCGGTATCAACTCCTTTACAGCCTGGTATGGATTTTATGTATTCCTTGCCTTTTTAGAAAGCATAATTACTTTCACAATTGTTTGGCTGGCTTGGAACTGGCCAAAGAAATCTCAATAAGGAAATTCCGCAAAGAAATTGTCACTTTTTGCATTTGGCCCTTTGCTCATGACATATTAACTGACCGACTCCCCTTGCTGGTATTGCGAAGCTGCGCTATCTTCGTTGCTTTTTGCAGAAGGCAGGCTGTGTAGGGCGCATGCTTTGCCCTTGCAAGCGGCCACAAACTGAGATAAATGAAAAACAAAAGATTAATAATTGCTCTTGCTTCTATTACCATTCTAATAATAGGGTATTTCATTGCCGACCGCATCTTATTTGATGGCATAAGACCGAAAAACATAGAAGAAGATGGCATCGTGGCCAAATACTTCTGTTCAGACAATACCCAAAACAAGGCGGCTGTTATTTTAGTTGGCGGTGGTCCATGGGGCGATTATTGGGCTTCCGAATTGGCAAAAAGTGGGTATGTGGGATTATCACTGCCTTATACAAGACATGAGGGTTTACCAAAATTGCCAGAAGAAATACCGCTGGAATATTTTCAAAAAGCAATTAATTGGCTGGGCCGGCAGCCGGAAGTTAATCAGGACAAAATTGTTGTAATGGGAGCATCCAGAAATGCGGAATTGGCTTTATTGATAGCATCGCATTATCCTGAACTGATTAAGGGGCTCATTGCTTATTCACCGAGTTCAGTGTCATGGTCCAATACTGTGCTTCCATTTAATTCGGATTCGTTAAAAGCGAGTTGGACCTTTAAGGGAAAAGATATTCCATACATTCCCATGCCAAAGCTCAGCGCCGCTAAATCGACAACAATTAACACCCTGGATTATTGGAGCCGTGGTTTAAGTCAAAAAGCAGACCTTGAAAGGGCGGCCATAGAGGTTGAAAAAATTAGCGGTCCCATTTTACTTTTTTCTGGCAAAGATGATGAGCTCTGGCCTTCAGCTCAAATGGCTGATATGATTGAAGAACGGCTTATAGAATTTAAAATGGAGAACAAGGTGCAAAATATTCAGTATCCCGATGCCGGCCATTTGATTTCCGGTAATCCTGAATCGGATTCTGAAGAAAGAACTGGTAAAATGAATATTCAGGGCAAACCATATGATTTTAATTATGGCGGAACGAATGCGGGCGATTTTAAAGCTAAACAGGATGCTAAAAAAAGGGTCATGAACTATATGGCCAATATCTAAGCCAAAGAATTGGCTTTCTGTAAATATTGATTTTCATGAACCATTCGAAATTTATAATAGAAACAGAACGATTAGTATTAAGGGAAATTGGCCTCAATGACAAAGCGGAAATGTTTCGCTTGCATTCCCATCCGGAGGTTCAAAAATATACGGGAGAAGCCCCGATAGAAAGCATAGAAGAAATGGAAGAGGCCATAAGGATTCGTCTGGCCGACTATAAAACATATGGCTTTGGAAGATGGGCCACCTTTTTAAAAGATAGAATGCAATTTATTGGCTGGGCGGGCTTGGCCTATCTGCCCGAATTTGATGAAATTGATCTGGGTTATCGATTTTTACCAAAATATTGGGGCGAGGGATATGCCACTGAAGTATCCCGTGCTATTTTGCAGTATGGTTTTAACAATCTCAAATTAAAACGCATTATCGCCATTGCCATGAAGGAAAATAAAGCATCCATAAAAGTGATGGAAAAAGTGGGGATGAAATTTGAAAAGTATGCGCCTTATGATCCTGACGGCGAGGATGTGGCCTGGTATGTTTGCGATAAAGCACTATTTGAAAAAAATAATCGCCTTTAAACGATGCCCAATATTGAATGCTATATCATAAATTTTAGCAATCCTTAGCATGCAAAACATAATAAGCTTCTTCACTCAATTCATGCCTTTGTCTGAAAAGACCATGGCCGTGATGGCTGAAAACTTTGTTCCCTCAGAACTAAAAAAAGGCGCCTATTTTATTCGAAGCGGGCAATACGCCAAAGAAATTGCTTTTCTTGAAAGTGGCATTGTAAGAGCCTTTTATATCAATAGCGAAGGCAAAGAATACAATAAAACCTTTTTCTCGGCTCCCTCAATCATAGGTTCCTATGCAGCCCTTATCAGCGGGCAAAAAAACCAGGTGGCCCAACAGGCGCTCACAGATTGTAAAATATGGAAGGCTTCCTTTCAAAAAATTGAAGAATTATCATCTGATAATATTGAAATCGAACGATTGCGCAGAATTATTGCCGAAGGTTATTTTCTAAGCAATGAGAAAAAAGAGATCGAAATGGCTCTTCTCGATGCGGAGCAGCGATATTTGATCTTACAAAAAGAATATCCGGGCATAGAATTGGAAATTGCACAATACCATATCGCCTCATACCTCGGTATCAGTCCAACCCAGTTAAGTCGAATTCGTAAAAAAAAATGAACCCCTAGACCGATTTCTTTACATATGTAAATGCAATCCTTTTCCTGAATAGCATTCTTTGCGATCAAAGATTTGTGCTTTAAAATTCGATATCAATGGAAAATAAAGAAATCAACTTTTTCAGGGCTCTTTTTATTGTTTCAGCCCTGTGGAATCTAATCGGTGCCATTTTCGGCTATTTCAACACGGCATACACCTTTGAAGGCTTCTTCAATCGCGAATTATCCGATCCGCTCTATTATTCAATTTATCAGGGGGCCTGGGGCACGACGCTTGTTTATTTTATTGGCTATTCCATTGTGGCTTATAATCCTTTAAAACATATGGGTATTGTAATTGTAGGAGGCATTGGAAAAGTCGGGTTTGCCATATCGCTATATAAATTTTATGCCGCAGGTCTTGCTGAATCCATCGTATTCGTGGTGATAATTGGCGATTTTATTTTTGCGCTTTTGTTTTTGTACTATTTCTTCCGTTTGTATAAAACAAAGGAGCCGATATTTTAAGTATTCATTATGAATATGCCTTTCCTTGTTCTGATAATAGGCCTTGTCCTTTTTTTGCCTTTCTCCGCCCTGCCACAATCGAACTGGTCAATCGATAAAGAAAAAGCGGGCATCAGCGTTTATACGCGGACTAAAAAAGATTCGGACTTCAATGCTTTTAAGGCCCTTGTATCGCTCAATGCTACAAACAAGGAGCTGATTGAGATCTTAAAAGATGCTGATAATTATAGCGCCTGGTTTGGCTATACGCGAACATCGAAATGTTTGGAAAAAAAAAGGAATATTCAATACATCTATGTTGAAACGATTTTTCCCTGGCCCTATTCCAATCGCGATATGGTATACAAAATGTCCATCGATAGCATTAATTCAAATGAAATCCTGATTCTTCTTGAGGGAATTCCCGCTTTTTTACCAGAGCGGAAAGGGATTGTAAGAATGCCAAAGGCAGGAGGTTTTATCCGGCTGACCTCCCTCGGAGCTCAAACACGAATTGTTTATCAATTTCATAGCGAGCCCGGAGGTGATATTCCCGTATGGTTGGCCAATAATTCTATCGCTGAACTGCCCTATAAAACCCTAAAGGGGTTGAGAGCGCAAGTCATGAATAAGCCCACTGTCAAATAGGTTTCCCGTCCTTAAATCCCATATGCAATGCCGGAATTTATAAATGATCCAATTTGACATCCAGACGATCGAAAACAAAGCCTTTTTCTTTGGCATTGAATTTTTCCGCTTCTTTTTTCAGTTCGCTGTGGATATAGGCCTTGTCTTTGAGAATTCCGGCTTCATAGCTGTATTCACCGGCTTCGAGTAAATAATCATAGGGCCCTTTGGAAGAAATTAATTTTACAAAGATCGGGGCGCATTCCACCACAATAAAAAGCAGAATGATAAAAATATTGGCCCACCAAATAGCTTCACTCTTTGAACTGAGCCTGTTCATTGCCTCAAGTCGCGCGGCCGGCCCGCCTATTTCAGCCTTTTCCAATAATGCCAATTCCATCTGCTCGGCAGAGTCTAGCTTTTGCATACGGGAATAATTCTCTGCTATCAGTGTGGTATTTTTCTCTTTGAGATTTTTCAATTCGGCTTCCACGCGGTCGGCATCGGCCTTTTTGATTTTGTAAATGGGCCCGGCATTTCTGCGCATAGTCCCTCCTGTACCATCGGCCTCTTTTTGGGCCTTTTCTCTCAATGCATTTCTCTGTTCTTCTTTGCGCATGATCTCACCTTTCAGATCAGAAATTGCAGCTCTGAGGATTGCCTTATCGGCGATGTATTTTTCCCTGGCAAAATCTTCTTTTTCTTTTTGAATCTCCTGGTTCATGCTGATCAGTTCGGCATCAATTTCTTTTTCAAAAATCTTGAGCTCCAGTGGTTTTGCAATCACGATAGATATTAGAATGGCCAATACAATTCTGGGCAAAGCCAAAACGAATTCGTTCAGGGCATTTTCTTTTTTTCGCATGCTGGATACAATAAAGCGATCGAGATTAAAAATCATCAAGCCCCATACGATTCCAAATATGGATGATAGGATCAGGCTATCGAAAACCGTATAAAGCGCATAAGCTGCAGCCAGCGCAGCGAAAATTCCCGTGAAAAAAATGGTTGCTCCGATTCCTACGTATTTTTCGGAATCGCTTTCTGCCTTTTTGAGCAAAGCCGTATTTGCCCCGGCACAATACCAGAAGAATAATTTGACCTTTTGCATAATAATTTGACCTTATTGGATTTGAATATCCTAAAAACGAAGGACAAAGCGACTTATTTATTTATGAAAGGAAATTATTAATGATGAGAAGGGAATTGCAGAATTGAATTCATCAACGCGAAGGATTGTATCCCGATAAGCGGAAAATCTTTTGCGCGTCTTTTTCAGCCATAAGTTCCTGCAAGGTCAAATCGTTTTTTTCCATAAAGTTCCGGACAATCTTAAAACCGATCCAGCGGCCCACCCTTCCGGGGCAATCGCTTTCGATCTCTATGGTTTTTGGCCTTTCGCTGATGTATTTCTGAATTTCAATCCTGTTCGTTTCAAAGAGCAGACTCCGGTCTACAAAATAGGCCCATAGTACTTTCTCTTTTTCCTTAAAATAGGCCATGTCGGCATCTGTAAAACCGAGATTTTGTGCATCACTAATATCATGCACCATTTTGCTTAAAAAATAATGCGCCTTGCCGTAATAAATCATTTCAGCCACAAGACTCTGATCCTCATGATCGGTTTCGTTGTAGAAATTGGAAATCCCCAGGCCGATAAACATGGGGACCAGGTTTTCCGGACGATAGCGATCCAAAATGTACTGAGGATCATTGGGGACATACATGGCCTCGGGGCCTAAAAAATAATCGAGGCCAATGATAATTTGTCTTTTGCTAACAATAATATCCAGAGGTGATAAAAATGCCGTGAAAACGCAGTTTATATCCGGTGCCTTAAAATCGGGATAATAGTATTTCACATGTTCAAAGAGATGTTCTAATTCTTTTTCTCTTTCGCTGAAATCTCCAAATATTTGTTCTGATTGGCCATAAAAAACACGAACACTTGAATCCTGAACTCTCTGATAAAGCATTTCACTCAATACCCGCGAATTGGGCAGTTTGTTCAGCTCCAAATAGAGATTAAAGGCATCGCGGTTTTTAGCAATGATGCTGTCAATTTCAACAATCGATGATGCATTAAAAAGTTGCTGATCTAAACGCTTGACCTTTAAGTCAATTTCGATTTGTTCATGATCGATGTCATCTTTGGTGATTGAATCACAGGAGAAAATGACAAGGCTTAGAAAAAGAAAATAAAATAAGAAAGGCCTATCAGGCTTCCAGATTAATTTCTTCCCCATTTTTATTAAAGATTTTATACGAAACCAATCCAAGAGATGTATCCCTTATCAATTTTATTTTGGCTTTGTATTTCATTGCCATGCGCATACGTCTCGACATCATACCTTTGGTAAAATAGGCGTGAAGATATGGATGCATTGCTACGCTTATTGAAGATTCATTCTGATTTTGAATGACTCTTTCAATATTTTCTTCGATCTGATCGGCCACCGCAATGGAAGGTTGAATTTGCCCGGTTCCGTTGCAGGTCGGACATTGTT
This sequence comes from Cytophagales bacterium, assembly GCA_965267555.1. GTDB lineage: Bacteria > Bacteroidota > Bacteroidia > Cytophagales > CCMP332 > CCMP332. The sequence goes on along the minus strand of OZ254083.1, from coordinate 544,475 downwards.
CCCGGGTGGTAATATTCATTTCCGGTCTTACTCTTTGACGCGTGATTTGCATCAAACCAAATTTGGAAAGCGGTAAAACAGTTGATTTGGATTTATCGCTTTTCATTTCGGCCTTCATCGTTTCATACACTTTTTTGCGATTTTCTGCTTTGCGCATATCGATAAAGTCTATGACGATGATCCCGCCCATATCACGCAACCTCAGCTGACGCGCCAATTCTTTGGCCGCCTCGATATTGACTTTTAAAGCGGTATCCTCCTGGTTTTCCCCTGCATTGGATTTATTACCCGAATTGACATCAATGACGTGTAAGGCTTCTGTATGTTCTATTATAAGGTATCCTCCACCCTGAAGCGCCACAGATCGACCAAAAAGCGTCTTTAGCTGTTTTTCAATTCCCAATGATTCAAAGATCTTGACCTTATTATTATAAAGTTTTACAATTTTCTCCTGCTCCGGTGAAATGCGTTTTACAAAGGATTTGACTTCCTGATAAAGCTCTTTATTGTCAACCACGATTGAATCAAATGTATGATTGAGCACATCGCGAAGGATAGCTGATGCCCTGTTCACTTCACCAATAACCTTCAAAGGCGGTTTGGCGGTTTGTATGGATTTAAAGCCTTGCTCCCAGGTACTGAGAATATTTCTCAGATCAGCATCGAGTTCTGCCACTTCTTTTTTCTCGGCCACCGTTCTTACGATCACGCCGAAATTCTCGGGTTTGATGCTTTCCATTAGTCGCTGAAGACGCTTGCGCTCTTCTCTGTTGACAATTTTTCTGGAAACATTAACTGAATTTGCAAAAGGCACCAAGACACAAAATCTTCCCGGAAAGGACAATTCACAGGATAGACGCGGTCCTTTTGTAGATATGGGTTCTTTGGCAATTTGTACCAACACCCGCTGCCCTTTTTTCAGAACTTCGTTGATTTTACCGAATTTATTGATGTCCGGTAATATTTTGATGCCTCCGAGCTTATGCGTGGCATTTTTATTGGAAAGCGCCCTTTGCATAAATCTGTCAAGGGTACTGAATTTTGGGCCTAAATCGTGATAATGAAGAAAGGCGTCTTTTTCGTGTCCAACATCAACAAATGCGGCATTTAATCCCGGAACGACTTTTTTAACGGCTCCGAGATAAATATCACCTACATTAAATTGATTGTCCGGCTTCTCATGATGAAACTCAACGAGTTTTTTGTTCTCGATTAATGCTATTCGAGATCCTTCATGAGCCGCATTAATGAATAATTCGTTACTCAATTTTGAAGGAATTTAGATGTGAGAAATAGGGCTGATTTTATGGCACAGCCTAATTGACCAAACAAAATAAGATTACTTCTTCTTATGTCTGTTTTTTCTCAATCTTTTCTTCCTTTTGTGAGTTGCGATCTTATGTCTTTTTCTTTTCTTTCCGCAAGGCATAATAAAAATGTTTTATAGTTCTTCTAACAATGCATTAATGGAAGCTTGCACTTCCGGATCGGCATCGAGTGCTGCGGCTTTTTCCAAAACCTCTTTAGCCTCATCTGCTTTTCCTGTTTCTTTCAAACACAAACCCAAATAATACCAGGCCCTCACATTGGAGCTGTCTATTTGAGTCAATTTGACGAATCTATCGATTCCTTTATCATATTGGCCCGATTGGATAGAAAGAATCCCCAGATTAAATATTGCATCAATATTGTCGGGGTCTTTTTCCAATATTTCGCGCAGCATCATAATCCCCTTCATCGGAGCTTCAGATACTACATAGGTCATGGCCATTTTATTCATTAAATCAAATCGCCGAGGCTGCTCTTCAAGCAAGCCTTGCATGAGTTCCCTCGCCTGAGTTCCCATCTTGCCGGCTTCATCCATATTTAGAGAAAATGTCATCGCCTGATAATAAATATTGGCCAGATTTTCCCTGTTTTCGGATGTCTCATTTAGCTCTAAAGCCTGCTTTCCAAATTTGATGGCATTACTAAAATCACGCATCTCGGAATAGGCCTGCGCCAAAGAGTCCGCAAAGATAGACTTTTTTTTCTTATTTTCAGCAAGTTGTAAAGCACTTTTAAATTTTTCCACTCTCGAATCGAAGAGTGAATCGGAAAGGATGGAATGACCTTCAATCGAAGGCTCTTCCGCAGCTAATGAATCGCTTTTTTCTTCTTCCAGTTCTGCAATCTCCTCCGTTTCATTATCAATGATAATTTTGGGAAGACTGTACAAAAAAACCAATAAAAGAATCGCGGCTCCGATGAGGAACCACTGTTTTTTGTTCATTTTAAATTATTTCGCGTTGGCTCTTTTAACCTTATCGCTTTTTTTCACTTGTTCTACAAATGATTTGGAAGGTTTGAATGAAGGAATAAAATGTTCATCGATGATGATTGCCGTATTTTTGGAAATATTTCTGGCTACCTTTTTTGCCCTTTTTTTATTCACAAAACTTCCAAAACCTCTGACATATACATTATGCCCGTCTACCATGGAATCCTTCATGACCTTAAAGAAAGCCTCAATAGTAATTTGCACATCTGCCTTCTCAATTCCGGTCTTCTCGGCTATCTCATTTATTACATCTGCTTTAGTCACAATATTGTCTTTTAATGATATTCAAAAAATTAGGTGCGCAAAGGTAATTGCTAGTCCTTATTTTTGAAAACCAATATGAAAGAAAAAAGGATTATTTTAAGTTTGGATAAGCCGAAATCGCGTTTTTGAATGAATGAATTAGACTTTTTATCTAAAGATTTACAAAACTGGTACCTGAAAAATAAACGCGATTTGCCCTGGAGAGACACCAGGGACCCCTATAAAATATGGTTATCGGAAATTATCCTTCAGCAAACGCAGGTGGCCCAGGGCCTGCCTTATTATTTAAAATTTGTTAAAAAATATCCGCAGCTTGAGGTTTTGGCCAATACGCCTGAAGACCAATTGTTAAGAGACTGGCAAGGGCTTGGCTATTATTCAAGAGCTAGAAACCTTTTGAAGTCTGCTCAGATGATCTGCGATGAGATGGACGGAAAATTTCCGGCCCGCTACGATGAAATTCTTAAACTCAAAGGGGTTGGAAAATACACGGCGGCTGCCATAGCTTCATTTGCGTATAAGGAATCGAAAGCCGTGGTTGACGGCAATGTGACCCGTGTCATTGCAAGGCTCTTTGCTATGCATGATCCTGTAGATAGCCGTTTGGGCATGCTGCAAATTGAAAAGCTTGCTGCCGCTCTAATTGATCCTGACCATCCGGACGTACACAATCAGGCGATGATGGAATTAGGAGCTGTGATTTGCACTCCAAAAAACCCTCAATGCGAAGCATGTCCATTCCAAAATAATTGTGAGGCCTACCAACACAAAAATCAATTGGCCTTTCCGGTAAAATCAAAAAAAATAAAAACCCGAAATCGCTATTTCTATTATCTGGTAATCTTATCCAAGGGGCAAATCCTGATGAAAAAAAGAGTGGAAAAAGACATTTGGCAAAACTTATACGATTTCCCGCTAATAGAACTGAATGAAGAAGTGGATGAAAAAAATCTCCTGAAAAATAAAAGCCTTGCACATTTGATTAAAGCGGGATTTGAGCTACGCGAATCCACCGCATTTCAAAAACACCAACTTTCACACCAAAGTATTTGGGCTAAATTCATAATTTTGCAAAACGATCGAATTAAACAGTCGGATTTTGGGCCATTATTCGAACAGAGTTCATTCTTCGATATAGAGGAATGTAAGGATTTGGGCAAACCAATTTTAATTGTTAAATTTTTAAAGAATTACATTTATTAAAGAGATATGGCAGGCGTTAACAAAGTAATATTGATTGGAAATCTGGGCAAAGACCCCGAAGTGAGATACCTTGAAAGCGGTTCGGTAGTGGCCAATATTGCGCTTGCAACTACAGAGTCATACAAAGACAAGAATGGCAACAGAGTAGATAATACAGAATGGCATGATCTTGAAATGTGGGATGGCCTTGCCAAAATAGCAGAACAATACCTTAAAAAAGGAAGCTCTATTTATGTAGAGGGTAAAATTAAATCGGACACCTGGCAGGATGAACAGGGCAACAACCGAAAGAAAATTAGAATACGTGTTTTGAACATGACCATGCTCGGCGGAAGAAGCGATTCGGGTATGGATAATGCAGGCTCACAGGCACCGAGAACGGAAGCCCCTAAAAAAGAAGTGAGCCCTGCTGATATCAATCAGGGTGCATCTGATGATGCCGATGATCTACCATTCTAAATTTATGTTGAATCAACCCAATATCTTTTGGAAGGCAGTAGTTTAGACCCCGGTCCGGAACAGATCATGGTCAATTTCGGTCAAATACTCCTCGAAATTGATCTCTTATTTTTTGGATTCAATATTTTGGTTTTCCTGTTCCTCTTATTTGCTTCTGCGATTATTTCAGGATCGGAAGTGGCTTTTTTCTCTTTGCCAAAAAGCCTTTTGTCAGAATTATATTTTAGCGAAAAAAATACCGATAAACGCATATTGGAATTGCTCAACCGCCCGCAGCGTTTGCTGGCTACCATTCTCATTCTCAATAATTTCATTAATGTGACGATGGTTATTTATTCCACTTACCTCGTCTGGTATTATTTTCCGCAACAGGGAAATACCGGTTCTATCCTGGCAGCACTAACATTTATCATAACATTTCTAATCGTATTTATTGGTGAGCTCACGCCAAAAGTATATGCCAACAGAAATAATCTGAGTTTTTCCAGATTCACCTCGGGCATATTATATATAGCAAGTGTGGTGCTTATGCCCTTGTCTTATTTATTAACCAAGAGCTCTTCATTTATTGAAAAGCGGGTTCAAAAGAAAGGTTTTAATGTGTCTGTTGATAAACTGCATCGCGCGCTCGAACTCACCGCAAGTGAAGATACCACCGTTGAGGAAAAAGAAATTCTAAAAGGCATTTTGAATTTTGGACAAATCACGGCCAAGCAAATTATGAAGTCCAGAATGGAAATTCTGGCGCTTGATGAGGAAATCAATTACCATGAACTATTGGATATTATCAATAAAAACGGCTACAGCAGAATGCCGGTGTTTAAAGAGACCGTTGATGATATTCTGGGCATATTATTTATTAAAGATCTCTTGCCATACATCGATGAAGAGGAAAATTTCGAATGGCAAAAACTAATCAGAAAAGGATTTTTTATTCCCGAGACCAAAAAAATTGATGACCTGCTCAGGGATTTTCAGGAAAAACGCATCCATATGGCTATTGTAGTTGATGAATACGGAGGTACAGCCGGATTGGTAACGCTTGAAGATGTAATCGAAGAAATTGTAGGAGAATTCAATGATGAATTTGATGATGAAGACAAGACTTTTATAAAAGAAGATGAAAGCCTTTATACTTTTTTAGGTAAAACGCCACTCAATGATTTCTGCAGGGCTTTGGATATCGATCTTAATCTTTTTGAAGATGTCAAGGGGGAAAGTGAATCGCTCGGTGGTTTGCTGCTTGAAATGTTTTCGCATTTACCAAAAGTTGGCGAGAAAATCAATTTCAAACAATTTCAGTTTACCATTGTCGCGGTTGATCTAAAGAAAATAAAAAAAGTAAAGGTTGAAATCCTTGAAGAATCAGCAATCAATGATCAGGAGAATTTTTCAGATTAGTCTTATTTCCGTTTTTCTATTGGCTTGTGAAAGCGAATTTACACCCAAACAAAAGGGCTATAACCGAATTGATTTGCCGGCGCATCATTACGACAGCTTGAAAGGGGATTACCCTTATACTTTTTTACTCTCCAAAGAAGCTGAAGTACGCCAACACAGCTCTCCTTATGCCACCAAGGACTGGATCGATATCGAATATTACGACTTCAATGCAGATATGCAGATTACCTATATCCCGATTGAAAACGAAGCCATGTTTCACAGCCTGGTCAATGATGCCTATAAACTTACTTCAAAACATCAAATCAAGGCCACAGCCATCGACAGGACAGAATTAAAAACAGAAAATGGGCAATCGGCAACTATTTTTGAATTGGAAGGCGAAGTGCCAAGTCAAATGCAATTTTACGTCAGCGACAGCACTAAGCATTTCCTTCGCGGTGCCATTTATTTCAAGACAGCCACAAAAAACGATTCTTTAGCTCCAGTTATCGAATACCTAAAAAAAGATGCTCTGGTGCTGATCAACAGTCTTGAGTGGAAAGACTAATTCTCGATGATCATTTTTCGGAGCCCATCAGACATGTATGAAAGGGTTTCACCATTTTCATCGGAGTATACCAGGTAAATCATCATGTCGAGTTCCTGAGACAGTTCAATGGATTCTTCCGTACCCATCACCATAAAAGCTGTGGCATAGGCGTCAGCTGTCATGCAATCTTCCGAAAAAACCGAAGCGCTGAGAAGCGTATGGTCAACAGGAAATCCTGTAACAGGATTTATAGTATGGGCGTATTTCACACCTTCTTTGACATAAAAGTTTCTGTAATTGCCCGAGGTGGCCAATGACAAATTTTCAAGCTTAACCGTTGCTTTAAGACTTTTACCGTCTTCATTGTATTTTGGATTGTCTATTCCAATTAGCCAAATGCTATTTTTATTATTCTTTCCTCTGCATCTCACTTCACCACCAATTTCCACCATATAATTTTTTATGCCTCTTTCCTCGAGGTACTGGCCAATAAGGTCTACCCCATAACCTTTGGCAATGGCAGAAAAATCGAGCATCACACCGCCGGTATCCTTTTTCAATGAGCTTTCATTAAAAATAATATGCTCAAATCCTACAAATTGCATTAGCGAATCAATATCTGTAGAATCAATATTATCGCTGTTTTTAAAGCCAAAACCCCAGGCATTGACCAATGGCATAACGGTAGGATCAAATGCGCCATTAGACAATTCATATACCTCCTTTGCTTTGGTGAGCACAGGTAAAAAATAATCGTTTTTAAAAATGATGCTTTCGGATTGATTAAAGCGCGATATTTCCGAATCGGAAATATAAGTAGAAAGCGACTGGTTGAAATCGATCAACAAATCATCTATTTCTGATTTATAATTTATTTTTTTATCGTCGATGTATTTGATATGATAGGTCGTCCCCATTGTATTTCCTTCAATCTGAATATAAGTTTCCGCTTTTTTTGATTCGCGGTACTGATAAACGATCAAAACCAATACAATTAAAACTATTGGATAAATAGCGCTCTTTTTCCAATTTGGTTTTCTTTGCTTCATATTAAATTAAAAGGATAAACGGTATAAATTGTAAATTGCGACAAAGTTATTGATTAATGCGGGAAGATTATATTCAGGGTGATAAAGCTCATATGAGCCAGGAAGATAAAGAGCTTGAAAAAGCGCTGCGGCCATTGAGTTTTGATGACTTCCAGGGGCAAGAAAAGATCGTTGAAAATTTAAAAGTATTTGTTGGCGCTGCAAAGATGCGTGAAGAATCGCTTGATCACGTATTATTGCATGGACCTCCGGGATTGGGAAAAACGACACTTTCGCATATCATCGCAAATGAGCTCAATTCCAACTTAAAAATTTCTTCGGGGCCGGTACTGGATAAACCGGGTGACCTGGCTGGACTTTTGACCAACCTTGAGCCCTATGATGTTTTGTTTATTGATGAAATTCATCGTTTAAATCCCGTAGTTGAAGAATATTTATATTCCGCAATGGAAGACTACCGCATCGATATAATGTTGGATTCGGGCCCTTCTGCACGATCCGTACAGATAGAATTAAATCCATTTACCTTAATTGGCGCCACAACGCGTTCCGGTCTTTTGACCGCACCATTGCGCGCTCGTTTTGGTATTACAGCAAGGCTTGATTATTACGATCAAAAACTACTGACCAGGATCATCAAACGGTCCTGTGGAATTTTAGAAACCGAATACGATGATAATGCAGCCGATGAGATTGCAGGCAGAAGCCGGGGCACACCCAGAATTGCAAATAACCTTTTGAGAAGAACAAGGGATTTTGCTCTGGTAAAGGGCAAAGGAAAGGTAACTGTTGATATTGCAAAAATGGCGCTTGAAGCTTTGAATGTGGATAAAGCCGGTTTAGACGAAATGGACAACCGAATCCTTAAAACCATTATTGACAAATTCAAAGGTGGGCCTGTTGGTATTTCCACCATTGCCACCGCCTGTGGTGAAGAAACAGAAACAATCGAAGAAGTGTATGAGCCTTTTTTGATCAAAGAAGGCTATTTAAAACGCACAGCCCGGGGTCGGATGTGCACAGAACGCGCTTATAAGCATTTGGGAATCGTACCTCCCAATTCTACACGTGATCTTTTTAGTTAATGGATTCTTTCCAGAAAAAAGTCAGATCCGGTATCGTCAAAAAACTAGCCATTAATGCAGGTTTTTATGAATGTGGGATATCCGAATCGGGCTTTTTAGAAGAGGAGGCTCCTAAATTGGAAAAATGGCTCAAAACCGGGCAGCAGGGTGAAATGAGCTGGATGGAAAACTGGTTTGATAAAAGGCTGGACACTCGAAAACTGGTAGAAGGATCCAAAAGTGTGATCAGCGTGCTCCTAAATTATTTCCCGGAAAAACAGCAGGGGGCAGATTCATATAAAATTTCCAAATACGCTTATGGTGAAGATTATCATCATGTGGTCAAAGGTAAACTGAAGACTTTTTTTAAATCCATTCAAAAAGAAATTGGTGCAATAAGCGGGCGGATGTTTGTGGATTCCGCTCCGATAATGGATCGTGTCTGGGCAAAAAAAGCTGGTTTGGGTTGGATCGGAAAGCATACCCTCCTGATAAATAAAGGTGCTGGATCCTATTTTTTTATCGGGCATATCATCTCGGATCTGGAACTCGAAGCAGACACAGAGATTCCGGATTTTTGTGGAGATTGTAGTCGCTGTATTGATGCCTGTCCTACCGATGCCATCAGTCAGCCCTACTGGCTTGATGCCACGAAATGCATCTCCTATTTAACCATTGAGTTGCGCAATGCAATTCCCGAACAATTCAAAGGCAAAATGGATGATTGGATATTCGGTTGTGATATCTGTCAGGATGTATGCCCGTGGAACCGCTTTTCAAAGCATCATAAAACAGAAGAATTTAAACCACTAAATGCCCTGTTGGAAATGTCGAAAAATGATTGGGAAAATCTGAATGAATCAAGATTCTCAGAACTATTTTCGAATTCGGCAGTAAAGCGCACAAAATTTAACGGTTTAAAACGAAATATTGACTTTGTTCGCTAGGGTTTATTTCTTCTCCCCGACCCTATTTTTGTAATTCGCTAAAAGAAAAGCACTATTACCAAGACAGGCAATACTCATTGACCAGAAAACGACTATTCTACGGGTTTTTTCCGGTGAATCTTCCTTGTCATAAGATTTAAAGGCCATATTCGCTGTCATAACACCAAACAAAAGGCTTAGTAAAAGCGAAAAATAATAAGAGCGAATATTTCTGCCGAGTCCTATACTCAGAAAAAGTAAAACGACGCCTATGAAGGGGCCAATAAAAGCAGTAGGGGGTCGGCTGGGGTTGAGAAAAAAGCTTGACAATCCGGCCAATATCATGATCAGCCCTGTGAGTCTTTGAATATTTTTGTTCATAAGGGAAAAACTGATAAATCAGCTTTTTGTTTTAGCTCACTGCATTAAAAGCACGTATTAAAATGTCGCGATGGCTTTTCCCAAAATGGATAAAACACCATCTGCGGAATTCTTCCAGTTTTTCGGTGATGATGTTTTTGATGGCCTTTAATAATTCCCTTTCGAAAAGCGCGTTATCAAAACTCACTTTTTTCAAAATAGTTTTACTGTATTCCAACATTTTCGATTAACGTTTTGGCTATAAAATGAACGCATATATTTCTCTCATATTTCATTTTATTAAATTTGTGTTTGCAAATTCAATATTGGAGGAAAGGATGCGCTATTTTACTCATATAATATTACTAATTTTTCTGATTTTTTCCATATCTTTTTTACAAGCGGCACCGGGTGATGTACGTATTCAATTGGGGCCAAAGAGTATCGCTCAGAATCAGGTCTATACCATTAAAATAATTTTGGAAAATGAAAATTTTAAGGCCTATTCAGATTTTCCCGAAATACCCGGTTTTCAAAAGAGAGGCACCTCTTCAAGCACTAACACGACCATTGTAAATGGTAAAATGTCCGTTTCAACCAGCATTACCCAAAATTATTTTCCCACCAAACAGGGCACCTTTACACTGTCCCCTTTCAAAATGACTGTCAACGGTAAAACGGTAAGCTCAGGAGGTACAAAAATTACCGTAGGACCTTCGGTTCAAAATCAACGTCGGCGCGACCCTTTTGCCTGGGATCCATTTGACGATTTCTTTAACCAGGGCAGAAGCAATATTGAATACGTGGATGTAGAAGCTGATGCTTTTTTTGCGGTAACTACCGACAAAACTGAAGTATATCGCGGTGAAGGCTTCAATTTGACCGTTTCTTTTTTTGTGGCTGAGAAAAACAAAGCACAGATGCGATTTCCGGGTGATATCGGTAATCAATTAAACGAAATTATCAAGGAAATTAAACCGGCCAATGTTTGGGAAGAAAATTTTGGTATCAGTGAAATAGTTAGAAAACCGGTCAAACTCAATGGCAAAAATTACGATCAATACATTCTGTTTCAATCTTCTTATTTTCCGTTGAATGAGAAAGACATTGTCATCCCACCAACACAACTGAGGGTAATCAAATACAAAGAAGCTAAAACCAGAAGATTTTTTGGTACACCCAGACAGGAAGATAATGCTGTATTCAAATCGAAAAAAAAGCGGATACGTGTAAAGCCCTTACCGGAGCATCCATTAAAGGAATTGGTAAGTGTGGGTAATTATAGATTAGAGGAAGATCTTGATGGAAGCAATTTAAAAACAGGTAATAGTTTTAATTACACCTTCAAAATAAAAGGACAGGGTAACATTTCCGGAATAAATGACCTTCAGGCGCCACAAGATGAAAATTTTGATTTTTATTCGCCTAGCGTAGCCCAGAATATTCAAAGGGTAAATAATTCTGTGGGAGGCTCCAAATCATTTAATTTTTATGCCATTCCCAAAGAGCCCGGAAATTACGATTTGGGCGAATATTTTTCCTGGATATTTTTTAATCCAAAAACCGAAAAGTACGATACCTTAAAGTCTGATATTAAAATTGAAGTTACAGGTGAAAGTCAAAAAAATTCCTATATCCTATCCAATGATATGGGCACATTTTATGATCTCATTGAATTTCAAAATAACAAATTACAAGCCCGCGAGGAATCAATTGTTCCAAAAATCATTTACCTTTCTCTGCTAAGTCTTAGTCTCCTGGTCAGTATTTATGTTTACATTAAAAAATAGATGTCAAATTCATTCGGCAGATTACTAAAACTCACAACCTTTGGTGAATCGCACGGTGAAGGCCTTGGTTTTATCCTGGATGGTTTTCCGGCTGGTGTCAGCATCGACATGGGCAAAATCGAAAGACAAATGGCCAGAAGAAAACCCGGTCAATCTAAGTTAAGCTCCCAACGAAAAGAAAATGATCATTTTAAAATTCTCAGCGGTGTAAAAGATGGCATAAGTTTAGGAACCCCCATTTCTGTTTATATTGAAAACAGCGATAAGAAATCAAAAGACTACGATCATTTAGAGCACAATTACCGTCCGGGGCATGCCGATTATACTTATGAACAAAAATACGGGATCAGGGAGCATCGCGGCGGGGGGAGAAGCTCTGCTCGTGAGACTGCTAACTGGGTGGCGGCCGGTGCCATTGCAGCCCAATTGTTGGACACAACAGATATTCAAATCTATTCTTTTGTAAAACAAATTGGTTCTGTTTCTACCACCTTGAATAATGATGAAATAGATTTCAATTCTATTGATTCGAACATCGTCAGATGTCCGGATAAAGCCATAGCGGAAAAAATGATCGAACATTTGGATGCCGTTCGTAAGGAAGGCGATACGCTTGGGGGAATTATTCGATGTGTGGTAAAAAATATGCCAATTGGACTTGGAGAACCGGTTTTTAATAAATTACAAGCTGCTTTAGCTCAAGCCATGATGAGCATTAATGCGGCCAGGGGTTTTCAATACGGTTCGGGTTTCGAATCCGCAAAAATGAAAGGATCCGCGCATAATGATCTCTATGTTAAAGGAGATAATGTGCTCAAAACCAAAACCAATAATGCCGGTGGAATTCAGGGCGGAATCAGTAATGGAGAAAATTTGTATTTCGATATTGCCTTCAAACCCATCTCTACCATAATGAAGGATCAAGTAAGCGTGAATGATAAGGGTGAAGAAATAATTTTAAAAGGAAAAGGACGGCATGATCCCTGCGTGGTACCGCGAGCAGTTCCTATCGTTGATGCCCTAACCGCTTTTGTTCTGGCAGATTTTTACTTACTTAGCAGGATTTCAAAAATTTGAAATGAAGCGATTCCCTTTGCACATAAATATCATATTCGGATTAATCCTCGGAATTGTCTGGGCTCTTTTATCCAGTTTCTTTGGGTGGTCTGAGTTTACCATCAAATGGATTGATCCTTTTGGATTGATATTTATCCGATTAATGAAACTCATCGCAGTTCCTTTGGTCCTTTTTTCAATTATTCAGGGTGTATCCGGATTGAGTAATATTGGAAAACTCGGAAGAATAGGAGCCAAAACGCTTGGCCTATATCTTATTACCACCATGACTGCCATTACCGTGGGTTTGCTTATTGCAAATATTGTAAAACCGGGTGCATTGATTGATCAGGAACAAAGGAAAGTAAATCGAAAAAATTATGAATCATGGGTTGCGCAAAAAGAGGGTGTAGAAATTATTGATGGAAGAAATTTGACCGAAGCCGGAGCACCTGACAGGACAGATGAAGAAAAAGAGGAGTTCATCAAAGAAAAAATGGAATCTGTCGAGAAAAGAAAAGAGCAGGGGCCGCTGCAGTTTCTGGTAGATATGGTTCCTGAAAACATCTTCTTTTCGCTAGGGGATAATAGCTTGATGCTTCAGGTCATTTTCTTTGGGATTTTCTTTGGACTCTGTCTGCTCATGATTCCAGCCGAACAATCACAAACAATTATTTCAATTGTAAGCGCACTTTCAGAGGTATTTCTTAAAATGGTGGATATTGTAATGCAAGCGGCACCGTTTTTTGTCTTTGCCTTATTGGCGGGGCAAGTATCCAAAATGGCCGGAGACAGTCCTTCCCAGGTTGTAGAAATTTTTAAAGGCCTTGGCTGGTATTCGCTTTGTGTCGTTCTCGGATTGGGCGTTTTGCTTTTCTTAATCTATCCGGGTGTCATAAGCTCGATTATTAAAAAGCTGAGCTATAAGAATTTTTTTAAAGCCATGAGTCCGGCACAATTGCTTGCCTTTTCCTCAAGCAGCAGCGCAGCCACCTTACCGGTGACCATAGAGTGTGTCAATGATAATTTAGGGGTAGGTAAAGAAATTACCAGTTTTGTATTGCCAATCGGCGCCACCGTAAATATGGATGGCACCAGTTTGTACCAATCGGTAGCTGTCCTTTTTTTAGCGCAACTGCACATGGTGGATTTAACACTTGGGCAGCAATTATTGATCGTTTTGACTGCTACATTAGCTTCGATCGGTTCCGCGGCAGTTCCAAGTGCCGGTTTGATCATGTTGATCATCGTTCTTGAATCTGTAGGTCTTAATCCCGCCTGGATAGCCATAATCTTTCCGGTGGACAGAATTCTTGACATGTGCAGGACGGTTATAAATGTCACCGGAGATGCAACTGTTGCCAGTATCGTGGCAAGCACTGAAAATGAAATAAACTATTCAGAGCAAAATCATAAACAAGAACTTTAAAAGGAATAACCTTGTTGAAACACAAAGCCAAAAAAAATGGAGCAAATTAAAAAGCATATAGAAGTTTATACCGAAGCAAATCCTAATCCAAATTCATTAAAGTTTGTTGCCAACTTTCTTATTTCCCCGGATAATAACAGCTACGATTTTGAAAGTGTCCACACTACGGAAAATTCTCCTCTGGCGAAGGAATTATTTGCTCATAAATTTGTAGAGCGCGTTTTTATTATGAATAATTTCGTGACTGTCACCAAGGATGAAAATAGCGAATGGGAAGACATTATTCCCAAGCTTAAAAAAACAATTAAAAACTATCTCGAAAGTGGCGAAGACGTTATCCGCAAATCACAAAACGACGCCAATGAAATTCAGGACTCGGATCCGGAAGATGTTAAAAAAATAAAGGAAATATTAAATGAATACATACGACCGGCCGTGGAAATGGACGGTGGTTCTATTCAATTTTCTGATTTTCATGAAGGAATCGTTAAAGTCGAATTACACGGTGCTTGCAGTGGCTGCCCTTCCTCTACGCTGACGCTTAAATCCGGAATCGAGAACCTCCTTAAAAGATTCATGCCGCAGGTTAAAGAGGTCGTAGCCGAAAGCAAATAATTTGTATTTTAATGTATTCAAACAATGTGTTTGTATGCATTTTATAACGCAAATTCGATTTAATCTTTTTCTCCTTTTTGTCTTTCTGACCATTGATATTGCAAATGCCCAGGTCTCTGTGTCAGATACGGGTTCCATTCAGCAAATTGTTCAATCACTGGTTTCTGAAGGGGTTGTGGTTCAAAATATTAACCTCAATTGCCCGACTGGTGCCTACGGCACTTTTGCTGATACGACCAGTACTTTAAATGTCCCCAATGGCTTAATTCTTACATCGGGATCAATATTTGATGCGCCGGGGCCAAATGACGCACCGGGAAGCGGTACCGATAATTTTTCACCGGGTGATCCAAACCTTGATAGTTTAATATTGTCGACCGGTGCAAGCACGCAGGATGCCTGTTTTGTTGAATTCGACGTCATTCCTTCATCAGATACGCTTCAGTTTAATTATGTTTTTGGCTCCGAGGAATATCTCGAATTTGTAAATGCCGGATTCAATGATGTGTTCGGATTTTTTATTAGTGGCCCGGGTATAAGCGGGAATAAAAATATTGCCATCATTCCGGGAACCGCCAACACTCCCGTATCCATAGATAATGTTAATAATGTATCAAATGCAGCATTTTATGTAGACAATGGTGATGGAACGACTCCTGCGTTAAACCCCAATCTGCAATACGATGGTTTTACAACGGTATTAACAGCAAAAACGCCCGTTATTCCTTGTCAGACTTATCGTTTAAAACTCGCCGTAGCCGATGTAGGAGATGGCATTCTGGATTCTGGTGTTTTCATTGAAAAGGGGAGTCTTGGCAGTTTTGGAGCTCGGATTTTGCCAAAATCAGTCTATACCCGTTTTGAATATGGCGTAGAGGGATGTAACAATGGCAAATTTGTATTTATACGAACCATAGAACCCAGCTTTCCTGTTCCCCTGCGTTGGGATTTGGGTGGTACGGCTCAAAACGGAATAGACTATGTAGACCTCAACGGAAATCCAATTGGGGATCGCGATACGATACCTGCATTTGTGGATTCAATTGAATTATTTATTGTCCCCGTCGATGATACAGTTGTAGACCCTTTGGAAAGCATCGTATTAACGCTTTTTGATCCTTGCGATGACACAACCTCGGTTCCCACAGGCGATTCTGTAACATTACTTATTCGCGAAACATTTGTTTACGATGCGGGCCCGGACGACAGTGTTTGTGTTGGAGAAGCCGTAGAGTTGAACAGTAATTTTCTTGATAGTGATAGTATTGTTTGGTCTCCAGGTAATAGTCTAAGTTGTAGCATTTGTCCAAATCCATTTGCTTCACCATCGATTACTACTAATTACATCGTTCAGGTTCAGGATTCCGTAACAAAATGTCTGGCCTTGGATTCGGTAGAAGTTCGTGTTTTTAATTTCCCTTTAGCCAATCCGGTTTCATTTTCCGATTCTGCATTTACCGTATGCAATGGCGGCCCCATTGCCGTTGATCTTAATGTGATACCGGATTCATCATACAATGCGCTGGTTTATTCCTGGGATTCTACCACGGCCCTGGTTTTAAGTCCCGATTCTTCAAGAACAGTGTTGCGGACCTCGGTGAATAGATATTTTCCTTATGAAATCACAAATGAAAATGAATGTACCCGTCGTGATTCCATTTTAATTACTGTTTTTCCCAAAACAGATATTTTTCTAGACGAAATTCCCGATTTGTGTTTTGGCGACGAGGTTTTTATCGAACCGGAACTATTGACCTTCCCGCAATATTCTTACAGCTATGAATGGATCCCTATTGGTTCTGATGCAAATCCCGAAGATATTTTAAGTCCAAATGCTTCCAGCAGTACGATCAGGCCTCAAGGCAGTGGCGATCCCAGTTATGAGTACATTGTATCCAACGGTGTTTGTAATGATGCAATTCTTATAGAATTTGATGTTCTAGAAGAAATAGGTGTGGATTTTTTCTATGAAGATCTCGGTGAATTTCCACTGGCACCTATCGAGGTGAATTTTGAAAATAATACGTTTTTAAAATTTCGATATGATTACCATTGGAAAATTTTTAACGCTGAGAATGAGATATTGATTGATAGTTTTGAATCTGAAAATCTTGACTATATCTTTAATTATCCAGGAATATACCGTGTGGAGCTAGAGGCAAAAGATGAAATCTTCAATTGCGAAAACAGCATTTCCTTTACCGAAAAAATAAATGGGGTTATCCGGCCAAATGTAATTACCCCCAATGGAGATGGTTATAATGACGTTTTTGAAATTCAGGCTCCTCCAAGCCAGGTTTGGGAATTAAAGATTTATAATCGCTGGGGCCATAAGGTATTTTCAAGCGATAACTATCAAAATGAATGGGCGGCTGAAGATCTTAATTCGGGTGATTATTTTTACGAAATGCGCTTGAGTGAAAGTGATCTGAGGTATAAAGGATGGGTAAAAGTTTTAAAATAATTATTCATGTACATTTATAACGTGACCGTTTCAGTAAGTTCAAAAATAGAAGAAGACTGGTTGAAATGGATGAATGAGGTCCACATTCCCGAAGTACTTGATACCGGATATTTTGCCGGGCATGAAATGTTTCGCGTCCTTTTAAATAAAGAAGACCAGTCCGTTACTTATTCAATACAATATCGTTTTTCAGAGATGAAAGACCTGCAACTCTATCAGGCCAATGCTGCTCCAGCCCTTCAGGCCAAGCACAGCGATCGCTACAAGGATGAATGTCTTGCGTTCAGATCAGTTCTTGAAAAAGTCTATTAAATTTTGTCAAAACCGGTATAGGATTGCAATGCTTTAGGAATGGAAATATGTCCGTCTTTTTGATTGTTTTCAAGTAAAGCAGCCACAATTCTCGGCAATGCCAATGCACTTCCATTTAGCGTGTGAAGCAAATTGCTTTTACCTTCCTCATTTTTATATCTCAATTTGAGCCTATTGGCCTGGTATGTTTCAAAATTGCTTACCGAACTCACTTCCAACCATTTTTTTTGTGCCGCAGCAAAAACTTCAAAATCAAAAGTCAATGCAGATGTAAATCCCATATCTCCACCGCATAGCTTGAGCTTTCTATAAGGTAATTCCAGCTTTTCAAGCAAAGACGCCACATGATCACACATGTCATCAAGTGTTTTGTATGAATCCTCTGGTCTTGAAATTTGCACGATTTCAACTTTGTCAAATTGATGCAATCGGTTTAATCCGCGGACATGTGATCCCCATGAGCCTGCCTCACGTCTAAAACATGGTGTATATCCCACATTTTTAATTGGTAATTCCGTGTCCTTAACAATGGCATCTCTGTATAAATTTGTAATGGGAACCTCTGCGGTTGGGATTAAAAATAATTTCTCTTTCTCCACCTCATACATCATTCCTTCCTTATCGGGTAATTGGCCGGTACCGTAACCCGAGTCTTCATTGATAACAATGGGAGGCTGTACTTCTTCGTAGCCGGCCTTGCCTGCTTCGAACAGAAAAAAATTAATAAGGGCCCTTTGAAGTTTTGCCCCTTTCCCCTTATAAACCGGGAATCCCGCTCCTGTAATTTTGACGCCCAGTTTAAAATCAATGATATCCAGATCTTCAATAAGCTCCCAGTGTGGTTTTGCATTTGAAGGAAGCTCGGGAATTGTTCCCTTTTGAAATACATTGACATTGTCTTCTGCAGATTGGCCTGCCGGGACCGATTCGTGTGGGGCATTTGGAATCTGGTAAAGAAGCTGAATAAGATTACCTTCAATTTCCTTTAGAGAATTGCCCAGTTCTTTCGTTTTCTGCTTGAGTTCTGCAGAGCGCTTTTTAGCAATTTCAGCCTCTTCTTTTTTACCCGATTTCATCAGAGTACCTATTGATTTGGCAATTTGATTTGCTTCCGCGAGCAAATCATCATTTTCTCTCTGAATTGCTCTTCGCTTTTCATCTTCTGCGATAATTTCTTCAAGTTTTTCAGCGGCATCGGCCAAATTTCTTTTGCCTAAAGCCCTGGCGATGGAGGCTTTATTCTGTACAATATTTTTTAACTCTAACATTTCAGGGTATTTACAAGCGCGAAATTAAGAAAATTGAAGTTCAAGAAGTTTTTTTTGCAATTTTTGGACATAAATGAATAATTTTTGTCTTATTCTTTGAAATTATTCTGCGCTTGTTCTATTATTGCATTACCTATAAACGGTCAAGAATTTCCCTGATCCGTTTACAACCATTCATTTTTTACTTCTATTCTAATAACGTATAATTTCTACACCGATTAATTTCACATTATGTATACTCTCGAAGAGTTAAATGTCAGACTGCTTTCTGAACTTAAGGACATCGCCCAGGAACTGGAAATCCCAAACTTTAAAAAACTTCAGAAAAAAGATCTTATTTACAAAATTTTAGACGTTCAGGCTGCTTCTCCTGACAAAGTCAAAAAAGTTATTTCCAGTAATGGAGACGGAAAAGCCAAAAAAGAAGCCAAGCCGACCAAAAAAGAAAGTCCGGATAAAAAATCAAAAACTGATGAACTATTTGATATTTCACTGGATGAGGATGATGCCGATTTCAAGCTTCCGGATATAGAGGAAGTTGAGGAAGGTGGCTCGGATAATAGCAAAAAAAGCAATGCAAAAGCAGCTGATAAAAAAGGACAAGACAGAGACAGAAATCAGGATAAACAACAACACCGTCAAAAGAAGAATCTCCCGAATTTCAAGGAATTTGACGGCGTAATTGAGAGTGAAGGTGTTCTTGAAATCATGCAGGATGGTTATGGATTTTTGAGATCCACAGATTATAATTATCTGGCAAGCCCGGATGATATTTATGTTTCGCCATCTCAAATTAAATTATTCGGTTTAAAAACCGGAGATACAGTACAGGGACAAATAAGACCTCCAAAAGACGGAGAGAAATATTTTGCTCTTCTGAAGGTTGTAAGTGTCAACAACAAGACCACAGAGCAAATAAGAGACAGAGTGCCTTTTGAGCATTTGACACCCTTATTCCCTGAAGAAAAAATCAATCTCAGTACCAGCCCGGGTCAATATTCGACAAGAATACTCGATCTTTTTGCACCTATTGGAAAAGGACAGAGAGGTATGATCGTATCACAGCCAAAATCAGGTAAAACGGTTTTGCTAAAAGATGTAGCCAACGCCATTTCAAAAAATCATCCTGAAATTTATTTGATGATTTTGCTAATTGATGAAAGACCGGAAGAGGTAACCGATATGGCCAGAAGTGTGGATGCCGAAGTCATAGCGTCTACTTTTGATGAACAAGCGGAACGTCATGTAAGAGTGGCTACCATGGTCATCGAAAAGGCCAAAAGAATGGTAGAATGCGGGCATGATGTAGTTATCCTGTTGGATTCAATAACACGATTGGCCAGAGCTTATAATACCGTAATTCCTTCATCGGGTAAAATCCTTTCGGGTGGTGTAGATGCAAATGCACTTCACAAACCAAAAAGATTTTTTGGTGCCGCCAGAAATGTTGAAAATGGTGGTTCTTTAACCATAATCGCAACCGCTCTTATTGAAACGGGTTCAAAAATGGATGAAGTAATTTTTGAAGAGTTTAAGGGAACGGGTAATATGGAATTACAGCTTGATAGAAAACTAGCCAACAAGCGTGTATATCCTGCCATTGACATTCCGGCTTCAGGTACCCGACGTGAAGATCTGTTAATGGACAAAGATGAACTGAACAGGGTCTGGATCTTAAGAAAATTCATGAACGACATGAACTCCATTGAGGCCATGGAATTCTTACTAGAACGAATCAAAGGGACAAGGAATAATGATGAATTCCTTATTTCAATGAATGGATAAAAAAATAACCCCTGAATTAATCAATTTGGGGGTTTTTCCTGCTCCAAGGTTCGAATAAACCTTCTTATTTCTTTGTCGAGTTCCTTGCTGCTTTTTTCAAGCATTTCCATATAGGGATCGTATTTATCCTCCAGTTTCATTATTTCAATCAAACCCATTATTCGCGCAAGTGGAGAACGAACACGATGCGATGTGGCAAAATTGAGATTGTGCAGTTCGCGAATCCGGCGATTTAATTCTACCGAAAGGTTTTGCAGTTTCCTTTCATAGTACTGGTCAATCGTGATTTTATCAATTACTCCGCTAAAACTTGCGATTTGCTTGTCAGAATTTACATTAATACTGTATCGTCCCAAGTAATATTTGTAGCTATTTTCTGATTCCTCTTCACTAAATTGAATTTCAAAAGATTTTTCGTCTAAAGCTTTTTCAAGACAGGCTTTGGTAAATGGCTCGTTGTCGCCAAAAAAATCTATCAATTTCAATTCATTCAAACTTTCCTTCTTATCAAATTCTTTTCTGTAAGATTCAGTCAGGTCGACAAGTTCCAAATTTTCATAAATGGATTCAAGTGACTTAGTACTTTGGTCCCATTCAATATTTTTGGACAGGACAAAGAAAAAACCTAATTCGTCCTTATGGTAAGGAAGATTGTACATAGATTAGAATTGTAATACACGATTAGTAAGACCAATAAAACACAAATTTAGCTTTTTCAAATTGAATCCTTGGTATTAAAACAGTATTATTAATAAATGCTAAAAAAGTTTTGTATTGCTCTCCTGTATTTAATCTTGTCTTCTAATCACATAGGAAAGGCCCAAACTGCAATTGAAGAACTAAAGCAAGCTTATACGATAAATGCCGGCGGATCCAATGAAAACTGTCTTTTAAAAATTATCCATACCGAAGCAGAAAATCACAATTTCCGGCAAATTGTGCTGATCAGACATGGTGAGCCCTTATTGCCTAAAGAGGGTTTATTCACTTCATATATGGCACAGGAATACGGTCGATTGTACGATGAAGTAGAGGTCTTGGATTTTAATCAAAGTCCGGTTTGCCTTGAAAATCTTGATTTAGATACTTTGTACTCTAGCAATCTCGTACGGGCCAAAAACACGGCAGAGAAAATTATTGAGGATAGAAAAATCCATTTACAAAGCGATATGCTTTTTAGGGAATTTGAAAGAGAAATTTTTCCGGTTCCATTTATACGATTACCGCTTAATTTTTGGCTGGTTTTTTCAAGATTAATGTGGTATGCCGGATTGAACAGTTCCAATATAGAGGGAATCGGTCATGCTAAAAAAAGAGTTGCCTACGCAGCCCAGTTTCTCGAGAATAAAAGCCAAAGCAATGATTTAACAATGCTTGTTGCACATGGAATGTTTAATAGAAGATTGGCCTCGGAACTCAAAAAAAGAGGCTGGATCCTTGTTTACAGCAATGGATTGGGTTATCTAAATGTCAGGGTTTTGGCTAAACGCTCTGAATAATGCTATTCCAATTTAAAGAATACGGGCACTGTCATTCTCACTTTAACCGGCCGACCTCTTTGTTTTCCAGGATTCCATTTTGGAGAGCTTAAAACTACTCTCAAGGCCTCTTCATCGCAACCTCCGCCTATCCCTTTTACTACTTTCGCATTTGTGAGAGAGCCGTCCTTATCTACGACAAATTCAACAAAAACACGTCCGCTTATACCAATTCTCCGTGCTTCATCTGGATATCGGATGTGTTCACCCAGGTATTCATAGAAACTGCTGATCCCGCCAACAGGTTCGGGTTGATCCTGTACGACCAAAAATATTTGCTCGACATCCTCCTCTTCGGGTTCTTCAACCTCAGGGAAGTGTTTTGTTACTTCCTCAATCTTGGTTTCATTGGTAATTTCAACATCGAGATTTATTTCGATTTCCTGTTCAATGATCTCTTCATCGGGTACGGCAACAATTTCGGGTTGTTGTAATTGGGGTTTAGGAGGTGGTGGTTGAGTGGTTTGAGGAATATCATAAACTTCTTCAAAGTCATCTTCTACTTTTCCCAGTGTAATTATTTGCTTTTCATCATAACTTTTCCACTCTATAATTACATTAACCAGGACCAGCGTCAGAACAAATCCTATTCCCAGAAGCAAAGCATAATAACGATCCAGTTTTGCTATTGAGATTTTTTTGACCTTAAAATCCAAATGATCCAGACGACCATGGCTCAGGGCAAAGGAGGTGCTGTTATCAATTGCAAACTTCAGAATAAGTATTACAAATAGAATTACTGCGAAAAAAGCGCCTATAACCAATAAAATCTGTAACATAAAAAATTGCTTTCAATAAAGGTAAAATCGTTTTTAATGCTCAAACATGATTATTTTTTATTTATGGTCATGATTTTAATCAGTTATATACTTTTTAAAATTTAATATGAAATCGGTTATGCTTGTACAACTCAATTTTATGGGTAAATCAACGAAATTTTAATACAATCGGCACAATAACTTTCATGCGGATTGGCCTTCCCTGATTCATTCCGTATTCCCAATCAGGAGCGATATTAATAACTCTTAAAGCCTCTTCATCGCATTTATTACAAATTCCTTTCAACACTTTCGCCTCTGATATGGAGCCATCTTCATTTACCGTAAACTGAACTATTATCTTACCCTCTATACTATTTCTTATAGCCAGTTTCGGATATTTATAATTCTCTGCAATAAATTTAAGAAAATCCTTAATTCCGTTTTTAGGCCTTGGCGGCCTGTCAACCTTTTGATAGGAATCATACACCTCTACAATTTCCTCAGGTGCTTCTTCGAATGTCGAAATCTCTTCTGGTGGTTCATCAAGATCATTTAACCAGTCTATTTCAATGAGTTCGTCTTCCTCTATTGTTTCATTGACTTCCACAATTTTTGGTTTAACAATTTTTGGTTTTGGAGGCGGCGGAATTTTTGTAATTGGAATATCGGCGAATTCTTCAAAAAATTTTGACTTCTTTTCAAAATCTATAATTGTCTTTGAATCATAATCCTTCCACTCAAAAGCCGTGATAACTACAAATAGGGCAATTACAAATGCTACCGATCTTATTGCTTGCCGGTATTTGACTAAATCCACAGAAGGATATTTTTTTAGGTAAAAGGCAGATCTTCTGTCTTGATTTATGTGCGGATCGGATTTCTTTTGATGGTTTATAAAAAATTTAAATAGAAAGGTCGTAGTTATTAACAGCAGCAAAAGAGCTACTGTGATGAATACGGTCATTGTTTTGGCTTTTATTACATATAAATAGGTATTTCTATGTATAAAACGATTAAAGCCGGAATTTCGTGTATTGCGAAAGAAGGCATAAAAAAAGCCAATCCTTAGATTGGCTTTTGATATTATTTAAATGTATACTAGCTCAGTTTGAAGAATACCGGTACAGTCATTTTTACTTTTACCGGTCTACCCCTTTGACGGCCCGGAGTCCAGTTAGGCGCTGATTTTACAATTCTTACTGCTTCTTCGTCGCAACCGGCACCGATTCCTTTAACAACCTTTACATTGGTTAGAGCGCCGTCTTTATCCACTACAAACTCTACAAAAACCCTTCCTTCAACGCCCATTCTTCTGGCTTGTTCAGGATATCGGATGTTTTTTCCAAGGTATTCATAAAATGCTCCCATGCCACCTTTTGGCTCAGGCTGGTCTTCCACAATAAGAAAAACCTGTTCTACCTCTTCTTCTTCGGGCTCCTCTTCTACTACAACTTCTTCAATAACGGTTTCTTCCGTAACCTCAACATCAAGATTTACCTCAATCTCTTCTTCAATTTCTTCTTCATCGGGCACTTCGATGATTTCTGGCTGCTGTACTTTAGGTGGAGGAGGAGGTGGTTGCTGCGTTGGAGGAATTTCAATCACATCTTCAAAATTATCCTCTACCGAACCGAGGTCTATTGTGGATTTTTCATCGTAATCTTTCCACTCAAAAGCGGTGATTACAATACCTAAACTTATCACCAATCCAATATTGGCCAATAAGCCTGAGTATTTATGAATATTAGAAACTTCGTACTTCTTTTCTAAATGATGTGATTCTTTGTGCTTACCTTCTTCTACATATTTTGTCGTTCGCTGATCAATAATAAACCTGAAAAGAAAGATCAAAAATACAAGAAGGAATAAAAGACCTCCTACAATTACCAGTGCCATAGTATTATATTTTAGAGTTTAAAGTTCTATAATCCAACGATTAAATCAAAGGATTTTATATAAGCCTTGTTTTATATATCAAAAAAAACATAAATCTACCAAAAATCACGCCAAGTCCATTGGCCACAGCATCCCATATTTCAAAATTGCGATCGGGAATGTATTGCTGAATAAATTCAAGGCCTGCACCATAGCCTATTAAACTGAAAATTGTTAAATAATAAATATTAAAATGATAACAGCCATCGGAGTATTGTTTTTTAAACCCAACGATCATCAATAATGAAAGCAGTGCAAAGGCAAAAAAATGAACGAGTTTATCAAAACCCAGCAAATTGAAAAACTCCAAATTGGGCAAACTACCACCCGGGATTAATATTATTGAGGTAAGTATTATTGCCCATACAATGGTAAGTATGTGGTATTTGATAGCCAATTTATTCTATTGAAGCCTCGTAGGCCTCAGCATCTAATAGAGAATCCACTTCGGATGTATCAGACATTTCAATTTTAATCATCCAGCCAGCTCCGTACGGGTCATCATTAACACTTTCCGGTGATGATTCAAGATCTTCATTTAATTCAATTACCTTACCGCTCACCGGCATAAACAGATCAGCAACTGTTTTAACCGCTTCAACGGATCCAAAAACATCTTTTTGGTTTAAATCTTCATCCAGTTCTGTTATGTCAACATAAACGACATCGCCCAATTCCTGCTGCGCGTAGTCTGTAACACCAATTGTGGCGACATTGCCTTCTACACGAACCCATTCGTGATCATCTGTATATTTTAGGTCTTTAGGGATATTCATTGCTCTATTTTTTGGTCAAAATTAATAGAATTTAATGCAATTAAAACCAAGTGTTAATTTTTATCCTGACAGGCTAAATCGCAATTGAATTCCAAAGGCCGTACTTGTGGATTTAAAGGAGGTGGAAATCTTGGGATTATTGACATTTCTTTCAAAATACGCCTGGAGAGAAAGTCTCTGATTGAGCATGTATTCGATTGTGGGTCTCAGTTGAAAAACAAAATTTCCCGCCGTTATCAATCCATTTTGATCTATCAATCGCTGCGTAGTTTCCGAGTCGCGGAAGGTTACCTGCGTTCGCATGGTCAGATCATTTTTAAGGGTTACGGTTCTTCCCTGTACTCTGAAAGGCAGCTTCATTCCCGCTTTTGTATATCCCAGGCTTATCACATAATCATTATTATTTATTTCCGTGACCGACCTGTTGTTTACATTCAAAGAAACATTTCGACTTACGCGATACTCAAAGCTGGCATTGATCTTACTTTTGGTTCTGACATTTACCCCGAAAAGTGGTGAAAATGACTCATTGATGGTCACGGTAGGTATTATAAATACAGGAACATAGGTGAATCCTATCGAGTCTTTCTCGGTTTTAATTGTCGGAAATGGCGGTTGCAATTCATACGTGAAGAGATCTATACTCGATTCGATGTATTCCCCGGAGGAATTATAATTGCTTACCGCATAAGTAGATGAATAGGCATGATTTAAATTTATCGAACTAAATTTCTTTTTCAGCCATTTTACTTTGCCCAAACCGGCATAATCTACCCGCCAGTTCGGAAGGGGTATTGCTGGAAATTGCTCAATACTCGAACTTCCCGCATCTCTTCCGGTGTAGGCCATGAAAAATGAAGAAATGAGAACTTCCTGATTGTTGATATCGTATCCTGCACCATTTGGGTTCTCCTGATCCAATCGCGCCCTGACAATTGCTCTGTTGTTTTCAAATTGTTGAAATACCTCTGTCACATCTTTCCTCCCGCTGGCATTCGGACTAAATGCTGTTTTAATAGATATGGTCGAAATCGTGTAATTACCATTTATTTGAGGCTGGAAGCCCCTTTCTTCAGGGAAGCCTGCTGCTCTTACGATATTTCCAAGGCTGTCGAATTCAGCAACGGAATACCTGAACTGCTCCGAATAATTATCGGATTTTGATCGTTTAGCATCCAATTGAATTCTAAAATCGCGAATAGGCTCGAGGGAAGTCCTGAGTTGTATGGTTTCTGTTCTGCCCTGTGAAAATTGTGAGAAAAAGTTCTGATCCCGCGTAAGCCATCCATTTTGAGCAGCCCTAATTCGTATATCAGGATTTTGATCACCCATTATAAATTTCCAACCGGGCGCGCTGGTTGTGGCGTAATTCAAACCCGGGTCATAATATCGCCTGTCGACACCCACAATATCCACCTCTGGCATATATCCCGGTAAAAAGGTATTTCTGGTTAATGTATAGGTTCCATTAATACTTTTCAATGACATCAATACACGAAGACCCGCTTTTAATCCTTTTAATTCTTTTTTCTCTTTTTCTGTGCTGTCTTGTTTGGCATTGTTATTTCTCCGTGGAGGTGTTCGTCTTAATGTCCTTCTCCGCGGTTGATTTACTTCTTTCAAGAATTTTGATTTATTGTAGAGTTTCAGCATGTCAATTCTGCCATTAACTGCTGTTGTTTGTCTATTTGAAATGCTATTCCCAAGTCTTACCACCTGTCTTGATGCCGCATTCCAATCGTATCCTGCCGTATAGCTAACATCTGCGTTGATCCAGTCAATTAGAGGGATTTTGCTAAGCGGCACCTTATAATTTGCGACCACAGTCTGTGTGTAATTGGTCATTCTTCCCAGCTCACCAATTTTTTGAAACAGTTCATCCCTGTATTCTCCTTTATTTGGCTCACCTTCGGGTTCATCGATTATGGCCCTGACATTGACATTATAGTTGAGACTTAAACTCTTTGTAATATTCCATCGCACCGCATAAGTCCTGTTAAAGGTGAAAAGCTTTTGATAAAAGGTTTCCATTCCGAGGGTATTCAATTCGTTGTTAAGATTTTGTGTTTTTGTAAAATCCCTGTTTAAGTCCCCTCTTACGGTATATGAATTTGGAAATGGAGAAAAATTGAAATCCTTGATTAGTTTCAAATAGGCCTTATCCAAAAACTTTATCTTTTTGAAGGGTTCAATACTGATATTTTTAGCCGAATAGTTATAGCCTATGCCAAAGGTGTGATTGGTGCGTTTAAAAACAGCGATGGTGGGGCTATTCCTTAAATTTTCGGTGTAACCTGCCGATAGATTTAAATTTTCAATATCGTAAATCCTCGATTTGGCATTTGGATTGGTTTTTATTTTTTGAAGATTGGAAACTCTAAAACTCCTGATCGTATTGTTAGTCGTAACCTTATCCTCATATTCTTTGGCCACATCTGCCCCGGATTCGGCTTCTATCGCATCGAGTTTATTTTCAAGACGCACATCGGGATCGAGCGGGTCAAATTTTGGTGTTACCCTTGACCTTTCATAGCGAACGAAAAAAGGTATTTTCAATCCGACAGATTCCGGAATGAATTTATCAACATTAATATTGGATTGAATATCGTATTGCTCTTGTGTTGATCGCGAACGATCCGAAATCTTATCGCCTATGGCTCCAAATCCTTCGGTTACATATTTACCGGAGGTCGTCAAGGTTGCAAAATCCGCCAATTTGGAATTTACTCTTGCTGTAGCTGCCCAACCTGCATTTTTATCAAATTCCGCGACCCTGAGTTCATTAAACCACAGACATACTGATTTTTGTTCATTGAGCTGCTCACTGTCAAGATACAGGTTTCTAACCCCCAACATAACCGTCAAAACATTGCTTAGATCAGGATTACCCTTGACTGAAATGGTGTATTTACCATTTTGATATTCGTAATAATTTACATCGCTATCAGGATTTGGACTCAATCCGTTCCTCTCTCTTCTCAGCGCCTTTGCCTTGGTAAGATCATCGAAAAGGATATCAAATTCATTGCTTTCAGGCCAGATTTCTTCTGCTCCTCCGGCTCCGGGGTCGGTGATATCCAGTGGAATTGAAACTTCATAATAGTTATCTTCAAAATCCGTTCCGATACGTATGAATGCCGCCATTTCTCCATCTTCCGCACTTTGATCCGGACTGTGCGCATGCACATACATTCTCAAACGTTTGTAATTGAGGAAATCGAAGGTAACATTTTTAAATACGGCACGTGCACGGTCATTGCGGAGGTCATCTACACATATTTGCAGCGATTGCTCATTGAGCTGTCGGGTTACCTGTGAAGTATTGTCGAAATCTCGAATTACGCCAGGTGGAAGCACATATGGGGAATTGCTTTCATCACCCTGTCCATTTTCTTCAATATTTACTGTGGAAATAAAAAGGCTGCTTCTTTGATCATTTACAGGCTCTAATCCCGTATTTCTGGCAGCAAACTCATCTTCATAGCGTCTCCATTGACTGGAAACCAATTGTAAGTTGACAAATCTTAAGACGACAGGTTGCTCCCAGCCTGTTAAAAACATTCGCATCCATTTGATTGAATTGAATGTAAGTCCAGAACCACCTTCCTGAGAAGCCAAACTGTTTTCCAGTTCTCTGATAGGAATCCTGAATTGATACCAGCTGATATCTTCTCCATTGACGTTGGCTACAACTCTATCTGTAATATATCCGTTCCCAACCTGCATCTGTGCCGGATTGAGATTAATTCGGTATTGGAAATACCTGTTTAGCGGATCGACGTTGAAATTTTGATTCAAATCTTCATCATCAGGAAGCGGGCTGTTGGAGGGTGTAAAAAGATTGCTGTTGGTTTGTGCCGGCGAGTTTCCCTGGTTTCCATTGAATTTTTTATACCGCTCAATAACGGAAGGTTCTGAAACGGGATAATCGCCTTGCAAATAATACACAAAATCATCATTGGAAGGATCATCCAATAGTCTTTGTGCCGCATCCGGATTGGCAATCTGAGAAACCGTATTGATGTATGGCTGGTATGGGCCAAAATTTCTTTCACCTTCATTATTCAGTCCATCCAAACCAATATCCTGTTGATTCCGCGCATCCGGATCATTATCAAAAGCCCTGGTCACATTTGATATGGTTGGTACCTGAGCCCATTCGGTTGCCTCCGTTGCGCCGACGGGTGGCAATCCATTTTCAAAAGAATATTTACCATCTTTTAAGACATCTTCCGAAATATCACCGAGGTTGAAATAAAGCGTTCCCCCTGTTGTATTATTCCCGCCTTCCGTACCATTGGTTCCCGTAGCCACACGTCCATTTTCTCCCTCAATGAAGGGGTCCATCAACCAAAATTCTATGTATTCTATATTGGCCGCATCAAAATTATTGTTGAAGGTAATTGGTCTTGTGATCCCCGCCCATTTACTTCTCGCCACTTCGGGTCTGAATTTTCCGGTATTCAGGTCAATTTCAGAAATATTGGGATTGTAATTGTAGGGCCCTCTTTCGGTCGGGAAATAAGCAAGATCAAATGTAAATTCATTAAAGTTAACAGCCTGCCCCTGCCTGTTGGGGAATACCTCGTTAAAACCAACGGCTCTTACATAGTGATTGGCCAATTGTTCCTGTGTAATGTGATCGGGTTTGCCCCTACCCTGTTGACGGTAAAAAACATTATCAATGGTATACCATGCCAATCTGGCGCGGTTGTACCCAAATTCTAAGCCGTTCAAGGAGCTTTCCGGAAAAAGAAGAGGAGTGGATGCCAGTTTCCAGGAATTAGGCACCCTAGTAAAATCATAGGGAATTTCAGCCCCTTCAAAATCGTCGATGTAGGAGTTCCCACCCGACCCTAATCTTCGATGAGAACCCGGAATAAGATAGGCCGCTTCAGCATTTACAGTGACGGAGGATTTCTCCTTTGTTGAAATTAAAGGGATGGCATCTACAGCTTTTGTCAATAGTCTTGATTCTTTTGACATGCTCATATCAAGTCCGACCATCACATTTTTTGTGGGTTCATCCCCAATGTTCACCCTTGTTATTATCGGCCTTTCATTGAGCATCATGAAGGTACCTCCAAGGTTTACATCGCGATTTAATTTATAATCAAGTCTTGCTCCAAAAAGAGATCGTTGTTGAAAATTAAAAAGATCGGCTTTCTCGTATTGTATTCTGATTTCACTTCCCGAGTTCAAAACCCCCTCATCTGTTATCAAAACACTTCCAAGATTGTAATTAACCGTAAACTGCTGGCCCTCCGTAAGTTCAGAACTACCTGCAAAGACTTTCACAGAACCTCTGGCAATATTAAAACCCGGTAAATTAATTTCTGATCCTGCCGAACCCTGATACGATCCCTTAATCCTGAATTTATTTTTATCGGCCTGTAAACGCGCGATGGCTCTTGCACCTGTATAAAGTGTATCAAAAGCATACTTATTGGCCAATAAACCCTGTTCCTGATCAAATACCTCTTCCCGTAAATAGGATCCAAAGGGTTCAAGTTTTGTAAAGAAAATTTTTCCTCTTCTCACATCGATCGTTACGGGTTCATAAATTTCATTGGTGGAATTATCGACAAAATCAAAATTACCATCCGCACCCGGGTCATTGTTGGGATTTAATTTATCAACCTCGAGCAACTGAACCAATGGAACATCTTTAATGCCTGCTCCGCCTTCATGAAGTGAAGGGTTATCCACACCGGAAGCATCATCTCTGTATATTACCCGCATTTCAAAGTTTTGCTGTGAAATCTGGTTGGCGCCCAATGAATAGACGTTTTTCATCATCAAGTCCCAGGTTGGATTATCCAATAAGGGGCTCGAACTCGGCCTCAGCAATTTGAGATAAATATTTTGACGATCCCCAAGATTGCTATAGTCTTCCTGTAATTCTCCTACCTTGTAATTCCTTCCATTGACCGAATATTCAAAGGCCACGGCCACTACCACATCCTGCTGAAAAGATTGATGAATGGTTATGTATCCCAGTTTTGGATGAAAACTGTATTCTGATTCCGTTAGCTTTCTAACCCTATCGATGGTTTCAAAATCCTGTCCGGGTAATAAACCGTATACTTCAAGATTTGCTACGGTGCCATCATTTCGAATTGCCTGATCCGAACGCATTGTTTGATATAAATTATTATTCTCATTATCAACCGGAGCATTGGGGCTTACGGTAAATCCAAATTGGGCATTATCCTGAATTCTGGTTATCTCTGGTCGCGCTTCACCCAAATCGGTAAAGGCAATCATATTTCTTTGTGATTGGGTTTCCTGGTTTCTGTTGGTGACATAAACCTCCACCCTGTTGATTATTACCCCGGAATTTATGATTGGATAATTTTCGAGCCAAGTTTCATAATTATCGCGGAAATAATGAGATAAAAAGAAATGGCGGTCTTCATCGTAATCCGAAACCGGTATGTCAAATTCTGTGTTTTGAACACCACCGGAACTGATGGTAATGGACTCAGTCCTACCTCTTTGATTTGACACAACCGCTTCGACATTTAGCTTCCCAAATTTCAATTTTGTTTTTACACCCATGAGGTTTTGGGAGCCTTGAATCAAAGCACTCGGTGGATTAAATGAAATGTTTCCTGCTTCAATATCCTGAATGATATCCTCTTCAAAACCCTGATAATCTACTTTTACCTGGTTTTCAAATTCAAATGATGCTTTGGTATCCCAATTGGCCGTAATTTTTAGTTTTTCACCAACATTCCCTACAAGGTTCATGCTGATCTGCTGATCAAAATTGAAGCCGCCATTTCGTTGTTGGCGAATTGGAATAGCCGGATTATCTACCCTTTGCCATCTGGCACCGAAATCGAGCGTTACAAACCCATTAGGCCGTATATCTACATAATTCCCCCCAAAAATTCTGTCAAAAGCAGGGGATAAATATATTTTCGGGATCAGGCTTCTGTCATTTCCCAAAGGATTATCATCGCCTTTGCTTCCCGTTTTTTCCATGAAATACTGACGATCCATCTCCGCCTTACGCATTTCATAAAAACGGTCGTAGGACATGGTCGTTGGTGGCCTGTAGAGGTCATCCCCAATCTTTTCGGTTATGGTGAAATTTTTAAGACTATCATCAATTTGTATATCCGTATCAATATTCGAAGGAAGTCCTAAATACAAGGAAGACCGCGAAAGGCGGTCGGTCATTGAATTTCCATAATAATCTTTTGTGCCAAAATTAGGTCGTCGGCTTGGCTCATAGGGTTTTATTGAGTCCGTCTCTAAAGAGTCTGGAGGAACCATTGCGCCCACCAAAGAAGATATTTCCAGAAATTCGCCAATGGCGATTCCCGCAAAACCTTCTCCTATTGCGCATAAGAGAAGAATAAATATTCCACATATGAAGCGTATTTTAAAACTCAAACGTAGACTGAGGTTTAGGCAGATTTTAAAACTGACTTAATTAATTCTTCTAACCGGATGTTTGTACCCTTTTCTCTCATCACATTATCAATTGCTTTTTCTGCTGCGGCTTTAGTGTAGCCGAGAGTTAATAAAGCGGATAACGCTTCTGAACGCATAGTATTGTCAGTTCCGGAAGAAATTAAAGAAGAATTTTCAAGCAGCTCATCGGGCAATTTGTCTTTTAATTCCAGGATAATTCTTTGCGCCGTTTTAGCACCTATGCCTTTGACCGCCTGGATGACTGCGACCTGTGAATTAATAATTGCTGACATAAGATCAGAAGGTTTCAAACTGGACAAAAGCATCAAGGCGGTATTTGGACCTACCCCACTTATAGAAATTAATTGCTGAAAGACCATTTTTTCCTTTTTGTCATTGAAACCATAAAGGGTGTGTGCGTCTTCCTTGACGTGAAAATGTGTATGTAATAATACCTCTTCATTATCGCCTAATTCGGAGTATGTATTTAGTGAAATCCGTACTTCATGCCCAATTCCATTGACATCAATTATAAGGTGCGAGGGATCTTTAAAGACAATCTGACCTCTTATGAATGCTATCATTTGCTATTTATTTGCTTTGGGCATCTACCACACCCACTGCAACCATATTTATTATTTCTCTAATTGTACTTCCCTGTTGTAAAATATGAACCGGTTTATTCATTCCCATAAGAATGGGGCCGATTGAATCCATTCCCCCCAGTTCCTGCAATAATTTATATGCTATGTTTCCCGAAGCCAGATCCGGAAAAATGAGTGTATTGGCACCGTCTTTTGCTAAGTCGCTAAATGGAAAATGTTCTTTTTGTAAGTCGGGGCTAATGGCCACATTGGCCTGAAATTCACCTTCAATTAACAAATTCGGGAATTTTTCCTTTGCTTTTTTAACGGCCTTCATCATTCTTTCAGGCACTTTGCCCTTGGCTGAGCCAAAATTAGAATAAGAAAGGAGTCCAATTTTAGGTTCTAAATTAAAGTTTTTAACCGCCTTAGCTGTCATTCCAATTATTTCAACCAAATCATCTATATCTGGTTCACGGTGGATGGTGGTATCAGCGAGAAAATATATCCCTTTTTCATTAATCAAAATGTACATTCCGGCTACTCTTTTCCATTCAGGATCAGGGCCAATAACCTCCAATGCAGGACGAATGGTTTTTGGATAATCTCTTGTCAATCCGGAAATCATAACATCTGCCATTCCTGTTTCCACCATGGCGGCAGCAAAATAATTTCTATCCCTCATCAATTTGATAGCCATGTACTTGGTCAGACCTCTTCTTTGTCGTTTTTCGTAAAGAAGATTTCCAAATTTCTCACATAACTCCGGAGTGAGGAAGGGGTCGATAATTTCGCATGAATTCAGTTCGAGCTTATTTTCCTCGATAAGCGCTTTTATCTTTTTTTCATTACCCAGAAGGATTGGAAATGCAATGCCTTCATCCAATGATGCCTGTGCGGCTTTTAAAATGGTAAGATTATCACTTTCTACAAAAGCGACTTTTTTTGGATCCTTGGTCGCACGATTAATAATTCTCGAAATCAATCGCTGGTCAATGCCGATTCTGTGCAAAAGGTCATTTTCATATTCTTTCCAGTCGGAAATCAGCAATTGAGCCACATTGGAATCCATAGCTGCTTTGGCTACAGCAGGTGAAATTCTTGTGATTAGTCTAGGATCGAGGGGTTTTGGAATTAAATAATCCTTACCAAAACTCAATGTATTATTTCCATAGGCCTTATTGACAATTTCGGGGACTGGTTCCTTAGCCAAATTTGCGATGGCATGCACAGCTGCGAGTTTCATTTCGCTATTGATACTTTTGGCACGCACATCGAGAGCCCCCCGAAAAATAAAAGGAAACCCCAGCACATTATTTACCTGGTTGGGGTGATCTGACCTTCCCGTTGCCATGTATATATCTTTCCTGGTTTTCATGGCCAAATCATAATCGATCTCCGGAATCGGATTTGCCAATGCAAAAACAATTGGATTTTTGCTCATTTTCTTGAGCATTTCGGGGCTCACAAGATTCCCAACTGAAAGACCCACAAATACGTCAGCATCCTTAAAGGCATCTTTTAATTCAATCTCCTTATCCGTATTGGCAAAAGCCTTTTTCAGCTCATCTATGTCTTTTCGCTTTTTATTGATCAGCCCTTTGCTGTCAAACATAAAAAGGTTTTTCTTCTGTGCGCCAAGTTCAATCATCAGGCTTGCACAGGACAATGCCGCCGCTCCGGCCCCATTAAAGATGATTTTAATGTCTTTGATTTTTTTGCCATTCAAATCCAAAGCATTGATCAAAGCAGCACAGGAAATTATCGCCGTACCGTGTTGATCATCATGCATAACCGGAATGTCCATTTTATCGCGTAGCTCTCTTTCAATTTCAAAAGCCTCCGGCGATTTGATGTCCTCAAGGTTGATCCCTCCAAATGTGGGCTCTAGCGATTTAACGATCTTAATAAATTCCTTCGGATCGGTTTCGTCTATTTCTATGTCAAATACATCTATCCCTGCGAATTTTTTAAAAAGCACACCCTTACCTTCCATTACAGGTTTGCTTGCTTCAGGTCCTATATTTCCAAGTCCTAATACGGCTGTCCCATTTGAAATAACGCCAACCAAATTGCCCTTGGCCGTATAGCGGTATACTTCTGTTGGATTATCAGCGATATCTTTACAGGGTTCTGCAACACCCGGTGAATATGCCAAGGCGAGGTCTTGCTGTGTGCTTAAGGGTTTGGTAGGAATAACCTCAATTTTTCCCGGCTTTCCCTGCTCATGATAGGATAAAGCATCCTTTCTTCTAATCTTAATAGCCATAGGCGAGGTTCTTTAATGGCAAATATAGCCATATCAATAAGTAATAATCAATTGTATAAAAGCACTGTGGCTATTATGATTCGGTATCTTCTTCAGAATAGATTTTAAATGTATACAAAACAGCTTCCAGCTCTCGAACAATATGTCTCTTTATTTTATTGGGAGCGTAAAGAAAACCTTCGATATAATACATTCGATTTGAAGCTTCATCGACAAATGTATAGGATACAAATGGACCACCCCTTGTATTGTTTTTAAGTTTCCAGAGACCGCGGCATTCAACAGCAAATTTTCCATTGAAATCCACTTTTTTACTCAGCACAGGTAAATACTTTTCATCCGTAAGCATATAGGAGACGGTATCTTTTTCACCACTTCCAAATAGATGGTTTTTGCCAATATCATTTCGCCATTTTATAATCGAGTCCTGCTCAAAATCGGCTTCGGATTTATAGTTTTTCCGAGCTATTATCAGATTCCTGAAAAGGTCTGTTCCCAATTGACTCATCCACACGAATGTGTCTCGATCCACTGCAAGGTCATATCCGAATGGTACCCTGAAACCGTACTCATGTTTGGTTTTGAGGTATTTGGTCAAATCTTTTTCTTCCTTGCCACGGTACAGTTCCAATTGAATTCTTCTGCGCTCATGATCATCGATCATATCAATGATTTTTTGTTCATTGTTTTTCACATTGTCAATGAGCTCTTTTTCATTCCGGCCGTAGAGGTGGATAACCAATTGATTTTTTGCAAACTCATCCCTTCTGGTATATATGAATTCTGATCCGTCCTTCTTTATCTTGTTGAGCGATTTTTTTGAAAAATACCCCTGAATTTTCCTGTTGGCCTTTGATTTGTTATCCAATGTTGTGACATAAATAATCGTGGATTGGTATTTTAACAGTCCATCGAAAAGAGAAGGTTTAATATGTCTTAAATTAAAATAAGCCTCTGCTTGGGGAAGTCCAGGAAAGGGTTTTTGAAAGGTAGTTTTTAAGGCATATCCGAGCTCAGCTTCCCATTGCAGCGAATCCATAACCAGAACCACTTCTCCATACGCTCCCTGACTATTCTTTTTAGTGCTTGTATTATTTCTAATCTCCTCGCAAGAGCTAAACATGATAATCAGTACAGATAAACCGAATGCAAAATATCTTTTCATGAATAGAATATATTAAAACAGAAAATGATCTGGCTAAAATATAAAAGCCTTTTAAACTTGAGTCGATTGAACCAGAGTATCTTGAAAACGAAAGGCTAATTCTTCTATTTCTTTTTTCTTTGGAAGGGCGTTGATCCATTCCTCCGGAATTTTTTCGCCCCCGTAAAATATGGCTGCCAGAGCACCGGATAGTGCGGCATTGGTATCTGTATCTTCTCCTAAATTAACCGCCTTTAAAACACATTCCGTATAAGATCGGCTCTTCATAAATGACCAGAGTACCGCTTCAAGAGAATGAACTACATAACAGGAAGCTCTAATTTCGGATTCATAATAAGTCGATATGGAATTTTTTAATATTCTGTCAAAATCTGCAATGACATTAGCATTAAAATGGTCTTGATGTCTTATGTATTCATTTACATTATCCTGCATTTTCTTGTAGGCCATCAATTTATTATTGCCATTTATCAATTGAATACAAAACTCAATATAAATAAAGCAGGCCAGAACCGATTTTTGATTGCTGTGTGTAATGGAGGATATTTCTTTAATTTTTTTATACCTATGCTCTATATCGTCTTCCAGAACTTCAAATGCCAGTGGTAAAATCCGCATCAGAGCTCCGTTTCCGGTAGCATAATCTTCAAAATCACCCGATTCCTCGGGGCTTACTCCTCTGTTTAATCTTTCTATAGCATTTTTGGTAGATGTTTCAAGATGAAATAATCTACCATGAGGTGTCCAATAATTTCGAAAATAAAAATCGGTCAATTTTTTACAGAAATCTTTGACATCATATCCGTTGCAAAGGCTTTCCATAAAAACAAAAGAAAGCGAACTGTCATCTGACCAGGTACCGGCAGGTTGGTTGTGGGTTCCATTCTGACGCATGCCAACGACGGGATCATTTTTTAATACCGATCTGGATTTGTATTCAACAGGCAAGCCCAGAGCATCTCCAACTGCGAATCCAAATATTGCATCTCGAACGAGATTGCGGCTCATGCTCATGCTTCTTGATTTAGGCGTTCTTGTAAATTGACTTAATAGCCTAAAGTATTACAATTTCGATAAATTATCAAGTAATTAATAATGAAGCTTTTAGCGAATTAATATTCTTCAAGAAGCGCTGTGATCTCATCGAATTTTTCTTCTGAGTATTCGCCGTATGTGATGTGCAAAATATTTCCTTCTTCATCGAGGATAAAAAAGTAGGGAACATCTTTGGCTCCAAAATTTAAAACTTCCCGATATTCGTTGATACTTCCTTGATATACGAGGATATAAGAATGAAGACGAGGATCAATTCCTTCTTTCATTTTCTTAATGATCTTTCCGCTAGCCGCCTTTGCTGCACCTTTGAGCATTGGAATAAAAATTATATTAACATCGTACTCTGTTACCGGTATCAGACTGTTTTTTGGTGGATCGATAAAGGTGCGGTAAGCCGGCTCAAACCAGGATCTCAAATCTTCATCTGACTTTTTTGAAAATGCAAGACCTACAA
Source organism: Cytophagales bacterium (assembly GCA_965267555.1). Classification (GTDB taxonomy): domain Bacteria; phylum Bacteroidota; class Bacteroidia; order Cytophagales; family CCMP332; genus CCMP332. Next base: position 506,215 of record OZ254083.1, on the reverse strand, counting down.
TTGTATTCTTACCCCGGGTATCCTTAGGAAGTGTCATGGATTTGTCCTCAAGTGTAATTCCCTCTATATCCGGAAAAGCGTTTTGTGCTTTTAAATAATGTAAACCAAATAAGCTAAGTGCAAAAGTCAATGCCATTAATCGTTTCATAGAATAGTTTTTATTTCAATCCTTTTACTTAAACGCTTATTAAAAATCTTTGTTGATTTTCATCCAAATTTTTAATGGAGAAAAAAGATTTAAGCTTATTTTAATAGCCCAATTGCACAATGGAAGAACTATTAAATAAGAAGGAGTTTATAAATGCCACCAATCTGCATAAATTCAGAATGGAGTTAGCGGCTGGGTTATTGATGAAGATTACCGGCTTGAGCGATCTCAATAAACTTTATCTTCAAATTGCAGAGAATCAGGATTTCTCATTTATTGAAAAACTTCTGACAGAATTGAACATTCAAATCGATATCAATGAAATCGATTATGAAAATATTCCAAAAGAGGGGGCATTTATTACGGTTTCCAACCATCCCTTTGGCATGCTCGACGGAATTTTACTTTTGTATCTCGTAGCTTCACGTCGTCCCGATTTTAAAGTAGTAGCCAATTTCCTTCTTAAAAAGATTGGACCTATAGAGAATTTTTTTATTCCTGTAAATCCTTTTGATGGCAAGTCGGGAAGCCTGGGAGGCATGCGAGAAGCATTAAAACACTTAGAAGATGGAAAACCTGTTGGGATTTTTCCCGCCGGAGAGGTAGCGAGCTTGCATCCAAAAGGGGAACAGATCATTTCTGACCGACAATGGCAACTGCCATCAATGAAACTGGTCAAAAAAGCGAGAGTCCCTGTCGTACCTATCTATTTTAAAGGGGGCAACAGCGTTGTTTTCCAATTGCTGGGATTAATTCATCCCATGCTAAGGACCGCCACCCTGGCCTCAGAATTTTTGAAAAAGAAAAATGCCAGAATCAAAATTCGAATAGGAAGGCCGATATCGCTTGCTGATCAGGATAGGTTTGTGAGATATGATAATTACGCCCGTTACTTAAGAGCCAAAACATATGCCCTTAATTCCTCTCTAAATGTTAAAAAGTTTTATTTGCCAAAATTCTCTGACCTGCGCAAAGCAATGCCTATCTGTGAAAAAGAACCACAGGAGCTTATTGAAAAAGAAATAAAGGCAATCCATAACCAATTAATTCTGGAGAAAAATAATTTCAAGGTATATATTTCCCGGTCAGATGAAATCCCTCATATATTAAAAGAACTGGGGCGGCTACGTGAAATTACATTTAGAGAAGTGGGTGAAGGCACCAACAAGGAGCGCGACCTGGATGCCTATGATTTGTATTATCAGCATCTTTTTGTTTGGGATAGCCAGGATAAAGAAATTATTGCGGCCTACCGCATTGGCAGAGGAATGGACATCATGCAGCGTTATGGGAAACGCGGATTTTACATTCACAGCCTTTTTAAAATTGATGATGCCTTTAATTCCTATCTTGAAAAGTCACTTGAACTCGGTCGATCCTTTGTTGTAAAGAAGCATCAGAAAAAACCACTACCGCTGTTTTTATTGTGGAAAGGAATATTGCATCATTTAATGCATCATCCGGAGTTTTTGTATATCATCGGCCCGGTCAGTATTAGTAATTCCTACTCAGGGCTTTCAAAAAAATTATTGGTGGCCTACATCAAAAAATTTCACTACAATAAAGAGTTGGCAAGGTTTATCAAGGCCAGAAAAAATTTCAAGCTTGGATTAAAACGGGTGGATTCGGAGATTTTAATGGAGGGAATGGATAAAAATACCTTTACACAAATTGATAAAACCATTGCGGGCATAGAGCCTTTTCATCTGTCAATCCCGGTCTTGCTAAAGAAGTATATAAAAGAAAATGCCGAAATAATTGGATTCAACGTCGATCCGCATTTTAACAATTCACTGGATGGTTTGATGATCCTCGATCTTAAAAACTTAAATTCTGAAATGGTTGAAAAGCTGAATAATGAGATGAGACAGGAAAGTCAAAATTCATAGACAAAGCAATCCGAATACTGCATTTTCAAGGACTCTTGTAATTCCTGTGCCTTTTTAGCATTTTTTATGTGTCCGATGATTACCTTGTATACGGGTACCTGATTTACATCTACAACCTCAACGATTACTTTTTTCTGATAGGACTTTTTCAGGTTGTGAATGGTTTCCATCATATTTGTCAATTCTCTAAAGGTGGCGATCTGCACGCCGAATCCACCGGGGCTTATCGCTTCGGCATGGACCTCGTAATACTCTTTTTTATGTTCGGGCACATCTCTGTTTGCTCTTTTATGGCTCGATTTTCCTTTTTCCATTTCATCACTGTGTTCAACCACCTCAATTTCTACTTCGGCTAATCCTTGATGCACAAAACCAAGGGCTTCAGCAGCAGATTTTGAAAGATCTATTAAACGACCTTCAACATAAGGGCCTCTGTCATTGATTTCCACTTCTACGAAATTGCCATTCTTTAAATTCGTCACCTTGACGATAGTTCCAAATGGAAGCATAAGATGCGCGGCTGTTAATTTGGAAGCTCGATATTTATCACCACTTGCCGTTTCTTTTCCTTCAAATCGGTCATCATAAAAACTGGCGGTACCTTTTTGCTTAAATACACTTTGAGACATTAAAGAAGACCAGATTAGTATGAATAAAATGAGAAGAGGCAGACTGCGATAGTTCATGGTGTTTTATTTATTGTCAAATTAGTTCAATTTGAGACAGACCATCAAATTTGGAATTGAAATAATAGAATTAATGCATCAAAAATTTTTGACATCTTACTTTATATTAATTCTTAATAATTAAATAATTCAATTGAAAAAAACTGAATTCATATATTTGCGGCTTGTAGAATTGTGAAAGCGAATTTAAAATGGTAGATATTCCTGATTACAGCCAAGGAATCCTGATGCCCTGGGGAGGCATTGCCTTTGGAGTCCTAATTATTACGGAAATCATTTTCAGTTTAAAGTACGACAAAGAATTGTATCAATGGAAAGATTTCGCAGCAAGTACCTCAATGGGCCTCGGAGCAACAATACTATCGGTTGCATCAAAAGCATGGGCCTTTTTTCTTTTTTATGCAGTATATGAACTATTCAATACCTACGATCCGGCCACCGGTTGGTACAAAAATATCTTAGGTTATGCCTCTTTTGGATTTGAATGGTACATGTTCCTCATCTGTCAGTTTTTTGATGATTTCAATTATTACTGGCATCATCGCCTGAGTCATGAAATCAGAGTGCTTTGGGCTGCACATATTGTCCATCACTCGTCTGATAACTTTAATTTAGGAACGGCCATAAGAAATGGTTGGGTGACCTTATTTTACAAACCGGTATTTTGGTTGTGGTTGCCGGCTCTCGGGTTTCACCCGATAATGGTAATGACCTGTCTTGCCATACAGTCCTTGTGGCAATTTCAATTGCACTCTAAATTTGTTCCATACCTTGGGTTTTTGGAAAAATTCATGAACACGCACAAACAGCATCAGGTCCATCATTCATCCAATATTGATTATCTCGATAAAAATCACGGCGGATACTTAAATATTTTCGATAAAATATTTGGCACACATAAAACATTGGATGATAGCCAGGAAATTAAATTTGGTGTCTTGCATCCACCGCAGTCTTATAATCCTTTAGTCATCGTTTCGCATGAATATCGCGATATATGGCATGATGTAAAGAGTACCAAAAACTGGAAAGAAAAATTCATGTACATTTTCGGCCCTCCCGGATGGAGTCCTGACGGATCCAGAAAAACGGTAAAAGAGATGCAGGAAGAGAAGGAAAAAATAGCTATTAAAAAACCAGTCTCAAATTCCTCCCGGAAAATGGCGGCGGCATAAAAAATAATATGCAGTCTATTCATATTAAGGGTGGGGAATTGCTTCTTCACCCTGATTTTTTGACTGAATCTGAATCAACTAATTTATTTGAACGTTTATTAGAGTCGACATCCTGGAATCAGGATGAGATTCAAATATTTGGCAAATGGCATAAACAACCCCGGTTGACCGCAATTTATGCAGATAAAGGCGTAAAATATTCCTATTCGGGTTTAACCCAAAAAACAGCCCCCTGGCCTGATTATCTATTACCGGTTAAACAAAAAATAGAAAGCACAGCAGGTGCTGATTTTAATCTTGTTTTGCTCAATTATTACCGCGATGGCCAGGATAGTATGGGTTGGCACAGCGATGATGAAAAAGAGCTGGGGAAGAATCCCTGTATAGCTTCGCTGAGTATTGGAGCGGCACGCGATTTTAAATTCCGGCCAAAAAAAAATATTGATGCAAAACCATTTATTGTCAATTTAAGCAATGGCTCTCTGCTCATTATGATAGGAGAAACCCAAGAGCATTGGCAGCACAGTATTGCCAAAAGCAAAAAAGTATTGGCCCCAAGAATAAATTTGACCTTTAGAAGGATCAATTAATTCTCCCACATCTTATCGAGTAAGCTGTTGTAGATTTCTTCATTCATCTTAAAAAAGGCACCATTCACCTTGTTCTTTTTTAGGTTTTCGACAATTTTCTCTCGTGCATTTTCCTGAATTCCCGCATCCTTGAGCCTTACCGGTGAACCGATGGTTTTAAAAAAATCCTCCAGGCCATCAATAAACACTTTGGGATCGGCAGAGCCAAAGACCCTTTCTGCTAGAAATTGCAATTTTTTTGAATTGTCATCAAAAAATACTTTCATCCAGGCCGGATAGACAATAGAAAGCCCGGCTCCATGCGCAATATCATAAAGTACACTCAGGCTGTGTTCAAAACCATGTACGCCCCAATCTCCCCCTTTTTTGCCCTGTCGTAATGTTCCATTAAGCGCCATAGTCGCAAGCCACATGATATTTGCTCTGGCATCATAGTTTTGTGGCTCATCTTTTAAAATCAATCCGTATTTGATCGCCTGGGAGATTATATCGCTGGCGATAGCATTGCTCAGTGGGGCATCTGATGGATCGAAATATTGCTCAAGGGTGTGTGCTATTAAATCAGAAATACCATAAGCTGTATAATCCTTTGGGACCGATTTGGTAAATTCCGGATCGAGATAAGAGGTTTTTGGAAATAAAAGAGGGCTACCAAAACCATATTTCTTTCCTTCCTCAGTATTTTGGATAACCGTAAATTGATTCATTTCTGTACCCGTTGCCGCCAATGTCAAAACTGCAATAATCGGCAATGCTTTGGTGGGAGCTTCGGCTTTCTTAACGTAAAAATCCCAGATACTATGCTCTCTGTAAAAACCCATTGCAACTGATTTCGCCGTATCAATTACCGAACCTCCACCTACCGGAATAATCATCTGACATCCGGATTTCTTAGCAGCCGCGGTTGCCAAATCAGCTGTTTCAAATTCAGGATTAGATTTTATTCCCTCAAAAATCTCATGGCTCAGTTTTGCTTTTTTTAATGATTCAATGACCTGATCTAAGATGCCATTTTTCTTTACCGATCCTTTTCCAATAAGTATTAAAGCTTTATTACCATATGTTGCAGCTTCCTCCCCGATTTTGGATACACATCCTTTTCCAAATTCAATCTTTGTTGGGTTGTACGAAGTAAAATTTTCCATTTTTTAATTTATAAATCCAAGCCTTTATCCATATCAATGATATAAAGACGTTTATTGTTTCCTATTTTATGTTTTCTGTGTTTCCAGGGTTTGATCAGCATCCCGGCAAGCACAAGTATTGCACTGGCATTTACACTCTTTTGATCAAAAATGTCACTGTTATTAATTCCATTATTAAAAGCGTCAATAATAAGATATCCGGCGCCCCCGGTAATCATTACACTCGACAGCACAGATCTGAACTTTGAAAACGTGGTGTTGCTCTTAACCCGTATGTATTGAATCGAATCAACATTAATTGAAAGGGTATTTTCAAATAGTATCGTGTTGTCATTGAAATCTACTATACGATCTTCAATAAAAGTCTTCGAATTATTTGCTCTAAAGATTAAGTTTTCATTTGGATAAAAACGAACTCTTTTTACCAGACCGGGTTTATCAAAAACAAGATATTTCTGCCCCAGACATTTTCCATAAATGAGGAAAAATAAAATTAAGAGACTTATCTTGTAAAATGATTTAGACATTTAATCGTTTTGAGATAAATGAACAAAAAAAATACTATCCAAAAAGATAAGAAACTTTCATTAGATACTATTGAAAGAATACATCCTTATAAGATGTTATTGTTTCTGGGCGCCCTGGGTAGTTTTTTAATTTTCACCTTTTTACTAATTGCCTTTTCTGTATTACATAAGCATACGGATGGACAAGTATTCAATCTTCCAAAATCCTTTTTGATCAGCACTTTTTTAATACTATCTGCTTCGTTTACAGCATTTCGGGCAGAACAGTCGTTAAAATCCGAAAACACAAAGAACTTATTAAAATATCTCGGACTGACGATTGCGCTGTCTGCATTTTTTCTTTCTTTTCAATGCTATTCATGGATTGAGATGTATAACAGGGGTTTGTTTTTTGATGGCCACCCTTCTTCTTCATTTATGTATGTGCTTACGGGATTGCATATGCTTCACCTTTTAATTGGATTTGGGTTTTTAATTTATTCTTTTGCTGCCATTGGCAGGAAAACCAAAGACCACATTCAGGAATTGGTGTTTTTTACCAATCCATATGAGAAAACGCGTCTTGAAGTTTTATTTCTTTTCTGGCATTATATGGCCGGAATATGGCTTCTGATTTTTCTTTATCTTTTCTTTACATTTTAGAATAGATAATACCAATGAAACTTAAACCCTGGGCTGCAAGGTGGTTTATGAATTTGTACCCACCCAATCTTCTAAACCGAATCGTGATTTCCAGGTTAAGTGATGATTTTCGCGAAGTGGATATTAAAATCAAAAAATCCATTCTAAATAAAAATCTTCAGGGCAGTATTTTTGGAGGTACATTGTACAGCGCTGCAGATCCATATCCGGCCCTGTTATATTGGCAATGCCTTCATCAGCAGGATATAAATACAGAAGCCTGGCTAAAAAGGGCTGAAGTAGAATATCATAAGCCCGCCTCTACCAGCATCCTGTTCAAATACAAATTAAGCGATAAGGAAATTGCGGAAGCCATGGAGGAATTGTTTAAAGTTGGAAAATTTTCGCGTTGGCATTCGGTTGAAGGCAAAGATCAATCAGGAGAAACCTGCATTAGTATTAAATCGCTGATCGTATTAAAACTGCGTAAGTCGAAAAAATAATATTTAATGAAGATTTGGGCCTTTGTTCCTTCTTAAATCCATATTGTGATAAACTGACAATCTAACAATATCCTGATGGCGAAATTTATAGCCTACCGATCTTTGTGCATAATGCCATGCATAGCCCAATTGAAATTGCCAGTTGTTATTTAAAAGATATCCAATACCATTAAAGACCCTGATCTCCTCAAGATTGTTATAAATTATTTTTTTTCCTGATTGAATAAAAATTTCCGCGTTTTGCGCGAGAAATACGGTTTTGTTTTGAATATGATTATGATTCAAGGGCGTGTAAATCGTGAATTTATACCGGTATCTTTGTGAAAAATGATAAGGTTGACCTTTAAAATGGTCGCGTTTCCATCGTTCTTCAAATCTAAACTGATGGTAGAGTTTTAACCTTGCCACTTCCTGCACAAATAAAAACTGTTGCCAAAATCTAAATTCAGGCACTACGCGGTCTTCTAGTTCTCTGCTCTCAATCTGATACCAGGAATAGGGATTGACAAAACCGGCGGTAATTTCCAAACTTGGATTTATCAGATAAGCCAATCCAAAACGCAGGTATAATTTATTCATATGCGAATTCCACTCAGTGCGTCTTACATGGTATTCGCCATAATAAAAAAGCTTATTAGCGATCATATACTTGGTGTATAGACCATACCAAATTCCGGTTTCATGGAAAATTTCTCTTGGCGGAAGCGAGCTATCTTCACCGCTGTCCCCAAAAGATAATCCACAATTAAGGATTGAAAGTAATACTGCTATTAGTAAAATCTGCCTCATTCCTCGAGCTCCAACAATTTTTTAATGTCCTTATGATCAGTTGTCTTTCTAAGCTTTTTTTCAAGACTTCTGGTATTCTCCATGGAAAGATCTATGAGTCTCTGCTGCAATGCTTCGATTTCTTCAATGTGTTTTGAAATTTCCTCAGCGTGATTTTCATTTATTAATTCTGACTTTAAATGATTGTAATAATTGATAGCCGCTGCATCGTAAAGTCTTTTTTTCAATCGCTTCTTTATGTTTTGACTATAGGTATATGGGTCAAATACATATTCCGTATAGGCCGAATCTATTTCCATTTCCATGTATTCTATGCTGTCAATTCTGGGTTTTAAGATTTTTAAGTCTTCCAGCACACCTAAAATAAACCTGCCTTCCATTTCCCTTTTGTCCATTTCATTAATGCTTGCATATTGTTGCATGATGTTGGAAGTCCACGGTTTGATTGAATTCTGATAGATTTCAAAGCTCAAACCCTGACCATTTTCGGTATAGCTGCTTTCTATTTTTCTCGAACTGAATTGAATATCCTGCTCCAATGCTGTGAGTCTTTGTTGCTGAAGTATTTTTTCGAATTCCGAACGAATATCAACCATGGCTTTTTCACTCCTGTTGTTTAGTATGGAAATAGCATCTTCCAATTTGTAAAAGGGAGAAAGGTCTTTTTGTGTCCGCTCGTCGAGTAGAATACTCTTGGTTTCTCCATCAAATTCATAATATATAGTGTCAATTTGATCAATATATTTATTGTAGATATTTGAGAAATAAACCTCGCGATCAATATGTTCATAGAGTGAATCGGCTCTTGAATTCACCAATTCTAAAATGCCCTTGGCTTTTTCTTTTTCATATCTCAAAATGGCCTCTGATTTTGAAAGGAGTTCGCTCAAATGAAAGTTGATATAGAATTTGGGATCATCGAGCATCTCATCTGATCGTTCAATTATACCATTGAGGTCTTCACGCATTTCGTTTAGATTTTTGAGGAAGGATTTTGGCAAATCGTATTCAAAACGGCCTGTTCCCGGATTGAAATCATGCCTGGAACCTTCAAGGGCTCCTCTTCCCAAATCCGCCCATAAAAATGCTTTATAAGCTACTTTAAGTAGTTCGTTTCCGCTTTTTTGTTTTTTGAGATAGGGCGATTCCAACAAAAAACCATCATCGAAAAGCACATCAAAATTTTCACTGGCCTTACTCACAATTCCCGTGCTTAATTTATTGATCACTTCTTCGTATACCAGCGAATCCAATGTTTCACCGGTTTTTTTATTTTTTCGAATAAGTGTTAATAAAAATCCATCATTGTAATCCCTGGTTTCTTGAATCTCAATGCTGTCTGTATAATAGTGCAATTCCCAAAAGCCGTCCAGCCTTCCGAGAGAATCAAATTTTCCATCCAATTCATATCGGGGTGATTTTAGACTTTTAAATGCAAAATCTCCATAAGGTTTTCCGTTTTGAAAACGCAGGGAACCGACTTTTTCTACGCTTTGATCACCGGCTGAGTCGATATGATAAAATGCATAGCTCCACAACCCATCGGGGACACCTTGAACATATTTGGCGTCCGTGATTTCTTTTTTCCCCCAATAAATCATTTTTATTTCTTCGTTCTCAATATCCTGGACGCTGTAACTCAAATCCAATTGGTCGTATTCCCACTTTCCTGTTTTATAGCCATTTTTATATTGGCCGATATACGTTTCTTTTATAAAACGATGACCGTCCTTGAGGTCCTGTTTTATCACAAAGTAAAAATCACCATCAAATAGTGTATCCTCCTCAACTATTTTGTATTCTGCTTTAAGAATTCCCGTTCTTCCAACCAGATTGGTATAGGCTCCCTCGTAGACCTGGCCGATTAAATTATCGGCGCTAAGCAAGAGGATAAATAGGGATGAAAGTAAGGTATTGCGTAATTTGAAAGATTTTACCATGAGATCTTTTCCTTATTGAGAAATGCGGATATTCCTTTTTTACAATCTTCATTTTCCCTCGCTTTTGCATTTTGTGCAGCGGCGAAGTCCAGTGCTTCATTCAAACTCATTCCGGAAATCTTTGCGATCATTTCCTTTGTCATTGCCATGGAACTGCCGGCATTTTTATTGACAAGTTTTAATGCAAATTCCATAACTCTCTCATCTATTTCATTTTTATCAATTATCTCATTGATTATTCCCCATTCTAATGCCTTTTCCGAATCGATCATTTCACCCGAAAGCAATAGATGTCTGGCTCTTCCCTCAGCAATTTTTCTCAACAAAAAAACCATAACAAGGGCAGGTACAAATCCAATTCGGACTTCTGTATAGGCCATTTTCATTTCCGGTACGGCAAATACATAATCACAAATGCTGGCGAGTCCTGCACCTCCGGCAATTGCCGGTCCTTCCACCTGGGCAATTATCATTTTTGGGGATTCGTATATCATTTGAAATAAACCTCTTAGATGTTGAGAATCTGCAAGATTTTCCTCAAAAGAATTGTTACGAAGCTCCTTGAGATAAGCGAGGTCGGCACCGGCACAAAAGGCCTCACCATTGGCTTTTAATATGATGACTTTTACGTTATCGTCCTCTAATAGTTGTTTTAACCCCTTTTTTATATGGGAAACCATTTCTGCACTGAGTGCATTTCTTTTTTCTGGACGATTTAAGGTCAAAATGCCTATCCGGTCCTTCGTAGTAGTAGTGATCATTTTATTTTAGTACAAGTGCTCCCTCTGACCTGAGATCGTGGAAAGCCAAATTCTTTTCGTTCAATTCCTTAATTATCTTCAATCTATTAAAATAAGGAATATTATTGCCTAAAATAAAACCTTTAACAGGATTAAAATCGGACTGAAGCACCATTTGTGCATTTAATGAATCGATTATTATGTAATCTATTTCTTTTAAAAATTCAAGCTTTGCCTTGGGCTTAAGAAGAATAAGATCATTATAAAACCAGCAATCGAAGTTCGACTTGACTTTATAAAATTCCGCTTTCGGTGGGCTTATTTGTTCAATTCCCTTTTCCCTGACATAGCCAGCAAGACTGTATTTCCAGAAATTGCTTTTTTTCAGTTGGTCTGAATTAATATCTATTTGAAGATTTTTACCATGGACAAGAGCTATATAATCCTTGTCATTTGCACTAAACAAAATCATTTCCTTTTGATTGGAAAAGCTGTAGTTCAAAAACCATTGATATGTTCCAATACAAGTGATTAAAATTAAAAGTAAGTAGGCAAAGTGTTTATGACGATATCTAAGAATTAGAATAATGGAAAAGAGAATAAAAATGCTAAGAACAAACTGCCAATGATCGAAATATATTTCTTTTGATACCGAATAGGGCAATTCCTGTATTATAAAGACGGATTTATTCAGAATGGAGATGCTCAATTCGAGTCCATAAGCTAAAAGACTTTTAAAAAATACAAGAGAATGAAATGCGAGCAATGCGATTCCCAGACTTAAAATAATGCCAGCAAAAGGTATAACAACAAAATTACTGAGTATAAAAAGATTTGGAAACTGATGAAAATAATAGAGTGTGATTGGAACCGTTCCGATTTGTGCTGCAAGTGAAACAGCGCTCAATTTGTACATTTTATCCAGCAGAGAATTGTGGATTTCTATTCCATGTGTAAAATACGGATAAAAGAAAACGATGCTTAATACCGCAAGAAATGAGAGCTGAAATCCCAAATCGAAAATCAACATGGGGTCAATTACAAGAAGAATAAATGCTGCAAGGGCAAGGTTATTGTAAATATCCGAAGATCGCTTAATTAATCTTGATAAAGCCAGCGTTGAAAACATAATGACAGCCCTGCTGACCGAAGGAGAAAAACCCGTTATTGCAGCATAGGAAAACAGCACCATTAGGGTAATTAAGAATAGGCCCACTCTGCCGTACTTGGTTTTGTTTAAAAATGACAGCAAATAAATCAGAATCTGGTATATTATACCCACGTGCAGGCCCGAAACAGCTAAAATGTGAATTGCCCCGGCATCGGCAAAGGCCGCTCTTAGTTCATTTGGTAAATCATCTTTTTGTCCCAAGATTAAAGCCTTGGCGATATGCAAATTATCGGGATCCGAAATGTTTTCCTCAAGAACATATTGAAAATGATTCCTAATTTTTAAGGCCAGTTTAATGTATGGATTCCCCCTATCCTTTTCTAAGATGACTAGATCTGATTTCTCCGAAAATACCTGAAATAGATAGCCTTTTCTTTGCATAAATTGAGCATAATCGAAATTTTCCGGATTTTTTGGGCCTTCTATCCTTGTCGGTGCTTTGTTGACATAAACCAGATCACCATAATCAAGTGATTGTTTTAGCTTTGATTTTTTGAGATAAAGCAAAGTTTTGAATTGAACATCAACGGCATTTCCATCAATTCTCAATTGTTCAACTTTTAATAAATACCTGTTTGTTTTGGCTGTTTCTTTGGACTCCGAATCGATAATTCCGAATATACCATCTGCTTTCAAAGCCATATTAATCTTTTGATTATCTGATATATAAGAGGTTGAATATTTTTGAACAAATATTCCAAAAAGAAACAATATGCTTATGAAAATCAATCCTTTCAAAAAGAGTGATATAGGATTAATATTTAGAAAGTTTAGAAGAAAGATGAGAAAAACCAGAGCGCCGAAAGTTGGGATGATGAGCTCATTTGGAATACCGGGAATGTACTCTGAACAAAGGATACCCAAAATAAAAAACAGGACATACCTGAGTATGGGAAATGGCATCCAGGCAAAGCCCGATATCATAACATCCTTGTCATGGTTTTATGTAAAATGCCGCATTCCTCAAATATTTCTCCTTCGATTTCAAAACCAAATTTGAGATATAGGGGAATTGCATCGAGTTGAGAATGAAGCAAAAGTTTTGCAGGTTTTGCGATGCGCTCATTTATATCCTCTAAAACAGATTGGACCAGGGCAGAACCAATTTTTTTATTTCTGAATTCTTTTAATACAGCAAAGCGCTCGAGTTTAATATAATTGTCCAATTCCCTCCAACGTGCAGCGCCAACGGCTTTCTCATTGTATTTGGCTAAAAAATGTCGTGCTTCTTTTTCAAATTTATCTACCTCGTCCTCTAAAGCCACCTTTTGTTCATCAACAAATACTTTCTTGCGAATATCCAGACAGAATTGATAATCCTGACTGTTCATTGAAGCTTGAACTACTTCTATCATGGTTTTAATGGTCCGTAGATCTTGAAACGCTGGGAGTCTCCATTTTCATATTGGATTTTCATAATATAAATCCCTCTCCGCTCAGCACTTAATGCAAACTGAATTTCGCCAAAGGCATTTGAGCGAATGCTTGTATCTTCTAATCGCCTCCCCTGCAAATTATATATCGTGATTTTGTAATCCGTTCCGGGATCGAGATTAAAGATCAGATAGCGTCCTTCAATTTGATCGATGGTCCCAACTTTTACATTATCCCTGATCGGATTATTGTCTGTGCTGTCCTGTCCGAGATCACAATTAACTGAACCAGTGAGGCTTGAAAGCAAAAATGAACTTCTGTTATTTGGCAGATTGGCATCAAAAATATTTCTGGTAATAAGTTTTTGACATTGAGTAAAAATATTGAAACAATGATCGTCAGAATAGTCCATGTAATTGCGAACCATATCCGGGCTTCCGCAGGATTCATGCGTCGTATCGCATCCAAAATTACCCGCATCCGAATCAGGAGTATCCTCACAGCCATCGTCCACTGCACAATTTCCATCTCCCCAAATATGTACCAATCCCAACCAGTGCCCAACCTCATGGGTCATGGTCCTACCTCGATTGTAGGGAAAAGCAAAGGCATCGATTGAAGTACCTGTGCGATTGCCGAAAAACCGGTTTGACATCACAATTCCATCCGATTCCCTTGGATCTTCGGGAAAACTCGCATAACCGAGAAAGTTATCACTCAATCGGGGTACAACATAAACATTCATGTATTGGTCAGCCGGCCAATGGACGATACCTTTAATTTCGCTATCATCGGCGCTCGCATCGTATTCTTCTTTTGCCCTGTAATGCCTGGTAATTCCGTCCGTAGCCTGACCCTGTGGATCCAGTTTCGCCAGGCAAAATTCTATTTCCATATCTGCACCTTCCGGCAAATCATTAAAACCCGGGGTTCCAAATTTTCTTCTGTAGTCCTGATTGAGAACTTCGATCTGAGACATAATCTGTTCTTTGGAAATATTTCCAATATTAGGGTCATCTGAGATAATTCCAGCCTCCGATGTGTGAATAACATGTACCACTGTAGGAATATACAAAAGCGTATGTTTAAGTCCCTCAGCAAGCTTTTCTTCCGAAGCAGATTTAGCAATCCTTTCTATTCTTTGCTTGAGATATTCCGGATTGCTTTGGAGCGCAATGGAATCTCTGTAGCTTGTAGCACATTTTTGACCATAGGAAAAACCAAAAATGCATAGAGCAAATATGAAAACACTAATCTTCTTTTTTACTCTGCTTATCATAGGCTCTGATAATGGATTTCACTAATTTATGTCGTGTGACATCTTCCTCATCCAGGTGTACAAAACCAATTCCTTTCGTTTTACCTAAGATATTAAGAGCCTCTTTCAAGCCCGATTTTTGGTTTTTGGGAAGATCCAATTGTGATTGGTCACCGTTAACGATCATTTTTGAATTGGGCCCCATCCGCGTCAAAAACATCTTCATTTGCATGGGCGTCGTATTTTGAGCCTCATCCAACAATACGAAAGCATTATTCAGGGTACGGCCTCTCATATAAGCCAGAGGAGCAATTTCAATTATTCTTCTTTCCTGATAATAAAGAAGCTTTTCAGCCGGAATCATATCATCGAGTGCATCGTATATGGGCCTTAGATAAGGGTCAATCTTTTCTTTGAGATCGCCAGGGAGAAAACCGAGATTTTCACCCGCTTCGACAGCCGGCCTCGTGATAATAATTTTCTTA
This sequence comes from Cytophagales bacterium, assembly GCA_965267555.1. GTDB lineage: Bacteria > Bacteroidota > Bacteroidia > Cytophagales > CCMP332 > CCMP332. Next base: position 491,174 of record OZ254083.1, on the reverse strand, counting down.
ATTTCCTTGTTTTTTAATGCCCTAACCGCCAGTGCTACAGAAATATAGGTTTTCCCGGTACCCGCAGGCCCAAGTGCAAAAACCACATCATTTTCTTTAACATTTTTAACGAGGTCAACCTGATTGCGCGTTTTGGGCTTGATCACAACACCCCTGGTACCATAAATCAACACTTCCTCTTTGAGATTTTTCAGGTTATCGAGTTTCTCGATGTCATTTCTAATATAATCCTGTATGCTATCCTCGGTGATCTTACCGTATTGGTGATAGTGTTGTATCAGTGAATTGATAATATCATTGATTTTAATAATCTCCGGAGGTGAACCTTGTATTTTTATCTCATTGCCACGGCTTACCACCTTGCTTTTGGGAAATGCCTCAGCAACTTTTTTGATATTTTGATTTTCAAGTCCAAGAAAATCCGGAAGGGAAACATTTTCAAGCGTAATTATTTTTTCTACCAAATGAAGTCTGCTTTAATCAATGATTTAATTTTGTGTAATTTTAGCCGATTACAAAAATAATCAAAATTCCTCTTTGGCTATATGGCTATGATCACATTTACATCCGATTTTGGATTAAAAGACCATTACGTTGCAGCCCTCAAAGCCAGGATATTGAGCGATTTCCCAAGCGCTGTTATAGTGGATATCACGCATAGCATTCCCGCCTTTGACTTGATCCACGGTTCCTATGTCCTCGGCTCTGTATATGACAATTTTCCGGCTGGAACGGTTCATATTGTTGCGCTCAATTCCCATAAGCAAAAAACGATGAAATTTATTGCCGCCAAGTTAAACGGCCATTTTTTTCTCATGCCTAATAATGGTCTATTGTCTTTGATTTCAGATATAGCACCCGATATGGTAGTGGAACTGCCCTTCAGCAATAAATCCGACATTTCCTTCCCCGAAAAAAATATATTATCAAAAGCTGCCACACAGTTGGCTAAAGGTGCAGATTTAAGCAGTTTGGGCAAAGCCATGGTGGATTATGAAAAGTCATTGATGCTTAAGCCCAAGGCTACGAAATCGGGAATTTTCGGACATGTCATATACATCGACCGTTTTGGAAATCTAATCACCAACATTAAAAAACAGGTTTTTGAAGATCTAAAAAAACTGGTTGGGCCGGGTTTTGACCTTAATTTTAGCAAGGAACACTTGCATCAAATCAATAATCACTACGGAGATGTGGGAGAAGGTGATATAGTAGCCTTATTTAATGAAAGGGATTTATTGGAAATCGCCGTTCGCGAGGGAAATGCCGCACAACTATTTGGAATGCGTTATGATAGCCCGGTGAGGATTACTTTTGAAAAAAGTTGATAATATCTGCTAATATTCTTAAGCCCTCAAAATAATCAAAAATACCAGTCATTGAGTGTGAGAGCGAAGTGTGAGGAGTGAAAGAGTGTCGAATGTGAAGTGTGAAGCGTGATACTGTTTTATGAATTAATTATTTGTTATTAAGTTTCATCCTAATTATAGAATTTCAAAAGCACAATAAACTGAGTGTAGAGAGCGAAGAGTGAAAAGCATTGTAAGATTTTAAATTATATCAATTTTTTTTAAGGTTCCTTATCATAGTCAAAAGTACCCTGGATAAATCTTCTGCCATATTATAAAGAATATTGTAACTGCTATCTGTTATCATATTTTCAGTTTTAAGAATATCAATTATAGCAATGCATTCAAAAATTGAGCTTCTCGAAATCACGTAAAAACGTGCTCTATCTGCTCTGCCAAATCTTCCTGATCCTTCAGCTAAATTCAAGACAACACTTAATGCAGCTCTACTTAGTTGATTCTCAATGACTCTATCTAAATTATTGTTTCTAATTAAAGAGAGATTTTCAGAATAGAATTTTTTGGCTGATTTGTACACGTCCAGCTTTTCAAAGTCAAACATTTCTCTATTAATAATTACCTAAAGTTAAAACGTCAGATTTTAGGATAAGCGGATCATTATTTAAAAGACTTTCTGAATTCGTGAATACCTATTTCAATTTAGTAATACGATGTTCTTCATCCCCCACTCCACACTCTCCACACCACACCTTCACTCTTCCACACTCCACACTTCCACACTCCACTCTTCCACACTCCACTCTTTCACACTCCACACTTTCAAGACCATTATAAACACAAATTGATTATTGAGAAATAAATAGTAGAATTAAGCTTCATCAAGTTTCATAACTATGTTAATCCGAATCGTACGCATGTCTTTTAAACCTGAAGAGGTTGATAATTTTCTAAAACTCTTTAATTCAAAAAAAGAAAAGATCAGGGCTTTCCCCGGTTGTAGGCATTTGGAATTGTGGCAGGATCATCAAGACAAAAACGTATTCAGTACTTACAGCCACTGGGATGCGGATGAAGACCTTCAAAATTATCGCAATTCAGAATTGTTTCGGGATGTTTGGTCAAAAACAAAAATTCTGTTCTCCGAAAAAGCAGTTGCCCATTCCAATGAGATCGTATTGAAGCTCGATTAATAAATTGAATAAAAGCCCAGAAACAAAATAGCGACTAATATTGCAAATAGCAGATATACAGAGCCTATGCCAAGCCCTACATATGCATAACCTTTTCCTCTGAATTTTCCAGGATTTTTTTTCTGTTTCGACAAACTATAAATTCCAAAAACAATTGATAAGAGCGCTAAAAATGGAACAAAAGCAATTAAAACGGTCGAATTATATGGCCCAAATGCCATTAAGATTAAAAAAATTGAGAAAAGAGAACTTAAAAAGCTGAAAAAACCCAATTTCTCAATTTCCAGTTCCTTCTTTTCTTCTTTGCTAAGCGGCTTTTCTGCAATAAATTTTTCGTTTTCCGGATTATCTTTTTCAAGATTCTCCTCTTTTTTGTTAACAGATTTTTCGGGGTGAAGCCTATTACTTGCAATGGCAAAGCCAATTGCCGCTCCTACTAGAATTAAAAACAAAGAAGCTGATCCAAGGAAAATCGATCCTACACTTGTTATTCCCAGTGCTCCTGCGATGAGACCTAAAAGTCTTGAACGTCTTTTTTTCTTTTTGAAATCTGTGGCTTCATTGCTGTCAATTGTATTTTTTGAATAAGACAAAAAATCAGAATTGTCCTTTAGAAAAGCATTTGGCAGTGGTTCGAAATTTTTCTTTGAAACGCTAAAGTCTAAATCGGTCTTTTTATGGGTATAATTAAAATCATCTGAAATTAAATTGCGGGTTTTGACTGGTTCGTACCTCTCACTATTTTTTAGACAAAGTATGGGTTCTTTTTGTTGCGCTTTGATCTCGGTAATATGATGACGGGTATAATAGTCTTTTGGTACATAATTAAATAAAGAAATCCGTTTCTGGCAGGAACCGCAAAGGATTAGGAGAATTAACCCAAGACAAATCGTTATAAATCTCTTCATACTGTATAGGCTAATACAAATCTAAACTTGAATTCCATACCAAGATAGCAAACAGAAGTAAAAGAGCTTTCCAGTACCCTGGGGCATTCTTTGCTAAAGCTAGGAATGATAAATCATAGTATTCATGCTCTATTCTAGATCGGGGCAGGCATTCTCAAAAGAAATCCGGAACAGGTTCCACCCGTCTTTTGTTCGCAAAAGCTCACAAAAAAAGCCAGCTATCGCCGGCTTTCTGTGTACTCGCTACACTCGTACCCAGGGTCATTCTACGCAAAAGCTTCGAATGATAAAACCTAGTTCCCGAATCTCGCTTACTCGATCGGGATAAACTTCTCCTCTGGCCATTTGTTCGCAAAAGCTCACAAAAAAAGCCAGCTGTCGCCGGCTTTCTGTGTACTCGCTACACTCGTACCCAGGGCCGGAGTCGAACCGGCACGTCATTGCTGACATTGGTGTTTGAGACCAACGCGTCTACCAATTCCGCCACCTGGGCAATTCTTCGCCAAGGCTTCGAATTGCAAGCATTAGTAATTACTACAACTTTACAATTCCGCTCGCCCGACAAAGTTCAGAGTACTAAGGCGGGCCACCTGGGCATTATATAAGGCATGCAAAAGTATAAAACCAAAAATATTTTTCGTCTTTTGAAGCAATCTATTTTTTAATTCTTAATTTTTAATTAATAATGATCCTCTCCATCACTCATCTCAAACTCAAATCCGCCTGGAAGATCTTTCCATTTATGGCGACAACCGCTAAAATTATCAAGCAGCTGGACAAAAGTGCAGTTGTGGATTTTAAGTCCAATTCTACATTAACAAATCACTATACCATGTCGCTGTGGAATAATGAAAAAGACATGCGAGACTTTTACCGCAATGGAGATCATGCTAATGCCATGAAGAATGCAAAGAACATTGCCGCTGAAATCAAGACTATTCACTTTGAAACGGATGCATTTTTGCCCTGGAAAAAAGCTAAAAAAGAGGTTGATGAGAAGGGGAAAAAATTGACTTATTAATTATGAATTCTGTAGTCTGGAGCTATTAATTGATTCACTAATTCTAAACGGCATGTCAGGCGTATTATTTGATAAAAAGTCTTGATCCTGTAAGGATGAATGAATCATTAACTCGCTCTTAAATTTCAGGAGATTCCGGATTATATCAGGAAATAGGTCTTTAATTTTCGATGATCAGTTTGCCCCGCAAAATATCATTGTTCAATTCAAGTTCATAGATATAGATTCCTCTTCTGAGGTTAGAAATATCAACACTATTTATTTTTGAATTTAATGAACTTTCAAATTCAAGAACTCCACTAAGATTGAATATTTTTAGGGTGTTGCTTGGTACTTGCTCTAATTCGATATTCAAGTTTCCATTCGATGGATTTGGATAAAATTTCAGATCATTTCTCTCAGAATTTTGCAAAGAATTTGTGCTTTCAATAATCCTGGAAATTTTTCCATCGTACAAACCGGCCACAAAGACTTCTCCTTTATTGTCTTCTCCAAATGCCACAAAATAGTTCGAGCTCGAGAATGTGCCGTGATTGGTGTAATTGAAATTGCTGTCCAGCGAGCTGATCCAGCCCGGACAGATATCTGCGAAAAAATAACGCCCATATAAGCCGGGATAGCGGCTACCGCGGTAGACGACTCCTCCAGTAACTGAGCAACCACCGGAATTATGGCTGTATTCAAAAACAGGGTCTGTCATTGTAGAGTCCGGTAGGCAGCCGTTTAAATTATAGGTACTTGTCCCTTCATAACATCGCCATCCGTAATTTTCCCCTCCGGAACTTGTCGATGCTTGAAAATCAATTTCTTCAAATGCATTTTGTCCGACATCTCCGATCCAGAGATCTCCTGTTAATTTGTCGAAACTCATTTTCCATGGGTTTCTCAATCCATATGCCCATATTTCCTCCCTTACAAATGTACTCATGCCCACAAAAGGATTATCCGGAGGAACGCCATAGGGCATGGCCGTGTTAATATTTATTCGCAGAATTTTGCCCAAAACCGTTGTGAGGTCCTGGGAGCGATTCCCCGGATCACCGGCTGAACCACCATCTCCCAAGGCGATATACAAATAGCCATCAGGTCCGAATGCAATAGTCCCTCCGTTGTGATTGGCATAGGGTTGAGGTTCATTCATTATTTGGAATTCGGAATTTGGATCCGCACTATCTGGATTATTGGTAATCGTGAAAAGAGAAATTTGCGTGCTTCCATCCAAAGCGGTGTAGTGAACAATAAAACTGTTGTTATTCACAAAGTCGGGATGAAATGCCAGTCCGAGTAAACCTTGTTCATTGCCAGTACTATTGACCTGAGAAGAAATATCGAGAAATGGATACGTATTTTTATTTCCAATCGAATCCAGGATCCATATTTTTCCGTCTTGCTCAACAATAAATAAACGCGAGTCATTTCCGCCGGGACTTTGGATATCGACAGGACGGATAAAGCCTGTGGCAAAGGTTTCCAAATCTATGACCGGTTGCGAAAATGAATAATTGATCCCGCAAAATAATGAGATTGATAATTGAAGAATGATAATTAGAATTTGATGCATTTTTCTCATTTTATGAAATTATGAAAAATATTGCAGTTTTGAGATAAATCCCAATCACATGAAAAAGTCATTTAAATTACTTGTTTTTATTCTTTCTTCAGCTCTAATATTTTCTTGTGGTGGTGGAGATAATCATTCGCATGATGAAGAAGGCCATCAACACAATCATTCAGATTCAGATCACAAGCATGAAAATAATGAAGTTTCTCTTCCTGAAGAAGGTGGGAAATGGGAGGCCAACCCTGAAACTACAAAAGGCATTAAAGCGATGCAGCAAAGAGTTGATGACTTTTTAGCAGAAGATTCAAAAAAAGATTATGCCCTTTTAAAAGACGATCTTGAAATGGAGTTTCAAACTATTTTTCAGAAATGCACCATGACCGGCGAAGCTCATGAGCAACTTCATAATTATTTATTACCCATGAAACATTTATTTGAAAAACTAGAGTCAGAGGATAAAGCTTTGCGGGATGAAAAACTCGGTGAATTACAGGATCATTTAGCTGAATACTCGAATTATTTTAAATAAAATGGTCACACTCTACATTGCCAGCTCACTCGATGGCTTTATCGCAGATAAAAAAGGCGGTATCGACTGGCTCGAAAATCCGGAACTTCATGAAAAAGACGAGGATTATGGCTATAGCGAATTCATAAAAGCTATCGAAGTTACTTTTATGGGTGGAAACACCTATGAGCAGGTATTGGGCTTTGGAGAATGGCATTATGGCGATCTCGACAATTATATTTTCACCTCCTCTTTAAAGGTAGAGTCCAAGCATGGAAAAGCAATTAAATCCCTGGATGAAGTTGCAAGCATAATACGCGAAAAAAATTGCTGGCTGATCGGTGGAGGAAAACTCAATGATGAATTCTTAAGAAGAGACCTAATCGATAAAATAATTCTTAACACCATGCCGGTAATTCTTGGCAAGGGTATTCCGGTCTTTAATGAAGAAGTAAATTTAAAACAGTTTAGTTTATTGAAGCATCGCTCTTATCCAAATGGGGTAATTCAATATTATCTGTCAAAAGTGGATAAGTAGGCATTAGCCAAAACAAAGAAATCAGGAGCCATGCTATTCCGCCGATTAAAATGGGATTGCTCCATGCGATACCCCCCATCAGGTAAACAAAAAATGGGATTGTTATTATTAAACGACTTAATTCGAGATAATAGGCAAATTTTCTTCCATTAAATAATAAACCCAAAACAGCCATTGCGAAAAAGATCATCACCGCTCCCCAAATTCGGGTTTGAAAATCAAATGTCAGCTGCTGAAATAAATAAAAGGCTGTACCTCCCAGCGCAATCAGATATTGGAAAAACAGATAAAGATTTAGTCTCAATGGAAGGGTAATATTAAATTTCTGATAGGTCTCTTTTTGCACCTCCTGAGGAGCGCGATATCCACCCAATTCGGAAGGCAACCAGCCTGGTTTGAAAAACAAAAGCTTGAGCTTATTTCCAAGACCTTTTACCTGCTTAAGGTCATTCCAAATATTTCCATAGTGTGCCACCTGTGCATAGACCGGATTAAAACTATTAAGGGGAGTTGTAATACCATAAGTCGGCCGCTCTTCCTCTTTCTGAAAGGTACCGAACATTTTATCCCAAATTATAAAAGTCCCCGCATGGTTTTTATCGATGTATTTTGGATTTCTTCCATGATGAACCCTGTGATGTGAGGGTGTATTCATCAGCCATTCCAAAGGGCCAAGATTTCCGATGGCCTCAGTGTGGATCCAAAACTGGTACAATAGATTAATCGCAGAAATTAACAAAAACCATTCTGTCTTAAAACCAATCAATGCCAAGGGCAAATAGAAATAAAAAGTAAAGACCTTTTGCATGGCGCTTTGTCTTAGGGCCACAGATAAATTGTATTCTTCGCTTTGATGGTGCACCACATGTCCGGCCCAGAAGAGATTAACTTCATGGCTTGTTCTGTGAGCCCAGTAATAAAAGAAATCAACGCCCATAAAAGCAATAATCCACCAATACCATGTTTCCGGAATATTGAAAATGTGAAAGTTCTGATAAACGACATCATAGGCAGCAATGGTAAAAACTTTGGCAAATACACCGGATACCTGTTCTGTTATACCACAACTCATATTGGCGAAGGTGTCATTTAAGCGATAAAGCTTTTTATTTTTGATCCTGTCGTATAGCAATTCCAGTCCTATCAAAAGGAAAAATATTGGGATACTAAGTACGATGAGATTGACGTTCATAAGATCAAATACAAAAATAATAAAAGAAGAAGGGAAAAATGTCTTTAGTTCGCATAAGATAAATTGACAATTTCTCTGTCATTTTCTTATTTCGTGCCCCCAAAGGAAAATAATTATGGAAGCTCAGGAACAAACAGATTTAATTCAGGAACATCAGTCGAAGATTAAAGATGTAATGACCGAGGTGTCAAAGGTGGTCATCGGGCAAGATTATATGCTTAATCGCTTAATGATCGGGCTTTTTACCAATGGTCATATTTTGCTCGAAGGTGTGCCAGGACTCGCTAAAACCTTAACCATCAATACCCTCGCGCAAGTCATGCATCTGGATTTTCAGAGAATTCAATTTACACCTGATCTATTGCCGGCCGATTTAATTGGTACCATGATTTACAATCAGCAAAAATCTGATTTTGAAGTTAAGAAAGGGCCCATTTTTGCCAATATGATCCTTGCGGATGAGATCAACCGTTCTCCTGCGAAGGTGCAATCCGCCCTGCTAGAGGCCATGCAGGAAAAGCAGGTTACCATCGGTGAAGAAACATTTAAACTGGACAAACCCTTCTTTGTAATGGCTACTCAAAACCCTGTGGAGCAGGAAGGGACTTATCCACTGCCCGAAGCCCAGGTCGATCGTTTTATGATGAAGGTATTTGTAGACTATCCTTCCAAAGAAGATGAACTGGCTGTCATGCGAAGAATGGCGAATATGCAATTCGATGGTGATGTGAAAACCATTCTTAAAAAGGAAGATATTTTTGCTATCAGAGAAGAAGTTAACAAGGTAAAAATTTCAGAATCATTAGAGAAATACATTATAGAGCTTGTTTTTGCAACCAGGAAACCCAAAGAATACGGTTTAAATGAAGAAGCTGAATATATATCATTTGGCGCCTCACCTCGTGCGAGTATAAATATGAATCTCGCAGCAAAAGCCATTGCTTATTTCAATGAAAGAAATTATGTTTTGCCTGAGGACATTAAAGAAGTAGCGGCCGATATACTTAATCACAGAATCTTATTAAATTTTGAAGCAGAGGCAGATGGCATTTCATCTTATCAGATAATAGATAGGATATTAGAGAAAATAAAAATAATCTAATTTTAAACCGCTCTACTTCACATCTACTTATTTTTTTGTAGCATCGATTTCAGTACATAGCCTGGATCCGGCTTAAAGGATTATTTTCCGGGCGCAATATCCTTTTACGTCAAAACTGATTAATCGCATTGTTATTTTTAAAAAGGGGGCTGTATATTTATATTACTAAAATCAGACTATGCGCACGATCATCAAATCAGCTCAAATTGTAAATGAAGGCAAACGTTTTATTGGAGATATTCTAATCGAAGACGGCCGCATTTCAAGGGTGGATACAACCATTGAAGAGCTGGCTGATAAGGTGATCAACGCTGAGGGATTGACCGCCTTTCCGGGTCTCATCGATGATCAGGTTCACTTCCGCGAGCCGGGTCTTACCCATAAAGCCGAAATTGAGACCGAAGCGAGAGCGGCAGTAGCAGGCGGTGTTACTTCTTATATGGAAATGCCCAACACAAAGCCACAGGCGACAACCCAATACCTTCTCGAACAGAAATACGAAAGGGCTTCAAAGGTATCATTAGCCAATTATTCATTTTTCATGGGCACGACCAATGAAAACATTGATGAGGTCTTAAAAACCGATCCCAAAAAGGTATGTGGAATAAAAATATTTATGGGCTCGAGTACTGGAAATATGCTGGTCGATGATTTCAATACCTTAAATATGGTATTCAGCAATGCTCCTACCTTGATCGCAACGCATTGCGAGGATGAAGCGACGATCAGGCAGAATACCGATAAAGCCAAATTAAAATACGGAGAAGATATTCCTTTTGAAGAGCATCCAAATATCAGAAGCCGGGAAGCCTGTTTAAAATCATCTTCTTTGGCTGTTGATCTTGCAAAAAAGACAGGTGCAAGATTGCACGTTCTGCATATTTCCACAGAAGATGAATTGAAATTATTTTCAAACAGTGTCAAATTAAAAGACAAGAAAATTACCGCAGAAGCCTGTATTCATCATATGTGGTTTAATGATTTCGATTATGCAACCAAAGGTTCTCTGATCAAATGGAATCCCGCCGTAAAACGAGAAAGCGATCGTCTGGCAATACTTGAGGCCGTTAACAATGATACCATCGATGTGATTGCCACGGACCATGCGCCTCATACGCTGGAAGAAAAACAAAACAAATATCTCAGCGCACCTTCAGGAGGACCGCTTGTACAGCATTCTCTTTTGGCATTGCTCGATTTATACAAACAAGGCAAAATTACACTTGAGCATATCGCCAAAAAAACCGCTCATGATGTCGCCACCTTATTTCAAATAAAGGATCGCGGTTATTTGCGCGAAGGCTATTGGGCGGATATAGTTTTGGTGAATTTAAAAAAACCCTATACCGTTTACAGCCAGAATGTTTTTTATAAATGTGGCTGGTCTCCCTTTGAAGGGCACACTTTTCCATCTTCTGTTATTCATACATTTGTTTCCGGAAATCATGTTTACGATCAGGGCCAGTTCCACGAGGAGAAAAAAGGAATGCGCTTAGAATTTTCCAGATAGTAAATGGTCTGATCATTTTTATATTTTTGCGCCAAGTTCAAATGCTATGAGAAATATTTTTTTGCTATTGCTCTTGTTGACCACAGTATTTTATTCCTGTAACCAGGATAAGCAAGAGACTAAAACAGATGAAAACGTGATAAAGGACGCACATTCTTTTGCCAATCCGCAAGAAGCCAAAGTGACACATCTCGATTGGGATGCCAAAATCGATTTTGAAAATAAAATAATTGAAGCCACCGCTACATACGATATTGAAACATCGCAAGACGCAGACAGCATAATTTTTGATACCAGAGATCTCAATATCACCCAGGTTTGGGTCGATGATGAGGAAGTAGGCTTTAGTATAGGAGAAAAAGATGATGTACTGGGTTCCCCACTTTACATTCAAATCTCTTCTAATAGTAAAAAAGTCCGCATCGCTTATTCGACCTCACCGGAAGCAGCTGCCCTTCAATGGTTAGACCCGGTTCAAACAGCGGGCAAAGAAAATCCCTTTCTATTTACACAATCACAGGCTATTTTAGCTCGAACTTGGATTCCCTGTCAGGATTCACCGGGAATAAGATTCAGCTACAATGCTAAAGTAGAAGTGCCTTCGGGTCTTTTAGCTTTAATGAGCGCCAGAAATCCCAAATCAACACATCCAAGTGGGGTTTATGAATTTGTAATGCCACAACCCATTCCTTCTTATTTAATGGCATTGGCGGTTGGCGATTTGGCTTTTGAGGAAATAGGGCCAAGAACCGGTGTTTATGCTGAACCTTCAATGCTCGATGCATCTGCCTATGAATTTGAAGACATGGAAAAAATGCTGATCGCCGCGGAAAATCTCTATGGTAAATATGCCTGGGAGAGATACGATGTAATAGTCCTTCCACCAAGTTTTCCTTTTGGTGGAATGGAAAATCCGAGGTTGACCTTTGCCACGCCGACAATTATCGCAGGTGATAAATCATTGACAGCACTTATAGCGCATGAATTAGCACATAGCTGGAGTGGAAATGTAGTTACCAATTCGACATGGGATGATTTTTGGCTCAATGAAGGCTTTACGGTTTATTTCGAATTGAGAATAATGGAAGAAGTATTTGGTAAGGAATACGCAGATATGCTCGCATTACTGGGTTATCAGGGTTTAATGGAAACAATTGAAGATCTTGGGCCGGAAAATAAGGATACCCGGCTTAAACTAGATCTTGCCGGCAGGGACCCCGATGACGGAATGACCGATATTGCGTATGAAAAAGGAAATTTCTTTTTGCGAACCATTGAAAAGGCCGTAGGCCGTGAAAAATTTGATGCTTTTCTTAAAAATTACTTTGAGAAATTCGGATTTAAACCCATGGACACTGAACAATTTATGAACTATCTGAAGTCTGAATTGCTTACAAGTCCTGAATTGATAGCAGAAGTTCGCCCAGATGAATGGGTCTATCAGGCGGGTATTCCTGACAATATTCCAATTCCGGAATCAAACCGCTTTGAATTGGTTGACAATGAACTTGAAAAATGGAAATCCGTCCTTGAGGCCTCAAAACTGGATACCACCGATTGGACTACGCATGAGTGGTTGCATTTTTTAAGGGCTTTACCCGATTCAATGTCATCGGAACAAATGGCAGAATTGGATAATGCATTTGGCCTTACCAGTTCAGGAAACAATGAAATACTCGGTATATGGTTGCTTAAGGTTGTAGCCAATAAATACGAGCCGGGATATGAAAAATTGAGAACATTTCTGATTAATGTAGGCCGAAGAAAATTTCTAAGTCCCATATACAAGGAAATGGCGAAAGATGAAGAAATGAAAAAAATGGCAAAAGATATATACGCTGAAGCCAGAGCAAATTACCATTCTGTATCCTATTTGTCAATAGATGAGATTTTGAAATAAAACCAAAGCATTGAATACGAATTGAGCCTAGACTCTTTTTAAATCCTGCTAAATTTATCCATTGATCTCATACAGAAAATCATTTTTTTCAGATTATTCAGCTTCACTTTCACCATTTTTCCGAACCTTGATGAAAAAGATAAAGTGATAGCCTACCAGTGCTCCAATCAGAGGCATAATTGGAATTTCCATCCAGTGTGTGGTGCCGATTATAAATAAAATTATAACGCCAATAAAGGCACAAAAAATGGAAGCTATCAGCCTTGCCATTAAATGAATACCTTCCAAATGATTGTTGAGCCCTTCCAGAAAAAAACCCATACCCCAAACACCCAAAACATTAAATCCTGCTGCTATCAAAGGTTGAAACCTGTCCGGCGTTTCAAATAAGTGAATAACATACAAAGCAAGAAAATACCCCATCAAAGCCTGCAGGATCAAAGACAGTAAGATTTTTAATGTATTTCCCATACGAATAAAAATACAAAAATTTTAAATCATTTCATTCGTATAATTAAATCATCAGACTCTACCATTAGGCCTTCGTTTAAGACACATTGATCAATTATTCCTGCCTTTGGCGCTGTAATATTCGTTTCCATTTTCATGGCTTCTATCACAAAGAGAGGCTGGTTTTGTTTCACTTTATCGCCTTCTTTAACAAATATTTTGGATAGTAAGCCTTGGATAGGTGCGCCAATATCATTCGGACCCGATACTTTTTCGTGGAATACCTTATCCACTTTTATCGATGTGTCAAGCACATCTATCGCTCTGCTTTGGCCATTTAGCTTAAAACCAACAATACGCATTCCATCTTCATTTGGCTCGGTGATATAAATAAGCTTTACAATTATTGTTTTACCATCGGCAATGGTAATTATGGCCTCCTCATTGGGTTGCATGCCAAAGAAATAAATTGGACTTGGAATTGCACTTACATCACCGTATTTCTCTTGGGCATTATAAAAATCCTTAAAGACTTTAGGGTATAATTTATAGGAGAGAAAATGAAGTTCATTCAAACGCTTATCAAACTCCTTTTGAAAAGTTTTAAACTCTTTATCAAAATCAATAGGCTCAAGCTTGGCATTGGGTCTTTCCGTGAAAGGCTTTTCATCTTTGAGTATAATTTTCTGTATTTTTTTCGGGAATCCCATGTAAGGCTGACCCAGTTCTCCTTTGAAAAAGCTCTTAACGGAATCGGGAAAAGATAAGTCCGAGCCCTTGTTTTTCACATCTTCTATACTCAAATTGTTAGACACCAGGTAAAGGGCCATATCACCAACCACTTTTGATGAAGGAGTTACTTTCACGATATCGCCAAAAAGTTGATTTACTTCTGCGTACTTTTTCTTGATTTCTTCCATTCTGTGATCCAGTCCTAAGGATCTGGCCTGAGGGCCGAGATTGGAATATTGCCCACCGGGAATCTCATGCTCATATACATCTGCCGTACTCGACTTTAAATCGGATTCAAAGGGATGGTAGATTTTTCGGATTTCTTCCCAGTAATGACTGAATTCATTGAGATTGTCAATATTAAATTCATGATGTCTTTTATTTCCTTTGGTGGTTTCAACCATAGAGTTAAAACTCGGTTGTGAGGTTAGTCCCGACATGCTCGATATAGCCACATCAACAATATCTACTCCGGCAGCTATTGCTTTGTGATAGGTTGTCATTTGCGCACCTGAAGTATCATGGGTATGCAGGTGGATCGGAATATCAATTACATTTTTAATTTCTCCGATCAGCAATTCCGCGGCATGGGGTTTTAATAATCCCGCCATATCTTTTATAGCTAAAATATGAGCCCCTGCATCTTCCAGTGATTTTGCCAGATCCAGATAATAATTAAGATTGTATTTCTTTTTCGATTTATCGCTTACATCTCCGGTATAACAAATACAGGCTTCCGCGAGCGCATTTGTATTATTGCGTACAGTATTAATACTGACTTTCATATTCTCTAGCCAGTTTAGCGAATCAAAAATTCTAAATACATCTATACCGTTTTCCGCAGCTTTTTCAATAAATCTTATCACCAAATTATCGGGATATGCTTTGTATCCCACGGCATTGGAACCCCGGAGCAGCATTTGCAATAAAATATTGGGAATTGCCTCTCTGAATCGCTGTAACCTTATCCAAGGATCTTCCTTTAAAAATCGCATGGAAACATCAAAGGTCGCACCGCCCCATACTTCCATTGAAAATAAATTAGGATGGTTTTTTGAAAAACTTTCCGCTACAGCCATCATGTCTTTCGTCCTCACCCTGGTCGCCAATAATGACTGGTGTGCATCCCTAAAAGTAGTATCCGTATAGTGGATTTTCTTTTCTTTTTTTAGCCAGTCGACAAATTTATCGGCCCCTAATTTTTCCAATTGCTGTTTGGTTCCCTTCTGATGTTTGGCAAAGCGATCACAACTGGGAATTTTTGGATTGTGAAAAGTGATAACCGGATCTTTGTATTTGACATCGGGATTGCCATTGACCGTGGTGTCCGCTATAAATTTCAAAACCCTTGTTCCCCTATCCAAACGGTCATATAATTCGAATAATTCGGGATGATCTGCTATGAAATTTACCGTTGCCGTACCGGATTGAAAAATTTCATTTTCAATCACATTTTCGAGAAAAGGAATATTGGTTTTTACACCGCGAATTCTAAATTCCCTAAGCGTTCTACTCAAACGTGTACATGTGCCTTTAAACGTTCGTCCGGACGCGGTGACTTTAGCGAGCATAGAATCAAAAAATGGTGATATTTTCACCCCAGGGTATGAGCTTCCTTCATCGATTCGGATGCCAAAACCACCGGCATTTCTATAGGCTATAATGGTTCCGTAATCCGGTTTAAAATTATCTTTTGGATCTTCTGTGGTTATTCTGCATTGAATCGCAAAGCCATTGCATGAAATGTCTGCCTGGTTTCTAATAAATATACCTCTTGAGCTCAATTTATGGCCGGCGGCAATCAATATTTGACTTCTCACGATATCAATCCCGGTAACTTCCTCGGTAACCGTATGTTCTACCTGTATCCTGGGATTTACCTCGATGAAATAAATATTTTCTTTTTTATCTACCAGAAATTCTACCGTGCCAGCATTATTATATGCAACAGCCTGTCCGAGGCTCAGGGCATAGTCAAATAATTTTTCACGCGTTTCATATTTTAATCCCGAAGAGGGCGCCACTTCCACCACTTTCTGGAATCGCCTTTGCACGGAACAATCTCTTTCGTACAAATGAACCAAATTTCCATATTTGTCACCGAGCAATTGCACCTCGATGTGTTTGGGTTGGTCAATAAATTTTTCAAGAAAAACCGTGTCATCTCCAAATGCATTTTTTGCTTCTCTACGTGCAGAACTGAATGCAGTGCTTAGGTCATCTTCAGACCTGCAAACCCGCATGCCTCTTCCTCCTCCTCCTGAAGCCGCTTTTAACATGACGGGATAACCAATACGCTTTGCCTCACTTATCGCTGTTTCAAGACTATCCAGATCTTTTTTACTTGATTCGATCAGGGGAACGCCAATTTTTTTAGCCAATTTTTTTGCATTCACCTTATCACCGAGCTGATTCATAATTTCCGGATCCGGGCCAACAAAAATTATCCCATTGTCTTTGCAGGCTTTGGCAAATGCCACATTTTCAGATAAAAACCCATATCCCGGATGAATGGCATCCACTTTGTATTTTTTGGCAACATTAATTATTTCTTCGATATCGAGATAGGGCTTTAGTGGTTGATCATCTTCACCAACCTGATAGGCTTCATCGGCTTTATATCGGTGTAGAGAGTATCTATCTTCAAAAGTGTAAATGGCTACCGTCGTAATCCGCATTTCGGAGGCTGCCCTCAATACTCTGATTGCTATCTCACCGCGATTGGCGACAAGCAATTTCTTAATTTCCAGTGGTTTTTTCATAGTCGTGATTCCTCAACAATATCTTTAAAAAATATCGTAAAGCCAACATTTTGCTATTCTGCTTTACAATATATTAGCCTTTAAAAACAGATTGATATTTTGACCGTTCATATATTATGAAAACATCAACATTAATTTTATTGGCTATTCTGTTTCTATCTAATATTTCCTGTGCTCAAAATTCTGAGCCTGCATTAAAGGTGGAATCGGATGTTGCAAAAATTGAAAAATCGGATGAGGAGTGGAAGAAAATCCTCAGTGCTGAACAATACGAAGTGCTTAGAGAAGAGGGTACGGAAAGAGCTTTCTCCGGGGCATTATGGAACAATACAGAAAAAGGCACCTATGTCTGTGCTGCTTGTGGATTGCCACTGTTTTCTTCTGAAACCAAATTTAAATCGGGAACCGGCTGGCCGAGTTTCTGGGAGCCTATAGCCGAACAAAACGTGGGCAGTAAAGAAGACAACAAATACGGTTGGAATAGAATTGAGGTCCATTGTGCAAGATGCGATGGGCATCTGGGTCATGTTTTTGAAGACGGCCCAAAACCCACCGGCCTGAGGTATTGTATCAATTCCGTCAGTCTGGCATTTGAGAAAAAAGAATCCGAATAAATTTTTATTGGACTATTCATATTTGGATAGGAACTGCGACAATTCTTTTAAATATTGCTCGGGATTATCGGTCATGCTTGAATGGCCGGCATTTTTGATAATGGCCAAATCCGAACCGGGCACCAGAGATTGAAAATATCTAAGGGTTGGACTTCTTGCTTCATCAAATTCTCCGGCAATAAAAAGTGTTGGTATCTTAATTTTGGAAAGGTTTTGATGATTATCGTAGTTTTTTAGTGTTCCAAGTGCAGTGAATTCGCTGGGCCCCCACATGTATCTGTAAATAAATCTGTTCGATTTTGCTTCCCCATCGTCAAGAGGATGAAGTGGCCAGGGATTTCTTCTGCCAAATGTCGACCAATATACGCTGTCGGCATATTTATAGGCTTCAGTATTAAAATCTTCGCGTATTTCAGCCTCTCTGATTATTTTCTGAATTGAATCACTCAGGCTGCCGATTAGAATATCCGCATCTTTTTCCCAGAGTTCAGTACTAAAATACGGTCCGCTAAATATTAATCCCTTTATTCCTTCGGGATGTTTAAGATAATATTCAAGAGCCAAAGCGGAGCCCCAGGATTGGCCAAGTAAATAAAATTTTTCGAGCCCAATTTCATCTTTAACTGTTAGAACCTGAGCAATAAAATTTTCAATTTTTAGCAAGGAAGTATCCTGATGATGATCAGATTTTCCACTTCCAAGCTGATCAAAAATTATCAGAGGCCTTTGTTCTGAAATCTGTGATATTGAATAAAAATACCGGCTTTTTCCTCCTGGCCCACCGTGCAAAGCAAGAATCGGCGTTTCAGCTCCATTCCCAATTATCCTGTACCAGATTTTACCATGTTCTGTGTTTATATAGTTTTCCTCTTCATTTAAAACGATTGGATTATCACAAAAATTAAATAATGCAATCAACATTAAAATCGATATTATTGATACTTGCATTTTCATTATTTCATATTCTAGATAATGTTAGAGCATTTATAATACTAAGTATTTTAGCTCAATTGAAATTGATCAGTCAAAAAATATTTTCCTCTTTCATTGAAAAAAGATAACTACGACATCATTGTTATAGGTGGTGGCGCTGCCGGCTTTTTTGCGGCTATTCATGCTTCGGAAAATGGTCATAGCGTTTGCATCCTCGAAAAAACACAAAAGTTGTTGGCCAAAGTAAAAGTAAGTGGTGGTGGCCGCTGTAATATCATGCATGATCTTGACTATCCATCTCAATTGGTCAATTATTATCCCAGAGGGGGTAAAAAACTAAAAAAGTCATTTGAGCTATTCGGCCCTAAAACAACAGGTAATTGGTTTGAAAAAAAGGGGCTTAAGCTAAAAACTGAAGATGATGGAAGAGTATTTCCCATAACGAATAATTCTCAATCGGTCATTGACTTACTTATAAACGAAGCAAAAGATAGAAATGTAGTAATTCGAAAGGGTCTTGAAATAATCGAAATAAAAAAAGAAGATCAATATTTTATTCTCACTTCTAAAAGTGGTGAAAATTATATGGCGAAAAAAGTCATAATTGCCTGTGGAGGACACAATAAGTCATCGGCCTACGATTGGATTAAAAAGCTGGGTATAACTATTGCAAAACCCATTCCTTCGTTGTTTACCTTCAATGTCCCGCAGTCTGATATGAAAGATCTTATGGGCTTATCGGTTAAATTGGGTTCTGTACAGGTGCCGGGAACAAAATGGAAAATGGAAGGTGCTATATTAATTACACATTGGGGTTTCAGCGCACCGGCAGTCATCAAATTATCAGCCTGGGCGGCCATTGATTTTTTTGAGAAAAATTATCGGTTTCCCATATTAATAAACTGGAGCTCATTGAGCGAAGATGAAATAAGAAATGGCCTTTCTAAATTCCGTGATTCACACCCAAAAAAAGCGGTTTTTGCAAAGGCTCTTTTCGATATCCCAACGAGATTATGGATTCGGCTTTGTGAAAAGGCCAATATTAATTCAAATAAGCGTTATGCTGATCTGCCTAAAAAGGAAAGCAATAAACTAATTGAAAAGATTGTCAGATCTGCTTTTGAAGTCAATGGAAAGACTACTTTTAAGGAAGAATTTGTCACTTGTGGAGGTGTTGAACTTTCCGAAGTGGATTTGAAAACATTTGAATCCAAAAAAATAAAGGGGCTTTATTTTGCGGGAGAAGTATTAAATGTAGATGGAATTACCGGAGGCTTTAATTTCCAGCATGCCTGGACAAGTGGCTATCTCGCTGGAAAATCTGTTTCGATTAGTATCGGTAAATAATCGAAGTGTCCTCGATCATCAATATTAAACTATCCACTCCGGGTTGTTTCAAAGGACAAATGTCAAATGCTTTTTTCTTTACAAAATAAGCAAGACAAATTTCAGCATTATAAAAATCAAATTTCAATTTGCGCGTCGGTGGATTGTTTAGATATAGAGATCCGGTGTCAAGTAATGCCAGTTTCCATGAAGAGCCATCACATCCACTTGCCCCATATTCAATTTCTAAACAATTGTCTAAAATGCCCAAATTCAATACCGACAATTGATCATTTGATGCTGTATCAAAACGCAATGGATCAATTAGGACTTTCTCTGTACACAACAGATTGATCGAGTCGCTGCAATAAAATTTTTCGATAGTATCTACTGGATTCTGTAATGTGGCAGAATCATCATTATTGCATGAAAATAGGCTTATTAAAACAATGCTTCCAAGAATAGATTTAATCACAATATCGAATTCTGTATTTATTTATTGGAATGAAAGGCTACTCTGTTGCCTTCCGAATCCTGAAAAAGGGCCATATAACCATGTTCTCCATCCCCTATGGCTGTTTTAGGCATGTAAATTTTCCCACCGGCATTTTCAACTCTGGACAAAGCATCGGCAAGATCCTCTCCTGCGTTTAGGTAAACCAAGGCACCTTTTTCAGAAGGTTCATATCCCGGGCCGGACATAATGGCTCCTCCAACGGCATCGGCTTCTACTTCTGATGGGAAAAAAGCCATTTTGTGTTCAGGGCTTCCCATATCAAAATCCTGCATTTTTGCGTCCAGGACCGTTTCATAAAATTTTTTGCCTCTTTCGAAATCAGCGACCGGTATTTCAAACCAGCTTATTGCATTTTTCATAATTCAAAGTGAATGATAATCCATTGAAAATAATAAAAAATCAATGCATTGAAATTAATTTTTGATGAGTGGCGCGCATATTACTCAATTACAAAGTCAGGCCTTTTTATTTTACTTAGGCATTCGGGCTGAGGTATTTTTCTTGGATTGTTGAAAAATTCATTGGCTGACTCCATGCCACAAGGGTTGCTCCAATAAGTAGTTGGACTATGTTGCCAACCTTTAAAAATAATATGATGGGCATTTTCCAAATGACTCAACATGGCATTGGCCCATTTATAAGGAGTAAACGTATCGTACTCACCGCTAATCAACAAAGCTGGTATATCACTATTTATGGGTTCATTTTCTTTATCGATGGCTTCATTAACATTCCAAATTTCACAAAGCTCCCTGCTGTACAAAAGCGTTGACTCGCCTTGAAGAAAAGGAAAAGTCGTGCTTGACCGTTTTTCATCTTCAGCAACAATGAACGAAGTTTCTTCTGAACACCATACCGATAAGCGCATTCCCAAACCATGTCCTTGAGGTCTACCCTGAGCTAAGGAAATAATTTGTGCCTCAATTGCTTCATAGTTTCCTTCTAAAATTTGATTGATAATTAAAGGTGCTTTTAAAATTTGAGAGGTATTCAAATCTGCAATGAAGTAGAAAAGATCAGCGCCTTGAACAAAATATTTTTGCGTTTTACCTTTTCCGCTCACTTTAATATTGAGTTCAATTGGAGTTTCATTACAATAATTGATAAAGTCATAAAATCTTTCTTCCAGCCTTGGATAATTTAAATTACACAATGAATCAGAACGGCAATCATTAAAAAGCTTATCGTATACAATTTTTATATTTTCAGCGCTTGATAAATCATAATTTGCTTCTAATGGCAGTGGAGAATCCATGACAACACTTCGCAATCCCTCAGGATAATCACGCATTATAATTTGAGCAATTTTCGTCCCGTAAGAAACTGTAAGAAGATTGTATTCTTCAATACCCAAATGCTTTCTAAGTGCCTGTATATCCGCTGCTGTTTCAAGACTATTATACCCGTTTAAATCAATTTCTTTTTTGATTAGTTTTTGCCTGCATTTACCTACGGCATTTTCTACAATGTCAATATTTTCTTTATGCATTAGTCTTAATAATTCCGCCTGGTTAAATGCTTTTGCCAGATCCGGACAAGCCAGATTTGGTTTTGCATATTCAGTTCCTCTTTGTTCAAAAAGAATAAAATCTCGATCGTCGAGATACCTGTAGTAATTCATATATGGCACGGCGTTCATTATCGAAGATCCAGGCCCCCCAACCAAGTAAATAATGGGATCCTTTTTTGGATTAGAAGAGCGGCTTTTGAAAATGTAAACAGGTAGTTCAATCAATTTGGAATCCGGATTTGAGCGATTCTCAGGCACCCTTAAATAACCAAATTCATATTTTTGACCTTCTTTTACCTTATGAAGTGATTTTGCATCTCTGACAAATGAAGATCTTGTTTCGCTGGTTTTTACTTGAGAAACTGCTATTTCTGAAAAGACAAGAAATAATAAGAGTATGTGAATTTTCATAATTTTTTACTTTCTTCTTTCTGCAGTCCAAACGGCCAAAAAACCTCTTTCAATCGCATGTGTGCTTCCATATAAGATTCCATCTTGATAAAAGAAACTTGTATTATAAGAACCACTATCATCCCCTGAAACCAGTGCTGCATAAATCAAATTTGATTGAGTATTGATTTGCCCGTTTTTCATTGTTACTCCTTCTCTGTAAAAGGTGCCTTCGATACTCATGTCTGTTACTCTGGTAATTTTCATCTGAGCGAAATTATTATCTGTTTTATCATAAGGGCTCATATCAAGAATCCATTCTCCAATTAAAACATCTGGATTAATAGAGTTGCTATTCTGTGCATTTAAAATTTGAGATGCGAATAGAAGTAGAATTAAAAATTTTAAGATTTTCATTATTGAAATAATTTAGTGAGGCACCAAACTAAACTCATAAGCTGGTCATGTCGTTTCAATTCGCGAAATGACACCTATTGTATCAAAAAAAGAAGGCTCAATTTTCCAATTGACACATTAGTCAAGATTCTTAATTTCATTCGGTGAAATGCCTAAATGTTTCTTGACTGCCCTGTTGAAAGAAGACTTGGAATTAAATCCAGCTTCCATAGCGAGCGCTAATAAAGTGTAATGCTTGTTTTCGGGTTGAGAGATTAGGCGTCTCACTTCATCCACTCTAATTTTATTAATATAATCGTTAAATTTTTGCTTTTTTATTTCACTTAGGCTCTTCGAAAGTAAATAAGGTTTAACATTTAATTTTTCGGCTGTTTTGTTAAGAGAAAGATTGGGGTTCTTGTACAACTTATCATCTTCCATGGTCTTTTCCAGGATTTGATCTATTTCAATAAGTCTTTTTCTATCATCATCAGAAATCATTTCTTTAATCGTTGCACCTATTTCATTACGTCTTCGAAATCCTTCCAATCCAACCCAATAGGTCAGACCGGATAATCCTATAAAAAATGGATAATAGTAAAATCTAATAAAATAAAAATACGAGTCTTCTGTGGTTATGCGGTAAAAAATGAGATCTAAGAGTAAAATAAAAAGGACTATTGAAAAGTAGATTTTAAAGGAAAATACGATTCTCTTTAGCCATTTTTTGTGATCTTTTTCAAATTTTACATTTGGCGGAATTGTATTTAATAGTTTTTGAGCCTTGCTGGCATAGTATATAATTAAAATACTAGCAATAATGTAAATGGTTGAATTGTTCATCCAGACTACATATCCCCAATAACCTAACCAGCTTAAACTTTCACGTGTGCCATCCCAATAGAAATTCTGAAAACGAACAAATTCGCTTATAATAATTTGGATGATTACAGGTAAAAAATGAATTCTGTCCTTCTTTCTAATTTTAAAATCAGGAAGGACTTGAGCTTTCACATAAAAATAGAGAAGTGCTGGTGTCAACCAACTGATATCCAACATAAAATAATACCAGGTATCGTAATAGCCCAATCCAAAAAGACGCAAAATTTGAATAGTCAGTCGATAAGAAAGCAAAAAAAGTATTCCGGCTAGAATTTGATTCGATACCTTTTTTTGTCCATTATTTCTCAATAGAATTATACCAAATACAATACCCTGGAATGCCCCAATGCCTAAAATCAAGACTATAATTATTGTAGAAATCTCCATTTGTTAAATGTGGGCTGAAAAAATTAAATCCATTGTTTGGATTAATAATTAGAACTATTCGAAGCTTCCAAATATAAGCAGAATGTGAATCCTAGTCATTAGGTCTATTCTAATTGTAATTATCGAACAAACATTATCAATTCTGCTTTGGTAATTGTAACTTTGCAGCCCAAAAAAATTAGCGACATGTTAAACGCTTCAAATATTTCTCTAAGATTCGGTAAACGAGTCCTTTTTGAGGACGTGAACCTCAAATTCACTACCGGCAATTGCTATGGTGTAATCGGCGCCAATGGAGCCGGAAAATCTACCTTCCTAAAAATCCTTTCTAAAGAACTCGACCCTACAACGGGAAGTATAACAAAGGATCCGAATGCGCGAATGTCTATCCTCAGACAGGATCACAACGCATTTAAGAATGAAACAGCTTTGGATACCGTAATGATGGGCAATCAGGATCTCTGGAAAGTCAAGCAGGAAAAAGATGCCATCTATCTGAAGGAAGATTTCTCCGATGCTGACGGGGAGAAGGCGGCGCATTTGGAGGAACAATTTGCAGAAATGGATGGCTGGAATGCCGAAGCTGATGCGGCTGAATTATTGAGTAAACTGGGAATTTCGGAAGATCTGCATTACACTATTCTCGATGAACTGACAGGAAATCAAAAAGTAAGGGTGCTTTTGGCGCAGGCCCTTTTTGGAAATCCCGACATCCTTTTACTGGATGAGCCTACCAATGACCTCGACGTTGAAACGGTAATTTGGCTGGAAGACTTCCTTGCTGACTTTAAGAATACGGTAATTGTTGTATCACACGACAGGCATTTTCTCGACAATGTATGTACTCATATGGTCGATATTGACTTTAGCAAAATTCAGATGTTTACAGGTAATTATACCTTTTGGTACGAGTCGAGTCAATTGGCTTTGCGACAACAACAGCAACAGAATAAAAAAGCCGAGGAAAAGAAAAAAGAACTCGAGGATTTCATCCGTCGATTTAGTGCAAACGTAGCGAAATCCAAACAAGCCACCAGTAGAAAGAAGATGATTGAAAAACTGGACATATCCGATATCAAACCATCGACCAGAAAATATCCCTATATCGGATTTCAGCAAGAACGAGAAGTTGGAGATCAGATTTTACAGGTAGAAAATCTTGGTAAAAAACTGGAAGGAAGATATTTGTTTTCAAATTTGAATTTTACATTTGATCAGGGTGATAAGATCGCTTTAATTTCCAGGGATTCACTGGCAATCACAACTTTCTACAAGATCCTGTCTAAAGAAGAAAAATCCGATGAAGGCGCATTTAAATTTGGCCAGACGGTGACCACAGCTTATTTGCCCAATGATAACAGCAAGTATTTTGAAAACAATCTCAATCTGGTAGATTGGTTGCGACAGTATTCGGTGAATCAGGATGAAACTTTTATCCGAAGCTTTTTAGGAAGAATGCTTTTTGCAAAAGAAGAGGCATTGAAAAAATCATCGGTATTATCCGGAGGAGAAAAGGTGCGTTGTATGATATCAAGGATGATGCTTCAGGGCGCAAACTTTCTTATGCTGGATGAGCCGACCAACCATCTTGATTTGGAAAGCATACAGGCATTCAACCAGGGTTTGAGAGATTTTAAAGGACAGGTGATATTTACTTCAAGAGATCATCAATTCACGCAAACAGTTGCCAACAGAATAATCGAAATAGGACCTAATGGAATGGTGGATAAGAAAATCGATTTCGATTCTTATATACGCGATGAAGAATTGAGAGAAAGAAGGGAAGCTCTGTACGCTTCTGAGGTTAATGTCTGATGAAAAGACCTCTCATAATCTTACATGGAGCTTTAGGTGCAAAATCTCAATTTGAAAAACTGGCCAAAAAACTTGAACCCAATTTTGAAGTTCGCCTTTTGAATTTTGAAGGGCATGGCGGCAGAATTTCGGAACGAGAATTTTCTATTGACCATTTTTCTCAAAATCTAAGTGATTTTATAAAAGAGGAAAAGCTCAAGCAAGTGCTGGTATTTGGGTACAGCATGGGAGGATATGTGGCCATAAATACAGCACTGAATTATCCCGGTTTTATACAAAAAATTATTACGCTAGGAACCAAATTTGACTGGAACCCGGATTCTGCAGCACAGGAATTTAAAATGCTCGATCCGGAAAAGATCAAGGAAAAGGTGCCACAATTTGCGGAGAGCCTAAAGAAAAGACATGCCCCGGGAAAATGGGAAGAGGTTTTGAATAAAACAGCCCCCATGATGCATAAACTCGGTGATGGCGATGCCTTGAATTTCAATCATTTTGAATTGCTCGATATTCCGGTGAAAATAATGGTGGGCGAAATGGACAAAATGGTATCCATTGAAGAATCGAAAAATGTAGCAAAATGGATTCCGGGAGCAGAATTTGAGATCCTTAAAAACTGCAAACATCCAATCGAACAGTGTGATCAGGAGCTTCTCACTCAGAAAATTTCAGATTTCCTATAATACTTCGATTAATATAGCCGAAAGTGCGCCAATCATTGCCGGCACAATATTGCTCAATTTTATTTTGTGATCCTGTCGGGCTTCAAATAAGATGGTGGCCGAAATATAGATAAAACTGCCCGCTGCCAAAGCCATGATAACATCAAATGATTTGTCCAGAATGACATTGCTATTTTGCAAATACGCACTTAACAACATCCCTACAGGAGATGAAATCGCAAAAATGGCAAGTATGGTTAATGTGATTTTTGAGTTTTTAATTTCAGACATGAGTACAGATACCAGCGCCACAGCTGCCGGGATTTTATGTACCGCTATGCCAATTAGCAATGTATCATACATACCATGACCATGCGAATGGCCATCCTGCGAAAGTATAGCCCCTTCAAGCAAAGAATGTAAACACAAAGCGATCGTAAGGCCATATGGAAAAGCCGTAGATCTGCTTTTAATTCCATGATCATGCCAGTGGCCGTGTTCTATTCCCGATGTAAACGATTCCAGTGTCATTTGCACAAACACCCCAATTAGTACAAAAAGTGAAATATTAAATGCATCACCGGTATGATAAAAAATATCAGGTAAAATATGCAGAATGGTAATTGATAAAAGAAAGGCTCCACTGAATATCAGAAGAAATTTAAAATTTAATTTGTTGATCGAACCCAATTTTACGACCAGAATACCGGGCAATAGGGTTATCAATGTCAATATTATCGCCTTTAATGCAATCATGGCTTAAGCAATCTGTAAATTAGCCTTTCCGATTTTTCAGTATTGTATTGACCTAAGCTGTAATCGCCATAAACAGCCAGAATTTTAAAACCTATCCTTGAAAAATATTCCTCAAATTTCGTCTCAGAAATAGCCATTACTTTTTCTTCATACGCTTTATCTTCCCCTTCAATTGTAAATTTTATCGATTTGTGAAGAAAGCCTCCTCTTAGGTATTTTTTTATTCTGAACTCGATTCCATCCACTACTTTTATTGTTTCTTCCGAGCCACTGCTCAACACTTTTTCGGTATTTAGAAAATCCAAAACAAATTCGCCACACGGTTTTAGCCCTCCAAAAACGGATGACAGTGTTTGAAGGTTTTCCTCATCCGATTCAAAATAACCAAAACTTGTAAAGAGATTTAAAATGAAGTCGTAACGATTTTCGACAATTGATTTTCGCATATCATGCACCTTAAAGTGCAGGCTCGAATTTTCATACGTTTTAGCACGGGCTATATTTTTATCGGAAAGGTCCGCTCCGACTACATCCATCCCTTTTTGATTGAGATAAATACTATGCCTTCCTTTACCACAGGCCAAATCCAGCACTTTTTGACCGGATTGCATGTTTAGCTCTTCAATTAAATTATCGATAAAAAGCCCTGCTTCACGGAAATCGCGGTCTTTGTAAAGAATGTGGTAATAGGGAGTGTCAAACCATTCCTCATACCAGGCTTTTGAATCGCACATTAATTTTCATTTGGCATTACGATCCACAAAACCAAATACGGTAAAAGACCAGTACCAAAACCCAATAGGGCTATTAAAAATATTACTCTAATCAAAACAGGGTCCAACCCGAAGTATTTTGCGAGTCCCCCGCAAACTCCGGCAATAATCCTGTCTCCTCTTGAACGTGTAAGTCTCTTTTCAGTCATTTTGAAACAATTGGAATGTAAACATACATTAAGGTATCGCTAAAATATTGCTCTACAGAGAATTCACCAATTTCAATGCTTTTATCTTTGGCAAAATCTTGCATTTCCAAATAAATTCTTTGCGGTATTGAAAAATAATCATTGCTTATTTTTCCCGAAAGAAAAGAGCTTTTTTCAATGATTCTGACTTCCTCAAATAGAGGATTTAATTCTTTATCAGGTGCATTTACGCCAATAAATGCCTGCATAAAGCCCTCGCTCTCATTGGGGTCATTGTAGTAAATCGCCGTAGACACAAGTCCATTTTGTTTTGCAATGCTGTCAGCCAATAAATGGTATTTTTTGATTTGATCATCTTTCCAGTCGCCTTCAAAATAATTGCCATGCACCTCAAAACCTTTTATTTCTTCAATTTTTATTTCCAGAGGAGTGGACCATTTCAGATATTGATAAATGGCTACGAAAGCCAATATCACCGCAATTCCAATAAGAATAAATTTATTGCTGATTCGCATTCCTTAACTCACCATTACATTTCTAAATTGCATTTCGTGCAAACGGGCATAAAATCCATTTTGTTTTAATAGCTCATCATGCTTCCCTTTTTCAACAATCTTTCCCTTATCAAGTACAATAATTTGATCTGCGCTTTTGATGGTTGATAACCTGTGAGCGATCACTATTGAGGTTCTTCCCTTCATCATTTTCTCGATGGCTTTTTGTATCAGTGCTTCGGTTTCTACATCTACCGATGAGGTGGCTTCGTCCAAAACAATGATTTCAGGATCGTAAACAATGGCTCTGATAAAAGAAATTAATTGTCTTTGCCCAACCGAAAGCGTTGCCCCGCGTTCCATGACATTGTATTCAAAGCCTCCCGGTAATCGCTCTATAAATTTTCTGGCTCCAACAAGCTCCGCGGCGTTTTTAACCGTTTGAAGATCTATTTCTGGATTTCCCAGGGTGATATTCTTAAAAATTGTATCCGAGAATAGAAACACATCCTGAAGTACAACACCGATATGCTTTCTCAGTATTTCAAGATCGTAATCGCGCATATCTTTACCATCGACACATATTTCACCTTTGTTGACTTCATAAAAGCGGCTCAATAGGTTTATGGTAGACGATTTTCCTGCTCCTGTTGCACCCACAAGGGCAACGGTCTGCCCTGATTTTACTTCAAAATTGATGTCCCTCAGAACATAATCTTCATCATTGTATGCAAACCATACATTTTTAAATTGGACATTGCCTTTAATCGATTCAGGCCTGTAATCCCCGTTGTTTTGAATTTGGCTGTTATTGTCAAGCAATTTGAAGATCCGTTCAGAACTCACTACGCCCATTTGTAAGGTATTAAAGCGATCGGCAATCATTCGAATGGGACGAAAAAACATGGATATGTACATGATAAAGGCGATCAGGTTACCGAGCGTCACTTCATCCTGTAAAACCCCTTTTGCGCCATACCAAACCAATAATCCCGTACCGGCGGCGCCAATGACTTCTGCCACCGGAAAATAGATTGAATAGTATAAAACCGAACGCACATTGGCATTCAAATGCTCTTTATTGATTTCCTGAAATTTTTTGTACTCTCTCTTTTCCGAATTGAAGATCTGAACGATGGCCATTCCGGTAATATGTTCCTGAACAAATGAATTGAGGTTTGATACCGCATTGCGTACATCGTTAAAGGAAATCTTAATTTTTTCTTTAAAAATATAGGTGCTGATCAGCAGAAGTGGTAAAGTTGACAAAGATACCAGGGTCAGTTTCCAGCTGGTATAAAACATCAGAACAAGAATAAAAACGAGTTGCAATAAATCGCCGGCTATTGCGGCAAAGCCCTGTGAAAATATATCTGAAAGGGTTTCAACATCAGAAATACTTCTGGTTACTAATCGTCCAATAGGAGTGCGATCAAAAAACTTTAATCTGAGACTTAATATATGTCGATACAATTTTATTCGAAGATCACGAACTACGCTTTGTCCCAGCACCTGAGATAAATAGGCCTGATAATATTGTGATACGGATTGTACAATTAGTAAACCGACCAAAACCAGGGTCATGAATACAAGGCCGTCTATATCCCTGTTTACGATTTCATCATCAATGATATGAGAGATTAGAAATGGCCTGATTGGTGCAAGAGCTGCTGAAGCTATGGTAAGGAAAACCACAAGATAAAAAAGCCCCAGATAAGGTTTTACATATTTGAATATTCTTTTCAGAACATCAAAATCTATAACATTTCCTTTTTTTATTTCTCTTTTTTCCGCCATTAAATGTCTTGAAAATACCGCTCGGGATAAGTGACTTTTTTCAAAAATAAGCCTTCAGCAGGTACCGATCTTCCAGCACGACTCCTTTTATCCGATTCGAAGATTTTCTTATATGATTTTAAGTCTATTTTACCTTCTGCCAATTCAACCATGCTGCCAACAATTGCCCTTACCATATTTCTTAAAAAACGATCAGCAGCAATTTCGAATGTCCAAAGATGGTCATTAAATTTCCAGTCTGCACGATTTATATTGCAAATACTTGTACGCTGATCTGAGCCGCTTTTGGCAAATGCAGCGAAATTCTTTTGTGTCAACAAATATTCAGCCCCACGGTTCAATAATTCTTTGTCCATCTGTGAAAACAAAAATGCGCAAGTTTCCAATTCAAAAGGGTCTCTTTGGCGGCATATCCTGTATTCATACACTCTTTCAATGGCATCGAACCTAACATTTGCTTCATCTCCAATTCTGAATATTCCAAATACCGATATATCTTTTGGCAAAAGTGAATTAATCGATAATAAATGATCAAAGGAATTTAAATCATGAATGGAATCAAACATTGCATATTGCTCTTTTGCATGCACGCCTTTATCGGTACGCCCTGACCCCAATGTCTTTACCGGATGTTTGAGCAAAGTTTCAAGGGCCCGGTTCAATTCTGCCTGAACAGAATGAGCATTCTCCTGAATTTGCCAACCATGATAATTGGTCCCCTTATATGCTAATTGAAGCGCGTATTTCATTGCCCCGCAAAATAAGACAGTATTTATCAAAAGGTGAATAGAATATGTAGCTTTGTTTCAACCATGGATTTCAAAGACCTCAAGCTCAATCCCCAAATGCTAAAAGCCATTGCTGCGAAAGGCTATGCAAAGCCAACAGAAATTCAGCAAAAGGCCATTCCTTCTATTTTAGGGGGTCAGGATATCATTGGAATTGCCCAGACCGGAACAGGAAAAACAGCTGCTTATCTTTTGCCCATTCTCATGAAATTAAAATATGCTCAACTCGATGCTCCCAGGGCAATTATTTTAGCTCCTACAAGAGAACTGGCCATTCAAATTGATAATGAAATAGAAGAATTCGCAGCTTTCACAGATTTACGTCATTTGGCTGTATATGGAGGAACGGGTATCAATCCGCAAATAGAAGCCATTGAAAAAGGTCTGGATATTCTCGTTGCCACTCCGGGAAGATTACTGGACATTTCTAAAAAAAATGGACTTAATTTAAAGCAAATAAAAATGCTTGTGCTGGACGAAGCCGACCGGGTAATGGATATGGGTTTCATGCCACAAATCAATAGAATTCTGGAACTGGTTCCCATGAAAAAACAATGCATGTTGTTTTCCGCAACCATGTCAGAGGCCGTTGAAAGAATTGCATCCGATTTTGTAGAATTTCCGCATCGGATAGAAATCAGTCCACAAGCCACCCCTGCCAAAACCATATCGCAGGTTTTTTACCGGGCAGCAAATATCCGAAGTAAAATCAATCTCCTTTCTTTTTTGCTGGAAAATAAATACCCCGATGGTAAAGTCATCGTTTTTTGCAGAACCAAAAAATCCGCAGATGACGTGTTCAAATTTATTCAAAGAAAACTTAGTCAGGATGTAAGAGTCATTCATGCGAATAAAGGACAGAACACCCGTATAAATTCAATCAATGCATTTAAAAACAATGAAATTAGAATATTGGTAGCCACCGATGTCAGTGCCAGAGGTATAGATATTTCCGACGTGGAAGCGGTCATCAATTTCAATGTGCCAATTATGTATGAAGATTATGTACACAGAATCGGGAGAACCGGAAGGGCTGAAAATAAAGGAACTGCTATCAGCATGGCGGATGAGGCAGAACAATGGCATTTGGGAGAAATTGAAAAATTGATTCAAATGAAAATTCCTGAAAAGCAATGGCCTGCAGTAGTTGAAATAACCGAAACACCTTTCGAAGAACAACAAGCAATCAATCGCGAATTGGATTATTTGAGAAGAAAAAACGATCCCGAATTCCAAGGAGCCTTTCACGAAAAAAGTGAGCGGAAAAAAAGACTGATCATAAAAAAGAAGGGAAAACGGAATTAATCTTCATCATCATCGGCATCTTTAGGAAAACTTAAACAATTACATTAGACTCTTACCTATTTCTACTGTTTTACCAACTTCTTCCTGATTTTTCCTGATGCAAAATTAATTTCTGCGATATAAATACCCGAAGAAAATGCCGAAATATCCATTTCCATCTGTTCACCATGACTTTGCTTGACCTGCATTACCCGTCCGTGTAAATCAAGTATACGAACCGAATATTTATCTATTCTATTTTCTCTCAGCACAAATCTTATAATTACACTTGTTGGATTGGGGTACATACGAATGGCATTTTCGTTAAGCATATGCTCGACTCCATTGACCTGAAAGTCCAAATTTTTTGTAATCGTATCCATACAGCCATGCCAGTTACTGACAATCAGCGTCACATCAAGTGTATTATTTCCGGAGGTATCAAAAAGCGTGAGAAGCGAATCTGAAAAGCTTGTATCGCCCTGGGATGTGTACCATTGATGTTGATATATGCTGTCATGGTACTGTAGACCCGAAAAACTAGAATCATACAGAGTAAGAATTGGGGCCTGATAATCGAAGTTAAATCCCGCCTTGGGCAGATTCCAATTGCAATAATTAGGCACAAAAGCCTCGCTGACGCTGTCGTAGCGGGCTGCATAGAGATCGGTGAAACTGGGATTAGGTTCTTGCTCAATTCCAACACCTATCATGAATCCCGAAGTAGTTAATCCTAAATCATTGAATTGTTTTTGATATCCATAAGGCAATCTAAAATGGTTTTGTCCAATGCCATTTTGATCAAGCTCGAATAAAAAAAGTGCTGAGTCTAAAGTAAATCCTTGAGAAAAAACTCCTCCATTTGACAAAGATTTTATTTTGTAATTGGAGCCTTGAAAAAATATAGTATCCCATTGAATATTTGCAAGACTATCGACCATAATTAAAAAGGCATTCCTTGATTGAATTGGGTCTGAACTATGACCTGCCATTATTGCTTTTCCATCTTTCATTAAATCAATTCTTGAGTAATTGATATCCATATTCGAAAAGCCATTAATCTGAGGATAATACTCTGCAATCAAATTGCCCTTGATATCGATCTGCAAGATATATGGTGTAGCGCCCAGGGCGACTGTTTCTGAATAGCCTGAAATAAAAAAACTTCCATTTGGCATTTCTACAAAATCATGGGCAGTTTGGTTGTTTAATAATGGAAAATGCTTCTCCCACAAAATATTTCCTGTGCTATCAAAACGTGCTGCATACACATCCTGAAAAAATTGATTTGTATCTGTCAGACGATCACCTATAGCTAAATAGCCTCCATCATTCAATTCTTAACTTTTTGAAAATCGGAATTTCCGCCATTCAGATTCAAAATATGTTCCCATTTTGGATTTCCTGTTGAATCAAATGAACCAATCCAGGTACGTCCTGAACTGTTTCCGCCAACAAGTAAAAATCCCAGATTGGACGTTGAAAGATGATCCTGGGGTGCAATTGTCGAAGAAAGCGTATCAAGATTTAGGAAATTAAAATTTGTACCATTCTTATCAAATCTAACAAGTACAAAGTCATTATTACTTCTTCCTAATGCCTGAAAAATAGAGTCATTGACCTGCAGGACATTCCTGAAACTTTGAGATCCTGGATCAGGCCCAAGAGTTTGTTCCCAATTTAAAACCTGCGCGATTAGGTTTTGAACGCAAAAAATCAATATCGTTAAGAACAAAATTCTCATTCTTTCATAATCTTATACTGCTTAACTTGATCTTTAGCATTTGTCACTTGTATTAAATATAGGCCATTTGGAATATCTGTATTAATAGATATTTTAAAATTTTCATCACTTGTTTTTTGAATAGTTGAATTAAAAGATTTTCCGTTTATGGCGCTAATGTTTACCTCTTTCAAATTTGATTCGGATTGTATGAATATTGTATTGCCATTGATTGGATTTGGAAAGACCAACCTAGAATTTCGATCATAATCTTCCTCTCCTGATATTCGAGGAAGTGGAGGAAAAGGTATGGATTGAACATTTGAACAAGTGGCAGGGGGATTCGTCTGAATTGGACTGTACATATGGGCTTCAATTAATGCATCTACTACTAAGGGAGTAGTACTTATTCCGGGATATACTCCAAGAGAAGAGCTTTGATTATTTATATCACCCATAAATTCATTTTCATATCTGTAGTATTGAAAGGATGGATTGCTTGCGTTTGTAGTAGCATTGTTATCCCAGATTGAAAACCACGCAGAAGGAACTTGCCAATCACCAACATTTCCAGCGCAATTATTACCAAAACAAGCTGCATAAGGGTCTGGATCAAAGCCAATAGAATTATTCGGGTCTGCTGGAAAACCATTGCCGTTTGGACCTGTGAAGTTTGGCGCAACTGTTCCGTCACCACCAACAGGATTCAATTGAGATCCATCTTCAAGAAAAATCCCATAACGGTTAAAACTGTGTGAGATTGGTTGTTTAAAATGGTTGCAATTTGCAACAAGACTATGTCCGCCAGTCGCATTGTTTAGATTATCCAGATAAATACCTG
This sequence comes from Cytophagales bacterium, assembly GCA_965267555.1. Taxonomy (GTDB): domain Bacteria; phylum Bacteroidota; class Bacteroidia; order Cytophagales; family CCMP332; genus CCMP332. The sequence continues at coordinate 456,453 of OZ254083.1, read as the reverse complement.
TGATGCAATTATCCAGAATTGTGTTTGTAACTTCTGTATTTTTCAAGCCCGATTCTATGCCCCAATGCATATTTTTAATAGTGTATAAATTGACGATTAAATCAAAGTCGTCTAACGCCGGAGCTTCTATTGCTTTTCTTTGATAATCAGCCTGAAATAATTCATCCAGGTCGTATGCCATAGTCCTTATTTCTCCATTATTCAATTCAGGACTACAAGATATGATGTCAAAGAAAAAACCATATATCGTCTCATTATTTACAAAAAATGGTTCGTTTAACATTTGATATCCAACAAAAGGTCGTGCGGGAATTCTCATTTGAGTACCCTCAAAGTATAGATTCTCTGAGCCTGCTGCATAAATTGCTGCTATTGAATTATTAATAAAATGACACTCTGAAGTCTCCAATAAGCCCTCATCATAAGCTACTGTATGTCTGATGCCGTAAATTAGATTTTTATATGTATTCCATTTATTATTTTCTCTATCAATACTTGCAAGAGTATTTTGCCCATACCCATAATAGGGTTTAAAAAATTCTCCAAAATTATGGGCTTCATCATGATTAAACGGACTTCTCATTGTTAGTGAATCGCCAACAAATAAGCAGTTTCGAATAAAAGAAGTACTGTATATATTTTCACTTATGGTAACGCTTTTGTAATTATTTTTAAATACAACATTTTTAAATTCAAACCCGTAAGAAAAATCTCCTACCCCTCCCACTTTTAATTCTAAATGAATCCCATGATAAGCATCCTCAAATCGGGAATCCTGAAATTCAATGAATGCATCTTGTTCAAATTCAATTCCCGGCCACATACTTTCACAATAAGCTTTAATTTGTCCATCTCTCATCGAGATTAAACTTCCAGTTCTACCATAAATATAAGGACTGCTTGTTACAGTTCCTCCAGGCACACCGGGTGTTATTAATGATTCACCGGCCATAAGCAATGATCCATCATTAATTTCAAGAGAATTACCTGATGTTACGATAAGATCTTCAGTTACCAAAAACACTTTATTGATTATTATGCCATTATCCAACATACTTTGGTTATATAAGGGCAAATTAGGACAGCACCTTGCATCAATGATAATTGATTTACTTAAGGAAACTGAGGTAGTGCAATTGGTGACTCCTTCTCCTCCAATATTACCTACCCTGGTTTGTGGGTCCCCAACATCTGCTTTAGAACAATCATATATTATTTCAAGTTTAATTTCAAATTCACCTTCTTTTTCCCATTGAACCAAAGGCGGATTTTGACCTGTGAAACTCGAAGGAACTCCTTTTTCGAAAGTCCAGACATAAGAAATTATATTATTTGTTATTGTAGAAGTATTTGATATGGTTACATCCTGATAAGGACAGCTTTGTGTGGCTGATACTGTAAAATCTGGAGTTGGAACATTTGCGAAAGCTTTTATGCTATAAAGGAATAGTATTAGAGTTATAAAAAATTTCATGATTTTGTTTGTTTAAATAGAATTTAAAATGAGGTTTATTTTAGTCTCCAATAAAGAATTTCAACATGTTTTAAATTAACTTGGGATGGAGGGTCTGAGCGTTGGTCCATACATGGACTATTAAGACCAGTTAGTTTTATAATACTTGTGTATGCAATACTACTTTGTGCAATTATTCCATCAGGCGAGTTTTGTGAAATATATGTTTCTGGTATTCCTGTTGAATCTCTAATTAAAAAAATTGTAGTATCACATTCAACTTTAGAATAATTGTTTAATGCAAATCCGAATTGGTAAGCCTTAATTAATTGACCAGCTTTTTGGTTAGCATCAACAATTTTATTGTCATCTGAATTGTAACTAGCCAAGAAACATGAAGTCCATAAAGAAGATGTTTTCCAAAAAACGTTTTTATTTAATTGATTGGTCAAATCTAAAAATGAATCTTTCAATGTAATACTCCCCAATTCTTAGACCACTTCCTCAGTTTTCTTAGTTAATATTTCTGTTAATTCTTTGTTCATTTTGATTGCTTTTCTAAAGCGATTAGATGGAGTTTCCTCGAAGGAATGATGCATCTTTTCATCGTTGTAGTAAGTCACGTAGTCTCTGATCATTTGATAGAGATCTAGTCCGTCTTCTGGTGGATTGAGATAGATTCTGTTGTGTTTTAAGGTTCTCCAGAATCTTTCAATCCATCGATTGTCTATTGCTCTGCCTTTTCCATCCATGGAGACTTTGATTTCTTTTTCTTTCATGGTGTAAATCCAAAGACTGGAAGTAAACTGTGAACCTTGATCCGAGTTGATGATCTCTGGTTTTCCATGTCTTGCAATGGCATCTTCCACTACTTCTACGCACCATTTAGCTTCCAGGCTGTTGGAAATACCCCATCCCATAATCTTTCGGCTGTAGATGTCCATGACTGCCGTGCAGTACATGAAGCCTTTTGCCATTGGGATGTAGGTGATATCAATGCTCCAAGCCTGATTCGGACGCTCTATCTTCAGGTCTCTAAGCAAATAGGGTCTGATATAATCGGTTTCTCCAAGAATGCTCAACATTTTCCTTGGGTAGATGGCTCTATGCCCCATTTTTCTTAAAAGCCTTCTGACCCGCTTGTAATTGACATGATAGCCTTTGCTCTTTAACATGAACTGCATGGATTTCACACCTTCTGCTGGTTCTTTGGCTGCATGCTCGTCCATAATGCGCATGATTTTCAGGTTCTCAGGTTTCTCTCCAAGCGGTTTGTAATACAGACTACTTCTGTTCAATGACAGGAGCTGGCACTGTTTCCGTTTGCTCATTCGGCTTCTTCTGCTGACCAATCCAATCCGCTCTCTCACAGTCCTGTTTTCTTCAAGCTTTTTTTTAGAAAGTCATTTTCAACCTTCAGTTGACCGATTTGAGCATAGAGCTTTTCAGCATCTACACTTTCTTCTTCTTTGGCTTCTCTACCATTCGAAAAAACACTGGATGCATTCTCTAAAAACTCCTTTTTCCAGCGAGAGATAATAACTGGACTTACTTCATGTTTCTTTGATAATTCTGCGAGGGTTTCTCGCTCTTTGATCGCCTCTAAAGCTACTCTGGCTTTAAACTCCGAACTGAATTTTCTTCTCTTGTTTCTCATAGATTTTAGTCAAATTAAAAATTTTAATTTTAACTAAGTCTATGGTCTAGTTTTTTGGGAGTATTACACAATGTTATATCTAAAAATACTCAAAACTTAGTATGTCAACCTTTGTTAATGTCAATTCTCCCGGAGGATCACTTAAATGATCAATACATTTTAAAATTGAATCGGGATATATCTTAAAAGTGCCTCTAAAAGCCTGAGTATTATCAATTTGAAATGAATCTGGAAAATCTATGGGTTTATAATAATTTGCATTTTTCCAGGTTGAGTCTAGTGAAAGAATATACCACTCACATTCGGCCAGTCCTGATTGGCTGCCATTAGTTTGAATGTAAAAAACAAATATTTCCTCTATAAAAGGCTCAATATTTTCTTTAGGTTTTTCCACACTTTCATCATTTTTACATCCAAAAACAAAACACATAGCGCATAAGACAAAAAATTTATACATAAATTCTATAATTTAACAATTCTAAAAACTTCTGAAATCTCATTTGTAGATATTACTATATTATACAATCCAGCTGGTAATTTTTCTGTATTTAAATAGTTTAAATTTTCTGAATTCGAAAATGAATAAAGTAACACTCCATTTTGATTAAATATTTTTACTTCAATAAGATCACCGTAATTATTAATAATATTAACTTTTTCATTTTTGACTAATTTTGGATTAACGGCTAAACCAGACTTATTTTTATTTAATAAACTTAAATCTGAAAAAATTCGACTTGAGTTGACCGCTGAAAAACACTCTTCATTATTTGGTATTCCACAAGGTATTGGTGCTATTCCTACATCTAATTTTGCTTGTGAGTTAACGTCAAGATTACAAATGAAACCTGGATTAAGAATTACTTCATTTCCAGCAATAATTTTTGTTTCATAATATACTTGATTTGGAATCGAGAGACTAATAGCACTTGAAATTTTATTCGGATGATATATTGCCCCTTCATAGTATATTACATTTATTAAATCCCATAGATCAATTATCCTTTCACCTAAATGCGGTCGATGAGAAAGCATATTTAAATAATAATCATCAAATGCTTTTTTACTATTAGAATAGCTATTACCAGCAACATTCGAAAATGGATAAAAATTTAAAATATCAGTGGATAAGATAGGGTTTCTACCTGAACTTGCTTCACCCCGATTATCTACTCCCATTAAAGTTCTAAACCTAAGTCCATTATTGTCATGTCCTTTGTAGCCGTGCCCATATGGTATGGGGCCAGTATATCCAATCGTTCCATGTGACAAACCCAATAAATGTCCAATTTCATGTGTAAATGTATAATGTCCTGTAGCATATGAATAATCAGAATCTACAACGGCGAAAGTTGCATCTGAACAAGCCTTAGTGGCTTTAGCCGTTCCAAAAACATCAAACTCTGGACCGGAAATGTCCTCAGTGAAAATAATTGTTACATCAGCTGCGTATTGCTGCTGAAGATTTCGAATATTGGAAAAATAAGGATCAGAAGAGCTATAAGCATGTTGTAGAACAATAGTTGAAATATTATTTGCGTTATTAACTTCATCATAATTTTCGACATCCACATGAACAAGTTCTACTTTGTCAAACATCGTTTGACTATTTTGTAATACCATTTCCATATCCAAAACAGAGAGCTGAGAATGATTAATTATTGCACTTACATTATTATTGAATTTTGAATTAAAAACTCTTGACGTGTAAATAGTCATAACTCTCAACTGGCATTCATATGGGAATTCATAATCAAGAAGTTTTAAACTAAAATTACTTGAATCATTTTTTTGGTTATGATGAAATATTGATTCAGAATGATTTTCGTCCATACACAAAAATTTACTTTCAATAATTTCATCTTTGAGTTTTGATATATAAAATATACTATTTAAATATTCTATGTAATAAATATATTTATCAATTTTAACTGTACCTTGATAATTTGAATCAACTCTTCCAATGATCATATAATCTAATTGGTTTTCGTTTAAAATACCACCCCAAGTCCAATTGTTATCGTTTCTATATGACCCTGCGACTTTATTGAACGTTATTTTCTTACCATCTAAATGAAACGAAATAAAAGTTGATTTACCTGCATTTACAAAAGTATTTTTTTCATTTAACTCATTTGAAAACTCATATTTTTCTGGATTTAAATTTGATTCTGATTTTGAAAATGAAACAAAAATTAAGTTTAGACTGATTAGAATTATCAATGCTCTCATTGTATTTTATTGATTTTATTTTCAAGCTCAATTACATAAAGAGTTAGTTCTTCTATTTTTTGTAATAATATTTTATTCATTTCCCCAATTTCAATTCCTTCTTCAATTACTTGTTTCTCAATTGGCACTCCAGGCAGATGGCCATTTATTTGAATAAATTTCTTCAATTCTGATATTTTCATTAATTCATAATCTTTTTCAAAGACAAAATCTGACCAATTTGTAAGTCTACATACAACACTTTTTGAAACGATTTTCCCATTTACGGCCAAATTCCAATCATCGTGTCCTGCTGCTGAAAAATTGTCTGCTCCAATTATCAATCTATCATGAATTTTTACTGTGCGCTCTTCTAAACCTTCGCCAGCTCCATAGATATTGAGAAGGTCATATTGCCCAATTGAATAATTAATTTTGCCAGCATCGATATTTTTTGTTTCTCCATTTCCGAATTCTAAATAATGTTGATTTTTAATTTTCAAATTATTGTCAAAAGTTGAAACACCAGAAACATCTAGAGTATTTTGAGCATCAATAGTTCCACTTATGTCCAAATCCCCTATCAAATTGGAGCTGCCTTTTACCTGAAATTTATGTGAACCAATACTTATATCGCCAAGTTGGGTACCAATAGAAATTGGTGCATTTAATGCAAGTATCGTTTGATGTGAAATAATATTACTATTCGAGGTAATTGCACCATTAAAGGCAACCGGATTGTAAAATGTGGAATTTGTCCAGCCAAATCTAGCGACGTTCGTATAGCTCGAATTATCCGAAGAATACTTCAAATAAATATCTCCATTATTAATTAATCTATAATTTCTATAAATAAATGTTGGGTTCATTCTCGTTTCTCCTCCACCTGAACCAGGGTCAGGGTAATTCCAGTTCATATTGATTAAAGGGAAACCTGTTGAGGAACTTGCAGCATTGGATTCAATTGTCGTGCTGATATCAGATCCTGAAAGTTGCCAAATATTGCTTTGTGCCCGAAGAGAATTCCATGGAGCCAAACATGCTAATAAAAGTAACACGAGAGTGAAATTTTTCATGCGTTTTTAGTTTGTTGTTGTCAAAAGTTGAATAAAAAATACTTAAAGTGCAAGGAATACGTTGATTAAATACTAAATATTTGCACATAATATTATTTAATATGAAAATTAAAATATTGAATATCAATATATTATATCAAAATTTTTTTTATTTCTGAAAATATATATATAACATTTATAAAATATAGAATTATTTGTTCCTGCTAGGAATTCATTTAAACATTTAATGATGAATTGATAAATTTGAGTATTGAGAATTAGTCATAATTAGGATGAGACAATCACTAATGCTGTTGATCATTTCGTATTCAAAGCCTCACCGTGACAAATGTAATGCGGTCTAAAGAAAAAACGATCCCGAATTCAAAGGCGCTTTTCATCAAAAAAACAGACAAAGACGATTCGACAAAAAGAAAAAAAAGAGAAAATAGTCCATTTTCATGTAATCAAGCTGACATTTTCATAATCTCTGTCAAAATATTTAAACCTATTCATCAAAAGAATTCTTTTATATTAAAGTAGAATCATGAAAACACTTATTTACATATTATTTGCGTCTGTATTTGTATCATGTACAAATGGTGAAGCCGGGAGTCATGAAAAAGGCAGCCCCTCTGCAGACAAAACTACCGCAGACATGAACTACTGGTATCAGGGAAAAGCCGAATTGAGTTCCTATGATCTGAAACAATCGAGATATGGAGAAATACATGAAGGGCATGCGGTTTTAATTTTTGTAACAGAGCCATTTAATACTGAAGCACAGGTAAAAGCCGATTATCCGAATCGGGTTTCTTCAACTAATGTTATGAAATTAAACTACACCAAAAAGTTTAATACGGGAATTTATCCATACTCCCTGATGTCTTCTATTTTCACACCGATTAATCAAAAAGAATTTCCAAATACATTAAAAGTAAGTACTACCAATCAGGATTGGTGTGGGCATACTTTCATGCAGTTGAATTTAGATAAAGACAAATACAAGATCGAGCAGTTTTCCTATTTTGAATCGGAAGGCGATAAAAAAATGGAGATAAAAAAAGTTTTGCTCGAGGATGAGATCTGGAATTTAATTCGATTGCAAGGCGAAAACCTGCCCCAGGGAAATCTCGAAATTTATCCTTCAACCCAATTCATCAGATTGAAACACAAAAACAATGAAATAAGGAAAGCCAGGGCGGCACTTCAAAAAAATAATGGCATAAACACCTATTTGCTCGAATATGAAGATCGCAGCTTGCGTATTGATTTTAGTGCTGAGCCTCCTTACAAAATTCTGGGCTGGACCGAATCTTATCTAGATAAAGAAGGTGCTGAATCAGAAAATCTTACAACGACTGCCACATTGAAAGAAAGCATCATGCTGGACTATTGGAACAAAAACAAAATTGTCGATTCCGTTTATCGAAAAAAATTGGGCATAAATTAATTTTTCTCTCATTTATTTAAACAACTCAAAATATTCTAAATGATTAAACGATTTGCATTCACGATATCTTTTATTTTAAGTAGTCTTTGCTTATTGTATTCCCAAAATGATTCGATTGAGCTTAAAATTCAGGACTCGGAATTAAATATGTTGGAAGGTGACTGGGAAGGAATGTTGACCTACACAGATTATCAATCCGGAAAACCTTATTCAATGCCAGCTCATCTGTCAATTAAATGGTCAAAAAAGAACCAGGTACTCATTCTTAGCCACCGCTATCCAAATGAACCAAAGGCCAACAATTCAGAAAAAATAAAAATATCAAAGGACCGCAAAAAAATTGGCAATAAGACTATTACATCAAAAAATGAATTATTAAACGGTCAGATCCAGTTTGAATGTGAATTTGAAGGCAAGGACAATAATAAAAAAGCCTTAATAAAGAAAACCTATATGCTAAGCCCGGAAATGCTGATAATTAAGAAAGAAATTCGTTCTGTTCAAAAAGACCAGTGGCTTTTAAGGAATGAATACAATTACAAAAGGATAAATTAAAAAAGGCAGCTAAAAAGCCGCCTTTTCCACCGATTCACAAAAATGGATTAGTTTAAATCAAAACGATCAAGGTCCATAACTTTGGCCCAGGCCGCTACAAAATCCTTAACGAACTTTTCTTTTGAATCATTTTGTGCATAGAGCTCGGCAATTCCGCGAAGTTCAGAATTAGAACCAAAAATTAAATCAACTCTTGTTCCTGTCCATTTTACTTCACCGCTTTTTCGATCCGATCCTTCGAAAGCTTCTTCTTTATCAGAAGTGGCTTTCCATGTAGTATTTAAATCCAGCAGGTTTACAAAGAAGTCATTGCTCAATTTACCGGGCTGCTTAGTAAATACACCATGGCTGGAGCCATCAAAATTTATATCTAAAACACGCATACCCGCAACCAATACAGACATTTCTGGAGCTGTAAGCGTCAATAACTGTGCTTTGTCAACCAACATATCTTCTGCTGCAACTTTGTGTTTTGGTGCAAAATAATTTCTAAACCCATCCGCTGCAGGCTCCAGAGCTTCAAAACCTTCAATATCTGTTTGCTCCTGAGTTGCATCTGCTCGTCCCGGATTAAAAGGCACTTTAACCGAATGACCCGCATCCTTTGCTGCTTTCTCTACAGCGGCGCAACCACCGAGAACGATTAGGTCAGCTAATGAAATTTTCTTGCCACCGGATTGTGCATTATTGAATTCATCTTGTATGCCTTCTAGCTTATCCAAGACTTTTGATAATTGAGATGGATTGTTTACTTCCCATCCTTTTTGAGGCGCTAACCTTATTCTGGCACCATTTGCACCTCCTCTTTTATCTGAGCCTCTGAATGTTGATGCCGAAGCCCAAGCTGTCGACACTAATTCTGAGACAGACAATCCTGAATTAAGAATTTTCTCTTTAAGGTTTTCTATATCGGTTTCACTCACTAATTCGTGATTTACTTCCGGAATTGGATCCTGCCAGATTAGTTCCTCACTTGGTACTTCCGGTCCAAGATAGCGTACAATCGGACCCATATCTCTGTGTGTCAATTTGTACCAGGCTCTTGCAAAAGCATCCGCAAATACATCCGGATTTTCATAAAAATGTCTCGATATCTTTTCATAAGCTGGGTCTTCACGCAATGCGAGGTCGGTAGTCAACATAAATGGTGCGTGTTTTTTCTCGGGATTGTGAGCATCCGGAACTAAACCTTCACCTGCTCCTCCTTTTGGCTTCCATTGGTAGGCACCCGCAGGACTCTTTGTGAGTTCCCAATCGTAACCGAAGAGATTTTCAAAATAATTATTGCTCCATTTTGTTGGAGTAGTTGTCCAGGCACCTTCAAGGCCACTTGTAATGGTATGTTCTCCTTTTCCGCTTTCGAAGCTGTTGTGCCAACCTGTATTCTGCTCTGCAATACTTGCCCCTGCAGGTTCGGGTCCCACGTATTTTCCGGCATCAGCTGCTCCATGGGTTTTACCAAAAGTATGACCACCTGCTATAAGTGCAACGGTTTCTTCATCGTTCATTGCCATCCGGCCAAAAGTTTCTCTTATATCCTGTGCAGCAGCTTTGGGGTCGGGTTTACCATTAGGTCCCTCGGGATTTACATAGATTAAACCCATCTGAACAGCGCCAAGTGGATTTTCAAGTTCCCTGTCGCCGCTATACCTTTTATCGCCCAGCCATTCTGCTTCAGGGCCCCAATAAATGTCTTCTTCGGGTTCCCATACGTCTTCGCGTCCTCCGCCGAATCCGAATGTCTTCAGTCCCATATCTTCAAGCGCACAGTTTCCTGCCAAGATCATCAAATCTGCCCAGGAAATTTTATTGCCATACTTCTGCTTGATCGGCCATAATAGGAGTCTCGCCTTATCGAGATTGGCATTATCGGGCCAGCTGTTTAAGGGGGCAAAACGCTGAGTTCCCGTGCCACCGCCACCTCGGCCGTCCTGAATTCTGTAGGTTCCGGCGCTGTGCCAGGCCATTCTGATAAAAAATGGGCCATAATGACCATAATCTGCCGGCCACCAATCCTTTGAATCGGTCATGAGTTCATAGAGATCTTTTTTCAAGGCTTTCAGATCAAGTTTTTTAAACTCTTCGGCATAATTAAAACCCTCATCCATGGGGTTTGACAAATAGGAATGCTGTCGAAGAATGTTGAGGTTCAATTGATTGGGCCACCAATCCTGATTTCGGGGGCCTTTACCCGCACTGCCTTTTAGCGTACCACCGATATATGGGCATTTTGCTGCTTCATTCATATCGTAAGATGTAGTACTGGGATGTCCGTTGTTTTCCATGTTTTTATTGTTTTATGCTTCAATTCTGCTCTAAGCTGATAAAATCTTTCTTATTATTCAAATCAATAATTCTTATAATTGTATAATAAATAATTATATGACTTTACAACAATTTGAATACATCATAGCGCTTGATGAATACCGGCATTATGTTAATGCAGCGGAGCATTGTTTTGTCTCTCAACCCAATTTGACCATGCAGGTCAAAAAATTGGAAGAAGAGATTGGTGTGAGAATATTTGATCGCGATAAAAAACCACTTCAGCCTACTGAGATAGGCAGGGAGGTGATTTCCAGGGCCCGGCAAATTTTGAGAGATTCCCGTCAACTTAAAGAGTTTGTGAAACACGAAAAAGAATCAGTGGAAGGCGAATTTACAATTGGTATTATTCCCACCCTTGCCCCCTATCTTTTACCTAATTTTCTACCTCAGTTTATCAAGGAAAATCCCAGGGTTCATTTAAAAATCCAGGAGCTTCAAACAGCACAAATCATTTCTCAGCTCGAAAAAGGAATCATCGATATCGGTTTATTGGTTACCCCTTTAAAAGAAACTTCAATCCGGGAATTTCCGGTCTTTTATGAACCCTTTCTTCTGTATTTACCACAAAAGCATCGCTTTCAGGATGAAAAACTATTGCTCGCAGAGGATCTTGATCCAAGCGAGGTATTGGTATTGGATGAAGGGCATTGTTTCAGGGATCAGGCTCTTTCCATTTGTAAAGGCGCCAAAAACAGATCTTCCATTGGATTTGATTATCAATCGGGGTCGATTGAAGCTTTAAAAAATCTGGTGCAGAACGGTGTTGGCTATACGCTTGTTCCGGAAATGTCTGTAATCAATGAATTGAACTCGGTGCATATCAAGCGATTTTCAAATCCCGAACCTGTGCGGGAAGTCAGTATCGTTGTTCACAGCAGTTATTTTAAGCAAACCGTGATCGACCGATTAAGAGATATCATTCAAAAAATAGTTCCAAACCGCTTTTTGGAAAAACAACAAATTGTGGAAATGGCTTGGAAATAAAAAAAGCCCAAATTCTTAAATTCGGGCTTTCCTTTGAGTTGATCGCTTATTAATTCTCGACAACCCCTTCGAGTACGTCTTTTATATCCACTCTCTGACCGTCTTTATATGAAACGATCCAGGCATCCTTGACACCCATTTCGCGCAGGTATTTTTTAAATGCATCGGCTTCCCAGTAATCGCGGAAAATGCCTATTGAATACTTCTTCATCCCCCCTTCTTCATCACCGGAAAAGTTGGGGTTATTATCAATAAATTTACTCAGATCCTTATTTTTAAAGGCTCCGATTTGAACTTTAAATACGATACCTTCATTGGGGTTTCCGACCGCAAAACCAGGGATACTTTTTGGTTTCTCATTTTGCATTTGGGTAATTCTGGCCTGCAGTGATTTGTTCTTGCTTTTTAGGTCAGATATTTCGTCGTTTTTGGCTTCCAACTGGTTTTGTGCATCCTCCAAATCTGCTCTCATAATTGTGATCTGAGATTTCATTTTTTCATTGGATTCTACTAATTCCTTAAATTCTTCAGGACTCATTCTCTTCTTTTTCTTTTTCCACTCCTTCATGAGTTTTTTTAATTCTTTTGGACTCAATTCCTCCTGAGCATTTACATAGAGGGTAGAAAAAAGTAAGGCAAACACGATAAATAATACTCTCATAGCTTTTTAATTAGCTTCAAAAATTAGTTTTTATGACATAATAATACGGAAAATACCGTATTCTGTTATTTTAATCCTCCACACATGTTTTCAGGGACCACCCATTCGTCGAATTGTTCCGAGCTTAGAAGTCCGAGCTCAATGGCCGCTTCCCTAAGCGTTTTGTTTTCTTTATGCGCCTTTTTTGCAATTTTAGCGGCATTTTCATATCCGATATGTGTATTTAATGCGGTGACCAACATGAGCGATCGCTCCAACTTATCTTTTATTTCCGCATGATTCGGTTCAATGCCGATGACACAATTATCATTAAATGATTCACAGGCATCTCCGATTAATCTGGCCTGATTTAGCATATTAAAGATCATCATGGGTTTAAACACATTCAATTCAAAGTGCCCTGTGGAGCCGCCAAGCGATATAGCCATGTCCAGGCCGATCACCTGTGCACAAACCATGGTTAAAGCCTCGCATTGTGTGGGGTTTACCTTTCCTGGCATGATAGAGGAGCCGGGTTCATTTTCGGGTATTAATATTTCTCCTATTCCCGACCTGGGGCCTGAAGCGAGCATTCTTATATCATTGCCAATTTTCATAAGACTCACGGCCAATTGTTTGAGCGCCCCTGATGTTTCTACGATGGCATCATGAGCCGCCAGGGCTTCAAATTTATTTTCAGCGCTGCGATGTGGATTTCCTGAGTGTTCGGCAATTTTTTTAGCCACCAGCTCTGAATAACCTTTTGGTGTGTTCAGGCCTGTTCCAACAGCTGTTCCACCCAATGCCAATTCGGATAAATGATCCAGGGTATTGTCTAATGCTTTTAATCCGTGATCCAATTGTGAGACATAACCCGAAAACTCCTGCCCCAGGGTTAAAGGTGTGGCGTCCATGAAGTGTGTGCGGCCTATCTTAACCACTTTTTCGAAGGCTTTTGCTTTTTTATCCAGTGTATCCCGTAGTTTCCGGACTTTTGGAATGGTGTTTTTTACCACCATTTCGTATCCCGCGATGTGCATGGCCGTAGGAAAGGTGTCGTTGGAAGATTGGGATTTATTGACATCGTCATTGGGATGTACCGATTTCTTTTCATCGCTGAGTTGGCCACCTTGCAATACATGTGCCCTGTTGGCGATCACCTCATTGCAATTCATATTGGACTGCGTTCCCGAGCCCGTCTGCCAAACAACCAACGGAAACTGATCGTCTAGTTTTCCATCCATTATTTCATCACAGACTTTGGAAATAAGATCAGCTTTGGCCTTATCCAATACACCCAATTCAGCATTGGTTTGGGCTGCCGACTTTTTGAGAATTGCAAAAGCGCGAATGATTTCAATCGGCATTTTATCATTGCCTATTTTAAAATTTTGAAGCGATCGCTGGGTTTGCGCTCCCCAGTATTTATCTTCCGGGACTTTTACATCGCCCATAGTGTCTTTTTCAATTCTGTGGCTCATGATTTGTTTAGGTTTTTAGAGAGGTAAAAATAATGGCTTTTACTGGTTATAAAAATCATGATTTATGTTTCTTAGAATGAGTTTTTATTCGAATAAATTCCAATTGAATACAATGGCACCCGGCTTTCAAAGATTTCGGAAAGGAATTTTTGGAATCTCTACTTCTTTTAAGGGCAGCCCAAACGCGCACTCTTAAAAGCGTAAGGTAGAGCGATAGGTGTACAAGAGCGCCCAAATAAAATCACTCTTTAACAATCTTCCCTCTTCCGCTAGCTATCGGAATCACATGTCTTTCACTTCTAATATCATAAAAATAAAGCCCGCGTGGCAGACCTGATAATGATATGGTGCTTAGGTCACTTTGAAGCAGTTCGTTTATTTGCAACCTACCTTGAAGGTCGTAGAGACGGAACACCAGTTCATCTTGAACACTTTCGATATGAACATTCAAAATATCTTTAACCGGGTTAGGAAATGCCTTTACATTCAATTCCTTGAAGACTTCAAGACCGGTTTCGCCCAAGACTAAAGTCTGATTCACTGTATCTGTACATCCATACCAATTACCTATCACCAATTCAATGTCAATCGTTTTGTTAATGGCTGTATCAAAAAATACTAATAAACTATCCTCATTTCCAGAAGTTCCCACACTTGTATTCCATTGCCAGGTATATACCGTATCAAGATATTTCAGCCCTCCGGAAGATGTATCTCTGAGTGTTAAAACGGGATAATTATATTCGTAGTCAAATCCTGCAATTGGTGGTTGATAGGAGCAGCGGTCGGGAATCCATGGATTACCTACTCCATTTCCTTTTGCTACCCAGTAATTTTTAATATTAGAGTTTGGTAATTCAATAAAGCCGGCTAATAAGAAGTAACCTCCATTGGTGATTAAAACTTTATTTGATCTTCTAATAGTATCATTGAGATCGCCCATTTTGATATCCCAAATGGTATTCAATGGAAATGCACTTGAATATCTTAATCTCATTTCATCATTGAAGAAATATTCCAAAAGTGCATTGTTATTATTATCAATGACAGCTTTTAAAGTATTAAAACCCAAGGTACTAAATGATAAAAATGAACTGTCTCCTATTAAATTATAATTGTCATTATTTGGAAAAAGTCCAAAAGCGATACCATTATTTAGTAATTGATTATTAGGCAATAAAGATGATGTGCTAGAGAAAACCGGATTGCCTTGATCATGTGTAAAACTATCTATAATATTTCCATCAAATCCGATTTTTAATATTAAATAATTGTCATCACTTACGCCTGAAACAACCAAACTACCATCGAACATTTCGGTGATGTCGTAGGCGCGTTGATTACCGGGCATAGCATATATAGTTTCCCACATGACATTGCCCAAGCTGTCAAGACGTCTGACAAATACATCTTCCTGAGTTGTGCTTTGCTCCTGAAAACCTACCGACAGGACGCTTTTGTCTTGTAGGCTAAGGAGTTTTTGGGTGGTTTGATAAAATCCAAATGGTGCATAACTGGATGTCCAGATTGTGTCACCTTCGGTGTTAACTTTAATAACATAGTCTCCTAATCCTGTTCCATCAATCCGGAACCGTCCAGATAAATAGTAAGACCATTCATTTGGACTTTTGACAATGTCGAAAGAATAAAGATCATCAATTGCAGTGTCGAATTGAATATTTATATTCCAAAGAATATTTCCTGATGTGTCGGTTTTGACCAGCTCAGAGATATCACGAAAATTAAATTCCGATTGTCCAAAAAATATGTATCCTGAGTCGGCCTTTTCAAATCCAACAATACTTGAACCTAAGGCATACGTTCGTTCCCAGACAATTGTTTGAGCTGAAGTAGAAATTGGGAGTGAATAACTCACTCCCAAAAAAAGAAACATCAATATACTCTTCATTTGATCAGAATGTTTGATTCGGAAATCATTTTGTTCTCACTATCTCGAATTCGAATTATATAATAGCCGGGTGATAGAGATGAAATATCAATGCTTTTTCGAAGGTCGAAATTAGATTTTGACAAGATTAGATCACCATTAATATCAATGATTCGTAAGTCAACATGATTCTTATCCCCTACTTTATAGTTAACCCAGAATTCATTAACTGAAGGATTTGGATATACTTTTATAAGGTTATCTTCATATTTCTCTAATCCGACAATACGAGTCAATGGGTATTTAATGCCTGGAACATTAGAACAAGGCGTATTTGTACCTGTAGAAATTGAAGTCCTATTTCTAATAATTGAAGGATAAATTGCATCTGAAGTCCAATCTATTTGATTTTGAGCATCTCCCAAAAACTCATTTTCATAAGCGAAATATTCATATCCAAGCGGATCTGTTTCACTGTTGGCGTTAGCATCATAAATAGAATACCAGTTCTCCGGCCAATCCCAATTATAGACGTCAACCCCCAAACTCGCCCTCGTATAAGCGTAAGGTAGAGCGATAGATGTACGAGGGCGTCCAAATAGAATCACTCTTTAATAATCTTCCCTCTTCCGCTAGCTATCGAAAACATTTGTCTTTTACTTCTAATATCATAAAAATAAAGC
Source organism: Cytophagales bacterium (assembly GCA_965267555.1). Classification (GTDB taxonomy): domain Bacteria; phylum Bacteroidota; class Bacteroidia; order Cytophagales; family CCMP332; genus CCMP332. The sequence continues at coordinate 440,065 of OZ254083.1, read as the reverse complement.
CCGCGAGGCAGACCTGATAATGATATGGTGCTTAGGTCACTATGAAGCAGTTCGTTTATTTGCAACCTACCCTGAAGGTCGTAGAGACGGAACACCAGTTCATCTTGAACACTTTCGATATGAACATTAAAAATATCTTTAACCGGGTTAGGAAATGCCTTTACATTCAACTCTTTGAAGACATCAAGACCGGTTTCGCCCAAGACTAAAGTCTGATTCACTGTATCTGTACATCCATACCAATTACCTATCACCAATTCAATGTCAATCGTTTTGTTAATGGCTGTATCAAAAAATACTAATAAACTATCCTCATTTCCAGAAGTTCCCACACTTGTATTCCATTGCCAGGTATATACCGTATCAAGATATTTCAGCCCTCCGGAAGATGTATCTCTTAGCGTTAGGACAGGATAGTTGTATTCGTATTCAAAGCCTGCGACTGGTGGTTGATAGGAGCAGCGGTCGGGAATCCATTTTTCACCAACTCCCGAGATTTTTGCGAGCCAGTAGTCGTCATCATTTCCTATCGACTTTGTACCTGATACAAATATTGAATTATCTTGGCTTAAGATTGAATTTATCGCTCTTATTGCACTATCATTTGGTAAATTGAAAGAACTAACTTTATTGAGATTGAAATCATATTTATTCAAAACTGTTGAATCGGGTAGCATAAAATTCTCAAGTAAGAATGTAGAATCGACATTAATTCTAAAATCGTCTATAAATGCTTCATTTGATAATACATTCCATGTGTCTTGTAATTCCTCATTCAAAATTACTTTTTGACCATCGTACCATGAACCATTCCATGAATCGCAGACTAGTAGTAAATGATTGCCAGGTAAAAGAGAGACAGCCATATGATCAATTGTCCCATTTCCCTGTCCGGTAAATGTTGTATCCTGAATTAATGCCCCATCAATTCCAATTTTAAGAATTAAGTTATCACCGCCATTGCTGCCGGAAATTATTAAACTCCCATCGAGCATTTCTGTGATGTCAAAAGCACGTTGATTTCCAGGTAAGGAATAGATTTGCTGCCACATAAGTTGGCCGGTACTATCCAATCTTCTTACCAGTACATCTTCTTGTGTAATATTTTGTTGTTGATAACCGACACTTAATACACTTTTATCTTTTAGACTAATTAGTTTTTTTGTGCTCTGATAAATACCAAAAGGATCGTAAATATAATTCCAAAGTGTATCTCCTTGAGAATTAATTTTAACAATAAAATCTGAAGTACCATTATCTGCAAAATAAAATCCAGATATATAATAAGTAAACTCATTATTGACTTTTACTAAATCAAAACTGTAACTGTCTGATATGGAAGTGTCGGTGAAGATTAAAGGACTTCTCCAAAGGAGATTTCCAAACGAATCTATTTTTAGAATTTCAGAAAACTCATCAAAGTTTCTTCCTTGGCCTAGCGCCAGAAAACCCGTGTCTGAATTGCAAAAACTAACTATACTTTGATTTTCTGGTAAGGCATACGACTGTTCCCATTCAGTTGTTTGAGCATATAAGTGTAATAGTGACAGCCACAAGGTGACTGTCACGAAAATTTTCATTTTAATCCTCATTTATTAGTCTTTAATCAATTTTGATCTTGATAAAAATTGTCCATTTTCTGAGAGAATATTTATTATATAAAATCCTTTATTTAGGTTATCAATAATTATTTCATTCGAAATTGGATTTAAATTATCTTTATAAAATACGCATACACCTTCTAAATTTACTAATTCCACATCAACATTGATTTTAAGGTTATCTGGAAACTTTAGGTGAAGCACATTCTTTGCAGGATTTGGAAATACTTTAAATTCATCAAATCGATTATTTGAAAGAAGGCTATTCGCTCCGACACGTGTCGTAGGATAAATTATACTTGGAACATTTATGCATGGAGATCCTCCTTCAAGAATCGCAGTTCTTTGAATAATATTTGTTGGAAAAACAGCATCAAAGGCCCAATCGTTTTGATTATTTGATTCGCCAAAAAATTCATTGTTGTAGGTAAAGTATTGATATCCCAATGATGAAAATTCATTTGCGGCATTAGCATCGTAAATAGAATACCAGTTCTCTGGCCATTGCCAATTAAAGACGTTGACCCCTGAGCCTCCTCCGTTAGTTGTGAATGGGTGTCCAGGACTTGTGGGGTCAACCGGCCAGCCGTTACCTGCTGGATTACCAGGATTAGAAGGAGTTTGATTGCCACCAATATTGTTCAAAATACTCGCTCCTGATTCTACGTAGATTCCATAATGGGTAAGTCCATTATTGGAATTTTTGATAAATTGAGTACAACCCATTATTAAATTGGCCTGAACATCCTCCTCTAAATACAATCCATATACGTTATCGGAAAGGATGTCATCGCTGATGTTTATATCCAACTGATTTGCCCGAATGCGAGTTCCATAGTCCATTCCTATTATACGTGAAAGATCCAATGTAAGATTACTATTTGAGCTTATTCCAACAGAATAATCATTGAGATTTCCCGTGGATGAACTAAAACCATCGCCATTTATACTTGAAAATTCTAATTGAATAGTACGATCCTGGGAGAAAATACCATATCCCCTGGTATTAAATTCAGGATGAATTGCGTATTCTTTACTTTGTTGCCATTTGCGGTTGCGACCATAAGACTGAAAGTTTATGGAGTCAAATCCAATGATTAATTCATTTGACTTTCCACCAATATAATAACCAGCGACGAGCATGTTTTCCATCAATGCATCTCCCACAGTGTCAAACTGCGCTCCTTCATTCAGGTAAATACCATAAATATGATTAATAATTTTATGCCCATATTGGTTGGCAGAAGCCTGATATGCCTTAACAGCCTTTTGTACGGAATGGGAATTTCCTGCATACACATCTACCGCTTTATAGCTATACGATTCGCGATTATCATTACTTTGTAAATCAAAAGGGAATAACATGCCTTCTGCAATACAAGTAAAAGAACCAGCTAAAAATCCACTTGATGAAGGGCTATCTTTGGCATTAGCGTAATAAGAAACACTGATGTAGTTATTCTGAAAAATATTCTCACCGCCATTGACATAATATTTCAAATCTGGGCCAGGCGCATCTACTAAATTTGTATCTGGTCGAATTCCAAAGTAGCTATTTGCCAACAAACTATTATCAAATTGTAAATTTGAAAATGGTTTCAAAAGTATTCCTCCCCACATTGTGTCACAATATGCATTGAAATAAGAATTTACCGCTCTTACTTCTGAACTATCCTTTAAAATTAAATTTGTTCCAATGGCTTGGCCGCCATAAGAATCTGGGTCTTTAATGGCTTTTCCAATAAATACAAAATTCCCGCCAGATAAATCATGAAATCTATTTGGAACTGTATAAATATCCTCTACGACTAAATAATCACCAGAATAAACTGTTCCCGGATCTAGCTGACCATGAAGTAATGTTAAAGATGCTATATCATTGCAACATCCTTCTGGCAAAACATAAACTTCCATATTAAATAAGGTATCATAGCAATCTACATCAGGATAATTGGAGATAACAAGTAAGTGCTGCCATCCAGTTGTTGAAAGGTCAATTGAATAATCTGGCCCATTGGAAAATATAGTATTAATATTAACTCCATTTATTGATAATTGATGATTTACCTCAATAGATGGTGAGTAATCGTTATTCGTTAATGTAATTGTTGAATATTGACAATATAAGTTATTAGATGCATATCCACCACTTACATAAATGCTATCATTGGGAATTCCTAGTGTGTCAATATTAACATTTATTGTATCTGTGTAATACTTACAACCAGCTGGATTTGTAATTATGACCGAATAATTACCGTTACCAGCCAAATTATTTAGCGTATTGCCAACGTAGTTTGATCCATTAAAGACTTCGAATGTCCAATAAGGAGGTACTTTCGGTTGAGCTATTGCAGGTTGAAGTTTAAAAAAATTGTTTATTGTTTCTCCTTGGCAATAAATAGTATCCCCGAACAGGGAAAGATTAAATGGGCCAGGGGGATCAATAGTAGTTATACTGATAATATTACTGGTGTCCACACAACCTGTGGAAAGGTTAGTAGTAACCAGAAAATAATCACCGGCTTGAGATGCAACATATTGAGGATTGGTTGCTGAGTTTATTTGTTGAGTAAAACCATTTGAATTGGTAAAAAACCACTGAAAGATGTGATTGCTAAAATTACTAGAATTATCTAATGATAAAGTAGGTAATGAAGATCCAGCAACTCCACAGTCAATTGTATTTGGACCCGAAGAGGAAATAGTAGTTGCAAAGCTGGAATCCGCAATCAAAGTAGTACCTCTTCCTGAATCGCATGCGCTATTTTGATTATCTACATAGACATAATACCAATCACCAATGCTAACTATCGCTGTAGAATTTGAACTTACAATAGGTCCTGAGGGCGAACCACGGTGCCATGTATGTATGTTATTTGGGTTGCTTGAATAATTTGTTGAAAGGGTTATTGGTTCTCCACAGGTTTGAATTGGAATTTGAGAAGGGTTGACGAGAACTTGATTTACAGTTTTACATTTATAATGGATATCTGCAATATTACGCACAGTATCATTTGAATTAATGCTATTCGAATTATTTGGATTCCAAAATTCACCCACTAAGTACATAATGGTATAAGATTCTCCACAATTTAAATAGTTAAATCCCAAAAGGCTATCCATTTTTCCCTTAATATCAAAGGCAAAATTCCCAACAAAAGAGGCTGGATTATTTGGATGACTTCCCAATGAAAATGATCCAAGATGAATCCAATCAGGGGATAAGGAAACAGAATCAAGAATATAAAAATGAACATCATAATACGGACATTGGACGATTGTACCAGTCGAATCAATCAAACTATGAACCGTTTCAACAATGAATGAATTTTCACATACAGTATCAGTTTGAATATTGACTTGCCCATTATTAAACTGGCAGGCCGCATTATTTGTGTCCTCACTTTCTCGATTGATTTGAGCACATAAGTTATATGTATCAAAAAATATCAAGAGGTTAAGACAAAGTAATAAGATTAATTTCTTTGAGGTCAAAGATTTCATAAATCACGATTTAGGTTAAAAAAAATAAAACACAATCCTTCAATGAAGGATACATTCGTCGTGATTTGGATGGATAAGAAACTAAATATTAATAGTAATAATATTATATATATTAATATTACTAACTATAATCGTTATAATAGTTGCGTGTATAAATATTTTATGTTTATCGTCAAATGTTTTGCAATTAAAAAAATATACCATTGAATCAATATTCTATTCATAAGAATAATAATCCCCAATTGACATTTATTCGACTAGTCTCTTCTCGATGAAACAATGAATTCTCCTTTCTATTAACCGTCCAATAAATTTTTAAATATTTAGATTTGACCATTCATGAGCCCCAAAACCAAAAAATCATTCTTCTGTCAAAACTGTGGATACAATTCTGCCAAATGGCTGGGCAAATGCCCCTCATGCAATGAGTGGAATACTTTTGTAGAAGAAATAATCCAAAAAGAGGGCAAGGCCCCGGACTGGAAAGACTCCAGCTCCATGCAGATCTCCTCCAAACCAAAAAAAATTAGTGAGATCGATGCAAAAACGGAAATGCGGTTGCCAACGCCTGATTTTGAGTTTAATCGTGTCCTTGGCGGAGGCATTGTACCGGGATCTTTGGTTTTGCTTGGTGGTGAACCAGGCATAGGCAAATCTACACTGATGCTTCAATTGGCCTTACAATTGCAAAATGTAAAAGTCCTTTACGTATCAGGAGAGGAAAGCGAGCGACAAATAAAAATGCGTGCCGAGCGATTGAGTGATGATCAAAGCGCTTGCTTTATTTTAACGGAAACCTCTACACAAAATATTTTTAAACAAATTCAGGAGCTACAGCCCGATCTTTTAATCGTCGATTCCATTCAAACACTTACTTCATCTTTTGTGGAATCAACGGCGGGCAGTGTGTCACAGGTTCGCGAATGTACAGCGGAGCTGATGAAGTACGCCAAGGAAAGCGGGACACCGGTTTTCATCATTGGCCACGTCACCAAAGATGGAAGCATCGCCGGTCCAAAAGTGCTCGAACATATGGTGGATACGGTTTTGTATTTTGAAGGGGACAGGCATTTGGCCTACAGAATTTTGCGAACCACAAAAAACAGATTTGGCTCTACTTCGGAACTCGGCCTGTACGAAATGAATAATGCAGGATTAAGGGAGGTGAAAAATCCATCGGAGATTTTGCTCTCTCAGCATGAAGATCATGTTAATGGGGTGGCCATCGGCGCAACAATTGAAGGAAACAGGCCACTTTTGATTGAAGTGCAATCTTTGGTGAGTCCTGCAACCTACGGCACGCCTCAACGTTCAAGTACAGGATTCGATAATAAAAGACTCAATATGTTATTGGCTGTTTTGGAAAAACGCGGTGGATTTAAATTGAGCGCGCAGGATGTTTTTGTCAATATTGCCGGCGGATTAAAAATTGAAGATCCCGCCCTTGATTTGGCGGTTTGTGCTTCCATAGTTTCGAGCTATATTGATGTTCCGATAGATAATGGCACATCTTTTGCCGGTGAAGTTGGGTTGGGAGGAGAGATTAGAGGGGTAAACAGAATAGAACAAAGAATAGGAGAAGCAGAGAAATTGGGATTTAAAAGAATCGCTATTTCCAGTAATAATTTAAAAGGAATAAATTCAGAACTATTTAAGATTAATATAGCTTCTTATACTAGATTTGAACAATTATTTAAATCAATATTTAAAAAATGATCAATATGAAATATTCAATTTCTGCAAGCATTTTTACCTTAATTTTTGTTGCGGTCTTTGCAATAAAAGGATTTTCAACAGAAGGAGGTATAATTGACGAAAATCTCAGGAAACCCGCTCCTGATTTCACTTTTAAAGATAAAGAAGGCAATGATGTATCACTTTCAGACTTTAAAGGCAAGGTCGTTTATATGGATCTGTGGGGTAGCTGGTGTAAGCCTTGTATTAAGGAAATGCCAAAATCTAAAGCCCTGCGAGAGGAAATCGGTAATAATGATAATGTTGTTTTCTTATATGTTGCCGTATTGGAACCCGCCAGAGAAAAATGGTTGAAAGCCAATGAAAAATTTGAAATCGGAGGCGTGAGTTTAATTTCAAATGATCCGGAAGGAACGGATTTTAGAAATTTTTACGATCGCGGTGCAGTGCCCTGGTACTATCTTATCGATAAAAAAGGGAGAATTGCAGATATCAAGGCAAAAAGGCCGTCAGAAGATGGCATTGCTGCTGATATCAGAAAATTAATGGCAGAGTAAACAGAATAATTTTTCAATAGCAAAAGCCTTTTTGACGATCAGAAAGGCTTTTTTTATTTCTCGATTTCAAAATCATTATTTTAGCCAAATTCAAACAATTTGGGGTGCTAATCCTTTTTTTTAATTCAAGCAAGACATTCAGGAATTGTATATAAAAAATTAAATCTTTACATTTTCAATTGAATCCAATTTATTTATGAAATTTCATCCCAACGAGATAGTGCTATTTTACAATCCCAGGAGCGATAAGGGCAAAAAAACCTTGGCCTATGCCAAATCACTCAGCAATCATGTGAATGATATTGATATTTTCAATACACAGCTCACCACCACTATCTGGAAAGAAATTATCAACCGATTGAATTTAAAGCCAAAAGAGATAATGGATCGTTCATCCAAATATTATCACGAGCATATTAAGGGACATGAAATAACGATGCAGGGCTTTTTAGATATTCTTGTCCATAATCCCGCAATCATTGTTGGGCCAATAGCCATGAAGGGAAATCGCGCTATTCTTTGCAAAACACCAACTGATATCCTCAAAGTCACCTAAGCTTTTGGCAGGATAATTGATATTTCACAGCCGTGTGGAAATATCTTATCTTTTTGCTGTTCATTCCAATATCATCTGCACATTCGCATTACCGCAGTCCTGATACACTTACTTTACGAATAAACTTCATTATTGTACAAAAGAGTAATGGCGCTGATAATTTTCAGATTAGCGATAGTCTTCATATGGCCTATTTGCAAAATTCAGTTGAGAGACTCAATGAACTCTATTCTTTTAATTTATCCATTCGTAGCGATAGCTCCTGCCATGCCCGGCATACTTATAATGACAGTGGCATCCGGTTTCGCCTAAATCAAATCATTGAAATAAAGAATGACCGTCTTTGGGATAACGATCAGGATAAAAACTGGTCGAGATGCCCCAACCGAAAAAAATGGTATTTACTGGATCTGCAAGATTCCCTGGATGGGATTATTCCTAAATCCGAACAGGGCATCAATTTGTATTTGACCGTAAGCAAATCTGATTTCAATAAAAATGATTTTGACAGCGAAATCATAGAAGAAAATTTTTCACAAATTGCTTGCTCCATGTTTCCCTCATCGGACAGCAGTGATTTTTCTGTGGTCCATTTTCCAAATGCCTATTTGAAATATCTTTTTATGAAACAACACCCTTATGAATGGAGCATCAATAAATTTGGAGGCGGCCTGGCTCATGAACTGGGGCATAGTTTGGGCTTGGTTCACGACAAATCCTGTCATAATATTATGAACGGTGCGGGAAGAGCAAAACGAAAAAATCTCAATGATATCCAGGTAGAAAAAGCCCGAAATAACATCCTCAATAAGAATCTTAAAAAGTATCTTGACAATTAACTTTTAAATTGAATTTAATTTTCTGTTTTTGAATCGTAGCATTTAGTTTTGGGAAATTTTAACTCATACTGAAATGCCGAAAGATCCTTCCATTAAAACTGTTCTGTTAATTGGTAGCGGACCTATAATTATAGGTCAGGCTTGTGAATTTGATTACAGTGGTTCTCAAGCTTCCAGGTCACTTCGCGAGGAAGGTATAGAAGTGATTTTGATTAACTCCAACCCGGCCACTATTATGACCGATCCGGCCACGGCTGATCATATTTATCTTTTGCCCCTGGAGAAAAAATCGATTGTTGAAATTCTTAAAAAACACAAGGTAGATGCGGTATTACCAACTGTCGGCGGGCAAACGGCGCTAAATTTAGCAATGGACTGTGCCAAAGCAGGCATTTGGGAAAAATACAATGTAAAAGTCATTGGGGCTAATTTTGAGGCCATTGAAACCACCGAAGATCGCGAGCAATTTCGCTTAAAAATGAAAGAACTCGGTGTGGGTGTTTGTGAAGGTAAAACAGCCACTTCTTTTTTAGAAGGTAAAGAGATCGCTCAGGAAATTGGTTTCCCCCTGATTATTAGATCATCGTATACGCTGGGAGGAGCCGGTGGCGCTTTTGTAAATAATTATGACACATTTGAAAAAGCCCTGGCTGACGGGCTTCACGCCTCCCCCATACATGAGGTATTGATAGAGCAAAGTATTCTTGGATGGAAAGAGTATGAGATAGAGATCATGCGCGACAATGTCGGTAATTTCATCGTCATCTGTACCATCGAAAATTTTGATCCAATGGGGGTACACACCGGTGATTCCATTACCGTTGCGCCTGCGATGACATTACCGGATACGGTTTATCAAAAAATGCGCGACCTGGGTAAAAAAATGATCGATGGAATAGGCCAGTTTGCCGGAGGCTGTAACATCCAATTTGCCGTCAATCCGGAAAACGACGATATCATTGGAATAGAAATTAATCCAAGGGTATCCAGATCATCTGCACTGGCTTCAAAAGCCACGGGTTATCCCATTGCAAAAATAGCGGCGAAACTCGCTCTAGGCTATAATCTTGATGAGCTTAAAAACCAAATTACAAAAACAACTTCGGCCTGTTTTGAGCCTGCCATTGACTATGTGATCGTTAAAGTTCCAAGATGGAATTTTGACAAATTCCCGGGTGCAGACCGGCATCTCGGTTTACAGATGAAATCGGTGGGTGAAGCCATGGGTATCGGAAGAAATTTCCAGGAAGCCTTGCAAAAAGCATGTCAATCCCTTGAAATTAAAAGAAATGGCATAGGCGCAGATGGACGTGAAAACAAAAATCAGGAGCAATTGCTCGAAAGTCTGGCCCACCCAAGCTGGAATCGACTATTTCACATTTACGATTCCATGAAGCTGGGTATTTCAACGCGAACCATACAAAAACTTACAAAAATCGACAGCTGGTTCTTACATCAAATTGAAGACCTCTTAAATTTTGAAAAGAAACTTTCAGAGCAAAGTCTTGAAGAGGTAGATAAGGAAACCATGCTTGAAGCCAAACGCAAAGGCTATGCGGACCGTCAGATTGCCCATATATTAAACTGTTTGGAAAGTGAAGTTTATAATCACCGAAAAAAGCTGGGGGTAAAAAGAGTATTCAAATTGGTGGATACCTGTGCCGCTGAATTTGAAGCCCAGACACCCTATTATTATTCCACTTTTGGCGAAGAAAATGAATCGGTTCGATCCGATAAAAAGAAGGTATTGGTATTGGGATCAGGTCCAAACAGAATAGGTCAGGGAATAGAATTTGACTATTCCTGCGTGCATGGTGTATTGGCGGCAAAAGAATGCGGTTATGAAACGATCATGATCAATTGCAATCCGGAAACAGTCTCTACCGATTTTGATATCTCGGATAAGCTTTATTTTGAACCGGTTTTTTGGGAGCATATATACGAAATCATAGAACATGAAAAACCCGAAGGTGTCATTGTGCAACTCGGTGGACAAACGGCTTTAAAACTCGCCGAAAAGCTCGACAGATATGGTGTGAAAATATTTGGCACTTCCTTCAAATCGCTTGACCTGGCCGAAGACCGCGGAAGTTTTTCTACATTATTGAAGGAAAATGATATCCCTTATCCGGAGTTTGGTTCTATCACCACCTCTGAAGAGGCCCTTGATCTTTCAAAGAAATTAGACTTTCCATTGCTTGTAAGGCCGAGTTATGTGCTTGGCGGACAGAGCATGAAAATTGTCATCAACGAAGATGAACTCGAACAGCATGTCGTTAATATATTAAGACAGTTGCCAGGCAATAAAATTCTTTTAGATCATTTCCTCGATCGTGCCATTGAAGCAGAAGCAGATGCGATCTGTGATGGAGAAAACGTGTACATCATAGGGATTATGCAACATATCGAACCTGCGGGAATTCATTCCGGCGATTCATACGCAGTCTTGCCTCCTTACAATCTTGGAGATTTGATCATCAAAAAAATTGAGGAATACACTAAAAAAATTGCACTGGAATTAAATACCGTTGGATTGATCAATATTCAGTTTGCCATCAAAGACGATAAGGTTTATGTCATAGAAGCAAACCCAAGGGCATCCAGAACTGTTCCGTTTATATGCAAAGCCTATAGAGAGCCTTATGTCAATTATGTGACAAAGGTAATGTTAGGCGAGGCTAAGTTGACCGATTTTGAATTTAAACCTTATAAACACGGTTACGCAATTAAAGAACCGGTTTTCTCGTTTAATAAATTCCCCAATGTAAACAAAGAGTTGGGGCCTGAAATGAAATCGACCGGGGAGGCCATTTATTTCATTGACGATCTTTTTGATGATTACTTCACGAAGATCTATTCAGAACGAAACTTGTATTTAAGTCGTTAAGCTGTTATGATTTTAAAGATATTATTAATCTTATTTCTGGTTTACTTTTTAGTTTTCCGTTTTTTTGGATTGCTAATCAGACCATTTTTATCCTTTTTATTTACCCAACAGGGCAATCGCTATCATTCAGATACTTTTGGTAATGACAGGACGCAAAGAAGCCGAGATGGTGAATTAAAAATCGACCATGTTCCCAATGATAAGGCTAAAAAAGGTAAAAACTTTGAAGGCGGAGAATATGTAGATTTTGAGGAACTGAAATAATGGATTATAGATTTTTAGTTTTCTCTTTTATTTGAGCGATGTCTTTATCCAGTTCTTTTAAAGCTTCGGCTACAAATCCATAAAAATCAACAGATTCATCTTTTAATTCGACAATTGTATTTTCAATACTTTTTTGTCGGTCAAGTATATATTGAAATTTAGCTTCAGAAACATTTCTGTGCTTCTCAAATCTTTCTATCAACTGTTTTAGATAATCATTCATCTTGATTAAAATTAGTGATTTTTAATGAAAGGAGATATTCAATTAAAATAGCAAAGAAAATTTCAAGATCATTGCAGAAAATGTGTGAGCAGGGTAAACCCTTTATCAAACATATCATTTTTTGATTGGAGACAGTAAGAATGCGCCTTGAAGTGACGAATCTTGCTATTACTGCCTCATGGGTTCACATTTTCAGAACGAAGCGTCTGTCATGAATAGATGAAATCTTCTTCAGGAATTAATATATACTAAATCAGCATTATGAGGACTTCTCGCTTGCGCTTTGAGAAAGGAACTGTTTGTGGAGGATTCTACAAATTGTTCTTCGTTTCAAAATTCCGGTTTGCGGAATTCTTCAAATTTCGATTGGCATTTGGAGACTCCAAGAACTTCTGCTTTGCATTCGTCTTGGAGTGACGATCTAATGAAATATTACTTAATCAAATTCTTTCGCTTCAGTAGAGTCTCCATCATTTTTACATCCCTCGGGCTGTTAAAAACTTTATGGGGTAAGTGAATTATCTGGGCTTTATTCATAATCAGCAGATAGTGATTTTTACCCGCCTTCGCTTTTTTAATCTGTTCCCATTTAATTGGCATACCCTGTTTTGAGCTGATTTTTAATAGAATTTGTTTGGGATCAATTTCATAGCTCAGTTTTTCGAAAATAAATTTCGCCTGATCCAATTGGGTAAGTCCGAAAAACTGGATCAGCCAGAACAAAAGATAAAGCGATAAACTCACGCCGGCAATGATATAAAACCAAATGGTGTCCGGATAAACGAAGGTTAGCGCCGCAATGGCAATGGCAATTAAAAAGACCCACCATTGTTCTCGCAGCACATTCATCATGGCAAATTTGACAAATGTCCTTGTGGGTAATTGATATTTCTTTGTTTTGATGGTCATTTTTTAAATGGCTTTTAAACTCATGTCTAAACTTTTGTATGAATGTGTGATTGCGCCAACAGAAATGAAATCCACGCCTGTTTCTGCAATAGGCACAATACTTTCCTCTGTAATACCACCGGAAGCTTCGGTTTGATATTTTTTATCAATTAATGCCAATGCATCATTTATTTGCTTCACAGTCATATTATCAAGCATTATTCGGTCTACTTTTCCAACTCTTACAACTTCTTTTACCTCTTCAATGTTTCTTGTTTCTATTTCTATTTGCAGCTTTTTCCCTGTTTTACTTAGATAGCTGTTTGCTGCATTTATGGCCTTTTCTATTCCACCGGCATAATCCACATGATTATCTTTGATCATGATCATATCGTAGAGTGCAAAGCGATGATTCGTGCCACCTCCAATTTTTACAGCCCATTTTTCGGGTATGCGAAAATTAGGAGTCGTTTTTCTGGTATCCAGCAATTTTGTGTTGGTGTGGGCAATTAAATTCGATAGTTTCCTCGTTTTTGTGGCGATAGCGCTCATTCTTTGCATGCAGTTCAATACCAAACGCTCGGCCGACAATATGGATTGTGATTTACCACTAATTTTAAAAGCGATGTCCCCTTTTTTAACCTCATCCCCATCTTCAAAGTAATTCTCAATGATCAATTTGGAATCGATGCGTTTAAAAATCAAATGTGCAAGTTCCAAACCGGCTATCGTTCCATTATCTTTGATCATCAGCCTTGCCGAATTCTCGGCGGTATCCGGAACACTGGATAAAGAAGAATGATCTCCTTCACCAATATCCTCTCGAATGGCTTCGTCAATAAAATGCTCTATTGCAGGTTTTTGGAGATAATTATAAATCACGGCCGCAAAGGTAAAAAAGCCGCTTCAAAAAGAATCAGAATTTGGAAACTTCGAGTTTGTGAATTTTAAATTCATCACTTGAGCGCTTGAATCGAATAACCACTCTGAATTTGGAGTTTTTAGTTTCATAGTGCCCAATAGAATAAACCAGCGAACCATCTTTTGAAGATCCATTGTGAATAAACTTAAAGTCAACAGCGGGATTGCTGATGAAAAAATCCCTCAATACCGGTTCGGCATTTTTCCTGGCATATTTTTTTTCCAAAATTATCAGCTCGGAGGCATTATCCAACATAGCCGCTAATTCCTTACTACTTCCTGCTTTCAAGGCCGTTCGGGCATTTTCTGATTCGATGTCCTGTGCATTGGAATTAACAGAGAGCAAAGTCAAGAGAATTAAAACAATGGCTATATTTATTTTCCTTTTTTGCATTTATCCTTATTCAAATATACATGAATTTTTAATCCGGCGATTAAGCAATATTTTTAAAACCAGATTCCATTTTCATGAGTGTAAGCTTAATTATTGCTGTCTACAAAAGACTTGATTTTTTATCCCTTGTTTTTCAGTCCATTGAATCGCAATCCTTCAAAAATTATGAAGTCATTATAGCAGAAGACAATAATCAGGCCGAAACAAGAAAGTTTATTGAAAAGGCTCAAAAGGCTTATAAATTTCCAATTAAACATGTTTTTCAGGAAGACATGGGGTTTAGAAAGAATAAAATCCTCAATGAAGCCATTCGGCATAGTTCAGGTGAAAAACTGGTCTTCATAGACGGCGATTGTATTATACACAAGCATTTTCTTAAAAATTATGACATAGGAATAGAAAATGGAATTGCCCGAGCCGGCAGAAGAATTGAACTGACTGAAAAACATTGCAATGAATTGATCCAAAAAGGAGAATTAAAGGGATTGGATTTTTTGTCATTATTATTGAGAAATGCGAGGTATCCCGAAAAAGCGCTTTATCTGCCTAATATTAAATACCTTAATTCGGGCTTTAGGCATTTGCTTGGTTGCAATTGGGGCATTATGAAAAATGATTTAATGGCTATTAACGGTTTCGATGAGGATTATGAATTATCGGGGGTGGGTGAAGACTCGGATGTGGAATGGCGATTGTTAAAAGCGGGTATTAAAATTGAATCGATCATTTACAGCTGTCTGGAATATCATTTGTACCATCCGGTTCATTACAGTCAGGAAATACTTGATCAGAATTTAAAAATCCTCGAAGGCAAAAAAGATGAAGGAAAGTCTTTCTGCGAGCGAGGTCTGATTAAATGATTAGTATTTTACCGTTTATGGTAAAAAATTACCTCCAATTAATACAAATATTGAAATTTTAAAGGCTCTGAGTTAAGTTCAATGGATATTCATCTATATGAAAAAACTCTACATACTTTTTATCCTTTCAATTTTCACAACAGCTACAAATGCTCAGGTTTTTACACTGATAGACAGTTTTCCGGCAAGTGGGGGAGTAAAGCTAGGCCCGGATGGACACATTTATATCGGAAATTACGGCGATGGATTGCCCAATGCCAACGGAACGCAAATCTGGAGATATCATATTAAGGAAGATTCCCTGGAACTCTTTGCAAGTGGCTTATCCGGTGCTTCAGGCAATGATTTTGGCCTCGATGGTAATTTTTACCAATCCAATATCGCTTCGGGTGTTATTAGCAAGGTGACAGCTACCGGGCAGGTGAGTACCTATGCAAGTGGGCTCTCTTCACCGGTTGGAATTGTGGCGGATGAGGAAGGTAACCTTTTTGTGTGTGAATGCGGCTCCAATGAAATTTCCAAGGTGGATACCAATGGCACAGTCAGTCTGCTGAGCAGTGGCTTTCCTTTCGCTTGCCCAAATGGTATTACCAGAGACCACAACGGTATGCTTTATGTCTCAAATTTTAATACCAGCGATGTAATAAGAATTAATCCTTCGAATGGCCAGGCCAGTTTATTTGCTTTTATTCCGGGAAATAATAACGGCCATTTAACCTATTCCTCTAAGGACTCCTGCCTTTATATTGCAAGCCATGGTAGCAGTAAAATATATAAATCAACTCTCAATGGAAATGTGACTACGATAGCCGGCAGCGGAACAAGGGGAAATGCCGATGGCAGCTTGAACCAAGCCACATTTTCAAGACCGAATGGTATAGCCATGAGTTCAAGTCAGGATACGATTTTCTTAAATTCTTCGATTCCTTTGACAAACGGCCCTTCATTTCCTTTGAACCCCTCTAAATTAAGAGGCATAACAGGATTTAGGCCCATCACGACAAAAACAGCGGAGGAAGAAAAAATTGCATTTAAAATTTATCCCAACCCTACAAATGGGATAATCGAAATAAGTGGTTTAGACAATGGAATATATCAATTGTATATACGATCCCTGAACGGCAAAACCGTTTATGAAAGTGATCTCAAAATTGAGAACAACAAGGCCCATTATTGTGATTTAAGTCAAATTCAGTCCGGATTTGGGGTCTTTTTTCTGGCCATAAAAAATTCTCAGTTTTTTCACTCTCAAAAAATAATACTCACAGAAATCGAATAGAAATTCACCTAAATAAGAGTTTGATAATAAACTGAGGCTCAATTTTTTGCACTTTATCAAGAAATGATAGTACTCAATAAATACATTAAAATATTTTTATTTCTGTATTTATCCTGATAATTTTAAGTATAACCAACTTTTATACAAAACATGAAAAAGGTATTACTATCAATTTTTACAGCAGCAGGTATTATTTTTACTGCAAATGCACAAGATGATATGTCATCGGTAATGAAACAAGAAGGAGATGAAAGACAACTCGAAGTTCAATTCGCGCCATTTGGTGGAAGTCCAATTAGTATTGGTGGAATTCGCTATCGTGCTTTTCTTTCTGACCGATCGGCTTATAGAGCAACGATTTTTATAGGCTATAATTCAACAACGACACCAGATCCACAAACAAACAGCCAGGGCGCTACAGTAGATTTGGAAGATAAAGAGTCATCATTCATAATCAGTCTGCGTCCGGGTTATGAAATGCATTTTGATGGAACAGACAGGCTTTCTCCATATGTGGGTGCAGAAATTGACTTTGCATTGCAAACGTCAAGTATGGAAGATCAAAGTTTGAATCCAGCGAATGATGCCACCATTACCACTACTACTAAAGGTACAGACGGTTTCACGCGATTTGGGTTAAATTTTGTAGCTGGTGCAGACTATTATGTTGCCAAAAATCTGTACTTGGGAACGGAATTGGGCTTCGGATTTTCAATGACATCAAATTCGGATGTTGAAATTGAAAGTGACGCTCCCGGCTTCACGGCTCCGGATCCGGCACCACAGGGGAGTAGTTTAGATCTTGGCCCGAATGTATTAGGACAAATCAGGCTAGGATATACATTCAATTAAAAGATTATGAATTTTTCAAGTTTTTATAAGCAGGCTCTCTTCGGAGGGCTTGCTTTTGCTATCATTTTGGGAATTGGCTCCTGCGGAACTGACAATGATTCCGTTCGCCCTGCTTCAACTCAGGATAATGAGAAACAAAAAATGCTTAAACAATTACCGGAAATTATTAAAGCATTGCCCAAATTTAAAGTGGTTTCAGAAAGTGATAAATCCAATTCAAAAGGCGATAAGAACGAAGGTTTTTCATTCAGCAATAGTACCGATGGATTTGATTTTGCTAATCCTTCCGGCAATACCTATAGCTCAGATGAGGGATATATTATTGTTACCACTCCCGGTTTTGGTTCCAATTCAGGTGGAGTTGTAACAGCGGGAAATAATACCTATAATATAGATCTTACATTTTGTCTTGCAGCATCAGGAGATGATAATGATGATGATGCCGAAGAAATTGTGGAGTTTACCGGATTTGGCAGTGAAGGTCTATCATTTGTTCTGGGGATCAGTGGAGAATTTGATATAGAAACTGCGGAAGATGATCTCGGTTTTGATGCTATGGTACTTTATGCTGTATTTGATGATGAGGCTCAGGGAAGCTATGATGTCATCAACTTTTTTGAATCATTTGGTGACCTGGATGACGAACCCGATTTTGGAGAACTGGCCTATGCCATCATATGGGATTTCCAAAATGGATTGATTTATATTTCTTCTGATGGGAACCTGAATGTTAATGGAGGAGATATCACATTTTCAGGTGAATACCTCGAAATTGAAATTGATGCTGAGGACTTCCTTGATATTGAAGAAATAGATGACTTCAAATTTGTAAACGGCGCCGGAACATTGGGTTGTTAGGCACATTTCTTTAAACTCATAAAAAAACCCTGACCCCCGCAATAAATGCGGGGTCTGTCAGGGTTTTCTTTTTTTTAAGCGTAAGACTAACTACTGAGCCTCGCTGTATCTACGATTTACTTCATCCCAATTGATCACATTAAAAAAGGCCGAAATATAATCGGGTCTTCTGTTTTGATAATTGAGATAATAGGCATGTTCCCAGACATCAAGGCCTAAAATTGGATGTCCACCACAGCCTACACCCGGCATAAGAGGGTTATCCTGATTGGCAGAACTGCATACTTCGAGTTTTCCACCATCTACAACACAAAGCCAGGCCCAACCCGAACCAAATCTAGTAGCTGCAGCATTGCTAAAGGCCTCTTTAAATGAATCAAAAGATCCGAAATCTCTGTCTATGGCAGCTGCAACTGCCCCGCTGGGATTTCCACCGCCATTTCCGCTCATGATGGTCCAGAATAGCGAATGATTATAATGACCACCGCCATTGTTTCGTACTGCTCCAACATCGGAATGTTGTTTGCATAGATCCTCAATAGACTTATTGGCCATTTCTGTATTTTCGATTGCGGCATTTAGCTTGCTCACATATCCTGCATGATGTTTGTCATGATGTATTTCCATTGTTTTAGCATCGATATGAGGCTCTAAAGCGTCAAATGCATATGGTAATTTTGGTAATTCGAAAGACATAATTGTTTGTTTTAGTTTAAAATTATTTTTTACGTAATTTTTTAAAAAATTCCTTGAGCAAAACGGAAGACTCTTCTTCCATGATGCCCTTTCTTATAAGTGTTTTTGAAGAGAATATGTTCGAATTTAAGAATTTGCTAAAGCCCTTCAATTCGTCATTTGCTCCATAAACTATATTTGAAACCTGTGACCAGGCCAGGGCACCTGCACACATTAGGCAGGGTTCCAAAGTTATATAAATTGTACAATCCTTTAGGTATTTTCCTCCCAAAGCCGTGCTGGCCGTGGTGATTGCCAATATTTCAGCATGAGCCGTTACATCATTTAAAAGCTCTGTTTGATTGTGGGCCTTTGCAATGATTCTGTTATTGCATACGACCACCGCTCCAACCGGAATCTCACCCTTTTCAAATGCTTTTTCGGCTTCTTTTAAGGCTTGTTTCATAAAGTGTTCGGGACTGTGAACACTCAGCATTAAAAAACAGATTTTTTTAATCGAATCGAGTCCATAATCTTCCAGGCCGTATCCTCCCATTGGTCTTTTTGATCTATCGGACAGGAAAAATTAAATACTAAAACCCGGTTATCCACTACAGCGTAATGAAGCAAGGTGTATTTTTTTTCAAATTTACGGGCATAACGCGTATCTGATTCCAATTCAAAAAAAGCCATATTGTTTTTATGCACCTTTCGGATTCCCTGTTTTTTAAAGTCCACTTTATCAAACAGAGCCATAATATTTGATTTTTGGAAATCCAGCAAAAGTTCGAGATCATTTCCGGACCAGAAATTATCGGAGATGGAAACGCCAAATTCAGTCAGCCTGTCTTCGGCGGAATACATGGCTATAGGTAATTTATACGAGCGATAACGTTCTACGATATCGCGTTCCGGCATTTTGTAAAAAGCCTCCGGTATTTTAATTTTTATCCCTTCACGAACCTGAACTTTGCTTAATTTATGATGATCTCCACTAAAGGAAGAAAGCAATAAATAGAAAAAAATTGAAATGATAATTCTCATATTATCTCATTCTATCGGCTGACCTGACCAATTTTTCATCTTTTCGAATAAACCTGTTGGCAATAATATTACAGACCATTGCTATCACCGGCATATAAAAGGCAATGCCTGGTAATACCCGTTTACCGGGATCCAATAAATCTTCATTTTGGTTTATAAAAACGACCATTAAAACCAATGTGGCTCCCATAAACAATGAATTGAGCGCTCCTAACTTGAGCTGAAGCATTCTGTTTTTGTACTGGAAAATTTCATAAATGGCCAAACCACATGATAATAATGCCAGGATTGCAACAAATGTATATGGGAAGTACTCTATGGTGGCCTTATCATTGCCCTGCTCAAAAATGGCTTTACCAATAGCAGATAGATAGATTTTCGAAGATCCATCAAGGGCTGCTTTTTGCCAATAATTAAAACCAGTACTTGCGGCCATCAATATAGCTATGACCACGAGAAAAATAGATTGGACTCTTTGTATCATTAAAACTAATTAAACGTGTAATGCTCTGTTTTCAGTAGCGGCAAGACAAGCCTCTTTCATGGCTTCTGTATAGGTTGGGTGGGCATGAGACATTCTTGCAATATCCTCAGCACTGGCACGGTATTCCATGGCCACAACTGCTTCTGCAATCAGGTCCGCCACTCTGGGACCAATCATATGCACACCGAGAATTTCATCCGTTTTTTTATCCGCTAAAACTTTAATCAATCCTTGAGTGTCCATTGAGGCTCTCGCCCTTCCAAGTGCTTTCATTGGAAATGATCCGCTTTTGTACTCAATCTTCTTTTCCTTAAGTTGTTCTTCCGTATAGCCTACACCAGAAACTTCCGGCCAGGTATAAACAACTCCGGGGATTAATAAGTAATTGATATGCGGACTTTGATTTGCAATAGTCTCCGCTACAAAAACTCCTTCTTCTTCAGCCTTATGCGCCAGCATTGCACCTTCTACGACATCTCCGATGGCATAGATTCCATCAACTGAAGTTTGCAGTTTCTCATTGACCGGGATTTGGCCTTTATCATTAGTTGAAATACCAATTTTATCCAGTCCCAGGCCCTCGGTATATGGCTTGCGACCTACAGAAACCAGACAATAATCGCCTTTCAATTCAATGCTTTCTCCTTTGGCACTTTCAGCCTTTACGGTAACCGTTTTTCCTTTTGCGCCTACCTCCGTCACTTTGTGTTTTAGGTAAAATTCAATTCCGTCTTTTTTAAGTACTTTCAACAACTCCTTGCTTAATGTTCCATCCATCCCCGGAATTATTCTATCCATAAATTCTACCACAGAAACTTTAGCCCCCAGGCGCCGATATACCGAGCCCAGCTCCATTCCTATCACACCTCCACCAATGACGATCATGTGTTTGGGTACTTCCTTTAATTCCAGCGCTTCCGTAGACGTTATGATCCTTTTTTTGTCTATTTCAATAAATGGAAGTGAGGATGGCTTCGAGCCTGTAGCTATTATTGTTTTTTCAGTAGTGATTTTTTGATCTTTACCATCCGCATCTTTAACGTTAATTGTATTTTTATCGATAAAGGATCCGACTCCCGTGTAAACATCTATTTTGTTTTTCTTCATTAAAAATTCGACGCCATCGCATGTTTGCTTTACCACCTCGGCTTTTCTTCCAATCATTTGTTTCATATTGACCTTCGGGGCATTAATATCTATGCCATGCTCTTTGAAGCTGTGAACAGCATTGTGATAATGCTCTGATGAATCGAGCAATGCTTTTGATGGAATACATCCCACGTTAAGACATGTTCCTCCCAATGTTGAGTATTTTTCAATAATCGCGGTTTTAAGACCAAGTTGTGCAGCTCTAATGGCCGCAACATATCCACCGGGGCCCGAACCTATTACTGTTACCTGATATGATGACATAAGTTTTGGAATCTTTAAATCTGAGATTCAAAAATACCATTCCATCAGAAATAATCAGTATTTCATTAAGAATATGAAAAGGAAATTTAAAATAAAATCATTTCAGACCTGAAATGTGATATAACACCAAAAGGCCTTCCAATGGAGGCCGATATTAGCATTTGAATAAATAAGGCTCTTTAGACTTTTAAGTCCTGGTTCTCGTTTTGAACAGGCTCTTTTTTAGCATAAGTAGGGCAAGTGTGGTATCCACATGCTGAAACAAATAAGGCTAAAAGAACGATTGCTGTTAATTTTTTCATTATCGTGCTTGTTTTCACTAGGTAAAAATAATAAGATACTGTAGACTTTTACAAAATAAATTCAAGAATTGTTCCAAATGTCGCCAAATGACATTTGAGAATGTATAAAAATAATCAGCATTCAATTGAATTGATTTGATAATCAAGTGCTCAAATTTAATTATTTAATGCAGATCAAAACTGGCTTAGCCTATTTGTATCTTTACAGGATAAATTCATTCATATGATTCATGAGATTGAAAATATAGAGCTGAAATACCTTAGCTTAAATGATTATCAGGATCTTAGAAAAGCTATGATCGATGCTTATGATAGCAAGCCAAATGCCTATTGGGAGGAAAAAGATATCACTAAGCTGATCAAAAGGTTTCCGGAGGGGCAGATTGTAATTACCGTCAATGGGCAATTAGCAGGAGGGGCATCTTCCATTATTGTGGATGAAAGCCTGGTCCAGGAACCACATTCCTATGTGGAAATTACGGATAGCTATACTTTTGATACACATAACCCTGAAGGTGATATACTCTATGGTATCGACGTATTCATTAAAAAAGAATACAGAGGTTTACGGCTTGGTCGAAGACTTTATGATTACAGAAAAGAATTATGTGAGAAACTGAATCTGAAAGGAATCGCCTTTGGCGGAAGGATTCCCAACTACCATAAATATTCTAAAGAATTAAGTCCCAAAGAATATATTAACAAAGTCAGAAATCGGGAAATACACGATCCTGTGCTGAATTTTCAACTTTCCAATGATTTTCGGCCCACTAGAATTTTAAAAAACTACCTGGAAGGCGATAATGCTTCCAATGAATATGCAGTTCTTATGGAATGGGACAATATTTATTATCAGAAACCATCCAAAAGCCCCTCTTCAAAAAAAACAGTCGTTCGCCTTGGTTTGATACAATGGCAAATGCGATCATATAAAGACCTTGATGAAGTAATGCAACAAGCGGAGTATTTTTTGGATGCTGTTTCAGGCTACCGCTGCGACTTCGCTTTGTTTCCTGAATTTTTCAATGCGCCGCTAATGGCCCAACACAATGAATTGAGCGAAGCAGAAGCCATACGTGCATTGGCGGCTTATACTGAAGAAGTTGTAGAACGGTTTTCCAAATTGGCCGTCTCCTTCAACATTAACATCATCACCGGAAGCATGCCAGAAATGCGCGAAGACCATTTATTCAATGTTGGCCATTTGTGCAAAAGAGATGGCAGTATCGAAAAATATGAAAAGATCCACGTTACACCCGATGAAGCCAAAGTATGGGGAACGCAAGGTGGCAAAGAATTAAAGACCTATGATACCGACTGTGGAAAAATAGGAATTTTAATTTGCTATGATATTGAATTTCCAGAGCTCAGCAGATTGCTCGCAGATGAAGGAATAAAAATACTTTTTGTTCCTTTTCTCACCGATACACAAAACGGCTATTCAAGAGTCAGAAATTGTGCACAAGCAAGGGCTATAGAAAACGAATGCTATGTGGCCATTGCAGGCAGTGTCGGTAATTTACCTAAAGTTCACAACATGGATATTCAATTTGCCCAGTCGATGGTTTTTACTCCCTGTGATTTTGCATTTCCGGCCAATGGCATAAAAGCCGAAGCTACTCCGAATACAGAAATGATCCTGATCGCCGATGTAGACCTGGATCTTTTACGTGAATTAAATCAATTTGGAAGCGTGCGAAATTTGAGAGATCGAAGGAGCGATGTTTATGAAATAAAAAGGAAGTAAGCGCTAAAAAATTGGCTTATAGGCTTTGAATAAATATATTGCTTTTTTATTTCCGCATGGAAAATCAAATTGACAGCGTAAAACTTCATTTCAACGACGATTCCCTACTCGCTTTAAATGTTTGCCTTGCCATTATTATGTATGGTGTGGCCCTGGATCTGAAAATATCGGATTTCAAACGCATTGCAAGTATTCCAAAACCTGCCTTACTCGGAATATTTTCACAATTTGTGGCACTTCCGGCTATCACATTTATTCTTGTTTATTTGATTGAACCCATACCAAGTATAGCCCTGGGGATGATTCTTGTTGCAGCTTGCCCCGGTGGCAACATTTCAAATTTTATGACCCATTTAGCCAAGGGAAATGCAGCTCTATCAGTAACCCTCACAGCATTTTCTACCTTGCTTGCATTTATACTGACCCCTTTTAATCTTGCTTTCTGGGCTTCATTTTACCTGCCCACGAAACTTCTTCTGACAGAAATTAGTCTGGACCCTTTTGCTTTGTTAAAAACCATTGCATTGATATTGGGAATTCCACTAATCCTCGGAATGCTTAGCAACGCACATTTTCCACATTTCGCTGAGCGAATGCAAAAAATACTAAAACCCCTTTCGATGTTGATTTTTTTACTCTTTGTAGTTATCGCATTTGCCAATAATTTCGATATTTTTTTAAACTATTTTCAGTACGTTGTATGGCTTGTATTAATTCACAATGCCATCGCCCTCTTTACCGGATATTCTGTTGCGAGTATTTTTTCTTTATCCACGGAAGACCGCAAAACCCTTACTATCGAAACCGGCATACAAAATTCAGGTCTGGGCCTCATCATTATATTTTCGTTTTTTGAGGGTTTAGGCGGTATGGCCATAATTGCCGCGTGGTGGGGTATTTGGCACATTATCTCGGGAATGTTAATTGGTTATCTATGGTCCAGAACCAAAGTACTGGCCAGCACCGGTACATGAAAAAAATTCTCTATTATATTCTCAGGGCTTACGTTCAATTAGGACTTCGATTTTACTTTAGTTCATACAAAGTTTATGGGTCTGAAAACATTCCAAAAAAAGGTGCGCTCATGTTTACCTCCAACCATCAAAATGCATTTCTTGATGCCCTGGTCATTGTTGGAAAAAATGGCAGAATCACTCATTTTTTAGCCCGGGCGGAAGTATTTAAAAAACCTTTGTTTAAATGGCTCATGTCCCTGATAAATATGATGCCAATTTACAGGATACGCGATGGCTGGAATACCCTGAATAACAATGAAGAAATTTTTAAAGCTTGTTATAAAATACTTGGTAGTCAAAAGGCCCTTCTTATTTTTCCTGAAGGCAATCATGGCTTTGAGAGACGCTTGCGGCCATTGAGCAAGGGATTTACTAGAATCGCTTTTGGCACTTTGGCTGAAAAGCCCGAATTGGATCTCAAAATTATTCCTGTGGGTATAAATTATCA
This sequence comes from Cytophagales bacterium, assembly GCA_965267555.1. Taxonomy (GTDB): domain Bacteria; phylum Bacteroidota; class Bacteroidia; order Cytophagales; family CCMP332; genus CCMP332. The sequence goes on along the minus strand of OZ254083.1, from coordinate 414,755 downwards.
CAATCACCGGAAATTTCGAACAAGGGTATCTATTTATTACGGAAAGCCAATGGATGCCAGGCCCTTTTTCACTGATAAAGATGATCACAATGCCTCATTAAAGCTGAGAAATACGATCAGCACTCAAATGGAAAAACTAATCGTGCATATTCCTGAAGATGAATACCATATCAAATTTCCGCAACTCTTGAAGCTGAACCCTGACTTTTCCGACCTAAAATCAAGCAAGCGATTAATTGAGAATTTAAATAAGATTGATGAGGTGCCTACACTTACAATGCCAAGACAATTTTCATTTTTATATCAATGTTTTCGCCTGTATTATATATTGCCACTTCTGCTATGGAAAGGCATTGCTAAAAAGGTAATAGACCCGGTAATGCTGGCTTCAATAAAATTCTCCGTGGGGATTTTTTTGTTTCCTATTTTTTTAATCCTTCAATCCTTTCTCGTGCATATTATTTTTGGAAAATTATCTATAACACTGGGCTATTTCCTTATAGGACTTATACTGCCACTCTTAATAAAGAACAAGACCTAGCTTTTAAAATGCACTCTGAATAGTCTTATTTGATTACTTCTGTTGAATATTTCCGAAGAGATCGCATTATTTAATTCAAGGCCATCAATTTTTTCTTCGGCTTTACCCCTCCATAACTGAATATAATCTTTCTCAGCGGATTTGCTGTAAATGACCGGCACCTGGCAATACGTAAACGCCAACTCTCCTGCCTTAAGATTGATACTTGATAGCTCTCCTTTTACATTGAAATAATCAAACTGTGATGCATGAACCAGAAACTCTTTTTCATCCAAAAAATCAGGTTCAAACCTGACCTTGGCCTTGTTCACTTTTAAACCCAGTTCCGCCCATCTATTAAGAATATCTTCTTTTACCTGCCCGGTCATTCCCGGCTGTTGTGCTCCTTTATTTTGAGGCGTATGCGAATAGGCATCGGTTGGGAAAGCACCGTAAAGCGCAGGCGATTTATGCAATCCCAAACCCCGGCGTACTTTGTAATAATGCTTTTTAAGTTTTTCAAATTCGGATGGTTCTTTTGTTAAAAAGGTATGGTCCAAATTTTCCTGAATGGCCAATAATAATTTAGAGACCATATGCCAGTAAATGCTTCCCAGACCTTCATAGCCAAAAAATGTTCCCGATCTTCCTGTAAAGGCTTTGTGATTGAACATAGCCTCATAGATGTCCAGAAAGGCATTGCCTTCTTTTTTCAGTAAATTATTGTATTCATCATCTTTTAGTTTTTCGAGCGCATCTTTCAACCCTTCTGCATTAGTAAAATTTCCGTTGAAATGGCATATTCCATTTTTATCACAAGTGAGAATACTTCGATCCCCATTTTGAATAAGCAATTGAGCAAGCTCAGAAGATTTAATAAACGAATCCGGAATATTATTCTTCTCTAAAAAACGCGGCAATTCTCTGTTCGGATATAGTAAATAGCTGTATTGATCTTCCCTGAATAATTGGCTTTTTTCCAGCTGATCCAACAAATGGATAAGCTCTGCAGAATCCAAGAATCCGGAGGATAATATGCCCACCTGGCCTTCCAGCATTTCATATAAATGAGAGACTGAGGCTTTTTCTCTACTTAAATCAAGAAGGTTATAAGAATGATAAAGTCCATCCTTTCTTTTATTGGCCGCAATGCTATGGTCGATGTATCGAAGGGCGATTTTAAAAAATTCAAGCAGGGTTTCGCTTTTCAACTCTCTTATCCCCTTTCCATCAAATGCTGAGTACGCTTTTTCTCTGTATTCTTCACCGGCTTTACCCAAAAGATCGACAATTTGTCTTCTGTCCTGATCTGTAATAGATCCTTTTAATAAATCTTTATTTTGCTTTAGTGCATGATGTATTTCTGACAGGAAATCAGTGATTGGTTCATGAATATTGAAAATCTTAAACGGTGCTTCTTCGAATAAATCAATGCAAAAGCTTGCAAAACGCCTCATATAGTATAGCGTAACCATGGAGATTCCATTCCCGACAAGTGCATTGTTGGCGTCGTTCCATTCCGGCCTTTGAGTATTTAGCCAAATACCCCCTTCCGGGATAAAATTTGACATTTTGGTCAGAAATGTAAGCAGTATTTTTTCAGCCAGGTTGGCTTTTAAAAGTTTATGGTCTGAGTCAAATACCATTTTACCGTCCGAACCTAATTTCTTAACTCTCTCTTCTATCAGGGTCTCTTTTTCCTCATCGAAAACGATGGTGTCTTTGGGGTTTCTTAGGATATCCTCATATGATTTTATTAAATAAGGTACGTTGGCGTAGACAAACATTTGTTTATCAAGCAATTCCTCAAGTTCCGATTTTGAATGACGGAAAGAGATCTCAAGAAGTTTTAGTAAATAAATAATTTGATGGTCGCCCCAATATCCAATGTAGGACCAGGGATCATTGGGTTCAATCACTTCCCAATCTATACCCTCACGCATAATACGGTATGGATTATAACCGTCCATGGTTGAGGCATTCAGAAATTTAGAGATCATGGAATTGATATAGCCCGGATAAGATACAGCCAGAGCTTCCCAATTTTGAAAAATATCACGCCAATTGCCCTGATAGTTTAAGTTTTTAGAGCCGTCTTCCTTTCTGGTTTCTATTGAAAATTTATTCCAGGGCCGGCTTGGGTCGCCGTGTCTTCGACTAAATGTAAGTGGTAGGTAATCGTATACCATCCTTTCAACTTCCAAATCACCTGTTTTTTTCGAAGCTTCTAAAAGATCAGAATAATGAATTTTTTCCGGTAATCTTTCTAAGAATTCGCTCTGTTTTTTAAATAGTTCTTTGTTTACAGCTGCGAAATAAGAACGAAAATCATCACTCGTGACCATATAAGCATCATCGAAGATACCACCTCGCATAATATTGAAAAGTACATTGGTATAATGTCTGCCATCCAGGAGTTTATCACTGGTCATTTGAATACCATCGGCTGCGCCTACTAGTTTTCGGAGCATTTCAGTACCATTTTGAATGTCTTGTTCAAGATCATCTAAAATTTCATTTTTATTGGATCTCAGGTCATAGTTAAGGTCATTCACATCGGTACTATCCTGATTCAATTCGGCAACAAATTGCCAGGATATAATTTCCTCTTTCTTAAGACTGACTTTCTTATTGATAAAATAAGCGCCTGATTCGGCTTTGATATTTAATTCGGTACGCAAATTTTCACCCAGACGAAATGCTTCTACTTGTTTTTCAGATAAGAGATAATGTTCCGGATCAATTCCCGAAGACCAAACTGTGGTGGCTTTTAATGCTTCACTCGGCTCTGCCCGGTCTACAATGATTGCACTCAAAACGATCAAAGCAAGTCCTGTTTCTGCGATGAGTTCATTTTTTTTATAGGCATTAACGAGATTGCTTCTTTCATTTTGAAGCCCGGAATTAACGCCATAAGGCATTAAATTTTGCAATCCATCAAGAACATCAACAGAAATCATATCATCGCCATAGTTTTCAATAGATGATTTCTTGACGAAGCCGTATTTATCCGAAAACTGCCATGAATATTGGAATTTCAGATTTAGGTCCTCATTGATTTCTTCAAAAACGATTTTATTTCCCGAAATACTTTTAAGAAGATTTCTTTTTACCCTATAAAGATTTTTATATCGCAGTGAAAAGGGTTCCCATAAATAGGTTTTGTCTGCAATTGTAACTCTGAAAATGCTTTTTGAACCTGTCGTATCAAATGAATCCGAAATTTTATCATCGGTATAATATGGGAAGAGTAAAGTGTTTTCGTTTTTTCTTCCGGCGCTTATCCCTCCCGTACTTGAGATAAATAGCCAATGATCCGAATGACTAACAATGGTCATAAAAAATGGAGCCATTTGATCGTAGTTGGCGATTTTATAAAAGGCCTCTTCTCCTAATTCAAGGTATTCACTCTTAACGGGACTATTGCCTTTTTTATGGATAGGGCTATTTGCGACTAATAATGATTGAGACATTTATATTGCGATTTACCTCAGTTTTTTCAAATAATTTGAATTTCAATGGATTGAAAATGAATCCCGGTGGAATTAAAACCTCAGGCCTGATTTCAAATAAAATTGATTTGTCAAGCTATCGATTCGTAATTCAAATATACCTTTTTCAAGAACCTGCTTATTGTTCATATTGACAAATGCCAATTCCCTGACCGGCAATTCAAATTCGCATGTGGCTGAATTTCCGGCTTCTAAATGAATTTTTTGGAAGCGGCGAAGTTGTTTTACAGCAGGTGAAATACTTGCTACTAAATCACTTGAATACAATTGAATGACTTCTTTACCGTCCCTTAATCCGGTATTACTTATTTGAACGCTGATCTTAATGGTATCATTCACATCGAAGGTATCAGAACTGATGCTAAAGTTATCATATTTGAATTCGGTATAGCTCAAGCCATGCCCAAATTCATATTGAGGATCAAAGCCATTGAATCCAAAACCTGCATCTTTTTCATCGGATTTCAGGTGATCATAAGCCCAGATGGAAGCTGTATATTTTGGATAAGTGACCGGTAGCTTTCCACTTGGGTTTTCATCTCCATACAGGATTCCAGCAATTGCTCTACCACCTTCATTGCCCGGTAAATATGCCATAAGCACTGCATCTGTCATAGCTTCAATATCACTTATTACCCGAGGACGTGCTTCAACCAAAACCAGAACAATCGGTTTTCCTGCTTTCTTTAGTGTCTTTATCATTTCAAGTTGAGCTTCCGGCATTTTCAAATCGCCAATATCACTGGGTTTTTCAGTGGCAGGTAATTCTCCCAGGCAAGCAACAATGATGTCTGCATTTTTAGCTTTGGAAAGCATTTGTGATACATTAATAGCTTCATCATAAGTGGTGCCCTGCATATAGGTTATCTTTTCCCTACCGGCAATTTCACGCATGGCTTCCAGAACGGTCTGCTTGTCCAAATCATTATAAGCCGTGTCAATGCCGTTCCAGGTTCTGGTCCAGGCCCCATTTAAATAATTTATAGAATTGGCGGCCACTCCACATAAAAAAACTTTTTTCTTTTTGTCAATCGGAAGTGTGTTTGACTCATTTTTTAAGAGTGTGATGCTTTCAACCGCCCCATTATAGGCTTCTTCGGCAAACTTTTCAGAACCAAAATCTTTAAATAGATTATCGGGTACCAATGTTTTTTCAAATAATCCCAATCTTTTTTTAACTCTTAAAATTCTACTTACTGCATCATTGACCCTTGATAGGCTTACTTCACCCTCATTTACAAGTTCTACAAGGTAATCGGAGAAACTAGCATCATAGGGCTCCATACACATGTCCATTCCGGCGTTGACAGCTATTTTTATTGCTTCTTTTTCATTTTTAGCCACCCGGTGCATCTTGTACAGGTTTGTGATGTCATCCCAATCGGAAATGGTAAATCCTTCAAAACCCAGTTCTCCTTTTAATACCTCCGTGATCCAATACTTATCTGCGTGCGAGGGAACTCCATTTAAGGTACCGGAATTTAGCATTACCGTTAGCGCACCATTTTCTATCGCTTTTTTAAAAGGAGGCAAATAATACTGCCTCACCAGCCTTTCAGGTAAGTAAGCAGGAGATCTGTCTTTACCATTATACGGCATTCCATAGCCAATAAAATGCTTAAGGCACACCGCTGATTTATCAAAATCAGAAATATCATCGCCCTGAGCTCCTTTGATATACGCCAGACCCATCTCTGTACTGAGATAGGTATCTTCTCCAAAGCTTTCAAATATCCTCCCCCACAATGGTTGCTTGCTTACATCGAGTACCGGTGCATAATTCCATGGAATCCCCGAGGCTTTTAATTCATAGGAGCTAATGGCTCCTGTATTTATAGCCATTTGTGTATTCCAGGTGGCAGCAAGCCCTAATTGATGAGGAAAAATTGTAGATTTCGCAGTGTAATTAGCGCCATGAACAGCATCGATGCCATAAATAATGGGTATAGCCATCCTCGCATTTTTTTGATTGTATTCGTGAAGAATAGCAATGATTTTTCTCCATTCCCGGATTTCCAGTGGATAAGTTCCTAAATTCTGTACCGAACCGACATGTTTTTCGATTAAGAGTTCGGCCATTTTTTCCGGATCGAGTTCAATTGTATCGCGGTGCATCCAGAATTCTCCTCGTGCGAGGGCCATTAAACTGATATTGCACATTTGACCGGCTTTTTCTTCCAATGTCATTTCACTGACCAGAGAATCTATAAAAGCTTCCTCAGTATCAATGTCCTTCTGTGGTACACAAGAAGTTATTAATTGGAGAACAATTAAAGTGGATATCCAAATGAAAGACCTTTTCATTTCAGGAGCTTATTTTTTACCATAAACTCTTACGTAATCCAATATCATTTTCTGAGAAGTAACAGTTTCATCAATTCCTTGTTGGCCTCCCCAACCTCCCCCCATGGCGAGATTTAAAATAATATTTTGCGGTTTGTCAAAAGGCCAGGACAATGGCGAACTGGTATCTTCATATTTGAGGTATTCTTTGCCATCTACGCTTGCTACAATACCCTCAGGGCTCCAGTCAATTGCGTATATATGGTAATTCTGATACATGGAATCAACATCTACCACACCTGTTTTCTGATTTCCAATTTTGAAATAATAGGCACGACAGTGAATGGAGGCATGTGCTTTCCCTGCACCGCTTATGTCGTCCATTTCATATCCAACACTTTCTAGAATGTCAATCTCTCCACAATAGGGCCATGACTTTTCATCTACATATTCATCGCCCAGGGTCCAGCCGGCAGCCCAATTGCCTCTTTGTGGTGGAACTTTTGCTCTGAATTCAATTCGACCGTATAAAAATGTCACTTTTCCCCTGGTGGTTAATCGTGCAGAAGTCCATGGATAACCCAATTCATCTTTTCGTGCTTCAATGATCAGGTTGCCATCTTCCAATCTGGCATTTTCTGATTTTTTGACAGTGTAATATTGCAATTCATTATTACCCCATCCCCAATTTCCTATATCATAAGTCCATTTACTGGTATCCGGCTCACCGCTGCCTTCAAATTCATCTGACCAAACTAATTCAAGCGAGTCGCCTTCCATATTTTGTTCCATTACACGCGGAGTTCTCTGGTGTTTTCTAATCAATTCAAATTCCATTTTATCCACTGTAATATTTCCTTCTATTAAATGTAAACTCATGCGATGAAGGCCTTTGTTCAAGGGGCTTCCATCAATTGAGATGTCTGTAAAATCCTGCGATCCATTTTCAACAAAAGTCATATTTCCGGTTATATTATAGGTTCTATCATCTTTATTCCCAATATAATCTTCGATCCACAGGACCGATTTCTCAGCATTTGTCTTGGCATAAATACGAACTTTGTAGCGGCCGGCAATAGGTATATTTAATTCAAAATCTATTTTACTTCCCGCTTTTAAAAAGTCAACAGCATTTTCATTTTTTGAAATATTTTCCGATTGGCCGATAAAGTTTTCAGCTTCGACAATTACCTTGTTGGTATCAACCGATTCATTTTCAATCTGCTCAGTTTTAGATTCTGAACAGGAAACAAAAAGAGATATTGATGCAATTACAAGGGCAAGGAAATTTCTTTTCATCTTAATTTTATTTTACTAATTGGGATTCTAATTCTTCAAGCGATTTGCCTTTGGTTTCCGGTACTACCAAAAGGATAAAGATCAATCCGGCCGCGGAAAAAAGACCATAAATCAAAAATGTAAGTGCGCTTCCTAAATTCGCAAGCTCCCATGGGAATACCAGCTGCACACCAAAACTTACACCCGAATTGATTAGGCCAACAAAAGATATTGCAAGTCCACGTATATAATTTGGAAATAGCTCAGAAAAGAGCACCCACATGACCGGTCCTATCGAGATTGCAAAAGACGCTACAAATCCAAGTATTCCAAAGAGAATCAAATAGGCATTCATCGTTACCGCTGAAGTAATCAATTCGGATTCATAGGTCTGTGCTACAGATTCACCCAAAGATTGTCTAATTGCTTTTTTAAAGCTGAGGTCATCTTCATAAGTCATCCCGAGAATAGGAGCTAATTTGACTCTATCTACTTGTTCGGGCAGTGATTTAATGGATTCTTCCGTTAAAGTATATGATGCATTATTAAATCCATAGGCCAACAAAAACATGCATATGGCTATGCCGGTGGTGCCAAAAATCAAAAGTGGTTTTCTTCCCAATTTGTCAATCATCAGGATTGCCAGCACTGTAAATATCAGATTTATTAAGCCGACTAAAATCGCCTGACTAAAAGAAGCATCCGTTCCTATTCCCGATTGTTCAAAGATCATAGGTGCATAAAAGAATACGGAGTTGATACCGGTAATTTGCTGAAGGACTCCTATGACCAAACCAATCAACAAAACCAGTCTCAAAGCTGGATTTAAGAGATCTTTAATATGAGCCGTTTTGGGTTTGGATTTTTTCTCTGCCTCAATACTGGCCTTTACGGATTCAATAATTTCCTTGGCTTCCTCTTCAGAAGTTGCCCTCACCATTATTTCATAAGCCTCATCGTATCTTCCCTTCATTGCCAACCAACGCGGGCTACTTGGAACAAGAAACAAACCGAAAAAATAAAGTATTGCGGGGAGTGCTTCAAGGCCGAGCATCCATCGCCAGTTATAGGCATCGAATTTCATAGCAATGGCCCAATTGGCATCTGACTCACCCAGTTGGAGAATCATATAATTGGTGAAAAAGGCCACAGAAATGCCCAATACAATGTTGAGTTGATTAAATGAAACCATTCTTCCGCGCATGTCCGGTGGGGAAATTTCAGCGATGTACATGGGTGCAATTATCAAGGATGCTCCTACGCCTAAGCCGCCAATCATTCTTGCAATAACCAGAAAAATAAAGCTCGGGGCTACAGCGGAACCGAGGGCTGAAACAAAATAAAGAATGGCTGCAATGGTTAAAATATTCTTACGGCCAAATCTGTCGCTCAGGGGCCCGGACATCAACATAGCCAGTGTGGCTGAGAGTGTTAAAGAGCTTACTGCCCAACCCAACTGAAGTTTTGTTAGGCTGAACTCCAGTTCAACGAATTTGTTCACACCTGAAATCACAGATGCATCAAAACCCATTAAGAACCCGCCTAAAGCTACAATTAGCGCTGTTAGGACAATAAATTTCTTTTTCCCCATATTCTTTTCAAAAAATCCTCTCAGTAAGGAAAAATCCCAAAAGCAAGATTTGTATTATTCTCGTTTCGAAAAATGGATTCATCCAATCTCAGTCGATTTTATTTATAAGTCCTGCTTACAGAGGAAATACCTCCATACTTTATTAATCATTTTGAAATACTCTTATATAATCAACGATCATCCTTTGAGGAAAAACGGTACTTGCATCCGGATTACCGGGCCAGTTTCCACCTACCGCTACATTGAAAATAAAGAAGAATTCATTTTGAAATTCTGTTCTGTCCGAAGAAGATGTACTGAAGGTAAAATAGGGCTCATCATCCACATACCATTTAATGAATCCCGGTTCCCATTCAATACTAAATACATGGAATTCATCAATAAATTTTCCACTGGATAATCGATAGTCACCACCCAGAAAAGAATGTGTATTTGATGAATTTTTCCAATGCGCAGTTCCATGAACTTCGGAATCCTTTATACCTCCGCCCACTAATTCCATGATATCAATTTCACCACATCCCGGCCAGCTTACCTGATCGATATTATCGCCGAGCATCCACAAGGCAGGCCAAATTCCCTGGCCTTCGGGTAAAGCAGCTCTTATGTCCACACGACCGTATTGAAATTCAAATTTGCCTTTGGTAATCATGCGTGAAGATGTGTAAGGCGTGCCTCCGTATGAAACATTTTCTTTGCGTGCCTCAATAACCAATTTTCCTTCTTTGAAATAGGTGTTTTGACTTCGGTAATATTGTAATTCATTATTTCCCCAACCCCATTCACCTCTTCCGGTTTCATGAGTCCAATAAGTGCTGTTCAGGCTGCCATCGTTAAATTCATCTTGCCAGATGAGCGACATTCCGGGATATGTTAAAGGTGTGGTGTATCCCGTTCCCGGAATAATTAAGGTGTCGTTGTTTACTTCTTCATCATCGTCTTTGATGACGACATTGGCCGTGCCAAGACCCACATTTAATCCTGAAACATTGGTGATGTTCAGAATAAATTCTTCAAAATCTTCAGCTACATCATCGCCGATAATTCTTATATCTAAATTTCTTTGCGTTTCCCCCGGGTTAAAAACGATCTCACTTGGATTTTCCAGTGAATAGTCTTCACCGAGATTGGCAGTGTATTCATCTGCTGAAACGGTAATACTTGCAGTTGTTGACAGTTCTCTATCAATTGTAAATGGTATTTGGATGATTTGATCTTCATCCGTTTCTGTTATGGAAGGAATTTCGCCTATTGAAACATTTGCGAAGTTGTCTATTTGCCCTTCATCATCAGATTGACATGAAAGTAAAATAACAGATATTAACGAAAGGAAAAGTTTAGTAAAATTCAATTTATTATAGGTGTTTTTTATAAAAGGGAGCCTTTGCAGGCTCCCAATTAATCATGATGAATAAAAACAAGACTATTTAAACTCAAAGTTTCTGACATAGAAAGTACCATCCACATCATGGTTATCACTTCCTATTTTAAGACCGATCAAATCAAAGTCCGTTCTGGTCTTAGGGTCAACGCCTTCAATGACATCTGATAATGCCCATGCGAATCTCACCCATGTATCTTGAGCAGTTGTAGCATCATTTCTATATAATGCCCAGTCTGTCCAGAATTGCTCTGTAGCACTGGCATCAGCAATAAAAATATCAACTACTTGTGTTAAAGCACCGGAATAATCATTGGTACTTGGGAAATACACTTCCACAACCACGCTGTCAAAATTGTCAAATTGCGCATCGTAGTCCAATTGGAATTTCAGATCGGCAAATGCCGCTGTTCCTCTTATATATTCTCCAACAGCTGTAGAGCCACCATCAGGATCGGTAACTCCAATGTTTATGGTTACATCTGAAGCAGTAGGTACCAATTCCTGCACATCAGCAGCATCAGTTGAAGCAAATGTGTTAAACATTGCAGTTGGTGTTTCATCAGGAAGGTCTTCACCGAAGCCTCCGCCTCCACCACCGGAACCCAAATCTGGCTCTAATGAAGGATCTGAATAATTCACATATACAAATTTCCAGTATCCACCTGTACCGTAGTCAAACCCGATGACCATGGTATCGTAACCGGTTGCCTGTCCTATAGCCTCAATTTTAAAGGTTGTACTGCTCAATGGAACTACAGATTCACCTGTTGGGCCTAATTTAGGTATACCAATCCATGCACCATCACCGGTTAGGGTAACTTCAGATGTGTTGGCATCATAGGTAAATGAATGTGTTCCACTTAACCAAGCGCTTACATCATCACCATTCAGGTTTCTCATGTTTGCCGCTTCAGCAGGGAAACAAGTTTCGTAATTTGGATCAGCAGGATCCCATACACCAAACTCACCCCAGAAACTACCCATATCATCAAATGTATAAGTTCCATCTCTATGGAAAGTGAAAGTTTGCTCGTACAGACAATCTCTGCTTCCGTCATTTTCTAAACCTGGCCACCAATTGTTAGGTATTTCCTTGCTTTCTCCTAATGACATTGAAGTACCTTCTCTAAATAGTTTCCACGTTTTAGAATCAGGTCCTGTCAATAAAGTTAAAGCCGCGTTAGGATCGGTTACGGTTACATCATTTGATTTGGATGATGTAGTACCATTTGCACCCGTTGCAGTTAATGTAACTGTATAGGTTCCGGCTGCTGCATATTCATGCTCGGGATTTTCTTCTGTAGAAGTTTCAGAATCTCCAAAATCCCAGGAATATGAAGTAGCATTTTGTGAAAAATTAGTGAACCTCACCAAAAGGAAATTAACTGAATCAACTTCAGACTGGAAGCTGGCTACAGTGGCACCGCTCGGTGTTCCACTATCGCTGTCGTCATCACCACATGATGTCAACATCAAAAATGGCACTGCTAATATCAGATACCATGCTTTAAAAAAACTGTTTACTCTCATAATATTTAATTTATAATTATTGGTTGTTTATACTTATTTAAAAATCTTACTTAAGGGAATAAAGAAGGTCCGGGATATAGCGTTAATGCGCCATTGGTAACGTCCGCTTCTCGCTGTGAAACCGGGATCCAAAGATCTTCAGGGCTAAAATTGGCGGCCTTTTCGGGTTCTGCAGTAAACAGATCCGAACTCGCTCTTCCCGAACGCACTAAATCGTACCATCTGTCGCCTTCAAGGGCGAATTCTGATCGTCTCTCATACCATATGGCATCAAGTAGGGTCCATCCCTGATCGTTCATCAATTGCGAAACTGTTCTGAAATTGCCGGTATTGTCACCGGGGCCAGCTGCTCTTTCCCTCACCATGTCAACAAACATTTGCGCTTCACCATCTGATCCGGTACCTCTGTGCAACGCTTCTGCCAACATCAATAGCACATCGGCATAACGAATTACAAATACATTGGCATCAATGGTCAATACTGCGTCCCCGCCATTGGGGTTGGTGTATTCTTTGTAGATGGGGTACTTTTCCTGCCAGTATCCTGTGTAATCGCTTGGATTTTGGTCTGCATCATCGATTGCCGATGAGCCACAACTATTTCCGGATATTGTATCGATGGCCATATTGAGCTCATCAAGCGATAAGATTGAAAGGTCTCTTCGCAATGTGTCATCTGCCAAAAAATGATCGTACAATCCCTGTGTGGGTAACATGAATCCCCAACCGGCATTGTAAGTCGGATGATCATCACAAAGACTTCTTACCCCACATAATTGGGCAAATACATTACCATCAATCCAGCTGCTAGGCCAGTTCCAATTGGAAGGTGAAATATTTGATTGTTGAATTTCAAATACAGATTCTGCTGTATTATTGGCACCATAGGCGTATAAATCGCGCATATCGTCCAATAACTGGTACTGACCGCTGTTGACCACCTCTCTGAGTGCATCAGCTGCCAGGTCAAATTTTTGTGTATTATCATTATCCAGATCTGCCCAATACAAGTAAATTTTACCTAAGAGTGCCTGCGCAGTTCCTTTAGTTACTCTTCCTTTAAAAGATTCGGAGGTTGTAAGTGGTAAGGCTGCGATGGCCGCTTCCAGATCGCCAACCATAAATTCAAACATTTCATTCATCGAAGCTCTTGGCTGATCGTATTCATCCGGCAATAAGATGCGATCAATAATTGGAGAAGGCCCGTAATGTCTGAATGCATCAAAATGATAATATGCTCTGAGAAATCTGGCTTCTGCTTTATAAATAGCTACTGTTGGCGACTCGATTTCGATATTTTGCAGAACGAGATTCGCTCTGTAAATACCGGTATAACATCGACTCCAAATCCAATTCGTTTCGTTGGTATTAGGATTATTGGTAAAATCATCCATTTCCTGCCAGCCCGGTTGATCAGCATTGGTGGCATCTCCACCCGCATTGGCATTATCTGATCTTATCTCTGCATACATTACCGGACTTACCCAGAAACCACCGTGCATGGTCCATTGCAAAGGATCATATGCTGCAACCAATGCATTAAATGCCTGCTGCTCATTTTTGTAATAATTTGCTTCCAAATAAGAGGCCACCGGCTCTACATCCAGTTTTTCCTCCTTACATGCCGTCATTATCAAAAGTGATAATGCAATAAGAACTTTAAATCGTATTATTTTCTTCATCATTAATTAAATTAAAACGTCACATTCAAACCCGCGCCTATTGCTCTGTTCTGAGGATAAAATCCTTTATCAATACCCGTATCCAGGATCCAGCCATTATTCGATCCAATTTCAGGATCAAATCCACTGTAACCTGTTATGGTAACAAGGTTGTCAAAAGACAAGTAAAATCTCGCTTTGGATATCAAGACTTTCTCAAGAATCTTCTGTGGTACATTATATCCGATCTGCAGATTTCTCAATCTGGCAAAACTTGCATCTTCTACATAAAAGTCCGAAGGTCTTTGATTGCCATTTACATCATTTAAAACCAGTCTTGGATACTCTCCATCAGGATTTGATTCAGACCATCGATCCAACCAGGTATCCTGATAATTATTGTAGGGGATATCCTGTCTTTCATAGACTTTATAAACATCGTTTCCAATGCTCACGTTCCAGAGCATACGAATATCAAATCCTCTGTAATCCACACTGAAATTGAAGCCCATAAGAATATCTGCCCAGGGTTTACCAATTTCCGTTATATCTTCTTCATTGATTTCTCCATCGCCATTTACATCTACAAATTTTATATCACCGGCTTCTGCATCGGGTTGGATCAGGTCGCCATTGGAGTTGATATATTGAAATACTTCACTTTGCGATTTAAAAATTCCATCGGTTTTATAACCTCTGAAGTGCGAAACAGGAAGACCCTGAGTCATTCTGGTAATTGTAAAGTTTCTTACCGGCCAGCCGTAACCTTCAATAAAAGGATTTTCACCCTCACCCGCTACTTTCAAGGCTTCGTTCCAGTTTCGGGTAAAATTCATCCCGGCCGCAAAACCAATGTCGTTCCATCGATTGTTATAATTTATCGCAAATTCGATTCCGCGGTTCCTCATCTCACCCGTATTCAGAATTGGTGCATTGTTACCAACTAATCCCGGTACTACACCGGTCATCAATAAATCTTTCGTTGTTTTCGAATAAACATCAACATCAGTGGATAGTTTACCACTTAGGATATCCACTTCAAGACCAATATCCCATTGAACACTCTCTTCCCATTTGATATCCGGATTGGAAATAGCCACTGGTGCTTCACCAAAATACTGTGCCTCATTGCCAGGTCTACCGAATTGGTAAGTGAATCTGTCGTCGCTTACAATTGAAGTATAGGCAAGGTTGTTAATTCTGTCATTACCATTAACACCCCAGCTCGCTCTTAATTTTACAAAGTCAAATGTTGGAAAATCGAAGAAATTCTCTTTTGAAAGTACCCAACCTGCAGAGAATGATGGGAATAAACCGAATTTGTTATTTGGGCCGAATTTTGAAGAGCCGTCCCTTCGAAGGGAAGCTGTGATGAGGTATTTCTCATCAAAATTATAGAGTACCCTACCGAAATAACTTTGAAGGACTTCTGTAACTAATGCATTACCGTAATTCTGGTCGGTAGTATCTACACCCGCATCGATGTACCACCAATTTGGGTTAAACTGCTGCGATTGCGGTATATTCTGTCTAGATCCTCCGGCAAACTCACCATTTCTTTCTCTGTAAGACATCCCAAGGATCGCATCAATTGAGTGAAATTTGATCTTTTTGGAAAAAGAGAGAAAGTTTTCCCATCGAATCGTGTTTTCGGAATAATAGCCCTGAAATGCTGTATTGTTGGGATTCTGAAAATCAGATCGGAAGAAATAGGTTGGTGTAAAGGTATTATCATAGCTGTACAAAATGTCGGCGCCCACATCAGATCTGAATTTTAACCATTCAACAGGACTTACTTCTGCATAAATATTACCCTGAAGACGATTGGTCCTGTTTCTATTATTGGTGATGAATGTTCTTGCAAATGGATTGATGTACTCTTTCCTTACATAAGGTGAAATGGCAAATCCATAAGTACTGTCATTGTAAGGTGCATTAATAGGTGTAATCGGATCGTAATTAAACGCATCAGCTAATACCGAACCAAAGGCATTGTTTTCGGGCACCGTTTGTCTTTCGGTATGAAGAATCGACAAATTCTGTCCCAACATCAAATACTTATTGGCATAAGAGCTGGAATTTAGCCTGGCCGTATACCTTTCAAAATTTGACTTATCTCCGCCAATCACACCATCCTGGTTCCAGTAACCAAAACTGAAAAAATAAGAGTTTTTCTCAGTGGTTCTTCCTACTGAGAGGTTATGATTCATTGTTGTTGCAGGACTAACCACTTCTTCCATCCAATCAATATTTCGCGGTGCCTGTCCTATTTCAGGAAATGTCGGATCCAAGGTTGATAGCGCATTGGAGTTTTCAAATTTTTCGCGAATGGCTCTTATATAATCATCGGAACCCATCATTTCAGGTAATCTCCAGGGACTCGCCGTGCTTCCAAAACCACTGTATTCAAAAGTCGCTTTATCCGAGTCTCCTCTACGAGTCGTTAAAATAATTACCCCATTAGCACCCCGTGCTCCGTAAATTGCTGTTGAAGCGGCATCTTTTAATACCTCTACCGACTCCACATCATTGGGATTGAGATTTGAGATATCATCCACAACCAATCCGTCTACAACATAGAGCGGATTATTATTTCCATTTGTACCAACTCCTCTAATTACTATCGATTGCGCAGCTCCCGGTTGTCCTGAAGCCGGAGCGATGTAGACTCCACTGACTTGTCCTTGTAATGTTTGCTCTACGCGCTGAAAGTTTAATCCTTCAATCTCCTCTCTGCCTACACTGGAAATAGCACCGGTAGAAACACTTTTCTTTTGTTCACCATATCCGATTACAACAACTTCTTCGAGTTGCACGGCATCATCTTTTAAGTAGATATCAATGGTCGTTTTATTACCTACTTTGACCGACTGTGATTTGTATCCTATAAAAGAAAAGACCAAGACACTGTTCGTATCCTGAACTGTAATTGAATAATCTCCATTAAAATCAGTGATGGTACCATTGACCGTTCCTTTCTCGAGGACACTTGCTCCGGGTACTTCTCCATCATCAGAGGTGACGTTTCCTTTAATTTCTATTCCTTGTGCTAAGAGCTTTGATGGAATTAAAAGGATAAAAATCCACAAAGCTAAATTTAGTGTAGTGTTTCTCATCATAGATCGCGTATTGAAATAAAAAGCGTTTACAAAAATGCCCCGCAAGGCATTCTAAAACAAATTGAACAGTACATCATAAATACATCAACAATTCATTGCACATACATCATAAATACATCAATGTTGAGAAAAAAATGTATTATTATGATTCTATAGCATATTTAAATGAATAAAACCTTTTGTATCAATTCATACGTCTTGAGGTACAAACTCATCATACTGCTAATACTGATTTCATTTGTTCAGATTTATGCAAGTGTACTTCCCGGTTTGCCACTCATTAGAAATTACAACCCTGAGGAGTATTCCGGTGGCATTCAAAATTGGCAAATCAGTCAGGATCGCAAGGGAATAATTTATGTTGCCAATAATTTTGGTCTCCTACAATTCGACGGAAATGACTGGCATCAATACAATGTCACAAATGCCACCAAAATGCGAAGCCTGGCTATCGGTGAAAAGGGCAGAATTTATGGTGGATACCAGGGCGATTTCGGATACTTCGAGGCTGATTCAATCGGACAGCTAATCTATCATTCCTTAAAATCAAAAATTCCTGAAAAATACAGGGAAATTGATGAGACCTGGAAAACTTACTTTATAAAAGGAAAGGCTTATTTCTGCACCTTTTCATATGTGTATGTATACGAGGACAATCAAATCAAGGTCATAGATCCAAAATCAATTCTGGATATTTCCTTTGAAAGCAAAAACAAAATATATTCTCATATTCCGACTAAAGGATTGCATGTGATTGAGAATGGAAGGTTTCATTCCAAAGAACACATGACATTCTTTTCTGATAAAATTGTATCCTCTGTTACCAGTATTGATGAAAACAATTTATTGATCACGACTTCCAGAAATGGCATATGGCTTTTAGGACCTAAAGGAATTCGTCCATTTAACAAAAGGCTTAATGAATTATTTGAAGAAACATTTATCAATTGTGCTTTACTACTCTCCAACGGAAATCTGGCCATTGGTACACAGAACAACGGCATCTATATTATTGATCTGGAAGGCAATATTCTTATAAATGTCAATAAAGAAAGAGGATTGCTGAGCAGAACCATTCTCAGCATATTTGAAGATCAAAATAAAAACATTTGGGTAGGTCAAAATAACGGTATTTCATTTTTAGAAGTACAGTCTCCATTCAGAGAAATCAACGAAAACATCGGGCTTCCGGGAACAGGTTATTCAGCCATTAGCAGTCAAAATGGCTTATATCTCGGTACCAATAATGGTGTTTATTCATTTGATGGCGAGCCGCAGGAAGTGCGCGGTTCTGAGGGTCAAAGCTATTTACTTCAGGAAGTTGGTGGAAATCTAATTTTAAATCATAATGAGGGGGCTTTCTCCATTTCAGACAATACAGCTCAAAACTTCTTTAATGAAACCGGATCATGGATGTTTGTCAAATGGTTCAATTACTATTTCCAGGGCTGTTATGATGGAATCTACGTTTACCGGAATAATCTGAATAACAAAGTGGGTAAAATCGATTCTTTTAATGAATCTTCCAGAATAATGACATTGGATAAGGATAGCATTTTATGGGTTTCTCACGGTTATAAAGGTTTGTTTAAGATCTTATTATCCAGGGAGCGTTTGCTAAATCCTAAAATTGAATTTTTTAACCAGGATAACGGTCTGCCCACCAATTTGCAAAATACGATCACTAAAATTGACGATGAAATAAAAGTCATTTCAGAAGGAGGTATTTTAAATTACGATTACAAGGATAAAAGCTTTTCACAAGACAGCATTCTGAGCAGTTATTTTAACGGAAGCCAGGTCAACGTTATGAAAGCCGATGTATTTGGAAATATCTACTTTATTACAAATACCTCTTTGGGTTTTTTAGAAAAAATTGGGCCTAAGCGTTATGTAAAACACGATCAGGCCTTTAACAAAGTGCGTAAACTTTTAAATGATGACCTGCCCAATATCAATATTATAAATCCTAATCAGGTCTTATTTGGAGCAAAAGAGGGATTTATTTTATTCGACAGGAATAACTTCAATGAACAGCAAGAGGAGAAATTTTATACCCTGATTCGCGATGTTTACAATTCCTACGACACTCTTTTTACTTATTTGGCCGGCAATAAGCATTTAAACGGCCGACCGGGAACACATTCAATTCCTGAAATAAATTACAAGCAAAACAATATTACATTGCGATTTTCCTCTACCTCATACAGTACGACAACCGACCCTCAGTTTCAATATAAACTCGAAGGCTTTAATCGGGACTGGAGTGATTGGACAAATGTAAATTCAAAAGAATACACCAATCTCAGAGAAGGCGAATATATTTTCAAGGTAAGGTCTAAAAATGCACTCGATCAAATAAGCGAAATTGAAGAATTTAAATTTGTAGTGCTTTCGCCCTGGTACAGATCACCATTGGCTTATATCATTTATGTGGTTTTAAGCTTAACAGCCTTAATTAGCCTGATGGTAGTTCTAGACAAGCGCTATGAAAAAGAAAAACAGAAACTTGATAGGAAAAGACTGGAAGAAATAGGTGAAAAAGAAAAACAACTGGATACCATCACAAAAGAGAGCGAAAGTGAAATTGAGCGTTTAAAAAATGAAAAATTACAATCCGAGATTGATTATATGAACTCTGAATTGGCTACGAATACCATGCATTTGCTTAATAAAAATGAGTTTATCAATGGTGTTAAATCAAATCTTGAATCCGTAGTCAAAAAAAGTACAAATGAAGAAGTAAAATCAAACATCAGGAAAATTGTAAAGGAAATTGAAAAAAACGTTGAAGATGAAGACGATTGGGCCAATTTTCAAATTCATTTTGATAAGGTTCACGGTGATTTTTCTAAGCGGTTTCAATCCGAATATCCAAAACTCAGTCCGCAGGATATTAAGCTCAGTACATACTTAAGGCTTAATTTATCAAGCAAGGAAATTGCCAATCTTTTGAATATTTCAGTGAGAGGTGTAGAAATTGCACGGTATCGATTGAGGAAAAAGTTGAATTTAGAGCGCTCTCAAAATTTAACTGAATTTATCCTCAACTATTAAATTCAAAAAGTGCATTTAACTATACAGGAAAGATATCATATGGTATTCCCAATCAAAATTTTAATTCACATAGCTCGAGCAATAAAATAGCCTTTACCAAAATAAGGCATAAAGAACGGCTGTAATAATGCAAATGGCGAAAGCTGAAATATTAAATTTAGAACCCGTTTTAAAATAGCCTTTGGAAATATCAATGCCTTTTGGGTCATCCTCACCTTTTCCCGATATATAGGAAACGATCACGATGATAATCATTGTTCCGATAGCAGTGAATCCCATCTGATTCAAAAATGGCATTCCGGGAGCAAATTCCTTTAGTAAAACTGCAATAGGTATTGAAATCAAGGCCCCCCAAATCGCCGCCTGGTTCGTTGCTTTTTTCCAGAACAAACCGAGTAAGAAAACAGCCAGAATTCCCGGGCTGACAATACCGGTATATTCCTGAATAAACTGAAAAGCCTGATCTATTCCACCCAGTAAAGGTGCCATCACCGATGCAATAATTAAGGCTATCCCCGCTGTAATTCTACCAGTTCGTACAAGCTGCTTGTTTTCTGCTTTTTTATTTATATATGGTTTGTAAATATCCATCGTAAAAATGGTAGATGTTGAATTAAGCATTGATGCCAGAGAAGACACAACAGCTGCAGCCAATGCAGCAAAAGCTATTCCTTTTAATCCGGAAGGCAGCAATTGTAAAAGCCAGGGATAGGCTTTATCAGAGGCCCCGGAAGCCGGAATGTTTGTCTGTCCTGCTTCGCCCAATCTCATCATAATTTCAGGATCATTTACAATTACATACGCGGCTATTCCCGGTATTACAACGATAAATGGAATTACCAGTTTGAGAAAACCGGCCAGGGCTATTCCCTTTTGTGCTTCTTTAAGTGATTTAGCAGCAAGTGTTCTTTGAATAATGTATTGGTTAAATCCCCAATAGTACAAATTAGCCACCCAAAGCCCTCCGATCAATACCCAAATGCCGGGTAAATTTTTGTATTCAGGGTTAGATTGATCCAAAATCATATGAAATTTATCGGGTGCAGCTTTGAGCAAATGATCAAAACCCTTAACCATTCCCCCACCATCAGATACGACATTTAAAGCAAGATAGGTGGTAATCAACCCTCCAAGAATAAGAAAAACCACTTGGATAACGTCGGTCCATACCACAGCAGACAGGCCCCCATATAAAGAATAGGCCGCTGCAAATAAGGCCAAACCAATTACCCCGTAAAGCATCGGGATACCAAGGGTAGTTTCCAGTGCCAAGGACCCCAAATAGAGTACGGAAGATAAATTGACAAATATGTAAAGGGCAATCCAAAACACTGCCAGGATTGTCTTGAGTTGGGTGCTATAGCGTTTTTCAACAAACTCGGGAATAGTGTATAAACCTTTATTTATAAAAACCGGAAGAAAATACTTTCCCACAATTAATAATGTAATGGCGGCCATCCATTCGTATGAAGCAATAGAAAGCCCTACTGCAAATCCCGATCCTGACATTCCAATAAATTGTTCAGCTGAAATATTTGCAGCTATTAAGGAAGCACCTATCGCCCACCAGGGTAGGGATTTCCCTGCGAGAAAATAGTCTTCTGCGCTTTTATCATGTCCCTTTTTATCTCTCGATACCCATAAACCTATCGTGATGATCAGTAAACCATAAGCCGCAAAAACGATTATATCAAGAGTAGAAAAATTCATAACATCATCTAATCCAATTGATAAAGAAAAGTAAATATAATGTGAACATCAGATAATTTAATGAATTAGAAAAATTGACCGGTACAGTTAAATTAACTTAATACCCCTTCATTCAAGTAAAAGCTATCCTGAATTTTTAGATGGTGAACTTAAATGCCAATTGTCTATTACTCAATAGCTAATCAATTGAGGTTTTCATTATAAAATTTCATGCCTTCATTTACTTTTTTTTCCTGATCAAACAAAGTAGCATTGTCCCAATGTGATCCACTGCCCCAGCGCGTGCTACATCCTGTAGAAACCCAGGCGGGCTCCCAATAGACAATTCCATCTGCACCAGCTTCAAATACTTGTTTTTCGAGTTCAAGCAGATATTCAAGTTGGCCCGCTGGTGAAATATCAATTCCGGGAACTGCAGCATCAATTCCCAAAATATTTCCGGCGGCATCAGCATTCCGGCTTGTAAAAGGAAAGGCAGTTTCAACGATCATCAATTTTTTATCATGTTTCTTTATTAAAGTCTCTAATTCAACACTCAAGTCATTTAATTTAATATCAGACCACATAGGATAATAGCTAAGGCCAATCCAATCAAAATCATTCACACCATTTGCAATTGCATCATCAAACCACCAGTGTCCATTTTCCGGTTGAGCAATGTGTAACATGACCTCAATATTCTTTCCACTTTCAATTGAAATATCTCTGACAGCCTTGATGCCTTTATTGAGCAATGTGGCATTTCTGTCCCAGTTAATAGGCCATTGAACCGGTTCTCCGGCCTGCAAAATCTCGGGATTTATTTCATTGCCAACCTGAACTATGTCGGGTAAAAGATTTTTATTTTCTAACTTCTTTAATGTATGATACGTGTAATTGTAAAGCGAATCGGAAAGCGCGGGAAGTGCATTAATTACAGGTCTCCAGGCCTCGGGAATGGTTTGTCGCCCCGGGTCGGCCCAATCGTCGGAATAATGAAAATCAAGAAGCACCTCCATGCCAAACGCTTTAGCCCTGATAATGGATTTTTTAACATCTTCAAAATTTGAATAATCAGTAAACCATGAAGGGTCGTGCCAAAGCCTTAATCGAATCAGGTTGCAGCCATTTTCTTTAAATATAAGATAAGGGTCTTTTGGCATTCCTTCTTCATCAAAATATACTGCGCCACAATCCTCCATTTCATTGACATAGGATAGGTCAGCTCCATAATAGCTCAATTTTATGCTGTCTAAATTATTTTGAATTGGACTCGCCACTTTCGAATTATCATCCCCAGCGCATGAGACAAATAAATAAGCTAAAGCCGTGATTAAGATAGCTGATTTAAGAGAAATTTTTTGAGTCAAAATTTTAAAATTGAAAGAGGGTTGAATTCAAAATAACAAAAATTACAGGCTCATTAAAGCTGCCCTTTTTTAAAGCCATAGGTGTTCTGCCCAATGAAATCCTTTGGAAATTTATCATCTCCCTTAAAGCCTATTTTGATCGCACCACTTTCTTCTGGAATGTAATTGGTTTTGAAAATATAATCCCAGAGGCTCAAACTAATCCCATAGTTTACACCGAAGCGTCCTTCAGGCAGCACATAGGCATGATGGTACAAATGCATCACGGGATTATTAAATATATACTTTAATGGCCCCCAGGTAATTTTAACGTTAGAATGATTTAAGTGTCCAATGGTGATGGCGAGGAAATGTACTATATAAGCTTGTTGGGGCTCAAAACCACCTAAGATCATGACGCCAAAAGTTTTCAAGGGTTTATAAAGTATGTTTTCCATCCAATGATATCTCAAATGTGCGGCAAAGCCCATTTCCTTCACGCTGTGATGAACTTTGTGGAATTTCCATAATAAGGGATAGCGGTGAAGAAGAACATGAGTAAACCACTGAACAAAATCGAGTATTATAAAGAATACCAGCAATTGCAACCAAATCGGCCACTTACCCATATTAATGATAGCCAGACTGCTCATGGTAATATTTACTTCTGCAATGGAGAGTTCCAGGATTTTATAAATTCCGCTGATTACAATGGCAAAAACGAAAAAATTAAAAAACATATAAAAGCCATCTAACCAAAAATCCTTGCGAATTATCGCTTGGTTTTTTCGCCATGGAAAAGCCAGTTCTAATCCCCAGGCAAAAAGTGAAATCGCTATTAGTCCCCAGAAGTAATTGCTATACCAGGGTACTTCAAAAATAATCGATTTCCAGGTCCATTCAAGCGTACCGGAAAATGCAGTATAAAATGCATCAAGATATTCGTTCATAATGCCAAATTCTGCTTATGAAACCTATTAAAGCATTATTAAGTTCTTGTAAATCTCTATGATTTAAAGAGCGTAGATATTGAGTTGAAACAAAAATACCCTGACGAATCAAGGAAGCAGAACTTGGCTTTTTTAAATACTATTGCCCTTAAAATAGAAACAGCCACAAAGCTCAACTTAAACTAGCAGAATATAAAATAGAATTTGACTGCCCGCGTAGCTAGGAAGTGTGCACGGCTCGTCTTTGTAAATGTTAAGTTTAGAAAGTATAAAAAAAGTCCCAAAGCAGAACTACGTACGCTTTGGGACTTCGTCAGTAGAGCTGTGCTCTACTTCCTAGTAGCGGGGACAGGACTCGAACCTGTGACCTTCGGGTTATGAGCCCGACGAGCTACCAACTGCTCCACCCCGCGATGTGAATGCAAAGGTATATAGATTTACCGTCCTTTTCCAAGATTGAGAGGGCTTTATTTTTGATTTGATACAATATTCTCCAACCAAAAACCTAGAAAACGCAATATTTGAGGTATTTTTGTAAAAAAAATTGAATTGTCAGGACATAAAGCAGGATTTGTAAATATTATCGGAAAACCCAATGCGGGAAAATCCACGCTTATGAATCATTTCCTTGGAGAAAAAATTTCCATCATAACTCCAAAAGCGCAAACCACACGTCATAGAATAATGGGAATACTTAATTCCGAAGACTTTCAAATCGTCTATTCGGACACACCGGGAATTATAGATCCTGCTTATCAACTTCAAAAAAACATGATGAAGTTTGTGGAGTCTTCACTTGAAGATGCGGATATCGTACTCTTTCTGATTGACATCCGTGACGAACCCAAAACCTATAATTTCCTTGACAAAATCAAACGTTTGGAAATGCCGGTCTATCTGCTTTTGAATAAAATTGATCTGGTTGATTCCGAAAAACGCAATCGACAAAAAGAAATATGGCAAAACGAAGTCAAGGCCAATTCATATTTTGAGATTTCTGCAAAACAAGGGATCAACACCGATGTGCTGTTACAAAAAATTAAAGATGAACTACCGGAACACCCACCTTATTTTCCAAAAGACGAGTTTACCGATAAACCCGAACGATTTTTTGTATCTGAAATAATTAGGGAAAAAATATTTCAACTCTATAAAAAAGAAATTCCATATTCATGTGAAGTGATTGTAGATGAATTTATTAATGAAGTCAAAATTTTACATCTCAATGTTTCAATATTGGTTGAAAGGACATCGCAAAGGATAATAATGATCGGGAAAGGTGGTTCCATGCTAAAAAAAGTGGGCATCGAAGCACGGAAAGATCTCGAGGCATTTTTTGGTAAACAGGTGTTTCTGCAAACCTATGTGAAGGTGGAAAAAGACTGGCGCAAAAATAAAAGTAAACTGGAAAGATTGGGTTATAATTAAAATGGGAAATATTGTAGCCATTGTAGGGCGCCCCAACGTGGGCAAATCAACCTTATATAATCGACTTGTCGGTGAAAGAGATGCGATTATGGATGATCAAAGTGGTGTCACACGCGACAATCATTATGGACGTGCTGAGTGGCAGGGCAATTTCTTTTCGGTCATTGATACCGGAGGTTATGTCAAAGGCTCGGAAGATGTATTCGAAGAAGCGATAAGAGATAAGGTGGAAATCGCAATAGAGGAAGCCACTGTCATCTTGTTTATGGTTGATGTAAAGACGGGACTCACCGGTTTGGATCAGGATTTTGCCAATGTTCTTAGAAAAAGTAATAAACCGGTCTTGCTTGTCGCCAATAAAACCGACATGCACGATAAGATTTACCTGGCTGCTGAATTTCACAGTCTGGGTTTTAAAGAAATTTTTCCTGTTTCTTCTGAAAACGGATTAGGCACCGGCGAACTACTTGAGGAGATTGTCAAACATTTTGATTCGGAAGGTGTGGAGGATCCCTATGCTCATTTGCCAAAAATTGCCATACTTGGTCGTCCTAATGCCGGAAAATCCTCTCTGTTAAATTTTCTAACCGGTTCAGAAAAAAGTATCGTTACAGATATACCCGGAACCACCAGGGATGCTGTTTTTACACATTACAATGCCTATGGAAAAGAGTTTATACTGACCGATACCGCAGGGCTTAGAAGGAAATCAAGGCTAAAAGACAATATTGAATTTTACAGCAATCTCCGTACGATCAAAGCCATGGAAGAAGCAGATGTATGTATAGTCATGATTGATGCAAGCCGTGGGTTTGAAGCTCAGGACATGAATATCGTTGCTCTGGCACAAAATCATAAAAAGGGTGTTGTGATATTGGTCAATAAATGGGATTTGGTAAAAAAAGAGACCAATACCGCAAGAGATTGGGAAAGAGAAATTCGTGGACGACTATCGGGAATGTCTCATATTCCAATTGTGTTTACGTCTATCACAGAAAAGGTAAGGATAATGAAGGCGATTGAAATTGCCATACAGGTATATGAAGATAGGACAAGTAAAATCCCGACCTCAAAACTCAACGAAAAGCTACTTCCGGAAATTGAAAGAAATCCACCTCCTTCTTATCGTGACAAGCACATAAAAATCAAATATATAACACAATTAAGTTCAAAAACTCCGGCTTTTGCACTTTTTTGTAATTTCCCAAATCACATCAAAGAACCTTATAAACGCTTTATAGAGAACAAATTACGTCATCATTTTGGATTAAATGGTGTCCCCATTAGTCTCATATTCAAAAAAAAATAGATATTTGTTCAAATAGAACAATGGAATTACATAATTTTACTTTTTAAAAATTACTCTGTTATGAAAAATTTACTATCCCTACTAATTATCGCTGGAATGTTATTCTTCTCAGCTTGTGCAGGTGGAGGTTCATCAGAAGGTGAAGCTGAAACTACAGAAGTTGAAGAAACTACTATGGAAGAAGGAACTGAAGAAACTATGGAAGAAGCTCCAATGGAGGAAGAAGCTATGGAATCAGATTCTACTGAAATGGACGACATGGACAACATGGAAGACATGGAAGGCGAAGAAGAGGAAATGGAAGAAGAAACCATGGAATAATCTTCATTTAAAAAAAGAAATAACCGCGCCGGATGCCAATGGGTTGAAAGCGTGGTTTTTTTATGCATTTACCTCAAGAACTCGAAAAACATCTTCCGAAAAATGCTTTTGAAATCATCAAAGCATATTGGAAAAAATATCCTTTTCAACTAAGACTGAGTAATCACCGACAATCCAGGAGTGGTGATTATCGCTATTTACCTCAGAGCAAGACGCACCTTATCAGTATCAATAAAAGTTTAAATGAAAACCAATTTCTATTTACACTTGTACACGAAATAGCGCATCAATGGGTGAGGATTTGCTATAAAAGAAGACAAAGTCCACACGGTAAAGCCTGGAAGGAAATGTTCAAAAAACTTCTGGATCCCTTTGTGCAAATGAAAGTATTTCCCGAAAGCATACACATTGAGGTCATCAGACATATGAAAAATCCAAAGGCCAGCACTTCGGCCGATCATAATCTTTACAATGCCATGCAGGATGACGGGAATTTGGTTTTCCTGAAGGATATTGAGGAAGGCTGTGAATTTAAAATTGGAAAGAAATGGTATATAAAAGGGCCTAAACGAAGGACGCGGTATTTGTGTTATTCTATTCCGGATAAACGGAAATACAGCATATCCTCTATTGCATCAATAGGTCTAAGCGACACCCAGCCGTCTTGAAATATCTGATTCGACTTTTTCAAAGAGCTGATTTGGATGCAAGGTTCGCCAATTGCCAATTTCTAAATTACCTCCAAAATTGATGAATGTATCTATTCCGTAATTGCTCCATTCCCGATAAACAAAGTCCCTAAAATTTATGGCAGCAATCCAGCCGTCATCCACTTCATCAAACCACTCTTCATAATAACAGTCATCTGATCCGTGAAAATTAAAAACATTTTCACCTATTAAAATAAAATGGCTGATATCCATTCGGAGCAAATGGTCAATGATATTGCGTTTGAGTTGCATAATATCATTTTCTATGGCATCGTTCCACTCTCCAATAAATTCAATTATGGCATAGTTTTTTTCGTAATCGATAAAAAGGATTTTGATATACAAAGTTTCAGATCCGATATAATCCCATGCAGGATCGATGTAATAGCCGTAAATGGTATCTGAATAAAGGTCATAATTGTACTCCTTACCATTAAAGGGTGATAATGGATCAAAGGAAGAGTCGTAAAGCGACAGCCATCTATAATGGGGTTCAATATTATGCATTGTACTTTTCTAACACTTTTCTGACAGAACCACCTTCTGCCAATAATTTTTCAGCTTCTTTTTCCTTCACATTAAGCGCATTCATGATCATCTTTTTCCCTCTTTCCAACAGCTTATTATTTGCCAATTGCATATCGATCATTTTATTCCCTTTTATTCTACCCAGGCCTATCATTGCTGCCGTGCTAATCATGTTCAGTACCATTTTTTGAGCGGTACCCGATTTCATGCGTGTTGATCCGGTCACCACTTCCGGGCCCACGGGTATTTCAATTGGGAAGTCAGAATATTTTGAAACCTCCGAACCCGGATTACATGTAATGCAGGCTGTAGAGATTCCATTCGTCTGTGCATCCTTAAGACCCCCTAAAACATAGGGCGTTTTCCCCGAAGCAGCGATTCCAACCAAAACATCAAGGCTCGAGATTTTATAAACCGATAGGTCTTTCCAGGCCTGAGAGGTGTCATCCTCAGCAAACTCTACCGCTTTTCGTATCGCAGAATCCCCTCCTGCGATCAAACCAATTACCATATCATCACTAACGCCAAATGTGGGCGGGCATTCAGAAGCGTCCAAAATTCCCAGTCTACCACTGGTTCCCGCACCGATGTAAAACAACCTTCCACCGGATTTCATTTTTGGGATTAAAACCTTTAAAAGCGATTCTATTGCCGGTAAAATTTTTTCTACCTCATAGGCAACCTTTTTATCTTCCGTATTGATCATTTTAATGATCTCCATGGGAGATTTGTTTTCGAGGTCGTCGTAATATGAATCTTTTTCCGTAAGGCTCATGGTAAAAAAATAAGGGCTAAAAACATTTTTTTAGTCCTATTGCTAATTTCTGTATTAATCAGCGAAAGGCATAAGATGAATTGAAATTAATTTTTGATACTAAAGGAATTATGCATTTCCAACAATTCTTTTAAGATGCTTGTGTTTCCGGAATTATCGATAACATAATCAGCGTATTTTTCCATTTCCACTTCCTTCATTTGCTTATCAATAATGGAACGAACGGTTTCTTTTGTTCGATGCGAATCTCTTTCTAAAACCCGTTGAATTCGCAATTCTACAGGAGCTTTTACCAAAATTATTTTATCCAGCTGTTTATAAGAGCCTGATTCTATTAATAATGCAGCTTCTTTGATAATATAATTTCCGGATTGTTTTTTAATCCATTTTTGAAAATCATCACCCACCCTCGGGTGAACAAGCCTGTTGATCAATTGGGTCTTTTCGGGATTGGAAAATACTACAGATCCCAGATAAGCACGATTTAGTTCACCATTAACAGAATAGGATTGTTCCCCAAAATTTTCAATTATCTGTGATTTCAGGACCGCATCATTACTCATTAACCATTTAGCCCTTGAATCTGCATTGTAAATGCCTGTTCCTAAAATTTCAAAAACTCTGGAAATGGTTGATTTGCCCGATCCGATTCCACCTGTAATTCCAACTTTTAGCATTATCGAAAGGATACTTTTACCGAATCCTGTGATAGTATGGATTCCTCAATCAGCTCTGAAACATTTTTTAACTCCAGCTTTATGCTTGAATCCCCTCTGTTCAATGTATTGTAATCTGCTATTAACATAATGCTATCAAGCTGAATGCCTTCAAAATTTTGTTCGCTTACCTTAAATTGCCAGTCTGCGTTTTCCGGATTTAATTGAAATCCGCCTTCAGGGAAATTTACAGCTTTAATTGGAAGACGCATTTGTTTTTCGATGATCCGCTCTACTTTGAAATAAACATTCACTGTTTCCCGGGTCAAACTTACAAGTGGATTTGATATAAAATCAAGTTCTATCTCTTCATCAAAATCTTCGGCTATTTCCCGATCAGGCAGACTTATTTTGAAATTATCCCTCAGGTTTTCCAGTATGGACTTTGGACCTGTTAGGCTGACAGAATCGGGAACGATAATAATGCTGTCTTTTAACCTGTGCCCTTCGACAAATTTCAGACTTGACTTGTCGACACTCAAAGAAAGTTTTTTCTCTATTTTTCGGTCAAAATCGAGATAAAGAGAATCATTTATAAATTTATTGAGTTTTACCTGACCAAGTTTTTCAGAAATTGAGTTTCTGTAATTATTCAAACTCAAGGAATTATTTTCATAGTTATCCGGTATCAAGGTCATGGGTTCCAGGCCAAATCCAAAAGACCACCTCAATAAATCCCAGCCAAAGCCACTCACCTCCATTTTTGTAGATTTTGGTAAATCGTTTACCGGAATGAAATTTTCATCATCGTAAACTATATTTAGCGGAAAATTAATGACGGTTGTATAGGATTTGTTTAGTGAATTAAAGACCCAAAAAACAGCAGCCGTAAAAAAACAGAGAGCAAAAATGCGCCAAACGCTTTTACTCTCCTTTCTAAATGGTTTTAAAAACCAATCTCCAAAGTCCTTAAACCTTGTGGACTCTACCATTATTTACCTTCAGTGATTCTTTTGGTTGCATCCAATGACAGGGCTGTTTTATCTACTTTTAGTTTAGTATTGGTCCCTACATCAAGAATTACTTCATGATCAAGTACTTCAAATACTTTACCATGGATGCCTCCTACCGTTACGACATTAGATCCTTTTCGAATTTCCTCCTGGAATTTTTTAGCATCTTTTTGCTTTTTTTGTTGCGGTCTGATCATAAAAAAATAGAATACCAATATGATTCCGCCAAAAAACAGGAATTGAATTAATCCGGCGTTTCCTCCACCGGAACTCTGCAAAAATATAAATAGGTTTTGTGTCATTATGATGGTTGTTCAGCGCTTGGTTTTGGTGATTTAACCATACCCTTTATCAACACCTCGGTTTGACTTGGCTGGGTATTGGCCGTTACTGTGACTACTTTGTTTTGAACGCCTGACTTCCCTTTTGAATCAAAACGCACCTTTATCTTTCCTTCTGCTCCCGGCTCAATCGGATCTTTTGGCCACTCCGGAACCGTACATCCACAAGAAGCTTTGGCATTAGAAATTATTAGGGGTGCCTCGCCTGTATTGGTAAAAGCAAAAACATGCTCTACCACTTCACCGGATTCAATTTCTCCAAAATTGAATTCTTTTTCATTAAAGGTAATTACGGCAACCTCTATTTCAGACGGATCCACATTTTCATCTGCGGTTTCAGGTACAGCAATCAATCTATTGGCTGAAATTGAACCATCTGTATTTTGAGTATCATCACAGGCATAAAAAAACAATGCCAGTGCTGAAAACATTATTGCACTTATTTTTCTCATTTCTATTAATTTAATTATGATTCTTTGGTTTTAATTTGATTTATCAGCTGGTCGACATCAGCCAAAAGCTTTTCAGCCTTATTTTTGGCATCTGATACCACTTTTGCTGATCGATCTTTGGCTTCCGACTTTCCAATATTAAGTTCTTCCTTTCCCAATTCATCGATTGTTTTACGGAGTTTTTCTCTGTAGGAATCCAACTGATATGTTAATTTTTTTCTCGTATTCTCACCTTTATCCGGTGCGAACAATATACCCAGTGCAGTGCCTAATCCGGCACCAACCAGAAATGCAAAAAATCCACTACCTCTTGCCATAATTTTTTTTATTAATTGTTATCGATTAATCCTCTTCCGGATTTTTTTATTCTTTTACTTTTAAGCCATTCCTGCTTGACCTTATCCAAAATGCCATTTACAAAAGTTTTGCTTTTTGGCGTACTGTATTGTTTCGACAAATCAATGAATTCATTGATTGTAACTTTAACAGGAATACTGGGAAAGTGTTCCAATTCACACATGGCGAGTTTAAGAATAATTTTATCCATTAAACTTACCCGCTCCGATTCCCAATTTTTTGCCTTTGATGCTATCAATTCCTCATATTCAGCATCATTTTCAATTGTCAAATTAAATAATTTCTCATAAAAGGATTTATCCTCCTCCCAGTTTTTAGCCAAAGGTGCAAAGGGAAATTTATCACTTTTTTCATCAATTGACTTTAGTGTAAACTTCAACATGCTTTTTACAATGTTTTTATTCTGAAACCATGAAATATCAATAGATTCAAATTCTGCTATTGAAGCCGGATGGTTAAGAACAATTTCATTGAGT
This sequence comes from Cytophagales bacterium, assembly GCA_965267555.1. GTDB lineage: Bacteria > Bacteroidota > Bacteroidia > Cytophagales > CCMP332 > CCMP332. The sequence continues at coordinate 382,466 of OZ254083.1, read as the reverse complement.
ACCGTTCTGGCAATTTCTAATTCATCTTCAAAACGCAAGTCTTTGGTTTTGCGTTCGATATATTTTTTATACGCCTCGTTTTTCTTAAGGCCATCTTTGTATAAACTTTCTATAAAATCCTGATCATTGCCCCAATTAATTTTTCTTTCTTCACAGGCTTTTATCACATCTTTATCTGACCTTATCAGCTCAACGATCTTATTCTTATAAAATTTTAGGGAGGCTTCACTGGGTTTTGGTGCCATCGGACGATTTTTTACTGTTTCAATGGCTTCAATATTTACCATATCCGAAAGCTTTACCAACAATAAAAGTGCCCTAAGATAAAGGTCAAAAATGCTCTCTGCGTGCTTTGTTAGTTGTTTTCTGTAAGAATTGATGTCTTTTTTTGTCTGCTCTTTGTAGAATTGCCTGGCCTCGTTCAAAGCTTCTGACATTTCTTTATCTTCCGTTTCAAAATCATTGTTATTGAATAGGCTTGCAGCTTCCTTTTCCTTTTTTTTCAGTTCTCCTTTATTCTGTTCTTCAAGAGAGTTTAAATCAGGGGCATAGAACAGCCTGATTCTATCAAGAGCCATTTGATGATTCGCCTTTCTACTTGAATAAAAGCCATAAGCGAGTTGTAAGGCTTTGGAACGTAAAATTCGCCTGTTAAGCATATGCAAATAAACGAAAAGGAGAGCTTATATTTTCTTCCTTAAAATGTTAGTTTGATTTTACCGACCTCTTCAATCCGTTTCTTGGCGATAGCCAGAGCCGCCTTTTGGGTATTGATGCCTTCATCCTCTGATTTTTTCAAAATTGAAAGCGTGGTATCATAAATATTTTCTGCTTTTTCAAATGTGCTTGCTTTGCTAAATCCCATTAATTCGGCATAAACATTCATTAGCCCTCCAGCATTGATTAAAAAATCCGGTGCATAAATAATTCCCTTTTCCAAACACATATCACCGTGTCTTTCTTCTATGGCCAATTGATTATTGGCCGCCCCGGCTACAATCTGACATTTCAGTTTGGAAATGGTATCATCGTTGAGGGTTGCTCCCAGCGCACATGGTGCGTAAATATCCATTTCCTGATCGAAAATTGAATCGGGATCAACGACAATTAGGTTGTGATATTTCTTGGTAACTTCTTCAATTTTTTCATCGAATATATCCGAAATCATAACAGTGGCTCCGTCTTTAATCAAATGATCGATCAAATAACTCCCCACATGGCCGGCTCCCTGAACCAGTACTTTTTTTCCTTCAAGGCTATCATTGCCATATGCATTTTTTGCACTGGCTTTCATACCCATATACACGCCATAGGCCGTTACCGGAGAAGGGTCACCCGCACCTCCCAGATTTTCAGAAAGCCCCGTAACATGCTCGGTTTCCATCCCGATATATTCCATGTCTTTCTCTCCCATACCAACATCTTCAGCCGTAATATATTTGCCACCCAGGCTGTCAACAAATTTTCCAAATCTTCGAAGAAGAGCTTCGTTTTTCATGGTTTTGGAATCTCCAATAATCACGGCTTTACCTCCACCAAGGTTTAAGCCAGAAATCGCGGCTTTAAATGTCATTCCTCTGGATAAGCGAAGTACATCTATGATAGCATCGTTATCATTTTTATAGACCCACATTCTGGTGCCTCCGAGAGCCGGGCCAAGTACGGTATTGTGAATTCCGATGATTGCTTTTAATCCTGTGTGTGGATCATTACAAAAAACCAATTGCTCGTGTTCGTATTGTGTAATAGAATTAAAAACAGAGAATTCATCTTTTGCTGCCGTTATTGTATCTGACATAGGAATATTCTTAATGTTAATCGTAATTTGAATTTTTTAATTTGCGCGCTGCAAAATTACCGTATTGAGATTAAATTAAAAATTGCGCGGGCAAATGAACAATCTATTATTTTAAAAGGTTAAGAAGAATTGAAAGCACTTCAATATCTCAACAAATATCTCTATAAATACCGGCTCAGGCTTGTTCTGGGGGTAATATTTGTAATTATTTCAAATATCCTTCAAATCATTCCGGCCTCCCTGGTACGGCATGCTCTGGATTTAATGAGTGAAAGCTATGATCTGCTTCAATATTATAAGGACACCGATGTTCGCGATATTATTGAAGACAGCTTTATTTCAAGTGCTTTGCTTTACGGTCTCATTATACTATTGATGGTCGTTTTAAGAGGGATTTTCCTTTTTTTTACCAGGCAAACCATTATTGTGGTATCCCGTCTGATTGAATACGACCTCAAGAATGAAATCTATTGGCATTATCAAACACTGCCTCTTGCCTTTTACAGAAGAAACAATACCGGTGATCTGATGTCTCGTATTTCTGAAGATGTAAGCAAGGTAAGGATGTATTTAGGCCCTGCCATAATGTACGGTTTAAATTTGATCGTGCTGTTTATGATCTGTATTCCGGTAATGTTCAGTATCAATGCAAGATTGAGTTTATATGTGCTTGCACCTCTGCCGATACTGTCAATCAGTATATACTTTGTCAATAATCTCATCAATAAAAAGTCGGAAATGATTCAACAGAAGCTTTCTGACCTCTCTACTTATGTACAAGAAGCGTTTTCCGGAATACGCGTTTTAAAGTCTTTTGTCAGGGAAAAGGACTCCGTTAATAATTTTACCAGAGAGAGTAATGACTATAAAGCGCGTTCACTTGACCTCGCTTTTGTGAATGCTTTGTTCTTTCCTTTGATCATGGCTTTAATTGGCTTAAGCACCATCTTTACGATTTATATCGGAGGGCTTGAGGTAGCTAGAGGAAGTATTACTGTTGGTAATATCGGTGAATTTGTCATGTATGTCAATTACCTGGTTTGGCCGGTAACTTCATTAGGTTGGATCAGCTCAATTATACAAAGAGCGGATGCTTCTCAAAGAAGAATTAATCAATTCCTCGAAACAAAAACGGATATTATTTCAGGAGAAGATGCTTCCAAGAAAATTGAAGGGGAAATTGAATTTAAAAATGTCAGTTTCACATATCCTGATTCGGGAATTCAGGCGCTAAAAAATATAAGTTTTAAAGCCAAATCGGGTGAAACGATAGCCATAGTCGGTCATACTGGATCGGGAAAATCAACCATCGCCAATTTGCTCACCCGTATGTATGATCCAATAGACGGTGAGGTGAAAATTGATGATAGCAATATCAAAAAACTGGATCTGACTCATCTCCGAAATCAGATGGGATATGTACCACAGGATGTATTTCTTTTTAGCGACAGCATTTCAAATAATATTGCTTTTGGATCGATCAATGAAAAACCGGAGTTAATAGAAGAAGCTGCCAAAGATGCCGACCTGTTTGATAATATAAAGGATTTTCCAAATGGATTTGATACGCGTTTAGGTGAGAGAGGTATTACGCTTTCCGGAGGGCAAAAACAAAGAACGTCGATTGCCAGGGCATTAATCCGAAAACCAAAAATTTTGATTCTGGATGATTGTCTTTCCGCGGTAGATACAAAAACCGAAAATGCTATTTTGGAAAGTTTGAGCAAGGTATCCCATAATATCACAACACTTATCATTTCTCATCGTGTATCTTCGGTAAAATTGGCAGATAAAATTCTGGTGCTAGACGATGGCCGAATCATTGAAGAAGGAAGCCATGAAGAGCTTATGCAAAACGAAGGTCCATATAGGGATTTGTATAACAAACAGCTTGAAGGTGAAGAAGTAGAATAAAAAACCCTCTTATAAAAGAGGGCTCTTTACAACCTTACCATAGATATTAGCAATTAATTAGTATGAGATTGTAATCATCCATTTTAGATTACACGATGATACAAAAGTACAACAGGTTTAATCCTCTATTTTGCTCGCTTATTAACAAAACTTTTTCGTGTAATGAAAGTATTGATTTCTTATATTTTCCAAATACCGCTCCATTTTTCCGCCGATCAAAATTTATAAAATGTTGCCTCGAATTTTCACATCTTTAGTTCATGAAATACCTGCTTTATACAATTTTTTTATGCATTTATTCCACAGTCCAGGCGCAATTCCAGATACCGGTGTCAGATTCAAGCGCTTATTTTGATGGTCAAGATGACTATTTTGACCTGGGCAATACAAGCAGTCTTAATTTTGAAAACAGCGACACATTTGCCATTTCATTATGGATTAAAATTCCTGCTATTTCTTCGGGAATTGATGAGATAATTACAAAAGCCGGTGGGCCTGGGCTCAAGGGCTGGGGCCTTCAATTGAGAAATCGCGAATTAGAATTCTTTGCGGTAAGTGATTTCACCAATCAAAACTGGTATTTTATCCGCGCACCCGGTGCATTGACTGCGGATCAGTGGCATCATGTTGTATTTAATTACGCCGGTGCCACAAATGCCAATGCCAATTCATTTATTATCGATGGAATTGAAGCACAAAATTTACAAGTTCTTACCAATACCATAAATGGAACCTTTCAGAATTCGGGTACTGCCCAAATAGGGCATTACGATGGCAATGGACAACAGGCCGGCCCTGAATGGTTTGTTGGAAATATGGATGAGTTAATTGTTTGGGATACTCTATTGGATGAAAATTTTGTGCGTCATCAAATGCATCTTGAATATGATCTGATTCCAGACGAGGTTATTTCTTATTGGAAGTTTAATTCCATCAAAGGAGATACTTTAATAGATCTGGGAGGAAGCAATCAGGGTATTCAAAATGGTGGAATTTTGCTGGAAGCATCTTTTGCGCCAGTAGGCATAGGAAAATCAGATCAGTGGTTGGAAAATATGGGTCAAATAAACATAGATTCACTCGAATTAATGCTTGATTATTCCATCCAAAACTCATCGGAAATATTTGCTGCTAAGATTATAAGTCAAACCGATTTTCAAAATTTAAATCTTCTAGACAGCCATTTGTTTGTTGTCCACAGAGATGGTTCAGGGGCGGTCCAGCTTGATGTTACTTTTCAAAATATTGACAGCTTGAACACAGTGGACGAGGCAGATCCCTGTAGAATTCAACTTTACAAAAGAGCTTTGGGCGGTGGCATCTGGACGCAGGCGGCAGTTGCACAAAGCGTAAACTCTACACAACAAAATGTGCGTTTTAGTTTAAATGATTTTGAAGGACAATTTGTATTAATACGTGATTTTTGCTCGGGCATTGAATTAAATTCAAATCAACACCGGAATAAAGTCTATCCCAATCCCGTGTCCAATGAAATAAAAATCGGTGGAATGAATAATTTAAAGCAAGTGAAAATTTACGATTCTGCATTTAAGCTCATCCACACTTCTTTCAGCAGTACTATTTCTGTCGATCATTTCGAATGTGGTATTTATCATATTCTGGTGCTGGGAGATAACTCTCAGGAATTACACCATATTATAAAAGAATAGCGCCCCGAAAAATCAGAGCGCTAAATTCATTCTTTATTTTAACCATTTATCAAGCCATTCAAAGAATTCTCTGTGCCAAACCAGCCCGTTTTGCGGTTTGAGTACCCAGTGGCCTTCATCTGGGAAATATAAAAATTTGCTCGGAATGCCTTTGAGTTGTGCGACTTGAAATGCTTCCATGCCCTGATTTAAGGGTACGCGGAAGTCTAATGCGCCATGAATAACCATTATTGGCGTATTCCAATTCTCTACATATTTATGTGGTGAATGTTTTTTGTATTCTTCTTTGAACTCATCCTGCCAGTAAGGTCCACCGATGTCCCAATTGGCAAAAAACATTTCCTCTGTACTAGCATACCAGGATTCAAGGTTAAACAATCCACAGTGTGAAATAAAGGTTTTAAACCGGCCTTCGTGTATCCCAGCGAGGTAGTAAACGGAATAGCCACCGTAGCTGGCGCCGATTGCACCCAATTTATTTTCATCGACATAATCTTCTTTTGCGACATCATCAATGGCTGCCAGATAATCTTTCATTGCCTGTCCTCCCCAATCACCGCTGATTTGCTCATTCCATTCTGTCCCGAATGAAGGCAGTCCTCTCCTGTTTGGTGCAACAATGATATAATCATTAGCTGCCATCAATTGAAAATTCCAACGAAAAGAGAAAAACTGACTGACCGGACTTTGGGGCCCACCTTGGCAATAAAGAAGGGCCGGGTATTTCTTTTTTGGGTCGAAATCCGGTGGATAAATCACCCAGGTCAACATGTCTTTTCCGTCGCTGGTTTTAACAAAGCGTTTTTCCACTTTTCCCATTTTAATTCGCTCATATATATCCTTATTGGCCATGGTCAAAGCCTTATCTTTTCCGGATTTAATTTCTGCTTGATAAACTTCACTCGCCATTGACATGGACTGCTTTATTCCCACCAGATTATTTCCTGCCAATGCCAGACTTCTGTAATTGTGATCCCCATTGGTGATTTGACGAATGTCTTCTTTTGTAATCTCACTTTTGCCTAAGCTGGAAGGCACCTTCAATTCAAAATACTGATAGGTGGCATTTATGGGTGCTAAAAAATAAATTGTTTTGCCATCATTGGACCATATAAAATCATCAACCGTTTCATCCATTTTTTTGGTCAAAGCCATTTTATTACCAGTCGATATGTCCATGGTATAAACCACATTTTGGTCTGACTCATATCCATCTCTTGCCATTGATAGCCAGGCCAATTTTTTGCCGTCTTTTGAAAATTTAGGACTCTTGTCATAGCCCATCATTCCTTCGGTAAGATTTATTGTTTTTCCCGAAGCCAGGTTGTATTGATACAAATCGCTGTTTGTACTTACAGCCCAATCCTTTCCGATGAGCTTTTTACCCACATATACTATATTTTTTCCATCGGAAGACCAGGTTATTTCTTCTGCGCCACCAAATGGAGGCAATGGCGTATCCCATTTTTCTCCGGGCATAATATCAACCATGGATGAATTAAGAATACTGTCGGAATAAGGGGCAAAATGCACATGTGAGTAATATTCATCCTGCCAAACCGTCCAGTGTCTGTACATTAGATTATCAATTATCATGGCTTCCGATTTGGGAACATCCTGATATTTTTCAACCAGTGTCTTGCCGAGTTTAACCTCCTTGGTAAAGGAAATATTTTTCAAATCGGGGGCATAGGCAAAATTTGAAATGGCAGCATCAAAAAATGAGATTTGCTTTTGGGCGCTTCCATCCGGATTTGCTTCAAACAGCACTCCGGATTTTAAAAAACCAATTTTTTTACCATCAGGTCTCCAAATCGCATTGGAAATACTGACATCGCCACCATCGATTATTTTAGATCGGGATCCAGTGGTAAAATTGTATTTGTAAATGACGGTTTTGCCTTTATCAGCAGCGAGGTCATAAGATCTGGAACTGTAAATCATGGATTTCTGATCCGGTGATACCTCTACAGCATAGACCCGGTCCATTTCCCAGAGCAATTCCGGGCTGAGTCGATCCTGAGCAATAGAAATTTGGGCGAATAAAATAAGAATAATGATCGATTGAAGTTTTCTCATAATATATTTAAGTTAATCTCTTTGTAAATCTGGCACTTTATCAATTGGCAAATGTAATAGTTGTTTTAAATAAAACACCTTTTAATGCTAAAGGTGAACGATTCTGCCAAATTATTGTTTTTGAAATCTCAATAGGGTATTTTTGTTTTGATGAAAAGTGCAATTCGGCATTTAATCTCTATTTATTTCTGCGCTTTAATTCTGGTTGCACAAGGTGGCTTTTACCTTTTTCATGAGCATTCATTAGAAGTTTTAAGTCATCAATGCAGTCATGATGGGGAGCACGATCAAACTTATAGTGAGCATTGCAGTATTTGTGAAATTCATGCCACTTTTCAATACGATATTAATTTACCCCTATCATTTGAAGCACCTCCTTTCGTAAAATGCCAAAGCGCTTTTGATCTGGTATGTGATTCATTTGATACTTTTTTTCAACTAAATAACCGCGGCCCTCCTAGCTATTCTTGACCCGCTTTATTTCCGGCCTTTTTAAAGGCAATTTTTCAATTTATTCCAATTTGTTATGCTCAGACATAAGGTCTTATTGGCCTTGATGTTATTGTGTTCGCATTGGCTTTATGCGCAGTCTTTGACATTGGAAGGGCTGGTTCGGTCCTCGGATGGCGAAGCTCTGCCCGGCGCATTGCTTCATCTTCATGAACCCGATATCAACATCGCAAGTGATAATGAAGGACGTTTCAGTTTTGACAATTTAAAACAGGGATATTATCATTTACACGTCAATTATATAGGTTTTCAGGAACAGATTCTTGATATAGACTTAAAAGAAAGTTTATTTCTCAAAATCGAACTTAAAGAGGCTTATAAAGAACTTGACGAGGTTGTGGTGGAGTCGAGTTTTATGAACAGCGATGTGGCTGATGCTTCACAGAGTATTCAAAATGTAAATAAAGAGCGTCTGATCAAATCGGGAGGCGGCTCTTTTGTTAATTCCCTGGAAGAGCTTCCGGGTATATCAGCAATCAATACCGGTGTTGGAATAGCTAAACCGGTAATACGCGGTATGAGCTTCAACCGCGTTTTGGTGAATGACAATGGAATAAAGCAAGAAGGACAACAATGGGGTTCGGATCACGGGCTGGAAATTGATCAATTTAATGTAGGAAGGGTGGAAATAGTGAAAGGGCCTGCCACTTTAATGTATGGCTCAGATGCATTGGGTGGCGCCATTAACATTTTACCCAATAGAATTCCCTCATCGGGAGAAGTAAATGGTGAACTAAGAAGTTTGTATCGAAGCAATAATGCAGCTTTAGGAACATCATTTATGCTGGAAGGAGCCAAAAATTCGCTTTATGCACGAGCCCGCTTTTCAACATTGGATTTTGCGGATTACAGCGTGCCGGCATCAGAATTTGTTTACAACTCTTTCCGTCTAAATATTCTCAATGAAAGGCTTAAAAATACAGCGGGCAGAGAAAGGAACTCTGCTTTAACGCTTGGATTGAGAAAATCCTGGGGATCCGCGAATATTACCTACACGCGATTTGATCAGAAAGCAGGACTATTTGCAGGAGCAGTTGGTATTCCCAGAGCCTATGATCTCAATGATGATGGTGATATCAGGAATATCGCATTGCCAAGGCAACAAACGGTCCATGATAAGGTTATTATAAACTCGTCGGTGAAATTGGGCAATAACTGGCTCGAAACACAAATTGGATTTCAAAATAACAATCGGGAGGAACGCACGCTTCCTCATGCTCATGGTGTAGGGCCTGTTCCCGAAGGCAACCTGGCTTTGAATCTAAATCTGCAAACTTTCACATTTAATTCCAGACTGCGAAGTAGGGTGAATGGTAAAACAAAAGATGTTTATGGCATTTCGGCTCAATATCAGCTAAACAATGAGTCGGGATATGAGCATTTGTTATCGCCATTCGCAGCGCTTCAAACAGGAATTTATGCAATGCGACAGTATGAGCTTTCTCCATCATTTATATTAAGTGGTGGTTTAAGACTTGACTATGGAGAAATAAATATTGATGCCTTTTATTCTCCTGTTTGGGTCAATGCGGAAATTATAGATTATTACAGTCAAAGAAATCCTGAAATTGACAGATCCTTTTTTAACTATTCTGCATCTGCTGGGTTCTCCTGGTTTCCGAACCCTGCTTTGAATATGAAAGTAAATCTGGGCAGAAGTTTCAGAATTCCGACGGCTGCAGAATTATCGATCAATGGGGTTCATCATGGAACATTTCGACATGAATTAGGGAATAAAAATCTGAATTCAGAAATAGGCTATCAGGCAGATCTGGGATTTATTTACAATAAAAAAACCATACAGTTTTCTGTTAGTCCTTATTTGAATTACTTCAGAGACTATATCTATCTCAGTCCGACTAGTCGTTTTGGCTACACCGATCAGACCGGGAATTTGGTATTGCTTCCTGAGGCCGGACAAACCTTTCAATACAAGCAGAATAACGCGCTTATTTCTGGGTTTGAAGTTCTGGCCGACTATCATTTCGTAAGTCACTGGCATGTGGAACTCGGAGCCGAATATGTATACAAATACAATTTAGATTCGGAAATTCCATTGCCTTTTACACCACCACCATCCATTCATCTGGGCATGGATTACGATTGGAAATGGCAAAAAACAAGCTTTTCAATTGGTGGTAATGTGAAGAATTTCTTTGATCAAAACAATGTGGACAGAAATGAAAGGACAACACCTGGATATCAATTATTTGGACTTTTGGCGAGTGTTAATCGAAAGATTGGTAATAACTCGATCAGTCTATACGGCCAGGTACGCAATCTTTTTGACACAAAATACTTTAATCACCTGAGCAGATACAGATTGCTTAATCTGCCTGAACAGGGAAGAGACATAATTATAAACTTATTGTACAATTTTTAAATCAAAATAAAAATGAAACATTTAATTAAATCAATTTTAATCGCGGTTATGACCGTATTTTTAATGACAGCTTGTGGTGATGATGATGCAGAACCACAGGATACATCAAAGCCTGTAATTTCAGATGCGCATGTAGGAAACCATGACCATGGTGGAAAAATAGGCAGTGGCGATGATGAAAAAGTGATGGCAGGCGAAGAGGGTGAAGTGCATTTCATGCTGATGGATGACCGCGCATTGGGCAGTTGGAAAGTAGACATCCATGATGCATTTGACGGACACGGTCATGGCAAAGTATTTGACAAGTTTTCAGTAATTCTTTCCGGAAATACCAGTGGTACAGCTCAGGAAGTTGAAGTGGATCTTGGAGAAATACCTTCGGATGCAACCTCTGGTGAATATCACTGTATCATAAATGCCACAGATGCAGCAGGCAATAGCGCTGATTTTGTCGAAGTCATATTTGTTTTGTCAAATGGTACTGAGCCTCTTCTAAATCTAATCAGCCCTGATCTTGAAAATACCGAACACATGGATAAGGGAATGACCTTTACACTAGAGGGAACACTAACCGATGATACCGGAATCAAGAGTTTTGAAATCTTCATGAAAGAAGAAGGTCACGATGATCATGATCACGGTAAAACAGGTGAGGAAGACGTATTGCTTTTCGATAAGGATGATTTTGATGCTAACATAACTTCATTCGATTTGGCAGAGGCCGGTCAAATGACTATTCCTTCTGATATGGAAGAAGGCAATTATGAAATGAAATTTGTTTCGGAAGATGCAGATGGAAATTTTATGATTGAGAAGTTTGATATTCATATTGAATAATCGTTTTTCTTAAAGGTATTCAATAACATATCTAAAAGAGTCCGAATTTTTTCGGACTCTTTTTATTTCATATCTTCTATAAATGGCTGATCTATCTGGCTCTTATTCAATCCAATAAACAGGAGTGTCAAATTCAAAATACACACTTTCGTCTTGTATTCTGTTCCAGGTTATTCCGCCGTCTTTACTGAAATATGGAACATTATTATTGCGCAAATTACTCCATAAACTGGCGATGTAAGTATTATCGTTCATCTTTTTAAAGCCATCTTTTTGAACAGGAAATCCAAAATAATTGGAATTATTTTCCTGCCTGGGTATCTCTGTATTTTCATAAAGCCATGTTAGACCTCCATCCTGGCTTATACCCTTGACAGCATATTCCCCTACAGAATCATAAAATGTACCAAATACTTCAATATTATTTTCATCCAAAAGCACATAATAGGGATTATTAATATACTCTGGTCCAGAACCACTTTGTTTAAATGCATCAATAGTATCAAGGACCTGATCCAGGCTTGAACCCAATTTAAATACTGAATATTGTCCGATGATCATAAAACCATTATTGGTTTCAACAAATGCATTTATCTCATATCCATAATTATTTACATTCCAGTTTAAGCCATCAGAACTTGTATAAATATTATTATTACCGAGTCCAAAAAACACAAATTGATCGGCCAAAAAATATAGCTTGTGATTAATTGGTTCTAAAAATTGCTGACTTGTCCAGCTCTGCCCATCATCATTACTTGTGTAAATTTCATTATTTCCAATTGTAAGAATTATTCCATTCCTTTTGATTATATCACTCACCGAATGATCAATTTCTGAAAGTTTCGTAACCGTGCGAAATCCATCTTCGGTTTTAAAAATCCCATTTTCATTATTATAGTATCCATAAAAGATAATTTCATCAGCTTGAATATCAATAGAATAAATATCGAGACCATTGTTCCAACGCGCCCAGCTTTCAAGATCCAATGACCAGGCTACTGAGGGGCCTTCCGGGCCATTGGTTCCCCTGGAAATGTAATATGATGCATTTTCCGGTGGAGGATTGAGCACGACTGCATTTGATTCGGGATTGACTTCCGTAGAATCATCTTCCCCACATGAAAAAAGAACTGCTGCGATTAAAAGCAGCGTAAGAAGTTTATTTATTGAATTCATTATTAATCAGTTAAAGATTAGGGTAATAGAAGTACTTTATTTATGATATTAACTGAACCATTCTTAGTTGCAATGTCCAGCTCAATAATATCTGCTTCACGGCTGGAATTTACCGCTTCATATATCTTCCAATTCTGGTTAGCCAGATTATTGATAATAAGCTGGTATCTATTATTATTCGTATTCTCTGCATAGGAGTCGTATAGAGTTGTTCCTTGAGGAGTGAAACTGATGGTGATATTGGAGGCAATTGTATGCAATTTTACATATTCACCGGCCAAAGTAGGATCGATATCTGTAACTGCATTGACATTGATTTCCGAATAGAAATCCTCCATTGCTGGATTATTCGGAGCGGCTGTGGTCAATCTTGCCCTATTCGTATAAAAATCTTGCAAGCCTGCATGATCTACCAATTTTTTGAATTCCTCCAGGTCAGAATGTTGTGAAATAATATCATAATTAGTCTGTGGAGAATAAATCTTATCAATGATGAGAATAGCGGATTTATTCGTGCTTGAAATAAAATAGGCAGCGGAATCGTAATACTGTTTATAACTTGTAAATGTTAATACTTCACAATTGATGGAGTGATTAACAATTACGTCTGATTCATTCTCTTTTTCTATATAAATTGAAAACTCCGTATTAAATGAATCGTTAAAGTTTTGTATGCCATCAGAATAAAACACCGGATAAAATCCGCTCTCCATACTGTCAAATTGAGTAGTATTGCCATTTATATCAGGTCTTAAATTTACTCTAAGCATTTTATCAAGCTTGTAAATTTCAAATTCACTCAATTCGCTTAGACCGTTTATTCCAAGCTCACTAAAATAATCCTGAAATGCCTGGTCGGTAGGTGCAAAATTTAATTCTGCAATACTGTAATACTTATCTGCTTCAAGTATCTCCAGCAATTCATTGTAAACACTTAGATCATTCCGCGATTCGACTAATTCGAAAAATTCAGGACCATAATCTGTTTCCGGATCGGGGGATACCTCGGGATCATCATCATTACAGGAACAAATAAAAATTCCTATAGTCAATAATAATGCTGGGGATATTTTATACTTCATATTCTAAAATTTTAGAATGCTATTATATAAAATATTTATTATATATTAAAATTTACATATATCTCTTTTAAGAAGATAAAGCATAAATAAAATATAGATTTTTAATCAATCCTGCGTATTTACGATCCTGGAGTATAATTAAATTTGGGTCAAACCCAAATACTATAATCGGGATTCGAAAGACAATTCCATGATTGAAAAATAGAGGTTTTAGGGGAATAATTAAGCACTTAAATCTACATTTTATTTCTTTCTTTTTGATTCTTTCAATGCTTTATCGATGATAAATTCAATCTGACCATTGGTGCTTCTAAATTCGTCGGCCGCCCACTTTTCCAAAGCCTTAAAAGTTTCAGGGTCCAGCCTCAACACAAATGCTTTCTTTTTGGCCATTTTATGCCTCCATTAATTTTTGCATTTCCCTATTTAATTCATTTGGGTTGGTCGAACCGAGAAATAGCGTCTTTCCATTTTTCATTTTCAGTTCAAGCCCCATATTTCCTCGGGTGATCATGGCTTTTTTCTTGTGAAACAAACGTCTTCGATATCCCCAGCCACCTGCGTAGAAAATCGGATTAATTTTGCGCACCGACCATGTCACAATATCCGAGGGGTTTATTTCCTGCCATTTTAAATTGAAAGGAAACATTTTGTATCTGATTTTGCCTTCTCGTATTTCAAATTCCAACTTCACATTTAACATTACAATAAAAACTACAATTAGAATGAACCAAATTATTATTTGAACATAATAGGGCAATTCGGAATTCTCAACTTCCCGAACAGTCATATAATAATATCCGGCAATAGAAGGCACAAAACCAAAAAGTATAAATATCCAAATAAAGCCCTGTCCCAGTTTGCTCTCTTCCTTATAAAATGCCTGCATAATTATTGATATAGTGTTCCTGAATTTACAACGGGGCTCACGTCTTTATCGGCGCATAAGACCACCATCAAATTGCTCACCATGGCCGCCTTTTTTTCCTCATCCAAATCAATAATTTCCTTTTTACTGAGTTCTTCAAGTGCTTTATCCACCATGCCTACAGCACCTTCTACAATTTTCAATCTGGCTGCAACAATGGCAGTTGCCTGTTGTCTTCTGAGCATGGCTCCTGCAATTTCTGAAGCATAGGCCAAATAACCGATCCGCGCTTCAATAACATGGATGCCCGCTATATCCAATCGTTCCTTTAATTCTTCTTCCAAAGCATGATTGACTTCTTCCAGGCCTGAACGCAGGGTGATTTCTTTTTCCTCATCATCAAAATTATCATAGGGGTATGAACCTGCCAATTTTCTTACTGCGGCATCCGATTGCACTCTTACGAAATTGGCATAATCATCTACTTCAAAAGCAGCTTTGAAGGTCTCCTTCACCTGCCATACAAGAATAATACTTATTAATATCGGATTGCCAAGTTTATCGTTGACTTTTACTTTTTCTGAATCAAAGTTTCGAGCACGAAGCGAAATTTTTCTTTTGATGTAAAAGGGGTTAACCCAAAAAAAGCCATTGGCCTTGACTGTTCCCATATAGTCTCCAAAAAGAACCAATACTTTGGACTCATTTGGGTTCACAATCATAAATCCAATAATA
Source organism: Cytophagales bacterium (assembly GCA_965267555.1). Classification (GTDB taxonomy): domain Bacteria; phylum Bacteroidota; class Bacteroidia; order Cytophagales; family CCMP332; genus CCMP332. The sequence goes on along the minus strand of OZ254083.1, from coordinate 367,411 downwards.
AGAAAAGCCCCCAATGCCGTTAAAATCAAAAACCAGGGCATTTTTAATGCAATCAGCCCTCCAATAGAGCCCAATATTATTATGGCGCAGAGAATCACCATCGGATACCCTGATACCGGTTTTACTACTTTTTCTGTCATAATTATTTTATTAAAATGATACTATTTTGATATCAAATATATATTATAATTACGAAATTGTCAAGAAAAAGGTTTTGCCTGTAGGATTACCATTTAAATGGATTTAATTACGCTTCAATAATATTTTTTTATAATCAGCAGCAACCTTCTCATTTTTACATTGTCTTTCCCATGAATTAGCAACCGGAATTGGAATCGAGCCAGCATAGCGTACATCTGTATTTGGTGGATCAATGTATAGAAGGAGATCGCAAGGCTCAGTTCGAATTGTATAAGTTGTATTCAAAAGCCATGTATAACATTTGCAGACGTATGATGGGAAATGATGATGAAGCCAGGGATGTACTTCAGGATGCTTTTGTGTCTGCATTTACCAAACTCAGCAGTTTTAACAGAAATTCCACCTTCGGTGCCTGGTTAAAACGCATCGTCATTAATCATTGTCTCAATGCCCTCAACAAAAAGAAATTGTATTTCGAAGAAATCAATGATCAAATGGAACTGGCACAAGAAGACGAGGGCCCGGATCCCGATTATATCAGGCATGGAGCTCAAAATATTCTAAAAGCAATCGATAAAATAAGCGAAGGTTGCAAGACCGTTTTAAATCTTTATCTGTTTGAAGGATATGATCACAAGGAAATCGCGGAGATATTGGAAATCAGCGAATCGACTTCTAAGGCCCAGTATTCAAAAGCGAAAAAGAAAATTAGAGACTTAATTGAATCCGGAGCATTATGAAGGATGAATTAAAAAAATACGTCGAAAATAATCGGGATGCCTTCGAACTTGAAAACGATTCGCTCGATGGTCTTTGGCTGAATATTTCATCCAGAATTCAAAAAAAGCAAAAGAAAGACAATTTCTGGCGAAGGGATGTCTGGCGAATTGCAGCAATTATGCTGGTATTTTTAGGCCTGGCATGGCTTTTAATCGTCCGGCCGATCAGCCAAAATAAAAAACAACTCAGCGATATGTATTCTTTTTCACCCGAATTAGCAGAGGCTGAAGGTTACTATTCAAGTTTGATTGATGCAAAAATGAAGCAAATCAATTTTTACCGTGAGGAAATTGATCCACAAATATTTGAAGATCTGGATGCATTGGATGAAGTGCTCTTGGAACTGGAAAACGATCTTCGCGACAATATTGATAATGAAGAGGTGATTAATGCAATGATCAAAAATTATCGAATCAAACTTGAAATACTAGAACAAATTCAAAGAGAGCTAGAGCAAAATGAAAATGTACAGATTGAATCTTAAATCATCCATTCTATTGGCGCTCATTGCTTTCTTTCAATGGGCCATCGCCAATGCGAGTGAAGACATTGAACTCTCCAAGCGATATGTACGCGCTTATAAGGTATCTCCAAATGTTCAGGTAGATCTTAGCAATAAATACGGCGATATTATTGTCAATACCTGGGATAAAGACTCGGTAAAATTTAAAATTAATATAAGGGCCTTCGGTAAAAATGATGAAGCTGTTGACAAACTTCTTGAGCGGGTGAGTTTCGATCATACCAATTCGGGCAGGTTTTTAAAGTTTGAGACGGTTTTTGATCGTCAGTCGGGCTCATTTAAGGAATTCTGGAATAGCCTGGGCGACTACTCAAAAGTTCTCATCAACAAAAACAATCTCAACATTGATTTTGAAATATACCTTCCCGAAAAATCCAATATGTACATCGAAAATAAATTCGGTGACATTTACATCAATGAATACTCCGGCCGAAGTAAAATCGTTTTGTCCCAGGGAGATGTGAAAATCAGCAATCAAAGCGGACAATTAAACCTCGACCTCAAATTTGGAAATGCCAGCATTCAAAATGTCAAATTGGCCTATTTAAAACTTCAAATAGCCGAAATTGTGATCGCCAAAGCGGAAAAGCTCGATATTAGTTCATCTTCATCCACCATTAATATCAATGAAGTAGAACGATTAAAAATTGATGCGAGAAATGACAAATACTTTTTGCGTCATATCAGTTCTCTAAGTGGAGAGGCCACCTTTAGTACCATTAATATCGGCGACTTAAAAGAGGAAATCATTGGAAGTACAAATTATTCTGATTTAAATATTGAATCCCTAAATCAAGATGCCCGCTTGATCAATGTAAATTCAAAAGCTACTGATATGAAACTTTGGTTAAACCCTGAAAAGGCTTACAACATTGACCTTATTGCAAAAGAAGACAATCTAGAACTTCCACTTAACTGGAAATCCCTGAATAAATACTACACTGATTCGAAAAACAAATACATTAGAATTACAGGTCAGGTAGAAGGAGAAAATCCGGTTCAGATCAATATTGATAATCAGGGAGGGTCTTTAAGCATTTTTGAAAAGTAAAAATTATGAAATACCGAATTATCATAAGTAGCATATTCATCGGATTATTAAGCCAGGCTGGCTTTGCCCAAAATATTGAAAGTATGGCGGGTCTGCGTTTGGGTGGCACCACAGCCATTACCTATAAAAAGATGTTTTCCAATCTCGAAGCATTTGAAGTTATGATGAGTGGAAGAGAAAATGGAATTCAACTAACCGGACTTTATGAAAAACACAGGCCAATGGCCTTCAGTCTTGGAGAAAATTTTTACGGCTATTACGGTTTTGGAGGACATATTGGCTATGTACAATCCGAACCTGTATTGCTGAGATCTGATTCGTCGGGCCAATACCAATACCGACTGCTCGACATCAGAAGAAAAACATTTTTTACGATGGGGGTAGATGCCATTGCAGGGATCGAATATCATATATATTCGGTTCCAATGGCCTTTGCATTGGATTTCAAACCAGCGATCGAACTGGTAGGAATGCGCTATTTGCGTTCAAGAGTTTTTGATTTTGGAGTATCAGCTAAATACATTTTTTAAATTTAAAAACATGAAGAAATATGTTGTTCTAATAATAAGCCTTGTTTTTTCAGAAGCCCTGAAAGCACAGGATGGTGAAATGCAAACACTATTTGGAAATGGAAGGCTAAGCGGTGCTTATGGGGCTTTTGATATGAAGGTTAGCCCGGTCAATGATGAAATAAATCTCCTTTTGGGTGGCCAGGCTGCGGTGATATTTAATGAACACGCCTATATTGGAGTGGCAGGTTATGGATTGTCGACCAGGGAGAAATTTGATGGCATAGATGCGCGATTGCCCGAAAATGACCCCAATCGGGATATAAGAATAGATATGTCGGGTTTTGGCTATGGCGGTCTGCTTTTTGGTTATACCATTAGTCCCAACAGCCTGATTCATATCGATATACCGGTCGTGATCGGTGCAGGTGGTGTAGATTTGACCGATGATAAAATCACAATTTCCGACAATGATTTTACACTCAAACCGAGTATAGAAAGTTCTGCCTTTTTTGTGGCTGAACCAGGTTTGAATATAGAAATCAATATGGCGAGATTTTTTAAACTCGGCCTTGGAGGAGGATATCGTTATATCTACGGAACCGATCTTCAAAACCTTCAAGACAGTGATCTTTCAGGCTGGACAGCTAATGTATCAATGAAGTTTGGAAAGTTTGATTAAATGATCAAAATAAGCATGGATTAGCAGAATTCATGCTTTTAGCTTTATTTTGCATGTAAATAGGTCCTGGCTTCCAATGAACTATCGTAAACCATTCATTCAGTTTTTCATACTGATTTTCGCATTTCTTATTATCAATGCCTGCAATAAAGCACCAAAACAGGAGGTTTCCGGGATTGAAGAAATGGAAGTCAAAGCTGAACCGGTGCCTGAACCCCAATATTTATACGGAATTCAGATCGATTCCTTTGAAGTAAAAAAAGACAAGGTCAAGCGAAATCAAAATTTATCTGAAATACTCAATCCCAGAAATGTTGACTATAAAACCATCGATCAGCTGGCTAGAAAGTCAAAAAAAATCTTTGATGTAAGAAAAATTAAAACCGGCAATCCCTATACACTTTTATGTGACAAAGACTCCGGTGCATCAGCCAAATTTATGATTTATGAGAAAAACCCCATCGAATACGTCGTATTTGATTTAAGGGATTCCATAAACATCTACGAATCAAAAAAACCGGTCGACACCATTCGAAAAAGTTTTACAGGTGTGATATACAACTCGCTTTACATGACCATTTTGGAAAACGGCGGTAATATACAGTTGGTAAATGCCCTTGCAGAAATGTATGCCTGGCAAATAGATTTCTTCCGTATCCAGAAAAACGACAAGTTTAAGGTCATTTACGATGAACTTTTTGTGGATGGGGAATCTGTGGGATTGCACAAAATCCTCGCGGCTCAATTTGAGCATTTTAATGATAATTTTAGCGCCTATTATTTTCATCAGGATGCCGAGCACGACTACTTTGATGACAATGGCGAAAGTTTGAGAAAGGCTTTTTTAAAGGCTCCCTTGAAATATTCAAGGATTAGTTCCAAGTACACCATGCGCCGTTATCATCCTGTTCAGAAAAGATACAAGGCACATTTAGGTACCGATTATGCAGCACCTCAGGGTACGCCTATTTATGCCGTAGGCGATGGAGTAATTACAGAAGCACGATACAAAAAATACAATGGCAATTATGTTAAAATCCGCCACAACAGTGTGTATACCACACAGTATTTACACATGTACAAGATCAAATCGGGAATTAAACCGGGCAAGACGGTAAAGCAGGGTGATGTAATCGGATATGTGGGAAGTACGGGTCTGGCTACAGGGCCACACTGCTGTTTTAGGTTTTGGAAAAACGGGCATCAGGTCGATCCTTTCAGGCAAAAAATTCCGCCGTCAAAACCAGTTGCAGAATCAAATATGGATGCATTTAAAAAGATTCAGAAAAAATATAAAAAGCAACTCGACAAATTGGAGTATCCAAAAGAAGATATAATTATTTGGGATAGCACAGATGCCCAAATAAGCATGCAGTCTTCTTTCAGACCCTATCTTTGAACCTTTATTTCCACGGTGCCAAAATTGCCCAGGGTATCGCTAAAATTTCTCAATTGTATGAGACCTCTTTTATTTTCTTCACTTAAAAAATAAAAGGTGCTAATACTATTTATGGAATCTATATAGCCTTTTGTTGGAATGCTATCGATCGCTACAAGGGGCCCATCATTATTTAGGGTATTAAAACTCCCGCTAAATATTCCACGATCAAATCTGCTGTTTTTCCTGGTTGAAAAGGAGGATAGTTCTGTAATAAGGCTATCGTTTCCGGATCCAACATTTGGGCTTAAAAGAACCCAACTCAAAATAGAATCGCGATACAGTATAAAATCTATTTTTTCAGAGTTTTGCAAAGCTTCCTCAATGGTATACACCTTTAAATCCTCGAGAGAAATACAGTTGCCAAAATTAGAATTGTTCTGATCTCCAAATATTCTGGTGGCCGTGTCAATTTCTTCCGCCACTTTATATTCGAAACTGGCTTCATCAGACAAAAGGTTATTATCAATAATTTTGAATGATAACATGGCCGTATCGCCTGAATTTTCCGTGCTGTCTATCACATAATAAAAACCTATAAACTGGCTGCTGGCATTTTGAAAAGTGGTCTCACCTATTCTGAGAATGGATAAATTTCGGCTCACATGATCTACTTCCAGGGTATTGATACCATTGATTGCGCTTAAAGTAAGTTGAAAAAAAATACTGTCGTCTTTGACAAAATATTCCTGATCGGGACTTGAATCAATACGGATATTGGGTCCGAGGTCCATATCATTAGTGTCTTTACAGGAATTAAAGACAAATGAAAATGATATGAACACTATTAATTTTTTCAAATGTTAATCATTTAATTTAAATAGATTAATTATGAAATCAGTCTACAATCTTGATATCAAAAGTGATGCTGCCGTTATTTCCTGTCACAAGATTTCTTATTATTAGAATTGCCTTTAAACCCAGCTGTGTTTCAATAAGAACCACATCTCCTACGGCTAACATATTGGCTTTTGTCCCAGAAACCAAACTTTCATCGATTTCCTGAGCAGTGATTGTCGCATAGTTTTTTGTGCTTTTTTGAATTTTGGTATTGAACCTGATAAACCAGTTGTTAAGCGCACCTCCAAAAAATGCATCCGTATCGGGATCGACAGGACTCCATAATGTAGGGCCATTGGTCGCACCATTGAAATAGAAAAATTCCACCGCTTCGCCATTAGAGGCATTAGCTTCTGATAAAGTCGATACTTGTACCTGTCTTGCCAGAAAGAACCCACCAATATTGGAATTGCTTTGGGCTCCAAGTGTAATCCCTTTGTGTTCTGTAAATACAGGAATATCTGCTGCAGTAATATTCCAATCTACTTTTGTACTCGAGCCATTTTCATCAATTATCTCTAAAGAATAGGTATAATTCCCTTCGATATTTGGAACAGGTATTTCAGAAATATGTGCTGTAAAGGATGAATCATTGGGAACGTCAATTTCATTGAAGCCGTTTAATGCCAAGCCATCATTTAATATCGACCATGTAGCCATTTGGTAAAATCCTTTAGTTGCGGAAACTGAAATGTCAAAGGTGGTTCCAATCGCTAAAATAGTGTCTTTATAGACTGTACTATCTGTCATATTCAACGAAACTTTGGAATTTTCCGGAATAAAATCCTCCAAAACAGTAATCGTCCAGCTTGTTTCAACAGATACCCCCTCAATATCTTTAATGCTAAGGCTGTAATTATAAGTGCCAGCTGAAAAGGGAACTTCAATATTTTTGACCTGTTCGGTGAAATTATCAAAATCTGATACCGGGACATTCGAATAATTATCAATTATATAATTGTCCAGGCTGAGCGACCAGGAAGCCAGCAATGATTTCCCTTTACTTGCGGAAAAAAGAATATTAAAATTCGTACCGCCCATTAATGTATCATTTCCATAAATGGTAGAATCGGTTTGAACCAGATTTATACTTGGGTTGCTATTGGCCACACTGCCCGAAGGGCTATCATCATCGGAACAAGCGGTTATCGCAAATAGAAGAATCGTCGCGAGTCGGCAAAATGATTTATTTTTTAAAGTTTTCAATTTTGAGTTAGACTTAAAATTTGGAAAATCGAATTTAGTCATTTCTCAATTTCTTATTCTCAATTTTAATAAACCCTTGTGGACCAGGCACTATTTCTAATATTTTTAAAATACTCCTGTTGTTATTTCCAGCCATCACGAAAAAATAATCACCTTCATTTAAGGATAAAATCGGGCTATTATAGCTAATACCTGTTTCTGAAAAATAATTTGCGCTTAGCGTATCAACGTTAAATGTTGCTTTGGCTACCTTGGTGTATTTTGTCACATTCCAGGTTGAAGAATTGTACGAGCTATTATTTCTTAGCTCTATGTCACCGGAGCCATACAACACGCTGGAAAATGTATCACTGTAGAAATATACAATATCGACATTGTTGCCGGAAGAAAAATTATTCAAATTGTATACTTTGTTTTCACTTATATTGAAAAATGGTCCCTGCCCAATTTGCGAATTATTGGGATTGCTTTGAGCTCCTAAGGTGGCAATAACAGGGTCTAAGAATTCCAGATTTTTGGTTATTGTAAAAGTGGTATCATTCCAATTACCTTCAATATCGTATACGACTATTTGTGCAAAAAATGTGTATTTATCTTTAGGAAGCTCAATTTCTATATATTTTAGAAAAGACCCATTTGTATTTTCAACAGGAAAAGTATAATTCGGTTGAAATGGTGTGAAACCCGAAAATGAATATGTAAATATCTTGTACTTCTCAATATTCTTTGCACCCATTTTGGCATCAACCCAAATCTTTAAGTTATCCGCATAATTAATTACCGTATCTGAAGCTACTGTAGAATCGGTATTTATAATCTTAATTTTAGGAAAATAATCCTCTTGATGAATACTTTCTACTGTCCACGAAAAGCTAGCTGTTTGATTGCTTTCGTCTTCTATTTCAATTGTAAATTCGTAATTTCCTTTAGTATCTGGCACTTTGATATTCTCAATTTTTAATAAAAAGCTATCTGTTTCAGGCACTTTTCCGGAAATCCCCTTGTAAATACTTTCATTCAACTTTAAAGAATAATATAGCATTGGACTATTCCCTTTTTTCGCAGTAATAAATATCTGAAATTCCGAACCTGCCATTAAACGGAGTTTGTCTAATTCAGTGCTTTCCTCGTTTAGAACTTTTACTGTCGGTGCAATTAAAGTATGACCTGCTTCAACGGGCTCGGCTTCTTCCTTTCGACAGGCTAATAAAGCTACAAAAGCAATTATTATGAGTATTGAAAAAAATTTCATTTTATAAATGGAGTGATGATATAAAAATGAATAAATAATTAAATAAACTATAATTCATGACACAAATAAACCCCGAAGATTTCTCTACGGGGTTTCTTATCTGAATAAAATAAATTAGTTAACCACTTTAAGGTCGACAGTAATGCTACCGTCATTTCCTGTAGCAAGTGAAATTACTTTACCCATTCCTTTGATACCAGCTTCGGTTTCGAAAACGAAAACATCATCAGCAGCCAATTGATTGGCCTTAGTACCAGAAACACTAACTGTGGCTACATCATTAGGTGTAGCATTGTCAAAATCCAAAGTTGTTGACTTTTCAATTTTAGTGTCATTTTGAGTAGACCATGAACCTACCGCACCACCGAATAAAGCACCTGCATCAGGATCAGTTGGGCTGAACAAAGTAGGACCATTAGTTGCACCATTGTAGTAGAAAAGATCTACATCTGCACCATTAGAAGAATTAGCTTGAGCAAGGAACAATACAGTTCCGTCATCTGCTTTTAGGAAACTTCCAAATGCAGTACTAGACTGTCCACCTAATTGAACATTATCAATTTCAGTAAATGCAGCAGCATCTTCAGCTGTAACTACCCATGAAACAGAACCGGTAGCACCTCCGTTATCGGTTACTTCAAAGGTATAAGTATAGGTTCCGGCTGTACTTGGTACAGGAATATCAGCAATCGGTGCTGTAAAGGCAGAATTATCAGGTACATCCAAGTCTTCAAAATTAGAAAGTGCAATACCGTCTCTCAAGATAGACCAGGTATCCATGTTTCTGTCACCTTTAGAGGCCGATACAAGGATTCCAAAAGATGAACCAACTGTAAGTGTTACATCACCGGAAACAGAGGAATCAGTGGCAATAAGACCAACAACAGCGCCTTTTGGTGCCGGATCTTCTTCGTCATCACCACAAGATGATAAAAATAATACACCTGCAATCGCAAGCATAGATAACATGTAATTCATTAACTTTTTCATATTGATATTAAATTTAATTTTGTTTCATTTCAAAAGGGCTGCAAATATAAACTTTTTAAGATGTTTTAGCAATCTGAGCTTAATTTTAAGCTGTATTTAAATGAAATTTTTATATCTCTAATTGCAAGAATCTATTTCTTAAATTTGCGCCTTCAATTCATTCAAAAATGCGATATACCAAGCCGATATATTTACTTATTACAATATTAATTTGCTTCACCCTACCATCTCAAGGACAAAAAAAGCAATTTGATCCCGAGAATATTTTTGTCAGTCCTGCTATACAGATAAAAAGGGTCACTTCAATAAACTGGATGAAAGACGGGAAAAATTATACCTCGAAGTTGAACAACAAAATCATTCGGTATAATACAAGCTCCGGAGAGGAAGAAGCCACCCTTTTCGATGGAGACCAACACCGAATCAGGATTAATGATTATTCTTTGAGTTCCGATGAAAGTCAGATTCTTCTCGAAACGAAAAAGAAAAAAATTTATCGCCGTTCCTATACAGCTGAATATTACATCTATGATATAGAAAAGAAAAAGCTCATGGAGCTATCCGATAAGGGCGCACAACAATATGCCACATTTTCTCCTGACGGAAGCAAGGTTGCTTTTGCCAGAAACAACAATCTTTTTTATAAAGACCTGGCGACAGGTGAGGAAATACAGATAACCACGAATGGCCAAAAAAACAAAATTATAAATGGTACCACCGATTGGGTTTATGAGGAGGAATTTGCTTTTGTGAAGGCATTTGAATGGTCTCCCAAGGGAGATAAAATTGCATATTATGAATTTGATGAATCGGAAGTACCCAGGTATAATATGCAATTATGGGACAGCCTTTACCCAAGTGATTATGTGTTTAAATATCCAAAGGCAGGGGAGAAGAACTCCGATATTTCCATTTATATCTATCATTTGAAAAACAAGTCGAAGGTAAAAGCCAGCATGGATGGCCGAGTGGATTTTTATATCCCCAGAATGCAATGGACGGCCAACAACGATATTCTGTCGCTGATCCGACTTGACCGTTTGCAACAAATCTTTGAAATAGTTCATATCGGAGCCAACAGCGGTATGTCGCAGATCGAATTGCTCGAAAGACATAAGCAGTATTTTGACATTAATTTTTGTGATGATCTTTATTATCTGGAAAACGGAAAAGAGTTTATCTATTCTTCTGAGCAAAGCGGTTATAAACATTTTTGGATTTACAATACCGAAAAGAAATCTTTGGACGCCATCACAAAAGGCAAATGGGAAGTAGATGAACTCATCGGAATCGATGAAAAATCGAAAACATTATACTTCACTTCCACCGAAGACAGTCATCTTGAAAGACAATTTTACGCCATTGGTTTTAATGGCAAAGGCAAAACAAAATTGAGCCGTGGTGAAAGCTGGCACAGTATCGATATGAGTGATGATTGTGCATTTTATATTGACAATTATTCAAAACCGGGTATGCCGCCAAAGTACAGTTTGCACACTTCTGCGGGCAAACTGGTCAAGGTATTGGAAGACAACGCAATTGCTAAAAAAACAATGGATTCATTTGATTGGATTGACAAAGATTTTATCAGCATGAATATTTTCGATTCGGTCGAACTATATGGTTATATAATGAAACCGAGCAATTTTGATTCTACTAAAAGTTACCCCTTGATGATGTTTTTATACGGCGGGCCGGGTGATCAGGAAGTGACCAAAAATTGGGATGGTAGCTCAAGAGAACTCTACAATAAAATGCTGGTCCAAAATGGATATATTGTTGCTTGTTTTGACAACCGCGGCACAGGAGGCAGGGGAACGAAGTTTAAAAAGATAACCTATAAAGAATTAGGAAAATACGAAACGATAGATCAAATAGAGATCGCCAGAAAACTAGGTGAAAAATCCTATATCGATGAAAAGAGAATTGGAATTTGGGGATGGAGCTACGGAGGCTTTATGTCGACTTCCTGTTTATTTAAAGGCAACGATGTGTTCAAATTGGCCATCGCCGTAGCCCCGGTTACAAATTGGCGATTTTATGACAATATATATACCGAGAGATATATGCAAAGGCCAAAGGACAATGCCTCGGGCTACGATGATAATTCGCCCATTAATTTTGCCGACGGTCTTAAAGGAAAATATTTACTCATACATGGCACTGCCGATGACAATGTCCATTTTCAAAATGCAGTGGAGCTTCAGGAAAAGCTCATCAAATTGGGAAAACAATTTGATTCATTTTATTATCCGGGTAGTAGCCACAGTATTAATACAGGGGGTGCCCAGGTTCATGTGCATACACTTATGCGCAACTTTATTTTAAATAATCTTTAATCAATACCATGAAAAACACAACCCTAATTTTACTGCTGAGTATTTTGATTTTTTCCTGTGAAAACACAGGGCAATCCGATTCCGGACAAGAGCTCAAACCCAAAGCAGATTCACTGTTAAAAGAAGTCATGAGAATACACGATGAAGTGATGCCTCAAACTCTGGTCCTTGAAAAACTCAAAAAGAAAATAAATCTAAAAATAGATTCCCTGGAACTTGACTCGGCTAAGGTATTAGGCATTCAGAATACCGTCAATGCTATGGATACAGCCATTATTGGAATGCGCGATTGGATGTACAATTTTGAAAAACCGGCTGACAGTGTAAGTCTTAATAATATTATCCAATATTACGAATCACAAATTGACATCATGGAAAAGGTCAAAGACCAAACCTTCCAGATCATTCCCGAAGCCGAAGACAGACTATCAGAATTAGACAGTCTTTAAACAATTCAGACATTAAAGTTATTAAAGTATGAAAAGGTATATAGCACTTTCATTGCTTATGATCGCAATGGCTTGCAATCAGGAAAAAAGGCTTCCCATCATGGGACCCCGACAGTTTGATGTAAAAATTGTAAATGGCAAAGAGCAAACAGATACAATTTATACCACCATTCCCGATTTTAAATTTATAAATCAGGATGGGAATTCATTTACGCCGGAAGATCTTGAGGGTAAAATTTATGTCGCCGACTTTTTCTTTACAACCTGCCCAAGTATTTGTCCGATCATGAAAACCCAAATGCTTCGGGTTCATGAGAAATACAAGGGCAATGATGAAGTACATATTGTCTCACACAGCATAGACCCAACACATGATACGGTAGAAGTGCTTAGGGATTATGCCGAGAGGCTGGAGATAAATACTAATTACTGGACATTCCTTACCGGTGATATGGATTCTATTTTTAAGGTAGCGCAAAAAGGATATTTGGTTTCTGCCAAACCCGATTCACTGGCTCCGGGAGGATTGTTGCACAGCGGGGCCTTTATACTCGTTGATAAAGAAAAAAGAATTCGGGGTTATTACGATGGGACCATCGAAAAAGATGTGGATCAATTAATGGAGGACATGGATATTCTTTTGTCAGAATACGATGGATCATAATCGATTTTACTTATTCATAATTCTATCGGCGACAATTTTTATTATCGCTATTTCCATTCCTTCCTGCCAGGATCAAAAAGAGATTAAATTCAGAAAATACATGTCGATCGGCAAGCAGATTTACATTCAGCGCTGTCAGCATTGTCATGGCACAAAGGGTCAAGGGCTAGGCAAACTCTATCCACCATTGGATTCTTCTGATTATCTGCTTGAAAACAGAGATATACTGGCCTGTATAATTCGAAATGGCCAGGCCGGTGAAATAACTGTAAATGGAATTCGGTATAACCAAGTGATGCCGGCTAACCCCGACCTCATAGAAGATGAGATTGCCCAGATAAGCACTTATATCTTAAATGCATGGTCTAATGAGGCCGGTCTGTATGAGAAAGATGAAGTATTAGAATCGCTAGGCAATTGCCAATCAGACTAAAATACCACTTCAACACTAACTTCCTCAGAACCTCTTTTTACCGAGACCCTTGTGGTATCTCCTTTTTTAAACATAGACAGGGCATTCATATAGGCCATCATGTCGGTCACTTCGTTTTCACCCATTCGGATAACTATATCACCTTTGAGAAGTCCGGCATTATCAGCAGGGCGTCCGTTTGTGATGCCGTCTATGCGCATGCCTTTACCGCTAAATGTATAATCGGGCACAACACCCAGGGTAACCGAAAATCTTGGCGCCTGCTGATTGTCACTTTCCTTGGTTTTTGTGAATTCAAGCTTTTGATCTTTTACCGCAGATACCAAATTCATCACATATGAATAAACTTCGTACATCCCATCGTAATTGATTTTATCAAAATCATCGCTTGGCTTGTGATAATCGGAATGCGCACCGGTGAATAAGTGTAATACAGGAATATCTTCAAGATAAAAAGAGGTGTGATCGGAAGGGCCAACGCCATCGGGTTTTTCCACAATATTAAGAGGTCCGGCTATGGACTCTAAGTCGACCAGTGAATCCCAAATCGGAGAAGTGCCAATTCCAAATACAGTGAGAGTTCCGGTAGAATCCAGACGACCTACCATGTCCATATTGATCATATAATTTACATTACTCAATTCGATGGATGGATCATCGGTAAAATGTGCGGAACCGAGAAGGCCTTTTTCTTCACCGGAAAATGCTATGAAAAGAAAGTTCTGATTGCGATTTCGAGACTTCTGGATGGTTCTTGCCAATTCAAGTAAAATGGCCGTACCACTGGCATTGTCGTCGGCACCATTGTGAATGGCTTCGCTTTCTCCCCGGTACAAAGAGCCCTCATCGCCCATTCCCAAATGATCGTAATGTGCACCGATAACAACAGTACCGGATGCATTATTATCAATATAGGCAATGACATTTTTGCCGCTTTTGTACTCGTCTTCCATTTCCACCTTAATGCTGACCGAATCGCCGTTTTTAAATTCTTTTTCACCGGAATAAAAAACCACGGGTATATCCAGCCTTTCCATTTTTCTGGCGTAGTTTTTTCTAGGATCATTTGCCAATTCTCCAGGATTGTAAAAAATAACTGCCACCGCTCCATTTTCTTTTGCTGTGCGCACCCTGTTTCTCAAATCGTGATAGGCCTTGTACTTTGAGTGCGGGTGGATGCCATCGGGTGATGAAACATCAATTAAAAAGACCTTGCCTTCGGGTTTTCTCAGCGCCTTGTATTCATCCAGTCCTAATTCTTCTGCCTGGATTCCGAAACCCGCAATTCTCAATTCGGACCTTACAGCTCCGTTTCCCGAAAAATTCATGACAAAGTAGTCTTTATCTTTTTGGATTTCTTCGCCATTGTGCTTGAAGTGGTTTTCACCAAATGTTTTGCCACTTAAAAATTCGAATTCCTGATAATAACCATCGCTGCCCTTGGCTTCAATGCCGGCGACCTTAAATTCATTGGCGATATAGTCTGCGGCCATTCTTTCACCTTCGGTCCCTGTTTCTCTTCCTTTTAATTCATCGGAAGCGAGATATTCTATATGCCTTTGAAAATTGGCTTTAATTCGTTTGGGATTTTCAGAGGTGCTGCATGCACTTGCAATGAGCACAATTGCGAGATATTTTTTCATAATTTTTAGTCTATCCATTCGGCCAAAAACACATTGGTATCACGGCCGCCTCCATTGTTTCTATTGGACGAAAATACAAGATGTTTTCCATCGAATGAAAACATTGGGAATGCATCAAATACGGGATCAAAGGTTATTTGCTCCACCTTCTCTCCATTGAGGTCTGTCATGAATAAATTGAATTGTCTGCCCGACTCAGATTTGTGATTCGATGCAAAGATGATTTTTTCGCCACCCGGATGAAAAAAGGGCGCCCAATTGGCCTTTCCCAAATTCGTGATTTGTTTCATGTTTGAGCCATCTGTATCACAGGTGAATATTTCAAGATTAGTTGGTTGCACAAAACCCCTTTTCAGAAGAGATTTATAGGTTTCAGCTTCTTCGCCTGCCTGTGGCCTTGATGCTCTGAATACCAGTTTTTTGCTGTCGGGAGAAAAAAATGCTCCACCGTCATAGCCCAGTTCATCGGTGACCTGCATGAGATCCGATCCATCCGTATTCATGGTCCAAAGTTCAAGATCTCCTGACCTTGTTGAGGTGAAAACCATTTTTGTTCCATCCGGTGAAATGATAGCCTCGGCATCGTAACCGGGTTCGTCTGTCAATTGTTCAACTATATTGCCATTGAGGTCTGATTTAAAAATATCGTAGGAATCGTAAATGGGCCAAACGTATTTTCCTTCCATAAAAGGAGGTGCTTCCGGACATGAATCGCCTCCCAAATGTGTCGAGCCATAAAGAATGTGTTGTCCATCCGGATAAAAATAGGAGCATGTAGTTCTACCCAGACCTGTACTCAGCATTGGTGCTTTTTTCTCTGCGCCCTCAGCAATATCCATCATAAAAATCTGGTCACATGAGACGCCCCATTGTCCATAATTACTTTGGAAGACCAATTTCTTATTATCATAGCTGAAATAGGCTTCGGCATTATCACCGCCAAAAGTCAGCTGTCGCAAATTTTTAAAATGCTTTTCCTGTGGGTAGGCCAGGTCCACAATGGCCGTGCTGTCATCTATTTTTCCGGGGTCCTTTATCTCTTCTTTAGATTTTTCATTTGAGCAGGCGACCAATAAGAAAAGGGCAAGAATAATATTGAATAATTTCATTGTTATTTTTTAGAAGGCGCAAAAATATAAAATCAAATCAAGCAAAATAAACCCAAGTATTAATGAATGCTTTCTATTTTTACAAAATCAATACAGAAAGCATGAAATATCATTTTTTAAAGCTTGTTTTAATACTTGTTTTATTTCAACTCTTCAATGCCTGTTCAGAAAAGAAATCGAGGATCGAATCATCCGGTGAGCGCTATGAGGTACCCTTTAAAAAACAAGGTCAATTGATATTTATATCAAACGAAGGTGATACCATTCGCAAAATGGAATTGGAAATTGCCGATACAGAAGAAAAAAGAGCGCAGGGGCTTATGTACAGGGCAAGAATGAGCGATTCCCAGGCCATGTTATTCTTATTTGAAAAAGAAGAACCCAGAAGTTTCTGGATGAAGAATACCTATATATCCCTGGATATCATTTTTGCTGATAAAGAGGGGAATATTGTCACGATACAGAAAAATACGCGCCCCTATTCTGAAGACCCCGTTTTATCCTACGATCCCGCTTTGTATGTCGTAGAAGTGGTAGCCGGTTTTTGCGATCTCTACGGATTGGAGAAAGGCGATCGCTTTGTATGGAGAAGAAATTGAAAACACGACCTCAGTCTTAGATACTCCGTACTCTCTATTCATTATTCCGTTCTGTTTAATATTTATCAAAAAGCAATGACTTGCGATCAAATACCAATTCAAAGAATGACACTTCTAATTATTCTTAATTTGTAATTCGTAATAAAAAAAAGCCCAATCGCTTTTCAACAATCGGGCTTCTCAATTTTGTGGATAATTAAATTCTAATTATTTCGCTTTTGCTCCATTTGGAAGGACAGAAACAATTGATTTTTTCTTCAGTCCTGAAACTTTGAACTCTACAGTACCATCTGCCAACGCAAATAAGGTATGATCTTTTCCGAGACCTACATTTTCACCTGGGTGATGTTTGGTTCCTCTCTGGCGTACAATGATATTTCCTGCTATCGCTTCCTGACCACCGTAGATTTTTACGCCGAGACGTTTACTTTCCGAATCTCTTCCGTTCCTAGTACTTCCGGCTCCTTTTTTATGTGCCATGGTTTATCTTATTTAATGTTTTCTATTAATATCTGAGTATAATCCTGTCTGTGTCCGTTTTTCACTTTGTATCCTTTTCTTCTCTTTTTCTTAAAAACGATCACTTTATCTCCTTTAACATGTTCCAGAATTTTACCTGAAACTTTGGCGCCCTTTACAGTGGGTGCACCAACTTTTATTTTTCCCTTATCATCGATAAGCATGACTTTGTCGAATTCAACTTTATCGCCTTCTTTTCCCTTCAGAAGAGGGGCATAAATCTTTTGGTCTTTTTCAACCTTGAATTGCTTACCGGAGATATCAACAATTGCGTACATTAGGTATCTTTTTTCAAAAATGGAGTGCAAAGATAATCCTATACTTATAAATAGACAAGCACCCGCAATGATTTATAAGTGATGTGGATATGTGGATAAATTTTACCTGGCTTATACACATTGTATTATAAGAAGTTTAAATTTAATTAACATTTTTATTTATTTGATATACAATAGTTTAAGGTAGTTATCCACATTTATCTATGTGGAAAAGTTGTTAAAAGTTTTTTTGCTTTATTATCTTTGACTTATGTCGGGCTTTTACAATATTTGTAGGCACCTGATTAAAAAATCAAGCACATTTTATTAAGGAATCGTTAAGCGGGGGACTTAAAGCAGGAAACCGGCTAAAGGAGACCTTTTTTTTAAAAATTTTTTAACTAGAACCCTAACGCCAAATGGAAAAGCACGAAGAACTCCTACTAAAAGAAGACAAAAAACGTTTTGTTTTATTTCCCATCAAGTATCACGACATATGGGAGATGTATAAAAAAGAGGAGGCGAGTTTCTGGACGGCTGAAGAAATTGATTTGAACCAGGACCTTGTAGACTGGAACAATCTCAACGATGGCGAAAGACACTTCCTTTCTCATGTTCTTGCATTCTTTGCGGCCAGCGACGGTATTGTCAATGAAAATCTTGCGGAGCACTTCCTCCACGAAGTTCAGTTTCCCGAAGCGAAATGCTTTTACGGTTTTCAGATCATGATGGAAAACATCCATTCCGAAACTTATTCTTTATTAATTGATACCTATATCAAAGACCCCAAAGAAAAAGACCATCTTTTAAATGCAATTGAAACCGTGCCGGCGGTTAAGAAAAAAGCCGACTGGGCATTGCGATGGATCGATAATGGCGATTTTAAAGAAAGACTAATTGCATTTGCCGCTGTAGAAGGTATATTTTTCTCCGGTAGCTTTTGCTCCATTTTCTGGATGAAGAAACGAGGTTTAATGCCCGGTTTGAGTTTTTCAAACGAACTCATCTCCAGAGATGAAGGCCTGCACTGCGATTTTGCATGCCTGCTCTACAACAATTATATAGAGCATAAAATGCCCGAGGAAAAGTTGAGAAAAATAATTCTTGATGCAGTTGAAATCGAGAAAGAATTTATTACAGATTCACTGCCAGTGGATTTAATAGGAATGAACTCAAGATTGATGAAACAATAC
The DNA here is from genome assembly GCA_965267555.1 of Cytophagales bacterium. GTDB lineage: Bacteria > Bacteroidota > Bacteroidia > Cytophagales > CCMP332 > CCMP332. The sequence continues at coordinate 348,794 of OZ254083.1, read as the reverse complement.
ATTGAGTTTGTTGCCGACAGGTTGCTATCGGAACTGAACTGCGAGAAAGAATTCAATTCAAAAAATCCATTCGATTTTATGGAAATGATTTCGCTTCAGGGAAAAACCAATTTCTTTGAGAAAAGAGTTGCCGAATATCAGAAAGCCGGCGTTATGGATAATGACAAAAAAGGCTTCAACTTCACCATGGATGAAGATTTTTGATGTATTTGAGAGAAATTTATTAAAAATATAACATGTTAGTAATCAAAAGAGATGGAAGACGAGAGTCTGTCCGCTTCGACAAAATCACCACCCGAATTGAAAAGCTTTGCAATGGCCTTGATATGGATTATATCAAACCCATTGAAATTGCTAAAAAAGTAATCGACGGATTATACGATGGCGTAACAACCGAGCAATTAGACCGTCTGGCTGCAGAAACGGCCGCTTCAATGACTGTAAGACATCCCGATTATGCCAAACTTGCAGCGAGAATTGAAGTGTCTAATCTTCACAAACGAACTTCTTCTTCCTTTTCCAACACAATGAAGAGAATGTATTCCTATGTCGATCCGAAAACCGGAGACAATGCACCTCTTCTTTCTAAAGAAACCTACAAAATAATCAAAGACAATGCCGCAAAACTCGATGCAGCCATTGATTATGAAAGGGATTTTACTTACGATTTTTTCGGCTTTAAAACACTGGAAAGATCTTACCTGATGAAACTCGATGGAGAAATTGTGGAAAGACCACAACACATGCTCATGAGAGTTTCTATTGGTATCCACGGCGATGATCTGGATGCTGCTATCGAAACCTATAATTTGTTATCAGAGAAGTGGTTTACACATGCCACCCCGACTTTGTTTAATGCCGGTACACCGAAACCGCAATTGTCGAGCTGTTTTCTTTTGACCATGAAAGATGACAGCATTGACGGTATTTATGACACATTAAAGCAATGTGCAAAAATATCACAGTCAGCCGGTGGAATTGGTCTGAGCATTCACCATGTGAGGGGAAAAGGAAGTTATATCAGGGGTACAAACGGAACCTCAAATGGTATCGTACCGATGCTCAGAAATTTTGATATGACCGCGCGTTATGTAGACCAGGGAGGTGGAAAGAGAAAAGGCAGCTTTGCCATTTATCTCGAACCCTGGCATTCTGATGTATTCGAGTTTCTCGAGCTAAAAAAGAATCACGGGAAAGAAGAAATGAGAGCAAGAGACCTCTTCTATGCGCTTTGGGTGCCTGATTTATTTATGAAACGTGTTCAGGACGATGATGTATGGTCTTTGTTTGATCCCAATGAAGCACCGGGACTTGCTGATAGCTACGGCGAGGAATTTGAAAAACTCTTTGAAAAATACGAGCGCGAAGGGAAATACAGAAAGCAAATAAGAGCACAGGAATTGTGGTTTGCCATTTTGGAATCGCAAACCGAAACAGGTACGCCTTACATGCTTTTTAAAGATGCTGCGAATAACAAATCCAATCAAAAGAATTTGGGTACCATTCGCTCATCCAACCTTTGCACTGAAATAATTGAATATACCGCTCCCGATGAGGTGGCTGTTTGTAATTTGGCTTCCATTGCCCTTCCAAAATACATCCGGGAAGATGGCACTTTTGATCATCAAAGACTTTATGAAGTCGTTTATACCGTTACAAAGAATCTCAATAAAGTCATCGATGTTAATTATTATCCTGTGGAAGAGGCGCGAAATTCCAACATGCGTCATCGCCCGATAGGATTGGGTGTACAGGGATTAGCCGATACTTTCATTTTAATGAAGTATCCATTTGAAAGCGAAGAAGCGAAAAAATTAAACAGGGAAATATTTGAAACCATTTATTTCGCTGCCATGACTTCTTCCAAGGATATGGCCATCAAAGAAGGTCCATATGAAACATTTAAAGGCTCTCCGGTTTCAAAAGGAATATTCCAATTTGATATGTGGGGTGTGAGCCCGGATTCCGGAAGATGGGATTGGGAAAGTCTGAAAAGAGAAGTGAAAAAACACGGTGTCAGAAATTCCCTTCTATTAGCACCTATGCCAACGGCCAGCACAGCTCAAATTCTTGGCAATTGTGAGGCCTTTGAGCCCTATACCAGCAACCTGTATTTAAGAAGAGTGCTTTCCGGTGAATTTGTTGTGGTCAATAAACACCTGATGAGAGATTTGATTAAAGCAGGTTTGTGGAATGAAGAAATGAAGAATGAGCTTATTTCTGAAAATGGTTCTGTGCAAAAGATCTCAAGAATTCCTCAGGAAATAAAAGATTTGTACAAAACAGTTTGGGAAATCAGTCAGAAAACCATCATCGACATGGCTGCAGACAGGGGTGCTTATATCTGCCAAAGTCAGAGCTTGAACATCCATATGCAGAACCCGAATTTTGGTAAGCTGACCTCTATGCATTTTTATGCTTGGCAAAAAGGATTAAAAACAGGTATGTATTATCTGAGAACCAAGGCGGCCACTGATGCCATCAAATTTACGGTAGATAAAAAATCCCTCAATAAGCCCATGGCGACTAAAGAGGAAGTGATGGCGCAAAATCAGGCAGATATGTCTTGTTCATTGGATAATCCCGATGAATGCGAAGCTTGCGGTAGTTGATTTTTCATTTTGGTGTACCCAAAATTATATTTTGGGTTGAGACCCTTGCATCGTGCTTTTGCAAGGGTTTTTTTTTGATGTGCATCTGATACGATACATTTTTTGGAAAAGCGAATTTTAAATGGTGATATTTGTGATAACACTCTCTGTTTGGAAAATCGATGAAAACAAAAGATGAAATCATTACAAACTGGCTCCCGCGATATACGGGGCAGCCACTTGAATTTTTTGGCCGCTATATACTCCTGACCAACTTTTTGAATTATGTCGAACTTTTTTGTGAAATACACCAGGTCGAACTAAAAGGCACGGGCAGCAGTATGCAGTGCGCTACCGCCGGGGAAATTTCAATTATCAATTTCGGTATGGGAAGTGCCAATGCCGCAACAGTGATCGATCTTCTTAAGGCTATCAATCCCAAAGCCGTTTTATTCCTTGGTAAATGCGGTGGCCTAAAAAAGAAAAATCAGGTGGGTGATCTTATTTTACCCATTGCCGCCATTAGAGGAGAGGGTACCAGCAATGATTATATGCCAAGCGAAGTACCGGCATTACCTGCTTTTGCATTGCAAAAAGTGATATCAACAGCGATACGCGAGTTCGGGCAGGACTATTGGACCGGTACCGTATATACCACAAACAGAAGAATCTGGGAACACGATAAGGGGTTTAAGAAATATCTTAAAAAGTTGAGAGCTATGGCTATAGACATGGAAACGGCGACCATCTTCACTGTTGCTTTCTCCAATGAAATTCCGGTTGGCGCTCTGCTATTAGTATCGGATATCCCAATGATCCCCGAGGGTGTTAAAACAGATGAGAGTGACAAAAAAGTGAGCGCACAATATGTCAGAACTCATTTGGAAATAGGCATTGAGTCGCTGAATAAATTGATTCATCGCGCTGAGACCGTGAAACATTTGAAGTTTTAAAATGGCGTAAAGATGACAATCATAATCGAATCATTTCCATAAATTTATTTTATGCGAAATTCAATGGTCTTACTGAGCATCTTTCTTTTTACTTCATTAATGATTTTTGCCGGAAATCCAGAAGAACTGGGTAAGGTCGAATGGTTGCGAAATTATGATCTCGCTATTTCCAAAGCTAAAGCGGCCGATAAACCGGTATTGATCCTATTTCAGGAAGTACCCGGTTGTGCGACCTGTCGAAATTATGGCCATAATGTGCTTAGCCATCCTTTAATGGTAGAAGCCATCGAAAATGAATTTATTCCATTGGCCATTTATAATAATAAAGCCGGAAAAGATGCAGAGATATTGAAGAAATACAATGAACCCAGCTGGAATAATCCGGTGGTGAGAGTAGTAGATGAAAAAGGAGAAGACATTATAAATAGGATCGCCAGCGACTATTCGGCTAAAGGTTTGAGCTCCGGTTTGATTTCGGCATTAAATAAATCCGGAAAATCCATACCCACCTACCTCGAACTCTTAGACGAAGAACTTAGCGCTGATATACAAAGCAATAAAAAGGAGGCTTATTATAAAATGTATTGTTTTTGGTCAGGAGAAAAGCAATTGGGTTCTGTCACAGGTGTGCTCAATACAGAATCCGGTTTTATTGGCACTTCAGAAAGTGTAAAAGTTACTTACAATCCGCAAAAAGTAGATGATCAGACATTGGAGGCATTTGCAAATAAAAATGCTATGGAAAAAGTCGGGGAAACGGCAGGTTTTAAATTGGCCACAGGGGATTTGCATTATTATCTGCAACATTCAAATTACAAATATTTGCCATTGAGTGATTTACAAAAGACCAAAATCAATTCGGCATTAGGCAGAAAGCTAAATGCTGAGATTTATTTGAGTCCCATGCAGAAAAAGTGGTTGTACAGCATTCAAGCATCTTCAGGAAAAGCGCAAGTTCTCTTTGACAAGGAAATTGATAAGGCCTGGACTACAATTGAAACATCAGGCTTATAATAATTTGAGAATTTTCTTATTGAATAGACTCCAAGATCTCGCGCTACGCTTCCGTCTTGGAGTGACGGTGGAATGGGGTTTAATGCTAAAATACAATCGTCATTTCAAGCGATTCCTCCTCGAAGGAGAGAATAAACCCGCACTTGTCGCAGAAAGGAAATTAGATAAATTTTTATTTCTTAATTATTAATCGTAATATTGCGATGTAACTTTTAACAATGGGAATCACAAAAGCTCAATTATTTACTCAATCTCAAAATGATATCGCACTGGCGGCCAAGGCATTTTCCCATCCTGCCAGAGTGGCGATCATCGAACATCTCTTAAAAACCAATGCCTGTATCAATGGAGATCTGGTTAATGAGCTGGGGCTGGCGCAAGCTACCATTTCTCAACACCTGCGAGAGCTCAAGGATATTGGAATTATTCAGGGTACTGTAGAAGGGGTAAAAATGAATTATTGTATTAATCATGCCAGGTGGAAGGAAATTAAAAATCAGTTCAATCAAATTTTTGAGCGATTTGAATGTGATATACCCAATTGTTGCTAAAAAAATTTAATATTTATCATCGCTATATTGCAATAAATCAAATAATATGAAAAACACAGAGGAACTTAAGCAAATCGTAAGAGACAAATATTCAAAAATTGCCACACAGGAGATTGAAGTCAACAAAGCTTCCTGTTGTGGAGCAACTGTAACTTCAAAGGAGGTTTATAATATAATGTCTGAAGACTATAATCAATTGGAGGGCTATGCTTCAGAAGCTGATTTGGGGCTTGGTTGTGGTTTGCCCACCCAATTTGCAAAAATAAATAAAGGTGATACGGTCATCGATCTGGGTTCGGGGGCAGGAAATGACTGTTTTGTGGCAAGGCATGAAACAGGACCAGAGGGTAAGGTCATTGGCATTGATTTCACAAGAGAAATGATTGACAGAGCCAGGTTGAATGCCGAAAAACTGGAATTTAACAATGTTGAATTCAGGGAAGGTGATATCGACAACATGCCGGTAAATGATAATGTCGCCGATGTTATCGTAAGTAATTGTGTTTTGAACCTAGTGCCCAATAAGCAAAAGGTGATCGCCGAAATTTTTAGAACGCTAAAACCTGGAGGACATTTTAGCATCTCGGATATTGTATTGGTGGGTGAACTGCCAGAGTCTTTAAAAGAAGATGCGGAAATGTATGCCGGTTGCGTGGCCGGCGCCATTCAGAAAGATGATTATCTGCAATTTATTGATGAGGCCGATTTCAAAAATATCATTATTCAGAAGGAAAATTCGATTGAAATTCCAAATGATATTTTAAGCAAGTATTTGAATGAAACTGAAATGGCCCAATTTAATCAAGGTGGAAGTGGAATTTATAGCATCAGTGTTTATGCTGAAAAACCTGGTGGGAAGCCTAAATCAAATATAAAAAGTAAAGCGCTTCCAGAAGAGGCCTGTTGTGAACCCGGATCGGGATGTTGCTAATCGAGAATATTCAAAAACTCTTTTAGGGATTTTTTTAAAAGGGCATTTCCGGGATTGGTTTTAACAAGGACTTTAAGGCCATTGTAATAGGAATATAAAATAAATGCAATGGCTTTGGGGTCCTTTTCTTTTGGGATTTTGCCATGTTCCTGTCCTCTCTTGATAAATTCCTGAAAGTGATTTTGAATCAAGCTTCTTGTATCATCCAGTAATTGCTCAAGTTCTTTTTCTCCCGGGATTAGCTCAGCAATTGTATTTACAATAAAACAGCCTTTCTTATCCTTATCTTTTGCTGATTCATCAATGGCATTTTCAAAGAATCGACGCAATGAATCTTTGGGTTCCAGTTCGGTATCCAAGCTATCGTTTAATTTTTCTGTGTATTCAAAAATATATAACTCAAAAGCCATTTTGAACAGCCCCCATTTATTGCCAAAAGTATCGTAAATGCTTGCGCGATTTATACCCAAATGATCAACCAGGTCCTGCATGGATGTGGCGTGGTAACCTTTTTTCCAAAAAATTAATTTGGCCTTATTCAGGACTTTAGTCTTATCAAAAGCTTTGGATCTTGGCATTTTTATTTTCGAAGCGTCTATAAAGTTAAATCATTTAGAATTATCATTCCAATTCATTTTTATATTTATTGCTTTATTTAAACCGATGGAACGATGTATTAATGGTTGTTGAAGCCATTTATGCAAAAATGCTACATGCCAAAAAACATTGTCAACGATATTGATCTAGCCGAATTGCAAAAAACTGATCCTCTGTTTATAAGCATTCATGAGCAATACGGTTCGCCTCCGAATTGGCAAAGAAAGGCCGGTTTTAAAACCCTGTGTCAAATAATACTAGAACAACAGGTCAGTCTGGAATCTGCCAGAGCTCATTTTAAAAAATTGGATTCCATAGTTTCAGAATTCTCACCTCAAGCCATTCTTGCTTTAAGTAATCAGGAAATGAGAAATGCACAGATCAGCAGACAAAAAGCCTCTTATCTCAAAAACCTTTCAAATGCCATACTGGAAAAAACGCTTGATTTAGATGAATTGGATAGAATTTCTGAAAAAGAGATCAGAGATAAGCTCACCGCTATTAAAGGAATCGGAAACTGGACCACAGAAGTTTATCTTATGTTTTGTCTTCAGTTTAAAGACATCATGCCAATCGGTGATGTGGCCATAGTCAATACCATAAAGGAATTGAAAGGATTGGAAAGTCAGGAAGAAATCCTGGAATACGGCGAAAAATGGAAGCCTTATAGAAGTCTTGCCAGTTTTTATTTGTGGCACTATTATTTATGTAAAAGAAATCGGAACGCTGATAGTTTAATTTAAAATATGAGAAAAGAAGAAACCATTGTTACGCTTCATCCACAAGGCAAAAAAGGCGTCAATATCCTAAAAAGACGCTATGATTATATTGCCGATTTCATCCTTAATACCCTCAAAAATGAAAAGACAATAAGTTTTGAGGCGCTTTGTGATAAAGCAGAAGAAGAAATTGCAGATGAATTTGATGGTAAAATTTTGTGGTACATGGTCACGGTCAAATTGGATCTCGAAGCCAGAAAACTAATACAACGCATTCCAAAAACCTCACCCCATGAATTGCGACTAATAAATAAGACTTAAAATATAATTTTAGCAGTTCTTGTTTTTGTCCGGATTGTCAAAAAGATGTGATTCATCCTCATTCCGATCGGTCAAGCATTTGAAGTCCTTTTCAACCAGAATAACTATTTCTTCCCCCGAATTGCTGACTATTGTATTTTCAATTCCCACCTGATCTGACCCTGCCCATTGTTTAACATCCATAAGTGGAAGATCTACACGCAGTTCATTTTTTAAAAAAGTGGCTTTGGGAAATAAGGTATTGGCATCGCTGTGAATAGAATAATGAAAATTATCTTTTTCAAAGGGGTTTAATGGTAAAACAGATTGCACCTGGTGAACTTCTGCCAAAGCGTAAACCTCTGGTTCGCTTAAACGCAATCGTATTTTATTACCCAATAATCGCAGTTTCATAAAATTTCCAGGTATTCGCTACCTGAATATACATTGAATCGATCATTTCTGGAAAATCCAATCAGGATTAATTTATTCTCTACAGCTAAATCCACAGCGAGGCTCGAAGGTGCTCCAACCGCCACCATCAATCTAAATCCGGCCATCAGGGCTTTTTGAACAAGTTCAAAGCCCGCTCTGCCACTCACCCACAAAAAATGTTTTTGCTCTGAATTGAAATTTTGTGTGGCAGCGATTCCTATAATTTTATCAACCGCATTGTGTCTTCCTATGTCTTCGCGCAATGCCAGTAATTCGCCTTTTTCTGAAAAAATAGCGGCGGCATGCAATCCCCCGGTATAATTAAATACTTCCTGCGCATTTTTTACCTTATCACTTAAAGCATCGATAAAAGATTTCTTAATGGAGGTTTTGAATAAGCTGCGTTTTGGAATTTGACAGGCAATATTTTCCAATGCACTTTTTCCGCAAACACCACAACTTGATGAGCTGTAAAAATGCCTTTGTAATTTCTCCCATTCAATATTGACCTCATCTTTAAGTATGACCCTTATTACATTGCCCTCTTCATCCGGAGCCACCTGTAAGCAATGTTTTATGGATATGACTTCTTCCGGATTGCTGATAATGTTTTCGGTTAAAAGAAATCCCATGCTCAGCTCTTCATCATTACCCGGCGTTCTCATCGTGACCGACAAAGGCTTTTCAATGCGTTTGGCACCCTGTAAAAAGCTTATACGGATTTCCAAAGGCTCTTCAATTGCAAGCAGATCGGGTTTTTCCTCTAAACCACCCGAATGATATTTTAAGGTATGTTTACTTTGAACTTTCAATTAATCTTACTGTCCTTTCAATTTACAAAATCTTAGAATAAGCAAATCAAATTGGGGCAATACATTCCTTATCCCAAATAGTTTCGTCATTCCAAAGCTTGACTTTGGAATCTCAACTCAGCATTAGACTTTACAATTCTAAAAGTACTCCTTTAGACTCCAAAATCAATCCCGCATTTATTGCGGGATTGGTTAGACGATTTTTTTTAGCCGTCATTTCAAAGCTTGACTTTGGAATCTCAACTCAGCATTAGACTTTACATTCCTAAAAGAACTCTTTGATACTCCAAGATCAATCGCGCATTTATTGCGTGATTGGAGCGACAAGTCCATTCATCTCTAGCTTTATTGTCTTTGTTATCTCGATTCCGCATTCGATGTGAAATCAACTTTGAAATCTGATAAAAAGAGCATAACCTACTAATTGATAGAAGATATTCACATAATTCTACAATTCGATATTATTGAAATTTTTTATGATTAAATCATGAAGTCTTATGGAGGCTATGTTTACATTATCACTAATGTAAATAATACCACTTTATATACGGGAGTCACATCACAATTGTATACACGAATTTGGCAGCATAAGTCAGGTGAAGGCTCTGTTTTTACCAAAAGATATAAATGCACCAAACTTATTTATCATGAGTTTATTGACTCAATTGAGGGAGCAATAAAAAGGGAAAAATGTATTAAATCATATTCCAGGGCTTGGAAAGAAGATTTGATAAATTCTATTAATCCAAAGTGGAATGATCTATTTAATGATATTGAAGGTATGGATTAACTGAATCTTTTTGCAAGAGACTCCAAGATCAAGTCTTGGAGAGACGATTTCATTTTGGCCTTCATTCCAAAGCTCGACTTTGGAATTTCAACCCAGCATTGGACTTTACAATTCTAAGAGGATGAGCCTTTCAGGAAAAAAGTCTGATTTGGACAGAATCAATATTTCCGTCTTTCCCTTGTGCTATTATTCTAAATCATCTTCCAATTCCCCAAATCCCTGTCCTCCGAGCATCGAACTCAAAAGATCCTTAAATTGAAGACCTTTGCCCAATTGCTTTTTGCTGACCAAAGAAAACTCTGCTAAACCATGCAGTGCGAATTCCATGTAGAAATTTAATTCTGACTTATCCGTTTTTTTGGCGTATTGTGCTACTAATTTTTTTAATTCAGGTACCGCATGTAGCGCTTTTTCATAATCTTTGTCCGAAGTGTCGGTAAGCATTTCCAGCGTATTGCCATCTCCAAACCAGGCCACCACTTTGGCATATGGATTTGGTCGCTCGCTTTTTCTTTTTCTGAATTGTTCGGGATCGGGAAAAATCTGAACAAATAACTTTCTTATGGTTTTCCCAATGATATTGTAAGCCACATCACCTGCCCCTTCCTGTTCTCCTTCGTAAACCAATTCGACTTTACCTGTAATCGCAGGAATCACCCCAATAAAATCGCCCACTCTTATCTGAGATTTTTTTTCTCCGTTGATCAACATTCTTCGCTCTGCCGTTGCTATAAGATTTTCGTAGGCAGAAATGGTCAGTCGGGCAGAAACACCGGATTTTTCATCGATATATTCGCTTTGGCGAGCTTCAAATGCCAATTGCTCAATCATATCCTTAGCCAGCTCGGGAATTCGGATGTTCTCACCCGATTCCGGAATTCTTGCTTCCTGCCTTGTAATCTTTTTCCCTACTTCTATGTCTTCGGGATAATGCGTGATGATTTGCGAGTCTATTCTATCCTTCAAAGGCGTCACGATACTACCCCGATTGGTATAATCTTCGGGATTAGCAGTGAATACAAATTGAATGTCTAAAGGCAAGCGCAATTTAAAACCCCGAATCTGAATATCTCCTTCCTGTAAAATGTTGAATAAGGCCACCTGAATTCTAGCCTGTAAATCCGGCAGCTCATTAATTACAAATATTCCTCTGTGCGATCTGGGGATGAGCCCGTAATGAATTACCCGCTCATCCGAATAGGGCAATTTTAAAGTGGCAGCTTTTATGGGATCCACGTCTCCAATCAGATCGGCAACGGTGACATCCGGCGTTGCGAGCTTTTCTGTATATCTTTCATTTCTGTGAATCCAGACGATCGGTGTATGATCCCCATGTTCCGACACTAAATCTCTACCCTGTCTTGAAATAGGGTTTAATGGATCGTCGTGAATTTCAGTCCCCTTAATTGCAGGCATATATTCATCGAGCAATGCGATCATCAATCTTGCCATTTTTGTTTTAGCTTGCCCCCGTAAGCCTAATAAATTGATATTATGTCTTGCCAGAATTGCCCTTTGCAAATCGGGAATCACTGTATCGTCATATCCGTAAATGCCTTCAAAAACAGTCTCCTTATTTTGAAGTTTTTTTATCAGGTTATTTCTCAATTCATTTTTAATGGAAACGCTTTCATAGCCAATGGCTTTTAAGTCTCCGAGCGTATCTATGGCGGTCAATTCCTTCTTTGGAATATTATCAATCTGCATTATAAATTTTGATTAAAATTTCTTTCTTCGATTTTTTTGATAGTCCTGAAAGATCATATGACCCAAACCTTTCAGACTTGAATAATAAGCTTTGCCTCCGTTTACTGTTGAAAATTCTTCAACAAATTGTTTCAAATAAGGGTCTGAGGCAATCATAAATGTTGTAATTGGAATTTTTAATTTTCGGCATTGTCTTGCAAGATTAAAAGTCTTATTCAGAATTTTTTGGTCAAGCCCAAAACTGTTTTTATAATACCTCAGGCCTTCTTTTATACAGGTTGGTTTGCCATCGGTAATCATAAATATTTGCTTATTGCTTGTTTTCCTTCTTCGGAGAATATCCATGGCCAATTCCAATCCTGCCACTGTATTGGTATGATATGGACCAACTTGCAAATAAGGCAAATCCTTCACCTGAATCTGCCAGGCATCATTGCCAAAAACGATAATATCTAAAGTGTCTTTCGGGTACTTTTGTTTCATCAATTCGGCCAAAGCCATGGCTACTTTTTTAGCCGGTGTTATTCTGTCTTCACCATAGAGCACCATGGAATGAGATATATCAATCATCAGGACCGTTGAAGTGATGGTTTTGTACTCTTTTTCGGCTACCTGAAGATCATTCTCAGTGATCATAAAATCTCCAATACCGTGATTGATTTGTGCATTGCGAATGGAATCGGTCATGGAAATCTGATCCATGGAATCGCCAAATTTATAATCTCTCAGATCAGGAGTAATTTCACCCGTGGGCCCGGTATCATTGGTTCGGTGATCCCCTTTTCCTGACTTTTTTAGTTTTCCAAAAATTTCTTCCAGGGCAGAACGCCGAATTTCCAATTCGGATTTGGCGGTTATCCTCATACCACCACCTTCCTCATTATCTTCTATATATCCTTTTTTCCGGAGATCTTCGATGAAATCGCCAATCCCGTAATTTTCATCGGTCAGATTATACTGTTTGTCGAGTTGTGTCAGCCAGTTCAGGGCTTCATTGACATCGCCACCTGTCATAACTACCAATTGCTGAAAGATTTTATTCAGACTTTCAAAGCTGGCATTTGCTGCTTTTTTTGGAGGAATAAATTTAGAAAACTGAAATCCTTTCAAATTTTTTTATTTAACCAATTTTGAAATTTCTTTAAACGTATCGCTGCCTGCTTCCTTACAAAGTTCAAACAGAATTGATTCAGAGCTGCTAATTCTTGCCCCTTCCTGTCTCATCCTATGTATAGCAATTTCCTTGTCGGATTGTTTTCTTGAGGATACACAATCTTCAATGACAACCACATTTAATCCACGGTTTTGCATATCGAGAAAAGTTTGCAGAACACATACATGGGCTTCAATTCCGAATAAAATGATCTCTTTCTTTTTAGAATGGATGAGTTCGTCTAAAAACGATTCGCTTCCACAACATGAAAAGCTCATTTTTTCATGGCGCTCAATATCTGTGATATAAGGATTCAGTTCTGGAATAGTAGTTCCAAGGCCTTTCACATATTGCTCTGTCACCATTATCGGAACATTCAAAGCCTTGAGACCCTGAATTATAATGCCTATTCTTCGGGCCATTTCTTCATGTTTATTAATATGCGGAAACAAGCGTTCCTGAACATCTATTAAAACTGCCAGCGTATTGTCGCGATGAAATCTCATTTCTATTAATTTTATATCAGAAATATAACAATAAATAAAGCGCATGGAATACATCGATTGGAAGGATTTTGAAAAAGTCGATATAAGGGTCGGGACGATTACCAAAGCAGAACCATTTGAAAAGGCGCATAAACCTGCCTATAAACTTTGGCTTGATTTGGGTGAGCTTGGAATTAAAAAATCAAGTGCACAGATCACTGAAAATTACACATTGGATGAACTACCGGGAATGCAGGTCATCTGTGTTTGCAATTTCCAGCCCAAACAGATCGCCGATTTTATGTCGGAGGTATTGGTGACGGGATTTGAGGATGAAAAAGGAGCTGTCGTATTGGCCACGACAAAATCAATGATAAAAAACGGTAAATCCTTGTATTGAATTAATTGATTGCAATTGGGGTTCTTATTATTCAATAATCGATTCAAAACATCATTCTTTTTTCAATGAATGACTTTAGTAAAATTTTTACATAAATTTGAACTAATCTAATAGCATGCAGGATCAGTCTTCACTTTGGTTTTTAGAGAATGTCAATCTCTTCAATGTCTTTTGCCCTAAAAAATCAAATGATTCTGAAGCATATAAACCCAAGTCTTACAAAAAGAATGAGTTCATCTATTTCCCAAATGATGCCTCGGATACCATTTATTTTATCCATCAGGGAAAAGTGAAAATAGGTTCGTACTCCGAAGACGGAAAGGAGATCCTCAAGGCGGTACTGACACCGGGAGAACTCTTTGGTGAAATGGCTCTTATCGGAGAGGAAAAACGCAATGATTTTGCACAGGCCATTGAAAATGACACCCAGCTTTGTCCGCTTTCGCTGTCGGAAATGGAATCTATTCTTCTCGATAACAAGGAGCTGAGCATTAAACTGACAAAAATAATCGGCTTGCGCTTAAGAAAAATAGAAAGACGTCTGGAATCGCTGGTATTTAAAGATGCAAGAACCAGAATTGTCGATTTTATTAAGGAAATGGGAGAAGAACGAGGTCAGAAAGTCGGCTTTGAAACACTCATTCGGAATCCGCTTACCCATCAGGACATGGCCAACCTTACGGGTACTTCAAGACAAACCGTCACAACCGTATTAAACGAGCTCAAAGAAAAGAACATCATCAACTTCGATCGTAGAAGAATCCTCGTAAGGGATATGGCACTTTTGAAATAAAGAGTAAACAGTAAAGAATACGATTGTGAATAAAGGACTAGACCCCTTATCGAACCACCGTTCTGTTTATTGTTTATTCTTTATTTAAACAATTATGGCGCTTTTGAAATAAAGAGTAAACAGTAAAGAATACGATTGTGAATGGAGGACAATGCCTCTTATCCAACCGCCGTTCTGTTTATTGTTTATTGTTTATTCTTTATTTAAACAATTATGGCGCTTTTGAAATAAAGAGTAAACAGTAAAGAATACGATTGTGAATAAAGGACCGTGCCACTTATCGAACCTTCGTTCTGTTTATTGTTTATTCTTTTTTCAATTTTAAATTATCAATTCAATACATCTCCATTTTTGAGAAAAAGAAGGACGCTTCAATTTTAGCATTTTCATCCGAATCCGATCCGTGGATCGCATTGGCTTCAATTGATGTTGCAAATAATTTTCTGATCGTTCCCTCAGCTGCTTCTGCCGGATTTGTGGCTCCAATGATTTTTCGGAAATCCGCTACGGCATTGTCTTTTTCCACTAAAAATGCGTAAATCGGCCCTCCTGACATGTATGCGCAGAGATCTTTGTAGAATGGTCTTTCCTTGTGCACTTCGTAAAAAGCACCAGCTCTTTCCGCACTCAATTTTGTTTTTTTCAAAGCCACGATTCTAAATCCCGCCTCTTCGATTATTTTAAATATTGCACCTGCATTACCGGCTTCTACAGCATCCGGCTTGATCATTGAAAATGTGATATTTCCTGCCATTCTTTTTGTTATTTTGAATTTGAGCGCAAAACTAAACTTTTATTCTATTTATTACACACTGAACCAATAAGATTGGTAATACGTTAAAAAAATTCCAAATTTGCAGCCTTGAAAAAAGAATCCCACAGGATTCTGAATTATGAGATCTTTAGAAGAGTTAAAACATCAACTTCAAAATCCTAAGTCCATTGTAATTCTTCCGCACACAAAACCCGATGCTGATGCCTTGGGTTCGAGCCTGGCGCTCATGTCGCTAATGAAGAAAATGGGACATAAGGTCAATATTATTTCTCCTACCGATTATCCGGCTTTTTTAAACTGGATCCATGGCCAGGATGAAGTGATCCAATATACGGATGCAAAATCCGATGAGATTAATACCCTGATATCCGAAGCAGATATCATTTTTGCCCTTGATTTTTGCGCCTTGAAAAGAGTAGACAAACTCGAATCTATGGTGAGAGAAAGCAAGGCCGATAAGGTATTGATTGATCATCATATCGGAAAAGAAGAATTTGCCGATTATGAGCTTTGGTCATCAAAGGCATCCTCCACTGCGGAATTGATTTATGATTTCATCCATCTTATGGATTTGTCTGATAAAATGGGCAAACACGAAGCAGAAGCCATCTACGCAGGAATCATGACAGATACCGGCTCATTTCGATTTCCCGCTACTTCCAGAAAGGTGCATTTGATTATAGCAGATCTTATGGAATACGACATTGATCATGCCAAGATCCACCGTTTGGTTTACGATAACAACCGATTAAAAAAACTGCAATTATTGGGTTATGCTTTGAGCCAAAAACTTAAATTTTTACCCGAGTACAATACCGCCTATATCAGTTTATCTGAAAAAGACCTGGAAGAATTTAATTACAAAACCGGAGATAGCGAAGGTCTTGTAAATTATGCATTGTCATTGAAGGGGGTTGTTTTTGCAGCATTAATCACCGAAAAAGATGATGGCGTAAAATGCAGTTTCAGATCTGTGGGCGATTTCAATGTCAATGAATACGCAAGCAAACATTTTAATGGCGGCGGTCATAAAAACGCAGCAGGTGGAAGAATTGAAGGCAGCCTGGAATCTGCGCTGAGCAAATTTGAAAATAGCCTTAATGAATACAAAGAAGAATTAGTTAAACAATCAGAATTAGAAAATACATTATGTTAAAAATCACAAGTAAAATTTTATTTGTCCTAATCGTTTTGAGTGGCTTCGGTTGCGATAACCTCGCAAATGGTGGAGGTAATGATAAATTCACGGTCACGGAAAAAGGCCTTGAGTACAAATTATTAAACGATGCCGAAGGGCCAGTAGCAAATATTGGAGATATGTTGACCTTCAATATGGTGCTTTACAAAAACGAAGACTCCGTTATTACCAGCACCTGGGAAACCGGCAATCCGATAAAAACGCCTTTGCAGGAGCCAGGTTTTAACGGCGATGTATCAGAAGGTTTTGCCCTTATGAGTGTTGGCGACAGTGCCTTTTTTAAAGTGCCAATAGATTCACTTTTTAAAGGAAGAATGAACAATATGCCACCTTTTTTACAAGGTGCAAAATATCTGAGCTACACCATTAAAATGGAAAATATCCAAACGCAGGAAGAAGTTCAGGCCGAAAAAGAAGCAGCACAGGCGGAGCAAAAGCAAACCGATGATAACCTGATTCAGGAATATTTAAGTGCGAATGATATTGAGGCTGAAAAAACAGAGTCCGGGATTTATTATACAATCACCGAAGAAGGAAATGGAACACATCCTACCATTCAAAATCAGGTGACGGTTCACTATACCGGCAAACTGTTAAATGGAAATGTATTTGATTCTTCTATTCCTGAAAATATGCCTGAAAGACAAGGCATGACAGGTGAACCTGTTACTTTCCCTTTATCAGGAGTAGTTAGAGGATGGCAGGAAGGCATTCCTTTGCTCAGTAAAGGAGGATCAGGTGTATTGTATATTCCTTCTTATTTGGCTTATGGTGCTCAAAGTCCAAGTCCGGCTATACCGGCAAATTCAGTTTTGATTTTTGAAGTTGAATTACTGGATATTAAATAATTCCAAATATTAGCTTAGAAAAAAGGAACGGAGCATGATTAGTTCATGCTCCGTTTTTTTTATGCCATAATCTCGGAAAGTTCATTGAGATCAATCAGGTTTTCATGCATGGCTTTGCCAATCACAACTGAGCTGACGCCTATTTTTTCTAAATTTCGAATATCCTCTGCTGATCTTACTCCTCCACTGGCAATGAGTTTTATATCGGGATATTTCTCCAGTATTTCCTTGTAAAATTTTAGAGCCGGCCCCTTGAGCTGGCCGTCTTTTGACAAGTCAGTGGACTTTACATGCCGTATTCCTCTATCCTGATAATAGCCGATCATTTCGATTACATCCAACTGTGTGGTTGATGTCCAATCGCCTGTTGTAATTTTCCCACCTCTGGAATCGGCGGCGAGAATTATTTTTTCCCTTCCATAGGTGATGATCCATTGATTAAAAAGTTCGCGATAATTTGCAGCTATTCTGGAAGCGGCAATTCTCTGAGCCCCGGACTCAAAGGCCAGTCTGATATCTCCGTCATTGGTCACCCCACCGGTAAAATCGATGGTAAGTTTGGTGTAGCGCGCAATCATTTCAAGGGTAGTATAGTTTACGATAACACCTTTTTTTGCCCCATCGAGATCAATCAATAAAATTCTCTTGATGCCCGCATCCTGAAATTTTTGAGCCACATCGATTGGTGCATCCTCATAAACAACCACGTTTTCAAAGTTGCCTTGTGCTACTTTTACTACCTTGTTGTTCATTACGGCTATGGCTGGTATTATCTCTATCATAAATGTTAAATTGGCGAAATTAATTTAAGGCCAACAATTTTTAATTAATGGACTGTTATATTATTGTAAATCGTATTGAAATTGGTCCGAGAGCTTTCGAATATACAAAAATTCTTTGGTAAGCAATGTCTATGAAATCATCAAAAACAATTCTTTTCAGCCTTTTACTTTTCTTATTAAACAGCCCATCTTTTTCACAGGCCTTTAGCACCCGCGATGGCTGGGGTATCGTAGCCGGTGGGAATTTTTCGGACATCGTAGGTAGGAGTGTTCAAATAGGCAATGAACCCAAATTCGGTTTGAGGGCAGGTTTTTCTCTTGAATCTACAGCTGTAAATCAGTTTTACTTTCGCAGTGAATTGCTCTACAATCAAAAAGGAGCTCGAATTTCAGCTGGAATTGGTCAGCAAACGGCTATTTTGCAAACTTATCATACTCTTGAAATACCGGTTTTAGGATGTTTTGAATTTACAAAAGGTATAGGTATTGGCGGTGGACTTTACGGTGCTTATCTCATTGATTCACAGCTGGAATCCCAATTTGGAGGAACGACGGTTCCAATACAATTTCAGGAAAATGATTTAAGGAAGTTAGAGCTGGGTTATGCGGTGGAATTGAACTTTTTCAAACGAGAAGGCCTCCAGGGTGGCTTGAGATATCAAAGAAGCATCTCCACAATCAACAATTCCATTGACCGCTATCACCAGGTGGTTTCAGCGTATATCGGCTTTCTTTTTAATAATGGCGGCTAAAACTAGTATACCAAAATGGGAGTTCTGGCCGGCATGGCTTTTTTATATTCCCGTTTATGTTTATGCTCTTTGGCTTGCTCTTAAAGCGCTAAATACAACTTTTTTTTCATTGGTAAATCCCATCATGAAATGGGGTGGCCTCTTTAATTATTCGAAATATCAAATTCTACAAAAGTTACCCAGGGATCGTATACCAAGGCAAGTATTGATTTACCAAAATGCAGGTCCGGCAGAAGCTATGGCTATGCTCAAAACAAAAGGAATCACTTTCCCAATGATATTGAAACCAGACAAAGGCGAGAGAGGAAAAGCTGTAGCCTATATTGAAAATGAAAAAGATTTCTACGGATACGGCTATTGGAAAAAAGCGGAAATCATTGTTCAGGAGTTTATTGATTGGCCCTTGGAAATCGGAGTGCTCTGGATAAGAGACATGTCAAAAAATAAAGGTTTTATTTCATCCTTAATGGAAAGGTCATTACTAAGCATAAGCGGAAATGGTAATGACAGCGTGGAAATACTTCTTCAAAAAAATCCTAGATATCGACGCTACGCTAAAAAAATAAAGAAATCTTACCCCCGCAAAGCAAGCTATATACCGAGCCCGGGTGAAAAACTATTAATTGAACCCATAGGAAATCACAGTCGTGGAACAATTTTTTTAAATGCCATGGATAAAATTGATGTGGACTTAGAACATGTAATGAATGAATTATTAATACCGGTCAGTGGCTTTAATTATGGCAGACTTGATATTCGTACCAAATCCTGGGAGGACTTAAAAAGAGGTGAAAATTTCAAGGTTCTTGAAATCAACGGCGCCAATTCTGAGCCGGCTCATATTTATAATCCCAATTCTTCCATTGTTAAAGCCTATAAAACCTTGTTTCAACACTGGAAATACATGTATATTATTGCCCAGTACAATCGTAAAAAAGGGCTTAGCTCGGAAAGATTTATAGAATTATATAGTGATTTTAGAAGCTACCTCAAGGCTGGCCTGTCTTAATGAATTTGCTTCTGAGTAAAAGGTCTTCTGCGGAAATCTGAAGAATATAATATCCCGACTTCCAGCTACTGGTATTAATTATGCCTTGATTTTCTATACTATTTCCCCTAAAGATTTCGCGGCCATAAATATCGCGAACAATGACCTCATAATTATCGTGGTGCTTTTCTGTAGTCCAGGTAAACTGTTCCCGGACAGGGTTGGGATACACTTTCAACGTGTATTTTTTCTTTGGTTTGAAAATTTCTATTGCACTGATTTCATCGATAATAAAACTGCGCATTAGGGTATCAGTTCCGCAATTGCTTCTGGCAATTAAAGTTATATTGTATGTCCCCGTATCAAGAAAAACAATCGGATGGGTCAAATTGCTTGAGTCGAGACTCCCTGTGCTGAGGTTTTCAAACAACCATGTAAATGTTTGAGCCGATTGAGAACGGTTATTAAGTATAAATCTGTTTTTTTTCCGGTCAAAGCTCCAATTAGCAACTGGATTAATATTAGCTCTTGTGACATCTACGCTGGATTCTCCTTCGCAAGGTTGTGAATTTGATACGTTCAGGTCATAGAGGTAATAATAAAATTCAGGGTCAAAATTATTACCCAAAATAGCTAAATAGGAATTGAAATAGGTTCCGTATTCTGCACCCGAGGTGTTTCTAAATAAAGTTGTACCGCTAAAATTGTGCACCCGAATACTATAATTTCCCGGAACAAGATCAAAACCCGGATAAATTCTATTTATGCCTGAATTTATTGAGAATGTTTTGCTCTGAATGGTATTCCCTGATTCATCTTCGATGCTGATGTCAAAGCTTCCGGAGTTATTGGCATATATGGATGCGGATAGGATCGATGTATAATTGCTCACCTCAATTCTGGTCCGCGAATCGACATTGGTATAGGAACCGCTACCTATTGAATTGTCTTTCGGTCCTAGGGTATCGATTAGACCAATGGTATTGCTTATATAAAAAGTAGTATCCGTGCGAATGAAACCTGTGAGAAATGTATCGCCAACAAAAACGAGATTGTTTTTTCCCATATCTGAATACCATTTTATTAAATTGTCACCATTGGCTGTTAAAAGAGCCCTTGCACTGTCACAGATCTGAACATTGTTCGAAGCTGCCTGCGCCTTATCGGCATAGCTGCTTAGAGGAATACTTAAACTGTCATTTTGATTAAAACCATCAATTGATAAATTGTGATAGACATTAAGATTAAAAGTTCCGGTATCATTGGCTTGAATCAAACCCAGAAAAACTGCATCATGCATTCCCGGATTTAATGCGCCCGAATACAAGCTTGAATCAATGCTAGTCCCATATTGATAAATGATATGAAAATTACTTTGTGTGGCGCTCCCAAAATTTTGTATTTCAACAATTAGCGAATCCGAATCTCCCTGACAAAGGTCATATCTGTTCTTATTCGAAGTGATTATTCCCAAATCATTGACTATCGACTCACCAAAATAAAAATCATCAAAGGCAAAACCTTCATCTCTGGTGTTGACGTCTGAGCCAAAATTTACTCTGAAACGCAATGATGATTTTCCGGCAAGTCCATTCTCATTGATTCTGGAATAAACATATCCTCCACTGCCCTCATTGAAATTTTCATTTCCACTCCATCCTGCCGTTCCTCCAGAAAATTGCAAGCCATCCACTTGTGGATTATTATACCAGTTAATCGCATTTATATTATCGATATTTTGCCAGCTTATACCATCGTTTAAGCTATATTGAATATTAGCGCCATCGTAATCGCTTTCTGATTCCCACCACAGAGCCATCCTCAATTCGGCATTGCTCAATGTTGTGCTATTAAAACAAGGGCTTAATACAAAGGAATTTTCATTGTTATTGTAGAGTCCGAAGCCTGTATTTCCTGTAACCCATGCATTCTGACCGGAGTTTGCACCCCTGATTTTTGATTTTATCGGTTTTCCAAAAGTCCAGGTGCTGTTTTCCCCACCATCTATCCATTCTTCCTGACCTGATTCAAAATCGGTGAAATAGGGAAATTGACTGATTTCATTCAGGTTTACAATTGTACTGGTCAATGTATTATTGATGCTGTAATTGTCAATCCCGGAATCAAGCCAGATTTTTAATTCGTATTCTGCATTAGCCGATAAATCTATACCCTGACTAAATACAAATAATATACTGGTATCGGCAGCAATTTGAGCTATCGTTTCGGTTACAATGTTATTTGTATCCAGCTGATAAGAAATGCTGACATTATTTAAAGCTGACTGTCCTAGATTTTCTACTTCAACGGAAACAGGAGAAGCACTCGAAAAGTCGCAGGCATCGCCAATCGGTTGAATCAATTTCCCCAACCCTACATCGCTATAGTTTTGTAATATCTCAAAATCATCAATGGCAAAACCTTCGTCACTCTGACTGTAGTCTGAGAAAAATAAAAATCTAAAACGCACATTTTGTGTCAAGGGAATCGTGTCTAAGATATGAGAGGCGATTTTCCATCCATTGGAATTGCCACTCCAGTAGTCCACAGTACTGTCATTGTGCCAGTTTTGACCGCTATTATGGGTTCCGATAGTATTCCAGTTAACCTCGTCAAGCGTATATTGAAATTTTACATAATCGCAACATGACTCTGTTTTCATGTTGTATTTAAATCTTAGATAAGGCGCCTGTGAAAGTCCGGAAAAGTTAAAAAGCGGTGATTCTAAAGCATCGAGTCTGTTGTTGGCATAATTAAAAAGCGTATCCGTCATCCAGGCATTGTTTCCCGAATAGGCAGAATTGATATGGGTCATTGAAGGGGCCCCTCTTTTCCAGGTATTGAGGTTTCCACTTGTTTGCCAATTAGTGTTAAGCGAGTCAAAATCGTCAATATATGGAAGGACCGTCTGAGCAAAGAGTCCGCTTGAAAACAATGAAAAACAAAAGAAAAGGGTAAACCTCATTAGCATTTTCTTATAAAAGGCTGCAAAAATACAGGATTATAATGGTATTAAACGCTAAAGTTTAGATTTATTGGAATTAAATAGTTTATTCTTTGATACACTTCAATCGGTGGACGAAATTCTCTCCCTCAAGATTTAAAATATATAGGCCCCTTGAAAGCGTATTGCTTTGAAAAGTGAATATCTTTTCCCCATTCCAATGGATCTTTTCTATCTCCCTGCCATTCAAATCCAATACCCTGATCATTTTCACAGACCGGGCAAAGGAACCTAAATCTACCTTGAAATGGTCATTGAACGGATTTGGCCTTAAGCTTATTTCTTTTTCCAATAATTCCTTCATTTGAGTGGCACCATCTACATTGAGCACAGCTTTTAATGTATCATTGGAGTTTATGGTGTCATTCGCAAATAAAGTATATGACCTTACGCTAATAAAAGGCGAACCGTTAGGATCACCGAAATAAGCGCCAATATTGATTTCTGTTTCAGCATTTGATCCAAGACTTCCGGTAAATACGTTTTGGTAATTGACCGCGCCTACCTTCGAAACAATGGGTATATTAGATACGGTGTTGGAACCAAAATTCTTCAAACGAATAAAAATGTTTTCACCGGTATTTGCGGCAATTATTTTATCGCCATTCTGAGTTCTGAAATCAATAATACCCACATCATTTGGAAATACTCTACGCGCTTCAATTTGTGTTAAATGTAAATCATAATCTTCAGGGTCATTGACCGGGCCATCTTTGGCTTTAAATGCAAATACAACATCCTGGCCAACATAACTGATGAGGTTGATAGCAAATTGTCTCAATGAATTAGACAATGTGGTAAAGGCATCAATGGTTGTCAGTATACTAAATGTATTTCCACAATCGGTCGATATGTACACTTCTAATTTATCATCGCTTCCCATACTTGCGCTTTGGGTACCATTTTTCGTGGTTAGCGCCACACTAAAAAACAAGCGTGCTGAATTTGAAATTAAAACCGGTGGACTTACAATCCATTCGGAATTCTGCGTTCCCGACAAATTTATTTTGGCAGTTGGTGTTCCAAAGAACAATTGCTGAACTGAGTCGGAACTTTTCCAATTGGCATTCAAACTTGCTCCGGGCGCATTATTGCCCCTTGCTTCCCTCCAGCCCGGAAATGCATTGACAAGATTATCGCCATTGTAATTTGTAAAATCAACAACTTCAAGCGGGAAGGCTTCTTTCACCCCTTCGCTTAATGTATCATTAGCCTTGTTCAAATCCTGCGGAAAAATGACCCATGTTTTTATTTTAAAATCTTGTAAAGGCGTGAAATCAAATGTGCTTTGAAAAACAAAATTATCCTTCTGGTCAGAAGCCAATAAACCGATGTAGGGCTGGATGACCGGAGGATTGTCATTAATCTGATAAGCAACCGAAAAATTGTTTTGATCGCTTGCACCGAGATTGGTGATCTCTACTTCTATTGGCAATACGCCTGTTACCCCACAATCCTGTTTTGGACTTAGCACTTCGGTAATAGCAAGATCATCCGGAATATCATTAAATATTCTAAAATCATCGATCGCCATATCACTAGTAAATGAAGTTCCGGTCATTCCGCGGATCCTAAATTTTACATTCGGATTTAAAGCGGCCAGGTTTGTAAGATTGACCTGAGTGTTTTGCCATTGATTTGTATTCGCAGTCCAGGAAGGAATGACATCCTGGATCCAAACACCGGTTCCGGTATCGAGATCAAAATGCATGGTTCCCATAGCTGCCCCGAACATATGCCACCAGAAATCTATTGTTGGATTACTCAGCAACGAAAAATCAAAGGTTGGGCTTATAAGATTTGCTGTTTGATTATTGCAACCGGAGGTTTCTGTATAAAGATAATTTCCGGAAGAAGATCCCGGATTGTGATCGACGGAGGGGCCTGTATTTAGAGAACTGGTACCACCTTCATCCACAAACCATTCGGCACCATCATTTGTGGCATTGGACCAGCCCGCTGACAAGTTACAAGGCCCACTGCAGGCACCGCTACAGTTACTAAAACTTTCAAAATCCTGGGTGTAGGGAAATGAATTGATTTGGGAATAGGAAATTGAACTGATTGAGACCGCTAGAAAAAGTAAAAATATCCTCATTGATTAAAGTTATTTCAATCAAAAATAAGGCTTTTCATTTACAGGACAATTTCTTTAACGATAAATAAGCTTATAACTGGAATTATTCCCTTCTGATTTATAATTAAGAATATATACTCCCTTATCGTATGAGGATAAATTTAAATTTAGTTTTTGACCATCTGCTTCCTGCTGTAATACCTTTCTCCCATTTGAATCATAGACAGTAATTTGGCCTTCAAGCCTGGTTTCTGAATGCAGAAGAAATTCACCGTTGGTAGATGGATTAGGATATATTTTGACCGGTTTATCCTGCTGATCGTCCAGTCCAACACCGATTGCTCCGGTAACATTTAAAAAAGTCCGAAGTGTATCATTTTGATTGATGGTGTCATTTGGATACATGGTATAAGCCAGAAAAGGTACTTGTGGAGGCCCTTGAACAGAAGCATAATAGCCGCCCAGATTAATTTCTACCTCCTGATTTGGCCCCAGATTATTATAACGGACAAATTGATAGTTAACACTGCCCATTTTTGCAATTATTGGGATGGTATTAATCGTATTTGCACCAAAATTTTTCAACCGAATAAAAACATTGGTACCGGTATTAGCATTGATCGTTTGAGTGCCGTTATCGGTTCTAAAACTAACAATACCGGCATCATTTGGATAGATAAATCGCGCTTCAAAATTGCTCACATGCAAATCGTAATCTTCCGGATCATTGGTGGGACCATCGCTTGCCTTGAAAGCTAAAATTATTTCCTGACCGATATAATTATCAAGACGGAGGGCGTATTGACGCAGACTGTTATCCAGACCTGTGGATGCGTCGAGGATGAGCATACTCGACCAGGAAGATCCGCAATCGTTGGAAAGCATCACTTCCAATTTGTCATCGGAACCCATCGCTGTAGTGGCCGTTCCGTCCTTTATAGTGACGGCCGCATTAAAATACATTATTGAAGCTTGAGGAACTCTAAAAATTGGTCCAATCAACCATTCTCTCTGATTTATTCCCGATAAATTTACGCGCGCTGTATTGACACCAAAAAATTGGCTTTGAATTGAATCCGCACTAGTCCAGTTTGAATTGACCCCCGAAGGATTCTGCCCTCTTGCCTCAGACCAGCCCGGTACCGCTTCGTCTATATTGTCGCCGGTATAGCCAGGAAATGAGACGGGTGTTATGGGTAAAATAGTTTTCAATCCAATATTCAATGTAGAATCATTGCTCCGGTTTTCATCCCCGGTCAGGTCGGTCCAAACACTTATAACATAATTATTGCTGTTGCTTAAGTCGACTTGTTGTGCAAAAGTAAAGGTGGCTTCCTGATCCTGATTAAGGCTTCCGGTATAGGTTTCTGTAACTATAGCCTGGTTATTCAACTGATACGAAATGTTGAAATTACTTTGTGTTTGAAAACCAAAATTTCGAATTCTGACCGTTACATCTTCAAGGCCCAATCCGCAATCTTGTATGGGAGAAGACACATTTAACAAGCCAATGTCCAGGGCTTTTAAATCAAAAATTAAAATATCATCAAAAGCAAATCCCTCATCCTGTACGCTTCCATCTGAACCAAAGGCTACTCTCAATTTTACGCTACTCTGACCAATAAGGCTATTCATACCATTTTTTGCCAGAACCCAGCCTCCTGAGCCATTCCCGGTTGAGTTCCGGCCAGTCCAACCAATTGGTTGTCCGCCCGGGTTTCCGTTAATGGTGTTATCGTTGTACCAATTATTCGGATCGTTTAAATTGCCTATATTTTGCCAACTGGAACCGTTATTTATACTGGATTGAAGTACAGCTCCATCCCAAGAGAACTCACTGTTCCACCAAACATTCAATTGAATGACGGGTTGTTGTAAGCTTGTAAAATCAAACTCAGGAGATTCCACAAAGGAATTTACGTTAGAGCCATATTGCCCTCCCAGTGAACCGGTTACAAAACAATTAGCCCCGGATGCTGCACTGTTTATAACCTGTTTTGTTGGTGTTCCCAATGACCAGGTTCCAGATCCACCTGTAGTCCATCCACCGTTTCCGTTTTCGAAGTCTTCAATATATGGAAATGTGCTGATCGTCTGTGCATTGGTAATATTCCCTGTAGAATAGATCAATATCAGGGATAAAAATATTTTCAAGTAATGGCTATTACTTACTTTTAAGAGTAAATTTCTAAACATATAAAACAATTAAGTGTCTATATCATCCTGGTTTTCTGTTTAGTCTCCACCGGTCTTTGGGGTCAGAATCTAATTCCAAACTTGAAATTTAGCAAAAAGTTAATTCTCAATGGTGATTTAAAATCAATTATTTCAAAAGCCTGCCCTCAGGAGAATCTGATCTTTTCAGCCATAAATTATACCGATTCTTCGGCGAAAGAATTTAGCGCGATACTCATACAAGACAGTTTGGGAAATATTTTAAGTTCAAAAAAAATTGTATCGCCCGACAATTCCGGTATTAAGCTGAATGATTTAATCCTTTCGGATAACAATTCGATTTTCTTTATTGGAAGAAAAACCGATCCTACCAATCGAATTTCGGCTCTGGTTTTAAATATGGATCTTGACGGGCAAATACGTTGGGCCAAATCCTATCAATCCAAAGACGACCTTGTCTTGAATTCCGCAATTCATTTTGGAAATTCTTTAATTATCTGTGGTTCAAATCCAAATAAAAATCAGGGGCTGCTCATCAGGATTTCTGATAATGGCAGCATTCTTTCGGCTCTCAAATTGCATAGTTCAAATAATTATGATTTTAATGACATATCAATTTATAGCAAAGGCTTTATCCTAAGCGGTTCTGTTGAGAAAGATGCTGCCCTGTTTCAGTACCCTTTTAAAGGAGATAGCATAGAAACTTACCGCTTTAGTTCTTTGGGAAATATCAACAGGCTGGATCAAATTATGAGTCAGGATTTAAATAGATTTTATGTTTCGGGTTACAGCGATGCCCATAGTACTGTTGCAGGTGATGCCATCATTTGCAAATGGAATACCGGTCAACCGCAAAATGCACAATTTAAATATATAGGAGTCGCCAATGATTTTGAGATTCAGGATGCCAGTTTTGATGCTAATTCCATAATCACTTGTCTTGGCAAAAGCGAATACTACGGAAATGGCATTTACAATGGTTTTTTATGTCAATTGGATTCAAACCTCAGGCTTTTAAATGCCAGGGTGCTTCAGAATAATTTCAGTTCTGAATTGCATGCCATTGTAAGGCCAAATATTAATCGTTTGGGCTTCTTTGGAATTAGAAATGACAATACGGCAATCAATGATCTGGCTTATGGCCT
The DNA here is from genome assembly GCA_965267555.1 of Cytophagales bacterium. GTDB lineage: Bacteria > Bacteroidota > Bacteroidia > Cytophagales > CCMP332 > CCMP332. The sequence goes on along the minus strand of OZ254083.1, from coordinate 320,819 downwards.
TATGGATGCAGATTCCATATCGCTTTGTGAATTCCAAATCGCCAATCTGGATACAGGTACTTTTTCACCGGGAATCAGTTCTGCCTTTTTCTTCTTTGAAAATGTCAATCTAAGTGTATTGCCTATACCAATACAGCTTACCGAATTCAATCTAAGAAATCAGAACATTTGCGAAGAGGGTTTTTGTAAGACAAAGCTGAAAATCCAATGGCAAAATCAGAAGTATTGCATCGACGATACAATCCATTTCAATCTTGAAGATTCATTCCCTGACATGACTTGGAAACTCAATGGCCAATTGGTCTCAAAAAAATCAGGATTTTCGATGATCTATGATGGAGATTCAATACAATTAAGCGCAGAAGTATGGGATAGTCTGGGATGTAATGGTTTTGATAAAATCAATATTCATCCTAAAAAATACACCTTTGAAATTAAAGGAGAAACTGATCTCTGTATCAACAATGCTGAAGCTTGGTATCATGTAATTTATGATCAAACCCTCCAATTTGAAACACAATTATTTAATGGAGAAATGGTCGAAAAAAACGGGGATTCTTTGAGGATTATTTGGGAAAATAATGATGGCCATTTATTAGCATCATTAAATGATAGTTCTAATTGTAGCCTTGCAAAGGAATCTTTAGAAATAAGCCTCGATTCCGGAATAATAATCAAACCAGTTATTAATGTGCTTTCTGAAGATAGTTTGTTGGAATTAACAAGTTTAGACTTTAGTCTTCAATCCATTCCTGAAATTCAAAATCAAACATTTCGTCTTTATAAAATCAGCCGGAATATTTCTCATTATCAAACAAATTTGCTTGAAAATGAATCAAAATGGATAGACCCGGACTATGATCCCGAAGCCGGATATTATATTGAAACAGAAAATAATTGTGCATTTACACTCAGGTCAAAAACACATAAAATAATAAATCTTAAAGCGGAAAATCACAGTTTAAAATGGACCGATTATTTGGGATGGCCCAATTTGAAAACCAAATACTATTTAATTCGGAATGGCACTTTGACCGAAGAATTAATTTCTAATGACTACCCATTAAAATCATATGAGGAATTTGAATCCTGCTTTAGAATTATGGCAAAAAACATGGAAAGCGAATATTTAAGCTTTTCCAATAAGCAATGCTTTGAAGAATCAATTAAGCTCAAATTGCCAAATGTCATTACTCCCAATGGCGATGGCGTTAATGATCAATTTCACATACGCAATTTGCAAATGTTCCCTTCCAACACATTCCGGGTTTACAACCGATGGGGAAAACTAATTTTTCATAGAAACAACTACGATAATACCTGGCCCGGAAATAACATTGAAAGCGGCACCTATTTTTACCGGCTGAGTGTTGAAAGCAAGTCTGGAATTAAAAGTTACAAAGGCTGGATAGAGGTATTAAAATAGCATTACAATTACAAAATGAAGTCAATTCTAAATCGTCTTAACACAAGCTATCCTTCTTACGGCCTTGGCGTTTTTCGAATACTTTTTGGACTTATTATGTTCTGGGAAGTCCTTTATTTTTACAGGGTCGATCTCATTGAAAACTTCATTTTTCTTCCTTCCACTCTTTTTAATTACGATTTTCTTCCACTCAGCCCAATGAGCGCAACTGCAATGCAATTTATCCTTGCAGGCATGTTGCTCAGTACTGTTTTGATCACCATTGGCTATTACTTTCGCCTGGCCTCCTTGTACTTATTTCTTGCCTTATCCTATATTCATCTGTTAGACAAAGGCCTTTACAATAATCATATTTATCTTATCTGTCTAATAAGTCTTATGTTCAGCATAAGCAATGCCGATGCTGCATTGAGTTTGAAAAAAAGCAGGTTGAATCCCCAAATACCCTATTGGCAATATATAATTTTTCAAATTCATATCGCCATGGTTTATTTTTTTGGCGGAATTGCTAAAATCAATCCCTATTGGTTGAATATGCATCCCGTAAAAGAAATCCTGGCAATACGGGCTAAAAACTCTGGCATAGCCTTTATAAGTAGTCCAATAGCCGAGAATTTCATAATGTACGGAGGCCTGATTTTTGATCTGAGCATTCCATTTTTATTATGGTATAAACGAACGCGAATACCCGCCATAGTTCTTGCCCTCTTTTTTAATTTGTTCAATGCCTGGATCTTTCGGGACATCAATATTTTCCCTTTTTTCATGATGGGTGCTCTGATTCTTTTCCTCGATCAAAATAAATTGGAATCGTACCTGAAACGTTTTAATGTGGCTATTTCCACTCCAAAATTCCAGACGGTGAAACTTAAACGACCTTTATTAATTATTTTGTCAATATATTTCACAGTCCATTTCCTTTTGCCCTTTCGTCATTTCCTTTACCCGGGTTATGTCGATTGGACCGGTGAGGGACAACATTTCGCCTGGAGAATGAAAATTCAACATCGCGAAATAAAAGAAATGAAGTTTGCCCTTTTTGATCTCGACAAAAAGGAAATTCACGAAATCGACCCTAAAAATTTTATAAATCTATCCCAATACCAGCAGATGTCGCTTCACCCTGGCATGGCTGTTCAGTTTGCCGAATATTTAAGGCAAATAGCTTTAAAAAAACTGCAGATTAGGAATTGTCTGGTCAAAGCAAAAATAAAGGTCACTTTTAACGGATCTAAACCGGTTTATATTTTTGACCCTGATTTAGACCTCTTGCAAATTTCAAACAACGGTTATTCAATCAACGAATTTATAAATTCGGCACCTCAAGCAAGGAATTATTAAATTAGTAACTGAATTGCGAGAATTATTATGAAATTTCAATTAAGGCCCTGGAAAAAAGAAGATTTGCCATCTCTGGTCAAGCATGCCAATAATTTTGAAATTGCTAAAAACATGCTGGATCATTTCCCGCACCCATATACCAAAGAAGAAGGGGAGAAATTTCTTGAAATGGTAACAGAAAAAGACCCACCTACCATTTTGGCTATTGAAATTGATGGGGAAGCGGTAGGCAGCATTGGGCTTCATCCCAAAAACGATATCATGCGAAAAAACGGCGAGCTCGGTTATTGGCTGGCTGAACAATATTGGGGCAAGGGGATTATTACAAAAGCAATCAAACAAATGTCGGATTACGGTTTCGAAAACTTTGATATCGAACGTATCTTTGCAAGGCCCTTCGGAACAAACATTGCATCACAAAAAGCATTGGAAAAAGCCGGGTATAAATTGGAAGCACATTTGGAAAATACATTGTATAAAAATCAGGAGTATCAGGATGAGTTAATCTATGCCCTGCGAAAAAAGTGGTTTAAAAAATAAAAATTATTCCCGGGCCCCGAAAAATTAAACATCAAAAGCAGGATCTGCAAAGACCTTAAATTATTTTATGAAACAGCATTATGAAAATTACTCAAATGAGGATTTTGAGGTATGGAAAATTCTATTCGAGAGACAAAAAGAAGAGTTGAGTCTAAAGGCCGGGAAAGAATATTTATACTACTTAAATGAATTGAAAGATAGCCTAAGCGCGGATTTTGTACCGAGATTTTCAGATTTGAATAATGCGCTCATGGCAAAGACCAATTGGTCCATTGAGGTGGTGCCTGGCTTGATTCCCGTGGAGCGGTTTTTTGAATTGCTGTCCAAAAGAAAATTTTGTTCATCCACCTGGATCAGGAAAAAAAGTCAACTGGATTATCTCGAAGAGCCGGATATGTTTCATGATATTTTCGGTCATATTCCATTGCTGATGGATACGGAATACGCCAATTATATGGAAGACCTGGGCCATCTCGGAGTTTATTACAAGGATCATCCGGAGGTGATTCGTGGTCTTCGAAGTTTGTATTGGTTTACCATTGAATTTGGCCTGATTGGGACAGAAGAAAATCCACAGATTTACGGTGCGGGAATTATTTCTTCTTATGGTGAATCAAAACATATCTATGAGAATAAAAATGTGAGTATAAAAAGATTTGACCTTGACGAAATACTTGAAAAAGAAATAGTTACGAGCGAAATTCAAAACCTCTACTACTGCATTGATTCTATGTCATTTTTGTATGATTCTCTTGACAGCTTAAAGATTTCTTTAGAGAAGCTCTGTTCAAAACCAAAATTTGTAAAATAAAGTCAAGTATTTCATAAATTTGGTTCATACCGAATCAAATGGTTTTAAATCTCTTATTGCTTGCTATGGGAATGGCCCTCCTTATTAAAGGGGCCGATTGGTTGGTTGATGGGGCAGCCGCCCTAGCAAAGAAATATAAAGTCTCTGACCTTGCAATTGGTTTAACCATCGTGGCCTTTGGTACTTCAGCACCTGAATTGGTCGTAAATTCATTTGCAGCGGCAGAGGGTCACCATCAAATGGTTTTGGGCAATGTTATTGGAAGTAATTTTTTCAACCTATTCCTCATCCTCGGTGTCGCCGGAATTATTATCCCGCTTACGGTACAATCAAGTACAGTGTGGAAGGAGATTCCATTTTCACTGCTGGCCATAATCCTGGTCTTGGCTTTTGGAAATAATTTTTTCGCAAACCAACATAGCATTATTTCCAGGGCTGACGGATTTATTCTACTTGGGCTATTTTTTGTTTTTCTTTATTATGTCTATTCGCAGTTAAAGTCGGACCCCTCTGAAATTGAGCTCGAAGAAAAAAATATGAGCAATCTATTAACTACTGTATTCATTTTTGCGGGTTTGGCAGGTCTGGTCATCGGAGGCAAGGTTGTATTGGTAAATGCCGTTTCCATAGCCCATGCATTTGGCGTAAGCGAAAGAATTATCGGATTAACGGTGGTAGCTGCCGGCACCTCACTACCCGAATTGGCTACCTCCGTTGTGGCAGCTGTTAAGAAAAAAAGTGATATTGCCGTCGGTAATGTAATCGGCTCCAACATCTTCAATTTTCTATTAATATTCGCGATCAGTGCTATAATTCGACCAATTCAATACGATGAGGTTTTCAACAGGGATCTTTATCTGATAGCAGGGGGAACAGTCTTTCTCTTTATTGCAATGTTTACCGGTGGGAAAAAGAAACTGGATCGCTGGGAAGCAGCTATTCTTCTAATCGTATTTATCGCATACATCTACTATTTAGTAATTTCAGATTGATAATTAAGCGCTTGTTTTTTTTAATAGAGTACAATATTCTTCTAGGTTAATTTAATTTGCTTTCATCCGCAATATTCCCCGGCTTATCCCATATTTATTATCTTTCTTTTTTAATTAAAAGAATATGAACCAAACAGGAACAGTCATTTTGATCGCCGCTCTTTTCATTATCATGTTTGGTATGGGGCTTACTCTGACTACGGCAGACTTTAGAAGGGTATTAAAATTTCCCAAAGCGGTTCTCACAGGACTGATAAATCAACTAATTATACTACCAATGATTGCCTTTTCGATTGCAATCGTACTCGGTGTATCGCCTGAACTGGCCGTGGGTATTATGATCCTGGCGGCTTGCCCGGGTGGTGCTACCTCTAATTTGATTACGCATCTCTCTAAGGGTGATACAGCTCTAAGCGTTACGCTGACTGCTATTAGTTCTTTGATAACGATAATTTCAATTCCTCTTATTGTTTCATTTTCACTGAATTATTTCATGGGCATGGAAAAAACTGTGGAGTTAAACGTACCCAGGGTATTTGCCCAACTTCTTATCATTACGGTCATTCCCGTATCACTGGGTATGTGGATCAGGGCTAAAAAACCAGATTTTGCGGACAAAATGGAAAAATCGGTCAAAATTGCCTCCGCGATCGTTTTGGCCCTTGTGATTATTGGAATTATTGTAAAAGAAAAAAACAATATTGTGGATTATTTTGAACAGGCGGGCATACTCGCACTATCTTTAAATCTATCCACCATGTTAATTGGATTTATTACAGCCAAAATATTACGACTCAGTTTACCTCAAACAATTACCATATCTATTGAAACCGGCATTCAGAATGGCACCATGGCTATCGGTGTAGCGACCATTGCGCTGGGTAGTTCTGTTTTAGCCATCCCGGCAGCCATTTATAGCCTAATTATGTTCGGAACAGGTTTCGCTATTATTATGATTGGAACCCAACAATCTTCAAAACTTCTTCATTCAGAAAATTAATTTCTGAAAATAGAGAATCAGCCTTAATTGAACATAAAGAGCGCTTTTCTATAAAATGGTGAATAATGATGATTTAAATCATCTTGAAAATTGATTATCGCTAAGTTTTTGGCCTAAAATGCTTTCTACTTTCGAATCGTAATTCTAAGACGATACAATTATGATTTCGAAAAAAAGACTTTTAGCAATTATTTTCTTTCTGGCAGCGATTCAGATTGGCTTTGCTCAAAAAACCCTTCGTCTTAACGAATCTTCTGTGATGTATGTACACGGCACCTCCACACTTCACGACTGGACAAGTATCGTGGAAGACATGACTGCTAGTGCAGAAGTGGATATGGATGCTGAACTGAAAGACATTAAATCCCTTAAAACGAAAATAAGAGTAGAATCCATAGAAAGTGGTAAAGGCAAAATGAATGAACTTACCTATGAAGCGCTCAAATCAGAAGAGCATCCCTTCATTTCATTCCAGCTAAATGATATTAAAAGCATTCAATCCGGCGATATAACTGCTTCGGGCAAACTTACCATTGCCGGAGTGACAAAAAATATTAGTGTCAAGGGCAAATACAGCTTAACGGGAAATAAATTAAAAATTTCCGGTAAAAAAGACATTGATATGACCGAATTCGATATCGAACCACCTACAGCCATGTTCGGAACAATCGTGGTTGGTGAAGTGGTAAGCATTGAATTCGACTTAATTCTAAACTAAAACTAAATATGTATCTAAATTATATCGATATGAAAAAGCTATTTGTATTTCAATTAACATTTATTTTCACCCTTTTCTTAGGGCTGAACGCAGTGGCTCAGGACGAGTCAGCTGACATGTATGAAAATGAGGACTCCAGAGCAGAGTTACAAAACTTCAGATACAATGACCAAAGAGGTCTGAATGTATTTGAAGCACCAAAAGATGATACCCCTTACAGAGGATTTGGTTTAAGAGTTGGCGGTGACTTTGCAATTCAGTGGCAAGCATTAACACAATCTTCAAATTTTACAGGAGATACAATACAAAGCCTAGATCCCAACTTTAATTTACCGACCGCAAATCTTAATCTTGATGTTCAACTTTATGATGGAGTGAGAATGCATTTACGCACCTATCTGTCATCAAGACACCATGCTGAAGCGTGGGTAAAAGGAGGTTATGTAAGAATTGATAAGCTGGATTTTATTAAGGAAGATTTTCTTTCCGGAATCATGGATGTAGCCTTTTTGAAGGTAGGTTATGACGAAATCAACTATGGTGATGCTCATTTTAGAAGAACTGATAACGGACGTGCAATATATAATCCATTTGTAGGAAATTATATCATGGACGCCTTTACTACAGAGCCATTTGCTGAAATTAACGTATTACACCCTTCTGGATTCATAGGCGTAGTTGGTGCATCTAATGGTAGATTGAATCAAAACGTTGTTGAAAATAACGATGACGGTATTACTTTTTATGGAAAATTGGGCTATGACAAGCAAATGAACGATGATCTTCGATTGAGATTAACCGGTTCATTCTATTCAAGTTCAGCAAGCACAGGTGATTACCCTGGTGGAAGAAAAAGAGAATACTTGTACAGCGGTGACCGTTCTGGATCAAGATATTATGGTGTATTTGGTAGTAACCAAGATCCAGCAGGAGATTTTGATCCGAGATTTAATCCCGGTTGGACAACATTGACCGCTTTCCAAATTAATCCATTTGTGAAATTCAAAGGCGTTGAATTCTTTGGAATATTTGAAATGGCCAGTAACAATGTAGATTCTGTAGGTGGAAGCGTTACCCAATTGGGTGCTGAATTACTTTACAGATTTGGTGGAAATGAGCAGTTCTATGTAGGTGGCAGGTATAATGGTGTTACAGGTGATCTATTTGATGCTCCTTCCGGCTCGAATGTCAAAACCGATGTTGAAGTTACCCGAATTAATTTTGGTGGAGGATGGTATATGACAAGAAATATGTTGGCCAAAATTGAATATGTCACCAATACCTATGGTGGTGGTGCATGGGAAAATACAATCTATGATGGCGGAGAATGGAATGGTGTAGTTGTTGAAGCAGCCATTAGTTTCTAAATTATTTTGATCTTGCTAATGTTATAGGGGAGTTGATGTTTCAATTCCCCTATTTTAATTTTACAAAATGATCTTCTTACTTTTTGCATTTTTATTTTTTGGTTGGGAAAATCAGAGTACTTCAGAATACAATATTCGTATTTACGATCAGAGCCGATTAAAAATTCATGGTGCTTCAAATGTCAACACCTTTAGTTTTGAATACGATCCCCAATATCTTCAGAATGATATGTGTGTAACGGTAAAAAGCAATTCTGAAAGAATATCATTTGAGAATGCCGTACTTAATTTGAAAGTAAAGGCATTCAAAAGTGGAAACAGATTAATGAATAAGGACCTCTATGAATTGCTAAGAGCAGATTTATACCCTTCTGTAACCATAGACTTTCAATCGGTAGTACCAAAAATTAAAGGTGCTCATCATAAATCGCTTTTTTTAAATGCAAAAGTTCGATTAGCCGGACAGGTCCACAATGAACTTATTGAGGTTAACCCTCAAAAACTTGGTGATCATTTTCATTATGACGGTGTGGCCAAACTTAACTTAAGAAATTACTGCATTGAGCCTCCTGTAAAATTTATGGGTTTGGTCAAAGTTCATGAAGAATTGACAATTAATTTTGACCTGAAATTTGAAGCCAGCGAAAATTCCTAATTCCAGATTTTGGTTCCCTCTGAGCAATTGCTGCAAATGTCAATCTCCGACCTGGACTTGAATAAATTTGATCTGAATGCTTTATAAGCATCGTTGTTCCAGATCTCTTCAAATTTATAATCTTTTATATTTCCCATTGAATGATTTGAATCTTTGTCGAAACAACAGGGCACTACATTTCCATCCCAGGTTATTACCGCTGAATGCCACATTTTCCAGCAGTGGTTATCCATGCGATTTTTGAGAACCCATTTACCTTCTTCATTGTATTTATATCTGGACAATGACTCATCGGAGGGAATAAATACTGACCCATTTTCAAAGTCATTGACCTGAGCCGTTTTAATAAGGACTCTGTCTACTCCGAGTTGCGCAGCAAATGCATTCACATCTTTCAGTTGATGCTCATTTGTACCCATTGCAATGAATTGTAAATCGATAAAAGGTTTTCGCAATTTTAACATTTTCTTCAACCTTACCAGATTGTTTAAGCCCTCACTAACTTTGCTCAAATCCCCTCCAATTCTGTATTTTTCATACGTTTCCTGATCCAGCCCATCGATGGAAACAATAATTCTATCCAAACCGCTTTTTACGGTTTTTTCTGCATTTTCAGGATTTAAATAATGGGCATTTGTACTTGTATTCGTATAGATTCCGGAATCTGAGGCCATACTTACAAAATCAAAGAAATGTTGATTGAGATAGGGTTCTCCCTGAAAATAAAGGGTAAGATAAATTAAATGCTCCCGAACGTCCTCGATTATTTTCGCGTACAGGTCCGGATCTAACATACCGGTCGGTCTTGTAAAAGCCCGCAAACCACTAATGCACTCCGGGCATCTGAGATTGCATGATGTAGTAGGTTCTACGGATAAAGCATAAGGCATCGCAGGATGAATCACATTTCCCGTTTTCCTGGAATGCCTGTAGGACTGATAAACTTCTATGGCATTTCTCAATTTTTTAAAATTGATTTTGCCTACCAGATTTAAGGCCTCGCTATATTGTAATCCTAAGTTTTTCAATACTTAACCAATATTTCATCAAGTGATTTGCGTTTGATATTGGGCACCTCGCATTGCTCATGTGGAAGACCAACAGGTAAAAGTAAGAAGGGCCTTTCATTTTCAGGTCGATTTAAAATCTTACTTAGGAAATTCATTGGACTTGGTGTATGCGTTAGGGTACACAAACCCGCATTATGAATGGCATTGATAAGCATACCGCAGGCAATACCGACGGATTCATTGACATAATAATTGTTTTTCTTCTCACCCTGGTCAAGTTCAAAAACCCTTTTAAATACGATAATTAAATACGGAACGGTCTCAATAAAAGGCTTTTCCCAATTGGTACCAAAGGGTTCCAGGTCTTTTAACCAAGATTCACTCATTCTACCGTGGTAACTTTCATACTCTTCTTTTTCCGCAGCCTCTCTGATTTTTTGTTTGATCTTTTTGTCTTTGACCAAACAAAAGGTCCAGGGTTGTTTATGTGCACCGGAAGGCGCTGTATTAGCGGTTAGTACAATTTCTTCAAGTATCGACTCGGGAAAATCCCGATCAGAAAAAAATCGAATTGAGCGTCTTTTTTCTGAATAATCGCGCAGGTTTTTGGCGCGAATTAGCATTTCTTCGTTTGAAAACGATTCATGCACATAGGGTACAAATGCATCTTTATTAGCGGACATAATTTAAGGCATTTAAAAATTCTTAATTTTAAATTAAGTAAAAGTTAAATTTGGTAAGTCAGATTGCAATTAGTGAGATTTTTAATTTGAATTTCAGTAATTCAATCCTTTGCAATATCCTAACAAATTAATTGGTAATGAAAAAAGTATTGATTGTTCTGCTCAGTATTATTGTTCTTCTTCTCATAATCATGGTAACTGTACCTATCATTTTCAAAGATGATATCAGAAAAGCAGTGGATGATGCCGTAGCGGAAAATATTAATGCAAAAGTCTATTTTGACCCTGCAAAATTCAGCCTATCATTTTTTTCTCACTTCCCGAGTCTTACAGTTGCAATTGAAGATTTCGGCATTGCCAATAATGCTCCCTTTCAGGGCGACACCCTTTTGGATGTTAAAAAATTTGAACTTGCGATTAATGTTATGAGTCTTTTGGGCGATAAAATAGAATTAAATGGCATCTATCTTATTGAACCAAATATTTATGTTAAGGTATTAAAAGACGGCAGAGCAAATTACGATATCGCAAAAGCATCGGAAGAAGAAACAACAGCTGAAGAATTCGAAAGCGAGGGGAGCTCTGAAATGGCCTTCTCGATTAAAGTATGGGAAATTGCTAATGCCGATATCCGCTACATCGATAATTCATCCGATATGCGCGCTTATATTAAAAATTTAACTCATAAAGGCTCCGGCGATTTTACACTTTCCGTTTTTGATATCAATACAAATACCAATATTGAAGCCATTGATTTTAGTATGGAGGGAACGGATTACCTGAATGGAAACACTATTAATGCCGACCTTATTCTTAACATGGATCTGGACAATAACAGCTATGTTTTTAAGGAAAATTCAATCGCTTTAAACCAATTTGTTTTTGGGTTTGATGGTTCCATAGTACTTGAAGATGACTATCAGGATTACGATCTGACATTTAATGCAAAAGAAACTACGTTTAAAAATATTCTTTCCCTTGTTCCAGCTGTCTTTAAAAAGGATTTTGAATCCTTAAAAACTTCAGGCAGCATGTCGTTTGACGGTTTTGTCAAAGGAAAATTACAGGGTGAAGAGCTACCAGATTTTGGAATTACACTATTGGTGAATGATGGTATGTTCCAATATCCAGATTTGCCGGCTGCCGTCAATAACGTAAATCTTGATTTGAATATTAAAAAAGAAGGCACAAGTCTTGAAAGCACTGAAATTGATCTTAAAAAATTTCATATGGACCTGGGAAATAACCCCGTGGACATTAGTGCTAAAACCAAGGGAATTGAAAATATAAGCATGAATGTTGATGCGAATGTCAACTTAAATCTTGCAGAGCTTTCTTCTTTTTATCCTGTGGAAGGCCTTGATATAAAAGGCCTTTTTGGTCTGGTTGCGAAAATTGAGGGGACTTATAATGAAAACTCAATGCCCAATATCAATGCCGATTTGAAGTTGGAAAATGGCTTTATCAAATCTGCAGATGTTCCGGCACCATTGGAAAACATTCAAATGCTGGCCAATGCAAAAAGTGCAGGTGGCGATCTGGTCAATAGCTCTTTGGATGTAAAAACCTTCAAAATGACATTTGATGGCAACCCCATAGAAGCATTTTTACATGTGGAAAACTTTGAGAATTATACCTATAGCACAGGTTTAACAGGTCAAATCGATCTTGGAAAACTCATGAAAATCTTTCCGCAGGAAGGCATGGAACTGGCCGGAATTATACAGGCCGATATTAAAACCTCCGGTAAAATGTCAGATATCGATGCGGAACGCTATGATCAATTACCCACTTCCGGAAAAATCAGTGTTTTTAATCTCGCATACAAAAGCGAGGATCTGCCACAGGGTCTGGGGATAAAATCTGCCAATTTCGAATTCAATCCTAAAGAGGCCATTCTCAGAAATTATAATGGTACACTTGGGAATAGCGACATGCAAATGTCCGGCAGTTTTAATAATTATTTGGGATACGTATTAAAGGATCAAACCATAGTCGGTAATCTAAAATTTAATTCCAAACGCTTTGATTTAAACGAATGGATGTCTGAAGAGGAGGAATCGTCGGCAGAATCGAGCAGCTCGGCAGAGGAAGAACTAGTAGTGGAGCCCATTCCAAAAAATATCGATTTTACACTTGATGCGAGTATTGAGAAAATTCTTTATGCACAATCCGATATTACAAATTTAAATGGTCGTATTGTAATCAAAGACGGGGCAATCAATTTGAATCAAACACGATTTAATATGCTGGCAGGGACCTTCAGGACTACGGGAAAATACGATACCAAGGATTCTCAAAATCCCTATTTTTCATTTGACTTGCACATCGAAGAATTGGAAATACCAAAAGCTTATATGGCTTTTGCTTCAATTCAGGAGATGGCTCCTATGGCAAAAAATATGACTGGAAAAGTCAATACGGATTTCCATGTTGAAGGCAAATTGTTACAAAACTACGATCCCGACCTCGCCAGCCTCTCCGGTGGAGGTTTATTGAATATATTCAATGCGGCAATGAAGGATTTCAAGATCATTAATAAACTCAACAGTGCAGCAAAATTTGCTGGATTTAATGCGAATGCTTCCAACGAATATCCATTGAGTGATTTTCTGGTCAATGCAGAAATTCGGGATGGAAAGATATTTTTTGAGCCATTTAAAATTAATGCTGCAGGAAATAATCTGACTATTGGAGGAAATTACGGGCTGGATGGAGCTCTGGATTACACGATTAAATCCGATATTTCAGCCAGTGCCATTACGGGTGCCGCAGCAAGTGCCTTAAATGCACTATCGGGCTCAAACTTGTCCGGCTCCGGGCCTGTAACCTTAAACTTTGGTGTCACGGGTACACAGACAGACCCAAAGGTGAAGTTGTTGGGTATGGATTCAGGAGATGGAAGTGGTAAAAGCGTAGCAAAAACAACAGTTACGAATTTAAAAAACAAAGCGACGGATGATGCCAGGAAAAAGGCCAGGGAACAGGCCGATAAAATTCTGGCTGAGGCTAAAAGAAATGCCGACAAAATTAGAGCTGAAGGAAAACGATCTGCAAATTTAATTCGCAGACAATCCAATGAACAGGCCGATGCTTTAGTGAAAAAAGCGAAAAACCCAATTGCAAAACGAGCTGCCCAGGAAGCGGCCAAGAAAATCAAAAAAGAAGGCGAAGACAAAGCCAGAAAAGTTGAAAATGAAGCCAACCGACGTGCCGATCAAATCATGAGCGAAGCACGTAAAAAAGCAGATAGAATTGTCAAAAATCCTTAAAGGATCTTAAATTCGGCATAGATATATTCATCGTCTGCCTGTTCTTTTTCAGGGGAATCGTTGACTGTAATAATAAATCTGTAGGTGCCTCGCCGGACATAGGCACTTTTATCATTACCCGGTTCATATCCCCCTTCACACCAGCTTTCTTTTTGATTCCAGGAAAGGTCCATTTGCTGAAAGGGTTTGATTGGAATATAATGCGGTGGAGCACATGGCGCCCCGCATGGACAATGTTGAATCCGGAGGTCATACCAAAGTGTGTCAATTTTTCTTTGTAATTGCAATCGGGAGGGCTCCAATAAATATCGCAGGGTATCAGAATTGTTTTCGAGGATAAATACCACATTATCTCCGGGTTTGTATTTCTCGCCTATGATCACCCTAACGCCTAATTTGCTGTGCTCTTCTTTTTCTGCGCTAAGCTGAGAACTCGGATTACACGAATAAAATGAAATCGTTATGAGAAGAAAAATGAGTTTCTGCATCCGGCAAAAATAGAATTAAATAAACATTGAAATTTAAGTCTTAAGTGAACTTAAAATTAATATAGCTCATTTTTGATTAGAATTATTATATTTTAAATTAAAATAGTACTATTTTATGCCTTTTCGTAACGATAATGTTAATATTTGCGTAATATTTAATTAACTTTGGAAGATGCTTAAATTTCTGATGTACGGTTTATTACTGATCAGCGTTCCTTTGAACGCCCAGTATTTTGCTGTATCTGATTTCCATTCAGATTTTGAGAGAAAGACATTTGAGCAGTTTAAACAAAATAAGCTCATAGAGCCCTCGAGTTTATTGATTGCAGCGGATAGTAAAAATGGTCTAAATGAATACAGAGATTTTTCATTTCTATTGAAAAATATCCAGTTGGAATTGAACGCTTCCAAAATGGAGCGAATGGATTTTGAGAAAAAACTCAAATACATATTCAAAACCACGCAAAAAAAATATTTTAAGCGCTATCAACTGTATGATTCCTATACTAACCTTTTAGAAAAAGGCCATTACAATTGTATTTCCGGAACTGCTTTTTATGCATTGCTACTTACCGAAATGGGTTATAATATTCATATTTATGAAACGCCCTTTCACGCTTACCTTGAAGTAGAAAGTGAAAACGGCGATTTTATTCTAATTGAATCCACTGATGCCGCCTTTGGAGTTGTTGATAAAATGAAAAATGTCCAATCTCGCAGAGAAGAATACGCGCAGGGTCAAAGTGAATTTGTGGCAACAGGATTGGGTAATGTCAGTGACAACCCGGTAGAGATTTTTACTAATGAAATTAATCTTTACAATTTAGCCGGTTTACAATATTATAATATGGCAGTGCTTGCATTCAATGATGGAGAATTTGAAAAGGCTTCCGGTCTTCTTAAAAAAGCTGCTTATTTATATCCTTCTTCAAGAATTATAATGTTGCAACTTCTCAGTGAAGAATTGATAGTTTCTAACTATTAATGATCAAGCCAGGCTTTAAAGGCAGGGGTTTTATCAGCACTTATCACGACTTCATCATCAATTGCTGGTTTTAAACTAATAATCAATCTTCCTTTGAAATAGGGTTTGATTTCAGATGCTGCATCAAGGTGAATAATATATTTTCTATTAATCCTAAAGAATAATTCCGGGTTGAGTTGTTGCAAAATGTCATCCAGAGAAAGGTCTATTGGATATTTATTCCCCTTTTTACTTACGAGAAATGTCAGTTTATTGTCCGAATAGAAATATGCGATTTCTTCCGTTTTCACTGCGTGAATTTTATTTCCCAGTTTTACTAAAAAACGCGATTTATAATTGTTTTTCGCTTCGTTGATAGCCTCCAAAAGCGATTTAACATCCAGGGAATTTTCTTCCTGACTCCAGGCTCTTTTTTTTTCTTCGTATTTCTCAATACTTGCCCTGATTTTATCTTTCTGAACAGGTTTCAGCAGATAATCAATGCTATTAACCTCAAATGCTTTAATGGCGTATTGATCATAGGCGGTTGTAAAAATAATCGGGCATTTTATCTCCTGATTTTCGAAAATATCAAAACTCAAACCATCGCCTAATTGAATATCCGTAAAGATTAGATCAGGAGAATCGTGCTTTTTAAACCAGGTTAAGGATTCTTTAACCGAGCTCAATGTTTCAATTAACTCAATAGAAGCATCAATCTCCCTGAGCATCTTACTCAATTTCTTTGCAGCTAATTCCTCATCTTCAATGATTAATACTTTCATTTCTCGACTTCAAGCAGAGGTAATTTTACAATAAAATGCGATTCTATATTCAATACATCCACCTCTTTATCTGATAGAAACTCAAATCGTTTTTTAATATTTTTTAATCCGGAGTTCGATGAATTGACCGATTGACTTTTCTTTTGAAGATTGTTTTTTACAACGAGTTTTTCATTTTCGGTAAACATCTCGATGGTTAAGGGCATTTCCCCATCTATCTTATTGTGTTTAATTACATTTTCTACCACAATTTGCAATGACAAGGGTGGGATCATAAGGTTTTCCGTATTGATGATTATGTCATTTTGAAAAATTAATCGTTCACCAAATCGGTTTTTAAGTAAATAAACATAGCTGTTGAGGAATTCAAGTTCCTCTTCCAGGCTGACTAATTCTACTTGTTTGTTTTTCAAGACATAGCGATATACTTCTGCGAAATTATCCAGAAATTTTCTGGCGGTATCTTTGTCTTCATCGATTAGCGATGATAAAATGTTTAAGTTATTAAAAAGGAAATGAGGGTCGATATGACTTTTCAAAACTTCCAGCTGAGTTCTGATATTTTCCTTTTCCAACTGTTCTGATTTTAATTTGGTCTTTTTCCATTGCGTCATAAAATATATCCCAAAATGTATGGAAATAGCCGGAAGTACGAAGAGCAAACCATAAATATTCATTACTGCCATCTGCGAAAAATCCGGGGCTGAACTGGTGAATAAAGTCCTGAAGAAGTAAAAAGTCAGGTTTACAACTAAAAGACTATAAATTCCGCTGGAAAGCAATTGTATAAAGAATCGTCTGGAAACAAATACATCCCAGGGCAAGGTTTTATCAAGCCATTTGGAAATAAACCGATTCCCCGCCCAAATGAAGAACACGACGTTGATTATCCAAAATATAATTGTGACCAGCAGCGATTCCACTTTGGAAAAATAACCAAGAAAGGCGACTGCTCCTAAAATTGCCAGGATCACAGCCAGGCCTAACCAGGAGAGTGCGCTTGCATCTCTCCTCGTATTCATATAATTGGGTGTACTAAATATTGGAAAATTTCCCAAAGCGATGATTATTGAAACTTAATTTCTTTTACACCATCCCATGGAATCAAGACAGGTTCCTCATCATTTTCGCTTTTAAAAATCATCAGTCCATCATTCCTATCTGATACGTCCTGTGAATCTCCCAGCAATACTTCTTTGCCGTTCTTCAAAGTAATATTTGAATAATTATAATTCTTTGGTTTTATCGAGGCAATTTTTCTAAAAGGAATCGAATAATTAACGTTGTAGTCATCTCCTTCAAGAATTTCATAATCATAGGTCTCGTCAATATCGAAGACAATTAGGCCTTTTATTGTTTCCTCTTTAGCCGTAACTACTTCGCCTTTTAGCCTTTTGGGTTTTGGAAAATCATCGTAAGAGAGAAATGATCCAGAAGGAATTTTGTCCTGAAACTCTACATATTCAAAGTCTCTCCAATCGACTAAAATTTTTCCAAAATCCTGGGTTCGGGCTACCACACCTCTATTTGAATCATCTACATCATTGGTTCCAAAAAGATCTACTTCCCTGCCTGATTTTAAGGTGACTCTGGAGCCCCTGCCATAGCGTTCAATTTTTCTGATATCACCCATTTCAATGGAAATTCTTCCATTGTTATTATTCCCGTCGAGTTTATCAACACTCAGACATTCTTCGTGATCCCATTGAATGAATCCTTCAAATTCTCCTCTCAGTGTTTTTATTTTTCCGTAAAGTGGTTCACCAATTTTTGATTTCAAATTAGCGGGGCCCGATTCAAAATCAATTCTATTCACTCGATCCCATCTGATCTTTACCTCTCCAAGTTCAGGATCCAATACCAAAATACTTGTGCCGATATCATTTGAACCTCCCGAGACATTAAACCTCGAATCATCTTTCATTATTAAGGATACTTCAGAGCGGCCTACTGGTTCAATTGCTTTAATATCGCCAAAGCGACATACAAACTGGTGATTTTGCCAATGATAATCACAGCAATTTTTATCTTTCCAAAGACCCATAAACTCCCACTCATCATCGCCTTTGTTAAAATTCATGGTTTTGACCGTATTTTTATTTGCCCAGCGATTGTAGGGATTTTCTCTTTTTGTGGAATTAAACTCATCTTCCCAGAGGGCTTCTTCATCTCCCCACCTAATCTGACCTTTAAATTTATCCCCATCAATTGTGGAAACTGTTCCGTAAATAAATGCTTTATCACTTTGTGCAAAAGCCCCGGCAGTGACCACAAGTACCAGGGCTAACAAACTATAGACTTTTTTTAACATGACTTTATAAGATTAATTTGACCTCCAATGTGCTTTCAAAGATGAAAGGCCACATCCATATATAAAAGGTATATTGGATGAATCGGGATATTTTGGGTCTGAATTTGTATTTTGCTATACTGAAATGCTATTTGACGGTTTTCCCCTTTCCTAAGCGATTTAAAAGGCTACTCGTTATATTCAGGAAGTTTTCTTCTGTAATGATACCGATCAATTTATCATTCTTTACCACGGGCAAACAACCGATTTTTTTATCCTGCATAATGTTCATTGCCTCAATAACCGTTGTTTCGGGCCCAATGTGAATCGGGTTGGCAATCATGAGATCTTTGACGGTTTTGCCATCACTCAATTCACCCTTATTCAATCTGCTAAAATAACGCAATAGCATTCTTGAAGAGATGAGTCCAATCAGTTTCCCTTTATCATCCTCTACCGGCATATATCTGATCTTTTGCCAATCCATTATTTCAGTAACCATTTCTGGAATATCATCCTTAATAATGGTAAATAAGTCCGTGGTCATGAATTCTTCTGCGAGCAATGTGGAATGTTGCCATGAAACAATATCCTCCAGACTTGCCAGTTCCCAGGTATGAATAGGTTTGCCTTCCTGTTGATTCTTCAAAATGCTGGCAGTGAGACCAATAGAAAGTTCTTCCTTGGAAGTCACTTTACTGAGTTTGGCAAATGATTTTAGCATCCAGCTTGCCCCTGTTTTTCGACTTTCATTTCTTTCATTGATCACATCCATATAGCGATCAATATCCTCTTGATTAATATTATTCTTTTTCAGCCCTTCTTTTGCTAGTGGCAACAGTTCTTTTTGAATTAGCTCGCTAACAGGGTATTTTTTGTCTTTAAACCAGTGCAATTGTGTATCCATCCCCAGTCGAGCAGTCGCTACAAAATTAGATTTGGCATCATCAAAATCCATATGAATTGGAATATCAGGATAATGATGATCAAATACAGACATTAATCCGATCCAGAAGGCCGAATTTGCCACCTCATCGAGGACAGATGGCCCGGAGGGCAAACAGCGATTTTCAATTCTGAGATGAGGTTTTCCATTAGGACTTATGCCATAACATGGCCTGTTCCATCTGTAAACTGTTGAATTATGAATCATTAAAGCGCGAAGAGCCGGTGTTACACCTTCATCAATTTTTTTAAATACATCTTCATCTACATCCGTCATTAACATGACCTTGAATCGAACGATATCCTCTTTATACAATTCTATAATAGAATTTTGAAGCCACTGGTTTCCAAATGTCACCCTGGGACTTCTGTCTCGTAAATGTTCACTGGTTACACGCGTGTCTACCGATTGCTGAAAGAGTGCAACTCTGGTCTCTTTCCAAAGTCTTTTACCAAATAGCATAGGGCTGTTACTGGCAATGGCAAGGACGGGTGCCATCAATACCTGAGCCGCATTGTACTTGCGAACAAAATCGTCGGGCGCTATTTGGAGGTGTACCTGAAAACTTGTGTTGCAGGCTTCCAACATGGCCGAATCGTGTTTGATATTCAGCTCATCTATGCCCGCAATCCTCAGTTCGTAAATTTTGCCTCTTAATTTATTTATGGCTTTTACCAAGGCAAAGTATCGATCCAGAGGCGTGAGGTTTTCCAGGTCGAGGTCAAATTTCCGAATGGTCGGCAATATTCCTGTTAAAACGACTTCACTGTGATGGTTTGCTGCCGCTGCACTCACCTTTTTCAGAAGTGAATTGAGATTCTTTTCCAAAACCGAAAAGCAATCTTTTTCATAAACCAGCGGATCAATGTTCGCTTCAAGATTAAATTTTGCCAGTTCAGTAGTAAATGTTTTATCCTTTAATTCATTCAGTACTTCAAGAGACTTGGGAGAAGGTTTATAGTTTTCATCAACCAGACACATTTCCTGTTCCGCACCAATATGCATGGGGCTGGTATTAAACCAATTATCTTCAAGCATTTTTTCTAAAGCCTGTAGATCCTTTAATAGATATTTTGTGAAATTATTGAGCTGCTTTTGATTCGAAACAATCCTTACATTTAAGTCTCCCATATCATCCTTATTAAAAGTCTCCTTAAATTAAATAAAAAGAGCCCATTCAAACATGATTTTAATACATATTCAAATATGAACCTTTCTTAGTTTTTAATGTTCAGGCTTAGATGTTAGTTTATTACAAAGAAAAATCTTCAAATAGCTTAGAAATCAATAGTTTTGCAGGCTTGAATGTGGACTAGTTTAGCACATATTATAATTAAGTACCGATATGCCTTGTTGGCATCTATACTTGTTGTAACCATTTTTATGGCCAATCAGGCCAGGAAGATTGAGTTAACTTATGATTTTGCTCAGATCGTTCCTGACGATGATCCCGACATGGTCTATTTAAGGGAGTTTAAAAAAACCTTTGGTGAAGATGGAACGGTCATGGCCATCGGATTAAAAGATCAATCCATTTTTGAAAAGGATAAGTTTATTAAGCTTCAATATCTTGACAAAGCACTCAACCAGATCGAAGGTGTAGATAAAGTATTATCTATTGTTTCTATTCTCAATGTGCGTAAAAATGCCAGCGAAAAAAAGTTTGAATATTTACCTGTTTTTACAAAAACTCCGGATAGCCAAGAGGAACTCGATAGCTTATTGGCGATCGCCGGAAATATTAAATTTTATGATGGACAGGTTATCAACAGTGAAAACGGTGCTTTATTAATAATTATCACTTTAGAAAAGGATTATGTTAATTCCGCACAACGCGATCCCCTTATTGCCGATATCCGCATGGCCGGTGATCAGTTCAAAGAAAAAACAGGAATCGAGCTTCATTATGCCGGAATTCCCTATGTAAGATCAGAAGTTTCCAATCGGGTTAAAGAAGAATTTTCATTCTTCCTGTATATTTCATTGGCAGTTTGCGCCACCATTCTATTTCTCTTCTTCAGGTCATTTACAGCTGTGTTGGTGCCCATGTTGTTGATAGGCGTGATTGTGGTCTGGACAATGGGTACAATCGTATTGCTTGGGTACAAACTCACACTTTTAACGGCCCTCTTGCCACCCATTATTGTCGTAATAGGTATACCCAACAGTATTTATCTTATCAATAAATATCATCAGGAATTCAGTAAACATGGGATTAAGCTCCTGGCGCTAAGCAGGATCATTCGCAAAATTGGCATAGTAACGCTGATTACAAATTTTACAACGGCTATAGGTTTTGGAGTGCTCACATCCACAGATATTGCCATTCTTACGGAATTTGGTTTAGTCGCTTCCATAAACATAATGGCCACATTTGTGGTAAGTATTATTCTAATACCAGCCACATTTGCCTTATTGCCCGAGCCCTCTGAAAAGCATTTAAAGCATCTCGAATTCAGATTTGTAGGTTTCTTGCTCGAGGGATTTGATGTGATTGTTCACAAATATCGCCCGGCGGTTTACCTCAGCACATTGCTCACCATTATCGCATCCATCTACGGACTGACTAAGATTGAAGCCATCTCTTACATGGTGGATGACTTGCCAAAAAACTCTCCGATCATTAAAGACCTGCATTTTTTTGAGCAGAATTTTGCAGGAATAATGCCATTGGAAATAATAGTAGATACCAATAAAAAAAGAGGAACAAGCAAACTCAACAATCTACAACTGGTAGATCAATTTGATCAATATATTGATTCCATTCCAAATGTTTCCAAATCAGTATCCATGTTAAATGTGGTAAAAGCAGCCAATTATGCTTTCTACAATCAAAATCCGGACTTTTATCAACTCCCATCTAAAAGAGATCGCGCTTTTCTTTACAGATACTTAAAAAATACAGAGGATAGCACACAAATTGCAAACAGTTTTATTGATTCGGCCGGCCAAAAAATGCGACTTTCCTACAGGATTGAAGACATGGGCTCCATTCGTTTGAATGAACTTATAAATGAAAAAATTATCCCCAAGGCCAAATCATTATTTGAAGGAACGGATCTCGAGATGATGGTAACGGGAACCACTTTGATTTTTATTAAAGGCAACAGTTATTTGATCCAGAATCTTCTTCAAAGCATGATCATTGCTTTTGTACTGATTGCCATCATTATGGCAATTCTATTTCAATCTGTCAGAATGATTCTCATCAGTATTATTCCAAATACAATCCCTCTTTTAGTCACTGCGGGTATAATGGGCTATTTTGGCATTCATTTAAAACCAAGTACCGCATTAATTTTTAGCATTGCTTTTGGAATATCTGTTGATGATTCGATTCACTACCTGGCCAAATACCGTCAGGAATTGCTGGCCAATGGCAATCGAATTTCGAAATGTGTTTCAATAAGTCTTCTCGAAACAGGCTCGAGCATGATGTACACCTCTATCGTGCTCTTTGCGGGATTTATCATTTTCGCTTTTTCTGATTTTGGCGGTACGGTGGCTCTTGGTGTGCTCACTTCGCTAACACTTTTGGTGGCCCTGCTTATCAATCTTATCATTCTGCCTTCTCTGATTATGTCATTTGATAAAGGCCTGAAAAACAGAGATGCACATCCGCTCATTGAAATGTACGATGAATTTTACTATGAGCATGAAGATGAGGAGATTGACTTAAGTCAAATGTCGGTAAGAAGCAATGGCAACAAGTCAGAAGAAGCAATTTTTAAAGGAGAAGAAAACAGCGAGAGGAAATAAACTTTAAGGGAAGCAAAAATTACCTACTTTTGCAAGCCGAAAAACCCAGCAATTTCAAATGGCTCGTAAATACACAGAGTATAAACAGCTTAGCTTTCCGGAAATAGAAAAGAATATTCTAAAATTCTGGAAGGAGAATAAAATATTCGAACGCTCCGTCTCTGAGCGCGAAGGCAAGAAATCCTTCACTTTTTATGAAGGCCCGCCCTCTGCCAATGGAACACCGGGCATACACCATGTTATGGCCCGTACGGTCAAGGATATTTTCTGTCGTTTTAAGACTTTACAAGGCTTTCAGGTAAAACGAAAAGGTGGATGGGATACGCATGGACTGCCTGTGGAATTACAGGTAGAAAAGGAACTCGGTATTACAAAAGAAGATATCGGCAAGAAAATATCTGTTGAGGACTATAATCAGCGATGCCGTGAAGCCGTAATGAAATTTAAGGGTGAATGGGAAGAGCTCACAGAAAAAATGGGCTACTGGGTAGATATGGACGATCCCTATGTAACTTTTGAAAATAATTATATCGAAAGTCTCTGGAATTTACTTAAAAAACTATTTGACAAAGGTCTTTTGTACAAAGGCTATACAATCCAACCATATTCTCCAAAAGCGGGAACCGGATTGAGTTCTCATGAATTAAATCAGCCCGGCACTTACCGACAGGTGAAAGACACCTCTATAGTGGCGCAATTCAAATTAAAACGCAGCGAAAAATCGGAATTTCTTTTTGATTCGAATGCGGAAGAGGTATTCTTTCTAGCCTGGACCACCACGCCCTGGACTCTTCCATCAAATTGCGCGCTCGCAGTTGGAAAAAATATTAAATACGTCAAAGTAAAAACATTTAATCCCTATACGTTTAAACCCATTTCTGTAATTCTTGGATCTGATTTGGTAAATAAGTTCTTCCAGGCAAAGGGAGGGGAAATTTCACTTGAAGATTATAAGGAGGGCGATAAAATTATCCCCTGGAAAATTTCGGGAGAATTTAAAGGCTCTGAAATATCAGAAATAAAGTATGAGCAATTAATGCCTTATGTGAGCAACGAGGAATTAGAAAAAAATGCTTTCCGTGTTATAATCGGTGATTTTGTTTCTACTGAAGAAGGTACGGGGATTGTTCATACAGCATCTGTTTTCGGTGCTGATGATTATCGTGTTGCACAGCAAAACAATGTTCCGGCCGTATTGGTAAAAGATGAAAATGGCAATGACATGCCGCTGGTGGACAAACAAGGCCGATTCGTCAATGAAGTATCAGACTTTGCGGGGCGTTATGTAAAACAAGAGTACGAAGAAGCAGGGCTTGCAGATGATCCCGAATACAAATCTACCGATGTACTTATTGCAATTAAACTAAAAGAGGAAAACAAAGCTTTTAAGGTCGAAAAATACGAACACAGCTATCCGCATTGTTGGAGAACAGATAAACCTATTCTTTACTATCCGCTGGACTCCTGGTTTATAAAGACTACAGCCTTTAAAGATCGTCTGGTGGAATTAAATAACAGCATCAATTGGAAACCTGCTGCAACGGGAAAAGGAAGATTTGGCAATTGGCTTGAAAATCTTGTTGACTGGAATTTAAGCCGTTCCAGGTTTTGGGGAACACCGCTCCCCATTTGGAGAAGTGAAGATAAAAGCGAATCCATATGCATTGGGTCAAAAGAGGAATTGAAGCTTGAAGTTTCAAAATCCGTAAAAGCTGGTTTTATGGATTCTGAACTGGATGAAAATTTTGACTTCCACCGGCCATTTGTCGACAATATAATTTTGGTCAGCCCCAATGGACAGAAAATGTTTCGGGAGCCCGACTTAATAGATGTTTGGTTTGATTCCGGGGCCATGCCCTATGCTCAATGGCATTATCCATTTGAAAATGAAGCCATTTTTAAAGCCAATTATCCGGCAGATTTTATTGCTGAAGGTGTAGATCAAACGCGAGGGTGGTTTTTTACCTTGCATGCAATTGCAGTAATGTTATTTGACTCCGTGGCATTTAAAAATGTTATTGCCAATGGTCTGGTATTGGATAAAGATGGCAATAAGATGTCAAAAAGACTTGGCAATGCTGTGGACCCATTCGAAGCAATTAATACCTATGGTGCAGATTGTAATCGATGGTATATGATCAGCAATGCTCCGCCGTGGGAAAATTTAAAGTTTGACATTGAAGGCGTAAAAGAAGTTCAGCGACGGTTTTTTGGCACCCTTCACAATACCTATAACTTTTTTGCCCTTTATGCCAATATTGATGGCTTTGATTATAAATCCGAACCGGTTGCATTCAATAAGCTTCCGGAAAGCGATCGTTGGATACTTTCCAGGTTGCATTCATTGGTTGGAAAGGTAAAATCAGCCTATGAAGATTACGACCCGACCCGTGCAGCCAGATTAATTCAGGATTTCACGATAGATGATTTAAGCAATTGGTATGTGCGTTTAAATCGAAAGAGATTTTGGGTTGGAGAATTTACGGATGATAAAAAAGCAGCCTACGAAACACTGTACAATTGTCTTGAAGTCATTTTGAAATTGTCTTCACCGATCATCCCTTTTGTATCGGAGCATTATTACAAAGAGCTCAATGCCGTAAGTCAAAAAGAAAAATTTGATTCCATTCATCTTTCCGAATTTCCGCAAGCCAATAGTATGGTCATCGATTTGGAACTGGAAAAGAGAATTGACTATGCACAAAGAATATCTTCCCTTGTTCATTCTTTGAGAAAAAAGGAAAGAATAAAAGTTAGACAGCCACTTTCTAAAATCATGATTCCTGTCCTTGACAAAAAAGCAAAAGAGCAAATTCAGCAGGTTTCTGAAATGATTAAAAATGAAGTCAATGTCAAAGGCGTTGAATTGTTACTTGATGATCATTCCATTATCACCAAAACAGCTAAAGCTAATTTCAGGGAATTGGGGCAAAAATTTGGTCCAAAACTAAAATCGATCGTTCCTCATATTCAAAAGATGGATCAGGATGCAATCGCCGAATATGAGCAATATGGTGTGTTTTCAATTGATGTTGATGGGGAACATATTCAGCTTGAACAAGGCGATATTTTGATTGAAACCCGCGATGTGCCCGGTTGGTCGGTGGCCAGCGACAGTGGTTTGACCGTCGCTTTGGACATCGCCATTACAGATGAACTAAGAAGTGAAGGAATGGCAAGAGACATTGTAAATCGCATTCAAAACATGAGGAAAGACTCCGGCCTGGAAGTTCAGGACAAAATTGTGGTGGAAATTTCTTCAAAGGACAAATTTGTAACGAATTCGGTCAACGATTTTAACCAATACATCTCCAGAGAAACACAGGCCATGAAACTCGAAATTCTGGATAAAGATCCTTCTGATTCTGATTCAATTGAAATTGATGAATTTTCAATCGGGCTTAAAATTGAAAAAACCAGTCTAAGTTATAGTCAATGAAGTATTCAAAATATTTTTTAATCAGCCTGGCCATTATTATTCTCGATCAATCGGTAAAAATGCTGGTGCATTTCAATATGGATTATGGGTCTGTAGGCCAAATAAAAGTATTTGATGACTGGTTTAAGTTGTACTATACCTTAAATCCCGGTATGGCATTTGGAATTCAACTTGGCTCTTCATATGGCAAATTACTTTTAAGCCTATTTCGATTATTGGCGATGGGTGGAATTGCCTATTATTTGTTTATGCTGATTAAAAAATCTGCTCCCTGGGGTCTGCTGGTATGTATAGCATTAATCCTTGGTGGTGCCATCGGAAATGTGATAGACAGCACCTTTTACGGTGTGATTTTGAACAATGCCCCTTCAGATGCAAGCACACCCTGGTTTCACGGACAAGTCATTGATATGTTTTATCTGGATATTTGGGAAGGATTTGCTCCGGACTGGATTCCGCTAATCGGTGGTCAATATTACAGTCTCTGGCCAATTTTTAATATCGCCGATGCCTCAATTTTTTGCGGAGTTGTGGCAATTCTAATTTTTCAGAATAAATTCTTTAATAAAGAGGATAAGACGGATTCGAAAGATTCCTGATCAAACAATCTTAACTCTCGTCCTGAACAGATTCAAGTTCATCCGGTCGCATAAAATTAAATCCCAGTGTCAAGCGAAGCGTATTTTCCAATGGATGATTTCTTGTAGTTGGAATTAGATATGCAAGATCGAGGGCAATAACCTGATATTTTACCCCGGCACCGACAGTAAAATATTTTCTCGCACCGTAAAGTTCATCCTCAAAGAAATAACCGGTGCGAACAAAAAACTTATCATCGTAATTGTATTCTAAGCCAAGAGAAATGGCGATTTCCTTTAATTCACCGCTAAATCCATCAGGAGAATCTCCAAAAGAGCTAAAAGCTCCTCCCACCACACCGCGGTCTGAGTTTGCATCCGATGGCACCAATAATTTATTGAAGTCGAGAGAAAGCGTAAAGGTGTTGTAAACATCAGCGTCCATTCCTATTGAAGTACCCAATCTCAAACTTGTTGGAATAAAATCTGCTGAATCATTATTGGAATAAGATATCTTCGGGCCTAGATTACTAAGGTTTGCCCCAAAAGCAATATTGGTATTGTTACCAAATATTACATAGTCGTTTCGGTAAAACATGGCAAGGTCTGCTGCAGCTGTATTTCCCGGTTTTAGATCTGTACCTGTCGGGCTTGTTTGCGCATCAATTCTGCCTGTCAGGTCTGAGTGAATAAATTTCAATCCCAATGATACCCCCAATTTACGACTTAGCTTTCTTGAATATGCCATTGAAATATTAAATTCATTTGGATTGACCAGCTGAAGTTCATTGCCCTGATTATCGGTAAATTGTATTTGGCCTAAATTGAAAAAAGTCAGTGAAACACCAATGGCATCTTCCTGTCGGATTTTAGTAAATGCGGTAAGGTATGATAATGACATATCATCAACCAGGTTTCTCAACCAGGGTGTATATGAAACTGAACCGCCATAATCAGCTTCGATGAAAGCAAGTTTACCTGGATTCCAAAACATTGAGGCCGCATCCGGACTTGTCGCTGCACCTACATCTCCCATTGCAGCTCCTCTGGCATCTACTGGTAAGGTTAAAAAAGGTACTGAAGTCGTTAAAGTTCTCAGATTGTCCTGACCGTAAATGACGTTGCATGCAAATACTCCAAGTATTGCTACTAATATCTTTCTTGACATCTTTAAAAAATTGAGCTGCAAATATAAAAGTAATTTATTTGATATATACTAAACGTTTGATTTCGCCAGTTTCTGTTCCAAGGTTTTTGGATTTAACCTTGATTTCGTAAAAATAAACGCCGGAATTTAATTTTTGTTGCCGCGAATTTGTGCCATCCCATCGAAGTTGTTCGTAATTCAAACCGTCTACCTTCGTTGTACTTGCAGGAATTTCCATATTCGCCGTTTTCACTACTTTTCCCGATCTATCCAGTATACGTAATTCCAATACCAAATCTTCGCCTGCTGTATTGTGATCAAATGAAAAAAATGTGACCTCACTAAAGGGGTTTGGATAATTCATGACGTTCTTTAATGCCATCGTCTCATTGGAAGCTACGACAAACTGAACGGTGGCTTCAGATGAGTTATTGTGTGTGTCCCAGGCTTTTAAAGTAAGGCTATGTTCCCCATCCGGTAAATCTTTTAATTGATAATCCACCCTACCTTTCTGGTAATTATCAAGCTCTGATAAATAATAGTCATTGAGTATAATTTTTTCTTCTGAACTGGCACTCACCAGTGCGGTAATATCGTGACCGATTCCTGTCCCGGTAAAATTTATTCCATTTTCATCTTGTAGAAATGCGATCAAATCTGGTGAAGATGATGTCAAATCTCCTGAAGAAAATGTAGTATCATCGAGAAAAAGCTCTATCTGTGGCGGATCATTGTCCGCTGTAATATTATCGCAACTTGCACCAACAAATACCCTTGTTTCAAGGCCATTGGCATCAATACCGGATTCCTTGTCATAAGCATAAGATCCTATTTTCCCCTGCCCGATGCTGTAGTCAATATCCTTAGGCACTACAAAATTCACATTGAATTCTCCATTCTTTACGGTAGCTTTTCCTTTAAATAATAGATTTTTATAAATGCTGTAAGGAAATTTTGAATTGTCATTACCCAAGGTTGTCAATTGCAATTTTTTATCAAAAACCTTTAAATCGACAAATCCATTAAAATTGTTGAGAACAGAACTATCGAGATCAGTTACAATACCTTTTATGCCAACGAGACAAAGTGCCTTGAGTGTATCTTGCTCCTTTTCCGGTGAAATCTCATTGATTTCCGTTATTAACACTCTTTTATCGGGATAGTTTAGTTTCATCGATGGATCTCCCAGCAAAGCAAAATTTCTATTGTTAATTTGCTCACTCTCATTTTTTGACCTTCTGATGATTTCACCAAGACTTAAGGCTTGTCCATTTTCTTTGTCAAAAACGTTGTTGAAAAATGTCATATTTATTGAAAGGTTAGCACTGGAATACACAGGCCGGGTGGTTGTCATAATTCCTATAGCCCCACCGGATCTTTCAAGTAGTACCAGCTCTCCTCCTGCCACAACATCGGGGTCATCATATCTCCCAAACTCACAAGTGGCCGTAAAAAAGAAGGTCAATTTTTCATAATTTTTCCATTGTGAAATCTGATCCAGTCTAAGAATTTGCTCTTCGGTCCATCCAACCTCTCCTCCATGTCCTGAATAATTTACCAAAAGTGTTCCATCCTGTATGGCCCGATCCAATGCATTTTTACCTTCTATGGTTAATGCACCCGAAGGCGATGAAACTTCCGGATAAGCATCGATATAAATTTTCTGAATATCCATGGCAGTATTTGCATTGGCCGCAGCTACCGATGCAGCTTCAGCATCCAGCATATGCCTGTTGGAGTCATCGTCATCGGCGACAAAAGTCAATTTGTTCAGCCAGTCTCCAAAAATGTTTGCCTTGTTTTCATAAAAAATAACTTTATCGATGATAATTTTGGCTTCTTCGAGTGATTTTACCGGAAACCGCCCTACACCAACACTCATTTTATGGGTTCTTTGACAGGAAACATTATAGCACCATTCACCCAGGCCATCTTCTAAAAAGGCGATGAAATCATCTGATGAATAACTGTTTACATCGTGAAGAGAGATATCTGATTCATACACCGGCACAAAATTGGTATTTACAGCGCTTCTGTATTTGTAATCGTAAGAGGCATCACCGAAGAGTAAAACATTTTCAAGCGCATTGGGGTCGCGATCAAATAACATCTTCAAATAATCTCTAAGGGCGCATAAATCTTGTTTGCCACTTGCAAACTCATTGTAGATGTGATCGGTACGGACTACTTGAACATCCAAACCCATTATGTCTCTTTTATAATTTGCAAAACGCTCAGCTTCACTTAAAAATGAAGGGTGTGTGATAATTATTAATTCTTTGGGTTGATGCGCATGTAAATTCTGATTTTTAACTGCTTTGGCTGAAACAGGGTTACCAATCGTAATTAATGAAAATGCAATGAATTCATTTAATATTCCCTGATTGGCGTCGAACTTAAAATTTACCTGATTGCCATTTCTGTTGTAGGATTGTTTTATAGGGTTTAATGGATCAGTTATATCCCAAATCTCCATGTCATTGGGTGCATTATTTATACGAAACTGGAATGTTCCTCCTTGTTCGGTCAATTTATTTCTAAAAGGAATGCTGTTGCCATTCCATTCAAGGGCTCGTTTTGCTTCAATCGTAATATAATTCAAGTAGCCTTTGGCATTAACACTACCATTCTTATCGTATCTGACATTCACATTAAAATTATCAGTCATTGAAATACTTTGAGGGCTCAAACAAGTCCTTTGCGTATTGGAATTGAACTTTTGCCCATAGCCTGTATTTACACCCGTAATAACAGCATCATTTCCGATAGGATTGCCATTGATATCGTATCGAAAAATAGAACTCGTTGATGAAGGGGTATGTCTTGCAACCGTATTTATCTCGAGGCAGATGTCTTCGGTTTTCACCAGGTTGGGTATGTTAAAATTAAAGCTTTGAGAAAGTGTGAAATCAAATAATTCACCATACCATTCTCTTCCGGATTTTTCCAGGTTTATCAAGTCGGCCTGATGCTGAACTCTGTAATCAAAATTATCTAAGATCGCCTGTGCTGATCCGCCCGATGAATTTCTGATTGCTATTCTATTGGCATTGCTTCCCTGGCTACTTATAAAATAATAGCTGGTATCTGCATAAATGTTTATTTCTCTTTTAAACTCACCGTCGGCCAGGGTCCAATGATCCGTTCCATCTCCGTAGAACAGAAAATAATCTCCTTGCTCAAATATGCCATTGCCATTCTGATCAAAAGCCTGCATGGGGTTTTCAAAAAGATCATCCTTGCGCGGTGCATCATTTCTTTCAGGAAGCATGTTACCTCCATTTCCATACAATTTGATCGAATTCATATCCGCCCCTGCGAACATGCTGTTCAAACCAACGAGGTAATTATAATTCAGCAAATAAACGCCTGATTCAACTATTCCAAGCTTATGCCATTCACCTGCGGAAAGTACCGAATTGTCTGTCCTGGCAATTTTTCTTGCTTCTGAATAAGAATTTAAGGAACTGTGGTCAACAGCTTCAATATAAAAAATGTCAAAAGAAATTAACTTTTCAGCTTGCCCATTTTGGGGATTAATTCTAAAAGGAATAAACTCGATATAAGATGTGACCTTTCCTTCAAATTTGTTCAAACTTATATTGAGGCCAATCTCATTTCCGAAGGATTTAAGGTCTAGCAAATCCTGTTCAGTATCACTTAGCGCAACAAATGTCTGATTTTGCAAATAGGCTTCATCGATAATTATTGAAGGATATTTTCTTATAAATAAAGGCAGCTGTCTTTCCGGGCTGTAAATAGCCTCTTCAAACATCAAACGATCTTCAAAACCCTGCGTTTTTTCGATGGTCCAATTGAGCACTATATTTTCGGCCAATACATTTACCGAAATTAGCAGTGCCAAGAAAAATGTTAATGTTGATTTTACCGCATTCATGAATTCTGTGGAATTCTCTACAATACACTCATAGTGATTAACATAACAATCAAAAGAGTGTTTTTATTGCATACAGAAAACTAATTCTCAGTAATAGTGTAGCTGTAGGTCTCCATTATGACATTTGCCAAGAGCTTTTTACATGCCTGTTCTACCTTTGATTCCGCATCTTCCCTATCGGCTGCTTCAACTTCAAGGTCTATATGTCTGCCGACACGAACATCATTAATGTTTTGTATACCAAGGTTTTGCAATCCCAGCATTACAGCCTTTCCCTGAGGATCAAGAATTTCCTTTTTTGGCATGACATGAACTTCCGCTTTAAATTTCATGATTCGTTTTGAAATGAATAATAGAAACTCCGATATAAAGAATAACAATAATCGGAATGGCTTCAAAACTATAAAAAAACACAGATAAGAGACTCAAAAGTATCAGAAGATAACGAGATTTATTTCCCAAAAGGGAGTATTCTGCAAATTTGAAGCTCAACAATCGAATTTTGGAATTTAATAACCAGGAAAGCAGGAGAATGAAGAGCAAATTGACCTCATTAAACCAGAAAATCGGATAATAAAAGCCCTTGTAATAAAAACTATTAGCAATGGCAGCGATTAAGATTGCACTTGCTGGTGTTGCCAGCCCTTTGAAGTGGCTTATTTGCTCATCATCGGTATTGAACTTTGCCAGCCTCCAAACCGAGGAAAGAAGAATGAGTCCTGAGAAATACGGCAAGAGCTTTGAAAAAGGCTTTAGTTCTTCCAGATAAATTCCACCATTTTGCATAATTAAATAAATCAGTATGGCCGGCAAAGTGCCAAAAGTTATTGCATCAGCCAGGGAATCCAATTGTTTTCCCAGTTCCCCATCGACCCCTAATTTTCTGGCCAAGAGGCCGTCCCAAAAATCCAGAAAGGCAGCAAAGAGTATTAGCAAAAATGAAATATGAAAATCCCCATTAAAGGCGAAAATAATCCCTAAAAAGCCGGAGAAGAGATTCCCAAGCGTAAATGCGGATGGTATGGCCAATTTCCAATTATGCATGGATGCCGACAAAGGGATTGTATTTTTTTTCTTCTCCAATTGTTGTAACCGGTCCATGACCGGGAAATACTTTCATATCATCGTGTAAATTGAAGAGCTTTTGACGAATATTGCTAATCAAAGCTGCGTGATTGCCTCCAGGAAGATCCGTCCTTCCAATACTACCTTGAAATAATACATCTCCTCCAATGCACACATTTTCATCCTCATTGTAAAAAACAAGGTGACCCGGCGCGTGACCGGGAATCCACATACTTTTTAGTTCTGTATTACCGAATTGAATAATGTGATTTTCATCAATAAATTGATCCACCTCTGCTTCCCGAAATCCGACAATGCCATAACTATCCGCATAAGTTTTCACTGCCCTGTAAATCTGCTCTTCTTTTTCGGGAATTAACAAGGGAGCTTTAAAATATTCCTTACAAAAATCATTGCCAAGTACGTGGTCAATATGGCAATGCGTGTTGTAAATGGCTTTAATTTTCAATTCATTTTGTTCTATATAATCTCTGAGTTTCTTTTTCTCAAAGGACTCAAAAGAACCCGGATCGATAATGATGGCTTCATTCGTATTATCGGAAAGGACATAGGTATTTTCCTGAAAGGGATTGAAGACAAATACATTAATTTTGATTTTCATTGATCTTGAAAAGATATAGCTTATTATAAGATTCCAAAAACAAATTTCTGTTGAATATTGATTTTCTCATAATCGGACAAGGCCTTGCCGGAACTGTTTTATCTCATACCCTGAAAAGGCTTGGTAAATCCTTTGTGATTATTGATGGTGGAATAGAGCATTCGGCCTCAAAAGCAGCTGCGGGAATATTTAATCCCATAACAGGACGTCAAATGAAGAAAACCTGGATGGCTCGGGAATTATTTAACTATTTGCCTTCATTTTATAGTGATCTCGAACAATTATTAGGGCAAAAATTTATTCATTATAAACCGGTTTTAAGAATGTTTGATTCACAAAAACAAATCAATGACTGGTACGGCCAAATGGAAAAACCGGGTATAGAGGATTTTCTCGGCAGCAAGAAGATAAAAGTGCCAAAACATATAAAGGCGCCATTGTGTTTGTTTGAAACCAAGAAATCAGGCTATCTGGATGTGTCCCGATTTATTTATGCATACAGAGCTTATCTAAAGGAGAATAATTTAATCCGTGAAGGAAAATTTGATTACGACAAAATTCAAATATTAAAAAGCGGTATCAAATACGGAGAAATTAATGCTGAAAAAGTGATCTTTTGCGAAGGAGCCGCGCTCAGAAGCAACCCATACTTTAATTATCTGCCGCTTGTACCTAACAAAGGTGAAATTCTTTCGGTTGAGATTAAAAATTTGAGTTCTGACTATATCTACAACAAAAACGGGTTTTTATTGCCAAGAGAAAATCAGGAGTTCTGGGTAGGAGCAACATATCATCGAAATAATCTTGAATTAAAATTGACAGATGAAGGCAAAAGCGATTTATTGGACAAAATAAAGGCCATAACATCCGAAAAATTCAATTTTAAGTATTCACTTGTCGGTATAAGGCCTACCGTTAAAGATCGAAAACCACTTATCGGGCTAAACCCAAAAAATGAACAAATTGGGATTTTTAATGGTTTAGGCAGCAAGGGAGTGTCATTAGCACCATTTTGGGCCAATGCTTTTGCGGAACATTTGATATTTAATAAGGAATTGTCGCCGGAGGTAAATATTAGCCGCTATAATTCGTTAATTTAAGCCCCCATTTTTAAGTTTTGATAAGAATATTACTCAAATCGACGGTTTTAATAGCACTGTGTCTATGCTTCTTTGGAGCAGAAGTAAAAGCACAAAATGCCAATGAAATATTTGGCATGAACAGGGTGAATTATAAAAAGGTAGATTGGGATGTTTTTCTTTCAGAAAATTTTGAAATCTATTATTACCGCGGTGGTCAAAGGCATGCCCGATTTGCGACACTCTATGCCGAAAGTCAATTTAAAAAAATTACAGACCTGATTGATTTTAGCCCCTATACCAGAATACGCCTCTTTATATACAATTCCAAAAACGATCTAAAACAGAGTAATATTGATTACAGCATACCTTATTATGAAGCCGGGGGAGAAACCAATCTCGTCAACCGCTCTATTGAAGTTGCATTTCCAGGGACCAATGAAGAATTCGAATACGATCTGAAGTTTGGAATTGCCAAAACGCTGATCAATGAAATGATGTACGGGGGAAGTTTTAAAGATGTGGTGCAAAGCTCTTATTTATTATCGCTTCCAACCTGGTTTATTGACGGCGCAGCAGAATACGCATCCCGTGGCTGGAGCATTGAAATGGATGATTATGTCCGGGATTTGATTATTTCCAATGAGTTTAATAAACCTTCCGAATTTGATGAAAGGGATGCAAAATATGTAGGGCAGTCGCTTTGGAATTATATTGCCATACGCTTTGGTAAAAACAATGTTGGCAGCATATTAAATCTGACAAGGGTTTTAAAAAATACGGAATCGAGTATATCAAATACCCTAGGAATACCCTATCAGGCACTTATCAATGATTGGAAGAATTACTATGCCGCACAGGCCTACAATGTGCTGGATAAATCGGATATGCCGGAAGAGGAATATGCGCTGAGAAGAAAAAACCGGAAACACCGCATTTACCATGATATAAAATTCAGCCCGGATGGAAACTATCTGGCCTATTCTGAAAATAATCACGGTAAATACAAAATTTATATCAAGGATCTCATTACCGGCAAAAAGAAAAAGATTTATCGTAAGGGATTTAAAAATGAAGACAGAAGGGTCAATTATGAAATACCAATTCTTGCATGGCAGAACAATCAAATCCTCAATTTTATAGATCTCAAAAATAATCGGCTCCACAGATACGCATACAATACCGAGGATAAAAAACTCAAGCGCTACCGGCCTTATATCTTTAGCAATATAAGCGATGCCTCTTTTTCTGATGATGGCACCAGCCTGCTCCTTAGTGCTGAAAGAAATGGCATGACCGACATTTACATTTATTATGTGCGCAGCAATAATTTAAAAAGAATAACTGCCGACTATTTTGACGATATACAACCTGAATTTTTCCCTAACTCAAATTCTAAATTGATTTTTGCTTCCAATCGTACAACGGATACTTTAAAAATCAAGAAAAACGAAGAAATCGATATCAACGATACCTATAATCTCTTCATTTATGACCCGGAAGTATCGACAAAAGGAGTAAGAAAGGAAACAGAAACATTTTTTCAGAATAAAAACCCTATTCCCGTATCAGACTCAGAGGTTCTTTATCTCAGTGATATCAACGGCATATTTAATGTGTATAAACTGAATTTAAACACAGGAAAAAGTATGCAGCTCACTGACTATCAGCAAAATATTAAAAGCTATGATTACAATCGCCAAACCGGTGAATGGGTGGCCATAATGCGAAATGGAAATGCAGAATTGGTTTATCACATGCCAGTCCTTGATTTGGAAAAGGATTTTCAATCCATTGAAACAGATCGGAACAATTGGATACTTGAAGGCAGGTTAAACCGGGAAAACAAGATTGACAACTCCAATAATTTGATCAATATCAACAGAATTTTGCCTGAAAAGCAATTTGAAGCTATCGATAAAGAAGAAATTAATCTGGATGAAATTGTTTTTGAATCGGAGAAAAAGAAAAAACGACTGCCCGAAAAACCAGCTCAAACCATGAGCGAAATCGAAAGGATATTATCCAAACTTGAAAAAAGTGAAGATGACAAAATGGAAATGATCGGCCCCTTTGAAGGCCAAAACAGAATTAGGGCTGAGAATATTATTTTTGCCTTGGTGCGCGACAATCTCAGAGGCCTTGGAACGGTGGCGGAATACGGCCTGTCCGACCTTTTTGGAAATCATAAATTCAAATTTGGTGGCATGCTCTATTTTGATCTGAAGAGTCATGATGTTTATGCAGAATACAAATACCTGAAGTCGCGAGTTGATATCTCTGCAAGATTTGACCGTCGAAAATTGCGATATGTATCCAGAGAATCGCTGACCTATTTCCACGATTATTACCTGCACGAGGGTTCTCTTGATTTCTCCTATCCCATCAATGATGCTTTAAGGATTTCCGCGGCTCCGGTATTTACACAAACCCGATATCGAAATACTTATGTGCTCCCTACCAGTGATTTCATCACAAATTATCTGGGAACGCGTTGGGAATTGGTTTTTGATAACTCAATAACAATGGGCATTAATTTAAAACAGGGAACGCGTTTCAAAATGGCCCTGCGAAATTATCAGGGATGGCAGGCCAAACAAAAGAACTTCAGTAATTTTTATTTAGACTTCCGAAATTATCAACCCATTCATAATGAAATAACCCTGGCCACCCGGGTGAGTTATGGAAACTTCTTTGGCAGAAATCCTAAGAGTTATTTGTTGGGAGGAATTGATAATTGGTTTATAAATAACAATCAACTGGCTGAAGGGCCTTTGGATCCAAATGTCGATGAAGAAATCTTTTTTAATCGCGAAGATTTGCTTTTTACGCAATATGCCACCACACTCAGAGGCTTTCCATTAAATAAAATTAGAGGTAATGAGTATTTTCTTGCCAATGCGGAACTCAGAATACCGATTTTCAAATACTTGTCCAAAAAACCAATCGGGAGTGGGTTTTTCAGAAATATGCAATTAACAGGATTTACAGATTTTGGTACAGCATGGACCGGTATTAATCCTTTGAATCCAAGTAATACGGTGAACAAGGAAATCAAAGAAGCAAATCCTTTTATAATAACAACCAATAATTATCAAAATCCATTTTTATACAGTTATGGAATGGGAATTCATACCACGATGCTCGGCTATTATGTTAAAACAGATTTGGCCTATGGCGTGGAGAATTACAAAAGACAAAAACCGGTATTGCACTTCTCTTTGGGATACGACTTTTAGGCGGGAACCATATCAAGGATAGATTCGAATATTTTTATGCCGTCTGAATTGCCAAATTCAGCATAGGCAGATCGTTCGGGATGTGGCATCATACCAAAAACATTTTTTCCTTCATTGCATATACCAGCAATATTATCGGCCGATCCATTGGGGTTAACCGTATCATTTATTTCTGCTTTTTCATTGCAATACTGAAAAAGAACTTGTTCATTATCCCAAATTCTTTTCAGGGAATCTCCATCGGCATAAAACCTTCCATCGCCATGAGCTATTGGCACTGTATAAGCTTTACTTTGATCCAAATGTCTTGTAACTATATTGCTATTGCTGCAGGCCTTTAAATAGGTATTTTTACAGATGTATTTTCGGTTAAGATTCTTTAATAAGGTTCCCGGCAATAAATGGCTTTCAGTTAAGATTTGAAATCCATTGCAAATACCCATGACATAGCCACCCCTTTCGGCATGTCGGATTATTTCATTCATTACTGGTGAAAATCGGGCTATTGCTCCAGAACGTAGATAATCGCCATAGGAAAATCCTCCGGGAAGCACGATAAAATCGCAATTCTGAATACTCGTATCTTTATGCCAAATTCTTAGTACATCTTGTTTTAGTTTTTTCCCGAGGAGATATAGCATATCATCATCACAATTTGAACCCGGAAAAACAACAACACCAAATTTCATAGCTCTTGAATATTTATATTTGCGAGGCCACTATTTATTTGGCAAATAACGCAAATAATTATTCCATGATAAAATCAATGACAGGCTTTGGTTCTGTAAGAAGTGAAAAGGACGGGCATTCGCTCAGTGTGGATTTAAAATGCCTGAATTCCAAGTTCATGGATATCAATCTGAGGATCCCAAAAGAAGTACAGGATAAAGAAGCAGAATTGAGAAAAATTCTTAGCGATGAATTAAGCAGGGGTAAAATACAGCTTAGCATAGAATTGCAGGTGCAAAATCTGGATCGTGCTGCAGATATTATTGATCAAGACCTATTTGACAAATATTACAATACACTTTCTTCAATTGCTGAAAAACACAATGCAGATAAATCCGAGCTGTTCAGGTTGGCAATGCAAATGCCCAATGTTATTAAAAGTGGAGAACAGGTACTAGATGAAAATTTATGGTCCTGGATAAAAACAAATATTGTTTCTGCCATAAAAAAAGCAAATCAGTTTAGGCTGGATGAAGGTAAATCGCTACAAGCCCAATTTGATGATTCTTTGAATAATTTATATAAAGGGCTTGAGGAAGTTGAAACACTTGATGCCCAAAGAAGAAAAAGGCTCTCAGAAAAATTAAAGGATGCACTTGAAGAATTAAAAGACAAGGTAAGAGTAGATGAAAATCGATTTGAACAGGAATTGATCTATTATCTGGAAAAGTTGGACATCAGCGAAGAAAAAATCCGCTTAAAAACGCATCTTGACTACTTTAAAAGTACCCTGGCCCATAAAGAAAGTAATGGAAAACGACTTCAATTTATTTCACAGGAAATTGGTCGGGAAATTAATACCATCGGTTCCAAAGCCAATGATGCCGGACTTCAAAAAATTGTGGTGGGCATGAAGGATGAACTGGAAAAAATAAAAGAACAAAGTTTGAATGTGCTCTAGTCAATTTTCTTAATAAAGTTTTGGAAGAGTGCGATGAGCTCTTCGTACTTAGCAAGCGTCAATTTCTCAGGTGTATCGTAAATGTCATGATACCAGGGTTCACCTCCCATTGTGTAAATAAAAAATGCAGGTACGCCCCTTTCGCTAAAATGATAATGATCTGAATTAGCCGCTCTTCCTCTTTTCTTGATAAGTGGCAGGTAGTTTTGCGCTGCATTAACAGAATCTAAAACAGCCATTTCATTCTCAAAAACTTTCCCATTGACCACGGTAATACCTTTTTCACCATTGCCCATTAAGTCTAAATTCAATACAAAACGGATATTTTTTAAAGGAATCGCTGTGTTTTTTACAAAATATTCCGAACCCAATAGTCCAACTTCTTCGGCACCAAAAGCTATAAACATCAAATTATAGTTGAAGTCATTCCCCGATTCCGCATAGCTTCTGGCCAGGTCTAAGATCATGGCTATACCTGAAGCGTTATCATTGGCTCCGGGAAAATAGGCCTGGTCCATTTTACCAATATGATCGTAATGCGCGGTGATTAATAAATATGCATCTGTTTTCTTTTTTGAAGGCAATACGCCAATTACATTTTGGGTCATAAGGCCTTCTTTGAATTCAGCCTGAACTTCAAATTTTAATCGCTTTGCCTCGGGTTCAAAGAGCGAGTCCAGCATTTCCAAACTTACTCCGCTGTATTGTTTTTGAGAATAGCTTGCTGTGAGTTTGTCCTTTAACTCAATTGTAGCAATAGATGAAAAAGCTTTTTCTACGTATTCGTAGGGAAGTTCGGTGAGTTTAGAATAATCGTTTTTGGAATAGACCAAAACTTTATTTTCTAATTTCCCTCTTAGGAAATTTTTTGCCTTTATGCTGTCTGAAAAAATTAAGGTATCAAGTCGTACAATTTTTTTTCTTTTTTTGCCTGGACCTGAAAAAGACTTAGGAATAAAATCTCTGCCCTCCTTGTATTCCCTTCCATTCATTTTGATGGTCAGATTTCCGGGAAATGTATTAATATCTATTGGAAACCTTTGAAAATATGAACCATTAATTGCTTTAAGCCCGATTAACTTGAATTCCTCGGCAATAAATTCAGCTGCCCTGTAATGTCCGGAATCAACATATCCCCTTCCTGCCATGTATGGACTGCAAAGTGTATCAAGGTATAGTCCGACTTTGTATTCCTGTGCATAGGAAGCAATGCTTGATAGAATGAAAAGAAAAAAAATCAGCCTCACAGATCCTTGATGATTTCTTTTTTTGACATCCTTATACTCCACATCCCCCGAAGATCTCCCATTTGATGTCCAATGGCATTATCCTGAGGATAGAGTGATTTAATCAATGCATAGTCCTCTTCCTTTAAGTATTTTCCAACTTCACCATGACATTTCAGACAAAGCGCATTTTCTATTGTAATTGGTTTTGTAAAAAGCAGATAATCCTCAGCATCTTTTTGAATATTTGATGATAATTTATCATCGGTGTCAATTTGATATTGATAGGCTTCTAGCAATTGTTTTTCGAGCTGATTGGGCTTATCGTCAGGGTTTCTAACTTTTAGCGAAGCTCTTTTGACCTCAACGCCAAAGTGCGTTTCGATGGAGTCCATAATCGGATATGCTGCCAGATTGCAATATTTAACAGCATTTTGCACACCGCCTTCTGCAATTGCATTTTTCAATGAAGAACCGAGCAATTTTTGAGCTGAATCAGCTATAATATTTCCACGCCTCATGGCCGCTTCAATGATGGCGCCATCGGAGACTTTTTTTATCTCTCTTTCTTTCATTTCTTCTTTAAAGGCCTTATCACTTGTATTGGCCGGTTTATCATAACATGAAAATAATATCAGGCTTAATAAAATAAAGATTTGAAGTCTCATAATTCTGCTTTTGACAATATTACAAAATACAAGCTTTGAATGTTCTAAATCTTTTCATGCATCATTGTTTATCTTTGCAGACTTAAAAAAAATCCACATATGCTGGAAAAACTGGAATCCTTAAAGGAAAGATTTGAAGAAGTAACCGTACTCATTTCAGACCCGGATGTTATCTCGGATATGAAAAGGTATAAAGAACTCTCAAAAGAGTATAAAGATCTTCAGAAGATCGTTGAAAAGTATGAAAAATATAAGGTCATTCTCAGCAATGTAAAAGAGTCAAAACGAATCATAGCAGAAGAAAAAGACGATGAATTTCGCGAGATGGCAAAAATGGAATTGGACGAATTGGTTCCTCAACAGGAAGAAATGGAAGAGGAAATCAAGCAAATGCTTATTCCAAAAGATCCCAATGACGGTAAAGATGTAATCATAGAGATTCGCGCAGGAGCAGGTGGCGATGAATCTGCCATATTTGCCGGAGATCTCTTTCGAATGTATCAGCGCTATGCAGAAAAACAAGGCTGGCGGGTGGAGTTAAGTGATTTCAATGAAGGTGATGCCGGGGGCTATAGCCGTTTGGTGGCCAATATTTCCGGTGAAGATGTCTTTGCACATTTAAAGTTTGAATCAGGTGTTCATCGTGTTCAGCGTGTACCACAAACAGAAACGCAGGGTAGAGTGCATACTTCAGCAGCTTCGGTGGTCGTCTTGCCCGAAATGGATGAGGTAGAGGTTAATTTAAATATGGGCGATGTGCGTATTGATCGCTATTGCTCTTCAGGACCCGGAGGGCAATCTGTAAATACCACCTATTCTGCTGTGCGCCTAACACATGAACCCACGGGCATTGTGGTACAGTGCCAGGATCAAAAATCCCAATTAAAAAATCTGGAAAAAGCCAAAAAAGAGCTTGCGGCCCGATTGTATGCGATAGAAATGGAAAAACACAATGAAAGCGTTGGTGCACAAAGAAAGTCAATGGTGGGCTCCGGCGACCGTTCCGACAAAATCAGAACCTATAATTATCCACAGGGCAGAGTCACGGATCACAGAATAGGTAAAACGGTTTACAACCTCCCGGCAGTAGTGGATGGCGAGCTCGGCGAATTTGTTGAAGCGCTTCGCATGGCAGAAAATGCGGAAAAGATGAACGAGGAGGATCCTTCATAATTTTAATAGATTCCATGCGTTTCAGAGCAATGCGGCAAAGCCTTTTATTTCTTTTAGTCCTCAATCTGTTTTGGTTTTGCGAACCAAGAACAGAAATTGTCACAACTGACTCCGCTGCGCAGCTGGAGTTTTCTGAGGATTCAGTGCTTTTCGATACTATTTTTACTGAAATCCGAAATGTAACCAAACGCCTACGAGTTTATAATAGAAATAACAATGCCATCAATGTTTCCGAAATTAAAATTGCCGGAGGTGAAAACAGCCCCTATCAATTGATCATTAATGGTGAAGAAGGCAAGGCCTTTGAGGATGTTTTAATCCGTGGCAAGGATTCCATTTACGTACTTGTAAATATTGATTTACCTACGCCTCAACCTGCAAATAATCCATTTGTTATCAATGATGAGATTCAGTTTTTCAGCAATGGAAATATACAAGGGATAACACTTCAAAGCTGGGGGCAAGACGCCATATTTTATACCGATTCTTTGTTGGATTGCAATCTTGTTTGGACCAATGAAAAACCAATAGTTATCATTCGATCTGTGGGAGTACCCGAAAATTGTAAACTAACAATCGAGGCAGGAACTAAGATTTATCTTGATAATGCATCGAGCATTTTGGTTTTTGGAACAATGGAAGTCAATGGTACTTTTGAAAATCCCATAACATTTTGCGGCATCAGGTTGGAGGAAGACTTTGATAACATTCCCGGACAATGGGGAAAATCATTTGGAAATGGAATCTGGTTTTTTGACGGATCCAAAGACAATGTCATCCGCTGGGCAGAAATTAAAAATTCCACGACAGGCATTCGTCTGGGAAGTGTTTACGATGCGGAAAGGCCGGATTTGATTATTGAAAATACCTACGTAAAAAACATGGCGGGCGATGGCCTAATTTCATTTGGGGGCGACCTTATTGCCAACAATAATTTGTTTACCAATTGCGGAGGAACCGCCGTATCATTAC
This sequence comes from Cytophagales bacterium, assembly GCA_965267555.1. Classification (GTDB taxonomy): domain Bacteria; phylum Bacteroidota; class Bacteroidia; order Cytophagales; family CCMP332; genus CCMP332. The sequence goes on along the minus strand of OZ254083.1, from coordinate 277,036 downwards.
TATTAGGAGGATCACATCTTCTGTATCACAATACCATTGCAAACTACTCATTTGCATTCAACCGGGAAGATGCCGGTTTATTTCTCACAGATTTCTTTCCCGATTCTACAGGCGCTGGCATAGAAATTAATCCTATTCAAGCCGATATACAAAACAATATTATCTGGGGTGATCTGGATGATGAATTCGGTTTTAACTTCCAGGGGCTAGGAAATGGATTAAATCTGGATTATAATTTTATAAAACTTAATGATTCTGAACTCATAAACACATTCGGAAACAGCAATAATATCATTCGAGAAAATACCGATGATTTGCTCTTTAAAGACTTTAGAGAATACGATTTCAATTTAGATACACTTTCTCCTGCCAAAGACCAGGGCAATGTGCAAATCTCCAATCTCATCGGGCCGGATCTTAATAATAATTCCCGTAATGATGGTATGCCGGATATGGGAGCATTTGAGAGAGAGGACTAAGCCTGACTTTAATTACAAATTGTAGTCTCTTCGCTTTCCACTTTCGCAAAACTTCGGCGGACAGGTCGCTCAGAGAAAGGTGCTCCTTTTTGGCCACTTAAATAAAAGAGTTATCCCCGGATATTATCCGGGGTCTTTTCCGATTTTTTATTAAGGATTGCTTGTATTTGCGCAAAATGCCTTTTCGCATGTAGTTCCAAAAAGTCCAAGGTCATGTACATATCCATTCTGCCTGTAATCGGATGGCGAAAAATCTTTTTCCTTGACCAGTCATCGGGCATCTGTATTAAAAAGCTATACCATTCATTTCTAATGCTATTGTAGGCTATGATTGTATTTTCCAGGCTGTCCTTTTCGGGAATTCTATTCACCATTTCCGGCGCCTTCCATTTTTTTGGCGACTTTAAATAAAAATTTAAAAGCTTAGATTTAAGCTTATCAATAAGTCCGGCTTTTTGAAGTTTTTCAGGGCTTTGTGTTTTCTTTTTAATATAATTCAAAGTTCCTTTTTCGGCTTGAATTAAATGATGAAGTATTTGAATAATCGACCATTTCCTTTTCGCAGGAGGCTGATTTAAAAATTCATTCTCCAATAAACTTATTTTATTGAAAATGGAAATTTTATCCATTTCCATTGATTCGAATTTCTTTATAAGTTTCGTTTCCATTAAAATTGCCGATTGTCAAACTCTACAAAGATGAAAGATCATATTGAAATGGTTGCCACTTTCCATAAATCATTTAAGGTCCCTGTGGAAAATTCTCCCGTAATACCCGAAAAAGAACGCTGTGAATTGCGTTATAAATTAATCCGGGAGGAGTTGGAAGAATTTCGCGATGCCTTTGAAAAAGGTGATTTAGTGGAAGTAGCCGATGCTTTGACAGATTTACAGTATGTATTGTTTGGATCCGTAGTGGAATTTGGCCTTCAGGATAAATTTGTAGAACTCTTTACTGAGGTGCAACGCTCTAACATGAGCAAACTCGATAAAAACGGAAAACCGATTTTTCGGGAAGACGGCAAAGTGTTAAAATCGGATCTCTGGAGTCCGCCTGACTTGAAATCTATATTAGAAAAATAAAAATGAAGAAAATATATCTTTTATTGCTCGCCATTGTGGCTTTTTCAAATGGCTTTGCCATTTCTGATTCAACACAAATCAGGGCGATTTTCGATGAAAGCCTTGTAAATGGACAGGCTTATGAAATTTTAAGAGGGCTATGCAAGGATGTCGGGCCGCGGCTCTCAGGAAGCGAAAATGCCGAAAAAGCCGTGCAATACACGAAAGAGGTGATGGAAGACCTGGGCTTTGATACGGTCTTTCTTCAGGAAGTGATGGTGCCTAAATGGGAAAGAGGCAAACCCGAAAAATGCATTCTTACCGGTTCTAAAAAATTTGCGCAAAAGCCTTTGAAAATTACCGCTCTTGGAAACTCCATAGGCACAGGCAATAAAGGTCTTCGGGCTGAAATCGTTGAAATCACTGATTTTGCACAACTGGAAGAAATGGGCAGAGAAAAAATTGAAGGCAAGATTGTTTTTTATAATATCCCTATGAACCCGAGATATATTCAGACCTTTAGGGCTTATGGTGAGGCCGGAAGAATTCGATGGAATGGTGCATCGGAAGCCGCAAAGTATGGAGCTATTGCTTCGGTCAATCGCGCGCTGTCTTCTTCTTTAAACGATAATCCGCATACCGGTAGCATGGGCTATAAACTCAACCTTCCCAAAATTCCGGGCTTTAGCATCAGTACCAATGCTTCTAACTATTTGAGCAATCTGTTAAAAGAGGAGCCTGATATTCAAATGTATCTGGAGTCTACCTGCGAAATCACTGATACGGTGCCCTCTTATAATGTTATAGGACAAATCAATGGGACTGAATTTCCGGATGAATATATTATTGTAGGCGGTCATCTCGATTCCTGGGATTTGGCTGAAGGAGCTCATGATGATGGTGCGGGTTGTGTACAATCGATTGATGCGCTGAGACATTTTTTAGCTCTAGGGATCAAGCCTAAACACAGCCTAAGGGCAGTGATGTTTATGAATGAAGAAAATGGCCTTGCCGGTGGTAAAAAATACGCGGAAATCGTGGAAAAAAGTAATGAAAAACACCTTGCAGCCCTGGAATCAGATGGCGGAGGATTCAGGCCATTGGGATTTGGCTGTTCCGGTACAGAAGAGCAAATGGATAAATTTCAATCCTGGCAAGCGCTATTTTTACCTTATGATATCTTCAAATTCAAAAGAGGCGGTGGCGGTGCAGATATTGGCCCGCTTAGACCATTGGGTGTTCCTACAATCGGTTTAAGTGTTGACTCACAGCGCTATTTTGACCATCACCACTCTGCCAATGATGTATTTGAAACGGTCAATAAAAGGGAGCTCCAATTGGGCTCTGCCGCACTTGCATCGCTGATATATCTTATAGATAACAAGGGGCTATAATGCAGAACATAATAGCATAATTTCCGTAACTCATTTTAAAGAAATAAATTACCATTACCTTTATAATGGTATATAATAAAGATTGGATTGAGCTATGAGAAAATTTTTACTGCTTCTTGCACTTGCTATAATTACGTCTAATTCCTTCTCGCAGGAGTATCTCGAGCTCATGCAAAAGGAGAACGTCAACTTCTATGAAGTTCAGCGTTCTGCCGAAAAATACTTTGCCAATCGCGATAAGGGCCGAGGTTCAGGATACAAACATTTTAAACGCTGGGAATACATACACCAAAAAGAAATCGATGATCAGGGCTTTATCATTAAACCCGAACAGGTTTGGCAGGAGCAGGATATTTTTTTAAGAAACTATCAAAACAGTCAATCACATCAGAAAAAAGGGCCGAACAAATCGCTGACCGGGAACTGGACCTCACTGGGGCCTTACGATTGGCAACGAACGAGTGGTTGGAATCCCGGAGTTGGCCGAATCGTGTGCATTGATGTAGATGATAACAATCAAAATCTAATTTACGTGGGCTCTCCAACCGGTGGCCTCTGGAAAACTACCGATGGAGGCAATACATGGCAGGTGCTTACCGATAGCTTTCCGGTGATGGATATCTGGTCTGTAGAAATAGATCCGAGCAATTCCAATATAGTCTATATGGGTACAGCAGGAGGTGGCATTTTAAAAACTACCGATGGCGGACAAACCTGGAATCAGACTGGTTCAATTGGTGGTACAATCAGGGATATTTTAATTCATCCTTCAAATAACAATATTGTATTTGCCGCCAGAACAAGTTCATTTAGCGGGGCGGTGTACCGTTCCACCAACGGAGGTGGCACCTGGACACAGGTAAGTTCGGTAAATGCAGAAGATCTGCGTTTCAAGCCAGGAGATCCAAATACTGTATATGCCTGTGGAAATGATTTTCAAAGATCAACAGATGGTGGCTTGAATTGGACAACCATTACCAGTGGAATTACAGCCAGTGAAAGAATGAAAATGGATGTAAGTCCTGCCAACCCCAATTATGTTTATCTCATTCAAAAATCGGGAAGCATTTTCGGACGGGTTTACCGATCTACCGACAGCGGCTTGAATTTTACTATTCGCGAGCAATACGATGGCAGTACGAACAATTATCTGGGTTATAGCTCAAACGGGACGGATACCAGAGGCCAGGCCGGTAGAGATATGGCAATCACCGTGTCAAATACCAATGCCGAAGAAATTATTATTGCAGGTATTATTTTATTCAGATCAACTGATGGAGGTGATAATTATACGCCCTTGACCGAATGGTTTCTTCCCAATTCTTTGGGCTATGTCCACGCTGATGTAGAAGTACTGGATTATGTAGGCAATACCTTGTTTGTTGGTTCAGATGGAGGTATATATAATAGCAATGATAACGGATCAAACTTTACGGATTTGACTTCCGGCCTTGGAATCCGCCAATTTTACAGAATAGGTTGCTCACAGCTCGATCCAAATGTAGTCAGTGGTGGCTCCCAGGATAACGGTACCAGTGTGATGCGCGGTGTATCTAGAGATTGGGTGGATTGGCTTGGCGCTGATGGTATGGAGACTTTTGTGGATCACAGCAATGCCAATATTCTCTACGGCACTTCCCAATACGGAAGCATGTACAAAAGTACCAATCAGGGAAATTCAAGATCCGGCATTGCTAAGCCTACAGGAGTTGGAAATGGCTCCTGGGTTACACCTTTTGAAATTGACCCGGCTGTTTCAACTACCATTTATGTAGGATTTGACAGGCTTTACAAAAACACTTCCGGTTCGGGCCCTGCAAGTAATTGGAATGCCATTTCTCCGGGTACTATTGGAAGCGGAAATATGGATGAACTGTGTCTTGCCCCATCGGATGCAAACACTATATATATGTCTTATTCCGGCGAACTTTACCGTACAACAGATGGTGGCAGCAATTGGTCAAACATCACCGAACCCTGGTCTGGATTTATAAATTATATCTCGGTCGATCCAAATAATCCTCAGCGGCTTGCTGTGGCGGTAAGTGGTGGAAACAAAATATATCTATCCAATGACGGTGGTAATAATTGGACCAATCTCACTTTAAATCTTCCCAATATTGGGGCAAATTGTGTATTGCTTGATGCCACAGCTGAAAATGGCATATATGTTGGAATGCAATCGGGTATTTATTATAAGGATGACTTACTTAGTTCCTGGATCCCATTTTTGACCGATTTGCCGAGGGTACGGGTATTAGAATTGGAAATTGTAGCCTCAGCAGGAAAAATCAGAGCCGCTACCTATGGAAGAGGCCTTTGGGAATCGGATGTTTATTCCGGAAATAACGGAAACCAAGCACCCGTTGCAGAATTTACAGCGAATACTACGAATGCTATTGTCAGTACTCCGATAAGCTTTCTAGATAATTCATTGGGTTCTCCCAATTCATGGACATGGTCATTCCCGGGCGGCACGCCATCGAGTTCAGGCTTACAAAATCCCATAGTGAGCTATGCTAGTGCAGGAACTTACGATGTTAGCCTTTTAGTTACAAATGCCAACGGAGCAGATTATATTTCCAAAAGCAGCTTTATTACTATTACAAATTATTGTAGGCCTGATCCCACTACCGGTACTTCAGATGGAGACTATATCGATGGAGTGGTCCTTGGCAACATAAATAATCAAAATACAGGATCAAGTACTGGCCCCTCTTACACGGATTACACAAATCTGAGTACTGATATTGCCCGTAATTCCAATCAGACCATAACCATAACTTCGGGAAGTTATAACACCGATCATTATGCGGTCTGGATAGATTATAATCAAGACAATGACTTTGATGATCCCGGTGAAAAATTAGGAGAAGTTCAGAGCACGGTTCCTTTTCAAAGTCTAAATATACCATTCACTGTTCCATTGACTGCTCAGCTCGATACAACAACAATGCGGGTACGTTGTGTTTACAATGGTGTAAATATGGATCCCTGTACTAATTACACATGGGGGGAAACGGAAGATTATAGCGTAGTGATTACTTCAGCAGTTGCTTGCACACCTACCTTCACCGTTGGTACAAGCGATGGAGATTTTATTGACGGGGTGGAATTTGGAACCATGTCAAATACAGGTACAGGGAGTACTACAGGACCGGATTTTAACGATTATGGCAATATCAGTTGCCAGGTCAACAAATTGGATTCTGTTTATTTAAAAATTACGAGCGGATCCTATTTCACCGATCATTTTGCCGCATGGATCGATTGGAATAATAATGGCGATTACACAGACCCGGGTGAAAAAATTGGTGAATTTCAGTCTTCAACTGCATTTGAAACGGATTCATTTCTAGTCAATATCGCCATGAATGTAAATACCGGATTTTATGGTATGCGGGTTCGATGTTCTTACAATTCACCAAATATGAGTCCTTGTACACAATATACCTGGGGTGAAACCGAAGATTATCAAATTGAGGTCCTGCCTTCCAATGACGTTTGTGTATTGCCGAATGCCCCTACGGCAATTGATGATTCTGTATGCGAATCAGGAATAATGAATATAGCCGTGCTGGGAACAGCCAATTCCTTTAATTGGTATACGGATTTATCAAATGACACATTATTCAATACCGGCAATACCTATACGACGCCTTTTCTGACTAATACTGAAACCTATTATGTGGCGGCGAGCAATGAACAAATGGGCTTAACTCAAAACACCTGGTTCAATTCTAACAATGGTTCCAGTGGAAATCTATTTGATATTTTCTCTGCTAAAAATATTCGTATCGATGGCTTTAGCGTAAATCTGACAGATACTGTCCTAAAAGAAGTAGCCGTTTATTACAAAGTCGGATCATATGAGGGTTTTGAAACCAATCCCGGTGCCTGGACTTTGCTCGGCGTGGATACGGTTGTACCTGCAGGCCAGGATATTCCCACTTATGTGGATGTCGGTGGTTTGATTATTAATCAGGAACAGACTTATGGCATACTTGTACACACCAATCAGGGCGGTATTCGATATACCAATTTAAGTACAGACAGTACTTTAATGAATGATGATTTCTCTATCACTATGGGTAAAGGAATGGGAGGAATATTTAACCAGATTTTTAGTCCGAGGGCTTTTAACGGTATAATTCACTATACAAAATACGCCGGTTGTGAATCGCAAAGAACAGCTGTTATTGCAAAAGTCAACCCTAACCCACAGGTTCAGATATCCAATGCTGGTCCATTTTGTATAGATGAGAATTCCATCATTTTAAGTGCAAACCCCTCGGGTGGCCTCTTTAGTGGAGCTGCCAGTGCAAGTGGTGTTTTTGATCCACAGAGTGCTGGTCTTGGCATTCATGATGTTTATTATGATTATACGGATCAAAGTGCTTGTTCAAATTCAGATACCATTAGCATCGAAGTTAAGGCCCTTCCAAATGTTACATTGAGTTCATTTAGCGCTGTTTGTGAAAATGATCCTCCTATGGTTTTATCTGGTGGAACGCCTATTGGCGGAACTTACAGTGGAATTGGCATTAGTAATGGTGTTTTTAATCCTTCTGTTTCCGGAAGCGGCACATTTAATATCAGCTATTCCTATACCGATAGTTTTGGCTGCTCAAATTCTGATGTTCAAAGCTTATCAGTAAATTCTAAACCTTCAGTGGGCTTTTCTGAAAATTCGGATTTCTGTGAAGGCGATCCCATGGTAAATTTAAACGGAGGAAGCCCCTCAGGTGGTCAATACTTTGGGAATGGTGTAAGCGGAAATCAATTTGATCCAGTTTCTGCCGGTATCGGCAATCATTTGGTTAGCTATGCCTTTCAAAATTCCAATGGCTGCTCAGATACTGCCAGTTTGAATTTCAGTGTCAATGCAAAACCAAATGTTTCGCATAGCACGGTCCAGGATTTATGCGAAGATGAAGGTGTTCTTGCTTTAAACAGTGCATCACCAACGGGTGGCATTTATTCTGGAACAGGAATCACAGGAAATAATTTTGATCCTCAAGTTTCCGGAGTGGGCGTTTTTAATATAGCTTATTCCTACACTGATGTAAATGGCTGCATGGATTCTGCGCAATTTACGATTACCGTTAACCCTCTTCCCTTAGTCAGCTTATCGGGCATTCCAAATCTCTGTGAAAGCGATAATCCTATTGTTTTAACCGGTGGAACACCATCGGGAGGTGTTTATTCCGGCCCAGGCGTAAATAACGGAATACTCGATCCGGCCCTTGCCGGTAGTGGCGTTATCACTATTACCTATGATTATACAGATGCTTCCGGTTGTTCAAATTCTGCAAGTCAGAATATTAATATAACGGCAAAACCCAATGTAAGCTTTAATGCAAGCACTGATTTTTGTGAAGGCGATCCTTCCGTAAACCTAAGTGGCGGTCTGCCGGTCGGAGGAACTTATCTCGGAAATGGCGTGAGCGGCTCAACTTTTGATCCAATAACTGCAGGTATAGGTTCGCATTTAATTCAATACGCTTATCAGGATATTAATGGTTGCTCGGATACTGCCGGTTTGAATTTTAATGTCTATTCAAAACCAAACCTAAGCCATAACCCCATCTCAAATCTGTGTGCGGATTCAGGCCCCATCTCATTAAGTGGAGGCACACCATCAGGTGGCAATTACAGTGGTTTTGCAGTAAGCTCAAACAGTTTTGATCCACAACTTGCCGGTGTTGGCAATCACCCCATCTATTATTCTTTCACCAATGTAAATGGATGTTCAGATTCTATAATGATAAATGTACAGGTCAATGCGCTGCCTGCCGTAAGCCTTCAAAATTTTCAAGACATTTGTGAAAATGAATCGGCACTTATCCTCACCGGCGGCATTCCGGCAGGGGGCACTTACACGGGAACCGGCGTTAATAATGGCCAGTTTGATCCTTCCTTAACGGGTACTGGATTATATAATATTGCTTACCAATTCACGGATATTAACGGTTGTTCAAATTCCGATACGAGTTCAATTACCGTTAATGCAGCACCTCAGGCCAGCCTTAGCCTGAGCAATGCTATTTGTGAAAACGAAGGTCTTCTGTCTTTAAACGGAGGTAGTCCCATCGGTGGCATGTACAGCGGCCCCGGTGTAAGTGGCAATACATTTGACCCACTTCAGGCAGGTGTAGGACTGCATACAATTGCATATGTCGTAACAAATGCCAATGCTTGTTCTGATACAGCTATAGCAAGTATTCAGGTCAACGCTGCACCATCGATCACACATAGTCCCATTCAGGATCTTTGCATTAACGATAGTGCCATAACCTTAAGCGGAGCAAATCCGAGTGGCGGAACTTATTTTGGGCCTGGAATTACCGGAAATCAATTTGATCCTCAATCGGTTGGAGTTGGTGTTTATTCGGTGTATTATACCTATAGCAACACAAACAATTGTTCGGATACCATTTCAATAGGTATTAACGTGCTCAGCAGCCCTGTCGTTACAATTAGTCCCCTACCTGATATTTGTGAAAATGCTTCTGCACAACAATTGAGTGGAATGCCCTCCGGTGGTGTATTTTCAGGTACCGGGGTAAATGGCTCCTTATTTGATCCAGCCATTAGTGGTACCGGAACATTTGTGATTACCTATACTTTTACAAACCCTGCTGGTTGTACTGGCATAGATTATGATACCATTAGTGTTTATTCAAGTCCCCTGGTCACACTGGATAGTTTTAACTCTGTTTGTGAAAATGATATCGCATTTTCATTGAGTGGCGGATTGCCCGTAGGTGGTCTTTATTCAGGCAATGGAGTTAGCAATGGCATTTTTGACCCTTCAGTAGCGGGCGTGGGCACACATCAGATTACCTATATGTATACCGATGCCAATTTATGCGTGGCGCAGGCATTTGAAAATATAGAAGTAAAATTATCGCCTGTGGCGAATTTTACCTACTCCATTAACCCGGGTAATGTAGTGATCTTTACCGATAGCTCTTTAAATGGTGGAAGCAATGTTTGGGATTTCGGTGATGGCAATTCATCTACAATCCTTAATCCTACTCACGGATATGGAAGTTCTGGAAATTATAATGTTTGTCTGACAGCATTAAATATCAATGGCTGCTCTGATCAGTACTGTGAGCTTATAACGATTATAACGAATCTGAATACTTCGCTTATCGATGATAATTTTCAATTCTTCCCAAACCCCATTGAATCCACATTGAATTATAAGATCAATATGGAAAAAGCAGGACTGTTTAGATTTGACCTCTTGGATATCAGATCTGTAATCGTTAAAAGTTTTGAATTGAATCTTGAGAAAGGCGAAAATAGTGGTCGAATCGACCTTAATGGATTAGCTACGGGAACGTATTTATTAAATATCAGCAATCAGGAATCTCGAAAAACCATTAAAGTTGAAAAAGTAAAATAGTCTAAAGTCGGAAAATGGCTTCAAGAAATCCCATATTGGAGCCTTTTTGCTTTACGATCAAAAATGGGATTTTAGCATTTCGGTTGACAAGTTTTTCGGCCAGACTTCCCAATAAGAAGGAAGCGGCATTTGTTCTGCCTTTGGAACCTACGGCAAGCACATCCACATCGTTTTCCATTGAAAATTCCACGATTTCATCGAGCACGTCTTTATCGTGACTACACACAAACTTGAATTCATAATCATGGCCATCAAGTTCTAGTTTGCTGATGAATTCATTCATGTCTCTTTTGGCGTGGCCTTTCATTATTTCAGCAAATTCCTCAAAGGTTTTGCCTATTTTAGAATAACCCATGGGCACATGATAAACATGAAAAAAGAGCAATTTTGTATTCTTGTTGGCCTTGGCAAGGTGCAGACATTGCTCTGCCACTAAATGTGAGTGTCGTGAAAAATCAACGGATAAAAGTATCTTTTTAATTTCAAAATTGACTTTTTCGGGGACCAACATTATTGAACAAGGTGCAGCTCTGGCCACTTTACCGGGTACCAGTCCCGATCCTTTCATCACCACTTTTCTTCCCAATAAAATCAAATCCACTTCTTTGATTTTGGCCCATTTCAATACCTGTTCTTCGGGATTACCGTCAACCACTTTTAATTCTGCCTTAGCCAAGTCACCCTTCCAGCATTTACCCAATTCCAATTTGATATCGTGTTTATAGGTATCATCCAATGGGGCGAGTAATTCAGGATGCCGATCGAGTAATTCTTGTGGGTATTCCAGTGTTTTGGCCACATGCAGGAAATAAACTTTATCGAAATCGTATAATTTGTCCATAAAGCAAGCATAACGGATAAGATTATCATCCATTTCAGTAAAATCCAGCGCTACCAATACCTGCTTTATTTCCATTTTGAAAATTTAAATAAAAATCAATTAATAAATAATCAGCAATTAATATAAAGGCTTTTTTCCTTTTCACTAATTAATTATGTCATCTTGTCATATACAATGACGTAAATCATCTTGGAATACTATTTGATCAGTCTTCTCAAATTTTAAAATAAAAAATTATGCAGGAGAAAGGAACAATATCAATACACACGGAAAATATCTTTCCGATTATTAAAAAATTCCTCTATTCGGATCATGAAATCTTTTTGCGGGAATTGATCTCTAATGCCGTGGATGCCACACAAAAGATCAAACGCTTATCATCGCTCGGTGAATATACTGAGGATTTGGGTGATCTGACCATCGATGTAAAGCTAGACAAAAAGAAAAAAACAATTTCTGTCATTGATCGCGGAATTGGAATGACCGCGGAAGAAATAAAAAAATACATCAATCAAATCGCTTTTTCCGGCGCAACAGAATTTGTTGAGAAGTTTAAGGATGCCGCTGATGCCAAAGAAATAATAGGAAAATTCGGATTGGGTTTCTATTCCTCATTTATGGTGGCCAAAAAAGTGGACATCATCACCCAATCGTATCAAAAAGATGCAGAGGCTGCCAAATGGGAATGCAAGGGAGAAACTGATTTTGAAATTTCAAAAGCCAAGAAAAAAGAAAGAGGCACGGAAATCGTTCTTCACATCGCCGATGATTCGGAGGAGTTTCTCGAAGAATCGAGAATTCAGGGAATCCTTGATAAGTATTGCAAATTCTTACCCGTCGAGATACGCTTTGGTGAAAAAGAAAAATCGGTTGAGGATGGAAAAGACAAAGATGGAAATCCCAAATACAAGACCGAAAAGGTGGATAATATTATCAATAACACCTCACCAATTTGGACCAAATCGCCGACTGAACTAAAAGACGAGGATTACCTTGCCTTTTACAAAGAACTGCATCCATTTTCAGAAGATCCCCTGTTCTGGATTCATTTAAATGTGGATTACCCATTTAACCTTACCGGTGTTCTTTATTTCCCGAAAGTGAGCAATAACATCGAACTGGATAGAAATAAAATTTTATTGTTTAGCCGTCAGGTATTTATCACTGATGAAGTCCGTGATATTGTTCCGGAGTATCTGAGATTATTACATGGAGTGATCGACTCACCGGATATTCCTTTGAATGTTTCGAGATCATATTTGCAGTCGGATAGCAATGTTAAAAAGATCAATAGCTATATCACCAAAAAAGTGGCCGATAAGCTTGGAGATATCTTTAAAAACGATCGCAAATCCTTTGAGGCCAAATTTGATAATATCGATGTATTTATAAAATACGGAATGATCAGCGATGAAAAATTTTATGAAAAGGCCAAAGACTTTGCCCTGGTAAAAGACATCGACGACAAATATCACACTTTTGAAGAATACCGAAGTAAAATTGAGGGCAGTCAAAAGGATAAAAATGATACTGTTGTTTGGCTTTATGCTTCCGATCTGGATAAGCAACATACCTATATTGAATCCGCCAAGCGAAAAGGCTACGATGTGATTCAAATGGGAGGGCCTTTGGATAATCATTTTATCAATCATATTGAGATGAAACTGGATAAAACAGCTATTAAGCGCGTGGATTCAGATATTATTGACAAATTGATTGAGAATGATGAAAAACTGGATCATGTTTTGACTGAAGACGAGCAGAACAAGGTAAAAGACATATTCACTAAGGTAGTTCCAAATAAGAATTACACTGTTACAGTGGAATCACTTCCTGAAGATGAATTGCCTGTGAGTATTACCATGGCCGAATACATTCGAAGAATGAAGGACATGCAAGCCATGGGTGGCGGTGGCGGAATGGCATTTATGGGAAATATGCCTGACAGCTATTCCGTACAGGTCAATGGCAATCATAAATTGATTCAGAAAATCCTTAAAGCCAAGACCGAAAAAACGCAAAAGAATTACGCTAAACAGGCCATGGATTTAGCTTTGCTTGCACAAGGCTTGCTCGGAGGTAAAGATCTGACTGAATTTGTAAAACGAAGTGTGGAGATAGCGAGTAAGTAAACTCAATAAATACAATTGAAATTAAAGGGTGATAAAGGTCACCCTTTTTTTGTATCCTGAATCTTCAGATGCAGCTCATCCAATTGCTCATCGCTTATTGAACTTGGTGTATTAATCATCACGTCCCTACCTGCATTATTTTTTGGAAATGCGATAAAGTCCCTTATTGAATCCGAACCGCCGAGCATCGCGCAAATTCTGTCGAATCCAAAAGCAATTCCTCCATGAGGTGGAGCACCGTATTCAAAGGCATCCATCAAGAATCCGAATTGAGACCCGGCTTCTTCTTCACTAAAACCCAAAACTTCAAACATCTTTTCTTGTAAGGTTCTGTCGTGAATTCTGATCGATCCACCACCTAATTCTACGCCATTAATGACCATATCATAAGCATTGGCTCTTACTTTGCCCGCTTCTTTCTCTAATAATGAGACATCCTCTTTTTTTGGCGATGTAAATGGGTGATGCATGGCATAAAAACGTTGTGTGTCTTCATCCCATTCCAACAATGGAAAATCTATAATCCATAAGGGAACAAAGTTTTCTTTATCTCTTAAGCCCAACTGATTTCCCATTTCCAGCCGTAATTCTGACATGGCAAATCGTGTGGATTTTTCTTTTCCTGATAGAACAAGGATTAGATCTCCATTATTGGCCCCAACTTTATCCGCCCATTTTTTTAAATCATTCTGATCGAAAAATTTATCCACACTAGACTTGAAGCTGCCGTCTTCATTGCATTTGACATAAATCAATCCGCCTGCACCGATTTGTGGCCTCTTCACCCAGTCAGTTAAAGCATCCAATTGCTTGCGGCTATAATTTGCAGCTCCAGATACATTGATAGCCAATACAATTTCTGCATCATCAAAAACTTTAAACCCTTTTCCCTTTGCGACTTCGCTGAGATTATTAATCTCCATTCCAAAACGCAGGTCCGGTTTATCATTGCCGTACTTTTCCATCGCTTCTGCATAAGTCATGCGTTTAAATTCGGGAAGCTCAATATTTTTAATGTCTTTGAAAATGGCTCTCATTAAGCCTTCGAATGTGTTCAATACATCTTCCTGCTCTACGAAAGACATTTCGCAGTCAATCTGTGTAAACTCAGGTTGACGATCGGCTCTTAAATCTTCATCCCTAAAACACTTTACGATTTGATAATACTTATCGTAGCCACTTACCATCAGCAATTGCTTAAAGGTTTGGGGCGATTGAGGCAGGGCGTAAAATTCACCTTCATGCACTCTAGAAGGTACTACGAAGTCTCTTGCGCCCTCAGGTGTAGACTTAATCAATACAGGCGTATCAATTTCCATAAAATCCTGTGAGTCCATATAATTTCTTGTGGATCGCATGACCTTATGGCGCAGTCTCAGATTCTCTTGCAATGGCGCCCTTCGCAAATCGAGATAGCGGTACTTCATACGGAGCTCTTCTCCCCCATCGCTTTCTTTTTCAATGGTGAAAGGCGGTACTTTTGAAGTGTTTAATATCTTTAGAGAATCTACTTTGATCTCTATATCACCGGTTGGTAAATCCGGGTTTTTTGAATATCTCATTATCACTTCGCCACTGGCTTGAATCACAAATTCCCGGCCTGTTTTTCTGGCAATTTCCAATGCTGTTTTTGGCGTGCTGCCCTCTTCTAATATTAATTGTGTAATGCCATAGCGATCTCTAAGATCTATCCAAATCATTCCTCCTTTATCACGTGTTTTTTGAACCCAACCGGATAAAATTACCTTCTTGCCCTCATCGCTTTTTCTTAACTCGCCACAATTATTTGTTCTATACATAATCTCAAAAATTCCGCGCAAAATTAGAGCATAATCTGAAGAATCCCTTCATTATTAAAATCAATTCACTATTTGTTTTAAGATTATTAGATTTACCCTCAACCTAAATATCGCTTTGGAAAAAGAACTATCATTTAATATCCCCGCCAGCAATCTCCCAAGACTTGTAATTATCGGTGGGGGTTTTGCGGGCATTGAACTCGTAAAACATTTAAAAAAAACTGATTTTCAAATTGTGCTGCTCGACCGGCATAATTATCACACATTTCAACCTTTGCTTTATCAGGTGGCAACAGCAGGCCTGGAACCCGATTCGATAGCAGGTCCTTTGAGAAAATTATTCAAAAGACAAAAAAATGTCTTTTTCAGAATGGCAAGGGTAGATCAGATCGATCATAATAAAAAAGAAATACACACTTCAATTGGAGAACTGCGCTACGATTATATCGTTTTCGCCCATGGCACGGTCACCAATTATTTTGGTAATGACAAATTGAAGGAGAATTCATTTCCATTAAAACAAATACCACAAGCACTGGATCTGAGAAGCAATATTTTACAAAATTTAGAAAAAGCGGTATTGGTCAATGACCTCAACCAGAGACAGGCATTGATGAATTTTGTAATCGTTGGTGGAGGGCCTACAGGCGTTGAAGTAGCCGGAGCATTAGGCGAATTAAAGCTTCATGTACTTCCGAGAGACTTTCCCGAGCTCGATTTGCGAAGTATGCAGATTCACCTCGTGGAAGGTACCGATAGATTATTGGGTGGCATGTCTCAGCAGGCAGGAGAAAAAGCAAAAAAATATCTGGGCAAATTCGAAGTGCAGGTCTGGCTCAATAAAATGGTTAAGGCATACGATGGAATTGAAGTAAAATTTGACAGCGGCGAACAAATTTTAACTAAAAACCTGATCTGGGCGGCCGGTGTAACCGGGAACGTTCTCGCCGGTATTCCTGAAACAAGTATGGGCAAAGGGAACAGGCTGATTGTGGATGATTATTCCAATGTCAAAGGAATGGATATGGCCTATGCCATCGGAGATATTGCAATCATGCAAACCGAGGATTTTCCGGAGGGCCATCCACAGCAGGCTCCCGTAGCCATACAACAAGCAAAAAATCTCGCCGGAAATCTTTCTAAAATTCAACGCGGCAAAACACTCAAACGATTTAATTACAATGACCGCGGCTCGATGGCAACAATAGGCAGAAACAGAGCCGTTGTTGATCTTAAATTCTGGAAATTTCAGGGTGCATTCGCATGGCTTGTTTGGATGTTTGTTCATCTCATGTCCATATACTCTGTCAGAAATAGATTTGTGACATTGATGAACTGGATGTGGAATTATTTTACCTATGACCGAGGGGCCAGGTTGATCATCAGGCCTTTTGTCCCAAATAAAAACAAGGATGATAAAAGTGCAAAATTGGAAAAATTATAAAAGTATTTTTCAAGTACATTTTCTTAATTGATAGAAAATTGGCTATTTAGATTTCCCATGTTATTGAGAACAGCAATGAAAGCCTGGATTTACTTCCTCACCTTATCCCTTTTGGTGATAATTACATCCTGTTCTACAAAAGTCAATCACGAAAAACATATTCCCAGCAATGCCTCGATGGTGGCGGTTTTAGATGTACGGAAAATGACCATCAAAGCATTCGATATGAGCCTTCTTTTAGAGGAAAACATGTTGGATCAAAAACAACAGGACAAAAATAAAAAGAAGACTGTACCCATTGAAGAATCAGGCATCGATTTTCTGGACAAATCTTATATCATCGGCCATGTAGCCGATAATGAAGCGGATAATTATATCGGTTTTATCATGCCAATCAATGACCCCTACAAGTTTCGGGATTTTGCGATTTCCTATGCCATAAAAAAACCGGGAGAAGGCGCTTCAAATGTTTCCTATGTGATAGTGGGCGATGGAGCAATATTGGGATGGAACAATGAATCGGCCATTTACCTTATCAATCAATCAATAAAAAATGAAGCTGCAATAACTTCAGAACTGTTTCGCCTCTTCACACTGCCCGAAACAAATCAAATGACTTTGCAAAATGAGAGTTTTAGAAAAGCCCAGGAAGAAAGTGCAGACATATCCGTCTGGATGGATCTCAATCGGCTCAATAAATATCGAAATCCATTGGGCATGATAATTCCAGGACAAAAAGTGTCAAAAGGAATTTACAATGCATGGATTGATTTCGACAAAGGGGCTATGAATGTGCGTACAAGATATTATATCAATGAAAAAGAGAGCGGAGAGAAAAGAGATGGTGCGCTCGTATTAAAAGAAACAATTGATAAGGATCTTCTCAAAGGAATCGATGAAAACAAGATTTTGGGTTCCTTTAATCTTGGTCTGAATATTCCCCTAATACGAAATCAAATGAAAGAAGATGGTATGCTTGACAGCTCCCAAACTTATCTGGATTTGATGAATACCAACACCAAAGAAATTCTCGACATGCTAAGTGGGGATATGGCTTCTGTTCTTTTAGAAAATGAAGGAGAAACAAATTTTTTCATCGCTCTCGGTATAAAAGACAATGAAACCTGCACCAAAATCATTACTTCGCTGGAAGAAATTGGTTTCATAAGAAAGGTGAATGGTTTTTATACCTTATTCAATCAATATATTATTCATCAGGGCAAGGGAAGACTGGTTTTTACCACCGATACACAACTTGCAGAAAATCTGGATGGGGATAACAGCGTGCCCAACAATGTGTTTATATCAAAGCTGGATGATAATCCCCTCGTATTTTATCTGGATCTCAAAAACATGCCAACAAAGAGCTATGATAAGCTCAAAACATATTGGAAAAACTGGCCCATCGATTCGGACGAAATTGAGGAAATGTATTTTGCCCAATCTTCAATCCAAAATGGCACCTCGGATGGTGAAGCTTATGTGCTTTTTAAAAACAAAGACAAAAATAGCCTGACAATTCTGGTTAAATCTTTAAAAAAACTATCCAATAATATTGAATCCTGATGGGATTCCGTATCTCAGAATTAAAACCCCATTTTTTTCAAGAAAATCCAAACTCCCAGATTTGGAACAACAATTTTGAATTAGAAAACCAGCAGAAGTATCTGATTTATGCGCCATCAGGCCAAGGGAAAAGTTCTTTTTTTAATATTCTTTGCGCCATCAATTTGGATTACCATGGCCGGATTGAATACAATGGAAGCCTTTTAAAAAATCTCGATGCCGATGTGCTTTCAAAATATCGTTTTTTGGAATGGTCACTTGTTTTTCAAAATCTGGCTCTCTTTAAGGATCTTAGCTTGGCGGAAAACCTCAATATCAGAGGCCGCGCGGAAAATTGTTTGGAATTGCTCGCTCAACTCGGTTTGGAAGACAAGTTGAATCAAAAAGTCGGACATCTATCTTATGGTGAGAGACAAAGACTGGCCATAATCAAATCACTGAACAGGCCCTATAAATTTCTCATCATGGATGAACCGTTTAGCCATTTGGATACTGATTTAAAAAATAGGGCATTGCAATTAATTGAAAAGGATGTGGAGATGAAAAATGCCTCCCTGATCATTTTTGATTTGGAAAATGATTCGCGATATAGTGAATATCAAAAACTTATCCTTTGAATATTAGAGCCATTATATTGCCCAAAATAAACTTCCAATCAAAGCTGATTTTCAGCACACTTACCCTTTTGCTTTCCACGATTTTTACATTTATCATTTTTGCCTTTTTAACCGAGTTCTACAAGCAGAAAATATTAAAAAGCGATAATGATCTATATTTCAGTATTAGTAAATCCATTGGATTGGGCAATACCATTTTGGGCAGAACTTCTACTTTTAATGAGGCGGAAATTAAGCGCTTGAGGGAACAGAAGTTTTGCACAGAGCTGAGTTTTGTTAAAAAAGCTAAATTCAAATGTATCTCTGGATTTTTTGAACAGAAGCAATTCAGTTCTGAAATTATCCTTGAGTCTATTCCAAATTCCATGATGGATGGACCTGTTTATAGGTTTTATTGGGAGAAAGGACAAGATTACGTGCCAATTATTATTTCTTCGGAGTTTTTACAACTCTACAATTTTGTATATGCGCCAATTGCAGGGCTTCCTCCGGTCTCAATTGAAAATTTATCAATGATACCGATTGAATTAAACTTAATTGCCAAGGGCAAAAGAAAATCATTTAATGCCAAAATAATTGCTTTGACAGATCGATTTTCAGGGCTGTACGTGCCCGAAACTTTTCTTAATTGGGCCAATATTCATTTTACCGGTTCTGCCGGCAGCAGAAGTGATAAAGCGGTTCTTAAAATTAATCCCGCTTATATTTCAGACTTTGAAGAATATATAATTTCAGAAGCATTAAATGTTAATGAGGAAAATCTCAAAATGGGCAAAGCGGCTTCTTTGATTTACCCTTTGAGTGCCGCTTTACTTTTGATTGCTTGTGTTTTCATTATCCTCTCCGTATCCAATTTTTGGCTACACTGGAAATGGTTGCTCGAAAGACAAAAAGAAAATATTCAAACCCTATATTTTAATGGCTTTCATCCAAAATATATAGCAAGACAAACTTTTAAATACATTTTCCCAATTCCGGGATTGGCATATCTGCTTTGCATATTATTGGGGGTTTTATTTTGGAAATTGCTACAGCCCTATATTCTCAATCTTTTGCCACTGGAATATAATGCCATTCCAATGTTTGCATTAGCATTTATATCCATCCTTTATGTTTTAATTTTTCTAAGTATTTATTATGCTATTTCGCGTTTCTGTCGGGCCATCTATATCTAAATTTGTAATTCCTATGACAGCCTACCGGTAGATTAAATAAGATATTCACAAATTAATGATCACAGATGTAATTATTCCTGCTTATAATGAGCAGGATTCGGTGGGGCTTGTAATTGGAGATATTCCAAGGGATTTGGTAAGAGAAATAATTGTTGTAAATAATGCCTCTAATGACCAAACGCCACATAGTGCTCAAAATGCCGGGGCCACGGTTTTGTTTGAGCCTGAGAAAGGATATGGAGCGGCCTGTTTGAAAGGTATGGATTATATAATGGCCAAAGATCAAAGTCCTGATGTCCTTGTTTTTCTTGACGCTGACTATTCCGACCATCCCGAGGAAATGCCCCTACTTTTAAATGAAATTAAAAATGGTGCAGATATGGTGATTGGAAGTCGGGCTCTGGGAAATAAAGAAAAAGGAAGCATGACCGTACAGCAGATTTTTGGCAATTGGCTGGCCACCTTTTTGATGAAATATTTATACAATATAAATTTTACCGATCTTGGCCCCTTTCGGGCCATTAAATGGCAGGCCCTGCAAAAAATTGAAATGAAGGACAGAAATTGGGGCTGGACTGTTGAAATGCAGGTAAAAGCTGGAAAGCATAAATTAAAATGCAGCGAAATCCCGGTATCTTACCGAAGACGAATAGGGGTTTCAAAAGTATCCGGAACTTTGAAAGGCTCAGTGATGGCAGGATATAAAATTCTTTACACCATTTTTAAATACAGATAAGATTGCATTTAAGTATTATCATCATATATACGCTTTGCCTCACCGTAATATTTGTATACAGTTTGGTCCAATTGCAATTGATTTTTAAGTATAGAAAATCCAGGAAAACCAAAATCATGGCTTCCCCATGGATGAATCTGGAAGGAGATTTGCCCTTTGTAACCGTTCAACTGCCCGTGTTTAATGAAAAATATGTTGCCCGTCGATTGCTTGATTGCATATCAAAACTTGAATACCCAAAAGATAAGTGGGAGATACAGGTGCTCGATGACTCTACGGACGAAACCAGAAACATATTATTTCAAAAGGTACTTTCACTTGAAAAAGAAGGGTTCAATATTACTTATCATCACCGGACAGACAGAAAAGGCTATAAAGCCGGAGCGCTCAAAGAAGGCTTAAAATTTGCCAAAGGTGAATTCATCGCCCTTTTCGATGCTGATTTTATGCCTCATCCCTCTTTCTTCAAAACTACGCTGCCTTATTTTCAGGAAGAAAACATCGGAATGGTGCAAACCAAATGGGGCCATCTCAACAAGGAATTCTCTCTGCTCACGCGCCTGCAGGCTTTCGGATTGAATGCCCATTTTACAGTAGAGCAAAGAGGCAGAAATGAAGCCGATTATTTTATCAACTTCAACGGCACGGCAGGAATCTGGCGTAAAAACTGCATTATTGATGCAGGTGATTGGAAATCGGATACGCTGACAGAAGACCTTGACCTAAGTTATCGTGCCCAGCTAAAAGGTTGGAAATTTAAATATCTCGAAGATGTGGAATCTCCGGCTGAGCTTCCCGTTGAAATCACCTCTTTTAAATCACAGCAATTTCGCTGGACCAAAGGCGCGGCAGAAACAGCTAAAAAGTTATTGCCAAAAGTCTGGTCCGCTGACATCGGTAAAGTGCATAAGACCCATTCTATTTTTCATTTACTAAACAGCACAATATTTATCTGTGTATTGGTTTCTGCCATTTTAAGTGTTCCTATGCTTTGGATTAAACATCAGGATCCTGCCTATAAATACTATTTTCATTTTGCTTCTTTCTTTTTGGTCAGTTTGGTCATTCTGGCATTTTTATATTGGGAAACCATGGCGCATGAATACAAAAGCAGAAAATCAAAATTCAAGATGTTTTTCAAAAATTTCCCTTTGTTTCTCTCAGTCATGATGGGGCTTTCGCTTCACAATTCAATTGCCGCGATAGAAGGATTTCTTGGAATTAAAACGCCTTTTGTCAGAACGCCAAAATTTAATATTGTAGGGCTTAAAGCCAAAGGAAGAGAAAATGTCTATGTCAGGTCTTCTTTTTCCTTTTTAAATATTATTGAAATAATATTGGCTGCCTATTTTGTTTTTGGTATTTATTTGGGCATCGCTTTAGACGATTACGCTTTGATCTTTTATCATTTTATGTTGGTTATAGGTTTTGGCCTGATCGTCTTTTATACTATCAGACACTCCAATGTCTTTAGTAAATAATCAATTAAAATTTTTTGCATCGGTAGCATTTGCCATACCGGTATTCATTTATATTGGCTATTTCCTCGACAGAACAGCCTTTGCAAATCTGCTATTGGCATTTAGCCTGGTCTTTGTCATTTACATCTGGCAACTGTTTCATATCCAGAAAATAAAATTGAATTGGCTTATAATTTCAGCCATCGTTATAAGGTTGCTTTTTTTGTTTTCAGAACCGACGCTTTCCGATGATGTGTACCGTTATATTTGGGATGGCAGGTTATGGCATGCCGGCATAAATCCTTTCGCCCATTTGCCGGAGTATTTTATCAACAATGATATTAACATCAACGGAATTGATCAAAACTTATACGATAAACTCAATTCTAAACAATATTTCAGCGTTTACCCACCTTTCTCACAATTGATTTTTTATTTATCCACAATCTTTTCTGTGGATAATTTGTGGATTTCTTTAATTGTAATTCGGACATCGATTTTAATAGCCGAGTTTATTTCTTTCTATGCGATACTAAAAATTCTGGATTATTTAAATGAGTCAAAAAAGCATTTGGCTATTTATGCATTGAACCCATTGGTCATTGTCGAATTGACTGGCAATCTTCATTTTGAAGCCTGGCTGATCGCTTTTCTTCTGCTCTCATTTTTAATGCTCTTAAAAAATAAAATAGTGCTTTCGGCATTATTCATGGCCTTGTCTATTTCCACCAAATTATGGCCTTTGATGTTTCTGCCTTTGTTTTTTGGTAAAATGAAATTGAACCGGCTAATCAGGTATTACTGTTTTACATTGATTTTTGTCTTGCTCTGCTTTCTACCGCTTTTTGATTTGAATTTAATTCTGAACCTTTACAGCAGTATTGATCTATATTTTCAAAAATTTGAGTTCAATGCTTCGGTATTTTATGTTCTGCGCTATTTGGGATATTTATGGAAAGGCTACGATCTTGTGCAAATAATAGGGCCTTTGCTCGCAATCATAACATTTTTGAGTATCCTGTTTTTAGCAATTAAAAACAGAAATCAGGGCATAAGCGATTTGCCAAAAGAAATGCTTTTGGGGTTTAGTATTTTTCTCTTCCTGAGCACAAGCATTCACCCCTGGTATCTGTGTTTGCCACTTTTATTAAGTGTATTTACCAAATATCGATTTGTAGTATTATGGTCCTTTCTTTCGGTTCTTTCCTATTATGCTTACAGTCAAGTTGATTGGCAGGAAAACTTTTTATTATTGGGTGTTGAATATGGCCTGGTATTTATCTTTTTGATATTGGAATTAAAATATGAAGGAATCCTTAAAGAAAAACTGGCTGAACTCCTACCTTGAGCAGGATGGCAGAGTCATCTTTCTGGCGCTTTGCATTGTCCAGGTAGCTTTAATTTTTATTCAGGAAGATATTATCGGTTTTCGGGCCGACTTTTTTGACCTGCTTGATGACGCCGGAGAAACAGGAATATTATACTGGCTTTTACGTCTTCAGGAAATTGGGGGATATCTGATTGTTCCTTTAAATATTTTTATTCAGGTGTTTTTTGCAGGACTAATGCTTTGGATCGGAACATTCACCTTTGGTTATAAAATTGATTTCAAAGCTTCAGTAAAAATAGCAACACTTGCCTATCCATCTTTTTTTATTTCTCAATTACTCAAAATTCTCTGGTTTGGGTTTATCAATAGAAACTATACCGAATTTGATTTAGATCATTTCCACAACTTCTCAATGGCGGTTTTTTGGCCCATGGAAGATCGCTTAAATACTTTCGCTATGCTGGCAAAATCCTTGAACCCTGGATTGATTATTTACTTATGGTTGACGGTATTATTACTTGCAAAATTCATGAAAAGACCCACTAAAGTTGCCTGGCCGGTAGTGATGGTATTTATTTTTGGAATCGGTTTGCTTTGGAAGGTGTTTTACGCTTTGATTTAATTAATACTTATCCAGTATTTTTTTCTTTTCAATATCAAATTCCTCTTTCGACAGCACGCCCTGATCCAAAAGGTCTTTCAATTCACGCAATTTTTGAAATTTGATTAATTCCTCATCGGATATCACCTCATCACTTGCATTGAAGGGATTGTAGCAGCCATCGTAACTTACCGTATAATAAAAGTTTTTATAATCACCCTTGCTGATTCCGCGCTCTGCAACATTGGGTTTCCACCAGGCACCAGTCGCACCATCTAAAATAACACCATAGGGTAAGGGAATTCCCGGCGGCGCAATACCGGTCCAAAAAATAATAGAACCCGCAAGTGACCAACCGCGAAAAATCTTTGATTTGAATTTATACTCTTGCGGCTGGCAACCATCTTTTTGAGCTTTGAATGTAAACCGGTCTGCATGTTTTCTTGAGACCAGCAAAGAAGTAGCGCCATATCCTATGGTGCGCTCTTTATAAATAATCTCAGCATCGCGATGGCCTTTAATATTGATGTGAGCTACATATTTGCTTCCGCCAAATATTGTGGCGCAGGAGCTGAAACCCAAAAGACAGAAAATGGCAATTAAAAATCTCATCGAAGGAATTTTAAAAGAAAGAAAAATTCAATGCATTTTTTAACTTTCTAATGAGATTCTTATTAAAAATTTCGAATAAGTTTTTTTCTGATTATAACACCTTCAAAATTCATCTCAAGAATAAATATGCCCGCTTTGGTATGGGCCAGGTCAATAGTTGTAAACCTAGAATTAGGCATAGCCGAATATACTTCAATACCCAATTCATTGTATACCTTTAGCTCATCTGCTTTTCTGGTCGAATTAAGCTTGAAAAGTCCATTGTTCGAGGGGTTTGGAAATACAGTAAGATCATCGGCTTTAATTTCAAGTCTTCCGGCAACAATAGCAGGTTTCCAGACAAGCCCTATGCTATCTCCCCATATGTACTCGGCCAATTCCGGATAATCGATAAAGGGATTTTTATTGCCCTGATAAGCATAGGCAACAAGATTTCTATTGCGCTCAAAGCCATCAACCGTATCGAGTTTGTTCCAGTCTAATAAAGTATTTTGAAAAGCGTGAAGAGGCGCTTTATCCGTATTGCTTTGGGCGATATTGGTCAATTCCAAATCGGGTTCTGAGCCCTCTCCCTCATATCTTACAGCCATATAAAAAATCATTCTTGCGATATCGCCTTTAACATTATCGGGTGGTTCAAAGGTGTAAAGGCTGGCATCAGTTTTTGATCCCGTATTAAAACCATTATCAATCACATCGACACAAGTAATACAATTATCAAAATTCCTATTGTTCCGGGTAGAATTAACACTGACATCGCAGGGCCTTAAATGGTGCACATCCGTACCGGCACCACGTGATGTGCCAAAATCACCTCGGCTTTTAGCCCAGACATGCTCCCTGCTCCAGCCGCTGCCACTATTGTATTCCTGGGCCGCATTCACACTTCTGTTGGAATAAATAAGAATCACATTGTTTGAATCGTTGGGGTCGCGATCTGTTTCCTTTAAAATATCCCATACATCAGTGCTCGAGGAGGTATAGGAATATTCGGTATGCCCTTTTATAATATTGTACAATCTCAATTTCAAGGTATCTCCGGAGGCATTAAATGCACTTTGATAATAGACCGAATCCTGACCCACTGAGTACAAGAAAGGAAGCAGTAAAAGGACAATAAGAAATATCCTTTTAATTGAATTGAAATTAGTATACCTTATTTTCAAATGTTGATGAATTAGTATTCACACAACAAAAATAGTGTTTCACATAATGATATTAGGTATTTGTACAATAGAATCTTGAAAAAATCAGGTAAAAGTGGACTTAAATTGTGTTGTTGGAGATTTATTTATGGGGGTTGAGCTTAGGGTATTGAAAAATTAAATACCTTAATTTTTAATTCAAGGGTGTTGTATTAAATATGATGGAAGAAAGAAAATTAACTATATCCCTTCTCTCGTCCGCGTTTGCAATGCGGATGTAAAGAATTTTTATTTCTTATTCATTAAAGAATGAGAAGCAGTAGAAAGAGAATTAAAGCGAGAATAAAAAAACCTCCCTAGAACGAACTAAGAAGGTTTTAAGTACTCGGGGCCATTCTTCATTGCCTTCGCGCTGAGCCGATTTAAGTCTATGGCGGTATTTGGTATCCGCTTCGGTAAGCAAGGCGCTAAAGCTTCGAATGACAGGCGGGACTTCCCACCTACTCCCGGAACAAATCCGGGATCCGGTCGGCAGGGAACCGCACGGCCTTAACGGCCACAGGATTTTAAGTCCTGCGTGTCTACCAACCTGCCTGCCGGCAGGCAGGTTCCACCTACAAACACTTTCAATTATAAAAGGAAAGGCAATAGATTTAATCTAAATAGTACTCGGGGCCATTCTACCGTGCCTTATTGAAGCTGCTTCAGCGTAGTAAGGCGCTGAAGCTTCGAATGGCAAGCGGGAATCTCTAATACTCCCAGAACGAATACAAGATGCGGTCGATGGGTCCAAAATCATTCGTAGAATTGGTTTTATGTCTATTAATCTTAAAAACTTATAGGAATAGTTTCAGAAACATAAGTCATAAAAAAAAGCCCCTTAGGAAATTCTAAGAGGCTTTTAGTACTCGGGGCGGGACTTGAACCCGCACGGCCTTAACGGCCACAGGATTTTAAGTCCTGCGTGTCTACCAATTCCACCACCCGAGCCAGACTACGCTAAAGCTTCGTCAGGCAGGGCCTGTCGTTTTGCTTAAGCCAATTCAAAAAAAAAGTGAACATTGCTGCTCACTTTTTGAGCGAGAGACGAGGTTCGAACTCGCGACCCCGACCTTGGCAAGGTCGTGCTCTACCAGCTGAGCTACTCTCGCAATATTAAATTTTACACCTTTTGCGTAAAACAGGAATGCAAAACTATGTAATTGCCCAATATTATCAATAATTCGATCGAAAAAATTATTTAATCTTTGAATTATATAATTTGGCAGCTTTATAACGTTTGGAATCGCCGGAAATATCAAAAATAACGCTTGCCCCTATTACCCCTAATCCTATCAGCCCAAGGGTAGGCTCATATTCGGCAGCGGAAAGAGCAAAAGCCTGCCCCAAACTGTAGCCAAACATAAATCCACCAACAACACCTAATACATCAGCAATGGTTTCATTTTTGCGTGAATTATACATCATGGTATACGCAGCAGGCACAGCCAGACTTATATCCACAAGTTCTTTATTAGTCCTTCTCATTCCTTTGTAATAGTAACTTTTCGTAAAACCTCTCTTAATAACAATTTTTTCATCTTGTCTTTCCGGCTCTTTATTATTACCCTCGACTATAGTATTTTTTGCCACCACTTTACGAGGTGTAAAATTGAGCGGCTCAATACTAAGATTAGTTCTTGGGTTCATTCCATAGCTATAGAGCTTTAAGATGGCCTTATTTGTACTGTCCTGATAGCTTACTTTGTAGTCAAATGAACCCTTGGCCAATTTACGCATTTGCCCTTTTGTGTCCGCTTCAATTGTACTACGCAGGTCCTTATCTTCCCTGATAGTCCCCTTAATTTCACTTCTCATGGCGCTATCAATCTTCTTAAATGTGGCCCATATTTCATCATACGGATCTTTTGAGTTGATAAAGGTATATTCTTTCTTTATCAATTGATCATTTGAAAAGTGATAGCCCAGCAAGACCCCTTTTTCAAATATTTTCTCTTTAAATTCTAGAAAGTTCTCTGTATCCGTTATTAATATCGCTTTCTTTTGGTTTTTAATACTTTCTTTGGAATCCCCCCATTCAAATTGGTTAAAATTTTGGGGGAAACATTGCGTACCGATAAGGATAAATAGTAAAAAGGATAGGAGATATTTCATGCTTAGCCTTTTAATGATAATAGCTTAAAAAAATGTATTTTAAATAGGAAAATAAAATCTGAATTAGAAATAACAAAGAAATGGTTTGAAAGACTTAAATAAAATAGAAATACTTCTTGCTTTATTTTCAATAATTATCACCTTGGCCCTTCCAGGACTGGGTGTGCTTTTTGCTTTCATTGCTCTTTTCGCCTATTTATTAATTGGTGACCGAAAAGAGAAATTCAAATCTGTCGGTTTTAACAGGCCCAAAAACTGGATCAATCTAATTTTAATTACCCTGATCTTTGGAATCATCCTGGAATTGGGGTTTCAAAGTATTGTTGAACCTGTTATCGAAAACGGCTTGGGATCTAAGCTTGATCTTAGCAATCTTGAAGGTATAAAAGGCGATCCTCTTAATTATCTACTGTTACTTGCCATTAGTTGGTTAGTAGGCGGATTTTTAGAAGAAGTTTTGTTCCGTGGCTTTTTACTCGATAGGATCAGTCTGCTTTTTAAAAATAGAAAGCTGGGAAATATTTTGGGAATCTTGATTACTTCCACTGTTTTTGGTTTAGCGCATATGTACCAGGGATATGCGGGTGTAATTGCAACAGGTCTTATATCTGTTATTCTGGGTGTGGTCTATGTCAGTTCAAACAAAGTATTGTGGTATTCTGTATTTATTCACGGCTTTAATAATACGGTTGGAATCACAATAATTTTTCTTGATTTAGAAAAAAATGTCGGCTCCTGGTTTTATTAAAAATCAAATTACTGGACAGATATTTTGTGTTGTAATGCTTCCAATTCTTTTTGTTTTTTGTCAAGCTTTTTTCGTTGCGGCGTCATCGGCCCGCCTTTTAAGCCTTCCATATCAAGGGCAATTTTATACAAGGCTTCCTCTATGGTTTCAAGGATAAGGTCTTTGAATTTTTCTGGTATCTGTATCATTTTTCATATTATTTCATTGTTTGAAAATAAGGAAATTGACAATTATTAAATTTATTGCTTTCCCCCTTTTGTATTATCCATTCATATAAATATTAAATGCTTTATCGAAAATATTTAGGAAATTCATCTTGTGAATCAAGCTAGTTTCGATACCTGGACCTCTCTTTTTTTATTGGCAGCCTTTCAAGGCCTGTTTCTTTCTTTCATACTATGGAAGCAAAAGGAAGTAAATCATCCGGGCAAAAATTATCTTTCCATCCTGATAGGCCTGTTTTCGATAATGATGATGTATTATGTGGCATTCTGGACAGGTTTTAATCGATATTTATTGCGCTTTGATGCTTTCTTTTTAACACTTCCATTTGTCTTCGGGCCTATTATTTGGGCTTATTTTCATAAAATTAATGGCAAAGCCCTTCCTTCCAATTTGGGGCTTCATTTTATTCCTTTTTTGCTTCACATAATCTGGGTGTTTTCTCACAGGTTTTCTCTTTTTACAGAATTGAAACCTGAAACAATAATGATGACTTCTAGCTGGATATTAAGTTTTCAGGCTGGCCATGTATTGACCTATGCTTTATTATTGTTCTCAATCTCAGTTCAAAAAAATGATGAAGGCCGATTATTAAAATCTTTTATCAAAATTGCTTTTTTACTGTTTGCATTAGCTCATACTTCCTACTATGTCATGATTTTTATGAGATCTTATGTTTTGCTTTTTGACTATCTGATTTCATTTTCCATGGCGGTATTTATTTATGGTCTGGCTTATACCGGGTTGCGCTTTTCCGGTTTTCAACAAAAAAGAAATTCTGAACCCCTTTTGACCGAAGCCTCTCTTTCTTATTATTCGGTTTTGCTTTCGGAACTCATGGAAAAAGAGCAGCTCTATCTGGATGGAGATTTAAATCTGGACGCCCTTTCAAAAAGAATGAATTTAAGTAAGCATGCGCTTTCACAATTGTTAAATGGATATTTTAAAAAGAACTTCTCGGATTATATTAATTCGTTCCGAATTAAAGAGGCTGAAAAAATGCTCGGTTCTGAAAAATACCAGGATTTAAACGTAATTGAAATCGCGTACAGGGTAGGTTTTAATACCAAAGCCTCCTTTTACAATGCCTTCAGAAAAAAGAATCAAATCTCTCCCAAAGAGTTCCGAACGCTGATCAATTCAGAAAGCGCAAGCCTGTCTTAAAAAGTAAAATTTTATAAGTTTTTACTTTTTCTATTTTTCAATTCACATTATTTGAAATAAAAAATCATGTTTAAAACGTTTACCAGCATTCTATTGCTCTCTATTTCAATTTGCTCTTTCGCACAGACCGATGCCTACGATTTTTGGATTGGAGATTGGGAGTTGACCTGGCAAGGCCCAAATAAGGAGCTTAAAAAGGGTGAAAACAAAATAGAGAGAATCCTTAATAATAAAGTAATTCAAGAAAATTTTACAGCCCTCGAAGGAGATGATTCGAGTCGGTTTAAGGGAAAGAGCTGGTCCGTTTACAAACCCAATACCAATCAGTGGAAGCAGACCTGGGTGGATAACAGCGGCGCTTATTTGGATTTCGAAGGCTTTACGGAAGATAGTCTTATCGGTTTTAAGAGAAGTTTTACCGATAAAAATGGCATTGAAAGACATCAAAGAATGATTTTCTATGATATTAAAGAGGATTCATTTTTATGGGACTGGCAGAGTTCCACGGATTCAAAAAACTGGACATTACTTTGGAGAATAAATTATCAACGCAAGTCAAAATAAGATCATGTATTCAATATTACTTACATTCCTATTCCTTTCAATTTCAATTATACCATCATTGGCTCAATTATCATTTACCAAGATCAACCAGCCTACGAATGACATAAGCAATCATCCGGCGATAAGCGCTTATACCGGAGCAAGTTGGATTGATTATAATCGCGATGGACATATCGATCTCTTTGTAAATTCCAATTTTCTTTATAGAAACGATAGCAATGGCGTTTTTACATTAAATAATAACTCAGGAATTACTACTGCTAACGGTCTGGGCAATGGAAATTCATGGGGGGATTTTGACAATGATGGTGATCCGGACCTGGCGCGAACGCATAGCCTTTCGGATATTCTGGAAAACAGAGACAGCCTGTTTTTTAATGAAACTTCGGGTCGATTGGAAAATCTGGTTTACAGAGGTTGGTCTACCGCTTGGGGTGATTATGACAATGATGGATTTCTCGATTTAGTCATGGTACATCCGCAAGGCTTTTTAGGTGCCTCTCAAAAAAACATTTTATACCACAATAATGGAGATGGACGCTTTACAAGGGTTTTTAATGATGTAACTGCCGATTTTTCCGCTTATACAGGCTGCAATTGGACAGATTTTGACCTGGACGGTGATCTGGATCTTTTTATTGGAAGTGGGCAAGTTTCCAATTTATCGCAGGATGATATTTTTATTAATAAACTCAGTGAAACAGGTACCGCTGATCTTGTGAGACTGGATACGGGCGTGCTTGCAACAGACTTACGCGATGGGCAAAACTGGAACTGGATTGATTTTGATAATGATGGCGATCTGGATGGCTTTGTTACAAATTACAATTCTTCGAAGAGCAATGATTTTTACAAAAACGATGGCAATGGCGTATATCGACTGTTAAGTTCTTTTGAAATTGGAAATATAGTCAGCCAGCTAGGCGCCGGCCTCACCAATCTTTGGGGAGATTTTGACAATGATGGTGATCTGGACTGTTTTATTACCTTCGACGGAGGCCAACAGGACCGCTTTTACAGAAATGATTCATCTTTTTTTAATGAAGTGACTTTATCGGTAAGCGCGATCGGTAATTCACGCGGCGCAAGTGCCGGAGATTTTGACAATGATGGATTTCTGGATCTTTTTGTTAGTTCAGCTTCTTCTTCCAGCGTCGGGCTTTACAAAAACGATGGAAATTCTAACAATTGGATAATTCTTGATTTGGAAGGCAGCATTTCAAATAAATCTGCTATTGGGGCAGTGGTAAGGCTAAAAGCGAACATCGGTGGAAAAAGCATATGGCAAATAAGAGAAGTCAATAGCCAAAATTCCTTTTGCGGTGCCAATGATCTACGCGTGCACTTTGGCTTGAGAGATGCAATACTGGCTGACTCTATAATAATCAATTGGCCTTCGGGACAAATGGATGTTATGGTTAATACAAGTTCAAATTCAATTTACCACATTACAGAAAGCATACCATTAGGTTTTATTAAGGCTAATTTTTCTGCTGACAGCCTTGTTGGAGAAGATTCCTTAATGGTAAAGTTTTCAGATCTCAGCTTAAGCGATCCAATGGATACCATTGTCAGTTATCAATGGGATTTTGAATCCGATGGTGTCATTGATGCCAATGACAAAGAACCGGAACATCAGTTTTTATATTCTCCAAACCCCTATTCGGTCAAATTGATAGTAAGCAATGGTACCGGTTCAAGTGATACTTTAATCAGGCAAGATTATATCACTGTGAATAATGATATAAACTCTTTTGAGAATTTGCTTACTGGCGATAAATCAAATTTTGTTTTTCCAAACCCAATAAAAAATTCATTTCGTGTAAGAGGTATTGAAAAATTAAAACAAATTGAGATAATTAGTTTAGGAGGCCGGACAATTCTGAAAATGGATGCGCTGAATAATGAGTCTGATTTTACAATTCCATCAATTCCGAATGGATTTTACATCTTCAAATTGAAATCTGAAAAGACTTCAATTGTTCAAAAAGTCATGGTACAAGACTAATCAATGAGCACTTTAATAGTGATGGCTTTGCTGGAATTTGAAACATTAACAAAGTAAAATCCTGAAGCAAGGCCATCCACTGGTAAATCAATGGTATTCAACCCATTTTCAACATCAATGATGAATTGGCGACGCAATTGGCTTTCAGAGTTGTAAATCCTAATCCAGATTTTATCCTCTTCGGAAGAGTGGTATTGAAGTGTGGTTTTCTTAAACCGGCTGGTGGGATTGGGAAATACTTTTGGTTCATTCCTCGAATTGATGTTCAAACTGACTATCCTAAAATAGGTTCTTTGCCCATCTAAATCGACCTGCGATAATCTGTAATAATTTGTGCCGTTTTTGGTATTCTGGTCAATGTAATTATATGTTTTTCCATTAGTGCCTGAATGGCCTTCAATTCTTGCAATTTCTGTAAAGCTGCTTCCATTATTTGATCTTTCAAGAATGAAAAATGCATTGTTTTTTTCGTTGATGGTGGCCCAATGCAATCGGGCTTTTTCATTTTCTTCGGATACATCAAAATACAAAAGTTCAACCGGAAGTGGTTGCATGGAAGCTGACGCATGAATCCAGAATTCAGAAAAAGAATCGGTTGATATTTCTATATAATTAGCCCCAAATTGCGTTCCATTGGAATTTTGACCAATAAAAACCAGACTGGTAGCATCCGTATGATCAAACACGCCATCTTCCGTCGGGCCTTTATATCTGCTTGTTCCGAGATCATTGATCGAACTGACATCGTCATCTGTAAGAGGCGTAGCGGCTGCCGAATCCTGAAGCTCGCTTAATTCTGCATTTGTAAAATACAAGCGAACAAGAGCCCCTCCAACACCTGGAACTGAGTCGGTGCTTACCCGAAAATGGCGAGCCATATAGGCATCGTTAAAATACACCCCTGCATTTGCATCTACATAAGCATCAACCGTTATATTCCCAAGTGGGGTTCCCTGATCATCTATGGCCATCAATACTTCATTGGAGCCATTAACAATATACTGATTATCATTAGAACCTAATGACAGACATGAGCCAACACTAGTGGCGCCATTTATGCTTGTTGGTAGCGCAGGTACATTGGTAGTTGATTGTAGAAAAATACAACCATTGTCGTCCATAACTTCAAAATCATAAGAGGCACCATTATTTACAGTGAAATATTGTTCTGTAGTATTGTAAACAGCATCGTAATTAAAGCTGCCTCCCGTTTCTCTGTAATCGTAATTTCCGCTGCCTCCTACGCCCAGCAAACCAACATAATTACCAAGATCACCTGCACAGGAAATATTTACCGTGACATCTGTTGGTGGATCATTCACCGTTACAGTTGAGGTATCGCGCGAAGCACTAATACAAGTACCACAACCTGATATTACCGGCCCATCTGTAACCCAATCGGTAGCTGAATTCATATTAAACAATACACCAAATGTGCCATTGCCACTATAATCCTTAATGGTGTCACTACCTGTGCCTTCGCTTAAAGGATAGTACAATTCTAATCCTGTCTCATTACCGATTAAACATGAATTTCTGTTATTGGAAATTTCAGCAGCAGACCTATCGTAATTCCAAACCCTGATTTCTTTCAATTGTCCCTGAAAATAAAAGCTATTCCTTGCGCCATTATAACTTGCAGCTTCAGATCCATCAGCAATTATCCCAGCTCGTGGACCCCCTACGCCTATAGGCCTTCCACTATGAGGGTTGACTGCTCTTGTAACCTCCGCTCCATCTATATAAATGATTTTATCCGTTCCATCATAAACTCCTGCCACATGATGCCAATTTCCATCATTTACGATATCAGGTGTTGGGCTGTATAAATCATCAGTTCCCCCTAAATTGTCAGTAGTAGAAAATCCGACCCTTCCATTGTCGCCTGTTACATAAAGATTAAAATATTCGCTTCTGTCAAAATCAATTATAGCCCAGTTATCGTTGGTCCCGGCACCTGAAACGGTCGTGCGTACATATCCCTCAACGGTAAAAGATGAAAACAATCCTACACTATCATATACTTTTGTTAAGGCGATGTAATCATTTATTCCATCAAAATCCAATGCATTGGTTGATGCAATCGTATCATAAACACCTAAATAATAATTTTGACTACTCGTCAATGTTGGAGTTGTAAATGGAATACCAGAACCCACTATATTTCCTCCGCCTGGTGAATCGTACCAATAGTAAAAACTATTGGAAGAGCCAGTAGCAGACAAGGTAGCAACTCCGGGATTGCAAATACTCGTATCCGTGGAACTCGTTGGATCTAGTGCCACTGCTGCTTGTACCGTATCGCTATTAAAACATCCATTTGAACCCTCTACTCTTGCCCAATAAATATTCCCACCATTGATATTAATAGTCTGTGTTGTTTCAGTGGTAGACCATAAGTAAGAAACAAAACCTCCTCCCGCATCCAAAGATGTAGGTCCCTGAGAACAAAAATCAGGCCCCAAATCAATGACAGGCAATGGTAAAATAGTTGCTGTTACGGCAATTCTGCCGGTTTCACAGCAGCCTGTAACTTGTGGCCCCGTAGTGACCCATGCACTGGCAATCGGGCTAAAATTTATGAGTGTACCATCCGCGGAAGCAACTTTATCACTTAAAGTTGTGCCTTGCTGGTCATCCATGGTATAATAGACTTGCAGATTGGACTCATCGCCCTGAAGACATTCATTCATTTCCCTGACTATTTCTGCCTGGGTCTTTGCTTTATCCCAAACACGAAATTCATCGAGTTGCCCATTGTAATAGTTATTTGGGCCAGTTGTACCATTAAAAGTTGTGGCTTCGGAACCTGTACCAAGAAATCCATATCGGGTTGCGTTTACACCAAAGGTTACTCCTGTGTTTGTAGAATTATCCAAAACTCCGTCTATGTAAATAGAAACCAGGCCATTATCAAAAACTGCCGACACATGATGCCAATTGCCATCGTCAATTCTTGTGGTTGAACCAAAATCAAGAATTCCGGAACTCGTGTTAATATCAAAGCCTATTTGACCTGTACCACCACCATCGCCATTGACTTCCAATCGCCAAAATTCACTTCTGTCAAAACTGGCAATAATTTGATCAGAACCATCCGATGTATTTATCCAGGTCTCGACCGTTAGTTCAGTTAAACCTGAGCTGTTGTAAAAAAAATTATCAATTGCGATGTAGTCGTCGTTTCCATCAAATAAGAGAGCATTGGTAATTATCGAACTGTCTTTTGCGGCCAGATAAAAATCTGTTGTTGTGGATATTTGAGGACTTGTCACATTAGCGCCAATGGCAATCAAATTTCCTCCTGTGGATTGATCATACCAGTTATAATTTCCAGATGAGCCGGAGGCACTCAAGTTTACCGTTCCGGGACCGCAATTTGTATCGGCGGTGGCCGTCAGACCGGTTCCATCAACAGAATCAATTCTCGCAATGGCGGGAATTCTGGCACTTTCACAACAGCCGAAAATCCCAAGTCCCCCATTGATCCAATCATTTGCGGGATTCATGTTTTTTAAGGTTCCGTTGTTCCCATTACCGGTTCTATCCGTAACTACAGATGCGCCAGTTCCATCATCCATACGATAATATACTTCTAAGCCGGTTTCTCCGCTTGCACATTTGTCTTTGAATTCTGAAATTTCACTTGCTGATCTGGACACACTCCAAATTCTGAATTCATCCATATCGCCATTAAAATATACTGCTGGTCCTGTTGTACCATCAAAGGTATTAGCTTCCGAACCGACACCTACGAATCCAAAGCGTGTTGTGCCATTGCCATAGGTCGCTCCGTTTGTGGTGCTTGCATCCACCACGCCATCCACATATAGAGTAATTGTACCGTTATCAAAAGTGGCTGCCACATGATGCCAATTGCCATCATCAATTCTGGTATTTCCCCCAAAATCGATTAATCCTGCATTGGTATTTATTCCCAAACCAATTTGACCTGTTCCTGCAGAGGCACCGTTAATTTCAAAGCGCCAGTATTCAGACCGGTCATAACTTGCAATTATCTGACTTGCTCCGGAGCTTGTCCTAATCCATGCCTCCACGGTTAATTCGGTTATTCCAGAACTAGAATAACTGTAATTTTGAATTGATAGGTAATCATTCGAACCATCAAAATCCAATGCATCATCAGTGATCGTGTCAAAAGCTGTAGCATAGAATGTATCTGTAGCAAAGCTACCGGGGCTTGTATATGTTGTTCCAGTATCAAGAATTGGCCCCCCCGTTGAATCTCCATACCAGGCATAATTACCAGTTGATGATCCAACTGTTAGATTCAAACTACCATAACAAATGGCTGAATCATTTGTAGTTACCGGATCCGGACATTGAGCTTCTGCATAAAAAACAGTAAAGCACAATACATACGATAGTATTAATCTTTTGACTAGTGGTGACATTTTGGATGGAAGCCAGAAATATTTAAAATGTATGATTAATTATTATTGATACCGGTCAGCAATCATTTGTAACTCATATTTTAATAAGTGCGATTCTCAGGCAAATATAATATTGTTTTGCTAATCCATAAAACTTCTTATTCATGTAATTTATTTATTCAATAATAAAAATTTTAACTGAATCACATTATTTGATTACTAAGCATAATATTTATAAAAACAATCTCAGATAACTATAAACATATTTTTATAAATGAAATCTGTGGGATTTCAATATTGAAAGTCCTTTAAGACACTGATTTTAATAATGTAAGATTTATGCTGATTTATTAAATAAATTGAATTTATTGGGATTATTATTAAATTTAATACAACCAAAATCGTCCTTTATCGTACTATTTAATACTATAAACTCGAAACGTTATTAACCAATTGAGATACCATATAATCCTCTTGCTTTTGATATTGAATTGCTACTCAAAATCAAATGCGGTCATTTTCAGATCAGTGAGCTCCGGAGATTGGCAAAATGTAAATACCTGGAGTCAAAATGGAATATCCCCGGCATCGCGAACACCACAGGGAGGCGATACCATATTTATTGAAAACGGTTTTAATGTTACCGTAACTTCCAATTTAAACTTTACGGCACAAATGCCTTTGTATGTAGAGGTATACGGGGCACTCGAGTTTGTTGGAGGTGGATCCAAATTAAGAACTTCTGCCGGTTCGGGTGTAAAGGTGGTTAGCGGTGGTTCGATAATTCCTTCCGGTCCCGGAGGAGGCAGCAGTAAAACAATAGAAATTGGAGGAACAACGGTTTGGAGAGCCAGTGATGGGCCAATTGTAAATCCAACTGACTTTGGTACTACCCCGGCAGCACCATTGCCAGTGACCTGGGTAAAAGTAGAAGTTTTCAAATCTGAGGGTAAAAATATCATCACCTGGATAACCTCAGACGAGGAATTTACATCTTATTTTGAATTAGAAAGAAGTCATGATCTGGTTGCATGGAGTACCGTAGCTCAGATAGATCCAAATGAAGTTGGAGAATACAACTTTTTGGATTATTCATTTAGGCCTGGATTTAATTATTACCGTATCAAGCATATTGAAACCAACGGGTCGGTAAACATTTCTAAAATTGTCAATGTATTTAATCAAAAGATTAAAAAAGTAAGCATTAGCTTGTTTCCAAATCCTTGTGTTTCAACTTTAAACATTGGGGGTTTGGGTGACACTGAAGTGGAGATAAGTGCATTTTCTTTGGAAGGAGAGTTGATTTCACTCCATAGCTTTCTAAGCGTAGATGGTTTAGCAACTGATGTTGAACAATTACAGAATGGGCAATACGTATTAAGGATAAATGGAAACGGCATTCAGGAATCCATACCATTTATCAAAAAATAATACCCCACTTCAATAAATCTTTCGCAAGCGCTTCTATTTTGTTCAGTTCTGACTATTTTCGCAGCCAATTTCAACAAAAACAAAAGTTTCCTGTTTCAAGGCTATGCGAAAGCTGAATACACTTCTATTTTTTTCCCTTTTCACCATGCAATTTCTTTCCGCGCAGGAAAAATTCACATTGAGTGGAAATATCAAGGATGCAGCTAATGGTGAAGATCTCATCGGTGCAGCGGTAACTGTAAGTGGCACATCAATTGGTGCGGTAACCAATTTTTATGGTTTCTATTCTTTGACCTTAAAGGAAGGAAGCTATACCGTAAAAATTTCCTATCTGGGATATGAGACCGTCAACCGACAGGTAGAACTCAATTCCAATCTCAAGCTTGATGTAGAAATGCAACAGGAGGAGGAGCAGCTCGAAGAGGTGGTTGTAACAGCGGAGCGCGAAGATGCCAACGTTTCCAGTACTGAAATGAGTGTTAATAAACTTGATATTCGCACCATAGAAAAAATGCCGGCGCTTTTAGGAGAAGTCGATGTTATTAGAAGCATACAGTTACTCCCCGGGGTTTCAACAGTTGGAGAAGGTGCCAGTGGCTTTAATGTAAGAGGCGGAAGTGTAGATCAAAACCTTATTCTACTGGATGAAGCACCTGTTTACAACTCTTCTCATTTGTTCGGTTTCTTTTCGGTTTTTAACCCTGATGCAGTAAAGGATGTAAAATTGATCAAAGGCGGAATACCCGCTCAATACGGGGGCCGGCTTTCATCGGTTTTGGATATTCGAAACAAAGAAGGCAACCTCAAAACTTTTGGAGCTACCGGTGGTGTAGGGCTTATTTTTAGTCGTTTAACCGTAGAGGCACCAATCGTTAAAGACAAGGCTTCTTTTATTATTGCCGGAAGAAGATCCTATGCGGATGTATTGGCAAAACCATTTTTAAGCGAAGACCTTTCAGGCAGCCAATTTTATTTTTATGACCTCTCCGCAAAAGTCAATTATAAAATCAATGATAAAAACCGCATCTTTTTATCCGGCTATTTTGGTAGGGATGTTTTTAGCGCTGGTGAAGATTTTCGTTTCAATTGGGGAAATGCGACAGGTACATTAAGATGGAATCACATAATCGATGACAAACTTTTCTTTAACTTATCACTGATCTACTCGGATTACGATTACGAATTGGGCTTTGGGAGTGGACCAGATCAATTCAACTGGAACAGCCGTTTGTTTAATTACAGTATAAAGCCGGAATTTGATTGGTTTTTAAACAACAACAATCACATCACCTTTGGTGCACAAAGTATCCTATATGATTTCGAGCCTGCAAATGCAGGGGGTGTAAGTGAGGGCATCACAACAGATATCAGTCTTGACAATAAATATGGTTTGGAAACGGCCTTATTTATTGCCAATGAACAAAAAGTAGGTTCAAGAGTAGCCTTAAACTACGGCTTGAGGTATTCCTTATTTGACTATATGGGCCCCGGAACGGCCTATGATTTTGGATATATCGAACCGAATACCGGCAGTAAACCTGTAAGGGGTTCAGAGGAGTATAGCCGTTGGGAAACCATTCAAATCTATGACAATTTTGAACCCAGATTCTCAATTCGGTACGAATTAAATGCATCAAGCTCCGTCAAGGCCAGTTATAATCGAATGGCCCAATATGTACAATTGGTATCCAATACCACCGCCTCCATTCCCTTGGATGTATGGAACCCAAGCACCAATAATATTAAACCGGCAATCGCCGATCAATGGGCACTGGGTTATTTTAGAAACTTTAGAGAAAATGCCTATGAAAGCTCTGTAGAAGTTTATTATAAAGAGAGTAAAAACCTATTGGAATTTATTGATAATGCTGATCTATTGATCAACCAGTTCCTTGAAGCAGATCTCCTACCTGCCAGAGGAAGAGCTTATGGAGCCGAATTTTTCTTGAAGAAAAAAATTGGCCGGGTAAATGGTTGGCTCAGCTATACATTGGCACGATCCGAAAGAAGAACCCCCGGAGTTAATAATTTTGAATGGTACCCTTCCAGATTCGATCAAACCCATAACATTAGCCTGGTCGGTTTTTACGATTTCTCAAAACGCGTTTCTGCTTCGGCCAACTTTACTTACATTACCGGGACACCTGCCACCTTTGCAACCAATGGCTATTATGTACAGGGTTTTTATGTACCTCATAATCCGGAAGGCAAAAGAAATAATTACAGAAATCCTGCCTATCACCGTCTTGATCTGTCACTGACTATTAATGGAAAAGAAGTAAAGAAAAATGGCAAGGAAAGAAAAAACCGCGACTATCTGGTTATTTCAATTTACAATGTTTATAACAGAGCCAATGCCTTTAGCATTTTCCAGGAACAATTTGATTTTGAAAGACGAAAACTGCAAAGCCAGCCCGGTCAGCTATTACCAGGCGAAACTTTTACCCCACAAGGAACAAAGTACTCAGTTATAGCCAGAATAATTCCTTCCATTTCCTACAATTTTGAATTTTAAAAGAATGAAGCATTTAATTTACATATCGATTGCATTTGCTTTATTTTCAACGGCTTGTGAAGATCCCTTCGACATCGATATTGAAAAGGGGAAGAGTCAGCTCGTCGTCGATGCCTTTATAAATAATGATGCTGCCATCAAGGAAATTATACTTACAGAAACAGTAGATTTCTTTGACGCCAATCAGCCTCCTGCTGTACGCAATGCCGAAGTCGCTATATTTAATTTGAATACCGGACTCGTATTTAATTTTACTGAAAATCAGGTTAAACCCGGTCATTACCAATGGTCGGATACCACTCTACCCATTCAAAACAGATTTGGCGAAGTAGGCGATACGCTAAATTTAGCTATTGTCAATGGAGCAGACACCTTTATATCAACATCCATTTTGAAACGGTCCACAGCAGTAGATTCTGTAATTTTTGTATTCGAAGATGACAATACTTTTACGGATGAAGGCTATTATGCAGAATTAAAAGCGAGTGATCTTCCCGGAACAGGAGATATCTACTGGATCAGATCCTGGGTTAATGGAATTTACCTGAGCAAGGCTGCAGAAATTAATGTAGCTTATGACGCCTCATTTACGCCCGGCGCCTCTTCGGATGGAATCCCGTTTATATTGCCTATAAGAACAGGGATAAATCCAATAAACGATGATGAAGATGAAGAAAGAAGCGATCCCAATCAATATGTTCCTGAAACGCCCTATGAAATAGGCGACTCCGTTTATGTAGAAATCTGGTCCATAAATGAAAGCACACTTTTCTTTTTACAGCAGATTCAGGCCGAGGTAAATAATGGAGGATTATTTGCAACACCACCGACCAATGTTCGAACCAATATTTTTAACGTCAACCCCAATTCCGGAAATGCGGCAGTCGGCCATTTTTGTATTTCCGAGGTGCGTTCGGGAGGAGCCAGGTTAAACCCTTAGTTTTTATAAATTATTCGGTATACTACACCTGCTTTATCATCAGAAACGAGTAAAGCACCATCGGGCATTACCAATACATCCACCGGCCTTCCCCATGCGGTCCCATCTTCCTGCAACCAACCAGAGGCAAAGTCACTATAGCCAAGTGACCTGTTTCCGTCAAGGCTTACCATGGTAATTCTATATCCAATCGGTGTAGATCGGTTCCAGGATCCATGTTCTGCGATAAGAATTTGATTTCTATATTCCGGAGGGAACATATCACCTGTATAAAACTTCAGGCCCAAAGGTGCAACATGCGGGCCGAGATTCTGAATTGGTTTTACAAAATCTGAACAGGGAAATTTATCACCATATTCTGGGTCAGAAATTCTTCCTCCATGACAATAGGGATATCCAAAATGCAGACCTTTGCGTGCTGCGCGATTCAGTTCGCATGGGGGCTCATCATCGCCCAGCCAATCGCGGCCGTTATCTGTAAACCAAAGTTCTTTGGTTTCGGGATGCCAGGTAAAACCGACTGTGTTTCTAACGCCTTCTGCATAAATCTCAGGCTTTGGATTTTCGACATCGATTCTGGTTATTGTTGCATAAATGGAATTTTCACTTTCGCAAATATTGCATGGAGCACCCACAGGAACATACAATAGCCCATCGGGTCCAAATGCAATGTATTTCCAGCCATGATGCCCGTCGGTAGGATAATTGGCAAAAACCAATTCCGCTTGTCCTGGATTAGCCAAGTTATTTTCAATGTTTTTAATCCTCCATATTTTACTTATTTCAGCGAAATACAGATCGCCATCTTTAAAGGCCACCCCATTCGGAGAATTCAATCCGTTTTTTATAACATATACCTTTTCAGCATAATTATCCCCGTCTTCGTCTCGAATAGCATAAACGGCTGAGCCTTGTCGATTCCCGACAAAAACGGTTCCTTTATCTCCCAGGGCCAAACTCCTCGCATTATCCACTTTTGCATAAATGTCGATTTCAAAACCCGGAGGAAGTAAAATATCCTCTAGAGGCAAATCAGGTTTGTTTATTTCTGATAATAAGACCTCATTCTTATCTTTGTTCGATCCATTGTTTGTGCAAGCACCAACATTATTAAAAATCAATACGGCTGCCAGTATTTTGAAAATCTTTTTCATTTTACTTCCATATGTAAAACCACTTAACTAATATACCTTTATTAAATAGATCGATTTAAAATAATAGAAAATGATTAAATCCAAACTCTGTCTATCGCTGATTATTCTTTTCATTTTTAACATATCCTATGCAGATGAAGGCTTATGGATACCTAAATTAATAAAAGATCAGGAAGGAAAAATGAAATCTCTGGGTATGGCCATAAGCGCGGAAGAGATATATAATGAAAATAATCCAAGCCTGAAGGATGCAGTTGTTCATTTTGGTGGCGGATGTACCGCTGAGATTATTTCCGATCAAGGTCTCATCCTTACCAATCACCATTGTGGTTACAGCCGCATACAAAAGCATAGCAATCTTGAAAATAATTATCTTAAAAATGGGTTTTGGGCTTCTGATTTTGACGAGGAATTATCAAATCCAGGTCTGTATGTCAGCAGATATGTGAGTATGAAAGAAGTCACATCTGATGTTTTAAAGGGCATAGATTCAAAGATGACAGATGAGGAAAAGGCAAATAAAATTTCAGAGAATATTCAGAGAATTGGTGAGGACGCAACAAAAGGAACGCATTATGATTTCCAGGTCAGACCGTATTATGAGGGCAATCAGTTCTATCTCATTGTACGTGAAACATTCAATGATATTCGACTTGTAGGCGCTCCACCTTCATCTATCGGAAAATATGGTTTTGATACCGATAATTGGGTGTGGCCAAGACATACCGGTGATTTTTCTATTTTTAGAATTTACGCTGATAAGGACAATAAGCCCGCTGAATACTCAGAGGACAATGTGCCCTACAAACCTGTCCGCTCATTAACTATTTCAAGTAAAGGTGTAAAACCGGGGGATTTCACCATGGTTTATGGTTTTCCCGGAACCA
Source organism: Cytophagales bacterium (assembly GCA_965267555.1). GTDB lineage: Bacteria > Bacteroidota > Bacteroidia > Cytophagales > CCMP332 > CCMP332. The sequence continues at coordinate 233,046 of OZ254083.1, read as the reverse complement.
CTTATTCCTACCTCTATTCAAAAAAACTTGACATTATTATCAATAAAGCGCTCCCTCTGGCCATAAAAATGCGTGAGAACAATTTGGCTGTAATTGACAAGGCAATGCGAGAGTCCGAATTAATTGCAATTCAATATGCGGCTAAACAATCAAGAATCAGCAATGCCTGGAAAAAGTGGATCGGACAGACCAAAGGCCTTGAAAGATTTAATGCGATGGACAAAAAGAAAAAGCTTGAAAAGGAATTTATGACAGCACTAAGCAAAGACAAAAAACTAAATAAAATGTATGGGGACTTATTTGCCGGCTTTGATTCCCATCTGCCGGAATACGAAAAATATTATATGGCATTCACATTATGGAGAGAATTAGTCTATTACGGACCAGAAATAATCAGGTTTGTAAATGGCTTGGAAAATACCATAGAAAGTGAAGATTCTCTTGAAACCAAAAAAGAAAATCTATACAAAAGAATCGATAATTTTTATAAGAATTATGTGCCAGAAATTGATCAGAATATTCTTGCTGCATCCTCTGAAATTTTCTTTAAAAACATGGATACGGATTTGTTAAATACTGAACCCGAGCTTAAGAACTTTAAGGACGAATACCATGCTGATGCAAATACAGTAACACAAAACTTATTCGATAATTCAATTTTTACCAATAAGGAAAGGGCCAAAGCCTGGGCGGAAAACTTTGAGGGTGATAATGAAAAAATGAAAAATGACCCTGTTTATAAGCTGATGAAAGATGTCTACAATTTGTATATCAATGAAATCAGAGACAAGTACAGCAAAATTTCAGATAAAATTGATGCCATTGAAAAGGACTACATGATGGCGAAAATGAAGGTTTTGCCTGAGCAAAAAGATTATTATCCGAATGCCAACAGTACGCTGCGGGTTTCATACGGGAAGGTTGAAGGTTATGAACCAATGGATGCGGTTGTTTATAAACATCAGACAACCACTGATGGGATATTAGATAAATACATTCCAGGTAGTTATGAATATGATTTACCTGAAAAATTAGTTAGGCTTTTAAAGGAAAAAGATTTTGGAAACTATACGGAGGGTGGAGAAATGCCGGTATGCTTTATTGCCAGCAATCATACTTCAGGCGGAAATTCAGGAAGTCCTGTTTTCAATGCGAATGGAGAACTGGTCGGGATCAATTTCGATCGCACCTGGGAAAGCACGATGAGCGATATGATGTTCAATCCGGAAATTTGTAGAAATATCAGTGTAGATATGCGCTACATTCTTTTTATTATTGACAAGTTTGCCGGAGCGCAGAGGCTTATTGATGAAATGGATATTAATTGAGAATCCAAGAACTCACTTCGCTAGTCTTGGAATGACGCCTATTATTCGTCATGCCAAGACGTGTTCTTGGCATCTTTTATCCTTAAAAGATATCAAAAACTGCTACTTTGCATAAGTAATTTTGTAACGTTTCATTTTTTCAGTTTACCGGTTTGCTATTTGTAATCACTCCAATTCTGTATCTCTATGATATTTCCCTCCGGATCCTTGGTATAAACAGCTTTTAAAAATCCCTTTCCGGAAACTTCAGCTTCCACGACTTTTCCATACATCGAACCGCCATGCTCTATAAGTTTTTCGAGGACAGCATCAACATCATTCACATGAAAAGCAATATGTCCAAAACCATAATCATTGATCTGTGTCTTTTCATCTTTTCCTCTTTGCTTATATTCAAATATTTCCAGCGTAGGACCATTTTCAAAACCAGGCAATTGCAAATGCACTCCTCTCAAATGCACATCTTCTATTGCGCACATATCATCAATCCATTTTCCCTTGATGTCTCTTTCAGGAAATGTAGGCAGGCAATCAAAAACCTCGATGTAAAAATCAGCCAACTTCTTCCAATCCTTTGCAATTAGGTTTGTATGACTAAATATAATCGACCTTTTCACTATTAATTTTTATCTTTTAACTTTTTCCAGAACTCCCAAATCACCAGGCCTGCACAAACGGAGATATTCAAAGAATGTTTGGTTCCAAATTGAGGAATCTCCAGACATAAATCCAGTTCGGGTAATAATTCATTACTTATTCCAAATGCTTCATTGCCAAATACCAAGGCGTACTTAGTCGTATTTTCTATTTTATAATTATTTAATTCTATACTATTGTCGGTCTGTTCAATGCCAATGACTTTATATTTATCTTTTTTTAAAGCACGCGCCGCTTCCAATACATCTTCATGATATTGCCAATCTACCGATTTATCAGCACCCAAAGCGGTTTTATTGATATCGCGATGTGGTGGTTTTGCAGTAATTCCACAAAGAAGGATTTTTTCAATCCGAAAGGCATCTGAAGTTCGAAAGACGGATCCGATATTGTTCATGCTTCGAATATTGTCCAGCACAAGGCACACCGGTATTTTTTGGGCTTTTTTAAATTCCCCAACACTAATTCGTTTGAGCTCTGACATTTCTAACTTTCGCATATCCTCTGATTGAAAATCCACACAAATTTGAACATATTTGCAGAGACCTGCCAAGCACATGCCCAAGACTAAGGATAAAAAAGAAACTCCGTTAATGAAACAGTACTATGCCATTAAGGCAAAGCACCCCGGTGCAATACTGCTTTTTCGCGTCGGAGATTTTTATGAGACCTTTGCCGAAGATGCAGAAATTACGAGCAAAATTTTGGGAATTGTACTTACCAAGCGGTCAAATGGTTCTGCTTCTGAGGTAGCATTGGCCGGTTTCCCTCATCATTCTCTTGAATCATATTTGCCCAAATTGGTCCGTGCAGGGCAAAGGGTTGCCATTTGCGATCAGCTCGAAGACCCAAGTACAGCGAAAGGCATTGTAAAACGCGGTGTCACAGAATTGGTGACTCCGGGAGTGTCCTTTAATGATAATGTACTGGATCAAAATAAAAACAACTATCTCGCTTCGATATATAATGATGCTGATTTAAATGGAATTGCATTTTTAGATATTTCAACGGGTCAATTCATGCTGGCTCAGGGGAGTAGCGATTATATTGAAAAATTACTTCAGGGATTTCAACCAAGAGAAGTATTGTATCGAAAAAGCGATAAGAAAGTCTGGCAAAATAAGCTCGATGAAAAATATCATGTCTATTACATGGACGACTGGATATACACCTATGATTTTGCCAATGAAACGCTGATTAATCATTTTCAAACCCAAAGTCTAAAAGGATTCGGCATTGAGAATCAAAAACTAGGGATAACAGCAGCCGGAGCTATTCTACAATACCTCGACGAAACGGAACATCGAAATATTGATCATATCAATTCTATTTCAAGAATTGAAGAAGAGCACTATGTATGGCTCGATAAATTTACCATTAGAAATCTTGAACTCATCTATGCGCAAAGGGAAGATGGCATTCCCCTGGTTGATATACTGGACAAAACACAAACACCGATGGGCTCAAGACTTCTGCGAAACTGGATGGTCCTTCCCCTAAAGGATGAAGTCAAGATTAATCAGCGCCTTTCTATTGTAAATATATTTGTCGATGAATCCGGTTTAAGGGAAAACATAGTTCGTCATTTAAAGGCAATTGGCGATTTGGAACGAATTATTGCTAAAGTTGCAGCGCGAAGAATTAATCCGCGCGAAATGCTTCAGCTCAAAAAAGCCCTGCATAGTAGCCTTCCGGTTATTGATTATTTAAATGATTCCGAAGAACCGCTACTTATTCAATTGGCTGATCAATTCAATAAATGTGAAACTTTGCTTGAAAAAATTGAAAATGAACTCCTGGATGAAGTTCCAATCGTTTTCAATCAAGGAAATTTGTTTAGAGATGGTATAGATGAGGAAATTGATGAGTTGCGAAAAATTGCCAGAAGCGGGAAAGATTATTTAGTTGAGATACAGCAGCGGGAATCAGAGCGTACCGGTATTCCAAAACTCAAAATTGCTTACAATAAAGTATTTGGTTATTACCTGGAAGTAACCAATACGCATAAAGATAAAGTGCCCGAAGCGTGGATTAGAAAACAAACCCTCGTCAATGCAGAACGCTACATTACAGAAGAGTTAAAATCCTATGAAGAGAAAATTCTCAATGCAGATGATCGCCTGAAAATCATTGAACACAATTTATATCTAAAGCTCGTTGAAATAGCCGGGGAATATGTTCAACAGATTCAACAGAATGCAAAATTACTGGCCCAGCTGGATTGTCTGATTTCTTTTGCTCATGCAGCAGAAGAAAATAATTATGCTCAACCCGAAATTAATAGTGGCAAAGCATTGAATATTTTAAATGGCCGGCACCCGGTCATAGAAAAGCAATTACCCCCGGGGGAGAGTTATATTCCCAACGATATTTTTTTAGACGATGAATCACAGCAAGTAATCATTATTACCGGCCCAAATATGTCGGGTAAATCCGCATTGTTGAGGCAAACAGCACTGATTGTTTTGATGGGGCAAATGGGAAGTTTTGTGCCTGCTTCAAAAGCCGAAATTGGATTGGTCGATAAGGTATTTACAAGGGTGGGTGCATCGGATAATTTATCCAAAGGCGAATCCACTTTTATGGTCGAAATGACCGAAACGGCCAGCATTCTTAATAATTTGTCCGACAGAAGCCTTGTTCTTATGGATGAGATTGGCAGGGGGACAAGCACCTATGATGGGATCTCAATTGCATGGTCAATTGTGGAGTATTTACATAATAAAAGTGACAAAAAAGCTAAAACACTCTTTGCCAGCCATTATCACGAACTTAATGAATTAGCTAAGGATTTAGAGAGGGTTAAAAATTTTAATGTCTCAGTAAAAGAAGTTGCAGACAAGGTTATTTTTATGCGCAAGCTCAAACCAGGTGGGAGCGAACATAGCTTTGGTATCCATGTGGCTCAAATGGCTGGAATGCCAAATGAGGTGGTATTAAGAGCTCACGAAATAATGGTTGGATTGGAACAGGAAAAAGTAAGTACGCATAATAAAGAGAAACTCAAGGAGATTCCAAAAAGTGCTGAATTCCAAATGAGTATGTTTGAAGCCAATGATCCAAACTATGTCAAAGTCAAGAATATTCTGGAGCAGCTCGATATAAACCGCATTTCACCGGTTGAAGCCTTGCTAAAATTGAATGAGATTAAAACCGTAATGCAGGCATCGCTTAAAAAGAACAAGTAACGATACAATTAGATATAATTCGAGAAGGATTACTTGCTAAGCATCAATCCGTTTGGAAATAGTTGGAATAGATAAGTTAAAACCTTGTTTAGAGGTCAATTCTTCGAAACAAATCCAACCATTCCAAAGCCTTGTTTTCTTCCATAAAGAGCCGGCTTTGAAACAAAGCACCCGGGCTCGGTGAAAAATAAAAGCTGACAAGGCCTTTTTCAACTGGCCTTTGCGCCAAATAGGCAAGGACTTTAGTAATTTGTAATTTGCTATTGTCCTGTGTAAAATCCCAGGCTTTGGGGTCAGAACTTCTAACTTCTCTTGCATCAACCAAAACACGCTGTGGATGCGACTTATACAATTCCATCCGCGCACTTAGTATCTCAGAGCTCTCTTCTTTTCCCAGGTGAATTTTAGGTTTGATTTGGATAACTACTACACCATCCTGCCTCGACCACAACCTTGCAGCTGTAGTGTCTATAGCGTTAATATTATCGAGTACAGTCTTATTCATAATTCGTAGTACTTATACAAAAGTATTATTTATTTGAAATTAAACTTGAATCAATTCAATTTCTTTAATCAAATATATTACATATTGAAAATAATACTTTTGATTCATTGCTGATCATTTTGCCGACAATTTCAATCTCCTTTGAATATGGCATCAAAAAGATCAAAGTTTTCACCCGGCATTTTATGAATCCAAATTGGGGATTCCATTTCTTTCATTAATATCTTTTCGGTGACGCTACCAAGTAAAAATGAAGAACTGGCTGTTTTGCCCTTTGAGCCTACAAAAATAATTGGTTCATTCATTTCAGAACCTTTCAATTTGATATAGTAAGATACATCGTTTTTTTCATTTTCTGAGATACGGAATTCTACATTTTTAAAGATAGGATGTAACTCCACCTCTTTTTCCCATCTTTTATTGAGATTGATTTTTTCCGATTCTACGAAATCCTTGTGCAATCTACCGGATTTAAAATAGCCAGAGGGACTGGCTAGAATGTTTAATGCCTTTATGTCCTTAATCCCAAAAGTCTTTGCGTATGAAAGTCCTACTTCCATTGTTGCCTCTGCGTGTTCGGAAAAATCAAATGCAAACAATATGGATTCCGGAATTTTCTGATACCCCTCGGGCACAAATACAATATCACACAATGCCGTTCTAGCAATATGGTGCCCGGCAATTCCAAGACCGTTTTTTTTCTTTTTATTTCCTACAATCACCAAATCAACGGCCTCTGATTTACTTTTTGTGTTGATCACTTCCAGTGGACTGCCCCCTCTTACTATTACTTCCGTATTTTCAGGATTTTTAAAAATGGCTTTAATATCCTTTTTAATCTCAGTTCTTATTTCCTCTTTGAATTCATTCCAGGCATCATTATCCGTATACTGTCTTGCTTTTTCCTCTATTTCTCTGTCTACAACATGCAGGGCTTTAATATTTTGAACTATTCCGCTTTCTTTTAATTGGTTGGCGAAGATCAATACATTATTGTCTGCCCTGCTTCGGTCGAGGCAACAAAGAACATTTTTAAATGATGTCTCGGACATATTCATAATTTTTTAATAAAAATACAGATAGATTGTGATACAAATCAATTCTAATTTTGAAATTAGTCATATGGAAATTTCTCGAAAAAAATCATTTTTGAAGGCATATGAATGAAAATTATAATATAAAGAAAATATTGGTCCCGGTTGATTTTAGTGAGCGTTCTGCAAATGCAGTAATTCAAAGTACAACAATCGCCAAATCAAATGGGTCCGAACTATTATTGTATCATGCCTATTCAAGGCCGGCTGATTCTGCTGACCTAAGCAGATATGAACAGGAACATCGTTTAAATTTAAAAACGGAAAAAGTCAAGGAACAATTTGATGTTTTTGTAAACGGCATTTCTGAATTGAAGGATTGCAATTTCGTAATCATTTACGAATTGGGAATTTCACTTCAGAATATCGAAAAAGCATTTAAAAACTTGAATGTTGACCTTATGGTACTTGCCACACATGGGGCAAAAGGGGTTGAATTAATGTGGGGAAGTAAAACAACCAATCTAATCAATAGGCTTAAAGGCCCAATACTGGTGATACCTGATGGATCAAAAATTGAAAACCCCAAACGTTTTTGTCTTGCCTATGATTTTCACAAGCAAGGGCAAAATGTTTATTCACTGAGCACTCTAAAACAATTAGCAATTGCATTTGATGCCCATATCAGAATTATTGATGTCAGAGCTCATAATTATCCCAAAGGAGAGGAGAGAATTAAAGAAGAAAATAGAATTTCCAATTACCTGGGCAATGATGTTCCTCATGACTTCGAAAGTGTAATAGGCAGAGACGTAGAACATGAATTGATTAATTATGTCCATGACTATGAAATTGACATGCTGGCAGTCATGCCAGGTGAGCATAGTTTCTTCGAAAAACTCTTTCATCAGAGCATTTCTGAGCTAATGGCCGCAGAGATTGATATACCATTATTGACATTGATAGATAAATAATAACAAATTCTTGTTCAGGCCTAAATTTTAACTGTAATTTAAATCCGCGAATCAGGTTTAAACCCTTTTTCAATGAGTGATAAAATCAATGTAATAGCCCGAAAGATATACGAAGAAGGGCTTGAAAAAGCACAGCAGGAAAGTGAGAATATTCTAAACTCTGCGAATGCGGAAGCCGATCAGATAATTAAGTCCGCCAAGACACAGGCAGAACAAATTTTAAAAGAAGCAGAAAACAAGGCTAAAAAAGAAAAAAAGATTATTTCATCTGAGTTAAAATTAGCTTCAGAACAGGTAATAGAAAGTTTAAGGCAAAGGATTAAAGATCAGGTTTCACTCAAATTGCTTGATGACAATTTAAAATCGGTTTTTAAAGACCCTGACTTTATTAAAAGTTTGATATTGGAAATAGCGGGTAGCTGGTCTTCAAATAATGGATTTGACATCAAAATTGCCGATTCCATTAAAAATAAGGTAGAACAGGCGCTTAAACCAAGTTTGAAAGATGCATTAAAAGATTTGGAAATCAGGTCGGCAAAAGGTCTGGAAACCGGATTTATAATTGAAGATAAAAAAGACCATTACGAAATTTCCTTTTCTGAAGAGCAGTTTCGTGAATTCTTAAAACCTTTTATTAAAGAAAAAACACAGAAACTTATTTTTGAATAATCCTTGAGCAGGCTCTACTACCTGATAGCGACATTACCTGAGTTTGATCCTCTTGATACCAAAACCCCTTTGGATGTTGAAGGAATAGTACGAATCATCATGGACAATCTCGACGAGGAAGGTCAAATGCAGATTAAGATGATTCTTGTCAAAAATGATATTAGAAATATTGTAAACTACTTTTCAAATAAAAATGGCACCCTAACGGGAAATAAAATGCCATACATACCTGCCCTGATGAATTCACAGGAATTGGAAGAATGGACTTTATACAAAGATCTCTGGCCTGAATTTTTAAGGGTTTTGATGGAAGACTTTCAATCGGAAATAACCAGCATGAGTGAAAAAGAACTCACGCGTTTTTTTTGGGGTGCCTATTACGATGCGCTGGAAAACATGAATCCATATTTAAAGGAAGTCATGCAGAATTACGTTATCATGCACGATATTCTAGGCCTGATTCGGAGCAAAAATCTTGGATTAGGGCTTTGGGATCACTGGATTGGTTATGAATCTCAGTTGGAAGATCTTAAATCGGGACGTCTGACCTTATCCGGAATGTCGCAAGAGCATGAAAATTTTAACAATCTTAAAACCAAGACATTGGATTCGGAACCCTGGGAGGCGGAAACCTGGTGTGATGACCTTCTCATCCGAAAAAGTCAGGAATTATTGGGACACAACCCTTTTGATATGGAGCATTTACTTTTTTATACTTTCAAGCTTTTAGTCGCAGCCAAATGGAAGGAGATGACATTAGAAAATGGTAATAAGCGTCTTGATTTTTTGAAAGAACAGCTAATAAGTGAAATTGAAATACCTTCAGTGATATAGATATGACTAAAGGAAAGATTATAAATATTGTCGCCAACCTCATTTCAATTGAAGTGGAAGGTAAAGTTGGGCAAAATGAAATATGTTATGTGATTGCCAGGGAAACAAAATTGCGATCTGAAGTTATTAAAGTGATCGGCAATACGGCTTATGCGCAGGTGTTTGAGTCGACCCGTGGTGTAAAAATTGGCGATGAAGTTGAGTTTAGCGGACACTTGCTCGAGATTGAATTGGGACCTGGTTTGTTATCACAAAATTTTGACGGTCTTCAAAATAATCTGGACAAACTCGATTCTACATTTTTAGAACGGGGCGTTATTTCGGATGCATTGGATCGAAGTAAAAAATTTGAGATAACACCACTGGTCAGTGTCGGAGATACCGTAATAGCTGCCGATTGGCTCGCTGAAACCATTGAAAATAATTTATCTCACAAAATAATGGTCCCTTTCGCCTTTGAAGGACATTTCAAGGTTAAAAAGATTGCGAAAAAAGGGAATTATACCATTGATGAAGAAATTGCAGTTTTAGAAGATAATAAAGGGAAGGAGCATTCTGTAAGTATGATTCAAAAATGGCCGGTAAAAATACCGATCAAAACCTATGATCATAAACCGCGCCCCTTTAAAATTTTGCAAACCGGTATGCGGGTAATTGATACCATGAATCCAATTACCGAAGGAGGAACTGGTTTCATTCCCGGGCCATTTGGAACGGGTAAAACAGTGCTTCAACATGCCATAGCAAAAAATGGTGATGCCGATATTATTATTGTCACCGCTTGTGGTGAAAGAGCCAATGAGGTTGTTGAGATCTTTACTGAATTTCCACATTTGATTGACCCGAGAACCGGGCGTACTTTGCAAGAAAGAACTTGTATTGTATGTAATACATCGAGTATGCCAGTGTCATCTAGGGAGGCCTCTGTTTATGTAGGAATGACCATTGCCGAGTATTATCGTTGCATGGGATTAAAAGTCCTGTTATTGGCGGATTCAACATCCCGATGGGCACAGGCTTTAAGAGAAATGTCCAATAGGCTGGAAGAACTTCCCGGTCCTGATGCTTTTCCTGTTGATCTTCCGGCGATTATTGCAAACTTTTATGCCCGCGCAGGATTTGTTTACCTAAACAACGGAAAGACCGGATCTGTAACATTTATTGGAACCGTTTCGCCGGCTGGTGGAAACCTCAAAGAACCGGTTACAGAATCCACAAGCAAGGTTGCACGCTGTTTTTATGCCTTAAATCAGGCCAGGGCTGACTCAAAACGATATCCGGCCATTGAAACTGTTGATTCATATTCCAAGTATATCGATTATGATGAATTCAAGGAGTATGCGAATGAAAATATTCAGAAAGGCTGGACAGGTCTGGTGAATCAGGCAAAAGATTATCTAATTCGGGGAGCAGAAGCAAGAGATCAGATTGCCATATTGGGGGATGATGCCGTGCCCATAGAATATCATAGACAATTTTGGAAAAGTGAATTGTTGGATTTTGTATTTCTGCAACAGGATTCATTTGACAAAGTGGATATGAATTGCGAAATGGACAGGCAAAAATATATGTTTAATAAAGTCATGTCGATCTGCAAAATGGAACCGGATTTTGAAGTTTTTACAGAGGTAAGTGATTATTATAAAAAAATGATCAACCTGATGAGACAAATGAACTACTCCGAGTACAATTCCGAGGATTTTAAAAAATATGAATCCGAATTAAAAGAATTATTGGCGCTAAAAGAAAATTGATATGCAGACACAGGCATTTCAAAAAAAGTATACCAACCTAAGTCAGATCACCAAAGCCACCTGCAGTCTAAAAGCCAAGGATGTGGGCTATGAGGAATTGGCTTATGTTGATGGCCGGCCGGCACAAGTCGTGAAAATGCTTGGTGACAATGTAACGCTCCAGGTATTTAAAGGTACGGAGGGTCTGCATACCAATTCTGAAGTAATATTTACAGGACAATCACCTACCATGAAAGTAAGTGAGCAACTCGCAGGAAGATTTTTCGACGCGTATGGTGCTCCTTTGGATAATGGGCCTGAAATCGATGGAATAGAAAGGCCTATCGGCGGGCCTTCGGTAAATCCGGTAAAGCGAAAACAACCATCGGATTTCTTAGCTACCGGAATAGCCGGTATCGATCTGAATAATACATTGGTAACGGGTCAAAAAATACCATTTTTCGCCGACGCCAATCAGCCCTACAACCAGGTGCTGGCTGAAGTAGCTTTGAGAGCGGATGCCGATAAAATTATTCTTGGAGGCATGGGTTTGTCAAATGATGACTACTTATTTTTTAAAGACACTTTCACCAATGCAGGCCAGCTTGATAAAATTATTTCATTTATAAATACTACAGAAGATCCTCCGGTTGAGCGTCTTCTTGTACCTGATATGGCCTGTACCGCCGGTGAATTTTTTGCTAATGATAAACAGGAAAAGGTATTGGTATTGCTGACCGACATGACCCTTTATGCAGATGCATTGGCCATTGTGGCAAATAAAATGGATCAAATTCCATCTAAGGATTCTATGCCGGGATCTTTATATAGCGATCTTGCAAAAATCTATGAAAAAGCCGTGCAATTTGAACATGGTGGTTCTTTAACCATTATCGCTGTAACCACTCTCAATGAAGGGGATATTACACATGCCATTCCTGATAATACCGGATACATTACCGAAGGGCAGTTGTTTTTACGACGTGATACTGAAATAGGAAAAGTAATTATTGATCCATTTCGCAGTCTTTCCAGATTAAAACAGAATGTAATTGGAAAGGTGACCAGAGAGGATCATCCTCAGGTGATGAATACTTTAGTGCGTTTATATGCAGATGCAATGGCGGCCAGGACAAAAAAAGAAAATGGATTTGATCTAACAGACTATGACCAACGCTGTCTCGATTATTCAAAAGAATATTCAAACAGATTGCTTGCTGTGGATGTAAACATCAGCACAGATGAAATGCTCGATACCGGATGGGAACTGATGGCTAAATTTTTTGAAAAGCACGAAGTCGGTGTGAAGGAGTCGCTTGTGAAAAAATACTGGGTGCAAAAAGAAACGGCTGACGGTTCTGCGTAATATGGCTCTCAAGGTTCAATACAATAAAACATTTTTAACCTATCTCAAACGCCAGCTTGCGATACGAAAAAAAGTATTGCCTACACTAAAAAGTAAAGAAACCGCACTTCGTCTGGAAGTGAAAAAAATATCTGAAAAACTTAAAAATCTCAGACAGGAAAAAGAACTATTTAATTCCGAAATAAAAGACATTGCTCCACTTTGGACGCGCTATCCGCAAGTGCTGAAAATAGATTTCATCGACATCAGTATTAAAAATACGGCAGGAACTAAAATCCCTGTATTGAATGATATTCAATTCAAACTGACCGATTTTATTGATTTTGATCAGCCAGTATGGTTGCTGAAAGGGATTGACATCCTAAAAAAAATTGTCAGCCTGGAAACCAAAGAACAGATATTACAGCAGCAACACGACGTTTTATATCTTGCGAGAAAAAAGACTACGCAAAAGGTTAATCTTTATGAAAAAGTTCAGATTCCTGCTTTTGAAAGAGACATCAATCAAATAAAACGATTTTTAGAAGACAAGGACAATATTGCTAAAGCGGCACAAAAAATTGTGAAGGAGAGAAATCAAAGAAAGGAGGTGGCACAATGAAAGCAAAGATGAAAAAAGCCACTTTTATGATTTACCACCGCGACACTGAACAAATTCTAAATAGCCTTCAGGAAAAAGGCTTGGTGCATTTAGAAATACAGGCAACAGATGAAAATGAAGCATCAGAAGAACTCTCCAAATATATTTCGAAAATTGAATCCATATTGGATGAAATGGACGAACATAGTCCCCAGGCAGATGATTTAAAGGCAACAGAAGTTTTAGAGGATTACGATCTTTTAAATGATAAAGTATCGGAGTATTCTGAATTGCTTGAAAAATATCAAAAGGATTTCAGGCTTCTTAAACCATGGGGAAATATTAAGTGGAAAAGAATACGAAATATTGAAGAATTAAACTGGACCTTCAATTTTTATATTGCCCCTTCCAATTCATTTCTTCAAATAGAAGAAGACCCCTATGTTTTAGAAGTAGCAAGAAAAGGCGGCAATGTGTATTTTGTAAATATTCAACCGCTCGACAGATCCGAAAGTCTACCATTTGAACAACTAGAGCTCCCAAAATTACCCCTGGGAGAAGTTGGCCGTTTATTGTCGCAAACGGAAGAAGAAATAATTAAGCTACAACAAAGTATCAAGTCTTTGAGCAAATACAGAAATGTACTGGAAAACCACTTAAATGAAGCACTTGATAAACTGATGATTTTAAATGCCTCCAATTCTATGAACGAGGCAGGTGAAGGAAGGATCAAATACATTACCGCCTGGTTTCCTCTTGAAATGGAGAGCAAAATTCAGGAGGAATTGGAATCATTGGACCTTGCCTATGAAATAGAAGATCCCGGAGAGCAGGATGAAGTTCCGGTGGTATTAAAAAACAATTCATACAATAAAATATTTGAGAATATTACCAAGGTCTATCAATTGCCTAACTACCATGAATTGGACCTTACGCCTTTTATTGGCGTTTTTTATCCCATATTCTTCGCATATTGCCTGGGGGATGCAGGTTATGGAATTGTACTCAGTTTACTTGCGGCATGGGCATATCTCGGGCCGCTCAAAAAAATGAAGACCGTTGCTTTACTAGGACTTGTTCTTGGGATAGCAACAACATTTGTTGGGATTGTAAAATCAGGAACCGTATTTGGTTTAAGCATTGCAGAATCAAAAAATATCCCACTTTTTGATGCGCTTTCAAAGTATATATTCATCACCGACAATCAAGACTTTATTTTTAATGCATTCAACGTTTCTCTTATGATTGGATTGGTGCAAATATTGGTGGGCGTTGTTTTGTCCTTTTATCGAAAACTCAAATACCAAAGTTTTTCAATGGCAATTCCCATGGTGGCTAAATTTTTAATTATTAGCTCATCCGTGGCCCTATTCCTGGGCGCTTCTCAGGAAATGGAGCTTCTTCAACCATTTGTTGGACTATCCAAGATTGCTCTTTTGCTGGGTATTGTGATTTTATTGTTTACACATGATTTCAGCATTCCCGTTTTGAGTAGAGTAACGAAGGGCTTTTTAGAAGTATTTTTTGTTTTTACCGGCATTCTTGGTGACTCCTTGTCATATATCAGATTATTTGCCCTTGGCGTTTCTTCTTCTATATTGGGTTTGGTTGTAAATCAAATCGGAGCACCATTGCTAGAATCCGGTATTTTAGGAATAGTAGGTGGGATTGTATTTTTAATTTTTGGACACGCTCTCAATTTTGCCATTGCCTTTTTAGGCGCATTAATTCATCCTTTGAGATTGACCTTTGTCGAATTTTATGGCAATGCGCAGTTTGAAGGAGGAGGAAAAGAATTTAAACCATTTAAGAAAAATCAACTGAATCTGTAAATTTACAGCATATGGAAACGAGTATTGATCTTCCCCTAATATTAGCATCTATCGGTTTAGGATTAATCGTCGGATTGCCCGGAATTGGCAGTGCCATCGGTACTGCTTTAGGTGCCATGACCACCGTTGGTGCACTCAAAAAAAGAAAAGAAGCATTTGGTTCATTTATAGTACTGGCAGCCTTACCCGGGACACAGGGGCTTTATGGATTTGCAGGCTTCTTTCTAATGAAGGATTTATTAATTCCGGAGATTACCATGTTGCAAGCCGCAGCTATTTTAGGAAGTGGAATTGGGCTAGGTCTGGCCGCTCTTTTTTCCGGAATATATCAGGGGCGCGTATGTGCCAGTGGAATTGATAGTATTGGTTCGGGAAATGATGTATTTGGCCAGACACTCATAATGGCCGTATTTCCTGAATTATATGCAATTATTGCCTTTGCAGCTTTATTCCTATTGAGAGGTGCATTGTAAAGCACTGGACTCAATAAGATAAAGTATAATCCGTTTACATTGATATGAAGAAAAACTGGAAATTATTTTCAGCAGTATTTCTATTGACTCTTTTTCAAACCCTAACTGCACAGGTAAAGGACAAGGGAAAAATATTTATAAGTGAAGAGGCCAAACCCACTCTTGATTTAAACCCGGACGAAGAAAAAGAAGAAGAGGAAAAGAAAAAGAAAAAGAAAAAAAAGAAAAGGGTTTTTTACGGACTTAAGACCAAAAAAGCTTTTACACCTGCAGTTAAAAGAGGTAGAAAAGTAACCATTGAAACTTACCATGTTCTGAAAGAATTTATTGAACCCAATCCCTATGTCAAGGAAGTATATTGGTTTGATGTTCAAAAAAGAAAAATCGGGACGGGTAGAGCATCCAAGGTTGTTAACGATAAGAAAGTCATGAGAATTCTGCATGGCCCATATAAAAAATATGTCAACAAAATGGTGGTCGAAGAAGGCAATTTTTATATTGGGACCAAACACGGCAGGTGGGTAAAATACGATTTGGACACCATACTGGTTGATAAGGAATATTATTACAAAGGCTGGCCTAAAGAATCAGATATCAGTTATTACGATATTGAAAGAACAAAAATCAAAGAAGTAGTGCCAATTGTATGGGGACGAAAAGAAGGTGATTATGTCTATTTTAACGAAAATGGAACCCTTCGTGTCACTGGAACTTACAAAGATGACAGGAAAGTCGGCCGGTGGAGAATTTATCATCCCGGATCACAGCGAAGGAAAATGGACATAAAGTATCCCAGGAAAAAGGATGAACAGGCTTTTATCATGTATGAGTGGGATAAAAGGGGCAATATGTTGTTTGACTATAGAAAAGCAGACGAACAACGCATTGTAAAAGATGATAAAATAATAGAATCTGCTACAGCCTCAAATCGCTGAAAAATGAAAATTATTACCTTGCACCGATTATTTTTCTCAACCCTTCAAATTCAAATTTCAGTATGAAGCTAAAAATTTACCAAATAGATGCCTTTGCCGCTGAAGTATTTAAAGGAAATTCGGCAGCCGTTATTCCTTTAGATAAATGGTTACCAGACGAAATCATGCAAAAAATTGCTGAAGAAAATAACCTTGCAGAAACGGCTTTTTTTGTTAAAAAAGATGATATTTATGAAATTCGATGGTTTACCCCAAAGTTAGAAGTCGACCTTTGCGGTCATGCTACACTTGCATCAGCGCATGTAATCATCAATTATTTAAATAATAAATCAAAGCTTATACGATTTTCTTCAAAAAGCGGTGAATTGAAAGTACGAAAGGAAAATGATGGACTTGTACTCAATTTTCCCGCAAAGACCTTTAACATAGCAAAACTACCTGACGGATTATTCGAAGGCCTCGGCGCATTGCCTGTTGAACTATATAAGAATGACGATTACATGATGGTTCTGGATTCTGAGAAAGAAGTGCGTGAATTGAACCCGGATTTTAATCTTTTAAACAAAGTAGATACAAGAGGAATAATTGTAACCGCAAAAGGCGAAAAAACTGATTTTGTTTCTCGATTTTTTGCACCGAGAGTAGGGATAAATGAAGATCCAGTAACCGGTTCTGCACATACTATGTTAATTCCTTATTGGTCGAAACGTTTGCATAAAAAAGAATTATCTGCGCAACAAATATCAGCCAGAGGCGGCAGTTTGCACTGTGTAGATTTGGGGGAACGCGTTGAAATTAAAGGTACTGCGGTGACTTATCTTGTTGGAGAAATCACTATTTAGGAGCAACAGGGACCCTTCTGAATTTCTCAAATACATGAACGTTAATCAGTATTAAAAGCATACCGTAAATGCTATCTTCTATTGGAATAGTCAATATTCTAATTCCGAGGTTTTCAGCATTATTATACCAGACAATTTGCTCTTCTATGCCCGTTCCCGTCAAAAGGCCATTTACTATGAAAAATGGTACGAGTATCACAATATATGCTCTGAAAAATTTACTGAGCCAACTTACTTTTAATAAATAGGATAAGTAAAAAAGGTAAAAACCTGTTGAAATAAATGTAATTGAGGTATACCATTTATCAAGATTCAAAATCCCAAAAGCAATGAGTAATATTGCTAAGCTTATGCCAAATGGATGTTTCCCTTTTACCGAATGATCAGGACTGAGAAAATAGTTGAGCACTTCATAAATAAAGACACATGCAAAAGGGACCGATATAAAAAACATCCATTCTTCTATAGGTAAGTGCAATAGGCTGATGCCTGTCAAATATTTAGAATTGAAACCCCAAATCCCGTTTTTTGTAAAATATATATCCCAAATAATAAATATTGTTCCGGAAACTAGAATCCCCAGAATAAGTGCTTTAAAATTTTTGTAGAATTGAATTTTTGGCTCAAAACTGCGAATTAATGGAATCGATATCGTGAAAATATTGATGAGAAGATAGAGGTAGTTCATTAAAAGCAATTATTTTTTAACACTTTTAGAAGCTTCTCTGAAATATTTCATTGGTACGAAAAGCATTCCGAAACATTCCCCGTCTTCTTTTTGTAAATGTTTATGATGAACTTTATGTGCCTTTCTAATTGCCCTAAAATATACATTATTCGTTCGCTTAAACCAGGGCAATCTTTGATGAATCAAAACTTCATGAACAAGGAAATAGGCAATGCCATAAAGTAAGATACCCAAACCAATAAAAAATCGATAATCAACACCATTTAAAGAACCGAAAATCATGAGCAATGAACTCGGAATTGCAAACATCAAAAAGAAAGCATCGTTCTTTTCGAAAGTACCTTTATGTGGCACATGATGATCTTCATGTAATATCCACAAGAATCCATGCATTACGTATTTGTGGGTAAACCACGACATGAATTCCATAAATAAAAACGTGGCAATCGTTATAAGCGCAAATAAAATCATCTACTTAATTCCCTTCAAAGCTTACTAACAAAACTAAATAAAAAAAGTCTCCGGAAGCCGAAGACTTTTTTGCGCAATTAAAAGTATGGAATTGAAACTATTAGTATGAGAAACTTATTACGTTCATATTATAAACCAGTGCCTGACGGAATTGTTTAACTTTATTAAAAAATAATTCCACATTTTTTTCAATCCCTGTAAGTTATTGATATTTAGCTATTTAAAGCGCTCTTGTACTTGTCTAATGCTCTTTCTCTAGCCATTTTATGTTCAACGATAGGTTTAGGGTACTCTTCACTATCATATTCCGGAACCCATTTTCTAATATATTTCATATCAGGGTCGAATTTTTTAGTCTGAAGTTCCGGGTTAAACACTCTAAAATAGGGGGCTGCATCACAACCGCTTCCCGAGGCCCATTGCCAACCGCCATTATTGGAGGCCAGTTCATAATCCATCAGTTTTTTTGCAAAATAAGCTTCCCCCCAACGCCAATCGATAAGTAAATGCTTAGTTAGAAAACTGGCCGTTATCATTCTAACACGATTGTGCATATAACCGCTTTGATTTAATTGGCGCATACCGGCATCTACAATCGGATAGCCCGTTTTACCTTCACACCAGGCTTCGAATTCAGCTTCGTTATTACGCCATTTTATTTTATCGTATGCCGGCTTAAATGATTTATCCACAACATGAGGATGATGCCATAATATGACCATATAAAAGTTTCGCCATATCAATTCATTAAGCCATGTAGAACTGTACTGATTGGCCATTTTGCTCATCTCTCGAATACTTATGGTTCCAAATCTGAAATGAATGCTCAATCTGCTCGTGCCCTTTTCTGCCGGTAAATTCCTTTTATCTTGATATTCTTTTAATAATTTCTTATCAATTTTTCTTTCCGGAAATTCGAATTTGAAATTCTTAAAACCCATTTCTTCCAAGGAAATTAAATCCTGGGCTTCAATTTGCGCATAGGATTCCTTGTAATCCTCAGATGGGTAAGATTGGATTTCAGAATTATTAAATGCTTCCAGCCATTTTTTAGAATAGGGTGTAAATACGGAATAAGGCTCACCATCATCTTTAACGATCTCGTCCTTTTCAAATACAATTTGATCTTTAAAACTGTGAAAGGCTATTCCTCTGTATACAAGTTTATCTTTAATTTGTTGATCTCTTTCTCTTGCATAGGGTTCATAATCGGTATTAGTATAAACCGCTTTTACATTAATTCCCTGGAAAAAGTCTTCAGGATAGCCATAATATGTAATCAAAGAACTGCCGTAATTTTGAAGTTCCTTGTTTATCTTATCGAGCTCCTGATGAATAAACAGCAGTCTTTTATCCTTTTTGTCTTCAAGCTCATCGAGAATGTTTTTATCAAAAATAAAGAGGACAAGTACATTGCCTCTATCTTTTAATGCGCGAAAAAGACCGTGATTATCAAATAATCTCAGATCTCTCCTCATCCAAAATAGAGTAGTTTCTGAAGAAATATTTTGCAATTATGACAGGGCTTTTATTTGATCCGCAATTTTATCGGCTTCTTCCGATTTAACCGCATAAGCTTTTATATCACCTTTTCTTTGTAAATCTCTGGCTTCTTCTAAAAGCTTTTGATACTTTTTTTCCAATTTCTTTTTTTCTCCTCCTCCAAATAATCCAAACATGCTATACAACTATAGGTGAATAATACAATTTAATCTTAGGCATAATTATTTTAAACCATTCCGTCCACAGCTCAGGTTCCGTCATTATATTTTCCTGAATATCATTTAAATTCATGTATTTCCAATCTTCAACTTCTGCCAAATTGATATTTGGCTTTGCATTGTATTTTCCTATTAATACATGATCCAACTCGTGTTCTATCATGCCTCTGTCGAGTTGAGTTTTATAAATAAATGAAAATGCCTTTTCTATTTTGGTTTTGATACCCATTTCTTCTTCCAGCCTTCTGCTGGCCGCTTGAAAGAGATCTTCCCCTTTTCGAGGGTGACTGCAACAGGTATTTGTCCAAAGTCCGGGTGAATGGTATTTTTCTGATGCTCTTTTTTGAATCAGCATTTCGCCCTTATCATTGAAAATGCACACTGAAAAAGCCCTGTGTAAAACACCTTTTCTATGGGCTTCCATTTTTTCCATTGTGCCCAATTCTTTATCCAGTTCATCTACCAATATGACCTGCTCTTGAATCATATGAGACCAATTTGATGTCGAACATAGGAGCTTACCAATATGGCATACTTTCTTTCATTGGGTATCCTGATCCTGGATTCTATCACCTTTGAGGAATGTGTATTTTTTATTTTTTCAAATAATGCCAGATAATAAACATAAGCCAGATAGACACCAAAACGTGCTTTTTTCGGCAATTGAACAATGCCCTCATAGGCTTTTTTGAAGTCTCTGGAAATTTCCTCTTCAATAATTTTCTTACTGCTTTCATCAAATTTTTCCACCTCTAAACCCGGAAAGTAAGATCTCCCCAAATTTTTATAATCGGCATGAAGGTCTCTTAGAAAATTAATCTTTTGAAAAGCAGAGCCCAGCGCCATGGCATTTGGCTTAAGTCTTTCGTATTCTTTATCATTCCCATTGACAAAAACTTTTAAACACATCAAGCCAACCACTTCGGCTGAACCTAAAATATATTCTTCAAAATCTTTTCTATCGCATTTGTCCAAATCAAGATCCATTTCCATGCTGTGTAGAAACTGATCGATAAGTTGAATTGGAATTTTGAATTGATTCACAGTCTTTTGAAATGAGTTCAAAATGGGATTTAAGCTTATCCCTTCTTCAATAGCACGATGTGTGTTTTTTGTGAATTCTTTGAGTAATTCTTCTTTATTATAGTCGTGGAAGGTATCAACAATTTCATCGGCAAACCTGACGAATCCATAAATTGAATAGATAGGGCCTCGAATTTCTTTACTCAAAAGTCGAATACCCATTGAAAATGAAGTACTATAGGATCGTGTAGTTAGTTGGCTACATTTGAGTGATACATCGTCAAAGAGCTGTTTCATATTTCTAAGCCTTAAATTCCTTGTTAATCTCTTTCGCCACTACCTGCCCGGAAATAATTGATGGTGGAACTCCCGGGCCAGGAACCGTCAACTGTCCTGTATAAAATAAATTATTCAGCTTTTTGTTCTTTAAAGCTGGTTTTAAAATTGCAGTTTGCGTAAGTGTATTAGCCAAACCATAAGCATTGCCTTTAAAAGCATTGTAATCTGAAATAAAATCTTTGTGGGCAAAACTTCTCTTGTAAATGATGTCCTCTTTGATTTTTTGACCAATAAGTTTTTCCAATCTGCCAATCACCAAATTAAAATAGTGCTCTCTAATTTCATCATTATCTTCCAAGTCCGGAGCCACCGGTACCAAAATGAATAAGTTTTCTTTTCCTTCCGGTGCTACCCCAGGGTCAGTTTTTGAAGGGCAACAAACATAGAATAGTGGATTTTCGGGCCATTTTGGCGATTCGTAAATTTCCCGGGCGTGTTTTATGAAATCCTGGTCGAAGAAGAGGTTATGATGCTGCAGACCATCTATTTTTTTATCTACACCTAAATAAAAGATAAGTGAAGAGGGAGCCATTTCTCTTTTTTGCCAATAATCATCTGAGTACATTCTCACATTAGGTGCTAATAAATGTTGGTCAATATGATGATAATCTGCGCCCCCGACAACAACATCGGCTTCGTAAAATTTATCGCCTGCGAAAACCCCTTTGACATTTCTTCCAACCGATTTTATAGCTTCTACATTGGTTCCGGTTTTAAAAATGACACCTTGTTCTTCAGCAATATCTTTCATAGCCTTAACAATATTGTGCATACCTCCCATGGGATACCAGGTTCCCAAGGCCATATCGGCATAATTCATTAAGCTGTAAAGAGCTGGCGTTTTCCAGGGTGTTGCACCAAGAAATAGGACAGGAAATTCAAGAAGTTGTATTAAGCGCGGATGAGAAAAATACTTTTTTACATAATTTGAAATGCTTTGAAATACGTGCATTTTAAGCATTCCTTTAAGAAGTCTTAAATCTGCAAACTCCAAAAGGGATTTTGCCGGCTTATGCACCAAGTCGCGCATTCCAACTTCATATTTATACGCTGATTCTTTTATAAATTTTTTTAAGTTTTTAGAAGATCCGGGTTCGAGTTGATCAAATAATTTTTCCAACTCCTCCATATTAGCGGGGATATCTAAAAAATCCTTCTCACCGAAATAAACCCGGTAAGAAGGATCGAGTCTGATTAGATTGTAATAATCAGATGCAGTTTTCTTAAATGACTGATAAAAATTCTCAAATACTTCGGGCATCCAATACCAGCTTGGGCCCATGTCAAACAGAAAGCCATCAGTTTCGAATGATCTTGCCCGGCCTCCGGGTTGATCATTTTTTTCAAGTACCGTTACTGAAAATCCTGACTTTGCAAGATTGGCCGCTACAGATATTCCGGCAAATCCAGAACCAATGACTATTATCTTTTTTGACACTTAAGCTACTTTGAGGTGTTTTTGAATTTCTTTTCTTGCATAGAAAATTCTGGTTTTAACCGTACCCAAAGGGATTCCGAGTTTATCTGCTATTTCATTGTATTTGTATCCTTCTACATGCATCTCAAACGGCACTCTGAATTCCTTTTTAACCTTCTGTATGTTTTTCTTAATTTCTTTGTACTGCAGTTTCTGATCCGGAGTAGAGAAATTGCTTTTATCTTCTACACTAAGATAGTACAGTTCCTGATCTGTATCAATTGTTGACTTCATTTTAGAAGCTTTTCTGTAATTGTTGATAAACGTATTTCTCATTATCGTAAACAACCAGGCTTTAAGATTGGTATTGTGCGTATACTTATCTCTGTATTTAAAAGCTTTTAAAACAGTTTCCTGAACCAGGTCTAAGGCTTCATCCCTATCGTTGGTAAATCTTCTGGTAAATAATTCTAAGGTTTTGTAAAGTCCTGTTACTTGAGAGTTAAATTCTATCGCAGTCATGATGTTAAATTTTGGTTTGTTTAACAAATGTAATCAAACATTAAACAAAAAACCAAATATTTAAGCAATTATTTTTACTGTAATATTAAAAATATACAAATAACACGTCCTAAAATGTGTTTAAACCCTATTTTAGAATGTTTAACTTTTAAATTAATTATTTAAACAATATTATTTAGGCTCAGGATAGATATAGGTCTGCCTGCTGTTGAAGACTTTCCTTTAATGCGATTGCATTGTTTACTCTGTGAATATTTTCGAATGATGCGAGGACCTTATCGTTTATTTGATATCCGGAAATAAATATTTCGGAATTTGGAAACTCTTCTGAAACTTGGCTAAGATAATTTTTTAGTGAGGATACAGGTATGGGTGTGCTTATGCTTGTGATGATAATCTTAGGTGTTCTGATCTTTACTACAGATTTTAAATCATTAAATGGTACGGTTTGGCCCAGATAAACAACATTAAAACCCATTTTTTTGGCCAAATAAGAATAGAATAATAATCCAATCTCATGCAATTCATTTTCCGGTAAATACAATAAGACAGCCGGTAGTCTGCTATTCGCATGATTGGGTAGGCTATCGATCGCTACAATTAGTTTTTGTCTGATCAGGTTGGAAATAAAGTGTTCCTGTGCAGGATTAATTTTACCGGTTTGCCAGAGTATCCCTATTTTATCAAGAAAAGGGTAGAGAACACCGGTTACTGTTTTTTCAAAACCCATCCTTAATGTAACAACCGATAAAATTCTTTCGAATTTGCCTTCATCGAGTTCGATCATCGCAATGGTCAATTGATCGATAAAATTTGATGATTTGTCCGATGCCTGGCTGATCGACATCACACGCTCATTGAGCTCCTCTTCGTCAAGATCGGCAATGGTGCTTATCTTGAAACCATTATTATTTAAAATAGAAATGTTTAATATCTTTTTTAGGTCATCATCGGAATAGTACCTAATGTTGGTTGGCGTTCTTTTGGGCTCAATTATAGTGTGTCTTTTTTCCCAAATTCTCAAAGTGTGGGCTTTAATACCAGTTAATCTCTCCAAGTCCTTAATCGAATACTCCGCCATGCCTAACTAAATATTTATTCTCTCTAATTAAATTTTTATGGTGTGTGTCTGAATTGTTTTTCTTTGAATTAATGAACGTATACTTATAATCAATACAAAAAAGTTCAATTTTGTTTTATGCTATGAAAATAAATTTATCGCAAAAATATAAAGAGAACTATTTTAAGTTTAAAAGATTTGGACTTTTACATGGTGGATCATCGTTCAGGGTCGGAACTGATGCTGTAATACTAGGTGCCTGGGCAGGGCTTAAATTTCAAGCACAAAAAATATTAGATGTTGGAACCGGGTCCGGCATAATTGCTTTAATGCTGGCTCAAAGATTTGAGAAAGCTGATATTCATGCTATCGAAATAGATCGCGATTCTGCTTTACAAGCCAAAAGAAATTTTCAAGCCAGCCCTTTCAAAAAACGAATGCATTTAGTCAACAAGGACTTGAAAAATTTTAAGTTCGAAGAAAAATTTGATTTGATTGTTTCCAATCCCCCATTTTTCCAACATTCTTTGCTTCCTAAAAACGGGGTGAATAGCCGTAGCAAACATGCAAATTCACTTTATCCGGAAGATGTTTTTCATTTTGCATCAAAGAATCTGAGTTCTATTGGTAAAGTCTCTATTATTTATCCAATTGAGCAGATGAATACTTTGTTATCGCTTGCGAAAGAATACGGTTTATTTTGCAGTTCTAAATTATACATCTACCCAAATCAAAATTGTGATGCTCATCGTATTGTACTGGAATTTTCAGACAAGGCTGAACCCAGCCCGAGTGAAAAGATGCTGATCATTGAAACAAACAAAAGACATCAATACCACCCTTCTTATATTAATTTATGCAAGGATTTTTATCTTAATTTTTAATAATGAAAGAATTGGTTTTCGCCACAAACAATCAAAACAAAGTTTTTGAAATTAAAACTCTATTTAAAACGCTTCCCTTTAATATCGTCTCCCTGAAGGATATCAACTGCGAGGATGAAATACCCGAACCTTTTGAAACCCTTGAGGAAAATGCCATGGCCAAAGCTGAATATGTTTACAATAAATTTAATCTGAATTGCTTTGCAGATGATACCGGTTTGGAAATTAAAGCTCTGGATGGAAGACCGGGTGTTTATTCTGCTCGCTATGCAGGGCAAGCTGCCAATAGTGAAAAAAATATGGCCAAAGTCTTAAAAGAACTAAATGGCCAAAAAATCAGAACAGCGCAATTCAAAACGGTTATAGCCTTAATATTAAATGGCAATAAATATTATTTTAAGGGTCTTGTAAAAGGTGCAATTACAAAAGAAAAAAAAGGGTTAAAAGGCTTTGGATATGATCCTATTTTTTTACCCAATGGAAAAACCATGACCTTTGCAGAAATGCCTGTCGAAGAGAAAAATAAAATTAGCCACAGAGCAAAGGCTATTGATAAATTAGTACAATTTTTAAAAAAACAATCAAGTTGAAAAAACCATATCTCATTGGGATCACAGGGGGAAGTGCTTCGGGCAAGACCTTATTTATAAACGAATTAATCAATCGATTTACTTCTAAAGAAATTTGCCTCGTTTCTCAGGACCACTATTACCTAGACAGGGAAAAGCAGCCGAAGGATGAAAACGGTATCGAAAATTTTGACCTGCCTCAATCCATTGATCATGATGCTTTTTATAAAGATTTGAATGAATTACTAGGTGGAAACATAATCCGGCGGAAAGAATACACATTTAATAATCCGGATAAAACCCCGGACACACTCATTTTCTCACCTGCCCCAATTATTGTAGCCGAAGGCCTTTTTGCATTCTACAAAAGGGAGTATTTAAAATTGTATGATTTGAAGCTATTTATTGAAGCCAGTGAGCCCGTAAAATTGATAAGGAGGATAAACAGAGATAATAATGAAAGGGGATACGATATCAAGGACGTTTTATATCGCTATGAAAATCATGTTTATCCTACATATGAGAAATTTGTAAAACCTTTTCAATCTGAAGCGGATCTTATAATTCCAAATCACACTTCTTTCGAAAAGGCTTTGAATGTGCTAGTTTCGCATCTTAAAACATTTTTATAATGCCCTCTCAAAAGTTTGCTGTTATTGGACTGGGAATATTTGGAACTTCCATTGCAAAAACCCTTGCCGCTCGTGGTGCAGAAGTATTAGCTGTTGATTTTGATCATGATAAAGTTGAATCGCTTAAGGATGATGTGGCCCACGCTGTCACGATGGATTCAACCGATTTAAAATCTCTGATGTCGCAGAATGTACAGGATATGGACGCGGTGGTTGTAGCCATAGGTGAAAATTTTGAAGGTTTGCTTATGACAACTGTCCTTTTATTGGAATTAAAAGTAAAGCGCGTCATCGCAAGAGCTGCCAATGCCCAACAATACGCAATATTGCAAAAAGTAGGTGTTCAGGAAATACTATCTCCCGAAGGAGAAGTTGGTAAAACCGTAGCAGAAATGCTCTTGCAACCTACTATGAAATCATTTTTGCAATTGCCTGATGAGTACGAAATTGTTGAAATCAAGACGCCCAAAAAAGTTGTGAATAAAACGCTGGGCCATCTTGGACTACGTGAAAACTACCATTTAAATCTTATTACGGTAAAACGGACCTTTGAAGAAAAGGTCAAAGGTAAGTTTCAGGAAGTCCAACATATAGTAGGTGTTCCACATGGAGAAACACTACTTTACGACACCGACATTTTGATAATAATGGGTAAACACAAAGATATAGCGCGTTTTGTAGAAATAAATACCTAAGTCAAAATGCTTGCATGCTAAATATTATTACATACTTTTGCAAGCCCTAAATGAAAAGATTAACTCTTTACATATCAATTCTTTGGCTCATATCGCTGAGTGTTTCCATGGCCGTGCCCGAATTGCATGTACAGAAGGAAAATGTTCAGACCGAAAAAGAGGCATTACCTCAACAAGAAAAATCCGATACTGAAAATCTGGACATCAGCACCTCGTCTGAAGCCATTCTCTCTTCTTTTCAATTCAATGTTTCACAAACGTTTTCCCTTTCTCCAAAATTATTCCTGGTTTCCAAAATCGACAGGACCAGCAAATCATTTATCTTAAGAGACTTTTCAATTCTTACCTGGAAAAAGCTTTTTACTAAAATAATTCAGGTACACGGACCTTAAGCTTTTTTCTAAGCCCGGCTCTTAAAATATTTTCTAAAAAATTTAATCTAAAAAAATGAAAAACAAAGGATTTGTGGTCGCATTGACCATTATTATCACAGTATTGTGTGTATATTATTTATCATTCACATTTGTTTCCAGAAATGTAGCCAAGGAAGCAACAGAATTTGCCAAGGATTCCACCGGAACGGTTGATTTTGGACGTAAACAAAAGTACCTCGACTCATTGTGGACTGCTCCTGTCTACAATTTGCTAGGTTTGGAATTTACCCTAAAGGAAGTCAAACAAACCGAATTAAACTTTGGGCTTGACCTGCAAGGGGGAATGCATGTCACGCTTGAGGTTTCTCCAATAGAAATCATCAAGACCATGGCGGGCAATAGCACCGACCCAAAATTTAATGAGGCACTTAAAAATGCTCGTGAAGCCCAAAGAAATAGTCAGGATAAGTTTATCGATTTATTTTATGCCGAATATCAGAAAATTAACCCCGGCGTAAAACTAAGTTCTTATTTTTCCAATACGGCCAACAGAGGCCGGATCGACTACTCTTCAACTGATGATGAGGTGTTAAAAGTTGTTGGTGCGGAAATAGATGATGCCATCGACAGGACTTTTACGATTCTCCGAACGCGTATTGATAAATTCGGTGTAACGCAACCAAATATCCAACAACTTGAAGGTACCAACCGCATACAAGTAGAGCTTCCGGGTGTTGATAACCCAGAAAGAGTAAGAAAACTATTACAAGGTGTAGCCAAATTAGAATTTTTTGAGGTTTACGAACCCAATGAATTCATAGAATTTTATGCGCAGGCTAATGACTATCTGGTAGAAAAGGAAAAGGCAGAAAAAGCTCTGCAAGAAAGCCTGGATTCGGAAGAAACTGATCTCGGTGTAGAACCTGCAGATTTAGACATCCCCGAAGAGCCTTTGTCATTGGATATTGATGACGATATGGGTGAAGATCTTGCCTTGACGGAAGAAGATACAAGTGTTTCAGTATCAGATGGACTGGCTTTTGATGATGACAGCAGCTCAAACGCCCTTGCTTTGGACTCGGGCACATCAGCCCAGGACAGCCTCGCTCAACAGGAATATTCTATTTTATTAACAGGGGTAGACCCAAACAGCGGGAGATTGTTTTTCCCGGGGAAAGATACTGCTGAGATCAATGAAATAATGAGCAGTCCAAAGGTCAAAGCCTTTTTTCCACCCAACCTGGAATTTCTTTGGTCCGTTAAGCCAATTGGTACTTCACAGGCGGGAGAAGAAATTTTTGAACTATTCCCAATTAGAATAGGGAGGAATGGAAAAGCACCTTTAGAAGGCGATGTTATAACAAATGCCAATAGCGATATATCCCAGGACGGAAGAGGATATGAGATCAATATGCAAATGAATTCCCGAGGAGCGAAAGTATGGAAGCGTTTAACAGCGGAAAACATCGATCGGAAAATTGCTATCGTTTTGGACAACAGAGTTTATTCGGCTCCAACTGTACAAAATGAAATTCCGGGTGGAAGATCGGCCATTTCAGGAGCTTTCACGCTTGAAGAATCAAAAGATCTTGCCAATATCCTAAAGGCAGGTGCATTGCCTGCTCCGGCAAGGATTGTAGAAGAAGCCATTGTTGGTTCCACCTTGGGAGATGAATCCATTCGTCAGGGAATTACATCGATTTTAGCCGGTCTTGTCTTGGTTATTTTGTTTATGGTTCTCTATTATAACAGAGGTGGATTTGTTGCTGACATCGCTCTATTTATTAATATCTTTTTTATTCTTGGAATACTCGCCCAATTAAATGCGGCGCTTACATTACCCGGAATTGCGGGTATCGTGTTGACCATTGGTATGTCAATTGATGCCAATGTACTGATTTTTGAAAGGATAAGGGAGGAGCTGAGAGCTCAAAAGTCTTTATTAAATGCCATTAAGCTGGGATATGAAAAAGCGTTTAGTTCTATTCTGGATTCAAACGTGACCACTTTCCTAACCGGTGTTATTCTTTACACTTTTGGCTCAGGTCCTGTAAAGGGATTTGCAGTTACCTTAATGATTGGTATTGCATGTTCATTTTTCTCGGCTGTATTTATAACACGAGTTATTGTTGAATGGATGACAAGAAAAAATAAAGAAGAGGGAATTAATTTTTCAACCTTTATTTCAAAAAATCTATTGTCCGATTTGAACTTAAATATTATTGGAAAAAGAAAAATGGCCTATGTCGGTTCAACAATCTTAATAATATTTGGACTGTCCACCATATTTCTCCAGAATGGTTTGAATCTTGGCGTGGACTTTACCGGAGGACGATCGTTTGTGGTTCAATTTGATGAGCCTGTATCTGTACCGGATGTTCGCACCAATTTGTCGAATAGTTTTGATAACTCCAGTGTCGAAGTAAAGACTTATGGTTCAAACAACACGATTAAAATAACCACGGGTTATTTGGTTGAAGATGAATCAGCCGAAGCAGATGAAAAAGTAAATGCTTCTCTGATGTCAGGCCTGAGTGAATACAATGAATTGAACCCGCAAGTATTAAGTTCATCAAAAGTAGGAGCCACCATTGCTGATGACATCAAAAATACAGCACAGGAGTCGGTAATATTTTCTTTGATCGTCATTTTCCTTTACATTTTAATACGCTTTAGGAAATGGCAATTTGGATTGGGTGCGATTGTGGCCTTGTTTCACGATGTTTTAGTAGTCCTCTCAATGATATCAATTATGCGCCTGTTGGGTGTGGCCTATGAAGTAGATCAGGTCTTTATTGCGGCCATGTTGACCATTATAGGATATTCCATTAATGATACCGTGGTTGTATTTGACAGGGTGAGGGAATATTTACAGGAGCATTTTAAATCAAATCTTGCAGAAACCCTGAACCTGTCAATTAACAGTACTCTAAACAGAACTGTGATGACTTCATTAACAACATTGTTGGTGGTATTGATCCTTTTCTTATTCGGTGGTGAAGCATTAAGAGGATTTTCATTTGCGCTTCTGATTGGTATTTTAGTTGGTACCTATTCATCCATTTTTATAGCAACACCCATTGTAGTTGAAACTTCTAAAAAACAATTGATGGCAGATGCTAAGAAAGCATCAAAATAATTGAAGTGAATAATATTAGGAAAATAGCCCCTTTGGATTACATTGGGGCTTTTTATTTTACAGCAACCGAGTCCTTATCAATTTCGTCATCTCTTTGCGTCAATTGCAAATAGGATTTGTAACGCTGGAAAATTTCTCTGACATAATTGTAAGGTTCATAACAGCGACAATAACCGTGTTTCACGGCTGGGTCGGTATAATACTTTTTATAGGCTTTTTTTAAGAGCATAACCTCTACATTTTCATCCCAAATGGTAGGGTCTTTATCGTATTTCCTTGCCAGATTTCGGGCGTCAATCACATGACCGGGTCCTACATTATAGGAGGCCAGCACAAATTTTATTCTTTGAACAGAATCAGTGATAGTCTTAGACCACATTTTATCTAGCTTTGTAATGTACTTCGTAGCCATCTGAAGATTCTGCTTCGGATCGTAGAGTGACTCTCCTGAATATCCAAAACCCTTTGCTGTTGCCGGCATGACCTGCATCAAGCCTCTTGCCCCTACCCATGATTGTGCTTTGGGGTCAAATCGCGATTCCTGGTAGGCCATCGAGGCCAAAAGCAACCAATCCCAATTGAGACTATCAGCAGATGCTTTTAATATTTCATCATAGCGAGATATCTTTTTCTCATAAAAACTGTAAAGCAGTTTTTTAACATCCTTTCTGTTAACACTGTTAAAATATTTTCGATACAAGACATTAAATGTTGGCTGTTGTTTTTTTCGGTTTATAAAATTGTTAATTGTTTTTAGTAATTCATTGGCGTTTTTGCGGACCGCCCAGGCTATCATTTGAGAAGTACTCAGCTCTACACTTATATCAATGTCCGGAATTTCATTGGCAATGATCATGGCTACATTTTTATCGGCTACGGTGTATTGAATTTCTCCTTCAACTACGCGCATTATTAACTCATCTGTTTCCACATCAGCATCTGCCTCTACTATATTGATATCACCGCCAATTTCATCAGATAAGTTTTCCAATCGTTTACTAAATGAGGAGTTTTTACGCACGACCACTTCCTTGCCAATCAACTCAAGAGGAGTGCTTATCAATTTGTTCTTAATATTATGAACTTTCATTTGTCTCCAGCCCTGAGGCTTACGTTGGACTAATACTTGTTTCGTTAATACCAAATGCCTTGTAAAGTCTACATACTTTTTTCGCTCCCTTGTTACAGTCAAGTTATGCGCGATAATATCTCCATCACCTTCGTTTAGCATTCTGAACATTCTGTCGATATCCTTTACAATTTTTATTTCCAATTCCACTTTCAACTCTTCAGACAACATCTTTAAAAGTTCATATTCAAAACCCATTGGCCTGCCCTTATAAAGAAAATAACTAAATGAGTTGTTGTCGATCAGAGCGATAATTTTACCGCGTTCCTTAATTTTTTGAAGACCGAAATCAATGGGGTCCGGAATGTTCAATTGCTCTTCATCGATACCTTCGGATTGATTTGAGTCAGTGCCACAGGCTATTAAAAGGGCTGAAAGAAAGATGCTTAAAACCAGCGTATAGATTCGCTTTATAGTAATTTTAAGGTTATACATCATTAGATAAATATATCTAATAAATGCATAAATCAAAATTTGGTTCTTAGGACTTCGACCCTTCGTTTAGGAAATCACAGATCGGCTTACCCGTGATATAACAGTCAAGCCATATTTCATCGAGATTATCTTTGACAATTACTTCAGGTCCAAAATTGCAGTGATAGTAAAAGCTTTTATTATAAATCAAGGCTTGTTTTTCCGCATCAGCTTTAAATTCTGATGGTATTATTTTATTCTTCTCTCCTTCAATTTCACCAAAGCGCTTTTTGAATTTTGGATTATGGATGAGATCTTCAAAAGTTTTAAGGTTGTAACTTATGTGTTGCCTTATATTATACAATTGCGTTTTGTCAGTTTGATAAAGGCCCCCATATATTTCCATGCCATTTAAACCTAAAGAGAAAAACTGCCCCGGAATGGACATATTTTTTCTGCCACCTGCGGAAATCACTGCAGCCGCTTGCGTTTTATAAGGCGTTTTGTCTTTTGAGAACCTGATATCGCGGTTGATGCGCATAATGGCATCTTTAGCTTCGATGTTTACATTGGGGTCAATGCTATGGACTTTTGAAATTAAATGTTCCACAAATTTTTTAAAGGGATTTTTAACCTCTTTTTCATAGCGTTTTCGATTTTTATCAAACCAGTCCTTATTGTTATTTTTATTGAGTTCAGTAAAAAAAGCGTGGAAATCTTCACTAAAAAATGCCATACAGATTGATTAGTTTAGTATAAAATACAATTGCGAAATGAATTTACTTAAAATGGCTGTAGGAATGAATTTTTTGGCAGCAATACTTTTTGCCTTTAATGCCAGCTATGCCTATTTCAAAGACGATCCGAATTACTGGAAACAACTTGTGCTGGCCTTTCTTTTTATTACCCTGGGCTTATTTTACAGAAGAAAGCTAAGAAAAAAGGATTCGGAGATTCAATAAAATTTAATTCAAAAACTCAAATTCCACTCTCCGGTTTAATTGCCGGCCAATGTCCTTATCATTGCTTGCGATGGGTTGATCATCGCCAACTGGATCTACCTGAATTCTTGTAGCTTCTATGCCCTGACTCATTAAGTATCTTTTTACACTTTCGCCTCTGCGTCTTGCGAGGTGGTCATTTATTTCATCGCTGCCCAAAGCATCCGTATGGGCTCTTACCACTACTTTTTTATCATTTTCCTTTTTCAAGACATCGGCCATTTTTTGTAGCGTGGCTATCGCTTCCTTGCGAATCACATCTGAATTAAAGTCAAAATAAATATTATCAAATTTACTTTCGCTTTCCTTGTTCTCATAGCCTCCTCCTAACATGTCCTCATCTATCATCACGGTATATTTCATGTTATCATCGGGAACTACAAACATGGCAAGACCTTCAGAATTGGTAATTCCTTTTTTCAATACAACGCCATTTTCATCGACTAACATTACCGGAACTTCTGCAGCGGGATCCTCGGAATTTGTATATGCTAAGCGCGATAAAACCGTGAGTTGTTCAAAGTTTTCAAGAATCCTCTTGGTGTCAATCGTAACGACCTTTCCATTTAATTTTACATCAACGTTAAGAGAAGGATGGTTTTTATCAATAATCACCTGATAGCTCTTGCCTTTTTCCAACTCTTCAAAAAATGCGACCCCTTCACTATTGGTTTTCCCTTTTTTTAATACATACCCATTCTCATCAAGCAGCAAGACATAAATGTCTGAGGCGGGTTCGGATGATTCTTTGAATTCAATATGAGACAATAATGCATAGCCACTCACTTTATCAATAAATTCTTTCTTTTTAAGAGCGATTTCCTTTCCTGATTTTTGTACCAAAGGCTCTAATTGAGGATCGTTCTTATCTATTACCACATTATAAGTTAAATCCGGGTCTAGCATTTCAAATTTTGCCTGTCCTTTCGAATCCGTTTTTCCTCTTTTTAGAACCATCCCATTTTCATCCAGTAAAAGCACATTGACATTAGCCGCCGGTTCATTTGTTCCATTAAATTTTAAACTGGACAATACGGTAAGCCCTTTAAATTTTTGAACGATCTCTTCTGTGCTGGCTGCAAGCGATTTATTATTTCCCAATTGGATAATTCTAAAATCATTGACCCTGCCCGGTTTTACATTATTTACCTGCACTTTTTTCATAGAAACCTGTTCGAGCTCGGCTTGCCGGACAAAAACTTCAATCTCCTCTTCTGCAAAACACCCATCGGAGTTTCTGCCTTTAACTTTATATGTATCAGTTTTTGTTGGCCTGAAAGAAATATTGTTTTTAATATCTGAGCTCCATTCAAAAAAATCTGCTCCCGATGCCGACAGAATAACATCATCCCCGTATTTAATAAATTCATGGGATGCAGAAATATTAATATCGGGTTTGTGGCATTTAGCAAAAATAAATGCAGAACCACCCCATTTTATTTCGGTATCTTTTTCTTTCAGGTCATAACCCCATGCTCCTCCGATAGCATATTCACCATCAATGGCCACTGATATTCCGAATTGATCACCGATTCTTCTTTCATCCGGTGTAAGTTTTTCTTTTTCTACCCAATTCCCATTACCTGAATCTTCGAATATGTATAAGGCGCCTGCTGTGTCTAGAGCATTTTGTCCTTTTCCGTCTAATTGTTGCCCCCATGCTCCAATTATACATTTACTTCCATCCGTGTAAACCGACTCCCCAAAAAAAGCATCTTTCTGTCTGTCAAGCGGAGTAAGTTTCTGACTTTGCTCCCATGCTGCACCCTTATTCTTAAAAATATAAGCCGCTCCACTTCCTCTTAAACTACTTCCGCCATGCACATCCAACTTATGTTCCTGGGCGCCAATGAGTATTATTTGATTTTTTAGAGAAACCGAGTACCCAAAAAATGAACCTGCTGTTCTGTTATTTGCAGTTAACTTTTGTTTTTCCTCCCAAAGGCCTTCTGCATTTTTATTGAATACATAAGCTGCACCTGCAAATTCAATATAATCTTTATTGTTTGAATTAAAACCCTGTCTGTAGGCACCGATTAAAGCCGTATTTCCATCAATACTTACAGATACTCCAAAAAGGTCAAATGGTTTCCGGTCTTTATGTATAAGTTTTTGTTTTTGAATCCATTGTCCATTTTGATTTTCAAAAACATATGCTGCGCCTGCATCCTGTCTTCTCTTTTTGCCATTAACATCAAAATCATTCCAAATAGCGCCTACCAGAATGGTCTTGTCGTCAACATCTACACTGATCCCAAATTGATCTTCATTGAAAGGGTCATTGGCCTGAATTTTTTTTATCTCATTCCATTTATTGCCCTCCCGTTTAAATACATAGGCAGAGCCCGCGTCTTTGTAGGTATACTCTCCTTTCTTAATATCGGACCAGGATGCCCCAACTACTATGATGTCACCGTCAATAGACACAGAACCTCCGAATTGGTCCAGGTCTTTTGTATCCGAACCTTTGAGCTTTTGGACTTGCTTCCAGGTTCCGTCATTTAGTTTTTCAAATACATAAGCTGAACCGCCTTCAATTCCATTGGCCCCAACCACGGCATTATTACCGTCGATATCGACAGCGTATCCAAATTGAAGATCATTCCTGATATCTGAAGGTGAAATTTTAAGCACTTCATTCCAGTCCTGACATAAGCTGTTTATACTTATTAGTAGAAATGCCATGAAGAGTTGTAAGGTCCTGAAAATCATGTGTGTTTTTTAGATGCTTGAATAAATTTCAGTTAAATATCAGGTTTTTCAAAATATGCGAACGGCATTTTACAATATGACATCCCAAAGTCTTTCTCTTACCAAAGGAATATACGATTTTTCGAACCAGGGGTTTTTTCGCAACCATATTCGGTTTCTGGGGGAAGGGTGCACCAGCGGGATAAATTTAGAATCCGCATTATCCATAAAAGATTTAATTGTTTCAACTAATGTCTGTTTTTGAAATTTCGGTAAATAATACTTTATAGCGTAGCTGCCGGCTAAAACAAATAGTTGAACAGAAGGTAAATTATCAAACAGCGATTTATGCCACTCCGGTGCGCATTCCGGCCTGGGAGGTAAATCGCCTGATTTGCCTTTGCCCGGATAACAAAAGCCCATAGGAATGATGGCAATTTGATCTTCATTATAGAATATCGATTTATCCATATTAAACCATTCCCTCAACTTGTCACCGCTGGGATCATTCCAGGGAATTCCCGTATTATGTACTTTTGTGCCTGGAGCCTGGCCAATAATGGCTATTTTTGATTTTATGCTTGCGCTTAAAACCGGCCTGGGACCAAGTGGCAAATGAGCTTCACAGATGCGACATTGTCTGATTTTGGCTAATAATTGTTCTAATTCCCGGGACATACAATTTCAAATTGCCATTTTTATTGCTTTTAATTTAAGCATTGCTGAAATTTATAAACTGATTTTATGAAAAGCGCAAAGGCACTTAAATATTTATCCGTATTCAGTTTACCCCTTGTGGTCTATATTTCACTAACTTCTTATGGTTGGTGGACCTACTTAACGGTAATCGAGGCTTTCCTTATCATTCCTTTTCTCGAATTATTTATAAATGCTGACAACTCAAATTTATCGGAAGTAGAAGAGGAAATAAGAAGCCATGATCCAATTTTTGACTGGATTCTATATTTGGTTGTGCCGGTACAATATACTTTCCTTGTTTTCTTTTTATTTTCAATCCAAGAACCATTGCTATGGTGGGAATCAGCAGGAAGGGTTTCAGCATTTGGAATATTGTGTGGAGTTCTTGGTATTAATGTCGCGCATGAACTAGGACATAGAAGTTCAAAATTTGAACAATTCTTATCAAAATCATTGCTCCTTACATCATTGTACATGCATTTCTACATAGAGCATAACCGGGGCCATCACAAAAATGTTAGTACCAATGAAGATCCAGCCTCTTCTCGATTTAATGAAACGCTTTACAGTTTTTGGATTCGGTCCATTGTGTACAGCTACATTTCAGCCTGGAAACTTGAGTTTGAACGGATGAAAAGAAAGGGCTTAGCAAAATTCTCTTTGCAAAATCAAATGTTGCAATTCCAATTCATACAACTGCTTTTTATTAGCCTCATAGCAATTGTTTTCAGTTTTGAAGTCATGCTTTATTTCATCGCAGCTGCTATAATCGGTTTCCTTCTACTGGAAACCGTAAACTATATTGAACATTATGGATTGCGTAGAACTAAAGTAAATGATAAGCACTATGAAAGAGTTAAACCAATTCATTCCTGGAATAGCAATCATGTCATTGGGCGCATAATGCTTTTTGAATTATCACGACATTCAGATCATCATTACAAGGCAAGTAAAAAATATCAATTGTTAAAACACCACGAAAATTCTCCACAAATGCCAACAGGCTATCCAGGTATGATGTTATTATCCATTTTCCCGCCTTTGTGGTTTAAGGTCATGAATAAGAGAATCGAAAAATTAGCACGTGAATAGGCTAAGAATGGGCTTTATTCTAAATCTCCTGGCAGGGTTTGCCATACTTGTCGCATCAGCCTTCCGCTCCAGTCTTGCCGAAAGCTGGACTTCCTGGTATCCCCTGGCATTTTTCTTTTTTGCACTGTCCGGTTTGTATTATATTCGTTGGAAGCGCGGGCGATAAACCCAAGTTAAGTTAATGGGTATTTCGCAAAAGCTGTACGAATATTATTGGGCCTATTCCCAAAACAAAAAGAAATCTTATTCTGCTCCCATCAAAGTCAATACCAATTTCCTTCCGGCGGCATGATCGCGGTGCTCACAAAGGTAAATGCCCTGCTAGGTTCCAAGATTTAATCGGCCATTGCTTAAGGGAATAGATACCGAAGACCCTAAAAGCGACGCTTTTATATGTGCCGGCATATCATCCGGACCTTCAAAGGTATGCCTGTAATAGGGTGCGTTTTCCTTTACTGTTTCGTTGAAATGACTTTCAAAATCTTCTCTTACGGTAGGATCGGCATTTTCATTAATCGTAAGAGATGCAGAAGTATGTTTAATATTGATCTGTAATATTCCTGCTTTTATGTTTGAAACCTCGGGAATAGCTTTTAAAATTTCATTTGTGATCAAATGAAAACCACGTGCTCGGGCATGCAATTCTATTTCTTTCTGAATTACTTTCAACTACTTATTTGGAATTCTTCTCAGAATGGTAAACTCAACTCTTCTATTGTGCGAGCGTCCTTCAATATCTGCATTACTTGCCAGGGGAAATGCATCACCTAAACCGTTGCAGAAGATTCTGTCTTCTTTGATTCCTTTTTTTAATAGATATGCTTTGACTGACTCAGCTCTTGCTAAAGACAAATCAAAATTGTGTTTTTTATCTCCTGAATCATCGGTATAGCCCACCAGGCTTAGATAAAAGGATGGGTTATCATTTAGTATTTCAAGGATTTTAACAAATTGATCATCCGCATTGACTTCAAAATGGCTGGAATCCACTGCAAACTCAATATTTTCAATGATCAGAGGCTCGTTTATCGGCAGAGAAAAGGAATCAGCAGTTATTTGTTCATGCGTCCTGTAATCATAGCTATTTTCACAATCACATTCCTGCAAATTACTTACTTCTTCAAGACTGATGTTATCGATATAATAATAAGCAAAGTTTTCACGCTCTTTGAAACTTCTGGGCGCTACCACTAATTTATCCGTGAAATCTACAGGTTGAAAATTTCCAATGGTTAAATATCTGGCACTTTTTTGCGCCGGTAATGGCAAACAAATTTGCATCCACTGATTCTTAAGATTTAAAAAATTTCCAGAATCCAATTTTAACTGGGCTTCTTTCCGAATGGTAAATGCATGATCTTCTTTTATTCGGGATTTACTTAAAACTACTTCAAAATTTGATGTGGCATAATTTGAAAACTCCGACAGTTTAACATAGGCTTTAAAACAATAATCTTTTTTCTTTTTGACTTTAGAATTGAGCTTTACTTGCAAATATTCTTTCCAAGGAACCAGTCCGTTTTCTACCTTGTGAAGAAAAAATCCTGCCATAGCTTTACCACTATGCGTATTGCTTATGCCCATATAGCTTACCGGTACACCCGCGCCATCCCTTCGCATTACAATAGGATTGGTAGTGCTGTAACAGTCATGAAAATAATCCGGGTTTCCGGTATTGGGGCTTATCCAGTTTTCAGCCAACTCGATCTGCCCTTTTTCCTCAGGACACGCAGAATTGTTTTCAAAACCACCGTTAGGAACCAGGTTTTGTGAAAAGGTGGGAAAAAACCCAAAACTTATTGCCAGGCATAGTAGGATTATTTTTCCCATAAAATTTCCTTTAAATCATCGTTGTGCTGGATCAACCATTCGCTTACATTATCAAGTGTATCCAATTCTTCCTCGTCTTCTTCAGAAATGGCTTCTTCTTTTTCTTCAGAAAGCAGCTCTTTGAGACTCTCTGATATCTTCTCGATTTGATGTGTGATTGATCTAAGCTTTTGTTTTCCTTCGGAGGTCATTTTAATAAATTAATTGATTGTAAAGTAGCTAAATGAAACAATTGCTTGCAATAAGGATTCCAAATTATAATAATTTTGTTTTTAACGCATTATCTCATTGTATTTCCGTGCTTAGCAATCTATTATTTCAGCTAAAAACCATAGTTTTGCACTCCAAAATCGATTTTAATGATCAATTTAATCACCAAAGGACTTTCTAAAATTTTCGGTACCAAATCCGAGAGAGATATAAAGGAAATTCTTCCCTTAGTTGAAAAAATTAACGAGGAATATTTAAAACTTGAAAAACTAAGTCACGATGAGCTGAGAGGTGAAACGGAGAAGTTAAGAAGCTATCTTGAAAAAGCACTCTCTGGTATTGATAAACAGATTGAAGATCTAAAGCAAAAAGTAGCTGATAATCCCGATTTGGGCATTCATGAAAAGGAAGCCATTTTTAATCAGGTGGATGGCCTCGAAGAAAAGCGTTTTGAAGCACTTGAAAAAGAACTTTTGGAAATTTTGCCGAAAGCCTTTGCTATCGTCAAGGAAACCGCCAATCGATTTAAGTCAAACGAGACCATTAAGGTTAAAGCAAGTTTTTTTGACAAACAGATAGCGCAAAACAAAGACTATGTCTCAGTAGAAGGTGATTTTGCCTTATGGTCAAATTCATGGGAAGCAGCCGGAAACAGAATCACCTGGGATATGCTGCATTACGATGTGCAACTTATTGGCGGAATTGTTTTGCATCAGGGAAAGATAGCTGAAATGGCTACGGGAGAGGGAAAAACCCTGGTTGCGACCCTTCCGGCCTTTTTAAATGCGCTATCAAAAAGGGGTGTTCATATTGTAACGGTTAATGATTATCTGGCTCGCAGGGATTCGGAATGGATGGGGCCAATTTTTGAGTTTCACGGCATGAGCGTGGATTGTATCGATAAACACGAGCCGCATTCAGAGGGAAGAAAAAAAGCTTATAATTCTGACATCGCCTACGGTACCAACAATGAGTTTGGCTTTGATTATTTGCGGGATAATATGTCGAGAAGTCCCGAAGACCTTGTGCAGAGAAAATTACATTATGCCATGGTTGATGAGGTGGATTCCGTACTTGTCGATGATGCAAGAACGCCCTTAATAATTTCCGGGCCCGTTCCAGAAAGTGAAGCGAAACACGAATTTCATGAATTAAAACCGAGGATCGCAAAACTTGTCGATGCCCAAAGAAAATTGGTGAGCGATTATCTTAACCAGGCTAAAAAATTAATTAAGGAAGGGAATGAAAAGGAAGGTGGATTGCCTTTATTTCGAACCTATAGGGGTATGCCCAAATACAAACCTCTAATAAAATTTCTCAGTGAAACGGGAATGCGTCAGATTCTTCAAAAAACGGAGAACTTCTATTTGCAGGATAACTCAAAAATGATGCCCGAGGCGGATGA
This sequence comes from Cytophagales bacterium, assembly GCA_965267555.1. Lineage (GTDB taxonomy): Bacteria > Bacteroidota > Bacteroidia > Cytophagales > CCMP332 > CCMP332. The sequence goes on along the minus strand of OZ254083.1, from coordinate 192,091 downwards.
GCCTTTATATTTTACCATTGATGAGAAAAACAACAATATTGAGCTCACTGAAAAAGGCATTGATTTAATAACAGGTGAAGGAGAAGATGCTTCATTTTTTATTCTTCCAGATATCGCTATTGAAATTGGTAAAATTGAGAATGCCGATGATTTGGATCCCAAAGAAAAAGCCAAACAAAAAGAAAAACTGATCAAAGATTATGGTGAAAAAACCAAAAGAATTCACACCATTAATCAGCTTCTTAAAGCCTACACTTTATTTGAGAAGGATGTAGAGTATATCATTCAGGAAAACAAAATCATGATCGTCGATGAGCAGACCGGTCGTGTTATGGAAGGTAGAAGGTATTCAGATGGCTTGCATCAGGCTATTGAAGCCAAAGAGAATGTTAAAGTAGAGAAAGCTACTCAAACATACGCGACGGTAACGCTCCAGAACTATTTCAGGATGTACAACAAACTGTCGGGAATGACAGGTACTGCCGAGACAGAGGCTGGAGAATTTTGGGAAATATACAAACTTGATGTGGTAGTGATTCCTACCAATGTTCCAATTGTTCGCGATGACAGACAGGATAAAGTATTTAAGACGGTACGTGAAAAATACAATGCCGTAATTGATGAGATATCGGAATTGGCAGAGGCGGGACGCCCCATATTGGTCGGTACTACTTCGGTAGAAAATTCAGAAATAATTAGCCGAATGCTGAATTTGAGAAACATCAAACACCAGGTTCTCAACGCAAAACAACATCAAAAAGAGGCCGAGGTAGTAGCTGAAGCCGGAAAACCATCTACCGTAACCATCGCCACCAACATGGCCGGTCGAGGTACCGATATAAAGCTTACACCCGAATCCAAAAAAGCAGGAGGTTTGGCCATTGTGGGAACGGAAAGACATGAATCCAGAAGGGTTGACCGTCAGCTAAGAGGCCGGGCAGGTAGGCAGGGTGACCCAGGTTCTTCACAATTTTTTGTGAGTTTGGAAGATAACCTAATGCGACTATTTGGTTCTGATAGAATTGCCAGAGTGATGGATCGGCTGGGCCTTGAAGAAGGAGAGGTAATTCAGCATTCAATGGTCTCCAGCAGCATTGAAAGAGCACAGAAAAAAGTTGAAGAAAACAATTTCGGAATACGTAAAAGATTGCTCGAATACGATGACGTAATGAATTCTCAAAGAGAGGTGATCTACGCAAGAAGAAAAAATGCCCTGTTCGGAGAAAGACTTGCCTTTGATATCATGAATATGATATACGATATTTCCGAAGAGCTCATTACTTCCTACGGAGGTTCAGAAAATTATGAAGGTTTTAAACTGGATTGTATCACGCTTCTCTCAATCGACCCTTCTATTTCAGAGGATGAATTAAAAAAGGCCAACCTTCCTGAATTAACAGAGAAATTGTACGATCAGGCCTATTCTCATTATCTGGAAAAAAACAAACAAATTGCCGAGAAGACCTTCCCGGTCATTAAAGATGTATTTGATACCAAAGGCGCAACTGTTGAAAATATTGTTGTTCCATTTACCGATGGAAATAAACAAATACAAGTAGTAAGCAATCTAAAGCAGGCCGTCAATACTAAAAACAAAGACCTGGTGCTTTCTCTGGAAAAGTTTTCAACGCTGGCCATTATTGATCAGGCCTGGAAGGAGCATTTAAGAGAAATGGACGATTTGAAACAGTCTGTACAAGGGGCTGTCTATGAGCAAAAAGACCCATTGCTGATTTATAAGTTTGAAGCATTTGAATTGTTCAAAGCCTTCCTTTCAAGAATAAATAGAGAAATCTCTTCATTCCTTTTAAAAGCTGATTTACCAAAAGAAAGTGCTCAAGATGTGAGAGAAGCACGGGGTGTTCGTCGAAGACAGGAAAAATTAAATACAAAGAAAGAAGAAGCGGGTTCTCTTTTATCCGGCGGCGGCACACAGGCGAATAGGACGCAATCACCTACTATTACGGCACCTGTAAAATCAAAAAAGATAGCCGGAAGAAATGACCGGGTTACGGTTCAATACGCGGATGGAAGTATTAAAAAAGATGTTAAATATAAAACGGTCGAACAAGACGTATTGAATAATAAATGCGTTTTATTGGATAATTAAAATGAGCTTTATTTCAAAGTGGATATTGGTAATTCTGATGCCTTTATTGGCCTGTAAAAGTGTACAGAGTCAGAAAAACCCAATAATCCAAAGGCAATATATTAATTTTGATAGCCTAAGGCCCACTTTCCCCGCTTTCCATTTGGATTCGATTATGGTAAGGGAAGACCATAAAAAGAAAGACTCCGTTTTTCTGGAAAATTCTGATTTTTTTATGAGCGATAATCGTTTTTCAGATAGTTTGCTCAGTTTGATGGATACTTTGTCCAAACTCAATAAATCAGTTCCTTATTATGGTTATCGTATTGTTTTATACAATGGTTCGGATAGAAAAAGAGCCATTTTTGAAAGAGGAAAAGCTTTGAAAATTCTGGACGACAAAACAGAGGTGTATATGAATTACCAAAGGCCCTATTTCAAGGTTAAGGTTGGTAACTACTATGACCGGATCACCGCTTATTCAACCTATTTAAAATTAAAAGCCGCTATTCCCACAGCATTATTGGTTCCGGAAGTTATAGACTTGGAAAAAATTCAGTTTCATTAATGAATATTAAAAATGAAATATTAAAGCTTGCTGCAAACAATAAACATGAAGTCATTGAATTTCGACATCACCTGCACGCAAACCCGGAATTATCATTTCAGGAATACGAAACAGCCAAATTCATATCGGAAATCTTAAAAAAATTCAAGATTGAGCATCAGACTGGTGTGGCCGACACTGGAATCGTTGCCTATGTACATGGAAAGAATCCAAATAAAAAAACTATTGCCCTAAGAGCGGATATAGACGCCCTGCCAATTCCCGAGGAAAATAAAGTTCCCTATAAATCCAAAAATGATGGAGTCATGCATGCTTGTGGTCATGATGTCCATACCTCTTCGCTTTTGGGAACGGCAATTATTTTGAATCAATTAAAGGATCAGTTTGAAGGAACCGTTAAAATGCTTTTTCAACCCGGAGAGGAAAAAATTCCCGGTGGTGCGAGTTTGATGATTAAAGCAGGAGCTCTGGAAAACCCAAAACCCAAAAGTATTATTGGTCAACATGTAATGCCATATCTACCGGTCGGAACTGTTGGGTTTAGAGAAGGCATGTATATGGCAAGTGCCGATGAAATATACATTAGGATTATAGGAAAAGGAGGTCATGCGGCAATGCCTGAGAACCTTGTTGACCCCGTAGCGATTCAGGCACAGATGATCACCGCCTTACAGCAAGTAATTTCAAGAAAGGCTCCTCCTAAAGTTCCAAGTGTTCTTTCATTCGGAAAAATAGAAGCCAAAGGCGCAACCAATATTATTCCTGGAGAGGTTTATTTGGAGGGTACCTTCCGAACCATGAATGAAGAATGGCGCACAAGAGCCCATGAATTGATTAAACAAATTGCAAAGGGAGTCTGCGAAGGTTTTGGTGCAAGATGCGATATTGAAGTTCGGAAAGGGTATCCTTATCTTGAAAATGAGCCTGAGCTAACCAAAAGGATGAAATCTGCCGCTATTGAATTATTAGGAAAGGACAAAGTTGTAGATCTCGACATTTGGCTTGCCGGAGAGGACTTTGCTTTTTATTCCCAAATTTTGGATTCCTGTTTTTACAGATTAGGAGTAGCCAATGAGGCCAAGGGAATAAATTCGGGAGTGCATACACCAACTTTTGATATTGATGAGGATGCACTAGAAATTGGTTCTGCTCTTATGGCCTGGCTGGCTGTTAAAGAATTAAATTCTTAATTTTTCTAATACCGGTAAAACTTTTTATATCTAAATAAATTAATAAGAAGCGAATTCTTATTAATTCATGAGGCCCCATATACGGATAATCATATCGTTATGTCTGGTATTTTGGTCAAATACCTTATATGCTCAAAATTGGGAACGTCTGATTACAGAGGGAGGAAGCAGCGGAAATGAGGTTTTCAGCGATATGCACATTGATTCCGAGGGAAATACATATCTCACAGGTTCTTTCTCGGGAAGTGCTACATTTGGAAATACAGTATTGACAAGCAATGGGGCAACGGATTTTTTTGTTGTCAAATATGATTCTTCCGGAAATTTAATTTATGCTATAAGCGGTGGCTCTTCCGCGGCTGATCATTCAAATGCAATTGTCTCGGACAATAATGGAAACGCTTACATTACCGGCCAGTATGGGGCTTTTTGGATAGTCGCCGGGACAACCCTGGTATTAAATGGCCCTACTGACATTTTTACGCTAAAGATTGATACCCTTGGTAATTTTGTATGGGCAAAAAAAGCCGGTGGTTTTTTTGATGTATACGGAAGTACTTATCAAGACAGGGGCATCGATATCGCTTTTGACAATAATAATGGAATTTATGTTGCCGGAGTTTCAAGTGCACAATCTATGGTTTTTGGAGCCTTTCTTCACGGGCCGGGTCAAGGAGATGCTACAGACTTTGTTGGAAAATATGACCTTAATGGAAATGAGCAATGGATTCTAAGCGGATCCGATCCTAACTCCGGTTCAAGCGGAGGTTTTTCCATTCCGACAAGTTTAGTCTATAATCCAATTTCAAACCGGATAATTGTTGGGGGATATAACAATATCCTTATTTCGATTGGTGGTGGTGGAATATCAAAAAATAACGATCCTTTCTTAAGAGAAATTCAAACCAGTGGAAATCTTGGCTGGTATAGGCAGTTTGGCGGTTTGGCACAAGAAGAAATTATGGATCTTTCATTAGACTCTGCCGGCAATATTTATGCAACCGGCTTGTATAACGGTACCTTGGAAATTCCACAAGGAACCGTAATTGCAACTTCTATCAATGATGGTCAAAATTCAGAAGATTCTGATGCTTTTATTCTAAAATTAAATTCAAATGCTTCAAGTGTAAATTTCATTAAAACTGTTGCAGGGAGTCAGGATGTTGACGGATTAGGTATAACGTCAAGTCAGACGGGAACAGTGTATGTAAGTGGAAAATATAAAGGAACGCCAGGGGTCGATAATGTTGCTTTGAATCCTAAAGGGGAATACGATATTTTTTTACTTAGAATTGATTCGCTCAGCAATCTAAACTGGGTTGAAGTCGCCGGAGGTAGCGGAGATGATACCGGTGTTAATGTAGGCCTTCGCGATGATAAAAAAATTGTCCTCTCCGGTGGTTTCAGCAGTATATCACAATTTGGTAATTTAAATAGAACCAGTCTTGGTTTTTCCGATGCATTCTTAGCAGACCTTGATTGTAAACCCGGAATACCAATTTTACAAAACAATCCTGATACTATTCTTTGCATTGGTGACTCTTCCGAAATTATTCCAATTAACAAATTCGGTACAAATTTTTCCTATAATTTAACGTCAGGGGGTATAGTTGATAGCTCAAGTAGTGCCATTAGAATTTTTTGGACCAATCCGGGCAGTCATCAGTTGCAAATAATCCCTAGAAATGTTTGCGGTCAGGGTGAGATAAAAACAATTCATTTTATTATCAATGATGTCCCCGGTGCTACGCAAATTACAGGTGATACAAATATTTGCATTGGGCTTGGAACATATGTGGCAGTAAATGGCGAAGCTGATAATTTCAGCTGGTCCTTAAATGGAGGAGGGTCACTTGTTCCTCTGGGCAATCAGGCATTGGTTTCCTGGTCAAATTCTGGTGTATACACATTGAAAGTCAATGGTTTAAACACATGTGGTATCGGTCAGGAAGACAGTCTCACAATAAGCGTAGCTGAATTTCCTACAAGTATCCTACCTATAAATGGCCCTGCCACCAGCTGTTTTCAAACGGATACTTTTAGAATTGTTCCTCAGATAGAAACCACTTATTCTTGGGATCTTTCCGGTGGTGGCATAATTCAATCTTTTGACACATTTGCTGTAGTAAATTGGAATCAGGAAGGGAGTCATATAATTCGAGTTACGCCTTCAAATATATGTGGCACAGGAAGTCCTTCAAGCAAAATAGTTTCGGTAAGCACAAGCCCTTCCAAAGAAGAAATTAGTGGTGATACTGTTGCGTGTATCGGTTCAAGCTCTTTCAGTTTACCAAATTTTAATGGCGTTAATTATAATTGGTCTCTTTCAGGTGGAGGGACTTTACTAAACCTGGGCAACAATGCCATCGTTAACTGGACTTCTCCAGGGAATTATTTTATCACGGCTTCAATCCAAAATAGTTGCGGAATCAGTGAAACCGATACTATTTATGTTGAGGTAAAATCTGCAGCGATCCAGCCTGGCAATATTAGCGGTAGCAGCCAGACTTGTCTTGGAACAAATACTTATTCCGTTATACAACAAGACGATCAAAACTATGAATGGACGCTAAGTTCAGGTGGAAATCTGACTTTTGTAAATAATCAGGCTTCAATCAATTGGACCCAAACCGGATTTCATACCATAACAGTAAGGGCAATTAATAGTTGCGGGACCGGTTTGACAAGAGATTTGGTAGTAGAGGTAAGCGATGTACCGGATCAACCGGGAATTATTTTTGGAAACAGCAATGTTTGCCTGGGCCTTCAAAATTACAATGTGTTTGCTGAAAGCGGTGTAGGTTATACATGGTCAATAAGTGGAGGAGGACAAATTTTTCCTTCGGGAAATTCGGTAGCAATAAATTGGACTCTTCCGGGTACATATGATCTAATTGTCACGCCTTCCAACTCCTGTGGAAATGGCACAACCAGGGTTTTACAAATCAATGTAAAAGATGTGCCGGACGATATTAGTGGGATAATAGGAATAGATACAGTTTGTCTTGGTACTCAAATCTACAGAGTAGAAAACCCCCAAACTGATTCTGACCTAAACTACAACTGGTCTTTAAGCGGAGGCGGAATAATTGCACCAAATGGAAATTCCGCTACGATTAACTGGAGCACTCCCGGTACATATACTCTTACGGTACAGGCTCAGAATAGCTGTGGATTTGCACAGGCTTTTTCCAAATTCATTAATGTTAAAAATACCAATGAACAAGTCGCCAATATTAGTGGCAATGATTTGGTTTGTTTGGATACGAATGATTACTCAGTTCCACTTATAGGCGGTTTTAATTATAACTGGAATTTATCCGGTGGCGGCTTATTAAACGCCGATTCAAATTCAGCTGTTGTTGTCTGGCAGAATACGGGGAATTATAATTTAAGTGTAACGAGTTCTGACGGGTGTACCAAAACGCTTCCGATAGAAGTTCAGGATATTCCAGCAATTCCCTCCGCAATAGGAGGAGATTCAGTTGTTTGTCTAGGCACAAAATCTTATGCGGTAAACCCTGAAAATGGTCAAACATTCAATTGGTCATTATCAGGAGGGGGAAGTATTAGCGCATTTGGAAATGCAGCAATAGCTAATTTCACCAATACCGGTACTTATAATATTGAGGTTTCTGCTTCTAATTTTTGTGGAACCGGTCCTGTCAGGATAAAGGAAATCAATGTACTAAGTGTACCAATCGCACCACAAATAAGCACCGGGGATACTCTAATATGTCTTGGAACTTCAGAAAATTATACTGTCTTACCAAAAGCATTTGAATCCTATTCGTGGTCATTGGACAGAGGTGGCCTAATAGTGCCATTTGATTCTTCCGTTTCTGTTCAATGGTTGGATACCGGAATTGCCAACTTAACTGTAAGCGCTACTAATTTATGTGGCACAGGATTGCCAACTACGCAAATAATAGAGGTGGACGATGTGCCTTATTTACCTATAATATCCGGCCCTTCACAAGTTTGTATTGATACAAATTTATATTCAACTGTCCCGGATGATAATGTAACCTATAATTGGATGATCAACGGAACGGCTTCAATAAGCGACTCATCTAATTTAGCTGAAATATTTTTTATCGATACAGGCCTATACAGTCTCAATTTGACCTTGTCAAACAGCTGCGGTATCAGCGATACTGCCCAAAAACAAATAGAAGTTTTTCAGACTCCATCAAGGCCGCAATTATTGCAAGGAGACAGCCTGGTTTGTTTGGGTTTCAGTTCATATCAGGTATTTCAAAATAGCAATCAAACTTACACCTGGGCAATCTCAGGGGGTGGGTCAATAAATGCACTTGGAAATTCCGCAACAATTAACTGGACAAATACAGGTTTTTATGACTTGTATATTCAGGCGACAAATTTATGTGGAACGGGCCCTACTGATACCCTGGGAGTTGAAGTAAGGACGACACCAACGCAACCATCCACGATTAGCGGTTCGACCAATGTTTGTCTTGATAGCGTCACCTATGCGGTCAACCCCATAAACACAGTTAATTATTCCTGGACTCTTTCAGCAAATGGCAATCTGATTTCTGGTGACTCTTCCTCAGCAATTGTAGATTGGTTGAATACCGGTGTATCAATTCTTTCCGTGACGGCATCAAATTTATGTGGTTCGAGCCCTCCTCAATCAATATCCGTTAATATTGATGACATTCCCGGTTTACCAGCTTTTACTTCAGGGGATACACTTGTCTGTTTAGGAAATGAAATCTATACTGTTCAAAGTTCGCCTGGCTTGAGTTATAATTGGATTTTACCTGGAGGCGGAAATATTTCTACCAATTCAAATCAAGCGACGGTATCCTGGAACCTCACCGGAAATTGGAATCTGATTTCCAGTCTTTCTAACTTATGTGGAACCGGTCCTGAAGACACATTAAGTATTCGTGTTAAATCTTTACCGGATACCGCGAATTTTATAAATCCAGATACGCTTGTTTGTCTGAGCAATGTCGTTTACAGCGTGAATTTGGAGCCAGAAGTCAGCTACACCTGGTCATTAAACGGAGGTGGAAATTTAAGTTCTGTAAACAACCAGGCATTTGTTACCTGGAATAATCCCGGTTTATATACATTACAGGTAAATCCGGTTAATATATGCGGCACCGGACCAATAAGTGCTGTACAGGTAGATGTTAATACAGTTCCAAATACGCCACAATTTTTAAACCTCGATACTTTGGCCTGTATAGGTCCAGAATCATATTTTGCTATTCCACAATCCAATTCGAATTTCCTATGGAGTCTTTCTGGTGGCGGAGGGTCCTCGAGCAATGGCAATCAATTTGATGTAAACTGGACAAATACGGGACTTTTTAATATTGAATTATCCGCATTCAATTTCTGTGGAACGAGTCCAAAAATCATTCAACCAATAAATGTCAATGAACTACCACCCCAACCGGTTTTGATTTCCGGTAACCTCAATCCTTGTCTCGATAGTGAGACCTATATTATTTCGTCTATAAATGCAAGCAATCAAATCTGGAACCTAAGCGGTGGTGGCCTGCTGAGTGCGGACGAAGATTCCGCTCTTGTCAATTGGTTAATTCCCGGAACACAAACTATCGAAGTGATAGCGGAAAATTATTGCGGTTTAAGTCAAGCATTAAATATAATTGTCGAAATAAATGATATTCCGGAAAGACCAACTGGATTAACGGGGCCATCCAGTATTTGCTTTGGCGATTCAGCGCTATATACTCTTACGAAAGAGCCGGGTTTAACTTATGAATGGAGAACAGAATCGGGCAATCCAATTAATTCTGATAGTTCCAGTGCATTGCTTTTTTGGAGTTCATTGGGCGAGCAACTCCTTTTTGTCAAAGCTGTAAATAATTGTGGATCAAGTTCTGAAACGGATTTTGAAGTTAATGTCCGTTCTGTGCCTACATTTCAAGGCTCTATACTAGGAGAGGATAAAATATGTCTTGGCTCCAATGCAGCTTATACCGTTAGCTTTGGTGAAGGAATACTTTATGACTGGAAATTAAATGACGGTGGTGATCTCAGTGCACAAGATAACAGCGCATTAATTCAATGGAACAAAAGTGGTGAATATATGCTGAGTTTGACCGCCAGTAATAGTTGTGGTTCTTCAATTCCGGTCTCCAAGGCAATCACTGTCGATGTATTTCCAGAACAGCCAATAATTTTTAGTTCAGGTGATTCATTGTTTTCAAATAAACTCAGGGATAACTATTGGTATCTGAATGGCGAAATAATAAGCAATCAGGATGTGCCATTTATAATTCCCCAAGAAACCGGACAATATACCTTGCAAATCATTAATTCCTGCGGAGAAAGTGAAATATCAGATTTTATAAGTTTTTATGGTGGACAAAACCTGGAAGATGAGATCTACCTGTTTCCGAATCCAGCAAATGTTGCGGTACAAGTAAAGATCCCATTAAACCTTAAATTGAATTCCCTTGCTATAATAAATTCCGAAGGAAGACAAATAATCAATTATAGCTTAAAAGGTGGAAGCGTAGAGGTACTAAACATCGATAATTTGTTGCCGGGAGTTTATTTGGTCGAATTAATCATCGAAGGGCAGGGTCGTTTTTATAAAAAACTAATTGTCAATTAATTGAAATTTTTCTTCGCTCAATAGCTTCGTTTTCAAGTTCCATTTCCAGAATATAAACGCCGGGAGAGAGGTTATTTAAATTCGTTCCCATCGTTGAATTATGAGTTTCATGTGAGAAAAGGTCAATAATTCTCCAAGAGCTAACTTCCAAAGAGAAATTTATTTTGTTTGACACCGGGTTAGGATAAAAAAGAGGCTTTTTCGTATGCGTCCAATTCTTTTCAAGACCTGTAATTGAATTAAATATAGCATTTACCCACAATGAATACTGCAATGCCGATGGATGGAGCCCATCGTTGGCAACCAAAAGAGGGTTTACCAGTCCGAGTCGTGATATGTTGGTAATGTTAATGTAGCGAACACTCAGGCTATCACAGACCTTATTTTTCACCAAATTAAAATCATTAATATCCGAACTTATCTGTGCTGATGCAAGTGATGATTGTCCAAATGGAGTATAAGCATAATCGGGAATACTCAATACCAAAACATTAGCATAAGATTGATTTGCCTTTTCCCTGGCTGTAGAAAGTAAAAAGATCAAATCTTTTTTATAGTCAGAAATGGCTGTTCTTTGAAACTGATTATTGACGCCTATGCACAGGCTTACTAAGTCAAAATCATTATTGGGGTTTTCATTCTGAATATTTTGAATCAATTCGGTGGTTTTCCATCCCGTTTGTGCGATGTATCTGAGTTCACTACAGGATATCCCTCCGGAATTTAATGAGTCCACCAATTGCTGCGGCCATCGCTGATTAATAGAAACGGATTGTCCAATTGTATATGAATCTCCCAGTGCTAAAAACTTATAGCCATTTGGTAGTTTTAATATCTGAGCCTTTCCATTGCTAAAAATAAATAGGAAAAGAAATGGTATGGCCCAATAGCAAAAGGTTAGAACTACTCTGAATTTATCGAATTTAGATTCCATGCTTCCTTTAAAGCTTTTATCCGTATCTTTGCCACTTAATTTTAGCCAGAAGCTGAGACTTTTGGTTTTTAATAGTGAAAATTAAGCATAATGAGTAATATATCAGCAGTTAGATTTTTGAAGGCCGAGAAAGGTGGATTTTACGATGTATTAAAGGCTCGTGTTAACGATTATTTTGAATCAAATAATATTTCGCGTCATGCAAATGCTGCGATGATCTTCAAAACAACCTTAATATTAAGCGTTTTTTTGGGGTCTTATTTGTTGCTTTTGAGCAATATGTTTAACATCTGGCAAATGTTGCTATTGGCCATGTTAAATGGTTTTGCGGCAGCCTTGATTGGATTAAACATTGCACATGATGCAATTCACGGTTCATATTCTTCTAAAAAATGGGTCAATAAAAGTCTGGCCGTTATTTTCAATATCATAGGGGCAAATGACTACATGTGGAATATTTCACACAATATCGTGCACCATAGTTTCACCAATATTCCCGATCATGATGAGGATATTGAACAAATTCCCATAATCAGATTAAATCCAAAACAGGAGCTTTGGAAAATTCACAGATATCAGCATATCTATACTTTTTTCCTTTATGCGCTAACTTCCATTTCTTGGGTCTTTATTAAAGATTATAAGAAATTCTTCCAGGATAAAATTGGAAGTTATACAATGAAAAACCCTACTGTAGAATATATTAGGCTATTCGGATTTAAAATTATCTATTATGTTCTCTTCCTGGTAGTTCCTTTGCTAGTTATTGACTTAGCCTGGTGGCAAATATTAATAGGTTTTGTAATTCTTCACTTTGTGGAAGGGTTAACGCTGGCACTTATCTTCCAATTGGCGCATGTAGTGGAAGGCACACAATTTCCCGAACCCGATGATAAAGGAAAAATACAGGACGATTGGGCTGCGCATCAAATGAGGACAACTTCTGATTTTGCAACCGGTTATCCAATTATCAATTTTCTGTTTGGAGGACTCAATTTCCAGGTGGAGCACCATCTCTTTCCAAAGGTTTGTCATATTCACTATACCAAGCTCGCTCCTATTGTAAAGCAAACAGCAGAAGAATACGGATTGCCTTATCATTCTCATAAAACCTTCATTGGAGCTATTAAATCGCATATGTATATGCTCAAACAATTCGGAACTCAGAAAAATCTTAAGGTTGCATAGAAACTAATTCCTATAGATTAGGTTTTAAGAGCATGGAAAAATTGGAAACCGCAACTTTGGGTGCAGGATGCTTCTGGTGCGTTGAAGCTGTATTTCAAAATTTAAAAGGTGTTAAAAATGTAATCCCCGGATATTCCGGAGGTCACATTAAAAATCCGGCTTACAGAGAAGTTTGCTCTGGAAGAACGGGCCATGCGGAAGTAGCGCGCATTGAATTCGATTCTCAGGCTGTTTCCTTTGAGGAAATTTTGGAGGTATTTTGGCAAACACATGATCCCACTACCTTAAACAGGCAAGGTGCCGATGTGGGTACACAATACAGGTCTGCTATATTTTATCATGATGATGAGCAAAAAAAGACTGCAGAAGAACTCAAAGCAGAACTTGACAAGAGCGGTGTTTTTGATAAGCCCATTGTAACGGAAATATCCCCTCTTGTCAATTTTTATGAAGCCGAAGATTATCATAAAAATTACTTTAATAATAATTCAGAACAGCCTTATTGCAATTTGGTGATCAAACCAAAACTCGACAAATTCAAAAAAGTATTCGCCAATAAACTGGCTTAAGCTTATACAAAATTAGATTCAGAATTTTATTTCGATGAAAATATCTACTTTTAGTAGATGTTTAATCTCTTCAAAAAAAGGACTAAGAATTTAAGCCCACTTGAGGATTTAAATGGTGAACCCTTAAAAGACGGCTCAAAGGTAAAATCCCTGAGATACGAACTCGATATTTGCACATTGGTCAGGGAGGGTGAAGACTGGCTTTATGTATCGGAAAAATCGGGTCAAAAAGTCAGTTATATAAAAATGATTGATGCCTCAACTAAAAGACAAAAAGTGCTTTTATTATGACTATTTTCAACAAACTGGCTTCTATCATTGGTTTTATTTTGTTTCATGCAATAATTGTAGAAGCACAGGATACTTTTTCTATTGTAGCCGTAGACTCGACAAATTCCGAAGTGGGAAGTGCAGGGGCTTCATGTGTTGATTTAACTTCTTTTCCGCAGTTTAATACTGATTTTTTAGGCGAGCTATTACCCGGTCTTGCTGCCATAAATACGCAGGCTTTCTATTTAGAAAATAATCAAATCAATGCCCGAAATCAGCTGCTTCTGGGCAATACACCTGCTTCTGCAATCCAATGGTTGCAAAACAACGATGATCAGTCCAATCCGGAAATTAGACAGTACGGTATTGCAGCTTTGATAAATGGATCACCCGAAACAGCTGCTTTTACAGGTTCGCAAACCAATGCTTATACAGGACATCGTTTGGGGAAAAACTATGCTATTCAGGGAAATATTTTAATCGGTCCTGAGATTCTCGATTCCATGGAAGCGCGATTTCTCCGTGCCAAGGGCGATTTAAAATGTAAATTAATGTATGCCATCCAGGGAGCCAATGTTATAGGAGCAGATTCTCGCTGTACGGCAAACGGAACGTCTTCTCTTTTTGCCTTTCTAAAAGTTGCACAGGCTGGTGATACATTTGGTAACCCTTCTTTTCTTATTTCAGTACAAACTCAAAATGGTTCAGGAATAGAGCCAATTGATTCGCTTCAAAATCTCTTTGATAATGCCATTACGACAAATTGTGACAGTTTTCCAAGTTGGCTTTCTTCACTCAATAGTGAAAAAATGATCGGTATCACTCCTAACCCCGTTGTTCAACGGCTTAACATTAATAACATAGAAAGTGACATAGATTTTAAAATCTACAATAGCATGGGCGTCTTGATTAAAAAAGGAAGATCAGAAAATAATACCATTGAAGTGGAAGAGTTAAAAAGTGGCGCTTATTTGCTCATTATATCAGAAATGGAAAACCCGGTTTACAAGCATTTCTTAAAATTCTGAATTTGTTTTACCATTCAAGCCGATGAAATACAAGTATAAACTAAAGTCGATAATAGGAATGCAAAGTACGGTTCTAGGAATTATTTTGATTCTTGCCAGCATTTACCTTGTATTTAAATCCTTCTTCATTCCGGCAGCCATTTTTGCGCTTTTCTCTATTCCCTTTTTCTTATTAAAAAAATACATTCAGTTTTCGCCACTTGAAAAATTCACATTTACCTATTATAATTTTTTAGGTATTCCCCTGGGCTTTAGAAAAAAATTTAAAGAAATAAAAGGTATAAAAATCACCAGGATGAGCAGTACACAAAGGGTTAATTCAAGGGTCAATTTTGCCGATATTAAAGAAACCGGTTATGCCGCTTTTCTATTTGTTGATAAAAAAAGAATCATGTTAAAATTTGATCCCGATAAAAAGGATTTAGTGGAAGAAATGGAAGCCATTTCTAAAAAGCACTCAATCCCTTTGAAAGTTTCTTAAACAATGAAAATTATCCTTCTCCTCCTTTTTATTTCTTTTTTTCACCATCTCGCAGTAGCCCAAAATGAAAAAAAATACAGTATTGAAATTGTCAGCAGTATTGAGGGGCGAACAGAAGAGGCCATTTATTTCTATAAAAACAACTGGAAAGTCTTTCGGGAAAAAGCAAAGGAATTAAACTATCTCTCTGATTATAAATTGCTGATAAGTGAAAAGGACAGTAGCGACAATGTTGAAATACTTCTATTAACCGAATATGAAAATCAAATTCAGTTCGATGAGAAAGAAAAAAATTTTATAATAATCATTGATTCATTTAATAGTAAGGGCCCTGATTTATTGAATAATATTAAACCGAATGAATTTCGAAAACGCATTTACAGCAATGATTTGCAAACCATCGATTGACAAAACACAAATGAACTTATCGATATTATTTTATATTATTATACCTCATTAAAACCATAAAAAAACATGAAAAAATTTATGCTAGCATTGGCTGTTATCATGGCCGCATTTACATTTAGCGAAGCCCAAACCGAGTACAAGGTTGTTACAATTGTAGAGTCAATCGTTCCCGGAGGCTTGGGTAGATCCAGATTAATTGAAAGCAAAACCGCTTTAAACATCGATGATTTCACTACCGAAAGAACGGATGGTAAAAAAAGTGATATGGGAAAAGTTAAAAGGGGAGATGCCAAAATAGATGCATTTTCCGAAGCTAAACTTTTAAATTTTTACAGCGTCGTCGGAATCAATTTTCAAAACATTGCTTCCAATGATGCACTGATGACTTCAAAAATTAATGCTTTAGTGGCCGAGGGTTGGGAATTGGTATTTGTAACTAGCGCTGCAGAAAGTGATGCCGGAAAACAAGATGGCGATGGTATTTATATTACCCGCCTTATTTTTAAGAAATAATCAAATCGCGGTAAAAAACGCAAGCCCTGTTGTTCGATCAGCAGGGTTTTTTTATTCGCGTCTTAATTTTTTGGCAATTAAAAATTGCTATTCAGGCCATAAGACACCTGAATTTATTGATCGAATTATTCATGATTTTACTTTTTATTAGCCTTTCTGTCCTGTATTGATAAAATATTGTCTATTTTTACCATGATCGGTAATTTGACTCCACAGAATTAATTTCTTCAAGGCTCTTTACTTATTCAAAATTTTACATATATAGTTCTATTATTACGTCTTCAATAAATATTTATATAATAATTTTCAAATGAACATTTTCGTAGCTCAGCTGGATTATGCTATCCAGGAATCAAAATTACAGGACCTTTTCGAACAATTCGGTGAAGTGAGTTCTGTAAAAATAATTATGGATAAATTCACAGGCCGTTCTAAAGGTTTTGGGTTTATCGAAATGCCGGATGACTCAGAAGCGCAAGCAGCCATTAATGAATTAAATGGCAAAGAAGTTGAAGGCAGAGCAATTGTGGTAAAAAAAGCCAATCCACGAGAAGGTGGAGGAGGCCGATATTAATACATTTATTCAATAAGATCTCTCAAAACCGGACGAAAAGTCCGGTTTACATTTCACTTGAATATCTATATTCCCGATCAATCGGATCGAAGCTTCGTCTAAATTTTAGTATTCGAATAAAGTAAGGATTAGATCGCGTTTTCTTCGATTAGGTCTTCAAAACTCTAGCTAAGTAAGCTATCATTAAGCATAAGCTAATTGCCTAATTTTCTAAGGATTAAGTGATTTTTCGAATTCATTTCAGTTCTAATATCAGAATTCTCAATTTTTTTTTGATACTTAATTAATTTCTATTAGATATAGGACAAATCATTTCATATGTCAGACATAAAAGTATATAACGCACTCGAAAGGCCAACAACCTTGCAAAAAAATGAGATTGTTGATTTTCTTTACAATAACCTGGAGCAATACGGAGATCCTAAAGAGCACATACTCAAAGCCATCAATTACTCTGTCAAAGAGTCCACTTCATTTGGTGGTTTTACTTTGGTATTGTCAGAATCCAATAAAATTCTCGGTGCGGTTATCGTAAACCAAACAGGAATGGGCGGCTACATTCCCGAGAATATTTTGGTATACATTGCAACCCACAAAGAACATCGCGGAGAGGGAATTGGCAAAAAATTAATGGAGGCAACTTTACTCCATGCCAATGGTGATATTGCCCTTCACGTTGAACAAAACAATCCGGCAAAATTCCTTTATGAAAAATTTGGGTTCACCAATCCGTATTTGGAGATGAGGCTAAAACGTTAGTCAGGTTTTGGACATTCACTGGATTGACCTAAGTATATTTATCCTATACCTGCTCTTTATGCTTGGAGTGGGTGTGTATTTTTTAAATAAAAATGAATCGGATGATGATTATTATGTCGGAGGCCGAAAGATGTCCGCAGGTCATATTGGGCTGTCAGTAGTGGCCACCGATGTTGGCGGTGGTTTTTCCATTGGCCTCGGCGGACTGGGTTTTGTCATGGGGATATCGGGAAGCTGGATGTTATTTACCGGCTTAATCGGCGCATGGCTGAGTGCAGTAGTTCTGATTCCCAGAACATATCCAATTGCTAAAGAAAAGCATTTTCTAAGCTTTCCACAGGCCTTATCGCATTTCTATAATGACCGCGTCGCATTTATTGCGGGTATAATATCTTTGATCGGCTACATTGGTTTTACCAGTTCTCAAATTCTTGCCGGCGCCAAATTGGCTTCTTCAACTTTTCCTTCTATAAGTATTCAAAATGCCGTATTAATTATGGGGGTCATCGCTGTAGCCTACACTGTAATTGGAGGTATAAAAGCAGTAATTCACACCGATACCATACAATGGATAATCCTTATGGCAGGACTCATCCTAATCGGTATTCCCATGGGCTATTTGAAGTTGGGTGGCTGGTCCGGTATCAAGGACTTCCTCAGTCCGGGGGACCTTTCATTAAGCAATTTATCCATTAGTCAGTTTTTTAACTGGGCGATTACAATTATTCCTATTTGGTTTGTTGGAATGACCCTTTATCAAAGAATATATGCCTGTAAAGATGAAAAAACGGCCAAAAAGGCCTGGTTTATCGCAGGTATTTTCGAATGGCCGGTAATGGCATTTATGGGTGTGATTCTCGGGTTCTTTGCAAAAATTGCCTTTCAAAAAGGCATGTTTACGGAGCTGGGATTTCCTCCCGGATCTGAAATCGATGCCGAGCTGGGATTGCCCATGTTTTTGAGAAATATACTTCCTATCGGATTAATGGGCCTTATGATGTCGGCCTATTTTTCAGCAATCATGTCTACCGCCGATTCATGTCTAATGGCTGCATCCGGTAATTTTATTACGGATATAATGGGAAGTATTTCTAAAAAGAAAAAGCGAAACAGCATAAAATTTTCACAGATTATTACTCTGGTTATTGGAATTCTAGCCATATTATTAGCTACCATGATGCAAAATGTGCTGGAGTTGATGTTGTATTCCTACGCCTTTATGGTTTCAGGCCTTTTTATACCTGTCCTAGGCATATTGGTATTAAAAAAACCGAATTCATTGGCTGCTTTGTTCGCAATGATATTTGGTGGGCTTACCACTTTGGTATTGATTCTTGCGGATATTGACCTGCCTTTTAATTTGGATGAAAACTTTTTTGGTATAAGTCTATCTGCATTGATTTATATTATCATATCATTGGTCAAAAACAAATAGTGTGAAGGACATTATAAAACACAGAAAACATATTCATCAGCATCCCGAATTATCAGGTAGCGAATACGAAACTGCAGAATATATTTCTAAAGTAATGCATTCCTATGCGCCTGATGAAGAAATAAAATTAGCAGAAACGGGAAGAGCCTATGTTTTCAATAGCAATCAAGAAGGCCCTACAGTATTATTTAGAGCGGAATTGGATGCATTGCCAATAAATGAAGAAGATAACTTAGAATACAAATCCAAATTCACCGGCATTGCACATTCATGTGGTCATGATGGCCATATGGCCATATTACTTGCATTTGCCAAAGAGATTTCAGAAAAGAGACCGAAAAAAGGAAGAATTATAATCTTGTTTCAACCGGCAGAGGAAACAGGCCAGGGGGCAAAACAAGTGATTGCCGACAAAGCCTTTTTAAAAATAAAACCAGATTTTGCCTATTCTCTTCACAACATTCCCGGAAGGCCTAAGAACAATATAATTGTCAAAAACAAGAGTTTTGCTTCTGCTTCCAAAGGACTTACGCTCAAATTGCATGGGAAAACATCTCACGCCGCTGAACCTGAAAATGGAATCAACCCTTCTTTTGCAATTGCTAAAATAGTTTTGCAATTGGATGAATTTCTCAAAGCAAAGCTTTATGAAAAACTCGTTTTGATAACGATAGTCAATATTCATGTAGGCGAAATTGCATTTGGCACATCAGCAGGATATGGAGAGCTTAGAATGACATTGCGTGCATTTCGGGATAGAGACATGAAAATTCTCACTGAAAAAACCGAAGCGCTGATCAAAGGTATCGCCAAAGAGGAGGGTTTGCGAAGTGAAATCTCATATTCAGAAGTGTTCCCTGCCACAACAAACAATGATGATTGTCTTAAAATCATAAAAAATGCAGCTGAATTTCATAACTTAAGCCTTATTGAGCGTAGCGAACCCTTTAAATGGTCCGAAGATTTTGGTTACTTCTCTGAAATATGCGACAGTGGTTTTTTTGGTTTAGGATCAGGAGAAAATCAGCCCGCTCTACATAACCCCGACTACGATTTTCCGGATGATATTATTGAAACCGGGGCTAAAATGTTTTTAAAGATTAGTGATAATTACAATTATTAAAAATGCGGGGCACATCTAATATTCTGCTATCAAAAAGTGCAGTTGAAACCAATATAAACTTTGTCCGGAAAAAAATGGGCTCTGATATTCGGATATCAGCAGTGGTAAAAGCCAATGCATACGGTCACGGAATTGAACACATGGTCCCTCTTTTTGAACAAAACGGAATTGATCATTTTTCTGTATTTGACTATACAGAAGCCATGAGGGTGCGATTGGTTACCAAATCCAAGTCTGATATTATGATCATGGGTTGGATATCGGATGAAGACATCCGCGATACACTCGCACAAGGATTCGAGTTTTTTGTTTTTAATACAAAACGGTTGAGGCTTGCTGTTGATCATGCAAAGGAATTGCAATGCAAAGCAAAAGTTCATTTGGAAATTGAAACCGGAATGAACAGAGTGGGGCTCTTAAAAGAAGAAATTGAAGAAGTAGTTGAGATTATTCGGGAGAATAAAAAATATATAGATATAAAAGGGCTTTGTACCCATTTAGCCGGTCCGGAAAGCATTTCTAATTACAAAAGAATTATACGTCAATTAAAAAAATACAATGCCGTTCTCAGCAATATGAAATCGCTCTCGATAATTCCAGAATATCGTCATTCGGCTTGCTCTGCCGGTGCATTTAACTATTCTAAGGCGCGTTTTGATTTGGTTAGAATAGGAATTATGCTGTATGGCTTTTGGCCTAGCAACGAATCGCTTATTCTTTATGTGCAAAACAGAAAAGATAAAACGGACCCTCTTAAAAGAGTCATTACCTGGAAGAGTAAAGTGATGTCTGTGAATCATATAGGAGAAGGTGAGTTTGTCGGTTATGGAGTCTCCTATCTTACTCAAAGAAATATAAGCACAGCTATAATTCCCATTGGTTATTCCATGGGTTACAACCGATCGCTTAGTAATAAAGGCAGAGTCTTAATTCACGGACATTCCTGTGATATTATCGGTGTTATAAATATGAATATGATAATTGCCAACATCACAGACGTTCCGGATGTTAATATTGGAGATGAGGTTGTTATAATTGGTCGACAAGGCGATCATGAGATTAAAGTGTCGGCATTTACAAATTATAGTGATGAGTTGAATTACGAAGTTTTGGCCCACTTGCCTGAAAATATTAAAAGAGAGGTTGTTAATTGAAGATATGGCTTTTATCACATTAGATAAAGAAAAACTAAAAAAGAATTATAAGGCATTAGAGAATGTTTTCAGTCCTCGAAGTATAAAATGGGCCGTCGTTTCAAAGTTGCTCTGTGGCGAAAAGATATTTCTCGAGCAGCTATTAAATCTGGGTATACGAAACTTTTGCGATTCACGTGTTTCGAATCTCAAAATAATAAAATCGCTCAATCCTGATACAGAAACAATTTATATAAAACCACCGCCCAAACGCTCAATTCCGGCTGTGGTTAAATATGCGGATATCAGTTTTAATACTGAGATCGATACAATTGAAATGTTATCTGAAGAGGCCAAAAAGCAAGACAAACTGCATAAAATCATCATTATGATAGAGCTGGGGGAGTTGCGCGAGGGTGTCATGAGAGATGATCTCTTAGAATTCTATGAGCGAATTTTTAAACTGCCAAACATTAAAGTAGTCGGTGTGGGAACAAACCTGACCTGTATGTACGGTGTTCTGCCAAGTCATGATAAGCTCATTCAGCTATCGCTTTACAAGCAGTTAATAGAAGCGCGATTTAATAGAAAGATAGATTTTGTTTCCGGTGGTTCTTCGGTCTCTATCCCTTTGATATTTGAAGGTTTGCTTCCTGCAGGAGTCAACCACTTTCGAGTCGGCGAAACGCTTTATTTGGGTACTGATGTGTATCATAACCGCACTTTTAAAACCATGGAACACGATGTGTTTCAGTTATATGCTGAAATAATTGAGCTGATTGAAAAACCCAAGGTACCACTTGGGGAGTTCGGTGAGAATTTATTGGGTGAAACAAAAAAATTTGACGATACCTATTCTGAAACGTCTTATCGGGCCATCATAGATTTGGGGCTTTTGGATATCGATGAAAACCACATTAAGATCAAAAACAAAGATCTAAAAATCGTAGGGGCCTCCTCGGATATGCTGGTAATAGATTTGGGGGAAAATGAGCAAAACTACCAGGTCGGCGATCTGCTCGAATTTGAAATGGATTACTTTGGTGTGCTGAGAATAATGAATTCGAAATACATTGAGAAAAGAGTGAAATAATACGCAATCAAAGACTCAATGCTATTTTTTTTAGTAAGATAAACTGCAATATCTGCAAGACATTAAAAAAGGTGTTTTCGAACAAAATCAAAAACACCTTTTAAATTAATTGCTCCTGGTTTTAATTTATTTCAACCATTTCAATATCAAAAATTAACTTTTTGCCTGCCAATGGATGATTGGCGTCCAGTGTGATTGATTCAGCGTCTGCATCTGTAATGACGGCGGGGATTTGCTGCCCGTTTGATTGATTAATAGAAAGCTGAGTACCTATTTCAGTTGGAATATCTTTGGGCACATCTGATTTTGGAACCTGTAGAATTCTGTCTTCGGTCCTTTCTCCATAAGCTTCTTTAGGCTCCAAAGAAACGGTTGTCTTTTCTCCAATAGCCATGCCCAATACGGCATTTTCAAATCCTTTTATCATTTGACCTTCCCCCAACTTAAATGAAAGAGGCTCTCTGTTTTCTGAGGAATCAAATACAGTCCCATCTTCTAATTTTCCTGTATAATGAACTGCAACTGAATTTCCTGTTTCTGCTTTTGACATAATTTATCTTTTTATTAAAACGCAAAGTTAAGGCAATTCAAAAGGGCATAAAAAAATAAATGAAATTATGTAATTTATAGCGATCTCTTATTGAATGACTTAATGCATATTAAAAATTAAAAGAACAAGCATGAAAAAAATAGGAATAATCGGTTCCGGTATAGTAGCAAAAACACTGGGTGCGGGATTTTTAAAATATGATTACAATATTATGATGGGTACCCGTAATCCCGACAAACTCAAAGACTGGCGATCAAAAGAAGGCAATGGGGCACAAATAGGCACTTTTCATCAAGCTGCAGAATTTGGAGAATTAATTGTGCTGGCGGTTAAAGGCAATGCTGCTGAAAACGTAATTAAAGATCTGAGTAATCATCTAAAGGGAAAAACAATTATAGATACAACAAATCCAATTGAAGATGCCCCTCCTGAAAAAGGTGTATTAAAATTCTTTACAGGACTTGATAATTCCCTGATGGAAAACTTAAAGAACATTGTCCCTGAAGCTAATTTTGTCAAGGCATTTAATTCTGTGGGAAGTGCATTAATGGTCAATCCGGAATTAAGTACAAAACCGAGCATGTTTATCGCCGGAGATAATGCGAATGCAAAAGAAGAAGTGAAAGCAATATTAGATCAGTTTGGCTGGGAAAGTGAAGATATGGGAGCTGCAGAAGCGGCAAGAGCGATAGAACCTCTTTGTATTTTGTGGTGTATTCCAGGTTTTCTCAACAATCAATGGCAGCATGCATTCAAGCTTTTAAAAACATAGAATGGTCAAGTTTAATTTTCCTGAAATAGTGCATAGACCTCTACATCCACAATTTCTGCAATTTTACCTTCTACTGATTTTGGTATTTTAATATTATAATCCTTCAGGGCAACTTTAAAGTTTGACCTCACACCGACTATACCATGTTTGATGACAAGGTTTACTGGAATATTTTGTTCCACAGAAATACCGTGAATTGTTAACTTCCCTTTGGTCATTAAATCGGTTGAGCCTTCTTCCATCAAATTATAATTCCCAACAATTTTACCTACATAGGTAGCCTTAGGGAAATCATGTGATTCCATATAATTTTCATTAAAATGCTCTCTTTGCAAGGGACTGTTAAAACCCAAAAATGAAATCATAGGTATGGAAATAGCAAATTCATTTGATTTCCGGTCCAGGATTCCTGCGAGATCTGTAGAATGGGCTCTGATGACCTCCAGCTCAGCATTGGAGTGAAAATCCACGCGCCCTTTGGTAAGTCGTATTTTGCTTTTGTCTTCGTTTTGAGCTATACTTTCAATTGGCTGAATAAAATTGAGACAAAGAAGTATTGCTATAAGAAATCTTAATACTGGCATGCTTAGTAGGTTTTCCAATTTATTAAAAATAAAGCCAATAATTTAATTTGTTGTAATGATGTATGATATTTCAATAAATTGAGACTATTTGACTTATACATCATTAATAAGCGATTACAACAATATAAAATTAAAAAATCCATTTTTGAAATGAACAGCGGTCCATTAACTGGTGTTATTTCTCACAGACTGGGATACACATGAAAATTGGTTTTTACGGGGCAACTAGACAAGTAACGGGCAGCATGTTCTTATTGAAGTTTGAGAATGATTTCAGACTATTGGTGGACTGCGGGCTCGATTTTGATAAAAACAGAAATAATAATCAAAACAAACGCCTTTTTGAATTTGAAGCATCTATGATCAACGCCGTGGTGCTTACCCATGCTCATTTAGATCACAGTGGAAATTTACCAAACCTTCTTAAAGAGGGTTTTGAGGGTAAAATATACAGCACCCATGCCACTTTTGACCTTTGCGATATATTATTAAGAGATAGTGCTTCGCTTAATAAAAAAGCCTATGACAGATTTAAAAAAGCACAGTTTAAACCCAAAAAGAAAATAATTTCACTTGACCCTTATGCTTTGTATTTTGAAAAAGATGTTGAAAAAACACTTGATCATTTTCAAACTATCGATCCCGATAAAAAAATAAAAATCAATGAGTCGGTGAGTATTACCTTTCACACAGCAGGACATTTGCTGGGAGCAGCACATGTAGAGGTTGAATTTGAAGAAAATGGCCACAAAAAAACCATGGGCTTTTCCGGAGATATCGGAAGAAAAAATTACCCTTTACTTCAGGACCCCGTTAAACTTCCGGGCTCACTGGATTATTTGGTATGTGAATCTACCTATGGCAATCGCAAGCACAGCGATATGGAAAGTCCGGAAGAGGTTCTCAAGAAAATTATTTATGAAACCTGTGTTGAAAAATCGGGAAGGTTGGTTATCCCCGCATTTAGTATCGGAAGAACCCAGGCATTGTTGTATACCCTTCACAAACTTTCGGAAAGAGCTGAGCTTCCAGAAATAAAAGTGTATACGGATAGCCCACTGGCTATGAAAAGCACCAAAATTTACGAGTATTACACCTCCTGGTTAAATGAAGAGGCAAGGGCATTTAAAAAAGAAAATGAATTTTTATTTGATTTTGAAAACCTTAGGTACCTGTCGAGCACGGAAGAAAGCAGGGCTTTAAATAATCATACCGAACCCTGTATAATCATTTCTTCATCGGGAATGATTGATGGTGGACGGGTTACACAACACGTATTGGCCAATATTACCAATCCGTATTGTACCATAATGATCATTGGTTTTTGTACCCCGGGAACACTTGGTTATGATCTTATCAATGGCCGTAAAATGGTTTACAACAATGGCCGGTCTTATCCGGTGGAGGCCAAGGTATTCGTGACTGATGTTTTTAGCGGCCATGGTGATTTAAACGACTTAAAATCGTTTGTGCATAACCAATCAAAGGATACCTTAAAACAGATATTTTTGGTTCACGGTGAGCAAATGGCCATGAATGATTTTAAAAAATCACTTGAAGCAGATGGCTATGATCGCGTAGTGATTCCTGAAAAATTTGAAGAATTTGAACTTTAAATGGATATGCATCAAGTTCCAATGTTTCCCCTATCCATTGTTCCTTTTCCCGGAGAAAAGGTTAACCTCCACATATTTGAGGAGCGCTACAAACAATTAATTCTGGACTGTCATACTGAAAATAAAAACTTTGGCATCATTCCATACATAAAAGACATGCTAATGGATTATGGTGTTGAAATGAAGCTTAGCAAAATACACAAGGTATACCCAAATGGAGAAATGGATATTCGCAGCGAAGGTCTGAGAGTATTTCGTGTGGTTGAATTTTTTAAAGAGGCCAAATCAAAATTATATCCCGGAGCCATAGTTGATTATGCGGATAATATTGAAGATGAAGATTATGGAAAAAGAATCTTGTTATGGGATCTTTTACAGGAATTATTTGACGTACTCAAAGTAAGAAGGAAGTTCAATAAAAAACCTACCGATATTTCTACTTATGAAATAGGCCACCATGTGGCCCTTCCTCTGGATGAAGAATACAAAATGCTTTTACTTGAAAAAGAAAGTGAGAGACAGGATTTTCTCATACTTCATTTGAAAAAAATTATTCCTACCCTTCAGAACCTGGAAGTTTCAAAAACAAAAATTAAAATGAACGGCCATTTTAGAAATTTAAAACCACCGCGTTTATAAAAAATCCCGCAAGCACCTGCAAAAATTGCAGGGCTGCGGGATTGGGATAGTTCGTAACCAAATGGTAATTGAAAGGCTTTAATTAAAATTACCTTATTAATGCAATTTAACCTAACCTTTTATGTAATATTAAAGAAGACCCAAACATACCTTTAATCTCAATACCCTTTTAATCGATTCTTCCAATTGATCTTTAAAAGCACTTTTTTCGCTTAATGCCATTTGCAATTCCTTATTTAATTTTCGCTCATCATTGGGCATTAAAATCAAATCACATCCGGCTTGGGCTGCCATAAGTGGGGCGTTTCCAAATTCCTTCAATGCTCCCATATTCATTGCATCGGTGATAATTATTCCCTGAAAATTCATTTCCTTTCTCAAAAGATCACTGACAATATTTCTTGAACAACTCGCCGGCAATCCCCGGGTATCATATTTTTGATTGTTTCTTACTGCCAAATGTGCGACCATAATGCTCAAAGCTCCTGCATCAATGAATGGTTGATAATTCTGAATTTCTGTCATTTCTCCATCAATAAAAACCAGCTTTTCGTGGGTGTCTCCTTTTACATTTCCATGTCCGGGAAAATGTTTTATGGTGGACACAATTTCCATATCCTGACTCATTTCCATGAATGCCATTGCCAGGTTTATGACCTGAAGCGGATCGCTTCCATAGCTTCTGTTTCCAATGGCCTCATTGTCCTGACTGATATCTATTACCGGCGCATAATTGTGGTTGATACCGATATTTAACAATTCATTACTGATTTTGGCCGCAATTTTTCCGCTTGTTTCGGTATTTGAAATACTTGAGGTTTTTGGGACTTCCTGGGTTCCTTTTATCTTATAATTTATAAGACTGGGTTCCGCATCTGCACTAAAAATTTGGGGTACCAGCTTTTCCTTTTTAGAAATTTCATTGATTTGTCTTACCAGGTCTGAAAAACCTTCTTTGGTCCCATTTAAAAGCAATACACCTCCCACTGTCTTTTCACGCACCAGCCCAATTACCTCTTCATGGGCTTTACCATATTTACCAGCCGCCGTAATAATCATTTGAGAAGCCTTTTCCTGTATACTCATTTTATTGAAAAGTTTGTTGACTTTATCATCGAGTTGTGGAGACTCCTTGTAATAATCATTTAAGCTAAAGCTGCTCTGTTCCCGGCTTTGGCAGGCTGTTGAATAACTAATTAACAAGAAGAAAATTAGAGGAATCGTATTGTTAAGATGTTTTATCATGATTGTCAAAGAAGCGAAAGCTAAAAAAAATAACCCAGACATATGTCATATTACATAATAACCGTTGATGTAAAAGCATTATGTTTAGCAAAAAATATAAATTCAATTTAGAGTAAAAGAAGGTCAAATGTTAAAAAATATTCTTAAAACCGCCTGGAGAAATACCATTCGAGATAAGGGATATAGTCTCCTCAATTTGCTCGGATTATCCGTGAGTATTATTGCAAGCCTTTTATTGGTGCTCTATATAAATCACGAGCTTAGCTATGAAAATTTCCACGAAAAAAGAGATCGAATTTTTCGAATCGTATCGCATTTTCAAGAAAGAGACGATGAATTTTCATGGACCTCTACACAGCCTCCACTTGGAAAACAGATTAAAGCAGATTATCCGGAAATTGAAGAATATGTAAGATTAAATGGAGTTGGAAATAATACCAAACTTAAAATTGCCGACAAAGTCTATAATGAAGATGATCTTGTCCTTGCCGACAGTACATATTTTGACATTTTCAGCCATGTTTTTTTTGAAGGTGATCCGGCATCCTGTCTGGACGAACCCAACTCAATTGTATTAACAAAAAGCCTTGCTGATAAGTATTTCGGAGATGAGCCTGCATTGGGTAAAACAATAGAAGACAGCGATGGTGAATCATTAAAAGTGACCGGAGTAATTGAAGATTTACCTCGAAATACCCACATGGATTTTACCGGTTTGGTATCGCTTAATTCCATTGAAAACCTCGGAGGAGGTTGGGGTTCCTTTTATTTGAGAACATTTATTTTATTAAAAGAAAACGTTGACCCAGAAAGATTTAAATCAAAGCTTCCGGAGGTTATTGTCAATTACGTAGATCCAATATTTGAGCAATACGGTGTAAAAGTGGAATACGAAATGCAGGCTTTGTCAAGTATACATTTATTTTCAAATACCGATGGAGAACAGGGGGGTGGAAACATCGCATATATTTACATTTTTTCAATCGTCGTGGTCTTTATGCTGGCCATTGCGGCGATTAATTATATGAATCTTGCCACAGCGAGATCTGAGCGGCGTGCCAGAGAAGTGGGAATCCGAAAAGTCCTCGGTTCTTACAAATGGATGCTTATTCTTCAATTTATTTCTGAATCCTTAATTCTTACATTATCTGCTTTAATAATAAGTTTGGCATCTATCGAATTTATTTTTCTCAGTCCCTTTAATGCAATGACTTCCCGTGAGTTTTTCTTTTCTGATATTCTCCAAATCGAAATTGTATTAAGCATAATTGCAATGCTATTTCTTTTGGGGATTCTCGGTGGAAGTTATCCGGCATTTTATCTCTCCGGATTTAAACCGGTGAAAGTTCTAAAAGGCCGTTTTGTTCATGGAAAAAAGACCGTTCCGCTCCGCAAGGTTCTGGTTGTAGTGCAGTTCGCTATTTCCATTGCCATGATCATTAGCACCATCATCGTGTTTGACCAGTTGTCATTTTTAAGAAATAAAGACCTTGGTTTTGCTAAAGATCAGATAATGGTAGTGCCATTTGGCGACCGTTCTATGGCGGAGAAATACGATATTTTAAAAAATGAACTCAGCCAAAACTCCAATATTATTTCGATGTCCTGTGCCATGTCTTCACCCGGTCGGGGTTATCCCAAAAATCTTTTGCCAATTGAATCCAAGGATGGCTTTGTAGAAAAGGGGGTAAATTTTTACAGGGTTGACCAGGACTATATCCCTACATTAGAGATTGAACTTCTACAGGGTAGAAACTTTTCAAAAGACCTGGCTTCTGATTCTAATTCTGTGATTGTAAATCAACTTTTTGTAGACAGAATGGGTTGGGATGACCCTATCGGTAAAAGAATTCGTGTCAGTGGTGATGAAGATGAAGAAGTTGAATATTTGTATGTTATCGGTGTAATGGAAGATTTTCATCAATTGAGTCTTTACCAGGAATTAGAACCTCTGGCTTTCTTTTATGGTGAAAACTTGCCTTTTGTTCACATTAAATTTCACCCCGATAAGGTTAAAAGTGTACAAAAAAATATAGCTGAAGTTTGGGAAAAAGTTTACCCCAACCAACCCTTCGATTCCTATTTTTTAGATCAGCGTTTTTTTGAATCGTATGAAGCCGATGAAAAACGCTCAAAAGTATTTACCTTGTTTTCGGGTATTACGATCTTCATTGCTTGCATTGGCTTATTGGGATTGGCCTCATATTCAGCAGAGCAGAAAACTAAAGAAATAGGAATAAGAAAAGTTTTGGGTGCTAATGAGCGCAATATAATTTTTCTGCTTACCAAAGAGTTTTTCATTTTAATTTTTATTGCAATTGGCATTGCTTCCATCGCTTCATATTTCCTTATGGATAACTGGTTAAAAGATTCTTTTGTTTATCACACGAGCATTCAACCTGCCTCATTTCTGTACGCAGGATTGATTGCTTTATTTTTCGTTTTAATTACTGTTGGATTTCAAGCTTTTCGGGCTGCAAATAATAATCCTGTTGACGCATTACGGACAGAATAATTCTTTACATTGATTAGATTTACAATTCGTATTTGCATCTTAACAAGCATTGGAAAAATTAAAACGTCGATTGGCCGCAATTATGTTCACCGATATGGTGGGCTATACCGCCCTGGTGCAAGAGAATGAAAAGGAGGCAAAGAGGCGAAGAGAAAGACATAGAACTACGCAAAAAAAGGCTACCGAAAAGTTTAATGGGAATATTCTACAGTATTTTGGCGATGGAACACTCATCGTATTTGATAGCGCAGTAGATGCAGTCTTATGTGCCATCGAAATCCAATCCAAATTAAGTAAAGCCCCTGCTATTCCATTGCGTATTGGAATTCATACGGGAGACGTGGTCATTGAAGATGATGGAATATTTGGTGATGGCGTAAATCTTGCCAGTAGAATTGAAACCTTTTGCAAACCCGGGGCCGTATTCATTTCTAATAAGGTGCATGATGAAATACAAAATCAAAATGAAATACGAAGCCGTTATCTGGGCTCCTTTGAATTCAAAAACGTAAAAAAACCGATGGATGTATATGCCATTGACGATGAAAACATTACCGTACCGGATGTAAAAGAGTACGTTTCAAACCGGGCTGACAAAGTAAAAAGTATAGCTGTGCTGCCTTTTGTAAATATGTCGCATGAAAAAGACAATGAATATTTTAGCGACGGAATTTCCGAAGAAGTATTAAATGCCCTGACCCGGATTAAGGGTTTAAAAGTAACGTCAAGGACCTCTTCATTTGCTTTTAAAAATTCCAAAGAAGATATAAAAAGCATTGGAAAAACCCTCAATGTGGGTACGATTCTCGAAGGAAGTGTCCGGCGCTCAGGAAAAAAGGTTCGCATTACAGCACAGTTGATCAACACTGAGGACGATTATCATTACTGGTCTGAAACTTTTAACCGTGAATTGCTAGACATATTTGAAATTCAGGATGAAATAGCTGAAAAAATAGCTTCAAAACTTCAATCTGAAATAGATGAAGACAGAAGTCCGGGGGAAAACTCTGCACAGGTTAAAAATATGGATTCCTATAAATCCTACCTTCAGGGAATGCACCATTTCTACAAGTTCACTCCGGAAGATGCCAAAAAAGCAATAGAACAATTCAAGGAAGCCATAGCAATTGACCCTGAATATGGTCCATCCTATGCTGCCTATGCAAGCTGTCTTACGTATTTGGGCTCCATAGGGCAAATGAAACCAAAAGAGGTTTTCCCACAGGCCGAATCGATGGCAGCTAAAGCCATCTCATTAAGTCCGGAAAACTCGCTGAGCTATGTTGCCATCGGAATTATCAATCTTTTTTACAAATGGAATTTTCCAAAAGCCAAAAGCTATTTTGAACAAGCCATTGAAGTCAACCCCAGTTCCTCAGAACCCTATACATACCTGGGTTGGTATTATTTAATGATGGAAAATTTCACAAAACATTTGGAATATCAGCAAAAAGCGCATGACCTGAACCCCCTATCCATTCAAAATCTGATGTATTTGGCCCAGGCTTATTTTGTTTCGAAGGATTATAAAAATGCCAGATTGCAATATCGAAAAATACTTGAAATGGAGCCCTCAACAAGAGGAGCATATGAGGGCTTGGCATGGATAGAGTTGGCCAATGAAAATTATGAAAAGGCCATTAAGTATTTTAAAAAATACCGTTCTTTTCTAACAGACCCTTTAAAAGGTTGGACCGGACTGGGTTTTGCTTATGGCAAAGCCGGGTATACAAAAGAAGCTATACAAGCGCTTGAAAACACCCATCAAAGACTCAAAAATGATGACTCTATTAGCCTGGATGTTGATTTTGCAATAATAAATGCGGGATTAGGCAGAATGGATGAGGCTTTCGTTCATCTCAAAAATGCACTTAAAAACAGGCTTGGTGGAATAATATTTTTGAAAATAAACCCGATTTGGGAGTTTGTAAGAAAAGACAAACGCTTTCATGAAATCATCAAGGAGTTTAATGAAAGTGTAATAGACTAATTAAAAAATCTGTTTTTAGTCCCTTGCTTCAATAATTTCTTCGTCTCTTTCCCTTTTTTGTGTTTTTAGGATTTTATAAACCTCATCAAAAATCTCCGGTTTATCAGCTAAAACTACTAGCTCATCTTCATTTTCAATTACAGTAGCTCCGTTTGGGGTAAGATAACTGTCTCCCCTTTTAATTAAAGCTATAATTGCACTTTTTGGAAAACCGAGTTCAACAATTTTTTTATCGACTGCAACATCATCTGCCGTAATGGGTATTTCCTTCATTTCGGCTTTTGGAATTTCTGTCCGAAGTAAATCAGTAGGGGATAACCTTTTAGCTTTCTCTGGTAAAGCAACGTGTAACCATTTTGCAAATAAAGAGAGGGTAGTGCCTTGAATCAACACAGAAGTAACAGATATAAAAAATACGATATTGAAAATCATGTTTGCCTTATCTATTCCGGCCAAAAGAGGATAAGTTGCGAATACAATCGGTACAGCGCCACGCAATCCTACCCAGGAAATGTAAAACCGCCTTCTCATTTTCATTTTAAAGAATATGAGACTGAGAAAAACGCCTACAGGCCTGGCTATAAGAATGAGAAAAACAGATATAAGAAGGCCAATACCAATGTATGGTACGATTTGGCTTGGGAAAACAAGCAGGCCCAAGGTAAGGAAGAGCACAATTTGCATGAGCCATGCCAATCCATCAAACATTTTTAATATGGTTTTTTTATGAATTAAATCCTGATTTCCAAGGTAAACTGCGCATATATAAATGGCGAGGAAGCCATTTCCACCAATGAAATCCGTTGCCGAAAATGTTATAAACATCATGGCGATGGCCAAAACCGGATACAGGCCCTCAAAATCTAGTTTGATTTTGTTGATAATGATTTTACTTATCATTCCAAAAGCAAAACCAGCGATTCCCCCAAAAATCATCTGCTGTAAAAACAAAGGAATTACAGATAGTATGCCTTGATCTTGATTGACAACTAACATCAAAAAAGCAAGGGTAAGTACATAAGCCATAGGGTCATTACTCCCGCTTTCCAATTCCAAAGTAGGTCTTAAATTGGTCTTTAAGGCCAGGCTCTTTGATCGTAGAATAGAAAAAACAGCCGCGGCATCTGTAGAAGAAACAATGGAGCCCAGAAGTAAACTTTCGTATATGGTAAAATCGGTGATCATCCATACAAAAAGTCCGAGCGAAACCGCAGTCAATAAAACACCGAGGGTGGAAAGGGCAATTCCTTCTTTCAAAATTGGCTTTACTGCTTTCCAGTTGGTATCCAGTCCTCCTGAAAACAAAATAAAGTTTAAGGATACCACACCAATAAATTGAGCAATTTTTGGGTCATCGAAGCGGATGCCACCAATTCCGTCAGATCCTGCCAACATTCCTATTGCTAAAAAGAGTAACAATGTAGGAACGCCAAATTTGTAGGATGTCTTTCCTGCAAAAATACTTATCAGAAGTAATAGGGATCCAACCAGAAGAATATTTTCAATTGTTAAACTCATACATTTTGCTTAATCCTTGCTCTCGCAAATGTAAAACTTCTTATAATGGAAATAATCAATTGGCGCTTGTCATTTAACGAAAATTTGTATCTGCCATGTCAGAAAATTCCACGGCTCTCTACTACATATTAATATATAATAAATGTAATTGGGCTCCGATCTTTTATACAAATCAGATAGCCCGGTTGGAATAAATATTGAAGATATTTTTGCTGAAAAATCTATTATTCAATACCCCTTTTTAAACTTTAGGTCAAAGGTTTTATTTCAGTGTCAGTGGAATCTGGGAA
This sequence comes from Cytophagales bacterium, assembly GCA_965267555.1. GTDB lineage: Bacteria > Bacteroidota > Bacteroidia > Cytophagales > CCMP332 > CCMP332. Next base: position 158,395 of record OZ254083.1, on the reverse strand, counting down.
TATTTCAATACTAAATTCTAATTGGCCTCAATCACGTCTCCACCCAAATTAGATTTCTCTTTTAAATGAGCCGGTTTTCCCTTGTAGTAAATTTTACCGCCTGTAGTGGCCTGGGCATCGAGCATGTTTTCTGTTTTTACGAAAATCTCACCTTGGGTTGTTGCTTTGCCCTTAAAGTTTTCCGAGTTTAACTCATAGGCTTTAAGCGATGCATTGGTACTTGAGCTTGCATCTACGATTTTTGATTTTCCCTTTAAACTCAGGCTTGCACTTGTACTAAGGCTTATTTCCGTGTAATTGTAATCTAGTTCCAAATCGCCTTTAGAAGAAGATGATGCGTTTATCAAAAGGGCATCGCCTTTTAGGGCTCTATCTGTCGACACATTGCAATTGTCTTTTAAGGTTAATTCCTTAAGGTTTTTAACATAGACTTCTGCATAAACCTGCCCCTTTTCATAGATCCCTGTTTCCAATTTTAAAGAAAGTTCATAGGCCGATAATTCAGTCATCACCCTGGTTTCCGGCATATCGCTGACATTCAAAATGACTTTATGCGCATCGGAATTAAATATTTTTACTTTTATCCCATCGCTGACCTCAAGTTTTTCAAACGTATCAAATTTTCTTTCGCTCTGGTATTGTGCTTGAGCGAATACAAATAGTAATATTCCCAGTATAGTTGTCGTTGTCTTTTTCATATATGAAAATTACGAATTATTGAATATATTGTTGCCTCAACTTTCGAAGACTTCAGCCCATTTATATTTAAAACATTACACAATGAAAGGATTATTAGGAATATTTCTATTAAGTCTGGTTTTTATTTCCTGCCAAAATGAAGCCAAAAAGGAGCTCCCCGAATTTACGATAAACGCTCTTTTAAGCAATGCCGATTCCTCGATGGTATATCTGATGTCAAGGGGTGACTCATGGGAAATTAAAGATTCTACAATCATTAAAGACAGCGCATTCGAATTTTCTGGCCAGGTTTCCGAGCCGGAAATGCATTATATCCGTATCGGTGAAAGTCGAAGAAATATGATTCCGATTTTTCTTGAAAACACGGATTATACATTAAAGGGAGATTTTGATAGTCTGGATGAAATTAGAATTAAAGGTGGCGCTTTGCATTCCATATATGCTGATTATAAAAAAAGTCTTAAATCTTATGATGCCAGATTGAAAGCCTTATACGATGATTATATGCTTGCAGATTCGATGGGGGACCTCGCTAAAATGGCGAAAATTGATACCATGTGGGAAGATCTTGACAAAGAAAAAATGTCAAGCATTAAAAACTATGCATTTGAAAATAATACAAATGCATTTGGTCCTTATCTCACTGTTTCTTCCGAATTAAACTATACGATGTCCTTGCCTGAATTTGAAGAATTGTATTTAGCCTTTGATACCGTTCTTGCGGGCTCGAAATACTACATTAAATTAAAAGAGAGAATTAATACTTTGCGAAGCGTAGAAATTGGTGTTCAAATGCCATCATTTTCTCAAGAAGATACCAGCGGCAACTTGATTAGCTCGGATCAATTTAGAGGAAAATATTTGCTTATTGATTTTTGGGCAAGCTGGTGTGGCCCCTGCAGAAGGGAAAACCCAAATGTTGTAGCCATGTATAATGACTTACACGATCAGGGAACGGGCTTTGAGATCCTGGGGGTTTCTCTGGATGAATCCAAAGAAAACTGGATAAAAGCCATAGAAGCTGATGAATTAGCCTGGCCACATGTTTCTGATCTTAATGGCTGGTCCAATTCGGTGGCCGAGCAATATGGAGTAATGAGTATTCCTCATACTGTACTTGTTGACCCCGATGGAGTTATTATTGCGCACAAATTAAGAGGTGAAGAACTTCGCAAAAAACTGGAGTCCTTACTTATAGAAAGTTAATTTAGAATGCCCTGCAATAGAGGAGTTCAGGTGCTTTGTTGATCTCGGCATACACAATGGCGTATTGATTGTATTTGGTTCCAAGCTCAAGGGCAAAATTTCTTGTGATATTAAATACACACCAGCTCTCTTCAGGCTTCCAAAAATTTTGTTTTGATTTTCCTAAAGCCGGATAGATTACAAAGTCATTTTCAACTAAATCTTTGAGTAATTTTAGATTTTGAATCAAATTATCCTCATAGGCACTGGGTTCTGATCTGGGATTCCATGCGGTTATTATTGCATAATTCAACCAGGATTGCTTTTCCATTTCATAATCAAGGCGTGAATTTATCACACCAATTTTTACGATCAGTTCTAATGGTAGAATATGATAGTCCGTATCTGTATATGCCTTGATTAATTTTGGATCCATAATTTTATCCCCCAACACGATAGGTTTGTGCTTCTTTTGTTTTACGCTAATTGCAGAGATTAAGATTACTGAATTGCCAAAAAATGCACCTGAATGTAAGAGAATCTTTGAAATTGTCTCATTATAATCAGGAAAAGGCCTAACCGAAAGCTAATGTTGATTAATTCATAGGGACCTCAATAAGCAATAACTCGGAATCCTGGAATAGCTCAAAATCGAATTCTTCACTATCAGAGATGGCTATTGCATCTCTTTTAGTCAAAGTAGCTTCTCCCATTTTGACTTCCCCTTCGATAACAAATACATAAATTCCATTTCCTTTTTTGTGAATGGTATATTTCTCCGACCTTCCCTTTTCAAAATGCGCGAGATAAAACCAGGCATCCTGATTTATCCACAAAGCATTCTCATTATCCGGGGCCACAACAATTTGCCACTTGTTTTCTCTTTTACTTAAGGGAAAACTCTTTTGATCATGACGCGGATCTATATTTTTCTCTTTCGGAAGAACCCAGATTTGTAAAAAATTGACTTCTTCGTCTTTGGAAGCATTGTACTCGGAGTGCGTTAGTCCGCTGCCGGCCGACATAATTTGAACATCGCCCGTATTGATAATTCCTTCAGTACCCGTGCTGTCCCGATGAGCAAGTGCTCCTCTTAAAGGTATGGATACGATTTCCATATTATTATGAGGATGCGTGCCAAAACCAGCTCCTGGAGCAACCACATCGTCATTTAAAACTCTTAACAAACCAAAACCCATTCTTTTTGGATTGTAATAATGCGCAAAACTAAAACTGTGGGATGTATCAAGCCATCCATGGTTGGCATGTCCCCTGCTCTCTGATTTATGAATTTCTATCTGCATTTGTATTAATTAAAATCTTCAAAAAATACTTTCTTTTTAAGTTCTTTTCTCGTTTGCTGAGAAAGTTCTTTTTGTTTCAAAGCATCATCTAAAATTTCAGGATCTCCGCGAAACCCGATGGCAAGAACACTCATAACCTCGTATGGTTTTTGGATTTTGAATGATTCAGCGGCTTTCTCAGCATCAAAACCTCCCATTTGATGAACATTTAATCCCAATTTTTCAGCTTCCAGTGTTAAAAATGCTACGGATTGCCCCAAATCGTATTGAGCAAACTTATTGGCATTGCCGTTTCGCTCTAGTTCTGTAATTGAGAGTGTCAATATTAAAGCTCCTGCATTCTTTGCCCAGGAAGCATTTCCAGCATTTAAAATTTCCAGTATCAAATCAAAATTTTTGCTTCCTTTTAACCCTACAATAAATGACCAGGGTTGTTCATTATAACTCGATGGTGCCCAACGTGCGGCTTCAAGCACTTGAAGAACAGTCTCTTTTTCTAATTTTTTATCTGCAAAGGCCCTTCCACTCCATCTACTGGCTATTTCATCCAATAGCTTATAGTTTAAATCTTTTTTTTCTTTCATCTTATTATTTACTTGTCCTAAGTATAAATGCTAAAACACCGCAAACGGTTGCATAAATTATTAAATATGTTTTTTTCAGACATTATTTTGTCAGTAACAAAAATACTATGATATTTGCAGCTTGATTTTTTTGGATGGACGAGTTCCATCATCATGTTGAAATAATTATACAATGGCAGTAAAAATTAGACTGAAAAGAAGAGGCCGTAAAAAATTGGCCATGTTTGATGTAGTAGTAGCCGACTCCCGCTCTCCAAGGGATGGAAAATTTATCGAAAGAATAGGCACCTACAACCCCAATACCAACCCCGCAACCATAGAACTCAACGAAGACAAAGCATTTGACTGGGTCATGAAAGGTGCGCAACCTACGGATACCGTTCGAGCAATGTTATCGTATAGGGGTATTTTATTAAAGAAACATTTGCAAATCGGAGTTTTAAAAGGCGCAATTTCTCAGGAAGATGCTGATAAGAAATTTGACGCATGGTTGAAACAGAAAGAAAAAGCCATCGATAATAAGAGAACAAACCTTGCAGAAGCAGAGGAGAAAAAACGCAAAGACCGAATTGCTGCTGAGAAAAAAGTCAATGAAGCTCGTGCTGAAGCTTTAAGAAAGAAAAAAGAAGAGGCTGTAGAAGCGCTTAAAGAAGAAATTTCTGAAGATGCGGAAGAAACTGATTTGACCGAGGAGGCTGAAGAAGCAAATGCACAAGCTGAAGCACCCGCTGAGGCAGAGCAGGAAAATGCTGAGGAGAAAGAAAATGAGGCGGAAAAGGCTGAAGCTCCTGCGGAAGAGATAAAAGAAGAAGCTAAAGCGGAAGCACCAGTAGAAGAAAAGAAAGAGGAAGCTGAGGCGCCAAAGGAGGAGAAAAAAGAAGAAGTGAAAGCTGAAGCTCCTGCGGCAGAGAAGGAAGAGAAAAAAGAAGAAGCTCAGGAAGAAAAAAAGGACTAAGCGTCTAAAAATTAATGGATAGCGGCCAATTTTTTAAAATCGGTCATATCTCCAGAGTTCACGGAAATGACGGAAAGGTTTATATCAAATTAGATGTAGATCATCCGGAGCATTATGAAAAATTGGAATCGGTTTTTTTCGATCTGGAAAATAAGCCGGTTCCTTTTTTTATTGAGTATATTCGCCTCACTCCTAATGGGCCATTAATCAAATTTGAAGATATTGACGACCGGGATGAGGCCCAGCGTTTTGTCGGTGCCTCCCTTTTATTACCCATTGAAGAACTTCCGGAGTTAGAAGAAGGCCAATTCTACTTTCATGAACTAATAGGTGCGCAATTAATTGATAGACAAGAAGGTATAATCGGTACTATCCAGTTGATATACGACCAGACCAGTCAGATACTTTTAGGGGTAGATAAAAATGGGAAAGAAATTTTAATCCCAATTGTCGATGAATTTGAGCCATTCTTTCAAAGAAAAAAGAGCATCCTTGAAATGAGTTTGCCAGAGGGTTTGGTCAGAATTAATGATTCAATAACTGATGCGAATTGATATAATCACATGTTTGCCAACCATTCTTGATAGTTATTTCAGCCAGTCTATCATTAAAAGAGCTAAAGAAAAGGACCTTGTCGAATTGTTTATCCATGACTTGCGTGATTACAGCAAAGACAAACATAAAAAAGTGGATGACTACGCCTATGGCTTTGGTGCCGGAATGGTATTGCAAGTTCAGCCAATTGATGACTGCATTTCCAACTTAAAATCAAAGCGCAATTACGACGCCGTAATTTATTTATCCCCCGATGGAACCGTTTTTAATCAGGGAATGGCTAATGAATGGTCGACCAAATTCAAGAATATAATTTTGCTTTGTGGTCATTATAAAGGTGTGGATGAGCGTGTAAGAGAACACCTTATTGATTTTGAAATTAGCATCGGCGATTATGTATTATCCGGTGGAGAATTGGCAGCTGCAGTTATTTCTGATGCCCTGATCCGGCTCATTCCTGGTGTCCTGAATGATGAAACCTCGGCATTGAGCGATTCGTTTCAAGACGATTTAATTGCACCGCCTGTATATTCCAGACCATCAGAATACAAAAGCTGGAAAGTACCGGAAATTCTAAAATCAGGTGATCAAAAAAAGGTTGAAGAATGGAATTTGAATATGGCACTGCAAAGAACCAAGGAAAGAAGGCCGGAATTATATCAAAAAATAATAAATCATAAGGATAAATAGTTCTTTAAAAGTTAAATTTTCTATATTTGCAGTCCGTTTTTGGAAATGGCCACAATACGTCAGTTATGAACGAAATTATAAAACTTGTAGAGAAAGAATTAACGCCTGATACCAGAGAGAATTTCCCAAAATTTTCAGCCGGTGATACTATCAATGTTCACGTGAAAATTAAAGAGGGAAATAAAGAAAGAATTCAGCAATTCAAAGGAACTGTAATTCAAAGAAAAGGCGAAGGCAGTAATAGTGAAACATTTACTGTCAGAAAGGTTTCAAATGGTGTTGGCGTAGAAAGAATTTTTCCCGTTTTATCACCTTCAATTGATAAAATTGAACTGGTTAGAAAAGGAAAAGTAAGAAAATCAAGAATATACTATATGAGGGGAAGAGCTGGTAAGGCTGCGCGAATCAGGGAGAAAAGAGGATAGTTTTTTCAGGAAATTGTTAAAACCCCGGCCAACACCGGGGTTATTTTTTTACCAGTTTTCTAAACAGTGGCGCTTTTCCATGTTCAAATACTTTTATGATGTAAATGCCTCTTGTCAAGCCACCAAGATTAACAATGCCTTCTCTCAAGACCTCTCCTTTTCTTAAAACTTTCCCGTGCAAATCACAAATTTCAAATTTGCCTCCTATTTCACCTTGGAATTTTATTTCATCAATAAAAGGGTTGGGGTAAAAATAATGTGCCTCATTATTTTCGGTTTCCAATGACGCTAGACTATTTACTACAACCGGCACATACTCTTTTCCCCAAATCTTATCCCGATACATAGATAAATACTGTATTTCGATACTGTCATTTAGTAATTGTGAGGCTTCGATAAGAACCCCGTAACGCTCGCCCGGGAAAATTCTAAGCGTATCATCAATTTCGATATTGGGTAAAGCTCTGCCATCTGATGTAATTTGAGAAGCCGTGATGCCCTGAGGAAAAATGTATTGGTTAAGTCCATAACCTACGTTCATTAACCTTAGAAGTATTTTTTCTCCTACATAAGCATTATATACAGAAATCGAAGAATCTGCATTTATGTCCTGTCTCGATTTTCCATTGACATGGAAATAATCCGGATTATAGTTTGTAAAAGCACCAATTGACGTATAATCATCGTGCCAGGATTTATCAACTTCAATAGTAAGCCATTCAAAATCGCGATCATATGCAGGGCCTCCGGGGTAAACCTCTTTAACATTATTTGCCAATCTCACAATCACGGCTCCGTACATGCCAAGTTGTAAATGCAATACCGTTCCTACATGGCAGTGATATAAATAATTGCCTGCTTGTGTTGCTTTGAAAGAATAGGATCCTGTTTGGTTCGGTTGTATAAAAAATGATGTTGATGGAACACCATCATTTGCCTGATCTACATCCAGACCGTGTAAATGAATCGTGTGCGCTTCAAAACTTGGATTGGTCATATTTATGATGACAGAGTCGCCCAAATCACAATAGATTGTGGGGCCCGGAAGAATTGCTTCAGTTGTGGTAGTATCGTTTAAATCACGGAAACCCCAAAAATTCAGCGTATCTCCGGTCCAAAGAAAGGAAACACCGTCCATGCGTGATTCAAAGTCGTATTGGACAATACTTTGAGTTTGAGCAAGACTGAATGATACTATAAAAAGCAATATGGTTAAAAGATACCTCATGGACCTATATCCATCATCACCATCATGCCATTTGGATAATTCCCCCCGCCGGTAGTGGCTACCAGATTATGATCGTGAACCGGGTATTTGCCTTCCTGATGTGGTATTAATAAATAGACCTGGTATTCAGCAGGTTTAATCGGAATAGAATCTTTGTTTCTCCCTACCAGTTCAGGGCTTTTACTAGATTGCAAAATGTCCACATGGTAACCATGAAAGTGAATTGCATGGTACATAAAACCCGAATTAATCACAAAAATTAAAATTGTATCACCTACATTGCCTATGACTTTTGCGGTACTATCTTGTGAGATTTTCGGATGTGTATGATCATTTATGGTGAAATAATCAGGCTTGAAGCTGTCGACATCGACACTTAGCCCGTTAGCAATTGCAAAATTGAAGTTGCTTTGTAGTTCATTGAGATTCCAGATAAAATAATTTGCAGGGTCATCCCAAACTTTAATGAATGATTTGAGGCCGAGTAGCCGGTATCTTTCCTGACTATCGAAAAACCTTATTATCCTGTTGGTGTCAGGCTGTATGTTGAGGACCACGGAATCGAATGCTTGAATAATTCCGGTACTTAATGATAATCCATCAAAAACAATATTGTGTTGAGCCGTATCCTGGTTCAGAATTGTGAGTACAAGTGTGTCTCCCGGTAATATTTCAATGAATTCGTTTTTTGGTGAAAATGTGTCCGAGCTATTAAATGACAGAAAAGGAAATGCATTAAAGCCCAATGGGTGAAATGATATCTCTCCCCTGTTAATATATAATTTGCTGCTTTTTACTTCAGCCTTGGCTTCAATTATAAGCAGCGCAAATACCAATAAATACCAATAGCTCTTCGACATTTGGTGTAAATTTACGTCTGAGTCATGTAAATAGACGAATAATGTATCAGAATAAACTCTCATCTATGCTATTGGTTTTGTTGCTCCTGTTTTCATTTGAAAGTAAAGCTTCAATTGTAAATCCAAAAAGCCCGGAATATGGCCTGACCTTTGTCAATGATAAAATTCAAATAGCTGTGTGGTCTCCTGATGCAGAGGCTATATTTATTAATGTGTACAGGGATTGTGAAAGTAAAAGTACACTCTTTACCAAAGCGCTCGCAAAACTTCAATCCGGAAACTGGTCTGTTTCACTGGACGATAGCCTTATAGGATACACCTATACATTTAGTGTTCAAAGAATGGGACAAGCTTCAAGGGAAGTTGTAGATCCATACGTAAAAAGTACCTGTGCTAATGGAAATAGGGGTGCCTTTGTAGATGTTTCTCAAACAAACCCGGATGGATGGGAAAATGATAAGCTGCTTAGCAGAAATGAATATGATCCTGTTGTGCTTTATGAATTACATGTTCGCGACTTTTCCATGGACCCCAATTCAGGAATGAAATACAATGGAAAGTATCTTGCCTTTTCTGAAAGCAATACAATTGGCAAAGATGGGCTGCCGACAGGTTTAGACTATATTTCTTCATTGGGAATAAGCCATATTCACTTATTGCCTGTTTTTGATTTCGCCAGCATAGATGAGTTGGCCATAAGTCCCAATTATAACTGGGGTTATGATCCCCAAAATTATTTTGTTCCCGAAGGCAGTTATTCCACGGATGCAAATAATCCTGAAAATAGAATTCTGGAGTTTAAGCAAATGGTGAGCTCAATTCATGAAAAGGGAATTGGTGTAATAATGGATGTGGTTTATAATCATACCTATTTTTTAGATAAATCTTCATTCCAGGTATGGGCACCAGGGTATTATTACAGACAGAATGAAGATGGCAGCTATTCAAATGCGTCTGCCTGCGGAAATGAAGTGGCCACAGAAAAAGAAAAAGTGAGGGAAATGATCATCGAATCATTAAAGTTTTGGATGGAAGAATTTCATATCGATGGCTTCCGCTTTGACCTCATGGGGATCATGGACATTCCGACTATGCGAAGTATATCAAAGGAGCTTAAAGAACTCAATCCGGGTGTTTTGCTTTATGGGGAGGGGTGGCTGGCAGGTTCCAGTCCTTTGGCTGATTCGCTAAGAGGGATAAAAGCCAATATGAAAAAGATTCCGGGTATATCTGCTTTTAGTGATGAAATTCGGGATGGCTTGAAAGGGCATTGGTCCAATGAGAAGGATAAAGGCTTTGTTTCAGGTAAGGCTGGCATGAAGCCCAGTGTTAAATTTGGCATAGCCGGTGCCTGTGAACATCCTCAAATTGATTACTCAAGAGTAAATAACGCAGATTTTGCCTGGGCCGAGAACCCAAGACAATGTATTAATTATGTGTCTTGCCATGACAACCATACGCTAATTGATAAACTTGATATTTCTGCCGGAGATTATGGTGAAGCGAAATTAAAAGAAATGCATCTCCTGGCACAGACCGTTGTATTGTGTTCACAGGGGATTCCTTTTCTTCATGCAGGTACTGAGTTTTTCAGAACCAAGTACGGAGATCACAATAGTTTTGAGTCACCGGATAGTATAAATATGATCGACTGGTCCTTAGTATCACAAAATCAAAAGTCCATTAATTATATAAAATCGCTGATTCAATTTCGAAAAAGCAATGATGCATTCTGGTCGCCGACAAAAGAAGAAGTCAATCGAAAACTTAAATTTCTTGATGAGAATTCAGACATGCTTGTTTTTTCATTAAAATCAGACAGCGATGAAAATGGATTCAATGAAGCATTATTTCTTTTTGCAGGTGTGGGCACCGAAGAAAGTTTTGTTTTACCTGATGGCAAGTGGTCATTGCAGTTCGCAAACTTTGAGAAGGCCGAAAAAAAATTATTGGAAGGAAAAATTAATATTCAAGGACCAGAAGCAATTATTTTGACGCGTTAGTGTCTTCTATAATTTTTTTAATGTTCGCAACGTATTTTTCAAATGCATTATGCCCTTTTACAGTGATTTTGCAATCGGTTCTCGGGTAATTATTAACAAAGCCTTTCTTTACTTTAATGTATCCTGCATCTTTCAGTTTATTAATTTGAACACTTAAGTTACCTGAAGAAGCTCCGGTTTTGCTTTTGATATAAGTAAATTCAGCTTCCTTTACTGATATCAGTATAGAAATTATCTTGAGCCTAAGTTCTGAATGCAAAAGTGGGTCGAGTTTTGGAAGGCTCATTTTCCAAATTTAGCTCTTAACATATAACCGGGGATAATATAGCTTAATAAAATTGCCAATGCCAATAGCAACAATTGAAATTGAAAAGGTTGGAATAAACAGATAGCCGCAATAATCCAGTTTGAGACCGCACCGTAAATGAATGGTTTAAATTCGATGATGTATCCGGTTGCAAATATAGCTATGGCATAAAGCATAATGAATATCGGGTACACATTAGTGGGGCCAATGGCATACATAGCGAGCAATAATAAGAAGATGGAAATAATGAATGCAATCCAAACTCCTGCCAAAGCAGTGTCAGAATAGTTTTTTGTGCCGCTTCTGTTTTCATATTTCCAGGAATAAATAAAATGCACAATTCCGCCTACCAACATCAAGGACCAGGCGATATAAGGGTGCTCATAATGCATAATATACATGAGTACATAGTGCGATAAACTTGCGGCAAGTACTAACCATCCCCAGAGTAAATAAGCAAAGCTAGTTCCAGACAAATTAGTCCTGGTGCTATTGATCATTTCTTCGATCAACTCAATTCTTGATTGTAATTCCTGATCTTTATTCATTTTCTTGTGATTTAATTTTAGTTAATGTCATTTCAAAAAACTGAACTGCTTCCTCATCCCCTTTTGTTCTCTCGCCAATTTCAAACCATTGCCCATTTTCGTTTAGCGTAATGGTGTAAACCATCGTTCCGGCATACGGATTTTCAATCTTCCAGATAAACGTGTCTTGTTTTACAAGCGCATCATATGTGCCGTGATATCCTTGCATTACATGAGAGTTGAATTTGTACTTCTTTTCGCGCACATCATAATATACAATTGCTATGGCATCGTGCGTAATGGTATTGCTTTGTGGGTCTTTGCCCAGTCCTTCAATAAGCAAGCTTGTGCCATCTGTTTTAAAGCGAACTTTTTCTGTTTGTATAAATTTTTCTGATTGCTCCGGTCTCATCGAAACCCATCCTTTGCCCTCCCAATCGCCAGTTAGAAATTCAAGTTTTTTCATGGCTTCCACTTGCTCGTTTTTTAAGCTATAATCTTGTGCGGAAGTTTTGATTACCACAAAAAGAAAAACTGAAAGAAGTAAGCAGCTATGTTTCATCATAAAGTAGTTTATATTATAAACCAAATTTATAAAAAATATTCAGAACTTAAAATTCAATGCATTTTGAATGCTGTAAGTAAGGTTTGGTATACCGGGATCGGATACAGGAAATGAATCATATAGAAGATTGGACAACAGCATCCAGTTTATTTTATCATTGATCGCAATGCGAAAATCTATACTTGTTGAAACACGAAAGTCATTTATTTGGTCAATTCTGGGTTGATAATAGGTGACGGAATTGGCGCTTAAATTTTCACTGAGTTTTATTTTATAGAATAGATAGATACTTGCCCTAATATCGCGGTGAACAATTGCTGTATCCAGTTCTTTTTCATATTCGAACATGACCATGGTCCCTAGCATCAGCGAATTAACGCCATAAGGCTGAACATTAAATCTCGGCCCAGCTCCAAGAAGAAACCTCTGCTGTATTCTTAATACAGGGTTGGTTTGAATTTGGGAGAATAGTGCTCCTGTATATTTATAATTAAAGTCGTAAGTATATCTAAAGTGTTGATATCCCTGGTTTACGGCAGCATTCTCGGCGTCATCTATATTTAAGAGCGCATTGTATTTATTTATAGAAATAAGTCTGTTTTTTTTCCATGCATAATACATTTCAGAACCAATGCCTCCTGAAAGTGAATTACTCGTATTAGAATTGAAGTTAAAATTTAAATCTGCATTGCCGCTAAAGCCACTGGCTGTATCGGTGAGTTGTCTTGCTTCTACTACTATTATTTGTGCTTTTATTTCACAATGGCTGATTAACAAAACAGCAAAAACACTTAAAAAAAGTAGTCGTTTCAAACTTTGAAATAAGATCTGTTCGGGCCTGCAAAGAATGTGAGAAAATTAAATTGAACAAATTTAAAATGATTTTAATACTCAATAAACTTATTTCTAATTTAACGCTTTATAATAGTATAAATATATCTCAATGAACGCAGAAGTTAGAAACCTTGAGCCTAAGCCATTGTGGAATTATTTCTCTGATTTGAATGCCGTTCCAAGGCCTTCAAAAAAAGAAGAAAAAGTAATTCAATTTATGAAGTCTTTTGGAGAAAACCTTGGCTTACCAACAATCGTCGACGACATAGGAAATGTAATAATCAAAAAACCGGCAAGCCCGGGAATGGAAGATCGGCAAACGGTTGTTCTTCAAAGCCACCTCGACATGGTCCATCAAAAAAATGCCGATACAGACTTTGATTTTGAAAGAGAAGGCATAAATATGATTGTGGATGATGATTGGGTAAAAGCGAAAGGCACTACATTGGGAGCTGATAATGGCATTGGTGTTGCCACCATTATGGCCTTGCTTGCATCAAAAGATATTCCACACCCATCAATTGAAGCTCTTTTCACGATTGATGAAGAAACAGGAATGACCGGTGCACAGGAATTAAAACCGGGCTATCTCGATGGAAAATTACTTTTAAACCTTGATACTGAAGATGACAGGGAATTGACCATCGGTTGCGCCGGAGGAATCGATATCAGTGTATCAGGTCAATATCAAAGCGATGAGCTAGGCACGAACTATTCATTTTTTTCTTTAACAGTAAATGGCTTGACCGGTGGCCATTCCGGAATGGACATTCATTTGGGCAGGGGCAATGCCAATAAAATAATGAATCGCTTGTTAATGGAGTTTTCTGTGAAACACGACATTAAAGTTTGTGAAATAGATGGAGGCGGTCTTCGCAATGCTATTCCCCGAGAATCGCAAGCAATTATTGCAATCGAAAAAACAAGCCTCAAGGCATTCCAAGAAGACCTCGAGGGGTTAAAAAACATAATCAAAAATGAGTATAAAGATACCGACTCTTCTTTGGATATTGTGTTAACAAATAGTTCAAATGAATACAAAGCACTGAATGAGGAGTTTCAGTTTAAAATATTAAGGAGCATAGGCGCCTGTCCGAATGGAATTTTCAGAATGAGCCCAAACATAGCCGGGCTTGTCCAAACTTCAAATAATCTTGCTCGGGTCTTGATCAAAGACAATAAATATTCAATTCTTTGTCTGACGAGAAGTGCGGTTGATTCAGAAAAAATGGAGTTGGCCAATAATATTAAAGGCGCTTTTGAACTAGCCAGTGCCAATGTGAATCTCGATGGCTCATATCCCGGCTGGGCGCCCAATCCCAATTCCAAAATTGTTGATGTGATGGCCGATCTGTATAGAAAAATGCATACGGATGAACCTGATGTCAACGCATGCCATGCCGGTCTTGAATGTGGTATTATTGGATCACATTATCCCGAAATGGACATGGTTTCCTTTGGCCCCAACATTCGCGGCGCACATTCTCCCGATGAAAAAGTTCAGATTAGTTCTGTTCAGAAGTTTTGGAAATATTTACTAGAGACATTGAAGCTCATTCCAAAAAAATAATAATTTTAACAAAAACACATGATTATGAAATTGAAGTATCTAAGTATTATCAGCATTTCGGTATTCCTTTTTGCCTGTAGCCAGGGAGAGAAAGCCGAAAGTGAAAATAACAATGAAGAAGTCGTTGAAGAAAGTGCAGTACAGGAAGAAGAAATTGAATTAATCGGTGCCGCAGCTGAGCTAAGCGCTGATCAGTCCGTTCATTTTGTAAGCCCTGAAGATGGAGCAGAGCTTAGTTCTCCGGTCATTGTAGAATTTGGAGTAGATGGAATGGAAGTAGAGCCGGCTGGGAATTTGTCTAAAAACAAAGGACATCACCATATTATCATTAACGGCGCTTTTATACCGAAAGGAGAGGTTGTGCCTGCCGATGATACGCATATACATTATGGCGCCGGGCAACTCAGCGATACACTGGATCTGGACCCTGGAGAATATACGCTGACCATGCAATTTGCCGACGGACTTCACAATTCCTATGGAGAGCAGATGAGTGCTACGATAAACGTAACTGTTAAATAACTAATTAGCGGCCTCGGCCGCTTTTTTTATTTAATTTCCAAATACTCCCTCAAATACATGCTCAACATTTCCTTTCATTAAAATATTTCCATCATTCAATACTGAAATGTTAATTTCTCCTCCCGGCATTTTTACTTTTATCTCATTTTCGGTTTTTTTAAGATAATACGAGGCAAATGCGGCGGCGCATGAGCTTGAACCTGAAGCCAGGGTAAAACCTGCTCCTCTTTCCCAAATTCGTATTTCAATTTGATTCTCGTCCAGAACCCTTACCATTTGCACATTGGTTCTTTTGGGAAATAGTTTATCATTTTCGATTTCGGGGCCTAGCGTATGTATCAGGTTTTCATCCCAGTTATTTGGAAAAAATACGGCATGGGGGTTCCCTACGCTTAAACAGGTCAGGTGAACTTCTCCGAGGCTTGTTTTTAAAGCTTGATTTATCCAGGTGTTTTCTGAGGCCAGCGGAATGTCTTTTGGGTTGAAACTGGCTTTGCCCATATTGATATTTATTAAACCGACATCAGGGTCTTCAATTATAACATTTACAAGCCCTGAGGCAGTTTTTATTTTAAATTTTTTTTGCTTGACATGCCCTTTGACATATAGGTGCTGTGCGAATATTCTTAGGCCGTTTCCACTTTTTTCTGCTTCGCTTCCATCCGGATTAAAAATTCTCAACTCGGGCCAATCCCCATTCATTGAAGGTCCGTAAAGTATACCATCAGACCCGATTCCATAATGGCGATTACATATTCTCCTTACATTTTCTTCTGTGGGCGAAAATCCTTTCTCCTTAGGCTCAATTACAATGTAATCGTTTCCAAGTGCTTGATATTTAGTGAACTCAAATGACAATGCGGAAAAATTTCTTAAATTAAATGTTCGGTTAACAATTCAAATATGATCAAAAAGATTCTAATAGGGCTTGGAATTCTAGTAATACTTTTTGCCGCATTTATCCTATCTTATTTTTTCTATTTTACACGTCTTGCTAGCCCGGAGGCAAAACTTCACTTCGAAAATCAAGATGTACAAGTAAACATTAATTATTGTCAGCCCAGCAAAAAAGGCCGTTTGATATTTGGAAATGAAAGTGAGGAAGCCCTTGTTCCATTTGGAAAATACTGGCGGTTAGGTGCTAATAAGGCCACTGAAATAGAGTTCAAACAAGCGCTAATGTTTAATGATGTTAAGGTGGAAGCCGGAAAGTACAGGATGTATGCCATTCCAAATGAAGATTTTTGGATAATACGTCTTAACTCGCAATTGGGCGAATGGGGTGCAATGGAACCCGATTATTCACTGGATATAGCCGAGACTAAAGTTCCAACAAAAAGCACAGAAGAAACGGAGGTTTTTAAAATGACAATTAAAGAAAGTTCAAATACAACCATGTTGGTAATGAAATGGGATCAAACCTCTGTCGAAATTCCACTTCAAGCTATTAACTAAATTATTTGATATGGGTAAAGGAGATAGAAAAAGCAAAAAAGGAAAAATATGGCGCGGTTCATATGGCAAACGCAGACCAAGAAACAGTAATTCTGTTCTAATACAAAAACCTGAAAAAAGTAAAAAGGCTAAGTCGAAAAAAACCTGATTATTCGTTTCCATAACCACCAGGTAAGATAGCCAGAACTCAGTGCCAGGCTTAAGCTTAGACTGAAATTTTGCCAATCCTGGTAAAGGCCATAACCAATGCAAAGCAACATTGCATAAACGCAAATGCAGGACACTAACATAGCCACTAATTTAATTTTCATTCCCTGATACAATTCCTTTTCATTCAGGTTTAGTTTATTCAGAAAACGATTCCAGTCTTTTTCTTTGTCCATGCCGGAATACCTTGCCACGAGCAACCAGATCAAAGTTGTTAGTCCAACGCTCAGGCTTAGTTTTTGCCACGATAATAAACTTTCACCAAAAAAAATCGCGTGCAAATATTCAGCATACAATGCGAAAATAAAGGAAACCACCATTGCTGTAATTTCTGCTATAGGATGGATGTGTTTCCAAAACCACCTAAGTATGTAAATTAACCCAGTTCCGGCTCCAAGTAATAAAAGTAAATCAAAAGCCTGCTTTGCATTTTGCAGGTATAAAGCAATGATCGCAGAAACAACCATTAACATCACGGTGCTCAGTTTTCCCACCAATAGAAGTTCATTGTCTTTAGCCTCTGGCTTGATAAACCGTTTATAAAAATCAAGTGTAATGTATGAAGATCCCCAATTGAGGTGTGTAGAAATGGTTGACATATAAGCAGCAATTAATGATGTCAAAACAAGACCCAAAATTCCGGTGGGTAAAAAACTCAGCATCGCCGGATAGGCAAGGTCCTGCCCCATTGTGCTTTCTGCTATAGCGGGAAAAGCCGCTTGAATATCACTGAGTTTTGGAAAAACCAAAAGAGAGCAAAGAGCAACTACGATCCAGGGCCATGGCCTGAGGGCATAATGCGCCATGTTAAACAAAAAGACCGCTCCCATAGCATTATTTTCATTTTTAGCTGATAACATTCGCTGAGCAATATAGCCTCCGCCTCCGGGTTCAGCCCCCGGGTACCAGGTGCTCCACCATTGAATTGCAAATGGTATAAGAATTAGAGGAACCCAAACTGCCGGGTCGCTAAAATCCGGTAGGATCAAAAGCTTTTCTGATATCTCAGGATTGCTTACCAGTTTTTCCAAACCCCCAACCAAAGGATGTTTTAATGAATACCAGGCGGCAAGAAATGCACCGGCTATGGACAATACAAATTGTAGAAAATCCGTGATTAAAACACTTCTTAATCCACCCAGACCTGAATATATTACGGTAATGCCTCCGGCAATTAGTACCGTATGCAATGGCGACAGGCCGAGCAAAATACCTGAAATCTTTATGGCAGCCAGGCTGACTGTTGCCATAATAAACACATTAATTAAAAACCCCAGATACAACGCTCTAAAACCGCGAAGAAAAGATGCGGGTTTGCCGGAGTATCTGATTTCATAAAACTCAAGATCTGTATTCAGCCCTGCTCTTCTCCAAAGTCGTGAAAAAATGAATACAGTCAACATGCCTGTTAAAAGCATGACCCACCATACCCAATTGCCATAAATGCCGTCAGATCTTACAATGTCGGTGACGAGGTTTGGGGTGTCTGCAGAAAATGTGGTAGCAACCATAGAAATACCCAAAACCCACCAAGGCATATTTCTTCCGGATAAAAAATATTGTTGAACTGATTTACCAGCTTTTCCAGCTGTCATTATTCCTATGGCCAGGGAAATAATAAAATACCCGATTATTATTGTAGTATCCAGAAATTCAATTTTCATGTTTGAATATCAATTGGCGATGAAGCTTTAATGTTACATTCATTATTTGAAATCAGCGCATATCATTAAAAATATTACATGTCAAATACATTTGAGTAAAATCAACATTTTTGGTTTTATAAAGTCTGTAGTTTGGAACTCCAAAACAAAATATTAAACGATTTAGGAAAGGAAGCCTAATTACTAACACACACCAGAAAATCGGTCCCACTAGGAGCCGATTTTTTTTGTGCCCTTTCCAATACTTATTTTTGTGGCCTATGAATAGCAAAAAGAAGGTATTTGTTGTTGTTTCGATTCTTTTCATTCTGCTTATGGTTTATTTTGCTTACGATTTAATGTCAAGAACTACCGCTCCATGGGAAGAAAAAAAAGAAATAATTAAAAAATACAAAGTCGACTAAGAGTAAAACAGGTCATTCTTTCACAATTAATGCGTTATTTTACCACAAAACAATTGTTTTTCAATAAATGGAATTACTAGACTACCAGGAATTTTTAGCATATCTTTTTTTATACGGCGCTTCTGCTGATTTGATCATTAAAGAAAACGAAGTTGAAATGATTCTAGAAAGAGTCGGAAAAGAAAAATATGAGCGCGCACGAAAACTATTTGAAGGAAAATCCGACTATGAAAGGTTGCAGTTTATTTTATCCCACAAAAGTGTTCACTTTCCAAACGAGGAAGATAAAAATAAATTAATGACGCAATTGAAAGAAATCTTTCTAATTGATAAAGACTATTCCATTATGGAGCAAAATATTTTCCGAATTCTTCAAAAAATATTATGAGATCAATTTTAGTATTTTTCACCGCTGTGTTTTTATTGGCTTGTTCCGGCGATAAGAACAATACTAGCGAAAAGCCGGAATTTAAATATACCCCTTCAAAGGATATTTCCGAATTACTTAATGATTATAAAGAAGTTGAATTAAAAGCCGATTTATCAAAGCTTAGCTCTGATCAGAAAAATCTTATTTCTATCTTAATTGAGGCCTCAGATATTATGGATGAGCTTTTCTGGTTGCAAACCTATGGCGAAAAACATGAGCTTTTTGAAAACATTGCCGATTCGGTTACCAAGGCTTATGTTGACATCAACTATGGCCCATGGGACCGGTTAAATGCCGATAGGTCATTTATAAATGAAATCGGTGAAAAGCCAAAAGGGGCCAATTTTTATCCCCTCGACATGACAAAAGAAGAGTTTAATGCAATGGACGATTCCACCAAAACGGATCTATATACATTAATTAGAAGAAATGAAGAAGGTGAACTTTACACGCTTCCCTATCACGAAGCATACCAGAAAAAGCTAAGCCAGGCATCAGAATTACTAAAAAATGCAGCCGAAATTGCCGAAGACCCCGGATTAAAAAAATATTTGGTGTTAAGGGCTGAGGCATTGTTAAACGACCAGTATTTTGAAAGCGATATTGCATGGATGGATATGAAATCCAATGTCATTGATGTTGTCATAGGCCCAATCGAAAACTATGAAGATCAGCTTTACAATTACAAAACCGCCTACGAGGCTTATGTGCTTGTAAAAGATGTAGAGTGGAGTAATAAACTAGCTCGGTTTACGGCTTTTCTTCCCGATTTACAAGGCTCCCTTCCAGTAGATCAGGAATATAAAAATGAAGCCCCGGGAACTGACTCTGATTTAAATGCCTATGACGTTGTTTACTATGCCGGAAATTGTAATTCGGGTGGAAAAACCATTGCTATAAATCTACCAAATGATGAAAGGGTTCAGTTGGAAAAAGGAACACGCCGCTTGCAATTAAAGAATGCCATGCGGGCCAAGTTTGATGAAATAATGCTTCCAATTTCTACAATTTTAATTGACCCGGACCAAAAGCAAAATGTAACATTTGATGCTTTTTTTGCAAATACCATGTTTCATGAGGTTGCCCATGGACTTGGAATAAAAAATACAATCAATGGTTTAGGGCCTGTTAGAAGAGCCTTAAAAGAAAAAGCATCTGCAATTGAAGAAGGAAAAGCCGATATTCTCGGGTTATATATGATATCTAAGTTACATGAAATGGGCGAACTTTCGGATGCTGATTTAATGGATTATTATGTGACATTCATGGCCGGGATTTTTCGATCTATTCGTTTTGGAAGCACCAGTGCTCATGGAATGGCGAATATGATACGATTTAATTTTTTTAAGGAAATGAATGCTTTTGAAAAGGATGATACAAGTGGCTATTACAAGGTAAATCGCCAAAATTTTGAGGCCGCAATAAGTGCCCTTTCAAACAAAATTTTAGTCTTACAAGGTAATGGGGATTATGAAGCAGCCAACAAACTTTTTAATGATTACGGTAAGGTTGGCGAGGAGCTTCAGTTAGATCTTGAAAGAGTTAATAAGGCAGGTATTCCAAAAGACATCGTTTTCAAACAAGGGAAAAGAATACTCGGAATATAATTACTGGTAATCCCCTCTTAAGGATCTAAATCTCTTTCTAGCTTCAGCATTGTATATACTACCCGGAAATTGAAAAAGGATTTCCTTATAGATCTCCATGGCATCTTCTTCCCTATCCAGATAATTTTCAAATAAATCCGCTTTTAAAAATAGCGCATCATCGCCATAAATATCATCCATATATAAATTGAGAATATTATCAAGATTGTCGAGGGCCTCGGAAATATTGCCTATTCTAATGTTTATCTGAGCCATATTCCAAAATATTTCATCGCTTAAGCTGTGATTGGGAAATTCCACTAACAGATCCCGGTAATTGTAAATGGCCGAGTCATACTTTTTTTGAAAGGTTAAAAGGTCAATTTTTGCAAATTTAAACAGTGCTTCTCCCGATGTATCAAGTGCGAGGTTGTCCTGAATTAAAAGACTGAGGTCCATGGCATCATTTGCTATGACTCTGGATGTAGCCAGTTTTAATATGTCAAGGTTGCTTTGAGCCAGTTCAAAATTGCCTTTGTAATAATACATTTTTGCTAATTTCAGTTTGGCTTCATGCCCAATCGCCTGGTCTTTGTATGCTTTATCCACCTGTGAATACAATAAAATAGATTCCCATGGTTCGTTTTTAAGTAAATAAATATCGCCTAAACTCAACTTGCAGGAACCGACAAAAGAATATGAGGTTCTTGGTATTTTTATCGCTTTGCTAAGAATGCTGATGGCAGTATCATGATCTTCAAGATAGAAGGCATATAGCAAGGCCATTTTTCTCATTGCTTCAGCTGTATTTCTCCTCAAACCCAACTCTTCAACTAAATCCGAATATTCATTTATAAGTGTTTTTATTTGGCTAAGGTCAACAGGAAAGGTATTCTTAACTATTTCCTCGCGTGTTTCTATTAGTTTTTGTTTAGCGAAAGCGTAATTCACACTTTTCGGATACCTCTCAATAATATACTCGTATATTTTCACCGCCGTTTCATAGTCTTTGTTTTTAAAGGCTATTTGGCCCAGCTTTAAAAGTTCTGTTCCCATTAAATCGAAGCGCTTATCTAAGGCACGTGCCTGAACAAAGGCCTTATCGAATTGCTTAATTTGGATATACAACCATATTAGCATTTCATTATAAGTCCCCTGATTATCTTTTTGCATCAAACGAATAAGCTCGGTCTCCAATTCCTGATAGTTTTCAATGCTTATAAATGATTGTAAAATATTCTGGGCATAATTTATATTCTGGGGATTTAATTTCAGAAGGTTCAGACTTTCCCGTATCACGCCTTTTTCATTACCGGAAGATCTGTAAACGGTTAAAAGATCCTGTACATAGGCAAAATCGTTCTTTTTATTTTTTCGAGCTACCATAAAAAACTTTTCCGCCAATTGATATTCTCTTTTTCTGAGTAGTATGTTAGAAACTACACGAAGATTGTTGTTCTTCTTGGTAAAATCATCAATGAATTGATCAAATTCCTCTTCGAATTTTTTTTGATCACCAAAATTGCGTTCAAGGAAAATTTCATCCACCTGATAGTTGACATTGTCAGGAAATCGTCTGTTTAGTTTTTTCAACAATTGCCGCGATTTCTTTTCTTCATTGAGTTTCAAAAGCGACTCAAGATACTTGTCATAAATCAATGGAATGTTTTTATCTGTCTTGATAAGCTCCTCAAAATATTCAACTGCTTTGCTGTATTCGCCTTTGTTATAATATTCAATTGATAGCTGAACAATGTTATTCTGAGCTAATAAGACATTGGCGAATAAAATAAAGATTGTCATCAGACAATATCTATAGAATATGATTGACGCTTTTGTTAACACTCTAGTTATTATTATTATATATTATATAATTATTGTTATTGTTATTATACGGTGGATATGTAGATAAATTATGAAAATTAAATTTGTTAGTTAAGAATGTTTTTAAACTTGAATTAATATTTCTTTATCCACAAAATATATTTTATTAAATATCTGATAATCAATAATTTATATCTTATTCACACTTTCTTTATTGTATGCTTTAAATACGCTTGTTTGTAAGTTTAATTGCCTTGCTTTGTTTATATCAACAATGTAAGTCTCACTTATTGCGAAATGTCTCATACCATTGGAGACATATTATCTGTTTCAACGAAATTGTATTTAATAGTGTTCATAAATTACTTTCTATTAACAGATTTTTGCACAACTATTTTATTTAATTGTTAATATCTTATCCTGTACAATCCAGTTAGCCTTTATCAAAATATCTTCTTTGAATATTACGACTTTTTCGGGTTGGATATTCTCATAGTGATCTCCTTTATCCCAAACCCCATTATTATTTTCATCGTGAATAAGTCTGAGCTTATATGTTCCGGGATTCAAATAGCGAATCGAAAAAGGGCCAGGTTCAAGAAAAAGTTCTCTTTTCGTATTTCCTTTTAAATCTGTTACATGTAAAATCAAATGATTATAATCTGATCTTACCTCTCCATCTATTTGCCCAAATTTTTCTTCACGCGGTATATTGTAAAACAGTTTAATATTTCTAATGGTATCATTGTACAATGACCTAATGTCACTTTGTAAAATCCGAATTTCTATGTTTTTAGACTTTGGTTTAGGATTGACAATGAAGAAGGAGAGGTCATTGAGTTTACCATAATCTAAACTACTTATCAATACGCTGTCTTTTTGTTCTGTAACGATAAGCGTTGAATCAAGCTGAAAGGCATTGAGTCTAAGATTAAAGCTCAAACGGATTGTATCCGGAATAATTTCAACATCACCATTTTTTGGTTCTATTCCAATTGAAAACTCGGGTTTAAGCGTATCGGACAAAAAGTCTTTCTTTAAATAAAGGGTTGAATCAATTGTATAGGTACTTGAATCGGTGACTTTAATACTAATGGCTAAGGAATCATCTATCTGGAAAGGGTGAAATATATTGAGGCTTTTCGTTTTACTCGATAAATATGAAAACATACTGTCTACCCCTAATTGATAATCATATACGCCCTTATTAAATGAAAATGTGCTGTAATTGTAATGATGTCTTGCTGATAACAACCTAAAGGGCCGGGTATCCTGGGCACTCAAAAACAATTGATATGCTGTATCTAGATAAGAGGGCAAAATACTATCCGAATACATTGCTATTTTCTCATTTCCAATATTGTAGATCAGGTTTCCATTGTCATCTTTGATGGCGTATAAACGAAAGTACTTCTGTGGCAAATTATTTATTGTGAAATTTCCCTCTTCATCAACTCTTGATAAATAGGCAGGGCGGTGTTTCTGAATATCAATGGTATCATTTAAAGGTTGTAATACCGCAATAACATCTTTGAGCGGTTCCTGAGTAAACATATCTAAAGCAATACCTTTTATAAATGCGGTATCTATATCCGGACCTGTAGAAAATGCTATAACGGCATTTTGGCTTGGGTTTCTCTCAGTGATATCAACGATGCTATTTCCAAAATTTAGATTGTAGGTCGTATTTTGACGAAGTGTATCTTTAAGACGTATAGTTAGTGATTTCTTTCTGGGCGATTCTTTAATTTGGATGTTATCATCGGGCGTTATTATCAGCTCATTAATCAGTCCTTTTGTTTCTATTTGTTCATTAAAAAAAAGGGTTATTTCATCACCCTTAAAGTTTGTGCTATTGTGCTCCGGAATAGACCTCAATAAGATAGGAGGGTCCAGGTCTTTTTCGCCACCTGTAGGAGGTTTTATATTAGCACATGAAAGTGTGAAGATTACCAATAACAGGTATAAACATTTGATATTCAAGGAGTTATTTCTTTAAATGAACCAATAAAACAGAAATATCTGCTGGAGAAACACCGGATATGCGACTTGCCTGACCCAGGGTTTCTGGTTGATGTTGTTTTAATTTTTCCCTTGATTCAGCTGACAAGGCCGATAAGTTACCGTAATTAAAATTATCCGGAATTCTTAAATTATCCATATCTTTTAACTTATTAGCCAAGGTTCTTTCTTTTTCAAGATAATGGTCGTATTTAATTAGTATTTCAGATTGTTCTACTACTTCTGTCGGATAAGTGTTAATAAGCCGACTAACAGAAGTGTTTTTTTCACCAAGACTGCTTAAATCAATATTTGGTCTTTTTACTAGTTTTTCCAAATTGGTCTTTTCTTTGATTTCAGCGGAACTTAAATCTTTCAGCACCCGGTTAATTTCTTCCGGGCTGAGCTTTGTGTTTTTAATTTCAGACAATAGCTGCTCAACCCATTTATTTTTTTCTTCAACGGCTTTCATTCTATTTTCATCGGCGAGGCCTAATTGATATCCTATGGGCGTAAGTCTTATGTCAGCATTATCTTGTCTTAGTAAAAGGCGATACTCTGCCCGAGAGGTAAACATTCTATACGGCTCCTCTGTGCCTTTATTAATGAGGTCATCAATAAGCACACCCATATAAGCTTCAGATCGGCTTAAGGTGAAGGCACTTTTGTTATTTATTTTTAAATGAGCATTGATTCCGGCCATCAACCCTTGACAGGCTGCTTCTTCATATCCCGTAGTCCCGTTTATTTGTCCGGCGAAAAATAGATTTTTAATTATTTTGGTTTCTAATGAGGATTTAAGTTGTGTAGGCTGAAAAAAATCGTACTCAATGGCATAACCAGGTCTGAACATTTTTGCTTTTTCAAATCCGGGAATCATTCTAATTGACCTGAACTGAACATCTTCCGGCAACGAAGTGGAAAAACCATTTACATATACTTCAACTGTATTCCAACCTTCAGGTTCTACAAAAATTTGATGTCGGTCGCGTTCGGCAAAGCGATTGATTTTATCTTCAATAGAGGGGCAATACCTTGGTCCAATTCCCTTAATTCTACCATTAAACATAGGCGACCTCTCAAAGCCCTCGCTTAATACCTCATGGACATTAGGGTTAGTATAGGTTATATGGCAAGAGCGTTGTACGGATAATGGTTTTGTGTTTGAGAAGGAAAACTTTGAAGGCATGAGATCGCCTTTTTGTTCTTCCATTTTGGAATAATCCAGACTTCGACCATCGATGCGTGGCGGGGTGCCTGTTTTCATACGCCCGGCAGAAAAACCAAATTCTATAAGTTCTTCAGTAATTCCTCGCGATGCCCTTTCACCTGCTCGTCCGCCACCAAATTGTTTTTCACCAATGTGAATTACACCGTTTAAAAAAGTACCACTGGTTACAATAACTGTTTTTGATCGAATTTCAAGACCCATGCCAGTCTTGACACCCTTAACTTCTTCTCCTTGTACAATAAACCCTGAAACCATTTCCTGCCACATATCTATGTTTGGGTTGTTTTCCAGGGCGAGCCGCCAATGTTCTGCAAACTTCATCCGGTCGTTTTGTGTGCGTGGAGACCACATAGCAGGACCCTTTGATTTATTCAACATTCTAAATTGAATCATGGATAAATCAGATATAATTCCAGACATTCCACCCAGTGCATCAATTTCGCGAACTATTTGACCTTTTGCCACACCCCCCATTGCTGGGTTACAAGACATATGAGCAATGGTGTTCATATTCATTGTAATTAGCATGACCTTTGATCCCATTTTCGCCGCCGCATGTGCTGCTTCACACCCGGCATGCCCCGCTCCTACTACTATTACATCATATTCTTGAAACATCTGATATTTATTCTATATGTTTCACGTGAAACACCTGCCATGAAAAGCATTGTTCCACGTGGAACCCTTAAAAATCACGCAAAGATAAACAGCTATCCTCTTTTTTCCGCATTTCCTGTTTCACCGCTTCGCTGCTATCATCAAAACCCAAAAGGTGTAAAATACCGTGAACAAGAACTCTGTGGAATTCGTTTAGAAATGCATTATTCAAAGATTCTGCATTTTCCCTGACTCTATCAACACTAATAAATATATCGGCTTCAAAAGGTTCAGGTGGCTCAAATGAGGGAAAAGTAATGATATCGGTATAATAATCGTGATTTAGATATTGCCGATTGATTTTCAATAAGTAATTGTCGGAGCAAATGATAAAATTAATATTTCCGACAGTGGCATTTTCTTGTTCCAATACAGCCATTAACCATTTTTTAATTTGGTTTTGGTTCTGAACTCTATACGAAGTGTCTTCGTAAAAAAAGTGAATTGGGATATTACTCGTCAAAATAGAAAACCATTTCCACCTCATTGCCTTCGGTAGAGAAGTTAACTTCATCACAGAGGTGTTTCATTAAGAAGATACCTCTGCCGCTAACTTTTTCAATATTTTCCGGGTTGGTTGGGTCCGGAATATGATGATAATCAAATCCATGGCCTTCATCTTTTACTTTAAATTTCAAAAGACTATCATCGTAGTCAAGTGATAGTACCACTTTTTTGTTTTTATCAAGATTATTGCCGTGAACAATGGCATTATTAACAGACTCCGTTACGGAAACCATTATGTTGCCATAAATATCATCGTTAAAGTTCAGCTTCAACTTTGCATTGTCTATGAAACTTTCAACGATTCTTATGTTATCGATAATTGATGGGAATTCGATAGACATAGAGTTCATTTTACACCTGTTAAATAATGTATCAATATAAAGCTATTCATATATTTTTTCAAAATATTCATTCACCTGCTCTCTGTAATAAGAATTAAGAAAAGGTGAAATGGTTTTTAACAATTCTGTTTGTTTTTCTTTTTCTCTAAAATATTTTTCCAAATCCGGAGGCCTTACCAATTCTATTTCATCTGCCGTCTGCGACTCTCTGGTTGGATCTAGTTGCTGTTCTCTTTGTGCTTTTTCAGACTCAAGTAAACGTGTTAGAATATCTTCCTGTCTTTGCAATAATTCTTGGGTTAGTCTTTTATGTACCAAATCCTTTTCGGATTCTTCCATAATCTTTTCTAGATCTTTGAGTTTCTTTTGTGCATTTTCATCCAATTGTGTCTCTCCACTGCCCATGCCTTCAAGCATTTGTCGAAGCTCTTCCTGTTCTCTTGCTAGTTCTGCCAGACTTTCAGAAAGCTCTCGGCCCTGTTTTCCACTTTGTTTTAATTCTCTAATTTTCTGATTAAGAGACTGTTGAAGCATAGACATGGAAGGTTTGCCGCCTTTTTTTGGTTTATTACACATTTGCTCTCCAGACATTTGTGAGGCCATTTGTTCCTGCATTTGTTTCAAAACATCATTGAGCATTAGCGCAAGATTATTAATTGATGTCATTGCAAATTGCTGTTTTCCTGCAGCAAGGCCATTTTTTCGATCTTTAATAGCTTCGAGAGCATCTTCCATATTTTCATTCATTTCATTGACTTCTCTCGTTACAAAAGACTCAATTTGAAAGACCCTTTTAGCAAGGGCAAGCAGACTATCTTCTATTACTTTGGCGTCGTCTTTTAATTTTAACTGCTCCTGTCCTAGTTCTACGTATCTCGGGTCAGATTGGTTAACTTTTTTAAACGCATCCATTAAGTCTTCCTGTTCAAAAGAAAGTGTAATTAGGTTTTCCAGAATTTGTCGCAGATTATTCATGTCTTCCATTAAGGACTGAGAAGACATATTCATCATAAACTCTGACATCTTTTTGGCCAGTTCGTCCATTTTCTGCGATGATTTTTTCTGGCTTTCACTGGCTTTCGAGTTTTTATTTTTATCCAATTGTTCAGAACTCTCCTTTAGCGATTCTTCAATTTCGTTTTGTTCGCCTTTGGTGTCGTCCATATTATTGGGGTTATCCATACTTTCATCGAGTTCTTTTAATTCATTTAGCTCTTCTTTTAGTTTATCAAATTCGTTATTTATCTCTTCTTGTTTTTCTTGTAGCTCACTGTTTTTCAGCGATTTATCTTCTGTTTTTTCTGCTAACTCCTCTTGCTTTTCAGACAATTCTTCGAGTTTTTCAATGGCGCTGTTCATGCGATCTTCAAACTGAAGCTGTTTGAACAATTCAATGGCGCGATCCAGCTCTTTTTCCAGGTTGTAACTTTTGTTTTCCAAATCCTCAAGCTTATTTTGAATCTGCTGATTATCTCCTTTTTCTTCCAAAAGTTTTTGTAGCTCCTTTAATAAATTCTTGGTTTCTTCATCCAGAATTTCATTCATTAAGTCTTTTAGAGATTCGGTTTTCTTCTGAATATTTTCATTGCTTTCTTCAAAGCGTTTTTTAGTCTTTGTATTCTTGTCGAGCTGATTATTAAGTTTTTCCAACTCTTTTTTTAAGGCTTCGTGTTTTTTTAGGGCCTGATCAATTTTGTTTTTATCCTTCCACTCGAGTGATTTTTTGGACTTCGTTTCATCCATTATTTCTTTAAGCTCTTCGTTTAATTCTTTGGCTTCTTCCTGAATTGCTGACATCTCCCCCTGAAGCGATTTTGAATTTTCACGCAAGGCGTTTTTTATATCATCATCGGAAGGGACATTAATTAAAAAAGTTTTTGAATTTGTCTTTTTTGGACCATTAAAGCCATCATTATCAACAACTTGCAAAAAATATTCTAATCGATGCCCGCTTTTAAGATCGATATTCTTTAAATCCCAGTTATACAAGAAGTTTTGCTTTCTGAGATTTGCACTTAGTTCAACAGGAATTGAACCCTGGTTTATTAAAGCGCGATTTTCATCAAAAACATTGAAAAAAATAGTCAAACCCGTAAACCCATAATCATCAATTATATTACCGCCAACGGCAGCAAAATTGTAAAGCGCGCTGTCGTATACCTGATTTGCTGAAATACCCGGGTATGCATCCGCAATAGCTTCAACTTTATACCCTAATATCTCTCTTTTCAAACCTTGGCCACCTTCTAAAGAAATGCTATAGTCAAAAGAGTTTTTAACTAATTTTTCATAGGACCATTGATTTTTTAGCATTGGTGCTGCCTCTATCTCGGGGCTGTTATTTACTTGAAAGTCAATCGATTTAGATTCTTGTGTTTGCAGTAACCATTTAATGGTAGTCCCTTCGGGAACACTGAGATCGCCAATGTTTTTCAAGTTTTGATTTTCAAGCCCAGTGTATTTAGGATAATTGATTAAAAGCTCGAAAGTAGAAAGTTCGGGTCTACCTAAAACTTCTATAGTATATGTATTACTTAAAAAGCCACCTGCAGAAATTTGAAATG
The DNA here is from genome assembly GCA_965267555.1 of Cytophagales bacterium. Classification (GTDB taxonomy): domain Bacteria; phylum Bacteroidota; class Bacteroidia; order Cytophagales; family CCMP332; genus CCMP332. The sequence goes on along the minus strand of OZ254083.1, from coordinate 128,711 downwards.
GCTCATTATTTTGAATTTTCCGCCAGGTGTAACTAAATGTACCATCAGGATTTTTTTTCATCCTTGTCCTCCTGTTGCCATTGCTAATAAAGGAAGATTCGGGAACCACACGGCCACTAAAAGCTATTTGCAATTCAAAGTCTTCATTTTTGAACGACTTCAATTCCTTATTTAATATTTTGATTTCATATGGAGCTGTCGGAATAAACTCCTTATTATAATTGATAAGGCGTTCCGTACTTTCACTGAATAGTTCAGGAATAAAAAAGGCTATAATCCCAACAAAAATGACCGGAACTAAAAAATATTTTAAAAAGCGCTTGTTTTCAGAAAATTTGATCGCTCTGGGAAAGCGATACCATTTTAGCTCCTCTGTCCTTTGCGCAATACTGGCTAAAATTAAATCGCTGTTGGATGTATTTAATTCACGTAACTGTAGAGCATTCAGCAGCTTATCCTGAATTTCGGGAAAAGCTTGACCTATTTGCAAAGCAGCTTGTTTATCTGAAAGTCCTTTGGAAGTATAAATTAGTTTCCAAAGTGGAAAGCCGATCAACTGGATCAGGGCACCAAAAACGGTGGCAATAAAAAGAAAAAGGAAGACTCCTCTTAGCAGTGTTGAAAAATGACCAAAATATTCAAGACTGGTGATAAAAAGAAAGAGTAAAACAGAAAACCCCGAAAAAAGGAGTAAACCTCGTATGAGGGCATTGAGAAAGTATTTTCTTTTATACTCCCTGAGTTGATCACTAATTCTTTCAAAACCTCCATTATTCGACATAATAGTCCTTTAAACTAAAATTACAATTTAGATCTCTCTAAAGTTTCAGGTTTTACAAAATAAACTTCGTTGAAGTTACGATATTGCATTGGGTTGTTGGGAAAGTTTTTTATGTAAGGTTGTAAAAGTCTGTAGCCTTCATCATACCACAATACAATGACCGGGCTTGATTGTAGGATAATTCGCTCTGCACTTAAAAACAACTCGTTGGCTTTTTTAAGGTCAACACTTTGTGAAGCCAGCTCAAATAATTGGTCAAAGGCCTTGTTTTCATACCGGATAAAATTTGGATAGACACCGTTATCCGTTAAATGTTTGCCATAAAACAGGGTGAGAAAACTTTTAGGGCTGGGAACATCGGCTAACCAGGCTATTTTATAAAAACCGGCTGTTCCGTCTATTATTTTTTCCTGCAAAACGGATAAGGGAACGATTTCCAGTTTTAGCTCAATATTCAATACTTTTTTCAACTGATTTTTTACTGCTACAGCAATGTGTGTATTTCTTGAGCCATCCGAATTTAGCCAAAGAGTAATGGGTTTTGAAGTTAAAATATCTTTAAGGCCCGATTTATTAAAATAAAATTGGGCTGAATCCTTATTGAATTTATAACCGCTCAAAGATTCATTATTGTAATTTTCAAAGCAGGGCGGTGTAATTCCGAAATTTCCAGGAGCATAGGCTTCACCTTGCAATGCCAAATCCAATATGTCTTCTCTATTAACCGCAAATGAAATGGCTTTTCTTAAATCCTGATTTTGATATATTTCATTTTGGTTATTAAAGCCAAGAAAATGAGTCATCATTTCCGCGCTTTGTTGTAATTGATATCTGGAAAAGTCACCTCCACTCAATTCATAGCGGTCTTCCATTACTTCTTTGAAATAATCTTTATTGAGGCGATATACCATATCAAGCTTGCCATCGATAAAAAGTTGCAATTCACTTTTTTTGTTTTGAATAAAACTGACCACAACCTGGTTTAAAAAAGGCAACTTATTTCCAAATGCATCCCTACCGTGATATCTCGGATTTTTACTAAAGACAAATGAAGAACCTTCATTGACCTTTGTCAAATAGAAAGCACCTGTTCCTACAGTGTGTTTGGCAAGGTCCAAACCGTATTTGTGAAAAGCTTCGGGAGGATAAATAAAGAGCTCTTGCCTGGCTAGTTTTTGAAGGAATAATACATCCGGTTTCTCAAGAGTTATTTTAAAATGCAGATCATCTAAAACCTTAATGCCTTCTAATCCCTGTCTAAAATCCTGATTTTCAGAATTTTGAAAAAACTCCTCCGACCCTTTGATGGTCCCCAGCAAAATGCTTGACCCTGTATTATATGAACTTTTAGTTAATAAGTTTTCAATACAAAAACGGATATCTTCAGCCTTTAACATTCTTCCTGTTCCACCTTCAAAGACGGGATCATCATGAAAAAACACGCTGTCTTTAAGTGTAAATGTGTACACCTTACCGATGCTGTCTATTTCATAATCACTTACAAGGCACGGCTCGATTTCTAAATTGGATTGGTTAAATTTAAAAAGTCCTTCATAGGCCAGAGTGGCCACTCTTGCAGAAACAACATCTTTAATACTTGGAGGGTACAATGATTTCACATATTCCGTTTCATTCAAATTGAACACGCCCCCATAAAACCGGTCGCCTTTCGTTTTGATTAATTCATTAGCCGCAACTTCTTTCGTTTCATTTTCCGAAGAGTTGCATGCCCACAATAATAAGATAAGAAAAAGGGCAATAGCACTTAGCTTCATATATGTTTAGTTTACCCGAAAAGTAATCAGCAGTATCAAAAGTATGAGTTTTAGTTGATTTCTAAAAGTACCGGACAGTGATCAGAGTGAATTGCCTTATTTAGAATTGCTGCTTTTTTTAAGCGAGCCTTCATTTGTGAGGAAGCCATGTTATAGTCAATTCTCCAACCGAGGTTTTTGTTTCGTGCATTTGCCCGATAGCTCCACCAGGAATAATTGTGTGGTTCTTTGTTAAAATGACGGAAACTATCAATGAATCCCAGGCCAAGAAAATCACTTAACCATTGTCTTTCTTCGGGCAAAAAACCCGAACTTCTTGCATTTGCTTTTGGGTTGTGTATGTCTATTTCTGTGTGACAAATATTGAAATCTCCGCATATAAGTAAATGTGGTATTTCCTCTTTTAAGGATTTCACATACTTCAAAAACTCCGCTAACCAATGCATTTTGTAATCTTGTCGTTCATCGCCACTGCTTCCGGATGGAATATATAGTGACATAACCGAAACATCATCAAAATCAGCTCTAATTACACGCCCTTCCTGGTCAAAATCAGCTATTCCACAACCAATTTCTACATGATTTGGCCTAACTTTTGAAAGTATAGCGACCCCCGAGTATCCCTTTTTTTCAGCTTCATGCCAATAAATGTGATATCCAAGATTTTCAAAAAGCCCAAGCTCTCCCTGAACCTGAGCTTTATTTGCTTTTACTTCCTGCAAACATAAAACATCCGGATCCGCGGATTTGACCCATGATAAAAAGCCTTTTTTTAAGGCGGCTCTAATTCCATTTACGTTATAGGTTATTATTTTCATTTGAAATATTCTTTGAAATATAGAATTGCATTTTGTTTGAGAAGCACTTCCTGCTCCTTTAGGGTAAACTTTGGTATAGAGCCAGTTTTTTCCCAATGAGGCCAACCATCATTATCAATACCCGATAGTATATAATAGCCATTTAAGCTTAAAAGTTTACAAGTCGCAATATGCAATAAATCCTGTTTTTGCTCTTTGCTAAAATTTAGCGGCCCCTTCCCTAATTCCTGAACGCCTATTAAAAACAGAACAGCATTGAGGTCTGCAGGTTTTTTACCGATCATGGATTCAATCCGATCAACTAATAAATTCCATTCACTTTCCAGGCCATCCATTGACAAATGTGTAAAGAGCTATTGCGAATATATAAACAGAAACACAAGAAAATGAGGAATTGTGGAAATTAGCATTCATGAATTTACTGGATCATTTCTCCAATTATTACAAGGGCTTTTTGGATGTACTATACCCAAGAAACTGCACAGTATGCCAGGCAGCATTGCACCAAAGCGAAATACATTTGTGTATCAATTGTCAGTTGCTATTACCAGTAATAAGCTGGAATGACCCGGAAATCAATGTGTTCAAATCCCGGTTTTGGGGAAGAGTGGAAGTAAGACAATGCTATGCCTACCTGCGTTACGACAAATCCTTGAGCATCAAGAGGATTTTAATGGAAATAAAATACAAAGGAAATAAAGAATTAGCCGAATTTCTTGGGAAATGCATGGGTAAATGTTTTTTAGAAAATAATTCTGTTTCTTTTGATTCAGTTATCCCCGTGCCACTTCACCCTAAGAAAGAAAAATTAAGAGGATTTAACCAGAGTGAAAAAATTGCAATGGGGTTCTCGGAAAGTACTGGAATAAACCTCGATACACAGTCGGTAATTCGGGTAAAGAACACAAAAACACAAACAAAAATGGACCGAAAAGAAAGGTGGGAGAATGTCAAAACTATTTTTTCGGCTATCGATCAGGAAAAAATCAAAGACAAAAAAATAATTATTTTGGATGATGTGGTGACCACAGGTTCTACCTTAGAGTCCCTTGCAGAAACAGTTTTAAAGGCAGGGGCTGCAGAAATAAACTTTGTTGTACTGGCAATTGCTATTTGACCGCTATTTCAGCTCTATCCATGCCAATTAATATTGGTTTATTGTACCTGCCTTCTTCATCTTTCATTTCCAGATTTAATACGCCTCTTGGGCACACTGATGAGCAAACACCACAACCTACACAAGATGAGCGAATAATGTTTTGACCGCGTTGCGCATACCATCGCACGTCTATTCCCATTTCGCAATAAGTGCTGCAATTGCCACAGGAAATACATTGTCCACCATTGGTGGTAATTCGGAATCGCGATTTGAACTTTTGTACGATACCGAGGTAGGCAGCGAGGGGACAACCAAACCGACACCAAACCCTGTTGCCCATTAGAGGGTAAAAACCGGTACCAACCACGCCGGCAAAGCCTGCTCCAATCCAGGCACCATAGGTTTCTCTGATGGAATATGAGTTAATTCCCAGTAGCTCGGAGTCTCCTGTAAAAAAGGTATATAAAACAGCAGCGGTCATAATTACTGCAAATACCAAAACCCCGTGAATCATATAGCGCTCAATTTGCCATGCGCGAAGCGACTTATCTGAAAGTTGTCTGTAAGGATCTCCCAAGGTTTCTGCTAAACCACCACAGCCGCAAACCCAGGAGCAATACCACCTTTTACCAAAGAAAAACACAAAAACAGGAACTGCGATTAGGATTAATGCAATGCCCCAGAAAAGCATAAAAATACCTAAAGCACCACTTTCAATCAATGTGTTTAACTCATTGCCAAAGAAAAAGTCATAATCCAAAGGCCAGATATTTTTAAAGTCAAAATAAGGTTTGTTTAGGCGCAAAAGGATTTCGGGAATAAGAAAGGCAAAAGCTGTTTGAAAAAACATCACAGAAAAAGTTCTAATTATTTGGTATCGGCTATGCCGGTATTTAATGAGCATACGTACACCCATTATCAGTATACAAAGGGTATAGATAAATCCATACAGAAAAAACCTCCCGGCATCTGCATTCTTAATAAATTGGCTTATCGGGTCAACCATAATAATCCAGGAAGTCATGTATTCAGGAAAATAGTAAAGAAATACATAAAACAGGATTAAAAAAGAACCGGTTATTACCCCTAACCAACCAACATTGCTCATAGCCCTGTGAAAAATATGATCGTTTTTAATACCTGGGTGGCTGTCTAACTTCGGCATTATATACATCAATGCACCAATTATGCATAAGCCATAGGTAAGGATGATAAATAGCACTGGATTAGAACTTACAGGACTTTGGTTGGAAGCTTTACTTAAAGAATACAATAGACTTTTTCTAGAGTATTTATCAAAGCCGAATTCTTTGATAATCTTATATTGTTCTATATTTTGAATAACGTTTTGAATATCTTCCTTTAGTTTGCCAATATTTGAATATTCTTTTTGATCCAACCAGGAACCATATTCTGTAAAACTCTCTTTTTTATAGTCTTTTTTAGGGTCATTCTTCAAGGCTTCATCAATGCTTTTATTCAGATTAAAGACAATCTTTTTATCATTCTCATAGGGCGATATCAGTTCATCCAGCTGGTCTTTTTTAAAACTATATTTTGAAAGAATTTCATTATTTGACTTTTCAATTGCTGAAGAAAGCCTCGAAACAAATAAAAATGGAGAGCTTATTTTTTGGTTGAGAAAAGCCCGGCTTGAATTAAGCATAGCCTCCTGAGCGGGTTTAGAAGACACAAATTCTTCAATGATTTTTTCATCAATTTTATAATACCCTAGAAAAAAGGTACTTATAAAAAGAATTAGCCCCGTTAAGAAAAGTACAAGCCCGCTTAGTTTTATTGCTTTTATCATTTAAAATCCAATTTTTTCCAGAAAGCGCTTTTTATGTTTAATTTTTACACTGTGCTCAGGATATGATTTGTTAAAAGCTCTGACCAGTTCTTTTTCATATACATTAAAAAACTCAGGATCAAAATTGGCGCTCTGAATATTTTCCAATACATAGGATACGGTCTTTTTTTCTCTGAGCCATTTATCCCAAATGTCATGCCGATGCCTGATGCCTAAAAGATTGATGCCTTTTACTACCAGAGACTTTTTATCAAAAACAAGGTGCATGCATTTTGTACCATCTTCATGCTCCCAGTAAATCCCGGTTTCATTTTCACCGTAGTCAGGCAAAACCATCCCATAAGTTTGGTATTCAATATCAAGAAATTTTGCAGAATTAAACCAAGGCCCGGGCTGGTAAGGGTTCTTCATATCACAAATATTCATGGCCACTATTTCAGCATGCATTCTACCGGTATACCAGACCTGTTCTATTGGCCTTCTTCCATTTGGCGGCTCGATAAATTGAGCGCAATCGCCTGCAGCATAAACATCGTCAATATTGGTCTGGAAATAATGATCTACCAGGATACCTCTGTCGGTATTTAAGTCGGAGTTTTTTAAGAATTCAATATTTGGGGAGACACCAGCTGTAAGCCCAACAAAGCCACATTCAATAATTTCATCTTTATCCGTTTTAACTGCTTTGCATTTTCCATTTTCATCGGGAATTATTTCAAGGAGATTTGTATTGAGCCGAAGGTCTATTTGATGATTTTCAATATGACGATTAATCATAGAAGACTCTCCTGAGGGCAATACGTTGTTCCAAAAACTATCCTCTCTCACTAAAAAAGTAACATCAATTTCTCGTGATTTGAACATCTCGGCCATTTCAATCCCTATCAGGCCGCCACCCACAATGACTGCTTTTTTTAAGTTTTTGGAATGATTCTCCATGGATTCAAGATCCTGATAACTGTATAAACCCTGAACACCTTTCAAATCTTGTCCGGGCCAGCCGAATTTATTTGGCTTGCTACCCAATGCAAGAACGAGCTTATCGTAATGAATTTCTGATTTATTTCTTAAGTGAAGACTTTTCTCATCAAAATTGATTTCGTCGACATGCGAATGGACAAGGTTTATACGGTTTTTAGACCAAAACCAATCTTCATAGGGTTTGGTGTTTTCATATTTCATATGCCCCATATAAATATACATCAGGGCCGTTCTGGAAAAAAAATGCTCTGTTTCCGAAGAGATTAATGTGATTTTTTTATCGCTTTGTTTTCGAATAAATCTTGCTGTAGTTACTCCAGTGATTCCATTGCCTATAATTACAACATGTTCCATTCTCTCCGCTTTGTATTGACAATTATATTTCTATTGTAATTTAGGTATTGTCAAAGTTTAGACAAATCAACAGGAGGGCATATTTGAATTTAGTTTGGATTTTCGATGGAAGAACTTAGGAATAAAAATATAATTCAGTTAAAGGACTTAATTCATCAAATCAATTTTTTAAGCGATATTGAATATTCTCAGGGCCTAGAAATATTGTCAAATGCCTCTATTGGGCAGCATTATCGTCATATTTTGGAATTTTACCTTATTCTAATGAATTCTGTGACAGAAGGCAGCCTTTCCTATGATTTAAGAAAACGCGACAAGAGGCTTGAAAAACAAAAAGACTTCGCAAATGAATTGGCTTATAAAATAATTCAATGGCTGAAAGAACCAATTAAAGACTATGATTTGACACTTGAGCAGAATTCTGAAAGATTCAATATTACAAGTTCTTTTTACAGAGAGCTACACTACCTATACGAACACACGACTCATCATATGGCGATTATAAAAATAGCGCTTAAGCAGATTAATCCTGATATTGAGATAAATAAGCAATTCGGAGTGGCGGATTCGACGATTGCATTTATGGAAAATAAATGATCCATTATTTGTTGTAAATTTCGATGATATAATCGTCATGAAATCCTTAAATAGTATGAAAAAGGCCATCCTAGTGCCCGTTTTAACAATCCTAAGCCATTACGGAATGTCACAAAACTTATTAATAACCGGAATAAATGCACCGGGTACGGCCACGTCCTGCACAAGTACCAATATTACTGCTCTGTGTCAATTAGGCTGTGGAAATTTCTCTTTTGATAGTATTAATTATACCATTTCCAGTAACACTATTGATATCGGTGTTTATTATCAGTCTTCAGGAATATGTTTACCTGTAATTAGTTTTCCTACTCACACAGCCAACCTGGGCAATGTGCCGGCAGGTACATATACCATAAGCTCGACTGCTTATTTAAATTCGGGCCCAACGACAACACCAACCAACACCTTTACATTAGCAAATCAATTGACAGTTACCTCTTGCTGTAATGCTGCGGCTTCATTCAATTTAACACCTGGCAATATTTGTCAAAATGATTCAGCTTTTTTTCAAAGTACGAGTACCAATGCGCAGTCTTTGGAATGGTACATAAACAATCAATTTGTTAGTTCAGACTCTGGCTTCACATATTTATTTGATTCTGCCGGAGCCTATAATATAAAGCTTATAGCAATTGGTAACTCCTGCGCAGACTCTGTATTTCAGACTTTAGTTGTGGATAGTATACCTCAAATAAACCTCGGTCCAGACAGGTCTTTTTGTGAGGGAGACAGTATTATGTTTGATGCCGGTCCAGGATGGGCCAATGTATTGTGGTTGGATGGAAGCACAGGACAATCCACTTATTTTGGAAATGGAGGAAACTTTTCAGCAACAGTTACCGACCAAAACGGATGTCAGAATAGCGATACAGTTGTGCTTATTGAGACTCCGGCTCCTGTAATAGAATTTGGCAATGAAGACACCTTGATTTGCGATGATCAATTCCCATTGACATTTTCTGCTACGGGCCCCGGTTATTCATATCTATGGCACGATGGAAGCACAGATTCAGTATTTGTATTAAATGGTTCGGGCTGGGCGGCATGTACTGTGACAGACAGCAATGGCTGTGCAAATTATGATTCTATATTTGTTATTATGCTCATATGTGATGGCCTGGAATCAGAAAGGGATAATTATTTGTTGATCTATCCTAACCCCACCAAAGGAGCATTAAACATATTGGTAAGCGATATTAATTTATCCTATAAAATTTTTAATGAAAAAGGTCTTGAAGTTCAAAAAGGAATATTAAGAGGTGGAGAATCAAAAATTGAGCTTACTGATTTAAAAAACGGATTGTATTTTCTTCAAACGGAAAGTAATAATACAACAATTAGGAAGCCCTTCATTATACAATAAAAAAAGCCCCCTAAGGGGCTTGTGTTTTAATCTAATTGATAGGAGTTTTCCTTAATGAGATAGTCTGCTATTCTCCTTCGGGCTTTAATTGCATTGAAAGGGGGTGTTTTTGTAAACCGTTTCAATCCCAAAAGCATCATTCGCAACATATCACCTTCGGAAAATGCGTTAATCACTGTTTTGCCAGCTTTATTGATTTCATCCATGGCATCATAAAGGCAAACTTTGGCGAGGTCTGTTCTCAATTGCCCCTTTTCTTCACCGTGAATCCCCACATATTTTTCTGCTCTTAATATTGCAGATTCAGCTTCATAAATCTTAATAACCATATCGGCCAAAGCCATTAGAATTTCTTGCTCATCAGCCAATTTTTGCATGTATTTCTGAGCCGCAGAACCCGCACACATCAACCCGGCTTTTTTTGCGTTAGCAATCAACTTTTTTTCTTCTGAAAACAAGCTTTGTTCCTCATCGCCAAAATCCGGAATTTCCATTAACTCTTTTTGAACATTTGAGGCCGGCGTCATTAGATCTAACTGTCCTTTCATTGCTCTTTTTAAATACATATCGATAATCAACATGCGGTTAATTTCATTTGTCCCCTCAAATATTCTGTTGATTCGCGCATCGCGGTATGCGCGATCCATTACGTATTCTGCTGAAAAGCCGTATCCTCCAAAAGTCTGTACGCCCTCATCCACTACATAATCCAATGTTTCTGAACCCATAACTTTGAGGATTGCACACTCTATGGCAAACTCTTCAGCTGCACCCAATAGGGCCTCACTGGGTGTTTTACCTTTTTCTAATAAGGCATTTTCTGTTTTTTCGATATCCATACCCGCTCTGTAAAGGGCAGATTCAGTAGCAAAAATTTTGACAGCCTGCTCGGCGATTTTGTGTTTTATGGCACCAAAACTCGAAATAGGTTTTTGAAACTGGTGACGCTCATTGGCATATTTAATGGTGTGCTCAGCAGCAGATTTTGAACCTCCCAATACGGCTGCACCAAGCTTTATTCTTCCAATATTTAAAATATTAAAAGCAATAATGTGTCCTTTGCCAATTTCGCCCAAAATATTTTCTTTGGGTATTTTACAGTCTTCAAAAAATACTTGCCTTGTCGAAGATCCTTTGATTCCCATTTTGTGTTCTTCGTTGCCCAAGCTCAGACCAGGGGTGCCTTTTTCAACAACAAAACCTGTAAATTTCTCGCCGTCAATTTTTGCAAATACTATAAATAAGTCAGCAAATCCTGCATTGGTGATCCACATTTTCTGACCGTTGAGTACATAGTGTTTTCCGTCTTTTGTCAACTCGGCTTTTGTTTTAGCTGCGAGCGCATCTGAACCTGAACCAGGTTCGGTAAGACAATAGCTGGCCTTAAACTCACCACTTGCCAGTTTCGGTAAATACTTTTTCTTTTGTTCTTCTGTTCCAAAATAGAGAATTGGCAAGGTTCCGATTCCGGTATGAGCAGACAATGCAACGGCAAAAGAATGACCGGCCCCTGTCCTTTCGGCAATTAATAAGGAATCGTTAAACCCCTTACCAAAGCCTTCATAAGCTTCCGGAATAGCCGTGGCCAATAAGCCTAGCTCCCCGGCCTTATCCATCAACTGAGGCATTAATCCTTCCTCCAGTGCATCAATGCGGTCAAGATTGGGTAAGACTTCACTTGCTAAAAAGTCATCGCACATTTGTGCAATCATTTTTTGTTCTTCATTCCATTCCTCCGGAATAAAAACGTCGGAAGAATCAGTTTCCTTGATAAGAAACTCTCCACCTTTGATATTCATTTTTTTATCTACTGTTTCCATTATTTTTTTTATAAAAGTTCATAAATACCAGCAACGCCTTGTCCTCCACCAACGCAGGCGGTCACCATTCCGTATTTTTGTTTTCTTCTTCGCATTTCATTGAAAAGCTGAATTGACAATTTGGCCCCGCTACAACCCAATGGATGACCAAGGGCGATTGCACCACCATTTACATTAACTTTGTTGATGTCAATATCCAGCTCTCTTAAAACGGCAAGTGACTGCGCAGCAAATGCTTCGTTTAACTCAATTTGATCTATATCCTTTAATTTTTTACCGGCTTTGTCCAAAGCTTTTGGAATCGCCTTTACAGGGCCAATCCCCATTATTCGGGGTTCAACACCTGCCACAGAATAAGAAAGCATTTTTGCAATGGGTTTCAGATTTAACTGATTGACCATTTTATCGGACATTATCATTACAAATGCAGCACCATCTGATGTTTGGGATGAGTTTCCTGCGGTTACTGTACCGCCATTGGCGAATACCGGTCGCAATTTTGCCAGAACCTCTTTTGAAGTATCTTTTCTCGGCCCCTCGTCGGTGTCTACCACATAGTCCCTTGACTTTTTCTTTCCCGATGCATCTATGTAGGTTTCTTGAACCGTAACCGGAACAATTTCTTCCTTAAATTTTCCAGACTCAATGGCATCAATGGCATTCATATGAGATCTAAATGCAAATGCGTCCTGATCTTCGCGGCTCACTTTATATTGCTCAGAAACTTGCTCAGCTGTGAGCCCCATACTTGTATAATATGTTGGATGTTCTTTGGCAATTTTATAATTGAGAACTGTTTTAGTACCCATAACAGGCACCAAGGACATGGATTCAGTGCCTCCCGCGATAATGATGTCTGCCATTCCTGCATTAATTCTTTGTGATGCAATGGCAATCGCCTCAAGGCCGGAACCGCAATATCGATTTACAATCATTCCCGGCACCTCAATGGGTAATGACAGTAAAGAAATCATTCGTCCCATTTGCATTCCCGCTTCGGCCTCCGGAACAGCATTACCAACGATTAAATCATCTACTTGCTTTGGATCAAGGCCTTCGACTTTGGAAACAAGATGTTTTATTACCTCAGCGGCGAGGTCATCTGGCCTTGTAAACCGAAAACCACCTCTGTTGGCTTTCCCAACAGCGGTTCTATATCCTGCTACTATGTATGCGTCCATAACTTTCTTTTTATTAGAACTGTTTTTTTGTATTCTTAATTCCGTATTGGTCTGCCCGTTTTAATTACAGCCTGAATCCTCTCGAGTGTTTTCTTTTCACCGGTCAGAGAAACAAAAGCTTCTCTTTCGAGATCCAAAAGGTATTGTTCCGAAACCTCCTGAGGATAGGACAAATCCCCACCTGCCATCACATAGGCTAGTTTCCTTGCCACTTTCGCATCGTGTTCCGAAATATATCGGCCCATTAGCATGCCGTTGATTCCTGCTTCAAAAAGGGCAATTAATTTTTTCCCTTGTACCTTAATATCATCTCTTTGTACAGGCTGAATATAACCTTGCTCAATCAGAGAGATCGCGGCTTGTTTTGCATCTGCTATTTGCCTGTTCTTATTTACTGATATGTTATCCCCATCACGAAGAATATGCATATCAAATGCTTCATGCGCCGACGTGGCCACCTTCGCTTGAGCGATATCCATGAATGCATTTTGCATATTGTTCAACTCGGCATCGCCTTCTTCGAAAGTATCCGATACGCGCAGAACCATTTCTTTGGTTCCACCACCACCCGGAATAACACCTATGCCCATTTCAACGAGACCAATGTATGTTTCAGCGGCAGCTTGAACTTTGTCTGCGTGCATGGTCATTTCACAACCACCTCCTAGCGTTAAACCATGTGGAGCAACTACAATAGGTATGGATGAATAGCGAACGCGCATCATGGTATTTTGAAACTGCCTTACCATAAAGTCGATTTCATCAAACTCCTGCTCAATGGCAAACATAAATATCATCCCTACGTTTGCCCCTGCCGAAAAATTGCCTCCCTGATTTCCAATGACCAGCCCATTGTATTCCTTTTCGGCGAGATCAATGGCCTTGTTTATACCTTGGATGACCTCACTTCCAAGTGTATTCATTTTGGTATGAAACTCAATATTTAAAATTCCATCACCGATATCGAATATGGTGGCCCCGTCGTTGGACCAAACTTTTTTGTTTTCCCTTAAATTATCCAGCACTATAAATTCATCGGTACCGGGAAGCGCTTCGTAGGTGTCGTTTTTAATGTTGTAATATTTTTTGACGCCTCCTTCAACTTTATAAAATGAAGTTTTCCCTTTTTTAAGCATTTCTTTTACCCAAGAACCGACCTTAAAGCCAGCAGCCTCCATTTTTTTTATGGTATCTTCCACTCCTACCGAATCCCAGGTTTCAAAAGGCCCTACTTCCCAACCAAAACCGGAACAAACGGCCTGGTCTATTTGATACAAATGATCTGCAATTTCCGGTATTCTAAAACTCACGTATTGAAACAAACCATAAAACGAATCCCTGTAAAATTCTCCGGCTTTATCTTTTCCATTCAGAAGCGTTTTAAAACGGTCTACAACTTTATCAATAGACTTCGTTTCTTCAAGTGTAGCAAACTTTACTTTTTCTTTTGGTTTGTATTCGAATGTGTCGAGGTCTAATGTGAGTATTTGACTTTTGCCATCTTCGTCTTTTACTTTTTTATAGAAACCCTGTTTTGTTTTATCACCAAGCCAGTTGTTTTTTTCCATTTTCCTGACTTCTTCAGGTAATTTGAACATATCCCTGGACTCATCCTTGGGCAAACCCTGATAAAGGTTATCTGATACTTTAATTAATGTATCGAGCCCTACTACATCAGAAGTTCTAAAGGTCGCTGACTTTGGTCTTCCGATAACCGGACCCGTAAGCTTATCAACTTCATCGATATTGAGGCCGAGTTTCATCATTGAATCCACTACTTTAAGAATAGCATAAATACCGACACGGTTGGCGATAAAGGCCGGTGTATCTTTACACAGAACCGTGGTTTTACCAAGATACTTACTTCCAAATGACATGAGAAAATCAATAACCTCCGGTTCAGACTTAGGCCCAGGAATAATTTCCAGAAGCTGTAGATACCTCGGAGGATTGAAAAAATGTGTGCCGGCAAAATTTTTCTGGAAATCTTCTGTTCTTCCCTCGCACATTAAATGCATGGGAATTCCACTGGTGTTTGATGTAATGAGACTGCCTTTTGACCGATGCTTTTCTACACTTTCAAAAATCTTTTTCTTTATTTCAAGGTTTTCAACTACCACTTCAATGACCCAGTCACATTTATCAATTTTTGACATGTCATCGTCGAAATTGCCTGTTTCAATTCTGGAGGCGTAACTTTTATGATAAATTGGCGATGGCTTTGATTTTAATGCAGCAAGCAGTGAATCGTTTACAATTCTGTTTCTGACATTGCTGTTTTTTAAATCAAGTCCGGCTTTTTTTTCTTTTTCATTCAATTCTCTTGGGACCATATCAAGAAGAAGAACCTGCACACCAATATTTGCAAAATGACATGCAATTCTTGAGCCCATAACGCCTGATCCTAAAATGGCAACTTTCTTAATAATTCTTTTCATAATAATTATTGATCACGAAAAATATGATTGTTATCTATCAAACTATTTATATTGTCTATGACTTCAAAAAATGTATCAAGTTTCTCTTTCGGTACAATTTCCTGAACAGCATGATTAAACTTTCGAATTGTTTTTTTCGAAACTTCACGTTTTTGCTTACCCAATTCGGTTAAAAATATTCGAATAATACGCCCATCTTCTTTGTCCGCCTTTCTTAAAATTAATCCGCGCTCTTCCATATTCTTTATCATGCGAGAAAGGCTATGAACCTCCATTCCGATCATTGGGCCAATTTTAGTGGCTGGAGTGCCGTTTTCATCATCTATGTTGATCAAAACATAACCCATCGATGTGGTTATTTCATGTTTTGAAGCCTCATTATTGTACATTCTAAAGATGGCATGCCAGGCCGTTTTAATATTGAAGTCAACTGTTTCCTTTGCTTTCATAAGTCAGAGAACCAAAATATAAAATTATATTATGCATGCATAATAAATTAATGTTTTTTTTCAGATTATAGTTTTACCGGTATTTCCTTATTTTATTATTTGAGGAATAGACTTAAAAAGAGCATTGCTTTAATAATAATTGATATTTTTGGCCAATGAAGGGAATTCTCCTTGTATTCTATTTAATAATCTATAACCCCTCAGATTCACAATTCAATAAAAAAGTTGAAAAAGAGGTTGGGTATTTTATCCATCACAAGGACTATAAGGAAGCATTAAGAATATTAGATCAATCCTCGGTAAAAAGCCCTGAAAACCCCAAATGGAATTTTTTAAAGGCGAAAGTCTTTTTTGAACTTGCGAATCATGACTCAGCCTTTGTCTATTTTTTAAATGCAGAAGAACTCGGCTATGAGTCGCAGGAAAACAATTATTATTTGGCCTTTCTCTATCATCAGAAAGACAGCTTTTCACAAGCCAAGGAGCATTATATTCAGTTTCTAAATATATTTTCCGAAACGGATAAAGAGAGCCACCCTTTGGCCAGCAAAAATGAAATTCAAAAAAGAATTGATGAATGCAAGCATGGAATAGAGTTCAAAGAAAACAATAGAAAAATAGAGATCATTAATCTTGGAGCAGACATTAACTCCTCTTATCCGGATTATGCTCCGGTTATTTCTGCCGATGAGCAGACTTTGTTTTTTACTTCCAGAAGACCTAACAGCACCGGCGGATTGGTCGACGCCCGAGATGGATGGAACATGGAAGACATTTATATATGTGTTAAAGACAGCAACAACAACTGGTCAAGGCCCGAACAACTGCCCGGTTATATAAATTCTAACGGACATGATGCAAATATTGGCCTTTCACCGGATGGCCAGTCTTTGTTCATTTATCGCGATGATGCATTGCAGTCGGGATTGTCGGGAAACATTTACGAGTCAGTATGGAAATTTCACCGCTGGTCTACTCCATTGCTTTTGCCAGAACCAATTAACACAAGGTATTGGGAAACAGGAGTTAGCACTACACCTGATGAACAAACACTTTATTTTTCTTCCAACAGGCCTGGTGGTTATGGCGGCCTTGATATTTACAAGGTTAGAATGCTTCCAAATGGAACATGGGCTTTGCCTGAAAACCTCGGCCCGAGTATCAATACTGAATATAATGAAGAATCTCCATTTATTCATCCCGATGCTAAGACGCTCTATTTTTCTTCAGAAGGGCATAGCAGCATGGGAGGCTTCGATATTTTCTACTCAAATTTAGAAGACAGCGTATGGACAAAACCGGAAAACATGGGCTATCCGATCAACACAGCCCGTAACGAATTATATTTTGTGCTATCAGCTGATGCAAGGCGTGGGTATTTCTCAGGAATTAGAAGCGAAACGTTTGGAGACAAAGACTTGTACATGGCCAATCTACCTGAAAAACCCGTTCAAATCATCCTATTAAAAGGAAGAGTTGTTGACAATGAAACAGAAAAGCCCCTGGCTACCCTAATAAAGGTTTTTGACAATGCCACAAAAGAGTTGATCTATGTATTAAACTCAAATGGTGTTAATGGTCGTTTTTCATCGGTATTACCGCCACATAAAAATTACAATGTGCAGGTGGAAGTAGAACAACCCGGATATGCACATTACTCGGTAAATATTAATATTCCCGACCAAAAGGAATTTGTAGAAATTGATACGGTAATCAGACTGCAAAGAGATGACACACTTCATACCATCACCCTTTTGCCCAATATATTTTTCAAACTGGACCTTGCAGAATTGGATTCAACCTCTGAACTGGAATTGGATGCTCTGGCTAAAAGAATGTTTGACAATCCGGAAATGAACCTGGAGATCGCTGTTCATACATTTTCTCAAAATAGCAATTCCAATAACCTCGATTTGTCTCAGAGAAGAGCCAATGCAATCAAACAGGCACTTATTTCAAGAGGAGTGGCCGGCAATAGAATTTTCCCGGTGGGCTATGGAGATAAATACCCCATGGAAGAGGAAAAAGGACCTTGGGAAAATAAAGGAATAAGGCCTGATGATAGAGTTGAGGCGATCATTATTCCTTCATACAATGAAAAAATGAAGCCAGCTGATGATGGATATTACTATATCAATGCCTATAAGCCATTTGTGTTAAGAATAAATCCGGAAGAGGCGGACATGTACGCTGAAAATTCAATTTTGGAAAACGAAAATGATTCTTTGTCTTCAGACTCATCACAAAAGCTTATAGAAAGAAGTTCTGATACTTTAGGAAAAGATGAACCCGAGCTAATTGCAAAAATCGAATTTAAAGACAAAGCTATTGAAAAGGAAGGCAGATCCGAAAAGGCCAAAGAGCAGGAAAATAAGAAAGTAGAAACGGAAAAAGAGATTCCAAACCTCTCCGACCTAAGGGTATATTTTGTTGTGAATAAGATTTATTTCAGAATGGACCCGGATACAGTGCTCAATGAAATTAAAACTCTTTTGGATGAGCGGCCAGATTTAAATATTGTAATTCACAGCTATACCGATACCGTTGGGCATCCGGATTATAACAAGTTTTTGTCAAAAATCAGGGCGGACAATGTTAAAAAGGCCTTGGTAAAAAAAGGAGCTGACCCTCAACGAATAATAACACAAGGTAATGGGCAGATAAATCCAATTGCTTCAAATGCAACTCGTGAGGGTAGGATGAAAAACAGAAGGGCAGAGTTTGAAGCTATTAAAAGAAATTAAACATCTCGTCTTAATACCTCAAGAGGACTTCTGTCAAAAATACCACGCGTATTTAGCCATCCAATAAGGACACATAAAGCGGAAACAGTTACCCAAATGATGAGCATGGATACAATGTCGGGAACAAAGACCACATCAAAAAAATAAATGGATAAGGCGAAACTAGCGCCCAGTGCTAATATTGACCCGGTTATACCTGAAAGAAGTCCCAGGTAGGCATATTCCACCAGGCTAATTTGAACGATTTGATTTTTTGAAGCCCCTAATGTTCTCAGTAATACATTTTCTTTCAACCGCACGAATTTACCATTTGTAACAGCTCCGGCCAATACAATCAAGCCGGTGATAACGGAAAACAAAGCCATAAATCGGATGACGAAAGAAACTTTATCTAAAATATCATCAACATTCCGGAGGATCATGCTTAAGTCGAGAACCGATACATTTGGGAAGGCTTTAACAATATCTTTTTGTATTTGAGAAGATGCCATTTTATTTTCGGCGCGGGTAAGCAAAACATAAAACTGAGGAGCATCTTCGAAAATTCCCTTGGGAAAAAGAACGGTAAAATTGGTTTGGAACCGTTGCCAATCAACTTTGCGAACACTTCCGATATAGCTTTTAACTGGCACTCCCTGAACATCCCAGACGACTTCATCGCCTATTTTTGCATCAATTCGTTTTAACATCCGTTCACTAACCGAAATAAAAAGCGAATCGTCTCCCGGTTTAAATTCGTTGATATAATTTCCCTCAATGATTTCTTCAGAATCGATAAGACTGTCGCGGTAGGTTACACGGTATTCCATGGTTAATGCCCAATTTGGAATTTCATCAGTTGTATCTTTTCGTATTTCATCAGAGGACTTTCCATTAATGCTGTCAATTCTAATGGTAACCACCGGAACCATCTGATTGACAGGATATTCATTCTTTTTTACATATGAAAGGAGCTCTTCTTTTTGATAATCCTGAATATCCACCAAAATAAGATTTGACCTGCTTTTGTCACCGCTGAATTCGAGCTGAGACAGGAGGCTATTTTGAATCAATGAAAGCGTGACGATCATAAATGCACCAAGGCCAATTACAATCGTCAATACAGCTGTTTGATTGTTTGGTCGAAATAAGTTAGCCAGGCCTTGTCGCCAAACGAATGACCAGTTTTTTGGAAAATATTTTCTTATTAAACGGATTAGCAAATAAGAAACAGCAGCTAGTGCAGCTATGGTAATCAGCATAATGGCATAGAAGGCAGTTCCAAATACCAACTCACCTGTTTGATACACAGCAAAAGCCCATGGAAATGTAAAAATCAGGCCAAATAAGATTTTTTGAATTACAGGACTTTTCATCAGTTCAGCAGCTGATGCTCTTAAAACAGCAAGTGGTGAAACGTATTTTACCCGTATTAATGGCAAAGCGGCAAATAACAATGATACAATTAAACCGATGCCCAGACCGGTAAATGAAGCCATCGGTGAAAAAGTCAGATTCAGTTCAATTGGTATGAAATCCTGTAAGACATAGGGAATAGCAAATTGAACGAGGTTTCCCAATAATACACCAATTAAACTTCCTATGGCCCCAATAGCGCTTGCTTGGATAAAAAATATCCAGAATGATTGCCAACCCGTCGCTCCCATGCACCGAAGCACGGCTACGGACGGGATTTTCTCCTGAACGTATATGTGGACAGAACTCGCCACACCAATACAACCCAATATCAAAGCAATAAAACCGAGCAATTGAAAAAAACGATACATGTTATCCAAAGCAGAACCAACACGCTCCTTTCGGTCTTCTACCGTTTCATTCCCATAACCCAAGCTCTTAGTTGATTTTTTAATTGGACTAAAGAGTTCATTTGCACTTTCACCTTCATTTGCTTTAAAATATAGACGGTAGTTGACCCTGCTTCCATATTGAATCAGGTTTGTTGAATCCAACAAAGCATAAGGAATATAAACCGAGGGCGAAAGGGAAGACATTATACCTGCACTGCCGGGAATTGAAGAAACGAGTCCAATAATTGGAAGTGTTAGGTTTCCGCATTTCACCGAATCTCCAATTTTAACTTCAAGCTGTAATTCTAAAGTTTCATCTATTAGGGCCCCTTTTCCCGATTTTAAATTGTCCAGGGATTTTTTTGGTATGGTTTCAACCGCACCGTAAAAAGGATATCCCCCTTCTAATGCTACCAGCTGAATCAACCTTGTTTTATTTTCTTTTGGGAAAATGGCCATGGATGCCATTCTTGCACTTTTGCCTTTTTCCCGTGCAAAAGTGTCAACCATTGTTAGGAATAAAGAATCAAAAGGCTGATTTGAATAAATTACAAGATCTGCCGCAAGCAATTCCTTGGCTTGTCGGTCGATGTCATTTTTTAAGTTAAAATTGAAAGAGTTAATGGCAACCAGTGCACCGATACCAACAGAAACAGAAACGATAAAAAGAAATAAACGGTCATAGTGTTTTTTGGCATCTTTCCATGCAAGTTTCCAGATCCAGAAATCTTTTAAAAGGTTTGTACCTCTTCGTTTTACAGATATCTTTTTATCCATTAGGCCTTTTTAAGCTTATCTGAAACAAGATCACCTCCTTTTAATTGCAAAATGCGATTTGTAAAATTTGCCAATCCAATATTGTGGGTTACCATGACCAGCGTTGTTCCGATTTCCTTATTTAAGTTAAAAAGCAGATCGGTAATTAAAGCAGCAGTCTCTTCATCCAAATTTCCCGTTGGCTCATCCGCAAATAAAATATCAGGATTTGCCATAAATGCCCTTGCAATTGCCACGCGTTGCTGTTCTCCACCGGAAAGCTGATTGGGATAATGATGAAGACGTTCTTCCAATCCCACTCGCGATAACAATTCAACGGCACGGCTTTCGGTATTTTTTTCACCCCTGAGTTCAAGCGGAATGCTTACATTTTCAAGCGCACTCAAAGTAGGTAAAAGCTGAAAATTTTGAAATACAAAACCAACATGCTGATTGCGCACATATGCTCTGTCATCTTCGCTTAGATCATTAAGTTTAATTCCCGCTAAACTTACCGAACCGGTGCTTGGTGTGTCGAGTCCGGCACATAAACCAAGAAGCGTAGTTTTTCCACTTCCCGAAGGCCCAACGATCGACATGGTATCGCCTTTTTTTATTTCAAAATTGATTAAGTTCAGGACTGTTAAACTTTGGCCTCCTGTTTGATATGTTTTACTGAGTTCTTTGACCTCAAGGATTTCTGTCATATTAATTTATAAGTTTAACTCCTGATATAATCACAAAATTGCGGCGAATGTTCAATATTGTTATAACATTTAAAAAAACATTGATGAACGGGAAAAATCAAGGTTTGATTAGTCTGTTTCTTTTTATTTTCATGTCAACACAGGTTTTGGCGCAGGAAAAAACGATTCTTTGCTTTGGTAATTCTTTAACGGCGGGTTACGGATTAGCAAAGGAAGAAGCCTGGCCTATGTTGATACAGGACAAGATATCCAAGAGTGATTTAAACTACAAGGTGATACAATCGGGATTAAGCGGAGAAACGTCTGCCGGCGGATTATCGCGTATAAAATGGGTTTTAAAGGATCCGGTAGACATTTTTATACTTGAACTAGGGCCGAATGATGGATTGCGGGGCTTGCCATTATCACAAACACAGAAAAACCTTCAGCAAATTATTGATTATGTAAAAATGAAAAATCCGGAGGTGAAAATTGTATTAGCCGGGATGCGCGTACCTCCAAACATGGGCCCTGAATATTCAAATGAATTTCAAGCACTTTTCAAAAAATTGGCTCTTAAAAACAATGCCACACTGATCCCATTTTTTTTAGAAGGTGTTGCAGGAAACAAAGACTTAAACTTAAACGACGGAATTCATCCAAATAAGGAAGGGCAAAAGGTTGTGGCCAATACGGTCTGGAAATATTTATATCCTATTTTATAAATCCACGATCATGAATTCAACTCTTCGATTGAGCAACTCGGGTTTATCCGTTTCGATAACCGGGTCAAGGTCGCCTTTCCAGGTACCCTTTAATCTCGA
This sequence comes from Cytophagales bacterium, assembly GCA_965267555.1. Classification (GTDB taxonomy): domain Bacteria; phylum Bacteroidota; class Bacteroidia; order Cytophagales; family CCMP332; genus CCMP332. Next base: position 106,445 of record OZ254083.1, on the reverse strand, counting down.
TTCATCGATTCCTTTTTGTAAAAGATAATCTTTGACCGTTACCTCCCTTTCATGAGAAATCTTTTCATTGTATTCAGTGCTACCGGTATGGTCAGCATGCCCGATAATCTGTATATTTAATTCGGGGTGCTCATTCATTATTTCCACCACCTGATCGATTTGTCTTTTTGAATAATCGGTAATCTCCTTAGATACATTTAGAATAAAATGCACTTTGGGTTTCAGCACATCACCCGCCTGATATTTTTTGCCCTTAATTTCAATTGACTTTCCGGTGCTTTTCACAGCTACTTTATTTTCAGAGCTGGCAGTTGATTTGCTTTCGGGTTTCTTTTCTTCTTCCTCAACAAAAAGAGGAGTACCGTCTTCTTTAAGAGTGATTTCTTTGTTTTGGTAGGCTACCAACTCACTTCCTCTTCTCAAACTCATCGATTCCACGTATTTCCAATATCCTGGAGATTCTATCCTCAACATGTACATATCATTTTCTTTTGCGAGAAAAACAGTTAAGCCGCGATCGATTTCTACACCCATCTTTTCAATCATTTCTCCGGTTTTCATATGTTCCAGCGAGACCGTAAAATTTTCCAATGGCACGAGTCCATCCTCGCTTTCTTTTTTGACAAATACATTTAGCGATATTTGATTAAAGTCCATGTAATAAATATCGGTTGCACCCTTTGTCCCAACCCGATGCGACGAAAAATAAGCTCTTCTTCCATCGGCAGTCCAGGTAAAATAAATATCATCGTAAGCAGAATTAATTGGCATTTCTAGATTTTCCGGTGTCGACCAATTGCCTTCTTCCAATGTGGACTTAAAGACGTCATACCCACCGACATCATTGTGTCCACGGGAACTGAAATACATGGTAGGCTCATCATATAGTACAAAAGGAGCATCTTCGTCAAATGCCGTATTGATCACAGGTCCCATATTTTCAGGGTCTGACCATTTGCCTTTCTCGTCTTTTCTTGAAATATAAAGGTCGAGCCCGCCGTAGCCTCCCGGTCTGTTGCTTGAAAAGATGAGCGTGTTTTTATCCGGGAACATGGAGGCACTTGGCTCCCAATATTTGGAATTTATACTCTTGGGAAAACTTTTTCCTATTTCCCATTTCCCATTAACTTTTTCCACGACAAAGATATCTCCATTATTTGACCTTGAATCGTAAATCAAGCCCAAATCGTTGGAAGGAGCAATATAAAGTGGAGCAACATCTGCGTAAATATCATCTGTAATTACTATTTCTACAGGTTTGGACCATACATCCTTCTCGATCATCTTAGAATAAAAAAGCCTTTCCGCAAATTCACCTTCTTCAACTTCCACTTTTGAGGAGAAGTAAAGCTCATCACCTGCTGCATTGATTACCGGAGCATATTCGGGTCTCTCGGAGTTTATTATTTCTCCGACATTTTCAAGCGCGACTAATTTTGGATTTCTCTTCAACTTAATTCCGTATTCACATGATTCTATTAGTTTTTTTATGGCATTTTCAATGCTTATCGGGTCTTCAATGGTAGAGGCAGAACCACCATAAATTGCAGGAAGTACAACTTCTGCTTCTAAAGTCCTGTCAAAATTGTCAGGGTTTGCTTTATAGGTATCAATGTAGGATTGATAATTTATAATGGCCTTTCCGAAAGTATGATCCAAATGATAGGCCCTGGCAAGGTAGAATATCCTGTGTAGGTTTTCAGATTGATCCTCGAGGCTTCCAACTTGAACAATAAGCCTTAGTGCTTCTTCTTCTTCCTGTGTAAAAAGATAACAGAGCGCCAATCTGTATTTATAGAAATCATTGTCCATTTCAGAATAATACAGATCGTGAAAGCTTTTTTTAGCATCTTCAAAATAGCCTTCCTCAAATAACCTTTCAGCTTCTTCTAAATTCTGAGAATTTGCATATGACAAAAACAAAAACTGAATAAACAGTACTAATAAAAGTGGGGATTTTAGCGAAAGCGACTTCATTACACACTAAGAGTTTACCGATAATTCAACATGAATATATAAAGATTTTCATCTTATCACAATTATACTGTGTCATTAAGCCAATTGTATTGTACTATTTCATGATGGCATTGCCAGTACAAAGCTGAGATCAATTAGCTCTTTCAAACTTATGTTTAAAGATACAATATTGTCAGACAATCCTTTTTTTAGATTAAATGAAGCATAATCTGTATTCCAGTATTGATTCAAATAAACATGTTTTCTTCGTATTGAAAGTGATATGGGTTTCGAGGAAGCAGACTTTAATTTCGCCACTTTATTCACGGCCAATTGATCCAATGCCTTTGCAGGGTTCTCAATTGGGGTGTAGAAATTATATTGTCTTTTTAAGCCAATATCATCACTGCTCAAAGTTTTCCACTTTGCGTTGGATTTATAGTATTGGTCCAGGCGTATTAAATCTTCATCCTCGCTTCGCTCAATCACTACAATTCCATTTAAATGAGGCACAAGGTTTTTGACCATTATCTGAAAACCGGTGTAACCATTAAATGCCGAACGACTTGATATCATACTTAATGGGGATTCGCCTACTTTATCAATGTATTCCGCCTCAACAAACCAGGCAATAAAGGGTAGTTTTTTTGCAATTCCGGAAAAGAAATGCTTTCCATTTAAGTTGCTTAATGAAAAAGGATAGAGGCGGCTTGCCTGAAACTCTCTCAAATGCGGTTTGGCTAGATATTCATACTCGATATTCCAGGAATTTAGATGAATTAATAAGGGAATGCACAGTGCTGAAATTTCACCGTATATGTGTATGGGCTTTTTAAGCTGGAAATAAGCAAAATAAAATGCGCCAATTCCAAGAATACCCGGTATTAAAGACAGTTCGAAATTATTATCAAATGAAGAAAAATAGAATGCTATTGCCAATACGATGAAGAGAATGGAGGCAATAATTAAAAACCGCCTTAGTTTTAATTGAAAATAATATTTTTTAAGCCGTGCCCATTCAGCTGGGAAACTTTCCTGAAATTCTTTGATTAGGCTTGCATCATCCATATTTAAATCGGGCTTTTATCCAGGCAATAATACTGTTGTTGTTACCGGGGACACTAAAAAAATGAAATACAGAATAGAACAATGTAAAAAAGAATATTCCCCAACGTCTTCCAAACATCGATTCTGATAAAATGCACAAGGCAAATAATGCGATAAAAGCCAGAAATACATCATTATTAAAATCAAACGCTTTTTTAGCAGAATATATCAGTATTACTATTAACAAAGCCAGCCCAGGCAGTCCTATTTGGCCAAGGGTATTTAAATATTGATTATGACTGTTAAACCGGTGAAATAGGGCCGCATCAATGGAATGGGATTTATAACATTTTAATAATTCTGCCTTCAAATCTCCTGCACCCACCCCCAGAACAGGCGATTGAGCAAACACCTCAATTGAGCATTTCCATTTTTCAATTCTTATGGACCTCCCTCCATATTGGTCGGTTTGATAATTGGATTTTGGATTTAAAGCCTCTTCAAAACGTTTTTTATTTACCGGGTTGAAAAGAATAATAACGACTGCTGTAATTAGAAAAAAGCTAAATGAAAGCCCCTGGTATAGAAATTTTCTGTTTTTTAAGGCCAGAATTATATTGTAGACTGCAAAGATCAGAAAAAAGGCCAGCGTGGTCATTCTCGATGACAGCATTATCATATAAATAAATAAGAGCACGATCAAAAGAATTTGTGCTATTCCGGTTTTGTAAACCCTTTGTATTTCAAATAAGAAAAAAAGCGCAAGTGCTATAAACATGGAGAAATACAAAGGTTGTACACCCAGGCCACTTACCAGGCTTTCATAGCTCAGTGCGAGCCAATTGAACTCAAACACTCCAGCATTAAACATACTTGAAATAGAATAAACTACCGTAAACAATGCCAGCATGGATACTGAAATGATAAAATGCCATTTCAGCTTTTCCAATTGAAAGGTGTCGATCTTTGGGCCCATTGCAAAAAACAATGGGAAAAATCCGATAGCAGCCAATTTTTCAACTTCCTTAAAGGCGGTCTGTTTATCCTCGGAGAAGGTGACACTGATTAAGTACAGCAGCCAAAAAATGAAAGGGCTAAAAACGGCCGGGTTTCGAATGGCCTTTTTAAAATCAGTGACCAGGGTATTACTGCTTAGAGCATTAATTCCAATAAGCAATAAAAAAGGATTGTTGTATTCCGGTGGTAATAAAATGGTCATTAGTGCTCCGGAAACAAAGTAAAAATGAAGCCTCTTTTTAAGTTCTGAGTTTTTGTTAAAAAGATTGGCGATATTATTTTTTTCCAGATCAGTAAGCATAATCCTGCTTTTTGAAGGCAAGTAAAGCAGTTTCAAATATAATTTTAATATCTAACCATAGGGACCAATGCTCAATATAAATTTTATCCATTTTTACACGAATTTTCATAAGTGCAGGATCGGCGGTTTCACCACGATAACCATTTACCTGTGCTAAACCTGTGATTCCGGGTTTTACAAAATGCCTGATCATATAATTATCAATGGTTTGTGAATAAGCAGCAGTTTGAAAAAGCATATGCGGACGAGGCCCTACTATTGACATCTCACCAATTAACACATTAAAGAACTGCGGCAGCTCATCCAGGCTGGTTTTTCTTAAAAAACTTCCAATACGTGTAATTCTGCGATCATCCTTACTCGCCTGTATTGAGTCGGACATCTGATTTACAACCATGGTTCTGAGTTTGTACACTTTAAACACATTGTTTTTGAACCCCGACCGGCTTTGAACAAAAAACCCAGGCCCTTTTGAATCAATTTTAATAATTAAAACCAAAATTGGAAGAAACCAGGATAGAAAGAATACAATGACGAAGAGTGAAAAAAGAATATCAAAGGCCCTTTTAATAAACCTGTTAAAAGGATCTGTTAAAGGATCACTCAAAGTTGATAAAACGGGAATATTATTGTAAAAATCAAGTTTGACCCTTTTGTAGTAAAAGGACCTGAAATCGGGAATGAGCGAAAACCGGATTAAATTATTCTGACAAAATTCATTTATTTTTTGAACCGATTGGGTTTCTGTATCCGGTAGAGAACAATAGACTTCATCTATATCATTTGAAATCAGGTAATCATCCAAGGCTTCCAAATTGCCGATAATTTCTTTGCCCCTGGAACTATCGGTATCAAAAAACCCCAGACACTTAGACCCTAATTCCGGATGCTCTAAAAAGTACTGATATAGCTCTTTGCCGACTTCCCCAAAACCGACGATGATCACTTTTTTCTGAAATAAGCCCTTGCTTTGAGATATTCTAAAAAAGAAATGCATACCCAGCCGCCAGACAAACATGATTGACAGATAAATTAGAAAGGTGGAAAAGAAAAATTGTCTGGAGATGTCTTTACGCTCAGCCAAAATGAAATAAACAGTCATAATGGCTAGATGAAATATAAAGACCTTTAATATGTTAAATAGCAGTTTTCTGGTTTGTACAAAACGGAAGGGACGATAAAAACTGAAGCCTATGCTTATTAAAACCCAGCTGAGATTATAGACGAGAAACAAAGGATAGTATAGCGGCCTGAAATAGTCTTCTTCAAATATTAATTCAATTGAATTAAAACGAATAATAAATGCCAGAACAAAAGCCAGATTGACAACGAGCAAGTCGCCGGAAAAATAAAGAACACGAAGAAACCTGTTATACTGTTTTCCCACAATGAATTTTCTCTGGCAAATTTATCATTATTTAAAGATTTGCCTTAAAGGAATCAATTACAGAGTGATAAAAATAATTTTTCATAGCTGGAATTTATTTCCGGCTCGCTGTATTTTTCCCGAACCTTTAACAAATTATTCTCAATCATCATTTTTCTATCTACCTCGCCATTATTAATAATACTTGATATTTGGGATGAATTATTGAAGTAGAGGGCATCGGAACCGAGAATGCTTTTATTAAAGATATTGTTGTGGGCACAAATTAATGCCGATGAAGCCATCGCTTCTAATAATGATGGATTTGTTCCCCCAACGGAATGTCCGTGAAAATACATTTTTGAATAAAACCTTAAATTGCTCAAGGCTTCCTGATTATATACAGCACCCAGAAAACGAATTCCCTTCCTATTAAACTGTTTTTTAATATGAGAGCCATAGCTTTTGTCAATGCTTCCGATAACGATAAAAGGCAATTTGCTTTGACTTTGGCAATAGCCATTTAAAATGGTTTCGATATTGTTTTCCGGTTCCATTCTGGCAATAAGCAAATAATAGTTTTCTGGACTAACTTGAAATTCCTCCAAGCTGGACTTGTCGGCATTTTCAAAAACGCGAGCTCCATAAGGAATATAGCTTGAGTCTTTATTTAAATCAGATTTAAGATATGCTTGAATCCCCACCGAGTCCGCAACCAGATGATCACTGCTATTTGCAGCAATCCTTTCGGACCATTTTAAAAACTTTTGAACAGATTTAGAATATTTGCTGCGTTTCCATTCCAACCCATCCATATTGGTGACAACCAATGAACTTTTGGAGAACAGAAAGTTCCAGATTGCACTTGAGGTATAGCCCAATTGTAAAACAATGTCAAATTTTGTCTTTCTGGAGTGTAGGATACAATTCAAATCGTAAATGAATTGCCCTGCAGTTCCAATTTTGTCCTCCGGGTCAAAGCGTGAAATGATATTAATGCCTTTCCAAATTTTTTCCTTATTGGGGTGCAGGCTTGAATTATAAACAGTCACAACATGGCCTTTGCCGGTAAGATACAATGCCAGACTTTCAGCAAACTGTTCGAAGCCCCCATATGCATTGGGTATTCCCCGGCTTCCCAAAATCCCGATTTTTAGTTTTCTTTTCATGAATCGAAATTCAAAATTAAATCCGCCAGGGCATCGGCACTTTTATTCCAATTGTATTTGCGTTCAATTTCATTCGCAATGGCCTTCAGGTCCGGATTAATATGACCATTTAAAAATCCTGAAATCGCTCCCTCCAACTCCTTTGGATTATCCGGATTTATATGTCCCTTGCCAAAAAAATCAAAGTCCTGCATGCTAGTTTTATTTGAGCATAGGACCGGTTTCAATCTCAAAGCAGCTTCTAAAGGAGGTATGCCAAATCCTTCCGCCGAAGATGGATAGACAAAAAGACTACAGGCATCGATCAATTTATTTTTCTCTTCTTCGCTAATATTTTCTTTTATAATTATTGAGCCGGGATGTTTTGCGAGTAACTCACTCTTCAATGAATTAAAAGCACTGTTTGGAATGCTTTCCTTACCAACAAGCATCAACTTATAGCCCTTTTCAAATAGTCCGAGCTTTTTCATTGCTGCCAGAAGCAAATGATGATTTTTTCTGGGCTCAATTCTACTTACATATAACAAAAACGGTTCATTTGGCTTTATCGCATTTAATTCTTCACTTTTATTTACACCGTTAAAGGTAATGTGAATGTCCTTTTTATTAATCTTATAAAAATGGGCTATTTCATTTTTTGAGTACTGTGAAACTGTTGTTAATAAATCCGAACCTCTGGCAGATCGCTTGAATAGAAAATGCTTGCTTAATCGATATGAAAGGGGGAAATACTGAGGATAACGTTCAAATAATACATCATGACAGGTGACAATGTACTTGCATGGTTTAAAAAGAGGTGAAATGTATTGAAAATGCGCCCATTCTATTTTGTGTTGCTTTATCAAGCTTGGAAATTCAAATAGCAATCGCGTATACTTATTAGTGGACTTCAATTGAAGGTACTCATGCTCATCTCCAAAAACTTTCTTCAATACACCGGTATTATGTGCTGCAAAATAAAACCGGAAATCTTGAGCGTAATTTTTAATCAGTGCCCTATAAATATTTTCAATGAAAGTTCTGGAACCTTGAAACTCCCCATCAAACACGTGCGCATCAACAAGAATTTTTATTCTGGACATTATAGTTTCCCGGTTTTACCAATGATGAAATGACCTAACCCCAGTATTATCCCTTGTGCTCTTTTAAAACGGAAGCTTAAAATTCTAAATATAAATCTAATAAGGTGCATTATAATATTGACAAGCAGAAGTTGAGCTTCAAATTGTTTTCTGTAGGCCAGTCCATTTCTGGTATAATAATATTCAGCGATCATTCCCTTGCCAATGCTGGTGCTTCCTTTATCCCAGACTTTTACATTGTAGTTTATTTTTAATTCAACCTTTTTTTGCCTTGCCAGCATACACCAATGAGTTTCTTCCCAATACAGAAAATACGCCTCGGGAAAGAGACCTAAAACCTTCAGAAGTTCGCATGGAAAAAACATACTTCCTCCATTGACATAATCGAAAGACTGACTGCCGTTTTTTATAAACTGCACAGTAGCAGACAACTTTTTTACCCGAGCCACACCCAAATGAAGCATTAGTTCTTTGTCGCCAGCCTTGTATGTCGGTGTTGCCTGTATTTGAAATCCAGCCTGGGCACCGGTTAATTCCAGCAAGGCATTTTTCGAAACGGTCATATCCGGATTAAGTAACCAGATAAACTCATTTTCAAAATCATTCAATTGTTTGAGAATAATATTATTACCTCCTCCAAAACCCAGGTTTTCACTGGATTTAAGAAGTACGATTGAATTAATATTTGGAGATAATGGCTCAGTGAATTCCTGAACCGAGAAATTAACCTGTGAATTGCCCCAGGTTATTAATTTTTCAAGCTCTTCGTTTTTTGAATGATTATCCAGAATATAAATATTGAAATTGGGATATTCCATTTGCAATAGACTCTCTGCACATTCAATACAGTCATCCGAGGAGTTGTAATTGATAATTACGATATGGACCAGTGGAGTATCTATTTCGAATTTAAAATTAAGTTTTTGAGCTTTTTTGCCTTGTTAATAATTCTTAGATGTATTGGTGGCAAGCTATTGGTAATTTCCAGAAATCTTGACTCAGCTTTTCTGTCAATATTGAGGTGATTGGGAAAACCTTTAAAGTCAAATGACTCTAAAGGAAGGTTTGCAAGTGGATTATTTGGATCTATTGAATGCGTAGCCCTGTTTCCAAAACCAATATTGGAAATAAGATTAAAATTCGGGATTACGGAAATTCCACCATAAATAATATTTGAATAGGTCCATTGAAAATCCCAGGTATCAACACCATTGTATATTTTTTTATAAAGCTTAATATAACGCGCTCTTAAGGCTTTGTCTTTAATAATATCATCGAGGTATTTACCGGTGCTAAATTCTTTAAATCGTTTCATTTCCGGATCGTATAAACTCCAGGCTCTTTTCCATGTGGCCCAGCCCCAAATATTTGGTAGTCGGGAAAAATATACGCTTTCATGAGCCCCGCCACCTGTAATTTGAAGATTGGAACCGGATATATGCATGACTTTTGGATTCTCGCGATAAAATTCAAGTGCCTTTTCGCAGTATTGAAAAAAACTTGAATCCGGCAAGCAATCATCTTCAAGGATAATGCCCTCCTCTTCATTTTCAAAAAACCAGTTTATCGCACCGATTACGCCTTTTTTACAACCCAGATTTTTATCTCTCCAAAGGTATTCAGTCTTTATCGATTTGGTTTTATCGAGCACCAATTTTCGAGTGGCTTCCACAAAGGCTTCATTCATAAAATTATTTGGGCCATCGCCGGCGACATACAGCTTTTGCGGTTTTGCTGCCAGTATACGATCTAGAACCATTGAGGTAGTATCCGGACGATTAAATACGATGAACAAAACTGGAACCCGACTCATTTTTTTATTGCAATAACAAAGTGTTGGACAGTTAAAAATTCTTCAAACAACCTGAAAGTTAATTTATTGAAAATGGTTCTCCAGGATTTTTCATGAACCGTCTGAAAATTGGATAGAACAGAAATAATTTTTAGATCAGAGCCTGCAACCAGGTCGACCACATCTTTCCTGCAAAAAAAACGCAGATGTGTTTTATCCATTATTCCGCCTTCAGGCCTGTATTCAAAGCGACCTTTGAAAAATATCTTAGACAAAGTGGATATTTCACGGATATTTGGAATGCTTAATAAAAAAAGGCCTTCGGGTTTTAACCATTTTTCAATTTTCCGCATCGCGGACCAGGGGTCATTCAGGTGTTCGAGTACATCGGCACAGATGATGCAGTCAAATGAGCGATCTTTTATTTCAAAGTCTTCATTTTCAATATTGCCAATCCAGAAATTCTCTATACGGGGATCATCCTGAAAGGCATTATCCACTTTTGTAATATCAATCCCGCTAACTTTTTTAGCCAGACTGTTTTCAAGCATATACATTAAACTGGCCCCGCCACCAGCGCCTATTTCAAGCAAATTATCAAAAGACCTTTTATTTAATAAAGAAATAAGGTCTATTCTAACATTGGAGAAATACGACTTGTCTTTTTCCTGATATAAATTCAAAGTTTTAATGCCTTTGGAACAAAAATGTTAAAAATTTCCGCTCTTTTCCAATAGCGTCCGAGCAGCAAAAACAGCCCAAAGGTGAGGATAATTTCTGTAATTAAAATGGCAATGGCAGTTCCATATTCCTTAAGATAAACTACCAATAAAAAATTGAGAGCTAAATTGGAAATGGCCGCAATTAGAAAGACCAGGCTGTACTTCCTGCTTTTGTTCATTGCCATTATCGTGTGATTTGGGGCAATATTCAGCCCCACAACCAGTAATGCAGGAATTAATATGTAAAATACCCTTGTGATCTCCTCATTATAATTTCCTGTAAAGATTAATACAACATAAGGAGCTAATAGATAAAGACTTAAGCAAGCCAGTATAATTAATATATTGAAGTATGCGTAGGTAGACTTAAAAAAATCGATCAGCTTAGTTCGCGAATCTTTAATATAAAGGCAAACCCTGGGATAAGTGCCAAGAGAGAATAGGCCAAGAATTTGTTTTAAGGTGGTATAAATTTTTTCAGCAACGCCAAACTGCCCTACGATGGTATTGTTTGAAAATATTCCCAAGATCAGAATATTTGAATTGGTCAGAAATGTAGAAGACAACATCGAATAAAAAAGATATTTATCTGCATTCAAACGTTTTAAAAAAATAACGGGAGAAACAAATCTAAATTTAATACCCAGTTTAGATGATGCGTAAATAAGTATTAACAGGGAAGCGAAAACATTACTCATACCCAATGAAAAATTGACCCAGGCAAAACTGTTTGGGCTTTTTAGAAGAAGTATGATTATCAATAAAAATGAGAGCTTGGAAATGAAGTTAATAATGGTGATGAATTTCATTTTCTCCAGACCTTGAAAAAGCCAAAAAGGCAATAATGCCTGGCCAATGACAATGGGAAAACTCTTGATATATAAATCCAGATTTTTATTTAGGTCGGGAATCAAATAACAAAGGGCTGCAAATAAGAAAAAGGAAACGACTATAAGGAATAGTTTTGCACTAAGGGTTAAAGAAAATATCTCTGATACCTTAAGCGTATTATCGCGGTTTTGAGAAATATCCCTTGTACTGGTATAGTTAAACCCAAAATCTGTGATTACGGTAAAATAAGTTACAAGAGCCTGAGCAAAAAAGATCTTACCCATATTTTCGATACCCATAATACGAATTAATAAAGGGTAGCTAATCAGTGGGAATAAATAATTCGTAGCTTGAAAAAAGCCAAGCGAGAGAAAATTTTTAAAAAGAGGTTTTTCGAAAAGTCTCTTCAAAGGGTTTCAATCAGGGTTCAAATTGTACCGCGTCTTCCAAAATGTACATCAAATGATCGTAATCATTATCATTTAATTTTAATTTTCCTTTTACCCAAATGGGTTTTTCAGAGAATTCAATTTCTTCTTTAGTATAAACTTCCATAACGGTTTCCGGTCCGGCAGCGCCGCAGAAAAAACAAACATTATAAGGTAGAGCGGATAACACAAAAAAATTATGGCCTCTGTATTCGTCCAGGGGAACCATATAACCCTTTACTTTAACAACTTTTCCCTCAAGTGCTTTACTTTCTTCTCCAAAAACAGGGTAGTCCACTTCATACTTTAATTTTTCATCATAGCGGGTTTTGTAATTGACATTTGCCAGAATCTTCCAAATAGACCTGTCCTGAGCAACCAGCGTAGTTGTCATTAAAATGAATATCAGAATTAAGCTTTTATTATGTATTTGCATTTGCCAATGTTTCAGAAATGTCCGTGTAATAAGCTTTGAGGGCCGGAACTATCGCGGCTAATGTAGCAATAACAAGGCCAAATAAGAAAAGATAGCTTTCCTCCTTTACCCAATAGAATACTTCCAACGTGTAGGCATTGATTTCTGAATTAATAAGCCCATAGGCAAAGAGGCCGAGGTGACACAGGATGATACCGAGGAAATAACCTGATAAACTGAGGAGAATTGCCTCAAAAAATACAACTGAAAACACATAAAATCGACTGCCCCCAAAACTTCGAATAATCGCCAATTCATATTTACGATCTATTAAAGCTATAAAAAGCGAAATGAATATGCTCAACCCGGCCATTACCATAATCCCTGCACCGATGTATTTTAAAACATCAATACCCTTATTGAACAATGAAAACAAGCGAGCAGCTTCAAATGAAGGTGAGGCGGCCTGAAGGTTTGCTTTTGCGTTTATTTGTCTGGGTAATTGAACGGCGGCAAGCGGATTTCGAAATTGCAACAATAAGGCTGTAATCTCTTTCTTGTCTCCCTCTTTGCTGTGATGAAGTTTTCTGATACTTTCATTTGAACAAAGAATAAGTTGGTCGAGAACGGTATTACTTTCTTTCAAGGTGCCTACAATGACCAAATCCGTATCTTCATGACCCATAATATCATTATCTTCCATGCCATGGGTGCTGTGAAAATGATCACCTACTTTAAGTTTGAGCGCTTTGGCAACCCCGGCACCAAGAACGACTTCAAAATTTGATTCAAAATGTCTTCCCTTTTGTATCTCCGCCTGGTATAATTTTAAATAATCAGAATTACAACCAACAATTCTGAAGTTTTTATAACTGTCACCCAATGATATCGGGATGGCCTTTTTAACCAGCCGGTTTTTTCGAAGCCATTCCACATCCTCTAATTTGATATTACCGGTAGGGTAATCAATATGAAAAATATTACATAAAATGATTTGTAAAGGCGAACCCTTTGCACCAACGACCAGGTCAATTCCCGAAAGGTTTTTTTGAAATTGTGTTTCAATTTGACGACTGACATTTAGCAATAATGAAATAAGCGCTACGCCGAAAGCCATCAATATTAAACTCAAAAGACTACTGAGCTTTTTATTTAAAAGGTTTCTTACACTGATATAAAGCGCATTCATGTCAGTGCTATGTTTTTATTAAAGAAGGGTTGCAGTCTCTTGTCGTGGCTTACCACGATAAATGTGGTTTTAAAATCCTGCGATATTTTTAGCATTTCATTTAATACCTGCTCACAGTTTTTATCATCCAATGCCGAGCTCGGCTCATCAGCAATTACAATTTTTGGATGATTTAAAAAGGCTCTTGCAATCGATACGCGTTGTTGCTCACCGATGCTAAGTCGATTTACTTTTTTATTTTTTTTGGATTCTATCCCAAAAATTTTGAGAAGTTCAATGGCCGTGGCTTTGAGATCTTCATTATGATTCTGAAATCTCCCCGCAAGTGTAATATTGTCCAGAACATCAAGTCCGGAGAGAAAAAATGACTTTTGATAAACGACACCAATATTTTCAGCCCTAAAGCGGTCCATTTCTTTTGGGCTTAATGACTTTAGGTCGGTTCCATCAATCTTTATTTTACCTTTTTGTATGGATTTTAATCCCGCTATCAGATGTAAAAGCGTGGTTTTACCCACCCCGGATGGGCCGTGGATGAGCGCATTCTCGTCTATATTAAAATCGGGGAAAAGGATTTCTTCTTCTCCCTGATATTTATAAATGAGCTGATCAACTTCTAAAAGTGACATTGTTTTATTGCTCAAATGACAATTTATTCTGTCATTTCAGTTACGGCATAAGATTCTATAGGCGCACATGTGCAAACAAGATTTCTATCGCCATAAGCATTATCAATTCGACTTACAGAAGGCCAGAATTTTTGCTCTTTTATATATGGAACCGGGTAGGCCGCCTTTTCACGTGAATAAGAATGATTCCATTCATCTGCACAGATGACTTTTGCAGAATGAGGGGCATTCTTCAGAACATTATCGTCTTTATCGGCCTTGCCCTCAACAACTTCACGAATTTCATTTCTTATTTGCAGCATGGCTTCGCAAAATCTGTCAAGTTCCTGCTTCGTTTCGCTTTCTGTTGGCTCTATCATTATGGTACCTGCCACAGGGAATGACATGGTCGGCGCATGGAAGCCATAGTCCATTAGTCGCTTGGCAATATCTTCCGCTTCAATATTATAAGCTTTAAACTCTCTTAGATCAACAATCATTTCATGGGCAGACATTCCCTTTTTACCCAAATAAAGAATTTTATAATCATTTTCGAGTACTGCTCTTATATAATTGGCATTCAGTATAGCAATCCTTGTGGCGTTGGTCAAACCTTTTGGCCCCATCAAGGAAATATAAGCATAGGAAATGGGCAAAATACTAGCGCTTCCCCAAGGAGCTGAGTTTACTGCACTAATGCCCTTTTCACCGCCGGTTGGGATAATTGCATGACCAGGAAGAAATGGCACGAGCTGTTTGGCAACTCCAATTGGCCCCATTCCCGGCCCACCGCCGCCGTGCGGGATGCAAAATGTTTTATGCAGATTTAAATGACATACATCCGCGCCTATTCTTCCGGGACTAGTCAAACCGACCTGAGCATTCATATTGGCGCCATCCATATATACCTGTCCGCCATATTGGTGGATAATATCACAAATTTCAGTAATGGCTTCTTCGAAGACACCGTGTGTCGAAGGATAGGTTACCATTAAAGCGGCTAGATTTTCAGAATTGGCTTCAGTCTTGGTTTTAAGGTCTTCCACATCAATGTTTCCATGATCATCGCAATTCACGATTACCACCTTCATTCCGGCCATGACCGCACTTGCAGGATTGGTTCCATGTGCTGATGAAGGAATTAAGGCCACATTTCGATGCGATTCGTTTCTGCTTGCATGATAGGCAGCAATGACTGCCAAACCGGTATATTCCCCCTGCGCACCGGAATTGGGTTGAAGAGAAACTGCCTCGAAACCTGTTATTTCAGAAAGCCAGTTTTCCAGATTTTTAAACATGGCCTGATATCCTGAAGTTTGCTCAACCGGGGCAAAAGGATGGAGATTTGATACTTCCGGCCAGGTAACAGGAATCATTTCCGTTGTGGCATTGAGCTTCATGGTACAGGAACCAAGAGAAATCATGGAATGTGTTAATGAGAGATCCTTGTTCTCGAGGCGTTTCAAATAACGCAGCATTTCATGCTCTGATTGATAGAGCTTAAATACTTCTTCCTGAAGGAATTCACTTTTTCGGGCCAAACCCGAATCGAGTTTAATATTTAAATTCCTGTCAATTTCTGATGCTTTATTATTAAAAATTTCCAGAATCTCTGTGAGGTCTTCAGGTCTGGTGCATTCATCAAGAGAGATCGAAATGAATCCTTTTTCATATCTGAAATTCACTTCTTTGGAAATGGCCCGCGCTTTTATTTCGTTTTGAACAGCCGCATCAACAGGAATTCTAAGGGTATCAAAATATTCCGTATTTAATTGTTCAAAACCTACATTATGCAATTCCTTTTCCAAAAGCCTGGTCAAGCCGTGAATTCTACCTGCAATTGTTTTTAACCCTTCTGCACCATGATATACGGCATATGCTGCCGACATGACAGCCAGCAATACCTGCGCTGTACATATATTTGATGTTGCTTTTTCTCTCCGAATGTGTTGTTCCCGGGTTTGAAGCGCCATGCGATATGCGGAGTCGCCTTGAGCGTCAACAGAAACACCTATGATTCTTCCCGGAATATTTCTTTTAAAAGCTTCACGAGTTGCAAAAAATCCGGCATGGGGGCCTCCATAACCCATTGGTACGCCAAATCTTTGAGATGAACCGATTACAGCATCTGCTCCCATTTCACCGGGTGGTGTAAATAAGACAAGTGCCATTAGATCGGAAGCTACGCAAACTTTCACATCACATTCATTGGCGCTGGCGATAAAACTTCTATAATCATGCAATTCACCATTTCCATCCGGGTATTGTAATAAAACACCATATAGATCCGGGTCTGTGAGGTCTTTTTTAGTCCAATCTCCCACTTCCAGTTCAAATCCGGCAAAGTGAGCTCTTGTTTTTACGACTTCAATGGTTTGTGGAAAACATGTATCTGATATAAAAAACTTCTCTGCTTTTTTCTTAGATCCCTTTCTAAGTGCATGAAACATCGACATGGCTTCAGCCGCGGCTGTTCCTTCATCCAGCAAACTTGCATTTGCAATTTCCATTCCTGTGAGTTCGCTGATTACGGTTTGAAAGTTTATCAGCATTTCGAGACGACCCTGTGCTATTTCAGCCTGATAGGGTGTATAAGCTGTATACCAACCCGGGTTTTCAAGAATATTTCTTTGAATCACAGCCGGTACCTGGCAATTGTAATAGCCCTGTCCAATGTAAGATTTGTAAATTTTGTTTTTGGACATTAATTTTTTGAAATCAGATATAAATTGTCGCTCTGAAAGGGCTTCCGGTATATCCAGCTCTTTATTTAGTCTGATATTTGAAGGAATGGTCAGATCAATCAGTTTATCTAAACTTTCTACTCCAATGGTTTGAAGCATCGCAGCGATATCCGATTCCTGTGGCCCGTTATGTCTGTTTTCAAATGCCTCTCGATGAAAAATATCTAAATTCATTTTATCGTATTAAAATTCAGGCCGCAAAGTTAATTGAATTGGCCACAATTATTAAGATTATATATCGATTTTAGGAGTACAACATATTCGTATATTTAAAGTTTCCAAATCAAATTAGTCTCATGAATATTCATCAGGCAGAGCTTCGCCATATCGAAGATATCGTGGATTTTCAGGTGGTCATGGCCAAAGAAACAGAAGGCCTGATTTTAAATCACGGTACGGTAAGGAAAGGTGTTGAAAGTCTTTTCGAAAACCCCAATAAAGGCCAATATTATGTAGTGACTGAAAATAATAAAACCATTGCCTGTACTTTGACCGTACCCGAATGGAGCGACTGGAGAAATGGCACAGCGCTTTGGATTCACTCGGTGTATGTAAAGCCAGAGTATAGGAGAAAGGGAATTTTTCGACTTATCTATGAATATTTGAAAAATAAAGTGATTGTAGACGAGTCGTTGATGGGTTTGCGATTATACGTGGAAAAAAGCAATACCAAAGCTCAAAAAGTTTATGAATCCCTTGGAATGAATGGCGAACATTACCGTTTGTATGAATGGCTCAAAAATGAATAGGCTATTTCAATACCTGATCCACCCAATTGCTATAGGCTGAATTGGCCTCGACATCAAAATTTACAATGCAGGGCAGATCATATTGATGATTGGCTTGAACAATATTTTCTATTTCATCTAGTTTCTCCTGATTGGTTTTTGCCCAAAGTACGCACTCTGACTCGTCTTCAATCTCGCCATCCCAGGTGTACAAACTGTCTATGCTGTAAATATTTGCACAGGCAATCAATTTCTTTTCCAGTAGGAGCCTCGCTATTGCTTTTGCTGATTTTTTATTGGGGAAAGTAATGTAGACTACTTTCATGATTGTTTAGAAATTTAGCATTTTAACTGCTGTAATACCGGCTTCATAGCCTTTATTACCATGCTTTCCACCAGCACGGTCCAGCGCCTGATGTTGGTCGTTTGTAGTTAAAACACCAAAAATAACGGGTTTGTTGTGTTTGACTGAAACATTTGTGACGCCCTGGGCAACAGCCATACTTATGAAATCAAAATGTTTAGTTTCGCCCTGAATAATGCATCCAAGACAAATGACGGCATCTATATCCTCATAAGCAGCCATGATATTCGATGCATGGGTGAGTTCGAAACTTCCGGGAACGTATTTAATAATTAGTTCGGATTCCCGGGCTCCATTTTCAAGAAGTGCTATTTTACAAGCCTCTAATAGTTTATCGGTAACCTCAGAATTCCACTCTGAAACCACAATGGCAACCTTTTTACCATTAATTTTTTCGAGGTTTCTGTCTTTGTGAAGATTGAGATTTTTATCCGCACTAGACATTATGATGCTTGTCTTTCTGCTTCGGTTTCCGCCCTGGCTTTAAATCGCTTTGCATCCTGTATTTGGCTGGCATTTGGGTATGTGGAGATTAAATCTTCATAAACATCAGCGGCATTTGACCAATCACCCATGGTTTCATAAGCAAGGGCCAGTTTCATCATATATGTCGGTGTAAAAGATTTATTGGGCTCATAATTAACAGCTTTTTTGTAATATGAAATGGCCTCACCTGGAAGTTCCAGTTCCATGTTTGCATCAGCGATAAGGCTGTAGGCCCTGGCTTGCAAAACCCAGTCATCAGCACTGAATGCACTTAGGTATTCAATGGCATCTTCGTATTGCCCCAACTTCATATAGCAAACGCCTGCATAAAAATTTGCCAGGTTGCCGGCTTTTGTCCAGCTGTATTCATTGGCGATATCTAAAAATCCAAGACTGGCACCATCTCCATTTAAAGCGAGATTGAAAGAGTCTTTATCAAAATAGAACTGTGCGGGAAACATTTCAACCTGAGCCTCATTGCTTTGGTCTTCGTAGTAACCGTATGCAAACCATCCTAATAAAATTAAAGCACCAATAACTCCACCAATATAGGTTACGAGCTTTCTGTTATTCTCTATGAACGCTTCAGCTTTGTTAATCTTTTCCGCGGTCACCTTTTCCGGGTTTTCCAAAAGATCCTCATTCTGCTCTTTACGCGTATTTTTTGCCATCTTCCTGATTTTAAGGCCGCAAAGTTAAAAAAATTGTTTTATGATTTTAAGCTATTCGATAATAAAGGGATAGTCTTCTTCCGCATATATTCCTTTATACGCTTCTTCCGCTTCTGGCCACGGGGATTCATCGGCAAATTTAACCGCTTCATCCACTATGTCTTTTATTTTATTATCGATCTTCTTAAGGTCTTCTTCCGAAGCTGTTTTTTCTTTTAAAATGAAATCTTTGACATATGAAATCGGATCTTGCTTTTTATACTCTTCCACTTCATCGCGTGTTCGGTATTTTGCCGGATCCGACATGGAATGGCCTTTGTATCTGTAAGTTCGGAATTCCAAAAATGTAGGCCCATCTCCTTTTCTTGCTCTTTCTGCCGCTTCTGAAGTCGCATTGTGTACTTCATCAACTTTCATCGCATCGACAGGAAATGAAGGCATATCATAGGCACTTCCCAATTTATACAGGTCTGTAACATTTGATGTCCTGGCTACTGATGTCCCCATGGCATAACCGTTGTTTTCCACAACAAAAATCACCGGAAGCTTCCAGGTCATCGACATATTAAATGCCTCGTGAAATGCGCCCTGGCGAACCGCACCATCGCCCATAAAACATATGCAAAGATTTTTTGTCTTTTTGTATTTCTCCGCAAAACCTATGCCTGCACCCAGTGGAATTTGCGCACCGACGATTCCATGGCCTCCCATGAAATTGACTTCTTTATCAAACATGTGCATAGAGCCGCCCTTTCCTTTGGTGCATCCGGTGGCTTTTCCGAATAATTCCGCCATCACAGCATTTGGATCGGTACCCAAGGCCAGCGGATGTCCATGATCGCGATAAGCAGTAATCCATTTATCCTCTTTGTCTAACGCCGTAGCCGCTCCAACAGCACTGGCTTCCTGGCCAATATATAAATGACAAAAACCCCTGATTTTTTGTTGTCCGTACAACTGACCTGATTTTTGTTCAAAAACTCTGATCAATTGCATTCTTTCATACCAGAATAATTGGGTTTCTTTGGAGAATCCTTTTTTTGCACTGGATTTTTTATTGGAAGTACTGGAACTTTTTTTTGTTGACGTCTTAGCCTTGGCCATAAAATGTGTATTCAATTATTTCCGGATAGCGAAATTAGGTAAAATGAAAGAATAACAATAGAAATGCACCTTAAAACACTCTTCCTCGAAAACTTTAAGAATTACAAATCCTCTGATTTGAAATTTGTCAAAGGGATCAATTGTGTGGTGGGACCAAACGGCAGTGGCAAAACCAATTTACTCGATGCCATTCATATGCTTTCAATGACCAAGAGTGCTTTTAACCATATCGACCAGGATTTGATCCGCAAAGATCAAGCTTATATGCGATTGCACTGCGAGCTGGTTCAAGAGAAAGAAGAAAAAATTGAAATTCGTTTAAAGCGCAAGGAAAAAAAACAGGTATTGTGGAACGACAATGAATATGAAAAACTTAGCCATCATATAGGCAAAATGCCTTTGGTTCTTATTTCACCGAATGATACCGATGTCATTCGACAAGGAAGTGAGGCGCGCAGACGTTTTTTTGATTCGATGATTTCAACAATCAGGCCCGATTACTTAAAAGCCTTATCAGAATACCAGAAGACGCTAAGACAAAGAAATGCTTTGCTTAAACAATTGGCAGAAAAAAAGAGCAAGTCAAATTCACTTCTGGAAATTTACGATGAACAGCTGATTCCCCTGAATCAATTTATTTATCAGTGCAGGTCAGAAATGATTAAAAGCCATGAAAATGACTTTAAAAATTTCTATTCGATTTTAAGCGGTGAAAAAGAAAATTTGCAATGGGTCTATGAATCCAAGGCCGGAGAGAAAAGTTTTAAAGATAGATTTAAAAATAGCCTTGAACGCGATTTGTTGTTTCAAAGAACCAATGAAGGTATTCATAAAGATGACTATGAATTTTTTGTTGATGGAAAACAAGTCAAGAAATACGCCTCTCAGGGTCAACAAAAATCTACTGTGCTGGCCTTAAAACTTGTGCAGTTTAATGTTTTTAAAAAGCACTTCAACTATTCACCCATACTATTACTCGATGATATCTTTGACAAATTGGATTCGGGAAGAATGGAAAGGCTTATGTCCATCATCTCAAAACAGGATTTCATACAGATTTTTGTTAGCGACGCTCATCCGGAGAGAAGTATTGAGATTTTTAATAAATCAAATGCCGATATTCGTATCTTCGAAATTGATAATGGCCAGGTAAAAAATGTCAGATAAAGAAAGAGGTAAAGTTCACAGTGTTAAAGAATCCATTGATGCTTTTTTGGATAAATACGCATTGCGTGAATCCTATAATCTGAGTGAAATAAAAACCATATGGGCGGGTGTAATGGGACAAACGGTTGCTAAGAGAACACGAAATTTCTTTTTCCGAGATCAAAAGTTAATGGTGCAGATTGATTCTGCAGCCTTAAAACACCAGCTTCATATGAACCGTGGAAATATTCGGGAGCAACTCAATAAGGCCATTGGAAAAGAATACATCGCTGAAGTGGTGATACTATAATTTTTTGGCTTCGTTCCAAATGGCATCCATTTCCGCAAGTGTCATATCTTTTAATGCTTTGCCAATCTTATGACTTACTTTTTCAAGATGATTAAAGCGCCTGATAAATTTCTTATTGGTTTTTTCCAAAGCATCCTCGGGATTGATATCAATAAATCGGGCATAATTGATCAATGAAAATAAGAGATCTCCGAACTCATTTTCTGCTTTTTCCCGGTCGAATGTATGGTTTTCTTCCGCATTAAACTCATCTTTAAACTCCTGCATTTCTTCCTCCACCTTTTCCCAAACCTGTTTGCGCTCTTCCCAGTCAAAACCAACTCCTCTGGCTTTATCCTGAATTCTATGAGCTTTGACCATAGCCGGTAGGCTGGCAGGTACTCCGGCGAGTACGCCTTTATTTCCTTTTTCCTTTAATTTAATTTCTTCCCAATTGGCTTTTACAGCCTCTTCATCATCGGCTTTAACATCGCCGTAAATATGCGGATGACGTTTAATCAATTTGTCAGAAATACGATTCATAATACTCTCTATGTCAAAAGCATTTTTTTCACTTCCGATTCTGGCATAAAAAACAATGTGCAACATCAAATCCCCCAGCTCGCCTTCAACGGCATCCAGGTCATTATCCAAAATACTGTCACCTAACTCATATACTTCTTCAATAGAGAGATGTCTCAAACTCTCGAGCGTTTGCTTTTTATCCCAGGGACAATTTTCTCTCAATTCATCCATAATGCTCAGGAGCCGGTTAAAAGCTTTTAATTTTTGTTCTCTTCTGATATCGGGTTTTGGAATATTCTGAATTGGCGGCATATTTTGAAACTATGTTAGTACGGCTGTAGTTCTACAAACAAATATTAGATTTGCATAAAATTATAAAATAGAATGACCACAGTACTTTTTGCCATAGGATTAATTGCACTATTCTTCATAGGAATGTCTGTTAGACTTATTTTTCTTAAAAATGGCGAATTCAAAGGTACCTGTGCCTCTCAGAATCCTTATTTAAATAAAGAAGGCACAACCTGCGGCTATTGTGGAAAACCCGTGGGTGCCTGTGAAACCGATGAAAACCCTCAAAACGAGGTAGATAAGGTTTTGTCTAAATTTTAATATCCACTTATTTCTATGTTTGCCCGCTTATTATTTGCAAGTCAGGCTTAATACACCTTCGCTTAAATACTGCAGGATCTTCGATATCTTTGAATACTGAATTAATTCTAACAGTATGAAAAAGTTATTCTACGTTCTCTTCATTTTATTATTGGCAACGCAGATAAAAGCGAGCCACTTAATTACTACGCATATTCAAATTTCACATCTGCAAAATTTTGATTATGAGCTAAAAGTAGTTTTATATACAGATCCACAAGCTATCCCCGCACCACAAAACATTAGCGTTGAAGTTTTTCAAAGACAGGGAGCTACATTTATACAATCCTTTAATCTTTCAAAAGACACTTCTTATACCAGCCCCAGTTCAAATGTGGGTTGTCCTCCCACATTATATGATTATGATATGAATGTGTATACAAGTCAAATTAACTTGTCGGCCAGCACCTATAATCATCCGGGAGGTTATTTGTTTCAATATAACAATTGCTGCCGGGCAGCAGGGATACACAACATTCAAAACCCCTCTTCAAGCGGTTCTTCAGGGTTATTGCTTTTTCCACCGGTTGTAGATGGTTCGGGGAATCAGATTATTAACAGCAGCCCTGTATTGAATGATCCCGTAAATGAGGTCATCGTGAACCAACATCCTTTTTATAATTTTTACGGAGGCTTTGATCCGGATGGAGACTCACTTTCATATCAATTGTATACTCCATTTGGAGGAAATACAGTTAATGCCGGAACAGTCAACCCCATTTCTTCACCTTATCCCGACCCGAGCACTCAGGTTGTGCCGGTAAGTTGGGCCAGCGGGTATTCCGTAGACGATCAAATTCACGGAATGGGAACTAACCCATCCGCTAACCGCTTTCAAATTGATGCCCAAAGCGGAATGGCAAATCTATATGCCGATGAAACTTCACCCGGATATGTGATAGTGGGAATTTGGTGCCAGGAGTTTAGAAGCGGGCAATTGATTGGTAGCACTTTTAGGGATTTTGTCTATTTCGTTTCAGATTCTGTACTCGCTCCGAATAACAGTCCTGACCTGAGCGTCCAAACACAAAGTCTGGCCACATGGAATGGGGACACGCTTGAATTTAGTGGTTCTCCTGTTTGTGTTCAGGTAGAGGTAACTGATCCCGACGACATCGCCGATATAAGTTTGTCTGTTGTACAAAGCGATTACGATGAAAGCGATTATAACTTTGTTCAAAGCAGTGCCATACTGCAAGGTCAAGACACATTTACAACAGCATTGTGTTTCCAGCCCGATAGCTTTTTAAGCTATCCAAGCAAAGTGGTTTTATTGGCCATGGATGAAAAATGCTATGAGTCCTCATTTGATACGATGGAATTTTACATCCGCTTTAACGGCTATTCCAATGCGGGAAGCGGGGGAAATGTGAGCATTCCAATTACACCATCATTGGGCAATTTGGATTTGTTCAGCTTTTTGGGAGGAAGCCCTAATCTCGGAGGCAGCTGGCTGGATTTAGACAATTCTGGTCTTCTTAGCAATGGAAATTTCAATGCCAGTGGAATTATTTCTGATGTAACTTATCGTTTTGCTTATGTGGATCAGCAACCCAATTATCCAGCGGATACCGCTGAATTGGAATTGGAGTTTTTTGTAGTGCAAAATTTAGGAGATGGATTAGATGGACCGGAAATAAAAATTTATCCCAATCCAAGTACAGGATACATGACTTTGACACTCCCAGAAAGTTTAGTCGGGAGACAAGCCATTATTTATAATTTGGGCTCTAGAGAAGTGGCAAGACTTAAACTAAAGACTAGCTCAAATACAATTTCCATAGAAGAGTCGGGAATGTATATATTGAGAGTTGAAGGACATTCAAAATTGACCAAATTGTTCATACAAAAATAGAAGGCATGAAAAACTTATATCTAACCTTACCTTTTGTTTTTTTTTCAATAACAATAAGTGCATCTCATATAGTTGGAGGTGAAATAAGAATTAGCCATTTACAAAACTTTGATTACTTGCTTGAGATGTCGCTTTTTAGAGATTCTCTTGGTATTCAAGCTCCGCAGGTTGCAAATGTTGGTGCGTACAAAAGAGATGGCCTTCATTACATTCAAAATTTTGCTCTTCCACTTGATACATTCTTTACAATTGAGCCAAAAACTACTGGGTGCGGCTCTCCAATTTTGACTGTAGAACATTATAAATATAGTGCTACAATTACATTAGGGTCTCACTATTGGACAGATTCTGCAGGATATATCTTTGCCTGGGGAATGTGTTGTAGAAATGGGTTTGTTCAAAATATAGCTCCGCCTTCCGCAGGTTGGGGTTCCGCAATTGTGACACTTATTCCACCTGTTATGAAAGGGAATGTGCAATTTATTAATTCATCGCCTAAACTAAAGTCTCCAATTTCGGATTTTGCGATTGATAAACATCCGTATTATTTAGATTTTGGAGGAATTGATCCGGATGGAGATTCGATAGCTTACTCATTTTATACACCTTTTGATGCCAATGTCAATTTATTATCACCAAATAACGGAACTACCACTGGGTATACATGGCCATATTCAGACCCTTCTACCCAAATACCATCTATTCAATGGGCACCCGGCTATTCTGCAAACTATGTTATTCCAGGATTAAATGGAACGAATCAAAATGCACTGCAAATCAATCAAATTTCAGGTGAATTAACTCTGTTATCAGATGCGGTGGCACCGGCATATTATATATATGGAATTTGGGCACGTGAATATCGAAATGGAGAATTAATTGGAAGTGTTTATAGAGATTTTCAATTATCACTTCTTGACTATCAAATAGACCCGAATACAGCGCCCCAGGTTCATGTGCCCCAGCTACAATCATTGGCTACCTGGGATGCAGACACCATGGTATTTACCGGTTCACCGGTTTGTGTACAACTTGGGGTAACCGACCCTGACTCTATAGCTGATATTGAGATTGAAGCAGTCTATTCGGACTATGATCCGGGAGATTTGGTATTTGTGCAAAACTCAGCCATCATTTTAAATCCAGACACATTTCAAACGGCTCTTTGTTTTCAACCGGACTCATTCCTTCCTTACACAACAAGAGGAGATGTAGTAGCACTAAATCCGGGATGCTATGATTTAAGAGGAGATACTTTGCCTTTTTATTTTAAGTTCGTGGGCTACTCCAATGCGGGCTGGGGAGGAAATCAGGATGTGATGATAAACTCGCAGCTTTCAAATATTGATTTATTTGGAAGGCTTAGTGGGAACCCGAATGCCGGAGGAAGCTGGCTCGATTTAGATAATTCGGGATTACTAAATAATGGAATATTTTATGCAAGTGGAATAAACAGTCCTGTGAGTTTTCGTTTTGCATACATTGACCAACAACCAAATTACCAGCCAGACACAGCATTTTTGACTTTGAATTTCAAATATCCAAATTCGATTGAGGATCAGTTTCAAAACACATTTGAAGTGTTTCCCAATCCAGCAAACGGGGTTTTAAATATTTCAGGTATAAATGATATTTCCAATATTGAAATATTTGATATTCAGGGTAAAAAAATAAGGACAGTCCAAATGAGCCCTGAGCAGAATACAGTTAATACTGCAGAATTGAAAGAAGGCCTTTATTTCTACCAATGTCAAAACCAAAGGGGAAAATTCTTAATTGAGCGATAGCTTAGCGATGATCTTCTAAATTTATATTTTTGCCAAAAATTTGACATTTGGCACTTATAAAATCCATTTCAGGAATACGCGGAACCATTGGCGGTAAGCCTTCCGAAAACCTGACTCCAATCGATATAGTACTTTTTACTTCTGCATTTGGCACTCTCCTAAAAAGAGAAAATAATGCCAAAACCATCATTATAGGAAGAGATGCGCGTCCTTCAGGAGATATGGTTTCGAGCATTGTTGCTTCCACTTTGACAGGTCTTGGATTGAATGTAATAAATCTTGGCATCAGCACTACACCAACGGTTGAAATGGCGGTGGCCAATGAAAAAGCCGATGGAGGTATCATCATCACGGCCAGCCATAACCCTGTACAGTGGAATGCATTGAAATTATTAAATGCAAAGGGCGAATTTATTTCCGGCAAACTTGGTGAGAAGGTCTTGGAAATAGCAGAAAAGGCAGATTTTGAATATGCCGATGTCATGGACCTGGGCTCATTCACTTACCTTCCCGATTATATTGATAAACACATCGCTCAGATTCTTGAACTTCCACTGGTCGATAAAGAACTTATCGCAACAAAGAATTTTAAAATTGCCATCGATGCCGTCAATTCTTCGGGCGGAATCGCGATTCCAAGATTATTAAAGACACTGGGCGTTGAAGTGATAAAAGAAATTAATTGTAAACCGACGGGCTTTTTTGCCCATAACCCTGAGCCTTTGCCTGAAAACCTCAATGAGATTTCGGAGACAATAAAAAATGGCAAATTCGATTTGGGAATTGTTGTTGACCCGGATGTAGATAGACTCGGTCTAATTTGTGAAGATGGAAGCCCTTTTGGAGAAGAATACACTCTGGTGGCTGTTTCAGATTATATTTTACAGAATACGCCGGGAAATACGGTATCCAATATGTCATCGACACGTGCTTTGCGCGATGTTACCGAAAAACACGGTCAAAGCTATGCGGCTTCTGCGGTAGGAGAAGTGAATGTGGTTGAAATGATGAAGAAGACCGGGGCAGTTATAGGCGGAGAAGGAAACGGCGGGATCATTTATCCGGAACTTCATTACGGACGCGATGCTCTGGTTGGAATTGCACTTTTTTTAACGCATTTGGCTAAATTTGATAAGTCAGCAAGTGAATTAAGAGCATCTTATCCGCATTATGTGATTTCAAAAAACAAAATTGAACTCACACCGGATCTTGATGTCGATAAAATTCTTGTGGCAATAAAAGAAAAGTATTCTGACCAAAATCTAAGCACGATTGATGGTGTGAAAATAGACTTTGAAAAAGAATGGGTTCACTTGAGAAAATCAAATACCGAACCGATAATTAGAATATATGCAGAATCCGGAACAAAAGCGAAGGCGGATGAGTTGGCAAAGCGTATAATGAAGGATATCAGAGAAATGAGTAAATCATTATAGAATGAAAGTATATTTAGACAATGCCGCAACTACCCCAATCGACCCGCAAGTGGTAGAAGCAATGATGCCCTATTTAACTGAGATTTACGGAAACCCATCCTCTACCCATGCGCATGGAAGAATGGCAAAGTCAGCCCTTGAAAAAGGAAGAAAGCGTTTGGCCAATCTTATCAATGCCTCTCCTTCAGAGGTCTTTTTTACTTCGGGAGGAACGGAAGCCGACAATACGGCGATCTGTTGCACCATACGCTCCAAAGGCATTAAGCATGCCATCACTTCACCAATAGAGCACCATGCCGTGTTGCATACGCTGGAAAATGAGGAAAGGCTTGGAAATATTAAATTATCTAAAGTAAATGTGGACCGGAAAGGCAATATTGACTTTAAGCATTTGACAGATCTTGTAGAGAAAAACCCTGGTTCACTGATATCACTAATGCATGCCAATAACGAAATTGGGAATTTAAATCCTATTGAGGCCATTGCCAGTTTGTCTAAAGAACATAATTGCTATTTTCATACCGATACCGTTCAAACCATGGGGCACTATTTGAAAGATGTGCATAAAATCGGCATGGACTTTATGGTGGGTTCTGCCCATAAATTTCATGGGCCAAAAGGAGTGGGTTTTTTATACGTCAATAGGGATTTAAAAATTTCTCCTTTTATTCAGGGAGGAGCGCAGGAGCGGAATATGCGCGGCGGAACGGAAAATATTGCAGGGATCATGGGAATGATCAAGGCATTGGAATTAGCCTGTGCTGACATTGAAAGACATCAGGCCCATGTACAGGGTTTAAAGTCGAGGATGATGAAAAAGCTAAAAGAGAACATTCCTGATATTGAATTTAACGGCAATCCTGAAGATGAGAAAAACAGCTTATATACGGTTTTGAATGTCTGCTTGCCCGAATCAGAGGATAACGACATGTTACTCTTTAATTTGGATCTTGCAGGAATTTCATGTTCTGCAGGCAGTGCCTGTTCGAGCGGATCAAATTTAGGTTCTCATGTATTAACTGCCATTGGAGCTAATCCTAATAGGGGGGCAGTACGATTTTCTTTCTCAAAATTTAACACCCCGGAAGAAGTGGATTATGCGGTTGACAAATTGGCGGAAATTTATGCCCCGGTTACTCAATAAATTCCTACGAGCCGGTAAAAGTCTACCATGGTAATGCGAAAAGCTTCTCTTTGATCTGAATTGTTGAATAATTCACTTCCATCATTTTTGAGGATAAACGTATATTTTTTTAACAAGCCTTCGTAAATCGCGCTGGCGAAATAAAACTGTTCGTTCATCGTACTCGACGGATTATAAAAAAGGATTTCGCTATTTCCATCTTCTTTGATCATTTCTATTTCCAGGGTATCGAATTTTTCTAAGTAAGGAGAAAGAGATACCATGGGGTAGGCCCGGTCCTGATACCAGTTATTGATAATATATATATTGATAATTGCGGCAGTACTGTCTTCAAGCCTGCGGCCCAATTTTAAGATTTGTATTTTGCCTTCATTTTTTTCCTCCAGGTCATAATACAGCAGTCTGACATTTTTAAAGAATAAACGACTGGCATCTGTAGTTTTGAACTTTGGTTCATTTCTGTCTACGAGTCTGTTTTTATCCGGATTGCATGCACCGAGAAGGGCTATCGTAGCTAAAAAGAGTAATAATCTCATAATGGTATAACCATATTATAGAGATCAGGTTCTTTTTGAAGGTCTTCTAATGTGTCGATATCATTCAGAGAGCCTAGTTTTTTGACTTTATGGCCCTTTAATTTTTTAAGGGTTTTGGCCAATACTTCTTCGCTGCTCCAAGCTATATTTTTAAATATATCGGGATGGTTTTGCGTCATCCCCAATAAATAATAGCCACCATCTTCCGAAGGGCCAATAACAAAATCGTTTTGGTCTAATCCATCAAAAGCCTCTTCGAGAATTTCTCTTTTCAGGGAAAAGCAATCGCTGCCGATTATAACAGCTTTTTTATAACCTTCTGCGAATACATATTCAAAAGCATTGGACATGCATTCACCCAAATCATCGCCATTTTGAATTTGTGGTTTTGCTCTTTTCCAGGGAATAGAATTGGGAATTTTGGGCGTATAAAAAGGTAAAACATCTACCTTGAGCTTATTGCTTTCCAGAAAAGTTTTTTTAATTAGGATTTTATACACCTCTAGGGCTTTTTCTTCGCCAATTTTGCGAGCCAGCCGGGTCTTTACCTTGCCCTTTTCCGGTATCCTCAGAAAAACAATCAGAGCGGAATTACTCATATACTTTTTCTCCATTCTGAAGCCAAATACCCCATTGTTTATCAAAAGCATGGACTTTATTGGTGGTATCGCCCTGAATATTAACTACCGGATAACCTTTATTTTTCCAATCGAAAATGCCGCCTCTTAGATTTTTTACATTTTTAAAACCCATTTTTTCCAGTTTTTCACCAATTTTTTCGCTTCTATAGCCAACAGAGCAATAAACGATCAATTCTTTATTCTTATCGACGTTTTTAAGTGCGGATTTTCTGAAATCATCATAGCCAATATATTTTGCACCCGCAATATGGCTGACTTCAAATTCATTTTTCTCCCGCGCATCGAGAAGAATCACTTCCTCTTCAATTATTTTCTTTTGCAATGCCTCAGCCTCAATTTGCTCAACGGAATTTGAAAGCAGTGTATTCAACATTATATTATAAAGATTCATCCTTTACCTGTGCACAGGAATGATGAACTAGAAAAAGAATTAAAAAGGAGGTTTTAAAAAATCTCATAAATTAGCTCTAATGCAAAATGAACAAAAATACAGGTTTAAAACTATTACATTAAAAACGGCTCAATTGTCGGAGCAATTTCAATTTTATGTAGAACAACTGGGCTTCCAATGTATTTTTAAAGATCCTCAAAGATTTGAGATAAAATGTGGGAGTAGTCATTTAATATTTGAAGAATGGCATGAAAACTCTAAGTATCATTTTGCCTTCAATATTCCCGAAAACCAAATTTTGGATTCGGCCGATTGGATCAAAAAATATGCGGATATCATATCTTTTGAGGAAAAGGAAATCGTTGATTTTCCCAATTGGAACGCGCATTCGGTCTATTTTAAAGATCCGGCTGGAAATATACTCGAATTCATTGCACGTCATAATCTTGAAAACCATAGCGATTTAAAATTTGGATCGGAAAGCATTTTAGAAATTAGTGAAATTGGAATTGCAGTGGATAATATTTCAAAAATGTCGGGACATTTAAAAAATGAACTCAATTTCAATCTCTATTGGGGAGATATGGAAAAATTTGCAGCAATTGGACACGAAAAATGTCTTTTTATAACTGTTCCTTTAAACCGGCCCTGGTTTCCAAGCGATGATGTATTTAGTAAAAAATGGCCGATTGAAGTTGAAATTTCTGGGGGAAAATCCACGAAAACGATTAGAAAAGTAAATTCTGACTATTTATTCTTTAAATAGTCATATTTAAATAAGAAAATGACTTACTTTGACATTGATTTGATTATGTTTATATTGTGTGCTAGAGTGCAGACACCTGATTTCTGTAAATGGCTTTAAAGGAAAATTGAAACAAACTACATATTAATTAAGACGGTATGATGGCTAAGATTAAAAATCTAATTCTGATGACTCTGGTTATGGGTCTCTCTTCGAATTTAGTTTACGGACAAGGATCAAAAATTCTGACAAACCGTTCAGGAAATGAAATGCTTGACTCATGGTTGGATAATGGCAAATACGTTGCCCTAGGAATTCTGGCCATCGCGGTAGCCCTATTTTTATTCACGATAGTTGAAAAAATTATTAAAAGTGAACCGAAAGAAAAATACGACTACATAAATAATTCCCAAAAAAGGCTGTACATGTGGACTGCCGACTTGTTGGTCGTGGCATTCTGTGTTTACATGACGGCTACAGTATTAGGAGGTAAGTTTATCTGGGTTTATTATACTGCTCAGGTTGGTGTTGCGGTAATATTTTCCGGGATGCTCATTTTCGCCCTAAAATTTACTTTCCAGTTTTACTACCCTACAATGGTGGAAAAAAGACTAAAAAAGCTGAGATATCAACCGCGCTACGACAGCAGCGGAAATGAAATGACATTACTTTCAGAAGATGAAGAAGATGATTATCTGGATGAAGGTATGCAGGCCGAAGAGAATGCATTTTCAGTGGACTATGACGTTTGGATCAGCAAAGCATCGGGTGAGGTAAAAATTGAAAAATACGATGGTTACCTCCATTCAGAAAAATGCCCGAGCTGCGGCTATCAAACTTATCAGTTAGTCAAAGAAGAATTAGTTAAAAAACCTACGGCTTCAAGAGAAGGGAAAGCTTATAAATATTACAGTTGCTCATATTGTGGTCATAAAGGAAAAAGAGCACATCGCATTCATCCGACACATACCAAATCGAGAACAAAGATGTCGGAAGACAGCAATCATTAATACAAAGGGCCTCGAAAGAGGCCTTTTTTTATAACTTGACACAAATATTTTTTGCTTCGGTAAAGAAACGAAGTGCTTCAAAACCCCCTTCTCGCCCGACACCTGAATTTTTCATACCACCGAATGGGGTTCTCAGATCTCTTAAGAGCCATGTATTTATCCAAATTACACCACTTTGTACGGCATGAGCTACTCTGTGTGCTTTATCTAAATTGCTTGTCCAAATACTTGCTGCCAGACCGTATTCTGTAATGTTGGCATATGATATTACTTCTTCTTCTCTTTCAAAAGGCGTTAAGGTAATTACAGGGCCGAATATTTCTTCAAGATTGGTCCGACAGGCCACAGGAAGGTTTTCAATAATTGTTGGTTCAATAAAATAACCGTTTTCACAGCGACCGGTTATCTTTTTTTGCTTGCCCCCACAAAGAATTTTGCCGCCCTCTTTTTGAGCCAAATCTATATATGAGAGAATTTTTTCCATATGACCTTTTGAGACAAGCGCACCAATTTGAACATCTTCTTCCTGAGGATCTCCAATGCGCAGGGCTTTTGTTTTTTTGATCAATGCCGTTTTAAATTTCTCATAAATGCCTTTTTGTATAAACACCCTGGATCCACAGAGACAAATTTGTCCCTGATTGGCAAAGGACGAAAGCATGGTTGTGGAAAGGGCTTTTTCAAAGTTGCAATCATCAAATATTATGTTTGGATTTTTACCGCCTAATTCAAGCGAAAGTTTTTTAAACATGGGTGCCGCTGTTTTTGCAATTTGCTCCCCTGTTTTTGTGCCCCCTGTAAAGGAAATCGCTTTTATTCCTTTGTGTTCGGATAAGGCTTGCCCGACCTTGGGCCCAAGGCCATGAATTATATTTAAAACCCCCTCCGGAAGTCCTGCTTTTATGCAGATTTCTGAAAGCAAAAGTGCAGTCATTGGTGTGATTTCAGATGGCTTTGCGATTACGCAATTGCCACTTGCCAGAGCAGGTGCGATTTTCCATGTAAATAAGTAGAGTGGCAAATTCCAGGGTGAAATACAGGCGACTACACCAAGGGGTCTTCTCAGTGTATAATTGATTGCCGGCTGCTCTTCCATATAATGGGATAAGGAAGAATCGTGCAATATGGCCGTGGCAAAAAAATGGAAATTGCTGCTTGCTCTGGGAATATCTACCCTTTTTGCGAGATTTATTGGTTTGCCATTATCTATGGATTCGGCTACGGCAAGGCCTTCGAGATTTTCATCGATGAGCCTTGAAATCTTAAGAAGTATTTCCGAACGATCTTTTATCGATGTTTGACTCCATTTTGGGAAAGCTTTTTCTGCAGCCTGATAGGCGAGATCAACGTCTTTTGAATCAGAATCGGGAATTTGAGAATAAACTGTTCCGGTGGCCGGGTCATAATTGTCGAGATAGTTTTGACTTAGGGGAGCTGTTAATTTTCCGTTGATATAATTGTATAACTTTTCCATTAAACCGGGTTTAGCGGTTTAAATTACAAAAAGCATTTTAATCAAAATCGGTTGTCAATTTGAATCTCAGTATTCTCCCGTTTCCGGCATCCGCAACAAAGAGAATTTTATCAATATAAGCAACGGCACTAGGTTTATTAAACTCCGATAAGCCTGAACCGCTTCCACCAAATGAGACATTTATGTTTTTATTTGAGGATGATCCGGGTGGAGCCTGAACTCCTTCCAGGCCTGTTAAGGTAAACAGATATACAGAATCTTTTCCGGCATCCGGAATGATTAAATAATTGGTTCCGTCGCCGGTAATCACCGGCCGTTTGGGATTTGAAAAACGGTCAGGACTATATAAAAATCCATCGGCTCGGCTTGTATCGCCAACGGGCAAATTGAGTCCGATGTATCCAAGTTCATTTTCTGTGGCTATAAAATCAATGATTTGAGTTTTCAGAACGGTATTAGAATCATTGGAAGTAAAAATGAAATCATAATTCTGAACTTCTTGAATTCTTTGTGGGGGTTGGTTTGCGTTTGTTATACCAAATGGTTTCTTAAAAAAATCAGAACGATTTCCGGAAACCGTAGTTGATACATTTATACCTGAAACAAAGCGATCATCGCGATTGAAAATTAAAACTGCATCATCAGGACCGCCAAATTGATTCAAATCGTTAATCGGCCCATTTCGTGTAACATAGTATTCACCATTTGCCATTATGGTAATGTCATTAAATTTAACCTGTTCCAGGAGGTCTTCTCCTTTTCCAAGGCTAGAGGTTAGATAAAAGGGATGCACGATAACCTTTTCTATTATGGCATCTTGCAAACCTTCATACAAGACATCCTGATTCGGATTGGTATTTAACTTATAAATGGCGTCGAGCCTGTAATCGACGTCGGAAACGGTGGTATCTTTTATACCTAATACAAATAATTTTAAATCCCTTCCCTGTGCAATGGCCTTGGCTCCCGGAATGAATCTTCTTCCAATTTCTACCAGACTGAAATCATAAGCAATTACTTCAGAACTGGCAGAGTCGACCACATATATTAATTGATCAAAACCTGCAATAATATCAGTCGGATTGCCAAAGCCTTCAATTGTGGGCAAAATGGGGACATAGGCCACCGGACGGATTTGAAAATCGGGCTCCCCGAGAAAAGAGAGTTCTGTTTTTTTACCAAAAAAATCCTGGCATGCATTTAAAACCAAACTTATGGCCAATAACAATATCATTTGGAAGGAATTATTCTTCATCTCTTCCGGCATTATTTAATGTAAAACTTATTCCTGCGGAATGTTGAATTCCAAGGTAATTGGTAGGGTTTACCGCATAATCAATTCGCAAGGGATGCTTCCCGATTCTTGTTTTAACACCTGCTCCGAAACTAGGTAAAGTCTGGCCCAAAACATTAAGTTTATAACCTGCACGCAAAAACAAGAATTCTCTATACATATATTCCAATCCCAGACGAATATTCTCAGCGTTGTCATTGGGGTGATTTAGCTGTATTCCCGTAATCAAAACGTGATCACCCTTTTCAATGGGACGCATACTCATTCCCAGTTTAAACACTGTGGCGGGAGAATTGCTGCTGAGATCATAATTACTTCGATTAAAGTCCAGCTCCAGAAAATCACCGGATAAACTGCTGTTAGTACCAAAGTTTTGCAATAAAATAGCAAACTGCAGGGCTTTAAAATCGGTGCGATATAAAAAACCGAGGTCAATAGCCGCACTGTGGTCTATGTATTCTGCCAGCCTTTCCTGAATGTATTTAATTTGAATTCCAAAACTGAATTTATCGGAAAGCGTTTTAGCATAAGCTGCGCCTGCTGCAATACTGCTTGCATAAAAATATTCTCCAGTACCACCTGGTTGAAATTCGGTTCTTCTTTCCATTTTTTCTGAGGTTTGGGCCGTCACCTGCATGCCCCAGGCCCCACCATTTTCGGTCGGAAGAATTGCACTAAAATAACTTTGATTTAATCCCTGTATTATAAATTGATTGGAGCTTACCAGGCTGAGATTATTAACATCAACCATCGAGGCAGGGTTTGTAAAAAGCGCGTAGGCATCTCCTTCAATACCAACATGAAAGCCTCCCATAGCTATAGAACGAGGGCTCATGTTGTTTTTCAAAAATGTGAGCGAAGAAATACCGGTTCTTTGGCCTCCCAAATTAGGAATAAGCTGTGCTTGTAGCTCTGTTAGCACAAAAATTGAAATCAGCGATATGGTGATTAGCTTCTTCATTAAAAATTAAAGCTCAATCCTGCCAGTATTTGTCTTGGTTGTCTCCATCTTGCCGGATTGAATGGCGGTTGGGAATTATTTTCAGGATCGGGATATAAGGGATCTCTGTCGCTTATAGGAAGCGGATCACCGAATTCATAAGCCCTTCCAGTTACAGGGTTGATAATTTGAGCGTTAAGGTTGTTTAATAAATTCTTTACTTCAAAACTTAGTGAAACAAAACTTCTTGCCGAGATTGGAAAATCTCTTGAAATTCTCAAATCGAGCCAAAACCAATTTTCTCCCACTTTTTCAAATGGTGCGT
Source organism: Cytophagales bacterium (assembly GCA_965267555.1). GTDB lineage: Bacteria > Bacteroidota > Bacteroidia > Cytophagales > CCMP332 > CCMP332. The sequence continues at coordinate 70,236 of OZ254083.1, read as the reverse complement.
CCACAACTCTTTCGTATTGGGGTCTGCCATTTGGTGCAACACCGGTTTGCACATAGGGAGTATATCGAAGACCTGATTTCCAATTAGCACTTAAATAGACTTTGAAATTGTTAAAATTGACATTGCCGATTCTAAAGGTGGTATCGGGTTTAAAAAGTATTCCCGCTTTAAACTCAAAAGGCCTGTCCCAGGCGAGGTAATTTTCTTCTGTTGCATTGACAAATCCCTGGGTATTTATTTGCAACTCCGATTCTGCAGCAGTATTGGATTTTCCGGTTGCAATCTGATAGGCAAATGAAGCATTGGTCCTGAACCATTTTCCGATCCTTTGATTATAGCCTAATTCCACACCTCTAATTCGTGCATAGTCTTGATTTATATAAAATTGTTTCTCAACGAACTGCCCGGTTTGATCCCGAACCTGGATTCTTCTGGAAACAATATAGTCAAAACGGTCATTGTAAAATGCGGTTACCGTAAAGGCCAGATCTCTTGTAATTTGTGTTTTTAGACCCAACTCATATGAAACAGATACTTCAGGATCAATATCCGGGTTTCCGAGGTTGGAAAGAAAACTCCTGTTTTGATAAACTTTATCCAGTCCCTGGTAAATAAATCGCGGATGTGCCAAACGCATGGAATGTCCATAATTAAAATAAAGTACATTGTTTTCTGTAATAGGAAAAGAGACATTGAGTTTTGGTAATAAACGCGCCTTCCATCTTAACCCTGCAAATTGTACGGTTTTGTCTTTATAATCTTCCCGGGTTTGATCAAGGACCGGAGCCTCGGGGTCATCCACTGCATCATCTACAAATTTACCGGGAGCCCAATATTTAAACAGCACACCAAAGGTCGCAATGAGACCCTTATATTTAATTTGATCCTCAGCAAATATTCCACCTTCCTGCGGTTTTACGGCCCATACATCACTGGTTGAGCCTATGGAAATTAGTGGGGTAGTGAGCGAATCGTTTACTTTTATAGGGGCACCTACCCATGGATCTTCAACATCAATCCACTGGTATTCCTGCAATTTATGTTCAATACCAAAGGTGTAGAAGTGAGTATTATTTTTGGAAATGTATTTGAATTTGGTTTTGAAGGTATATTCCTGAACATAATGGTCATGCCACAGACTGGCAATTCCATTGTTGTTGGCCAATCCCGGGCCGGGAAGAACAAAAACAATACTATCCGCCGGGTTGAATAGATTGATGGGATCTGAAACAATACTTTCCGCATCGAGGATTCCCGACACCGTTTCTTCCCTGAATGGACGTCCATTGGCATCTGCCCTAAGATTTACAAATAAGCGTCCAACGGAAGTTTCAACTCTCAAACGCTCCTTAAAGACATGTGAAAAGTTTAGGGCGGTTAAATTTGACCGATGTGTATAGGTATTTGCATTGTCCAAATCGCGGCTGAAGAAATATTGAAAGCCCGGTGTGATGATGGCATCATTCCCAACAATCTGTAAAGATCTTGTGCTTTGATTGACATTAATGCTGTGCTGATTTGTTATGGTCAGCTTTGTATTGTTTTGAATTTTATAACTCAATTTTAAAGTATGTGACCATTTGTTGGCTTGCCGCGGTGCCCAAAACGTTTGATTGGTAGCGGAGCGATTTAATATTCTGTTGGATCCTTCCACAATGCCACTTGTATTATCCTGAAAGAGCGAACTGCGCAATTGATCTGCTGTTGGGCCAAAATAATTATCGGTTAAGAACATATTGGCGCTGGTAAAAAAAGTGGCTTTCCCCGAGGTAAAAGGAATGGGCCCGCTGAGTCCCAAATCTACGATATCCGTATTCCATTGCGTGGTATCATTAAATCCAAGATTATCCCTTTGCCAGCTTCCTGTTACCGAATATTTTTTACCTCCTTCACGGATTCTTGTTAGAATTACACCTGAAGTAGAGCCACCAAATTCTGCATTTCCACCACCTGTAATCAATTCTACATCCTGAATCGAGGAACTGGCCACTTCTACTCCAAAACCTGTTCCCGATAAGGGGTCTGAAGCGCTAATACCTTCAACCACATAAGACGTTTCATAAACCCTGCCACCCCGAATCTGAATTCCGTCGGGTGTTTCAGTCACACCAGCCTGCATGGCAACCACATCCTGAACATTTCGCACATTCATTTCCTGAATTTCAGAGGCGGAAATTTTAACCTGAGATTTTCCTGATTCCAGATCAACAAGATTTTTATCGCCCACTACGACTACCGTTTCCAATGTGGTTCCCAATTCTTCGAGCTTAACATTGAGCGTAGTCGATTGACCTTTTTTTATTCTGATTCCATTAAATTGTTTTTCATTATAGCCCAGATAAGTGACACGAATGGTATAATCACCTGGTTTGAGTTCATCAATGGTGTACTCACCGTTGAAGTCGGCCGCGGCACCTTTGTATGTTCCAACCACAAAAACATTGGCGCCAATAAGGGCTTCTCCGGTACCCGCATCAATGATTTTGCCTTTCAATTTTCCCTGTGAGAATGCTGTGATACTCAATAATATGAGTAGGGTAGATATGTATAACTTACCAGTCAAATTCTTCATTTAATGCGATCTCAAAAAATGTTTGAAGTCCCTGTGGGTTGCCATTAAATTTGTGCAATTCGACAGAAAAGAAAATAAAATTTGTTTGTGCTGATCCGTTTTCCACTTTGGCGGCGATGACTTCAGGGCCATCCCATCCATTTAATTTTAATGGTTCCGACAAGAACAATGCAGTACTACCGGGAGAATTGTGAAAAGGTGCTGCATTGGCAATATTAGCAGTGCAAATCAGACTGTCATAATTGGACAATTGGGGCCTTGCAACAGACCCATTGACATATCTCGCCTGTGATACCCCGTTTTTAGGTGAAATACTGTCAATCGGTGCAAAATTAAATATGGGTGAACTTTGATCTGCATCACCGGTCAAAAATGCCGAGATGATTAATTTACCTCCATTATCAAGATAAGGTTGCAGTCCGGAAATGGCAACTTCCAATAGGGGGGATCCGGAAGAAAAACTTTCATCTGAAGAGTACCAAAAAAGAGATGGATACAGATCGATTAGGAGTGGGAAATTAAAATTCCAGAATCTAATATTCGAACCGGCTGCATTGTCTAAGATATCTATAAAGTCAGCCTGATTTCCCGATGCATTGATGATTGAATTGTATGTAGATCTCAGAGACTTATCAAAATGCGCGGCAATAATCAGAAGTTCTGATGTTTTTGATTTCAAATAAAAGCTGCTACTGGTATCCACTTCACTCAAAGAACCTGCGATATCCCGGGTTTGTATATAGACGGTATTTTGATCATTTAATTTTAAGCCTGAAATGGTTGTGTTTAATTCGCTTTCACCATTGATCACAAAAGAAGGGGAAGTGGTACTGCTTAATAGTATTCTAGTTTCAACAGAACCCGAAGCAGAAGGATCCTCTGGAATAAATCGAGCTGCATTTTTCTGGCCATCCACTGCAAACCAGGGGCCATCATTTATTTTAATAAATGTCGAATCAATTGTTTCTTCGCCATCCAGATCCAGCACATTCCAAATCAATGAAAACACGGTGTTACTCGTATCAACAGGGAAAAAGTCTTCATCAAATTGAATTTCTGGAGCCGTATTTCGGATTGGAATTTGTAAATAGGCAGGACTTGGATCAAGGAGACCATCATTGTCAATTGCCCTTACAAAGAAATCTATATTTGCAGTATCGGAGCCTTCCGATATTGTAAAATTGAAAGTACTATCTGTGCTTATTGTTTTTGACCAAATGATTTCATCAAATGAGATTTCATATTCTTTAACAAAACCATCTTTATCGGTTCCAAGCCAATTTAAGCTTACAACACTGGTCAAGCGATCTTCACCAACAAGATCTATTTTATTAATGAATATGGAAGTATCCGGTGGTGTTTTTGGAAGTGGCTCGCCCTCATCGCATGAAAGTAATGCCAGAACCAAAAAAAAGGATAAATATTTGTGAAATTGCTTTCTCAACAAGCTAAAATAAAACCCCTTCTCATATGAATTTATAAGAAGGGGAAATTAATTTATCGATTTATTATTATTTGGAAGGATTCTACAAAATTACCTTCTTCCATTACCTTCAATATGTACTGGCCATTTTGCATCATTCTTAGATTGAATGTGCTAAGTTTGCCATGAGCATGATTTTCCCAAACTTTTTGTCCTAGTGTATTGTAGATTTCAACCTGATATGATTTATTATCAAATGTTGAAACCAGGCTCAACTCATCTGTACTTGGATTTGGAAATATTTTTAAGGATCTATCCGCAACTTCATTTCTATCAATACTTGTAATGCTATTGTTTTCAAAGTCGCTATTACTTCTTGGTAGCAATTTAAAATTTCCAAATGAATAGTACATGACTCCTGTTAAACTGGTCATTCTATCACCAACTTCAACCGGGATTTGGGTTATGGAGTAATTTGGATCGAGCTGGACATTGGCTGTAGTAAAGGATACATTGATTGATCCTCCACCTCTACCTACCAATACTCTAGATCCATTATTTGGATTAAATTTATCCAAACCAACTCTAAATTCTCCAAAATCACTCGGATCATCTGCGTTATTTTCTACAACGTAAACACTGTCCCCCGGATTTGCTCCAACGAACTTTATCAATAGGCCTTCGTATTTTTCATTTGCGAAATTATAAGATGTGAAATCCCCCGGATCTTTTTCAATTGGCATTGGTGCACCAACCGTTGTAACGGTTGTAAAATCTGCATCATCTTGTACTTCAATTTGTGTAAAACCAAAGCTTTCCTGGACAATTCCGGTTACCTGTACCAATTCTCCTTTTGGAGTATTTGAAAAATTTTGAGGATTGGAACCACCAAATGCAACTCTGATACCACCCCACTCTGTAGTGTTTACATCTTGAATCCAATTAAAACTTTCGAAATCTCCATCGAGAATAGAAGCGGATACAACACCCTGTACAGTAACGGTTTCTCCAAGGTATCCGGATTCCCCATCATTGTAAATGGTATACTGTAAATCCCTTACTGTTAATAGGCCTGTATTTCGAACAAAGTAGAAAAACTTTTTATCATTTGCACCGGCACTTGGTACGGATGTCGTATTGTTATCGTTGTCCATTGCTTGTAAGTAGAATTTTACCATTTGACCATCAGAAGCTGCTGGTATAATCGCGGTATACAAATTATTTGATCCGGTAAAAGTCATACTGACTGGTGTAAAGTTTGTATTGGTTTCTCCAAAAGCATAAAACAATTGAGGAGTTCCAACAATCGATCCACCATTATCGGCAATTGTAGCTGTTACGGTAACCTGATCGGCATCGGTAGGCACCTGAATATTTCTAAAGACATTTGTAATTTTTGGGGCAGAGGGGCCGTAAACATAGTGTGTTGTATCAAAGGGAGCGATGGCATATGGAGGTGAGTTACCAAAATTTCTACCATCAACTATTCCTTTCAATGTATCAAATATATCCCCAACCACAGGTGGGTTGAAAGGTGGATAGGGAATTTGGTTATTTCCCGAAACCACAGATGGTTGCTGAACCGTATATGTATCATATACTTCTACCTCATTATTGTTGGCATCTTTTACCGTAAAACGTATATCTGTAGAAGTCGCGACAACATTGGTAACTTCCACACCTATCAATTCAGCAAAAGAGGCCTCAAGTGGCTCACCGGAAACGGAGCTTGGAATAGAGGGGTTGCTCAGCTGAAATGCGCTTAAATCTGTAAATTTATTTGTGAGAACAGGTCTCAAACCCGAAACTCCCGTTAAAATTGCGAATCCACCACTTGGAAGCGGATCAATCTGCGTTTCGTTTAAAAATTCACTCACGACTCCGGTGATTTCAACAGAGTCACCTGGCACGACATTAAGCATATCATCGGGGGTAGTGGCGCCAACGCTTTGAGAATTTGAATAACGGACATTAATTCCGGACCATGGGCTGTTTCCATCCTGAACCCAAATCCATCTTCCCTGTGTTGAACTTGAGACAGCGACCCCTGGAGGTGTTACAACGACACCTCTAATGGTTACCGTATCTCCATTGTAAGGTGATAAATCACCTGTAGTTGTTGTTCCAAGACTGTCATTGGGAACTTGCTGAACCTGCTGAATTGTGAGCAAAGGATAGGTTTGTGAAATGACGCTCATTGCGCTGATTGTCATTACTGCTAATAAAAGATAAAATCGCTTCATAAGATTGTTTATTTAATAATTACAAATTGTCCGTTAAAAGTTTTTCCCGATTCAAGATCTTCTACTGAAAAAAGGTATAGTCCTCTTGAAATTATCTGATTGTCTTTACTCAATAAATCCCAGGAATGCTCACCCCCGGAAAATACAGTTTGGTTACTGGCAGAGTAGGTGTCGTACCATCTGATATCGCTGCCATCATAGGCGCCATCATGTCTGAATTCATCGACCAGATCACCGGCATTGGAAAATATTCGAACCACACATTTCGCAGGCAGGTTAGCAAAATTTAATTTTCTGTCTTCTTCAAAAATACTGGGCCCTTCCCAGGATGCGCCCGCATAATAAGGGTTTGGATAGACAAAGGGTTCATTTGCTTCCATATCAGGATTTTCCTGGGTACCGGGATAAACGCGTTTTAAAGCTCCTAAGGCGCTCGATTCTAAAGAGCTTATACCATTCTCCTGATCTCCACGGTCAAAAGCGGTTACACTGACTGCATATTGCCAGCCATTAAGAATATTATCAATTCTTAAGCGATAAGTATATTGATTGGTATCGCCTACAAATTGGACCGGAGAGGCCAGCCGGATGCTGTCAAAACCATTGTCAAAAAATATTTGATTGTCTTTTAAATCGTATTGCTTAAACAAAACCAAAGATTGCTGAACATTGCTTTGGTTTTCAACGTCAAATCCCAATCTGGATAAGTAGATTTTATAGCCTTCAAAATCCATTTCCTGAGAAATGGGGTCAATCGATTTTTCAGAATTAGCTGTCCAGTAGATGTCTATATAATTTTCTCCTGATTCTATTCTGGTATTTGGAATATCAGGAGGTGTGGGTAAAATGTATCTCGTGATTTTACCATCCTGATCAAGATCCTCACCCTCGTCTAAATTTCCATTGAAATTGGCATCTTCTCCATTAAAAGCTGTTTGAGCCCAACCGGCATTTGTTATAAATTGAACGCGCTCTTCGGGCAAGTCGAGGTTTTGTGTTTCCGAACTATTCACCGTCTTTACCATAGGCGCATAAACCATAGCAAAAGCTGCATTAATTGTGTCTCCGGGTAACATTTGAGCAAAGGGCCCAACTGAAATTAAATTTGACCTATTTCCGGGTTCTCTCAACTCTTCCCAATATGATTTTCCTGAGCTTGTTCCACCATTGGCCTGACATTCAGGATCGTTGACATCGTAAAAACAGGGTAATTGATTTAAACCCTGAGTCATTTTTAAATAGCGTTTTTGTTCTGTATCCGGGAATGAATAAAACAGACTGTTTGTATTTCTAAAAAACCAGGAAGAATAATGTAATTTAAAATTAGGATTAATTAGAGGGTGTTTAAAGCCCTCTTTATCAGAAGCACCCAAAAATTTCTCCCCCTGGTACGAATCAGAAAAACCCACATCGCCTGCCGCATCAAAATCATAACTCATAAACAATGAGTCCAGATAACCATTGCCTCCTTGAGAATAAAAAACACTTCCACCCGGCGGGGTAAGATTTACATTGCGTACGACGCCATTTACAAGAATTCCAACATAGGTCGAATCCAAAGTATTATTTCCATTATTAATAATTTGAAAATCGAGTATGACAAAGAAATCGGCGAAGGGGAAATTCCAATTATAAACCTCGTATTTTATATCTAAACCCATTGGATTATCATGACCGCTAATTTGGGTATTGTCAGTACCCGGTACGGTGATGTTTTTATCCGTAAAGTGACAAACAAAGTCCTGTTGAGAAACGGCATTGGGAGAATAAAAGGGACTGTTGACCTCGTTGGATCTTTCGGTAATACCTGAACCCACCTCTGCCGTCATTTCAAAATTTGGAGCGCCAGTGGTATAGCCATTGGGTGCATCTGAATATGCTGTGGATACTGCTACCTGATTTCCGTTAAGCAAAGCACCTACCCAAATACCACCCTGAAAGGCGTGTTCTACTCCGGAATTTACCGGGAATTCAGCAGAAGGAGATCCAATTAGATTGAAATCGCCTTTAAAGGCATTGCCGATCATTCCGAGGTTATTAATAGTTAAACCTACATTGCATACTTCTGTTACTCTTTCTTCAAAAGATTGAGAATAGCATGCCAGTGACATGAATGTTAATATAAAAAGTGAGAATGATCTCATGTGCTTTGCGCTACAAAAGTAAGCAGGGAATCTGTTTCCTTTATTATGAAAAAGTTATTTTTTCAGAATTTTAATTTTACCAGAATTTCCCTCTTCACTTATCCAGCTTAAAATATAAATTCCACTTTCTTCATTAAAGGGTAATGCAAAGGTCTGAGCATCATTTATCAGATAGTCACCAATTATTTTTCCCTGAATTGTATTGATCTGAATGCTGTAATTTTTTCGGCTTTTAAAACGCAAATTAATTTTGTTTTCTACGGGATTAGATCTAAGCTTTACCTCATCAATAAATGTGCTCTTTGAAAGGGCCACCATGCCCGTACTTTCAATTTCAAGATCCAAATAAACCGGCAAATGATCTGAAAGGTCAAAAAGGGCATCTGCAATGGAATCCGGCACGGCTGTATTCGTTCCTGCATTGATTGAGCTGTTAAATCGATTTCCGTCCTGGCCATAGGCCGTATAGCTTCCGGGTATGTAATGTATATTCGCAGAATCTCCCATTATGTATTCTGAGGCAAGTATCATATCATAACGATCATCCATTCCACCTCCTGCACCACATCCGCTGTTGGTATAGGTGGATTGCGTGTGAATAGGGGCAAAGCTTGAATTATTATTCCAAAATCCAAGACTATTAATGGGGTCGATGAATTTTACCTTTGGATCGAAAGGACTTAATAAGTTTTGGATGCCCGCTTCATTGCTCGAACGCGAATTAAAATCACCCATAACCAGATAATTATCCCGTACTCCTTTTGAAACTAGAGCATTGATAATGTTCTGGGTTTGTTGATCCCTGGTGTTCTGATCAGATCCTGTAGAGCCTGCTTTAAGATGGGCATTGATTACCGTAAGAAAAACCGTATCTGCACCCTGAGCCAATAGAGGATCCTTGTAATAAAAACGAGCAAGATTTATATCTCTTAAAAGGCCATTGATGATCTCTTCCGAAGCAATTCCAAATTTTTGAGAATTGTAAAAAAACATATTCACAATTTCTGAACCTGTGGTATTGCTGTATTGTCCTTTTTGATAGTAATTGACTCCGTCGTTATTTAATACATTTTGCAATATTCTATCTGCGTAAAGCGAGTTGTTGGCCATTTCGTTAATTCCCAGGATATCGGGTTTGGTACTTTTTGCGATCTTTTTAAAGGCGGCATCCTGAATAGCCATAGCCGCACTGGAATTGGAGCAGCCCCCGGAACTGCTTCCGTAAAAAAGAATATTGTATTGCATTACCCGGACAGTATCGATGGATTGTCCGAATGAAATGCTTGAAATAAAAAGGAATAAAAATATATATCTCAAGGCATTCGGTTTTTTAGTAAAAGTAAACCGAAAAAAGTTAAGGCGCCATTAATTATTAAAACCGTAAAGCCAAGATTAAACCCATCAAACCAAATAGGAAAAATATAATCTAAAAAGTATGAAAGGGCAGGACTTATCAATACCACTGCCGGGACGTATTTATCCTTTATTGAATATGAAGTAAAAATCCCGAAAGTAAATAAACCCAAAATTGGGCCATAGGTATAACCGGCCACCTTGAAAATGGCACTTATCACGGTGTCATCATTTAATATTCTGAAGATGACGATCACAAAAAAAAGCAAGACTGAAAATCCCAGGTGCGTTTTAAGCCTGATTTTGCGTTTTTTCTTCTCATCCTCGATTTTTTTGAAGTTTAGAAAATCCACACAAAATGAAGTGGTAAGCGAAGTCAGAGCTGAATCAGCACTGGAATAGGCAGCGGCAGTCATCCCCAGCAGGAAAATGATTCCGGCATAGGTTGGAAAATGATGAACCGCCAGAAAGGGGAAAAGATCATCGCTTCTTTGCGGTACTGAGATATTATGGAAATCTGCGTAATTGTAAAGTAAAAGACCGAGTATCAGAAAAAGCAGATTTACAAATACCAAACTTGAGCTAAACCAATACATGTTTTTTTGCGCATCTTTTAAATTGCGACAAGTGAGGTTTTTTTGCATCATATCCTGATCAAGGCCCGTCATTGCAATGGCAATAAAGGTTCCGGCAAAAAATTGTTTGAAAAAATTCTGAGGGCTGTTCCAGTCCCATTCAAAAATTCTGGATTTTTCCTGATCCGCAATAAAGTCGGGAAGCGAGGCTAAATCAATATTAAGATTGCTTGAAATCACATAAATGCTAACAAAAACAGCAATTAACATGAACAGGGTTTGCAAGGTGTCGGTCCAAACGATTGTTTTAATTCCACCGCGAAAAGTATATACCCAAATGAGAAGGATGGTTATGGCCACCGTAGCCGTAAAGGGAATCTCCCAGCCATCAAAAAGGGATATTTGCAATACCATTGCAACAAGGTAAAGACGAAAAGCTGCCCCTATGGTCCTGGATAAAAGAAAAAAAGCAGCACCGCTTTTATAGCTGAAAAAACCAAATCGAGATTCCAGATAGCTGTAAATAGAGGTGAGATTGAGTTTGTAATAAATAGGCAATAGGACATTGGCAATGACAAAATATCCCACCAAATAGCCCAATACAATTTGCATATAGCCAAAATTGGATGCTCCGACCCATCCGGGCACTGAAATAAAAGTCACACCTGAAAGTGATGCGCCAATCATTCCAAAAGCCACCAAATACCAGGGAGAATTTCTATTCGCAGTAAAAAAGGTGTCGGAATCTCCTTTTCCTGCTGTTAAACGAGCAAGAATGATCAAAAGGAGGAAATACGAAGCGATTATGACTAAAACTAATCCGGGTGACATTTGCTCAAAATGATATTTGCGGGGATTTTTTTATAATTTTGCGTGAAATTAATCAATTCAACTTCTATGCATAATCATAAGGAAGAAGAAATTGAACTTTTGGAAGAAGTCGGTACAGACCTTGACCGTGATCTGGTTGTATTCAACGACGATTTCAACACTTTTGATCATGTGATTGAAACGCTCATTAAAATTTGCAGACATAGTGCAGAGCAGGCGGAGCAGTGCACCTGGATCATTCATTACAATGGTAAGTGCAGCGTAAAAAAAGGGAATGAGCATAAGCTTATTCCAATGCGAAACGCCATTTGCGACAGAGGAATATCTGCGGAGGTCGTCTAGAATGCAATATCCATCCCGTCTAATTGAAAAAGCCGTAGAAGAATTTTCAAGGCTTCCGGGAATCGGAAATAAAACGGCCCTCCGGCTGGTTTTGCATTTATTAAAAAAAGATAAGTCACAATCTCAAGCACTTTCCGAGTCCATTCAGGAATTACGTGAAAATATTCGCTACTGCGAAAGATGCTGTAATATTTCGGACAAGAATATTTGTGAAATCTGTGCAAATCCGGCTAGAGATACAGAAATACTTTGCGTTGTACAGGATGTTAGGGATGTCATGGCCATTGAAAATACGGGGCAATACCGCGGTTTATATCATGTTTTGGGAGGTATCATCTCTCCAATTGAAGGAATAAGCCCGGGTGAACTGAACATTGATTCCTTGATTAGCAGGGTAAAGGAGGATGAAATAAAAGAAATAATTTTTGCTCTAAGCAGCACCATGGAAGCGGATACCACGGCTTTTTATATTTCAAAGAAATTAAAGGATATTGATGTAAAAATAAGTTCCATTGCCAGAGGAATACCAATTGGAGGAGAGCTGGAATACGCCGATGAAATAACACTGGCCAGAAGTATTTCTCAAAGAATGACTTATAGAACTGACTGATATGGCTGAAATACAGCTTTCGGTTATTATTGTTTCGCACAATGCCCTGGCCAATCTCGACCTGACTCTCAGATCGATCATCGAAGCTACGGATCACATTCAGTGTGAGATTATCCTGGTTGATAATGCCAGCACAGAACCGATTATAAACTGGGTTCGGGAGCATTTTCCCGAAGTTGTATTAATTGCTTCCGATCAAAATCTCGGTTTTGGCAGAGCCAATAATCTTGGTTTAAAAGAAGCGAAGTCAAATAGAATATTGTATTTAAATCCCGACACTATTATTTCAAAAAGTAATATTGATTCTGCACTTGAATTATTTGATCGCGATACAAATATCGGAGCAATTGGTTTGAGAATGATCAATGGTATGGGCCGGTATTTACCAGAATCTAAACGATCTGTTCCGGGCCTATGGGCTTCTTTTTCAAGGGTTTTGGGATTTAGCAATTTATTTCCAAAAAGCCGGTTTTTCGCATCTTACCGAATGGGGAATATTCAAGAAAAGGCAATTGCAGAAGTAGAGGTTCTTTCGGGTGCTTGCATGTTTTTGAATGTTAAAGAAAAAGAACTTCGGTGCTTTGATACTGACTTTTTTATGTACGGAGAGGATATCGATATTTCTTATCGCATCAAGAAGGCGGGCTATTCGGTAATGTATCTCGGTGAAGAAACCATGGTGCATTTTAAAGGAGAAAGCACAAATAAGAAGGAATGGTGGTATTTTTATTGGTTTTATAAAACTATGTGGATTTTCAGGAAGAAGCATTTCAGATCATTCCTTCATCAAATAGGCAATGCATTGATCTTTCCGGCGATTTGGTTTTTAATGCTCCTTGGATATTTAAAAGCACAAATAACAGATAAAAAGCCTTCTCTCAATTCGGGCTTTAAATCTTATCATATTGTAGGCCACCGGAGTCCGAAACTTAAATTGAGTTTGCAAAAGTTTGATAATAAAGCCAGGGAAATCGAACTTCGAAAGGCCGATTTGATCATTATCGATGTGGACTACAGCGGATACAATGAAGTTATAGAATTACTGGATTTGAAACCGGATGATCAAAAAGTAATTTTTTGGAATGAAGAGATGGGCAAATTCTTTGGAGCCTATTAGTTTTAATTTAGGTTAATAAAGATTCTATATCGTCTTTACTTAGAGACTTCATCATGCCTTCTTCCGTAGTAATTAATTCTTCGGCTAATTTTTTCTTCTTTTTCTGAAGTTTTAAAATTTTCTCCTCTACTGTATTTCTAGTAATAAACCGATAGATCATTACATTTTGTGTCTGTCCTATGCGATGAGCTCTGTCGATGGCTTGAGATTCCACGGCAGGATTCCACCATGGATCCAATAAAAAAACATAATCAGCGGCGGTGAGGTTTAGGCCCGTTCCTCCGGCTTTTAAGGAAATCAGAAATACTTTGATATCCTCATTCTTTTGAAACAAGTCCACTTGCCCTTGTCGGTCTTTGGTGGTTCCGTCAAGGTAGGCATATGAAATTGTATGTTTATCCAGGTGTCTTCTTACGATTGAGAGGTGTTTTACAAATTGACTAAAAATTAAAATTTTATGGCCTTCGAGCACGGCGGATTCGATCATATGCCGAAGGGTTTCCATTTTACCTGAATCTTCTGAATACGCATCATCAACCATTGATGGGTGATTGGCGAGCTGTCTTAATTTGGATAAACCCTGTAAGAGCACGATTTGTGATCTGCCATTTCCATGTGACTCAAAGTGACTTAAGATCTCATTTCTGTAATAGGATTTGGCCTCTTCGTATTTCTTTTCTTGTTCGGCGGTCATTTCGCAATATTTTACGTTTTCGGTTTTGGTAGGGAGTTCTTTGGCTACCTGTGATTTATGACGTCTTAAAATAAATGGTTTAATAATGGTGTAAAGGCGATGCGATTTTAGTTCGTCCTGATTTTTTTCAATGGGAATTAGAAATTCATTTTTAAAAAACTTTTGCTCGCCAAGGAGGCCCGGGTTTATAAAGGCCATCTGCGACCAGATATCCAATGAGCTGTTCTCCAGAGGTGTGCCGGTAAGGGTCAGCTTAAAGGAAGACTTTAAGTCCGTTACCGATTGAAAGATGTTGGAAGTTGGATTTTTAATAGCCTGTGATTCATCGAGAATTATATAGTTGAAGTAAAATTCTTTCAATATATCCTTATCTATTCGGGTAATCCCATAGGATGTCAAAATGAGATCATAATCTCCAAAACGGCTAATATCTTTTTTTCTATTGGTACCCACATAAGCGTGAATCTTAAGTTTGGGGGTAAATTTTTTGGCCTCCAGCATCCAGTTATAAACGAGGGAAGTAGGTAATATCAAAATGGATGTTCCACCTTCATTTTCTTTTAATGATTGCAGGAGAGCCAGTGTCTGAATGGTCTTTCCAAGCCCCATATCATCGGCAAGGCAGCCACCAAATTTGAATTTATTTAAAAATCGCAGCCAATTGTAACCCGCTTTTTGATAGGGCCGAAGTTTTCCTTTAAATCCCTCGGGTAATTCGTACTCTTCAATGGTCTCAAAACTGCGCAATTGTTGAAGTTTTTTGCTCATCGAAACTTTAGCAAAGTTTCCGGATTGCATTTCATTGACCAGAGATAGGTGATGTTTTTTAAGGGTTATGCCAGAACCATTCTCCTTTTCAATAAAAGTAAATAGCTCGGAATAATTGGTAAACCATTCTTCCGGTATTACAGCATATTCTCCGTTTGGCAATCGAAACTCCCGGCGTTTATTTAGAATATGCTCTCTTAACTCAATAAAAGGAATTTCAAAGTCTCCGAATTGTACCTTGGCCTGAATATCGAACCAGTCATTATTTTCAGATATGTCTATATCCAGGCTTGATTTACCAAAGAAGAAACGCTTTTCATCTTTTTTTGTCTGCTTTATGATAAAGCCAAGATCCAGTAACAATTCTTTGTTTTGATTTAACCAACCCAGAAACTGGCTTTTTGGCATTAGGCACTTGTAGTTTTTAAGAGGTAAATTAAGTCGAAGCAGTCTTTCCAGACGTTCTTTTTCTAAATCGAATTTTCTAATGATTTTATGAAAAGTAAACTGCTCGCCATCTTTGCTCAGTTTTACACTCTTACTTTGCTTTTCATCACCGTTTATTTCATAATCATTGTAACGAAATTTGAGTTGAAGCAAAAATTTACTATTGTAATTTTCCTCTCCATTTGAATTTTGAAAAAGATCCATACTTGGCGATGAATCTTCAAATTCAGCAATTGAAAGCACGGCTCTAGGCTGGTCTCTTTCTACCTTTATTTCAAATCCCTTGGCGTATACATCATAAATGGCAACCAGGGGTGCCACGAATTTCTTATAGTAGTCATCCTCCAAATTTTTAGGAATGACGATAAATTTTTTATTCAGAAAAGGAATCAGCTTTTTCCCATCTACATTTTTTTCAAAATTGTAAATGTTGTTTTCCAAAAGCATCCATGCAGGTTTTTTGCAGAGAATTTGAGCGCCTTTATATTGAAAGTCAAGTTTTTCGCCCATGTGCTTTATGGTTGGGAAATAATGCGTGTTATCTTCATTTCTCCTGAAATGAAATAGCACCGTGGCTTTTTCCTTCAATACCTTTAAAGGATTGGCCGTTGGCTCTCCGTCATTCCCCATTTCAAAGACCAATTTGTCTTTTAAGAGTTTTAATATTTTAGCTCTGCGATCATCCAAAAATTCAGCAATAGCCTGTTGTAAAGGCTTATCTCCCTTTTCCTTATTATAAACTTTGAGAAAAAATTCAGCGGGCGCTACACGTTTGTGATAAAATTTTCGAACAATGGTATCCTGATTCATCACATCCATGAGTTCGATGAGCTCATAGTCATCATCATCCAAACCATGTCTGAATTCTTCCGCATTTTGGCTTGAAATATTTTGGTGTTTTAGACTTAATCGGCCCTCCTGATCAAGCTCTACGATGTAGGATTCAAATAAATGCCCGAGGTATTCATGCTGGTAAAGCGAATAGATGACTTTAAAAGAATTTTGGGGCGAAATTTTCATGGGCAAACGACAAAACTATGTATTTTTTAAAAACGCCCAATTCGAAAAATGTAATTTTTATTTCAAGTATAAAGTGCTTTTAAACTTTGACTTTTTCTCGCGAGAATCGCGGGGTTTAAACTTGATAGAAAAGTAATGAAGGTAATTACACATGCAGTACTGAAAAAATCAATCCATCGGATTTCTAAAGGGTAGGCATCGGCCACTGCCATTTCAAGCCCCATGGATACCCATCCGTAGTTTTCCTGGCCGTAACAAAGAATGTATCCGATGATAAGACCCAATACCATTCCGCTTAATCCAATAATCAGGCCTTCAATTAGAAATATATTGAAAACAGTTTTTTTTGAAGCGCCCATGGCAAAGAGCATAGAGATGTCTTTTTTCTTTTCGAGTGCCAACATGGACAAGGCAAAAAAGATATTAAATGAAATAATAATCAGAATAAATATAAACGCCAGGTTGACAAACAATTTTTCAACCTTTATGGCTTTGTAAAGCGTTTCATGTTGCTCATCAGAATTCTTAACTAAAAATCTATTGCCAAGAAGATGACTAATTTGATTTTGAACATCCCTAATAGAAGCATTCTCTTTGAGGAGTATTTCCAGGGAAGTCAATTTATTTGCAAATCCAAATAGATTTTCTGCAAAGGAAAGAGGTACGAACACATAATTATTATCGTAGTATTCCTCCAGTGCAAATACGCCAACTGCGGAAATGTTTTTTGTATTTAAGGCCGATTCCGGATTTAGGGATAATCGCTTTAAATTTCTGGGGTATATGACTTGCAAGGGCAAAAAACCATCTCCAAGCGGTGCTCCGAGTTTATATTGAATACCTCTCCCTAATATTGCTTTTGGGCTATTGTTCACTTCCAGTAAAAATGCACCTTCGACAATGTTGCGTTTGAGATCTTCTCTATTCGTAATATTGGCTGAAACGCCTTTAATGCGAACAACACTCTGATTGTCTCGAAATTTAATCAAGGCATTGTCTTCCACTACGCGTACAACATAGGCAACACCCTCAGTATTTTCAATCTCGGATATCACATCAGAATCGTAATCAAATGTTTTACCTTCGCTTGCAACAATTTGAAGGTCGGGATCAAAACTCCCAAAGAGGGAACGAAGCAATCCTTCCAAGCCATTAAAAACAGATAAAACCACAACCAGAGCCGTAGTACCCAAAGCAACTCCAAAAAGAGCGATTAGGGACAAAATATTAATGAAATTTTGCTTTTTTCTACTTAAAAAATAGCGTCTTGCAATAAACCAGGCTGCCTTCATGATTCACTGTCTTCCGGTGGGATATCCAGATTATCGATGATTTTTCCGATATTTTGTGCGTATTGGGCCGTTTCATCAAGAAAAAAATGAAATTCGGGAATTTTGCGCAATTGGTTTCGAATCAAGGTACCGATTTCACCGCGAATGCTGCTTGTTTTTTCAACAATCTTATCAATAACCTCCTTTGGGTTTTTAGTACCGATAAGGCTTAAATATACCCTTGCTATGCTCAGATCTGAAGTGATTTTTACTTCTGTGACAGTAATTAAGCCCCCTTTCCCAAAATGGGCGTTTCTTTGAAAAAACTCCGATATCTCTTTTTGTAATAAACGATTGACCTTACTTTGTCGCCTGCTGTCCATGCCTTCTTCTTCCTTTTTTAATATTCCCGATGCAAATTAGGATATATTCACGAAAATAAAGGTATTTCGCGCTATGCTCTCTTTTTTCAGGATCAACGATATTTCAAGGGTCATTATTTTAGGTATTGTCCTTGCAATCATTCGCCTTCCCTTTTGGATTAAGGGTATACCGATTTTGGAAACGGTTTTTGAGTTTCGCGTGCTGTCTGAGGCATTGTCTGAGGGTCGGCTGATTTATTCGGATATCTGGCATTATACTTCGCCACTGAGTGCTTTAATTCTTCAGTTTGTTGGAGAATTGTTTGGCCGAAGTTTTATTGCTTTTCAAATTTTGGGTTTTGCGCTTTTGTTTTTGCAGGCCGTTTTCTTCAATTCTATTTTAAACCGATTGGATGCGCTGAAAGAACGAAGCTATATTCCCGCAGTCTTTTATATCTTTTACGGATCGCTTTTGGTCGAGCAGTTTGCGCTGAGTCCTGAACTTTTGGCCATGTTCCCCTTGCTATTGATGTTTAGTATGATATTGGAACAGATTCGCTTTGGAGCGGAGGATGAAAAGTTTTTTACAATTGGATTTGTATTTTCCATTACCCTACTACTCAACGGGGCAATGATATGGCTTCTGGTTTTCCTGCTTTTCTATTTTCCATTTGCTTTTGTAATGAATGGAAAGCGATTTTCACTTTTTATAATTGGCATGGTATTTCCACTGATTTCTGCGGCTCTTTACTTCTACCTGAGAGGTGCATTTTCCGAATTCTGGATTTACTATTTATCAGAGCTTTTTATTCCATTTTATAAAAATTATTTAAGTCTGACCCAATACATCGTAATTTTAAGTATTCCGGTTTTGCTTTTTGTTATAAGTTTTTTTCAAAGCATGATCCGGCTTCGATTTTTAAATTACCAGGTAAGTTTTAATGCTTTTTTTCTGTGGCTAATCCCCATTTCCATTCCTGTGATTTTCTTTTCAAAAGAGCTGAGTATAAAGAGTTTTTACATTCTCTTGCCCATTCTAACACTCTTTGTTTCGCATTTGTATTTGTCTTTGAGAAGAAGAGGGATTAACGAATTGATTTTTAATGCACTGCTTATTTTACTGGTTATCATCAATTTCGGATTTACTTATAAATCCTTTTTTAACCCCAATGCCATCAACATCGACGGATTGATTGTAAAAGTTAAAACGGAGCAAAGTGGAAAAAAAATAGCGGTATTGAGCAATGCCTATGGATATTGGTATGAAAACTCCTATTCAGGACCATTTTTATTTCATCCATATACTCAAAGATACTTTAAGAGGGAATTGAGTAATCAGAAAATCTCCTCGCTTCACGATTATATTATGAAGGAAGCTCCTTCACTTGTCATTGACCCGAACGACTATTTTGAGAAATATCGCGATTGTGATTTGAATGTCTTTAGGACCTACAGGAAAATTAGCCCTTCTGAGTTTAGAAAAGTATCAAATTAGCAGGATATTTTATCCACACGTCTTTGATGTCTTCCCCCTTCAAAATCGGCACTTAAAAATGATAATACACAGGATTTAGCCATTTCAACATCTATAAATCGAGAGGGTAAACAAATCATATTGGCGTCGTTGTGTTGACGGGCAAGTCCGGCTAATTCGGGATTCCAACAGAGTGCTGCGCGAATTTCCTGATGTTTATTTGCAGTCATGGCGACCCCGTTACCACTGCCGCATATCGCAATGGCAAAAGAAATTTTATTTTTCTCTACATCACTTGCCATTGGATGAATATAATCAGGATAATCCACTGATTCTTCGGAGTGGGTACCGTAATCAACAATCTCATAGCCTTTTTTTTCCAGCATGGCTTTGATCGCCTTCTTGTATTCGTAACCGGCATGGTCACCACCGATTCCAAGTTTAATTTCCATCTTTTTTCAATTCTCTTTTACGTTCTTTTCGCACTACCATCCAGGAAATAAAGATACCCAATTCATAGAGAAGGAACAGAGGCATTGCGATTAATATTTGACTGACTACATCCGGTGGTGTAAGAATGGCCGAAACGAGCAAAATAATTACAATGGCCATTTTTCTAAAACTTTTCAAACTGGCCGGACCGGCAAGACCGGCTTTGGTAAGAAAATACATAACCACCGGCAACTGAAACATTATGCCGCAGGCAAGCACTATCATAGCAATGGTAGAGACAAATGAGGTTATATCTATTTCGTTTTGAATGCTTGGGTCTATGGAATAATTGGAAAGAAAGTTTATTGAAAGTGGAGCTATGATATAATAACCAAATAGAATACCTGAAATAAATAAAAAGGAAACAGAAAATACGGCACCTCTGGAGGCATTTTGTTCTTTTTTGTGTAATCCCGGTTTAATAAATCGCCAAATTTCCCAAAAGAAATAGGGGAAAGCCATGATCAAACCAATAACAACCGAAGCAAGTATGTGCATGGTAAACTGGCCGGTCATTACTCTGTTCTGCAAGATAAAAGGAAGCTCCTCAATGCATAGCACTTCAGGCTTTTGCAGCCAATATCCCATTTTACATAAAAGCTTATAGGTAGGGAAATCTACTCTTGAAGGGGCCAGTACTATATGATGAAAAATTATACTTTTCGAGAAAAAGGCAGCGATAGCAAAAACAGCAATTGAGGCTACACCTCGAATCAAATGCCATCGCAGCACTTCCAGATGTTCAACAAATGAAAGCTCGTTTTGCTGATCTAAAGGTTTGCTCATTTAAGCTTTAAAAAGAGGGAAACTGTTCATCCAATCATTGATTTCTAATTTGATTGACTTCAGCTCTGAGGGATTATTTCTTGCTCTGAGAACGCGATCAATAAACTCAATGATTTTTTCCATATCATTTTCCTTGAGGCCACGTGTAGTTATTGCTGCAGTACCTAACCTCATTCCTGAAGTAACAAAAGGCGATTTATCATCAAAGGGAACCATATTTTTATTGATGGTGATATCAGCTTCAATTAGTGAATTTTCGGCTTCCTTTCCGGTAATGTCCTTATTGCGTAAGTCAATTAACACAAGATGGTTATCGGTGCCACCGGAAATAATTTGATAATCCCTGCTTACCAATGCTTTGGCCATAGCCTGTGCATTTTTTTGAACTTGCTTAATATAAGTCAGGTATGAATCACTCAAGGCTTCTCCATAGGCCACCGCTTTAGCGGCAATAACATGCTCCAATGGCCCTCCCTGCGTACCCGGGAAAACGCCGGAATCCAATAAGGAGGACATCATTCTCAGGTTTCCTTTCGGACTTTTTAATCCAAAAGGATTCTCAAAATCAGAACCCATCAGGATCATTCCACCTCTTGGCCCTCTTAAGGTTTTATGTGTAGTTGTGGTTATAATATGACAGTGCTTTAATGGGTCATTTAGAAGTTTTCTTGCTATAAGGCCGGAAGGGTGAGAAATATCTGCCAATAACAATGCTCCCACTTCATCTGCTGCTTTTCTCAAAGCTTCATAGTCCCAATCCCTGGAATAGGCTGAGGCACCACAAATTATCATTTTTGGTTTTACTTCCCTGGCTTTGTCGATGACCTTATCCCAATCTATTAATCCCGATTCTTTTTCTACTCCGTAAAAATGGGGCTTATACAATTTACCCGAAAAATTCACCGGAGACCCATGTGTAAGATGGCCTCCATGACTGAGATCAAATCCGAGAATGCTATCTCCTGCTTTTAAACATGCCAGCATAACAGCCGCATTGGCCTGTGCCCCCGAATGTGGTTGTACGTTAACCCATTCAGCACCAAACAATTCTTTGGCCCGGTCTCTCGCAATATTTTCAATTTCGTCAACGACCTCGCAGCCGCCATAATAGCGCTTACCGGGTAGGCCTTCGGCATACTTATTGGTAAGGACCGATCCCATAGCGTTCATCACTTCCTCACTTGCAAAATTTTCGGAAGCGATTAGTTCTATACCGCTTGTTTGTCTTTCTTTTTCTTTGTGAATCAGGTCAAATATTTGCTTGTCGTGCATGAGATTGATCTTTGAGGAATGCAAACTTAGCATGCTTTATTGAAATTAAAAAGGCATCAGAAAATTCTGAATTCCAATATTTGATTAACAAATGAAAGCATTGATTTAGGATCAATTATGATGGCAACAATGATCCCAAATGCAGCACCTGTAAAATGCGCACTGTGATTAATATTGTCCGCTGCCTGTTTGTCAGCATAGGCAGAATAAATTAAATAAAGAATACCCAAAATAAAGCCTGGAAGACAAAGGATGCCGTAAAGACAAATACTTTCTAAGGGAAAATACAATATGCTTATAAACAAAATAGTACTTACACCTCCGGAGGCCCCTAAACTGTTATAGCCGGGAAAATTTTTGTATTTAAGAAAAGTAGGGATTTCAGAGATCACAATCCCAGCTAAAAAAAGAAGAACAAAAATGATACTACCGATTACAGAACCAAATTTTGAGACATAGATGAATTCTACGTTTCTTCCAAAAAAATAAAAAGTCAATAAATTGAATAGTAGATGTGCCCAGCCTCCATGTACAAATCCGGATGTCAGAAATCGGTAATACGCATTGCGCTCTTTTACCAAATAGGGATTGAAAACAAGTTTGGATAAAAATTCAGGCTTCTGAAAAGCGACATAGCTAATGATGCCAATAAGTCCAATTAAAAAGTAGGTCACCATTTAAGAATCCCTTTTCATCAAAGATTGAAGAAAATTAAACAAGGGTTGTTTACGCGATTCGGATACCGTCATAGACTTCAATATATTAATGGACCTGTCAAAATAACTGTTAACCAATTCCTGGGTGATTTTATCAATGTTTAGATCGGTGAAAATCCTTTTAACGGATCTTACTTTTTCAGTTTCATCAAATGATTCTAAAGTCAACCAGTTTTCCAATTCTTTTCTTTGAGAACCATTTGCCAATTCAAGTGCTTTCAATAACAAAAAGGTTTTTTTGTTTGAGATAATATCGCCACCAACTTGTTTGCCGACTTTTTCCTGTTCTCCAAATATATCCAGAAGATCATCCTTAAGTTGAAATCCCAATCCTGCGTTAATTCCAATACGCCTCAGCTGCTCAATTCTTTCCTGATCGGTTTTTGCAATTAGCCCACCGAGTTCTAAACTAAACCCAAGCAGCACAGCAGTTTTTAGCCGGATCATTTCAAGATAGTCATCGACACTGATATTATTTCTCGACTCGAAATTCATATCGTATTGCTGTCCTTCGCAAACTTCCAGACCGGTTTTGTTAAATGCGCTTAATACAGCTGGCAATATTTCTTTATTTACAGAAGAAATGGACTGATACGCTTTAACCAGCATTGCATCGCCCGATAATATGGCTATGTGATTATTCCATTTTTCATGAACTGTTGCTTTACCCCTGCGCAATGGTGCTTCATCCATGATATCATCGTGCAAAAGTGTGAAGTTGTGAAAAAGCTCAACACCCAATGAAGGCTCAAAGGCTTCCAGGTATTCTTCGCTGAACATATAATGGCTTAGCATGGTAAGAATTGGCCTTAACCGTTTACCACCCAATCCTGTGAAATAGCGTATGGGTTCATAAAGTTCTTTTGGCTTTTCACCAAAATTTCTTTTTGATAAAGCATCGTTAATTTGATTCTGAAGAGACTTAATATCCATCATCTGCAATTAGTAGATCCATGGTTCTTCGATTGATATCGGTACTTTTCACTTTAACTCTTATTTTATCACCGAATTTTATGATTTTACCACTTTTCTGTCCTACAATTCTGAATTTTTCGGGCTGTAATTCAAAGTAATCACTTTCTATATCGCGCATTCTGATCATGCCTTCGCATTTGGTCTCAACCAATTCTACATAAATTCCAAAATCATTCATTCCTGAAATTATCCCGTCAAATTCTTCACCAACCATTTCCTGCATCCATTCTATTTGTTTGTATTTGGTGGATGCTCTTTCGGCATCGGATGCCAGTTTCTCCATGGCCGATGAATGTTCACACTTTTTTTCTAATTCTGCGCGATTCGGATTTTTCCCTTTGTTGAGATAGTTGTCTAACAGCCGATGAACCATGGCATCTGGATACCGCCTAATTGGTGATGTAAAATGCGTATAATGTTGAAATCCAAGTCCAAAATGCCCATTGGGGGCTGTGGTATAAACGGCTTTGGCCATGGCGCGAATTGCCAGACTTTGCAAAATATTTTGTTCGGGCTTCCCTTCTACCTCCTGCGAGAGTTTATTAAGGGTTTTGGACAGGCCCTGCGATTCAATGTTAATGTTGTGGCCAAAGTTTTTTGCAAAAGCGGCAAAATTCATAAGCTTTTCATGATCAGGGTAATCGTGCGTTCTGTAAACAAAGGTATATTGACCTCTGCTGCCTTTGAAATTATAAATATATTCTGCCACACTTTTGTTCGCGAGCAACATAAAATCTTCGATCATTTTATGGGCTTCTTTTCGAACCTTGGGAATTAAACCAATAGGTTTTCCATTATCGTCAAGGTCAAATTTAATTTCGGTGGATTCAAAGGCGATTGAGCCTTCTTCAAAACGTTTTTTTCTAAGTTTTAGAGCTAGCTTGTTGAGCGTATTTACCTGTTCAAAATAGTCGCCTTTTTTTCCCTCAATTAACTCCTGTGCCTCTTCATAGGAAAATCGCCGGTCTGAATGGATGATCGCTCTGCCAAACCATTTGTTTTTTACAATTCCGTTCTTGTCCATTTCAAATACAGCAGAAAAGCAAAGCCGGTCTACATTTGGTTTAAGCGAACAAAGGTTGTTGGAAAGCTTTTCGGGCAACATCGGAACAGTGCGGTCCACCAAATACACAGAGGTGGCCCTTTTATAAGCCTCTTTATCAAGGATACTACCTTCTTTGAGATAGTAGGTAACATCGGCAATATGTACCCCGATTTCGAAATTTCCATTATCGAGTGTTCTTATTGATAAGGCATCGTCAAAATCTTTGGCATCGGCAGGATCAATGGTAAAGGTGGTGATTGGCCTGAAGTCTCTCCGTTTTTTGATTTCCGAGGCCGGAATGCTTTCAGGGATTTGCTCTGCGATGTTTAAAATTTGCTGATTAAATTCATAAGGCAAGCCAAACTCCAGCATGATAGCATGCATTTCGGCATCATTTTCACCTACTTTCCCCAGTATTTTTTTAATGCGGCCCTCTGGATTTTTATTTGCTTTCTCAGGCCACCTGGTTATTTCAGCAATAACCAGGTCATCTTCTTTGGCCTCTCCCAGTTTATTGCCGGGGATAAAAATATCCTCATAAATTTTCCGGCTGTTTGGAATAACAAAACCATACATTTCAGATAATTCCAGACTGCCGACAATTTCTGTATGCTTTCGTTCTAATATTTCTTTAACTTCCCCTGCTTTCCTGCCATCTCTGCCCTTGGCACCTGGAAATATTGAGATTTTTACGAGGTCACCATCTATGGCTCCATTCAGATCCGGAGTTCGAATCATGACATCACTGTCATCTCCTTCCTTGGGAATTACAAAGGCAAAATGAGGGCTGACATGATCCACTGTCCCGACCATGTTGACGGAAGCCGATTTGCTTTGAAAATGCTTTCTGAATTGTTCAATTTTACCTTGTTTGACGAGCTGATACAAAGTGGCTTCGACATTGTTTTTATCGCGTTTATTTCTTGCGTACAAATGCTGTTGAACCTGCTTGAGGGTATAGGCCCTGCCCGGATGTAAATCCAAAAGGTGCATTATTTGATTGGCGTATTGTGAGGCTGAAAATTTTTTCTGATTGGATCCAGAATTGCCTTTTTTAGACTGTTTTTTTCTTTTGTTCATGTATGACGCAAAGCTAAGCCAATTCTTTTAAAGCAAAGTATTTAATGAAATTTGCACTTTAATGTTCGGAGATGATTTTACCTTCCTCAATCCGAAGAATTCGGTCACAGAAATATTCAACAATATCATTATCATGACTTATAAATAAAATACTCAGCTTTTTTTTATCGCGCAGTGTTGCTAATAGATCCAGAATCCCTCTTTTAATATTAATATCGAGAGAGGATAATGCTTCATCACAAATCAATATTTCCGGGTTTAATGAGAGGGCTCTTGCAATGCATACCCTTTGTTTCTCACCCCCCGAAAGTTCATCCGGAAGTCGTTTGGAAAAAGATTGGTCTAAACCAACCAGTGTTAAAAGCTCATTTATCTTGTTCTCTATTGTTTCACCTTTTTCTAATAGATCATGGCTTAAAAATGGTTCTTTCAAGCAATAACCAATGTTAATTCGAGGGTCGAGTGAAGCGGAAGGATTTTGAAATATTATCTGTATTGATTTCCTGAAAGAGCGGAGTTCTTTTCCATCCAATTCAGAAATGACTTTGTCTTTGTATTTAATTGAACCATTATTTGAGTCAATTAATTTGACAATTGCTTTTCCTATACTGGTCTTTCCGCTTCCACTTTTGCCTACCAAACCAAGAATTTCTCCCTTTCGCAATTCAAAAGAAATTTGATCAACTGCCGTGAATGATTTTGACCTATTAAAAAAAAAGGATTCATTCTGTTTATAAATGATTTTAAGCCCTCTAACACTGAGGATGGATGAATTGTTAATTGTTTGTTTATTCGATTTGCTTAAAACAGAGTTTGAAAGCAGGGATTTGGTATAGGTTTCTTCTGGTTCGGTTAAAATGTTTGTTGAAGGCCCTTTTTCAACATTTTGTCCTCGATAAAGAACAATAATTTCATCAGAAAAATCCTGCAGTATTTTGATATCATGTGATACAAAGAGAATTGAAAGCGACATGTCGGACTTAATTCTTAATAACAATTCCAAAATTGAATCGCGTGTATCCGAATCTAAATTACTGGTGATTTCATCTGCTATCAATAGACTCGGTTTGTTGATAATGGCAATGGCAATGGCTACTCTTTGAATTTGACCACCTGATAATTCATGGGGATAAGACTGATATATTTTTTCAACATTGTTTAATTGGCACAAGGCTAAAGTGTCCAGAACCATTTCTTTTGCCTCTGAAGACGAAAGTTTCTGATGCTGTTTTAAAGTTTCCTGTATTTGAATCCCGCATTTTCTAACCGGGTTCAAAGAAGATAATGAATCCTGGAAAATGACGGATATTTCATTCCCAAGTATATGACTGAGTTTCTTTGATTCACACTTCAGCAAATCAATTTCTTTGTAAATTTTTGAGTCAAAAGTTATTTCACCATCAATATGACAGTCGGTGAGTAAACGGGGTATTGAAAATGCCAAACTACTTTTGCCACTTCCCGATTCTCCGGTTATGGCTAAAATCTCAGATTTTTTGATATTAAAGCTAATATTGTCTAGGGCAAGCGTATCAGGATGGTATCTGACGCTTAAGTCTTTAACAGATAGTAGGCTGTCCTTATTTAACATAAAGTGAAGCTATTCTTCAGGTAATACAGCAGAATGGTATTCAAATTGAAACAGTTCTTTCAAATGTAATATCATTTTTTTTCTTACTTCCTCCATATTTACCGGCTTGTCCAGCTCTTTTGCAAGGCTTGTTACCGCTTTATCATCAATTCCACATGGAATTATATTCTCAAAGAAATTCAACTCCGTATTGATATTAAAGGCCAATCCGTGCATGGTAACCCATCGGCTGCTTTTGATACCGATGGCACATATTTTTCTGGGATTCGGACTGCTGTTTTTGTAATCCAACCAAACGCCTGTCAACCCGGAAATTCTACCGGAATCTAAATTGTATTCCTTTAATGTTAAAATTACTGCTTCTTCAAGATTTCTTAAGTATTTACCCAAATCCGGCTCAAAGTTTTCCAGATCAAAAATTGGATATATGACCATTTGCCCCGGCCCGTGATAAGTGATGTCACCGCCTCTGTTAATCGGATAATAATCGATTTTTTTTTGTTTTAATTCAGGTTCACTGAGCAATAGATTTTTTGGGTCACCGCTTTTTCCCAGGGTATATACATGTGGGTGTTCGACGATTAAAAGATAATTTTTGGTCGGGTTGGTTTGGGAATTTCTCTTATTAGAAATTTTAATCTCTACATTCCTGGCTAAAAGTTTTTCCTGAATATCCCAGGCTTTTTTAAAAGACATTCTGCCCAGGTTTATTAAATCTACTTGATTGTTCAAATTATGGGATTTGACTAAACAACAGTTCTACTTCAGAGTCGGTTTCCAGAGTAAAGTTATTCAGTGAGGCTGGGATCAAGAATGTATCCCCTAGTTTGACATCAATAGTTTCAAATTCGCCCTTGATTTTACCTTGGCCATTTATGAAAATGAGAACTCTAAAGCTTTTCTTATCGGAAAAATTAAATTTTTGTTCGCCGGTAATGGAATATCTGCTTGTTATGAAATGTTCTGATTCGACTAGTCGTACTTCTTTATTTATTTCTTTACCTATGTTTTTCTTCTTCTGCTTATCTTCCTGATAAGATAAAGCCTCACATGCCTCTGGGATATGCAAATCTCTTTTTTTATCATCAGGTCCTATTCGATCAAAGTCGTAAATGCGATAAGTTGCATCAGAATTTTGTTGAATCTCTGCCAGCAATATTCCTTTGCCAATATTGTGAATTATACCTGCAGGTACATGAATTACATCGTCTTTTTCAACCTCCACGGTATTTAAAATATTTGCGATTGAAGAATTTTCTACATTTTCAAGAAAAGTCTTTTTATCGGTATCCATTTTAAAGCCCTTGTACAAGGTGGCATTTTTTTCAGCATTCAATATATACCACATTTCACTTTTGCCATTTGCCAAACCTTTTTGTTTTGCGAGCTCGTCATTGGGGTGAACTTGAATGGAAAGATCTTTTTGCGCGTCTAAAAATTTTATAAGGAGCGGAAATTTGTTGTTGTATTTTGAAATTACAGCTGTCCCAAGAAGCTCTTCTTTGTAAATATTGATGCATTCGGTCAGGGTTTTATTTTTTAGTTCGCCATTGCTAACAACAGAGACATTTCCTTCTACCTCTGAAATTTCCCAGGATTCGCCAAAATTTCCATTTTCAGGGAGATTTTTTCCTAAAAATGTTTTCAATAACCGACCACCCCATATTTTCTCAACAAATTGAGGATAAAATTTTAATGGATATAGTTTAGCCATTGCGGAATTCCTTAAATGTATTAATCAATCCGTTGGTTGAAGACAAGTGACTGCTAATCGGCAGATCATTTTCCAATTCCGGTAAAATGCTCTGAGCAACTTGCTTACCAAGCTGTACACCCCATTGATCAAAGGAGTAAACATTAAACAAAATTCCCTGTACAAAAATCTTATGCTCATAAAGTGCCACAAGACTGCCCATCATTTCAGGTGTCAATTTTTTTATAAGGATTGAATTGCTCGGAATATTTCCTTTAAAAATTTTATAGGGCAAAATCATATCTCTTTTTTTAGGAGGAAGATCTTTAATTTCTTCTAAAACCTCTTTTTCTGATTTCCCTTTCATCAATGCCTCTGTTTGTGCAAAAAAATTAGCCAATAATTTATTGTGATGATCGTGCAGATTATGATGCGGTTTTGATGCAGCTATAAAATCCGACGGGATCAGTTTTGTTCCCTGATGGATTAATTGATAAAAAGCATGTTGGCCGTTGGTACCGGGTTCTCCCCAAATAATGGAACCGGTTTGATAATCAATGTTATTGCCATTCCGATCAATACTTTTTCCATTGCTTTCCATATCTCCCTGCTGAAGATAGGCGGCAAAACGATGTAAATACTGGTCATAGCACAATATAGAATGCGTTTCACAACGGAAGAAATTATTATACCAGATTCCCAACAAGGCAAGCATTACGGGCATGTTATTTTCAAAATCGGATTCCCGGAAATGTTTATCCATCTTTTCAGCACCTCTGAGCAATGATTCGTAATTGTCATAGCCGATGGTGCAGGCTATTGAAAGACCAATAGAAGACCAAAGTGAAAATCTTCCGCCCACCCAATCCCAGAATTCAAACATATTTTTTGGGTCTATGCCATAATTCTTTACTGCTTCGGAATTGGTTGATAAAGCGACAAAATGACTTTTGACTACAGATGCAACCCCATTGTATTTATCGATCAACCATTTTTTTGCTGTATCAGCATTGGTCATGGTCTCCTGTGTAGAAAATGTTTTTGAGGCGATCATAAAGAGGCAGCGCTCATGATCCAGTTTCTTTAATGTTTCATAAATATGGGCGCCATCTACGTTGCTGACATAGTACGTTTCTATGCCCTCTACCCAATAAGGTTTTAAAGCTTCTGTAACCATTACGGGGCCAAGGTCCGATCCTCCAATTCCGATATTGACTATTTGCGTTATTTTTTTCCCACTATGGCCTTTCCACTCACCCGAATGTAATTTTTGGGTAAAGGATTTCATTTTATCCTGTTCTTTTCGAATAAGATCTAAAATGTTAAAACCATCATGAATTAATTCTTTATCGGTAAAATTTCTTAAAGCTGTATGCAAAACGGCACGACCTTCTGTTTCATTAATTTTCTCACCGGTAAACATGGCCTCTATTGCTGAATCCAGCTTACATTCCTTAGCCAGTTTAATAAGCAATTCAACAGTTTTCTCATTAATTCTGTTTTTGGAATAATCCAAAAGGATATCGTCATTTAGAATAGAAAATTTTGAAAATCGATGAGGATCATTTTCAAACATTTCCCGCATATGAACAGATTTTACAGTCTCAAAATGAGTCTGTAATTTCTGCCATGCTTTAGTTTCTACAGGATTAATTTTATTGAGCATAAATATTCAAATTTGTTATTAAAGCATTTGTGATCTTATGACTACCACAAAAAATATTGGTGATAGGGGCGAGGACTTAGCAGTTCAGTATTTAAATGCCGGAGGATACAAAATTTTGGAGCAAAAATATAGATTTAAAAGAAGTGAAATAGATATTATCGCAGAAAAAGATGAATTTATTGTATTTGTTGAAGTAAAAACTAGGAAAAGCAATCATTTTGGTAATCCGGAGGACTTTGTTGATGCCAAAAAAGCTGAAATGATCCATTTGGCAGCAGAAGAATATTTGATGGGAAAACCTTTGGATAAGCCTATCCGCTTTGATATCATTTCAATCATTGATAAGGGAAACTCCAACACTATAGCACATTTTAAAGACGCATTTTAATCGACAACCTCTATATTATTTTCATCAATCAAATTTAAACCGCGCAATTTCATAAAAACCTGTGCACATACCACGACATCCTTAATGCAGTATTCAGAAATTTTTTCAAGATCATTTTCTTCATGATATATACCGGAAACCATGCTGCCATCAATATCTGATTTACTTGAAGGGATATCAAAAATTGCTGCTAAAAGATCGAGCGAAGTATAACTTTTCCAATCTCCGAATTTCCACATTTCCATGGTGTCCAGATGTTGTATTTCCCATGGTTTTTTCCCTGAAATATTCAATGCTTCAGGAAGCGGAATATTCTTAACGAGCATTCTTCTGCTCAAATAAGGAAAATCAAATTCTTTCCCATTGTGCGCTACAAGGATTGTACTTTTTGAATCCATGCGATCGAGAATGTCGGAAAATTGTTTCAAAATATCCTCCTCACTATGCGATGCCAGTGCCTTTACGCGTAATCCTGGATTTTTATTTAAGTCACCGGTTAGGAATCCGAGTCCTATGACTACGATTTTACCAAACTCAGAATAAATCCCGGCTTTCTCCTCGTAGAGATCTTCTCCGGAAACTTCTCCTTTGCTCAATATATGAGCCTTTTTATTCCAAAGGGGTTTTATTCGCTCAGGTAATTCTTCAAAGTTTTTGTATTCAGAAACCGTTTCTATGTCGAGAAAAAGCAATTGTTCCATGAATGTAAATGTAAATTCATAAAACCTTAAAATAAAAAAGCCCATTGCCAAAATGTCTGACAATGAACTCTTATTTTGTGAAGGGCTAAATTTAAAAGGCTATTCCAAAATTTATAGCGAAGCGAACACCAACACCTGAGTCTTCTCCTTCAAACGAAATTGACGAGTTAGGATCATTTGCATCCGGAGTGAAATCTGTAGAAACAGACTTATACTGTGGACCCAGTTGAATATCAACTGCAACTGCATCTGAAATCAATACCTGATAACCAATCAAAAGCCCACCTCCAATTGCGCTTCTGCTAGCTTCCGCTTTGGCATCTACTGTGTTTAAGTTTTGATCAAGTGTTGTATATTCTACGGAATTCGTTACGGACCTATAGCGAATGAAAGCTCCTCCATATACGCCTTTTGGTGCTTCTGCAAAATAATACCTCACTTCAGGAATAATGATAAAGCCATTATCTTTTTGTGTATTTGTAGCAGAACCAAAACTTAAATCCCATTCTCTTGAGATAAGCCCTGCAGCAAGTTGCACAGATAAATTTTCATTTAAAGCGCGTTCATAGGACATTTGATACTGTCCGACAATTAAGCCAAACAAGTTAAGTTTCACGACATTATCTTTTATCTGGGCCTTCGAATTGTTGGACGTAATAAATAAAAGAAGTACTGGTAAAGCGGCAATTAGAATAATTTTTTTCATAATATTTTTTAATAGATCAATACCTAAATATATAATTATTATTGTATTTGTGATTGACAGAGGTATTAAAATTGTACAGTTAGAATGTCAAAACAAAAAACTTGTCATTATCGTATTGCATTATTTTAAACAGAAAATCAAATAGGCCCTATGGAAATTAGATTGATGGTATTATTGTTTTTTTTGGCTTTTAGTGAAGCATTGGCTCAAAGCACAGGAGAATTGCGAGTGAGTGGTGGCTTAGCCATAGGCTCTGAAGCCGGTCTGGATAAAAATGGAGGAAAGGCTCTGGGATTGGGTATAAATCTGGGGGCAGAATACTTCATTGTAGACAATATTTCAGCCTCTCCGAGTTTTACGTATTTCTTTGAATCCAGGGTAGGAACATTGCCCAACCGATTTTCTTTGCGTTTGAATACTTTAAATATTGATGGGCGCTATTACCTTATGGATTCACCGGTTGAGTTTTACGGCATAGCCGGAATTTCAATTGCAAAAGCCCGAGCCGAAAGCAATGTTAGCATATTTGGTGTTAACCGCGTTACTTCCAGTTCTGATTCCGAAGTAGGATTGAATTTTGGGGTCGGCACCAATCTTTTGGTCACAAATGAATTTCAGGGAAATGCACAAATGGTTTACAACACAGCTCTCGAGCAACTAATTGTCAACTTAGGAGTGGTATATCGGATTTTTTAAAAAATCTCGGTGCCGGTTTATACAAAAGCCAAATCGAGTCCGAGAAATTTGGTCAGCAAGGTTATCAGAAAAATTGTGCCTAAAATTATTGGACAAATAACTGTAATAGAAAAGTTCACTAATTTCTGTATGAAAGAACCTTCATAGTCCGGGTTTCCCTGTGCAATCTCTTCCGAAAGACCTTTGGTTTTCCATTTAAAGGCGACAAAAAGCGATAGCATAAATCCACCGAGCGGAAGCCCGATATTGCTAAATATGTCCTCAATCAAATCTAAAAAGGATTTATTTGCCCCCTCATAATATATAAAATTGGTTAAGCCATCTACCGCACCGACAGAAAGCATGCTGGGTATGCCAATAAGAAATATTAAAAAAGCCAATCCAAATACAACATTTTTACGGGGCCAGTTTTTTTCATCAACAATGAATGCCACCGGTACTTCCAATAGAGAAATAGTAGAAGTTAAAGCCGCAAAACAAAGAAGTAGAAAGAAACCACCACCAATCAATCTTCCCATGATGGGGCCCATTTCCTGAAATATTCCCGGTAATGCGACAAAAACCAATCCCGGTCCCGCACTTGGGGCCTGGCCCTGTGAAAAGACCAAAGGAAAAATGAGCAATCCGGCCATGAAAGCCACAAGGCCATCTACCAAAGTAACCGTAATTGCAGATGAAATAATATTTTCTTTTTTACTGATATAGGATCCATAGGTAATCAATGCTCCCATTCCCAAAGAAAGGGAGAAGAAGGATTGTCCCATGGCCGTATATATTGTTCGCAGACTTATATCGGAGAAATTGGGGATCAGATAAAACGTTGCTCCCTTTAGAGCACCGGGCAGAGTGAGTGAATAAATAATTAAGGTGGCGAGCAGTATTAATAGTATTGGCATTAGAATCTGTGAAGCTTTTTCGATCCCTTTTTGCACGCCTTGGATTACCACGATGGCGGTGAAAATCATAAATACAAAAGAGTAGATCATGTTATCGCTAACATCAGCGACATAAGCACCGAAATAAGAACCAAAATTTTCAATCTCCAGGAGGTTGCCGAAAATTATTTGATAAAAATAGCCAAATGCCCAACCTGCGACCACATTATAAAATGAAAGAATCATAACACCACTCATGATTCCGAAAAGGCCAACGATACCCCATCTTCGATTTCCGAGTTGTCTATAACTGCCGTAAGGATCTTTTTGAGCAGCACGGCCAATGGCAATTTCACCTACCATTATTGGAAAGCCGATAATTAACATACAGGCCAGGTAGACAAACAGAAATGCCGCACCCCCATTTTCTCCTGCTTCGTAAGGGAATTTCCAGATATTGCCGAGTCCTACGGCCGATCCTGCAGCCGCAGCAATAAATCCAATTTTAGAACTAAATCCTCCTCTAGCTGCCATTGTGTTTTTATTTAATTCGGAAATTTAGAAAAATGAAAACAAATTCAAGAAAAAGGGCAATTGTAATTTAATTCAGAACTTAGAAGGCAAGTTCCAGTTAATGAAGTATGAGCTTTTTCAATAAAATATACAATCAGGTTTTTAACAAAAAAGCCAATCCCGAATACAATGGAAAGAAATTTCTTGTACAGGAAATGTATTTGCTCGGGGAGCAGGAGCAAAAAGAGTATGAATCCTGGTTAAAAGAAGAAAGTACAAAGGTGCAGATCAACAAAATCTACAGTGGTATAAAACACAAAAAAGCAGGTTTAAGCGAACAAAATGAACGCTATTCGATCTATCAATCACCGCAAAGCAATGGCTTTTATGTTTTGTGTGAAAATTTTTTGGATTCCAAAAATACCAGGTTTGTACTTGAAGCTTTAAAGGATCAGTTGTTGGAAATGGGTTATTACCAAAATCACAGTTCCAGAGATATCTTTGAGGAAAACGACAATGTAAAAACTAAGATCACCTATTATCTCAAGCCAAAACCCCCTAATTACAATCTACCACTGGAACAAAAATTTGGGAATGTACATTTGGAATGCTTATTTATAAATGATAAACCCGATTATATCAAGCTTTTGGCCAATGTTTATTCAGACAGAAATTACAAGGAAGCAGAATCTTTTGATAAACTTTTATCTGCTTTAAGCTTTGATTAGAGCTTAAGCTCTTGGAGTAAATTCAAATGTTTCTCTTTGACGCGATCATTTTGTTTTTCAATTTTTTGAAAAAGAGATTCATGTTCGAAATATTCCTCGATTAGAAGCGCATTTAAGAGCTCTGAAAGGCCGGCGTTTTTTGGGTCAAGACTCGTATTTGTTACTATCCCTTTATGCAGTTCTAGTTTAATTTGATACTTGTTCTTCTCATATAAAATGAAAAGTTCAATGCTTGTTTTTGGAGAGTTGCCGAAGACCCAGTTCTTATCGGCATATTTGGCCCTTGCTTTATTATTTATTTCCGCAATAGAATTCTTATCAAAACCGCTGGTCGTTCTGGCATTGAAATGCGAAGACAAATGATCCAAAAAAAGACCGATAAATTCTTCGACTGAAATATCCAAGCCCTGTTGATTAATATTTGTAACCGGCACTTTTTTGGACTGTATGGCCGATGAATACACCTTATCCCACGGATGATTTAAGGCTGCGCTTACATTTTGTAAATCGGCATTGAAAAGCAAAGTAGCATGGCTTATCATTTGATCGCCCGAAAGGTGCTGGGCATTACCCGAAATTTTAAAGTTGTCGATTAAAATATCGTTGCGATCATTGCTGTGAGCCTTTATTTTTTGAGCCTTGAGAAATTCAATTATTGGTTTATTAAAAATGCTGAAGTTTGAAACCCATTCGGACTTTCGGGGTGTAAAATAAGAGAAGTTTATATTGCCGAGATCGTGATAAACCGTACCGCCCCCGGACAGCCTTTTATTGATTGATATGCCATTTTCCCTGCAATACCTGAGATTGGCTTCTGCCCAAATACTCTGGTTTTTACCGCAAACAACAGATGCATCATTTCTGTAAATGAATATTAGATTTTTTTTGAAATCTTTTTTTTGTTTCTCAAGTAAAAACTCTTCAGCAGCAAGGTTAAAAGAAGGATCAAAGATTTTGTCCTGATAAATAATTATAAAATCGCCCTGCAAGCCGTCAATCTCTTAAAAACACAATTTTATTTTCTGTGCTGTCCTTTTCAGAAAAATAATAACCTTCGCGGTCAAAAGTTTTAATTTCTTCGATAGTATTTATTTTATTATCCAGGATGTATCTGGCCATCATGCCTCTTGTTTTTTTTGCAAAGAAACTCAGGACTTTATATTCCCCATTCTTATAATCCTTAAAGTCTGCCTTAACAATTTTCGCCTTTATTTTTTTAGTATCTACGGCATTGAAATATTCATTGGAAGCCAGATTTAACAATTCCGGGGATCCGCTATTTTTAATAGCCTCATTGAGTTTTTTATAAAGCTTGTCTTTCCAGAATTCATATAGATTATTTCTTCGGCCAACTTTCAAATCCGTACCCATTTCCAAACGGTATGGCCTTATGAGATCTAAGGGTTTAAGCAATCCGTGAAGACCCGATAAAATTCTTAAATGATTTTGAGCAAAGGTTATTGCCTCTGAATTGAGGCTTTCTGCCTCTAATCCGAGATATACATCACCTTTAAATGCCATTAAGGCTTGTTTAGATGTATTAGTGTCAAATTCAGGTTCCCATTCCTGAAAACGGTCGTAGTTTAATTCTACAAGATTTTTACTGATGTCCATCATGGCTCCAATCTTCTTCTTTGAAGTTTTTTTCAATCGGGCCATTATTTTACCTGACTCGTCGACGAAATCGGGCTTGGTATATTCTTTTGTAGGTGCCTGGCTTTCAAAATCCAAAGTTTTTGCCGGAGAAATAACGCTAATCATAGTTTGATTAAATTATAATTTTTAGTGCTTGTACAATTCTTTGCTAATTTAACAGTCTTAATTAAAATTTGATTTGCCCTATCAATATATTGATTCAAAAGAATCATTAAACAATGTACTCCCGAAATTATTAAAAACTTCTGAGATTGGACTTGACCTTGAATTTGACAGAAATTCATATGGTTATGGATTTGTATTATGCCTTGTTCAAATTTCGACCCCAAAGGAGATATTTCTAATTGATCCGTTTGGAATAGATGATTTAAACGCATTGTGGCAAATTTT
Organism: Cytophagales bacterium; assembly: GCA_965267555.1. Taxonomy (GTDB): domain Bacteria; phylum Bacteroidota; class Bacteroidia; order Cytophagales; family CCMP332; genus CCMP332. The sequence goes on along the minus strand of OZ254083.1, from coordinate 33,021 downwards.
TGAAAATCCCGAAATTCAAAAGGTTATTCATAATGCTTCCGAAGATTGCCTGTTATTAAAACGAAACAATTGCAAACCAAAGAATATCTGGGATACTGAAAAAGCGGCTATGTTGTTGAACCACCCTAAAACCGGTTTGAGCAGTTTATTAAATGCGTATTTTCAGGTAGAGCTCAATAAGAAAGTTCAGAGAACAAATTGGAGAAAACGACCTTTAAGTTCTGAACAACTGCAATATGCACTGGAAGATGTACGATTACTTTTGCCTTTAAAGAAAGAATTGGAATTGAGTGTAAAGCGGGCCGGACGGGAATCGTGGATAAAGGAAGAAGGAATTATTCTTGAAGAATTGGAAGAAAAGGAGAACCCGACACCCTATTTAAAATATAAGGAAAGCTTTAAATTAGATAAGGAGCAGAAAAACAGACTTCGAAACTTTTATTTTTTGAGAGAGAAATGGGCTGAATCGATGAATAAGCCCCCATATCAGGTATTGTCAAATGATTTGCTTGTTAAATACAGCAAAACAAAAATTTCCGGTTCACAGGACTGGGTCAATTTGAAAGGCCTGAACCCTGAGTTGAAAAATAAAAATGCCTATAAATTGTATCTTTCTAAAATAGAGCATAAACAAAATTTTGCAGAGCATGACAAAAAGAATCCCTGGCATAAAAACGTTGCACTTGAAAAAGATTTAAAAATGATCCGCGAAAAAATTAAAGAGGAGTACGGGGAGCAATGTTCTAAGCTTATTTTAAGCCAGTCGTCAATCAATGATATTTTAAAAGATGGTTCAGTAGAGAATATCAAATCTTATGCAAAACGAATAATTTTGGAAAAGGCGGATGACATCGGGTTAAAGCTTAAATCATAAAATATGTGTCTGGTCGTATTTTCATATCAAAAAGACGGTTCATTTTCGCTTGCAGGAAACCGCGATGAGTTCTATAACAGGGCCACAAAAAAAGCGGAGCTATGGGATGATATTCCAGGCTTAATAGCCGGCCGTGATTTGAAAGCAGGGGGCACATGGCTAGGGCTTGATCAATTTGGGAATATCGCTTTCTTAACCAATTTTCGTCATCCAAAATATTTCAAAGAAGCTGAGAAATCGAGAGGAGAACTGGTCACAGACTTTTTTAAAAATCCGGATGATATTGAAGCATTTTCAACCGGTTTGAGAGATAAATCTGCACAATACAACGGGTATAACTTAATTTTTGGGAATCCCCGAAAGAAGATGTTATACTTTTCGAATGTCAGCGGAGAATTGAGTGAAATTAAATTTGGCATACACGGCATCAGCAACGCCTTCTTAAATACGCCCTGGCCAAAAGTGGAAAAAACCAAAGACAGATTTACCAATGAATTAACAAGCGGTATTCACGGGGATTACAGCAAAAAAATATTTAAAATATTAGGCGACAGCAATACTCTTCCGGTTGAAGAGCTTCCGGATACAGGTGTAGAAAAGGAATTGGAGAAAAAGCTTTCTTCTCCATTTATACAAATGGAGGGCTATGGAACAAGATGTTCGACACTAATAAATTTTTCTGAAAACGGGCAGATAGAATTTACAGAAAGAAGCTATGAAAAAGATGTTGATAAATTTATTGATACCTCATTCAGCTTCTTCCTCTGATCCCTGTTGATCCAATTCAAAACGCCCATCAATATTTGCGATTTCCCAGCTGGTGTAATAAATCAGACGCGCGCGTTTTTCCATTATATCGAAACGGATTTTTTCAACTGTATCGGTTCTTTGATGATAGTCATCGTGAGAACCATTGAAGTAAAAAACAACGGGGATATCATTTTTAGCAAAATTGTAATGATCTGATCTCTTGTAAAAATTATTGGGATCATCCAGTCGATCATACTCAAAATCCAGTTCCAGCTTTTCTGTTTTTTTGTTGACCTGTTCATGAAGTTTTTTTAATTGAGAGGATAAACGCCCGGAACCGATGGTGTATATATAATTTTCATTGTCTTTGTGGTCATCATCAACACGACCAACCATATCAATATTGACATTACAAATGATATCTTTTAATGGAATTACCGGGTCGTAATCGGTAAAATATTTTGAGCCAAGCAGTCCTTTTTCCTCTCCCGTAACAGCCATAAATAGGATATTCTTTTTAGGCAAAATTCCATTGTCTCTTGCCAGGGCGAAGGATTCGGCAATTTCCATCAAAGTCACGGTTCCGGAACCGTCATCATCAGCGCCGTTAAAAATTCCTTCTTCATCGTAGCCAATATGATCGTAATGAGCTGTTAATACCACTGTACCTGAAGCAGAGTCCGACCCTTTCAAAAAACCCAAAACATTCGACGCAATTATATCATCCAGCTCATATTCGCTTTTAATTTTCACATTCTTAGCGGTTTCGACTGAAAGTATTTCCTCCGATAAAATTTTGCTTTTGTAATTATTGAGGTCTTCGTTTTTTGAGTTGCTGATCTTCTCAAATAGAGATTCAGGCATAAATATGCCACCGTATTTTGAACTCAAATTGAGATCCCTGTTTTCGGGCAAAAGCAATTTATCGGAAAATATATAATTTCTCTTTTCCACAAGATAATCGTCAAATAATGAATCGGGTAATAGAAATAAAACTTCCACGGCCCCCAATTTTTTTGCTCTTCTTGCTTTTTTGAGCCAACCGTATCTTCCACTCCATATACTCGGTGTTTCATTTCCCGAAAGCAGATATGTATTGTCTTCAAATTGAGGTTCACCCCATAGCGCTATTGCCAGCTTGCCTTCCAGGTCTTTTTCGTATACTTCATTGATTTTTTCACTTTCGATCCCATATCCGATAAATTCTGTTTCCAGATTAATGGCGCTATCCCTGTAGATAGAATAACAGTAAAAATCATTCATGAAATTAAGATTGAATTCATCAAATGATAGTTGAATATTTTTTAACCGTGCTTTTTGAAGATCGATATTTTGATAATAACTTTTGCCGATAGGACTTTCGACAATTTTTAACAAGCCCAGTTCGCTAAAATGATTTGTGATATATTCTGCAGCCAGCTGTTGTCCTCTGGATCCAGTATTTCTTCCTTTTAATTCATCAGAAGCTATTACTTTAAGGTGTTTATTGAGTTCTTGTGAAGAAATTTCTTTACCAAAATCATAACCAGAAGGGTTATTTGACCCCTTTGAAACAAAAAAAATGGCAACAAAAGCCATTATTATTACGTAAACTCGCATAAAAAAAACATATTTGGACTTCAAATATCAATATTTTTAAGTTAGAACAATTACCTTTTGAATATTTGATGTATTAAAGTATGGAATGTGCAGATGTGTATTGAACTGAGAAAACATCTCATTACTTAGAAACTTTATGTTAAAGAGGCTTTACTTTCTACTATTTATTGGAACTATTTTTTCTAATAATTCTGTATTTGGACAATGTGGCTTGTTGTCTGGTGGAACAGATGAAACATTTACCACCTCTGGTGCTTGCGGACCCACAACTGTAACCTGGAGGATTGCATACGATTTTAATGCACCGGTCGATCCGTCAAAAGTTTACATCCGTTTTAATTGGCAAGACCCGGCAACTTCGAGAAGCACTTTTTTAGCGACCCAAACCGGGCCATTGACTTATGAAGCCACCGGAACATTTTCATATCCTGCCGGTCCAGTTTGTGTATACGAGCCTTTTGTAGCATTGCACTATGATTTAAATGGAGATGGAAATATTGCACCAGATGCCTGCGGATCATCCATAGTGCAAAAAACCTTGACTTCATGGTCTGATGACAATTCAAATACGGGCGTATTAGCAATAAATCCTGTTTTAGAACAAGTCTGTTATGAAGACCCTACCGTTGGATTTCAATTTCAGGATGCGACCTTTCCAAATTGTGATATATCCGTAGAACCCGATAGGCCCAATCAATTGACAAGATGGGTACAATTTATTTATGGTTCTGGTCCGGGTCCCTATATACCCGACGTTACAATAGATACGGGTGGGGGAACTGTAACTCTAACCGATGGAGCAGGTAATTTAACGGCAGCCGCGCCCTTTGCAGGACCGATAATCGAAATTCCACCATTGGTTTTGCAAGCCAATTTAAATGAATTGACATATCCTATAAGTCACCCTGCTGCTGGAGCGGCAAATGTCGGTGACGTTTTTGAGGTCACATTGCGCAACTGGAATATTTGTAATCCATACGATACGCTTCTATTTGATGGAATGCCACCAACTGATCCTGTAAATGGTGATTTTCCTTCCATTACAACTACAGCAGAAATTGAAATTATAGGACCTACCCCTGCCGTGGCTGGCCCAGATCAGGGCGTTTGCGGTAATACTACCAATCTCGCCGGTAATACAATTACAAATGGTACAGGTACCTGGAATCAATTAACAGGTCCCGGAGTTTTAAGCATCACAAATCAAAATAATCCTACCACTGCAGTTGATTGTGGTACTGATTTTGGAACCTATACCTTAGAATGGTCTTCTACATTTGGTACTTGTGCTTCCGGAAGAGATACTGTTGAAATTACATTCTTCGAACCACCTTCAACATCAAATGCAGGTCCTGATCAGGATATATGTGGAAATAGCACAACATTGGCGGGAAACAATCCAGCAGTTGGTACAGGTGAATGGTTTGTTGTTGCTGGCCCGGGTGGCACTTCATTTTCAAATACGTTAAGTCGCAATTCTACATTTTCCGGAAACTTTGGAACACATACCCTGGAATGGAGAATAGATAATGGATCTTGCCCCGATGAAGTGGATCAAGTTCTAATTACATTTGAAGAAGCACCAACAGCAGCGAATGCAGGGCCTGATGATACAACAGTATGTAATGATCTGACTTATGTCTTGCAAGGAAATAATCCAACCGTGGGCACAGGAACCTGGACCAAAATATCAGGTCCAGCTGGGGCCGTTACATTTGCACCCGATGCAAATACATTTAATGCAACGGCAACATTTCCGCAGTATACGACCGGAAGCCAAAGCTATAGATTGCGTTGGACTATATCTACGGGTACGGGAATCTGTCCTGATGAAACGGATGTTGTTAGAATTCGTGTTTTTGAAACACCTACTGTAGCAAGCGTTGGCCCTAATTTTACACTTTGTGGATTAACAACGAATCTCAACGGAAACACAGCTACAGTTGGTCAGGGAACATGGACGAGACAATTTGGTCCTGGAACGGCCAGCTTTGTCGATGAAAATGACCCTACTACAAGTGTCACAGTTTCCACATCAGGATTTTACCGGTTCAGATGGACTATCGAAAATGGTAACTGTGCGCCAACATTTGCTATTGTAGATGTGCAGTTTGATCCTCCACCTACTACTCCCAATGCTGGGCCGGATGATTCCATTTGTAATGTGTTAACATATATGTTGCAAGGTAATAATATAACGAATGGCGATGGGGGATGGATTCAGAGTGGAGGAGCTCCGGTAGTTTTTGCCCCGGATACCACAGACCGCAATGCAACCGTTACCTTTCCGGCAGATGGAACTTATGAGTTTGTATGGGCATCATTTTTACCTCCAGCATGTGCAACTCTCTATGATACTGTAGTCATCAGAGTTTTCCAATTTCCTTCTCCTGCATCAATTGTAACAGCAGACCCAACTTCAACATGTAATTTGACAGGTATACCCATTTCTGCGGTATCCCCAGCAATTGGGTTTGGGCAATGGTATCAAATTAGCGGACCCGGCACATTGACTATTGCTGACTCGGTTAATAATAATACCACAGTTGATGCCCCCGTATCCGGAACCTATGAAATCCTTTGGGAAGTAACCAATGGAAATTGTTCTCCTCCTCAAAGAGACACTTTAACTTTGATATTGGAATCCCCAACGCCTTCTGTTGCCGGAAACGATACTTCAGTTTGTGCGGCATTTGATACATTAAATGCAAACACACCGAGTGTTGGAACCGGTACATGGTCAGTAATAGCGCAACCTGGTGGTGGTACTTTTACCTTCGATGATGCAAACAAGCCTAATGCAAGATTTGATTTGACCAATGGGGTATTTGGAGCATATACCTTAAGATGGACAATTTCCAATGCCGGTTGTACAGATGAAACCGATGATGTCATCGTCACATTTTTTGATAACCCTACTCCTGCAAGTGTAATCGCTGATTTTCAAATATGTGCCGACACGGCTCAACTAGGAGCTGTAACTCCAACCGTTGGTACAGGACAATGGCAATTGATTACTGGAACAGGCCCGGTTTCTTACAATCCAAATGCCAATGATCCAAATGCAATTGTTTCCGTTCCTCCAATTTCAGATTTTGAAGTTTATGAATTCGAATGGACCACTTCTAATGGCGTTTGTCTTGATTCTAAGGATACTTTAGAGGTTACTTTTTTCGAAATATCTACGACTCCGGCTGCAGGTGCTGATTTTGAGGTATGTAATACGAGTACAAATCTTGCCGGAAATGCGATTACTGTAGGAACAGGGCAGTGGAACCCGGTAAGCGGACCTGGGCCCATTACAATTACCACACCTGCTTCAGCCACAACCAATATTAATATTCCGGGATTTGTCAATGATTCAGATACCTTCCTCCTCGAATGGACATCTGTAAATGGAAACTGTATCACGCTTCGCGACACAGTACAAGTAATATTTCATGACAACCCAACCGTTTCTGCTGCCGGTGCAGACATAGATATTTGTGCTGACACAGCCCAGTTAAATGCAAATACGGCAACAGTTGGACTCGGAACCTGGTCTCAGGTTTCCGGAACTGGATCAGTTTCATTTGATAACAATAACGATCCGAATACAATTGTCAGAGCACCGGTTTTTGCCGGCGATTCAGGTGTTTATGTCCTGAGATGGAGAATAAGCAATGGGAATTGTTCAAATTCAGATGATAATATTCAGGTTGTATTCTATAAAGATCCTACTGTTGCAACGGCTGGAGCAGATGACTCAGTTTGTGCATTGACCTATACTTTGAGTGGTAATTTTGATGCCATAGGAACAGGTACCTGGACACAAGTTACCGGTCCGGGAACATCTTCTTTTGTTGATGAAAATGATTTTAATACCGATGTTACCGTAACACAATATGGTAATTATACATTTGAGTGGGCCATAGCAAATGGTGTTTGTCAAACGACCAGAGATACGGTAGCCATTCGATTTGATGAATTTCCTTCCTCAGCTAGTGCGGGAGTTGATGATACCATTTGTGCATTAACCTATACTTTGGCCGGTAATCTACCAGCTGTAGGAAATGGGGTGTGGACGGTTACAAGTTTACCATCAGGAACTGCTACTGCAACTTTTGTAGATAGTTCCATATTCAATACAGATGTTACGGTAAATGAGGTTGGGTCCTATACTTTTGAATGGACAATCTCAAATGGTACCTGTGCCGACTCAAGTGATCAGGTCGTTATCATTTTTGCATCTTCTAACACAAATACGGGAGTTGACGGTGATACAACACTTTGTATTAATGACAACAATAAGGTTTATACCGTACCATTTGTAGCCGGAACCACTTATGAATGGTTTATACCCGCAGGTGTTACAACACAGTTTGGAGGAGGAATTAATGACAATTTTGTTGTATTAACCTTTCCAAATGCAGGCCCATTTGATTTAAAGGTTTTGCCTACCAATAGTTTCGGTTGTGCTTCAGATACTCAATCTTCAACTGTAATAGTATACGATTTTCCAACAAGAGATGCCGGTCCGGATTGGGCAATATGTAGTGGAGATACAGCCTTTTTAGGCGGTTCTCCAACCGCAAGCGGCGGATCAGGATTTTACAATTATTCATGGTCACCAACCAGTGGATTGGATGATGCAACGATAGCCAATCCGATTGCCACACCTGTTTTCTCGCGAACTTACTTTTTAGTAGTGACAGATTCTTTAGCTGGCTGTGCATCTGCTGTAGATACGGTTGATGTTATTGTTAACCCAAGCCCATCTTCTAATTTGGTTGGATTAACACCTTTTATTTGCGAAGAAGATACAGGAATACTCCAAATATTCTTTGGCACTGGTACCGGGCCATTCGCCGTTGGAATAAGTGATGGAGTTGACACAACTATTTATCCAAATCTCCAGAATAGCGATAGTATATTCGTAACCCCGGATTCTACCTTGACATACAATGTTGTTTATCTCTTTGATTCCGCAACCTCATGTACCGGAACCTCTTTCTCCGGTTCACCAATTATTAATGTGAGACCACTTCCTGTAGCAAGTTTAACCAGTCTAGATACGGTAATTTGTGAAGGCGATGCAGCAAATCTTAATTTGAATGTTTCAGGACCGACTCCACAAATTTATACGATTGAGTATGCCATTAACGGACTAGATACCACCACGGTCAATTTATCGGGATCTTCCACCGTAATTACTGTATTTCCTGACAGCTCTTCGGAGTATACTTTAATTTCAGTTACTGATAATTTCAGAGGTTGTCGTGTTGACGCCCCTTCTGCGAGATTTACCGACAGTGTATTTATTCAGGTGGATTCACTCCCAAGAGCAAATATTGTTGGCGCGGATACCATTTGTGTTGGTGATTCAGCTGCATTGGTAGTGAACTTAACCAGCGGAGCAGGACCATACGATATTACAATTCAGGGCTTTGGAACTGTCAACAATTATAATAGCGGTGACACAATATGGGCTATGCCAACAAGTACAACGAATTATATTTTAACACAGGCTTCTGATACAAATGGCTGTTCAACAACCTCAACCACATTGTTAACCGGCAATGCTTTAATTGTTGTAAACCCTTTACCGGTTGCTAATCTTATTGGTGCAAATACGATTTGTTTAGGAGACAGTACTCCGCTTCAAGTCAATGTAACCACAGGAACCAACCCATTTGTTGTGGTTCTTAGCAATGGAGATACAATCAACCCATATACCAATGGAAATCAGCATTATGTTAGTCCTACCGTTACAACCACCTACTCATTAGTTTCGGTACTCGATTCCAATGGTTGTTATACCTCTGCTCCATCATCGAGCTTGACGGGGACTCCTCAAATTACAGTAAATCCACTTCCTTCAGCACAGGTAGCATCAAATGACACCATTTGCTTTGGAGATGATGTGATATTGACCTTTAGTTTCACAGGTGCGGCTCCATATACTTTTACGTTTAGGGACAATACGAGAATGGTAGATAGCACACTTACTACCAGTGGAACTTTAACCACTAGAAATGTAACCGTAAGTCCAGATTCAACTACACTGTATTCTATTGTAAGCGTTCAGGATGCCAATGGCTGTATCGACAGCATCAACAATCCGATCAACCCGACTTTTGGGGATACGGTGGAAATCGTAGTGGACAGTCTGCCGGTGGCCACCATAGTGGCGGATCTGCCGACCGATACGATTTGCGATGGTGATTTAGCCTATTTGTATGTCAATGTGAGCACAGGACCGGGTCCGTATACCATAACGGTGAACAACGGAGTTGGAACGATCAATAATTACAACAGCGGGGATACCATTACCGTATCGCCATCGGTGACGACAGGTTATGTGATCACCAGCCTTCTCGATCAGAATGGCTGTAGTGTATCGGCCGGACATCCGAACATCGATGACACGGCGACCATCGTTGTGAATCCATTGCCGGTAGCCAACCTCACCGGAACGGCAACGATTTGTCTTGGAGATACTACACCATTGAGTGTGGCGATTGCACCGGGAACCAATCCGTTTACCGTAGTGATAAATGATGGAACACAAAACGACACGATATTAAGTTATGTGAGTGGAACAAATATTCCTGTTGCCCCTGCAGTAACGACAACTTACAGCCTGGTATCTGTACTGGACAGTTTTGGATGTTATACCTCAACACCGAGCGCGAATTTGACGGGAACGCCACAGGTAACGGTCAATCCATTGCCAACGGCACAGATCACACAGGATGACACGATCTGTTTTGGCGACAATGTCACGCTTAGTTTCAGCTTTACAGGATCGGCTCCATTTGTAGCCATATATAAGGACAATACCACGGGCATAGACGATACGGTGACAACTACAGGCTTATCAACTTCAGCTACGGCGGTTGTAAGCCCGGATACAACGACACTATACAGTATGGTAAGCGTTCAGGATGCCAATGGCTGTATCGACAGCATCAACAATCCGATCAACCCGACTTTTGGGGATACGGTGGAAATCGTAGTGGACAGTCTGCCGGTGGCCACCATAGTGGCGGATCTGCCGACCGATACGATTTGCGATGGTGATTTAGCCTATTTGTATGTCAATGTGAGCACAGGACCGGGTCCGTATACCATAACGGTGAACAACGGAGTTGGAACGATCAATAATTACAACAGCGGGGATACCATTACCGTATCGCCATCGGTGACGACAGGTTATGTGATCACCAGCCTTCTCGATCAGAATGGCTGTAGTGTATCGGCCGGACATCCGAACATCGATGACACGGCAACTATCGTTGTGAATCCATTGCCGGTAGCCAACCTCACCGGAACGGCAACGATTTGTCTTGGAGATACTACACCATTGAGTGTGGCGATTGCACCGGGAACCAATCCGTTTACCGTAGTGATAAATGATGGAACACAAAACGACACGATATTAAGTTATGTGAGTGGAACAAATATTCCTGTTGCCCCTGCAGTAACGACAACTTACAGCCTGGTATCTGTACTGGACAGTTTTGGATGTTATACCTCAACACCGAGCGCGAATTTGACGGGAACGCCACAGGTAACGGTCAATCCATTGCCAACGGCACAGATCACACAGGATGACACGATCTGTTTTGGCGACAATGTCACGCTTAGTTTCAGCTTTACAGGATCGGCTCCATTTGTAGCCATATATAAGGACAATACCACGGGCATAGACGATACGGTGACAACTACAGGCTTATCAACTTCAGCTACGGCGGTTGTAAGCCCGGATACAACGACACTATACAGTATGGTAAGCGTTCAGGATGCCAATGGCTGTATCGACAGCATCAACAATCCGATCAACCCGACTTTTGGGGATACGGTGGAAATCGTAGTGGACAGTCTGCCGGTGGCCACCATAGTGGCGGATCTGCCGACCGATACGATTTGCGATGGTGATTTAGCCTATTTGTATGTCAATGTGAGCACAGGACCGGGTCCGTATACCATAACGGTGAACAACGGAGTTGGAACGATCAATAATTACAACAGCGGGGATACCATTACCGTATCGCCATCGGTGACGACAGGTTATGTGATCACCAGCCTTCTCGATCAGAATGGCTGTAGTGTATCGGCCGGACATCCGAACATCGATGACACGGCAACTATCGTTGTGAACCCATTGCCGGTAGCCAACCTCACCGGAACGGCAACGATTTGTCTTGGAGATACTACACCATTGAGTGTGGCGATTGCACCGGGAACCAATCCGTTTACCGTAGTGATAAATGATGGAACACAAAACGACACGATATTAAGTTATGTGAGTGGAACAAATATTCCTGTTGCCCCTGCAGTAACGACAACTTACAGCCTGGTATCTGTACTGGACAGTTTTGGATGTTATACCTCAACACCGAGCGCGAATTTGACGGGAACGCCACAGGTAACGGTCAATCCATTGCCAACGGCACAGATCACACAGGATGACACGATCTGTTTTGGCGACAATGTCACGCTTAGTTTCAGCTTTACAGGATCGGCTCCATTTGTAGCCATATATAAGGACAATACCACGGGCATAGACGATACGGTGACAACTACAGGCTTATCAACTTCAGCTACGGCGGTTGTAAGCCCGGATACAACGACACTATACAGTATGGTAAGCGTTCAGGATGCCAATGGCTGTATCGACAGCATCAACAATCCGATCAACCCGACTTTTGGGGATACGGTGGAAATCGTAGTGGACAGTCTGCCGGTGGCCACCATAGTGGCGGATCTGCCGACCGATACGATTTGCGATGGTGATTTAGCCTATTTGTATGTCAATGTGAGCACAGGACCGGGTCCGTATACCATAACGGTGAACAACGGAGTTGGAACGATCAATAATTACAACAGCGGGGATACCATTACCGTATCGCCATCGGTGACGACAGGTTATGTGATCACCAGCCTTCTCGATCAGAATGGCTGTAGTGTATCGGCCGGACATCCGAACATCGATGACACGGCGACCATCGTTGTGAATCCATTGCCGGTAGCCAACCTCACCGGAACGGCAACGATTTGTCTTGGAGATACTACACCATTGAGTGTGGCGATTGCACCGGGAACCAATCCGTTTACCGTAGTGATAAATGATGGAACACAAAACGACACGATATTAAGTTATGTGAGTGGAACAAATATTCCTGTTGCCCCTGCAGTAACGACAACTTACAGCCTGGTATCTGTACTGGACAGTTTTGGATGTTATACCTCAACACCGAGCGCGAATTTGACGGGAACGCCACAGGTAACGGTCAATCCATTGCCAACGGCACAGATCACACAGGATGACACGATCTGTTTTGGCGACAATGTCACGCTTAGTTTCAGCTTTACAGGATCGGCTCCATTTGTAGCCATATATAAGGACAATACCACGGGCATAGACGATACGGTGACAACTACAGGCTTATCAACTTCAGCTACGGCGGTTGTAAGCCCGGATACAACGACACTATACAGTATGGTAAGCGTTCAGGATGCCAATGGCTGTATCGACAGCATCAACAATCCGATCAACCCGACTTTTGGGGATACGGTGGAAATCGTAGTGGACAGTCTGCCGGTGGCCACCATAGTGGCGGATCTGCCGACCGATACGATTTGCGATGGTGATTTAGCCTATTTGTATGTCAATGTGAGCACAGGACCGGGTCCGTATACCATAACGGTGAACAACGGAGTTGGAACGATCAATAATTACAACAGCGGGGATACCATTACCGTATCGCCATCGGTGACGACAGGTTATGTGATCACCAGCCTGCTCGATCAGAATGGCTGTAGTGTATCAGCCGGACATCCGAACATCGATGACACGGCAACCATCGTTGTGAATCCATTGCCGGATGTTACATTGAGCATAGATACAAACAGAATTTGTTTGGGAGATTCAACCAATTTAAGAGTGACCTTAAATGTTGGTGCATCGCCTTTGGAGTTTGTGGTAAGTCCAAACCTGACTGACACTATTACCAATTTTAATCCGTTGACTGATTCAATCATTGTTTCACCAAATGCAACGACAACTTATAGCATCGTTTATGTGACCGATGGCAATGGCTGTTCTGTAGTGGCACCAAGTGCAAATATTAACGGCTCGCCACAGTTGAACATTAACCCACTGCCAACGGCACAAATTGCTTCAGATGATACCATATGTTTTGGTGATGATGTCATACTGAACTTCAGTTTTACAGGAAGTACACCTTTTACTTTTACATTTAGAGACAATACCAGAAATGTTGATAGTACCTTATCAACTGTCAGCAACCTCACATCAAGAAACGTAACAGTAAGTCCGGATTCTACAACTCTGTATTCCATTGTAAGCGTACAGGATGGTCAGGGTTGTATCGACAGTGTGAATAATCCGATCAATCCAACCTTCGGTGATACGGTGGAAATCGTAGTGGACAGTCTACCGGTGGCCACCATTGTGGCGGATCTGCCGACCGATACCATTTGTAATGGAGATGTAGCTTACCTCTACGTGAATATAACAACAGGCCCCGGTCCTTATGATCTGACGATCAACAACGGCGTTGGTACCATTAACAATTATGTGAGCGGAGATTCAATTGCAGTTAATCCGACAACAATTGGTGCAAACAATTATGTGATCACCAGCCTGCTCGATCAGAATGGCTGTAGTGTATCAGCCGGACATCCGAACATTAATGACACGGCAACCATCGTTGTGAATCCTTTGCCTGATGTTACTTTGAGCATTGATACCAACAGAATTTGTTTGGGTGACTCAACCAATTTAAGAGTGACCTTAAATGTTGGTGCATCGCCTTTGGAGTTTGTGGTAAGTCCAAACCTGACTGACACTATTACCAATTTTAATCCATTGACTGATTCAATCATTGTTTCACCAAATGCAACGACAACTTATAGCATCGTTTATGTGACCGATGGCAATGGCTGTTCTGTTGTGGCACCAAGTGCCAATATCAATGGCTCTCCACAGTTGAATATCAATCCACTGCCAACAGCACAAATTGCTTCTGATGACACCATTTGTTTCGGTGATGATGTGATCCTAAACTTCAGTTTTACAGGAAGTACACCTTTTACTTTTACATTTAGAGACAATACCAGAAATGTTGATAGTACCTTATCAACTGTCAGCAACCTCACATCAAGAAACGTAACAGTAAGTCCGGATTCTACAACTCTGTATTCCATTGTAAGCGTACAGGATGGTCAGGGTTGTATCGACAGTGTGAATAATCCGATCAATCCAACCTTCGGTGATACGGTGGAAATCGTAGTGGACAGTCTACCGGTGGCCACCATTGTGGCGGATCTACCGACCGATACCATTTGTAATGGAGATGTAGCTTACCTCTACGTGAATATAACTACAGGTCCCGGCCCTTATGATCTGACGATCAACAACGGCGTTGGTACCATTAACAATTATGTGAGCGGAGATTCAATTGCAGTTAATCCAACAACAATTGGTGCAAACAATTATGTGATTACCAGCCTGCTCGATCAGAATGGCTGTAGTGTATCAGCCGGACATCCGAACATCAATGACACAGCGACCATCGTTGTGAATCCATTGCCGGATGTTACATTGAGCATAGACACAAACAGAATTTGTTTCGGTGATACTACCAATTTGCGCGTAACATTGAATGTGGGATCATCACCTTTGGAGTTCGTTATTAGTCCAAACGTAAATGACACTATTACCAATTTTGATCCATCAACAGATTTTGTTCCTGTATCGCCAAATGCGACGACAACATATAGCATTAATTATGTAATCGATGCCAATGGTTGTCAAACTGTTGCACCAAGTGCAAACATCAACGGTACACCACAATTAAATATTAACCCACTTCCAACTCTGCAAATTTCAGATTCAACAACAATTTGCTTGGAAGATCCGGTTATATTGACATTCAGTATGTCTGGTTCTGCACCATATACATTTACATATAGAGATGAACTGACAGGTACAGATTCTACAATCACAACAATAGGAGGATTGACTACCAGAACCGTAACAGAATTCCCACTTGATACCACATTATATACACTGGTAAGCATTACAGATGCACAAGGATGTACCGATAGTGTAAATAATGGGCCAATCAATCCAAACTTTGGAGATACGATATTAGTAAACGTTAACCCACTGCCAATTACAACGCTTAGTGTAATAGAACCAACAGATACAATTTGTTTTGGTGATAATGCCTTGTTCACAGTTGATGTTACTAATCTTGGCGATGCTCCTGGTCCCTATACCATAGAAATAAGCGGAGGTATTGGAATAATCAATAATTATAACAGCGGGGATACTATTGTATTTGCTCCGAATTCAACTAGCAATTACAATATTGTTTCAATCATGGATGCCAATGGTTGTTCCGTATTGGCCGGGCATCCAAATCTTCCGGATACAGTGCAAGTATTTGTTACTCCACTTCCGGTTGTAGAACTATTGCTGGACGATAATGAAATTTGTTTAGGAGATTCGGCGCGATTGTACTGGAGAATACCTGTTGGTAGTCCTAGATTCGATTTTGTTTTAAATACGGATCCAAATGATACAATTCAATCCGTATCGGTAGGTGATTCCATATGGGTAAGTCCTACAGATACAACTACTTATAGCATTATTTACTTTAGTGATTCATTTGGTTGTACGGTTACGGCTCCAAGCTCCAATATTTCAGGTACACCGACATTGATCGTTAATCCTTTACCTGATGCAAGCATTTCCATAAATAAGGATACCGTATGTTTTGGTGAAACCACAACTATTACATTTAGTCTAAATGGTCCAAATGATCCATATACATATCAAATTGATACTACGGGTAACATATTAACCGGATTTAATGTCATTAATGGTACTATATTATCCTATGTTCTAGGTGTAGGTGATCACGATTTCAAATTGATCGAGGCGATCGATGATAAGGGTTGTGTGGCTAACATTGCACCGGCAGACTCTTTAGTTGAAGTATTCGTTCACGCATTACCGACGGCTTCCATTAGTGGTGATTCCAGCTTATGCGATATGGAACCATTTGTGTTGAACTTTAATTTGACCGGAAATGATCCATTGGATGTGTATTTTACAGATGGAACCAATAATTATTTGCGTACTCTAAATACACCGAGTGATACGGTAGTTCTTACGCTTCCGGCCTCTGTTAATCCATACTTCTTTAAAATTGATTCTGTATTGGATAGCAACTCACCAGAAAATTGCAGAGCTACAGATATCACAGGCCTGGTAACTGTACAGGTATTTGACCGACCTGTAATTGAAATCAATTCTTTCGATACAACAATTTGTCAGGGAGATCAGGCAATTCTATCATTTGATATTTCAGGAGGTAGAGCGCCATTTGAAATCGATCTTTCTGTAGATGGATTGACTATTGATACTACCCTGGTCAATATTGCGGACGGATCAATTTTTATTGTTAGACCAAACGATACCACAACCTATACCATTTTAGAAATAAGAGAATCTGCTACAACAGAAGCTTGTGTTGGCACATTGGGTGTAAAATCAAACTTTACGGTTAATGTGAATCCATTGCCAACTGCTAATTTGACTTTGATAGGTCCTGATACAAAATGTTTTGGAGACAGCATTACCATCAATATACAATTCACGGGTAAAGCACCATATGATCTGTCTTTATTGACCAATTATGCAGGTCCACTATCACTTAATGGCATACAAACCAATGACACCACTTTTAATGTGTCGAGCAGCTTCCCTGGTTTTGGTAATACTATTTCTTTGTTTACGCTTGATGATGGTCATACACCGACATGTTCTGTAATTCAGGGAGATTCTCAGCTTACAGGAAGCGTTACCTTTAATTTGAATGATTTACCAACGGCTAGTTTAAATCCACAAGGTCTGACTTCAATTTGTAGAGGAGATTCTGCCGATTTATTGGTCGTAATATCTCAAGGGGACCTACCGTATCGAGTTTATATTTCAGATGGAAGTACAAATTATGTCGATTCCATAGATATAACTTCAGGGAATACCGGAACAATAGCAGTAAGCCCTCAGAATACGAGTACATTCCAAATAGATTCTGTTGTAGACGGAAGCTTACCATTGAGTTGTAGAGCGCAAAGCATTAGCGGTTCTGTCCTAATAACAGTTAATGACCGTCCGACGGTTGGTATTTCAGGTATTGATACGATTTGTGCATTTGAAAACAGTTCGTTCCAATTGCAAACAGCTGGAACAGGGCCGTGGTTAGTGACATATACCAATGGCGTGGATACATTGCCGACATTTGTTTCTAGCAGTCCATCAACTGTATCATTGTTCAATCCTCCGGTAGGTTTGAATGTGTATTCCATTGTATCAATAAGCGATAATGGAACAGTACCATCATGTCCTGCAGATTCATTGACAAACGATTCAGCTTATGTATTTGTAAATGATCTTCCAACAGCGAATTTAAGTGGAGATACGACGATTTGTGATGGAGAACCATTACCGGTTTATCTTGATTTTGGCGTAACTAACGGGCCATTTGATGTAACCATTTCTGATGGAACAAACAACTACAATTTCACTGGTTTAAGCCAACAAGATACAGTCTTGATTCCTTATCCAGGACCTGGATTCTACATATACAGGTTTACCACCGTCGTTGATGATAATACCAATTGTGAACCATTAGTAACAACAGGGCAGGCTATTGTCCAAGTAAGGCCAATTCCTACAGTTACGCTTTCAGTAGTTGGCAATACGGTTATATGTGGTGTGGATTCCGTTGGTAAATTCCTTCAATTCAATTTTGATGAGCCAAATATTTACGATCTCATTCTTCAAAGAAATGGTGTAAATGTGGATACATTGACTGGAATTGGAAATGGTACTATACTGCAGGCTCCGGGATTACAAGTTGGTAACAACAGCTATACCATTGCCTCTTCAGTGTACTCGACCGATCCGCAATGTGCTCTCAATATTGTTAATAATGCTGATATTTTTGTCAATGCAGATCCGACTATTACAATTCAGGATGATGACACCATATGCGTAGGAAGTTCTGTAACACTCAATTTAAGTGCGACCGGTTTGGCCAACTATTCGGTTCAGTATATAGGTAATGCCGGTATACAGACTGTAAATTCTGCCAACGCGAACTTCTCGATTACGGTAAGTCCGACCATAACAACTTCTTATAGATTGTTAAGTATTACCGATGGAAATGGTTGTTCTACAAATAACATATTACCATCTGATTCTACGGAAGCTACAATTGTTGTAAATCAATTGCCAACCGCATCATTGAAAGTAGATGGTTTCTTCTCAAGCAATGTTACTTTCTGTGAAGAAGACACAATTGCCCTTCAATATCAATTAACTGGAAACGGGCCATTTGATGTAACGGTAAATGACAATTTAGGTAATGTCTATGTAAGAAATAATGTAAGCAATCTGGATACATTGTTGCTGGTGAATCCTATACCACCGGTAGGCGCAACGACGCAATATTTCTTTACTCAAGTCAGTGATAACAATAATCCGGCTTGTGTGCCTACAAGCTTAGGAAGCCCGGTTAATATAACTGTTGAACCATTGCCTTCTGCAACAATATCCGGTGATAATACCATATGTGATGGCTACCCATCGACGCTGACCTTTAATTTTACAGGTACAGGGCCATGGACCTTCAGGTATTTTGACGGAACATTGGTTTCTGCCACGCAGGCAACAAATGTTTCAACCTACACCATTGATGTTTTCCCAAGTGCTACGACTACCTATACCATTTTTGATGTAGTAGATCAGGGCACAACAAATCAATGCTCAATAGATTCATTGCATCCCAATGTTTCAGGAAGTGCAACGGTTGTTGTTGAGCCAGCTGTAAATGCCGATTTCGTTTTCAATTCGGATGATGTATGCGGGTTCCCAACAGTTGACTTCACAGATCAAACTACACCATCACAAGTTTATTCTTACACATGGGATTTCGGAGATACTTTGGGTACTTCAATTCAACAAAACCCAACCTATCAATTCAATAACACGACTATCTTCCCAATTGACTATGTCGTTAAAATGGTGGCTACATCACCAATTGGATGTGTCGATTCTGTAGAAAAAGTGGTAAGAGTGAGACCTGAAATAGTGGCGGATGTGACGCCTGATGTAAGCAGCGGCTGTTCTCCACTGGATGTAGTATTTAACTCAAATACCATTGCGGCAGGCTACGAATGGGATTTTGAAAACAACGGTACTCAATTGTTACCAAACAATAATTCAGTAACGCATACATTTACCAATACCAGCTTGGTACCTGTGGTCTTTGACGTGTATCATGTGGCATTGAACCAATACGGTTGTACGGATACTTTAATTATTCCTATTACAGTAAATCCGAAACCACAGCCGTCATTCAATGCGAATCCGGTACAGCAAAACTGGCCTCCAAGTCCGGTTACATTTACCAACAGTACACCAAACCTCAATAGCAATACCTATTTCTGGGATTTCGGTGATACGGCAAGTGGAACAAGTAATCAGGTAAGTCCAACCTATGACTTTGGAACATTTGGAACCTTCACAGTCACTATGATTGCGACGACACAAAATGGTTGTATTGATTCAACAACCCGCCTGGTAACTATTTTCCCAAGTCTACCTACGGCTGATTTTGTAGGTGAGACATCAGGTTGTGTGCCGTTTGAATATACATTCACGAATACATCAGAATTTGGAATAAGTTACAAATGGGTATTCAGTGATGGAAGTGAGTATTTTAGCGAAAATGTTACAAAAACATTCTTCGATCCGGGAATTTATGATGTAAAACTTATAACTACTGGTATTAACGACTTTAAAGATTCCATCGAAAGATTTGCTGTGGTCACAGGATTTACGAATCCTACTGCTAATTTCTTCTCTAGAGATTCTGTATTTGTCGGCCTTAATGAGATCAATTTCTCAAATGAATCAAGAAATGCATCTGAATTCTTCTGGGACTTTGGAGACGGTACAACTTCGGATGAAAGATCACCAACCAAAAATTATAACTTCGAAGGTCAGTATGATGTTACAATGGTTGCAATAAATGTGGTAAATGATAGTATATCATGTAGAGATACGGCTAACAAAATCATATATGTGTTGCCGGTTGGAGATATTATTGTACCAAATGCATTTACACCTGGTGAAGGTGGACCAAACGGAGGTGCTGTAAATCCATTTGACAGATTTAACAACACGGTATTTTACCCTGTTATACGCAAAGAGTTTGTCGCATTGAAATTTGAAGTATTTAACCGTTGGGGTGAACCTATCTTCCAATCCAATACTGTAAATGTAGGCTGGGATGGTTATGTAAACGGTTCTCCTGCACCTCAGGGAGTATATATTTACAGAGTACAGGTTGAGTTCGCGGATGGTTCCAAAGAAACCAAAGTAGGAGATGTTACTCTACTAAGATAAGTTTTAAAGTATGAGAAGAAAGTTATCACATATTGCCTTTTTGATACTGCTCATAAGTGGTATATCAAAAGCCCAGGATTATCAATTTACTCAATTCTATGCGGCTCCTTTGTACCTTAATCCTGCATTTGCCGGTTCTTCTGAATGGGCAAGAGCCAATGTGCTTTACAGAATGCAGTGGCCTGCAGCTGCAGCGAAATTTACAACGATGTATGCGAGTTTTGATCAGAATATTCCTCAAATAAGAAGTGGTGCCGGATTATTGGTCAGTCGGGATGTGCAAGGCTCTGCACGCTTGTCCACAACTTCTGTTATGGGCCAATATGCTTACAGATTAAACATCAATAGAAAATGGGCATTTCGGGCAGGTGCCGGAGTAGGTTATTCCTGGTTAAATATAGATGGATCGGCCTTAACGCTTAGAGAGAATATCGATAATCAAACCGGTTCTATTTCGAATACGGCGGCTTCTTTGGTCAATTTTGAAAATAGAAGATTTTTTGATGTTGTGGCCGGTGGTCTGCTTTATTCAACAAAAGCATGGGTGGGAACATCTGTAAGACATATAAACCAACCTGACATGACGGTGGTTACGGGGGGAGCTCAAAAACTACCCCTTTATTTATCAGTACATGGTGGTTATCAAATTCCATTATTCCCCGGAATGCAATATCGAAAAGGTGCGGATGTCAGACCATCTTTTATTTCACCTGCATTTCATTTTAAGAAGCAAGCCAAATTTATGCAATTGGATCTTGGAGCCTATTATTATTACGATTTCCTGACTTTTGGTGCTTGGTATAGAGGAATACCAGTCGTAAAAAAGGAAACTGTTACAATCACTAATCATGATGCATTTTCCATATTGGCCGGATACAGGTGGCAGGGATTAAGCATAGCCTACAGTTATGATATCACCATTTCTCCTTTATCGACATTAAACACAGGTGGAGCGCATGAAATTTCATTGATATATGAATTTGAATATGCCTTTAACCCGATTAAAGGTCGTCCACCAAAAGATCAAAGGTTGATTCCTTGTCCGAGATTTTAGCAACAATTTTCAAAGCCTTCGGGGATTGATTTAAATAAAAAGCATTTATTTTTATATTCTAAGTATATTTAGGCACTTAGAATGGCCTCAAATAGCTCTTTTTTCAAACAAATCTTATCCAAAATTACAATTCCTGTAATTGTAATAATGATTATTACAGCATGGGTGAGCTATGAAAACACACGTAAAATACTTTCGAGTACCAGTAAGCAAAAGAGCGAATTAATCTCTGATGAAATACATCATGTCTTTAAGGAAAAAGAACTCAAAATGGAAGGTCTTGAGCAGGAACTTGAAGACAATATGGCGCGTCTCAGCAATCGCTTAATAAACTACTATTTTAATGCTCAGGAGAATCTGGAAAAAGTGAATCTCGATTCCATTAGAAATATCCTGGGTGTGGACACCAGTTTGGTTGATCTCTACATTGTTGATACCAATGGCGTAGTAGTCAATACCACGATGAAATCAGACCTCAATTTAAATCTGTTTTCATTTGGGCCCGAGTTCTCAAAATTCTTAAAGGAACGCTTTGCTGATGATGATTTTTACAGTTCGAGATTTGGGGTTGAGATAAAAACCAACAATCTTAAAAAGTATTCTTATGAAAAAACCAATGATGATAACTATTTAATAGAGATTGGACATTATTCTCCGAGGGCAGACAAAATAATCAGCACTTTCAACAAGCGACTGGATTCAATTTCATCCATTCAAAAAGGAATTCTGGATGTCGAACTTTATGTTGATGACCATAATCCTTTGACCCTTAATAAAGCAAAAAACCTAAAAGAGATACACAGAAGGGTTCTAAGGCAAACGTTTTCGGACAAAACCAGTCATACTTTAATTGAAATTGAAGACGGTGTAAAAATTCATTACGAATACATTTATAGCAAAGAGGAAGATGAACCAGAGGAATTGGCTTCAGTGGTGCGAATAAAATCAAATAAAAGTATAGAAGAGGAATTATTAAGGGGAGCCATCCGAAATTCACTCTATATCTTTGGAGCGGTCATTTTACTTTTAATAATAATGCTTTATA
This sequence comes from Cytophagales bacterium, assembly GCA_965267555.1. GTDB lineage: Bacteria > Bacteroidota > Bacteroidia > Cytophagales > CCMP332 > CCMP332. The sequence goes on along the minus strand of OZ254083.1, from coordinate 10,205 downwards.
TCAATTCCAGAACCTTATTAAAACCACTTTCTCAATTAAATGAGAAATTGGATAGAGTTCTGGAAGGAGATGATTCCGATATTGAAATAGAAGGCAATCGAACTTTCTCTTCATTAGCAGATCGTATAAATAGATTGCTCGAAAAACTGAAGTCCACCGAAAGACAGGTCAGCTCGCAAAACAACAAGATAGAAGAACAAAAAGATCAAATTAAGGCCAAAAATGAAGGTGTTGTAGACTCTTTGAGATATGCAAAGAAAATTCAAAGTGCTTTATTTCCGTCTGTAAACCATGTCAATGGTATTTTCCCAGACCATTTATTGTTCTACAAACCTTTAAGCGTAGTATCAGGAGATTTTTATTGGATGGAGGAGGAGAATGATTTTAAATATTTTGCAGTCGTAGACTGTACAGGTCATGGTGTTACCGGAGCTTTCATTAGTCTTGTAGGTCTAAATAGTTTAAATCGCACCATCAGGGAGTTCAAAATGACCGATCCTGCAAAAATTCTTCAAAAGGTTAATGAGCTTGTAGAAAGTACACTTCAACAGAAAGATGCTGAAATTAAAGACGGAATGGACATTGCATTATGCGCCTATTCCATCAAAGAAAAAAAGCTCTATTACTCTGGCGCAAATAGCCCAATTTTTATAACACGCGAAGCTAAAATGGGCAACCTTATCATAGACAAATCATGGACCGAACCCGATTATGAAGGGAATGATTTCTCCTTTTATGAAATTAAGGGAAACCGAAAATCAATTGGTGGTATTGAAGTAAAAGACGACAAATTCAAAACAGTCGAAATTGAGATTAAAGAAAAGGATACCATTTATTTATTTACAGATGGCCTTGCAGATCAAATTGGAGGTGAACAGGGGAAAAAATTTCGCGCAAAAAATTTGCGTGAGATGGTAAAGGCTATGCAAAACCTGCCTTTGGAAGAACAAGAATCTTTTATTGAGGAAAGAATGAATGCCTGGATGATGGATGGTAAATACGAGCAGATTGACGATATGTGTATGATTGCAGTTAAGTTTAACCAGTAAGATATTTTTTAAACTCTCTTCTCGGCATATTAAATGCTCCCATGGATTTCAAGTGTCCGGAATAGATCTGACAATCAAAAATCTTAATTCCTTTTTTATGTAAATATTGACAAGCTTTTATAAGTGCAATTTTTGAAGCATTACTTTTTAAACTGAACATAGATTCACCCGCAAAATATCCGGGTGTAAGTACGCCATACATACCACCTATTAATTCATCATTTTCCCAAATTTCAAAACTCAGGGCTTTGTCAAGTTCGAAAAGTTTTTTGTAGGCATTCATCATTTCATTGCTTATCCAGGTTCCCCTTTGCCCAATTCGAGCTATGTTTTTACAATTGCTTATAACACGATTAAAATCCTTGTTAATAGTAAATTTCCAATTATCAGCATTCAAAACTCTTTTCATACTTTTTGATATATGAATATCTTCTGTATTTAAAACAAATCTGGGATCGGGAGACCACCACAAAATTGGTTCACCTTCTGAATACCAGGGGAAAATGCCATTTAAATATGCTAGATATAAACGATCCGAATTGAGGTCTCCACCAATAGCAATTAGGCCATTGTCTTCGGCTAAATCAATTTCTGGAAATGCAAATTCATCGTTTAATTTAAAAATGGGCAAACTAAAAAACGATTAGCTCTTTTATTTTGCTGGCTTCCTTGTAGATGTCTATAACATGCTCAGGACTTTCCATTGTAGCTTTGATGGTAACTGAAATATATGTGCCTTTTGAGGAAGATTTAAATGACAAAGAAACATTTTGCTCGAATAATTCCCGGACCTTTAATTGCTTGTCCTTCGCTCCGGATTTTAAAATGAATTTGAATATGTATTCCGAAGGCCATTCGTAGCTTTCTTCAAGCTGAATCTTTAAAGACTCATATTTCGCTTTCAGACTCATAAATTTCGATTTCCTGATTTATTTTCCAAGAATTGAATTTATCGATTTCATTCTTCACTTTCCCTAAAATAAAAATGAGGACTGCGGCATCATCTGTAAAACCAATTAATGGTAGGAAGTCCGGGATTATGTCAAAAGGATTTATGAAATACAAAATACCAGCTAAGAGGAATAAAATTGTTTTTTGTTCAACATCCCGATAGCTTCCCTTGTAGTAAGCTTTTATGATTTCAATAAAGGTTTCTACATTTTCCATTAACTCCCTTAATCCCGGATCGAGCTTTTTAGCTTTTTCCCAGGCAGTTTCAATTTTATCTTCAATAAGGGATGGATTGGCTACAATTGATTTGGCCTTTTCTACATATTTTGAAACCGAATTTTTGAATTTGCTTTCACCGTTCATTGTAGCCAATTATAAAAAATACTTGTTTATCCAAAGAATTTATAAGCATATAAATTATCTTTTTTCAATTTTCATTATTGCATTGACATTCTCACCGTCTATTTGAAGAAGGTAAAGTCCTTGTGGGTAAGTGTGCATGTCTAACTGTATTTCTCTTTCGGAAATAACGACAATCTTTGGATTCATCATGCTTCCCTTCATGTCACTAATCCTGATATTGTAATTCTTAATCAAAGTAGTGTTTAATCCCTCAATAAATAATGTGCCCTTGTTAGGGTTTGGATAAGCCTTCAAGTTAGAAGTCAGATCATTTTTAAATCCTACCATACCAACGGTGACATCTTTGCTGATAATATTCATTCCGCAGCCATTGCTCACGGTAAGCGTTACCGTATAAATTCCCGAACTCGAATATACATGAACGGGTTGAAGCGTACTATCTGAATTACCATCACCAAAATCCCAAAAATAGCTTGTTGCATTTGAGGATTGATTTATGAAACTGATGGTATCCATGTTGGCATTCCAGGTGAAATTAACCTCCGGGAGTGTATCAATCAATAAATTCTGCGTATTGGTATCGGAACCGGCAACATTCTGAACGATTAACTGAACGCTTTCAAGACCGGATTTTCCAAATAATACATCGTGAGGGCCCGCTCCAGTAGCTGTAGACGGCACAGCATTTGAACCAAAATTCCAAGCGTGATTTATCCCGGTTCCACTCGAATTATCAGTAAATGTAATTAACTGCCCTGCGCAGTTTGGTTGTGTAAAGGTGAAATCGGCCTGAGCAGTATTAAAATTATCGTTTACACTAATATTATCAATGGCGATATCTCCCATAAAGCCATTGGCACTTACACCGCGAAACCTGACAGCAATAATATTGCCAGCCAACAATGATAGATCTATGGTCCATTGTTGCCAGGAATTAGGTTGATCCCCAATAATTGGCGGTACAAAATCATTCAACCAACTATCACCAAGAAAGACATCAAAATGCAATTCACCTATATCTTGACCATTCATATGATACCAAGCTTTTAATTCGGGAGAAAATGCAGAACTTAGATCTATACAAGGACTTTGGATAATGGCCACACGGTTATTGCAACCACCTGAAACTTCTAAATAAAGATATTTACCAATTATTGTGCCCTGATTCTGATCATTAGGGGGGCCCGTACCTTGTGAAGGTGTGGAGCCATTATTCACCCTCCAATCAATGTCATCATCTATTAAATTGGTGTAATTTTTCCAACCACCCATCAAATTACATACTGTTGCTTCACAATTAGCTGTGGTAGCACAACTGTTGAAAACATCAAAATTTTGAGTGTAAGGAATCGAAACCAAATTGCCCGGAAAGATATTTATTGTGGAACTGATTGTGTCATTGCCCGGATTTTGATCAGGACCATAATCCTGCCATACTTTCAAGTCATAATTACCTACGCCCGGTAAGTGCAATGAACTACTAAAAGTAAATGTATCGATCTGACCGGCGGCAAGGATATTGTTGTATACAGCACTAACAGCTGGTCCACCATTTACGGCGTATTTCAGTGGAATATTTCCAATTGCATTTGCACCGGTATTTTGAATTATTACGGTAACATCTAAACTGTCTTCCAGTAAACAATCTTCTTTGGAACTGAATCCCGGCGAAACAATACTGGTCACAGAAGCGTCAATCGCATAAACAAAATTATCGGAGATTGAAATATCATCAATAGCGAGATCCGAAGCAAAATTATTTCCGGTAATTCCACGAAATCTTACATTAATGATTTGACCGCTATACGGAGTAAGATCAACAATTCTTTGCAGCCACACATTGCCTTGTTCACCAATTAAAGGACTTGTTACATCCATATGCCATGTGCCGTTTGCAAGCAGATCAACGTGGAGTTCTCCCATTGCAGAGCCATCCATATGATACCAAAAACTCAATTCGGGTTGCTGAGCAAAAGCTAAATCCACGCATGGACTCATTAAAATTGCTGTTTTATCTGAGCATACCGGATTTCCAGATGCTTCCAAATACAAATAATTCCCATTGCCGGTGGTATGATCACCACTAGGCCCTGTGCCTCCCGAGGCTGTTCCTCCGCTATTTGTTCTCCAATCAATGTCATCACCAAAATTATTGGTCGTATTAACCCATCCCGATGATAAAATACAATTTGTACCTGCACAGTTAGTAGAAGTAGCACATAATGGAAATTGATCAAAGTTTTCATTCAAAGGAAGGTTGGCTGACTGACCGGCATAAATAGTAACAACAGAATTAAGTGTGTCATTTGTGTTTTTTATATCGGTGCCTAGTCCTGTCCAAGCTTTAAAAAGGTGAGAATTCCCTGAACTCAAATCCGCAAAAACAGGAAAGGTCAGCACTCTTTTCTCATAAAGTTCTAGTGTATCATTGAACTGAATGGTGCTGGTTGAACCATTATTTAGCAAAACGGAGACCGGAAAATTTCCTTGTCTGGTAAAGCCTTTGTTTTCAATTTCAACTATTACGGCGACACTATCCAAATCCTGACAACCAGGCATTTGTGAATTTAACGGGCTTAAAATGTTAGAAACAGCAACATCTACTGAAACCGGACATTGAAAAGTGCCCGGTGCTTTTTCAATTGCTATGGCCCTTCTGCCCACAATTCCCTGTGCTGAATTCAGCGCCTTTACACTAAACCAAAAAGCATTGTTGCCATTGATGTTTTTCAAGATGTAGAAGTCATCATTGCTTATACCGACAGAATCCATGAATTTATTACCTAAAACACTTATCTCATAGCTATCGGCAGAAACCACGGAATCCCATGTCAGCATAAGAGAATCTGTACAGGCCCATAATACAGATACGTTTTGAGGTACACCAATTATACTAAATGGAGCAAGACTGGTACTTGAGGTACTACCCTGCGTAACCCTAACCAAGGCCTGACCCGTACTTAAAGTTGGTACGAACCAATCGTAATATCTTTGGTTTCCTGGAATTGAGGAAATAATACTGACCCAATTGGAACCGCTATCAATTGAATATTCAAGATTAAATGGAGTGCTTTCATCATATGCATCCCATCTGATTGTTTCGACTTCACCTGGTACCAAAGATTCCCCACCAATTGGATAGGTTATTTTAGGTTGATCCATAATGAACTCATAAACAACATGAAAGTTTTGCGGACCAAAAGGAACGCTGGATCCTTTTACTTTGACAGTATACGAACCCGCCACAGGATTGGAAAGCGTAACCTGTTCCATATTATTTAAATTATCTATTCCCCTGGTCGCAGTGGCCGTTGGGTTTGAGGGATTCAATACCCAGGGTTGCCAGGTGGTATTGGAAGGATCTGTTAAAACCATATCAAGGTTATTGACAAGCGCCTGGCTGGCTGCAGGAGAGCCTTCTACGTCTAGCCAATACAACATGACTTTCAATTCACCCACACCAGCAGGTACAGTGATAGTATGTGTTATGGAATCTCCTTGAGACAATGAATCCTCGACAATGCGGTTTTCCTCCATGGTTTTAAGAGCCCGAAGCGCATTGACTCTTCCCCATCCAAATGAATAATCAGGGCCTGGGTTTCCGAGGTCTTCAGCTGTATTTAATAGAATGGCTTTCATCAGTGAAGAAGTCGGATCAGCACCAGCATTCAGATCGCGATGAGCCTGATACAATTGCGATAGAATACCTGCAATACCCGGACAGGCAGCGGAAGTTCCTCCACCCGGCGAGTAACCATTGTTGGCATCAAGAGACATTTGGTTTGTACCATTTGCTGAAATATCAGGTTTTAGCCTACCATCAGCTGCAGGCCCTCTTGAACTCGAATTCGTTCGTATATCCTGGTATTCCAGATTGGCTGTTGCAATCGTGTTCTTTGCAGCTTTTCTTCCACCCGTGATTGTTGAAAATCCGGGACCGGCATTTCCGGCTGAAAACACATGTATTAGACTGGGATTTTGATGAATTTGTTGATCAACAAATTGAGCGGTAGATGTATATATGCCTCCATTTACTTCACTGTAGGAAGTTGAGGTAATCACCGTCCCAAAAGAATTGTAATTGGATACTGCGTCGTTGACATGGGCATATGCCGGACCACCCGGAGGGAAAATGTCATAATATCGCATTTCTACACCGGTAGCCATACCTGCAAATCGGGGATTTAGATTTCCCGCTCCCATGAGAATCCCAACCGTCATATCGCCATGCGTTCCATTTCCTCCCATATTACCTACTTGAACAACTCTTCCTTCAAGGTCAATGTGTGGACCTACTGCACCGTCGTCTGCCAGTGCAACAGATACACCGGTACCATCATATTGATAACCATTTGCAGAAGGCCTGTCAATTGCATTGGCTCTGTGTAATGAACGTCCCCTGAGATCATCAGGAACAGGGTCTGGTTCTATATATTCTACCCATTTGACCAATTCTAATTCAAGAAGGTCATTTAATTTTTTTTCAGGAATGTCAATCGAATAGAGACTTCCGGTCTCAGTGGCCTGTACAATTTTACCTTCGCTTTGTTCAATGGCCTGTAGAAACTCCTGCTTACTAACCCTGCTATGCGTTAGGACCGATAGGCGAACCATATTTCCCCCTTTTATGGCATGTGATGGAATTTCATTTGAAAAATCTTTGTCTACCTTAAATTTTGATTCGAACGGAATAATTGCTCTTAAGTCAAAATCGTTTAGCTTGACAAAACTTAATCCCTGCGGTGTATAAACAAGGTAGGCATTGTTCGGGATGTAGTCTTCAAAAACTACACCCATTGCCTTCATTTTTTTTATTTCTTCAGAGGAAGGGATCGATCTGAACTGAAAAAGGTAATAACGGCCCTCATCATTGACATTTTTCTGAATTGAATTGATGAAATTTTCCTCAGGGGTAAAGGATCCTGATTTAAGATTTATCTCATACCTGCTTCCCTGTAAAGCAGATTGCCCTTTGCTTGAAATGGACAATCCGAGAAATAATAAAATAAGAGAGAAAACAACTGGCGCGGAATAAATTTTTCTCATAATTTTTAGTTTTTAATGTAGCTCAATTTTTTAAGGGCCATGGAATTCTCACCTATGACTTTTATCGTGTAAAGGCCTGAGCTCAGATTTCCCAAATTAAAAGTGATATTGAAGGATGAATTTAATGAATTCTTGGATTTTTTAATTACCTCTCTTCCTTTTGAATCAATAATCGATATATCGAATCTTTCTCCGATTAAGTTGGAGGCCTTAATTGTAAATGAGCCATTTGTTGGATTTGGATAAACATTAAGCGAGATCGATTCTTCATTATTTAAACCTGCCACTAAGTCGATCACGCGAATATTATCAAGAAAGAGACTGTTGCTGTTTATGCCTGAAACATTGATGAATTTCAATACAACACCTTTTGAGGCATAAGCGGTAAGGTCTAAGGAATCACTTCTCCATTCCGTAGATGAGCTTGGCTCCCATAGACTAGTTTGGAAAGCTGTTGTCATCAAATCGTTACTCGATTTATTATAAGTACTGGCTTGAAAATAACTACCACAATCATTGGAATAGTCAATTTTAAGCCCACCGGATACCGCGGGTGGTAAACTCGATTGTGCTGCATAGGCAACATCAAAAACCAATACCGGCTTGGTGTATCCACTTAAATCTATTGGGCGGGTAACAAGAGCGTCTTCCTCCCCGATACTCACATCATTGAAGCGATTGAAATAAGCCGCTTTTGTATTGCTGCCATCTGAACCAATAACTACGTTGGAAGAAACCCAGGTAATAGAACCCGCACTTGGCTCAAGAGACCAATTTAAAGGAGGGAAAAGGGCAAATTCGAAAGATTCATTAAGGTTTTGATCTGCAGAAAAGGTTGTGATAAAATCAATTTTTTCTTCAGTGGATACTCCTGCTAAATTCGCAGCATCCAATTTGATCGTATAATCACCTGTGGTATTGAATTGTACTTCGGGGTTTTCAGAGTTTTGATTGGTACCGTTGACAAATGTATGGGATGAAGGTGTAATGGTCCATGTGTAATTTCCAGCGCCATTGATTGTTTCATTATTGAAAATTACAGTTCCATCAACACAAATTACAGTTGAATTGGAGCTAAAATCCGCGGTAGGCAAAACTGTAGGGCAATTGTAAATTCCACTTGCTTTTCTTATTGCGACAGCTCTTCTTCCTTTGCCAATAATTTGTCCGGAACCGTTTAGATTGACTGCCTGAACACTTAACCAAACGTTTGGATCATTGAAATTTATGTCATTAATATAAGTTGATGTTGAAGTAGTAAACTCAACCGAATCCATATATTGACTTCCCAATTTACGAATGATATAGGCATCTGCATTAGCCACAGCTTGCCATGACAAGGCCGCAGAGTCTGTGCAACTTGAATACACGTCAAGGTTTGAAGGTGTTCCTAAAATTGTAAATGTTGATATTGAAATATCGCTTTGAGATCCACGGCTGAGTCTTACCAATCCATTATTTGTATTTATGTTGTTTGGCACATTCCACGTGAAATAGCGTTGCGTTGAAGAAATATTACTGGCAATATTTATCCAGTTTTGTCCACTATCGATAGAATAGTCTAAAGTAAATGGAGATGAAGTACCAAATGCGTCCCAGCGGATAACCTGATCATCACCCGGAGAGATAGACTCCCCTCCGATTGGATAGGTCAATTCTATCTCATCGAATTCATATTGATAAACAATGAAATAGTCTTGAGGGCCCTGTGGAATCATCGTTCCATTAATTTTAATTTCATATGTTCCGGTGCCAGGCTGATCAATTACGACCTGTTCCATATTGTTTAAATTGTCAATTCCTGGAGTTGCAGGAAAATTTAAGGATGTAGAATTAGGTGTTGGATCCAAGACCAAAGGAAGATGCAATGAAGCACTCGGGTCTATTACTTTAAGGTCTAAATCATTGACAAGATCAAAAACAGAACTTACCGATGCAGCCGGATCTTTCCAATAGAGCATAATTTTCAATCTGGAAACATTATTTGGAATACTAAGAGTATGCGAAATGGAATCTCCATCATTTATAGCAGAGTCAAGGTAATTCATATTCTCAATGACCTTGTATGCTTCTTTTGCATTTATTCTGCCCCATCCAAAAATGTAGTCGGGCCCTACATTTCCCAAGTCTTCGGCGGTATTCAATACTATGGCTTTCATCAAAGCAGAATTAGGGTCTGCACCGGCATTGTGATCTCGGAATGCGTGATAAAGCTGTGCCAAGATTCCGGTCACACCCGGACAAGACATTGAAGTGCCGGATTTAAACCCATAATCGTAATTTTCAATAGTTGAATAAACGCTGCTTCCTTTTGCAGAAATATCCGGCTTTATTCTTCCATCGGCAGCAGGTCCTCTTGAACTGCTTGAAGAGATATTATCGGCAAAATTCAAATTGGCTACGGTAATTACGTTTTTCCCAACTTTATGACCACCTGTAATATTTCCCCACTGACTACCGGCACCATAACCGCAGTTTGAACCATTTGAATTTCCCGCGGAAAATACATGAACCAATGGGTCATAAGTAACAACCTGATTGTCGAGCTGCTCGGTAAGTGTCGTATAACCGGCATTGCATCCATTACTGTAAGATTTTGTAGTTATAACAACGCTATCATTGGTGAATAAACTCGGAACGAAATTGTAATTGGAATTTAAATTTCCGGCGATATACCCAAACACTCCGGGAGCCATTCCCGCGCCTAATGGATCCATATTTCCGCTACCCATAAAGGTGCCGGCCACATGATCACCATGGTCACCATTTGAACCTGTAATACCGGCCAAACTCTGG